>CAVRFE010000006.1:0-18554 GCA_963720325.1 uncultured Actinomycetota bacterium | reverse complement strand
CCGCCCGGCGAGCCCGAGGACGGCGCCCCAGCGCCGCCCGCAAGGGCGGTGTCCGGGCGGTGCGCCGCGCCAGCGGCGCCTTGATCCCCCCCGGTAGAGGCGGAACCAGCAAAGCAGAGGTTCCTGGTCCTGCCCTGGTCCAGTGTCTTGGGTCAGTGTCCGGTCCGGAAGAGGAGAGGGTGTAGAAGGAGCCGGTGAGGACTCGGAGGTCCGATTCTGGGGGCGGAGCGGGGGCGGAGTGGGGGCGGCAATCGCGGTGAGGTTCGGTCAGACGCCGGATCCCTAGCGCGCTGACCTGCGCCCATGCGAGCCATCTGGATGGCTATCGGAGCACGGGCCTCGTTCGGGACGAGGAAGTCGTGGGTTCAAATCCCGCCACCCCGACTCGCAAACTGTCAGGTCGGAGGCACAAGGCGAGGAATCGCCGAGTGCCTCCGAGCCCAATGTGCCGGCCGTGCGCGCACGGCTGTGCTACGAGGAGTGGGTCTGGTACGTGTCGGATCTGGACGCCGAGCTCACATCGTTCGTGTACCGGTACGAGCAGGCCACCAACCGTCATGACTTCGACGAACTGGTGCCGCTGATCGCCGATGATGCGACCTACTGGTTCACCGAGGGCTCCTACGACGGCATCGACGCGATCAGAGCGGCGGTCGAGCGCACCTTCGCCACGATCCTGGATGAGGTGTACACGATCGAGGATCTTGAGTGGGTTGCCATCGCCGATGACCTGGCGGTCTGCCGATACCGCTTCCGTTGGTCGGGCGTCATCGACGGCGAATCCGCATCCGGACAGGGCCGTGGCACCAACGTCGTGACGAAGCGCAACGGCAACTGGAAGATGCTCCACGAACACCTGAGCCGGTAACCGACGGGTACCCTCACCGATCAACGGCAGTGGCGCAAGAGGCCTACTGCTTGATCGCCGCCAGGGCTCCGAAGAATGCAGTGTCAGGCAGGTCGAATGGCCGCAAGGAGTTCGGAGAACTCGATCCCCTTGACAAGGACAATCTGTGCTCCGGCGGCGACGGCTGCGCTGGTGACCTGCGGTCGGGAATCACCGCTGAGGACGAGGACGCGCGCGTTCGGATGTGCCGCTGTGAACTGCCGGGTGCCCTCGATGCCATCCACGCCGGGAAGGCGAACGTCCATGATCACCACGTCGGGCGGATCGACGGCGGCGACCGCGATGGCCGCCTCGACGGTCGGGACCGCGCCCACGCAATCGAGGTCCGGCTGGGCGTTGATTGCGAGCTCCAGAGCCGTCCGGAGGGTGCGCGCGTCCTCCACCACGAGGACCTTGGTCATCGGCCGTCATCCTCCCCGTCGTGTGCCTTGCCAACAAAGTGCGCCAATCGAGGGCGCGCCTGCATGCGTCCGTACAACGGCCTAGCTGCGACGCTATCCGCCGGTCCTGCGAGCGAACAAGCGGCCTCTCCAGGCTGAGTGCTCATACGCGGGGACTTGGCTCCTCTCCCGCCACCCCGACGCATAACTCAGTGGTTGCGCAACCCGTCCGGTGGCAGGCTTCGCCGGGTGCGTGATCCTGATCTAGTCCCTTTGCTTGGCATGCAGTGGCCGGCGCTTGATCATCGCTTCGCGCGTACCCAGCTCGAGCGGCTGGGTTGGGAGATGTGCGGTCAGGGCGACTGGGCGTTTGTGTATCGGTCGCCCGGTGGTCGTTTCGTTGCTCGGGTCAGTCCGTTCGAGCCGGGGTACGGGTATTTCGTCGATCTGTGTGAGCGATGCGCGGGCAATCGGTACGTTCCGCGGGTGGAGTTGGCGACCCGGCTGGAAGGTGGCGGGCATCTGGCCGTGCTGGAACATCTGGACGTTCCCGATGAGCGCGTGGTGGAGCGGTTTCTGCGGCGCTGGGAGCACCCAGAAGAAGCGGAAGCCGATGCCGATCTGCGCGCTCTCCGGCATGAGGTCGACGCGATCGATAGCTGGGGCCGTCAGAACGTGCGCTGGTGGGGGCCGCGGGTCGACATCGGCGAGCGCCACGTCCTGCTCTCCAAGGACGGATATCCCAAGCTCATCGATCTGTTCTTTGTGGAAGGCGACGACCTTCTTGATGAGCTGATCAACGATCCGCAGGAGTTCGCCCGGCACATGCCCCTGGATCAATGCCGGTACATCCTCGACATCGCCGACTTCCAAACAGGCGACTATCCCGCCGACTACCTTCGTCGAATCCGCGCGGCGCTCGACGCCGCAGCAGCCGGATCCTCCTCTCCCGTCGGGTCGCGCGGCGCCAGCTGAGGCAGTCGCCTACAGCCGTTGAAGCAGGTCGAGCGGGAACGGCGGCTGTGCCAGCGGCCGCACGGCCAGCTGGACGAGGAGCAGCGCGCTGTCGTCGCCAGCCGTACGGTTGAGCGCCAGCTCGCCGCAGCCCTTGCAGCGATGGATCAGCACCCACTCCCCCGCGCCACGCACGCAGATGGCCAGCGGCTCCATGGCCGCGGCACAGTCCGCGGAGCGGTCACCTGGTCGGTCGGCGTCGAGGTGCCGGCTCCACAGGCAGTGCGGACAGTGATTGCGATGGGCGGTTCCGGGCGCGTGGTGCGGGACGTCGAACCCGCAATGGACGCAGGTGAAGGTGCCTTCGAGGGTCGGCCGCTGTGGGCCGCGGTCTGCGCGGGACATGTGATCCTCCGAGCCGTCGTGACATGGACGACCGTCACGCGCACGACGAAGCGGAGGAGGACAGCTGCGGCGGCTACCCGATGAGCCTGCGAAGGTCCCGACGAGAGGCCGCACGTCCTGCGCTTCGTCCACGCACGCGACGAGAGGACACGGCAATGATCACAAGTCCTCGCCTCCCTTCGGGCTCTGCCATGACCAGCCCACGGCGACGACCGCCGTGACGAATCAGATCTGACCCGATGAGTGGTGTACGGCGCAACTGGTTTGTTGGAAGCCGCGCGTGGCTCCCGTCAGCCGACGGTGGGGTCGGCTACCTGGCCGACGAACAGTGGCGCGCCGGTCGGCCGGTGCACGATCGCGTACGCGAACGGGTGGTCGGCTCGGATTCGGACCTGGGGTGTGGGCGGCAAGCTCATCGGGAAGCCGAGCCCGGTCACCGCCGCCGCCTCCGTCCCCCACTCGTCGACGGTGATGTTGGCGCGGTGGATCGCCTGGCCAATGAACAGGCCGGCGTCGCAGATCCCGGAGAAGTCGGCCGCGCCGAACGGTGCCGTCATGCCGAGCTTCGTCAGTGCTGGGATCAGGTCGAGCGTGGTGGCGAAGTCCCAGCGCGGCATGGCGAAACCGATGTATCCCTCCTGCAGGCCGCCGAGCACCCGGGCCAGGGTGTCGGGCGCCAGCATGGCCAGGGGGCGGGCGTTGCCGGCCGGCACGATCACGACCATCGCCAGTTCCCCGCCGACGTAGGGAAGTTCGGCTGCCTGCCATTCTGGCGAGGTGGCATACCGCAACGTCCGTTCGTCCCGCATCGTCGGCACCTGGATTACGCTGCCGTCGGCGCGGGTGAACGGCGCCGGCTCGACCGGGTTCTTCACGAACGGCCACGCCCAGTCGGCCTTGAGGTAGACGGCGTTCGCCAGGACGAGTCTCGTGCTGGCGGGGATCTGGTCGAAGAGTTTGTTGATTCGGCCGGCGGTCTCGTCGCGTACCCACGCATCGATCAGACTCTTCGCCTCCGGGCTGGCGAAGTCGACTGTGTGGACGCCGGCTCCGTAATGCTCGGCCAACGTATGCAGGAACGCCTTCTTCAGCTCGAGCCCCACCTGGACGAACTGCCCGTTCGCGATCGCGAGCACCGGGGGCCGCTTGTCACGGGCGCCGCGGGTCGGGCGCGTCGGCGTCGGCGCTGGTGCCTTGTCGACGGTGACGACCTGGCGGGCAAGGGAGTTCAGGGCGGCATGCGGTCCGCCGGCCGGGAACCCCAACACCTCGTCGATCTGGGCCGCCGTCTCACCGCGAGCGCCGGCACGCGCCATGGCGAACGCGTACGCGATGCTGGCCGGCGAACAGACGAAGTTGTCCGCTGCTCGGGACGCGACCTCCATCAGGTCGTACCCAAACGCGGTGATGCCGTCGACCGTCGGGCGCAGCGGAGTGTCGGCCGGCGGAGCGACGTGGTCGACTCCGTCCGCTGCGACCAGCCGCATCCCGCCGGGCGCGGGGCCTGTTCCGTGGTGCCGTGTGTCCATGTCTGAGTCGCCTCTCCGTCCCTGTCGGCCAGGTGTGGCGGGGCGGGACTCCTTCGGGCCGCACGCTGCGAGCGCCGGCACCGAGAGCCCGCCCAGCACGATCATCCGTCTGGATACGCGATGGGCGGGTCCCATGGTTCCTCCTCAGCGTCGGTGCCGCGCCGCCGACCCCGTGCGTACGCTAGGCGCTAACTGGCCGTGGGGTCGGCGACCTGGCCGACGAACAGCGGCGTCTTCGTCGGCAGGTGCATGATCGCGAACGCGAACGGCCGGTCGGCGCGGATCTCGACTGGCTCCCCGACCGGCGCCGACGTCACGTCCATGGCGACCCCGGTCACCGCCGCCGCCTCCGTACCCCACTCGTCGACCGTGATGGTCGCGCGGTGGATGGCCTGGCCGATGAAGAGCGGGTCCTTCGACATGGCGCTGAAGTCGGCGGTCTGGTCACTGAACGGTGCCGTCATCCCGAGTTCCTGCAGGGTCGGCTTGAGTGGCAGGTTGGTCGCGAAGTCCCAGCGTGGCATGACGATTTGCACCTGACCGTCGCCAAGCCCGGCCTCCACCTGCTGCAGTACCGGTGCGTCGAGCAGGCTCGACGGTGCCTGGTCTCCAGTCGGGACCAGCACCCACATCGCGAGCTCGCCACCGAAGTAGCGGAGCTCGGCGGCCTGCCAACCCTCACCGCTGGCATGACGCATCGGTCCGGTCCGGGACATCATCGGCGTCTGCACGGTGCTGCGGTCGGCGCGGGTGAAGGTGTCGTCTCGGGTCGCGCTCTTCTCGAACGACGCGGCCCAGTCGGCCTTGAGGTAGACCGCGTTCGCCAGGATCAGGACGGTCTCCGCGGCGATCTGGTCGAAGAGCTTGTCGATACGCTCCGCGGTCTGCTCGCGTACCCAGCCGTTGATCGCGTCGACAGCCTCCGGTGAGTGGAGGTCGAGGGTGTGCGCGCCCGCGCCGTAGTGCTGGGCGAGCGTACGCAGGAATCCGTCCTTGAGCGCGAAGCCGTCCTGGGCGAACAGTCCGTTGGCCACCGCGACCACGGGCGGCTCGGGCTCGTCGTCAGGCTTGCGGGACTCCTTGCCCGACGCTCGCGGCGGCGCCTTGTCGGTGGTGACGACCTGGCGGTTCAACGTGTTGAGCGCGGGGTGCAGGCCCTTGGCCGGATATCCGAGCACCCGGTCGATCTGCGCGGCGGTTTCGGCAGCCGCGCCGGCGCGAACCATGCCGAAGGCGTACGCGACACTGGCCGGCGAGGCGACGAAATTGTCTGTTGCCGTCGCGGCCTTGGCCACCAGCGAGTGCCCGAACGACGTGATTCCCTCGACGGTGGGAGCCACCTCAGTGCCATCGGGTGGCTCGACGCGTTCGACGTCGTTGGCGACCATCAGCTGCAGGCCACCCTCGCCACGACCTCCGGGCACCTGGCCACAGGCTGCGAGCAGTGGAAGTGCCAGCCCGCCGAGCAGGACGGCTCGCCGGGGCAGCCAGCCCCGTACCTGTGCAGAACGCTCGTGAAGCGGTGTCGCGGGGTGGGAATCACTGCGCATCATGGGTCGTACCTCCCGTTGGGTCACTACCACGTGACGCGGACCGGCCGTGATGGGTTGCCCCGTCGGTGTTCGGCAGCCCAGCTAGACAATTCGGACAGTAAGGACAACCTAGCCGTCCGCATCGGCCCGGGTCTGCGCGGCCGGATCAGATCGGGTCAGTGCCAGCCGGCCCTTCCGCGTGGGACTTCCGCAGGGAAGAATCACTGTCGGCGAAGGGAGTGTTGATGCCCGCTGGCATCTACGTGGGGACCGATGACGGGCTGTACGTTCTGGGCGCCACCAAGCGACTCGAACTACCCGGGCGTCGCCTGCGCACACTGGCGCTCGACGGCGACACGATCTGGGCCCTGGTCGGTGAGTCGGAGGTCTTCAGTGCGGGCACGGCAGCGATCTGGCGCAATGTGACGAGTCTGCGCAACGTCCGGATGACCTGCCTGTATCCGACTCCGGACGGCGTACTGATCGGCACCCACGACGCTCACCTCCACCGGCTACAAGACGGTCGTGTCGAGGCCGTCGAGTCGTTCGACTTCGTCGAGGGCCGGGACAAGTGGCACACGCCATGGGGAGACCCGCCAGCGATCCGTTCGATTGGCGTTGACGACATCGGGACGACGTTCATCAACGTGCATGTCGGCGGCATCCCGCGGTCTACGGACGGGTGCCGGACCTGGGAACCCACGCTCGACATCGACGCGGACGTGCATCAGGTGCTGGCACTACCCGGCGACGACGGTCCCGTGTTGGCGGCCACCGCCCGCGGTCTTTCCACCAGCTGGGACCACGCGGTCTCGTGGAACGACCGTCAGCTCGGGCTTGGTGGCGTCTACTGCCGCGCGGTCGCGGTCTGCAAGGACACTGTGCTCGTCAGCGCATCACATGGACCCGACGGTCGCGACGCAGCGGTCTACCGAGGTGGGCTGGAGGGCGTCCGGTTCGAGCGCTGCCGCAAGGGGCTGCCCGACCACTTCGACCAGAACATCGACACCCACTGCCTGTCCGGCGCGGGTACGACGGCCGCCTTCGGCACGGCTGACGGCGCCGTCTACGCCAGTAGGGACTCCGGGGCGAGCTGGGAGCTTCTCGCCGAGGACCTCCCACCGGTGCGCTGCGTCCTCGTCCGCTGACTTGTGGGCGGGCCCAGAGTTGTCAGTGGCGGGCCCAGAGTTGTCAGAGGCGGGCCCAAAGTTGTCAGAGGTTTCCACGCATCTATGCGCGGATACCTCTGACAAGTCGCAGCCTGCACCTCCGACAACCCGCGACCGTCCCTCTGAGAGTCCGCCGACTCTGCTCCGTCCGAGTGATCATGATCCAAGTCATGAATCCAGAACGGGCTATGTGCCCCCAACGGCTTCATGATCACTCGGACGGCACGCGGACGCCCCAGCTGACCAAGAACGCGGCACGCGGACGCCCCAGCTGGCCAAGAACGCGGCACGGACGTTCCATGATCATGAAGCGGTTGAGGGCTATGGGCCCGAACGGCTTCATGATCAGGATCATGATCACGGGAATAGGGCTGGAGCGGGGTCTGCAGCGATCACGGCGCGCCCGTCCGCGCAGCACTGGTTCGGGTCTGGGTCGCGGACCCGGGCGGCGAGTAGGACTACAGGGCGTCCCAGTCGAGGACGGGCGCTGCGAGGTCGCGGATCGAGGCGAGCAGGCCAAGGCGAGCGGCTCGTACCGCCGGGTCCTCCGCCATCACCAAGACCGCGTCGAAGAACGCGTTGATCGGTCCGACCAGGGCGGCCGCCGCGTCGACGAACTCCGCCAGGGTGTACGCGCCCAGACCGGCACCCGCACCCGCGACCCCACCCGCGCCGACATCCGCACCCGGGCGTACACCCAACGCCTCGCACACCTTCGCGAGCTCCTGATGCAGACCGAGTTCCTCCGGCTCCGACAGGGCTCCCGGCTCGTAGCCAGGCACGACGTCGGCCGGCACGATCCGGCGTACCCGTTGCAGGGCCGTCACCAGGTCGGCGAAGGCAGGTTCTGCGACCAACCGGCCAAGCTCGCCCAACGTCTGCTCCGCCCGCGCGGGCATGGGGGCGAGCGGAAGTACCGCCTGCACGTGACGGTAGTCGGAGCCGGCGTCGAGCAGCTGCTGCTCATATCGGCGTACGACGAACTCGCGTGCCTCCGCGCGCTTGCTCGGAGGCACCTCCACGCCATGGTCACGGATATCGGACAGCGCTCCCGCAAGACCTGAGTCGAGCGTCACCTTGGCGAGCTCTGGCCGGGCGCGCAGGATGTTGACGATCCCGAGAGCCGCGCGGCGCAGGGCGAACGGGTCGGAGCTCCCTGTGGGTTCGGCACCAACCGCGAAGAGTCCGGCCAACAGGTCGAACCGATCGGCCAGCGCGAGCAGGGCACCCGGAAGCGTCTCCGGCAGCGGTCCTCCGGCTGTGCGGGGTAGCTCCATGTCGTACAGCGCCTGGGCGACGGCCGGCGTCTCCCCCGCACGCACCGCGTACTCCCGGGCCATCGTCCCCGCCAGCGAGGTCAGCTCGACCACCATCTGCGAGCCGAGGTCGAACTTCGCCAGTGATCCGGCTCGGCGCAGGGTCTGCTTCTGCTCATCGGTCAGCCGGACGATCACGGACAGCGCGAGCGCGAGGCGGAAGATGCGATCGGCGCGGTCTGCCACGGAGCCGAGGCGGTTCTCGAATGCCAGCTTCGAGAGTCGCGCCCGCAACTCCTCCGGCGGCACCTCCAGGTCGGCCCGCCAGAAGAACGCCGCGTCCTCGTACCGTGCCCGCAGTACCGACTCATAGCCCGCCCGGACCAGGTTGTGGTCACATGACCCGTCCGCGACCGCGACGAAGTGCGGCAGCAGCGACCCGTCGGCTGCCCGCACCGGCAGGTAGCGCTGGTGCTTGCGCATGACCGTGGTCAGGATCTCGCTCGGCAGCTCGAGGTAGCTCTCCTCGAAGGCGCCACGGATCGCGACCGGATGTTCGACCAGGTTGGTGATCTCGTCGAGGAGCGCCTGCTCGCCGTCCACCTCGATCCGGCCGCCGACCTCTTCCGCCAGGCCGGTCGCCGCCGCCACGATCTGGGAGCGCCGCTCGGCCGGGTCGGCGGTGATCCCGTGCGTACGCAGGAAGTCGAGATAGCCGTCGGCGGCCGGGACGTCCACGACCGGTTGGGCAGCCGTTCGGCGGACCCGCGTCGTCCGCCCAGCCGCCAGCGACGACACCGCGACCGGCACCGGGGTCTCGCCGAGCAGCGCGACCAGCCAGCGGATCGCCCGGCTGAACGACAGGTTCGGGTCGTTCCAGCGCATGTTCTTCTCGGCCCGCAGCTCGCTGACGACGGCGGCGAGTATTCCACTGACCGCCTCGGCGGCACTCCGGCCGACATCGGTCCGCACGGCCGCAACGTGTTCCACGCCGCCCTGCTCGACGCGCTGCAACGACTCGACGGACACGCCCTGGCCACGGGCGAATCCTTCCGCCGCCTTGGTCGGCTTGCCGTCCGCGTCGTAGGCGGCACTGGTCCGGGGACCGCGGACGGTCCGCTCGCTGTCGGGCTCACGCGGCTCGACCGCGTCGACGAGTGCGATGATCCGCCGCGGCGTCCCGTACGTACGGACCTCGCCGTGGCCCAGCCGGGTCTCGGCGAGCTTGGCCGTGAGCGCCTCCCGCACCGAGTTGGCCGTCCGGGTGACATCGGCGTGGGGCAGTTCCTCGGTCCCGATCTCGAACAGCAGGGTGCTCGGCCGGTCGATCTCGGGGAAGTCCGTCGGTGCAGGGGCGAGCGGCAGCGGTTCGGTGCGCCCGAGCGGGTAGTCGAGCTCCTCCCGGCGTTCGTTCCACAGGTTCGACGCCTGGCGCGCCAGCGACCGCATCCGGGCGAACGCGTTGGCGCGTTCGGTCGTGCTGATCGCGCCCCGGGAGTCGAGCACGTTGAACGCGTGCGAGCACTTCAGGACGTACGTGTGAGCCGGCACCGGCAGCCGCTCCTCGATACAGCGCCGGGCCTCGGCCTCGTACGCCTCGAACAGCGTCCAGTTGGTCGCCACGTCGGCGTCGTCGAGGTAGTAGCGGCTCATCTCGTACTCGGCCTGGCCGAACGCCTCGCCGTAGGAGATGCCCGGTGCGTAGGCGATCTCCTTGAAGTGCGTCACGCTCTGGAGCGCCATCATGATGCGCTCGACGCCGTAGGTGATCTCGACGCTCACCGGGTCGAGGTTCTTGCCGCCGGCCTGCTGGAAGTAGGTGTACTGGGTGATCTCCAGCCCGTCGAGCCAGACCTCCCAGCCCAGGCCCCAGGCCCCGATCGCGGGTGACCTCCAGTCGTCCTCGACGAACCTGATGTCGTGCGCGTCGATGTCGACACCGATCGCCCGCAGGCTGTCGAGGTAGATCTCCTGGGAGTTGCCCGGGTCCGGCTTGAGAATGACCTGGAACTGGGTGAAGGTCTGCAGGCGGTTGGGGTTTTCGCCGTACCGCGAGTCGTCCGGGCGCACGCTCGGCTCGACGTAGGCCACCCGCCAGGGCTCCGGACCGAGCACGCGGAGGATGGTCGCCGGATTGTAGGTACCCGCGCCGACCTCCGTGTTGAACGGCTGCACGATCATGGCACCGCGCCGCGTCCAGTAGTCGGTGAGCGCGATGAGTACGTCCTGCATCGTCGGCGGGGCCTGCGTCGGCCGGGCAGCGTGGTTCGTCACCTCATGTGCCACGGCGACCACCCTAATGTCGTTGGTCGGGCGACTCGTCGGTGGTGCTGGCAGCCGGGACGTACGTCAGAGGCGCGCCGCCCATCTCCAAGCTGTTCGAACGATCGACACCCCTCCGGGCTCGACGAGGCGGTACGGGCTCACCACTGTCGGACAGGTCAGAGCCGGCCCACCACAATGAGGCTGATGACAGAGCGGACCTCCACTCCCCCCACCGCGGTCCGTGGTCCCGTCACGGCCACGGAGCGTTCGCTGGCGCCGGACCTGGCGCGCGGCTTCATGCTGGCCCTCATCGCCTTGGCCAACGCCCCGCTCTACCTGTTCGACCGCCCGTACGGCCGGCGGATGCACGTCATCGAGGACGACTTGCTCGACCGGGCGACGACCTTCGTGATCGCGACGTTCGTGGACGGTCGGGCTTATCCGATGTTTGCGGCATTGTTCGGATACGGCATGGTCCAGCTGCTGCGCCGGCAGATTGCCGCCGGTGGAACGCAGGCCACCGCGTCGTGGCTGCTGTGGCGCCGGAGCGGCTGGCTGCTGCTCATCGGCTTCGCCCACGCACTGTTGCTGTTTCCCGGTGACATCCTCGGCGGGTACGCCCTGGCGGGGTGGCTGACCGTGGCGGTGATCCACAGCTCGGACCGGCGCCTGCTCGCGGTGGCCGCGGCACTGGTGATCCCCGTCGTCCTGCTCGGGTCGACGACGGGCCTCGTACCCGCACCCGAGGACACGATGGTCGCCGCCGGGCTCGACAACACCGACCCGGTGACCGCTGCGGTGGCGCGCGCGACCGACTGGTTGCAGACCTCGCCCTTCACCGCCTTGATCGTGCTGCTGCCGATGGTTCTGGGCATCTGGGCCGGCCGGCGGCGGTTCCTGGATGATCCGGAGCGGCACAAGAGGCTGCTCCGGCGGACCGCACTCGGCGGGCTTGGCCTCGCGGTCGTCGGCGGGTTGCCGCTGTCGGTGACGGTGGTGCGGATCCTGCCTTCGTACGGGACCGGTGCCGATCTGGTCATCGGGGCGCTGCACTCGCTGAGCGGCGTCGCCGGCGGGCTCGGGTACGCGGCGCTGATCGGTCTGGTGGCGGCCCGGCTGCACGGTCGTAGCGGTCCTGTCACCACTGCGATCGCCGCGTGCGGGGCGCGCTCGCTGTCGTGCTATCTCCTTCAGTCGGTGGTGTTCGTGCTGGTGCTGACGGCTGGCTTCGGCGGGCTCGGCGGCACACTGGGCAGCGCGGGCGTGGCTGTGCTTGCGCTGGCGACCTGGGCATTGACCGTGGTCGTCGCGGACCTGCTCCGCCGGCTCGGGCGCCGCGGCCCGGCCGAGGTGCTGCTCCGACGGTTGACCTATGGCAGGGTCGGGCCGTCGGGAAGCGGGCGGTCGTAGGCGATCCGCTGCCTTCTCACCGTGAAGCCGAGCCCTTCGTACAGCCCGAGCGCCCCGGTCGCACTCGCGGCGTCGACCATGAGCGATGCCGTCTCGAAGCCGGCGTCCTTGGCCGCGGCCAGCAGGTGGGACATCAACGCGCTCGCCGCTCCCTTTCCCCGCCACGGTTTGCGGGTGCCGACCCGGCCGATGTACAGGTCGCGGACGCCGCTGGCCGCCACGTCGGCCTCGTACTCGTAGCAGAGGGCGTACGCGGCGACCGGTTGGCCAGCTGCCGCCGCGTCGTCCAGGAGCAGGAACGACAGGTGCGGCCGAAACGCCCGCGAGCCCGTGGCCCACTGACGCCAGTAGTTCTGGTCGCGGGGCTGATATCCCCAGTGGTCACGGAACGCCTCGTTGTGCGCGAGCCGAGTGGCCTCGTCGTACGCGGGATCGAACGACGCCAGCCGGAGCCCGGCCGGTGCTGTGAGCATGGGGATGTCGCTGTCCAGCGAGCGGGTCATGCCCGAGTAGTAGCGGATGGGTTCGAAGCCGGCGCCCTCGAGCAGGGCGCTGGCGCCGGCGTTGGTGGCGATGGTGCCGACCCGCAGCGTGCCGGGGATGGTCGGGTTGATCTCCTGGTGCGCGGCCGCGCCGCGTTCGCACGACCAGTCGAGCACCCGCCGACCGAGGCCGCGCCGGCGCAGCCGCGGATGCACGGCACCCTCGACGTCGACCCGGTCGAGCTCCTGGTCGCTCCGCGAGCAACGCACCATCGCGTACGCCACCATCTCCTCGCCCTGCCACATCCCGAGCGTGTCGGTGGCCGGGCTCAGGGCCGGGTCGGAGAGCTCCTCGGCGAGATCGTCCGCGTCGTAGTGGTCGCCCTGCTGGTCGGTGCGCTCGACGGCCGCCAGCAGCAGCGCCCACGCGTCGACGTCACCCGACTCGATCGGTCGCGAGACGAGGTCCGGGCGGCGGCTCTGCGGGTCGTCCGGTGCGACCCCGTTGTTGGCGTGCATCTCGCGCAGGCTACGGCCTCGCTCCCATCGGGCGTCCAGTGCCGTACCAACCAGGTGACCCGGTGACCCCGGTGACCCCGGTGACCCCGGTGACCCCGGTGACCAAATGTCAGCGAACAGAGCCGGACGCGAGACCACCCACGATCAACCGCTGGAAGACCAGCACCAGAATCAGCGGTGGAAGCACCGCCACCACCCCGGCCGCCGCCATCGAGGTGTGCGAGACGTTCAGGTCGGTCGCGAAGTTCGCGGCGATCACGGGAATCGTCTGCGAGTACGACGTGCTGGTCAGGAACAGTGCGAAGAGGAACTCGTTCCAGGCCGTCATGAACGAGAAGATCGCCGCGGCTACGAGGCCGGGTGCTGCGATCGGCAGAAGCACCGACCACATCGTCTTGAACCATCCGCATCCGTCGACCCGCGCGGCATCTTCGATGTCGGCGGGAATGGTGCGGAAGTAGTCCTTGAGGATCCAGATCGTGAACGGCAACGAGAAGGTGGTGTACGACAACACCAGTGCGCCGTACGTGTCGAGCAGATCGAGCTGCCGCATCACCAGATAGAACGGAATGATGATCGCCACACCCGGCACCATCCTCGTCACGAGGTAGACCATCAGCAGCAGCTGGCTTCCCTTGAAGGACAGGCGCGCGAACGCGTAGGCGGCCGAGATTCCCAGACCCAGGTTGAGCAACGCCGTTCCGGTCGCGACCACAGCGCTGTTGAAGAGTGCCGGCATGACCGCTTCCGCAGCGCGCGAACCCACCAACGCCTGCGAGCCCTTCGGGTCGAGGAAGGCCCGGTAGTTGTCGAGCGTCGGTGCGTGCGGAATCCACTGGGGCGGCGTCGCCAGCGCGTCGGCTTCGCTCATGAAGCTCGTCACGATGATCCAGTAGAACGGCACGATGATCCACAGCGCGAAGAGCACGGCCAGCGTGTAGACGACGATCCGACGCCACGGGATACGCCGGTGCGGCGGCCGCCGTGCGGGCGCACGCTGAGCTACTCGCGAGGTCGTGACGGTCGCACTCATACTGGTCCCCTCTCGCATGACCGCTGCGGTGCCTCACTCCGGCACACCTCGTCCCTCGGCCTACCTCCTCGGGGGCTCCTCGCACTCATACCTCGACCTTCCCTCTCCGGTAGAGCAACGCGAGATAGGCCACGGAGATGACGAGTGTGATCAGGGTGATGACGTAGGCATAGGTGTTGCCGAGGCCGAAGTTGGTGTAGGTGAAGGCGGTTCGCACGGTCAGCAGTGCGATGACGTTCGTCGCGTCGCCCGGCCCGCCTCCGGTCAGGACGTAGATGACGTCGAACGCCCGGAACGCGTGCATCGTCTCGATGATGAGCACGATCAGCAGCGGATGGGTGATCCAGGGCAGCGTGACATTGCGGAACCGCTGGAGCACACCGGCCCGGTCCACCCGGGCCGCGTCGTACAACTCCGTTGGTATGGTCTGCAGCCCGGCGAGCAGGATGATCACCGCGAGCGGCAGCAGGTTCCAGACCTCCGCGACGACGGCCACGAAGAACGCCACCACCGGCGAGGTCAACCAGGCACGGTAGCTCTCGATCAGCCCGAGACTCGTCAACGCACCGTTGAGGGCGCCCACCTTGGCGTCGAACATCCACCGCCACATCAGGCCGTTGACCACACCCGGCATCGCCCACGGCAACAGCATCAGGCTTCGCAGGATGCCGCGGCCGACGAAGACCTCGTTCAGTACGAGAGCGAGGGTCAGGCTCAGGCCGATCGTCAGCGCGACGACACACAGCACGAAGCCGGCCGACACCTGGATCGACGATAGGAACGCCTTGTCGTCGAACAACGAGACGTAGTTGTCGAACCCGACGAACCGCCGTGCCGCCGGCTGCTTCAGGTTGTAACGCTGCAGGCTCAGCCAGAACGAGTAGACGATCGGGTAGGCGACCAGGGCCCCGATGACGATCAGGGCTGGCGCGTTCATGAGGTACGCCCGGCGGTGGTCGGACCAACGGCGCCGTCGCGGCGATCGCTGGCCCGGCCCCGATGCCACCGTGGCAGCCGTCTCAGAAACGCGTGACGATCCCGATCTCGCGAGAATGCCCATGCGGAGCATGACCTCTCAGGAGTACTGCTTCTTGAGCGTCGTCGAGGTCTCGGCCATGTTCGTCACCGCGCTCGACGGACTCAACTGACCCGTGACTGCCCGCTGAATCGCCTTCTGGCTCTCGGTCTCGAACTCCGTGTACCACGGCTCGGAAATCACCGTGCGCGGCGTGGCCATCTCCGCCAGCTCCGAGTAGATCTTCGGATCGGCCCACTTGGCCAGGGCTGCCTTGACCTCGGGGTCGTCGGCCATCTCCTTGAACGCGAAGCCGAGTCCCTCCTTCTCGAACCAGAACTTCGCGGTGTAGGGCTCGCCGTTGTCGTCGTACCCACCGAGGTAGGACAACAGCTTGTACGCCTCTTCCTTCTTCTCCGTCTTCGCCGACAGGCAGTACATCCTGGTGTTGCTGACGGTGCCGGCCGGCTTGGCGTCCAGACCGGGCATGAGTGCGATCTTCGCCTTGCCGACTACCTTGCTCTCCTTGGGATTGTTGTAGGTGCGCAAGGCGTAGCGGGCACCGATGGTGTACGCGTACTTCCCGGCCATGAACGCCTTGTCCAACGGCACCGGCAGCAGCTGGGTCACCGCCGGGTCGAGCACCTTCGACTTAGTGGCCGCGCCCGACAACCAGCTGAGTACCTCCTTCGCGACCGGCTCGGAGGTCGCCATGACCGGCTGCATCTTGTCGTCGAACATCGTGCCGCCGCTGGCGTGGATCAGACCCCACCACCACGACCACCAGGTGTCGGAAAGCTGGGCGGGCACACCGATGGGGTACTCGAGCAACCCCTTGGACTTGATCGTGACGGCCTGCTGCTCGAGCTCCTCCAGGCTTGCCGGTGGAGCGGAGATCCCTGCCTTGGAGAGGATCTCGGAGTTGTAGATCAGGCAGGTCGAGTCGGTGTAGTAGGGGACGCCGTATCGCTTGCCCTGGTAGGTCATCGTCTGGGCATTGCCGGGATAGATGCTGTCGTAGATCTTGTCCAGGCCAGGCATGCCGTCCAACGGCTGCAGGTATTCCGCGCCGACCCATGCGGCGAGTGAGTCGTCGTAGACGTACAACGCGTCCGGCGCCGTGTCACCGGTGTACTCGGCGACGATCTTCTGCACATACTGCGCGCTGGTGATCGGCGTGTAGTCGACCTTGATGTCCTTGTTGAGCTTCACGAAGCGGTCGATGTTCTGCTGCACGAGCGCGGACTCGAAGTCCCAGCCCTGGAAGCGCAGCGCGTCGGACTCCCCACCGCCCCCACCGCCGCTGCGCTGGGCACCGGGTCTGCCACACCCGGCCAGGCCTCCGAGGGCCGGCATTCCGAGAACGAGGGCGGCTCCTCCCAGCTGCAGGAGACGACGACGGTCGAGCGACATGTCCAGACCTCCCGGTGGCGAAGACGTACGAGACGGTTCGCGGCAATGCACGAAGGCTGCTCCTGGCACCCAAGCCTGTGCCCAGTTCGTACCGGATTGCAAGGAGAAGCCCTGAATGTGCGGCCTGATTGTGCACCGGTATGAACGCCCACAGTCACGAGCGACGTGCTCTCACGTTGCGAGTCGTCCCGGACTCCCCCACTCAGTGGGAGTGAAACGTCGGGGGCCGAATCCGGCCGAAAACGGGCACGGGCCCGGCCGTTCCGGGACCGAGCGGCACCGGACTAAACCGTGCCGGGAACGAGCGGCACCGGACTAAACCGTGCCGGGAACGAGCGGCACCGGCTAGACCGTGCCGGGAACGAGCTCCTCCGCGACAAGCTCGGCGATCTGGGCCGTGTTGAGCGCAGCGCCCTTTCGCAGGTTGTCGCCGCACACGAACATGTCCAGCGCGTGCGGGTCGTCCAGCGACTGCCGGAGTCGCCCCACCCAGGTCGGATCAGTGCCCACCGCATCTGCGGGGGTCGGGAACTCCAGCTCCTCAGGCTCGTCGTAGAGCAGCAGCCCGGGCGAGTCGCGCAGGATCTCGCGTACCTGCGTCAGCTCGATCTTGCGTACGAACCGCGCGTGCACCGCCAGCGAATGTGTCGTCACCACCGGGACCCGGACACAGGTGGCCGACACCGCCAGCTGCGGCAGGTCGAGGATCTTGCGCGACTCGTTGCGTACTCTCAGCTCCTCGCTGGTCCAGCCGTCCTCACGCAGCGTGCCCGCCCACGGCACGACGTTGAACGCCAACGGCGCCGGGAACGGCCCGAGGTCGTCGCCGACGATCCGCCGGACGTCTCCGGCGCGGGTGCCGATCTCGCGGTGTCCAGCAACCTTGGCCACCTGGTCGTACAACGTGTCGATGCCAACCTGTCCCGCGCCCGACGCGGACTGGTAGGACGCGACGACCAGTGACTCCAGCACGTACGCCCGGTGCAGAGCGCCGACGGCGACGATCATCGCGAGGGTCGTGCAGTTGGGGTTGGCGATGATGCCCTTGGGGCGCTCGCGCGCGGCCTGGGCGTTGACCTCGGGGACGACCAGCGGGACGTCGGGATCCATCCGGAACGCGGCGGAGTTGTCGACCGCGACGGCACCCTTGGAGACGGCGATCGGCGCCCAGCCGGCCGAACCTCGTCGGGTACGTCGAACATGGCCACGTCGACGCCGTCGAACGCCGCCGCCGAGAGCGGTATGACCTCGACTTCCTCGCCGCGGACCGAGGCTTCCGGCCGGCCGACCGCGGCGAGGCGATCAGCCGGATCTCGCCCCAGATGTCCTGCCGGGTCGAGAGCAGTTCGAGCATCACGGCGCCGACGGCACCGGTCGCGCCGACCACCGCCAACGTTGGTTTCGTCACCTTGCGGGAACTCTCCGTGAACTCGGTGGACACACCCGATCCGTGTACCGCCTCCAGCGGGGTCATCGACCGGTACCTCCGTAGACGACGGCTTCGACCTCATCGGCGTCGAGATCGAACGCGCGGTGCGCCGCGGCGACCGCTGCGTCCACGTCGTCCTCGTCGACGACCACGGACACCCGGATCTCCGAGGTGGAGATCATCTCGATGTTGACGCCGGCTTCGGCGATGGAGGAGAAGAATCTTGCCGCAACGCCTGGATTGGTCCGCATGCCGGCGCCGATCGGCGCCGCCTTGCCGATCCAGTCGTCGTACGGCGCCGCTCGTGGCCCACCTCGTCCTGGATCTTGGCGGGCGCGTTCTCGCCGTCTCCCCGTCTTCACGCGCAGCGTGAACGAGATGTCGGTGCGACCGGTGATCACGCCCCAGACGTTCTGCACGATCATGTCGAGGTTGATCTCGGCTTCGGCGAGCGTCATGAATATCCGGGCCGCCTTCACCAACCTTGTCGGGGACGGCCACCACCGTGATCTTCGCCTCGCTCCGATCATGGGCGACGCCTGCGATGATCGGCTGCTCCATCTCGGCCTCCTCTGGCGTACTCGGTGCGTCGATCGCGTGCACCCCGCGCGCCGCGCGCACCACGTCGGGGTCGGCCACCCAGGTGCCGGGGTTGTTGCTGAACGACGAACGGACGTGGATCGGGACCCCGTAGCGGCGGGCGTACTCGACACAGCGCAGGTGCAGCACCTTCGACCCACACGCGGCCATCTCGAGCATCTCCGCGTAGCTGATCTGCGGGAGCCGGCGTGCTTTCGCCACGATGCGCGGGTCGGCGGTGAAGACCCCGTTGACGTCGGTGTAGATCTCGCACACG
>CAVRFE010000005.1:0-143358 GCA_963720325.1 uncultured Actinomycetota bacterium | reverse complement strand
AGGTCGGCGCGGAGTTCGGCCGACTGGGCCACCGCGGTCATCGCCCGGGCCTGGATCGCCCCGGGTGGCAGCTGCGCGACGAGTTGCTCGACCTCGTGGGTCAGCGCCTCCATCTCGCCGGTGTCGTCGGACTCCCAGGCCAGGCGGATCAACAGGTACAACGCGTCGGCGCGGTCGCTCGCCGTCGACGCCAGATCCCGCCACCGCCGGGCGTAGCCGACGGCGTCGTCGAGAAGGCCGGCCAGCCACGCCGCCTGGGCCGCCGCGGCGAGCAGGTCGGCGTCGTCACCGACCTCGTCCATGCCCATCTCGGCGAGCTGCAGAGCCTGGTACGCCGATCCGATCGACAGGTAGAGCGCGGCACCCCGACGGGCGGCCTCGACCATGTCGTCGTACCGTCCGGCGGCCCGGGCGTGGCGGACGATCATGGCCGGATCAGCCGGATCTAACCCACCGCTGTCGAGAAGCGCATCGAGGGCGGCCTCGTGCAACCGTCGCTGCTGTCGGCCCAGCAACTGCCCGGAGATCGCCTCGCGGACCAGGGCGTGGCGGAAGCTGAATTCGTCATCGCTGGACTCGACGAGGACGCCTCGGGCGACGAGCCCACGCAGCGCCGAGATCAGCTCGTCCTCGTCCGCGCCGGTCACGGCGGCGAGCAGATCGAACGGCACCCGGTGCCCGAGTACGGCGGCGGCCTCCACAATGCGCTGGTCGCGCGGCTCGAGGTCGTCGACCTGTCGCCGGAGCACCTCCGACAGGCTCCACGGCAGCGGGCTCTCGCACAGCGACGCGAGGTCATCCCCCGTGTGGCCCCGGATGAGCTCCTCGACGAAGAACGGGTTACCGCCCGTGCGCTGGTGCAACGCGGCCACCGAGCGATACGGAATGGGCGCGCCGGCCACAGCAGCGAGCAGCGCGGCCGTGTCCGACTCTCCGAACCGTTCGAGCGCCACGTGGGAGACGGTGTGCCGGCGTTCCAACCGCCCCAGAAGCCCGGCGACCGGATGGCGGCTGGTCACCTCGTCCGGGCGGTACGTACCGATCAACAGCCGCGGCCCGGTCTGCCCGGCGATCCGTTCGAAGAGCGTCGCGCTCTCGGAGTCTGCCCAGTGCAGGTCCTCGAAGACGATGACCGCCCGCCGGTCGCCGACAAGCTCGTTCACGATCGCGAGGCCGGCGTGCAGGCGCTCCACCGGACTGCGCGCTGGATCGGCCAGCGCGTCCAGGAGCTCGTCCTTGACACCTGGCCGACCGTCCACAGCGTCCAGCAGCACTTCGTACGGACGGGCGAGCGAGCCGGGCTCGGCGCGACCCACCAGCACCACGGGCTCGGCGGGGAGGCCGGCCAGCAGCTCATGGATCAGCCGCGTCTTACCGATGCCCGGCTCGCCCGCGACGATCGCCACCTGCGGGTGACTGGACGCCGCGAGCTGCTCGAGTTGGCGCAGCTCGCGATCACGTCCCACCATCACCGCGCTGGCACCGCCGCGCGCTCTCTGCACGGCGTCAGGCTACCGCCAGCAGAGACCGCGGAACCGGCCACGGGGCCGGCCTTGGTCCGGTCTGGCGCCGCCACCGTGCCCCACGTGTCGACGTCTTTGCTGCGCGCCTTACGTGCCTTTCGTGCCTTTCGCGCCTGACGAGCGATCGCCAGGAGCCGGCGGCGGTCCGCCTCAGCGATCAGGGCCTGATGACGCTCGTGGGCCACGGACAACATGACGATTGGATGAGCGAACATTACTGTCTCCTTCGACTTTCTCTTCCTTCGTTGGTGCCTCCATCCTTGGCCGGGGCGGACCGCTCGCCATCGGCATCGCCGACGTATCTTTCTCGCCACATCGGCACCTAGTAGGCACTAGATGCCGCCTACGTACACCTAGCTGGACGGGGAGCGCGGTGGGAACTGCCTCGCGACTCCGGGAGCTCCGGGCGCCGGGGGCACGCCTACGATGCGGGCGATACTGACCGCGGACTTCAGCGATGCCGGGCGACCGGACTGGACGACCTGCTGTCCTCCGGGTGTTGGGCGGATGCGAGCAGAAGGAGCGCCAACCATGATCCTCCCGAAGGTCCGGGACCCTCGCTTCGTGACGATCCGCCGTGGTGGGACCCTCACTGATTCGGATCACCAGCTCCTTGCGCTTTGGGCGGCATCATGCGCGGAGCACGTCCTCGGCCTGTTCGAGTCGGCTCGGCCTGAGGACCCACGGCCGCGTCATGCAATCGAGCATGCCCGCGCCTGGGTGCGTGGCGAGGTCAAGATGATGCAGGCCCGCGCGGCGGGCGGCCATGCGATGGGCGCGGCCAGAGACCTGCGCGGGGCGGCACGGCATGCCGCGTACGCTGCTGGCCAGGCCGGCGCCGTCGCCCACGTCGCCGCGCACGAACTCGGTGCGGCCGCCTATGCGATCAAGGCGGCACGTGCTGCCGCGCCGGAAGACGAGGGCGAGGCCGCAGGGCGACTCGAGTGCCAGTGGCAGCGTGACCAGCTTCCGGAGGCAATTCGCGAGCTCGTACTTGACGACCAGCGATTGCGGAACGACATCTGCTGGTCGGTGTTTGACTGCTGACCGCGCGTCTGCGGTGGCATCACGCCCTAGTTGACCGAACCGATGGAGACAGCGCACATGAGACTCCTGCCCGTCCATCCATATCGGTCGGGCTATTCGCCCTTGTAGCAGAGGCAGAATGGGTGGCCGGCCGGGTCGGCGTACACGGGGCAGCTGCCACCCTGCGCCGGTAGCCGGGTGGCTCCGAGGTCCAGCGCGAGGCGCTCCTTCGGGGCGCGGTCGTCGAAGGCGATGTCGAAGTGCATCTGCGCCGGGTAGTCCGGGTCGGGCCAGCGCGGTGCTTGGTAGTCGGCAACGCGCTGCAGCGCGATCATCGGCAGGCTTCCGTCGTCGCGGGCGATCACGATCCGGTCCGGTGATTCTTCAACCCGGCGGGGCATATCGAGCAGCGCGCCCCAGAACCGCGCCAGCGTGGGAGGATCCGCGCAGTCGATCACGACGCGGACCAGCGTTCCGAGTCGGTCCGTGGGCTCGGCGAGTCCGGGGTACAGGCAGAACGGATGGCCCACCGGGTCCGCGTACACCCGCCAGGCGGGGAAGTCTTCCAGCTTCGTCGCGCCATGTTCCAGCACCGCATGCTCGGCGGCATCCAGATCTGCGACGAGCACATCCAGATGCAGCTGCGTCGGGTATGCCGGGTCGCGCCAGCGTGGCGGGCGAGTCCCACCCTCGCCGACTCCGACCCGTCCGTGGGCCAGCATCGCGTAGAACGCTTCCAACTCCTTGCGCTGTTCCTCGCGCTGCTCGTTCGGGTGGCGGTGCTCGAGCACGTTACGAGGAAGCTGGAAGCCCACGATGATCCAGAATTGTCTGTCGCGCTCATCGGGATCCTCAGGCATGCAGGTCACCCCTTGTTGCGGATTCAAGGTAGGCGATGACGTTGTCGTGACCGCCCCCTTTGGCCCACTCCAGCGGGGACTTGCCCCCATCGCATCGCGCGGTCAGGTCGGCGCCCCTCTCCACAAGCTTGCGTACCTGGGCAAGGTCTCCGCTCCACGCGGCAATGTGAAGCGACGGAGCTGGCCATGGTTGGCGCTCCAACGCTTGCTCAAGAGCCTCGCGGGTGTGGACAGGTTTGCCGTGGGAGATGATCACCCGCTCGAACGGAAGGTCCAGCATGCAACGCAGGTCAGGCACAGCGCGTTCCTCATGGGTGGGTGACATCCACACCCGCAAGGATCCGGCTCGTTCCGTCATGCTGTCGCCGAACACCAGAGTCTTGTGTTGTGGAAGGTAGAGCGGCGTCTCGCTCCACCCACGTGGGTCCCGGAAAGGCACCAAGCCCCCCGGCAGCTTGTGACCAGGCACGATCTTCTGCACGTCGGTTTCGGGCGGTCCCAGCCGGTCGATGTCGTCGGGATCAAAGGCGTTCGGGCCGAACGCGCGACATCCATATCGGCGGACCAGCGCATCGATACTCCAGGTCTGCCGATCGTTCCAAGTCGGACGCAGGTGATCGGGAATGAGGACCGCGACTGCCGTGGGCGGCCTGTCCGCGAAGCGATCCCACACCTGGTCCGCATCCTCCGGCGGGAGCAGAGGGTCAATCACCCACCGTTCGGCGCCTGCGTCCACGCAGACGCTCGTCACCACCTCCTGCCAGTCGTGACCCTCGCTCCACTCGGGGTGCTCCTGTCGCCAGATCCATAGACCTGGCGCGAGGTCGATGACCTCGACATTCGGCGAGGGGCGCTGATTCATCGCGGCATCATTTCCCTCCGCTTGCGGACCCGTCCGCTGGGCCGACATGGCTGAGCTGGCTGAGCCAGTGTGGCAGGCATACCGGACACCTTTGGTCCTATACGCAGCGACGCTGCGGGATGACCCCGTGTGTGAGGGCCCGTTGGTGGCCTGCTCAGGTTTGCTGAGCGGCGTCATCGGAGCGGGACGCGCGCTCGCGCGGGATCAGGTGCAGCAGGATGCCGTCGAGGGTGACCGCTCCGAGCGTGGTGCCGTCCGGGCTGTCTACGCGTGCTGCGTGGGTACCGTAGTCGCGAAGTTGGGTGAGGGTCTGGATTAGAGAGGTCCCGGGGCCGACCATGGGCAGCTGCCGGACCCAGGTGGCGGGGAGCGGCCGGCTGCGCAACGGTCCTGGGACGCGCAGGGCATCCTTGAGGTGGACGTAGCCGGTCAGAGCGCCAGTCTCGTCCAGACGGGGAAACCGGGAATGGCCCGTCTGCCCAGCGAGGCTTTCGACCTCGGCGGCTGTCGTACGCGCATCGATGGTGACGAGCTGGTCGACCGGTACCAGCGCCTCGGTGACAGGACGCTCGGTGAAGGCGAGGACCTGGCTGGTGTGCGCATGCTTGTTCCGGTCGATCAGACCTTCACGCCTTGACTCGGCCAGGAGCAGCCCGACCTCTTCATGAGTCACAGCGTCGGCCACCTCCTGCTGCGGCTGCACCCCGACCAGGTGTAGAAGGCCTGCCGCGATCGCGTTCAGACCGGTGACGACGGGGCCCGCGAACCGGACGATGCCGCCGAGGATAGGAGCGAGGACGAGTGCGGCCCGGTCGGGCACTGCCAGTGTGAGGTTCTTCGGCACCATCTCGCCGATGACGACGTGCAAAGCGGTCACGATCAGCAGCGCGGGGAGGAAGGCGACCGGATGAACCAGGTCGTCGGGTATCCCCAGCCAGCCGAACACGGGCTCGAGCACGTGCGCGAGTGCCGGCTCAGTGAGGGCGCCGAGCCCGAGCGTGCAGATGGTGATGCCGAGCTGTGCCCCGGCCATCATCAGCGCGGCGCGGCGCAAGGTCTTGAGCGTTGCTTTTGCTCGGCGCGATCCGGCTTCGGCAGCCGGTTCGAGCTGGCTGCGTCGCACCGACACCACAGCGAAGGACGCCGCCACGAAGAACGCGTTGCCCAGGAGAAGGACAACGCCGAGGCCGAGCGAGATACTGTCACTCATCTGCGTCCTCTGGCGTGCTGTCCGGCGGACGCAGAGCTAGCTGATCGATGCGATGCCTGTCCATGCGGACGATCCGAATCCGTACGCCGCCCACGTCAACCTCCGCCCCGACCTGGGGTATCCGGCCGAGTCGGTAGAGGAACAGGCCGGCCACGGTCTCGTACCGGCGGGGGTTCGCGGGCAGCCGGAGCCCGGTGAGCGCGAAGAGTTCGTCGGGCCGCAGCAGGCCGGACACCAACCAGGAACCGTCGGTGTCGCGGGTCGGGTGGGTTACCGGGTCATGTTCGTCGTCGATCGCTCCGATGATCTCCTCCACCAGGTCCTCGAATGTCACGATCCCAGCGGTGCCCGCATACTCGTCGATCACGACCGCCAACTCCGCGTTCTGATCGCGCAGGGCCCACACCAACTCGTCGACGGCCAGCGTCGCCGGCACCAATGGCACCGGTCTCGCCAGCTCGCCAACCCTGGTCCTGGCGCGTTGCGATGACGGAATGCCCGTCGCCTGGCTGAGTTCGATTACGCCGACGATCTGGTCGGGATCACCGGCTGCTACGGGGTACCTCGAGTGACCGCACTCCATAGAAAGTTCAACAACCTTCTGTACCGGGTCGGCGGCGTCGACCCAGACCATCCGGGTGCGCGGAGTCAGCACGTGCTGGGCCTGCAGGTCGTCGAAACGGAGGCTGCGCGCGACCAGTTCGGCGGTATACGCCGGTAGGTGACCAGACCGGGCCGACGACCGAACAACTGCGGCCAGCTCCTCCGGCGTACGGGCCGAGGCGAGCTCCTCCTGCGGCTCGACCCCGAGCATCCGCACGATCCGGTTGGACAAGCCGTTCAGCGCCAAGGTGAGTGGGCGGCTGGCGGTGGCAAACCAGCGCTGCGGCCCCTGGACGAACCGGGCGACACCGAACGGGTGTGCCAGGGCCAGGTTCTGCGGAACCAGCTCCCCCAATACCATCGTGACCGCTGCAGCAAGCACCAATCCCACTGTCAGGGACACTCCGGGTACCGCGTCGGCCGGAACCCCGAGAGCCATGAGCGGTCGGGTCAGCAAGGCCGCGATCGACGGCTCGGCGACCCAGCCGATCAGCAGGTTGGTGATCGTGATACCAAGCTGGGCAGCTGAGAGCTGGGTCGACAGCGACCGCAGAGCAGCTTGGATCCCGCCAGCACCCGACACACCTCGGGACGCGGCTCGGTCGACCACGGACCGGCTCACGGTGACCAACGAAAACTCCGCCGCGACGAACAATGCCGAGAAGGCCACCAACACGAGCCCGGCACACAACAGAAGCCACGCCGTCACAACTGGCCATCCCGGAGCACGCCCTGCACGCCACCCTCCTACCGGCGGTGTCGACCATCACAGTGGCGGAGCAGGTCGGCCGCGGGTCCTCTTCAGACGACGATCCTCCAGCGTGCTGGTCTGAAGGGCAAGGGTCGCGGGTCGAGGTCGCAGACGAACTAGCCGACCGCATGTGACCCCCGCTAACCCGCCGTGGGCAGGTTGATCACGGAGGGGTGCGCCGGGTCGTGGAAGATCTCCTGGTCGGCTGTGCGGAGCGTGGTTGCCCCTCCCAAGGGTTCTCCGGTTCCGGTGTTGCGGTGCAGTCGCGGGTGGGCGCCGCTGCTGATCTGGACGCGGAGGCGGTGTCCGGCCTTGGACTGGTGCGCGAGCGCGGTCAGGTCGATCATGACGGTCCACCGCCTCGAACTGCTCCTCAATCCAGTCCCGGGTGCGCTCCTTGATCTCGGCGATCCCTGGCTGATTCGGCTGACCGGTGCGCTCGACCGCAGCAGCCTCCAGATGCGCCAGGGACTCCGGGGTGAACCTGAAACCTTCGAACAACGCCTCGGCAGGAACGTCGGTTCCTTTCTCCAGATGGGCGATGGTCGCGGCGACGGTGTCGGCCAGCCGGGCCAGCCGGGCGGCCTCGTCCAGCAGCCGGCGACGATGGGCACGCATCGCCTTCAACTGGTCGTCCTCGCCGTCGACGATTGAGCCGATCGCGGCCAGGTCCATCCCCAACTCGCGCAACAGCAGGATCCGCTGCAGCCGCATCAGCTCGGCCCGCCCGTAGTACCGGTACCCGTTCGGGCCCACCCGAGCCGGACGCAACAACCCGACACCGTCGTAGTGCCGCAGCGTCCGCGCCGTGACCCCGGACATCCGCGCCACCTGCTGAATCGACCACATCACCGCAGAGCCCCTCCTTGCCGATCACAGTAGGAGTTGCCGTAACGACAACGTCAAGTAGCACGGGGCGGTGATGTCGAGGAGGGCGGATCTGCTCCGACTTCATCAGAGAGATCGCACATGGCGCACCCCGGCGACGACTCCGACCACGGGCGAAGAAGGCCAGCGACCGGCACCGAAACCTGAGACCAGCGCCCCTGGCCGACCCACAATCAAGGACTTGCCCGACCGGACGAGAAACGACGATGAACATCCATCAACTAGGCACCGGAGCCTTGAGAGCTCCCGAGGAGGAGACATGCCGCAGCTGGTACGGGTGAATTGCTTCAACGTGTCGCGCGACGGGTTCGGTGCCGGCGAGGGACAGAGCTTGGCCCGGCCATTCGGCCACGCAGATCCCACCGACCTGTTCTCCTGGGCGGGCGCTACCGCCAGCTGGGTGAACCGCACCGACCCTGGCGGTACGCGCGGGCTGGACGACTACATGACCCGCGACTGGGCCCGCAACGTCGGAGCCGAGATCATGGGGCGTGGCAAGTTCGGCCCCCAACGTGGCCCCTGGGAGAACCACGAGTGGCAGGGATGGTGGGGGGACAACCCACCCTTCGACACCCCGGTCTTCGTGCTCACCCACCACGAACGCACGTCGTTCGCCCTGGCTGACACCACATTCCACTTCCTGGCTGCTACTCCGACCGAGGCACTGGCTCGTGCCAAGGACGCCGCCAATGGCCAGGACGTACGCATCGGTGGCGGCGTCACCACCATCCGCGAGTTCATCGACGCCGACCTCGTTGACACGATGCACATCGCCGTCGCACCCGTCGAGTTCGGTCGAGGCGAGCGGCTGTGGAAGAGCCACACCGACCTGCTCGACCGCTTCCACCTCGAGTCGGTGCCGAGTCCGAGCGGAGTCACTCACCTCCTCTTCTGGAGACGAGCCTGACCGATGCACGCCAGCAACTGGATCATGCCTGTGGGATGGTGCTCAGAACCTCGGTCGTTGCGGTGGTGATCAGGTCCTCAATCGCAGGTGCGTAGAAGCCGGACAGCAGGAGATAACGGGCAGAATCTTCCGGCTCGTAGCCGCCTTCGGCGATCTGCGCGGCGGTCGGCAGGTAGCCAATCGTGCCGTTCGCGTACGCAACGGGGAGCGCCTGTCGCTGCGACGTCTCCTTGATGGCAAGGCCATAGGCGACGCTGACCTCACCGTTCATCGCCACCAGGTGCAGTCCGCGAGCAAGATCGAGGCGCTGGACCCGCAACCCAGCGGCCTCGGTGACGAGCTCGGGGTGATCGTTGAGCGCCCGACCCCACTCACCCATCACGCCGTCCATGACGCGGGCCGCGGCGATTTCGGCTGGATCCGGGCGGTGCCGAAACGGCAGCTGCACCCGTCGCCACTCAGCGGTGAGCGGCATCGGTTCGAGCGTCTCCGCCGGGCCGTCAAGTAGCTGCCGAACGACCTTGGCAAATGTGGCGGCCTGCCGGTCGACCTCGTCCAGCCCCGTGCTGGCGAACCCGCCTGGGTTGATGTCTCCGCAGCAGCCTTGAAGGTACAGGCCGACGGACCCGGTTTCGTCCTCGATCAGGCGCATCGCCTCGCCGGTGAAGTCACCGCTGACCTTGCTGTCCGCGGAGATGACCGGGTGGCAGGTGTAGTGCGTGATGACCCCAGCCAGGCTGCCGTCATCGCGAACGTAGGTGATGACCGTGACCTCCGGGTCCCGCAGTCCCGCGGGGTTCGGCCCCGCTTGCACACGGCCGTCGACCACCGTTCGCCGACACATGCCCAGGTCGTGCCGGCCGATCGCGCGGCGGATGGTCACCGGCTCGAGCCGCGCTGCGGCCGCCGACACCGCCTCGACCGTCTGTCGGCGCACCAGGTCCACGCTGTCCTTGTCCCGTAGGCCGACCGACGGCGCCAGCCACGTACAGATCTGTGGCGCGGAGTGGGTGTGCGTGGCGGCGAACAGGATGTTGTCCGCCGGCACGTCGGCCTGCATGGCCAGCAGCGGCCGCAGCTCGTCGACCAGCTCCGGCGGCCAGTAGAGCAGGTCCGCACTGAGCACGAGTGCCCGCGTGCCGGCCTCGAACGCGGCGACCCGCACGTGCAGCGGATGGGCCACTCCGGTGGACAGTCCGCTGCGCGACGCGAATCCCGCGAGGGAGACCGGCCAGCTGGGGGTGATGTCGGCGCGGGCGAAACCGGCACGTAGTTCGATGCTGGCGTCACCCGCCTGGCCGGCGTCGCTCTGAGGAATGTGCACGGGATGATCCCTCCTGACGGCAACGGCGGCGCGCACCGCTACGACGGCGCGGCTCGTTCGACAGACAGTTTATGCGGGTCGCAGAACCCCCTTGTAGAGAAGGATCGTGACGAAGTTGTCGGCGTAGATCGAGTTGCGGTAGATCGGATCGTCATCCGGAGGGAACCCGGCGATGTTCTCTGTGTTGACGCCGTTGTTGTCGTACCGCTCGAACAACGGGATGATCGGGAGTAGCTCGTTGAACGCCAACGCGAGGTCGGTGATCTTCGCCCTGAGCTCCTCGTCGTTGGCACCGAAGCCACTGTCCGGAATCGCCTTCCCGAAGTCGATGCGACCCACCGAGTCCGTCTCCTGCACCAGAGGGAAGTCCATGCCGCGGTTTGGTTGGGTCGTCGGGTAGTTGTAGTCGAGGAGGTCGCTGGAGAAGGACGCTGTGGGGTAGGGGTTTCCGGACGATCCCCAACCCGCAATCGCAAACTCGAACTTCCCGCTCTGGACGTCGATCGGCTGCTGGGCCATGTCCACGCCGCGGATGGTGATCTTGAATCCGAACGCAGTGAGCTGACTCTCGAGATTCTGCGCAGCCGAGGCCCAGTCCGGAAACTGCGACGGATAGATCAGGGTGTACGCGGCAGGCTCGCCCTGCGGCGTCATCCAGCTGCCGCCTGTCTTCTTCCACCCCACGGCGGTGAGGAGCGCGGCGGCCTCAGTCTGGTCGTACTCGTACCTGTTGAGCTTCGCCAGATCAGCGTCGGAAAGCCACTGAGGCACCTGGAGGTCGGAGAAGCCGGCCACCAGCTGGACGTCCTTGCCGGACTCCCCGAGGGCGGCCCTGCCCTGCTGGGCGCGGTCGATCGCGTGCGCCAGGGCGTGTCGGACACGCTTGTCGGCAAACTCAGGCAGCTTTCCATGGTTGATGAACAGCGCCGGGCCGGAGTAGCACGGTGGACGGATGATCCGCAACCCCTTCTTCTCCAGCTCCTTCTCGATCGTGACCGGCCAACCGCCGGTCCCGTAGTCGATCTTCCCCGACAAGGCGAGGGTGGCCAGCACGTTGATGCCCTGGTGGGTATGCACCGTCGCGCGGTCGAACTTGACCTGCTTGGCGAGGTAGCCGCGTGGGTTCTTGACGAGCGTGAGCTGCTGGGTGCTGAGCTTGTCCATGTCGAACGTGAAGGGACCGCTCGCAGTGACCTTCTCCGGCTTGAACGCGCTGACCTTCTGCACCAGTTGCGCAGCCCGCTTGTCGGACGTCGGCGTCTGCTCCTTCACGAACGGCTCCGCCTCGGCCAGGAACTGGCCGTAGACCGCGTTGGAGACGATCTGTCCGCGAAGCAGGTAGTACTGGGCGATCGGCGCCGGCGTCTTGATGTGGAACGTCACGGTCATGTCGTCGGTCTGCGTGATCTCGTCCACGTAGGTGAAAGCCGCGTTCGCCATCACGTACTCCAGGCACCATGTGGTGTAGACGTCCTTGCCCGTCACGGGCTTGCCGTCGCTCCACTTCAGACCCGGCCTGACCCGATAGGTGAACGTCGTACCATCCGGTGACAGCTCAGACGACGGATCCGCCAGGAGATAGAAGTAGTCCTGAGACGCCCAGTAATACATCGCCCCAGGTAAGAGGATCCAGTCGTAGAAGTAGCCGATAGTGATGGATTCGGACACTCCTGGAAGCAGGTTGATGTTTCCCTTGGGCGGAGCGTCGAAGGGATACCAGCCCTGGAACAGGCCGCCGCTGGCAGGCTTCCCGGGGGCGGCCGGCTGCTCGCGGGTTCCACCCTGACAGGCCGCTGCGAGCGAGCCGGTTGCGGTGATGCCGAGCATCTGAAGCAAGTGCCGGCGGGACAGCTCACCGCTGATCGACCGGTCGAGGTCGTTCATCAAAGTTCACCTTTCTCGTGCAGCTGGCGACGCGATAGGACGATCAGGATGAGGACGACGGTGCTGAACACGAGGCCGATGCCCACGGTTGCCACGCTGATGACGAATCCCGCGCTGCCGGGAGGTTGGAAAAGAGCGAGCACGGCAGGCAGGAGGACGAAGAACACCGCGATCGTGAGGACGGCACGGTAGGCGTCTGGTCGGATCACCGCGCCCGCCCCCAACCAGCTGTCTCCGTGATCGGCATGAGCTCGGGCACCACTGCCAGCCGCAGGCACGCGGCGGCGTGGAAGGTCGACGCCGAGGAGTCCACCGGCGTCAGTACCGGAGTGACGCTGTCGCAGGTCCCGGCTTCGGCCGCGGGACAACGTGGATGGAACGGGCAACCAGGGGGGATGGCCAGCAGGCTGGGAACGCCCGCCTCCCGCAGCTGCACGCCATGCTTGCGACGGGTCACGTCCGGATCGGGTTCGGGAATCGCCTCCAGCAGAGCCCGTGTGTACGGATGGGAGGCATGCGCGAGCACCTCCTGGGTTGGCCCCCGTTCGACGATCCTGCCGAGATACATCACCGCGATGTCGCCGTCCCAGCCGAAGTACTTGGCCTGGGCCAGGTCGTGCGTGATGAACAGGAACGCCACGCCAAGGTCGTCCCGCAAGCTTCCGAGCATGTTGAGCAGGCTGATCCGGATCGAAACGTCGAGCATCGACGTGGCCTCGTCCGCGACGATCAGCTTCGGCCCGGTCGCCAGGGCCCGGGCGATCGACGCGCGCTGGCGTTGCCCGCCCGAGAGCTGGTGCGGGTACTTGCCGAGGTAAGCGTGCGGTGGCGTGAGGTCGACCTTGGCGAGCAGGTCGTGGCAGCGAGCCACTGCCGCATCGCGTCCCCTGGCCAGGCCGTTTCGCCGCAGCGGAGCCATGAGTGCGCTCTGAATGGTGCGGGTCGGGTTCAGCGACGCGTAGGGGTCCTGATGGACGTATTGCACGGCCAACCGGTACCGCGCGCGCTCACGGCTGTTCAGGCCGCTGATGTCCGCTCCGTCGAAGAGGACACGTCCTGACGTCGGGGCACTGAGGCCAGCCACGATCCTGGCCGTGCTGGTCTTGCCGGACCCACTCTCTCCGACCAGGCAGGTGACCTTGCCGGCGAACAGGTCCAGGTCAACGTCTGCGACTGCCGGAACCGCGCCACGCCTGGTGGCGAACGTCTGACTGGCGCGTTCGATGCGGATCACTGGCTCAACCATGATCGCCACCTGAGACGCCGGCGGTGTCGTGGCTGTGCAGGAAGCACGCGGCATGGTGCCCCGGCGCCGTCTGGTAGAAGGGTGGCTCCTCGACGCGGCAGCGGGCGTGTGCGTGGGCGCAGCGCGGATGGAACGCGCAACCTGCCGGAAGGTTGCCGAAACCTGGTGGCGCTCCAGGAATCGACCGGACTCCGGACCTACCGCCCGACACCGGCACGACCGCATCAATGAGTCCGACCGTGTAAGGGTGCTTGGGTCGGTAGAAGACGTCCTGGACCGGGCCGAGCTCGATGATCCGCCCTCCGTACATCGTGGCGACCCGGTCCGCGAGCTCGGCGGCCAGCGCCAGGTCGTGCGACACGAAGATCAAGGCGAATCCCAACTGCTCCTGCAACCGGCGCAGCACCTCGATGACGCGTCTCTGCGTGAGGATGTCCAACGCGGTGGTGGGCTCGTCGAGGATGAGCAGTTGTGGCTCCAGCAGGAGTCCCAGCGCGATGAGGACGCGCTGCCTCATCCCGCCCGAGAGCTCATGTGGGAACGACCTCAAAACCTGTGGCGGGTCGAGCTGTACCGACTCGAGCAGGTCCGCCGCGCGTTGCCGCACCCGCTTGACGGTCATCGCCGAGTCGTGCGCCTTGGCGGTCTCGACGAACTGCGTGTCGACAGTCGACAGCGGGTTCAGGGAGTTGAGCGCGCCCTGGTAGACCATCGCCGCCTCGGTCCACCGGAACCTCCGCAGGCGCTCCTCGTCGTAGGACAGCAGGTCCGCGACCGTGCCGTCGCGCAACCGGAACCTGATCCGGCCCCCGCGGATGACGCCGAGCTTGGGGAGAAGGCGGAGCATGGCAAGTGCCAGCGTGGTCTTGCCGCAGCCGCTCTCGCCGACCAGACCCAGGCTCTCGCCCGCACGAAGCTCGAGGCTCACATTGCGGACGACGGGAACCGACCGGCGCCGACCCGTGCGGTAGTCGACGGCGAGGTCGTTGATCTCCAGCAGCGGAGGACTGGCCGAGTGCATCACGCCACCGTCCGCAGTCGAGGATTGAGCATCTCCTCCAGCGACCGCACCAGCCAAATCGAGGAGAGCTGCAGAATCGAGATGGCCACCAGCGGGCTGAGGATGTACCACATGGCCGGCGGGTAGAGCAGCGCTCCCTTGATCCATGCCTCGTTGAGCATGATTCCCCAGTTCGTACCCGACATCGGCGCGAGACCGAGCAGGTACAGGCCGGCAAGCGCGTAGACGGCTCCCGTCATCCCGAGGATGAAGTTGATCAGCAGGTAGCTCGCCATGTTCGGCAGGATCTCGCGGAAGAGGATCGTGACGGTGCTGAGATTGGCAAGCCTTGCGGCCTCGACGTACTCCCGCTCCTTCAGCGACAGGACCTGCGCACGCACGGCCCGAAGGAGCGACGGCCAGCCCAGCGCACCGAGCAGCAGTGCCAGCAGAGCAACGTTGTTCAGCTGCAGGTAGGCCGACAGCACGACCAGCAACGGAAACTGCGGAATGGTCAGGAAGAAGTCGGTCACCTGGACGGTCAGGGAGTCGATCCAGCCACCCTTGTACGCCGCCAGTGCGCCGAACGACACCGCGATCAAGGTCGAGATCGCGGCCGAGACGAGCCCCACGACGATCACGTCCTGGCCGCCGGCCACGATCAGCTTCAGGATGTCCCCACCGTGTCCGTCGGTGCCCAACCAGTGCGCGCTCGACGGCCCCTGATAGGCGATGTCCAGATTCGCGACCTTGTCCGGCGTCACCACGAACGGCCCGATGAGGCAGCCGACGCACATGACGACGAACACCACGAAGCCGATGGCGCCGGTCACGCTCCCGCGGAGCGCGCCGATGAAGACCCTCAACGGGCCACCCACCTCCGCGACCGCAGCACTGTCGACGTCGGGCTCGACGGCGGTGATCTGGGCCGTCACTGCGCACCCCCGGGCGTACGCACACGGGGATCGATCCTGGAAAGCAGGAGGTCGGCCACCAGGTTGGCGGCGATGACCGACACCGTGATGACCAGGATGAAGCCCTGAGTCAGCGTGTAGTCCCGCTTCGTCAGAGAGTCGTACAGGTAGTAGCCAACTCCCTGGTACTGGAAGATCTGCTCGATGAGGACCGATCCGCCAACCACGGCTCCAACAGCCAGCGCGAACTGGGCGAACAGGGGCAGCATCGCGTTTCTACCCACGTAGTGGATCCTGATCCTGCCGTTGCGCAGGCCGCGGGCCCGCGCCACTGCCACGAAGTCCTCGTCGAGCACTTGGACGGTGGACGACTTCATCACCAGGATCCATGCGCCGACACCGGTCACCGCGTACACCATGATCGGAAGCACCGCATGGAACAACGCGTCTCCGAAGAACTCGGCCGTGAAGCCCACATGCACACCGGGCGTCAGTGTGCCCTGCATGTTCGTCACGTCGAACACGCTTAGCCGAACGCCGGCGACCACCACGATCAGGACGGCCCAGATGTAGTTCGGCACCGCATGGATCAGCGACGACAGGTTCGTGATGATGTGGTCGAACAGCCCGCCGCGCCGATACCCCGCAGCAATGCCCAAAAGCACGCCGAGCAGGAATGAGATCAGCGTGCCAAGGCCCACGCTGAACAACGTCCATGGCATATAGGTGAAGACCGCGGTGGCCACGCTGGTGCCGGGCGAGGTGATCGACTGCCCCATGTTCCCGTGCAGCAACGAGTTGAGGTAGTCGATGTACTGCTCGTAGATCGGCTCCCGAGGATTGAATGCGAGCAGGGAGGTCGCGCGGGCGAGCGCGTCCTCGTACGACAGCCCTTGGGTCGACATCAGGTTCTGCACGTAGGCCCGAATGGGGTCGCCTGGCATATAGCGCAGGAGTAGGAACGACAGCGAGATCACCAGGTACAGCGTCACGAGGCTCTTGCCGATCCGGCGAAGTACATAGCTGCGCCAGATCCTGACCGCCCACGAGTCCGCCTTGGCAACATCGGGTTCGTCGCCCTGGCGTACCGATGCATCAGCTTTCACCGGGTCTCCATGCACTGGCAGGCAGCAATGCCGCGCGTCAGGCGAACCATAGGATCGCTCGCCGGGTGGTGACAACCATCTGGACCAGATCTCGCCGAGTGCACGGCTTTCTATCGACAGCGATATTACGAACTGGTACTATCCCAACTCGGATCGGCCGGTGGCCGACCCTAAGCGAGTCCTGCCCTCGGACGAGTGCCACTGCAGTCATGAGAGGAGTCGGCGATGGCGGACCAGCTAGCCACACTGGGCGGATCACCCGTGCGGACCCGTCCGTTCCCGAGCTGGCCCCCGGCCTCGGATGAGGCCGCGCAGGTGGTCGCCGAGGCAGTGCGAGTGGGGACCTGGTTGGACGCCGATGGCCCGCTGAAGCAGGAATTCGAGCGCGACTTCGCCGCCTTCCACGACGCACGCTTCGGGGTTGGAGTCTGCAACGGCACAATTGCGCTCGAGGTCGCACTCGCCTCCCTGGGGATCGGCAGCGGAGACGAGGTGATCGTCCCGTCCTACACGTTTCTGGCCACAGCCACCGCGGTGCTGGCCGTGAACGCCCTACCGGTCTTCGTCGATGTCGATCCCGCCTACGGCTGCATCGACCCGAGTGCCGTGCAGGCCGCGATCACGCACCGGACCCGTGCGGTGATCGCGGTCCACATGGGCGGTCACCCAGCGGATCTCGATGAGCTGACACCCCTCGTCGCCAGGCACGGCCTCGCGCTGGTCGAAGACTGCGCGCACGCGCACGGAGCGACCTGGAACGACCGGGGAGTGGGCTCGTTCGGAGCAGTCGGGGCATGGTCCTTCCAGGCCTCGAAGAACATGACTGCCGGCGAAGGCGGGATTCTGGTCACGAGCGACGAGGAGCTCGCCGAAAGGGCATGGAGCATCCACAACTGCGGCCGATCCCGCACGGGGCAGTGGTACGAGCATGGGGTTCTCGGCGGCAACTATCGGCTGACCGAGTTTCAGGCGGCCGTCCTGCTGCTGCAACTCAAGGAGCTGGCCAGCAGCACCGCCCGCCGCAACAAGGGTGCGGCGACGCTCGACGCCATGCTCAAGGGCATCGACGGACTCGAACCGGTCGGACGCGACAGCCGCTGCACGTCTCACGGATTCCACCTCTACCAGTTCTGGTACGACGTGGATGCGTTCGACGGGCTCTCGCGAAGAAGCTTTGTCGAGGCCATGCGAGCGGAGGGCATCCCGCTCTCCGCCGGGTACGGCGTTCCACTGGATCGCCAGGGCGTGTTCGCACATCAACGCTTCGATCAGGTCGCGACCGGCTACGATCCGGCGTATCCCCCGACGCAGTACGGCACGTTGGATCTGCCGAACACCTGGCGGTTCTGCCGGGAAGCGGTCTGGATTCCGCAGTATGTTCTGCTGGCCGATGATCACGACCTGGCTGACGTCGCCGCCGCCGCTGCCAAGGTCAAGGCCTCGGCTCCGCTGGCACCTGAATCGGACTGAGGGGAACCGGCGGCTTCTAGTTCTGGCCCAGGTCGGAGGCGATCAAGCTCGACCCCTGGGCCTCCTCGGCGAGAACGACCTTCCGGAGCAGGTCGGAAAGCTGCTTGCGCTCAGGACGGGTCAGGGCCGCGAGCAACGCGCTCTCTGCCGCAAGCTCCTCGCCGATCGTCGCCTCCCAGAGTTGGTGCCCTTGAGGAGTCAAGGCGATGAGGAGCCGGCGGCGGTCGGAGGCATCATGCAGTCTCGTGACGTACCCTGCTTGTTCCAGCCGGTCCATGCGACTGGTGAGTGTCGCGGGGTGGGTGTCGACTCGTTGTGCGAGCAGGGTTGGCGTGGCCTGATAAGGGGAGCCTAGCGCCCGCAGGTGCCAGATGATGTCGTACTCGTAGTCTTTGAGGCCATGAGCCGCGACGGTGTTCTTCTTGATCTGCTGCAGGCGACGTACGAGCAGTTGCATCCTGGTGACGGCGCCCTCGATCGATCGGTCGAGGCCCGGGAGCTCTCGTTTCCAGAGAGCGATCTCGCGATCGATCGAGTCCTTGGCGGGCATCTTCCCCCAACCCATCAGTGAATCGGGCCACTAGAGCGCTTCGACTATTCTCAGACGAGATATTACGACAGCCCTGAGAACCTTCGCCGACGTAGCCCCGGGACGAAGCTCCTCCAGTTCCAGGTTCGGGTCGCGTTGGTCAGTCTTCGCGGAGTTGGCGTCGCATGATCGCCCGTTGGGAACTCGGTCGACCAATGCAGCTGAACCCCAAGTCTTCGAACAACTTCTCCCGACCAAGGAAGGCATCTGCGGAGTGCCGAGCCGATCCAGCGATGGGCCAGCCTTCGATGGCCCGGGCACCTTCGCGGCGAGCCAGTTCGACCGCGGCCCGCACGAGCGCGTAGGAAATCCCTTGGCCTCGGTACCCGACCCGGACGAAGAGGCACGGCAGGAGCCAAACGCGCTCGTTCTCGACGCGTGCAGGCCGACCCATGATCTTGCTTCGCCCGCTGGCGACGACGTCGTACCGCGTACGTGGGCCACATGCGCACCAGCCGACCGGCTCTCCAGCCACCGTGGCCAGGATTCCCATCGGCAGGGTTCCGGCCGTAGCCATGGCCTCGAAGCGACGTCGGTTGGCGCCAATGAACCAACCGACGGCGAACTGCCCACGGCTCGCACAGAACGCCATGCACCAACAGTGGCGGGTGTTCCGCTGACTCTCGAACAGTCTCGCCAGATCCGCCAATTCACGCTGCCCCACGGGCCGAGTCTCGACATCAGGGCTCACGAATCGTAAGGCTACTCGCTCCGAGGCTGGTTCAGCCCGGCTGGCGCAGGGGCGTTCCGAGTCGTGTGCGTTACCTGCCCGTTGAGGCTAGTCAGGTACGGGCGCACGGTCGTCCAGCAGGCTCTCGCTGCGCAGGTCCGACCACAGTCGTTTGGGGATATCGGTGGCGAACGCCGTGAGATTGCGGTGTACCTCCTCGGCCGACCGCATCCCGAGGACCACGCTCGCCACGACCGGGTGCAGGAGTGGGAACGCGATTGCCGCTTGGGGCAGCGTCACCCCGTGGGCCTCGCACACATCGGCGATCCGGTTTGCTCGGTTCAGCACCTCTGGCCTGGCGATCTCGTAGTCGAACCGGGCGCCCTGCACCGGCCGAGGGGTGGCCAGCACTCCCGAGTTGAAGACCCCGGCCGCCACCACCGAGACACCGCGCTCCGCGCAGACGGGCAGGAAGTCGTCCAGTGCCGGCTGCTGCAGCAGTGTGTAGCCGCCCGCCAGCATCACCACGTCGACGTCGGTCTCACGCACCAGCCTGCCCAGGAGGTCGACGTCGTACATGCCGGCACCGATCGCGTCGACCACACCCTCGGCGCGAAGCTCGGCAAGCGCGGGGTATCCGTCGCGGAGCGCGTCGTCGAAATGATCTTCGGCATCGTGCAGGAACAGCACATCGATCCGATCCAACCCCATCCGCTCAAGGGAGTCGTCGACGCTGCGCCGGACACCGGTCCGGGAGAAGTCCCATACCCGACGGTGGGTCGCAGGTACCTGGAACGTGTCGTCCATCCGGCCGCGCGGCTCCTGCGGGACCAGCAACCGGCCGACCTTGGTGGAGAGGGTGAACTGCCCGCGCGGTTTGTCCCGCAGCAAACGGCCCACACGGCGCTCGGACTGGCCGAGGCCGTAGTGCGGCGAGGAGTCGTAGTACCGAATCCCGCTGTCCCAACCAGCCTCCAGAGCTTCCGCCGCGGTAGCGTCGTCCAACGGCTCGAACAGCCCGCCCAGTGGCCCACCACCAAAGCCGAGCTCTCCCACCTGCACATCCGTCGTGCCGAGCCAATTCGTACGCATGTCGGGTCTCCCTTCGCCATGTCGAGCTACCTACGCCTGCCTGGTCGGCAGGGCGGCGCCGAGCAGACGGACTTCGTAGGGTGCCAGAGACCCGAGCACCTGCGGTACGGTACGAAGCCTCATGTGCCCGCTGGACACCGAAGCCTCGGTCCCGGCTCGCGGCAGCTGACGCAGAGCCGGCGTTAGGGCGGCCGGATCGTGGAGCAAGGCGCAGTTGACACCGTGCTGGGCGACCCACAGATGGCCACCCGGTCGGCGACAAGGGTGCGCTCGTCGTCGGTCCAGACATGGCGCGCCGCCTCGGCCGGGCTGGGGTAGGGCATCGCACCCTCGCCTGCGCGGAACGACTCCACGCTGTTGCCGAGGGCGCCTGCGACCGTACCGCCCGAGGGCACCGGCGACAGATCGAGAACGGACAACGGAATGGGCGTCATGGCGGCCTCCCGTTCATAGCTGGCCCGCAGCGGCAGAGCATCGCGGCACCGCTACCAGGTCAAGCGGTCTGCAACGCGGTGACCGTGCTGTAGCTGCCTGCGTGGTAGATGAGGGGGTGTGGTGACGGGTGGCCGCATCGATGACCTGCGCGACGACGAGGTGATGGTCACCCGTCGGGTGCCAATGCTCGATCCGAGCCCGCAGGTGACCGGACGCCAGATCGAGGACCGGTCCACCGCCAGGGAGCCGCGACCAACGTGTCGGCTCCGCAAACCGGTCGATCCCGCTGGTCGCGAAGCGCTCGGCGACCGGGCGAGGCCGAGGTGGTCGCGCAAGGTAGTGCCGGCGTGATCCGCACGGAAGACGCCGCGTTCCTGCAGCAGCGGGACCACCTGGTCGGCGAAGTCGTCCAGACCGCCAGGCGTGATGTGGGGAACGAGGATGACCCGTCACTGGCGTCGGCCTGGACCAGGTCGTTGATCTGTTCGGCGACGCTGGAGTGCGAGCCGACGAACGACTGGCGACCAGTGACCTCGATGATCAGCTCGCGGATGGACAGCTTCTTCGTCTCCGCGAGCTCCCGCCACTGCCGTGCCGTCTCCAGCGGATCTCGGTACATTCGCACGCTCGCCCGCCCGCTGACCTGTTGGCGGCGTACGACCTCGGCGTACTCCTTGGCCTCCGCGTCGGTGTCGCCGAGCACGTACGTCGCCGCCGGCAGGATGACCAGCTGCTCGGGCGTACGTCCGAGCCGTGTCAAGCGGCGGCAAGGAATCGGCCCGGACGTGGTCTCCGGCCTACGACGCACTTCGTCACCGACATGTTGATGCTTGCGGCCGTCGTAGCCGCAAGCATCAGCGTCGAGGCTGCCGCCGGGTGCAGGCTGTCCGTGCCTACGACCTCTTGGTTCCGGCGCCCACCAACATCTCGCATGGGCCGACGAAGCCGTCGGCTCCCTCGTACTTGGTGAGAGCGTCTTCCACTTCTCGCCAGGTGTCTTCCCGCTCGTCGTCGGTGAGCCTGGCCATCATCTGATGGAGGGCACCGAAGGACTCCTTCTGGAAGCGCACGCACTCCTTGGCCGAGGGCAGCAGCACGGGCGAGGGCACCGCGCTCACCTCCACATCTTCGAAGCCGGCCGTCGTGAGTGCCCCGGCCAGGACGCCCGGCCCACCCAGTGAGAACGGGCCGGGTTGCCCCGGAGCCGGTGGAGGCAGCTGTGCGCGAGTGCGGATGATCCCGACCGGGACCGAGAAGAAGGCGTTCGCCTCAGGCCCGGAGTAGACAACGCTGGCCACCCGGCCACCGTCGCACAGCGCCGCCCGCATTCCGCGCAGCGCCCGCTGCTGGTCGGGGAAGTAGATCAGCCCGACCCGGCTCACCACCGCGTCGAAGCTTCCCGGCTCCAACGTGTCGGTCGCCTCGCCGTCCAGCTCCAGCGTGTCGACATTGCCCAGTCCCTCTTCGGCGGCATCGGCCGCGGCGCGCGCCAACAGATCGGGAGCAATATCGGTGGCCAATACTCGCCCCGAAGGTCCGATTCGGCGTGCTATGCGCAATGTCTGCTCACCGGCCCCTGCGGCCACATCCAGAACTCGGGAGCCCGGCACAATTCCCGCCAGCTCGATCATCGTGTCGGTAGCCTCACCGAGCCACTCACCAATAAAACTCCCCCATCGGTGCCAGGCACCGGCGGCCTCCTGCCACTGGCTCCGGGTGGTCGCCTTGAACGCCGCGGGGTCAAACGTCGCTTGCATAGTCATGTCCGGGTGCCTTTCCCCTCCTGGTCGAGCTGGCCCGCCCGACATGACCCAGCCTCCACAGCCCGCCGACCCGCGACTAGTACAGAATCGGTACCAGCGCGCCGGTCCGAGGTGTGTCATCGTGAAGAGGTGATCGACTACGGACAGTTCTGCACGGTCGCCCGTGGCGCCGAAGTGCTCTGCGACAGGTGGACACCACTGGTGATCCGCGAACTGCTCTGCGGCAGCACCCAGTTCAACGAGATCCGCCGAGGAGTACCCCGGATGTCGCCGACGATGCTGGCAAAAAGGCTGCGCACCTTGGAGGAGTTCGGCGTCGTGCACCGTCAGCAGTCCGGGCGAAATACCGCGTATGAGCTCACCGCCGCAGGCGAGGAGCTGCGACCGATCGTGATGTCGCTTGGCCATTGGGGTGCCCGCTGGATCGGCAGTCGACTGCGGCCGGACCAACTCGACGCCGGGTTCTTGATGTGGGACGTGCGCCGGTTCGTGCGCCTGGACGAGTTCCCGCCTGGCCGCCGCGTCGTCATCCACTTCCACTTCCCCGACGCCCGTCCCCGCGAACGCCACTGGTGGCTCGTGGTCGAAGACCAGGTTGCCGACCTCTGCAGGGACGACCCCGGCCACGACCTCACCCTCGAAGTACGCTCGTCGCTCCGCGCACTCACCGAGATCTGGACCGGGGACACCACCCCGGCCCCCGCTCTGCACGCCCGAGAAATCCAGGTGATGGGACCGAGTTGGGACGCCGACCGGCTATGGCACTGGCTCGGCAGAAGCGCGTTCGCAGTCACCCGGCGAGCCAGCATCGCAGACAGGTGAACGGAAACACGATGCGTCAACGGAGCAAATCGTCTGCCTGGCATGTTCGATGCTTGGCCGTTTGCGGCTCAGGTTGCCAATCAATGCACCGTATCGACGGCGGGTTCGAACAGTTCGATGAGGTTGCCGGCGGGGTCGGCAAGCAGGATCTGGCGTCCGCCGGGGCCGGCGACCAGGTCGCTGCGAAAGAGCAGCCCGGCGTTGCGTAGCCGGTCGATCTCGGTGTCCAGATCGTCGACGATCAGATGGATGCGGTTGTAGCCGCTGCTGGTGGCATTGTCTGGCGTGGCGCGGGCACCAGAGCTGGCGGGTCCGGACAGCAGCAGACGCAGCCGACCCGCGGTGACTTCGGCGAAGGCGGGTGCGGCGCTGATGCCCAGGGTGAACCCGAGGTGGGTGGTGTAGAAGTCGATGGCTGCTTGGACGTCGTCGACGAGGTAGCGGACGCTGGCGAATTGGTCGGATGTCGTCATGGCCGGGCCTCCTTGATCGTTCGGGCGAGGACGGGCAGTAGGTAGCGGATGCGGGTGTCGATGTCGGCCGCAGCGCGCCGATAGATCGGGTAGCTGGGTTGATCAGCATCGCTGGGGTTGGCCGGGTCAGCGATGCTCCAGTGGGTCCGCCGCGGGTGGTAGCCAAACTCGGGGCAGACCTCCCGGGCCTTGTCGCACAAGGTGATCACGTAGTCGAATCGGCGGCCGGTCAGCGTGTGCAGATGCCGTGGTTGTTGGCCGGTGATGTCGATGCCGTAGTCCTCACGGAGCACCCGCACCGCCTTGGGGTGGATACAGGGTTTGGGCTTGCTGCCGGCGCTGGTCACCTCCATCTGGCCTGCGGTGTGGTGCCGCAGCAGGGCTTCGGCGATCGGTGAGCGGGCGCTGTTGCCTGTGCACACGAACAGCACGGCGGCCTTCGGCGAACCAGGTGGTGGGGTCGGCGCGGGCGGATCCATTCGCAGCGCCGGGTGCAGTGCCGCGCCGGTGCCTGCGAGCGCGTGCGCACAGTTGTCCAGGTCCAGGTGGTAATAGCTGTCGCGGCCGTCGAAACTGCTGCGCGATGCGGCTACCAGCCCTCCGCCGCGCAGGAGTCGCAGGTGGTAGGAGACCAGGTTCTGGGGCTGGGCGACCAGGCTGACCAGTTCCCGCACACGCAGGTCACTGTGGGCCAGTTCGGTTACCAACCGCCAGCGCAGCGGGTGGGCGATCAACCGGACGAACGATGGTGGAGCAGCTTGACCGGGCAGCACCATGCGACGAGGATACATCAAACTTATTTGATGTATTAGGCGTTTGCTCGACGGGATCGGTTCGTTGGCCCTGCAGGACCAATGCGCTCTGGTGGCGTGGCCTCAGTGGTGGGGTCGGTCGCCGGGAGGCATGACGGCGGCAAGCAGGGTGTCGAGCACCTGTTGGGACGATTGCAGTTGTGTGATCGCCTCGGAGATGCGGTGGCGTTCCGATTGGAGGTTGCTGATCATTCCTGGGCAGGCGGACGGGACGATTCGTTCACCATCGTCGTGGACACAGTGCAGCAGCCGGGCGATGACTGTGGTGGGTAGGCCGGCGGCCAACAGCCTGCGGATGTGACGCACCGCTGCGACATCCGCGTCGGAGTACTCGCGGTAGCCGTTGGACTGCCGCAACGGCTGGAGCAGCCCCTGCTCTTCGTAGTAGCGCAGCAGTCGACGGCTGATTCCCGTCTTGTCGGCCAGGGCACCGATTTGCATGGCGCCTCCTCATGCCGGGTTTGACCTTCACACCGATGTGACAGTTTAGCGTTCCGGTTGTCGCGATCATCGAGTGAAGGAGCCAGTGGTGCCAGGAGCAGTGGTCATTGGGGCTGGTCCAGGGATCGGTCGGTCGGTGGCTCGTAGGTTCGCGCGTGCGGGCCTGCCGATCGCACTGATCGCTCGCACCGACAGCACGCTCGCCAACGTGGCTGGGACGGTTCTCCCCTTCGGCGTGCCGGTCATCTCGCTGACGGCCGACAGCACCGACGAGACGGCGCTTCGCGCCGCGCTGGACGCGGCAGCAAAACAGCTCGGCACCCCGGACGTCGTCGTGTACAACGCGGCGCTCATCCAGCCGGATGCGCCCGGAGAGCTACCCGCGCGCGCCCAGGAGAACGCCTGGTCGGTCAACGTCGTCGGGGCCCTCACGGCGGCCGCCCATGTCGCACCTGAGATGGCCCGGCGCGGAGGCGGTTCCTTCCTCATCACCGGCGGAATGCCCGAGCCGAAGCACCGATATGTCAGCCTGTCACTTGGCAAGGCCGGAGTGCGAACGCTGGTGAGACTGCTCGACCAGGAATACGGGTCCAGCGGGATTCATGTAGCCAGCGTCACGGTGGACGGTCACGTCGCACCGGGTACGGCCTTCGACCCGGACGACATCGCCGAGCACTACTGGAACCTGCACACCCAGCCACGACATCAATGGCAAAGCGAAATCCTGTACAACGGCCTCGCCAGCGCCGGATCCGCATGTGAGGTCCTCGGTGAGCTGCTGACCCAATGGCAGAGCGCCTTCGACAACCACGAGATGCCCAAACTCGTCTCGCTGTTCGCCGAGGATGCAATGTTCCAAGGCATCGGCCAGCGGCTGGTCGTCGGCCCAGCCGAAATTCTCGAGTACTACGACCGCGTCGCCGAGGGCACGAGGGCGACAGTGCAGATACTGGGAACGGACCAACTCGGCGAGGGAATCGTAGGTGGGTTCGCCGACATAGCCTTCACTGCCCCGACCGGTGAGAAAACGCGAGTACGTGTCTCCGCCGTCGCGCACCGTTTCCACGACACGTGGCTGATCCGCCAGTACCACGCAACGGCTTTGTGATGCACAACCTTCCCAAGCCCTAGGCGCACCGCCAGCCAGTACCTACCGCAACACACGCTCCGAGACCGCCGAGCCGTGGCCGACAATGAGCAGCGTCCGATTCCGGACGTCGATGCATTGCTGCCTTCCTGCGTGGCCGTCCTGATGCGAGGAGAGCCCGCATCTTGCCGGGCCGACGTTTCTCATGATCTCTACGAGCACGAGGTGGACATGTCCGTGACCAAGTGGGTTGCGCGGTGGTCGGTGTGGGCGGCGGCTGCAATGGTCGCCGTGGCGGGGGTCGGCATCGCTGGCGCGGCTCCATCCGAACAGGGCGGGCAGCGCCAATCGTCTGGCCGAACGGATCAGCGCGCCACGGTGCACACGGTCACATTGGTTACCGGCGACGTGGTGCGGGTCGGGCCCGGTGCGCCGGGCAGAGAACAGGTACGGCTCGTGGGTGGTTCGGGTACGACTTCGGACTCGATCAAGGTAGTGCGGCAGGCCATGCGGACGTACGTGATCCCTGACGCGGCGCGCCCGTATGTGCTGGGTGGCAAGCTCGATCCAGGCCTGTTCGATGTGACGACGTTGGTCGCTGAAGGCTTTCACGACCAGCTGAGGAAGCGGACTCCACTGATCGTGACGTATGCGGGTGCACCTGCAGACGCGTCGGCAAAGGCCCGGTCGGACTCGTGGAAGGGTGCACGGAAGGTTCGGGTGCTGAAGAGCATCGGGGCGGCTGTCGTCGAGGCGGACAAGCGCAAGGCTCAGGAGTTCTGGGCGTCGATCGACGATGACCGTGCGCGGGTCGGCCGCAGCGCCGCGTCGGTTCGCCTGGCCGGCGGCGCGTCCCACATCTGGCTGGACCGGCAGGTTGAGGCGTCGCTGGACGAGAGCGTGCCGCAGATCGGTGCGCCGGCGGCATGGGCGAAGGGCCTGACCGGAAAGGGCGTCACCGTCGCGATCGCCGATACGGGCGTCGACGACACTCACCCCGACCTGAAGGGCAAGGTCACTGCGAGCGCCGACTTCAGCGGCTCGGCCGACACGGTTGACCGGGTGGGGCATGGCACGCATGTCGCGTCGACGGTGGCTGGCGACGGAGCAGCGGCCGACGGCCGGTACAGAGGCGTCGCACCGGATGCGCAACTGGTGTCGGCGAAGGTGCTCGACGATTCCGGCGCGGGCTCGTGGTCAGGCGTGATCGCGGGCCTGGAGTGGTCGGTCGAGCAGGGCGCCGACGTGGTCAACCTCAGCCTGGGCGGCCCGGACAGTCCGGGAGTCGATCCGGTCGAGGAGTCGATCAACCGGCTCACCGAGGAGACCGGCACGCTGTTCGTCACGGCGGCGGGCAACCAGCCGGCCTGCACGGCTGGGAACGTGGTCGGTTCTCCCGCTACCGCAGATGAGGCGCTCGCGGTCGGGGCGGTCGACAAGGGGGACGAGTTCGCCGACTTCTCCTGTGTCGGTCCCCGGCTTGGGGATGGCGCGATCAAGCCCGAGGTCACCGCACCTGGGGTGGACATCGTGGCGGCGAAGGCTAACGGCACCGAGCTGGGCGAGCCGGTCGGCGAGCATTACGTCACGGCTTCCGGGACATCCATGGCTACGCCGCACGTGGCCGGGGCTGCGGCGATCCTGCTGCAGCAGCACCCGTCCTGGAAGGCAGCCGAGCTGCGGGCTCGGTTGATGAGCACCGCACGTGCGCATGAGGCCCTCGGCGTATTCCAGCAGGGCGCGGGCAGGATCGATGTCGATCACGCGACGTCGAGCGAGATCCGGACCTCGGCCGGGAAGCTGGAGCTCGGATACTTCCGCTGGCCGCACGACGAGCTCACCCCGGTGACCCGGGACCTGACCTATTCCAACGACTCCGACGCGGCGGTCACGCTCGACCTGTCGATCGAGGCATCCGGTGGGGAACCTGTCCCGGCGGAGGCACTCAGCCTCGACACCCAGACGGTGACCGTGCCGGCCGGCGGTTCGGCGACAGTGGCGGTACGCCTCGACCCCAGCGGGCTCGCGTACGGCATCTATGGCGGGTTCCTGACCGCGGCCGTGGTGGGCACCGGCGAGTCCCTGCAAACTCCCGTCGGCTGGAACTACGAGTCCGAGATGTACGACCTGACCGTCGAAGGGATCAACCGCGACGGCACACCTATGACTGAGGTTCTCAACGTGGTCGACATCGACGACGGGTCCTGGGCGCCGACCGACTTCGTGGTCATCCAGAACGGGCGGACCACGCTGCGACTCCCACCAGGCCGCTACAGCGTGGGGGCGACGGTGGCGACCAACCCGACTGACGAGGCGCCCGGCGAGTTTGTTGTCGTCACCCAGCCAGACGTCGACCTGCGGCAAGACACCACCACGGTGCTCGATGCTCGGAAGTCGAAAGAGGTGACGATGAGCGTCAAGGGCTCGCCGCGGACCACCCTGCGCTCGACGAGCATCGGCTATACGAGGTCGTCGGAGGGTTCCGGTGGCCCGGGTGGCCACGGCGGCTCAATCTACTCCGCACATGTGAGCGACCGCCGCGTGTACGCCGTGCCGACCTCGCCCGCTCAGCTCGGGGAATTCGAGTTCGTCTCCCACGTTCGTCGGGAGGCTCCCCCGATCACGATCAAGGTCGTCGGAAGTCCGGGTCTCGACATCAACCCGCGCTTCTTCCCGATCGGTCCGCGGTTCGACGGCAGCTGGCTGTTGCCGCTGGCGACCTTCCCCAACAGCGATCCGGTCGAGGGTGCAGTCACGCTGATCGCACGACACCCGGACACCTCCCCGGGCGAGCAGGCGCTCGCCGCCCAGCAGGCCGGGGCCAAAGCCGTGCTCTTCTACGATCCTGACGTCGCCGGCCGGACAACCGAGTGGTGGTCGTATCCGGGAGATCTGGCGGACGTCCAGATCCCTGGCATCGTGATCAGCCGGGCAGTCGCGAAGAAGCTCCAAGCGCTGCTCGCGCGGGGCAACGTCAGGCTCGACGTCACCGCGATCGACCCGGTGCCGTACCTCTACGACCTCGCGGTTCCTGTCGAAGGGCGGATCCCGGACGCCCTGACGTACCGCTTCGACCGACGACAGCTTGCCAAGCTCGACGTCGAGTTCGGTACGCATGGCGTACGTCTGCCGTACACATCGGAGGATCGTGCCGGTGTGACACCGGCCGGCGCGGATGTCAGCGGCTTCCTGATCCCGCTTCTCGAATCCCCGTACAAGCGCACCGACTACGTCCTCGCCAACGGTGTCTCGTGGTCACAGGACTACGGTCCGTTCAACAGCGGTGAAGGAGTCAGCACCTTCTACTCGGAGGTGCCCCGGGCCTACCGGCCCGGCGACCTGCAGGTCGTGCGCTGGTTGGGTCCCGTCGCGACCCACTCGATCCCAGTCGGCGAGCCGCTTCTGGGCGGACTCGTCGAGCGCTCCGATGCTGGGCTGCGGGCCGTGATCGACACGTTCGTGGACAGGAAGGACCGAACCGACGACAGCTACGGCGGCGACCACCAGATGAGGCTGCTGCGCGATGGCGAAGTGGTCGGGGAGTCCGCGGACAGGTACGGCGAGTTCCAACTGCCGGACGGTCCTGCGACCCTGCGCCTGGAGTTGGAAAGTTCGCGATCGCTCCCGTGGTGGAGATACTCGACCCAGATCTCGTCCGCGTGGACATTCCGCTCCACCGGTGCGGGCAGCGAGAACAAACCTGAGCGGCTACCGCTGCTCCTTGTCAACTACGACGTCCCGAAGGCGGACCTGGCCAACCGGGTTCCGGCCGGGCAACCTGTAGAGCTCCAGCTCGAGCTGCGCCACCAAGCCCGGGCACAGGCCAGCCCAATCGCCGCAGTCAAGCTGGAACTGTCCTACGACGATGGCGCGACCTGGCAATCGGTACCGGTGAAACCAACCGGCACCGGCACCTACACGGCTCAGGTGGAGCACCCGTCAAGCCATGCCGGCAGAGCGGTCACGCTACGGGTCGATGCCCGGGACAGGGACGGCAACCGGCTCCAGCAGACCGTGACCCGCGCCTACGGCATCCGCTAAACCACGGACGCACGCCACGGGGCTCTGCGGCCAATGGACGTCGCAGAGCCACCCCAGCATGCCGCTAACGAGACAGTGCGGGTCGATGCAGTGCGAGTTAGTCGATGATCGCGAGGATGATGACTCCGATGCCCAGGGGTACGTCGAGCAGCATGCAGAACTCCGCCAGCGGTCGGGACACCACTCGATTGCGGCGGTAGTGGATCAGGTCCCAGACACCGTGGCTGGCCAGCACGACGCCGGCGAGTAGCAGGCCCGCGCGGGGAGCGAAGAACACCGTTGCGACGGCGAAGCCGCCGTACCCCACCAGGGCGGCGGTCTGGGCGGTGAGTTCGGGGCGGAGCCCTCTGGTGAACACACCGATGACGACGAGTGCGACTGCGGCAATGGAGAGGCCGGCCCACCACTCCAGGCCGACCAGTTCACTTGCCTGGACCACCAGCGTGCCGCCAAGGATCCCCGCCCACGCGATCCACGGCCGCCCCAACGCGGCGGCTCCGAGGTAGCACAGAGCGGCCACCGACACCGTGATCGCGACGGTTTCGCGGTCCGCCACAATCGCTAGGGCAACGACAGCGACGGTCAAACCCAGCGCACCCGGCCAGCGGCGGAGGAGCTTTCGCACCGTGGATGTGCTCACCTGGGTGGGCACTGAGGTCGAGGCATCCATGCTCGCGACTATGCCGCCCGGCGTATCCGCTGTCGAGCGAGACCCACTGACCCGACTTCTGGAGCGTTCGGAGGCCACTACCCGGCGAGCGGAGGAATGCCGTTTGCGGGTGCCACTAGGTCGTCCCGCCCGCGGGCGGGTTCGGGTGGGATGTTCTGGTTGAGGTGGAAGGTGTTGTCGGGGTCCCAGGTGTTCTTGAGGCGGGTGAGTCGGGCGAGTTTGGTGGGTGGGTAGGCGCGTTGGACGCCGGCTGGCCCTTCGTCCGCGAGGGCGTTGACATAGACGCCATCCGCATGGGGGTCGAGCGCGGCGGCGGCTTGTCGGGCGGCGGTGATGCGGGCGGTGTCCTGGCCGGGGTCGGTCCAGCCAGTGCCGGCGAGCCAGGTGAACATGACGTCGCGGTGGGCGAACGCGGTGTCGGCGTCGGGAACGTCGGCGATAGCGCCGCCGTAGGCCTGGAGGTCGACTGTAGGCAGCTCGAGACCGCGTCCATCGGCTGTGCCGCGGAGGAGGAACGCCTCGATGGCGGAGTCGGAAAAGGATCGCAGGTAGTGCCCCTTGGAGTAGCGGCGGCGGGCGTGTCCTTCGACGTCGTCGACTCTGGTCTGCAGGTCGAGGTACGTCCGGTCGATGACGCGCTCCTGCCTTGGTGGTCCGAGGGAGCCGAACGCCGGGATCAGGGCGCGCCCCGCATCCGGGTCGCCTACCCAGACGTAGCCGACGGTGAGGACCGGGACGCCGCTGGCCGTGTTGGTGACCATGGCGGTGAAGGTGGCCTGACGCGGTGCCTCGGCGTTGAGGTCGCGCCATTTCCGGAGCACCTCGATGCCTTGGTCGAGGGGGTAGGACATCTCCACGGTCAGCGCTCGCCGGCCGATCGGGTGGAGCCGGAACTCGAACTCGGTAACGATGCCGAAGTTGCCGCCACCGCCACTGAGTCCCCAGAACAGGTCCGGGTGCTGGTTGGCGCTGGCCCGGACGACCTGTCCGTCCGCGGTGACCATCTCGTACGAGGTCACGTTGTCGCAGGCGAGGCCGTAGCGACGGGCGAGCCATCCCATGCCGCCGCCGAGGGTGAGGCCGCCGACGCCGGTGTGCGAGACGTTTCCCGCGGTAGTTCCCAGGCCGTGGGCCTGGGCCGCCCGGTCCAGGGCGCCAAGGAGCGCACCCCCTTGCACCCAGGCCCGCCGGCGGTCCGGGTCGACCCGGACCGCGCCCATCGGTGTGAGGTCGACCATCAACCCGCCGTCGGGAACGGCATGGCCCAGGACACTATGGCCGCCACAGCGGACGCCGATCTCCAGCCCGCGCTCGCGTCCGAACTGGACCGCGGCCACCACGTCCCGCACGCTCGCGCAGCGGACGATGAGCGCCGGTGCGTGGTCCACCATCGCGTTCCACACGGACCGTGCCGCGTCGTAGCCGGGGTCGCCGGGACGCAGGACGGTGCCGTCGGGGACGCCGAACGGCACCGCCCTGTGGTGGTAGACGTCACCGGGTCCGGTGATGGAATCGTGGGGCGACACGGACATGCGGAGGGCTGACCTAGCCATCAGGACTCCTTGTCGAGGGGTTCGACGGTCGAGGACTCAGGGCCCAGCCGTTCAGCCCTCATGGCCGAACAGCTGGCGGATCTCGGACTCGCCGGTCCAGCCGGGCCAGGTCTGCCGGTGCAGGTCCATGAAGCGTCGGGTCCATTCCACGACCTCGGCCCGAGAGGCGACGTCGTAAATGGCGAACGCGCCCAACGGCGCCGGGTCATCGAACGGGCCGTCGCTCGTGGTCAGCTCGCCGTCCATGACGCTCACGCGGGTGGCGGTGGCGATCGGCAGCAGCCCAGCCGTCTCCACGAGCACGCCCGCCTTGGATGCCTCGGCGCCCAACGCGGCCATTCCCTCGTGCAGTGCAGGGGGCGGGTTGCCGTGGGCCTCGGGCGTACGCAGGATCGCGATGAATCGCATGTCGGTGTCCTCCAGTCGAGTACGTGTCGTGCGCCGCGGTCAGTTCGCCGACGGGTGCAGCCATGCCGGGCGGTGGAGTACGGCGATGGCCGCGGCCACGGCGAGGTAGACCAGCGGCAGATAGGGCGCGGTGTCGAGCGCGACGACGTTGGTGATGGCCGCACCGGTCAGGAGTGCGACGAGTCCGACCGCCGCAGCGAACACCAGCGGGGAGAGCAGGCCGATCGCCCCGGCCACCTCGAGTGTGCCGACGACGTATCGGAGCCCTTGGCCGGCGCCGATCGAGTCGAACATGGTGATCATGGAAGGGTCGCCCGTCAACTTGACGATCCCGGCTCCGCCCATCGCAAGCGCGAGCGCGACTCGAGGAATCCAGGACAGTAGGCGAGGGCCGGTGTACGTGCTGGCTACGAGGGTGTTTGTTCTCATGTGGGGAAGCTACGACCGCGAGCATCAGTACCCGCATCCGTAGAACTGCTGGTCCGTCACCCTGACCAGAGACGGCGAGCCTCCATCTACGTAACTGCCCGCCGACTGACGCCGGGAACCGGCCTGTGGCTGCGCTGGGCCGAATTGCCACAAAGCGAAGAAATGCCACCGCCGACCTCGGCGCGGGCTGACGGACCAGTACTTCGACGGATGCGGGTACGGATACCCGCGGTCGTAGCTTTTTGAGAGAGCGATCGCCGCACCTGGCGGCGCTGAGAGGAGACAATGACCATGACCGACCACACGCACAAGGCCACGGATCCCCAGCTGGCCGCGCTCGATCGTCTGGTAGGCACCTGGGATGTCACCGGTGGCGCGGAAGGAACCGTCACCTACCGCTGGCTGGTTGGAGAATACTTCCTGATCCAGGACGTCGACCTGAAGCAGTACGGAGAGCAGATCTCCGGCATAGAGGTGATCGGGCGGGAGCGCACCTTCGGTGCCGAGGCACCCAGCCCAGATATCAAGAGCCGCTTCTACGGCAACAAAGGCGACACCCTGGATTACGTCTACGAGATGGAGGGCGACGTCCTCACGATCTGGGCCGGGGAGAAGGGGTCGCCGGCCTACTTCAGGGGGCCCTTCAACGACGCCGGAGACACCCTCGCCGGTGCCTGGGTCTACCCGGGCGGCGGGGGCTACGAGTCGACCATGACCCGCGTCTACCCAGAAGCCGACAGCTGAGCGGTCTCCCGCACGGGCACTGCGCCGTACCCGCGGACATGTGACGCTTCCCGAGGTAGGCCGCTCGCGTGTCCCGAGCGGCCGATCTCGACGGATGGCACAAGGAAGCGTTGTATGTTCAACGGATGATTCTCGGGCGGACGGATGAGTTGGCCCGGATCGAGAGACTCCTGACAGACGCCCGCGCTGGAAGCGGCGGCTCGCTGGTCGTTCGCGGTGAGGCGGGCATCGGCAAGACCGCTCTCCTGGACCACACCTCCGCGGCGGGTGAGGACATGCATGTCCTCAGAGGCGTGGGCATCGAGTCCGAGATCGAGGTGCCCTTCGCCGGCCTACACCTGTTGCTCTATCCGTACCTCGACCGCCTCGATGCCCTCCCCCGGCCACAGGCCGGGGCCCTGCGAACCGCCTTCGGGCTCACCGACGCCGACCCGGCCGAGCGGTTCCTGATCGGCGCGGCGACGCTGTCCTTGCTGTCCGAGTTGGCGGATGACCGACCGCTGCTCTGCCTGATCGATGACGCCCAGTGGTTCGACCAAGCCTCTACCGACGCGTTACTCTTCACGGCTCGGCGGCTGCGGCTCGAGCCGGTGGCCATCGTCTTCGCGGTGCGCGACGGGGTTGTGCCGACAGCTGGACAATTCCCCACATCAGGCCCAGACGTCGTTTCGCTGTCCGCCCTGGACCGCGACAGCTCCACGGCTCTGCTCAACGGACGTGCCCAGGCCCTGGCTGGTCCGACCCGGGCACGGATCCTGGCAGAGGCGCGAGGGAATCCTCTCGCCATCATCGAGTTCGCCACCGCCCTGACCGCTCTGGGTGGTCGCGGCGACCGTGCGTGGTCCCTGCCGGTCGAGCCGCTACCAGTGGCCGGGCAGGTCCAGGAGGCTTTCCGCGCCCAGATCGGCGACCTTCCCGACTCGACACAACGGCTGCTGCTGTTGGCGGCGGCGGACGAGACAGCGAGTGTCACGGTGGTCCTGCGTGCGGGCGAGCGCCTCGGACTGGCCGCAGCCGATCTGGAGCCCGCTGAGCGCGCCAGCCTCATCGAGCAGACTGCCGACACCATCACGTTCCGGCATCCACTCGTCCGGGCGGCGGCCTACCAGGGCGCGCCCCGGGCCTGGCTGGCGCCAGTCCACCGGGCGCTGGCCGACACCCTTACCGGCGCCCAGTACGCCGACCGCCGCGCGTGGCACCTGGCCGCAGCGACACCCGTTCCCGATGAGGCGGTCGCGGACGAGCTGGAACGCGCCGCACGGCGAGCCGCGCATCGTGGCGGATCGGGAGCCGTGGCGACGGCCCTGGTACGCGCCGCGGAGCTCAGTGTCGACGATGCGCGTAAGGCCACACGTCTGGTCGGCGCCGCCCGCGCGGCGTACGACGCCGGTTGGCTCGACCGCGCAGGGGAGCTCTCCGCGGCCAGCGCACGCATTACGACGGATGCGTCGACGCTCGCGGATGCCGTCTGGATCCAGGCGCAGGTCGCCTACGAGCGGAATTCCCCGGCCGCTGCCGCGGAGCTGGCACTGGCGAGCGCCGAGCCCATCGTGCACATCCATCCCGAGCAGGCCGTGTCGATCCTCACCGACGCCGTCGGGTGCGCCAAGGACGCCTGCGCGCACGACCTGGTACGCCAATCGGCCAAGCAGCTGGCGATGCTGTCGCTCAGACCCGACTCACCGCTACGGCCGGTCGTCGAGGGGCTGATCGGATTGGGCGACCACCTCGAGGGCGCAGAGCAGGCGATCAGCGCCATGAGGAAGCTGGTGGTCGCTGCCCGAGACCGGAACGTCGAGGGCCTGGTCGAACGCATTCTCGCCGGATATCTCGCCCTCATCGTCGCGGACGACGAAGCCGCGACAGAGTTGCTGGAGGATCTGGTCTCCGACGCCCGCCGGCTCGGCGCGCTGGGCTGGTTGCCGTACGCACAGGAGCCTTTGTCGATCGCCTTGCTGTTGCGCGGCAGGTTCCGCGACGCCGAGACAACCGTGGCCGAGGCCATTTCGGTGTCGGCTGATCTCGGCCAGCAGACGCAGGTCACCATCATGAACGCGATCCCGGCGTGGTTGGCGGCAGTGGCCGGCGACGCGACGCGCTGCGAGTCCCTGGCGGAGACGATGCTGCGGGACCAGTCCCGGCATCCCACCAACGCCGCCCTTGCCACCTGGGCGCTGGGCACCGTCGACCTGGCCCGGGGCCGGTTCGACGCGGCGGCGACCCAGTTGGAGACGGTGTGCGCCGGCCCGGCACGACACGACTTCCTCATCCGGGCCATCCCGGACCTTGTGGAGGCGGCCGTACGCTGCGGACAGCCAACGCTCGCGGCAAGGCACATGCCGGCCTTCGACCACTGGGCCAAGCACACCGAGCGAGAACACGCGGCCGCGCTGTCCCTCCGCTGCCACGCCCTCCTCACGACCAGCGGTGACGCCGAAGCCCACTATGACTCCGCCTTGCGGCTGCACCTTCAAGCCGAACGGCCGTACGACCACGCGCGGACGTCATTGCTGTATGGAGAATGGTTGCGCCGTCGGCGGCGTCGTACGGAAGCCCACGAGCGACTGTCCGACGCCATGGACGGCTTCGAACAGCTGGGCGCCGGCGCCTGGTTGGAGCGCACAAGCGCCGAGCTCACAGCCCTCGGCGACCGACCTGTCGCCCGGCCACATGACCGGGATCCACTCGCCCGGCTCACTGCCCAGGAACGCCAGGTCGTACGGCTGGCCGCGTCTGGGCTCAGCAACCGTGACATCGCCGCCCAGCTTTTCCTGAGCCCCCGCACCGTCGAGCATCACCTCTACCGCGCCTATCCCAAACTCGGCATCACGAAGCGAACGGAACTTGGCGGCGTCACCGTCTGACCTGGCTAAGACGTCGGCCAGCCTCGCGGGAACGGTTAGTTGGTCGCTCCGTGTCTGCTGGTCAGGGCGTCGGTTTCTGGCTTGGTGGTGGAGTTCTGGCTGGGTTGACGTAGCACGGTAAGTGCCACGATGAAGGCGGCGATGATGAGCGCGGTGCCGGCGGCAAAGGCGAGGTGGTAGCCACCGGTCAGTGCTGCGGCCTGGTCATCGCCGCGCGCGAGCAGGTGGTCGGTACGTGATGCTGCCAGAGTGGACAGAACGGCGACGCCTGCGGCCATGCCGATTTGCTGGGTGGTGTTGAAAAGTCCGGAGGCGAGCCCTGCGTCGTCGCCGCTGGCGCCGGACATGCCCAACGCGGTCAGTGCGGGCAGGGCGAGCCCGAAGCCGGAGGCGAGCAACATCACTGGGAGCAGGTCGGTGACGTAGTTGGCCTGCACAGGGACGCGGATGAGCAGCCCCAGGACTCCGACGAGGAGTACGAGGCCAGCCAGCAGGACGTTGCGCTCGCCGAAGCGGGCGTTGAGCCGGGCAGAGACACCCAGCGACACCACACCGATGACCGTCGCCGCGGGCAGCATCGCGAGCCCGGTTCTGGCGGCGCCGTACCCGAGCACCTTCTGCAAATAGAGGGCGAGCAGGATCTGGAACGAGAACAGCGCGGCGACCATCAGGATCTGCACGAGGTTGGCGCCGGACACACTGCGAGACCGCAGGATTCGTAGCGGCATGAGCGGATGTTCCGCCGTGCCCTGGCGAACAAGAAAACCCGCGAGCAGGGCGGCGGCGAGGGCGCCGAAGCCGAGCGTCGACGCCGATGCCCAGCCGTGGTTCTCGATGTTGACGACGGCGTAGATGCCCGACATCAGTCCGGTGGTCACCAGTACCGCACCAACGATGTCGGCGCCGGCAGCCAGGCCAAGTCCTCGGTCGTTCGGCAGCACCTGCAACGCGATCGCGATCGCGGCGAGTCCGATCGGCAGGTTGATGTAGAAGATCGAGTGCCAGCTGAGGGCGTCGGTGAGGACACCGCCGAGGACCTGGCCGATCGATGCGCCGGCTGCGCCGGTGAAGCTGAAGATCGCGATCGCCTTGCCGCGCTCCTTCGAGTCGACGAACAAGGTCACCAGGATCCCGAGGCCCACCGCTGCGGCCATCGCGCTGCCGACGCCCTGCAGGAAACGCGCAACGATAAGGACGGCGGGAGTACTCGCGACTCCGGCCAGCAGTGAGGCTGTGGTGAACACCGCGGTGCCTGCCACGAACATGCGCTTGCGGCCGAGCAGGTCGCCTAGCCGCCCGGCCAGCAGAAGCAGGCTGCCGAACGCGATCAAGTAGGCGTTGACGACCCAGCTGAGGCCGGCGGAGGAGAAGCCGAGATCCGCTTGGATCGCTGGCATCGCGACGGTCACGATGCTGCCGTCGAGGATCGTCATCAGCAGCCCGGACGCGATCACTCCCAGCGCGAGCCAACGCGACGCGGAGCGGGAAGAAGCGGGTGGAACAGACATTTGGTCCTCCTGTTGATCCAGGCAACAGAAGGACGATAGCAGATCGTTCGATAGCAGACGATCCTGTAGGGATCTAACTCATTGGCGCGCGCGCCGAACCGACCCGGGGTTCGCTACCGGACTGGACAGATGACCGGTCACCAGGCGATTCATGGCTTTGAGGAACACCTGCCGCTCACCCTTGGGCAGTGTTGCCAACGCTTCCTCGTGCACCTGATCGACGATCTGTTGGCTGCGTTTTGCCATCCGCGCGCCATCTGCGGTGACTGCGATGATTCGGGCCCTCCGATCCGTGCTCGAGGGGCGGCGCTCGGCCAGACCGGCCCTCTCCAGGGCGTCCACCGTCGCCACCATCGTGGTCTTGTCCATATCGCCGATCTCGGCGAGCTGGATCTGGGTCCGCTCCCCCTCCAGGGCGTGGACCAGCACGCAGTGCATGCGCGCCGTGAGCCCGATCTCGCCGAGCGCCACCGACATCCGCGTTCGCAGGACATGACTTGCGTGGTCGAGCAGGAATGACAGATCCGGCCCGCTGCGGGTTGACGCCATAGCCGTCATGCTGAAACCGTAGCAGCTCGATCCGTGGCAGATTATCCAACAGAAGACTTGTCGACGCTCACACCGCCGCCGCACCTTCTACATCCAGGTGAGGCCCACCCAGATGGAGACGCAGCAGATGGACAGGCTGGAGATCGGTCCGGTTGTGCTGGGCGCGATGACGTTCGGCTCCCAGGTCGATGGGGCCGAAGCCGAACAGATGGTGGCCGTTGCCCGCGACCACGGCGTCCGGATGTTCGACACGTCCAACAACTACAACGGCGGCGCATCGGAGGAGATCCTCGGTCAAGTCGTCAAACCGTTCCGCGACGAGGTGCTGCTGGCCAGCAAGGTGGGCAGCACCGTCGACCAGGCCGATGCCACACTGATCGGCCTGCGCCGCTCGGCCATCGTCCGGGCCGTGGAAGACAGCCTGCGGCGACTCGGGACGGACTACCTCGACCTGTACTACTTCCACCGACCCGACCGGACCACGCCCATCGAGGAGAGCCTCGAGGCCGCCGAGTCGCTCGTCACGTCCGGCAAGGTGCGCCACGTCGGACAGTCCAACTTCGCCGCCTGGCAGGTCACCGAGATGCACTCCATCGCGCAACGCCGTGGCTGGGCACCGGCGCGGGTCGGCCAGATCATGTACAACCTTCTCGCCCGCCGGGTCGAGACCGAGTACGCCGAATGCTCCCAGCACCTCGGGCTGACCAACATCGTCTACAACCCGCTCGCCGGCGGGCTCCTCACCGGCAAGCACGCCTACGACGCCGACGTCGCACCCGGCACCCGCTTCACCAAGGACATGTACCGCCAGCGCTACTGGAACACCCAGCAGTTCACCGCCGTCCAGCAGCTACGCGACATCGCCTCCAACGCCGGCCTCAGCCTCGTCGAACTCGCGCTCCGCTGGCTCCGAGACCGGCCCCTCACCGACGCGATCCTGCTCGGCGCGTCCAGTACCGAACAGCTGCGAACGAACCTCCAGGCCATCGACGGCCACGCCCTCGACGAGGCCACCAACAACGCCTGCGACCTTGTCTGGAACGATCTCGGCGGCATCGCCCCGCACTACAACCGCTGACCTCCCGGTCGTACTGGAAGGTTCGCGTCCAGATGTTTCGCTGCCATCAGGTCGCCGAGCGAGGCGTGGCGGCGGCGAGGTGTGGTCACGTTCTCTGGTGCGAGGATGACCGCATGGAGCGTTACGTGGAGCGTCCGCCGTTGCCGGGACTGGCGGGCGTCGTGCGGACGGTCTGGGTGCAGCGCACCGGTGAGGCGGCGTACGTGCAACGGCACCTGCCCACGGGTGGGGTCGAAATCCACTTCCCGATCGGAGGCCGTCCTCAGCTGGTTGGCCCGCTGACCCGTCCGGAGATCGAGGTCATTCCGGCGCACACCACCGTCGTGGGTGTGCGGTTTCACCCGGGGACCGCGCCGCCCCTTCCGGCAGTGCTCGACGACCTGGTCGACCAGCGCCTGGCCTTGGCGGAGCTGTGGCGAGGTTCGGCGGACCGCCTCGTGGAGGCGATCGCCCGGGCCGGGACGCCCGAGCGGGCGGTCATGGTCGTGCAGGCCCACCTCCTGCAGGACTTTCGGCGTAGGGTTCGCGTGGATCCGCTGGTGGGCGAAGCCGTGAAGGCGCTGATGCCCTGGCACCCGGTCAACATCGACACCCTGGCCACCCACCTGGCACTCTCGGCGAGCCAGCTGCGCCGCCGCTGCCTGCACGCGGTCGGGGTGAGCCCCAAGGTCCTCCAGCGGACGTTGCGATTTCAGGGATTTCTGGCACTGGCCCAGGCCGGCGCCATCGCCACGGGTCGGCGTGGTGCGGACGGCATGGCGGGACTGGCGATTGACGTGGGGTACGCCGACCAAGCCCACCTCAGCCGAGAATGCCTCCGCCTGACTGGCCTCACCCCGAGCGCGCTCCTCGGCGGCGACCTCGACCGGTGCGCCTGTGGCCATGACCACTCCGCCTCCTACCAGCCCTTCCTTGCCACCCGGAGCAGGCCGCTCCCACGAGTCTGACCCTGCGCGATTCGTTCAAGACCCGTCGGCTCGCAGCTCATAGCTTGAAGCTCATGCCCGACCTGGCCGAGTTCGCCGATTCACTCGACGGCGAGTTGGTCAGCCCTGACTCGTCGGGCTACGAAGCGATCCGCGGCCCCGTCAACCTCGCCTACCGGCAGGTGCGTCCCCGGCACGTCGTTCTCTGCTGCTCGGTCTCGGACGTCCTTGGCGCCATGACGTACGCGAGAGCCACCGGAGAGCCCATCGCCCTTCGTGGTGGGGGGCACTGCTTCGCGGGCCGATCGTCGACGGACGGGATCGTGCTCGACCTGTCCGGCCTCGATCGCATCTCCGTGGCCGCGGACCGGATCGCCACGATCGGTGCCGGCGCCCGCCTGGAACAGGTGTACGTGGCGCTACACGCCTACGGCCGGACCCTGCCTGCCGGGTGCGGTCCCACGGTTGGCATCACCGGCCTCACCCTTGGCGGCGGGATCGGGCTGCTCGGGCGCAAGCACGGCCTGACCTGCGACCGCCTCGTCGGCGCACAGGTCGTGCTACCGGACGGCAGTGTCGTGGAGTGCGACCACGACCACGAACCAGACCTGTTCTGGGCCCTGCGCGGTGCGGGAGGTGGCCAGTTCGGTGTGGTCACGTCGCTGCGGTTCGACACCGTGCCCGAGCCGATGACCACCCGTATCGAGGCGCACTGGTCGGCCATCGCCGTCAAGGAACTCGTGGCCGCCTGGCAAGCCTGGGCACCGGACGCCCCGGACGAACTCACCGTCAACCTCACCCTGGCATCGGAGCCCGGACCACGTGTCCGGGCCACCCTCTTCGGAGCGGCCACCCTCGAAGAAGGACCGACCCGGGAGCTCCTCCATGAGTTCGCCAACCAGGCAGGCGTGGCGCCGGCGATCGAGTTGTCCGGCGGCCTGCCCTACCACCAGCTGAAGAGCACGTTCGCCAACCTTGATCCGCGAGACCTGCCCGAACGATCCCTGCGGATCCGGTCGGAGTTCTTCTCCCACTCGATGTCCGACCGGACCCTCGCATGGCTGCTGACCCAGCTCGACGCCCCGAGCGGCATAGGCCCACGGCAGCTCACGTTCACCGCGATGGGCGGGGCGTACAACAGGGTCGCCGAGGACGCCACCGCGTTCGCCCACCGCAGCGAACGCTTTCTCCTCGAGCACATCACCCATGCTGCCGACCCGTGGGTAGATCGTTCCTGGGCGATCGCCCACGCCGACGGGTCAGGGCGTGTCTACCCCAACTTCCCCGACCCCGCGCTGGACGACTGGGCCGCGGCGTACCACGCGGGCAACCACGCCCGGCTGGCAGCGATCAAGAACGCCTACGACCCCCACCGATTCTTCGACTTCCACCAAGCCGTCTGACCATCACCGAAGGAGAAAAATGAGCAAGGTCATCAGCGCCGACGCCGTCTCGGTCGACGGTTACATCACCGGTCGCAGACCCTCGTCACCACCGGCATCGAGGACGCCCTCGCCGCGGCCCGCAAGATCGCCGGCGACAAGGACGTCGGTCTGATGGGTGGCGTTGTGGCCACCGAGGCGCTCGAGGCCGGGCTCGTCGACGAACTCGTCCTCCACCAGGTACCCGTCCTCCTGGGCGGCGGTCGCAGGTTCTTCAACGAGCTCCCGGAGCACGTGCATCTCCGTCTGCTGCAGGCCGTCCCCGCGCCCGGTGTGACGCACCTGCACTACGAGGTGGTCCGATGATCCTCGTCACCGGAGGGCTGGGCATGATCGGCGCCCACACTGCCCGCGCGCTCGTCGACCTCGGACACGAGGTCGTCGTCACGTCCTACCACCGGGCCGAGGTGCCGTCGTTCCTGGCCGGCCGGGTCACCGTGGAGTCCCTCGACGTCACCGACCGGGACGCATTCCTCGCCCTCGGCGATCGTCACGACATCCGTGACATCGTCCATCTCGCTGGCAGCATCCCCGGAGAGGACCCGGTCGACTTCTTCCGTACGGACACGACCGGCCTGTTCAACGCGTTGGACGCCGCCCGCACGTGGGGGGTCCGCAGGTGCGCCGTCGCCTCCAGCCTCGGCGTGTACATCGGCCGCACCGAGGTCCCCTGGCACGAGGACCTCGCGCTACCCACCGCGGACCTGCCGCTGTTGATCGTCGCGTTCAAGAAGGCCGTCGAGCCGCTCACCACCCATGCCCTCCAGGGCAGCGGCGTCCAGCCGGTGTGCTTGAGGATAGGGAGCATCTGGGGACCGCTGATGGATCCCGAATCACCCTTCAACCCCATCCCGCCCTACATCAGCGCTGTACTCCGTGGTGAAAAGCCGCAGCCGCTGTACGCCGACGACGGCGGCGACAGTTGCTACGCCCCCGACGCCGGGCGGGCGATCGCCCTGCTGACGACCGCGGAGACCCTGCGGCACGACACCTACAACGTGTCCAACGGCCGACCATCCACCCACCGCGAACTCGCGGACGCCCTGCAGGCGATCACCCCCGGCCTGCACCTCGACGTGCGGCCCGGACGACAGGCAGGCCCCGGTGACAACCCGTACCTCGACATCGCCCGGCTCACCCGCGACACCGGCTTCACCCCGACCTTCGACGTCGCCATGGCGGTCGCCGACTACGTCGCGTGGCGCGCCGACAACCCCCGCTGAAAGGAGAGCAGGCCCGCTGCCGGAGAAGACGATGCGGTCGCCGTCGGCGCCCCCATAGACCGGAACGGTAGGGCGAGCCGTCTGGCGGGTCGGTGGGCAGTGCGCTCAGGTCGGCTTGGCGATGAGACGCTGTATCCCGGTGACAATCTTCCGTATGCCGACCTTCCCGTTGGGTGCCTGGCCGGAGGCATGTCCCTGCGTTCGACCGTTTGCCCGCCACCGGTCTGCTTCGGTTGTGACAGGCGAACCGTTGCCGTTGCGTCGAGACTGCCACTCCAGCGACCGGGCGGCAGCCTGGGCTAGGACACTGAGCAGAGGCGCCACATCGTCACTTGGCCTTCCCGCCTTGTGGTAGTGGCAGGAGAAGACCCCGAGGAGCTGTCCGGTGGAGCTGACCAAGGGGAATGACTGCACCGAAAAGGATCGGGCGTCCAACATCGCTTGCCTGCTCGCATCGGTGTAGAGCGGACTGAGTGCGACGTTCGGAACCATGACGATCGCATTGTTGGTAGCGGCGGCCGCGCACGCTGAACCGTCGTCACTGACCCATTCGAAGAAGTCCAGGAAGGGGCGCTCGAAGCCTTGTTGGGCGGCGATGTAGAGGCCGCGCCCGTTCGGATCGACCAGTTGCGCGTTGGCGGTGTCAGCCGGGGAGTGATTCAGTGCAGCATCCAACAGAGCGTCGAGTAGCGTCTGATGGTCGGCTGTGGCGAGGAAGTCCGATGCCAGAATGTCAAGCTTGGGATAACGATGCGCACCGTTGGGCACAGCCACAGGCTTGGACAACTGCTCCTCAGCATCCATTGACTGCTGAGCTAGGTGGCCCCCACACCGCGGGCACCGCTCGGTGAGAAGAGCGTGCCAGGGCTCGTGGAGGGCACCGGCGTCGGCCTGATCCAGTTGTCGACTGACTTCCCGATCGAGTTCCTTCGCGTCGTGGACGGGCAGACCGGCGTATCGGCTGATGTTTACCCCAGCGCGACACTCGTCACAAAGTTGACCGATGTTCACACCCGAGCCCCGCATCGTCTGCTCCTTCAGGAATACGTCCGCTTGCTCGCCACCGAGGACACAGGTGGGACCTGTGGACCAGAAGTAGTGGCCGTCCGGGCTTCTCCGTAGCCGAATCTCACGTTCGCCTGCGTGCACGACACTACGCCTCTTGCAGGCCGGCCGGTACGCGAGGAAGAACAACCTCAACCACGTGCCAAGGGACTTCTCTCCTTATGGTTCTGGGTGACCGGTACATGGTGCTGATCGACTCGGGCGGGACGGGTGAGGCTGGCCTTTTTCTTGCAGACCAGCAAGCTCGGCCGTTTGAGAGGTTCGCGAGGTCCTGGCGGGCACCTGCTCGTCGCCAACCTCCGGGAGGCAACGAAGGAGGTCGGTGACACCACGCCGCCACCGTCGGGAAGACGGTTCGGTTCTGAGGCCGCGGCGAAGCCGAAGTGAAGTCGCCCGTTCGTATCGTCTCGGCAGCGCGACCGATCGGTCGTGCTGGTGCTTGGACGAAGGGACGATATGAGGAAGAGGCTTCTCAGCTGCGCGCTGGGGTTGGCCGCGGCCGCGGTGATGACCGTGGTCGGCCCTGGGTCGGCGCTGGCCGCCCACGATCTGACCAGTGAAGGCGGCCAGGACAGGATCATCGGCGGCGATCCCGCCACCGAGCAGTACAGGTTCGCGGCGTCGATGCAGTACAAGGACCAGGGCGACCGACCCAGCCCGCACCGCTGCGGCGGCGCGCTGATCGCCGCGCAGTGGGTCGTCACGGCCGCACACTGCATAGCCACGCTCGACGGCCAACTGTTGAACCCGGCCGACTTTCGAGTCAGCCTCGGCTCCAACGACAACCAGGCCGGCACCAAGATCGACGCCGTGCAATTCATTGCGCACCCGTTCTGGGCCGCGGGCCAGGAGAGCGCTGGCGACATCGGCCTGATCAAGCTGGCCACCCCGTCTACCGAGACGCCCATCAACAACATCCTCCACCCCGGGCTCGACCAGACCATCCGAATGATCGGCTGGGGAAGGACCGTCGAGGATGACGCCAGCTCCATGCCGAAGGAGATACTGCAGCTCGACACCAAGCTGTTGCTCCACGCTGACTGCTACTTCGGCGACGAGTTCGACGCCACTCCCGGCGACGTCTGCGTTTCTCGCGCCAAGAACGACACCGCGGGCGCATGCAACGGCGACTCCGGCAGCCCACTGCTCTGGAAGGTCAACGGGGTCTGGCGTCTCGTCGGCGTCGACAGCCGCAGCGGTGGCGAGAGCGGCTGCCTCAACACGCCCGAGGTCTATACCAGCACCGACTTCTACTGGGAGTGGGTGAAGGAGACCATCAATACCCCTGCAGCTTAGGTAGGGGTAGCAGAGCACGGTGGCCCCAAAGGACGCCGCGAGGCGTCAGTTCGGTCTGCGATCCCTGCGTCCACGCCAAGGCGGCCTGGACGCAGGGACTCGTCGGTGGCGGCGACCGTAACGCCGCCGGGGCCGACGCAAGAGGGTGCGGCGCCCTATTCCCTAGCCGAAGTCGAAGATCGAATGCTCGTCGTAGAAGTGCAGCACGTAGCGACACCGCTCACAGACCATCAGGGTCATCCGGTGGGTGGTGAAGCCCCACCGTGAGTCGCTGCGAGATTCCTCGCGTCGGAACTGCTGACCCCCGCAGAGAGGGCACCGCTGCTCCGGCCCGGACGACGGCTCACTCATCCTGGGGACTGCATTCAATGCCGGACAGCCACCAGCACCGTACAGCCACCACCGAGGGGCGATTAGCTACAGGGCCGTGGACCACGCGTCCAGGTCCTTGCCCGGCTGGATGGTCGACCGCCGCGAGGGTTGATGCGCGGCGAGTCGACGTCCTTTGATCAGCATCACCCCATGTTGGCGACGACGGGCACGCCCCCGACGAGCATGATGCGCGGCTGGTCGAGCGTGTTCGGTGCGGCGGCGTGGAACGTATCCGACCGCATGAGATAGGCGTCGCCAGGCTCGCCGGTCACTTCGACGACGCGCATTGGTACTCCGTCGATCACAGCACCGTCGTCCACGTAGCGCTTACGGCGGTCGGTCGCCGTCGCCGGATCGGCCCGAGAGGTCCACAGGTCGGCGAGCCACCGGTCACGCGCGGCCAGGGCCCGTAGCAGTGCACTGGTCTTGGCGCCGCGTTCGCCGAACTGGGATATCAGGCGGTGGGAGCCGGTGAGGATCACCGTTCCACCGCCGCGAGGTCGTACCTCACTCAGAACGACGAAGACGTCGACTGTTTGCAGCTGGCCGCCCGTTTTTGACCGAAGGTGAATGTGCCATCCGCCGCTCGGAACGTCCCAAGGCTGGTCGGAAGTCTTGTAGGTGACCAGGGGTCGTCGACAGTGCAGGGGACGCTTCCAGCCCTCGTTGCCGAGCAGATCGTCCAGGGCGGCCGGGATCGTGCTTGCCCCTACCGGGTCGAACGCACCGGCGCGCTTGAGCGGTTGGAACACTCCCCCATGCTTGGCCACCTCGTGCTCGCCGACTTGTCGAGTTCTTGCCTCCGTTGCGAGGTGCTCCATGATCCGGTCGGCCACTCCTAGCGCGTCGTCTCTCGGCAAGGCACCGGGTACCCTCACAAGCCCCTCGTCGTCGAACGTCGCTAGCTGCTCTTGCGTCAGCATCGTCACCTCCTGCTGAAATTGCCTCGAGAAACGCGAAGCGCCCAGAGCCACACGACACTCATGGCGTCGCGCGACTCCGGGCGCTGGAAGTATGGCATTCCCGAAGCAGGTTTCTTGGTTGTCTGAACACCGTAGCCGGAAATCCGGCGCAAGGACCACCAGATTTCCAGCTGGTACCGGCACCGAACGAACCAGCCGTGTCAGCCACCCCAAGCTAGATGAGCGATCACCAACGTGACCGGGGTCAGGTTTCGGCCCCCGGTGAACCTTGCCCCGTTGGTCACGGTCGATCGAAGGTGGACGCATGTCGACTCCGATCGAATCCGTTCTGGTGTGGGCAGCGAACGCGATCGCTCCCGACGCGAGAGTCGTGGCCGTCGAAGCTCTCCACAACGGCTCAGGTCCGTGGCTGCTACGCGCCGAGCACGGCACCGGACGTACCGAAGCGCTGTTACGGGTGGCGGACGATCGAACGTGGTCGCCTGCTCTGGCGACCGATGCGGCCGCTCTCACTCTCGCCGAGGAGTACCGACTGGCCGCGCCACGACTGCTCGCGGCGGACCTCGACGGAGCCAACTGCGGCCAGCCGTCGGTCCTGGAAACCGTGCTGCGCGGCAGCAGCCGGATCCCCCTCGACGCGTCCGACGATCGGCTGCGGGCCTACGGTGCGGCCGGTGCCGCACTGCACGGCATCCGCTGCTCGGCCACTGCGGAGCTACCGCTGCTGACGCGGCCAGTCCAGGTAGACGACCACGCCGCCACGCGGCGATGGGCGGCGCGCTACCAAGCCGCGGCCACTGCGACCGAGAAGGAGGCCGTCCTCCACGAACTCCATGAAGAGACCGGCTGGCGCCTGGACCTCATTCGAGAGCGCTTGCCGAAGGTCCGTACGACGCCTTTGCTGCTGGCTGCCGACGAACGACTGCGTTCGGTGCCGGTGCCCGCTGCCGAACCGGTCCTGCTCCATGGCGACCTCTGGTTCGGCAACACGGTATGGACCAGCGACACCGACGTAGGACTCGTCGACTGGCGATCGGCCGGCGTAGGTCACTACGGCGTCGATCTGGGGGCGATGCGCACGACCGCTGTACTCACCTACGGCCTGGCCGCCGCCGACGCCGTGCTCGACGGCTGGCAACAGGCCAGCGGCCTCACAGCCACCGATGTCGCCTACTTCGACGTCGTAGTAGCGCTCCAGACGCCGGCCGACATGTCGGGGTGGTTCATCGAGGGCTTTCACCGAATGGGTCGACCTGACCTGGATCCGGTGACAGCGCAGGATCGCCGCGACGCGTTTCTCCAAGCAGCGTTGGACAAGCTCCATTAGACAGCCGGTTCCGCGGCGAAGCCGTCGGCGCGTTGGAACCACTGCCACGACAACCCAGCAACCAGCCTCCCGGGCCCGAACCGCGCGATCCGCACTGTCGGTTTCAGCTGTCGCCGACGGTGGTCACGTCGTGCAGTTCAGGGTCCAGTTCGGCCTGGGCGAGCGGGGGGATCCGATCCCGATAGAAGAGCTGCGACAGGCGCACCTGCAGCCGTTGCGGCATCCTGGTCCGCCCGTGCAGATCTCGTTGGAGGGGGACCGTGGGGTGGTCCTCGTAGCCAGCCAGACGCTGGCGCTCGTTCGCGTCGACGGCCAGATGCACCTCGACGTACCCACCGGTCGGAGTCCGAACGACTCGTCCAGTCTCATGCCCGTGCAGCACGATCGCTCGGTCCCTTCTCTGCAGGCCGACGCAGATCCGCCTTGCGATGTCGAACCCCGCCACAGGGCCGAGAACGAGCAGTGCCTGCAGGACGTACATGAACCCTTCGACAGATATGTCGAACGTGAGGGCGATCGTGTTGGAGCCTGCAGCCGCCCACAGCACGCCGTAGAAGACAATGCCGGCCACACCGATGCCGGTACGAGTGGGGTTGTTGCGCGGGCGTTCGAGCAGATGATGGTCCTCGGTGTCTCCGGTCAGCCATTGCTCCACGTAGGGATAGGCAGCCAATATCGCGAAGAACAACGTGCTGACAAGTAACGGAAGCAAGATGGCAACGGACCAGGTGCGGCCCAGCCAGACGAACTCCCACCCAGGTGCGAGGCGGAGTGCGCCGTCGAGGAAGGCCAGGGACCAGTTGGGACTCGATCCGGCCGAAGCGCTAGCCGGATCGGCGGGGCCGTACTGCCAGACCGGGTTGACGGTGAGCGTCGCGGACATCAGCACGATTACACCGCTCACGATGAGGAAGAGTCCCACGCGTTCGGCCACGAACGCCCGGAGGCTGGTGCCCACGGCGTAGCGCCTCGCGCGCGCTCGTCCGGCGTGCTCGGCGGGCCCGTGGCGCAGACCGAGGACTGCCTTCACCACGAACGCGATCACCAGCACTGCGGGCAAAACCGCAACGTGCACGGGGTAGAAGATCGCGTTGGCGTCGCCGGGAAACGGGCCGCCGAACAGCAACGCCGACAGCCACGCCCCGACAACGGGCGTTGCCGTGAGCAAGCCGTCGAGGACAGCCATGCTGGTACCCGACAGCAGGTCGTCGGGCAACGCCGAGCCCGTCATGGCAGCGGCCATTGTCACAACAAGCAGCCCAACGACGATCAGCCAGGACCGCCGTCGCGGCTTGCGGAACGCTCCGGCGAAGAACAACCACAGCAGATGCAGCACGATCGCGGCCGTCATCACCAGTGAGCTCCACTGGTGAATCTGACGCATCAGCAAACCACCGCGGACTTCGAACGAGATGTCCAGTGTGGACGCGTATGCCCGCGACATCTCCACACCGGTGAGCGGTCCGTACGACCCGGCGTACGTCACCTGCTCCATCGACGGGTCGTAGAAGAACATCAACACCACGCCGCTCACCGCGACGACGACGAAGCTGAACACGCTGATCTGCGCAAGCAGCACGGACCAGTGATCTGGAAGTAGTTTCGCCCGCATCGTGGCGAAAAGCTCCGATCTGCAAGATCGATGCCAGACGTTCGGGAATCGGAGCACCGGTGACCTTCCATCGTGATCGACGTTCGTCATCGCTAGGACAAGATTTGCGGCCCGAACGTGACATCTGGTCGACCTAGTTGATGGAGATCCACCTCACACCTCTCGGCCGGAGCGCCGACGACCCGCCGCGTGCCGCCAACCATGGGCGGCCCGGAACTAGGAGGGACGCAGCCAATTGCCGAGGTCGGCGTCGACAAGCAGTTCACGGGCTTCTGCCTCACGCTCGTCCGGTACCAGAATCCTTATCTGGATCGCGCCGATCGAGCCCTCGAGGATGGCCATGTTGCGGTCGGTGATCTGGTACGGAATGTCCGCTCCGCCAAGAAGTCCCTCGACAACCGAGATCACGCCAGGGTCGTTCGTCTCGACCAACTCAGCCATGTCAGACCCCATAACCCGGTCAGGGAGAAGTCCGCTGCGGGGCAAGATCGCCAGCGCGCTCGCCAGGCAACGGCGACGGGCAGGCTGACCCCTGCCGTCATGCGCGAGCCTACGCTCGCGGTCTCTGCCCCGTGCCAGCGGAGACGGGGCGACAGCCGGCCCGAAGGTGGCACGCCAGCAGGGAACAAATTCCACGGCGGGTACATCCGGAGGCGGATGCCGCAGCAGTGGTACATACATCGCGGGGCTGATGCCGCAGCGTCCGTCCTCACGTAGCGTGAAGCGCGTGCTCCGCCGGCTGAAGACGTATCAGCTCGTGGTGGACCTCGTCGTCGCGGCGCTCTTCGCAGTGATCGTCGCGTGGCCTGAGCTCGTAGTGGGGCGGGCGGTGTCGCACAACGGGGTCGGCACGGCCATCGTCGTCGTACTCATGGCCGCCGCGGTGGCACTTCGTCGTTTGTCACCGGGGATGGCGCTCGCCGTCGCGTGGGCCGGTGCGATCGTGCAAATGGCCTTCGGCCGACCGCCCAGCCTCACCGACGTCGCGATCTTCGCCGTCCTCTATGCGACGGCGGCCTACGGGTCCCGCGTCGTCTTCTGGCTCGGCTTCGCCTCAGCGATCACGGGGGCCGGCGTCAGCACCGTGTACCTGTTCGGCGCGATCCTTGCCGGGGAGCAGCGGTCGGTGATCACGACTGCGGCGGCATCGCTCTTCGCTGCGATGTTCGCGCTCCTGCTCGCATGGACCACCGGTGCCCTCGTGCGTACGGCGCTCCGGGCACAGGAGAACCGCGTCGCGCAGCAGAGGGCCGAGGCGGAGGCCGTCGCCGAGCAGGAGCGTGTACGCATCGCGCGCGACATGCATGACGTCGTCGCTCACTCGCTCGCGGTCGTCGTCGCCCAGGCCGACGGAGCACGGTATGCCGCGGCGTCCGATCCCTCTGTCGCGACGGAGGCACTCGGCACGATCTCGTCCACGGCGCGGGCGGCGCTGTCCGACGTGCGGCTCCTCCTGACGCAGATGCGGCACAGCGAGGGCGACGGGCCACAGCCGACCCTCGCCGACCTCGAGCAGCTGTATGCGCAGCTGCGCGCGGCCGGCGTCGAGCTCAGGGTCGATGTCGACCCCGCGTGGCCGGGCACACCGCCAGCGTCTATCCAGCTCGCGGTGTTTCGCATTTTGCAGGAGGCGCTCACGAACGCCCTACGGCACGGTGGTGCGGGACCGGTCGACGTGCGGCTCGAGTGGCACGCCGACCGCGTCGCCTTCGAGGTCCGCAACGCCCTTCGACCCGGCGTGACGGCCGCTCAGCCGTATGAGCTGGAGAGCCGTGGCACGGGCGAGCGCACGCGCGGGCACGGCGTCATCGGGATGCGGGAGCGCGCGCAACTCGTCGGAGGGCGGCTGGACGCCGGCCCGCGAGACGGTGCCTTCCTCGTGCGGGGAAACCTCCCGATCGGAGGCGGGTCATGAGCGCGATCAGGGTGGTGCTCGTCGACGATCAGGCGCTGTTCCGCGCCGGAATCCGCATGCTCGTCGACTCGCAGCCAGACATCGACGTCGTGGGCGAGGCGCCCGACGGCCGCGAGGCGATCGTCGTCGTGCGCGCCTCGAAGCCCGACGTCGTGCTGATGGACATCCGGATGCCCGTGCTCGACGGCCTCGCTGCGACCGCCGAGCTCCTGCGCGACGCCGACCCGCCCCGCATCGTCATGCTCACGACGTTCGACCTCGACGAGGCCGCAGCCCGCGCGATCCGGCAGGGTGCGAGCGGGTTTCTCCTGAAGGATGCCGATCCCGAGTTCCTCCTCGCGGCGATCCGTACGGTGCATGCCGGATCGGCCGTCATCGCAGCATCCGCCACCCGTGACTTGTTCGCGCACTTCACGAATGCCGCACCGCGCGCCGTCCCACGGGAGTACGGGGAGCTCACCGACCGCGAGCGCGAAATCTTCGCGCTCGCCGCCCGCGGCCTGTCGAACGCCGAGATCGCGACGCGCGAGTTCCTGTCCGAGGCGACCGTCAAGACGCACATCAGCCGCATCCTCATGAAGCTCTGCTTGCGCGATCGCGTGCAGCTCGTCGTCTTCGCGTTCGAGCACGGACTCGCGTAGCCCGGTCAGCGACTGCTCAGCGCAGCCCCGGAGGGGGATCATCCTGACGATGTACGCGGATGCATCTGCCGGCCGACGCGCCAGGTGCGTGCCGGTCCATAGCGTCAAGGGCATGGAACTGACATCGACCGACCTCGGCCTCGCGGCCCGGGTGCAGCACCTCACGAAGACCTACGGTTCCGGCGAGAGCGAGGTGCGCGCGCTGGACGATGTCAGCGTCGGCATCCGCCGCGGAGAGTTCACCGCCATCGTGGGACCATCCGGGTCGGGCAAGTCGACCCTCATGCACATCATGGCCGGACTGGACGCCCCGACCGGCGGCCGCGCGTGGATCGGCGACACCGAGATCACGGGCCTGTCCGACCTCGACCTGACGACCTTGCGTCGTCGTCGGGTCGGGTTCGTGTTCCAGACGTTCAACCTCGTCCCGACGCTCGACGCATGGGGCAACATCCTGCTGCCATTCGACCTCGACGGCCGCCGGCCGATGGCGCAGGAGAAGGCGCGGGCCGAGCGCCTCGTCAAGTCCCTCGGCCTGGACGAGCGGCTGCGCCATCGCCCGCACGAGCTCTCCGGCGGTCAGCAGCAGCGCGTCGCGATCGCCCGCGCACTCGCAACGGCCCCCGACCTCGTCTTCGCTGACGAGCCGACCGGCAACCTCGACTCGCACTCGGGGCGCGAGGTGCTCGCGCTGTTGCGGGCCGCGTGCCGCGAGCACGGCCAGTCGATCGCGATGGTGACGCACGACGCGGTCGCCGCGTCGCATGCCGACCGCGTGCTGTTCCTCGGCGACGGCCGCCTTGTCGCCGACAAGCCTCGGCAAACCGCCGAGGAGCTTTCGGCGTTCATGCTCGCGACCGAGCTCGGCACGGCATCCGTCGCCGCACCCGAGGGGATGTCGGCATGACCGCCGCGACAGCCGACGTCCCCAGCCCCTCGCGGCCGAGGGTCACCGCGCCGGTCGCCTGGCTACGCGAGCGTGGCACGGGCGCGTCGATCCTCGTCGCGGCGATCTCGACCGCCTTCGGCGTCGTGCTCATCTCGGCGACGGGGTTCATTGCCGCCATGCTGCAGGCGGATCCCTACATCGGCAACAGCGGGACGCTCGGGTTCGTGCAGAGCTTCCTGACGCTGATCCTCCTGGGTGTCGCCGTGTACGCCGCGGCGATCGTGACGGCCAACACGTTCTCGACGATAGTCGCGGGACGCACCCGCCAAATCGCGCTCCTCCGCTTGATCGGGGCGTCGGCGAAGTCGCAGCGCGCGGAGGTAGCTCGCCAGGGTCTCGTCGTCGGAGCGATCGGCGCGTTCGCGGGACTCGTCGGCGGCACGGCGCTCGCGGCGGCAGGCGTCGCCCTCGCAACCGAGCAGCTGAGGCTGGACGGCGTGCGATACGCGGTCGTCCAGCCCACCCTCCTGCTCCCCGCCGCAATCGTGACGCTCACGACGTGGGCCGCGGCATGGGCGGGGTCGCGCCGCGTGCTCACCGTGACGCCACTGGAGGCGCTCGGCGGATCGGTCGAGAGCTCCCACGGCGATCTCGTACGGCACAAGGGCCGCAACGCGACGGCGATCGCGCTGTTCGTGGCAGGCGGCGCGCTGCTCGCGCTGGGTATCCTCGCCGGACTCTTTACACCGCTGGGCGTCGTGGTGGCGTTCCTCGGCGGCCTCCTGTCCTTCACAGGACTCGCACTCGGCGCGACGCTCGTCATGCCGCCCGTGCTGCAAATCGTCGGCCGCGCGTTCGGCCGATCGGCGACCGCGCGCCTAGCCGCCGAGAACGCACTGCGCTACCCCGAGCGGTCGAGCCGCATGGCGATCGGCGTCGTCATGGGCGTCACGCTCGTGACGATGCTCGCCGTCGCGACCGAATCAGCCAAGCGCGTGCTGGCGGCGGGCGCGGGCGATATAGCGGCGCCAATCGACACGTTCGCGGCCATCATGATGGGTCTGGTTGCCGTGTCGGCAGTCATCGCCGGTGTCGGCCTCGTCAACCTCCTGACGCTCGGCGTCATACAGCGGCGCCGTGAGTTCGGCCTGCTGCGCGCGCTCGGCCTGTCGAACGGCCAGCTGCGACGCCTCGTGTTGCTCGAAGCCGCGCACATCACGGTCACGGCACTCGTGACGGGCCTCCTGCTCGGCGTCGCCTACGGATGGGCGGGAGCCCAGTCGCTCCTCGGATTCGTCCGGGTCGACCCAGATGCGCCCCTCACCAGCACGCTCGTCGCGCCCGCTGTACCGCTGTGGCCGACCGTCGCGGTCGTCGCAGCGACCGCGGTCCTGACCCTCATCGCCGCCGTCGTACCGACGCGACTCGCGACGCGCGTCACGCCGGTCGAGGCGCTCGCCGACAGCCGCTCCGCGGGGACCTCGGGCGGGATCTGGCTGTCCGTGCAGTCTGGGATTTGCCGCAGCTCAACGCTGCGGTCGTTAGTGGGTGTCGTGCTTCTAGTGGTGTCGGCGGTGATCGGCATGGAGTCGTCCGCCGGCGCGCAGAGCCAGCCCGGAGTGCCGGAGGTGCTCGAGGAGTACGTGCACGAGCTGAGGCCCCCGGGAGTTGCGCTGGTGACGCTGCAGGGTGGCAGCGTGCGCACCGAGGTCTTCGGTCAGGACGGCTCGGGCGGCAGGGTGAACTTGGACACCCGCTTCCGGATCGCGTCGATGAGCAAGGCGTTCACGGCCCTGGCGGTGCTGCAGCAGGTGGACGCTGGCCGCCTCCGCCTGGACGACCGCCTCGCCGACGTCCTGCCCGACCTGCGCATGGACGACGACCGGTACCGCTCGGTCACCATCCGGCACCTGCTCACGCACCAGTCCGGGCTTTTGGAAGGTGACAAGCTCACCGACCGCCCCGCGCGCTCCGCCGCAGAGGTCGTCGAGCGACTCGCCGGCAACCGCCTGGCATTCGTTCCCGGGACCCGGACCGACTACAGCAGCACGGGGTACTCGGTGCTGGCGCGGGTGGTGGAGGTCGTCACGGGCGCCGACTTCAACGACTACCTCACCCGAGAGGTGTTCGCGCCGCTGGGCATGACCTCCACGACGTCGACGAGCCGCTGTGACACCCGGGTGGGCGGGCTGCCCAGGGGATACACGGTGGTGCTGGCCGTAAGGATCGCGATCCAGGAGCCGCCGGGGGCGTGCGAAGGCAACGGCGGTGTGATCTCCACCGCCAGGGACATGGGCGTCTGGCTGCGCTTCCAGCTCGGAGACGGCACGTCACTGGCGACCGGTGATCGGCTGCTGCGGGCCTCGTCCCTGCGCGCCATGCACGATGTGCCCGCCCACGGCTACGCCTTCGGGTGGGAGGACCCCGGGTTTCCCGACACCAAGACCATCGGTCACGGCGGCACGCTGACGACCTACAACTCCTACATCGAGTTCTCCCCTGGGACGGGAACGGGGGCGGTCGCGCTGACCAATGCGGTCGGCGCCCCGGTCCTGTTGACGCACAACACGATCACCGCACTGGACGGGGGGCCTCACCAGGACGTGACCGCGAGCTGGGACCTCGTGGACATCATCAACACCGTCCTCCTGGCGGTGATCACCGTGGTGCTGCTGATCGCAGGACTGATTCTGTGGCGCTCCCGGCGATGGGCGGAACGCCGGCGTACCAGCCCCGGCTGGACGGTCGCGCTGCGCCTGCTCCCGCTGGCGTTGCTGGCGGTGCTCGGTGCCCTGCTGCCGGCGTTCGCCAACTTCATGTTCGGCGGCATCGGCGGGATCACGATCGCCGCCGTCAGCCGCCTCGTGTGGGGGCTCCCGATGGTCGGCGTACTCGGGCTGGTGGCCTTCCTAGGCTTCGGCTGCGCACTGGCCGGCAGGCTCATGCGGCTCCGTCAGGCCCGGCGCACCCTGGTGGCCACCGAGCAGGACCAGCGGGGTGACCGGGATGGTCAGGCTTCGCGTCGCTGACCCTGGCCCCCTGCGACTGACCACGTAGTCGGGAAAGTCACCGCAGTCGGATCATCAGGATGCCGTGGCCAGATCCTGGCGGGGGGCGATGGCATAACGGCCCAACCGTGCCCAGGCCACGAAGGCGGCAAGCACGCCCAGGATGACGGTCTGAGGTACCAGCGCGTACTCTCCGATGACGATGTTTGTGATCGTCGCACCGATCATGGTCACCACGAGGCCTATCGCTGCGATGGGTGTCAGGACCGGCACAATTCGGGTCGCTGCGGGCAGGACAAGTCCAAGGGCACCCAGCATCTCAGCGGTGCCGGCGATCTTGAGTAGGACAACCGGCACGCCTTCGGCCATCGCTTCCAGTTCGACCGGCGAGGTGAGTACCTTGCTCGCACCGATGAACAGGAACGCCAGGGCCAACAGCGCCGACACGATCCACACAAGAATCTTCATGAGCTGCTCTCCTTCTCCAGGTCAGTCTGCGAAGAACCGGGCAAGCCGATCAAGCATTGGACGCGGGACATCGCCTGTCCGCACTGATGCGCAACCCGGCCGCATCCGGTCAGTGGGAGCGTCACGTTTCACACAGGCGTTCAGTTCACGCAGAACTCGTTACCGTACGGGTCTCGCATGACCGTCCAGGACTCGCCTGACTCGTCGTGGCGGGCGACGACGGTCGCGCCCAAACCCGTGAGGCGCTCGACCTCCATGTCTCGGTCGTCGGCAAGCAGATCGAGATGAACCCGGTTCTTTCCGTGCTTCGGTTCCGGGACTTGGATGAACAGTAGGCGTGGCGCTCCGTCGGGTTGCAGGTTCACCCGCGCCGCAGCGCCCCAGTCGCCGTCGAGTTTCGCGGCGAGCGCGGTGGCCCACCAGCGGGCGACCGCACCGGCTGGCACGCCACAATCGACGGTGACGTTCATCAGGGAAAGACTCATGATGTGCAGTGTCCACCATGCGCACGTGGTTGCCCTCGGACATCTCGGCCGCTCTGACGACGGCGCCAAGGTCATCAACGTCCGTCCTGAAGCTGAATTGAAACGCGCGCTTGCCAAGCTGCCCCGGTGACATCGAGGCCCAAGGCGCAGCATCTGTCGGTCATCGCGATGGTCGCTCTCCTCACAGCGACTGTCGCCGCATGCGGCGGGTCGAACGCGCCTTCACGTGGGGCGGGGGCGCCGGCAGGCGAGGTGAAGACGACCAAGCCGCAACGCCCGAGTAGCAGCGCCAAGACCCCGCGCCCTACCCCGTCCGCAGCCAAGACGACGACCAGACCGTGGAAGATCACCCTCGAGAAGGACGACAGCTGCCGCATCGCTCGCGCCATCCCGCCAGGGCGATTCAAGTCGTCGCAGGGCAAGATCGACCCGACTGGATCGCTCGCCTTTTCTGGCAATGTGTCGTGCTCACGTCTTTCCGGCCAGCGCGCCTCCGACGTGTCCTGGGACGACCCTGGCATCTTGCTCGAGGTCACGGCGGTCGTGGACCGGGGCCTGGACGACGCCCTTGCATCGGTCAACACCGAAGGGCTCATCGACCGGAGACTCACTGTCGACGGATTTGCGGCCCTCGTCGTGAAGAGTCCCCCTCCGGGACGGCAATGCAATGGCTTTCTGGACGTTGCTGAGGGTCAGTTCGTCCACGTCATGCTCGGCCAACCGTTCGGCACTCCCGACGATGAGATGGCAGTCCCTCAAGCCACGCTCTGCAAGACCGTTCCGCGCGTACTCTCCGCTGTACTGGAGCAGCTCGAGCCGACAGGTTGACCAAACCCTTGGTGTACTACCACGTCGGTCAGTCCGGCCGTGTGGGTTGTTCTTGGTGCGGCTGTGCGGGGGCGGCGGTCACCCCTTGATGCCGGAGGTGGCGACACCTTCGATGATGTAGCGCTGCAGGACGACGTACAAGATCAACACCGGGATGGAAGCGATCGTCGCGCCAGCCATCACGACGGGATAGTCCGTCGCTTCCGCACCTTGCAGCGTCGCAAGTCCCGGCGCCAAGGTGAGGCGTTCCGGTGAGAACAGCACGAAGATCGGCCAGATGAAGTCGTTCCAGTTGCTGAGGAATGCCAGCACCGTCAGCGTTACCAGTGCCGGCTTCGACAACGGCAGGACGATCCGGGTGAAGATCATCCATTGGTTCGCGCCGTCGATCAGCGCTGTCTCCTCCAGCTCACGGGGAATGGACAGAAAGAACTGCCGCAGGAAGAACACGCTGAACGCCCCGGCCGCACCAGGGATAACCAGCGCCCAGAGGGTGTCGGTCCACCGGAGGGCGTCGACCAACAGGTAGTTCGGCATGAGGAACACGAACCCGGGCAGAAACAGCGTCGCGACCAATACCGCGAACAGCAGGTTCTTGCCCCGGAACTGCATTCTGGCCAGTGCGTACGCCGCGAGCGATGACACCGCGAGTACCAGGATGCAGTGCAGGCTGGCCGCAATGAACGAGTTGAGTGCCCACAGCAGCACCGGATTCTCGCTATCGAAGAACACGAACCGGTACGCCCGCAGTGTCAGCTCGTCAGGGATGAATGTAACCGGGATGGTCCGGGCGTCCGCCTCGGTCCGGAACGAGGTCAGGTACATCCACAGGATCGGCACGACGAAGATCAACGCCAGGATCACGATCGCGACCCAGAACAACGGCCCGTTGCGATCCCTCCGGTACGCCCTCCGGTGTCGCGTCTTGACGATTGCGGACGGCGAGTCCACGGTCGTCGCCTCCGACGTCTCATGGGTGGCGGTCATGCTTTCCGCTCCCTCTGCAACAGGAAGTTGGCGATCGCGATCACGGCGAGGAAGAACGCCAGGACGTACGACATCGCCGATGCTGTGCCCATCTGGAACCGTCGCAGGCCTTCCTCGGTCATCACCATCAACGCCGTCCTGGTGCTGTGACCGGGACCGCCATTGGTGACCAGGTAGGACTGGCCGAACATGTTCGCACTGGCCAGGATGGTAATCGTGATCACGAACACGAAGATGTTCCGCAGGCCGGGAATGGTGATGTGGCGGAACTTCCCCCAGGCTCCTGCGCCGTCGAGTTCGGCGGCTTCGTACTGCTCGTCAGGGAGCGACTGCAGTCCGGCCAGGTAGATCACGCAGTTGAAGCCGAGGGTCCACCAGACCGTCATCCCCACCAAGGCAACCCAGGCGGCCGGCTGCTCCTGCGTCCAGCCGACGGGCGGCACCCCGAACAGGCCGATGAGGGCGTTGATCAACCCGAACTGGGTGTCGAGCAGGTAGTTCCACAGCAGCCCGACGATGGCGATCCCCAACACGAACGGCGCGAAGATGATCGCCCGGAAGACGTTACGTCCGGGAAACTTGCGGTTCAGGATCAACGCGACGACCAGCGGGCAGATCACCAGGAACGGAACGCTGATCATGGTGAAGATCGCGGTTGCCCGCATCCCGTTCCAGAAGCTCTCGAAGGTCAACGAACCCGGACTGAACAGGTCTGTGTAGTTCTTCAGCCCGACGAACGGCTTCTCCGGAAGCATGTAGTCCCAGCTGTGCAGACTGATCCACACGCCGAAGAACGCCGGCCCGATGACGAACGTGAACAACAAGATCACGAACGGCAGGATGAACAGATACGGCGTCACCGGATGGTGGTAGCGGACCTTCCCCGGCGCCGATTGGCCACGCGCGCCCGGACCGGCCCCTGCCACCGACCCGGGCGTGGTGGCGGAGCTCATCCGTACTTCTCCTTGTTCTGCTGGAGAATCCTGTTGCCCTTCTCCTGCGCCTCACCCAATGCGGTCGCGGTGTCCTTCTGACCGAGCATCGCCGCGCTGACCGCCGGTGCCCAGTCCACCAGGCAGTCGGTGATGCCGGGGATCGGCGGGGTGAAGTTGATGTAGTCCAGCTGCTTGGCGAACTCGACCACCGGACCCTTCTCGTCGAACTTGGGATCCTCGCGGACGTCGTTGCGAGCCGGAACCTGGCCGGCGTCGGCCCAGTCGAGAGAGTGCTTGGACAGCCAGTTCAGGAATACCCGGCCCGCTTTCGACTGGTTCTCGTCCGCACCGCCCCGGTTGTCCGGCAACACCATCTGGTGCGAGCCGGACCAGACGGCGTCCGTGCCGCCGATGTTCGGCACGATCGCGGCACCCCACTCGAGCTTCTTGACGTCGTTCAGCGGCGTGACCATCCACGAACCGTTGAACATGAACAACGACTTGTCGTTCTGGAACGACACGACGTCACCGTCGGCGGCCGCCTTCGGCGGGCTGTAACCCTCCTTGATCAACATCTTCAGCCACTCGACAGCCTTGATTCCGGCCTCCGACCCGAACTCGACCGCTGAGCCGTCCTTGGCCACCATCTGGCCGCCGAACTGGTACAGCAGGGTCTGACAGAGGAGCCCGGGGGCACTCAGCGCGGACACCCACATGCCCTGCACACCCTTGGACTTCGCCGCGTCCAGCGCGGACAGATACTCCTCCTCGTTGGTCGGCGGCGTCTCCGGATCGAGCCCGACCTTCTCCATCGTCTTCTTGTTGTAGTAGAGCCCGGCGCAGTGGATGTCCAGCGGGACACTCCAGTGCTGACCGTCGTACTGGCCGGCCTGCCAGGCGATCGGCACGTAGTCGCCCTCGCCGAGCCCGAGCGCGTCATTGACGTCGTCAAGTGGCTGGATCACCCGCCGGGCGGCGTTCGTCGGCACCCGGTCGATGTGCATGATCGCGATGTCCGGGCCCTTGCCCTGGCTGACTGCCGCCGGCAACTTCTCGTAGTACTGCTCCCACGCGATGGCCTGCTGCTTGATGGTGATCTTGGGGAACTCCTTGGTGAACCTCGCGGTGAGGTCCTTCATGATGGGGCCGTCACCACCAGTCAGGCCGTGCCAGAAGGCAAGTTCGACAGCCGGGCCGCTGTAGCCCTCGGAGCCACCGTCGCCCTTCGGCGCGGTCTGTCCCGGACGCCCCGAAGATCCCGGACTACACGCGGCGACCAAACCGAATCCGGCCGCGGCCGCGCCGCCGAGCAGAGCCCGCCGACCGAGCAGCGACGCCGCGGCGCGTCCAGTCCGGCCGGGGCCTGGAGCAGAGAATGAATGACTCATGGACTTCCTCCTCGACGTCATGCCGTTCGGTGGCAACCCCGTCCCCCGGAGACGCAAGATCTGTCCGATCGAGGGCACCTTTGCATCCTTGTAAAGATTGCGCAAGGTCCGCGTCCAGTTCCGTTTCTATCGTTGTAACCCAGGAGTGCAAGGGATCCCTGGTCGCAGTTGACGGGGCCCGGCAACGCTGCTCACCGACTGGCTTGCGAGCGGAAGAAGCGCACGTAGTCGAACGCCGCGACCACGGCGTCGTCGCCTTCGATCCCGTACGCGGCCAGGCCTATCCCAGGCGGCGACCCGGCACGGAGCGTGCGGACTCCGTGCCATGTCCAGGTGCGGCCGTCACGGCTCGTCCCAGCCTGGTATCGGTGCTCTCCCGTACCCGGATCGACCTTGTGCAGCAGCCGCAGCCACATCGTGTCCGAGGTCGGGCCTACCTGGGCGCTGCCGTAGGCCACGCCGGTCGGCCACGGCACCTCCGTGCCGAAGTTGACCATCCGCGTCCGGTCCCGGGCCCCGTAGGTGAGGTCGACGAAATCGTCGTCGCTGCCGTACACCACCACGCCGGCCTGCGGCCAACCGGAGGGGACGGTGTCGCCGAACGGAACGGTCACCTTGGTCTCCATCGCCCAGTCGCCACGCGGAGCATCGGCCAGCAGAAGCGAGGCGGAGTCATCCGGATTCGGACGCCGATCCACCAGATCGGCGCGCTGCACCGGGAACCGCAGCTGGCCGTCCTCCACGGTCGCCGCCGGTGCACGCAGCCACCTCCACCGCGAACCGATGCCGGCGTCGAACTCCTCGTCGAGCGCCGGGATCGGATCGCCGAGCCCTGGATCGGGGACCTGGTGCGCGAGCGGCCTGAAGAGTCTGGCCACGGTGACGTCGTCGAACGCCGCGCCGCCCTCCGGGTCTGCGGAGTCCGCCAGCACGCCGACCCGGGCGGATCCGTTGCCTCGGGGCAGGGTCAGGTCGACCGACGCGAGCACGTCGCCGAGACCCGCATCGGAGACCTCCGCGGTGACACGCCGACCACTTAGCCGGACGTCGACCTCATGCCAGTCGGCGAAGAGGAACCCCGGCGGCAACGCGGCCCGGCGTACGTCGACCAGGCGGTCCCCCCTTCTCAGCTCCACCACGAGGGACTCGGACGGCCGGTCGAGGACGACCCGCGTCCGGTAGCCGGCGCGGTCGACGACGAACCCGGCGGAGCCTCTGTCCCCGTTCCCGCCAACGCGGACCGACCCACGGACCCGGGCGTCGCCGCTGATGTGCCGCCTGGCAAGCAACGTCGGATCGCCGCCCGTGCTCTGCAGGTGACCGCCCGCCGGCTCGGTCCGGATCTCCCACCCCTCGCCGTCTGCCCACTGCTGCCCAGGCTCGGTGCCGGACTCGAAACTGTCGGCGATCCACGGGTCGGCATCGGGTGCGGGAAGCGGGCCGTCCAGGACGCCCCGACCGGCGTTCGTGGTCGGCCATCCGTCGATCCAGTCCAGCCGGCTGATCACGAGGTGTCGGTTGTTCGCCGTGCCTTGCAGGTAGGGAGAGTGGCGATCGATGCCATGACTGACGAGCCACTGCTGACCGGACAGGTCGGTGCCGATAGCGGTGTGCCCGACGCTCACCCAGCGGTTCCCGTTCGGCACCTGTACCGGTGTGCCGCCGCCGTCCTGGGCAAGGATCGAGTCGCCGTCCCTGCTCAGGAACGGACCGCGGGGATCGGCCGACCGTGCGACGTGCACGGGGTACGCCGAGGCCGGTCCAGCGCAGCAGCCACCGATCACCGAGGCGAACAGGTAGTAGGAGCCGTCGCGGTACACCAGATCCGCAGCCTCGTAACGGTTCTCCGGTGTCACCTGGGTCCGCTCGCCGACCGCGGTCAGCCCGTCGGGTGACAGCTTCACCACCCGGATGCCGCCGAGGACCGATCCGTAGTAGAGGTAGCGCTCCCCCTCGGGTGTGGCGACGATGTCGGGGTCGATGACGTTCCGCCACGCTGTCACGCCCGGGCGCGGCTCCCAGGTCTCGGGGCCGGTGACGTAGGCGCCGGAGTCGGTCCATGGTCCGGCCGGGTGCGGTGCGGTCGCGACCCCGATCGCCCGCCAGTGCGTGTCGCTTCCCACGTTCACGACGTACGAGTAGTAGAGGACGTACCGACCGCCGAAGTACTCGATGTCCGGTGCCCAGTACAGCCTCCGGGCGGCGTCGCCGTAGCCGTCGTAGCGCGGCTCGGTCTCCGGCGTGAAGACGTCGCCGACGTACTCCCACGCCACCAGGTCCCTGGACCGGATGATCTTCAGCAGGTGGTACGAGTCGCCGGCGAACCTCGGATCTGCGGTTGCATAGGCGTACCAGAATCCGTCCCGGCCGCGGATGATCGCCGGGTCCGCGAAGTTCTCCGACGCCTCGTCGGCCACTGGGTTGGTGTAGACCGAGTCCCTCCCGGTGGTCGCAGTCGCGCTCACGCTCGACAGCAGGGCAAGCACGAGCATTGTCACCGTCACCACGACTCGTGTGCGGGCCATGGGCGCTCCTCGGTGGTTTCGTTGTGGTGTTGGGGGGCGGTCAGCCGTCCATGTCCGGCACGTGGTCCAGGTCACCAGTAAGCCTCGCGTCGCGCCGAGCGGTCTTCGGTGGACACGAGAACATCGAGGAGGCGCTCGTAGAGGGCGGCGCGGTCCGTCGCGTGTGCGCCGTCGTTCCAGAGGTTGGTCAGCTCGTGCGGATCGGCGACGAGGTTGTACAGCTCACCGGTGTGATCTCGCCGCGTCGCCGGATCGCCGTGGTGCACGACGAGCTTCCACCGGTCGTGACGGAGCATGGTCGTGTGGACCGGCGGGTCGTAGGGGTGGCCGCTGTTGCGGTACTCACACAGGGCCCAGTCGCGTTCCCAGTCCGAGGTCCCCGACAGCATCGGCACCAGGCTCGCTCCCTGCAGCGCCGGTGTGGGCGGGACGCCGGCCACCTCCAGCAGCGTGGGCGCAAGATCGACCCACTGCACCAGTTCGCGCCTGCGCTGACCCGCCGCGACGACTCCCGGCCACCTGAGGAGCAGCGGAACCCGGATCGCGCAGTCGTACATCATCGGGCCCTTGAGCATGAGCTGGTGGTCGCCCAGCATCTCACCGTGGTCGCTGGTGAAGATCACGACCGTGTTGTCGGACAGCCCCTCGGCGTCGAGCGTGGCCAGGATGCGACCCACCTCGTCGTCGACGAGGCTCACCATGGCGTAGTAGGCCGCCCTGGTCTCCAGGAGCTCGCCGGCGGTGTACTCGGCGTAGCCCTTGGCGTGGCCCGCGTACGACCTCTGCGACGCGTCGGTGTAGATCGGCGGTTTGGTCGAGAGCTCGTCAGGCGCGGTGATCGGCGGCGCGAGCCTGGCCGGGTCGTACTGGTCGAGGTACTCCTTCGGCGCACCGAACCCGTGGTGGGGATCGAAAAAGTTGGCGACGAAGCAGAACGGCTTGTCCTGCTCGCGGCTCGAGCGCAGGTAGTCGATGGTCTCCGCACCGATCCAGTGGCTGTAGTGCGCGTGCGTCGGCATGGTGTCGAACGTGACCTCGGAGTCCGGGTCTGTCGCGGCCTCGTAGAGCCCGGGATGGCTCGCCTTCAACCAGCGGTGGTAGGCGTTCTCCGACGATCCCGGGTACGGGTCGTGAGCCCAGCGGAACACGCGGAAGCCGTCGTCCAGGCGTGGCTCGGTGCGGCCGCCGAAGCAGGCTGACAGGTGCAGCTTGCCGACCAGCCCACAGTCGTAGCCCGCATCGGCGAGATCCCGGGTGAACAGCCGTGCGTGGGGAGGCAGGGCGACCCCGTTCGCCCACAGGCCATGGGAGTGCACGTACTGGCCGGTCATCAGACTGGCCCGGGAGGGACCGCACACAGGGCTCTGTACGTAGCAGTTCTCGAAGAGGGATCCCTGTGCGGCGAGCTGGTCCAGGTTCGGAGTGTGGATCTCGGGGTTGTCGTAGGCCGCGAGGGCGTCGTACCGCTGTTGGTCGGTGCAGATGAGCAGGATGTTCGGCCGCGTCGACGGCTGCCGCGACGCCTGCTCGGTCACGTGGTCAGGCATTGTCTTGATTGCTCCCGCGGGATCGGACGCGAAGTCATGCCGAACACTCACCTCAGGTCGAACGACAGCAGGGTCACCGCATGCGGCGGGAAGTCGTACGCGCCGTCGGCGAGCTTGACCGTGCCCCGGTCACGCACGGCCACCCGGTCCGGCACCGACAGCGTGTTGTGGGCAAGCAGGTCGGTGACGTCGGCGCCGACGTCGCGCACGCTCGCCGATGACGGAAGCGTGGATGTCCGCCCGTCCAGCACGATCCGCGCGCAGATAGTGGAGGTACGGTGCCGGTTGATCACGGCCAGCCGCAGCGAATGCCGGTCGTCTGTGAGCGTGGCCGAGACATCGAGGTGCGGCACGGTCGCGGGTCGGCGGTGGAATCCACCGGTGCCGTCCCGGTTGTCGCCCTGGCGGACGTACGCGACGGTCGCCGGCGTCTCGACCTCGGTCGCGACAGCGATGGCGCCCGTGTGGTTCTGGTAGAGGTCCCACACGTGGTAGCTGGCCGAGCCGAAGGCTCCACCGGGACGAGCCACGACGACGCCGTTCGCGTTGACCAGGTTGACAGTGTTGGCCATGGTCACCGGGACGGCGAGGCCGCTCGCCCGGTGGAGAGCGTGGAAGACACCGGCGTAGAACAACGCGTCGGCGAGGGTTCTGGGACTCCACCGGTTGACCCGCAGCGGATACGGCGCGGGTGTGTCCTGGCCGATCTCGCGGGGAACGACTCCTCCGTCCTCGCAGGCCTGCGGTTCGGGCCATGCGGTGGGTTCGAGGTGTCGGATGTTCCACTCGTCCAGGGCCAGTCCCAGCGGCCGTTCCGATCCCGAACGCCGCGCGAGCGAGGCCACCAGATGCGCGTAGTCGTGGATCCGCTGCTCGAAGTACAAAGGCTGGGCGACGACGGCCTCGAAGTCGTTGTCGCCGGTATACAGATGCGTGCTCGCGGCGTAGAGGTGGAGCGAGAGATAGTCGACGAGGTCCCCCGTCTGTTCGAGTACGGGCCGGGTCCACTCCTCCTGTTGCCACGGGATTCCCACGCCGACGAGCTTGATCGAGGGATCGACCTTGCGCATGAACCGACCGTGCTCGCGGGCGGCCGAGGCGTAGGCCTGCGCGGACCGGTGCCCGAACTGCCACGGCCCGTAGGCCTCGTTGCCGAGCCCCCAGTAACGAACCGCGTAGGGCTCGGGGTGTCCGTTGGCGGCACGGCGGCGGGTGTAGTCGGTGTCGCCGCCGTAGTTGGTGTATTCCACCCAGCGCACGGCGTCCTCGACATCCAGGCAGCTGTGCGCGAGGTAGGCGTCCGCACCGATCTCGGCGCACCAGGTGAGGAACTCGTCAGTGCCGAAGCGGTTGCTCTCCTCCCCGCCCCAGGCCAGTTCTAGCCGACGCGGGCGCTCCTCACGCGGCCCGATGCCGTCCTCCCAGCGGTACGGTGACGTGAAGTTGCCTCCGGGCCACCGCACGACCGGCAGCCCGAGTTCCCGGCACAGCTTGAGCACGTCGTCGCGCAGGCCGTCCCGTGCACCGGGGCCTTCCAGAGCGAGCGGAGACCCTTCGTCGAAGACGCCGCCCTCGATGTTGCCGAAGAAGTTCGACTCGAGGAAATGCCCGTAGATGTGTGGGTCGATCCGGCCCACCTCCGTACGCCGATCGATCGCGATCGTCGCGTCCACGGCCGTCGTGTCGACCTGCTCCCCCGCCTCGTGCCGCGTCACGTAGGCCTCCCGGGGCTTTCGTCCACGTGACTGAGTGCCGCGTCGTAGGTCTTGGTTCCCACCTCGAACATCGACGTCATCCAGTGGTAGAAGTTGTCGCCACGGTCGCGAAGGATCTCGTACAGCCGCCGCAGCAGCTCGCGTCTCACCCCGGCGAGGTCCGGGTCGTGGTAGCGGTTGTGCAACTCGTCGGCGTCGGCCCGCAGGTCGTAGAGCTCGTTCTCGTCCGGTGGGTTGACGACCAGCTTGTAGTCCATGGTGCGGATCATCCGCTGCGGATACGGGAAGTGGTGGCCGTGGAACTCCGCGGTGACGTGATCCGGCCAGTCCGCCGGCCTCTCACCGTGCAGCAGGGCCACCAGTGACCGTCCGTCGAACCGGCGCCGCCCGTCGGCGCCCACCTGGTCGGTGCCCGCCTGGTCGTTGCCCACCGGGTCGACACCCGCCAGGTCGAGGAAGGTCGGGGTCAGATCGGTCAGCGACACGAAGGCGTCGTCGACGCAGCCTCCCGGCGCGCCAGGCATCCGGACGAGGAGCGGGATGCGGTAGATGTCGTCGTACATCGCCGGGCCCTTGTCGTGCAGCCGGTGCGAGCCGGTGAACTCCCCATGGTCGGCGGTGAAAACGACCGTCGTCGTGTCCCGCAGCCCGAGCTCGTCGACCGCGGCCAGGACCCTGCCCACCTGCTCGTCGATCAGGCTGACGTATCCCCAATAGACGGCGATCAGCTTGCGCCAGTCGTCGGCGGAGAAGCTGTCGAACGTCCAGTGCGCCGAGTAGTGCGCCTGTACTCGTGGCTTGTCGTCGAACGTCTCGGCCATCGACGCCGGCAGCTCGACCTTCGCCGGGTCGTAGCGGTCGTAGTAATCCTGGGGGATGCAGTACGGCAGGTGCGGGCCGAACCAGTGGCAGCCGAGGAAGAACGGCCGGCCGGCGGCGTGGACGTCCCGCGCGTAGTGGCGCAGCCGCTCGATGGTGCGCTCGGCCAGGAAGTACTCAAAGGTGGCCTCGACCGGCTGGTCGAGCACGCCCGCGAGCAGGTTGCCGGGCTCGCCGTTCGGGAAGGTCCCGCGCACCTCCGTGCGCAGGCGAAACCGTGGCAGACCGTTGGACTCGAGATAGCGCAGGTAGTCCGGGTGCTGGACCGGGTTGCCCCACCCGGGGTAGTGCTCGCCGTCGAACCCGGCGGCCTCCGGGCCGCGCCGCTTGCCGACGTGCCACTTGCCGACATGGCCGAGCTGGTAGCCGGCGGCCTGCAGGTCACGGGTGAACGGCACGTGAGAGTCGTCCAACTCCTCCCGGTAGCCCACGTTGCGCTCGTAGTTGGCCAGCAGGGCGTGCCGGAACGGCAACTGTCCGGTGAGCAGCGTGGCCCGTGCCGGGGTACAGATCGCGGTCGGCGTGAACGCATGGTCGAACCTCGTGCCCGACTCCGCGAGCGCGTCGAGTGCCGGCGTCTGGCAGACGGCGTTCCCGTAGCAGCCCAGCGTGTCTACCCGGTGTTGGTCGGTCATCAGGAGCAGGACGTTCGTCCGGCCTTTCACCCGCATCCCCCTTCTCGACGGCTGTCCGTCGTTGGACTACGACCTCGTGGTCAGTTGTCGTTCCTCGTGTCCGCGCTACTGCTGCACCGCGACGGTCGATGACGTCGCCGGTGGAGTGGGTCCCTGTGCCATGGGCGGGTAGCCGGCGAGGAGCGCGGACCTTCGCAGGACCAGCGCGATACCGCCACGGGCGGCACCCTCGTGACCGAGTACCGCGACCTCGATGCGCAGCCGACCACGGATCTGCCGGTGCGCAGCCTCCTGGATGCCCGCACGCACCGGCCGGAGCAGGGCATCGCCGGCCGCCGCCAACTCTCCGCCGATCACGACGACTTCCGGGTTCACGACGTTGCAGGCGGCGGCGAGGACGCGCCCGACGTTACGGCCGGCGTCGTCGATGACCTCCCGCACGCGCCGGTCTCCAGCGGCGAGCCGTCGCAGTACGTGGTCGAACTGGCGGGTGTGACAGCGTTCCAGAAGCGTGGCCAGCGACACGTATCGCTCCAGACAGCCCCGCCCACCGCAGTGACACCGCGGGCCGTCGTGGTCGATGCTCACGTGCCCAAGCTCGCCTGCACCGCCGTCGGCGCCGGAGAAGAGGTGCCCGTTCAACACGAGCCCGCCACCGACACCGTAGGAGAGGCGGAGGTAGAGCACATTCGGCACGCCTGCTCCCGCACCCCAGAGAGCTTCCGCCAGGGCCCCGAGGCGGGTGTTGTTGTCGATGTGGACCGGCACGCCATACCGGCCGGTGAGGCGTTCGCGGATGAGGTCGATCCTGCTGGCACGCCGGTGATGGCGATGACTGCCGCTCGGCGACACCGGGCCCACCACCCCGACCCCGATGCCTTCGACCGCAGACAGAGAGACCGACGCCCTCTGAGTGGTGGACTCGAGGAGCCGCACGGCGATCTCGACCCGCTGCGCCCAGGGGGTCCGCTCTGCACAGTCCTCGCCGGCCGATGCCACGACCTCGTGCGCCACGTTGGCGACCGCGACCTCGACCCGACGATGACCGAGGTCCATGCCGACGGCGAGCCCGCCGGCCGGGTTGAGAGTGAGCAGGTTGACCGGTCGTCCCCGACCGCGCGCCACTTCGGGTTCGGACGGAACCTCGACGAGCGCGCTCCGGGACAGCAGCTTCCGCACGATCGACGACAGCGTCGCCCGCGACAGGTTCGTGTGCCGACCCAACTCCGACCTTGTCAACGCGCCGTAGCCGCGCAGCGCTGACAGCACCCGCTCCTCGTGTCCCTCGCGCAGAAGCCGGAGCACGTTCGGTGGCGACTCGGCCGTCATGGGCTCCGAGTATTCGCGGCCCGAATTTTTTCGTCAAGAGGTGAGCAAAAATGGCCCAGGCCGACGCGGACCCCGCCCGAGGTCGCGGATGTTGTGGTCCAGACTGATCTCATGAGCGATCTGACAGAGTCCAAGGCTGCGCTGCGTCACTATCTCCAGTCCAATCGCGACTCGCTGCTGTGGAAGCTGGACGGCCTCGGCGAACGCAACCTCCGCATGCCCCGCACGCCTACCGGCACGAACCTCATCGGCATCGTCAAGCACGTGGCCAACGTCGAGATCGGCTACTTCGCCGACACCTTCGGACGTGAATGGCCGACGCCCGACGAGCGGATCTCGGACGAGGATTTCGAGGCCGACCCGCAGGCCGACTGGTACGCGACCGAAAACGAAACCTGCGACGGCATCATCGACCTCTACCGGCGGGTGTGGACATTCGCCGACGCGACCATCGAGGAGCTGCCCCTCGATGCGCTCGGCCGAGTGCCGTGGTGGACCGAGGAGCGCAATCCGGTCACCCTGGAGCAGATCATCGTGCACGTGATCGTCGACCTGGCGCGACACGTCGGTCACGCCGACATCCTCCGCGAGCACATCGACGGCGCGGTCGGACTCCGATCGGGGGTCTCCAACCTCTCGGAACCGCAGGACTGGAGGGCGTACGTTGCCACCCTGACTGCCCTCGCCGAACGCTTCTGAGCCGCCACTCGGCAGGTCAGAGGCGAGAGATCAGGAGCCCGCGGACCGGGCTGCCATGATCTCGTCGATCCGGCGGCCGAGCTTGGCGAGCTTGTCGGTGTAGGCGACGTGGAAGACTCCCGGCGGATCTGGCGGCTTGTGCGCATCGGCAAACCGCATTCCGAGGCTGGTGAACACCGCGACGACATACCTTCGCGTCGCCGCCCCAGGGAGCGACGTCACGATTCCCGCGTCGGCACCGGCCTGGCTGGTCAGGCCCGTCTTGTGGGCGAACTCGACCTCCGCACGCCGGTTGCAGGGCCGCACGTCTTGCCCATAGACCCGGTATCCGACAGTGACGGCGCCGTCGGCTGGGTTGATCCATCGCTCCGGCACGCGCTGCGGTATGCCGCCGGCGGGATAGTCACGTCCGCACCAGTTGGACGTCGACAACGCCTGGTTGAGCCCCTGGTCGGTCAGCAGCCGCGCGAAGTATGCGCGAGACGACGGCGTCAGCACGTTCGAGGTGACCCCCTTTCCTGCCGGCGTACGCCACAACGTGCGTGCCGGGTCGTAGCCTGTGCCGTCGGCGACGATCAGCAGCAGCCGAGCGGTGTCGAGGGCGGACATGCTCATCCCCAGCCACTCGCCACCGGTCGCCGGGTTGGTGTTACGCATCTGCAGGGTGTGCAGACCAAGCTTCTGAAAGGTCTCGTTGAGTCGATCGACCTCGCCCAACTCGTGCAGCTTCTTCACCAGCACACACGTCGCGCTGTTGTCCGAGGCCGTGATCATCCGGTCCAACCAGGTGTCCAGCCGTGCCGCCCCGGGCCCGCCGCAACCGCTGGTGGTGTATGCCGGCTGGTAGCTCACCGTCTCAGCGAGGTCGAGCACGCCGCGGTCGACCAGGCGCAGGATCCCGAACGCGACCATCAACTTCAGCACCGACGCCGGATAGGGCGACATCGCCGACACCGAAGCGTTCTCCCGTCCCGGCACCACGTCTACCGAACCAGACGAGCCGGCCTCCCACTCCCCCGTGTTCCAACGTAGCCAGCGCACCTCTCCCGTCCCGAGGTCGTCGCCCACCGGCACGACGACACCATGCGGATAGTCCTTGCTGAGTAGGACATTGGCCACGGCGGCTACCCGTCCGTCCGGATCGAGCTCGATCACCGCCGCGTCGACGATCGGCGTACGCCAATTGGGAACGCCATGGTCGAGCAGACCGTCGGCGAAACGCTGCTCGGCGACCGCCTCCCTCAACGCGGCCGCAAGCCGGACCTTGTTGATCCCCTTGGCGCCAGGCATCTTGGTCAGACCGGACCGGGGAAACTCCGAAGCCCCGCCGGAGTCCGAAATCACGCCGCTCACGCGTACGAAACGGGCTTCCTCGCCGGGCGCCAGCGACGGGCTCACGGCGAACAACACAACGAGGACCACCACGGCAACCAGCCACAGGCCACCCTGCCGATTCACGACGAACAGTCCCCGCCCGTAAGGCATGTGGGACCTATTACCCAATAGCTGGCGAAACAAGCCACTGCATGACATGAACGGACAGTCCAGGCGGACCCCATCCAACCGCTTTCGTACCAGCGGGCTCCACCCGTCCATGCAGGCGTTCGGGCATTCAGGACCTTCAGTCCAATTCTGGACGACCCGACCTGGCCTTCGGGTCCTGGCCGGCGAGGACGCCCCCCCCCCCCCGGCACATCCGAGCACGCCGCCGCGGCCAGTACCCGCTGCAGTAGGTCGCCGGAGAACGCAAGCAGTGCTGTGTCGGCGACGTCGGGTCCGTGCTGACCTACGGTCGCGAACAGAGCCGCCTCGATGGAGCAGGCTTCGTGCGCCTCGGGCGACGTACTGAGAACGAGTGTCTCGTGCTGTCCGTCTGAGGATCCGCCGATCCCCTAACGAGACACCGACCTAGCCCGGATCCACCAATGACCGTTGGTTGCCCCGGGAGGGCAGTCGGAACATCGCGCTACTGTTCCTCCGCCGATGGACTCCCATCGGTCAGGTACTGCCTGGCCAGGACGGCTCCACCGACCGCGGCGGTCGCCAGCATGGTGGCGCCGGCCGCTGTGAGGGTCGGATCGGCGCGGGCAGACCTGCCGTCACCGGCGTCGACACTGCCGATCGGATCCCGGACGATTGTCCAGGGGCGCATCAGGTCGTCGCATTCGTGTTCGAGAATATGGCAGTGATGGATGTACGTCGCAGGCAACTCGGTGCCGCTTCCCGGTATCGACGCGATCGTACCCGGCGGGTTGAATTCCTGGATGATAATTCTGGTCACTGTCTCCGGATAGGTTTTGACCGTGTCCTTGCTTGACAGCGCTTCGTCCGGGTCCGGCGGAATCGGTGGACCGGTGAGATAGTTGGCCAGTACCGGTTTGTCCGCCGGTTTGCGGCCACCGGCGAGCCACTTCTCGTAGTCCGCTTGGTAGGCGGCTGCGTCGATCGGCTGCCTGTTCAACACCTGGAAGTTCACGAGGTGGACATGCATCGGGTGGGCGTCGTGGTGGGGATTGATGTACTCCCAGATCTCGGTCGAGCCCGCCTTGATGAAGTCGTCTGACGGTGCCATGAATGGCATCGCGTTGAAGGTCATGGAGCCGAACAGTGCGTGCTGGTAGACGACAAACTCCCGCCGTCGGGTGCCGCGTTTTGGCTGGATCGGTGCGGCCGTCGGCACGGCGAGCTTCTTGGGCGGCGTCGTGTGGTCCGCGCCGGACAATGGTTCGGTCACCTGGAACTGCATGACTTCCGAGATTTCTGGTCCGGTGCCGGGCATCCCGGGGTAGTGGACCGGCGCGTTGTAGTTCTGCAATGTGACCTTCGTGCCCGCGGGCATCTGACTGAAGTCGACGATCAAGTCGTACCGCTCGGCCGGCCCGATCAGGAAGTTCAGCATCTGCAACGGAGCACGCAGGCCGCCGTCGGTACCGATCAGCCAGAACGGCAATGTGGGCTGAGGCAGCACGTCCCTCGGAACGTCGAACCGCAGCCGCCAGAAACGTTCGTTCGAGGCGTTGAGGATGCGAAGCCGGTAACGTCGCGGTTGGACGGCCAGGAAGGGATACGCCTTCGCGTTGACGACTGGGGTGTCCGCGCCTTCCACCTGGGTCATGGTGTAGGCGAGCGAGCCGTCCGGATGGAAGGTTCGGTCCTGCAGGATGAGGGGGACCTCGAATTCACCCTGCGGCAGCCCGAGCTTCTCATCGGCGGGGTCACGAACGAGGTAGGCACCGGCCAGGCCCGCGTAGATGTTGAGGCTGGTGATCCCAATGGCGTGATCGTGGTACCAGAGCAGCGCCGAACGCTCGCGGTTGGTGTAGGCGCAGATGGCTTCGTTGCGTTCGACTCGGCTCGGGTCCAAGGTGGCATACTCCGGCCCGTGAACGCCCCCCGGGCTGTACCACTGCAGCGGCAGGCCATCGGACTGTGGCGGAGTGAAGCCGCCGTGCTGGTGCACGACGTTCCACACGTCGATCTTCGATGGAAGAGGCGACATGCCGTGGTGGGAAGGCGGCGCGAGCTGGGGGTCTCCTGCGCGAATGTCGTCGATCACCGACTGGAACAAGTGGGGGGTGATCGGCAGCTCGGTGCGATATTTGACGACCGTCGGATGGTCCTTGGTCGCGACGATGGTCGGCCCGAGATAGCCCATGCCGATTGGCTTGTCAGGATCGCGCGGGTTGGTAGCCCAGTAACCCCACACCGTAGCCGGCCCGAGATCTCGGTGGAACTGCCACGAACGCTGCCGCATCGTGAGTTCGTAGTAGTCAGCGCCGGGGTAGACGGACGGATCCGGGATGGCCGTCATCAGCCTGGGTAGCGGATCGACGTACTTCTCCAGCGTGGGGGTCCGCGGCACCGCGGTGTCCGCAGAACCTGTCCCGGTATCTGTGGACCCATCTCGTCGTACAGCAGCTTGCTCTGTCTCGGTATCCGTCGACGTGTATGCCGGTGCTCGCTGAACACCCTGTGGAAGCAACACGGCGGCACCTCCGAAGGCACCGGTCATGAGCAATTGCCTTCGTCCAACCATCTTTTCCGACCTTCAATCGCTAAGGTCCCGGTTCCAATAGCGAGGGGATGGTTGGAGCGTACTGCGGTCCCCAGGTCCGATCTGCCGAATGCGCGAGGGGGACACCGGACACGAACGACAGATACGTTCCTGCCGACCGAACAACGGGCGCCATCACAGTCACATTATGGCTGAGTGAATCATGGGACCCGTCGTGCCAACCAAGGGTTAGCGACCAACGCAAAAGGTAGCTGGTCAACGGATTTGAGTTGTGGGGTACCGCCGGCTGGTTCTGATCGACTGTCAACAAGTCAGATCCTCCTAGCACCCGAGGACTTCTGGAGGTTAGTCCAGCAGTCGTCGGGCTGTGAACTAGTCGGTGACGAAAACGTTGACCCACTCCCCGAGGGCGGCGGCGCGGATGGCATCGGCCTTCAGGCCTCCGCCGGCGACGCCGATCCTGCGTGGCACGGCCATGAGGTCGTCGACGCCGATCCCGATCACCCGGTCACGTAGTCCACCGTCCACCCACTTCCCGCGGCGATCGAAGTAGTTCAGGCAGACGTCACCCACAGCCTTCAGGTTGGCAAGGCGTCGTCCGGGCCACCGGGTCCAGCCCTGGCACCGCCGAGCAGCGGTTGCTCAACCTGGCGGACTGGCTTCTCTACATCCTGCGACCCACCGGGTCGGACCATCCCTCGACGCCCGTCGACCGGGCCGCCCGGCGGCTCGCTGCGGACACCGCGGCCGCTCTCGACATGCATGATGTGGCAACCGGGGTCGGACTCTCCTACACGACGTTCCGCCGCCGGTTCACCTCCGAGATGGGAACCTCACCAGCGGCATATCGCAACGCCGCGAGAATGACCGCAGTTGCCAGCCTCCTGAGACTCACAGACATGACCAATCGGGAGATCGCGAGGCAGTTCCGGTTCACCGACGAGTTTCACCTGTCTCGCCGCTTCAAGGCACAGTTCGGTGTCCCGCCGAGTAACTATCGCCGACGCCACCGGCACGTCATCGACCGGATCGGAGCAGATGCCCATGCCTAGTGCGTTCCCGCCCGGCCAGCGTCCTGCGACGGGCCCCACGATTGACGGTGTTGTCGCCGTCCTTGTGACGCCGTACCTCGACCGCACGATCGCCGTGAACGAGGAGACCATTCGGCTCCTCACCCGACGGCTCGAGGTGGCCGGTATTCGTACGATCACGGCCCTGGGCAACACCGCCGAGGTCCACCAGCTCACCCCGGACGAACGCGTGAGCGTGCTGCGCGCGGTCGCCGCAGCCCGGCAGGAAAGTACGTTGATCGCGGGACTTGCCGGCAGCCTGAGCGGTGCCCTCGAGGAGGCCAGCCGTGCCCACGATCTCGGGTACGACGCCGTCATGCTCCACGAACCCGCCGACCCGTTCGGCGACAGTGACGGTGTCGCTCGATACGTCAGTCAGATCTGCGAACGCGTCACCCTGCCCGTCGTGTTGTACCTACGCTCGACCAGACTCAGCCTCGAGGCGCTGAGGCAGCTCGTGGCGAGTCCGTCGGTCATCGCGGTTAAGTACGCACGGCCAGACCTGAGCACGTTAGCCACAATGCTCGATGAGGGCTGCGCTCGGCACTGCGCGTGGATCAATGGATCTGCCGAAGCCCGGGTGCCGGCATTCGCGGAGCTTGGCGTCACGTCCTTCACCTCTGGCATCGGCAACGTGCGACCCGACATGGCCCTGGCCGTGCATGCCGCGGTCCTGAGCGGCGACCAGGCCAGGCTTCGCCAGCTGATCGAGCTTGTCTCCCCCGTCGAGGCGCTTCGCAACGAGGCACATGGGCGCTTCAATGTCGCAGTCATCAAGGAGATGCTGCGAGCAGAGGGAGTCGAGGCGGGCGGCGTCCGTCCTCCCCATTCCCCGTTGACGTCCGCCGCCAGGGAAAGCCTTCGTTCGCAGGTGGCGAAGTGGCCCGTCGCGGCGGGCCTTGCAGGCTGACCAGGTCTGGACACTGCCCGGTCTGGCGAGCCGACTTTGCTGCCGAACATGGTCGCTCGCGCAGAGGTGCCGGTTCGAGCCTTGACGCTCATCAGCACCACGGCTAAATTGGTCGACCAATGAACCACCCGGCTTGCCCGCGATTTTCGGAAAGGGCTGCCCGACGATGACGAGCGAGTCCTGCCCCCACCTTGTGTCTCTGGCCCAGTGCGGTCTCGAGCTGCAGGCTCCCCAGATGCTCACGACGACGAAGCGCAGGCTGCGAGCTGAGGTCCAGGGGGACAGTCCGGATCCGATCGGCTCCCTGCGATACGTAGCGTGGGATCCCGTCTCCGTACGAGCGGCGTTCACAGATCTGGACCCGGCCAACAGATACGAACTCGAAGCCACCTACCTCTCGGAGGACGGTGTTACGCGTACCCAGTCTCTGTCGACTGGGGAGCACGAGCTGCATCCTCCTGTGGCGCTCCCCCCTGGGGAACCGTTGATGATCCGATCGACCGTTCCGCCCAGTGCGATCATGAACGGGGCGCTCGAGGTGCACGTCGACGTCGTGGACGGTCCGGACGCGGTTGTCTCAGAGTTGCGCCTCTACTCATCGGCGCCGGCCCCATTGCGCATTGCGGTGGTTGGCGACTCTCGGGGCGGTCTCGTCGGCTCGGTGATCGACGCCGGCTACCAGGGCATAGCGGGGGCGGAGGTCGTAGTCCACTGGGCAGGCGGAGCTCTCGCCACAACAACCGACAAGCATGGGCTGTTTCGGATCGCCTTGAGTGCTGCGATTCCTAAAGGCCAGCACGCGGCACTCGACATTGTTGCCACATCGGACAAGGCGACGGGACGCTCGAGCTCGGACACCAACGAGCTGTCGCTGGGTTTGCGTGCGCAGCCGACCGATGCGGACAGGATCGACCTGGCAGGGACGTGGAGCTTCGCGCCCGGACGGGTAGTTGCCCCAGCCGGTGCACAGGACCGCTCGACTCGCGTTCCTGGTCACATCGTGTTCGACGCTCACGTGCCGGATGATGGGGTCGCCACCATGTGGCGCCCGTTCACTCTTCCGGAGTCCTGGGCCGACGGTGCGGTGTTCCTTCGTTTCGACGGAGCGTACGCAAGCGCGGAAGTCTTCGTGAACGGATCCCTGGCCGGAACGCACGGAAGCGGCGTCACCTCCTTCGACATCGACGTGTCGAGGTTTGTGCAGCCGGGTGAGAACGTCGTGAGCGTCACGCTCACCGAGTATTCGCCGCATTCGGTCATCGACTACATGTCCTGGTACGCGCACATGTCCTTGCTCGGCATCTGGCGACCCGTCTACCTGTTCCGCACCGAGCGCCTCCACCTGAGTGACTTCGACCTCACCACCGACTTTGATCCCAGCACAAAAGCCGGTTCGATCGATGTCGGGGTGGACGTGATCAACCTCGGGGCGATCGACCGCGACTACCAACTCGCGCTCGAAGTGCGTGACCTCGACGGCAGAACCATTCAGCGAGTGGAACGGACAGGCAGCGTGGGCGCGGGCGGCAGCGCACGTCAGTCGGTGTCGGCCACTGTCCCGGAGGTCGAGCCCTGGTCGGCCGAAGTCCCGCGGCGATACCTTCTGCGTGTCGAGCTTGGCAGCCAGGTGTACGAGCGGGCGGTGGGGTTCCGGCGGATCGAGGTACGTGGTAATGAGCTCTTGGTGAACGGCTCGGCGATACGCGTCCTCGGCGTCAACCGCCACGATGCGAGGATGACCAGTGGCCGATCGCTCACGACGCAGCAGCTGCGCGACGACGTGTTGAGCTTTCGCCATGCGAATGTGAACACGATCCGCACCAGCCACTACCCGGCAGACCCGCGGCTGCTTGACATCTGCGACGAGCTCGGCATGTACGTCTTCCAAGCGGCTCCGGTCTGTTGGCTCAACACAGGGCAGTGGAATCTCGCGAACGTCTCGCCGCACCTGGCGCCGTACCTGCTCGAGGTGACGGGCGAGACCGTTGCACGTGACAAGGGGCACTGCTGTGTCATCGCATGGGACTTGGCGAACGAGAGCACCTGGTCGTGGGCCTTCGAGGCCCAGCTCGAGCTCGTACGGGAGATCGATCCGAGCCGCCCGACAATGTTCTCCTTCGATCTCAACGACGGGGTCGGGGAAAGTCCGCTCGACCAGGTGACCGACGACGCGCGCCCAGAGCTCCGCAGCTACCACTACCCAGGCTGGATGGGCGACTGGGAGCACGACCTGGAGCGCCTCGCGACCTGCGACCAGCCGGTGATCTGCGACGAGTACATTCCGATCTTCGAGGCGTGCCAACGCTACCCGCACGAGGCGTTCGTGCTTCCGATCGACCCCGGCGTACGCGACTACTGGGTGACCGCGATCAGCCCGTTCATGAGGCGTTTGTTCGCCACCCGCAGCTGCATCGGCGGCATGGTGTGGTCCGGTGTCGATGACCTCTTCGCCATCCCGCAGGACCTCGACATCGGCGAAGGTGCCTGGGCACACCTCCCCAAGCACGACTTCCTGCAACAGCGCGACCTCTTCACCGTCGGCGACTCGACCTTCTTCCGCGGCGACGGAGAATGGGGAGTGCTCGACGCGTGGGGACGTCCGCGGGCGGAGCACTGGCACCTTTCGAAGATGCATTCGCCGATCGAGATCTCCGACGCCGAGTTCGACCCCGACGGCGCGACTCTCACATGTAACGTACGCAACGGTTTCTCGCATCGCTCACTCGCCGATCTCTCGGTGGTCCTGGTGGCGGACGGGACCGAGACGGTGGTCGCGATGTCAGCATCACCAGGGGAAACCGAGCGGCTGAGGATTGACCTCCCGCGGCCGGTCGACCAGGTCGACCTGGAGTTCCGGCATCCGGAGGGGTGGATCGTCGACGGGTACGGGTGGGCCGCTCCCGACGTCCTCGCCCGGCTCGCAAGGGCGGTGACCGCGGGTGCGACTCCCGGTCGTTGGCAAGCGGAACTTCCTGTCTTCCACGTGCAGAGCGCGGACCGGCCGGACATCCCTCTGGATCTGCCTGCCGCCGACCTTTCCCGTGCCGACTCGACCACGGGCACGATGACCGTCCCGCTCGTAGGGCGCTCGTGGTCAGGTGTGCTGAGCGTCAGCACCGCGAACGGTTGTACGGAGTTCGGCTATGTGTGCGAGTACCTCGGTGACGAGCCGATCAACGCGAGGGAGGTCGGCCTGGCCTTCGCCGTCCCCGAAACACTCACCGAGCTGTGGTGGCGCCGGGAGGGCGACTGGTCCTACTACCCTCCCCGTCACATTGGTCGCTCGGTGGGTTCTGCTCCGTGTGCTGCCCGACCACGCGACCTCCTCCGACCCGAGCCGTTGTGGGAGGACGATGGGAACGAGATGGGGAGCAACGACTTTCGCAGCGCCAAGCGCAATGTGCACCTTGCCGGCCTCACCGACGGACAGGACTCGTTTTCCGTGCTCTCCATGGGAGAGCAAACCGCGCGGGCCTGCCTCCGCGACGGCAAGCCCATACTGCACGTGCTCGACTGGTACGGCGGAGTGCGTACGCGCGATCCCGTCCACCCTGTGTGGTCGAAGTACTTCGGTGGTGGACTGCGGATCGAGCGCGGCGAGGTGCTGAGGGGATCTGTCTCCATCGTGGTTGGCGCACTGCCGGAGAGTGTGCGCGGATGAAGGCGCTGCGCTGGCATGGTCGGGGAGATGTCCGGTTGGAGGACATCGACCCGCCAGGAGATCCGGGCGCCGGCGAGGTCGTCCTGCAGGTGCTCCTCTGCGGGGTCTGCGGTACCGATCTGGAGGAGGTACACCGCGGGCCGGTCGCGGTGCCGGTGGGCACTCCACATCCGCTGTCCGGACGGATGGCGCCCCTGGTACTTGGGCACGAGGTCCTCGGCCGGGTTGTCTCGGTCGGCGCGGGCGTGACCGGCATCGGAGTCGACGACCGGGTGGTGCCCAACGGGCTGTACAGCTGTGAGACCTGCGAAAGCTGCCAGAGCGGTGAACCTACTCGCTGCACCAGCCTTGCCTCCATCGGGCTCCACCTCGATGGAGGCATGGCCGAACAGATCAGGGTGCCAGCCTTGATGTGCGCGGTCGTGCCGCCGGCTGTTCCGGATCGACTCGCGATCCTCGCCGAACCGCTTGCGGTCTGTGTCCGCGCGGTAGGGCGCGCGGCGATCCGTCCCGCCGACCGTGTCGTCACGATCGGGGCCGGCGCGATCGGCCAGTGCACAACCCAGCTTGCACTGCGCAAGACGGAGCACGTCGCCGTCGTCGACACGATGCCGACACGGGTCGAGGCGATGCGTCGAGCGGCGCCCGACGTGATTGCGGCGGATCCGCAGGCACATGCCGTCGCCGACTGCGTGTTCGACTGCGCGGGCACGGACACGTCCCTTGCCACCGCTCTGCGCATGGTCGCCGCTGGCGGCAGGGTCGTGCTCGTCGGTGCCGCCGAGCACGTCAGCGACTTCTCACCGCTCCGCCTCGCCCTCAAGGAGGCGAGTATCCTCACCTCCCTCTCGCACGACCTCGACGATCTCCGTTCTGCGATAGCTCTCCTCGCCGAAGGAGGGCAGAGTCTCGAGCACGTAGTTACAGACGTCGTGCCGCTCGCGAACGCGGCCAACGGAGTCTTTGGTGCGGACGTACGTCGCGGCCCGGCGAGCATCAAGACAGTGCTTGATCCGAGGGTGGCATGAACGTCCACCTGTACCTTGACCGTCAATCGACCAGCCAGCTAGATTGGTCGACCAATCGGCCACTGGAGTTGTCCATGCACAACCTGACGCGGTACTCCAACGCAACGGTCGAGCGAGAGGCTGCGCGATGAGCGCCAGCACGGATGACCTGCGTCTCGATGGTCGCGTCGCACTCATCACCGGTGCCGCGCGCGGTATCGGCTACGAGTCGGCGAAGCTCCTGAGGCAACGTGGCGCCAACGTGGCGCTGTTCGACATTTCCTCCGATCAGGTCGCCAAGGCGGCAGCTGAGCTCGGTGGCGACGTCATCCACGTCGCTGGGGACGTCACGAAGGCCGAGGACGCAGAGCGCGCCGTGACCGACTGCCGCCGCACGTGGGGCCGGATCGACATCCTCGTCAACAACGCGGGCATAGGTGGGGCGACCGCCCCGGTGTGGGAGCTCGACGTCGATGACTGGCGCAGGGTCATCGAGGTGAACCTCACCGGTCAGTTCCTCTTCTGCCGAGCAGCCGTGCCCGCACTGCTGGAGAACGGATGGGGACGAATCGTCAACATCGCTTCCATCGCGGGAAAGGAAGGCAATCCCACTTCCGGCCACTACTCGGCGAGCAAGGCCGGCGTCATCGGGCTCACCAAGTCTCTGGGCAAGGAGCTCGCGACGTCCGGTGTGCTCGTGAACGCGATCGCCCCGGCAGTCATCAAGACCGAGATCCTTACGCGGGAAGGCGTGGACCCGCAGTTTCTCGACTCTCTCCTCGCCAAGATTCCCATGAGTCGAATGGGCGAACCGAGCGAGGTCGCAAGACTCGTCGGGTACCTCGCGAGTGAGCAACTCAGCTATTCGACAGGGGCCGTTTACGACCTGTCGGGAGGTCGCGCCACCTACTGACCGGCGTTCCAGATCGGACGGAAGGCGAAGGACTCGCCCTGATGACAGCTCTCGACTCAGCCACGGTCATCGACGACATCGGCGTGGTCGATGGTGCCCGCGGCATGAGGATCGCATCGGTCGACACCGTACTGCTGAGCCACCGGTTTCCCGAATCCTCACCGCTGGTGTGGTCGGGTGGCACCTTGTCTGGATTCACGGCCGGACTCGTACGTGTGACGACCGACGACGGCCTCACCGGATTGGGTGAGTCCTATGCAGCGTTCTTCGCGCCGGAGGTGATGTCGGCGATCGTAGACTTCTATCGTCCGCTCCTGATCGGTCAGGACCCCAGCGACATCGGCGGTCTGTGGCAGCTGTGCTACACGCGGAGCCTGTACTGGGGGCGGACCGGAATCAATGTCTCGGTCCTCTCCGCGATCGAGTCTGCCCTGTGGGACCTGTGTGGGAAAGCACTCGGCGTTCCCGTGTACGAGCTTCTCGGCGGGCCACGGCACGAGTCCATCCGTGCCTACGCCAGTGCTGGCATGGACGAGTCCAGCGACGAGCTCGCCGCCGAACAGACACGGCACGTGGCCGATGGCTACCGGGCCTGCAAGATACGCATCGGCCACGGCCCGGATGTCGACGAGAACAAGGTAAAGCTCGTACGCAGCACACTCGGCCCTGACATCGCCCTCGCCGCAGACGCGGTGCAGGGGAGCAATCCCCGCCCCTGGGACGCCGCTACCGCGATCGAGGTCGGGAACAGGTTGCTCGACTACGACCTGGCATGGTTGGAGGAGCCGTGCGCTGCCGACGACGTGCTCGGCTACCGCGCCTGCCGAACCGCGCTCGCGATCCCCATCGCCGGCGGTGAGACGTCCACGACTGCGGGACAACTCGCACAGCTCATCGAGCAGGAATGCTTCGACATCGCGCAGCCGGACGCGACGCACATCGGAGGAATCCTCGAAACCCTCAAGGTTGCCGAACTGGCAGCCAAGCGCGAGGTTCCGCTGGCGATGCACGTGTGGGGTTGCGGCGTCGGCATGATGGCCAACTACCACGCCGGATTCGCCGCGGCGACCTGCGAGTGGCTGGAGCACCCAGCTGTGGGAAATCCCCTGCGTGACGAGTTGCTCGCAGAGCCGCTCACCATGGTTGACGGTCAGGTCGCCCGCCCCACCGCCCCGGGACTCGGCGTACGTCTGACCGAAGAGATCCAGCAGCGTTTCGCGTATGTACCGGATACGCGCTATCGCTTCGGAGAGCGCAGCACATGAAAGCAAAGCCGTTCGTGCTCGATGGCATCGTTCCCATCGTCAATACGCCATTCACTGCCGACAATGCGATCGACTATCCCTCGCTGGAGCGACTGCTCCGTCGCTCGATCGCCGATGGGATCGTGGGCTGCGTCGTGCCGGCCGTCGCGAGCGAGGTCGGCAAGCTCACTCCCGCCGAACGCGAGAGTCTCCTGCAGGCCGTGTTGGGCATCGCTGGCACGGCGATCACGGTGATCGCCGGTGTTAGCAGCGACGACATCAAGGAGAGCAGCAGGCTTGCCGAACAGGCGCTGTCCGCCGGTTGCCAAGCGGTGCTGTGCCGGGCTCCCGAGGCGATCATCGACGAGCCGGACGCCCTCGTCCGCTACTTCACCCAACTCGCCCGCGTAGGCATGCCGACGCTCATGATCCAAGACCTGCAGTGGAACGGTCCGGGGATGGCGATCGACACGATCGTGCGCCTCCATGAGCAGATTCCGGTCTTCACCGCGATCAAGGTCGAGACCGTCCCTCCAGGCGCGAAGTACACGGCCATCTTCGATGCGACAGACGGCAACCTGCACGTGTCGTGCGGCTGGGGCCTTGGCCAGATGATCGAGGCGCTCGACCGAGGCGTCTCGACGTTCACGACAACCGCGATCAACCTCCCGTTCGTCGAAGTGCACCGGCGTTATCGAGCCGGGGACCGGGACGGTGCCCGTCGCCTGTTCCACGAGACCGTGCCCATGCTCGTCTGGTGCCAGCAGCACATCGACACGTCCATCGCGTTCCTCAAGCGGTACTGCGTTGCTGCCGGACTGTTCACGACAGACCGCGTTCGACCGCCGGCGGCAACCTTCGATGATGTCCATCGCCATATCGCAGACGAGCTGATCGAGGAGATACTGGCGCTGGAAGTACGCCTTCGGGCGGAGGCTCATGCCCGTGCCTGACAGACCACCCCGCCGCAGCCTGCGAAGCTCGGAGCGCATCCAGCAGCCCGACATGGATGGCTTCGGCATGCGCGCCTCGCTCAAGGGCATGGGGCTCACCGGCAGAGCCTTCGAGGGCCGGCCGATCATCGGAATCTGTAACAGCTTCAGCGAGTTCACCCACTGCAACTCGCACTTTCGTGAGCTCGTACGCCACATTCGTCGGGGCGTGGAGCAGGCCGGTGGGCTGGCGCTGGAGTTTCCCGTTATTTCGTTGGGCGAGCCGTTCATGGCACCGACAACGATGCTGTTCCGGAATCTCATGGCCATGGACGTCGAAGAGTGCATCCGCGCCTATCCCATGGATGCCGTGGTCCTGCTCGGAGGTTGCGACAAGACCATCCCGGCGATGCTCATGGGGGCAATCAGCGCCGACGTGCCGGCCATCCTCGTGCCCGGCGGCCCTCAGCTCAGCGCCCGGTTCGACGGCGAAGACGTCGGCACCTGCACCGACTGCTGGCGTACGCACGAGAACGTGCGGGCAGGTCGCTCGACCCTCGATGACCAGGAACGGCTCGAGGACGCGATCGTGCGGTCAGCTGGGCACTGCTGCACGATGGGGACGGCCTCCACGATGGCCTGCCTTGCCGAGGCGCTCGGGTTCACCATGCCAGGTGCAGCAGCGATTCCGGCCGCCGACTCCAGGCACGCGCGTCTTTCGGAGTCGGCCGGCCGGGTGGCCGTCGACCTGGCCACGACCGGTCATCGGCCCAGCAATGTCATCACGCAAGGCTCCATTGCCAACGCCACCGCTGTTCTCCATGCCCTCGGCGGCTCCACGAACGCCGTCATACACCTGTGCGCGATCGCCGGTCGCGCTGGGCTCTCGTTCGACCTGGACGAAGTCAACGAGATCGGTGCGCGAACTCCGTGGCTGGTGAACGTGAAGCCGTCCGGCGCCTTCCTCATGCAGGACTTCTTCGACGCAGGTGGCGTCCCGGCACTCCTGTACGAGTTGAAGAGCCTGCTCGATCCGGCGCCGCAGACTGTGCTGCGAGCCACCATCGGTGAGCTGCTCCCCGCCGCGGGATCACTGCGCTCCGAGGTGATCGCACCGGCGGATGCGCCGCTCAGGGCAACCGGAGCGATCCGCGTCCTGAGGGGCAACCTCGCTCCGCGCGGCGCAGTCGTGAAGGTGACCGCCAGCAGCAGCACGCTCCTGCACCATGTGGGTCCTGCCGTGGTGTTCGATGGTCTCGAAGATCTGCAACGTCGCGGCGACGATCCCTCTGTCGACATCACTGCGGACTCAGTGCTGGTCCTACGCGGCCTGGGTCCCGTCGGCGCTCCGGGAATGCCCGAGAAGGGCCACATACCGATCCCCACCCGACTTCTGAAGGCGGGGGTCACGGACATGGTGAGGATCAGCGACGGTCGGATGAGCGGCACTGCGTACGGCACCTGCGTCCTTCACGTGACGCCCGAAGCGGCAGTGGGCGGCCCGCTGGCCGTCGTACGAGACGGTGATCTCATCCAGCTCGACGTGCAGGCAGGCCTTCTGGAGCTTCTTGTCCCAGACGACGAGTTGCGTACCCGAACGGCCGTCCAGCCCCAGGCGAGCAGCGCCAGCGTGAGCAGAGGCTACCGAAAGCTCTATGTCGAGCACGTCCTGCAAGCCGATGAGGGCTGCGACTTCGACTTCCTGCAAACCACGGCACGGGGGCACGAACGTTGACAACGCCTCGGAGCTCGACCTCACTCGGCCGCGACGTCTGGTGGCCACGAGCTGTTTCGCAGCCGCTCGGCTGCCGAGGCCATGTGGGCTCGCATGGCTACTTCGGCGCGGTCGGCGTCGCCAGCCTTGATCGCGTCCGCTATACGGACATGCTGTTGGACCGTATCGCCGACTCCCTCGGACTCGACGACGCGGGTGATCCAGACGTGCAGAAGCGTACGGATACTTCGCAACAGGTCGACGAACACAGAGTTGCCAGCCTGCTCGGCGATATGGAAGTGGAACTCGACATCGGCCTCGACGAAGTCCTGGGTGCGGCCGCTGAGTTCGGCCCTCGCCATGCGATGGATGCACCCGTCGAGCTGTTCGGCGCCTTCATCGGTCATACGCTCCGCGGCCCGCCGTGCGACGAAGATCTCGAGGTACTCCCGCGCCTCGACAAGATCACGAGCGTGTGGTTGGGCGAGCACGAGGCCCCACTCGAGGATCTGCGGAAGGATGGAGGACTCGGTTCCACGCAGGTAGGTTCCGTCTCCCTGGCGTACCTCGACAATGCCCAGGAGATGAAGCGACTTGACTGCTTCCCGGACCGTGGATCGACCAACGCCCAGGTGTTCGGCAAGGGCCCGCTCCGAAGGCAGCTTGCTACCCGGTCCGATGTTGCTGGACACGAGGTAATTCAACAGTTGCCGAACCACCTGGCCGGCGACCGAGTTCTGGTTGATGACCCGGATCTTGGTCATCCCCAGGTCCACATCGTCTCGCACTGACCGCGACCTCCTCTGCAGAGAGTAGCAGTCAGAGGTCGACCGGTAAGCCAGTGGACACTCCGGACAAAGGAGGCGAAGAGGAATGGCAGTGCCAACCACATCTCACCTGGATCACCTGGACGAGTGGGCGCGGCAGCTCTACAGCGCCGTCGTGTCCGATGCGTGCGACAACGCCATGCTCAGAGGTCAGACGATGCGTTCCGGTCTGTGGCCTGTTGCCGACAAGCAGAAAGTGCTCGTGGGCTTCGCTCGGCCGGTGCGGGCCGCGCCGGTGAACGCGATACCCGAACAGCCATACGCACCCGAGGTCAGCTACGTGGACTCGCTCGAGCGCGGTGATGTCGTCGTCGCGTCCACCAGTGGGTCGCCGTGGGGGTTCTGGGGCGAACTGTTCTCGACGGCGGCTACCGGAAGGGGTGCTCGCGGAGCCGTGATCGACGGCCTGGTCCGGGACCAGCTGAAGATCGCAGAACTCGGCTTTCCGGTGTTCGCCAGCGGCGCACGGCCGGCCGACAGTCTCGGGAGGCTCTCCATCGTCGAACAGGACGAACCTGTGGACCTGAAAGGTGTGCTGGTCGAGCGCGGAGACCTGATCGTGGCAGACATCGATGGCGTCACCGTCGTGCCGAGTGCTCACATCGACGCGGTCATCCCGTACGCGATCGACAAGGCGAACACCGAGAACCGCGCCCGGGCACAACTCCTGAAAGGCGCGAAACTCGCTGACGTCTGGGAGCGGTACCGGGTTCTCTGACCGCCCGAGCCTGGGGTGATGGACATGCGACATGTCGGGAAGGACAGACATGAAAGCCGAGCGGCTGACCGGCGTCGTCGCCTATCACGGTGAGGGGCCGGTGTGGTGGCCTGAGTGGGGCCTTCGAATATGCGATGTGTACGCCGGAGACATCCTCCGAATCGATGTCTCGAACGGAAGTGTCACAGAACGCCTGCATGTTGGTGAATCGGTCGGCGCGTTCCGACCGCGCCTGGCGGGCGGGCTCGTGGCCGGTATCGAACGCGGATTCGCTCTCGTCGACGCCGACGACCATGTCCAACGCCTGCCGGAACTCTGGGCCGACCCCGCACTACGGATGAATGACGGCGCCTGCGACTGGTTCGGCAACTTCTACTGTGGCCGCCTCAGACAGCACGAACCACGGGAAGGGCACGGAACCGTGTACCGCTTCGGCGAGCCCGGCTCGCCACCGAGCGTGCTGCTGCGGGGCCAAGGCATCCCGAACGGCCTCGTTTTCGACGAAGCATCCCGCAGTGTCTTCTACATCGACACGCTCACCAGGTCAGTGCGCCGGTTCGTTCTCGACGACGCCGGCTGGCTGAACGACGGCGTGAGCGTGGACCTTACCGGCTCCGATGCCTATCCCGACGGCATGACGATCGACGCCGACGGCCGGCTCTGGATAGCCATGTGGGGAGCCGGGACGGTCAACTGTTACGCACCCGGGTCCAGCCGCACCCTGGAACAAGTGACCGTACCCGGCACCGTTCACGTCACGGCGGCCACATTCGGCGGCGACGACCTGGGGACCCTCTTCATCACGACGACCCAGGAAACCGCGCCGGAGCACGTCGACGGCTCGGTATTCGCGGCACGCACGGGCGCAATCGGACGACCTGCGTTGGCATATGCGTACTGAGCTCGAGAGAAGGCCGTCAGGTATCGAGGAAGTATTGCGCGGGTTGGTTCGGACCGGACCAAGCATAGATCCACGAGCGCATCAGCGGCTCCGGGATGTTGTGCAGGTCATTCGTGACGATCCCATACTGCATTGGCGGCAGCACGATCCCGATGACGTAGAACTCCTCCTTGGCGATCTGCAGGATCTGCCGGAACAACGCCATGCGCTCCGTCGCGTCAGCCGTCGCCTTGAGCTGGTTGTAGAGCTCCATCTGCCGCCTCGGAGCCTCCGGCGGTTCTTCCGCGGGCTCGGCGCCGTTCAACCAGTTCGCCCACAGCAGGGCGTAGTTTGACTCGCTGTTGGCCGGAAAGTACCAGCGCGGATCAAAGACCGACTCATCCATTCCCTGTGAGTCCAGCCATATGCTGGCGTCGTGCTTGTTGGCCTCCTTGCGGGTATAGAACAGGGTCCGGTCAAGCGTGTTCATCTGAACGTCGATTCCAACGTTCCGCCAGTTTCGGACGACGAACTCTGCGACGTCCGACCAAGCACTTCCCTCCGGGTCGGGCACTACCACGTCGATGACAAAGCTGATGCGTTTGCCGTCTGACCGCAGCCTGAAGCCGCCGCTGTCCCGTTCGCCGAAGCCTGCTCTGTCGAGGTAGCGGTTGGCAAGGGTCACGTCGAACTCGGTGTACTGGTTGCCCAGTTCCGCCACGTCATCGTTGAACAACGCAGACTCCGGTCGCGGTGCCACCTGCCACGGCTCGCCCTGCCGCTGGAACACAGCGTCGATAATCTCCTGCCGGTTGATCGCGTGCGACAGACCGATCCGGAACTCCTTGCTCTGGAACACTTCGCGGAGCTTCGGATCCTCGTGGGTCAGGTTCAGCGAGAGCACATCCAGATTCGCCGACGAGTACCTGGAGTCGACAAACCGGTAGCCCCGCGTGCGGCCACGCGCCAGCACTGGTTTGTTGCGGGGCGTGACCGTCCTCCACATGTCCAGGTCTGCCTCACCGTTGCTGGTCTTCAGGAGCGTGGTTTCGGGGTTGCCGAGGACGTCGTACGCAACGCGGTCTATGTACGGAAGCTGGCTGCCGTCCGGATCAACCTTCCAGTAGTACGGATTGCGCTCAGCCCGCAATCTGGTGCCATTGCCGAGCGCGGTGGTCACACGCCACGCGTTCACGGTCGGCAGGTCGATGTTGACGGTGGCATCGGCCTTGGCCCAGAACAAGGACGGCCAGTCGGCGTTGAGCTCCTTCTTCGCAAGGTCGTCCACGTTCTTGTTGTATTTCTTGTGGAACTGCTCCAGGTAGTGGCGCGGTCGCACCAGCTCCACCGAGAACGGCGTGGCCAACACGTCCAGAAGCAGGCCGTACGGCTCCGAGAAGATGAACCGAGCCGTGTATTTGTCGACCTTCTCCAGCCTGGGTGGCTCGCCCGTTGCGGGAAGTTGCCGGCTTACGGTGAGGATGACAGGAACAGCGCCACCCGACAGTTCCTCGTTGCGGGCAACATCGTCGTAGGCGAACACCAGGTCGTCGGCGGTAAATTGCTCGCCGTCTGACCACCGCATGCCTCGACGCAGGTTTATGGTGTAGCTACGCCCTCCGTCCTCCATCTCCACCGACTCGGCGATGTTCGGGACAGGCGTCGGAGGCTTCGTGGTGAGGTCCCAGGTCACAAGCTTGTCGTTGAGGATCTCGAGATACATGTGGCCAACGTCGGCGCTGCTTGTAAGAAGCCCGTTCCACTCGCCGCCATACACACCAATCCGGTCGACCGGCCGCATCACCAGGGGGCTTTCGGGCAGCCGGTCGCGGAGCGAAGGCAGCTCTCCCGCCTTTACCGCGTCCGACAGCATCGGCGCCTCCTTGCCTTTGGCGCCCGCCACCTTCTTCGAGCCCTGCTTCGAACCTGGGTTCGTCGACAACAAGTCGCATCCCGCGACGGAGGCGGCGACAAGAAGTGCCCCACCGGAGAAGAGGATATCCCGCCTGCCCAACCCCGACTTGGAAACCGATTCAGGGTCCATGATTCCACCTTTCCTCCATCGGACCTGGGCCTACGGTGTTTGTCCTCTGACCGTCGCTGCTGCTCGGAATTCAATGCGCGTTGGCGCCGCCAGCGCGCCCAGGCGCCATGGCGATGGGCGAAAGGGCATCCGCCCTGCGTCCGGCGGCAGGATTGATCACCCGCCCGCGAGTCTCTCCAGCATTTCGTAACTCACGACATGGAACAGGACGTTGCGGAGTGACTGAAGAGTCAGCCACCTCCAACTCCAACGTCTTTGCCAGCGCGCCCAATGGTGGGGCGGCCGCTCGCTCGCGCTGTGATGGAACCGTCGAAGCTACCGCGGCGCCCGTGCATTGGTTGTTCCGTTGCGGTGTCTGTGGCGGCGCCGGGCCGCTTGGACGCTCACTATGCCAGCCTCGGAAGAATTGGTCAACCAATCAGCCAGTTCCGAGCTCAGTGCGGCCCGGCCGCATTCCAGCCGACGCCGCAGGCACCACCGTCCGTCGACTCTGCGACCGAGACCTCCTCGCCGGACGGTGTGAGGAGTGGGTTGTAGAACGCGCTGATCTCAACGCTTTCCTGCGGCACATAGTGGAAGATGAGCGACCGGCGGAAGCGGTCGGGGGTGCGGTTGCGACCAGAGCCGTGGACCGTGCTGCCGTGGAAGAACAGGACGTCGCCCGGTGCGAGAACCGTCTGTTGCACCTCCATGCCGTCCGGCAGCGCGACGCCACGGCTCGTAAACGACTCCGACGAGTCGGTTTCCTCGAGGCATTGCAGTTCGTAGCGGTGAGAGCCCGGGACGACCATCAGCCCTCCGTTGTCGGCGTCGCACCGGTCGATTGCGATCCAGGCGGCGAGACAGGTCTCGGGATGCGCTTGCAGGAAGATGTTGTCCTGGTGCAGCGCCTGACCGCGAGCACCCGGCGGCTTGAAGTAGAACATCGACTGTGCCGCGAAGGCAGGACCGATCATCTCCGTCACCAGGTCGTAGATGCGCGGATGGAGCATCCAGCGACGCGCGAGTCTGCCGGCGGCCAGGTCGGTGCGCCGATGCGGATGGACGACCCTTGGGTAGCGGGCGAGAGGGTCGTCGGCCGGCACGTAGTCCTCGAACCCGACCGAGCGATCGTGCTCGATGACATCCATGAAGGCATCACAGATGACGTCCACCTCCGAGCGACTCAGAACGGCAGGGACGTGGGCTATGCCTAGGTCGCCGTATGTGTCCGCCGTCAGAGCGCTCTCTGGGGATCGATCGATCTGTGTCATACGGTCATGATGGACTCCACATCTGTTCATAGCCATGAGAAAATGTGGCGCAATGATCGGAGATCCTGCTATCCACCTGGTGGCCGGCGCCCCCGAGGTAGTCATTCCGGCGGGCCGTCGTGTCGTCGCCGGCCACGCCCATCAGGGGCCGGGATACGCGAACTGGCGTGAACAGGGCAGCGACGATTGGCTGCTCATCCACACGGTGTCGGGATCGGGACGGCTCGCTGGGCCCGACGATCATCTCCTGACCACGGCGGGAGACGCGAACCTGCTGAAACCGCATGTCCTGCACGACTACCGGACCGCGCCAGGCGAGGCGAGTTGGGAGATCGCTTACGCGCACTTTCATCCCCGGTCCGAGTGGCAGCCACAACTTGTATGGCCACAGCCCGTCGACGGTATCGGGCTCATCCATACAACTGGCGACGTGAGCCGCCGCGTCATAGCTGCGCTGCAGCGCTGTGCGCGGATGAGCATTGGGATTCTCGCAAGAGCTGACCTCTTCGCTGTGAATGCTCTCGAGGAGGCGGTGCTGTGGTACGACACCCAGAACCCGCTCAGCATGCGCACCGACGAACGCATCCTCCGGGTCATCGACTACGTGGACGCCCACCTCACCGAGCCGCTCGACGTACAACGGCTCGCGGACGTCGTCCATCTCTCGGCGTCGCGACTCACGCACCTTTTCACAGACCAACTGCAGGTCAGCCCGCAGCGCTACGTCGAACGGCAGCGGATGACGCTCGCCCAGCAGCTTCTCGACCTCACGCACAGCGCGATCGCGGATATTGCCCGCGAAGTGGGCTTCGCGGATCCGCTGTACTTCTCCCAACGGTTTCGCCGGTTCGCCGGAGTTAGTCCGACGGCGTACCGGTGCCGGCGCCGCGGCTGAGCGTAGCGGTCGCTACTGGCCACCGCCGGACGACCATTCGTACGGTTCCTAGGGCAACGGAAAGGTCTCGAGGGTTCCGGCGATACTGGCCACGGCCTGTCGGCCACGGCGGCTCCGAACCGTTCTGTGCTCTTCTGCGCGCAGGGTCTGCGGACACGGCAGTCAGCCTTTTGGCCGACGTGGGGGCCGAAGGTTCGGCCACAGGGCTGATGTCGCCCGGCCCGAACTCGGTGACCATCGCTTCTGTGAACGACATGGTCATTAGGATCGGCATGACGCCGATCGAAGCGGGTCTGGTGCTGGGCGCATTCGCGCTAGTGTTGGCCCGCTGGCTGCCGCCGCGATTCCGGCGCGGAACCGCGATCGGCGCCGCAGCGGTGTCGCTGGCGTCGGCGGCGGTGCTCGCGGTGGTCGGTCTTCGCTGGCAGATGGTCCCGGTGCTGGTGACAGTCGTGGTAGTGCTGCCGTTCACGGCCCGGACCATGCTGGGGTGGCGGAAGCGAACGTCGTCGCCGACGCCTTCGCGGACTATCTCGGGTTCACCCGGTTCGTATTGGACGACCTCGTTAGTACCCGCACCAATGCGGTGCCCGACGCGTCGGTCGCCTCCGGCAAGGGCGGTTCCCGGTGGTGCTGTTCACACCGGGTATGGGCGTTGGGCGGACCACGAACACCGCCTGGGCCGAGGAGTTGGTCAGCCACGGCTACGTGGTCGCCGCGCTCGACCACCCCTATGACACGGCCGCGGTCGTGTTCGCCGACGGCCGGGCGGTTCGCAGGCCGAAGCACTCCATCAGGCCCGACGCCGAAGGCTACCGGTTGGGCGAGGAACTGGCGGCGGTGAAGGCCGGCGATCTCAGTTCAGCCCTCACTCACCTCGGCCGCCTCGACAGCGGCCAGGTGGGGAGCGTCCTCACCGGTCGGCTGAACACCGACCGCGCCGCGGTTGTCGGCATGTCGGCCGGCGTAGGCGGCGCCTTCCAAGCTGCCCGCACCGATGAGCGTTTCTCCGCGGTGATCGCGCTCGACGGTTATCCATACGACGGAGATCCCGGGTCATACGACCAGCCAGTGTTGGCGCTGACCCAGCAGATCGGGCTGGAGGACAATCCCAGATATCCGCCCGCCCTGAAGCGGATGCTCGAGCTCAGCACGACAACCGGCTACATGCTCACCATCCACGGCACCGCCCACCCGACCTTCACCGACGCGCCCTTGTGGATGCCTACGGTGCCGTCGCTGGTCGGCACCCTCGGGCGCACCGAAGGCAACCGCATCATCACCGAGGTGACGATCGGCTTTCTCGACGCCGAGCTTCGCGACCAACCGACGGACCTTCCCGGCCTCCTCGCCGAGCATGGCGATCTGAGCATCCATGACGCCGATGAATAGCGGTGGCACACGTAGCCCAGCAGCTTCTCGACCTCACGCAGCGGCTGCGCACATCACCCAGAGTCCCTAGCACAACGGCGGCAGCTCGTCTGACGCTGACACCAGATCAGCCACGTCCATCGCGAACACCTGGTTGAAGCCGTTGTCCGCGCGGTCGGTGAAAATGAGTTTCCGGCGGTCTGCGGTGAGAAATGGGTGTGCGTGGTTTCGTTGATGGTGGTTCGGGGTTCGTAGTGTCCGAAGCCGGCAAAGCTCTACTACACCCGAGGAGTCGCTTCGGCCTACTGTGAACAGGGCGTGCTGTTCGTCGGCGTGTTCGATGAACGAAAAGCATCCTGCGGGGTCGAATCCAGTGTGCACATATCCTGTCGTTGGTAGTTCGACTTCATCGAACCGGTCCGTCTGCGGGTCCAAGTGGCCCAGGTAGGTCGTTGTCCCCCCGCCGCTTCCTGGCCGTACCGCTTCGTACACGACGCCTCGATCAGTAACTACTTGATGGACGACCTCGGCGTTGTGAGCACCGGCCGCCTCTGCCGGCCGTAGATGTCGGGTGTTCAAACCGGCGAGGTCTACGGTCCACATTCCCGCGCAGTCTCTTGGGTGGTTCAGCAGAACTGTGTCGTTGTCAAGGAAGAGCGCGTGATGAAAGTAGAATCCGGGCTCGATGACATCACGTTGCCCTCCCGTTCGAACGTCGACCACACTGAGGATCGCCCCCACGCCACGGCGAAACTCAAGGTGTCCGCGTCCCCCTCCAAACAGCCCCATATTCGACAACGCCTCACGCTCTGCCATACGCGACATGAAGGCTGCCCTATCGACGTGGATGTACGCGAAGTGGCATCCGTCCGGGGAAAACGCAGTCTGGCCAACGGGCATTCGTTCTGGCGAAAGCTCGGTGACAAGTCGATTCTGGAGGGTCTCGACATGTGTGGCCCGAAGCTCGGCGCCTTGGAAGTAGTAGACGTCGTTCGTCTCGAGGTTGAGCGCCGAGAGGTGGTTGTAGATGCCTCGTAGCCGCCACTCGCACCATGGCGCCCAGCCGGAGTCGGCGGTACGGCCGTCAGTCAGTTGCGCGATCTCGCCGGTCCGCAGGTCCAAGCGGTACAGCTGGACCCAGCCGCTGCGTTCGCTGTGAAAGACAAGGAATCGCTGGTTCCTTGTGATCGAGGGGACGAAGTAGTAAAGGGGGTAGCTGTGTCCACGCCCGCTCGTCAACTGTGTGACGTCGCGGCCGGTGTCCGGGTCGGGGACTTCCTTCCACTCCGCCGGCGAAACGGTCCCGATCACAGGAGGACTCCCTGGCAACTTGTGGTTGGCCGCGGCGGCAGGTCGCGTGACATATGTCGGCTCACTGCGCAGGACGCAGGACCTTCCACTGCTCACCCGCGCCAGTGGGGACGCTGGCTTCCTGATAGGAGATGATGAACGCGCGCCTGATGCCATCGGTGACGTTGTTCTTTGAGTGGTGCCATGTCCAGCCGGTGAAGAGCACTACGCTTCCGGCACGCGCCGGCAAGGGGACGGCATGCTCGTCCGCATACGCCCAGCGGTCAATTCGCTTCTGGCAGGTTCCCGTCTCCTGCCAGGTGTAGTCCTCCAGGCCGAGGCGATGGCTGCCCGGCACCACCCACAGGCAGCCGTTACGCTCGTCCGCATCGCGCAGCGGCACCCACACCGTCATGCGGGTCTGGCTGGCCGTCCTGCTGTCCTCGGGGTCCAGGTAGAAGGCTTCGTCCTGATGCCAGTGGCAGATGTCACTGGCATGGGGCATCTTTGTGACCAGCTTGCTGGAGTGGATTGCGATGCCGGGAGTGACGATGCCTTCGATCAGGGCAAGTAGCCGTTCGTCCTCGGCAAAGCTGGATGCGAGCTCCGAGTGCCGCCGAACGTCGTAGATCCAACCCTGGCGGGCCTCCCCCGCAGCTTCCACGTCTGGCTGAGTGAGGAGGCGATCGAGCTCTTCGTCCATCAACTCCAGTTCTTCCTGAACGAAGATGTCGGGCACCAGGACGTAGCCGTCCCGGTCATACGCCGCTCGCTCAACAGCAGTAAGGCTACGAAGGCTCTTGGACGTGCTGCTCATGGTGGCCTCTCGGCTCGTTGGACGGTCAGGTGCGTAGCTTCATGGTTCCGGCATGGTCAGTGCCGGGACCCGGGTCGGCGTTTCAGGTGTCAGGCGACAAGCGCCAGGCCGGGTCGAGACGATGGACGCCTAGTGGTGTGTATCCAAGAGGTGCACTTTCGCGCCGTAGCTCGGCGAGCAGGTAGATGATGCTCAGCCACATCTCGGTTCCCTGGAGACTCGGTTGGGAGTCCGGCTCGCCCCCGGGCTCCAACTCGAAGGCGAACCCCTGACCGTCCACCCAGTGTTCGAGGGCTCTCCCGAGCTGTTGTCCCGCCCAGTCCCGAGCCTCCTCCCGTCGGTGGTCGGTCTGCTTTCCGCACAGCCACAGCGGGTGGATGACGTCGAGTACGTTGCAGGCGTTTCCCCGATCGGACCGGAAGTGGCGTGGATCCCGGCCATGGTCGAGGAGGGAGTCGATCGTCGCCTCCGGATATGGGACGGGCACGCCGAACTGCGCATGCGTGCCCCGGGTGAGCCGGTAGAAGCCGTTCACCGGTTGTTGCCAGTCGCCGTCTGCGCCGGGCTCGCCCCACAGGCCCCTGCTGCGGTCGACACGGGCGGCCAGCCAGCTCAACAACGGCTTGGGACCGTTGGTTGAGCCGAAGTGCTTCGCGTTGACGTAGAGCCCGGTCGAGTACGCGTCAACCCAAGCCCCCGCGTACCACGCCCGCGTACTCCACGGCAATGTCTCCAACCGTTCGTACAGCTGGTCGGGGCTGAACTCCTCGATCGCCTGAATCGGGTGGTTCAGCGACGCACCGAGGAGCTCGAGGGCATAGCCGACGGTGAGGATGTTGTAGATCGCCGTGTCGTCGTTGAGGGCCCACAGCCCCTCCGGAGTTAGCGGTGGGTTCCACGGATCGGGGATCATGCCGGTCGTGGTGTCCTGAAAGCCTCTGAGCAGAGCAATCAGGTCAGGCGACGACAGCAGGTCGGGACGACCGCCGAACATCGCAGCGATCTCGGAGGCGTCACACCATGCCCGCACCGTGGGACTGTGCCCCGGTTGTTGCAGGTAGCACGGACCGTCCTCGTTCGCGCCGACAAAGTGGTGGAGGACATCGCACCATTGGTCGCGAGCCTTGCGCCCGAATGCTTCGAGCTGCTCAGCCAGTGGAGCGCCCGGCAGGCCTGCGCCGTTGCGGTGGTTGGCGAGACGGTCCCGGATGAGCCGGGCGGGATTGCCGCCGACGACGGCGTAGTCCGCAACGTCCCGGGTAACGACCGCGCCCGCCGCCAGCACGCAGTGCGATCCGACGTGCACACCGTCGACGATGATCGCTCCCGACCCTACCCAGACGTCATCTCCGAACGTGATGCCCTTGACGGTCCCCTGCTGCTGGAAGATCGGCGTGTGCGGATCATCGAAGCCGTGGTTCGAAGCGATGATCGACGCATGCGCTCCGATCCGGACACCTTCGCCGAGCGTCACTCGGCCGCGGACGACTGCGTAGGGGTTGATCGTGCAGTGTGCGCCTGTGACGACTTCACCGGTCACGTAGGCGTGCGCGGCGATGTACGAGCGTTCACCCATCTCCAGCCGATCACAGAACACTGCCGCCAGGGGCGAGACGAAGCAGTTATCACCGATGTCGACCGCCCCGGGCAGGTCCCGTTGCCAGGCGAGTTGGGACAGCCGCTCCTCTTCTGTAGCGTCGCTCCAGTAGCGCCACGAGTCGAAATCGAACAGCCCGCCTCTCATGTCGGCCTCCCCGCAAGACAGCGGGCGGCACGCCGGCCGTAATGCCGGCAGCGCGGGTGGCGATGACGGGTGCCGAATCTCACGGCGTAGGGTGCAATGGGGCTATCCAAGGTTGATCACTCCGAGTTGGCAGGCTTGGCTACGAATACCTTGGCGTCCACACTCGTCAAGGAGCGGCTAAGGGCTAATGAAGTACTGCTCCGGGTTGGAGAGACCGGGCGTGCGGACCGTATCCGATTCAGGCATGGTCGTCGGCACGTTGTGGAAGTCGTTCTTCACAATTCCGTAGTACTCCGAAGCCGCGAGGGTGCCTAGCACGTAGAATTCCTGTTTTGCGATCGCGAGAATCTCCCGGAACAGATTCCTGCGTTCCTCTTCGCCCGGAGTTTCGACGAGCTCGCGGTAAAGTTGCATCTGCCTGCGCGGGGCTGCGGGTGGCTCCTCACCAGACTCGCCGTTCGTCGAGAACCAGTCGGCCCAGGCGACTGCGAACCAAGACCCGCCGTTGTGGTAGGGGAAGTACCAGCCTGGGTACAGCATCGCGTCCACGGTCAGGCCGCCGAATCCGGTCCACACGGCTGCGTCGGCCTTGTTGGTTGCCGTGCGAACCCCAAACAGGTCCCGGCTTTCAGGCTTGACTTGAGCGTCGATACCGACCTTCTTCCAGTAGCCGACGGCGAACTGCATGCCGTCGGACCAGAATGGGATAACGGCAGGTGTGGCCACCTCGACGGCGAAGGAGATGCGCTTGCCGTCAGGCCCGAGCCGGAAGCCCGCGCCGTCACGTTGGTCGTAGCCGGCCCTGTCGAGGTACATGTTCGCCTTGTCGATGTCGTACTCGGTGTACTGCTTCGCGAATTCCTCGTCGAAGAATTCCGACTCTCGGCGCGGCGCGGCTTGCCACACTTCCGCTTGCGCCTGGTAGACAGCGCCGATCATCTCCTGACGGTTGAGGGCATGCGACATGCCGATTCGAAAATCCCTGTTCTGGAAGATCTCTCGTTTCACAGGGTCTTCATGTGTCAGATTGAAACCGATGATCATTTCGTTTTCGTAGGCGGGGGTGAGCTTGCTGAATTGATAGCCACCGCGGTCGCGACCGCGCGCCAGTACCGGCTTGTTGGGTGGGGTGTTGATGTGTCGGGTGTGGAAGTCCAGTTCGCCGCTTTGCGCCTTGAGCAAGATCACTTCGACGTTGGACACGATGTCGTAGGCGACCTCGTCGATGTAGGGAAGCTGGCTGCCTTCGGAATCGGTTTTGAAATAGTACGGGTTGCGTTCGGCGACCACTCGGTTCCCGCCACCAACCGCGGTGGTGATCTTCCATGGGTGTAGTCGCGGGAGGTCCGCGTTGGCCCACGGGTCGGCCTTCGCCAAGAAGAGCTGAGCCCAGCCGTCGACATTCTCTTCCCTGGCCACCTCATCAACCTTCGGGTTGTACTTGTTGTGGAAGTCCGCGAGGTAGTGGCGGGGATGGCTCACGAAGTGGGGAAACCAGGCCAGGTAGTACATGAGCAGGCCGTTTGGCTTGGCGAACGTGAGTCGGACTGTCAGTTCATTGACTTTCTCGACCCGGCCCGATGCGTCACCACTGGCGAAGTAGGTCGGTATCGCAGGGGTAAGAGCCTCGTTGAGGATGACGTCCTCGTAGTAGAAGATCATGTCGTCGGCAGTCAGTGGCTCTCCGTCGGACCACTTCATGCCTTCGCGCAGCCTGATCGTGAACTCGCGCCCATCCGAGGAGCTGTCGACCGCCTCCGCCACATTGGGAATCGATCCGTTCCAGTCCGGAGTCCAGCGCAGCAGCGCCTCATAGCCGATGGTTCGCCACAGCCATGACGTGTCGGCCGAGCTCAGCAGAGCTGTGTGCCACGTGCCCCCATACACCCCTGGACGCTCCATGGCCTCGACCACCAGTGGGCTCTTGGGCAACCGCCGCGCCACCGGTGGAAGCTTCCCCTCCTTGACCAGGCTGGCGAGCATCGGCGCCTCCTTGCCCTTCGCACTTTTCCCGCTGCCCTGCCCACCGGAGGCACCGCCTGGCTTTGTCGACAGGAGGCTGCAGCCCGCCAAGGAACTGGCGGACAGCACGGCAGCCCCACCGATCTGCAACATGCGGCGCCGAGTTACCTCGCGACCGATCCCGTGACTGTCCATGTGGCCGAACCTCCGCTCATACCCGAAGTCGTCGAGTCCCCCGGGATCTGGTGCAGTCGTTCATAGAGCTGTTGTTGCTAGGGATCGCACGTCGTCGGGACCGAGCGCTCGCGCGACGATGGTCACGTCGGAGACGCCGACCCGGCCAATGGTGGGCGGCGCGGTCGGCGGGCGGAGCTGATCTGCGATGCACCCGGCGGCCGCCGCAGCCACCTCTCCGTCGACGAACACGCTCAGATCACCTCCGCGGCGGACTGCCGCGATGTGGTGCAAACCCTCGGGCAGTGGCTGGCTTGCGGTGGCGACGGTCCCGGCCCGCATCGCGTGGACGGTGCCGCGAACATCGGCCGGTGCGTCGACCAACGCCCCGGTACAGCTTCCGATGGAGGCGTACAGGTGTCCGTCGTGTTCGCTCAGGCTGGTGACGCGACTCCATTCACTGACGCGCCGGCCCTGTTTGTCCGCAGGCAACTCCCCTATTTCCTCCGGGGACATCGGCTCCCACCCCGCCGGGTCATGGAACCGGCGCAAGCTCGTCCACCGGTTGTCGCCGTCGTAGCGGAACACCTCGCTGCGCGGGATGGAACCGGCGTACAGGCATCCGTTGTACGGCGTCAGCGCCTGCACCTCGGTGCTGTCGCCGAGCCGGCCGGTGTCTTCCCACGCGGCGCGGTCGGAGGCCCGCCGAACCACTCTGCCTGCCGGCCACGTGCCCACGTGCAGGTGGCCGTTGAAGGAACCCATGGTGTGGATCTGGTTGCACTGGGTCGAATCGCCGAGTGGATTGCCGAGGGAGTCCCAGTGGGACCCGTCGTACACCCAGACGTCGTTGGGCCCGTGGACCCCGCAGAACATCTGGTCGCCGTGGACTGTGAGGGAACTCGGCAAGCTGCTGAACGTGGCCGACAGCTCCCAGGTCTGGTCGCCGGCGTAGCGGTGCACCGTGAAGTCGTCGCATGCGACGAACAGGGAGCCGCGATACGACGCCAGCGCCAGGAGCCGGGTGGCCCTTCCGGGCTGTCCACAGTCGACCCACTCGCCTGGACCGACGAAGCGGTAGACGTGACACGGGTCGCGATTCTGTGAAGCTAGGCGTGTCCAATCGTGGGTCCAGGTCCCGACATATAGCTGATCCTGATGCACGATCATCGGGCCCACTCCGCTCGCGCCCTCGGCGCCGACCTGGCCCAAGTCCTTCCATTGGGCGTCGCCCAGATAGCGGAAGACGTGGGCCCAGTCCCGCGGTGACGCCGCATCAGTTGTGGCTGCAAGCAGCGAGCCGTCGAAAACGGTGAGGGAGTTGCTCACAAAGTTCGACGTCTCAGACGGACGACCGCAGTCGACCCAGACCGGTTCGGTCCCGTTGTCGATCCCGAACGACACGCGCAACTCGTCGCCAGGTCCGTTGTAGCCAGGCGAACTGCAGACTGTCGCCAACGTGAAGCCCGACCGGCGCACAGGGTCGAACCAAGTAGCCAAGGTGTCTGCGGCTCCTACGCGGTCGGCGGGGACATCGATCCGCAGCGAGACGGTGAAATCGCCGAGCATCCCACCAGGGGGCAGGTCAGCGACGTCAACCAGACGACCCATGCTCAACCCAGCCTCCTGTGCGATTATTGGCTCGGCATGCCGGCCCGCCATATCGGGTGCTCACAAAGCAGACGCCATGCGCGATGTGCCGTGTCTTCCCATTTCAGCGCGGGAAGCACAGCTTCGTGCCAATCACGCTAACCTAGGCAATCTCGTAGGTGAATGCAGATTCTAGAGACGTCCCTGGACGATCTTTGGGTTACGTGCTGGAGGAGACACCGTGTCCACAGTGGACAAAGCACTGCCCGACAAGATGTCGCCGGTCCTGAACCGCCAGCCGGACCCGAACCTGCTCGATGCCCTGTCCTGGGCCTGGCGGAACGTCTCGGTCCGCCTGGTGCGGGCAACCGAGTCCGACTACACCGAACTTCGGTGGGAGATGTTGGACCGATCCCTCCCCCACAGCCAGCTCTGGTTGATCACCGGCGGCGCGGCAACGTTGGCGGTTGGCCTCGACCAGATCACAGTGGGCAGTGGGACAGGCATCTATATCCCACCCCACATCTCGCACCGGGGGTCCGCCGATCCGTCGCAGCCGTTCCGGTGCTTCGCACTGCACCACACGATCAGCGTCTTCGGCGCCTCGATGCCCGAGACAGTAAGGTTGCTGCCGCTATGCCTTCGGCCCAGGACCAGCACCTGGCAGCGGATGCTGACAGCGGCGCGGGAGATCCGGCGCGAGAGCGAACAGCGTGACACGTGCTTCGAGGTGCTGGCCGACGCCGCGATGAGCCGGCTGCTCGGACTCTACTGGCGGGAGGCGACACACCTCCCCGAGCGAAGCACCGCATCCACCGCAGCAGGTCCGCGTGGTCAGCCACGCATCGCACGGGCCCTTGCTCACATTGCCGCGAACGTCCATCGCAAGATCACGCTAGGCGAGCTGGCCACGCTCGTGCGCCTTAACCCTGCGCACTTCAGCACGGTGTTCCGCCAGGCGACCGGATTCACCGTCGTGGAGTACATCAACAGATACCGCGTACAACGGGCCAAGGAGCTCCTCGAGTTCTCCTCTGAAAGCGTGGTCGACGTTGCCGCCGCCGTAGGCTTCAACGATCCTTACTACTTCAGCCGAATCTTCCGGCGCTTCGAGGGTCAACCCCCCGGTCGATACCGGTCCCAGCGTCACCAGGTCGAGATGCCACCGCACTCTTGATGCAGAGGAAGGGCTTGAGAGCTAGCGGGGGCGGGTCGGCGGGACGCGTGGTGGAATGGGCTGAAGGATCTTCCGCCGGGCCGGGGTCAACCGGTCGAGGAGCTCGTCGGAGTACCGGTAGCCGTAGCGAGTTGCCGCCCATGAGACGCCGTACCGATAGATCACGACGCGCCGTTCGCCAGGGTTGGTTCGGGAGCTGGCACCGTGCGACAGACCGTCGCAGAAGAGCAGGACGTCACCCTTGTTGAGGTGGGCTTCGACTGCGCCAATCATCTTGTCCATGCGCTCGACCTCGAATTCCTCGAACTGCGGGTGGACAAGGTTTGACTTGTGGCTGCCTGGAATGAGCTGCGTCGCACCGTCTCCCGGGCCGATGTCGGTCAACGCGATGAGCGCATTGACCTGTCCGCAGCGAAAGACGCCATCCTTGTAGCGGTATTGTCCACGAATTGCACCCCGGTAGCCGCCGGAGTGGACGACCAGGTAGCCACCTTGGCGCCGGATCGACGCGAAGCACTCGTCGATGAAGAGGCCCTCGACGTAGGAGTCGATCTCGCCGCAGTATCGACGGACGTAGTTGATCCAGGATGGGTGGTCGATCAGGCGCTCGAAGGGTTCTCCTCCTTCGACGATGTTCTGCAGTTCGAGGCCCTTGTTGTGGCCATCGTCGTCCAAGCGCTGGACATTTCCCCACCACGACCGGGGCTCCAGCGGCGGCATATGGTCGAGTGCCTGGTTGAGGTCGTCCACGAGCTCGGGTTCGACCGCCCGCTCCAGAACGACGTAGCCACGCAGGTCGAACAGATAGTCGTCCAGCGCAGTGGGATTGCGAGCAGCGGGCTCGGTCGCCACGGATAGCTGATCAGACACGATGCGCTTCTCTTTCGCTCTCGTAGTCAGTGTCGGCTAGCCAGCCGTCACTCGCCGGGCCGGTCGGCAGCCGACATCTCGTAGAGCAGCAGGCTCGCCGGGAGAACCGACTCGACGGTCGCTGGTGTCGCAACGCAGGCTAACAGGAAAATGGTTAGCCGTTAACCGTTGCCAGGACGCAGCTTTCCTTGGGCGTCTCGATCGGGCCTTCGGGGGCGAGCGCAGGGAGGCGGTGTGCTGCGGTAGGCACACCTGGAGTCTCAGCTCGGGCCGAAACGCGTGACGAACTCCCAGCTGACGGTGTCGCCAGCCGGCACTTCGCTAAAGCCGCCGCGTCGGCGCGAGGCGACGAGATCGTCGGCGACTGCCATCGTCGGCTCGACGGCCACCCAGACCTGCGGATCCTGTTCGGGCCATGCACCCGCGTTCACGCACAGTCCGACGTACGGAATGACGTCCGGATCGAGTTCGAACTGCATCCACGCCGCGTCGCTGTCCACGAGGCGCAGGGTCCGCGGCGCCGCCATCACTACCTTGTCAGTGACACCAGCTGTCGGATCGATCACGCTCAGGTCTTGAGTCCGGCCGGCGCTCGTCGCAGTCGGCCATTGCCACTCCACCGAACGTTCTACGTCCGTCTGTTGGATCCGTTGACCGTCTGTGAATTCGGGCCACATCGTCACGCTGGCGCACTCGACGCGGAGCCCACCTGCAACCGACAGCAGCGGGTGGGTGGACCAGCCATGGATCAACGTCCGGCTACCGGCGTTGTGCACCTGGTAGCTCCATCGCAGGGCACTCTCGGCCACCGGCTCGACGATGCGAGTGAACGTGAACGGAAGGATTGATCCGGTCACGGAGGCCGACAAACGCAAGGGCTCTGCCGACACCTGCCATGGTTGGGACCACACTTCGCCGTGGTCTGGGAGGTTGACGCCGTCGTCGCCCGGGTAGCTGCCCGCCGCGACCGAAGGAAAGCACTCGTCCCAGCCGGCGAGCCCCGACAGCACGAAGGAATCACCCACTTCGCAACGACGCAGCGGACGACGGCTGTCGCGATAGAGCCACTCCCGATTGCTCGGCCCATGACGCAGGCTGACGATCTTCGCCCCGAGTTCGGGCACCAACGCGATGCTGAGTGGTCCCCAGCGAGCCTCCAGCAACTGCCACCCTCGCCACTCTCGTGCGCTGACCGTCACCGGACTCCCCAAACCCTCGTCAGTGGCGTTAGTCTGCGACTCCGAAGTCAGGTGGTCAAGCCACTGGACAGCAGGGAGAGCGAGAGTGTCACGCGACGCCGGCGTTATCGAGTCGATCGCCACCTGGCGGTGGGGCCAGCAGTCAAATTGCCTGTGGATCGAGGTCGGAACGTCGCATGGGCTGGTCGGCCTCGGCGAGACGTTCTACCAACCAGGTGCCGTCGAGGCGATCCTGCATGAGTCGGTGGCGCCCTGGCTTCTGGGACGGTCGGCCGAGGACATCAAGGTGCATTGGCGCGATCTCTTCGCCCAGGCGAACTTCGCCGGCTTCGCCGGGGCCGAGATGCGTGCGTTCAGCGCCTTGGACATCGCCCTGTGGGACATCCTTGGCCAGGCACTCGACCGTCCGATCTGGGCGCTGCTTGGCGGACGCTTCCGCGATGCGATCCGGATCTACAACACCTGCGTCGACGCAGGGGAATACCTGGACTCGCGCCGCTTCCTCGAGGAACCTGCGGCACTGGCTCGAGACCTCGTGGACCAGGGCATCACTGCGCTGAAGGTGTGGCCGTTCGACTTCGTGGCACCGAGCTTCAACGCTCCCCCCGGGAGTGGGCCGGCAGGGATGACTGCCGTGGGCCCACCGTGTCCGATTCTCACCCGGGCCGACCTGAAGTCCGCAACCGCGGTCATCGCCGCGATCCGCGACGAGGTCGGCGACGAGGCGGACGTCCTGCTCGAGGGCCACTCCCGCTGGGACCTCAACACCGCGATCACCATTCTGCGTAACGTCGAGCAGTTCGACCTGCTGTGGGCCGAAGACATGATCCAGCCAACCAGCGCAGACGACCTGCGTCGTCTGGCCGAGGCGACCTCAGTTCCACAAGCGGTGTCCGAGCGGTTGATCAGCCGACACGGCTATCGCGACGTGCTGGCGCGCGAGGCCGCCAGAGTCGTGATGATCGATGTCGCCTGGACCGGGGGCATCACCGAGGCCAGCCGGATCGCAGACCTCGCCGACATGTTCCACCTGCCGTTCGCCCCGCACGACTGCACCGGACCGGTCACCGCCCTCGCCAACGTGCACCTGACGATCGGCCACGGCAATGCGATGATCCTCGAAACGGTGCGTGGCTTCTATACCGGCTACTACCTGCAGGTCATCGACCGGCCACTTCCTATCGACGGCGGGCTCGCGGTGGCACCTAACGCACCCGGGCTCGGCGCCCGGCTCCGCCCAGAGTTCAAGGCGCTCGACGATGTGACGTCTCGCCAAACCCGCCGGTGAAGTACACGCAGTTCGGCACCAGCGGCGTTTCCATAGCCAGACTGGCACTGGGTGCCATGGCCTTCGGCACTGAGACGGCCGTAGCCGATGCGTACGACATCATGTCCGCCTACGCCGTAGCAGGCGGCAACGTCATCGACACCGCCGACACCTACGGCCTCGGCGAGTCCGAACGCATCGTTGGCTCCTGGCTGCGCGACCATCCCACCGAGGCCCGGCGCATGCTGATCGCGACCAAGGCCCGGTACCCGATGAGCGGCGATCCGAACGATCTCGGCCTGTCCCGGCTCCACCTACGTCGCTCGCTGGACGACTCGCTGCGTCGTCTCGGCACCGACTGCATCGACCTGTATCAGCTGCATGGCTGGGAACCCTGGACTCGCCCCGAGGAGACTCTCCGCTTCCTCGACGACGCCATCGCCGCTGGCAAGATCAGTTACTACGGCCTGTCCAACTTCCATGGCTGGCAGCTCGCCACCTACCTCCAGGTGGCGGCCAAGGCCGGCTGGACACCGCCTGTTTCTCTTCAGGCACAGTACAACCTGCTGGAGCGCGACATCGAGCTCGAGATTGTTCCGGCAGCACGATACTTCGGACTGGCCGTGCTTGCCTGGTCTCCACTCGCCGGAGGCTGGCTGACCGACAAGTACCGATCCGATCGTCCGCCCGCCGTCGATACGCGGCTCGGGCGCGAAGACGGTGCCGGCCTGCACGTCTGGCGGCGTCGCACCGCCTCGCCACGCACCGAGCGTGTGATGGCTGCACTCCGCGACACAGCCCGTCGCCGCCGTCTGACCACCGCGCAGATCGCGCTTGCCTGGTTGGACTCCCGCGAACCCCTGACGTCCACGATCGTCGGGGCGCGTTCTCTTGACCAGGTAGACGAAGCATTGGCCGGGCTCGACACGGAGCTGGACGGTCACGACCTGGACGCCCTCGATACGGCCGGCGCGCTGGAGGTCAGTGACTACCCGTACGGGCAGATGGGCAGGACACAGCATCGCCGCCGGGCAGGCGGCGGCTGGTAACGAACACAGTCTTGACACGCGCTTCGCCGTCACCCCAAGATGGTCATCGGAAAATGGTTAACCATTTGGAGTGGTCCATGTCCCTCCAGAGCACGCCGGGCGACGAGGCAGGCGATGTGTTCGCACCTGCGCGGTCCTGGGATCTCGGATCCCACGCGCAGCGGCTGTCTCGCAGCCTTCACTCCGGCACCATCGCTGCTCGTCTGCGCGAGGCGATCATCAGCGGTGCACTGCGGGCCGGCTCGCCCCTGTCCGAGCGCGACCTCGCAGTGAAGCTCGGTGTCAGCAGGGGACCAATCAGAAGTGCGCTTGTCGTGCTCGAAGGTGAAGGGTTGGTGGAGACGGGATCGAATGGTCGGGCAGTGGTCCGAGGGTTCAGCCCGACTGACATCGCTGACCTGATGGCGGTCCGGCTCGCGCTGGAGAGCACAGCGGTCCGATGGGCCGTCGAACGGGAGGCGGACTTTGGCCACGTTCGCGAGATCCTTGCCGAGATGGAGGCGGAGGGTGCATCCAGCGAGCACCTCGTAAGCCTGGACGTCAGCTTCCACCTCGCCCTCGTCGAGGCCTCGTCGAGTCGGTTTCTCGTTCAGTCCTGGCAGGCGATCGCTCCCGTTGTGCACACGGTCATCACGCTGGGCAACAGGTCACTGGAGCAGATGGATCCGGTGACGAACCTCCAACGCATCGTCGAGTCTCATCGACGCATTCTCACACCGCTCGCGCGGGGCAGGGCCGATCTTGCCGCGCGTCGGCTCGGCGAACAGTTCGACTTCACGAAATCGATGTTCGCCAGTTAGGTCGACGTTCGCCAGTCCTCTCAATCCCCGCTCGTTGAGTGGAGATCGGCCAGCTAGTCGGTGGAGGCTGCAGTGTGGCGCGCTCCGCGCCAACCGTCAGTACGGGAAGGAAAGCAATGGCGCTTCACACGAACCGTCGGCATTTCATGCTCGGCGCCGGTGCCCTTTTCGCCGGTGCCGCCATCGCCGGATGCAGGTCCTCCACATCGGCCGATGGCACGTCCAACGCGTCGCCCACCGGGCCAGACATCATCGCACCGACCGGGAAGGCCGGGCCGGAGCTCACGGCCTCGCCCAGCGCCGAAGACCTCACCGGCGGACCCCAGTGGAAACCGACTGACCTCAGCGGTAAGACCATCAAGATGTGGGGCCTCAACTATGCACCCCACGTCGAGCGGTACCGGCTGCTCGCCAGAAGATTCGAGAAATTGACCGGTGCCAAGGTCGACATCCAGCCCCAGGACGACCCCCAGAAGCAGATGCTCACCGCCCTGGCCGGTGGGAACCCACCCGACGTGGTCTGCCTGATGGGACGCATGTCCGATCAGCTTGTCAAGCAGGGTGGCCTGCTCGATCTCACCTCGGCGGTCTATGACGATCTGAAGATCGACAATTCCCAGTGGTGGTTCACCGAGGCCGTCGCGGCCTACACCTGGGACGGAAAGATCCTCGGCGTGCCGTTGGAGTGCAACGGCCAAGCCGCAGTGGGTTGCCGTCTCGACCTGATCGACGCGGCCGGTGACAAGGTGGACGGTCTGTGGCCGGGCGCCGAACCCGAGTCGGCATGGCCGGCAAAGGGTGCCCACTTCGAGAGCTTCGATCAGATGTTCCAGCTCGCCCAAGCCCTGACCCGCAAGTCGGGCAACAAGGTCAAGGTCTGGGGGCAGAACCGCCAGGGGTGGGAGATGAACCAGATCGCGAGCTACATGCACCAGGTGGGCGTCCAGTGGTGGGACGAGGCTGCCGGAACCTTCGACTTCGACAACGATGCATGTGTCCAGGCACTGGACTGGATGGTCAGCAAACCCTACAAGCTGGGTATCGAGTCGTTCCTGGCCGCCGGCAACTCTGTGAACGCCTTCGTCGGTGGGCAGTGTGCGCTCGGTATCGGCAACAACTCCTCAGCAGGCGAGGGCGCCAAAGCCGGATTCAAGACGACCAACGTGGTGCAACCGTCGATCGTGGCCGGTGAGGCTCCCAAGCTCATCGGTGAGGGAGGCTGGGGTTTCGAGGTGCCGCTCGGCGCCGAGAACCAGGACGCTGGTGTCGAGTTCGCCAGGTTCGCCACGACATACGAGGCGCAGTTCATCTACTCTCAGATCTACGGTGGCAGCGGTGCCCCGTCGTGCCGGCCAATCGCACACTCCGAGATCTACGCGGGCGACAGCCCCGCCAAGGTCGGGCTACGCCGACTGCACACGGCGTTGGACGCAACCGAGTTCCAAGGTCACGGGTTCGACCCACAGATCGCGAACATGATCGGCGAAGTCGTCAACACCATGCGTGAGGGCAAGAATGACGCGAAGGCGACCGCCGCGGAGCTGCAGCGGCAGGTGACCGCCCAGCAGGCTCGGTTCGCCCGATGACCACCCTTGCCAACCCATCAGTCCCGGCGCCAGCGCGGCGTCGAAGGCAACGGATCCTACAGAAGCCACAGTTCTGGGTTGGACTGGTCGCTCTCGTTGTGACCTTCGGCTGGTATGTGACCTTCGTCTACCATCCGATGCTCCAGAGCTTCTGGATGTCGCTCCAGGACGTCAATGTCACCCGGCCGAGTCTCAGCACATTCGTCGGCCTGGAAAACTACCGAAGTCTGTTCTCCTTCGATCGATTCCACGACACCGTCCAGAACACGGTTGTCTATGGGATCACCTTCTATCTGCTCACGCTAGCTTTGGCGCTACTGATCGCCTGGTGCCTGGCGAGCGTCCTCGCAGGCCGCCGGACCTATCAGTTCATCATCTTTCTACCGGTCGTGGTGTCGCTCGTCGCTGTGTCGATGCTGTTTCGGATGATCATGAATCCCGACACCGGGACGTTGAACCGCGCACTCCACACACTCGGGCTTCCAGGGAGTCAGTGGATCTTCGGCAGCGAGTCCGCGCTGATGTCGGTCGTCCTGGTCGATGTTTGGAAGTCTCTCGGGTTCTTCGTCGTGCTGCTCACGGCGGCGATGCTGGCCGTGTCTCAGGATCTCGTCGATCAAGCCAGGGTGGACGGCGCCGGCAGTTGGAAGGTGTTCCGGCACGTCACGGTGCCGGCGATCATGCCGACCATCGCACTCGTGTCGATCTTCGCGGTGTTCAACGGCCTGCAGGTCTACGTCACCCCCACCGTGCTGGGACCAGGCCCAGGTGGGTCGACGTTGATGTTCAACCAGTTCATCGTCGACGAGGCCTTCGCGTCGTTCAACATGGGCGGCGCCACGGCGGCATCTGTCGTGCTGTTCGGCGTAATGCTGGTGCTGACTCTTGTCCAGTTGCGGGTGCTCAGGAGCAAGGAATGAGTAAGGTCTCGACCGCAAGTGAGATCGGCAGTGACCAAGCTGCATCGGTGCGCCGACCGACCACTATGACGCGGCCCCGGCGACGGCTGAGGGTTTCCCAACTTGCGATGCATGCGGTCCTGGTGGCCGCCGCGGCTGTCGTCCTGGTCCCGTTCATCTGGATGGTGCTGGGCTCGTTCAAGACCTATCCCGACCTCGTCAACCGCCCGAACCGGTTGCCCTCGCCGTGGACCCTGGCGAGCTACGCCGAAATCTTCTCCCTGGCCGACTTCGGCCCAGCGTTCGTCAACAGCCTCGTCGTTGCTGTGGCCAGGACCTTGCTGGCGTGCGTCACATCACTGGTTCTCGGCTATGTGTTCGCCAAGTATCGTTTCTGGGGCCGAGAGTTCCTGTTCGCGGCGCTGCTCGCCACGATGCTCATTCCGTTTCCGGCCACGATGGTGGCGCTCTACCTGAGACTGGCTTCGCTGAATCTGCTCAACACACTGTGGGCACTGATCCTGGTGGCAATATTCTCCACCTTCGGAATCTTCCTCCTCAGACAATGGATCTCCGGGATCCCCGACGCCTATATCGACGCGGCACGAATCGACGGGGCCGGCGAGTTGTGGATCATTGCGCGGATCATCGCGCCGCTGTCCGCGGCGCCACTGGCGGCGCTGGCAATCTTCACGTTCCTGGGCAGCTGGGACGACTTCCTGTTCCCCAACGTCGTCCTGACCGACCCCAGCATCCGCACGCTTCCCCTCGCACTCGCCGGCCTGAAAAGCCTGTTCTGGGAGCGCTACGAGATCTTCTGCGCCGGAGCGATGATCACCGTCGTGCCAGTGATGATCGTCTATTCGCTCCTGCAACGCCACTTCATCCGCGGTCTCACCATGGGCGGGCTGAAGGGCTGACGGTGCCGGCACTCGGCATGCGCTGCCTGCCCACCACGAGGAAGGGTACGAAACTCATATGGGTCATACGGCCGTGGTTGTTGGCGCTGCCGGCGCCATCGGGCAGGAAGTGTGCGCTGCACTGCGGGCCCGCGACTGGAAGGTCGTCGGGTTCGATCAGGCCGAGGGCAAACTCGGCGACGGCACCGTCGTGCATGCCTGTGACGCGGCGGACCTTGACAGTGTGCGGAGTGCTTTCGGCAGCCATGTCGATCCGGCAACCACCGACGCGTTGGTCAACGTCGCCGGACGGTTCGAGATCGTGGACTTCGTGGACTCCGACATCGATCACTGGAGGCGCATGTTGCGGGCCAACCTGATGACGGCGATGACGACGACCAGGGTCCTGCTACCCGCCTGGCAGCGGCGCGGCTCCGGCGTGATCGTGAACTTCGCGTCGACCGCCGGCGAGTACGGCTCGATAAGGCCGTCCGCCGCATACGCGGCCGCGAAGGGGGGCGTGATCGCGCTGACCAAGTCATTGGCGAGAGAGGCATCACCCTTCGGCGTTCGCGTCAACGCGGTTTCTCCGGGCCCGGTTGAAACGGCACAGCTACAGGTGGTCTCGACGGAGGATCGCAGCGAAGCCTCGGCGCGGACCTTGCTAGGGCGGATGGGTCGGCCACATGACATTGCCGCTGCCGTGGCGTACCTCGTGAGCGATGACGCCAGCTGGGTCACTGGCGAAGTGCTTCGGGTGAATGGTGGAAGCCTGCTATGAACGCCCTCACCAGCCCACCGCTCCTGGCCAAGTCGGACGTCGTTGACGCGCCATTTGCGACGGCGTTGGCCCAGTGCGCGGTCTCCCATCCGGAACTGGTGGTGCTGTCGGCCGACCTGTCGAAATACACAGACGTGTTGAGCTTCGCGACCGAGCATCCTCATCGATTTGTCCAGGTTGGGATGGCCGAGCAGAACATGATGGGGATCGCTGCCGGGCTGGCGAAGGCGGGACACCTACCGATGATCACGACCTACTGCGTCTTCGCCACCCGCCGAGCCTACGAACAGGTCGCCCTTGCCCTGAACACCGGTGACCGCCCATTCGTGATCGCGGCGTTCCTGCCCGGAATCACCACTCCTTTCCGAGCCACTCATCAAGGCACCGACGATGTCGCGCTGATGCGCAACATCCCGGGCCTCACAGTCATCGACCCGATGGATGCCACCGAAATCGTAGCCGCGGTGTGCGCTGCGGTGGACAGCGGCCAACGCGTGTATCTGCGCGGGCTGCGCGGTCAGGTCCCCCGCGTCCTGGATCCGGACACTTACCGCTTCGAGATCGGCGCGGCCACGCTGCTCGCCGACGGCGACGACGTTGGGATCGTCGCATCGGGCCTGGGCACGCAGTGGGCGCTCGAGGCCGCCGCGCTGCTCGGCTCCCGAGGAATTGGTGCCGGGATCTTGCACGTTCCGACGATCAAGCCACTCGACACCGACACGGTGCTCGGATTCTGCGAGCGGTACGGGTCCGTCACAACCATCGAGAACCATGCCCGTATCGGCGGGCTCGGCACCGCAGTGGCCGAACTGCTGAGCGATCGCGGCGCCGGCGTACGACTGCACCGCCTCGGTGTGCCTGACCAGTGGGCACCGGCTGGATCACTCGACTACATCCGAAGCCGGCTTGGGCTCGACGCCCACGGCTTGGCGACCACCATCGAAGCCATGCTGAACGATCGACTGATGACCTCGCCGAGTCCTCGGGGGAACTCGTGACCGACACCGCTGCGCCAGGCATCGTCGGCCTGGCCACAAAGATCCGCCGCATCGTGATCGCCATGTGCCGCGGCCGCGGCCAGGGGTATGCCGGTCAGGGCTTGGCTCTGGCCGACGTCATGGCGGACCTCTTCGGTCGCGCGATGAGGCCAGACGGTGCGGACGGCTACCGAGACCGATTCGTGCTGTCAACCGGGCACAGTTCGATCGCACTGTTCGCCACGCTCGGCGCGCTGGGCCACTACGAGCTCGACGAGCTTGTGACGTACGGCAGTGATGAGTCCCGAATCGAGGAGAGCCCGCTCGAGGGCACGCCCGGGTTCGAGATCACCGGCGGTGCGCTGGGCCAAGGACTGTCCCAGGCGGTGGGTATCGCGCTCGGCGAGCGCCTGGCCGGCCGGGACACCACGGTGTACTGCCTGATCTCCGATGGCGAGCTGCAGGAAGGCCAGGTCTGGGAAGCCGCGATGGCAGCTGGCCACCACCGCGTGGGCAACCTTGTCGTACTCATCGACAACAACGCGATGCAGGCCGACGGTGCCACCTACGACGTCATGGCCGTCGAACCGGTCCCGGACAAGTTCACGGCGTTCGGATTCGAAGCCTTACGCGTCGACGGGCACGACGCCGGCGCTCTTAGGGCAGCGATCCCGGCCGGGGGCAGACCCGCTGATCGTCCGACCGCGGTTGTCCTGGAAACCGTGCCCGGCAAGGGCGTGCCGGACTTCGAGGCCTATCGAAAGGTGCACTACATCCGCGCCGACGCCGGAACCTGGGACCGGGCACTCGAACACCTGGAGTCCCCGGCTAGCTGACTGCACTCCGGCCGGCGCTGGCCAGTCGGAACGCGGGTCCGGATCGCCCGGTCACACCCGCGTCGATCGCGAGCACGGATCCGGCCAGCGGCTCGGAGTCGAGCTGCTGCTCGTCGAGACCATAACGGCCGGTGGTCGCGAACAGCACCGCACCGTCCGGTCCGCCGAACTCCACGCTCGTCACCAGGGTGGCGGGAATCGGGAGGACCTGATCCAGTGCCCCCGAGGGCGTGATCCGTCGGAGCTCGCCGCCTCCGCAGAATGCGACCCACAAACAGCCGTCGTCATCGATCGTCATGCCGTCCGGCACGCCAGGCGCGTCGCGAAGGTCAGTAAGGACGCTGCGTTCCCGAACCTGCCCGTCTTCGTCAAGGGCCAGCCGATCGATGCGCTGCAGCGGGGTGTCGATGTAGAAGCCGCAGGACAGGTCGGGTAGGAACGCCAGTCCGTTGGACACCGTCGTATCGGACAAGACAACCTCGCTCGAGAGGTCACGACCGACCCGATAGAGACGTCCCGCTCCGGACGTCGCGTCGTAGGCCATGGTGCCGGTCCAGAGCTGCCCGAGCGGATCGCACTTTCCGTCGTTCATCCTGGTCTGCGGATTGTCCGCCTCGATGGTCACCAGCGACACCTCAGGCGCTTCCATGTCGTCAAGGACGCTGAGCCCTCGCGGGGTCGTGATCAGCAGTCGCCCGTCATCGGTCGGTACGATCGCACCAACTGGATCGTCGAACTGCCGGGTCTGAGTTGTTCCCGTGCTCAGGTCGCTGCGGTGGATCCTGTCCCCGAGGATGTCGACCCAGAGCAGGATCCCGGCCGTGACATCCCAGCTCGGTCCTTCGCCGAGCACCGCGTCGGCCCGGACGGCTACCTCGATAACAGGATTGCGGGGTGTCGGCATGCCACTCCTATCGCATCAGGGTTCGTAGATGTCCTTGCAGGACGGTCTCGGCCGCCTCGTCGTCGCCGCGCCGGCACGCGTCCTCAAGCGCCGCGTGGTCAGTAAGGACGTCACGACGACGGGCCAACTCCGCGAGCTGCTCACGCAGCAATGGCTCGCATAGAGCGAGCACGCTGTCGGCGAGAGAAGATGCCACAGGGTTCGCGGCCGCCTCCCCCAGCGCGCGGTGAAACGCGAGGTAGTGGCCGACGAACTCGGGCGGACGGTCGCGTGCATCGTGTTCCGCGCCACGGTGGGTGGCCAGCAACGACAGAGCCGCAGGAGTGGAACGTTGAGCAGCCAGCCGGGCGATCCCCGGCTCGACCAGGTACCTCGTCTCGAGTAGGTGTTGGTGCGAGCGACGATCGACCTGGAGCAGAAAACGCAACGGAGTCGTAAGCGAGAGCGGGGTCAGATCACTGACGAAGGTGCCGCCACCTGGTCGCACCTCCAAGATGTTCACAGCCGTCAACGAACTGATCGCCTGGCGCACGGTGGGGCGCGAGATGCGGAGTTCGACCGCGAGTTGACGCTCGGCGGGTAGCACATCGCCGGGCCGGAGACGGCCGTCGATGATCATGGCGCGGATGCCGTCCGCTGCTTGTGCGGCGACGGAACGTCGGGTGAGCCGCTCGTCACGGTCATTCATGGCTTCCGCCAGGCGCCGGCAGCAGCGCTAGCAGCCCTCCGTCGGCTACAAGTGTTGTGCCATTGACGAAAGCAGCCTCATCGCTGGCCAGCCAACAGATGACCGATGCGATCTCCTCAGCGGCGGCGACGCGACCGATCGCCCGTCGGTCGAAGGAAAATCCCAGCTCCTCGAGCGACCGGCCGGTGGTCAGCTCCGCCGCACGCGACATCGGTGTGTCCACCGCCCCAGGCGCCAACGCGACGACCCTGATCCCCCGCGGAGTCAGGTCGATCGCCATCTGCCGGGTCAATGCCACAACGGCGCCCTTACTCGCCGCGTACGGCGCACACCCCGGATGACTGGCGAACGCGTGGACGGACGCAGTATTGATGATCACGCCCCCCGCGACGCTCATGAGCTCCACCGCATGCCGGCTCATGGAATAGACAGAGCGCAGGTTCACAGCGAGCACCCTGTCCCAGTCCTCTGGCGTCACTTCCATGATTGACGTGGCATAGGGGGTCACGCCCGCGACGTTGACCAACGCAGCAACGCGGCCGAGATCGCTTGCGGCATCAACAGCGCGACGGCAGTCCTGGTCGTCGGCGACATCGGCACAGATCGAGCCTGCACGCCCACCGGCAGCCACGATGCCGCCCTCGGTGCGGGTCGCTCCATCGGCGTCGAGATCGACACACTGCACGGCGTATCCGCGGCCGGCAAGCGCCCGCGCTGTCGCCGCACCTATCCCAGACGCCGCACCGGTCACGATGGCAACCGGCGGGTTTCCGGGAGACCGCCCCGCGGCCGTCGTCGCCATTGAAGCCTCCCTTCGGTGCGTCACCGTAGCGGGGATCCTGCCAGGTGGCTAGACCAATACTGGGTGCCATTATCATTCGTCGAATGGAGCCAGCAGGGGCCGTGGATTTCTCAACGGTGCACATCAACCACGACACGCTGCTGGACCAACTCACGGCCCGAATCGAGCGGCAGATCCGCGACGGAGAACTCGCGCTCGGCCAGCGACTTCCGGCTGAGACCGTGATCGCAACGAACTACGGGGTCAGCCGTCCGCTGGTCCGGGAGGCGCTCTCACGACTCCGGGCGCGTGGGTACATCCGCACAGTCGTCGGTCGTGGCACGTTCGTACGTCACCCTGACGCGTCGGACCTGGCAGAGGCGATCGTCCGCCACACGTCCCTTTCAACAGACCGCCCGATCACCGCCGACGACCTGTACGAAGCTCGCGGCGCGGTCGAGGTGCTGGCAACACGAATGGCAGCGGAGCGCCGTACGAACGAGGAGTGTGAACAACTCGCCGTTCACATGGCCGGGATGGAGCGCTCGGTTCGCGAACCGGCGGCGTTCGCGGCATCCGACGCGGGCTTCCACGTCGCGCTCGCCCACGCGTCGCACAACCCCCTCCTGCCGACCCTGCTCTCGCCACTGCTGTCGATGATGGTCGACGGAATGTTGCGCAGCCATGCGAGTCCGGCAGCGGTCGAGGCAGGCTTGACCGATCATCGGCTGATCTTGGATCGGGTACGCGCGCACGATCCCGACGGTGCCGCACAGGCAATGGCCAACCACCTGCGTGGCTCCAGGATCCACTACTCCGACCGCTGACGCCTCGTCTCGACATTGCCCCTTCACTACCGAGTTGTCCTGTAATTGGCTTGACCACCTGACTTCTCTCCAATTAGCCTGACACCCAGGCCGAAGCACCCAGTCACTGCTGATGGGACAAACGCATGCAGGTCCGCGACACCGAGATGGCCTTGCGCGACGAGTGGCTTCGAGCGGCCGGGCTCTCGACACAACCGACCAGCTCGCCAGTGGCCTTTCGCTACGGCGACACGTTCTTCGACCCGGCGGCCGGCTGGGAGTCCGACTCAGCCGAGGTGGATACCGGCCACGAGATCACCCATCGGCACCCAGCTACCGGCCTGGAGCTGCAGGTCGCGGTCACCGTGCAGCCCGGATCTTCCGCCGTGGAATGGGTGCCGACGTTGCGAAATACCGGCACGGCGAACACCCCGATCATCGCGGACTGGCAGTCGCTGGACTGCTTGACGCTCCCGGTAACAGGTCAGGTCGCGATCGACTACTCGAACGGGTCCCAGTCGGTGGTCGACGACTTCGCGCCGCGTCACGGGCACCTCGAGCAGGGCGCACAGCAGGTCTTCTCACCGGGTGGCGGTCGATCCTCGAACGAGGTGTTGCCATTCTTCGGCTTCAAGGCCGCTGACGGCGACGCTGCCGGCCCCGGTCTGATGTTGGCGATCGGCTGGACTGGTGAGTGGTCCTTGACCGCTCGGCACGAGGATGGCCTACGACTGCGGGTCGGGCTCGAACGGACCCACTTCACTCTGCACCCTGGAGAGGTCGTCCGCGGTCCTAGGATCTTGCTGCTGTTCTGGGACGGTGACGAACCACGCCGCGGCGGCAACTTGTTGCGGCGCTACATCATCCAACACCACACGCCTCGAGACGGTGATCGGCCTCAGCTGCCGCTGCTGTCAGCGGCGACCTGGGGCGGCACTCCCACAGATGTACACGAGACCGTGGTGAAGCAGATCGCTGCCGAGAACATCCCGTTCGAGCAGTACTGGATCGATGCCGAGTGGTACGGAGGGGACGGGCCGTGGTGGCACAACGTCGGCAGTTGGGAGCCGAATCCGGCAAAGTGGCCTGAAGGGCTCCGGTCCGTCTCGGACGCCGTCCACGCGGCGGGCATGCGGTTCCTGCTGTGGTTCGAACCCGAGCGTGTTACCCGGGACAGCATCTGGCGTCGGGAGCACCCGGACTGGGTGCTGCGTGTCCCGGACTCGGGCAGGCGCGAACTGCCGGGTCACTCGTCCGACCCGCAATGGCCGCGCCTCGCCGGGCTACGCAATGTGTTCGACGGCGACGACGGGCTGTTCGATCTGGGCAACGACGATGCACGGACGTTCCTGATCGACTTCCTCTCATCGCGGATCGACGAGTGGGGAATCGACACCTACCGGAACGACTTCAACTTCGCACCACTGGAGTTCTGGCGGCACAACGACGACCCGGACCGACAGGGGATCCGCGAGCTGAGGTATGTGGCGGGGTTGTACGAAGTCTTCGACGAGCTACGGCGGCGGCATCCGCAGGTTCAGTTCGACAACTGCGCCAGCGGCGGTCGGCGAATCGACCTGGAGATGCTCAGCAGGGCCGACGTCCTGTCTCGTTCGGACTATCTGGATGACTCGATTGGTCACCAGTGCCACACGTACGGACTGTCGCAGTGGGTGCCGGTGCATGCCACGCTGCCGCACACCGGCTTCAGCCGCTATGCGATCCGCAGCGGCATGACCCAGGGATTGTCGCTGTCGTGGGCAATGGAGTTCAACAAGCCCGAGACAGGTCCGATGGAGCTCGACTTCGACCAGTTGCGACGCTACCTCGACGAGTTCGGTCAGGTGCGGCGGCTGTTCTCGGGAGACTTCTATCCGTTGACGGCGTTCAGCACCCGGGCAGACGACTGGTTGGGCTACCAGTTCGACAGCCCGGAAGCCGGCGAGGGACTGGCATTGTTCTTCCGTCGCGACGACGCTGAATCTGACGTGATGACGGCGACGCTGCAGGGACTCCAGCCGGAGCAGACATACCGCGTCTGGCTCGACGAGGCCGCTCCAGTCGATCAGTCGGGCCGCGAGCTGCAGCGATTCGAAGCACGCATCGACGAACAACCCGGGTCACTGCTCGTGCGATACCGACAGGTTGAAGGCTGATCCGGGGTGCCGTCCGTTTGAGGATCCCCTGCATCGGAACTCGACCGATGTCATATCTGGTCGGCTAGCTCGTTCGCGGCTTCGACGGCGATCTCGATGGCTCGGGTCGCGAGTGGCGACTGGGTGCGTCTTGCCGGCCAATGCAGGTACATCTCGCGGGCGGGCGATGGTCGCAGTTGGTGGATGCTGAGCCGGTCATCGGACCAGGCATCGGATCCGTGGAGGGCGAGCCATGGCAGCACCGCCGAGCCTATGCCCGCCCGCACCATCGACAAGATGGTTTCGTGGCCGGCCGTTCGAAACACGATCCGTGGCCGTGCACCGGCGCCTGCGAGCGCTCGCTCCAACCATGTCTGGTGATAGGTGGGGGGCCAGGCGACCATCGGAGCATCGTCGAGCAACTTCACCTGTACTTGACCATCGGGGAATGCGCCGGCGCCGGCCACCAGGAGGTACTGCTCGTCGAACAGCTTGACGTACTCGACGTCGCCTTCGATCCGACCGTCGTAGAACAACAGGTCGAGATCTCCGATCTGCGGATGCTCCGGTTCCACCTCCGAGAGCCTGATGTCGCAGCCGGGGTGCTCGTCTAGCAGCCGGCGCACGACAGCCGGCAGGATCAGGTTCGACACGCTCGCGAAGGTGCCGATGTCGATCCGGCCGCTACCCGCCATGAAGCGGTCGACGGCATCGGCCAGTGCCTCCGATTTCGCCAGCAGATCCCGGCCGTGGGTCAAGACCACCTCGCCAAGGGGAGTGATCCGTACCGGCCTAGGGCCTCCGGGCCGGTCAAAGACGGCTCCACCGACGGCCCGCTCCAGCGCGGCGATCTGCTGGCTCACCGACGATTGGGTGTAGCCAAGCCGGACGGCCGCTCGCCCGAACGTTCCTTCCTCGGCGATAGCAGCCATGGTCCTCAGGTGGCGCAGCTCGACGTCAACCACGAGCCGAAGCATAACCGATGGCGATCGACTAGATCGGAAACCATCGCTTTTCTCAATGCGCCGACGAGCCTAGCGTCGTTGGCATGAGTACCAACGCCACGCCGACCGCGGCACTGATCCTCGGCGAGTCCGTGACGGCCCACGACCCGTCCCTCGCCTTGGTGTCCCGAGCCCCACTGCCCACGCGCCGGGCGTACCAGAGACGGATGGGCTGGACACGCAAGGCAGCAGATCACTAGTCCACTACCCGAGCAAGGAGGGCCAACCGATGTACTACTCCTTTGACCCAGGCGAAGCTCGGCGGCGCCACCAGGCATTGCTGCAAGTAGCCGAAGCCAACCGGCTTGCACGTCGGGCTCTCCGACACCGCCGCGCCAAACGGCGGCTCGACATCGCACAGCATGTGCGTCCAAGCTCTGATCCGCACCACGACCTCTGGACTCGCCTGACCGCCACCGTCGTGCGCATGTTCGATCTTGTTGAACGACAGGCGCCCTGGCGGCCGACCATGTCGCGAGGCGGTCGGAGGGGCGTTAGGTCATGACTTCCGCAATCTATGTCGAAGCAACCAGCACCCCGGCATCCCGGATCCCGCAACCAAACCGCTCGTTGGCGATACTGATCATCGGTGCGGCCATGATGCAGGCCGCTCTCCTAGTCGCCAGTACAGCCAGCACCCTGTCGTTCGCGTCGGCCTTCGGGGACCGTTGGGGCGGCGTACCAGGAACCGCTGGCGTGTTGGGTGTGGCCGCCGGCTCCATCGGCCTTACCTGGTTGATGGGCCGCACGGGGCGGAGGTTTGGTTTGATCGCGGCCTATACGGTCGCCGCTGCCGGGGCCGGCCTTGCCATCGCAGGCACCCTGATGGAGCCATTGCTTGCCATCGGAGGGCTGCTTCTTCTCGGTGTGGGCGGCGCCGGATCTCAGCTGGCCCGCTATGCGGGCGCCGAGCTCTATCCCGAATCGCGCAAGGGGTTCGCCATCGCCGCGGTGGTATGGGCGGGATCCATCGGCGCGGTGGGTGGACCTGCGATGCTGGCGCCCTCATCGGGCTTTGCGTCCTGGGTGGGGTTGCCGCCGTTGACCGGGGCGTTTCTGCTGGCCATCGTCGGCGCCGTCGTCGCTGGGTCGGCATCGACCGGACTACCCCGCTTCAATGGCCAGGCACGCAGCCAAACGGCGACGAGGACCCTGGTGCGCCTGCTCAACTTACCTGCCACCCGAATCATGTTGGCCGCGATGATCGTCAACCAGGTGGTGATGGTGGCGATCATGATTGCCGCCCCGCTGCATATGCACCATCACGGCTACTCCCTGGGCGCAGTCGGGATTGTGATCAGCGTGCACGTGCTCGGAATGTACGCTCTCGCGCCGCTCAGTGGCTATCTTGCCGACCGGATTGGCAGCCGCCGTGTGCTCGTCGCCGGCTTGCTGCTGGCCGCCGGGTCTGCAGCTGCGCTGGTGGGTGTCCCACACCTGACCGGAGCCGGATTGCTAGTGGTTCTGTTCGTACTCGGCTACAGCTGGAACCTGTCCCTGGTCGGCGGAAGTGCGACGCTGGCACGCGAGGTCCCAAAGACCGACCAGCTTCGTGTTCAAGGCATTGTCGAAGCGGCCGTGTGGGGCGCCTCCGCGTTCGCCACCTTCACCTCTACTCAACTGTTCGCGCTCGGCGGCTACCAAATCCTCGCGGCGGCGTCGACAGCGCTGGTCGCTGTTCCTCTGTTCTCCATCGCGCGCAGTCGTCCCACATGTCGTACCGGTGAGGAGGCAGTCCCATGACCAAAGCACCGCGCCACCCTTAGCGGGGACTCCCAAGATAGAAACGAAAGGAAGCACACAATGACAACAATGACGGACAACGAATGGCGATCCTTCGTCACGGCGGGAATGAGGCTTGGTCACGTAGCCCTCACCCGCCCCGACGGGCGACCTCACCTCACCCCGGTCTGCTTCATCCTCGACGGCGACCAACTCGCCTTCGCCCTATCCCCCGGGAGCGTCAAGGGTAAAAGCCTGGCCCGCGATCGGCGCGTCGCAATCTGCGTCAGCGACGAGCGGCAACCGTACAGCTTCGTGACCATCGAAGGAGAAGCACGGATCTCCGACGAGCCAGACCAGATCGAACATGTAGCCGCAGGCATCGCCACCCGCTACTACCCCTCCCAACCCGCAAAGGACTTCGCTGAGTCATTCGTACAGGCAGGGTTCACCGCCGTTCGGATCAGCATCATCAACGTCATCGCCAGATCCGGCCTCGGCTGAGGCCTCCCACGCCAGAGCCCGCATCAACCGAACCTGAGGAGCAGAGATGGCAGAATCGGAGCCGATTGCCGAGAGGCTGTCCAGCCCTGGGGGCGCGCCGCTTACGGCGCTCAGCTGGGCCGATGTACGGATGCGGCTGAGGGAGAGCGAGGATTATCTGCTCGCAACGTCTGGCGCGGACGGGCGGGTACACATGGTGCCGCTGCTAGGCGTATGGCTGGAAGGTGCCGTCTGCTTCGCCACCCGCCGACCGACCCGCAAGGTCCGTAACCTGCTGGAGAACGACAACTGCGCCATCACCGTTCCCGGTCACGGCGTCGACCTCGTGGTCGAGGGCACGGCGCATCTCGTGCGCGACTCTGCCAGGCTGCAACTGGTCGCGGACCTGTTTCCGACCAAGTATCCGTGGTGGCACCCATTCGTCAGGGAGGGAGAGTTCCACGACCCAGCCGACATCTCCCTGAGCGATCCGCAGCACGTCTTCGCGGTCGCGCCCGCGGTGGTGTTCGCATTCGGCCAAGAGGAAGGCTTCAGCGCAACCCGCTGGCGCTTTTAGACCAAACCAAGGCTCGCCCGCTCAAGGAGTGCCATCTCGGGCCAGAGCCAACCCGACCCCGACTGAGCGAAGGTCGTCGGTTCGATCTCGCAGCCGCCGCCACCGCCGCCACGCCAATAGGCGGGGCGTAAGCGACCGCCAGTTCCCTCTTCTTGTTTCTTGCCCGTTGACTGCAGTTGTCAGACGAGGGACGCACGCTAGTTGCGCGCCGGGATGACGCGCTCGCTGATCGACAGTCATTTGCTAGACACTTGCTACCTGCTGGACTTTGGAGTCGAGGTCAGCGACCCTGGTTCGTCGCCGACGGGAGGTACCAGAAGCTCTTCAACGGGTCGGGCTGCAGCGGTCCGTAGCCCGGGTTGAACAGCGTCGGATTCCAGAAGTTCGCGCCCGGCGACCCTGGTTGGCCAAGCGGCCCGGCATTCGGAAAGCGGGTGCCGTGGACCTTCAGCTGGTAGCCCGGGTCCACCTTCCCTCCGGCCATCCCACCGGCGAGATCGAACATGCCGCCGACCGCAGCGGCAAGATCGGCATTCCCTGTCACGGCAAACATGAGGCTGGAGGCGATGTTTCCGCGCAGCGCCCCTGCCGCCTTCTTGACGTAGGCACGCTCTGCCTGCAGGTCGAGCTGCGCAGCCGTGCCCTGGCCGCTGGTAGTGCCGAAGAAGCCGTTGCCACTCGGCGCGATGGCGCGCTGGGTCTCCGCGTTCTTGTCCACTCCTCGCCGTAGGTCCGCGCGTCGGTACCGGTCGACCTCCACGCGGTCATGGAGCCACCCCCTGATCATCGCGAGCTTCTTCCCGGCGAAGCTGTCCGGATCCACGCAGCCCATGGCGTCGGCCTTGGTGACGTACTCCAGTAGCTTCTCGTCCGGGATGTACCCGCCCATCTCCTGGAAGGCCTCGAGGAACAGACCTTCCCACTTCGTGTCACCGTCGTCGGCGTTCATCTCAGCCATCTCCAGCCACCGCTGCAGCTTCGTGGCGGCCTTGGATCCGTCCAGGAGATAGGTGGCTACCTGCGTGGGGTCGCCGAACACGATGGCCCCGCGCCCCCGGTTACCGCCGAACACGTAGCTGCCGCCGAACGGGCTGTATCCGGTGTCGTCCTCGAGCTCGATGTCCTCAGGGTCGTAGCCGGTGGGGTCGATGAGATTGACGGGGTTGTTCCACACGTAGGTATACCGGTTGAGGCTCTGGCTGTTCATCGGGTCGGTGACGTGTGGGTCCGGGGTGAGGAATCGCCGCGTCTCCGGGTCGTAGATGCGTCCTCCCATGTTGATCAGGTTGTTCTCGTCCTCGTGTTCCTTCCCGGCGAACCCGATCCGCACGCCGCCGCGCCGTTGCCGGCCAAGTGGCTCACCGGCGTTGTCGACCCGTCGGCCGAACGGGTCGTAGAACAGCTCGTTGAGGAAGTCCTCGCTGCCGCCGACACGTCGGCCGGCGGGGTTGGTGACCACGCTGGTGCTGCCCTGGTGGTCCGGATGCAGATACCACGGCTTGGTCGCGATCACCGGCCCGCCACCGGCGGCCTGGATCCGGTTCACCTGGGCCACCGTCCGCCCGTCCGCGACGATGTAGTGCAGGTTGTGGATCTCACCACCTCCGGTGCCGGCCTCGGTGCGTCGCTCGAACTTCCCACCCACGTACGTCATGGTCTGCTCGGCGTCGCTCTTGCGGACGCGCACGCCGTCGGCGTCGTAGGCGTACTCGGTGGTGCGCTGCGGCTCGCCCCAGGTCACCGTCGACGGCAGGTTGAGTCGGTTGTACTCGACGGTCCGCTTGGGCCCGCTGACCTGCCGACCGGCAGCGTCGTAGGCGTACGACTCGCCAGCACCAGAGGTCACCGCATGTTTGGGCGCACCGTTCTCGCCATACCGGTAGGTGATGTCGCGTTCGGGCTGATCCTTGACGGCCTCACCGGTGACGTTGCCCACCTCGTCGTAGGCGTAGTTCGTCGTGGTGGTCTGCGTTCCGTCTCCGGTGACCTCCCACTCCATCAGCCGGTCGAGTTGGTCGTACCCGTAGGTCTCATTGCGGTTGGTGACACTCTCGGTGCGGTGGCGCACATTGCGGTTGAGGTCGTACTCCAGGTGCAGGTTCTGCAGCGGCCCCGCCGGCCCGCCGGTCACCGAATCCGTCAGCACTGCGGTCCTCGGGTCGTAGCTGTAGTTGGTGGTGACCTTGGAGTTGTTGAACCTCTCCTGGGCGAGTGCGCCGTCGGCGTTGCGTGCTGTCGCCTGCCAGTAGAGGGTGTCGTCGGCGGTGTTGGTCACCTTCTCCAGGTTGCCGGCCTCGTTGTAGGCGTACGCCACCTGCAACCGTCCTTCGGCGCCGGGGATCTGTGGGTAGGTGAGCGTCGACTGTCGGCCGAGTTCGTCGTATCCGTAGCCGATCTCATAGTCCGTACCGTCGATCCGCCACGTCGTGGCGGTGGTCTGGCCGACGTCGTTGTAGGTGTAGCGGGTCACCACCCCGTCCGCGCTGGTCGCCGACGCCAGTTGGCCGACGCCGTTCTCGGCGGTGTCCCACGTTCGGCTTTCGGTGCCGTCCGGCGAAGTGACCTTCTCGATCCGGCCGAGCTTGTCGCGCTCGAACTCGGCGGCCTCCTGCGCTCCGTTGGTCTCTGTGACGACGTTGCCGAAGGCGTTGTAGTCGGTCGTGGCGATACCGCTGCTGGGGTCGGAATGCCGGGTGCGGCGGCCGATGGCGTCGTAGCTCATCGTCTGGGTCGAACCGTCCGGGGCCCGCACCTTCGTCAGCTCACCGAAGGGGCCGTAGGTGTACGTGGTTTCCAACCCACCAGCCTGACGGCGCTCGGCGACATCACCGTCGAGCGACTGCACGGTCGTCGTCGGCACACCCTTGGCGTCGGTGACCGTCATCGACAGCTTGTCGAAGGCGTACTGCACCGTCGCACCGTCCGGTGAGACCTTGCGGATCATCCGACCTCGGTTGTCGTAGGCGTACGTCGTCTTGTGCAGCGACGGGCCGCTCCCGATGGCCGGGCGTGACTTCGACGCGGGCAGGCCGAGTTTGTTGTAGGTGGTGAACACCCGCGATCTGTTGCCGTCAAAGGCCCGGACTCTGGTCTCCATCTCGCGGCCGAGCAGATCCAGCAAGCTCACCGCCTCGCTGCCGTCCGCACCCTTGGTCGTCGTCATCATCGCGCCCAGGAAGCTGAAATGGGTGATCCGCTCCGAGTTCCCATCGGGGTGATGTGTCTCCCGCAGGCGGCCGAACTTGTCGTACCGCATAGTGGTTCTGGCGCCGTTGACGTCCGTCGTCTCCAGCTCCACACCCAGACCCGAATGCGTCTTCGTCGTCGTGGTCTGGCCGAGCGGGTTCGTCACCGCCGTCGGGTGCAGCAGGTCGTCGTCGTAGTCGAACTCCTCCACCCGCTGGTCGCCGGCGTTGTCCTCCGTGGTGACCTTCTCCACCACACCGGCCTCGCCGTAGTCGGTGGTGGTCTTCAGGTAGACGTCGCCGTCACCGTCCGGCTCGATCATCTTCTCGGTCAGATTTCCGGCGTCGTCATGGTCGAAGGTGGTCACCCGCTTGGCACAGTCGGCCTCACCGGGTGGGCAGCCAGTGACGGTGGATTGACGTTTGAGTCCGATTAGCCAGTTGGCCTCGACGTTGTCGTACGTCGTGTCCACCGTCGTACGCCGCCCGAACCCGGTCGACTTGGACACCTTGGTCTCGTTGCCGAACCCGTCGTAGTCGACATCGGTCGTACGGATCCGGAACGGTGCGGGCCAACTCGACTGGTCCGGCGGCCGCTCGTACTCGGTCTCCACAGATTTCGCCAGTTCGACCGTGTGGCCGCCACTTTCCAGACGACGCAGCTCATGGGTGTTGGTCACCGTTTTGCGGTACGCCGGCAGGCCAGGCGTCCCCACCACAGTGGTGACCGTCTTGGGGAGCCCGGCGAACGGATACACTGCCGGCACGCCCTCGGTCCCGCCTTCCCGGGTGACGTTGTCGTACTCCGTCGAGGTGCTCGTCGCCAGATCAATGCCGGTCGCAATGTGCTTGGCGAAGGCCAACGACCCGCGCCCCTGCACATCGATCCGCGCACCCTCCCAACGATGGATGAACCTGGACCAGCTACCCTCCACCTCCGGGTTGGCGACCCGGTGCTCGGAGACCACAGTGCCGCCACGCTTGCGGGCAGATCACCGGGAAGCTGTCGTCACACTGGCCGGGACTCACCACTGTCCGGTCCGCGAGCGTGGTGTAGTCGAGCTCGACCCGTTGCCCGATAGGGAGAATGCCACCGCTGGTCATCAGGTCCGGCTTCTCGCCCTTGCGGATCGCGACCTTCAGATGCCCGTCGCGGGTGACGAGGTTGTCATCCTCGAAGTAGACGAGGTTGAGAAGGTCGTCGCCGTTGAGGTCGAGCGGCTGTGCGGTCGCCATCCCGTTGGGCGTGTGGAACCCGACGTTCGCCGCGAACGGTGCCTTGACGAACTGCTTCTTCCGCCACACCCACAGCTGCGCACCCTCCGACGGAGGATCATCTGGATACGACGGGTACAGCACCAGCAGGTCGTCGGCACCATCGTTGTCGAAGTCCGCATACCTGACGCTGTTGGGGATCTGCCCAGTGACAGTGCCGGAGTACACGGGCGGGCGGTACCCCTGCGGGCTGTCGGTCCGTGGCCCAAGGCCGTTGCCCGAGTTGACCCGGACCCGCAGCGCATACTCCGGATCCACCTCGCCCTCCGGGACCGTCTCGTACGCAGGGGCGATCCAGTCGGGCAGACCGTCTCCGTTCAGGTCGGCATAGTCACCACGGGCCACCCAGCCCTTGCCGTCACCGTCCAGATCGACCGCCTCCAGAGGCAGGCCGATGTTCGCCGGGTCAGTGTCGTCGGTGACGACCGTCGGCTGCCACCTTGCGTGCGGAACCTTGCCGGTGTTCAGCCGGTAATACCACCGGCCCTGGCCCTCCTCGGTGCCGTCCTCCTGGTCGTAGGTCGCCGAGAGGTAGTCGGGCGTGCCGTTGCCGTCGATGTCGGTGAAATAGACAGGCTCGGGTTCCTCGTCGGCCCGTTCCTCGTCCACATCGACCGGTGTTGCCACGAACTTCTCACCGTTGGAGGTGTACAGGCGCAGATCCTTGCGGTCGATCGGCTGACCGGGCGGAGCCGCGATCTGGACCTCGGCCATCACGTCCACCCGGCCGTCCCGGTCCATGTCCGTCGGCCGGATCCGCGACGTCTCGTCCGGCGACACGTTCGGGATCCCCGAATCCTGCTCCGGCCCGAACCCCGTACCGGTGCTCAGCCGCATCTTCCATTCGTTCTCGGCGTCCGGGTAGATCAGGTCGTCGCGGCCGTCGCCGTCGACGTCGCCCACCGTGAGCCGGTAGTTGTCCTTGATGGCGGACCCGTCCACGGTGACGTTGGTGTCGCGCACATCGATGTCGTAGCTGCCTCGCGCATACAGGAACGTCTGCGGCATCTTCGCCACACCGTCCTGGTCGAACTCCCTCACCTCCGACAGCAGGCTCCGACCGGTGATCGAGTTGTTCTGATAGCTCAGTTGGTAGTCCCGCAACACCTCGGCGTTGCCGCCATGCGGACCACCCGACATCCGGATCCGGCTGAGCCGCTTGGAGATCCGGGTGTGGAGTCCGCCGATGAAGGTGTCGATCGGGTCATCGCGGTCGGCGTAGGAGAACTCCACCACCCTGTTGGGGGCATACTTCACGGCCTTCGGCAACAGCTCCGCATGCCACAAAGTCGACTCGTCGCCGCTGGTCAGTTCGTATTCCACAGTCGCCGTGTTGCCGTTGCGATCCTCGACCCGGTTCAACGCCCACGCCACCGTCACCGGCGTGTCCGACTCCGGCTCCAGTGTCGGATCCTGTGGGGTGCCGGCCTCCTCGAGTTTCAGCCCACGCAACTGCGCCTTTGCCGAGTCGTTGTACTCGCCGTAGGTGGAGATCAGGCCGTCCTTGCTCCAGACCCGGAAGGAGTCCGGAACCCCGTCGCCCATCCCGTAGCCGACGATCCGCGCGAACGTCTCCTTCTCCGTCCGGAACTCCCGCTCCGCGCCGAGGTCGCCAACGGAAGCAACCGGTCCCCATCCAGGCAGTACGCATCGGTTCCGTCGAAGTGCACACCATCGGCGCGCCCGTCGATCGCGAAGTTGCGTGGGCACGGCGTGATGCTCGACAACCCGTCCAGAGTCCAACCCACCCCGAGCAGGGCCGTTCCCCGCGTTGCTGTCGTATTTCAGCTTCAGGTCCACCCGAGCCTCACCACGACCAGGCGGCTGCCACAACGGGACCGTGTACCGTGCCGACCCGTCCTCGCCCACCGAGAAGTCGCCCTCGGTGAGGCCGTACAAGGGCGCGCTCTCCACCAATCCACCCGGAGGCGGGGCAGCAGCACGCACCCCACCCGCCGCAGCCGCGCGAGCGCCAACGACGTCGCTGCCGGCGGGCGTCAGCACCAGCCGCCTCGGCAGCAGCAGCCCGGCTCAAGGAACACCGGTCGTCGGCAGGGACTGGCACGCAGCCAACACCAGCCCGACCGCGGCGGCCGGCACCAGCGCTGCCCGGGCTGTTCGCGATCCCCCACGCCTCCACACACCGCCGCTCCGCGAGAATGCGTCCATGCCTTATGCCTCGCTCCCCACCCCTCAACTGGACCATCCAGCCTGAGAGACGGCGACCGCCATGCCTCGGGTTCTCATCCGACACTCGGCCACCGCGACCACAGCAGGTTGACAACGGTGCTTGCAATCCGATTGCAGCCCGGCGCATGGCGCGCCCCTTTGCTGATCAACAGGAGGGTTGGCCCAGCGTGGACCCTGAGCCGCGTGCGCCCGTACTCGGAAGTTCCAACAGACCTTGCGATCGATTCCGGGGAACTGATCGTGAAGGCACCTGAGGAACTTGGCCAGGTGGGCATCGCCACTGGGCTGGTTGCAGCAGTGGATGTGCACCTGCAGGGTGAGCGCCGGCCCGCCTGCTGCATGCCGCACTGCTCGGCGCTAAGGCGAGGTTCGCCGGCGGAGGCGGCGGGTCGTACGACGTCCTCGTCGCCCTGGCCCGGCTCATCCGTGCACTGCACGAGGCGTCGGCCGGGTGGGTGCCGCCGCCCGGCGCGGTGTGGGGCGGGACGCCCGCCAGCCAGGGACAGGTCGCCGAGCGGGCCGAGCTGGTCAACCACCGCGACTATGCCACGGGCAACGTGATCTTCCGCGACGGTCGGTCCGCCGCGCTGATCGACTTCGACCTGGCCATGCCGACCACCGGCTCTACGACATCGCGAACGCGCTGTGGTACTGGGCGCCGCTCAAATCGGGCGATCCCCGGGACCGTGCACCCGCCCTGGCGGACGCCGATATCCCGCACCGGATCGCCGTGTTCGCGGACGCCTACCGCATGACGGCGCGGCAACGCGCGGGGCTAACGCCACTGGCCGTTGACATGGCGCGCCGCCATCACGAGGATTCCCGCGCCTCGGCCAAGCTGGACCCGTGTTCCGCAAACACTGAGGGGAGCGGCAAGGACGTGCTGTCGCGCGCCGAGGCGTGGTTGCGCGAGATGGCCCCGGCGATCGGCGCCCGCCTCGTCCGGCCGGGCTAGCTGCTGCCGGTGGTGCGGGAAGCGAGTGCAGGCGCTGGGACCGCAGGCAGCGGCACCACCTTGCCGGTCGGCAGGGGGCGGCGGTCGCCGCCGCGATGTTCGACCACGGCTGGCTCGTGGGAGGTCCCCGACACCGGGCGGTGCGGCTGACCGACTACGGCGCTGCCGCGCTCGCGACCCGGCTTGATCTTGCCGCCGCCGACCTCCACGCCCCCGAGTCGACTGGACATGACTCCAGGGCTCAGACAACGGCGCCGATACCTTGGAAGCAGCTCGTCTAGACTTCCGCGCGAAATGGACGGAGCCCATGGACCCCGGCCGAACCAGCACCAGCGACGCGCTTCGGCATCGCCGGCTGCTCGACCCTGGGGTTGAGTTCCGGCCGTTCCGGGGCAGCGATCTGTTCGTCCGAATCGGCGGCCAACCGGCGGTCGACGCTCTGGTGGACCACCTCTACGACGCGTTCGAGGACGACCCGGAGTTGCGGCCGCTCTTTCCACGTGACCTCAGCGACGGCCGCGCAGGCCAGAAGGTCTTCTTCGCCGAATGGTTGGGCGGCGAGCAGGCCTACACCGATCGTACGTACTCGTCCCTGCGGCACCGCCACGACGACGTTCTCGATCACCAGGGCGCATGCGGGACGGTGGCTGGCCCACTTCCGGCGCGCGCTCGAGCACGCCGTGGCCACCGAGTCAGACCGTACGACGATCTTCGACCACGCGAAGGCCCTTGCCCACGCCCTCGTGAACGCCCACCCGGCGCCGCGGGACGGAGCCACCGTGCAGGTGGCGGCGTGCGGAGTCGGTGCGCGTACGTTGAAGAACGCGAGAGACCTTGCCAAGAAGGGCGATGCGGGCGGTGTCGAGGCATCGGTCGCGCAGGCGCCGGACCTCACCCGGGCCAGCTATGGTGCCCAGCTGATGCAGGTCGCGGCGATGTCCGGGCGGGTCGAAGTCGTCGAACTGCTGCTGGCACGTGGAATCGGTCCGGACCAGCCGCACTACCTTCCGATCGGCATCGCCGGCCGGGCGTACGAACGCGTGCTGTTGGTGACGCCACTGTGCGCTGCCCGCATCAGGCGGCGCACGGCAGTCGAGCGCGTCCTCCTTTCGGCAGGTGCGTCGGAGGACGTGTTCACCTCGGCGTTCCTGGGCAACGTCGCCCTGCTGGGCCAGCAACTCAGCCACGACCCTGGTCTCGCCGAAGCATCCGACTCCGCTGCCGACATCCTCGACATCACACCCGTCGACCATGCCGTTTCCGGTGGACAGGTGGTGGCCTTGCGGCTGCTGCTCGACAAGGTGAGGCATCCGCGTCCGGCGTTACGTGCGCTCCGTGGCGCGGCGGAGAGGGAGAGTCTCGCGATGGTGCAGCTGCTGCTCGACCACGGAGCCGACGCCACCCGGGTCGGTGCCGGACGTTGGGTGCTCCACCCAGAGATCGCACCGCTGCTTGCTTCCAGTGGCGCGTCGGTCGACCGCTCGGGGTCGTGGATCGGCCAGAGCTGTACGGGGAACCAAAGCCGCAAGGACGATCCCGACCTCGTGCGCGCGCTGCTGCGCCATGGTGCACGTGCCGACGACCGCAGGACCGGCGATCCGGCGAAGACCGTCGGTGTCGAGACCCTCGCGGCAACCGCGTTGCACTATGCCGCGAAGGCCGGGTTCGTCCAGACGATCCAGGTGCTGCTCGAGCACGGCGCCGATCCGCGTGCGGAGGACAGCCTGGGGCGCACGCCGATGGACTGGTTGGAGGAGTCGTCTCCGAGGGTCGCCCGAGAGCCGGTGCGCAAACTGCTCACGGCTGCGGGTCGAGCTGTCCCTGCCAGCGCCGAAGCAGGAGTCCCCACGCCTCCTCGCTGAGAGTGCCGAAGCAGCGGAGCCGGCTGAGTCCGCCGTCGGGCTGTCGATGCGTACGTGCGTCACCGGTTCGGTGGGCGGCAGGACGAACCGGTGTGGCGTGTCGGGCTGCAACCGGGTGAGTGGGAGCAGGTCCACCCAGGCACCCGGCTCGTCCAAGGCGGGCAGCCGGTCCGGGTGCTCCGCCGATGTGGCGTCCAGGCCCCTGAGCGCGGCAGCAGCCGGGGCGTTGCCGACGAAGTGGGTGGTGTCGAGCTCGCTGTCGACCGTCGCCGTAGGCCAGCGTCGGCTGCCGGCGTTGCGGGTCTACTCAGGTTGGCGAAGCGATGGGCGTTAGAGGAGGGCGGCGGCGAACTGGTCGTAGTGAGCGGTCCACCAGCCGCGGCGGCGGTCGTACTTTTCGATGCCGCCCGTCCGGCTCATCGACGCGACAGCGTTCGGGTCACCCGCATCGATGCTGCGCCGCGCGGCTGCTTCGATGCGGGCGAGGGCATCGCTCATGGCCGTGAGCAGCGCTGACCGGCCGCCCCGGTCCAGTCCGTAGGCATCGGCGACGAGTCGTAACCGCGCCGGCCTGTCGGCGGGCCGCCAGCCGATCCGGTCCTGGTCGAAGTCATCCTCGATCGGCACACAAAGACGGGCGAGCTGAGCAACGTCGTAGACAGCGCGGCCAGGGGCAGCGAACTCGAAGTCGAGCAGAGCAACGGCGATCCCGTCACGAAAGACAACGTTCGAGAGCTCCACGTCGTTGTGGCACACCAGCGTCCCGCCCACAGGGTCAGCCAGACCGTCGCTCCAGGTGAAACTTTCAGGGTCGAACCCGCGGGCGGCGTCGTGCAGCCCGCGCAGCAGCCTGGCGATAGACGCCAGCGCGGTATCGGACTGGCTCCAGTCCGGATAGGGCGCCACAGGGACCTCGCCCTCGATGAACACGAGGCGCTCACGTCCGTCCTCGTCTATGCCGACGGGTATCGGGGCACCCTCGAACCCGGCCTCCTTCACCGCCCGCAGAAAGGCGTGAATCGAACCCGAGTGCGGACTCGAAGGACGAAGCACATGCGGACCGACACGGACAACCTGGCCCGCGTTCGCGATCCCACCATCGAGCTGCTCCTCAGACACACCGCCACCCTGACAGACGGGTGATGCAGCCGCCAGCAGACCCGTCGACAACTCGGCTTGCGCGCATCGGCGAGAACCGACCAGCGGGGAGGATTGGCTCGATGGCACAGTCGGGAACCAGCCGGCGACGACGGCTCGGACTCGCTCTCGGGCGATTGGAGGGAAGCGCTGGCAGACAACCGCACTCCCCAGTCGTCGTCGCAACCAGCCAGATAGGGGCCGTAGCGGAGTGCGGTCAAGGGTCGGCGGAGCCGATCACGGAGTGACGCCAAATGCGCCATTGAGGGCCGGAGTGGAGGCCGGAGACTGGCGTGCAAGGAGGACGAGGCGGTCACGTCAAGGCCGTTCCAGACCACCAGCTAGATCAGTCCTGCCTGTCCGCCCGGCGAGCCCGAGGACGGGCCCCGGCGCCGCCCGCAAGGGGGGCGGTAGCCGGTGCGCCGCGGCAGCGGCGCCTTGACCTTGCAGAGCAGGCCCCCGACGACTGGGCATGGTGGCCGGTAAGTGGCGGCCGAGATCGGCTTGACACTGCCCTGGACAACTTTCGTCAGGTTCTCACCACCATGCGTTGGCTGGGGTAGATCGATTTTCGCCTGGATACGAATGCCCGGGCCAACCGGAACTGGCCCGGCCTCCGTCCTACGACTGTGTTGGCGCTGCCGAGATTCGTAGCAGACTTGGGATGCTGAGCAGGCTTGCGGCGAGGATGAGGACGCCTGCCGCGAGGTATGGGGTGCGGAGGTTCCACGCGTGTGCGATGAGGCCGCCTGCGGCAGCGCCTGCCGGCATGGCGATGAATCCGCAGAAGCGGTAGACGCTGCCGACTCGGCCAAGCAGGTTTGTCGGTGTGACGCGTTGCCACGCCGACACGGCGATGATGTTCCAGCTTGCGGCTGCCACGCCGAGCGAGAACAGGCACACGACGACGAACGCCGCGGACGCCCATGCGCCGATACCGGTGATGGCAAGTCCGAAGAGAAGGGCAGCGCCAACGATGGCGCGTGGCGTCCCCCAGGCGGCAGCTACACGCGGCGCGAGCACGGCACCTAACAGACCGCCCAGAGCCGCGACCGTGTCCATCCAGCCGAACGCGGCAGCAGGCAGGCGGAGCACGTCGAGGACATAGAGGACCAGCACGGCTACGACGGCGGCGGTAGCCCCATTGATGAGGGCGAGCAGAAGACCGAGCGTGCGCAGGAGCGGGTTGCGCCAGACGAAGGTTACTCCTTCTCGCAGTTCAGCCCACAGACGGCGGTCATCCGTAGTCGGCAGCGCTGGTGCCGCGTACCGGATCCGGTAGACGAGCACGGCACCCGCGGCAAGGGTGAGTGCTTGAAGAGCGAAGGGCACTCCGGGAAGCAACACGAACAGAGCTGCACCCACCGGCGGTCCGATCAGGTTGATGCAGAGTAGGTGCGAGCTTTGGGTCAGGGAGTTCGCCCGTTCGAGCTGGGCTCGTCCTACGATCTGCGGCACAGCCGCGACCGAGGCGTTCTCGAAGAACGGCGCGATCAGACCGAGCACAAATCCGACGAGCAGCAGTAGCGGAACGGTTGCCATGCCTGCCAGGACCAGTCCGGCGAACACGGCAGCGATTACGGCTCGGGCGACGTCGGCCCGCCACATGACCATCGTCCGGTTCCACCGGTCGACGTAGACCCCGGCGATTAGTCCAAGCAGCAGCCAACCCAGCTGAGCTGCGACCTCCGACAACGAGACCAGCCGTGCATCCCGAGTCAGGCTCGCAGCAAGCAGCGGCAGCGCACCGATGACCAGACCAGTGCCAACGAACGAGATGGTGCCGGCACTCCACAACACCCAGAACTCCGTCGGCATCGCCGCTCGCTCCGACTGCCCGGAATTCGCACCGGTACGCCGAGCAGCATCCTCGCCTTCGATACCTGATCGCGGGGATTCAGAGCGCTCGGTGGGCACGCGCTACTCCTTCCACGTGGTACTCCCGGCGTGCCGACGGCTGACCAGCCAGCTCAGCTTCCAAGGAGTTGCAGGCGGGCTAGCCGGGCGATGTCTCGGTATCGGCGCTACCTGGAATCGCCCATGTCACCAGCCGCACCGGGCGGCAACCCGGCGGCCGCTGTGATGGATCGACACGGGCGGGGTTTGGCAGCAGGTGACGCTGGATCAGCGCGGCCAACTCGTCCCTGAACGCGGCCAACTCCGAGGCGGTCATCCACCCCCGGAGCTGGAACTCCAAGCTGGCATCGCGCCACGCCACCGAATCGTCGGCCTTGGACCGCCGCCAGGCGGCCAATGCCTCCAACTCTCTGCCGAGGATCACCTCGGCAGCCGCCTCTTCGGCAGCTGCCAGCTCAGGCTCGTCGTCGTGATGGGCAAAGCTCGCAGTCTCTCGCACAACGCGCCACGGCCTGTTCCGACGATCCTCGCCCTCGGTCTGCTCGATGAACCCGTACCGAGCCAGATGCCGTAGGTGCCATGAGCAGTTGGCCGGAGAATCTCCGATCCGCGCAGACAGCTCTGTCGCCGTCGCAGGACCTCGTTCCATGAGCTGATCCAGCAGCCGCAGCCGCACGGGATGAGCAAGTGCCCGCAAGGTCTGCGGATCACGCAGATCCCGATGCGGCACAGGTCTGGACGGCTCGTTCCCGGACGGTCCCTGCGAGTCAGTCACGAACGCAAAGCGTATCTTTCGCAACTACTCTTTTGCAATACTTCCTTCACGTCTGCGGGCTTCGTACATCAAGCGCCCGAGTTTCGAGTAGGCGCTCGTGGGCCCGAGTTGGAACGCAGCCAAGTGTCCCTCGCGTCACTGCAGTCCCCCGACTCCCATCGACCTGCGCATCCAGTCGATCCTGAGGGACAGTCCGCCTGGGAACTGTCCTCACCGAGTAAACCGTAGAGAGCGAAGTCGCGGTCAGCCGAGAACGCTGCTGATGTCCCCGCTCCACCGGGGCGGCAGGCTCACAAAACTTGGCTCGGGCGAGGCACGACAGGGAAGTGCTGTCAGCACTTGTCCTCAGCCGCGGTGCGCGATTTCACCGGCCACCCTGCTAGACACATCTCCAACCAGTTAGACAGACCTTGGCTGTCGATGCACCGCGAAACTCTAGGGCGGATTGGGCGGGCGGCCGCAGATCACCGGATCCTGTCGTGGTCAGCCGGGTACCGCATGAAGAAGCCTCCAACCCGAACGTGCAGGTCAGAGGCTGTTTTCAGGGGTGTGGCAGGTGCTGGGTTCGAACCAGCGTAGGCGAAGCCGACGGTTTTACAGAGCAACGGACAGAGTGCCACTGACCTGCATCTTCACTCTGGCCGACACCGTGCGTGGGGCGCATGTGGGGCGGAGGCACGCTCAATGATCAAAATCGACCACGCAGCGTGCCCCGACGTCTCGGGGATATCTGCGGGCGGAGCGCTCGGTCAGTCATCGCATGCGCGACGTCATCTTGCGATGGCGTCGGCCGACGAAGGTCGGTGAGGTTCCTGTACATCGCTGCTGGCCAGTTCTGGGCGTAGGTAGCCTCGGTGTCGAGCCTGGGAGGCGACCGTGAGCGTGTCTGGTGGTTGTCGGTGAGTCCGGCGCATGATGGCCGTCCGCCTGAGATGGCCAGGCAGGACCGGCAGAGCGAGGCGACCAGCGAGATCGCCGCTCGCTTCGAGCCCCTTCCCGGCTACGGCGGGATGAGGTTCGAACCCGACTACAAGACCGTGACGCTGTGGTGGACAGGTGACATCCCTGCCGAGCTGCTCGCGCTGACCTCCAGCCGTGTCCACGGCGTAACGGTCAATATTGAGTTGGTCCCCTACTCCACGAAGGAGTTTCGGGCCGAATGTCGCAGTCTGCTCGGCCAGGCCAAGAAGCAGGGTTTCGAGTTGGCCATGATTGGCCCGTCGTCGGACCACACACACCTGGACGTCCTGGTCGAACCTGGAGTCGATCCGCGCCGTGTCTACGCCCTCAACAATCGAATCCCCCTGGAGGTCACCGTGGGGCCTGGTGGTCGACACCTGTCCGGTGCATGATCAGCTTGGAAGGCGACGAACAGTGCCGGTACGGACAGGATCACGCGTACTTCCGCGGCCACGAGCGGCGTGGGGTGACCTCGGTGTGCCTGCTGGGATGACACGTGGATGGCACGAGACCGTGTAGGCGGCCGGTCGAAACCGTTTGATGATGGACGCCGGGGCTGTTGGAATGGCCGGCATGTCACCGCTGGGCTCGTATGTGGAGTGGCAGCACGCTCACGCGACTACGCCACGCCCGGTGCTAGCCGAGCTGGCACGCCGTGCTGTAGGGACCGAGATCGACCGGGTGGACCGGATCGTGGAGGGGTACTCGAACGAGGTCTACCAGGTCCGGTGTGCCGACGAGCAGGATGTGGTGGTCCGGATCCTGCGGTTTGACGACGAAGACCTGGCCACCAGCTCGGCGGGCGAGGCCGCGGCGATCGAATGGGCCCGAGCCGCAGGCGTGCCCGCCCCGGAGATCCTGCTGCTGGACACGGTACGGCTCGACGGTTCGGACTTCCCCGTCATGGTGCAGCGCACCGTGCCCGGCCGTCCGCTCGGCGAGGTCATCAATCGCCTCTCGCAGCGGCAACGGCACGATGTGCTCGCCGAGATTGGCGGACTGATTGCCCGAATCAACGGGATCTATGTCGATGACGAACGCGACTGGCAGACCGCGATGGCGGCCGAACTGGCTGACCGACATGCGGCACGGGACAAGGTCCTCGCCGGCGGCTTCTCGGCAGCTCAGTTCGACCGGATGCTCGACTCTCTGCAGGGGTACGTCCGCGACTTTCCTTGTGAGCAATGGGTGCTGTGCCATGGGGACCTCAGCCCGAAGCACATCTTCGTGACCGGTGACGGCAGCCATGGCGCGGCTGTGCGGGTCAGCGGGATCATCGACTTCGGCGACTGGACGCCCGGCTCCCCGGTCCATGACCTGGCCGTGCTACGCGTTCGCGACCCGCGGCTGGACCTGCCACCTCTTCTCGCCGGCTACGGCGCGCCGGCAGATGGAACATACAGGCGGCAGTTGGACCTGCACACACTGAACATCGCCCTTGATTCGTTGGAGTTCGCCGTGGATGAGGACGACCAGGCCTGGATTGAGCGCTCAGACGACCTGATCCGCGCCCTGATGTCCGACCTCGACGACCCAGACTTCTGGCGGCCAGGCGGGGGTTAAGGCGAGCGACGCACTACAGATCCGTTCTCGCGCCTAACGGCCTGCTCCCCCAGTGCGCCTGAGCGCGGTTGTGCTTGGCAATCGATGGCTAGTAACGGCTCGTGGGGGGATGGTCGGGGGCACCTGAGAGGCACGTATGGGCATGGCGTTCCCGCGACCCTGGAAGGGGCTGGGGCGAGGTGCTCGGCTCATTGGGGTCGATCGCGCGAATTTCGCGTGGACTCGGTTGCCGCTCCCGCCTAGCGTGCCATCCTGCATCTCTCCGCCAAGCTGCACTGTCACCCTCTGCTCGGAAGGCCCGCCTAGACCATGACAGCGCCGATCGACCTGACCGTTCCGGTTCGCAAGGTGGCCATTGCCCGATGGCTCAGGCCCACTCACCCCGATCTGGCTGTCGTTGAGATCGAACAGCGGCATCGGTTGACCGGTGGTGTGGGCTCACCACTTGTCGAGCGGGTCGAGGTCATGACCGAGGGGTCGGACGGTCGGCGGGCTCGATTCGTGGTTGTCGCGAAGCGTGCATCGTCGGCTGAGGTGATCGCCTTGCGTGAGGTCGCGGCGATACCTGGTGCCGATGCCTTCCCTGAGCTGATTGACGCGGGCGCTGATGAGTCGGGACCCTGGGTAGTGATGCCGTTCTATCCGGGCTCGACAATGCCGTGGGATGCGGAGGTTCCGGAGACGGTGTTCGCGAGCTTGGCACGCCTGCACCACCGACATCTCGGAACTGCAAGCTCGCTGCCTGCAGACCTTCCCCGAATCGACAAGGCGTTCTGTCGCGGGGCGTTGACGGAATTCGCCCCGTCGGGGATTCGTGCCGCCCAGCGCAAGGGTCCCCATCCGGTTCACGACCGGGCTCTGAGCCTGGTCCACCGATGGTCAACTGATGAGCGGATCTACGCCGGCTTGGACGTGCTACCCGCCACCCTTCTGCACGGCGACGCGTACGGCCTCAACGTCGTCAGTGCAGATCAGGAAGGTGTGACGCCTCGTCTGATCGACTGGGGAAGTGCGCGGGTGGGCCCGATCATGCTTGACGTCGCCATGTCCGCGGAGAGGTCTTCGGCCGGGTTCTCCGCCTACCTGCGGGCCTGGGAGGACGTGGCTGGCTGTCCCTTCGATCCGTGGCAGGCAGAAGCCGGCCACGCCTGGGCGAGAGCCCTCAGTAACGCGATGTTCGCTGGCGCAGTCGCCGAGCGATTCTGCCCCACACATGCCGGGCAGATGCTCGACCAGGCCGAGGCTGCACTGATGCGATTCGGAGAACTTCTCGCCGTGCGCTCCCCCGACCACCCGTAGCGACACACGGTTTAGGAACCCATGCTCACCTGTCCAGATCAGTCCAGCCCCTCATGTTTCAGCGGTGGGACGGTCGTCGACAGGGCTTCTCTGTCCACGTCGGTCCAGATCAGTCCATCCGCTTAATGCACGTGGGATGCACGCTCAGCCGGCGCTAGTCGTCCTTGTGGCTGTTGACGTTGATCACATTGCCGTCGGGCGCGCGAACAAAGAACCTCCGTACACCCCAGGATTCCGTAGTAAGCGGATGGACGATCTCGAAGCCGCGACGCTTTGTCTCCTCGTACGCCTCCTCGATGCTGTCGCCGACCGAGACCGAGATCACCGAGTCGTGTGGAGCGGTCGCGTCACGGGTAACGAGCTGGACGACGGCACCACCGTCGGGCGACTGGAAGTTGGCGACCCAGCCCAGGTTGAATCCCTCGACACTGAGTCCGAGGTAATCGACGTAGAACGCGCGAGCTGCGCTAATGTCTGGGACCGACAGGTTTGCGGTGAGGCCGGTGACCTGCATCAGTGACTCCTCTGGTAGCGCGGTAGGCCAGGCCACTCTTGCGCCTCCCACGACGTCAGTCCAGCTCGCTCTGCATGTGGCGGGACGTCCCTGTGATTAGGAGGATCGGGCACGTTGATCTGGAACAGTTCGGTCGCGCTCCGTCTGGTACGGCACACGTGCCGACTGGGGCCTGCTGGCGGCTAACGTTGGGGTCACGCGGGGGCCAGAACGCTGAGCATGTTTCCGGCGAAACTGATCACGATGCCAACGATCACGAGGGCGATCGCAACTGCCTGCCGGCGACGCCTCACTTCGAGGAGTGCCGCTACCGCGGCGACGGTGCGTCCGATCTGCACGGGCGTGATGCGGTACCGGGTCTCAAAGTGATCCAGCGCCATGAGAGGGTCGGCAGCTCTCGCGTCCTGCTCTGCGATGCGGTCTGCGTCGAAGCTGTCCCAGGCACGTCGGCTGTCCCGCACTTCCAGCACGAGGAGGACAACGCCACCGAGTTCCGTCAGGAAGCCCACTACGTACAGCATCACTAGGGTTGCCGTCATAGTCCGGAGACGCTACAGCGCGAGGGTAAACGTGATCGCCGGTCGGCGTTCAGCCTGAAAAGCGGAAGGTCGGCGGTTCGATCCCGCCCCTGCCCACCAGTCCTGACCAGCCAAAACCCCAGCCTGAGCTGGGGTTTTGTGTGTTTCCAGCCCGTCCAGGTTCATGACCGTGAGTACCCGTGAATACCCGCAGATCGCTGTGGCTAGGGGCACGCCAGGGGCACGTGCCTCGGGGAGCCTAGGTGCGCCTCAGCCTGCTACAGGGTGGGCCGAGGAAGGGTCATCGGTAGAACCGTCCACGCCGCATAGAGCCAAGGGCGGCGATTCCGATATGTGGGTCATGAGCGTCTGCCTGGGGCTAAAGTCCCGGTAACCGATCCTCGGTCTTCATCGTTGGGAGCAGCCGTGAGCGTTGAGCCTGGCCGAACCTGGAGACCGAGCCGTATCGGTGATGAGGAAAGGCACAAGTGTGCCGACCTGCTTGCCGATCATCACGCCCACGGCCGGTTGAGCCAGGAGGAGTTCGAGGAACGACTCGCCGTCGCCCTGACGGCTCAGACCCCTGGCGAGCTGGGTCGCGTCCTGGCCGATCTCCCTTTGCCCACCCGAAGCCAACCCGCGCCGCGCCCGTCCCGTGCTCGATCGGCTACGACATCGATCGTTGGCACCATTCGCCAGTTCGGACTCGCCGTCGCTGTCCCCCTGATCGTGGCACTTGTGCTGATCTGGCCGATGGGGATCGCCAACTACCAGGCAGCACAAACATTCTTCGTAGCGCTTGTCAGCAGCATCATCGGCGTCATCGCCGGGGTCCGCGCAACATCACGTCGTCGTGGCCGGGACCGCTAGACCGAGGCATTGCCGTCCACAATCTGCCGCGCCCGGTGCAGCGCTGTCCGCTGAATGTCGCGCAGCTCCTCAAGTTCGTCCACATGCGTGGCGACCCACTCCGCCGCATCTCGAAGGCGTAGGTCGTCGAGCGCCTCATGCAGGCGGCTCCGGGCCTGCCACTCGGCATCGGCGACTGCCATCGCCCGTTCCTGCTCACACGGTTCGTCCCAGCCGAGCCCGAACCGCTCAGCCGCCGCCCTGGTCGCCTGACCTGGACCATCAACCGAATAGCCGGCACACCGCATCCCGGCCGCGTACACCCCGGTCGCCCCGCGAACAGCGGGATCGTCGTGCGCGTCGGACCGACCGCACCGCCGAATGCCCTGGGGAACGTAGTGCCAGCGCAGGAAGTCGCGGGCGGAGCCGAACAGGGCCGCTCGCGCGACTGCGGCGCACCCGGCCGTTGGGATCCCCACGGTCATCCCGTCGAACAGCGTGATCTGCTCGGTCGGCGCGTTCGCGGGCGAGAGCGTCTCGCCGTAGGCGCGTTGCCGGTCCTCAGTCAACGTTGCGAGGTACCCCGCCACCAGGGCAGGGATGTCCTCGCCCGGCCGCGCCGGTTGAGTGCGGATGCGGTACCGATAACCATGCGCTCGAGCCTCGTCCAAGCCCAACGGCTCGGCGCCGATCAGCGCACCCGCAACCGTCGACTGGTGCGGCCGAGCCCGGATAACGACCTTCAGCGGGGGGTAGCGAAAGCCGTTCCGCTCCATGCAGCGAGCGGTCAGTATGGCCTCTGCCACAGCGAGTTCCCGAGGCGGACGTAGAAGCTCACCCAGAGCTCTCCGTCCCCGCTCACTCGTCACCCCTGCGTCGGAAGTCACGCTGCCAACCTCCCACAACCACGGGAACGTCGCAGGTGCCACCTGTGCTTCATCGCCACAGCGCTGCCGCAATACGTCACGTGTGAGGCTCATCTCCCGTCGGTCGGACAGCTTGCCCGCACCCGGGTTCTGGGCAGGGTCGCCAGGCTCGACGCGTCGACCGTCAGGCTTGGCCTGGCGACCCTGTGCAGGTTCCGGGTACGCCGCTTGCGGTGGCCGACCGATGGGAGATGAGCCCGGCGCTCCCCTCCCCGAGAGAGGATCGGGAGGTTCGGAGGGCGGAGCTCTGAGGTCTTCGTTGAGCGAGTCACCGTCGGCTTCCGCCCGGCGAGCCCGAGGACGGCGCCCCGGCGCCGCCCGCAAGGGCGGTAGCCGGGCGGTGCGCCGCGTCAGCGGCGCC
>CAVRFE010000004.1:0-219882 GCA_963720325.1 uncultured Actinomycetota bacterium | reverse complement strand
TCCGGACGGAATTTGACAATCGTGAAGAGAGAGAAACATCAGAACCGCTGGTTCCTCCGAGTGTGGGGGTGACCTGGGGCTGCAGGATTGCGGGCCCGAAGGCGGTTTTGTTCCAAGTCAAGTACACTAACCAATGTCTCCATGGCCTTACCCGGTCATGGGGCGGGAAAACTGTATGACTTCCGACCAGGGCTGCGCGGAGATCGCGTGGAGGAGGGGTGAGACGCTGCACAAAGGGGCGTCTCGTAGGCCTGTCCGTCTCTGGATCGGATCAAGCGCGAGAAGGGCGTTTGGTGGATGCCTTGGCAGCAAGAGGCGATGAAGGACGTGGCACTCTGCGATAAGCCCGGGGGAGGCGGGAGTACCCTTTGATCCCGGGATGTCCGAATGGGGAAACCCACCTGACAGTCTTTGTCGTTGTCTTCCCGCTTCGCGAGGAGGTCAAGCGGATCGTGAGGCCTGAACCAGGTACTTTTGAGACTGAATACATAGGGTTAAAAGAGCGAACCCGGGGAACTGAAACATCTCAGTACCCGGAGGAAAGGAAATCAACCGATACTCCGCTAGTAGTGGCGAGCGAACGCGGACCAGCCGAGCCGTGAGAGTGAGCAGAACCAGTCTGGGAAGACTGGGCGAGATGGGTGACAGCCCCGTATGCGAAGCTCGATCGGACGTATCAAGTAGGGCGGGACACGTGAAATCCTGTCTGAAGATCGGGGGACCACCCTCGAAGGCTAAGTACTCCTTGCTGACCGATAGCGAACCAGTACCGTGAGGGAAAGGTGAAAAGCACCCCGACAAGGGGAGTGAAACAGTTCCTGAAACCGGACGCCTACAAACAGTCGGAGCCTGCCGCGGTCTTCGGGTCATGACGGGTGACGGCGTACCTTTTGTATAATGGGTCAACGACTTGGTCTCACGAGCAAGCTTAAGCCGGTAGGTGTAGGCGCAGCGAAAGCGAGTCTGAATAGGGCGCTTGAGTTCGTGGGATCAGACCCGAAACCGAGTGATCTAGGCATGTCCAGGATGAAGGTGCGGTAACACGCACTGGAGGTCCGAACCCACACCTGTTGAAAAAGGTCGGGATGAGGTGTGCCTAGGGGTGAAAGGCCAATCAAACTCGGAGATAGCTGGTTCTCCGCGAAATCTATTTAGGTAGAGCGTCAGACGAATACCCTCGGGGGTAGAGCACTGGATGGGCTATGGGGACCCACAGTCTTACTGATCCTAACCAAACTCCGAATACCGAGGAGTACTATCTGGCAGACACACGGCGGGTGCTAACGTCCGTCGTGAAGAGGGAAACAACCCTGACCTGCAGCTAAGGCCCCCAATTCGTGGCTAAGTGGGAAAGCATGTGGGACGACCAAAACAACCAGGATGTTGGCTTAGAAGCAGCCATCATTTAAAGAAAGCGTAACAGCTCACTGGTCTAGATAAGTTGTCCTGCGGCGAAGATGTAACGGGGCTCAAGCCACGAGCCGAAGCTCAGGGTGCATCCGCAAGGTGCGCGGTAGCGGAGCGTTCCGTGTGAGCAGACTCCATGCCTCTTCAGTGCCCGTCGCGGGACGCTGCGGAGGCATGGGTGCTCGGCGATGAAGCCGGCGCTGTGAGGCATCCGGTGGAGCGATCAGAAGCGAGAATGTTGACATGAGTAGCGACAAAGCGGGTGAGAGACCCGCTCGCCGAAAGTCCAAGGGTTCCTGCTTAAAGCTAATCTGAGCAGGGTGAGCCGACCCCTAAGGCGAGGCCGAAAGGCGTAGTCGATGGGAACCGGGTTAATATTCCCGGGCCAGGAGGAAGTGACGGATCGCAGAGCGTTGTCTGCCCTTATCGGATTGGGCGGGCCTGCTGAGCGGTTCCTGGAAATAGCCCTCCATCAGATCGTACCCTAAACCGACACAGGTGGACTGGTAGAGCATACCAAGGCGCTTGAGAGAACTACGTTGAAGGAACTCGGCAAAATACCTCCGTAACTTCGGGAGAAGGAGGCCCCGTTGGTGCGCAAGCATGGGCGGGGGGCACAAACCAGGGGGTGGCGACTGTTTACTAAAAACACAGGGCTCTGCGAAGCCGCAAGGCGACGTATAGGGTCTGACGCCTGCCCGGTGCCGGAAGGTTAAAAGGAGGGGTGCAAGCTCCGAACTGAAGCCCCGGTAAACGGCGGCCGTAACTATAACGGTCCTAAGGTAGCGAAATTCCTTGTCGGGTAAGTTCCGACCTGCACGAATGGCGTAACGACTTCCCCGCTGTCTCCAACGTAGACTCAGCGAAATTGAACTCCCCGTGAAGATGCGGGGTTCCCGCGGTCAGACGGAAAGACCCCGTGCACCTTTACTACAGCTTCGCACTGGCATCAGGCCAGGCATGTGCAGGATAGGTGGTAGGCTTTGAAGCGGGGACGCCAGTTCTCCGTGGAGCCTCCCTTGAGATACCACCCTTGCCTTGCTTGATGTCTAACCGCGGACCGTCATCCGGTTCCGGGACCCTGTGTGGTGGGTAGTTTGACTGGGGCGGTCGCCTCCCAAAGAGTAACGGAGGCGCGCGATGGTGGGCTCAGGTCGGTCGGAAATCGACCGTCGAGTGCAATGGCATAAGCCCGCCTGACTGCGAGACTGACAAGTCGAGCAGAGACGAAAGTCGGCCATAGTGATCCGGTGGTCCCGCGTGGAAGGGCCATCGCTCAACGGATAAAAGGTACGCCGGGGATAACAGGCTGATACTGCCCAAGAGTCCATATCGACGGCAGTGTTTGGCACCTCGATGTCGGCTCATCACATCCTGGGGCTGGAGAAGGTCCCAAGGGTACGGCTGTTCGCCGTTTAAAGAGGTACGTGAGCTGGGTTTAGAACGTCGTGAGACAGTTCGGTCCCTATCTGCCGTGGGTGTCAGGAGACTTGAGAGGAGTTGCCCCTAGTACGAGAGGACCGGGGTGAACGCACCACTGGTGGACCTGTTGTCGTGCCAACGGCAGTGCCGGGTAGCTATGTGCGGACAGGATAACCGCTGAAGGCATCTAAGCGGGAAGCCCCCCTCAAAACCAGGTCTCCCTTGAGGGCCGTGGAAGACCACCACGTCGATAGGCCGGAGGTGCAAGCGCGGCAACGCGTTCAGTTGACCGGTACTAATCGCCCGATAGGCTTGATCCGATCCAGGACAGCAAGGCTGGACCCGCCCCATCCCGGACGGAAGTCAGCACCGACCCAGGTCAAGTGTGCATCGGACTGAAGACAGTCTCGTGTTTGCATGCGCGCACGCCGCGCCCAAGGGCGCGGCCGGCGCTCCGGTGGGCTTTCCGGTCTGGTGGCCATAGCGCGAGCGAAACACCCGATCCCATCCCGAACTCGGCCGTTAAGCGCCGCCGCGCCGATGGTACTGCGTCCCAAGACGCGGGAGAGTAGGTCACCGCCAGACCTGACCAGAACGCCCCCTCTCACAACCCTCACGCCCCACAACGGCCACCACGGCATACCTTGCCGCGGGGTGGAGCAGCCCGGTAGCTCGTCAGGCTCATAACCTGAAGGCCGCAGGTTCAAATCCTGCCCCCGCAACCAAGTTCCCCTGCAAGATCAAGCGGCTGAAAGCCTCTCTCGCGGGAGGCTTTTTGCGTTGCGCGCCCGTGTCAACGCTGTGTCAGCAAAACCCTGGCGGCCGGTGGCAGCACCTGGCGCCGACTCATGGGCGCAGTTCGCTGGTGGCAGCCATTATCTACACGGCAGCCTGTGAGAGCTCGAAGCGGTGCCGGCCAGCTCGAGCCGGAGGCGGCGCTTCGCGGCCGCATTGCCGGTGCTGAGCTCGATCAGCAGCTCGGCCAGACGCTGAGCGCCCAAAGCCTCCAGGCTCTTGGCGTTCAGGGTTGTCCTTGGGCGGCATCAATGCCTCTTTGCTCCATGCCCGTGGTCGCTTGGTCCGAACATGTAGATAGCGGCAACTGGGACGGACTACCAGTCCGCCGACAGTTGGCCTTCTGACAATGGGGTGCACTCTGGGCACATACCGTGAGAACTAACATCCCCCACCACGGCTGGCTGTGCCCTCGGGGAGCCAGCGGCTAGCCCATCCGCCCTCAGCGCGTGTTCCAGAGAAAGATGCCGAGCTCCATGCCCTCAGTCCAACGCTCACCCTTCATGATGGACACCAGATCCCGCGCCTGGGCTTTGGGGTCTAGCGCCTGCCGGACGAGGACGCGCCCAACGTGGTGGGTGCTGCCATCGAGGCTGGTTACCGCCACATCGACACTGCGCAGGGCTACGGCAACGAGGAGGGCGTCGGCCAAGCCGTGCGTGAGGCCCGCTCCCCCGTGACGCGCTGTTCATCACCTCCAAGCGAGCGCACCCGTGACCAGGGCTACGACAGCACGTTCCGCTGGCTTGAGGGCAACCTGAAGCGGCTTGGACTCGATTAGATCGACCTGTTCCTGATCCACTGGCCGGTGCCGCAGCACGACCGCTACGCCGAGACTTGGAGGGCGCTCGTCGAACTGCAAGCGCAGGGCCGGGTCCGGTTCATCGGAGTGTCCAACTTCCTGCCCGCCCACATCGACCGCCTTATAGGCGAAACGGGTGTTGCGCCTGCCGTCACCAGGTCGAGCTCATCCCCGCTATCAACAGCGTGACCATCCGGGACTGGCACGCCGACCATGGCATCCTGATCGAGAGCTACAGCCCCTTGGGCGGTGAGGGCGCCGCCATGCTCAGAGAACCGGCCGTGACTGACATTGCGGCCCGCTCGGGCAAGACCCCGGCGCAGGTCGTCATCCGCTGGCATCTGCACCAGGATCTGGTGGCTCTGCCCAAGACGGCCAATCCGGACCGAGTCGCAGAGAACCTTGACGTGTGGGACTTCGCGCTCGACCGGACGACATGGCTCGGCTGGAGACGCTCGACCGTGCCGATGGCAAGACGCTGCCCCGGCCGGAGGAGATGGCCACGGGCCTGTTCTGAGCTGATCTTGCGTTTCTGCACGAGCTGCGAAAGGGCTGCGAACCGCCGGCCGCCCGACCGGTCGCAGGTGGAGGCGCTGGCCATTTGGTGCGGAGGAGGTCGTCGCGTTAAGCGCGACCGCACTCGGGTCCCCTGGCCCACCTATAGCGAAACGCGATCGCAGGCATAGGAAGATCGTATTTCGCTTTCCTGGCCAGCCGGCTCGACACTCCGCTTGGCCCAACGACGGCCAGGGGGCCTTCGGAGAGAGGGGCTCGCCAGGGAGGAGACCAAGCATGAGGAACGCAACGTTGTTGCGATCGGTGGCGCTTTGCGCCGTGTGCCGTCGTCGGGGGTCCCCGGCGCTCGCCGCCGGCGTCGACGAACTGCCGCAAGCAGATCCAGGACGAACTCTACAACCCGGACATGATCGACCCGATCCAGCCGATCGGCGAAAGCGCCTATCGCGACTGGAAGGCGAAGAACCCGCCGCCCTGGACGATCGGCTATGCCAGCTCCTATGCCGGCAATACCTGGCGCGCCGCGGTGATGGAGCGCCTGCAGAACGACATCATCCCGAAGTGGCAGAAGCTCGGGCTGCTCAAGGAAGTCATCATCACCCAGTCGAACCTGAACGACTCGACGCAGATCCAGCAGATGCGCCAGCTCGTCGACCAGGGCGTGGACGCGATCATCGTCTGCTGCTCCAACCCGACGGCGCTGAACCAGACGGTGCAGTATGCCTATGACCAGGGCGTGCCGGTCTTCTCGGCGGTCGGCTATCTGACCTCGCCCTATGCGGTGAACTCCTCGGCCAACTTCGTGGTCGGCGGCTATGATGCTCGGCGAACTGGATGGCCAAGGAGATCGGCGGCAAGGGCAACGTGCTGATCGTCGAGGGCATCCCCGGCACCTCGGCCTCCGACTGCCAGAACGTCGGCGTCAAGAGGCGCTCGCCAAGTATCCCGACATCAAGGTCGTCGGCACGGTCGCCGGCATGTGGACCGACCAGGTCGCCCAGGCCGAGATCCAGAAATGGCTGGCGACCAATCCGGGCCAGCTCGACGGCATCATCATCCAGTCGGCCTCCGAGCTCGGCGCGCTGCGCGCGCTGAAGCAGATCGGGCCGCGACATGATGCCGATCACCATCGGCGGCGAGATCGGCGCGCTCTGCTACTGGCGCAAGAACCCGGACTATGTCATCGTCGGCGCATCCAGGCCTGGCCGCCGGGCGACGATTTCGAGATGGGCTGGAACATCATGATGCGCACGCTGCAGGGCCAGGGCCCGAAGGTGCAGTCGATCCTGACCAAGCCGCAGGTGCCTCGACCGAAGGACAGCTCACGAAGGTGATCCACGAGAACTGCAACGAGGAATCCGACGGCTGGTACAATGTCGGCATCGAGGCGCTGGGCGGGCAAGGCCTATCCTCGACCAGTTCTTCCTGCGGCCCGCCGATCCCGAGAAGTACGACCCGGCGAGCCACACCAAGTGAGCCGGCAGCGGAAGCCGAGCTCATCGGGCCGGCTCCGATCGCTCCTACGGGCGCGGCACCGCCGTGCGCCCGGACGGCGCTCATGGCCTACCCCGACCGTCGAGATATCCGACGGTCAGAAAGACCTTCGGGCCCACCGTGGCGCTGGCGGACGTGCAATCTGCGCGCCTATGCCGGCGAGGTTCACGCCATCATCGGCGGCAACGGCTCCGGCAAGAGCACGCTCGCCAAGGTCATCTCGGGCGTGCTGATCCCCGACGCGGGCCAGGTCTCCATCCTGGGCCAGTCCGCGACCACGCCCAACGGTGCCACAGACCAGGCACCCAGCCAGCGGTGGCCTTCACCCGGGAGACGCTGTGCCCCGAGGGGCTGGACGTGCCGATCGAGGCCGACACCGCCCTGCTCGACCTGGGCGTCCTCGACTCGCTGGAAGACCGCGATCCTGCTCAACTACATCCGCGACGATCTCGGGGTCAGCGTCCCCCCGGTCGAGCTCAGAGCCGCCCGCTTCAAGGACCTGCGCAGCATCGCCGCGCTGGTGAACGAACTCGCGACCGCCACGCCCAGGTAAGGGAGATCCCCATGACCGCGACTACGACGTCGATCATCGGCGGCGGACCGGCCGGCTCGACGATCGCGTCCTATCTGGCCAAGGCGGGAATGAGCGTCGTGGTCTTCGAGTCCGAGGTGTTCCCGCGCGAGCACTCGGCGAGTCCCTGGTACCGGCGACGACGCCGGTGCTGCGCGAGATCGGCGCGCTCGACAAGATCGACGCGGCGGGCTTTCCCCGCAAGTACGGCGCGGCCTGGACGTCGGCCGAGTCGCGCAACGTGCCCCACAACGGCTTCACCGGGCTCTACCACGACTTCCGCGCCGCCGAGGTCATGTTCGTGAGTGCGACCAGCCCGACGTGGACAAGGACTGGGCCGGGTGGTTGAGACCGAGACGCCGGCTGGGGTGGAGACGAAGTACCGCTACTTCGCCGACGGGCTGCCGCGGTCGGTCACAGACCCACGCCGGGCGACGTCATATGCCTACTCCAAGGCTGGTCGGCGTACCGAGACCCGGGTGCACCTGGACGACGCGCCGGACATCGTCACGTCGTATGCGTACAACGCCAAAGGCCTGTTGCGTGCGGTGACGTCTCCGCGTGGAAACGTGCCCGGGGCGGACGCCAAGGACTTCACCACGATCTACCGCTACGACGGGACCGACAACCTGGTCCGGATCTCCCGGCCCTATCCGGGCGGGCGGATGGTGCACCAGGACGTCAAGGCCGACGCTCTGGACCGGACTACTGCGACGGTCGACGCGCTCAACCGTCAGTCGACGTTCGCCCGGGACAACTCCGGCAACGTGACTGCCGCCACGGACGCGTTGGGCCGCACGTCCCAGATGAGCTATCACAAGAACGGGCGGCAGACCCGGATCACCGACTCGGTCCGGAAGTCCACCCGGTTCACCTATGACGAGGCGGGCAACAAGACCAGCGCCACCACCGCAACGGGTGGGAAGACGACGTGGACCTACGACGACGACGGTTTCCTGATCAGCGCCACCGAGCCGCGCGGGAACCTCGACAGGGCGGACAAGGAACGGTTCACCACCCACTACGAGTACGACCAGGCCGGCAACCTCGAGCGGGTGATCGACCCGCTCGACCACACCACGAGCTATCGGTACGACGCAAACAACCGGCAGATCGCGGTCGCCGACGCGAAGGGGCGGACCACCCGCTACAGCTACCGCGACGACGACCAGATCCGCACGGCGCACGGGCCGGACGCTCCGTACAAGCCGTGGCTGCCGACCCTGGGCGCCACCGTCTACGACTATGGCGAGGACGGTCGGCTCGCCTCGGTCATAGACCCGAAGCGCCACCGGACAGAGCTTGGCTACGACGATGCCGGCCGGCCCACCAGCCGGATCGACCCGCTCGGACGCCGCGCTGAGATCGGCTACGACGCCGAGAACAACCCGGTGTCGATGATTACCGTTGGCCGACACGAGAAGCTCAGCGACGAGGAGCGAGCCCAGCGGACCACCGTCACCACCTTCGACATTGTTGGGCGACAGGTACGTCGGGAGTTGGGTACGGGCGGGCCGGACTACAGCTGGGGCTACGACGCCAAGGACCGGATCACCTCCTACGGCGACCCCACCGGTGTGCGCGAGGTGACCTACGACGACGAGGACCAGATCACCCAGGTTCTGCGTCGCGAGGCGGGTGGGGTGGTCGAGCGGTTCGGCTACGACTACGACGCCCGGGGCAACATCGCCTCCCGCAGCTACCCCGACGGCACCGGGTCAGCGCCGGATACGACGCGGACAGCAGGATCACCAGCCTGACCAGCGTCGGCGGTGCGGCCGGAGCTTCCCCGGCGACATGGCGGTTCGGCTACGACGTCGCCGGCCGCCGCACGAGCACGAGGTTGCCGGAGGCGACTGGGCTGGTCGAGAGGCGTTCGTACGACGATGCCGGCAGGTTGACTGACATCGGTACCCGGCGCGTCCCCGGCGCCCCGGCGCCGGACCCGGCTGCTCAGGATCCAGTGTCTGCGTTCGCGCTGAACCTGGATGAGGTTGGCAACCCCTCCAAGGTTGTGACGACTCGCGGCGGGGTGTCGGAGTCGGTGGCCTACGACTACGACGAGGCAGACCGAGTTGAATCGGCGTGTTACGCCGCGACCTCCTGTAAGGGCGAGTCTGCGGGTCGCATCGACTACAGCTACGACCTGGTGGGCAACCGAACCAGCCAGAAGCGCACCGGCAGCGCTGGGCACGACATCACCAGGTACTTCTTCGACAGCGCCGACCAGTTGCAGAAGCAGGTCAAGCTCACCGGGGCGAAGATCGATGCTGGCCTCGACCTGGATGCCGATCTGGATCTGGGCGCCGGCCTGGATCTCGACAAGGGACTGGACCTTGGCGCCGGGCTCGACCTTGGCGCCGGGTTGGAACTCGGTGCCGACCTGGGTGTCGACGTCACCCTTTACGACTACGACGTCGACGGCAACCAGACCAGGGCCGGCAAGGACACCTTCGCCTACAACCTGGACCACAGCCTGGCCAAGGCGACCGTCGACGGCCGCACCGCCAACTTCTCCTACGACGCGACGGGTCTACGTCTGTCGGCCACCGCAGGCAGCGGCCAGGACAAGACGACGCAGCGGTGGTCCTGGGACATCAACGGCTCCCTCCCGCAGATCGCCCTCGACACCCTCACCAACAACGATGGCCAGACGCTGGAGAAGCGCGGCTTCAGTTACGGTCCCGACGACGAGCCGTTGGCGCTGCTCGACCCGGCCACCGGCGCCCACGCCTACACCCATGACTGGCTCGGCGGCGTCGCCAACATGCTCTCCCCAGGTGGGCAAGTCGAAGCGGGCTACGACTACGACCCGTTCGGCAACCCCCGCGACGGACCAACACTCACCGGCGAAGAGCCCGAGCTGGCCGGTCGCGACCCCAACAGCCGCGATCGTGACCGTAGCGACAGCGGCGGCACAGACAGAGGTGACACCGCGGACGACGGTCCGGGCGGTGTGCTCGGAGGCGTCCTTGGAGGCGTGCTCGGCAATTCGGCGCCCATCCCGGCAAGAAGCACGGCAAGCAAGGCCCCTGCCACCACGACTGCCGCGGCCCCGCAGAGCAAGGCGACCGGTCCGAAGAACCCACTGCGATACGCCGGCGCGTACCAGGACACCACTTCCGGCGAGGGCAACTACTACCTACGGGCACGCAACTACAACCCTGGGACCGGTCGGTTCACCGCCACCGACCCGATGCCCACCGGCAAGGTGTCCATCTCGTCCTACGCATACGCCGACAACAACCCGCTCGTCCACACCGATCCCACCGGAACCATGGTGGCGCCGGACGGCGGGGGCGGGGGTAGCCCGACCCCGGATGAGCCTGACCCGGGCCCGAGACCGGAGGAGACCAACGGGCCGAGCCCAGAGGATCTGGCCAAGGCGCAGCAGATCCAGAGCAAGAGCTGGGTGGACGTCGTGGTGGAAGCCGGCGGCCAGGTCCTGATGGAGTTCCTCGGCATCAACGACCTGATCGACTGCCTCAACGGCGACCTCGTCGGCTGCGTGTCGCTGGTCGTCGGGGCGCTGCCCTGGGGCAAGATCTTCAAGGCGAAGAAGATCGCCGAGGCGATATTCCGCGCAGGCAAGGCTGTCATCACCTTCTTCAAGGAACTGAAGTGGGCCCGGGCGATCATCCGAGGTGCCGAGGATGCAGCCAAGGCAGCCAAGGCTGCGGCTGCCCGGGCGGCGAAGGAGGCGGCGCAGCGAGCAGCCGCGGCCAGAGCCGCGGCCAAACGAGCCGCCAAGGAAGCAGCAGAAAGGGCAGCCGCACGCGCCAAGGCCCTCAGATCCAAAGCCAAGAAGACCGGTGGAGGCAACACCGACAACGTCGGGCCTGCACGTCCGTCACGCGCAGGATGTAACAGCTTCGTGGCCGGCACCATGGTTCTGCTCGCCGACGGCACACGGAAGCGAATCGAGAAGGTCCGACCCGGCGACTCCGTGGTTGCCACCGACCCCGCATCGGGGAAGACCGAGGATCGTCAGGTCACGCACACCATCCGAACCGACCACGACAAGGTCTTCGTCGACCTCACCGTCCGCACCGGCGCCGGCAACCACACGATCACCACCACTGAACACCACCCCTTCTGGTCAATGACCAGGAAACGGTGGGTCGACGCCGGAGACCTAAATTCAGGTGAACGACTCCTCACGTCTGGCCGGGGACACGCCCAGGTCGGTGCCATCCGGCAGTACGACGATGAGCAGCGCACGTACGATCTCGCCGTCGACACCACCCACGCCTACTACGTGCTGGCAGGTACCATCGCCGTACTGGTCCACAATTGCGGCAGTGGCCCTGCCGCAGGGGTTCTGGAGGTTAGTTCGAACGTCAAGTCAACCAAGGCATTCGAGAACTACTCGCCAAGTAGGGGAGGAATTGAGTACGTGTTCGACCCAACTGCCAATCGGCTTCTGGTAGGCGCGCCGAAAGCACACCTCAACATTCCTGGCAGTCCACACCAGCAGCTCGCCCGCGCTGGCGGCCTCGATGAGTCCAAGGTTCTCGGCGGAATCTTCAGACGCGATGCGAATGGAAACATGACCTTCGATGAGAGCAGTGGACACTACGGAGAACGATGGACTGATGGGACCCGGCAGCAGTTCGCCGAATTCCTCAACAGCTTCGGCTTCAACTCAACACATGAGAAGTGGTGGTGATGTGGCGCCCTGTGCTCGCCCGCGGTGACGGAGTTTGGATTGGCAGCACCGGCGACGGACGTCTCTGGGTCGGATCTCCTGAGGCAGAAAGGGCGCCGGTGCTCTTCGATGACCCTGTGTTCTTGTGGCCACTCCTGGAGAATCCATATCAAGAGGTCGCCAGCGATCTCGTTGCGCACTGGCCCGAGTTCGAGCTGCCCGAGACGGTCTCGCCGCCGAGCCTCATCGAGTCGATCATCAGATCCGCGGTAGCTGCCGGGCGGCCATATTGGATCGATCGTGCATTGAACTGGATCGAAGCGATGGCGGGCGATCCCGCTTCTCGCCCGCCAATCGCCGTGGAGTCGGTGCTTCATGAAGTTGCGAATGCAAGGGACCTGCCTCAGACGACTCGCCACCGGGCGATGCGGATTGCCAGGCTCGCAGGCGAATCCGACTGACCGAGAAGTTGCAGCCAAGCGTGGCGGATCAGCTGTCTGCGTGCCGTCAGGCCGACGGCGTCGTGCCGGGCGGCACGGTCGTACCAGCCGGGCAGGCTGTCCCAGCCAGCCGCTCATGAGTCACCCGCTCGTGAGTCGCATGTGACGTGGTGCCGCGCACAGCCGGGCGGAGCTCGTCGATGCGTACCAACGCCACGCCGACCACGATGAGGGCACCGCCGACGAACTGCATGCCGGTCGGAAGTTCGTCGACCAACATCCAGGCGATCAGGACGGCGAACATCACCTCGGTCAGGCCGACGAAGGACGCGAGTGTCGCTCCGAGCAACCGGGCCGCGGCGATGCCTGCGACGTACGCGATCGCGGCCGCCACGAGGGACAGGCCGATCACGGGGATCCACCAAGGCGTGCGGTGTCCGGCGAATTCGACCAGTCCGAACGTCGCGTGCAGGGGTAGTGCACCAACGCCGCCGAGTCCGAGCAGCGTCAGGGCACCGATGCCCATTCCCGCACTGGCCACCGCCACGGGGGCGAGGTCGTCATCGGTGACCTTGGCGGACAGGATGAAGAACGTCGCCAGGCCCAGGGCGGAGCCGAGGCCCCACAGCACTCCAATCGGGTGCAGGCGCCCGCCGCCGAGCACGTCGAGGACGAACGCGAGGCCGAGCAGTGCGACAACCGAACCAACCAGCGTCAGCGGACGGGGTTGGTGGCCGTGTCGAAGCCACATCCAGCCGACCACCAGCACGATACCGAGGTATTCCAACAGCAACGCCACGCCGATCGGGAGGTACTGGATGGCGTTGAAGAAGCACACTTGACAGCCCGCCACCGCCACCAGCCCGTAGCTCGTGACCATGCCGAGACTGCGGCGGAGGCTCTGCCACCGACCTCGCAGGGCCAGCAACGCTGGCACGGCCAGGATCACCGCGGCGAGGCTGATCCGGATCGTGACGGCGGCGCCTGGTGACCACCCGGCGTTCGTCAGGGACCGCGCGAGCGAGCCGGACGTGCTGAAGCTCGCGGCCGACACCAACGCGAGTCCGAGCCCAACGCCAGCGGTCCGCGGCGGCCGCATCGCGCCTCCTGCATGGGTGCTGTCATGAGTGAACGAACGGTATGCTGATGACAGTACGGTTCGGTGCTGACAGGAGTCAAGATGTTATTTGCTCATGACACCGAGGTGGCGTTGGCGACTGCCGCCGCACTTGTCAACACGGCGGACGGCGAGGAGGAGCAACTCCCTGACGTCGCCGCTCTGCAGGAGTTCGTCCGCACCTGGGGGTGGACCGGCAGACGCCGGAACACGCTGGACGAGCTGCGCGAGGTTCGCGACCTGCGACCGCGGCTACGGCAGGTCTGGATGGTGAGTGAGCGGGGTGCCGTCGCCATCGTCAACGGGCTCCTGCGCGACGCCGAAGCCCTTCCGCAGCTGGTCAAACACGACGAGTGGGACTACCACCTGCACGCCACACCGCCAGATGCGCCGCTGGCGACCCGGATGGCCGTCGAGGCCGCGATGGCCCTTGTCGACGTCATCCGCACCAAGGAGCTCAACCGGTTGCGGATCTGCGACTATCCCGGTTGCGACAACGTCCTGGTCGACCTTTCGAAGAACCGATCGAAACGGTTCTGCGACGCAGGATGCGGCAACCGGGCGGCCGTGGCCGCCTACCGGGCCCGCAAGTCCGCGCGGGCCTGACGAGATAGACCTCCGACGGTAGCCAGCCCGGCCTGTGACCGGGCTGCCGACCTTTGGCGGGGTGCGGATCTGTCGTGCCAACTGGCTCAATCGAGCCAGACGAACTCGGTGGCGCCGTTGTGGCCATGCACGGCGTACGCGTCCTCGAGGCCTGTCCAGAACACGATCGACGGCCGCTCGCCAAGCCAGCGGATCGATACGGATCCGTCCGACCAGAGCACACCTTCGGCGACGACTCCTGTGCCCGAAACTCCGGACACGTCAATGTGGCGATGGAGCTCGAACCGTCGCAGCTTCGGGACGACAACCCGTCGCGGTGCCGACGGATCGTCCAGAGCCGTTTCGTTGTGGGGTCTCACCGCCACCTCCTTGGGCTCTTACACGAGACGCGTGATCACGAAGCATTACGCGAAGTGGCACCAGGACGGTTCTCCTCTTCGCATGGCCGACCGCATGCTGCAATGGGCGCGCCCGCAAGGGGCTGGCCACGGACCTCCCGCGCTGGCCATTGCTGACCTACCGGGAAGGTAGCCTCGGACCGCGGACCAATCGATCGAGCAACTACTGGGGTGTGTGTGATGTTCGTGGGAGAGAAGGTCACCTTGCGCGGTGTTACGCGCGACGACCTGCCCCTGCTCCTGTCACACTGCAACGACCCCGAGGTCGACCTTGCCGCGGGGGAACTGCCGTCCCCGATGTCGATGGAGCGTCTCGAGAAGTGGTACGAAGCCTTGGTCGAGCAACGGCCGATGCGCCGCTTCGCCATCGATGTCGACGGGAGGTTTCTCGGCACGTGCCTCCTGCAGAACGTCGACGAAACCGCCGGTCACGCCGAGCTCGGAATCACCATAGGTGACAAGGATTCCTGGGGGCACGGTTATGGCAGGGACGCGATCCGAGTCCTGCTCGACTACGCCTTCCGGCTGGCCAACCTCCGGCGGGTGTGGCTACAGACGCACGCCGAGAACGAGCGGGCGATCCGTGCGTATCGAGCCGTCGGCTTCGTGGAAGAGGGACGTCTGAGGGACCATGTATGGCTGGACGGTCGGTACGTCGACCAGGTCCTCATGGGGATCCTTCGGACCGAGTTCGGCAACCTGCATCGCAGTCCATGACACATCAAGTCGATCCAAGGCTCTGATCCGGGCACGCTCTTGGTCTCCACGCCAGCACGCCTCGCTTCGTGCTGGCTCCGAGCGACGCGCCGGAGGTGGGCGCGGTCGCCCGCCGCACCGGACACGACGCCTCTGGCTGGCTCGCCCGGCTGTGAACCCGTCCCTTCGCTCGCTCTTGATCGTTTTGGCACCTGTCGCCTTGCTAGCCGAGTGATTCGAACAGGAACCCCTTGGTCTCTTTCGTCCGATATGTGAAGCATTGGCTGATACGGGGTATTGCGTTGCCGGCTGGGCACGTCTCCCTGCTCCTTCGTAGCGTCGGGGGCTGGGATGGAGCCAAGCCGAATAGATGTCGCGTTCTTTGGTGTCCGCGCCCTTCATCTTCGCGAGGAGTACGCGAGTCTGCGTATCGAAGAAGAGGCCGAGATGGCTGTAGATGGAATTCTTAGCCTTGACTCCCATCAGAACGAGGCCCTGAAGCGATATCTCATCATGGCGCGGCGGTAGCAATCCATCCTCAGGAGACGCCCGGCTCGCCCGTTGAGGGGGAGGCGGCAATGATGCCGTGACGAAGAAGTGCACCTTGCCGCCGCACGCCAACCGCGGTGCCCTCAGGAGGCATGGCCCACTCTCTCTATTCGCCGAGCAGGTGTTGAGCCCGCCGTATCGAGCCCCGGTCCGCAGACGACTAGAGCCGGGATCGAACCCGTCGACTTCCGCTCTGAAGCTGGTTGGCGGGCCCGAAACCGTTACTGCCAGCCACCTGTCGCAGGCGGTCCGGCCGGCGACGGATTGGTTGCCTACGGTTTCGTCGGGCCCTGCCGCGGGGAGGTGGCATCCAGCAGGCGCATGCCACCTGGGCGGGGTGCTCCCGACGGGGACCGGGGGAGGAAGCGTGGAGCCAGGCGTCGAGGTTGTCATCACGGTCCGCTGCCTTGAAGCCGCCGCCGCCAGTCAAGCACTCAGCCTGCTCAAGGCGTGTCATGCCGCCGGCCAGATCGAGCTGAGGGGCGGCATCGTGATCGAACGCGCCCCAGACGACAGGCTGCAGATGCCCGCTGACGCCAGCATGGTCGCTGGAGTTGCGACCGGGGGTGGGAGCCTCATCGGCATGCTGATGGACATTCTCGGAGGACCGCTGGGGATGTTGCTGGGGTGGCGCGGGGCGGCTGTGATCGCCGCCGCGGTAGATCTACGGATGGCGGAGAGAACCGGCGAGCTCGGCGGGCTTGCTGCGCTCAGCGTCGCGGCGCGCGGCGGTAATGCGTTCGTCCTGGCCGACGTCACCGAGTTCGACCCCGAGGTCATCGACGCCGAGATGGCCAAGGTGGGCGGCACAGTGATCCGTCGCCCCGCCGATCTGGTGCTCGCCGAGCTTGCGGCAGCGGAGGACGCAGCGAAGGCAGCGGAGGTGGAAGCGGTGCGAGTCCTGCGCGAGGTGCACATTGCCGAACACAGAAAGAGCAGCGGCGAGCGCGACACGGCCGGCTGAGGAACGCCCGCCCAGAGCACGCACGGGACGCATGCATTCGGAGCGCCGGGCTGCTCGCCCTCGGGCCGCCGTCCAACCGTCTGCCTCCTGCAGGGTGTCGGTACGCGAGAGCGGAGCGCGCACCGACACCCTGTCCGTGACCTGTCATGCGCAACCGGGGTTCGCACCCTCAAATTCACCCCGACGTCTCACAGGTCAGAAGTGCAGTCGTGATCAACCGTGCCGGTCCTGTCAGCCGGCTGGCTGGCAGGGATTCTTCACACCGTTGCTCTCCGGTGAGACGTTTCCGGACTCATCGACAGCCCGAACGGTGAAGGTTATGCCGCGGTCCCAACCGTAGAAGTTGTAGATGTTGTTCGACGTGCCGGCCACCCACACTCCGTCGGCGAAGATCCGGTAGCCCGTCGCCCCGTCTGAGACCGTCCAGCTCAGCGCGAGCTCCTGGCCGATGCACTGCGGAGGATGCATGGTCGGCGCTTGCAGCGTCGACGTGGTACCAACAGGCGGTGAAGCCGGCTCGGCAGATGTGGTAGCGGCTGTTGCCGGCGCTGCCACCATCAGCGAGGCGCCGGCGACCAGCGCGGCCGCTCCCCACAGACGTGCCGCGCGGGCAAGTTTCATTGCCATGTTCGGCCCTTCTCGTGTCCTGATGAGCGATTGCGTGCGAGGCGCCTCACCTGAATCCACGACCGGAGGAAGGCACCTGTTCATCCGTGTCCGGCCACGGTCACGATTTCCGGTGGGTCAGCTACAAAGCGCATCTCTGCCGCGTCGTCCTCTTGGCTGGCCTCCGGCGTCGTGTCAGAGCCGTGTCAGTCGCATGTCTGGTCCGGCGGCGATTGTGACTGCAACAACCGCCACGAAAGGAAGTCCGGTGAGTCAAACGGTTCCCATTCCGCACGGCCTCCCCATGGAGCGCGATGCGGGTCCCTTCGGCCCACCTCGCCACATCACCCGGCTGCGTGAGGCGCGCCCTGTCAGTCCCATGGTCTTCCCCGACGGCCATGAGGGCTGGTTGGTCACTGGTTACGACGCGGTTCGCCAGCTCATGGCGGACACCCGGTTCAGCTCCCGCCAGGACGTCGGCGTTCTCCACGTGCCGTACGAGATCCCCGGCATGCCCATCGCCACCGAACCGTCCCCGCTGGTGCCGGGCCTGTTCATCGCCATGGACCCGCCGGACCACACCCGGCTGCGGCGCAGGCTCACCGGCGCCTTCACCGTCAAACGCATGAAGCAGCTCGAAGTACGCATCAACGACATCGCCGAGCGGCAACTCGACCAGGTGGCGCGCCTCACCCCGCCGGTCGACCTGGTCAGGGAGTTCGCGCTGCCGGTGCCGTCCCTGGTGATCTGCGAACTGCTCGGTGTCCCGTACACGGACCGGGAGAACTTCCAGGTCAACTCCGCCAAGTTCCTGGTCAAGGACCAGCCGCTCGAGGAGAAGATGGCCGCGTACGGCGCACTGACCACGTACCTCGCCGAACTGGTCACTCACAAGCGGGCCGTCCCCGGCGAACACATACTTTCCGATCTGGCCCGCTACGACGACCTCACCATCGAGGAGCTGACGGGCGCTGCCTTCCTGCTGCTCCTCGCGGGCCACGAGACCACCGCCAACATGCTGGCACTGGGCACTTTCGCGCTCTTGCAGCACCCCGAGCAGTTGGCCGAACTGCGCGCCAACCCCGACCTGCTGCCCGATGCCGTCGAGGAACTCCTGCGCTACCTGTCCATCGCCGATATTTTCTATCGCTACGCCACGGAGGACCTCGAACTCGGCGGTGAAGCAATCGGCAAGGGATCGACCGTCGTTGTTTCGTTGTTGGCCGCCAACCGCGACCCCCGGCGCTTCGACAACCCCGACACCCTGGACATCCACCGCAAGGCCCGCGGTCATCTGTCCTTCGGCCACGGCGTCCACCAATGCCTCGGCCAGCAACTGGCCCGTATCGAGATGCGCGCCGGGTTCGAGGGACTGCTGCGTCGCTTCCCGACCCTCGAGCTCGCCGTCCCCGCCAGCGAAGTGAAACTCAAGACCGACATGAATATCTACGGCGTCCACGAACTGCCTGTCACCTGGACGGAATCGCACCGGTAACCGTCGCCAGCGTGTCACCTGAAAGGAAACGCGTCATTCCGCGGTTTCGGCGCCGGGCTTCTATGAGGGTCAGCGGTCCGTGGAGCGCCGTTGCACGTCCGCCGTAGAGTCCTCGGTATGCAGGAGCAGCCGGCCGTCCTCGAAGCCGAGGTAGCGCAGGTGGCCCAGGAACTGGGCGTTCCCGGCGCCGCGGTGGGCGTCGATCATCGAGGCGAGCGCGAGATCGTCACCCACGGCGTCACCAGTGTCGATCATGGCCGGCCGGTCGACGAGTCCACGTTGTTTCAGATCGGCTCGACGGCCAAGACCTTCACCGCCACGGCGATCATGATCCTGGTCGAGCAGGGACGGATCGAGCTCGACCGGCCGGTCCGTCGCTACCTCCCCGAGCTGCGGTTACGGGACGACAGCACGGCCGAGACCTTGACCGTCGGGCAGCTGCTCAACCACACGGCGGGCTGGGACGGCGGCGATGCCTGGACCGACACCGGCGAGGGCGACGACGCACTGGAACGCTCGGTCGCGCTGCTCGCCGACCTGCCGCAGCAGTTCGCCGCGGGGACAGGCGCGTCGTACAACAACGCGGCCTTCGTGCTCGCCGGCCGCGTGGTGGAGAAGGTGACGGGCGAGACCTACGAGCTGGCCCTGGCCCGGCTGATCTTCGACCCGCTCGGACTGCGCCAGACGATGACGTCGCTGAACGAGATCATGACGCAGTTGTTCGCGGTCGGCCACCGGTCGCCCGGCTCGGCCGACGGGACGGTGTCGGTGTGCCGGCCGTGGAGCGACCCGCGTGGCTACCTGCCGGCCGGGGCTCGGCTCGCCTCAAGCCTCGGCGACCAGCTGACCTGGGCGCGGTTCCAGTTGGGCGACGGCCGGTCAGCCGACGGCACCAAACTGCTCTCCGAGCATCGGCTGCGGGCCATGCACGCGCCGACGACGAGCCACGAGTTGCTGCCGGGGGTCCGGATCGGCGTCGGGTGGCTGCTCCGCGAGATCGACGGCGTACGGCTGGTCGAGCACCATGGCGACGTCTCGGGCCAGCACTCGAGCGTCACCGTGGTCCCCGAGCGCGACTGCGCGATCGTCGTGCTGACGAACTCCAGCCCGACCGGCCGGGAGCTGGCGGAACGGATCGTGCGCCAGACCCTGGAGACGCGGCTCGGCCTGGTCGAACGCGCACCCGAGCCGCTCCTGCTCGGTCCCGAGGAGTTGGCTCCTTACACGGGGACCTACCGCACCGAGGGCATCGAGCTGCGGGTCGTCGTCGTCGCCGGCGGCGGACTGGTCATCCACGGCACCGTGTCCGACGACGACAATCCCGGAGAGACGCTGGAGTTTCCGGTCAGCCTGCTCGCCGGCGAACGATTCCTGGTCGTCGATGGTCCGTTCACGGGCCTGCAGGGGGAGTTCGTCCACGAGGCCGGCGTGGTCGTCGCGGTGCGACACGTCGGTCGGCTGGTGCCGCGGACCGAGGATCCTTCCTGACCCCGGTTCGTGTGCCTCAGTGCCCGGTGGGGGCAGGTTGGGGACGGTGCCGGGCGGGTTCCTCATCAGAAATCCGTCGCACTCGGCGCCGCAACAGGTGAGAATGCCAGACCGTGCCCGATCTTCGCGTACTCGAGGCGTGGTCGAACCTGGTCAACCGGCCTCAGGTCGAGCAAGCCCCACATGGTTCGGCCTGGATGGTCCACGGCGACGACGGCCGGGGCTTCGTGCTGAAGCGCGTGCCTGGATTCGACTTGGCGGATCCTCGCTGGCGATTGGCCGAGCAGAATCGGATCCTGTCGTACCTCGCCGAATGCGGCCTGCCTGTCGCCTGCCCACTGGTGACCAACGATGGCCAGATCTACGCGGAGGTCGACGATGCAGTTTATGCGCTGACCCCGATGCTGCCCTCCGAGAACATCGACGTGACCGGCAGCTCCGAGCCCCTCCGGGAGATCGGACGAGCGATCGCCCGGCTTCACCTCGCACTCGACGAGTGTCCGTTCGACATCCCGTCGTGGCACATTCGGCTAGCCGAGCAGACCCTAGAAGGGTCCTGGGACGGACTTCGCGAGTTACTTCCCGCGGCAGATTTCATCGACGTCTCTCGTCGCGTGGAGCCCCTACGATCCGAGATGGTCGCGGCCTTCGAGGATCTCCCCGAACAACGCATCCACGGTGACTGTCACGGCGGCAACATCTTGCTCGCCGATGGCACCGTATCCGGTCTTATCGACCTCGACCATCTGCCGATCGGACCACGTGTCTACGACCTCGCCTACAACCTCTCACTCGGCCTCAACTGGATGGTCCGACGTCCCGAACCCGAACCGGACCCCCTCGGAGCATTGACGTTCGCTGGCAAGCATCTGCTCGACGGCTACCTGTCCGTCAACCCGTTGTCCAATCGCGAAATCGACGCCGTGGCGCCCATCATGCTGGCCGTCCAACTCAACCTACTGAATTGGACGATGCGGAACCCGATCGAGGACCAGAAATGGCTGACATCCACATTGTGGGTCGCCGACCACTACCAAGTACTTCGCAATGAAGTACGACCTCGAGCATCCCGCAGTGTGCGTGGCTAGACGGGTCGCCCGTAGGTGACGGCTTCGCGGACGAGCCGAGGCGCCTTCGTGGCAAGCTGCGGATCTGGCGGGGCTCCCAGCGCGCCGTTGATGGTGGAGAACGCCAGCCGTAAGGCGATCCAGGTAGTCGCCTCGAAGATCTCCTGGTCATTGAAACCCGCGTCGCGCAAGCGGTCCACGTCGGCCTCGGTCGTGGCATTTGGATCGTGCACGACATGACGAGACCAAGCCGCCAGCGCGGCCTCCCGATCGGAAAGGTCACCATCAACGCCTTGCAGCAGCCTTGCGGCGGTCGTGTCGTCGCTGAGGCCGGCCAGCGTGGATCCCCACGCCAGCGCACAGTAGGAGTCGTTGCGGGCGGCGGCGGTGGCGACGACCATAACGGCTACTTCCCGGGGAGAGAGTCCTGACTCGGCGAGGAGATCAGTACGCAGGGCCTGGAAGGACCTCATCACATCAGGGCGCCAGCACCAGACACGAGTGAGGTTCTTGACGTAGCCGTCGGAGCTGAGTTCGCCCTCGTATACGGCAGTAACCGCCGGGCTCTGCGGCGGATCGCCGAGGAATGCAGTCGACTGGTTCACACGGTCAGTGTGACACCAGACGACCGAACCTACGACAGATCGGCGGCGGGGCCGAGGCATCCGTACCGATCGAGGGCTCGCTCGGTGTCGACGACCAAGGCCCGGAAGTACTCCAGGGCGCTGCCGGGCCTGGTGAGCGAAGCCGCCTGCCCGGCCCACAAGTTGATGTAGTCGGTCAGTCCCTGCTCAGTCGCTGCACGGCGGACGGGCAACATCAGGGCGTTCTGGATGGGGTACGGCGGCACCTCGTCATCCAGTGACTCCAGCTCTCGCACCAGCCGGTTGGGAATGCCGCAGGCGTGCCTGCCCGAGAACAGCCGGGTCAACACCGTCGTGCGAGCGGACGGGCTGTGCAACGCCTCCTTGTGGACCGACCTTGCCCCCGACTCCTCGGTGGCGAGAAACCCCGTGCCGATCTGCACGCCGTCGGCGCCGAGCGTGAGGGCTGCCGCGATACCCCGTCCGTCGGCGATCCCGCCGGCTGCGATGACGGGGATCGAGACGGCGTCGGCCACCTGGGGAACGAGTGCGAAGGTGCCGACGAGAGATTCGCGGACCGGCCGCAGGAACGCGCCCCGGTGGCCGCCGGCGTCGCTGCCGGAGGCGACAACGGCGTCCAGTCCTGCGTCCTGCAGCGCGACAGCCTCGTCGACAGTCGTCGCGGTGCCAATGGTGGCGACACCACGCCGGCGTGCCTCTGCGAGCACCCACTCGGGCGGGATTCCCATGACGAAGCTGACCGCAGGTGGCTGGGCCGCGAGCAGCGTCAGCACTTGGGCCTCGAAGTCGGGAACGAAGGGGTAGGTCGCCGCGGGGTCGGGCAGGCCGAGTTTGGCGAGGTAGGGCCGTATCCGGTCGACGTGCCGGGCGAGATCGGATTCGCTGGGGCGGTCGGTCTCGCCCGGCTGCGGTACCCAGAGGTTCACCGAGAAGGTCCGGCTCGTGGCGGCCTTGAGCTGCGCGACGAGAGTGGTGATGTCGTCGGGTTCGACGATGTGCGCACCGAACGAGCCGGGCCCGCCGGCGTTGGATACCGCGGCGGCCAGTTGCACCGTCGACAGCCCACCCCCGAACGGTCCCTGGACTATCGGATAGTCCAGGGACAGCCTCTCTTCGAGGCGGCCACGTGCCCATGATGATCGGGACATTGCCATGGTCGGGATCTCCTCTGGCGCTCAGACCCGGACGGCGCTCACGGCGAGCGCACGCCGTCCCGACGCCAGTTGGGTTGCCGTCTGCGCGACCCGCCGGCCGAGGTGCTCGGCGGTGCGCAGGTCCGCTTCGGACGGCGCCAGGTCGGGGCCGAGGTCGGATGGCGACTGCGCCATCGCGCCAAGGAAGCCGCCGAGCCGGTTGAGATCGTCTGCACTGCCCTCGGAGGTGTACAGCCAGCCCGGGGGCAGGCCGAGGCCAACCCAGTGCATACCGTGCTGGGCCGCGAACACGGCCATCGACACCAGCGTGTTGAGCTTGTCGCCGTTGACACCTGCCGAGTTGGTGAAACCGGCCGCGATCTTGTCCTTCCAGATGGGCCGACGCCTACGCGGAGTACGATCCCGATCTGGCCAACCAACTGCTGGACGAACTCGGTTTGGACGCGCGACAGAACGGCACCCGCCTACGTCCCGACGGTAAGCCGCTGACCTTCAACATCGAGTACTCACCCATCGAAGGTCCCAAGCTCCAGGTCGTCGAACTGGTTGTCCAACACCTCAGAGCAGTCGGGTTGGGCGCTACCGAGAACACCCGCGGCGACACCTACATGAACGTGTTGATGGAGACCGACAAAGTTCGACGCGGTCGCATGGCAGGCCAACCGGTCGCTGGAGCGAGCTCTCTGGGCTCAGGCGACGACGTTGAACAAGTTCCTGCCCGGCGGCAACGATCTGCTGACCTACGCGGTGGAGTGGCGGAAGTGGTTCGAGTCGGAAGGCGCTGATGGTGCTGAGCCGCCGGCTGTCGCCAAGGAACTCCAGAACCATCTCGAGGAATGGCAACGCCACGACGTCGGGACAGATGAGTACACCGCGATCGCCACCCGCATCTTCGACATCGTCGCCGAACAGCTCTGGCTCATCGGCACCATCGGCCAAGGCCCCAACCCCGTCGTCGTAGCCAGCAACCTGGCGAACGTGTTCGACGAATCGGTGTTCAGCGGCCAGACCAAGCCATGGTGGGGTGCGGCGCCATGGTTCTGGCACCCACACCGAGCCGAGCAATGGTTCTTGAAGAACGCATAATCGTACTCACCCCACAGCGATCCCAAGGAGCAGATGGTGCCTCCACCAGTTGGTTTGATCGGAGCCGGGAATGTCGGCGGCAGAATGGCGAAGGACCTCGCCGCTGCCGGCTATCGGATCACGGTCCTCGACCCGTCGGAGGAGGCGCGGGCGCGGGCCGAGGCGGCCGGTGCGGCAGTCACCGACGACCTGGCCACGCTCGTCGCCGCGTCCGAGATCGTCCTGCTGTCCCTGCCGAACTCCGACATCGTGGACGAGGTTGTCGCCGGAGAGGGCGGACTGCTGGATCTGTTGCTGCCTGGACATCTCGTGGTCGACATGAGCACCAGCTTGCCCGCACGCACACTGCGACTGGTGGAACTGTGCGAGCGAGCCGGCGTGCGCATGATCGACGCGCCGATCACTCTGGGCAGCCCGCACGGCATGGTCATCATGGTCGGCGGACCGCAGGAGTGGTACGACGAGGCCAAGCCCGTCTTCGACGTCGTGGGTTACAAGTCGACTCTGGTGGGGCCGCACGGGCACGGCCACATCACGAAACTCGTACAGAACATGATCTCCGGCGTCAATATCGCGGTCGTCGCCGAAGCCACCGCGTACGCCGCGAAGTCGGGCGTCGACCTTGGCCGCGTAGTGGAGGCGCTTCGGGACACCAACGCCGGCTCAGGAGCCATGTCTCGCATGATGCGTCGCGAGTTCGGCGACGGCGGACAGCTTGCGTTGCACCACAAGGACCTCGGCTATGCACTCCAGAGCGGAGCCGACGTCGGCGCGGCCATGCCGTTCACCGCGCTGCTGCGCGATGTGTTCGGTGACACCCTCGAGCACGGCGACGGGCGTTGGGCGCAGGTCGGTTGTGTGACGTACTGGGAGCGCCGTATGGACGTCGACGTGAATGCAGCGGGATAGCCCTGATGGGGAATGGTTCGCCCGGGCGGCATGACTCCGGGGTGGCCGGGGGCCTGCCCGCAGCGACGGCCGACGGCGACGTTCATGGCAGCAACGCGTCAGCGCCGCTGAAACCGTGCCCGCAACTACGCTGACGTCGGCGCCCGAGTATCGAAGCCTGGCCTGACCTGCGAAAACGCCCCCCGGCAGGAATCGAACCTGCGACCCAGAGATTAGAAGGAACCCATACAAGCTGTCCCAGGGGTTCTACCGTCGGCTTTGCGTGCGCGTCACCGGTCTCTGGCGCACTGAACGTGCATGATGTGACGCGCCGAGTCACCGCGCTCACCGCCCTCACCCTCGTCGGCGGCGTTGCCAGCACCATCTTCGCCCCACTCACCGCGACTCTCAGCGACCACATGGCCTGGCGGCGCACCTACCTCACACTCGCCATCGTCCTCGCAGTCATCACCGTTCCCGCCCACGCCGGCCTCCGCGGCGCATGGCCTCACCCGACGGCAGAACGCCACATGCACGCCCACCCCAGCCCGGATCGGGTCGTCCGAAGCCGCCCATTCACCGCTCCAGCACCACCGCTTTGGTCCTCGGACTCGGCGGAGCTGGCCAAGTCCTCGGCCGCCTCGGCTACTCCCGCCTCGCCGCGGCAACCAGCGTCCGCAGCCGAACTGTCCTCGTCCTCACCGCCAGCGCGGTGACCACCGCACTCCTCGGACTCCTTCCAGGGCCCGCGGCACTCCTCAGCGCCACCGCCGCAAGTCACCAGGTGCGGCGAGCGGGCGTCATCACGACTCACCTGATCGATCGCGCTCGACTTCCCTGTCGTAGAGGTAGCACTTTACGAGCCGGTGCCCGACCGCGAAATCGGGCGGGTTGGCCAGCCGACACCTCTCCATCACGGAAGGGCAGCGGCTGGCAAACTTGCAGCCGGCCTGATTGAACTCGCGGATCTCGGTCGCGCCGAGGGTGATGTGTTGTGTCCAGGACTCCTTGTCCTGTGGCACAGGCTCCGGGATCGACTCCTTGAGGAGCTGGGCGTATGGGTGCGCGGGGTGATCGAGCACCTCTTCGACAGGACCGGATTCGACCACGAACCCCCGCAGCATGATGGCGATACGGTCCGAGACGTAATACGCGGTCGCGAGGTCATGGGTGATGTAGATAACCGTGACGCCCTCCTCATCTCGCAGCCGCTTGAAGACGTTGACGATCTCCATCCGTAAGGACGCATCGACCATCGAGACAGGCTCGTCTGCGACGATGACCTTCGGATTCGGGATCAGCGCCCGGGCCACTGAGACGCGCTGCAACTGACCGCCCGACAGCTCGTGCGGATAGCGCCGCTGGATCTCCGCAAGCGTCAGGCCGACCGTCCGCAGCGCGGCGTCCACCGCCTCGGCCGCCTGTCGGCGGTTCCTCGCGACGTGGAAGTTCAGTGCGGTGTCGAACAGGTACTCCTGGACGTGGCGCAGCGGGTTGAAGGTCTCGAACGGGTTCTGGAAGACAGGCTGGACCTCCCGCATGAAGGCCGTGTGGCCGTGGGTTCTGATGACCTCGGCGACCTGGGTGCCCTGGAACTTCACCTGACCGCGCGAGGGTGCCTGGTCCCCCAACAGGACGCGTGCAAGGGTCGTCTTTCCGCTGCCGCTCTCTCCCGCCAGGGTGAAGATCTCGGGTCTGTCGGCCGCAAGCTGCAACGACACGTCGTTGACGGCGATGAGCCGGCTGCCGGCCAGCAGCGACCCGATGCGAAACGTGACCACGGCATGGTCCAGCTCGAACAGCGGCGCGACGGGCGTGACGGGCTCGGCGGGTGTCACTGCCCCACCTCCGTCCGAATCGAGTCGACAGCGATGCGCTCGCCGCTGTCGCTTGCCATCGTTGGTTCTGGCTGTGGCACCGCGAGGCCCTCCTCTTTCGCTACGGCGTGACACGCGACCCGGTGGCGGTTGGCGAGTTGGAGCATCTCGGGGACCACCGTCCGACACACGTCCATCGCCTCCGGGCAACGGGGGTGGAAGCGACAGCCTGCGGGCGGGTCCGAGAGGTTCGGTGGGCTGCCCGGCAGCCCGACCCGGGTTGTGCGCTCTCCGATCTTCGGCAGTGACCCGATGAGATGCTTCGTGTACGGATGTCGCGGCGCCTGGAAGATCGTCTCGGTGACGCCCTCCTCCATGATTCGGCCCGCATACATGATCATGACGCGGTCCGCGACGTTGGCATGGACTGCCATGTCGTGGGTCACAAGCAGGACCGTGTTGCGACTGTCCGCCTGGATCTGTTTGAGCAACTGCAGGACGCCGCGCTGTACCACGACGTCGAGAGCAGTCGTCGGCTCGTCGGCGATGATCAAGTTTGGCTCGAAGATCGTCGCCAGCGCGATCGCCACGCGCTGTCGCATGCCTCCCGAGAGCTGGTGGGGGAACGCCTTGAGGACATCGGACGGCAGCCCGAGCCGCGCCACGTGGGCGCCGATCTCCTCCACGAACGCCCTACGGTTGCGGATGCCCCGATGGGTAGCGACGATGTCGGTGAACGTGTGGAGGACCCTACGGACTGGGTTCAGCACGCTCATCGAGCCCTGCATGACGTACGAGATCCGCTTCCAACGCATCGACCTACGCAGCTCGCCGGTCGTCATCGTCGTCATGTCGCCGTCGATTCCATCAGCGGTGAACCGCACCTCACCGCCGACAATGCGTAGCGGGTTCTTGACATTGCCCGAGATGACCTTGATCAGCGTGGTCTTTCCGCAGCTCGATTCACCCGCGACGCCGTAGATCTCATTGGGATACAGGTCGAAGGAAACCCCATCAACCGCCCGCACAGTCCGGGAGACCCCGTACGCCTCGGTCTTGTAGTACGCCTGGAGGTCCGTCACTCTCAGCAGGGGTTCCACATCAGGCTCCGATCAGGCGAAGGCGGGTGCGGGGATCGATGTACTCGTTGACGCTCGACATCAACAGGTACAGGCCGACGAACAGCACCATCGCCACCAGCACCGGGGCGCCGATCCACCACCAGACGCCGGCGACCAAGGCCTGGTGTTGGTTCGCCCAGTACAGCGAGGTGCCGAGGCTCGGCCGGCTCAGGTCTGACAGGCCCAAGATGCTCAGCGTGACCTCCATTCCCATCGACCACAGCATGTTGTTGATCGACGTGGCGAACACGATGGGTAGGACGAAAGGCAGGTGCTCGGCGATCATGATGCGCCACGACCGCGCTCCACTGTAGGACGCCGTCTGCGTGAACGCCCGTTGCTTCAGGCTCAGCACCTGGGACCGGATCAGCCTTGCGTCCCAGGGCCAACCGAACAGGCCGAGTAGCACCGCCAGTAGATACAGATTGAGCTGGCCTTTGAACAGGAAGCCCAAGAGGATCAGGATCGGAAGCAGCGGCATGACCACGAATGAGTCATTGATCGACATCAGCACCCGGTCGATCCAGCCACCCCGATAGCCGGCGGTCAGCCCCACCGCAATCGCGATCACGCGGCTGATCAGGGCGGTCATCAGGCCAAGCAGCAGGGAGTTCCGCACGCCGAAGGTCATCCACCAGAACAGGTCCTGCCCGCGCGACGTCGTGCCGAACGGGTGCTCGAGCGAGGGGCTGGCGTCCATGGCGACTACGAAGGTCTTGTTGGGCGCGTACGGCGACAAGAACGACACCAGCACCATGAGCAGGATCAGCCCGATCATCGCGAAGGCGAATCGGAAGCGGACGTCGTACTTCAGGAGATCCCGGATGATTTTGATCATTGGCCGCCTCACTCGTACCGGACGCGCGGGTCAAGCAGTGGATAGATGAGATCGATCACGAAGACGGCTGTCGCGACACCGATGATCGAGTAGAGGGTGATGCCCATCATCAGGGAGTAGTCATTGCGGAACACCGCCTGCAGGCTCAGCTGTCCGACGCCCGGATAGCCGAAGACGACCTCCATGATCAATGCGCCAGAGAAGATGGTCCCCAGGTCCAATGCGAGTCCGGTGACCTGCGGCAGCATCGCATTCCTCGTGATGTAACGCGACAGGACCCGCCCAGGCTTGATGCCCGCCGTTTCGGCGTAGACGACGTAGTCCTCGGAGATGATATTGCTCGTCAGTGCCTTCATGCCGACGAACCAGCCGCCGAAGCCAACCAGGACCAGGGTCAGCGCGGGCAGTGCCGCGTGCCACAGGTAGTCGAGAATGAAGGTCAGGGTGAACTCCGGCCTCGTGCCCACCTGGTAGGCACCGCTGAAGGGAAAGAGCGGCAGGATGTAGGCGAAGACGACGAGCAGAATGATCGCAACGACGTAGTACGGGATCGGTCGGACAGCCTGGCTCGCGACGTCGACAACGCCGAGCAGCCGCTTCCTCGGGTAATAGCTCGCCAGCACGCCGAACAGGTTGCCCAGCACCCAGGACAACAGGGTGGCGGCGAGGACGATGGACAACGTCCACGGCATCGCCCGCCCGACCAGCTCGCTCACTGGTGTCGGGAAGCTCGACAGCGACGGTCCGAGATCGCCACGGAACAGTCTGCCCCAGAACGCGAAGTACTGCTGGATCGGGCTGCCGGACAGACCGTACATCTCGGTAAGCGAGTCCCGCAGATGCTGAATGGCCTCCGGATCGATCGACGAGCCGCTGCTGGTGATCAATCCGATCTGCGACTCCACCGGACTGGTCGGCGAGAGTCGCGGAATGATGAAGGCCACCGTCACGCCGATGAAGATGACGACGACAAACTGCACCATGCGGGGAATCAGGTATCGGAGCAGGAATGTCCGCACTCGGCCTCCTATGGCAACGGTGCTCCCGGTGCCGGCCGCCGCGGCACCGGGAGCGGGACGTGTCGGCGATCAGCTCTTCGGCTTGATCCTGGTGTACATGTATTTCGTATTGCCCCAGTTGGGCACCGGATTCGTGTACGGGTTCATCGACCGTAGGAAAGCCCGTGAAGAATGTCGTGTCACAAACGGTGAACACGTTGTAGCTCATCATCGGGGTGACGGGCATCTCGGCCGCCGCGAGCTTGATGAACTCCTGGCCGAGCTCGATCCCCTTCGGATCGTCGAAGTCCAGTTCCTGGATCGCGGTGATGATGCGATCCAGCTCGGGGTGCTTCCAGCGCATCGTGTTCGAGCCGGTCGCCCGCTTCCCGGACGGGACATAGAACCTCGAGTGCCACGAGTTCAGGAAGTAGAACAGGTCCGGGTGGCCACCCCAGGTCTCGATCGTCCAGCCGACCGCAGCCGAAAAGTCGCCCGGGCTGACCAGGTCGCCGGCATTGTCCCGGGCGTCGTGGCTCGCGTCGATGCCGAACTCGTTCCAGGACTCCACGACCATGCTCGCCGCCCGGTTCATCGTCGGATTGCTCTCGGCGGCACTCAACAGCGCGATCTTGAACGGTGAGCCGTCGGGCAGCGCCCACTTGTCGCCGTCCTTCTTCATCCCGGCCGCCAGCATCAGTTGCTCGGCCGCCTCCAGGTCGTGCTTCCACCAGCCGCGACCGAGCGCGGCCTTGATCTCTTCCGGGTCGGTCGGGACGAGGTCGCCGAGGGTCTTGCGAGCCTCCTCCGCGATGCGATTGCACGCGTCGGGGTCGAAGGGTTTGTACGGGCTGCCGCCGACGTCGATGGTGAAGTCGTTGAGCCAGGACTCGAGCGGGTCGAAGTAGTACTTGGGATACAGTCCCGTCGGCGGAACGTGGATCGCCGAGATCGTTGCCGCGCCGCGGTACGAGGCGAGTGACACGCGGACGATGTCGATCGCCAGGGTGAGCGCCCAGCGCACTTCCTTTCGATCGAGGCCCGGCTTCTCGTTGTTGTAGATGACCATCGGCAGGGTGGGGTCCGGGTGCGCCCACGGGAAGCTGGGGAACCAGCCAACCGAGCGACTTGCTCTCCTTGGCGAGCTTGATCATCCCCTCGGGCGCGAGATCGTGGATCACGTCGAGGTTGTGCTGGGTCTGGGCGATGACGCGCTTGTCGCTCGGTCCGGGCGCGGTGTACATGGCGTACTTGGGGCCGGGCTCGCCGATCAAACCCATGGACGTCTTCTGCCAGTCCTCCCGCTTCTCCCAGAGGTACCAGTTGCCGTTCGGGTCGAAGTCCTTGAGCTTGTAGGCGCTGAGGCTGACGGGCGGATTGAACTTGAACGCCAGCGGGTCCGACTCCTTCTCGAAGATGTGCTTGGGCATCATCCAACACGCCGCCCACCGAACCGTGAAGTACCCGTGGAAGCGCGAGTTCGGCTGCTTGAGGTTGAAGACCACCGTGTACTTGTCGGGCATCTCCATGCTGGCGACATTTCCCTGGAACTGTCCCGTGTAAGACCACCCCTTCATTGTTCATGTGGAGGTCGACCGTGTAGTGGAGATCTTCGGCGGTGAACTCGACACCGTCGCTCCACATCAGGCCCTGTCGCAGCTTGACAGTCATCTGGGTGAAGTCGCTGTTGTAGGCCGGCTTGTCAGCAGCGCAGGCGTTGTCCCAGACGCCGTTCACGCCGGCGTCGGGATCGATGTACCACAGCGCGTCGAGGCCGATCTGCTGGAGCCCGGTCGATGAGCCGGTAAATCCGGGTCGCCACCGGTTGAAGTCGTCCGGTGTCGTGATCCGCCCGGTGGGGTTCTCCAAGATCAGACAGTCCTTGCGCTGCACCCCCGGAGCGACTTCCTTCGAGCCGTCGGGTGGTCGAGCCTCGCCTCCCGGCGTCCTGGCCGGGCCCCTGCGTCGGGTCACCCCGGTCGACGTTGCAGGCGGCGAGTCCGGATGCTGCTGCAGCAGTGGCAACCGTGAGGAAGCCGCGTCGGGTCATCGGGTGGTTCATCGTCGTACCTCCGATTCGGATGAGTAGCTGCGACCGGTCACAAGCCGGCCAGTGTGACCGTGACAAAGGAATGGGCCGGGATGGCGACCGTGAGGATGTTCTGGGACAGTCGGACGCCGTCGTACGCGGAGGGCGCCACGGCGTCGGGGGCTTCGCGTGTGTTGTGGCCCTGCGGAGAGTCGGCATGGAGGATCCGCGCAGAGACGCCCGACGGGCTGCCGCCGCGCAGGTCATAGGCCACGGTGTGTTCGGCGTCGGGGTCAAGGTTGGTCAGCGAGATCAGCGCGCGTTCGTCCTTCGCGGTCGCCGTCGTCGTGACCAAAGGCACCGTTGCGTCGTTGTAGCGCGCGGTCGGAGCGGCGTCGAGCACATGGACGTCGAGCCGGGCCGCGTCGTGATGATCCTTGTTCATCTCGAAGACGTGGTAGGTCGGGGTCTTGACCACCATGTCGTCGAACGTCAGCAGCATCGCCTGCAGGACGTTCACGGTCTGAGCGATATTGGCCATGACCAGTCGTTGCGCGTTGCGGTGGAAGGCGTCGAAATGCAGGCCGGCGATGAGAGCGTCCCGTAGGGCGTTCTGTTGGTAGAGGAAACGCGGGTTGGTGCCCGGTTCGACCGCCCACCACGTTCCCCACTCGTCGAGCACAAGGCCGATCCGGCCTTCGGGGTCGTAGACATCCATAACGTTGCTATGCCGCTCGATCATGGTCTCGACACGCCAGGCGTTGGCCAACGATTCAAGGTACTCGTCGGTGGTGAAGTCGGTAGCGCTTCCGTGCTTGCGGTTCGTGAGGCCCGTGTAGTAGTGGAACGAGACGGCGTCGAAGTAGTGCTTGGGGTTACAGCCGCAGCCATAGTCGCCCATGGTCTGCATCAGGGACTGCGTCCACGAGTAATCGTCGCTCCGCGCACCGGAGGCGATCTTGTACAAGACGTTGCCGTCGTGGTTACGGCAGTAGGTGGAGTACTGACGGGCGAGATCTGCGAAGTAGTCACCTCGCATGTTGCCGCCGCAGCCCCACGTCTCGTTGCCGATGCCCCAGAACTTCACTTGCCATGGATCCGGCCGACCGTTCTCCCGGCGCAGTTTCGACATCGGCGCCTGGCCGCTGCGGGTCAGGTACTCGACCCACTCGGCCATCTCGCGAACGGTGCCGGACCCGACGTTGCCGCTGATGTAGGGCTCGGTGCCGAGTTGCGCGCACAAATCCATGAACTCATGAGTTCCGAAGCTGGTTGTTCTCGACCACATTTCCCCAGTGGGTGTTCACCATCGACGGACGGCTCTCGCGAGGCCCGACGCCATCGTGCCAGTGGTATTCGTCGGCGAAACATCCGCCGGGCCACCGCAGGTTCGGAATCGCAATTCCCCGCAGTGCTTCGACGATGTCGGTGCGGATTCCCCGAACGTTCGGGATGCCCGAGTCTTCCCCGACCCAGATACCGCCGTAGATGCATCGCCCGAGGTGCTCGGCGAAGTGGCCGTACAGGTGCCGGCTCACGGTGGGGCCGGCCACGTCGAGATTGATGACGGCGCGTAGGTGCGACACAGGTTCTCCTGGGAGGTGGACGTGACGAACTGGACTGGGCTGGGCTTCGTATACTCGTGTGGTGACAGGGATGGCGGACGTGGCTCGCCTTGCCGGCGTGTCGCCGATGACGGTCTCGCACGTCGTCAACGGGCATCGGTACGTGCGCGACGAGACGAAGGCGCGCGTGTTGGCCGCGATGGCCGAGCTCGATTACCAGCCGAACCTGGCCGCTCGGGCGCTCCGTCGCGGACGCGTGGGGGCGATCGGACTCGCCGTCGGCCACATCCACTACGCATACAACGCCAACCTGGCCCGCACGGTCACGACCCAGGCGACGGCGCTCGGTTACCACGTGGCGATCGAAGCGACAGGCGGCGACTGGAACGGCGAGGCCGCGACCTGGCAGCGGTCGCCGCTGTTCTACGACGGCTTGCTGATCAACGCCAGCCAACTCGAGCGACTGCCGGATGGTGTGCGCGCCGATTTTCCCGTGGTGTTTCTCGGCGAGAGCATGTCCGACCCCGCCGTCGATCACGTGGCGATGGCGAATGTCGAGGGGACGCGCCTCGCCACCCAACACCTGCTCGACAGCGGTTGCCGAAGGATCGCGATGGCAGGCGGGAGCCTGACGACTGCGATGCGCATGGTCACGCTGCGCACCCAGGGGTATGTCGACGCCCTGACCCGGGCCGGACTGCCTATCGACCCGGCGCTCGTCGTCAGGGCGTCCGACGCCGCTCCGCAGCGCACGGGGGCGGTCGCAATCGCCACGATGGTGGCGGCCGGCACCCCCTTCGACGGTGTCGTCTGCACGACCGACAGCGTCGCGTACGGTGTGCTTCGGGGCCTTGCCGAGGCAGGTCTCAACTGCCCGCGCGACGTGCGTGTGGTCGGCTTCGACAACCTCCCCGACTCCTGCTACACGGTGCCCAGCCTGACGTCCATCGATCCCCACGACGAGGACCTCGTGGCAGCGGCCCTCGGCATGCTGGTCGAGCGCATGAAGGGATTCACCGGGCCCGGCAGAAGCATCGTGGGGGCGTGCTCTGCTCGTTGAGCGAGAGTCCACCCGCTAACTCCGTCCCCTGCCGCATCGTTGCCACTGGCTTCCTTGTTGTATCGATATACCCAGCAGTTGGCACAGAGTACGGGTTGACTCATCCAAAGTGCGCGCGTAGAGGGTTCGTTGCCTGATCTGGACATGCGCGAAAGGCGCTGACGCCACCGCTGGTGCGGCCGCACTGCGCGGCCTCGGCGGGAGCCTGTGTACGGCGAGGAGGTGATCGAGGCGCTGCGTAAGGTGCGGGCCGTGCTGGATGCGACCCTGCTGGCTGCCGCACGGGTGGGGGCGTCACGTCGCGGCGTTCGCCGATTCGAATTCATCGCTCCGCATGAGGCGAGCGAACTTCGGGTAACGCTCTGCGGTCAGGACGGCACGAGGCCGGCCCGGCACTGGCCGCCAGCGCCAAGATCTACAGCCGATGGCTCGACGACACCGGAGCGGCGATCGAGCGCCACCACCGGGCCCAAAAACTCGCCCTGCAGTACCTTCACGACGTCATCGATCAGGCCAGCTGACCCCCGACCTGCCCATCGTCGGCCAGGCCGTGAGCCGAGCGACCGCTACCCCGACACATGTAACAGTGGATCAAACGCTGACTCGCTGAGGCGCGAGCCTGCACGACACACGGTTCGTCCTGGCGGTGCCTGGCGCCTCCGAGGCGTACGTGTCGTTCCAGAACGTCATCTCCACCACCGGGTTCTTCACGTGGCGACGAGCTCGTCGGGTGGTCTTCGTCTACACCCGACCCGACGAGACGATCATCGACTTCGAAGCCGACCTACAACTTCGTGACGCCGCCGCATCAGCTGGACGCGGCAACTTGGCGATCACTGAACCGGCCGAGATCGCCGACCTGGACCGACTCGACCGGGCACCCAGCCTGGTTGTCATGCGCTGGCGACCCGCCACACCCGACCGGCCTAGCGACATCGCCGGCCTGGTCACCGCACGCCGGCTCATCCTCGCCAGTCGGTCGTCAACCTGTAGCGGCTTCGACGCCGGCTCCCGATCGGGTTGGCCAGGCGCGCCGTTCTAGTGTCAGGTATCACGTGGTCCACCCCTGAGCCGACAACGACTCAGAATCGAGCCTTGCTACTTACACACAGCCGATCTGACACCACCGTTGACTCGCCGTCGCGCGTACCAGCGCGTACCAGCGCGGGCTAGCTGCTGGCCGAGACCGGCTTGCCGTGGCGCGTGCCACCGTCGTCCGCACCGCCGTCACCGCGGAGTCGCGACGACGTCGCGTGAGGCGCCAGGGGTGTGCACTGTGCAGTGCGTGGCAGGGCGACCCGGTGCGACGTGTCCGGTGGAGTCACTCCGGAGCATCGAAGCACGTGGAGTCGCGAGTGACCAACAGACTGGTCTCACGAGTTCCCGACGGCTCCGCCCAAGAAAACCCGCTCTGACCTGCGAAAACGCGCCCCCGGCAGGAATCGAACCTGCGACCCAGAGATTAGAAGTCTCTCGCTCTGTCCGCTGAGCTACGGGGGCCAACGCGGCGGTACAGAACCCTACCGACCAGCCGTTCAACGCGCGGGGTATACCCGCTCCGGATCGATCAGGACCGCCGTGCGCCGCTCGTCGGCCATCACCCGGTCGTAGGTGTCCCAGTCGTCGTGGGTGCCGCCGGCAGCGCCGAAGACCTCGCGGAGCAACCGTCTCAGCCGTTCGGCGTCCACGCCCTCATAAGGATCATCGGGGCCGATCAAGTCGACGGATCCCTCGGCCGCCAGCCACTGCCATCCGCTGCGGACGACCGCGACCGCGTAGGGCCGACGTCTGAGGTTGGCGAGCTTGCGGGTGCCGCCGATCGCGACCATGCCCACGACGGGACGGCCGCTGACTGGGTGGTCGAGTACGCCGGCGTTGACCACCGACGCCTGGATCGTGCCGTCCGGTCGCAGGGTGGACACGACGCACAACCCGTGGTCGCCCGCGACCAGCCGCGAGAACTCCGACAGATCGGCCATCACACCTCAACTCCCAACCAGCATCACGACGTAACCGAACGTGCCCAGGGTAGGTCGACGAAGCCGCGCTTGAGGGTCCGCAGCTCGATCGCGGCCTGCCAGGAGCGGATGCCTTCGAGCTTGGCAAGGGTCGAGGTGGTGAACGTGAACAGGTCCTCGTTGGTCGGCATGATCACCTCGCACAGCATCGAGGACTGGCCGAGGGTGGCGGCGATGAACCGCACTCCGCGCTGCTCGAGGAGCTCGTGCGCGACGAAGTTGATCGCGGACGGTACGACGTCAAGCCAGAGCAGCACCTCGGTCTCGTAGCCGAGCGCTGCCGCCGGCACCAGGGTCACGAGCTGGACGCAGCCACGGGAGACCAGGGTCTCGAAGCGTCGGCGTACGGTCGACTCGTTGACCCCCAACGCCTGGGCAACGATGGGGAAGCTGGTCCGCCCGTCCTCGCGCAGGATCTCCACGATCTTGTCACCGAGCTCGTCGAAGTCGCCGGGGGAGCACACGTGGGTCGCCGCGGTCTGCAGCGCCGGTGAGGCCTCGCCGACGTGGTGCCGGCTCCAGTCGTGCCCGATCTTGTACGTGTGCAGGACGAGGTCGGCCTCGCTCGACTCGACACCCGGGATTCCCTGCAACTCGTCCATGAGAAGGGCCACGAGGTCACTGCCCTTGGGTGCGATGACCTCGGCCACGATGTCGTGGGCACCGGTGACGAGACTGACGAAGCGCACCTGCGGGCGTTCGGAGATCACCCGCGCGACCTTCTGCTGGGCACCGGCTCGGCACCGCAGACGGACGACCAACTGCTCGGTCGGCCCCCACTGGCTGGTACTGGGCACGGCGGCGATCCGGACCAGCCCGCTGGCGAGGAGCTGCTGGCCGCGACGGCCGACCGTCGCCACCGAGGCGTCCGCTTCGTTGGCGATGTCGGTCCAGCTGGCCCGGCCGTCGCGCTGCAGGGCCACGATGATGCGCCGGTCGAGCTCGTCGATCGGCTCTTTCAGGACGGTCACGTGTGCGTCCGGAGGAATCGACGCACGACTCGCTGGAACCGTTCTGCTTCCTCGATCTGCGGCGAGTGGCCCGACTTCTCGAAGACGACGAGCTCGGCGCCTGGGATGAGCTCCGCGATCGTCTCACTCGCCTCGACCGGTGTGATCCAGTCGTGGCGACCAACGGTCACCAGGGTCGGGCAGCTGATCTGGGGGATGCGAGCCTTGATGTCGTAGGTCTTCTGGAGTACGGAGAACGCGTAGTTGTGCGTCTGGTAGCGGTATGGCGTCTGGCTGGCCCGGACGTCGACCTTCGCGGGATCGTAGTCGTGGTCGTACAACGGAAGGATCTCCCGCCAGCAGTCTTCGAGGTCCGCGTCGTCCTTGACCGTACCGCTCATGATCCGGTCGAACTTGGTCCGGTCGACCTGCACCCGGTTGGACGCGAGGGCGTTGCGGGTGGCGGCCTCCTGATGCGAGTTGTCGGCCGCCGTGTCGCGCAGGACCAGGGCCTGAACCCGGTCGGGATAGCGGATCGCGTATTCCATCGCGATGAACCCGCCGTAGGAGCCGCCGACCATCACGATCTTCTCGGCACCACTCCAGACTCGCAGCCCCTCGACGTCGTCGGCCCATTGCCCGTGGCTGAACGGCGGCAGCCCGTCGCTCTGCCCGGAGCCGCGGGCGTCGAAGACCAGTACGGAGAACTCGTGCCCGAACGACGCGAAGCTGGCCTTCGGCTCGGCCATCGAGCCCAACCCGGGTGCGCCATGGTGAACGATCATCACCGGCTGGTCCGCCGTGTTGCCGCAGAGTTGCTCGACGTTGAGTTGCGTCCCGTTGATCGTCGCGAACATCGTCCCTCGTCCTTCCAGTCCCCGGTTTTCAGTGCCCAGTTCAGTGCCCAATTTCAGTGCCCAATTTCAGTGCCCAGTAACAATCACGTCGTCGAGTGCACGCGGATAGGAGGTCAGGCGCTCGGGCCCGGCTTCCCCCACGAGCACGGTGTCGGAGATGCGGTATCCGGCATGGCCGGGTATGTAGAGGCCAGGTTCGCTCGAGACGACCATGCCCGGCTCGAGGCCCGTGCTGTCGCCGTCCTCGACCCAAGGCGGCTCGTGGAAACCCAGACCGATGCCGTGACCCTGCCGGTGCCGGATGTACGCGTCGAAGCCGGCGTCACGCAGGACGCCGAGGCACTCCTGGTTGGCCTCGGCACAGGTCACCCCCGGCTTCAGCGCCTGGGTGCCGACGTCCTGCGCCTCGCGTACCCCTTCGTAGTAACGGCGTTGCTGCTCCGTCGGCGGTCCGATCACGAACGTACGCTCGCTCTCCACGAACCGACCACCCACCGCGCAGCCGAGCGACAGCATGAACGTGTCGCCCGGCTGCGGGCGGTAGGACCCCGGCAGGCCATGCGGGTGGGCTGAGTTGGCGCCGGCATAGACGAGGCCGCCGGTCAGCATGGGCACGACGACCACCTCGTCGTGGTCGGCGTCCATGACGGCCCGACCGTGGCGCGTGACGTGACCCGCGAGCTCGGCCTCGGTCGGCATCGCGCCGCGACCCGACAGCGCGTCCGTGACGAGTTCCCGGCCGGCCCGAATCATGTCGTCGGCGATCCGTGCCGCCTCCCGGTGCAGGACGATCTCTTCGGGGCGCTTGCGCAACCTGAGGTTGACGACGAGGTCCGTCTCATCCCACTGCGTCGTGCTGTCGAACGCGTCCCGCACCGCACGCACCCTGCTCACCGACATCGAGGGTGTGTACGCGGCCCTGCGGATTGCCGGCACGCCTCGCGCGAGCACCGCGAACGGCGGCACGACGCCCGGGAACTCCGGGTACGTCAGGATCTCGGCGGCCACGTGTTGGACCTGTGCATGCTCGCGTTCCAGCTCGGGAACCAGCAGCACCGTGCGATCGGTGGTGACCCACACGGCGACCGGACGCTCGCACGGGAAGTGCACGAACCCCGTCACGTACCCGACATCCAGCGGGTCGTCGAGCAGCACCGCGTCGAGCCCGGAATCTGACATGCCCACACGCAGGTCGGAGCCGATGCCGGCGTAGAACTCGGCCGGGAGCCGGGCGGTGAAGGCCATCTCACTCCTCCCTCGTACGCGGGTTGCGGGCGTCGTTGTAGGCGAACGAGACCAGCGTCGCCGAGACCACCAGCAGCAGGATCGCCAGTGAGGGAAAGAGCGTCGTCCACCAAGCCGAGGCAAGCGAACCCGACTGCTGCGCGTTGTGCAGGATCGTTCCCCACGACCAGCTGTCCGGGTCGCCCAGGCCGAGGAACGACAACGAGGCTTCGGTGAGCACCGCCCGCGACGCGGTGAGAACGACGGAGACGGCGACGACGGGCGCCACCGCGGGCAGCAGATGCCTGCGGATGATCCAGCGGTGCCGGCCACCGATCACCCGCGCCGCGTCCATGTACGGCAACCGGACGACCGACAGCGCCTGCGACCGGACGACCCGCGCGACCTCCGGCCACGAGAAGGCCGCGATCACCACGACAAGGGTGCCCATGCTCGGTCCGGCAAGGGCCGCGACCAGGATCATCAACGGCAGGATCGGCAGCGACAACGACAGGTCGACGACCAGGCCGATCGGGGCATCAAGTCGCGGGAAGTACGCGGCCACCATGCCGACCAGCCCGCCGGCCACGATCGCCAGGAACGACGCACCGAGGCCGACGATCATGCTGACCCTGGTGCCCCACACCACCTCGGCGAAGATGTCCCGGCCGAGGTCGTCGGTGCCGAACCAGTGCCGCGCCGACGGAGGGGCGAGCACGTCGTCGCCATAACCGGAGGGGAACGCGGCAAGCCACGGCGCCAACACCGCGACCGCGGTGAGCACGATGAGGACGACGAGCGACCCGATGCCGATCGGATTGCGCCGGAACGCCCGCCACGTCCGCGCACCAGGCGACGCCTCCGGCGGGGCCAGGCCGGCTGCCTCCAGCCCGCCGCCGACCGAGGCGTCCACCGGCGCGGTCATCGTGCCCGCACCCTCGGGTCGAGCAGACCGTAGACGAGGTCGGTGGCCAGGTTGGCGGCGACGACGGTGGCGGCGAGCAGCAGGAACGCGCCTTGCAGTACGGGGAAGTCGAGCCGCCCGACGTTCTCGTAGATCGCCCGGCCGAGACCCGGATAGGCATAGATCGTCTCGGTCAGCACCGCACCACCCACCAGGAAGCCGAGCTGCAGCCCCACCAGGGTCGTGGTGGGCAGCAGAGCGTTGCGAAGCGCGTGCTTCCACACCACGGTCCGCTCCGGAACGCCCTTGGCCCGCGCGAGGTCGCAGTAGTCCTCACCGAGGCTCTCGATCAGGGTCGCTCGCAGGGTGAGGACGTACGGCCCGAGCTGGACCAGCATCAGCGTCATGCTCGGCAGCACCAGGTGGTGGAGCATGCTGAGGTAGGCATCGATCGGCCCGGACACCTCGGAGTCCATCGCGCCACCGATCGGGAACCAGCCGAGCGTCAGGCCGAACACGTACAACAACAACACGCCCACGCTCGGCACGAACAGCGACTGTCCGACGACACCGCCCACCTGGACGAGTCGGTCGACGGTGCCGCGCGCCCGGGTGGCGGCCAGGACCCCGAGTGGTACGCCGACGACCAACGTGACGAGCATCGCCGAGCCGGTGAGGATGAGCGTCCACGGCACTCGTTCGGCCAGGATCTGCGCGACTGGAACCGACTCCCGCAAGGAGACGCCGAGGTTGCCCTGGACCAGTTGGCCGAGGTAGGCGGCGTACTGCACGAGGAGCGGTCGGTCGAGTCCGTAGTCGCGCAAAAGCTCCTGCCGTAGCTCCTCGGTCATGCCGGGATCCGCGACCGCCAGCGCGGGGTCACCGGGAAGCAACCGGACCAGGAAGAACGTCACGGTGACGGCGAACCACAGCGTGATCAGGCCGCGCAGCACCCGCCGTCCGGCGAATCCCAGCATGCCCAACGCGGATACCAGCCTCTCAGCTCTCCTGGCGGACCTGAGCCAACGACTGCGGGTTGACGATCGAGAGCAGCTCACTCGGTTGTACGACGAACCCGGTCCAGGACGAGTCGTAGGCAACGGTGAAGGTCTCGACGTAGAGCACCACGTCGTAGACCTGCTCGTGGATCCTGGCGGCGATGTCGTGCACCGGCTGCAGGGCGTCGTCGGGGGAGGTCGCCTGCTGCGCCTCGTCGATCAGCGCGTCGAGAGCCGGATCCTTGACCTGGCCGTAGTTGATGAACCCACCGCTCTTGAACGCGAGCGCGAGATAGGCGGCCGGCTCCTCCATGATCGCCCAGGACCCGGCGTAGATGTCGAAGTCGCGTTCGGCACCCTTTTCGACGTAGGTGTTGCGTTCGAGGCCGGACAGCTTGATGTCGATGCCGGCTTCACGACTGGAGTCGCGTACGAGCTGTGCCCACCGGGAGATGTTCGGGTCGGCCTTGTCGTAGATCATGTCGAGCTGCAGGTCGTCGAACAGCCCGTCTCCGTCGGCGTCGTCGAAGCCCGCCTTGGACAGCGCGGCCTTGGAGGCCTTCGGGTCGTACGCGTACTCCTTCAGGTTCGGGTCGTGCCAGAACTTCAGGGTCGGCGACAACACGCTGGACCCGGTCGACTTGGCCTTGCCACCCAGGACGACCCGGCGGATCGCCTCGGCGTCGATGGCCTGCGCGAGTGCCCGGCGGACCTCGACCCGGTTCAACGGCTCACGTTCGGTGTTGTACTGCGTGTGCGCCCAGCCCAGCGACGGCACGTCCTGCAGGCCGATGCCCTCGGCGTTCTGCAGTGTCTTGACCAGCGGCGGCGGGATGACGTTGGCCACGAGGTCCAGGTCGCCGTTGCGCAACGCCAGCACCTCGGTGTTGACATCGGGGTAGACGCGGAACTCGACCTGCGAGAGCGACGGCTTGCCCCCGGGCGCGAACGGGTACGACTTGACCGCGTTGAGCTGGTAGCTCGCGCCCTTGCGCACCTTGGTGAGGTTGTACGGTCCGGCGCTGACCCAGTCCTTGTCGTTGGCGAACTCCTGGACACTCTTGGCCTTGCCGAAGACGTGTTCCGGCACGATCGGCATCCAGAAGCCGATGTTGGTGAGGAACGTGCCGTCGGGCTTGGACAGCTCGAACTCCACCCGTGTGTCGGAGACCGCTGTCGCCTTGGTGAAGGTCGGGATCAGACCGGCGACGATGCCGATCTTCTCCTTGGCGACCGCGGTCACCGTGAACGCGACGTCCTTGGCAGTAAGCGGCTTGCCGTCCGACCACGTGAGGTCGTCGCGAAGGGTCACCCAGGCGGTGCGGCCGCCGTCCTCATAACCCCACTCGGTGGCCACCAGGGCGGACTTCTTGCCACCCAGGTCCATCTGCATGAGCTTGGGGTACATCAGGTCGGTCACCCAGGCGTCGGTGCGGCTGTTACCGACCAGCGGGTTGAAGTTGACGACGTCCGCGGTCGTCCCGATGACGATCTTGCTGGCCTTCTTGGCATCGCCGGCGTCGCCGCCGTCACCTCCGGTGCCGGTGGAGCCGTCCGGGACGCTGGGCGTACACGCGGCGGCAATCAGCGCCGCGACGGACGCGATCGCGGCTAGGTACGCACGGATGCTGCGGGGGGATGCGAACCGCCTACTCATCGAACCCAGACCTCCTCGAGAACGCGGAGAATGTTTCCGCCGACCACCGCGCGGATCTCGTCGTCGGAGTAGTCGTGCGCGACCAACCAGCCGACGATGTTGGCGAAGCATTCGCCGGGGTTCTCCAGCCCGTCGACATAGGGGACCCGCTCGTACTCGACACCGGCATGGGCGGCACCGATCGACAGGTGGCTGGCGAAGAGCTGGTGGAGGCCCACGTGGTCGCCGAACAGCGTGTCGGGTCCGAACGCCACGTGCTCGATACCCACCAGGTCGACGCAGTAGGTGAAGTGGTCCATGACCGACTCGAGGGTGTGCTTCGGATGCTGCGCCGACAGGGTCGTGTGCGGCGCCGCCTCCAGGCCGAGGACGCCACCCCGCTCGGCGCAGGCCCGGATCACCTCGTCGGGCTTCATCCGGTTGGTCTTCCACACGGCGCGCGAACCGGCATGGGTGAGGAAGATCGGCTTCGTGGAGTGCTCGATCGTCTCCAACGACGTCGTGTCGCCGGAGTGGGAGACGTCGATGGCGATCCCGAGCTTGTTCATCCGGGTGACCGCGCGCCGTCCGAAGTCGGTGAGGCCGCCGTCGCGGCGTTCCTTCAACCCGCTGCCGAGCGTGTTTGCCTCGCTGTACGCGATGCCCATCTGGCGTACGCCGAAGCCGTACAGGATGTCGATGCGGTCGAGTTCGTTCTCGATCGGCGTGGCCGCCTCGAGTCCGGGGACGAGGGCGATCCGCCCGGTCTCGTGCGCGTGCCGGATGTCGGCGACCTTCTCCGCCCTGACCACGAAGTCCTGGTGGGCGAGGTCGGAGAAGCGCATCCCGAGGTCGGCGAGGATGTCGGTCCACTTCCAGCCCGCCTGGCTGGTGACGCAGGCGGTGCCGTCCATGAAGTTGTCGAAGACGGCCGTCAGCCCTGATCCCGCGAGGCCCTCGTAACCGGTGTGGTGGCGGCCGGCCCGGTTGTAGTCGATGGTCTCAGTGACGTCGTCCGGGAACACCGACGGATGCTCGTGCAGCGAAATCACGATGTTGTCGTCGAGCAGTCTCCGCGCGCGCTCCGCCTGGTCCGCGGAGAGGGCGACCCCGGCGTATTCGGGCACCCGGCCGATCTCGGCCGCCAGCTTGAACTCTTTGTAGTCGGTGCCCGGCTCGAGATAGCTGTACGAGCGGTAGCCCGCGTACGACTTCGAGCCTTCCGGCACTGTGTGACCCACGTGGAGCGCTCCCTTCGCTGTTCGCCGAGTCGGCCTCGACCGGTCCGACAGGCGCTGGGACATGTCGGCGGGACCTGGCACCGGAACGTGGCGCCGGGACATATCGGCGCCGCCCTGGGGGCTACCGGTCGGTTCTCGGCGTACAAAAGGTGATTCTTGCCATAACTCGGCGCATGGTCAACAATAAGCAATATCGGCCGTAGCGTCGCTGCCCCTCAAGCCGGCGCTACGGCCGATGCCAATGTGTTGATCGGAAGTCGAATGCCGCACCCGCCACGGTCGTACGACGGAGCAGGCCCGCTCCTCGACGTCCGGGGACTGTCCGTGCGCTTCCATACCCGGACAGGCACCGTCGTCGCGGCGGACCAGGTCTCTTTGTCCATCGGGCCGGGGGAGACGCTCGCTCTTCTCGGCGAGTCCGGTTCCGGCAAGTCGGTGACCGCTCGCGCGGTCATGGGGCTACTGCGGGGACGCAGCGTCGACGTCGGAGCCGAACGGCTCGCGCTCGGCGGGACCGATCTGCTCGACCTGTCTGCTGACCAGTTGCGGGCTCTGCGCGGGGCGCGGATGAGCCTGGTGTTCCAGGACGCACTGTCGGCCCTGAACCCGGTCCTGTCGGTGGGTGACCAGATCGGCGAGCTTTTCCGCGTTCATCAGGGGGCGTCCCGCCGGGTGGCGCGGGGCCGTGCGGTCGACCTGCTGCGGCGCGTGGGGATTCCAGCGGCCGACCGTCGGGTCGACGACTACCCGCACCAGTTCTCCGGTGGGATGCGGCAGCGTCTGTTGATCGCGATGGCGATCGCCCTCGAACCGCAGCTCGTCATCGCCGACGAGCCGACGACGGCACTCGACGTGACGGTCCAGGCCCAGGTGCTCGACCTGCTGGCCGCGCTGTGTCGGGAGATGGGTACGGCGGTGCTGCTCATCACGCACGACATGGGCATCGTGGCCGAGGTCGCTGATCGTGTCGCCGTGATGTACGCGGGCCGGATCGTGGAGACGTCCCCCGTCGAGGACTTGTTCGCCTCGCCCGGTCATCCGTACGCCGAGGCACTGCTGCAGTCGGTCCCACGCATCGACCGGCCGGTGGGGGAGCTGCGCGCGATTCGCGGGTCGCCGCCGAGCCTGCGTGCGCTGCCCGGCGGATGTGCGTTCCGGCCGCGCTGTGCGTACGAGATTCCGGTGTGCGAGTCCGAGCGTCCCGACCTGCTGCCCGTGGGCGGAGCGGACCGTACGGCGGCCTGTCACCGGCGCGACGAGCTCGACCGGCTGTCCACGGAGGCGAGCGAGCATGCCGGTCGATGAGGTGCACGGCGACGGGGCTGGCGGCCTGCCGGCTGGTGGCGACGGGGCTGGCGGCAACGGAACGGTCGCCCTGCTCGAGGCACGCGACCTGCACAAGGTGTACGCCACCGGTAGCCGACTGTCGCTGGGTGGCGGGAGGCGTGAACGGATCAGTGCCGTCGCCGGTGTCGACGTCGCGTTGAGTGCCGGTGAAACGCTGGGCATCGTCGGGGAGTCAGGCTGTGGCAAGTCGACGTTGGCGCGCATGCTGGTCGGTCTGGAACGCCCCGACGCGGGCCAGGTGCTCTTCCGCGGTACGGACGTGGCGTCTGTCTCCGCCCGGGAACGGCGGGCGCTGCGGCGGCGGATCCAGATGGTGTTCCAGGACCCGTACCTCTCTCTCGATCCCAGGATGACGGTGCTCGACCTGATCGCCGAGCCGCTCGACGTACACGGGCTCGCAGCGGGCCGGGCCGGCCGGCGATCGCGACGCGACCGCGTGTCGGAGCTGCTGACGATGGTCGGGCTGGAACCCTCGACGATGACGCGGTATCCCTATGAGTTCTCCGGCGGACAGCGCCAACGGATCGGTATCGCGCGCGCGCTCGCACTCGAACCCGAGGTCCTGATCTGCGACGAGCCGGTCTCGTCCCTCGACGTCTCGGTCCAGGCCCAGGTGGTCAACCTGCTGCGCGGCCTGCAGCGCCAACTCGGGCTCGCCCTGATCTTCATCGCCCACGACCTGGCGCTGGTCAGGGCGATCGCGGACCGGATAGCGGTGATGTACCTCGGCCGGTTGGCGGAGGTGGGCTCGGCCGCGACCGTCTTCGGCTCGCCGCAGCATCCCTACACGCACGCACTGCTGTCGGCGGTGCCCGTGCCCGATCCGACGGTTCGTCGTTCGACCGTACGCGACGTCGGCACAGGTGCGAGTCGGCGCGCGAGTGGCGGACGGATCCGCCTGGCCGGCGACCCGCCGAGTCCGGCCGACCCACCACCGGGTTGTCGGTTCAACACCCGGTGTTGGCGTGCGGACGAGACCTGTCGCTCGGTGGTGCCCGCGCTTGTGCCGCACGGCGGCGCCGGGGACCAGGTTGCCGCGTGCCACCACCCTGGCCCGGAGTAGATACGGCCGACCGGTGAGTAGCCGACCCGAGTAGATACGGCCGGAGTAGGTGCTGCCGACCGGCGAGAAGCCGACCGTTCTTGGCGCTGCCACGTTTTGTCCACATGGAACGGATCAGCGGGGTTGTCCACAGGCGCCGCGACGAGCCCGGTGCCAGCTGTCGCGTTCCGGCACCGTTGTCGCGTCAGCACACACGAAGGGGCCGCTCGATGAACGAGACGATGATCAGCATCTCCGGCAATGTCGCGACGGACATCCGCTACCTGCGCTCCGACCGCGGCACGCCGCTCGCGTCGTTCCGGTTGGCGTCGACGCCGAGGCGTTACGACCGCAACCAGGGCGGGTGGGTGGACGGCCGGACGAGCTACCTCACGGTGGTGTGCTGGCGTTCCCTCGCCGACAACGTGGCCGGAAGTCTGCACAAGGGTGAGCCGGTCGTCGTGGTTGGGAAGCTCCGGGTCGAACTGTGGGAGCGGAACGGAAAGTCGGGCACCGCTGCCGAGGTGGAAGCACAGGTCGTGGGTCACGACCTGTCCCGTGGGACATCGGCGTTCCGGCGCACGCGTCGCGAAACCAACGAGGTGCCATCGGACAGCCAGGCCGCAGATGAGCTCGCGCGGAGCTGGGACACCGCGCCAGAAGGTGACGTGATGAACGAACACGCAGACGTCGGCGTCTCCGAAGCCGAAGCGGGAGCGCTGCCCACGCGCCCGCGCAGCGGCGGCCGCGCCCCCCGGGCCGCCAGCGCGGCATCGGCAGACGCCGATCAGCAGGCCGCCTGATCGGCCTGCTGGCGGGTGGCGCGGACACACTGTCCGCGCCACCCGTGAGCTGCCGGGCGGTGGTTCGTCCCGCTCACGGTGGTGCCCTGGCCGACCCTCAACCGGGGCGGCGGGAGCCCCGCCCGGCAGCACCTTTCTGAGGTGTACTTCGTCCAGGCGGCCCGCGCCGGATTGGACGCCGGCCGCTCCCTCCAGAGTCCTGGCTCACCCGCGCGGCGGCCGTCGATTTGTGCGGCTTGCGCGGCATCGCCCGGCCGTGATCGACCCTGATCCACCGGACACGTTCCAGATGTTGCAGGATGGATATCCGTCTGGTTCCCAAATCCCTCTCTCAAGGTGAATGCAACGTGCCCGAGTTCATGTACACGATGCGCAGCGTCCGGAAGTCGCTCGGCGACAAGGTCGTCCTCGACGACGTCAGCCTGTCGTTCCTTCCCGGCGCGAAGATCGGCGTCGTCGGACCCAACGGCACGGGCAAGTCGACGCTGCTGAAGATCATGGCTGGGGTTGAGCGACCGTCGAACGGCGATGTCATGTTGGCTCCCGGTGCGACGGTCGGCATGCTGGAACAGGAGCCGCAGCTCTCCGACGACAAGAACGTGCTCGAGAACGTCGAGGAAGGGGTGGCCGAAACGAAGTCGATGCTGTCCCGGTTCAACGAGATCTCGGCCGAGCTCGCCGACCCCGACGCCGACTATGACTCGCTCCTCGCCGAGATGGGCGAGCTGCAGACCCAGCTCGATCATCGCGACGCGTGGGACCTCGACTCCCGCCTCGAGATGGCGATGGACGCACTGCGTTGCCCGCCGCCAGACCTGGACGTGACGCGCCTGTCCGGTGGCGAACGTCGCCGGGTCGCGCTGTGCCGGCTCCTACTTGCCCAGCCCGACCTCCTTCTGCTCGACGAACCCACCAACCACCTGGATGCCGAGAGCGTCCAGTGGCTCGAGCAGCATCTCGCCGCCTATCCGGGCACCGTGTTGGCGGTGACCCACGACCGGTACTTCCTCGACAACGTGGCCGGCTGGATCCTCGAGCTCGACCGGGGCAAGACATACCCCTACGAAGGCAACTACTCGACCTACCTCGAGACAAAGCAGGAGCGCCTCAAGGTCGAGGGGCGCAAGGATGCCAAACGCAAGCGGATCCTGGAGCAGGAGCTCGAATGGGTGCGCTCGAATCCACGGGCGCGGCAGGCGAAGAACCGGGCGCGACTCCAGCGCTACGAGGAGCTTGCGACCGAGGCCGAGCGGACGAAGAAGATCGACTTCGAGGAGATCCAGATCCCGCCCGGTCCGCGGCTGGGCAACGTCGTCCTCGACGCCAGCAGCGTGCGCAAGGGGTTCGGTGATCGGCTCCTCATCGACGACCTGTCGTTCACGCTGCCCAGAGCGGGCATCGTCGGTGTGATCGGGCCGAACGGCGTCGGCAAGACCACGCTGTTCCGGATGATCGTTGGCGAGGAGAAGCCCGACAGCGGTGAGCTCAAGGTCGGCGAGACGGTCAGCATCTCCTACGTCGACCAGTCCAGGGACAAGATCCCCGCGGAGAAGACGGTCTGGGAGGCCGTTTCGGACGGGCTGGACTGGATCCGGGTGGCGAGCTTCGAAATGCCGAGCCGGGCCTATGTCGCGTCGTTCGGCTTCAAAGGACCCGACCAGCAGAAGCGGGCGGGCATCCTGTCCGGTGGCGAGCGCAACCGCCTCAACCTCGCGCTCACGCTGAAGCTCGGCGGCAACATGCTGCTGCTCGACGAGCCGACCAACGACCTCGACGTCGAGACGCTCCAGTCACTGGAAAACGCCCTGCTGGAGTTCCCGGGCTGTGCAGTCGTGACGTCCCACGACCGGTGGTTCCTCGACCGGGTGGCCACCCACATCCTGGCGTGGGAGGGCACCGACGACGATCCGGCCAGGTGGTTCTGGTTCGAGGGCAACTTCGCCGACTACGAGGCCAACAAGATCGATCGTCTTGGCCCCGAGGCAGCGCGCCCGCACCGGGTGACCTACCGCAGGCTCACCCGCGACTGACCTGTTTGCCCGGTCCCTGCGAAGACGGGGATCCGGCGGCCACTGCGGCGAAGGCGCGGCCGATCGCGGCGAAGTCAGCTTCGGAGATGAGGTCGACGAGTCCGGCCCGGACGCCTGCGACGTGTAAGGGTGCCGCGTCCTCCAGCCGGGCGTACCCCTCCTTGGTCAGGCGGGCGAGTACTCCACGTCCGTCGGAGGGGCAGGACAGACGTTCGACCAGGCCGGCCACCTCCATCCGGGCGACGGTGTGGGTGAGGCGGCTGCGTGAGTGGTGGACAGAGTTGGCGAGCTCGGCCATCCGCATGGTGTGCTCGGGCGACTCCGAGAGCCGGACCATGATCTCGTACTCCACCAGTGACAGACCGATCGTGTGCAGGTCGCGGTCGAGGCACTCCATCAGATGTGCCGTGCCCAACAGGTAGGACCGCCACGCCTGCTGTTGGGCTGCGGTCAGCCATCGAGTCGCCATGCACTCAAGGATAGCCAGATAGTTGTTGTTTCAACTAGTGGGCGCTATCGTGGGCGGCGTAATGATTGAAGTTTCAACATACTGTCGGAGGGCTCACCATGACGATCACGTCGAACAGGCCGGCTGTTGCCGCCGGGACGTGGAAGATCGACACGACGCACTCGGAGATCGGCTTCACCGTCCGCCATCTCATGAGCAAGGTCCGAGGCTCGTTCCGCGAGTTCGACGGCACCATCGAGGTCGCGCCCGACCTGGCCGCCTCCAAGGTCTCCGTGACGGTCCAGTTGGCATCGCTCGACACGGGCACGCCGCAGCGCGACGATCACGTGCGTTCAGGCGAGTTCCTCGACATCGCCACCTTCCCCACGATGGCGTTCGCGTCGACCGGTCTCCGCCCGCACGGAGACGGGTTCATCCTGACCGGCGACCTCACGGTCAAGGGCGTTACCAGGTCGATCGACCTTGCGGCTGACTTTCTGGGCGTGGATGAGCTTGCGGGCAACACCCGGGTCGGCTTCGAGGCGACGACGACGATCAACCGGAAGGACTTCGGCGTCGACACCAACATCCCGCTGGGCGGCGAGAAGTTCCTCATCGGTGACGAGGTGTCCGTCCAGATCGCGATCCAGGCCGTCCAGCAGCCGTAGGCCCTCGAGCAGAGCCGGTGTCCTGTGCGTTCCGGCCATCCGTCGGCGCCGGCGAGATCGTCCGGCGCCGGCAGGTGGTTGCCCGATGGCGATGGGCTGGCAGGATCGCGGGCGTGCCGCCATTTGAGACCCGGTGCCCGCTGCGATGGTCAGACGTCGACTCGTACGGACACGTGAACAACGTCCAGACGCTCCGGCTCCTCGAGGACGCGCGGGTCGCGCTGCTGTTCGTCCAGGCCCGCAAGGAGGGGATCACGGGCTTCGTCGGCGAACTGGTCGTCGTACGCCACGAGATCGACTACCTGCGACCGATCCTCTATAGGCCCGAACCACTCTGCGTCGACATCTGGGTGACGAACGTCCGCGCGTCGGCCGTCACCCTCGGCTATGTCGTGCGGGACGAGACGACGACGTACGCCAAGGCCGTGACTGTTCTGGCGGCCTTCGACCACCAGGCCGAGCGCCCCCGACGGCTCACCACCGAGGAGCGACGTTGGCTCGAGCGATACGCCGACCCGCCACCGACAGGGGAGTAGCCGCGACCGCCCGTCGGGTCGACCACCCGGTCATCCCTGACGGGCTGTCGCGCCAGATCATGGCAACCTGAGACCCATGGCGTTTGGAATCACCGACCGTCCGGGTCGGTCTGCGGCGCGGTGACCGCCGTCTGAGCCAGACCGCTCGTAGACACCCACGATGTGTCCCTGGTCGTTGATGCCGCCGACCACGGTGGTGAGTCCGCCAGGCACATCGAGGGGCGTGAAGTCCCCGCCAACCCCGCTGGCCAGGAGAAAGCTGTCGAACGCCGGCTGGGCGAGGTCGCTCAGCGAGTACCCCACGATCTGGCCACGGTTGTTGATGTCGAACGGAAGCGTGGCGCTCGGGTCGCCGGGGGCGGCAAACGTCGCATACCTGCCGTTGCTGAGCCGGAAGCCGCGGACCCTGGTCGGATCGCTACGGCTGGCGTAGAGCCCGATGATCTGGCCGCGGTCGTTGATGTCGGTCGCCGAGGTTGTGGCCGCGTTCGGCATTTTGATGACGGTGAAGTGCCCCCTCCGCCACAAGAAGCCATGGATGACACCGGACTTGTCGAGGAACTCGCCCACGACTGTTCCGGCATTGTTGATGCCGTACGCCTGCGTGAAGAGGGCGCGAGGGTAGGCGATCGTGGTGAACCTCCCCCGAGACAGCAGGAAGCCCTTGGTCCCTTCCACGCCGACCTCGGCGCTGACGTCGTTGGAGGAACCGACGATCTGACCGCGATCGTTGATCTTGGTCACGTAGGTGCCCTTGGCGCCTGGCACGTCGATCCTGACGAGCTTGCCGCGCTGGTCCCGCAGCAGTCCGTGGAACCCCCGCGAGTCCGGGTACTTTCCCACTATCTGGCCGCTGTTGTTGATGCCGTTGAGCGCCGTCATGGTCCGCTGACCGGGTAGGTCGAACGTTGCGTACCGATCCTTGACGCGGACGAAGCCGGCGAGCGGGCCTGTGCTGGTGGCGGCAGCCGCCTCAGACTCGCTGACGGGCCCGGCCACGGTGACGGTCGCCAGCAGGCTGAGGACGAGCGCCGTCACGGTAGCGATCGCCCCGACCAGCCGACGCGGGTACCTGAGCTCGAACATGGACGCGGACATTCCCACCACCCCTTCTCCCAGACGTTGGTCATAGGCGATTCGTGGCCGGGCGCCGAAGGGATTGGCCCGGGACTTGAAGAGTGAGCGTGGGATCACTGCCCCACACGGCGTAACGCTGGCCCGCGCTCAGCCAGATCGAACTCGAGCAGGCTCAGGTCACTCGGAGTCGATTGCTGGCCGCTGGTCGGTCTTGCGGCGCTTCCGCTTCACCTCGACGCCACCCCAGAACGCCACGCCCGTGACACGGAGGACCGGCTGGCCGGGACTGGCCTCCGCGTGGTTGGCGTTGTCGTCGAACCCGCCCATGATGCCGACGCCGTTGACGATCACATTGATGTCGTCGGGGACGATGATCTCGATACCGCCCATCAGCGCGAACGCCCGGATCGTGACCTCTCGCTGTGAGAATCTCGCGTCGCGCAGGTCGAGCTGGATGCCGCCCATCAGCGCGGCCGCGGTGTAGTCAGGCGGGACGACCCACGCACCGCGACGCGTCGCGCCGGACATGATGGCGACCGAGAACGAATGCCGGGCGGTGCCGCCGATGCGCGGATGCGAGCGGGACGCGGGGGCGGTCGCCGGCGTCGGTGCGCTGCCGCTGGCGGGCAGGTCGCGAGTGAACCGCTCGAGTTCGGCGTAGGTCCTGGCGGAGTAGACCCCGTTCGAGGCGTTCCCGCAGCTCGTCGAGGGTGAGGCGGCCGTCACCGGCGGCGTCCCGCAGGACCTCGGCGACCTGGTGCCGGTCGGCGTCGGACGCGCGCATGTCGCGTGGGTCCGTCGGCTCGGGCAGGTAGGTCACGGCGCCAGCTTAGATGTTCGGCACCACCGCGAACGCGGCTCCTGGCATACGAGCCAACTTGCCTCCGGGCGCGCATCGGGGCTACGTTGCCGAGAAAGCGCTTACCCCACAGTGGTGCGGCGTTGGGTGTGTCATGCGGCCCCAGGCGGATGCCGGCGTCGCCGCACCGATGATCGTCGGGACTGGACCAGACGATCATGTGCCGCGGGGTCACCGAGAGGAGCCCGGATGAGCACGGAGCACACCGCGTCCGATATCGGGCAGGCGGATGGCCGCGCCGGAGTCGCGTCGCCCGGACGGTCCAGGTATGCGATCGTCGGGCTCGGCTCGCGGTCGCGGATGTTCACCTCCGCCCTGTTCACCGACTACCGCGACAGTGGTGAGCTCGTCGGGTTGTGCGATCTCAACCAGACCCGGATGCGCTACTACAACGGGACCTTCGCCGAGTCCTACGGCGCCTCGGCGGTGGCGACGTACGGGCCGGAGGAGTTCGTCCGCATGCTCGACGAGCAGCGGGTCGACGTCGTGATCGTGACCTCGGTCGACCGTACGCACGACCACTACATCGTCACGGCGCTCGATCACGGGTGCGACGTGATCAGCGAGAAGCCGCTGACAACTGACGCCGACAAGTGTCAACGGATCCTTGACGCGCAACGCCGGACCGGCCGCAGGCTCACGGTGTCCTTCAACTATCGCTACGCACCACGCAACTCACGGGTCAAGGAGCTCATCGCCTCCGGCGCGATCGGTGACGTCCAGTCGGTCCACTTCGAGTGGCTGCTCGACACCAGGCACGGCGCCGACTACTTCCGGCGGTGGCACCGGGACAAGCGCAACTCAGGTGGCCTGATGATCCACAAGGCGAGCCACCACTTCGACCTGGTGAACTGGTGGCTCGGTACGACGCCGGAGAGCGTGTTCGGGTTCGGGGACCTCCGCTTCTACGGACGTGACAATGCCGAACGCCGGGGCGAGACCGTGCGGAGCTACCGCAGCCACGGGAGTCCCGACCTGGAGAAGGATCCGTGGGCGATCAGCCTCGCCGACGACGCGACCCTGCGCGCGCTCTACCTCGACGCGGAGCACGAGGACGGCTACCTGCGCGACCGCACCGTGTTCGCCGACGGCATCAGCATCGAGGACGACATGTCGGTGCTGGTGCGGTACGCAACCGGCGCGACCATGACCTACCACCTCACGGCCTACTCGCCGTGGGAGGGCTACCGCGTCATGTTCAACGGCACGAGGGGCCGGCTGGAACTCAATGTCGAGGAACGCTCGTACGTCAGCGGAACCGGCGAGGATCCCAACCGGCCGGGCGCCGGCGCGCAGGTCGGTGTCAAGGCTCCGCCGATCGACCGGGCCCAGTTGATGATCCGCCCGCTCTGGGACGTCCCCAGGGTGGTTGAGGTCGAAGAGGGTTCGGGTGGTCACGGCGGTGGCGACCGGCGGCTCCTCGGGGACCTGTTCTCGCCCAGCCGCGAACCCGATCCACTGGGTCGCGCGGCCACCCACCTGGACGGTGCGTACGCGATGCTGGTCGGCGCCGCGGCGAACCAGTCGTTCGCCACCGGCCAGCCGGTCCGGATCGCTGACCTCGTCCAACTGCCGTGACGGGACGATCTCCTCAGGCGACGGCGGCGACCTCGTAGTGCTGGTCGGCCTCACCGCGTAGGACTATCTCGTCACCGTCGCGCTCGTGGGCCACGAGGTCACCGGTCGCGCAGTCGAGGACGTGGTAGCCGCCGGCTCCGAACAGGTCGCCGCGGAGATGAAGTTCGACGTCGCGCCGGACCCGCAGGTAGGCGCGGCTGGCCCGACCACCGGTCCAGGTGAGGTCGACGGTGACGCCGCCGCGCGCCCGCAGGCCGGTGACGCTTCCCTGCGGCCAGCTCGCCGGCAGTGCGGGCAGGAGATGGAGCCGCGCACCGCCCGGCATCCACCAGCTCTGCAACAACATCTCGGCCATGCCCGCCGTCGCGCCGAAGTTGCCGTCGATCTGGAACGGTGGATGGGTGTCCCAGAGGTTGGGCAGCGTCGAGTGCCGGAGCAGCTCGCGCAGCATGAGGTGGGCATGGTCGCCATCGTGCAACCGCGCCCAGAAGTTGATTTTCCACGCCTTGCTCCACCCGGTGCCACCATCGCCTCGGGCCCGCAGGCTCACCTTGGCGGCGTCGGCCAGGTCGGGCGTCGTCGCGGGCGAGATCTGGCCGCTCGGGTGAAGGGCGTACAGGTGGGACACGTGGCGGTGATGGTCGTCCGGCTCGTCGAGGTCCTGCTTCCACTCCTGAAGCTGGCCCCACGCCCCGATCCGAAGGCCGGTGTCGAGACGTTCCAGTGTGTCGGTGAGGCGCTTGCGGAACGCGTCGTCCTCGTCGAGTGCGACACATGCGGCCAGCGTGCAGGTGAGCAGGTCGCGGACGACCTGCTGGGTATGGGCGGCGCCGACGGTGACGCTGCCATGCTCGGGGGAGTAGCTCGGCGAGACGACGAGCCGGCCGTCGGAGTCGGCGACGAGGAAGTCGAACCAGAACTCCGCCGCCTCCGCCATGACGGGATATGCCTTCGTACGCAGGAATGTGGTGTCACCGCTGAACTCGTAGTGCTCCCACAGGTGACGGCACAACCACGCGGCCGCCTCGGGATACCAGAACGCGGTCGGCCAGTCGTGTACGCCGCCGAAGCCCCAGATGTTCGTCTGGTTTCCCACCGTCCAACCACTGTCGGTGCCGAGCTGACGCGCTGCCGCTCGGCCCGGCTGGCGCAGTCCGTCGACGAAGTCGAACAAGGGACCTGCGGTCTCGGCGAGGTTGGTGGTCTCGGCAGACCAGTAGTTCATCTGGAGGTTGATGTTGACGTGATAGTCGCAGTTCCACGGCGGAGTGGTGAGTGCGTTCCAGACCCCTTGCAGGTTGGCTGGTAGCGAGCCGGGCCGGGACGAGGCGATGAGCAGATAGCGTCCGTACTGGAAGTACAGCGCCTCGATCGCTCTGCTGTCGGGCCCCAGGCCGTCGTAGCCGGCGAGCAGCTCGCCCGTCGGGCGGGTGGGTGCCGCGGGTTGGCCGAGATCCAACCGGACGCGGTCGAACAGACCGGTGTAGTCGGCGATGTGGGAGGTACGCAGCGCGATATAGGTCTGGGCCGCGGCGGCGTTGATGCGCCGGGAGACCTTACGGTGTGGGTCTTTTCCGCGGTATTCGGGGTGGCGGTCGGCATAGTCGGTACCGGCGCAGAACAGCAACGTCGCCGCCCGCGCGTCGCGAACCGTCACCGAGTCTTCGCCGTCCAGCAGCGTGCCGTCCTCCGCGACGACCAGAAGCTGGCCCTCGTAACACAGGCCGTTGTCGGCGAGCTCACCGCGGATGGTGATGCGGCCGTTGTGGACATGGAGGTTGGCGCCGTCGTGCGGTGAGTCGAACCCGATCGTCAGCGACAGCGTGCCGGGGCGGCTCGTCTCCAGCCGGGTCGCGATCACGCCGGCCGGGTAGCTCGCCAGGTGTTCCCGGAGGTAGTGCGTACGGCCGATGGTGTATTCGACGCGGGCGATCGCGGTGCCGAGGTCCAGCGAGCGGCGGTATCCGGTGACCCCGACCCCCGGGTCGTGCACGTCGAGGTGGAGGTCACCGAAGGGTTGGAACGCGCCGAACGCCCAGTCTGGTTGGCCGAGCTGTTCGGCGAGCCAGGTGGGTTCGACCTGTCCCTGTGCGGCGAGACGGTCCCGGACGCTCTTCAGGGCGTCATGGCGCGGCGTCTCCCAGAGTCCGTAGCCGTACGGATGGTCGTCCTCGACCGCGCCGGGCCCTCCGCTCCACAGCGTTTTCTCGTTCAGGGCAAGGCGTTCGGTCGCCACACCGCCGAAGACCATAGCCCCGAGGTGGCCGTTGCCGATCGGCAGTGCCTCGCGTTCCCAGTCGGTGGCGGGCTCGTCGTACCACAGCGTGAGGGCGTCGGGAACGGGCGCTTCGTGAAACGGGGAGGACGAACCAACAGAACGACGTCGACCGCGTGAACGTGATGGCGAGCCTCCGGACAAGTCAGGTGGACAACCGATGTCAGGTCGGGATCGGGCTCGTACTCGGGTCTTCGATGGTACGTGATGGTGCCGAACCCTGCCGCCGAACGACGATCTGCGGTGATCTTCGCCAGACCTCGTGCCTTTGCAGGGCTACGTCACCATCACCGTCACCGTCACCGTCACCGCAGCCGCAGCCACACTGCGCTCTCGGCCGGCAACAGGTCGGACGCGGTCGCGGCGAGCGGCGTGCTGGCCAGCAGGATCCCGTCGTAGGCGGGCAGCTGGACCGCGGCATCGGTCAGGTTGACCACACAGCGAAAACCCGGACCGCGGTCGAACGCGAGAACGCCCGCGGGTTCCTCGTCGCGCCACCGCAACGTCGGAGTGCCCAGCGCAGGCAGCGACCGTCGCAGGCCCAGCGCCGAGCGGTAGAGCTCGAGCATCGACTCGGCGTCACCGCTCTGCGCCTCTACGGTGAGCTTCTTCCAGGCGACCGGTTGCGGCAGCCAGGGCGCGGCGGGGCTGAAGCCGAGCGCCGGACCGTCGCCGGACCAGGGGATCGGTACCCGGCAGCCGTCGCGGCCCCGGACCGTCTGGCCGGACCGGGTCCAGATCGGGTCCTGCAGCACGTCGACCGGCAGGTCTTCCACCTCGGGCAGTCCGAGCTCGTCGCCCTGGTAGACGTACGCACCGCCGGGGAGGGCGAGCATCAGCAGTGCCGCCGCCCGTGCCCGGCGGGTGCCGAGCGCGACATCGGCCGGCACGTCACCCTGGCGGGTCCAGCGCAGGGCCGTGTCCGCGCGCCCGTACCGGGTCACGTGGCGGGGGACGTCATGGTTGGACAGCACCCAGGTCGCTGGTGCGCCGACCTCGCCCAGGCTGTGTAGATGGTGGTCGATCGCGCCCCGCAGCTCCACGGCGTCCCAGGCGCAGCGGAGGAAGTCGAAGTTGAACGCCGTGTGCAGCTCGTCCGGACGCAGGTAGCGGGCCAGCCGGTCGGACTCCGTGCGTACCCAGGCTTCGGCGACGAAGACCCGCCCGCCCTGCGGAGTCTCGGCGTAGGAGTCGGCTAGGCGCCGCCAGTCACGGTAGATCTCGTGGACCTCCTCGCGGTCCCAGTGCGGGTGGTCGGCGACGTCGGGCTCGGCCAACAGCTCCTCCTCGTCGAGCCCGATGTCGGGCAGCGCCGCATGCTTGGCGAGTCCGTGTGCGACGTCGATCCGGAAGCCGTCGACGCCCCGGTCGAACCAGAACCGCAGGATGTTCTCGAACTCGTCGCGGACCTGCGGGTTGGTCCAGTTGAGGTCGGGCTGCTCGGGCGCGAAGAGGTGGAGGTACCAGTCCTTCGGGACGCCTTCGTCGTCAAGCAGCCGGGTCCAGGCCGAGCCGCCGAACACCGACTGCCAGTCGTTCGGCGGAAGTGCTCCGTCGGGACCGCGGCCGGGCCGGAACCAGTAGCGCTCCCGCTCCGGCGAGTCCGGGTCGGCCTCCAGTGCCGCCTCGAACCACGCGTGCTGGTCGGAGGTGTGGTTGGGAACGATGTCGAGGATCACCCGAAGCCCGTGCTGGTGAGCTTCGCTGACCATGGCCTCGGCCTCGGCCAGCGTGCCGAACTCCGGCGCGATCGCACGGAAGTCGGCCACGTCGTATCCGCCGTCGGCCATCGGTGAGACGTACCACGGCGTGATCCAGATGGCGTCCACACCAAGGCCCGCGAGGTAGGGAAGCCGGGACCGGATGCCCGCGATGTCACCGATGCCGTCACCGTTGCCGTCGGCGAAACTGCGGATGTAGATCTGGTAGATCACGGCCGTCTGCCACCAGGCGCCCGCCGGGGGAGCTGGTGTGACGTCGGCGGACGACCCCGCCGGGTCCCCTGCTGCGCTCGGCGTGGTCGGCGTCATCGGTGGCCTTCCTGGAGGTTCGGGTGGATCGGACAGCGCTCAGGACGGTCAGGATGCTCGGGTTGGTCTGAATGCTCGGGTTGGTCTGGATGCTCGCTTGATCTGGATGCTCGGGGGGGTCAGTGCAGGAGGTTCGGGCGCGGCTCGTCAACAGTGTTGACCAGCGAGTTGGCCGCCATCACGAGGTAGCTCCACAACTCCTGCTCGTACGCGGGCTCCAGGCCGATCTCGTCCACGGCCGTGCGCATGTGCGCGAGCCAGCGGTCGCGGGCGTCCTCGGTCACCCGGAACGGCACGTGGCGCATCCGGAGCCGCGGGTGGCCACGTTGTTCGGAGTAGGTGCGGGGACCGCCCCAGTACTGCTCGAGGAACATCCGCAACCGCTCCTCCGCCCCGCTGAGGTCGGCCTCGGGATACAGCGGGCGCAGGACCGGATCACCGGCGACGCCCTCGTAGAACCGGCTGACCAGCCGCTCGAAGGTCGCGTGCCCGCCGACGGCGTCGAAGAATGTGGTCGGCGAGGAGCTCTCGCCGGACCGTGGTTGCTCGCTCATCGCCGTCCATTGTGACAACCGGCTGCAAGCTGGCCGCGCCGGCCGGGGCCTGGAGCCGCCGGGGAGATCATTCCCGGGCCGCGGGATCTTGCTGGCGCGCCGCGTGGAGATGGCACGCCACGGCGCCCCCGTCAAGGTCACCGTCCGGGCGGGTGTCGAGCACGGCCAGTGGTGTCCGCCGGCACGCCTCCGCGACCCCGGCCGCCTCCGAGGCACCGGAGGCGAGGTCCTGGCAGCGCGGATGAAACCGGCAGCCGGTCGGAATCCGGGTGGCGTCGGGCGGCTCGCCGGCCAGTACGATCGGCTCGGTCACCGGTGAGTCCGGCAGGACCGAGACCAGCGCCCGGGTGTACGGGTGCCGCGGGTCGGTCAGGATCTGCTCGGTCGGCCCGGTCTCGACGATCCGGCCGAGGTACATCACGGCGAGCTGGTCGGCGATGGTCCATGCCAGGCCGAGGTCGTGGGTCACGACGAGCGCGGCCAGCCCGAACTCCTCCCGCAGTCGCAGCAGCAGGGCCAGGATCTCGCCGCGTACGGACGCGTCGAGCGAGGCGACGGGTTCGTCGGCGATGATCACCTTCGGCTCCAGCACCAGCGCCCCGGCGATCACCACGCGTTGCCGCTGACCACCGGACAGCTCGTGCGGGTACGCGAGGAAGAACCGCTCCGGGGGTCGCAGCCCGCAATGGTGCAGGGCCTCGGCTACCCGGTCGCGTTCGTTGCCGGTGATCCCGTGGATACGGAGGCCCTCCGCGACCGCCTCGTACACCGTGTGGCGCGGGTTGAGGGCGCCGGTCGGGTCCTGGAGCACGAGCTGGACGTTGCGGCGATAGGCCTTGAGAGCACTCGAGGTGTACGCGAGTGGGCGGCCTTCGTAGTGCACCGTCCCGGCGGTGGGGCGGACGAGCCCCAGCAGGGCCCGCGCCAGCGTGGTCTTGCCGCACCCGGACTCACCGGCCAGCGCCAGCACCTCACCGCGCGCGAGGTCGAGATGCACGCCGTCGACGGCCCGGGCGCGCCGGCCGCCGCGTACGCCGAAGTCGACCTCGAGTCCCCGCACGGACAGGATCGCATCGCCGGTCATGTGCCGCTCCTCGACGCGGCGGCCGTCGACGTGGACGCCGGGGCGCCGTCTACCCGCACGCAGGCGGCGGTCCGGTCCGGCCCGGCCGGCCACAAGGTCAGGTCGGTCGTGGAGCATTCCGGCAGGACGACGGGGCAGCGCGGGTGGAACGGGCAGCCGGACGGGATCGCCGCCGGGTCGGGGGGATCGCCGCCCAGCCCGCGCGGTTGCCGGCGTGAACCCGGGTCGCCGATGGTCGGGAAGGCGCCGGCCAACGCTGCGGCGTAGGGGTGCCGGGGATCGGTGAAGACCTGATGGGCCGGGCCGAGCTCGACGACCCGGCCGGCGTACATCACGGCGAGGCGCGCGCAGGTGGACGACAGCACGGACAGGTCGTGGCTGATCATGAGGAGAGCGATGCCGCGCTCGGCGACCAGTCCCGTGACGAGCTCGAGCACCTGGGCCTGGATCATCACGTCGAGTGCGGTCGTGGCCTCGTCCGCCACGATGAGCCGCGGCGAGCAGGCGAGTGCCATGGCGATCATGACGCGTTGACGCTGCCCGCCGGAGAGCTCGTGGGGGTAGCTCCGTGCACGCCAGGTTGGGAGGCCGACCTGGGTGAGGAGGGCCGTGGCGCGCTGGTGGGCATCCCGTTCGCCGACCTGCTCGTGCAACAGGATCGGCTCGGCGATCTGCCGGCCGACGCGGTGCACGGGGTTCAGCGCGTGCATCGCACCCTGGAAGACGATGGAGGTGCCGGCCCAGCGCACGGCTCGGAGCCGACCCCACGACATGCCGAGTACGTCTTCGCCGTCGAGCCTGATCTCGCCGCCCACGGTGGTGCCGGCCGGCAGCAGCCGGAGCAACGCCAGCGCCAGCGTGGACTTGCCGCAGCCGGACTCGCCCGCGACGCCGAGCGTGCCGCCGGCGTCCACCCGCAGGTCGACGCCGCGGACGGCGGGGACGGCACCGCCCGCGGTGTGGTACGTGACGTACAGATCGCGTACGTCGAGAAGGGACACCGGCCTCACCCCTCCCGCAACCGGGGGTTGAAGACTGCCTCCAGCGCGCGGCCGCACAACGTGAAGCACAGGACGACGACGAGGATGGCGACGCCCGGAGTGAGCAGGTACCACCAGGCGCCGTAGGTGATCGCCCCGGAGGAGTTGGCCCGGCTGAGCATGCCGCCCCAGGAGATCCGCGCCGGGTCGCCGAGGCCGAGGAACGACAAGGTCGCCTCCGCCAGCACGGCACTCGCGACCTCGAGGGTGGTGCTGGCGAGGACCAGCGGCATCACGTTCGGCAGCACATGGCGGGTCATCTGGTGCCAGTGGCCGGCACCGAGTGCCTTGGCGCGTTCGAGGTAGGGCCGGGCCTCGACCGCCAGGGTCTGGGCCCGGATCAGCCGGGCGGTGCCTGCCCACGAGGTAACGCCGATCGCGACCACGATCGTGGTGAGGCTCGGCCCGAGCACCGCTGCCAGCGAGATGGCGAGGACGAGGCGAGGCAGGACGATGAACCAGTCGGCCACCCGCATCAGTCCGGCACTGAACCAGCCACCGAAGTGTCCGGCGGCGATCCCGACGAGCGTGCCGATGCCCATGGCGAGCAGGGTCGCGGTCACGCCGACCAGCAGCGAGATGCGCGCACCCCACAGGGTGAGGAGCAGGACCGAGCGGCCGGTCTCGTCCGTACCCAGGAGGAACGTCCAGCTCGGGGCCTCCAGCCGCTGACCGGTCGCCTGGGTGACGTCCAGGCCGCTCTCGTCGGTGAACAGCGGAGCGGCGAGCGCGAGGAACACGATCACCGCCATCGCGACCAGGCCGATCAGCCCGGCGCGCTGACGGCGGTAGTCACGCCAGAACCGCGCCAGTGCCGCCCGACGGCGTTGCCAGGCGACGGCGCGTACGGAGGTGAGTCCTGCCAGCCGGGTCCCCGGTGGCGGCTGCGCTCCGTCCGGCGTCTGCGGGGTGTCCGTGGCGGTCATGAGTGCCGCACCCGAGGGTCGAGGAAGCGGTACACGAGGTCGGCGGCGGTGTTGGCGAGGATCACGGCGGTCGAGAGGAAGAGGAACGTGCCCTGCAGAAGGGGCAGGTCGGGGATCCGCAGCGCCTGGTAGGCCAGCAGGCCCAACCCCGGCCAGCTGAACACCGTCTCGGTCAGGACCGCGCCACCCACCACTGCGCCCAGCTGGAGGAAGACCAGCGTCACAGTCGGCAGCATGGCGTTGGGGACGGCGTGCCGGCTGCGGACGTCCGAGTCGCGCAGGCCCTTCGCCCGGGCGGTGGTGAGGTAGTCGTTGCCCATCTCGTCGAGGATCGACGACCGCATGACCAGCACGTACTGCGCGTAGATCACCGCGGTCATCGTGAGCACCGGCAGGACGAGGTGGTGGAGGGTGTCGATGGTCTGCGGCCAGAACGCGTCCGGTGTCCGCGGCGCCACCATGCCGTTGATCGGGAACAGCCCGAGGTAGCGGGCGAACACCATGATGATGATCATCCCGAACCAGAACGTGGGCGCCGACCACAGCGTCAGCGAGATCCCGACCTGGACCTTGTCGAATCTGCTGCCCTGCCGCCAGCCGGCACGGGTGCCGATCCACAGCCCGAGCGACGCCGCCACCACGAGCGCGGTGCCGGTGAGCAGAACGGTGGCGCCGAGGCGCTCGATGATGAGGGCGGTGACCGGCTGCTGGTACTGGTACGACTCGCCGAGATCGCCGGTCAGCACCCCTCGCAGGTAGTCCACGAACTGCAGCCACAGCGGCTGGTCAAGTCCGAGTTGACGGCGGAGTTCAGCGCGCTCGGCCGGTGTCGTGGGCACGTCCCGCGTCAGCGCGTCGACCGGATCGCCACCCAGGATGCGGAACAGGAAGAACGCCGAGAACACCACCATCAACAGCGACACAGCAGCGCCGCCGAGCTTGCCCGCGACATAGCGGGCCATGCCGATGCCCGGACGCAGGCGGGAGCGATCCGGGTCGACGCCGGTGACCGGGCCGTCGGGCCCGGCCACCAGCGAGGGTTCCGTCATCGTTGCCGCTACTCCCGCTCGTCGGCGGTCCTGCGCCGACGCACGGCCACCAGCCCGGCCGCGACGGCGACGAGCACGACGGCTCCACCAGCGCCAAGGAACAGTCCGGTCCGGGACGACCCCGACTCCTCCTGTGCCTGCACCGGCTTGGCGGACATGTACGCCCAGTTGCCCTGCTGGCCGGAGATCATGCCCTGCTTGTCCGGCTGCTTGACGAACCCGGTCCACCGGTCGCTGCGGTAGGCCTCGAGGGTGTCGGCGTACCGCAGGGTGATGACCGGCGCCTCGTCGTACAGGATCTTCTGCATCTGCTTGACGATCTCGGCACGCGCGGCGATGTCGCTTTCCTGCTTCTGCTGTTCGTGCAGCTTGTCGTAGGCAGGGTTGCAGTAGAACGTGTCGGTGTCGCGTTGCGTGCCGGTCGCGTCGTCGGGGAGTACGCCGCAGGTGTGCAGGGCGAGGATCGACGTCGGGTCGGGACCGACACCCCAGCTGGAGAAGATGATGTCGAACTTGCCGAGGTAGAGGTTGTCGTTGAGCTTGGTGAAGTCGGCGCTCTCGATCTTCGTCTCGATACCGATCTGCTTCCACCAGCCCTTGAGGTATTCGGAGTCGGTGGCCTCCGACGGGGTGTCGGAGTGGTTGAGCAGCCGGAACGTCAGGGGTTGCTTGCCGTCGGGCATGCGCCGGATGCCGTCGGGACCGCGCTTGTACCCCGCGTCGTCGAGAATCCGGTTGGCTTCGTCGACGTCGAAGGTCACCCTCTCCGACTCGCTCGGCTCCCAGTAGTAGGTGCTGAAGATCGGCGGGATGTAGCTGATCCCGGGCTTGGCCATCCCGTCGTTGACCTTGGTGATCAGCTCGTCCTTGTTGGTGGCGTAATGGATCGCCTGCCGGACGGCCGGATCCTTCAACGCAGGATGGCCGTCGCCGAACGGCTTGTTGTCCTTCGTCTCGGCGCCGACGTTGAATGTGATCGACCCGAACCGGCGGTTCTGAGCCTGGTTGAGCGTGATGCCCTTGCGACCCTCGAGCGCCTTGTACTGCGCAGGAGTGAGGCCGCTCACGACGTCGACCTCGCCGGCGATGAGCGCCTGCACACTCGCGTCGGGTGTCTTGTAGTAGCGGAACACCAGTTCGTCGTAGGCCGGCGCGCCGTCCCAGTAGTCCTTGTTGGCCGCCAGGCGGATGAACTGGTCGGTCTTGAACTCCACCACCTGGAAGGGGCCGGAGCCGACCAGCGGGAAGTCGAAGTTCTTGAAGTCGCCGAGCTTGTCGACCTTCTCCCAGATGTGTTTCGGGACGATCGCGTTGTCCAGCGCGAGCATCTGGTTGGTCGGCTTCTTCAGCTTGACGACGAGGGTGGTGTCATCCGGTGCCTCGACACTCTCGAAGTTCTCCACCAGGTCGGAGGACGAGGCGCGAGCGTCCTCGTCGGTCATCATCATGTCGTAGGTGAACGCGGCGTCGTGCGCCGTCAGCGGCTTGCCGTCCGAGAACTTCACTCCTTCGCGGATCGTGTACGTCCACGTGAGGTGGTCCGCGGACTCCTCCCACTTGGTGGCCAGGCCCGGGATCGGCTTGAAGTCCTCGGCGCTCCAGTCGATCAGCGAGTCGTAGGTCAGACCGGCAACCGTGTAACCGATCGCGAAGAACGACATGAACGGGTTGAACGTGTCGACGGACTGCGACGCGGCCACGACGAGCTGCGTCGGCTCTTCGTCCGCGGCGTACGCGATGGTCGTGGGTGAGGCGAGTGCGGCAAGTCCCGCGAGTGCCGCCATTGCGGCCGCGGCACGTCGCCACCGGCCAGTTGCGATCCGCATCAGAGCACCCCTCGTTGCGGCGTGAAAGTTTCTGCCGGGTTCGGCACACAATCGGTAAGGGAGTTGATGCTGCCGTGGCGCGTACCCACGGTCAAGGTCTGGCCGGTATCTGGGCGGTAACAGACGCCGCCCCGTGACCTAGGCCGCGCGCGGCGGTGCGGTGCTCCTGCGGACCACCAGGGTGGTGGGGAGCTCGAGCCGGTGGGGCTCGGTCGAGCCGGCCGCCAGGGCGCGCACCAGCATGCGCATCGCCGCCGCGGCCATGGCCGCGAGCGGCTGTCGGACGGTCGTGAGCGGCGGGTCCAGCCACTGGGCGATCGGGATGTCGTCGAACCCCACGACGCTGAGGTCGTCGGGAACCCGGAGGCCACGCAGGTGCGCTGCCTGGAGCACTCCGATCGCCTGCTCGTCGTTACCGGCCACGATGGCGGTTGGCGGCGAGGGGAGGTCGAGCAACCGCTCGGCGGCGGCGTACCCCGCCTCGCGGGTGAAGGTCGCCGCCTCCACCAGGCGTGGGTCGACGCTCTGGCCCCGCTCGTCCATTGCCGCGCGATAGCCGTCGATGCGGGCCCGGGCAGAGCCGAGTGCGGCCGGGCCGGCGATTGCCGCGACGCGCTGGTGGCCGAGCTGCAGGAGGTGGTGGGTGGCGTCAAGACCGCCTTGCCAGTTGGTCACGCCGACCGAGAGTGTCTCGGCCGCGAAGTCGCCGCCGGGGTCCATCGCGATATGACTGATGCCGGCGGACCGGAGGCGACGCAGGTCCGTCGTCCCGAGCTGCTTGACCACGGTGACGATCCCGTCCGAGCCGCGGCGCAGTACGCGGTCGATCCACGGGGTCCACGGCTGGTCGAGGTGAAGGAATGACACCGCCACGCTGTAGTCGGCGTACTCAGCGGTCTCGATCGAACCCCGCACGATCTCCTCAGACCACGGGCTGTTGAGGTTGTCGATGACGAGGTCCAGGACGCCCGTGCGCCGGCGCGCGCGGCTGCGAAGGTAGCCGTGGTGGCCGAGAAGCTCCTCAACCCGGGCTCGCGTCAGAGCGGCGACATCGCGCCGTCCGTTGAGCACCTTGGAGACAGTGGGCACGGACACGCCGGCCTCGGCAGCGATGGCGGCGAGGGTCACGCTGCGGTAATCCGTGGGGGGCATGCGACCTCCGGTGGCGCAAGGATAGCGAGCAAGGAGCTACGGCGGCGCCGGAAAGTGGCCGGCGCGCCTGTCGCAAGCAGGGGTGTGGGTCGCAGGCCAGGATGAGTCGTACGACAGGATGGATGACTCCGACGGCGTGCCCACGGAGCCGACCGCACACTCACGAAGGAGGATCCATGGCCACCACGCGTACGGCGAACGCCCACTGGGAGGGTTCGCTGCTGGAAGGCGCCGGCCGTGTCTCGCTCGACTCGTCCGGACTCGGCACCTACGACGTCACGTGGGCATCGCGCGCGGAGACGCCGAACGGTCGGACCAGCCCGGAGGAGTTGATCGCCGCGGCGCACTCGACCTGCTACTCGATGGCGCTCTCACACGGACTCGCCCAGGCAGGTACACCGCCCCGCACTGTCGACACCAAGGCCGACGTGACGTTCCAGCCGGGGGAGGGCATCACCGGTATCCACCTCACCGTCCGCGCGGCCGTACCCGGACTGGACGCCGAAGGCTTCGCGAAGGCCGCCGAGTCCGCGAAGGAGAACTGCCCGGTGTCCAAGGCTCTGGCGGCCACCAAGATCACCCTGGACGCCGAGCTGGTCTGAGGACCGGAGTCACCGGAGCCGCCGCTCCGTCCCTACGCCGGTGGCGTGCCCGGCGCCGGTATTCCCGGCTGTCCGGGCCACACCGGAGCGGGCACGCGGACGTCCTGGTCGTCGAAGGCCGCCTTGATCCGTAGCCGGAGCTCGCGTTGGACGCCGAAGTGCTCGTTGGGCGCACAGCGGCCGATGACCCGCAGCGTGATCGCCTGGCCGGTGACCTGTTCGATCCCGACGACCTTGGGCGTGTCGAGGATCTTGTCCCGCCACGCGTCCTCGGCCACGAGCGTGTTGGCCACCTCGTTGATCACGGTCTCGACGCGGGAGATGTTCTCGTCATAGGCCACGGCCACGTCGAGCAGCAGGCTCGACCAGCCCTGGCTCTTGTTGCCCACCCGGATGACCTCGCCGTTGCGTACGTGCCAGAGCACTCCGTCGCCGTCGCGGATCCTGGTCACCCGCAGGCCGACTCCCTCGACCGTGCCGACCGCTTCGCCCATGTCGATGACGTCACCGACGCCGTACTGGTCCTCCATCAGCATGAAGACGCCGGAGATGAAGTCCTTGACGAGGTTCTGGGCGCCGAAGCCGATCGCCAGCCCGACGACGCCGGCGCTGGCCAGGACCGGCCCCAGGTTGAAGCCGGTGGCCCCGAGGATCATCAGCCCGATCACGACGGAGATGACCACGGTGGCGATGCTCTTGAAGAGTGAGCCCAGGGCCTGGGCCCGCTGGGCGCGGCGTTCCTGGTAGAGCGAGGCGCTGCTGAGGATCCGGGCGGCGCGCCGGCTGCCGAAGAAGTGCTTGGGTGGGGCGATACCGGACGCCTTGGCCACCAGCCGGTCGACGAGTCGGTGCAGGATCAGCCGCAGAACCACCGCGAGCACCAGCAGGAACACGATGCGGGCGCCCGCCTGCATGAGGACGTTCCAGTCGAGACCTGCGACAGCCTTGTTGATGTCTGCGACCATCCGGTCATGGTCCCAGGCGCCCGGATCGGTGCGGCCCCCCGCCCTCCCCGCAGGTCAGGGTGGGTACGGTGTCCAGCGTGACGAACGGTCTCGTGGTATCCGGTGTCGGTGGAGTCGTGAGCGTCCAGGTCCTGGGCACAGCCGGTCCCGCCCTCGCGGCGCCCGGCGGCGGGGGACCTTCGATGACGCCCCTCGAGGTGATCGGCATCTTCGCCGGCATCCCGCTTGCGTTGTTCACGTTGATCGTCCTGCTCGTCCTGGCACCGTCGTTCATCAAGGGCGCGGGTCGCCAGCCGGGTCTGGCGTGGGACGGGCAGCCCGAATGGTTCGGCGCCAGGCCGGTCGCGACGCCGGATGCCGAGCACGGCGCTGGCGACGGGACACCTGGCTCCGATCGAGGGGACACCGACCGCGGTGACGCCGATCGAGGAGGCGCTGGTGGTAGGTGGTGAGACGTTCAGTCCCCGTGGGCGCTCCGAGGTCGAACGCGCGGCCCGGCTCGCGGGTGAACTGTCTGGGCTGACCTTCTCGACCTACGTGGGTGCGGCCGACGGCGACCCGCGGGAGTTCGCCGAAGCGCTCCATGCCGAGCTGCCTGACGCGCCCCGAAGCGTCCTGGTGCTCGTCGATCCAGCGGGACGATTCCTGCAGATCGTCACCGGACGCGACGCCCGCCGGGTCCTGCACGATGCCGACTGCCGCCTCGTGGTCCTGGGCATGCAGTCGTCCTTCGCCGACGGCGACCTGGTTGGTGGGCTGGTCACCGCCCTGCAGCAGCTGGGCGAGCACGCCCGTCGCCCTCGTACCGTCCACATCGACGAGCCCTGACCGGTTGGCCGGATGAGCTCTCCCGTCGTCGACCGGCATCCGGCGGTCTTGGAGCCGCTGCCGGCCGGCTACCACGCATTGTTCGACCGCCTGCTCGAGGTGGTGGACGGCGACGCCCGGATCCGGGCGTTGTGGCTGTCCGGCTCTCTGGCCCGCGGCGTCGCGGATGCCGGCTCGGACCTCGACGTCCTCCTCGCGGTGCGCGACGAGGACTTCGCGGAGTTCGCCGAATGCTGGCGCGAGTGGTTGGCCACGGTGACCCCAACCCTGATCGCCCGACCGCTGGCCTTTGCGCCGGGCTGCTTCTACTCGATGACCACCGGCTGCCTGCGCCTCGACGTGGTGGCCGAGCCGGTCGAGCAGTTGGCGCAGAGCCGGTTTCGGCGCCGGGTCGTCGTCCTCGATCGGGACGGTCTCGACGCGCAGGTCCCCGTTCCGGCCCCCAGTGACCCGCCCGACCCCGAGCGGATCGGATACCTCGCCGAGGAGTTCTACCGGTTGCTGGCGATCTTCGTGCCGGCAGTGATCCTCCGGCAGGACTGGCTGCTGGGCGTGACCGGTGTCCAGCGCAACCGGGAGGCGCTGTACGAGCTGTTCGTCCATGCCAACCAGGCCAACCATCCGCTCCCGCCGATGGGCGTGAAGCAGTGGAGCTCGAAGCTCACACCCCAGCAGCGGGCCGTGCTCGAAGGACTGCCGCCGCTCGACGCAACCCGGGACTCGCTGATCGCCGCGATGGGAGCGACCGCGGAGGCCTGGCGTACCCACGGCCGGGCGGCAGTGGAGGGCCTGGGGGTTCCCTGGCCCTCCGAGCTCGCCGAGACGGTGCAGGCGTACTTCGACGCCGAGGTCAGCCCTCTGCGTCCCGAGCCTGGGCCCGCAGCGACCGCCTGACATCGGCGAGGCCCTCGAGGACCAGCCGGCGAACGGGCGGGACCACGTTCCTGGGTGTCGAGCCAGGCCTGCACGGTGTCGACCGTCTGCTGTGTGGCCAGCTGGCGGGGGAAGAGCCCGGCCAGGACGGCCTGCGCCATCTCGTTCGCCTTGCGGTCCCAGACCCATCCGGCGGCCTGGAGGTAGCGCTCGACGTAGGGCGCCAACAGCTCCTCCTGACCCGGCTGCCAGAAACCCCTGATCGTGTTGAACTGCGTCTGGTTGGGGATGTCGTCGCGGTCGACAGCATCCGTCCAGGCCAGTTCCTTTGCCTCCGCGAGCGGGCGCGCCGACCGTGCCTGCGCGGCCTCCTCACGGCCCTTGATGGTGTCGTCGCGGTCGAGCTCGGCGTCGATCTCCGGCGTACCGGCGGCACCGAGTCGGGCGAGGTTCTGCAGCAGGTGCCATCGCAGCTCCGGGTCGACCGCGAGTCCCTCGAGGACGACCGAACCGGCGAGGAGACCGGCGAGGTAGTCGGCGTGGTGCTCGAGCGCGGCGGCCGCGAACGCCCGGACGAGGGCGAGCTGGTGGTCACTGCCGGCAGCCGCCTGCTGGGCGAGGGGGAGCAGCCCGTCGGCGAAGTCCCGCCTGGCTTCCAGTCGCCGGCCGGGCGCGGAGTAGATCTGTACGGCGCTGCTGGCAGTGCGCAGCAGGAGCTGGACGACGTTGATGTCGGGCTCGCTCGACACTCCGCCGAGGACCAGGGCCACGTAGGCTCGCGCCGTGATTTCGGCGTCCCGGCACATGTCCCAGGCGGCGGTCCAGGCCAGGGAGCGCGGCAGCGAGTCCGTGAACTCTCCGATGTGACCGATCAGTGTCGCGAACGAACGGTCGTCCAGCCGGATCTTGGCGTAGGTCAGGTCGTCGTCGTTGAGCAGGATCAGGTCAGGTCGCAGCACGCCGACGAGCTCGGGGACGTCTGTGCGCTCGCCCGACACGTCGAGCTCGACGCGCGTACGCCGGACCAGTCCCGCGTCGGTGCGGTCGTACAGCCCGACGGCCAGCCGGTGCGAGCGCAGCGTCGGGTGCTCCTCGATCGCCGACTGCAGCACCTCGAAGGAGGTGAACCGGTCGTCGGCGTCGACCTCGAAGCCGGCCCGGAACGTGTTGACACCGGCCGTCTCCAGCCACTCCTTGCTCCAGGAGTCGAGGTCACGACCACTGGTCTCCTCGAGGCACTCGCGCAGGTCGGCCAGGGTCGCGTTGCGCCACTCGTACTTCTTGAAGTAGTGCCGCAGCCCGGCGAAGAACTCACCTCGGCCCACCCAGGCGACGAGCTGCTTGAGCACGCTCGCACCCTTGGCGTAGGTGATGCCGTCGAAGTTGACCTGGACGTCCTCGATGTCGCGGATGTCGGCCTGGATCGGGTGGGTCGAGGGGAGCTGGTCCTGGCGGTAGGCCCAGGTCTTCTCGGTGTTGGCGAAGGTCGTCCAGGCATGCGACCAGCGGGTCGTCTCGGCCTGGCACAGCACGCTGACGTAGGTCGCGAACGACTCGTTCAGCCACAGGTCGTCCCACCACCGCATCGTCACCAGGTCGCCGAACCACATGTGGGCGAGCTCGTGCAGCAGGGTGTTGGCGCGCCCCTCGTAGGCGGCGTCCGTCGTCCGGCTGCGGAACACGTACTCGTCGCGGACCGTCACGCAGCCGGCGTTCTCCATCGCGCCGATGTTGTACTCGGGAACGAACAGCTGGTCGTACTTGTCGAAGGGGTAGGCGTAGTCGAACAGCTCCTCGAAGTAGGCGAACCCGCGCTTCGTGACGTCGATGATCTCCTCGGCGTCGAGGTGCTCGGCCAGCGACTGCCGGCAGAACACACCGAGCGGGATCTCGCCCCGCCGGCCGGTGTAGGAGTCGCGCACGGCGTGGTAGGGGCCGGCGACGAGGGCGGTGATGTACGTGGAGACCCGGGGCGTGGGAGCGAACCTCCACGCTGCCACGCCGACGCGGCCACTCACGGCGCCGGGGTCCGGGCTCGGAGAGTTGGAGACGACCTGCCAGTCGATCGGGGCGACCACCGTGAGGCCGAACGTGGCCTTGAGGTCGGGCTGCTCGAACGTCGCGTAGACCCGTCGCGCGTCGGTGACCTCGAACTGGGTGTAGAGGTAGGGGTTCTTGTCGACCGGGTCGAAGAAGCGGTGCAGGCCCTCACCTGTGGTCATGTAGTAGGTGTGGGCAACAACCCGTAGCTCGTTGTCGGCGCCGAGATCGTCGATGGCGATGCGGGACCCGTCGTAGGCCGTGGCCGGGTCGAGGGTGCGCCCGTTGAGGGTCAGCTCGTCGACCTTGGCGGCGATGAGATCGACGAAGGTCGCGGCGCCGGGTTGCGCACAGGTGAACCGGAGGACGGTGGTGGACACGTAGGTCTTCGACTCCGGATCAGGTGCGCTGGTCAGGTCGAGTTCGACGTCGTACGACTGGACCGACAGGAGGCCCGCGCGCTCGGCGGCCTCGTCGCGGGTGAGGTTCGTGCCTGGCATGCCGGTCATCCTCGCACGAGTAACCCGGGCACACAGGCCGAGTTAGGTCGGGTCGGCATCAGGTCGGCATCATGCCGGCTTCAGGTCGGCCTCAGGTCGACCCGGTCAGTTCGGGCCCGTCGGTCCACGCCGTCGAGCACCGGTTCAGCATCGTGAGTTTGGCACCGTGCAATTCGGCGCCGCGCAATTCGGCGCCGTGCGATCGGGCACCGTGCGATCTGGCACCCGTGAATTCGGCACCGGGGAATGCGACGCGGCGTCGGTGGGGTTGCCCTCGGCAGGGATCCCTGTCTGTCTCACGAAGGAGCGAGCATGGCTGACCAGCGAGTGACCGCCGACTTCTGGTTCGATCCGGTCTGCCCTTGGGCCTGGATCACGTCCCGCTGGATGGTGGAGGTCGAGAAGGTCCGGCCGGTCGAGACGCAGTGGCACGTGATGAGCCTGGCGGTCCTCAACTCCGGACGTGACCTGTCCGAGGACTACAAGAAGGGCCTGGAGACGTCCTGGGGCCCGGTCCGGATCGCGATCGCCGCCGCCCAGCAGGCCGAGAAGGCGGGGGACGACCCCAACCAGGTGCTGGGGCGCTACTACACCGAGATCGGCGCCCGCTTCCACCACGAGAAGAAGCCTCGGGAGCGCGCAACGTACGAGGAGGCGCTGACCGCAGCCGGTCTGTCCGCCGACCTGGTCGACGCGGCCGACACGACGGACTACGACGACGCACTCCGCAAGAGCCACGCGGAGGGCATGGACCAGGTGGGGTACGACGTCGGTACGCCGGTGATCAGTGTTTCCGGGTCCGCGTTCTTCGGCCCGGTCGTGTCGCCGATCCCGCGGGGTGAGGACGCCGGCCGGCTCTGGGACGGCGTACTGCTCGTCGCAGGCACCGACGGGTTCTTCGAGCTCAAGCGGAGCCGCACCCGCGGACCTGTCTTCGACTGAGAAAGGCCTACCCGGGGAGCCGGGCCCGCAAGTCGCGACCCGTGATCATGACCGTGATCATGAAGGCGTTTGGGTTCCATGACCCGAAACCACTTCATGATCACGGCCATGGCCCCGTCCCCGGTCACTGTCACTGTCACCGTCACGGTCATCGTCGTGGTCACCAGACCGGCTCGGCGGCGCGTACACACGAACGACCAGGCCGAGCACCGCGGCGACGGTCGCGACGACGGCAACCGTGCTGAGCGCGGCTGGCAGTCCGAGCTGACCCGCCAGGAACCCGATGACCGGCGGCCCGGCCAGCATCCCGGTCGTTCCGATCGTCGAGGCCAGTCCGACGCCACGCGGTCCGCCGACGGCACCGGCCCTGGCCATGGCCACCGGGAACAGGTTCGCCAACCCGAGGCCCACCGCGAGGAGACCCCCGAAAGCGACCGCGAGGTCGTTCGTCCATGCAGTCGCGAGCACTCCAACTGTCGCGAGCGCGCCACCGCCGGTCAGCACCGCGGTCTCGCCGACCCGCATGACGAGCCAGCCGCCGCCGAGCCGGCCGACGGCGATCGCCACGGAGTACACGCCGAAGCCGTACGCCGCGACCCCTGGCGTCGTACCCAGGTCGTCTCGCAGGTGCAGCGCGACCCAGTCGCCGACGGCGCCCTCGCCGTACGCCGTACACAACGCGACGATCCCGAACAGCATCACGGCGGTCCGCGCGGCTCCTGCGGCCCGACCGGGCGCGGCCTGCTCAGGTGGCGCGACGACCGGTGCGGCCGGGTTCGATGCACGCCCGCCGCCGGCCGCCGGCGCCTGCCGAAGCAGCCATGGCCCGACCAGGACGGCGAACGCCAGTCCGGCGATCGCGATCATTCCGAGGTGCCCGAGCGTGGACAACCGGCTCGCCAGCAGGCCGCCGATGACGGCTCCTGCCAGGCCCCCGACACTCCACAAGCCGTGCAGGGGCGACATGACGGCCCGGCCGGTGGCTCTCTCGATCTCAACGGCGGCCGCGTTCAGTGCGACGGCCAGGCCTCCGTACGCCGCTCCCAGCAGCAGGAGAACAGCTCCCAGCTGGACGGGAGTCCGCGGCAGCGCCGGCAGGACGATCACAGCGGCCCACACCGGGAAGGACGCGACGATCACGGTACGGGTGCCTAGCCGCTCGCACAGGTGGCCGCCCGCGTACATCGTGACGGTGAGGCTCGCGGTCATGCAGAGGAGAGCGAAACCGAGCGCCGTCTCGGAGGCACCGACCTGCTCCTTGATGGCGGGAATCTGGACCACCCAGCTGGCGAACAGGACGCCGTCGACGACGTAGATGATGGCCAGCGGGTGCAGCCGATCCACCGGACGCCGCCCGTTGGCGAGTAGATGGTGCACGGGAGCTCCTCGGTGTACGGGCGGGCGGTGGTAGCCGGAGTTCGTTCGGGAACGCGAGCCGGTTCAGCGCTCGGCAGGGGCGTGGGTCGGACTGGGCGCGGGCTGTGGAGCCGCGGTGCTCCACCGGCGCAGAGCCAGGGCGAGGGCCGCGCCGAGCGCCGCCAGCACGGCCACCGTCGACAGCGCGGTGGGGAGCCCGCGGAGGTCGGCGAGTAGGCCGATCAGGGGCGCCTGGACGAGGATGCCGAGGCCACCGGCGAGCGAGATGCGGCTCACTCCGCGCGGCCCACCGAGGACACCGCCGCGCGAGATCGCCAGCGGCCAGACATTGGCCAGCCCGAGACCGAGCAGGACGTAGCCACCGAACGCGACCGGCAGCCCGCCGGGCAGGTAACCGGCCCAGCTGGTGACCAGAACGCCGACGGCGGCGAGCGCGAAGCCGCCGGTGAGAACCGTCGTCTCGCCGAGCCGTCGGATGGTCCGCGAGCCGAGGAAACGGCCGACGGCGATCGCCCCGGCATACGTCGCGAAGCCGTACGCCGCAAGCGCCGGAGTCGCGCCAAGGTCCTCGCGCAGGTGCAGGTTTGCCCAGTTGTTGTTGGCGAACTCGCCGAACGCCGTGCAAGCGGCGATCACGCCGAACAGGAGGACCACCCAGCGCACCTGCAGCCACCGATGGCCGGCGTCGGGCGAGGCCGACCCAGCGGATTCGCCTCGGCCGACGTGGTGCAGCGGTCCGGACGCCGACCGCAGAATGCCGACGCCGAACCATGCGGCGGCCAGCAGGCCCACCCCGCCGACCAGCGCGAGGTGGAGCACTGGCGACAGGCGTTCGGAGGCAAGCCCACCCGTCGTGGCGCCGAGGAGCCCGCCCACGCTGAACACGCCGTGCAGTGTCGGCATCAACGGATTGCCGGCTGCGCTTGCGCTCTCCACCGCCGTACTGTTCAGCGCGACGTTGAAGGTCGCGTGCGAGACGCCGATTGCAACGAGGGCGGCCCCGAGCGTGGTTGCGGACACGCTGAGTGTCGGCAGTACGAGGACGAGGCTGACGGCGCACGCTCCCACGACCATCACCCGGCGGGAGCCGAAGCGCATGCACAGCCGCGCAGCGAGAAGTGTCGCGACCAGACCGCCGATCGACTGGCAGAGCAGGGCGAAGCCGAGCGTGCTGGCACTGGCGTCCACCTGGTCCTTCACGTCGGGCAGGCGCACCAGCCAGTTGGCGGGCAGGAACCCGACGTGGAAGAAGTAGACCGCCAGGACCGAACGACGCGGAGGGGCGGTGCCGACCTGGCTTTCCGGCACGGGACTCCTTGGTGCATACGAGATGGCCGAGACGAGCTGGCAGAGACGAGCTGGCAGAGACGAGCTGGTAGAGACGAGCTGCTGCGGGGACTGCGGGGACCGCCGTCGGACCGGGTTGACGCTGCTGCCGAACGGCGGCTAGCGTCCGAAACTAACAGGCAGGTTTCCTGATGGAAAGGCCATGTCCACTTCCGCTCCCATGTCCACTTCCGAGCGCAGGACCGCGACTCCCCACACGGCGCGGCTGATCAACGACCGCCTCGCGTTCGAGCTGCTGCTCGACCAGGGGCCACTGACCCGCAGCCAGCTGCGTAGGCTCACTGGCCTGTCCGGCCCCACCGTTTCCGCCCTGGTCCAGCGGCTGGAGGCCAACGGCCTCGTCGCCGCCGCGGGTGAGTCGGGTGCGGAGCGTCGCGGCCCGAACGCAAGGCTCTACGGCGTCGTCGCCGACCGTGCCCACGTCGCCGGGGTGGAGGTGCGGCCGGACGCCGTTCTCGCCGCGGTGGCAGACCTCACCGGCCGGCACGTCGGCGCCTTCGAGGTGGCGATGGACCACACGGTCGAACCGGACCAGCTGGTCCAGGCGGCGGTCGACGGTGCGGTCGCGGGAGCCGGGCTCACGCCTGACCGGCTGCGTACGGTCGTCGTGGGTACGCCGGGACTGGTCGATCCGGCCACCGGTGACGTGAGCTTCGTGGCGACGCTTCCCACCTGGCACGCAAACCTGCTGGCGGGTCTGCGGCAGCGGTACCAGGACCGGGTCCTGCTGGAGAACGAGGTCAACCTCGCGGGCCTCGCCGAGCAGCGCGTCGGCGCCGCGCGGGGGCGGGAGACCTTCGCGCTGTTGTGGCTGGGTACGGGCATCGGGGTGGCGGTCGTCCTGGCCGGTCAGCTGCTGCGAGGAACCTCGGGCGGCGCCGGCGAGCTCTCGTACCTGCCGTGCGGCCCGATCATGTTCCAGGAGCACGCCGGCGGCGGTGCCGTGTGGGCGCTGGCACGTACGCATGGGCTCGTCGCGCCGCCGGACCTGCCTGCCGACGTGGGCGCGGACGGGGCGGGGCACATGGCGGGAGACATGGCGGGAGACATGGCGGGAGACATGGCGGGAGACATGGCGGGAGACATGGCGGGAGACATGGCGGGAGACATGGCGGGAGACATGGCGGGGGACCGGAACGCGCTCGCCCGGTTGGTCTCGTCGGCTGTGGACGGACATCCCGATGGTGCGGCGTTCCTGGACGCGTTGGCGGACCGGATCGCGGTCGGCGCCGCCGCCCTCTGCGTGGTGGTCGATCCGGGGTTCGTGGTGCTCGGTGGCGAGGTCGGTCGGTCCGGAGGTGCCGAGCTGGCCTGCCGGGTGTCCGAACGCCTGGCCCGTCTGGTGCCGCTACCGACCGAGGTGGTGCCCGGCACCGTCGGCCTGGTCACCCAACCGGACGAAGTGAGCGGGCTGCCGGCCGCCGGGCACGGTGAGCACGACGGGCACGGCGGGCACGGCCCGGCGACCGGCGCGCTGGTAGGCAATCCAGTCGTACGCGGTGCGGTCCTGGTCGCACTCGACCTGCTCCGCGCCGAGACGTTCGCCGGTCCCGCGCCGCGCGGGCCGACACCGGGATGACGTGCTGGCGGGACGCTGCCTGCAAGACTCTGCACCATGCGCGTGCACCTGGGATCGGACCACGCGGGGTTCGAGCTCAAGCTACATCTGACCCGATGGCTTTCGGACCGCGGCTACGAGGTCGTCGACCACGGAGCCGCGACCTACGACGCCGAGGACGACTATCCGCCGTTCTGTTTGCATACCGGCCTGGCCGTGGTGGCAGATCCGGGCAGCCTCGGCATCGTCCTCGGCGGTTCGGGCAACGGTGAACAGATCGCGGCCAACAAGGTCGCCGGCGTCCGCGCGGCCCTTGCCTGGAGTGACGAGACCGCCCGGTTGGCCCGCCAGCACAACGACGCGAACGTCCTCGCGATGGGCGCCCGCATGCACACCGCGGAGCAGGCCACCGGTTTCGCCGAGGTGTTCCTCACCACGGAGTTCTCCGGCGAGAAACGGCACGCGCGCCGGATCGCGATGCTCGCGAGCTACGAGAAGTCCGGCGTCGTCCCGTCGACGACCGAGTAGGCCCGCCTCACCGCGTTGGTCCTACGACGTTGCTCAGAACGGAGTGTCGTTCCAGGGGAGCGGGTCGTGTCGGAACGCCTGCGACACCGCAGCGAGGGCGCCTCGAGTCCGCTCCTCGACCAGACCGGCCGCACCAAGAGCAGCCAGCGAGGGCCGGCCGAGGTAGTGCGCGGCCAGGTCGCGGACGTCGACCGCGAGGTCGGCGGTACGGCTGACCCGCTCACATGAGGCACCGTCCGCGTCGCCGGCCAGGTGCCAGCTGCCGGCGTTCCACGGACAGAACTCGTCGCGCACGTCCAGCACCACGTCGACCGGCCCGACGTAGGAGCGCGATGCGAGAGCGCGACCGACGTCGACCAGCCGGGCCCACATGCCATCGCGTACCCCGACCTGGGCCTGGCGGATGTCGACGAGAAGCGACAGCAGCGGGTCGTCGGCAGGCAGCCGCCGGTGCGTGGTGAGGGACATCAGGTCCTGGTCCAGCAGAAACCGCCACAAGGCTGCGTAGGACGCCTGGTCGCCGCTGTGGATCCGTTCGACCACGGTGGTGCCGTTGGGCCCACGCGGCTCCCACGAGCCTCGCGTGCGGAAGTACGCGAACCCGGTCGGCATCCCGGCTCGTTCGGCGAGGACACACCGCAGCGCTGACGCGCCGTTGCGGCTGCCCGGCGGATCGACGATCTCGCCGCGCCGCCAGGGTTCGGTGTGCTGGATCATGCCGGGCCGAGTCGGCACCACGGCCTCGTGCAGCGCCCCGCAGATGTCGAGGGACTTCTCCGGGTCGACGTAGCGAAGGGTTACATCGTCTGTCCCGGGTACGGGCCGGATGGCTCTGCGTTCCCTGGGTACCTCGATGCGCGCGGCATCGGCGGCCAGGCCGTAGCCGAACCGCGGATAGATCGCCGGCTCGGACGCACCAAGGACGGCGACGGGTTCGGCCTGCGTCTCGTACAGCTCGCCGAGCTGCTGCCGCATCAGGGCGGTCAGGACTCCGCGCCGGCGGTAGGTCGGCAGGACGCCGACCATGCTCACTCCGGCAACGCCGAGCATGCGGCCCGGAACCGTCATCGTGAACGAGAAGAGGCAGGCATGGCCGACCATCTCGGTGCCGGCATAGGCGCTGATGCTCCGGTCGGGCTCGAACCGCTGCCGCTCCGCCTCCTGCTCCTCGGCCGGCCAGGAGCCGCCGAAGGACAACTCGATGATCGGGACGACCTTGTCCCAGGCATCGCCTACCTCGTCCCACGTGTCGCCGAGGGGGCGGATGTCGAATGTCATCTGGCCGGCCTCGAGGCATCGGTCGGTGGTGTCATGCGACCTGCCTACCAGAGCCGGCCGACCCGTCCCAGCCAATTACGCGGCCGAACAGCCGTGTCCCGAGGAGTCGAACCGCAGGTGCGTAGGAATCCGCCCGTGCGGCTCAGGATCATGAAGGGACGCGAATGGTGCGGGAGGACTGCACACACGGCCACGGCTGATCGAGATATGCACGCCCAAACAACATGCGGTGGAGTACGCGATCCGAGAAAGTGAATTCGAGCGAACGCTGGCGCCGGCGGCGGCCTTCTTGATACTTTCTGGGGTTCGAACTCTCAACCATGGAACGGCATTCGACACGCACGACTAGTTCCGCTGACTCGGGCACTCACGGTGCGGCGCCCAAAAGAAACCCGCGCAGGCGACATCATTCCAGAAGGAAATACCAAGGGAAATGAGCGAACCGAATAATAGCTCGAATTCGGCCCATTCGTCAAATCGAATGTCGGAAGAGATCGCTGCGGAACAGAGTTATGTCTCGATGCTCTATGGCCGGCTGGACGTTCTTCGCGAACGTACACAGCGGCGGCTGCGAGACGTGCACGGCGGACCCACCGCCGAGAACGACCAGGCGATGTCGGAGCGCCAGTCGTTCCATGAACTCCACGTCGGTCGGTTGGCGCAGCTCTCGGCGGTGGAGCGCGGACTCGCCTTCGGGCGGTTGGACGGCGAAGACCGCAGCCGCACCTACATCGGCCGACTCGGCTTGTTCGACGAGGACTATGAACCTCTGCTGGTCGACTGGCGTACGCCGATGGCGCAGGCCTTCTACCGTGCTACCCCGACCGAACGGCTCGGTGTCGTACGTCGGCGCCATCTGCGGACCAGCGGACGGCGCGTCGTCGGGATCGAGGACGACCTCCTCGACATCGCAGCCCTGGAGGAGTCCGACCGGCACCGGCTGTCCGGCGAGGCTGCTCTGCTCGCGTCGCTGGCGGCTGGGCGTACGGGTCGGATGTCGGACATCGTGGCCACCATCCAGGCCGAACAGGACGAGGTGATCCGTTCGGACCTCGCCGGAATTCTGGTCGTCGAAGGCGGACCTGGGACGGGAAAGACCGTGGTGGCCCTGCACCGCGCCGCCTATCTCCTCTACACCCATCGCGAGCGGCTGGCGAATCGCGGGATCCTCATCGTGGGTCCCAACCCGACCTTCATGCGCTACATCGACCAGGTTCTGCCCTCCCTTGGTGAGACCGAGGCCGTGCTGGCCACCGTCGGCGAGTTGTATCCCGGCGTGGTCGCGACCGGACAGGATCGGCCCGAAACCGAGAGCGTCAAGGGCGATGCGCGGATGGTCGGGGTGCTCGCGGCCGCTGTCCGCGACCGCCAGCAGGTGCCCGCCGAGACGGTCGAGCTCGTCGTCGAGGGCGAGTCGTACGTGCTCATGCCGCGCACCTGCGAACGTGCCCGCGAGCGCGCCCGACAGCTCGCCGCCGACACGGGGGAGGAGCCGCACAACCGGGCGCGCCGCTACTTCGTGCGCACGATCCTCGATGACCTGACCCAGCAGGCGGTCGACCGATTGGGCGGTGATCTCCTCGGCGCGGCCGACCTCGCCGACATCCGTACGGAGCTGGCATCGGCGGCCCTGGTTCACGAGGTGCTCAACCGGCTCTGGCCGGATCTCACGCCCGAACAGCTGCTCACCGATCTCTACGCGTCGACCGAACGCCTTGAGGCGGCCGGTATGGAGCTGAGCGCGACCGAGCGCGCGGCTCTGCTCCGTCCGGGCGGCCATCCGTGGGCTGCCGCCGACATTCCGCTCCTCGACGAGGCAGCCGAGATGCTGGGCGAGCTCGACCTGGTGCTCGCGACGCAGGCAGCGGCGGAGCAACAGCGCGAGGAGGTAGAAGCCGAGGAGGTACGTCTCGCCCGGGAGACGCTGGAGCTGCTCGGGATGCTCAGCCCGGACCAACCGTCTCCGGAGACGGTTGCGACCCGGTACCGGGAGTCTCGTCGCCGGGACTCGGCTACCGACGGGGCGATGGGCGACCGGGAGTGGGCGTACGGGCACGTCATCGTCGACGAGGCGCAGGAACTCTCGCCGATGGCGTGGCGGATGCTGATGCGGCGGTGCCCGGCCCGGTCTATGACGGTCGTCGGCGACCTGGCGCAGGCGAGTGCGGCCGGCGGTGCCCGCTCGTGGGCGCAGGCGCTCGACCCACATGCGAAGGGCCGGTGGCGACAGGCCCGGCTCAACCTCAACTACCGAACGCCCGCAGCGATCATGGCCGTGGCCGACGGTGTGTTGGCCAGGATCGATCCCGATCTTCGACCGCCGCGTTCGGTCCGTGAGGGTGGCGCCGCGCCGTGGCTCCGCAGGGTCGAGCCGGGCGAGCTGGCCCGCGTTCTCCCCTCGGTCGTGGCGGCGGAGGTGGACGCGCTCGCCGCCCGCGACGACGCCGACGAGCACGGTGGCGCGGACGCCGGCCGGGTGGCCGTCCTCGTGCCCTCGACACGTCGGGACGAGGTGGCCCGGTGTCTCGCCGACCTCGGACCTGGCACCGTCGACCCGGAGCCAGGCGGGCCGGGAGAGCCGGGAGAGCCGGGCCCAGGCGAGCAGGCCTCAGTCGACCTGGGCTCCGGGTCCGTCCGCACCTCGGTGCTCGACGCTCGGGTGTCGGTGCTGACCGTCGCCCAGGCGAAGGGTCTGGAGTTCGACGCGGTGGTCGTGGTGGACCCGGTAGGTCTACTGGCCGAATCGGCCCGCGGCCCGAATGATCTCTATGTCGCCCTGACCCGGGCCACGGCTCGGCTCGGCGTGGTCACCACCGGTCCCGTACCCGATCTCCTGTCCGCCCTTGGCACCCCTGGCTGAGGCCAGGGCCGGAGCGGGCCGTCCCGGCCGGCGGTGCGGTCAGGCACAATGGCGGGCTGTGGCACCGACTGCGAAGGGGAGTGCCGGTGAACGTCTCACAGGTAGGGATCGTCGGACTCGGCGGAATCGGGTGGGTCCACGTCAGCAGCCTGCAGCAGCTGGGCCTTCAGGTGCATGGTTACGACGGCGATCCCGAGGCCCGCGACCGCGCCCGGGACGAGCTCGGTGTCGTGGTGCACGACGACCTCGACCAGCTGGTCGGGACGGTCGACGTCGTTGACGTGTGCACGCCGACCGATACCCACGCCGGGATCGCCCTCGCCGCGGTCCGGGCCGGCCGACCGGTGATCTGCGAGAAGCCGCTGACCCGTACGGTCGCGGAGGCCGACGAGCTGATCGCGGCGGCGACGGCTGCGTCGGTTCCCCTGCACGTCGCCCAGGTCGTCCGGTTCTTCGCCGCCTACGCCGCGGCCCAGGCCGAGGTGGCCGGCGGTGTGATCGGTCAGCCCGCCGTCCTCCGGCTCACCCGGGAGGGCGGCATGCCGGCGGGTCGGCACTGGTACCACGACACGGCCCGATCTGGCGGCATCATCTGCGACGTCATGATCCACGACATCGACTACGCCCGCTGGATTGCCGGTGACGTCGTGCGGGTCTATGCGCGCACGCTCCGTCCGGTCGAGCCGCAGGGCACCCCCACGCACGCGTACGTGATCCTCACCCATGTCAGCGGTGCCATCAGCCACCTCACCGCCTCGTGGGCCCGGCAGGGCATGCCGTTCCGGACCAGCTTCGAGCTTGCCGGTAGTGACGGGATGCTCGAATACGCCTCCGACGCCAGGCCGGCCCTGCGTACGGCGCCGCCCGAGCTGGCCAGCGCGGGCGGGTCGAGCTTCGACATCAGCCCGTGGGCGGCGGAGCTGGACGAGTTCGTCACCGCGATCCGCGGCGGACCGCCTCCGCGGGTGCGGGCGGAGGACGGTCGGGCCGCACTCGCCATCGCCCTCGCGGCCTTGGAGTCCGCCGAGTCCGGGCGCGCGATCGAGCTGTCGCCTGGTCCTGACGTCTATCCGGGCAGCGCCCCGGCGATCGCGAAGGCGGTGTCGGCATGACCCCAACGCCCAACGGCTCGACTCCCGATGGTGCCATTCCCGATCGGCCGCTCAAGATCGGGATCATGTCGTTCGCCCACCTGCACGGTGCGGGATACGCCTCGATCCTTGCCGGGCGTTCCGACATCGACCTGCGAGTCGCCGACGAGAACGCCGAACGCGGCAAGCCCATCGCCGACAGCTTCGGCGTCCCGTTCACCGCGTCTTACGCGGACCTGCTCGACTGGGGCCCGGACGGCGTGGTCGTCTGCTCCGAGAACGCAGGACACCGTGGCCTGGTCGAACAAGCGGCCGCGGCCGGTGCGCATGTCCTCTGCGAAAAGCCGCTCGCGACCTCGCTGGCGGACGGCCGGGCCATGATCGACACCTGTGCGGCGGCCGGCGTCACGCTGATGACGGCGTTCCCGGTGCGGTTCGCCTCGCCGGTCGTGGCGCTGGAGCGACTGGTCCGCGAGGGCGGGCTCGGGAAGGTCCACGGCATCGCCGGGACCAACGCCGGCACGATGCCGGGAGGATGGTTCGTCGACCCCGAGCTTGCCGGCGGCGGTGCGGTCATGGACCACACCGTGCACGTGGCCGACCTGATGCGCTGGATGCTCGACAGCGAGGCGGTCGAGGTCTATGCCCAGATCAACCGGCTGCTCTACCCAGACCTCCCGGTCGAGACGGCGGGCACCATCGCGGTCACCTTCGCCGACGGGACCGCCGCGACGATCGACTGCAGCTGGAGCCGGCCCAACTCCTACCCGACCTGGGGCGGCGTCACGTTGGAGTTCGTCGGCGAGAACGGGATCGCCAGCACCGACGCGTTCGCGCAGACGATCAACGCCTACGCCGACGGGCCGGGCCGCAGCGGCTCGCAGGACGTGCGCTGGGTGCCCTGGGGAGCCAACTCCGATGCGGGCCTGCTCGCCGAGTTCGTGGCGGCGATCCGGGAAGGTCGCCCCGGCCGTCCGGACGGCTGGGACGGCTACCGCGCGACCGAGATCGCCTTCGCCGCCTACCGGTCGGTGGAGACCGGACAGCCGGTCCGCCTCCCGCTGGACTGAACGCGGTCCGTCGTGCGGGATGAGGAGTCGCCCAAGGACCGGTTCGTCACCGTCTACGGGTTCCGGCCGGTCCTCGCGGCCTTGTCCGACGAGCGGCTCGCGGTCGACAAGGTGCTCGTGGCCGAAGGCGCCAGGGGACCGTCCGTACGGGAGATCGTCGCCGCGGCGCAGGCCCGTGACGTTCCGGTCCACCGGGTCGCACCCCACCGGATCAACCTCCTGTCCGGCAACAGCCGGCACGACAACGGTGTCCTGGCCGACGTCGAGGCGCCGCACATGCGCACGCTCGCCGCGGCACTGGAACACAAGCGGCACGAGTGGCCGCGCACCCTCCTGGTGCTCGACGGGATCACCACGCCCGCCAACGTGGGGATGATTCTGCGTACGGCGACGGGGGCGGGCCTGGACGGCATCGTCGTCCCCCATCGCGGCGTGGCGGGCATCGATCCCCTGGTGGTGAAGGCCTCCGCGGGCGTCGCCTTCGACGCACCGGTGCTCCGATGCTCTACGGCCGAGGAGGCCGTCACCCGACTGGTCGAAGCGGGCTACACCGTGGTCGGCCTGGCCGGCGGAGCCAAGAAGACTCTCTACGACATGGAAGTCCCGCCGTACGCCGCGTTCGTGTTGGGCAGCGAGAGCGGCGGTGTCAGCCCGGAGGTCGGCGCGTACGTCAGTGAGTGGGTGAGCATCCCGATGGCGGGAAATGTTGAGTCCTTGAACGTCGCGAGTGCGGCGGCGGTGCTGTGCTTCGAGATCCGGCGCAGGAGCTTTCGTGGATAGCCGGTCGGCGCAGCAGGGGGCGTCGTTCGGTAAGCATGCATCGGCGCCTACGGGTCCGAATCTCCGGAACCTGCCGCCGGCGCCGGGGCCTCGGCATCGTCGTGTCCGTCCGCCTCGCCGGTGGCGAGCCGCCAGGCCCGCTCGACGGCGTGGGTGGCCACCGTCCGCAGCGCCTCCGGGTCGAGCCCCGACCCGGATGGCGGATCGAATACCAGGGCGACCGGCTGGCCAGGTCGCTCCGGCGGACGGGGCGGCACCGGGACGTCCGGCCGTTCCTCGACGCTGAACCGGGCCAGGAGGTCCGGGGCGGTCAGGCTCGCGACGCCAGGCAGGGTTGAGGATTCCCGCACCGGATCGTCGGCAGAGTTGTCGGACGTACGCAGCGACCGGAGTGCGTCCAGCACGTCGGCGCGCCGGCGCCCACGCAGCAACAGCAGCGCGAACGGATCGTCGTCCAGCCGGTCGGCGATCAGGAAACAGACCGCCGCGGCATGCTTGCAGGGCTCGACCTGGTCCGGACACGAGCAGCTCGGTCGGACCTCACCGGCACCCGGCAGCAGATCGAGACCGGCCGATGCCACGTCGTCGACGACCTCGGGCGGCAGCTCCCCGTCCAGCAGGGCAGCCGTGCGGCCGATCTGCGCACCGATCGCCTCGAGGACCGCGGTCCACCCGCTCGCGTCGAAGGTCGGGACGACGACGGTCACGGTGTACGGCGTCGGCCGGCTTCCCTGCACCGAGGCCATCACCAGGCCGGGGGCGACGTCCATCCGTATGACGGCGCCACGTCGGGCGTAGGACCGCCCACGAGCCAGCCGGCCCGGGTCGAGTTCCGCGCGGTGCTCGAGCGCGTCGACCCAGGCACGTCCCCACCAGGTCCGGCCGAAGCCGCGCCGGCTACCAGGCCCGCGCGCCGCCGCTGGGCGGTGTCCGTCGTCGCGACGTTCGAGCCACCAGGGCGCGGACCGCTGCGTGGGTTCGGTGCCGTCGCCAGCGGTCATTGCGGCCGACCCAACTCGACCAGATCGGCGAGATCGCTGTCGGACAGTTCGGCCACCCAGGCCTCGCCGCTGCCGACGACCGCGTCGGCGAGTTCGCGCTTGCTGGCCAGCAGAGTCGCGATCCGGTCCTCCAGGGTCCCCTCCGTGACCAGCCGATGTACCTGCACCGGACGGTCCTGGCCGATGCGGTAGGCACGGTCGGTCGCCTGGTCCTCGACGGCTGGGTTCCACCACCTGTCGTAGTGGATGACGTGCGTGGCGCGGGTGAGGGTGAGGCCCACACCGCCGGCCTTGAGCGAGAGCAGGAACACCGGCGCCTCCCCGGCCTGGAACGCGGCGACCTGCTGCTCCCGCCTCTTCACACCGAGCCCGCCATGCAGGAACTGGCTTCGGACGCCGCGCGCGCCGAGGTGTGCCTCCAGCAGCCGGCACATCTCGACGTACTGGCTGAACACCAGCACGGACTCACCCTCGGCCAGAATCACGTCGAGCAATTCGTCGAGGGCGGCCAGCTTGCCCGAGCGGGACGGCAGGGGACCGGTCTCGTGGAGGTATTGCGCAGGATGGTTGCACACCTGCTTCAGCGCGGTGAGCAGGGCGAGGACGAGGCCGCGGCGGGCGATGCCCTCGGCGTTCTTGATTTCCTCCATCACCTCGTCGACAACGGCCTTGTAGAGCGTCGCCTGCTCGGTCGTGAGGGCGACCACCACGTCGGACTCGGTCTTGGGCGGCAGTTCTGGCGCGATGCCTGGGTCGGACTTGCGGCGCCGCAGCAGGAACGGCCGGGTGAGTCGGGCCAGTCGGTCGGTCGCGTCGTTGTCTCGGTAGCGCTCGATGGGGACCGCGAGCCGGTGTCGGAAGCGGTCGAGCGGTCCCAGGATGCCCGGCGTGGTCCAGTCGAGGATCGACCACAGCTCGGACAGCCGGTTCTCGACGGGGGTTCCGGTGAGCGCCACCCGGGCCGGCGACGGGATCTTTCGCAGGGCCCGGGCGGTGCGAGCAAGGGGGTTCTTCGCATGCTGTGCCTCGTCGGCGACGACGAGCCCCCACCCGATGCGGGCGAGCTCGCCGTGGTCGCGCCGGATGACGCCGTAGGTCGTCAGGATCACCTCGTCGGCGGCGAGGTCGTCGAGGTGGCGGTCGCCGCCGTGGTAGCGGCGGACCGGCGTCTGCGGTGCGAACCGCTCGAGCTCGCGCTGCCACGTACCGAGCAGCGACGTCGGGCAGACGACCAGGGTCGGACCGAGGTCGAGTGGACGGCGATGCAGGTGCAGCGCGATCAGCTGGACGGTCTTGCCAAGGCCCATGTCGTCGGCCAGACAGCCGCCCAATCCGAGTTCGGTGAGCTGGGCGAGCCAGGCCAGACCGCGTTGCTGGTAAGGGCGAAGCGTCGCCTGAAGGTCGGCCGGCGGCTGGGTGTCGCGGTCGGCCGAGGCGGTGCCGAGCAGCCGGGCGAGGTCGGCGACCGGACCCTCGGCCTCGAACTCCACCCGTTCGCCAGCCACTTCCAGCTCACCGGTGAGGGCGGCGGCCAGCGCCTGCGCCGCCCCTAGCTGGCGATGGGTGCGACGGCGGAGCCGGTCGAGTACGTCGGCGTCGACCTTGATCCAACGTCCACGCAGCCATAGGAACGGTCGCTTCGCCGCGGCGAGGTCCGCGATCTCGTCGTCGGTCAGGGCCTCACCGCCGACGCTCGGCTGCCAGCGGAACTCGAGCAGGTCGTCGAGGGAGAACGCCGCCCGACCCGCACCGGGCGGCGTGGGCGTGGTCGCCCGCGCCTTCAACGTGAGTCCGCCGCCGAACAGGTCTGTGGGCCACAGGACCTCGACGCCGGCGCTGTCCAGGCGTTCGGCACCCCCGCCCAACAAGGACTCCAGGTCGTCGTCGGGCAGGTCGAGGCTCGTCGGGGTGGCCGCCTGCAGCGCCTGGCCGAGCGGCTGCCACACCCGCGCCCCGCGACGTAGCGCGAGCAGCAGGTCGGACTCGGCCCGGGCGCCGAGGCGGGCGAGCACCGCCGCGGGAGCACTCCACAGGTCGGCGACGTCCACCAGCAGGCTCGGGTCGCTGGTGCTCCTCAGCTGGAGCACACCACGAAACGGTTCGTCCCGGTCCGCCGTGTCGAGGGTGGACGGGCTGTCGGCTACGACGACGGGGTCGGTGTCGTCGTCCGCGGAGGCCGGTGGTGGGTCCGATGGTGGGTCCGGCGGCTGGACGCGCAGCACCAGCCGGGCACCTGCCTGCTCGAGCTGGTCCGGCTCGGCGAGCCACTCGGTGGGACCCGTCAGCAGGCGGGGCAATGCCGCCGCGAACGGCTCGGCACCTCGGCGCGGTCGGTCGTCGCGGGCGAGGGTGTCGGCGACCGCGTCCCAGAACGCGCGTACGAGCGCCTCAGGTGCATGCACGCGCAGCGGACGGGAGTCGTCGAGCGGCACCGCGTGCGCGTGCGGCGGCATCGAGGCGGCGAGGTCCCGCAGCCAGGCATGGTCTCCTGGCTCCAGCGGACCAACCCGCCACGCGCCATACCCCTGTGCACTGCGGGCCGGCAGCACCTTGCCGCGCGCGACCAGACCGAGGCCAGCCAGCGCGGCCGCCGCCCAGGCCCGAAGCGACACGCTCGCTTCCTGCTTGGGTGTCGCCGACAGCAGGGCAAGCGCGTCGCCGATCGGAACGAGCACTGCGGGAACCTTGGTCCGGCGTACGCGCGAACCGGCCGGAAGCACGAGCTCCACGGTGCTGTCACCGTCAGCATGCCCGCGCCGACGGGTCGAGCGCCAGAGCGCGAGCGTGCCTGCCCGAGGCGGATCGGACGGAACGAAGACCGCCTCGAGGTCAGTCAGCACCACGGCAGCCTAATCAGCTCCACCGACACCCTGCCCCACCATCGCCGGGCAATGGATCAGGCAACGAGCGCGGAAGGTGTGAACGTGACGGGATACGGCGAGGTAGCGTGGAAAGGTTCGTCTGCTTTGACGGCGGCGGCTTCGACGTAGCGGCCGTCGCGCAACTCCAGCGCGAGCAGCGAAGGGATGTCGGGGTCGATGATCCAGTAGGACGGGCAACCGGAGCTCTCGTAGCGATCGCGCTCGGACACCAGGTCGGTACCGCGGTTTCCCGGCGAGAGCACCTCGACCGCGAGCAGCGGTGCATGGAGAAGGCCGCGGTCGATGAGCTCGTAACGACGCCCGTCATCGGGCATCGCCTCGAGGTCGGCCCAGGTGAACGGCCCGTCGTAGGGCAGCTGGATCACCGCACTCATCATTCCTCCTCTTCGCCAGGCCGGCCAAGACTGCAGGAAACGATCATGTGCCGCGCAGCATTGTCCACAGGACTGCGCCTGTGGACAACGTGCTCAGCCGTGCACGCTGGAGCCCTTCGCGGAGTCCTTCTCCCACGACCCCGGTAGGGCGTCGAGGGCGGCACGGTACTCCTCCTGCGACCACGTGGCGCCGTCGCTCAGGCTCCGGTCGGTCTGGGCTGATGCGACGTGGGCCAGGGCGTGCAGGACGTTGTGCCGCTCGTATCCCGCATCGAGTAGCCGTTGCGCGGTTGGCCAGACCTCGGGTGGGTCGTTGAACCACAGCTGGCGGGCGACCGCCGCATGCATCGCGACGTGCGTACGGGCGTTGACGCCGTCGACCATCGGGTCCGCGTCGGGCTCGGCCAGGACCTTTCCGTACTCCGGATGCTCCTCCTCGACCACGGCAAGGAACGAGTCTTCCTCGGCCGGATCGAAGTCCTCGCCCGGCACGCGCGGGAGCGCGAACATCCGGCGGGCGAACACCTCGTCGGCGTCATCGCTGTCCGGATCGATGTCGGACAGCATCGCCTCGACCGCGATGCGGGCAGGTCCCCAGCGGGAGGCGTCGTCGTAGGCCTCCTCGAACTGGGCCGCGACGGTCTCCGCACCCTCCAGTGTTTCGGCGAGCGAGGTCTCCGAGAGTCCGGTCCGGCGACCAGCGAAACGTACGTAGGCAGGCAGGACGGAGGTCATGTGCTCGACATGCTCGTCGTCGAGCAGACCCGTCATCGGCAGCCAGCCCAGCGTGAAAACCTCCAGCTTCGTCGTACTGACCCGCAGCGGCAGGCCCCGGTCGTGGTCGCATCCGTACCCGACCAGCTCGACCGCGATCGCCTCGGCCGAACCGGCCGGCAGACCCACGACCTCCGGCGCGGCGAGAAAGTCGCGGACGAGTTCGTCGCGCTGCTCGTCAGTCCACGCAGGCGGCTCCGGCCCGGAGCCACCGTCGGGCAGTGCGCGGGCACGCGCGGCCAACAGGGCCCGCAGCTGCCGGAACGTGTCGGTGACCGGCGGGTCCACGGAGTCGTCGCTCGCGGCCAGGGCGCCGAGCAGAACGGGCTTGAGGTCGGCCGGTTCGACTTGGGCGAGACGCATGTCAGGGTCGTCGGCCACCGTGGTCCGTACCTGGCCGAGCAGTCCGGCGGCGTCGTCGGTCACCCAGATGTCCTTCGCGAGGTCCCCGAGGTTGTGGTCGACGAGGACGACGACCGCGTGCGGCTGCTCGTCGGCGTACGCGAAGGACATGATCACCTGGGTCGCATCGCCCAGCTCGTCGTCGACGGTGAAACACTCCCGCGCGGCCGCGCGGCCGAGCGCGTTCGCCCACGGCGGTGGCGGTGGCGTGGCTTCGGTGGGGTTGTCGAGGGCAGTACGCGCTGCGGCCGCCAGCGCGGGATCGGCCAGAACGGTGAGCCCGTGCAGCAACGCCGACGTGGCTGGCCCGGGTTGTTGTTGTGCCTCGCCGACGAGAGTCGCGCCGAACGCCGCGGCAGCTGGTCTCGACCACCAGATCCCGCAGACGCTGGAGACGAAGGCCTCGACGTCGAGCGGCGACGTCAGGGTGAGGAGCTGAGGCGCCTCGCGAAGGACGTCGGCGACGAACGACTGGGCGGGATCCTTCGCGCTGTGGTGGTGGCGGCGCTGCGCGCGGCGGCGGTCGGAGGGACGGCGCCGGTCGCGGCGACCCCGGCTCTTGGGACTCATGTGGAGCACCCTTTCACGCCCCGAAGCGGGTCGGTCATGCACCCGATCTTGCTCGCGACCACCCGTCGTGGCGGTGGAGCCGCCGCCGGCCACCCGGCCAGAAGGGGCCGCCGCGGCCGAAACCGACGACTTCGTGGCTGAAAGAGGCGAGATGGGTTCAAGTACGGCAAAAGTGGTCACTCCATCGCATCAGCCGAGACCGTGCCGGTGAGTCGTGGAGGTAGCCACCATGAACGCATCACCGTCGACATCAGACCGTGTGCAAGGCCAGGAGGTCGTCTCCGCGGCGGAGGAACGCTTCGAGCGGGGCCGCCGGACGGTGGGGCTCTTCCTCGCTCCGGCGCTGCTGATTCTGTTCCTCGTCCTTCCGACCGGACTGGACCGGGACGAGCACCGGCTCGCCGCCGTGCTGCTCCTCGTCATCACGCTGTGGATCACCGAAGCAGTACCGCTGCCGGTTGGCGGCCTGATCGGCATCGTGGTGGCGACCCTGCTGGGAGTCGCGCCCGCGGACGACATCCTCGCGCCGTTCGGGTCGACGACGATCTTCACGTTCATCGGGGCGTTCATCATCGCCCAGGCGATGCTGCGCCACGGTCTCGCGCGACGCTTCGCGTTCCGGATGCTCGCCGTCAAGGGCGTCGGATCATCGACCACCCGCACGGTCGTCGCGTTCGGCCTCATCACCTGTGCGCTGTCGGCCTTCGTGTCCAACACCGCGACCGTCGCCATGTTGCTGCCGACCGCGATCGCGATCCTCGGAACGGTGGCCGGCGCCACCAGGAAAGGCCAGGACACCGGTGACGAGGACACGCCGGCGACGCTCCGGGAGGAACTGCTCGCCCGCCGCACCAACCCGCGCGTCGCGATCGCCCTGCTGTTGATGCTCGCGTACGGCGCCAGTGTCGGCGGGCTACTCACGCCGGTCGGCAGTCCTCCGAACCTGATCGGCCGGAGCCTCATCGAAGAGGCGACCGGCGAGCGGATCAGCTTCTTCAGCTGGATGGCCACGGCCCTGCCCATCTGTGCCGTCATGTTCGTCGTGCTCGCCGTCGTGCTGCTGCTGCTCAACAAACCGGAGGTCAAGCGGCTCCCGGGCCTGGAGGAGTACGTCGCGCAGGAGCGGCGCAAGCTCGGCCCGCTGTCGGCGTACGAACGCAACACGCTCATCGCGTTCGGCACCGCCGTCGTGCTGTGGCTGCTGCCTGGCGTCGTCGGCATCATCGCCGGCGATGACTCGGCCGCCTACGAACAGGTCGGCAACGTCCTCGACGAGGGCATCGTGGCGGTGCTCGCCGCGTCTTTGCTGTTCCTGCTGCCGGTCAACTGGTCGGAGCGGAAGTTCACGCTGACCTGGAGCGAGGCCGCCCGGATCGACTGGGGAACCATCCTGTTGTTCGGCGCCGGCATCGTGCTCGGCAGCCTGCTGAGCGAGACGGGTCTCGCCAAGACGATCGGCACCTCGTCGGCCGAGACGTTCGGCATCGACTCGGTCGTACCGATCACGATCTTTGCCATCCTGCTGGCCATCGTCATCTCGGAGACGACGAGCAACACGGCCTCGGCGACCGTCGTGGTCCCGATCGTCATCTCCATCGCGGTGGGAGCGGGAGTCGACCCGTTCATACCTGCGCTGGCGGCCACGTTCGCGGCGTCGTTCGGGTTCATGTTGCCCGTCTCTACGCCGCAGAACGCGATCGTCTACGGCTCGGGCATGGTGCCCATCACGAAGATGGCCCGCTCGGGGGCCTCGTTCGACGTCGCGGGCGCCGTCCTCATCGCGGCACTGCTGCCGCTGATGGTGGTGGTCACCGGGATCGGCGGCTGAGCGGTCAGCGGCGGGTCAGGGGTACGGCACGCAGGAACCGGACGTCGACCATGAACGCGACGTTGTCACGGTTGGGCACCACGGTGACCGGACCGCACGACTCGACGAGGACGCGGACCTGGTCGAACATCGCGACGACATCGGCCGGTTTGCCCCGGAAGCTGTCGGCGAGCTCGTAAGGGTCGCAGGAGTGTCGCAGGAGTGTTGGGCGGTGCGGGTGACGAACGACTGCTCGCACCGCGGGCAGGTCCAGGACGGGCTCGGGGACCGCGTCCCGCGGCGGCTATGCGGCGGCTATGCGGCGGCGTCGTTCGGCCGAGCAGGTCCGCGATCGTGCGGTCGATCCGGGACTGCCGGGTGGCTGGGCTCCGGGCGTCCTCGAGATAGCGGATGAGTTCCCTGCGGTGCGACGGCGCGAGCTGTGCGAAGTGGTCGGCCAGACCCTGCTCCGCCGACAGCGCGGTGCCGAGATCATCGGGTACGTAGACACGGGCTGGCGAGGTCGCGCGTACCTCGACACTCACCCTGTCGCCCACCACCACGCCCGCAGCGGCCCGCGGACCGCCGGGCAGGAAGAGCCTGTGTCGACCGGATCCGACCGGGACGAGAGCTGCCTGGAACGTCGTACGCCGGATCTGTCCGACACCGGGATCCGGCCGGCCCGCGCCCAGGCGGCGAGCTCGGCGCTCACCCGCGCGGGGACGTCGACGAAGGGATCGGGACCCTGCCGGCCGATCGTGGCCCGGAACCGCGCAGGAGCGCTCGCCTCCACGTGCGGACCCTACGACGCGAACGGCGTCCCTGGCCTTCCGTGCCTCGAGCGGGTGCGGAGGTGGGGGAGGCTTGGCCGGGCCAGGTTGTTGGAGGTTGGACCGCTTCTAGGCCGCGGGACCTCCAACAACTCGCGGGCCGGGTGTTCGGGGGGCCGGGTAAGCGGCGTGCGCTACCCTGACCGCATGCGAGTGGCTCTCGTCCTTATCGGGCCGCGCTGACCTGCAGCGGGTGCTTCGTGCACCGCGTCGGCGTGGCAACCCCTCCTGTGTGAGGGGTTTTCTGTTCTCACCAGCCAGCCCTCGCTCGAGCCTTCGACGGAGCAGCAGACCATGATCGAGTCCAGCCCAGGGATCGAGTCCAGCCCAGGCACCGGCGCCACCAACGAGGCCGGCAGCGGTCGACCCGGCGCTGATGCGGGCGCGGACCGCTACGACTTCATGACCATCCAGGGCAAGTGGCTGCCCGTCTGGCAGCGGATGGACCCGTTCCGCGCCGACCGGCAGGCCGGGGACGACCCGGACGCCGAGCCCGACACGAGGGAGCGGCGCTACCTGCTCGACATGTTCCCGTACCCCTCCGGCGATTTGCACATGGGGCACGGTGAGGCCTATGCGTTCGGTGACCTGGTCGCGCGGTACTGGTTCCAGCAGGGCTACAACGTCCTGCACCCCATCGGCTGGGATGCGTTCGGGCTGCCGGCCGAGAACGCCGCGATCCGCCGCAACGCCCACCCCGCCGAGTGGACCCTGGCCAACATCGAGACGCAGGCCGAGTCGTTCAAGCGCTACGGCGTGTCGTTCGACTGGACGCGCCGCCTGCAGACCTGCGACCCGGCCTACTACCGCTGGACCCAGTGGCTGTTCCTGCGCTTCTACGAGCGGGGCCTGGCCTACCGCAAGGCGTCCCTCGTCAACTGGTGCCCCAAGGACCAGACGGTGTTGGCCAACGAGCAGGTCATCCAGGGCAACTGCGAGCGCTGCGGGTCGCCGGTCACCAAGCGCGAGCTGACCCAGTGGTACTTCAAGATCACCGACTACGCCCAACGCCTGCTGGACGACATGGAGCCGTTGGAGGGCCACTGGCCCGAGCGGGTGCTGACCATGCAGCGCAACTGGATCGGCCGGTCCGAGGGCGCGTACGTCGACTTCCAGCTCGTTGCCGATGACGGGACGCCGGTACGCGACGAGCCGGTCACGGTGTTCACGACCAGGCCGGACACGTTGTACGGCGCCACGTTCTTCGTCGTCGCTCCCGAGGCCAAGCTGGCGACCGAGATCTGTGCGCCGGCACAGCGCGAGGCGTTCGACACCTACCTGGAGCAGGTGAAGCGCGAGACCGAGATCGAGCGCCTGTCGGCCGAACGCGACAAGACCGGTGTCTTCCTGGGCGTCCACGCGATCAACCCCGTCAACGGTGAGCGCATCCCGGTCTGGACTGCCGACTACGTCCTCGCCGACTACGGCACCGGGGCGATCATGGCCGTACCCGCCCACGACCAGCGCGACCTGGAGTTCGCCCGCAGGTTCGGTATCGGCGTCCGCGTCGTCCTCGACACCGGCGAGCCCGATCCTGCCGAGACCGGGACGGCCACCTCGGGCGAGGGCGTGCACATCAACTCGCCGGCCATCGACGGGCTGGGCAAGGACGACGGCATCCGCCGGATGATCGGATGGCTGGAGGAACGCCAGCTGGGCAAGGGCGCGATCACGTTCCGTCTACGAGACTGGCTGATCTCCCGGCAGCGGTTCTGGGGCTGCCCGATCCCGATCGTGCACTGCGACTCGTGCGGCGAGGTACCCGTGCCGGACGAGCAGCTGCCGGTCGAGCTGCCGGACCTGCGCGGGGCCGACCTGTCACCGAAGGGCACCTCGCCGTTGGCTGCGGCCACCTCGTGGGTCGAGATCGAGTGCCCCAAGTGCGGAGGCCCGGCAAAGCGCGACACCGACACGATGGACACGTTCGTCGACTCGTCGTGGTACTACCTGCGCTACTGCTCTCCCGCGTACGAAGAAGGGCCGTTCGACCCGGCCAACGTACAACGCTGGATGCCGGTCGATCAGTACGTCGGTGGGGTGGAGCACGCGATCCTGCACCTGCTGTACAGCCGCTTCTTCACCAAGGTCCTGCACGACATGGGTGCTGTCGACTTCACCGAACCGTTCAAGGCGTTGCTCAACCAGGGCCAGGTCATCAACCAGGGCAAGGCGATGAGCAAGTCGCTCGGAAATGGTGTCGACCTGGGGGAGCAGCTGGCAAACTTCGGTGTCGACGCGATCCGGCTGACGATGGTGTTCTCCGGCCCGCCGGAGGACGACATCGACTGGGCTGACGTCTCGCCGGCCGGTGCGTTGAGGTTCATCCAGCGTGCCTGGCGGCTGGCCGGCGACGTCTCCAGCGATGTCGGCGCCGACGCGGCCAACGGCGACCGGGCGCTGCGGAAGGTGACACACAAGACGATCCGCGAGGTCACCGATCACGTCGAGGCATTCAAGTTCAACGTGGGTGTCGCCCGCCTGATGGAGTTGACGAGCGCGGTACGCAAGGCGATCGACTCCGGATGTGGCCCGGCCGACCCGGCGGTACGCGAGGCGGTGGAGTCGCTGGCGGTGATGCTGAGTCTGGTGACGCCGTACACCGCCGAGGACATGTGGGAACGCCTCGGCCACGAGCCAACCGTGGCACTGGCGGGCTGGCCGAGCTACGACGAGGACCTGGCCGCGGCCGAGTCGGTGACCGCCGTGGTGCAGGTCGCCGGCAAGCTGCGCGACCGCTTCGAGGTTTCGCCGGACGTGTCCGAGGACGAGCTGAGGGAGCGGGCACTCGCGTCGGAGAAGGTGCAGGCCGTGCTCGGTGGGCGGGACATCCGCAAGGTCATCGTGCGCGTACCGAAGCTGGTCAACATCGTCCCCGGCTGACGCGTATCAGGTTGCTCGCTGGGATCAGGCGCTCGGCCAGGGCCGCCGCCGCGGCGTATTACCTGTCGACAGCTGGATAGAGCGCGTACTTCTCCACAGCGGTGGCTCGCGACCCACGCGTGCCGACCCGCCAGGTGCATTGCCGTGTGATGCTCCGTGGGTATGCCTCCGTTTTCCGTGAGCAGATCGCCAACCAAGCGGGTGTGGTGTGCCGTCGGCAGGTCGTATCCGCGGGGATCTCCGATGACGGCATCAAGGCTCAGCTTCGGGCGCAACGATGGCGGCGGCTGTATCGAGGCGTCTACCTCGTCGACAACGGTGCCCCTGCTCGCGAAAATGCGATCTGGGCCGCGGTCCTGTACGCCGGTTCTGGTGCGGCAACCAGCCATCACACCGCGGCTGAACTGTGGGGCCTCGTCGACACCTTGGAGCCGGACGTGCATGTCACGATTCCGTTCGAACGACGTGTCCAAGGCCAGCCTGGGCTCCAGATCCATCGCAGCGTTCGGATCGTCCAGGGGACGCACCCGGCCAAGGTGCCGCCCAGGATACGGCTGGAGGAGACCGTGCTCGATCTGGTCGACGGCTGCGACGACCTCGGATCCGTCATCGGATGGATCACGCGAGCCGTTCAACGGCGCCGCACCGTGGCTGGTCGCCTTCGCCGGCTCGCTGAGACCCGTCCGGATCTCCGCTGGCGCACGGAAATCCTGGGAGCGTTCGCGGACGTAGACAGCGGAGCCGAGTCACCGCTCGAGGTCGCGTACCTCCGCAAAGTCGAGCGCCCACATCGGCTACCAGTCGGCGAACGCAACTGCCATCCGGGCGTCGGACCACACACGCTTTCCGGGATCGTGTACGGGACAAACGCCTCAACGGTGAGAGGCTTCGCCACCCTCCGCTACGGCTGGGGTGACGTCATGCAGAACACCTGTCAGGTCGCAGCCGAAGTCGCCAAGGTACTTCGAGCCAATGGCTGGCTCGGTAGTGCGGTCAAGAATGTTCGGTTCACCTGGGTGAGTCGTAGCGGGAGCCTTGGAGCTTTTCAAGTGTCATAGGCCGGGAAAGGCTCCAATGCTTTGGGACATGGGCGGTCGTCGACTATCCTTGATCCGTGCGGTTGGTCCTCCTTCTTAGGTAGCCGCGCCGACCCTCAGCGGGTGCTCTCGCACCGCGTCGGCGTGGCCCATCGCCATGCCTACCCAGCCTCCGGAGATGTCCGGACGCATTGCAGAAGAGGACCCGCACCCCATGTCTGTCACCGACCCGACTGGCCCGACCGATCCGACCGATCCGAAGGCTGACCCCCACCCGTTCCGCTACACCGGCGTGCTGGCAGGTCAGATCGAAAACCGCTGGCAGGCGTACTGGGACGATCATGCGACGTTCCACACGCCCAACCCCGTCGGCTCGCTGGCGGCTTCGCCGGACCACGAGAGCGTTGTCGAGCCGACAGCGGACAAGCCGAAGTACTTCGTCCTGGACATGTTCGCCGGCCCGTCGGGCTCGCTGCACGTGGGCCACGGGCTGGGCTACGTCGCCACCGACGTGTATGGACGCTACCTGCGGATGCGCGGCCACAACGTGCTGCATGCGTTCGGGTTCGACGCGTTCGGTCTGCCCGCCGAGCAGTACGCGATCCAGACCGGGCAGCATCCTCGCGTCACCACCGAGCAGACCATCGCCGTCATCCGTCGGCAACTGCACCGGCTCGGGATGGGGCATGACGACCGGCGTGGCGTCTCCACCACGGACGTGTCGTTCTACCTCTGGACCCAGTGGACTTTCCTGCAGATCTTCAACTCCTGGTACGACGACGAGCAGGATCGGGCCCGTCCGGTCGCAGAACTGGCGGCGGCGTTCGAGAACGGGACGCGACCTACGCCGGACGGACGGCCGTGGGCCGACCTCGGTGAGGCTGAGCGCAGGATGGCGGTCGACGCGCACCGGCTGGCCTACCTGGACGAGGAGGTCGTGAACTGGTGTCCGGGCCTCGGCACCGTGTTGGCCAACGAAGAGGTCACCGACGAGGGTCGCAGCGAGCGCGGCAACTACCCGGTGTTCCCGCGGAAGATGCGGCAGTGGATGCTGCGGATCACCGCGTACGCCGACCGGTTGATCGACGACCTGGACCTGCTTGACTGGCCGGAGTCGATCAAAGCCCAGCAGCGGAACTGGATCGGTCGCAGCGACCGGGCCGATACCACCGGCGGTACTGGGGCAGCCGCCAGTGGTGGCGAGCGGACCTATCGGCTGCGCGACTGGGTGTTCAGCCGGCAGCGCTACTGGGGCGAGCCGTTTCCCGTCGTGTACGACGAGCACGGGCCGGTGGCGCTGCCCGAGTCGATGCTGCCTGTCGTACTGCCGGAGACAGCGGACTTCGCCCCTCGGACCTATGACCCGGACGCGGCGGACTCAGAACCCGAGCCGCCGTTGGCCCGTCAGTCCGACTGGGTTTCGGTGACGCTGGACCTGGGGGACGGCCCACGTGCGTACCGTCGCGAGACGCACACCATGCCCCAGTGGGCTGGCTCGTGCTGGTATGAGCTGCGCTACCTGGATCCCGACAACAGCGAGGAGTTCTGCGATCCCGTCAACGAACGCTACTGGATGGGTCCGCAAGGCGACGTTGACAGTGGCGCCAGAGCCGGGAACGAAGCCGGAGCCAGCGCCGGGAGCGGCCACCTCGACCCCGGAGGCGTCGACCTGTACGTCGGCGGGGTCGAGCACGCGGTGCTGCACCTGCTGTACGCGAGGTTCTGGCACAAAGTGTTGTACGACCTGGGCCACGTGGAAAGTCGCGAGCCCTACCGGCGCCTGGTCACCAACGGCTACATCCAGGCATACTCCTACACCGACTCCCGCGGCATCCACGCTCCGGCCGACGAGGTGGAAGAGCGCGACGGCGCCTTCTGGTGGCGCGACACGCGCGTGTCCCGCAGCCTCACCAAGATGGGCAAGAGCCTGCGCAACATGGTGAGCCCGGACGATATATGCGCGGAGTACGGCGCCGACTCGTTTCGCCTGTACGTGATGGCGATGGGACCGCTGCGGGTCTCCCGGCCATGGGATCCGCACGGCATCGTCGGTGCGCACCGCTTCCTGCGTCGCGTGTGGCGGCTGTTCGTCGACGAGGAGACCGGCGCTACCCGCGAGCTGGTCGAACCCGAACCGGACCCGGCGACGAGAGCCCTGCTGCACAAGACGATCGACACCGTACGTCGCGACATGAACGACCTCGCGTTCAACACTGCCGTCGCACGGTTGATGGAGCTGGTCCGGGACGCCACCGGGCGGGAACGACGACTGTCGCGCGAGGTCGCCGAACCGCTGGTCCTGATGCTGGCCCCGTTCGCACCGCACCTGGCCGAGGAGGTGTGGTCGCGGCTCGGACATGCCGAGTCGCTCACGACGGCGGCCTATCCGAGTGCCGACCCGGCCCAGCTGGTGGTGGACACCGTCATCTGTGTGGTGCAGGTCGCGGGCCGGCTGCGTGACCGCATCGAGGTCCCGCCCGGCATCGGCGACGAGGACCTGCGGCGCCAAGCCCTCACCTCGGCGAAGGTGCAGAGGGCACTGGACGGACGCCAGATCCGCTCCGTGGTCGTCCGCGCGCCCCGGCTGGTCAACATCGTGCCGCTCTGAGGGGCGATCTCAGGGTGTGGCGCCGACGGCCTCGAGCAGCTTGTCCGGTTGGAACGCGTACGCCACCATCCAGTGCGGGATCACTCGCAGGTAGACGATGTTGTCGCCCCAGCTCGTCGGCGAGCTGCCGTAGTGCTTGACGAGGTGCGCCTCGATCTCCGCCCAGTCGGGGTGGTCGTGGGGCAGGAAGTCCACGGTGCCGTGGACGAAGACGCCGAGGTCGTCGCCGCGGATGTGGGCGGCGCTGACCGCAGGGCGCGCCCGCAGGTGCCCGGTCTTCACGGCGGTCCCGGACGTCGTGAACACCCAGCGCCCGTGCAGGAAGTGCCCGTCGAGCCCGCTGATCCGCGGCTCGCCCGTGGCGGTCACCGTGGCTACGGCGAGGGTGCACATGCCGGTGACGACGGCCGTGAGCTGCTGCGCCGTGAGCGTGCGCTCGCCAGGCGTGACGATCGAGCGCAGGTGCTCGGACGAACGAGGAAGCGAGGTGTCGAGCAGCTGCTGCAGCTCCTCGAGCTCGGAGGTGGTCTCATACATGCGTTCATCCTGCATCCCTCCACCGACAGCGCGCAGGAGCCAGCGGCAGCGCGCAGGAGCCAGCGGCAGCGCGCAGGAGCCAGCGGCAGCGCGCAGGAGCCCGCGGCAGAGCCGTCGGTCGTCTAGCCTGCCGAATGTGGTGCGACTGGTGGCCGTGGTGACCGACTCGACGGCCTCCCTGGACGCCGACGAGGCGACTCGTCGTGCGATCAGCGTGGTGCCGCTGCAGGTCGTCGTGGGTGGTACGACATACCCGGGTGACTCCGCCGGTGTCGCCCGCCTCGTCGCCGACGCTCTTCGTACGGGCCAGCCGGTGACGACGTCCCGTCCGTCCCCGCTGGTCTTCCTCGATGCCTACCGGGCGGCCGCCGAGCGGGGCGTTCGGGAGGTCGTCTCGGTCCACCTCTCGGCCGACCTCTCCGGAACCTGCGACGCCGCCCGCCTGGGAGGTCTGCAGGCGCCGCTGCCGGTGACTGTCGTCGACTCGCGGCAGATCGGGATGAGCCTCGGTTTCTGTGTACGCGCTGCCGCCGAGGCGGCCGATACCGGTGCCGAGGCGGAGGTGGTGGTGGCGGCGGCGCGGGCTCGCGCCGCTGCCGTGCGGACCTTCCTGTATGTCCACACCCTCGAGCACCTTCGCCGGGGCGGTCGGATCGGGCCCGCGAGAGCGATGGTGGGCTCCGCGCTCGCGGTCAAGCCGCTGCTCCACCTGGACGACGGACGGATCGGTCTGCTGACCAAGGTACGCACGAGCGGTCGCGCGCTCGCCGAGCTCGAACGAAGGACCGTCGAAGCTGCGGGCACGGCCGAGGTCGAGGTGGCCGTGCACCACCTGGACGCGCTGGAACGTGCCGAGGCGCTCGCCGATCGGTTGCGGGACCGGATCCCGTTTCTGGTCCGGCTCGACGTCCGAGAGGCGGGCAGCGTGATCGGCGCCCACGCCGGACCGGGCATGCTGGCGGTCGCCATCGCGCCTGCCGCGGCGACCGGGCACACCTGAGCGTCGAGGCGCCTCGCGCGGGTTGCGCGGTGGGGGTCGAGCAGAGGAGCGGGGAGCGGGGGAGCGGGGAGCGGGGGAGCGACGCCAATCGGTCCCGACGCATCGTGGCCTACGCTGGGCGCTCGTGAGTCTGGGTGGAAGTTCGCGACGACAGGCGCTGGCGGCGATTGCCGACCGCTACCACATTCCGCTGGAGGACATCGCGCCCGCGCCCGCGCCAGGAGCGGCCAACCACGTCTACTTCCTCGGCGACCGGCTGGTACTCCGAATCCCGCGACGCGGTGGCGCCAGGCTGGCCGAGCTGGCCAAGGAAGCGACCGTGATCCCGGCCGCGCGGCAGGCGGGGGTGCGTACGCCGGCGATCGTGACGTACGACGACAGCTGTTCGGTCGTGAGCGTCCCGTACCTCGTGCTCGAACGTGTACCCGGGCGTGACCTGGCCGCCCTGGGCATCCCGCCGCGGGCGGCCGCCGAGGCCTATCACCAGCTGGGCAGAAGCCTTGCCAGGTTGCACCGGCTCACCCGTACGTCGGTCGGGCCGCTACCTGGTCTCGGCGTCGACGAACGGGGCAACCCACGTCCGGCGGTGGAGGCGCTGGCGACGTCGGGGTACGTGGACGGCGACGCCGCCCGGTGGCTGCTGGACTGGTTCGACCGTCTGGAACGCTGGCTGCCGGCCGACGTCGATCTCGCCGTCGTACACGGGGATGCGTCGCCGACCAATCTCGTCGTCGACGCGACAACTTCTCATGTGGGCGGTTCGGCGATGCAGTCGGCGACGCTGGTCGACTGGGGTGACGCGGCATGGGCGGATCCCGCCGTCGACTTCGCGAAGATCCCGCTGCGGGCCGCGCCGTTCGCGCTGGGGGGCTACCTGGCCGGGGTCGGCGGGGGCGGCGGTGGCGGGCTTGGTGGTAGCGGGGTCAGGTCCGGTCGGGGCGAGGCGACCAGGGCGTGGTCGGCGCGGGTGCTGTGGTACCACCTGGCGTGGGCCGTCCACCGCCTCGCCGACAAGCCTCGCGTCGACGAGCGCACCTGGACCGCGCCGCCGGCCAGCCGGCTGCTGGAGGTGCTGAGGTTCTTCGCGGAGTCGCCACCGGAGCCGTGGCCGTCGCTGGCGTGAGCCGCGCGTTCGGGTGCCGCTGATCCGGTCGTTGGCTCGGCCCCTGCGAGGTGCGTACGCCACGTTTTGTCCACAACCTTCGCAACAGCGTCGTCATCCACAGGCAGGTCGTGCAGAGCTCGACCGACCGCCTGATCTCCGTAACGTCCTCGGCGTGCTCAGCAGCCGCACCATTCGTCACCGGGTCCGCCGCGAGGACGCCGCCCGCGCATTACGTCGGCTGCGTGCGCTCCGCAGACCGCCGGTCAGGCTCGTCCGGGTGGGTGGTTGGACGCCTACCTTGGGGCCGCCAGACGCGCCGCACGGATCACCCGCTCACGAGCCGAGGGATGACGAGAAGGTCAGGAATGCAGCGGAGGTACGCGGCGACAGGCACGTGAGGGATGACGTGGAGGTGAGGAGTGCAGAGGAGGTACGCGACGACGAGGCGGTGCCGAACGGAGTGGACAGGCATAGCTTCGGGGAGGCCGGGGCCGGTCGGGTCCGAGCGGTTGTCGACTCCGTGGCGGTGTCGTGGGGCCTTCGGCGCGGGCATGTCGTGGTCGTCGTGGCTCTCCTGCTCCTCGCCGTCGTCGGAGCGGGCGCGATGGTGCTCCGGCATCGGCCGGTGCGCGAGCCGGTCTCCGAGCCGATCGCGCACGCCCGGGTCGTGGCGTCGCAGACCGCAGCACCCTCGACCACCGGATCGGCCTCGCCCTCCCCGGCGTCGCTGGTGGTCCACGTCGCTGGCAAGGTACGCCGGCCCGGAGTCCTCCGGCTGTCGCCCGGTTCGCGGGTCGGCGACGCGCTGACCGCAGCCGGTGGACCACTCGGCGGAGTCGACCTCAGCACCCTCAACCTCGCCCGACCCCTGGCCGACGGGGAGCAGGTTCTCGTCGGGGTCACTGGGCCCCCTGGCGCGCCGGCCGCAGCCCCCGGTGGCGGTGGAGTCGCCGGCACCGGCGGAGCCGGTCAGGCGGGCATTGGCATCGTCGACCTCAACACCGCGACCGTCGAGCAGCTGGACGCTCTGCCCGGGCTCGGGCCGGTGCTCGCCGAGCGCATCATCGAATACCGCACCGAGCGTGGCCGGTTCGAGAGCGTCGATGAGCTCCGCGAGGTGACCGGGATCGGTGAGCGGAAGTTCGCCGACCTCGACGATCGCGTCACAGTCTCGTGAGTGCGCGGATTGCTGCGGGGCGCGGCTCGATTCGGGCGGTCCGGGCTTGGTACGCGACGTGAGCCCGGACATGACCGGCAGAGCCGACGGGGCAGGTGCTGCGGGCGGGGGCGACGGTGCCGACGAGGCGGGTGGTGCGGACGGGGCGGAGAGAGTCGGTGCCGCAGCCGAAGCCGATCCACAGGAGGGTCATCGTCCGACCGATGCCCGCCTGGTGCCCCTCGCGGTCACCGCCTGGCTCTGCGCTCTGGTCGTCCCGCTGACGTCCGTACCACTCGTCGTGGTCCTCGCGGCCGCGCTGGCCGCGCTGGCGATTCCTGCCGTCCTCCTCAGGGGGCGGTTCCAGGGTTTCGGGCCTCCGCTCGCCGTGATCCTTGTCGGCGGTGCGGTGTTCTGCGTGGTCACCGTTGCCCACGTGGTGGCGCTGCGCAGCGGCCCGGTCCCGGCACTCGCGGCGGATGCCGCGGTCGTCGCGGCGGAGCTGCGGGTCCGGACTGACGCAGTACGCCGGGAGCCGCGTGGCTTCGGTTCGGCGTACGTCGTCATGGACGCTGACCTTGTCCGGGTGAGCGATCACGGCGTGACGACACGGGTCACCACGCCGGTGGTCGTGACCGGACCGCTGTCATGGTCGGCGGTGGAGCCCGGCACCCTGGTACGCACGGTGGCGCGGCTGTCGGCGACGGACCCAGGCGACCGCGCAGCGGCCGTCGTGTCAGCCCGATCCCCGCCAGCGGTCCTCGAACGACCCGGCTGGCTCGACCGGTGTGCGAGCTCGTTGCGTGCCGGGTTGCGCGCCGCCCTTGCCGACCTGCCCCGCGAGGAGCGCGGTCTCGTGCCCGCGCTGGTTGTCGGTGACGTCTCCGGCATGCCTGCCAGCCTCGTCGAGGACTTCCGGACTGCCGGCCTCTCTCACCTCACCGCGGTGTCGGGCGCAAACCTGACGATCATGCTCGCGTTCGTCCTGGGCGCGGCGAGGTGGGCAGGAGTGCAGTCGTGGGGTCTCCCGCTGTTGGGAGCGCTGTGCGCCGTCGGCCTGGTGGTCCTGGCGCGACCCGAACCCAGTGTCCTCAGGGCCGCTGCCATGGGCCTGGTCGGACTCGTCGGCTTGGCCGCGGGGTCGCGCCGCTATGGCGTACCCGCTCTCGCTCTGGCAGTCATCGTGTTGCTGGCGCTCGATCCGTGGCTCGGACGAAGCTACGGGTTTGCCCTGTCGGTACTCGCCACCGCGGGCATCCTTGCTCTTGCCCCGGCCTACACGAGCGCGCTCTCGCGGTGGCTGCCACGCTTTGCGGCGACTGCCCTGGCCATCCCACTCGCGGCGCAACTTGCCTGCACCCCGCTCGTTGCGGTCCTGTCAGGCTCGGTGAGCGTGGTCGCGGTGGCGGCCAACCTGGTCGCGGCACCAGCGGTGTTCCCCGCCACGGTTTTCGGGTTGACGACGTTGCTGGTCGCCTCGGTGAGTGAGCGGGTCGCGGCCTTTCCGGGTCGGCTCGCCGGGTACGCGGCGCGCTGGATCGTCGAGGTCGCCCAGGTGGCGGCCGGGGTACCGGGTGCAAGCGTGGCGTGGTCGGCATCGGTACTCGGGATCGCTGTACTGGTGGTGCTGTGCGCCGCCGTCGCGACGGGTGCTCCGGCGGTGTTACGGCGCCGCGGACCTACCCTCGCCATCGCGGTAGCGACTGTGGTCTGGATCGTGCATCCGGTACGCGTTCCAGGCCCGCCCGTTTGGATCACCGGCTGGCCGCCCGAGGGATGGTTCCTGGTCGCCTGCGATGTCGGGCAGGGGGACGGTCTGGTACTTCGGGCCGGTCCCAAGGCGGGAGTGGTGGTCGACACCGGACCTGATCCAGACCTGATCGACACCTGTCTGGCAGAGCTCGCCATCAACCGTGTCCCGTACGTCCTGCTCACCCACTTCCACGACGACCACATCGCGGGTCTGCCCGGTGTCCTGCGTGGACGCGCGGTCGGCGAGATCGGGATTCGCCCGCACGGCCGGGCCAGTGCCGAGGCACGGTGGGTCAGCCGGGTCGCCGCCGCGGCAGGAACGCCCGTCACGGAGGCCTTGGTCGGAGAACGCAGAAGGGTCGGCGCGGTCACGTGGAGCGTGCTCGGTCCAGCGGCGGAGCGGGTCGAGACGATGGCGCGGGAGGACGAGGCCGTCGGATCCGGTGCCGAGGAAGGCTCGGCCGAGAACGACGCGAGTGTGGTGGTGATCGCCGAATCAGCCGGCGTACGCGCGCTGCTCACCGGCGATGTCGAGCCGGCCGGCCAGCGTGAGCTGCTGCGATCGGGGGCGGACGTCCGAGCGTCGGTCCTCAAGGTTCCCCATCACGGCTCCCGCTACCAGGACCAGGAGTTCCTGCGCGCTGTCGGCGCCAGACTCGCGCTGATCAGCGTGGGAGCCGACAACGACTACGGTCATCCGGCGCCGTCAACGGTGTCCGACCTGGCGTCCACCGGGACCAGCGTCGCGCGGACCGACCAGGCGGGGTCGATCGCGGTGGTCAACGACGGCTCCGGTCTTGGCATCCTCACCCGTGGACGACCTCGGGGCTCCCTCCAGACCGGTGCCGCTACGCCTGACAGGACCAAGCCGGGTTCGCCGGCCATACCGGAGGTGGGCCCGGAGACGTCGGCGGTCCGTGGGATGCTGACGAACCATGGCAGCCAAGTCTCGCTCCTCCGCGCATGCCGACGCCGGCCCGCTCGGGGGCGTCACAATGGTGGTGGGAGCCGAGGACCTCCTTGTCGACCGCGCGGTGCGGGCGGCCACCGAGGCAGTCAGGTCGATCGATCCTGATGCGGATCTGTCCGAGCTCGAAGCGGCTGATCTCGCACCTGGCGCGCTGGCCGAGCTGACCAGCCCATCCCTGTTCGCCACCGCTCGGGTCGTCGTGGTGAGGGGCCTCGACGCACTCCCGGCGGAGACGTTGCCCACGCTTGTCGCCTATGCCGGCAGTCCGCAGCCCGACGTTGCTCTGCTCCTCGTCCACCGTGGCGGTCAGAAGGGTCGAGCCGGCGTCGACAAGCTCCGCAAGGCCGGCGTGCGGGTGGTGGCATGTGACCCGTTGCGAAGCTACGAGCTTCCCGCGTTCGTCACCCGAGAGGTTCGTGCGTCCGGCGGCCGGATCAGTGAGGACGCCGCCCACTTGTTGGTCGACGCGGTCGGCAGTGACCTGCGTGGTCTGGCCGGCGCGACCGCGCAGTTGATCTCCGACACCGACGGCCAGATCACCGATGAGGTCGTACGCCGCTACTTCGCCGGTCGCGCGGAGGTGACCAGCTTCGCCGTCGCCGACGCCACCCTCGCCGGACACACGGCGCGTGCCCTCGAGCAGCTGCGGTGGGCGCTGCGTGCCGGCGTCGCGCCCGTCCTGGTGACTTCCGCTCTCGCCTCCGGACTTCGGTCACTCGGCAAGCTCGCCGACGCACCAAGAGGTCTGAGCGAGGGCGACCTGCTCCGGCAGGTCGGCATACCGTCCTGGAAGCTCAAGTCCCTTCGCGGTCAGCTGCGGGGTTGGGACACCAGAGGGCTGGCCGACGCCATCCAGGCGGTCGCCCAAGCTGATGCCGATGTCAAAGGCGCCGCTGACGACGCCGGCTATGCCCTGGAGCGGGCCGTCCTCGCGGTAGGCAGGGCTCGCCGGGCGACCGGCTCCGTCCGCGACTAGTTTCGGCGGAAATTCCGGGGTGACCCGGCATGGTACGTTTCCGCACGGAGTCTCGAGCACTGCCTCGGCGAACTCGACGGGACCGGTCCACATCTGCGGAGCACCGCCTCCGGTGGCTGGAAACGTCCTGCCAAGGGAGAATGTGCCATGACCACGAGCTCTCCGGCGCCTGTCCGGTATGGCCGTGCCGCCCCCACCATCTCCGTCACAGACGTACCGCAGGCCTTGGCGTTCTACGTCGACACCCTCGGCTTCGCCGTGACGTTCACGAACGGCGATCCGGTCGGCTTCGTCATCGTCAAGCGTGATGGCGCCGAACTTCACCTGTCACGCAACGCCAACCACCAGGCCACGAGGCAGAACATCGCGCACCTGCTGGTCGACGACGCCCGTGCGTTCTATGACCACCTGATTGCTCGCGAGGTGCGGATCGTCAAGGGTATCCGCGATGCCGACTACGGCCTTCGGGGCTTCGTGTTCGCAGATCCCGACGGCAATCGGATCGACGTGGGTCAGGTCCTGTAGGCAGCGAGGCGAGCGATGGATGAGAAGCGGGCGCTCGGTCTGACAGGTCGCTGATGGGTCGGGCGTGAAGTGACCTGACTGGCGGCCGGTGCTGCCGGCCGCGACGTGCCTAGAGGCTGGCGACCTTCTTGAAGATCGCGGACTTCTTGTTGGCTGCCTGGTTCTTGTGCACCACGCCCTTGGACACGGCCTTGTCGAGCAGCCGGCCGGCAGCGCGGGCGAGGTCGTTGGCCCGGGCGGAGTCGCCGGACTCGGCAGCCTCACGGAAGCTGCGAATGGCGGTCCGCACCGACGAACGCACCGACTTGTTGCGAAGACGGCGGCGCTCGTTCTGCTTGATCCGCTTGATCTGGGACTTGATGTTCGCCACGGAGCTTGAGCCTCGATCGGACGTCGTGGACAGAATGAAAGCGCAACCGACCCTACGCCGGAGACGCGAAGGGACAGCCTACCAGCCGTCCCCGGCACGGTCACATCGGCGACCGTACGGGCAAGATCACGTCGATAACGGCCGATTGCCGGCGGAGGGACCCCTATTCCGCCTCGGTGAGCGTGAGCGACCGCAGCCGCTCACCGGCGAACCAGGTGGCCACGGCCGTCACCAGGACGAGCAGAATCACCCCGGTTCCCACGCTCACGGCCGCCTCGATCGAGTCCCTGCTGATCAACCGGTCGGCTACGGAGAGTCCCCATTGCTGGATGCTCAGGGTCTTCGCGCCCGGGACGAAACCGCCGACGAAGGACTCCCAGATCAGCGCGTACACGAGGCCGAAGACGACGGCATGCCTGGTCAGGACCGCCAGCAGGAGGAACACGGCGCTGTAGGCAAGGCCGGCTACCGCGGCGCCGATCGCGAAGCCCATGGCCACGCCGTCGTCCACGCCCGCGACGAGCACGCCGGCGAGGAAGATCGGCACGGCCGCGAACGCCACCAGGCAGCCAACCGCGACGGCGAGCTTGGTCACGATGACGACCGGGCGGGGGATCGGCTTGGCCAGGATGTAGACGATCGAGCCGTCGTCGATCTCGGTCCCGATGACGCCGGTGCCAGCGATGAGCCCGAGCAGCGGCACGATCGTCCCGAGCGCGAAGGTCTGCAGCAACGGCGTTCCGACCACCGAGTCCGGGCCGGCTGCCCAGCGCACGATGCCGGCGAGTACGAGTAGCAATGCCGGCAGGATGAACAGCAGCAGGGCCCGGCGCTTGCCCAGCAGCGTGCTCGTGGTGAGCCTTGCGATGGTGGCGTTCATGGGCTTCCTCGGTGCACGTCGGGTGCTCAGGCGGTGATGAGGTAGGAGAAGACGCTCTCCAGCGACTCGTCGGACGGTGAGACCTCGAAGAGGCGGACATCGGCGTCGCGGGCGACCTGCGGCAGGAGCCAGGTGAAGCGCCCGAAGTCGACGGCCTGGACGCGGAGGCACTGCTCCTTCGGGTCGAGTTCGACGCCCGCCGATGACCCGTCGGCGATGAGCCAGGACGCGAGCCGGCGGTCGTCGCTGGACCGGATGAGATACAGGTGGGGCCGGTTGGTCATCAGCCGGCGGATCTCCCGGAAGTCACCCGAGGCGGCATGCCGGCCGGCCACCACCACCTCGATGTGGGAGGCGACCTGCTCGACCTCCTCCAGGATGTGCGAGCTGAACAGGACCGTCCGGCCGTTCTCGCCCATGGAACGCAGCAGGTCCATCAGGTGCATGCGCTGGCGGGGGTCCATGCCGTTGAACGGTTCGTCGAGAAGCAGCACCGCGGGCCGGTGAACCAGTGCGGTCGCCATCTTGATCCGTTGCTTCATGCCCTTGGAGTACGTACCGACCTTGCGGCCTTCGGCGTACGCCATCTCGACCGTGTCGATCGCCTGCCGGGCGGCGGCCTTCGGATCGGACAACCGGTGCAGCTTGGCGTTGGCGAGGACGAACTGCCAGCCGGTGAGGTTGTCGTACAGGGACTCGCGTTCGGGGACGAGCCCGATCCGGCGATAGGAGTCGTGGTGGCGCCAGACGCGTACGCCATCCAGCGTGACGTCTCCGCTCGAAGGGGCGAGGAATCCCGCCATCATGTGGATCAGGGTCGACTTGCCCGCGCCGTTGGGGCCGAGCAACCCGGTCACGCCGGGGCCGATCGTCATGGCGATGTCGTTGACGGCGACGACGTTGCCGTACCACCGCGACACCCGCTCGATCTGCAGCACACTCATCGGTGCCCTCGTTCCGTGTCCGGCGCGCACGTGCCCTGAAGGCTGGGGTGATCCGTTCGGCCGCTCATGTCCCGGCGACCTTGCGGTGGCGCAGGAGCAGGAGGCCGAACGATCCGCTGATGGCCACGACGGTGGCGAGCACGAAGGCGAAGGTGCCGAGCGATCCCTCCGGCGGTGGCACGGCGCTGGAGGAGTCGGCTCCCAGCGTCAGGACCTGGAGTCCGTCGACCAGGGTGATGGGTGAGAGGACACCGAGGTAGCCGGCCACCGAGTCGTCGGCGGCGTAACTCGCGATCTGCGCGCCGATGTTGACGCCCCCGTAGCTGACCAGCAGGACAGTGATGATCGCGGCGACGCCGAAGCCGCGCCGCGTGGTCAGGGACGCGATGAGGCCGCCGACGCCCGCGAGCACCAGCGCCAACACGAGCGCACCCACCGCGGCCGCGCCGAACTCCTTGGCCTGGTTGACGGCCGGCAGCTCGGCCAGGAGCGTTCCGACGAACAGCAGCAGCAGCGGCGCAAGCATGAGGAGCGACAGCGACACGAACAGCGCCGCGTACTTGGCGAGCACGTAGTCGAGCCGCGTCAGCGGCCGGGAGAAGTACAAGGTGACCGTGCGGAACCGTAGGTCACGGGAGAAGAGCTGCGGCGCCTGCGCGGCTACGAAGATCGCGATCACGGCCTGCGTGACGATGATGTAGCGCTCGTACGGCAACGGAAGGTCCTGCAACCGCGCGAAGATCAGCACCACGACGATGATCAGCGCCGGCAGCAGCATCGCACCGACGAGGAGGAACGGCAGGACCTTGGACTTTGCCGTCCGGCCGAGTCCGTAGGTCGAGCGCAGACTCAGCGTGAACAGAGACCGCAGGATGTACGCACGACCGAGCCGGGGACCCTCATACCGGCGGTAGCCGATGTCGTGGATCACGCCCGAGGGGCCAACGGGTGCCGACAGCACGCCGGGACCGGCCGTCGCCGGTTGGATAGCCGGCCCTGCCGGGTTCGGCATCGCGCTCTGCGTCGGCCTTGAGCCCGGCGTCGGTGTCGGCGTCGAGTTCTGCGGAGGCTCAGGGTGCGTCGACACGGGTCATCCCTTCCTCGTGCGCGGCCGGGTGCGGCTGGGCGCCGTCGGAGGCCGTGTCGGGCAGCGTCGCGGCAGGCCGGAAGACCTCTTCGATGCGGTGCCGGCGTTGCTGCATCCGCACCAGCCCGAGCTGGAGCTCGGCCGCAGTGTCGCGTACGACGTCGTAGGTCTCCTCGGTGGCGATGTCGACGGCCAGCAGATGCCCGTCCGGATAGGCGCGGAGCCCGCGGGCGGCGAGTGCCTCCCCGAGCCGGTCCCGCCCGGGCGGCTGGCCTGGGGCGTTGTCGAACGCCATGACCTCGACGACCATCACCTGCATCGTCTGGGTGAAGTCGGCGGTCGACGACGAGCGCAGCAGCTGGCCGGCGTCGATGATCACCACGTGGTCGCAGATGCGCTCGAGCTCGCCGAGGAGGTGCGAGGTCACCAGGACGGTGATGCCGAAGTCGGTGCCGATCCGACGGATCAGCGCCAACATCTCGTCGCGTCCTCGGGGATCGAGCCCGTTCGTCGGCTCGTCGAGGAAGACCAGCCGAGGGTCGTGCACCAGTGCCTGCGCGAGCTTGACGCGCTGCCGCATGCCGGTCGAGTAGCCGCCGATCGGGCGGTAGCGCTCCTCGTACAGGCCGACGTGTCGCAGGATGTCAGCGGTCCGTTCGCGGGCGCTTGCGGCGGGCAGGCCGGACATCCGGGCCATGTGCACCACGAACTCGGTGGCCGACACGTCGGGGACGAGGCAGTCGTGCTCGGGCATGTAGCCCACACGGTCGCGGATCGCCGAGCCGTCGGTGGCGACGTCGAGGTCGAGCACCCGCGCCTGTCCCGACGTCGCCGGTGCCAGGCCGAGCAGGATCTTGATCAGGGTGGACTTGCCGGCACCATTGGCGCCGACGAGCCCGGTCACGCCCGGACCGACCTCGATGCTCAGGCGGTCGAGGGCTGTGACGGTATCGAACCTCTTGGTGAGGTCGCGGGTGGCTAGGACGGTCACGGACCCGACGCTAGTGCACGCTCTGGCCGGCGCCGTCAGTCTGAAGGACGAGGCCGGGGCGTGTTTCCCGTAGGGGATGCCCTGCCCTGCGCTCAGGTGACCCAGCCGCGGCGGACGGCGAGCCAGGACAGGGTCGCCTCCGCGTACAACGCCTGGTGCGTGCGCAGGTGGGGAGATCCGGCCACGACCGGCTCGAGGGACGACCGGGTGAAGAAGCCGCCCAGACCCGCCAGAGCGGCGTCGACGGGCTCTGCGTCGACCGCCTCGCCAAGGGGGTGCGCGGCGAACAGCGCGTCGGCGTCATAGCCGTCGCCGCGGGCCGAGATCAGGATCGTGAGCAGGTCGATCCACGGAGCGCCTCGGCTCGGCCAGTTCCAGTCGCAGACCCAGACCTTGCCGTCGTCACCGATGATCACGTTGTCGTCGCGCAGGTCGCAGTGGGCTACGCAGTCGCCGTCCAGTGCGGCGGCGGCCAGATCGTCCAGGTGGGCGAGGTCGGCGAGGGGACCCGTGGCCTGGCCCGGACCGGCGCCGGCGCCTTCGTCGGCGAGGCGACGCCAGTAGCCGAACTCCTCGCCGATCCAGTCGCGCAGGCGCGGCACCACCAGCCCGGGCGGTCCGGGTGAGAGGGCATCGGCCATCGGCTCGAGCGCCGTCAGCACGCTGGTGAGCTCGGCCGGCTGCCACGGGCGCACCGGCGGCCGACCGGGTACGTCCTCGAAGCCCAACACCACCCAGCCCGCCTCGTCGAAGGTCCACCGCACGGCCGGCGCCGGCACCGCCGCCGGGAGCAGCGGAACGATGCGTCCCTCGGCCCGGTAGGAGTCGGCGATCACCGGGGTGACCTCGGTCGAGGCGGCCTTGACGAAGGCGCACTGCCCCTCGGCGGAGAGCAGTCTGGACGCGAAGCCCGGCGTGAACCCGGATCCCTGGCTGGCCACCGCCGTGACACGGGCGCCGAGGCGTTCCTCGATGCGGGTACGAATGTCGTCCGGCAGATCCGACCAGTCCGGCCGGCTGGCGGTGGCTCCGTACGGGATCGACGGCGCCTCAGGTGCGGGCATCCGTCGATTTTGGCAGACAGAGCTCGCCTGGCTGACAGTGCGGGACCAGAGCCCGCAACCCGCCTGCAATTTCGCGTCCCACCCTAGGTGGGTGCGGCCCGGCAGATCCGGATCAGCCGCGCATGGCACGAGCGAACCGCTCACGCGGTAGCGGGCGTACTCGTGCTTGATCGTTCGGCTGAGGGTGGGGAGTGTGACAACAGCCATGGGCGTACGTCCAAATGCACCCCGAGTGCTCCGCAGCGGTGCCGGTTCGCCGCTGCGGCGGGGACCCGTTGCCGTGGTGCTGGCTTTCGTACTTGCGACGGGGTTGGTGTTGACCGCCTGCCAGTCGCTACCGACGACTGCGGCGATGAACAGAACGGCCGTCGCCGAAGGTGCGCGGGGTGCAGCGGTTTCGGGCGCCGGCGCGGCCGGTCTCGCGGCGGCGGCTGCGGTGCGCCCGGCTGCGCAGCCACCGGGCGAGATCGTGGACAGCGCCCCGGGGTTCGGCTGGACGCAGGGTGCGTTCTCGGTCGGCGACGACGGCGCGGCCCAGTACAACCTGCCGCTGTGGGTGCCGGGGGCACGCGGCGGCAAGGTGGCGCCGCAGCTGGGGTTGTCGTTCGACAACCGGGCCGGTAACGGTCTGGTGGGGGTGGGCTGGTCGCTTGGTGGGTTGTCGTCGATCTCGTGGTGTCCGCGGACCTATGCCCAGGACGGGTTCAGCGAGAGTGGGCACTTCGATGGCACGACGGCGTTGTGCCTGGGCGGAATGCGGCTGCTGCCCACCTCGACGATTCAGGCGCCCCAGCGGGAGTACGTGACGGAGCGACAGACCTTCGCGCGGATTGTCGGGTACGGCACGCAGGACAACGTGCCGGACTACTTCAAGGTGTGGGCCAAGGACGGGACCGTCCAGACGTTCGGGCAGGCCGACAATGCTCGGCTGGAGGCGTACCGGCTGCAGCCTGGGCCGAACGCGGCCGAGCCCAGTCTGGTCCGGGCGCCGGGTGGCAGGGTGCCGCTGGCGTGGGCGGTCGAGAAGATCGAGGACCGCAACGGGAATGCGGCGACCGTTGAATACCTGCGCGGGGAGGGCGGCGAGGACGAGCTGTCGTGGGTCGAGATGCGACCGTCGGCGATCGAGTACGAGCCGAACCGCCGGGTGGAGTTCGGTTATGAGTCCCGGCTCGAGGACGACCCGATTGAGTCCTTCGGCGGTGGTGTGCATACCCGGATCGCCCACCGGATCAAGACGATCTCCATGTTCGCGGGCGCGGCGGGTGAGACCGCGGAGCTGCTGCGGGAGTACCAGCTGAGCTACCGCAACGACAGCATCACCGGCCGGAGCCTGCTGAGCAACATCGCCGAGTGCGACGGAAAGCACGTGTGCAAGGCGGCACTGCCGTTGACCTGGACCAAGGGCAGCTACGAGTTCGAGGAGACCGTCGAGAACGGCACGGACGAGAACATGCCGGACGGGTTCATGGCCGGTGACGTCAACGGCGATGGTGCCGATGACCTGATCTACACGCTTGTCGATCTCAACGACGACGAGCCGGAAAAGTTGGTCGTTCGGGCGGGCTCCAAGGATGGATCCGGGTTCGGCTCGCCCCGTGTGACTGAGTTTCCCGTGGACACCGGCCTAGGTATCCGCCCAGCGGACGTCGATGCCGACGGCAAGGCTGAGTTGATGGTCTCCGTCACGCAGGAGGGGACGCGTCGCTGGAGCCTGTACGAGTCCGACGGCCTGGACTACGAGCCTGCGCCAGGCGGTGGAGGACTCGAGGACGACGGTCTCGACGCATCGTTCCGACTCGCGGACCTGAACGGCGACGGACTACCGGACTTCGTGGGAGCAAAGAACTTTCCCGGCACGCAGAAGTGGTACCGCCTGAACACCGGCGAGGCAGGTGCCGAGCGCTTCGGAGAGCGCAACAACGATGTGCCTGACATCAGCCTGGAGGGCGCCACCGCCTCGGTAGGGGACACGGACGGCGATGGTCGCGCCGAGATCATCGGTGGTGAAAGCAGTCAGCATCTCTTCTCTGGCTGGGGTCTCAATGCCGCCGGTGGCGTTGAAGGGAAGAGCCTTCAGTCAAGGGCCGGCAACGGGGATGTGAATGGTGACGGACTGGAGGATTTCCTGGAAGACCGCTGGAACTCCGAACGTGAGGTGTCAGAGCTTCGGGTGCGTCGCAACAGCGGCAACGGGTTCGACTCGAGGTCGACAGTTCCCGTTCCAGACGACTGGCCCGGACGGACGATCCGCGATGTCCAGGAGGGGTTTGCCGCCGGCCAGATGCGTGTCGTCGATTTCTCCAACGACGGCCAGTCGGACATTCTGATCATGAGGAACGGGGCAGCGCGCCTGTACCAGTGGACGGGTGCCGAGTTCGCCCGTGCGGACGAGTTCGGTCCGGTGGACCCGGGCGAGCAGATCGGGCAGAACGTGCAGCCGATGGACTACAACGGCGATGGCCTGATGGACATCGTCAGCACGACGCAGGTTTCCGGGTCCGAAGACCGGAAGTTGAAGATCTTCAAGCGGCTCGGGCAGATCCCGGATCAGTTGGTCCGCATCGGTGACCCGATCTTCAGCCCGACCGTGGAGGTCTCGTACGCGAACCTGGCTGACCGGTCGGTGCACGTGCCGGCGAACGAGGGTTGCGGCTATCCGATCGTGTGCCCGTTCAAGGGCGGCAGTGTGGTGGCCGAGCACCGGGTCGCGAGTCGGACGGTGGCGGGCGAGGTCTCGTGGACGAGGTTCGACCACGACTACGAAGGTGCACGTGTCGACCTGCATGGTCGTGGATCGCTTGGCTTCGCCAGGCATGTGGTCGAATCCCTGGGCAGTGTCACCGTCACCGACTTCGACAACCAGACCCGAGAGGTGAGTGGGACGTCGGAGTACGCGAAGGCGGCGGTGTATCCGTACGCCAACACGCCGAAGAAGGTGACCTACACCGTCAAGGACGATCCCGACGGCCGCGAGTTCCGGCAGACGGCCTCCTATGACAACCGGATCCGCCGGCACGACGTGGGCAGCTTCATCGTCGAGACGAGGGCGGTCGTGACCTCGCAGGAGGAGCGGCCGGTAGGCGGGGAGTGGCAGCTGCTGCGGAAGTCGCGGGTCGACACCGAGTACGACGAGTTCAGTAACAAGGCGCGCGAGATCCTGGCCACGGACGGTGGTCGAACGACGACCAACGAGGTCGACTACCGCAACGACGAGTCCGACTGGCTGATCGGCCTGCCGATCGCGCGACGGGTCACCGGCTGCGCGGCCGGTGGTCAGGACTGTGTGACCCGTGAGACGACGTACGACTACGACGAGTCCGGCAATCCGACCGTGAGCGTCGTGGAACCTGACGATCCCGACCTGAAGCTGACCACCAAGACCGAGTACGGCGAGTTCGGCACCATCAACTCGGTCACCCGCACCGACAGTGCGGACAACAGCCGCACAGACGGCTACACCTACGACGCTGACAAGCTCTATCCGACCTCGACGACCGATGCGCTCGGACGCGAGACCAAGACCAAGATGCATTCGGGTCTTGGGGTGGCGTTGGAGACCACTGATCCCAATGGGGTCAAGACGACGATGCGTTACGACGGCTTCGGCCGGCTGGTAGAGACCAATGACGCGGATGGCGGGTTCGAGCACTTCAACAAAGGTGCGTTCCTGGGCTTTCAGCAGGTCATCACGAACAAGGCCGGTGGCGGGCAGACGTCTGTGTTGCTGAACCCACTCGGCAAGGAGATCGAGCAGCGGGGACGGACGTTCGACGGGCGTACCGCCAAGGTGTTGGTCGAGTACGACGAGCGCGGCCGGGTGTCGAAGCGGTCACGTCCGACGCTTCCGGGTGCGACACCGCAGTTCACGACGTACAGCTATGACGACCGTGATCGTGTCCTGTCGGCCACCGAACCGAACGGAGCGGTGACACGGCACACCTATGCCGGTTTGGAGACCCACACCTTCGACCCTCGTAACACCCACAGCTACACGGTGGCCGGCGTGAATGGGGACGTGGAGTCGCGGTACGAGGATGACCCGGGCTCCTCGGCCTGGCTGCGCACCCGGTTCGAGTACGGACCTTTCGGGCTGCAGTCCAGGATCGTTGCCGCTGATGACACGGTCCAGACGATGGAGTACGACACGCTGGGCCGGTTGGACCGGCATGTCGACCCGAGCCGCGGGACCGCGGATGCCTCGTACAACGCGTTCGGTGAGCAGGTGCGGCAGACGAACGGTGCCGGCGAGGAGACCACCTTCAGCTACGACGACCTGGGCCGGGTGACGCGGACCAGCTCACCCGACGGCACGTCGACCAACACGTGGGACTCGGCCGACAACGGCATCGGCTACCTGGAGTCGGCCAGGAGCACGGACGGCGTGGTGACCCGCTACTCCTACGACGAGTTCGGGCACCGGCAAACCGCTGCCTGGACGATCGAGGACGAGGTCTACCGGCTCGACTACGGCTACGACCAGTTCGGCCGGCAGGCAAGCCTGACCTACCCACAGATCCCCGACGTGCAGGATCGGCTGCGGATCGACTACACCTACAACGCCGGTGGCTACCTACAGCAGATCAAGAACCCGGCCGAACCCAAGCCGTACTGGCAGGGCACAGCCCGCAACGCCGAAGGTGCGCTGACCCAGGAGCGCCTGGGCAACGATGTGGCGAGCACCTACGGCTACGAACCCACGACGGGACGGTTGACCGAGGTCGCCACGACTGGACCGGAGGGTCAGCTCCAGAAGCTGAGCCTGGGCTACGACCCCAACGGAAACCTCGCCTCGAAGGCCGATGAGGTCGCGGGTCGGGCTGAGGAGTTCGGATATGACCGGCTGAACCGGCTACGAACCTGGGGCGTGACCGGTGAGGGCGGCCAGGCCCACCAGGTCACCTACGACTACGACACGATGGGTGGCCTTGTCAGCGAGAAGGTCGACGGGCAGCCAGAGCGTGACGTCACCTACCGGTACGGCGAGAACGATGCCCCTGCCCATGCATTGACGTCCCGCACCGGCGACGGGGACTCCAGCAGCTACCGCTACGACGATGCCGGACGGCAGATCAGCGGTCCCGGTCGAACCATCGACTACAACACGTTCGACCTGCCGTCGGCCGTCAACTGGGGCCAACCCCAGCGCACGACCACGTATGCCTACGACGCCAGCGGCACCCGCGTACGCAAGCAGGACGACGACCAGACCGTCACCTACGTGGGCGGTGTGTTCGAGCGGCGGAAGAACGCCGGCACGGGTGGCAAGGAGATCCACAACCTGCACTACATCGTGGCCGAAGGCCGCGTGGTCGCCCAGATCAACCGGGTCCAGGCCGCCGGCGGTGGCCCGGTGACTGCCACCAAGCCGTGGTACCTGCACGCCGACCAGCAGGGCAGCACCATGGTCGTGACGAACTCGGCAGGTAGGAGGGTAGGCGGCGGTGAGGACTTCCTCAACGAGCTGTTCTACGACCCGTTCGGCCGCCGCATCGACGCAGCCAACGTTCCGCGCGGCCCACAACGTCACGGCGGCGTCCGGTTCGGCTTCACCACTCAGGAGCACGAGGACGAGACCGGTCTGATCAACATGAAAGGCCGGATCTACGATCCGCTGGCGCGCCGGTTCCTCAGCCCGGACCCGCTCCTGCAGGACCCGCTGAACAGTCAGAACTACAACCGCTACTCCTACGTCTGGAACAACCCGACGACCTACACCGACCCCAGCGGGTACTCGGCCATCCCTGGCTCGCTGGGCTGGGACCTGTGGGAGTACACGGCGATGGGCAGGATCGGTCAGGGCATCACGCAGGGCATCGCTGACGGCATCATGGCGGTCGGCGGCTTCCTCGACCTGATCTTCAGCCTCACGGCCACACCAGGTTTCGACGAGGACTCGACAGCGTCGGCCGCACCGGCAAGGGCGCCGATACTGGATTGCCCACCCGACTGCCTGCCGTCCGGGTTCTCCTTCAACGGAGACGGAGTACCCGAGGAAGACTTCGGCGAGGTGGTCGTGGTGTACGGCCAAGGTGCGGAACCGGATGTGGAGTTCCCCGACAGCGAGGCGACCACCCGCGCCCTGTTGATGAGGGCGTGGCTGGAGAGGGCAGCGGATCACGTCCAGCAGCGGGCCGCCGAGGCAGCAAGCAACCACGACGGCGGCTATGAAAGCCCCGAAGCCAAGGGCACCTTCACCGGCACCGGATATGGACGTGGAGCAGGCCAGAGTCCGAAGACCAACAAGCCGAGCGTTGGCGGCAAGTGGACCCCCATCTCCAAGAAGCACACGGAGCATGTGGCGCAGCTGGGTCCGGTGGAGATCGTCGACAAGTTCACCGTAGCGGAGGCCTACGCCACGGCGTCGGTCGAGAATGGCAAAGCCAAGGTCGGAGTCGGCGCTTCGGCAGCTCGCAACGAGGTCCTGGCCACGGGCTGCGAAGTCGGGGTCTGTGGAGAGGTCAGCAGCTCACTCGGTCCCACTCTCGAGCTCTCGGTCGAGTTCGGTGGCGGAGGCGTGGACTTCACCGTTGGGCTGGGCATCGTCAAGCTGGGCGGAGGTATCTGGTTCGAGCCCGGAGGTGCGTTGGACCGGGCCACGAACTCGACCTGGGATCGGTTGTACGAGGAGAACCCTGGCCTGAAGTACAAGTGAGGCTGATCGCGCCGGAACCAAGTCTCCAAGTCGTGCTTCTTCTTGGCACAAGGCTGGCCAGAAACGTTCATTAGCTGTCGCCCGACCATCCGGGGTCGAGGGTCGCGCGCAGGCGTAGGCACCGAGAGCTGGTTCGTCGGTGTCCGCGTACAACCGGAGCAGGACGGTGCCGATGCCCGACGCCCCGGCGCGGTATGCGCGCTTGGCATCGCGCAGGCAGCCACCCGGATCGGCGGCTTCCTCGACCTGACCTTCAGCCTCAGCGCGACACCAGGTTCCGACGAGGACTCGACCGCCCCAACCGCCTCGGCAGCGACCCCGGTCATCGACTGTGCGCCCGAGAGCCTGCCGCCCTGGTATCCCATCAACGCCGCCGGCATTCCTGAGGGCGGTATGGAGACGATCGTGGTGGTGGGGCAAGGTGCCGAGCCTGACGTGGAGTACCCCGACAGCGACTCGACCACGCGCTCCTTGCTGATGAAGGCGCGGCTGGCAAGGGCTGCGAACCACATCCGCCAGCAGGCCGCGGAGGCAGCCAGCAACCACGCCGGCGGCCATGGAACCCCCAACGCAAAGGCAACTCTCTCCGCCACCGGCTACGGACGGGTAGAGGGCCAGGGTCGGAAAACCAGCAAGCCGAGCGTTGGCGGAAAGTGGACGCCCTACTCCAAGGAGTACGAGTCGCGTGTGGCGCAGCTGGGTCCCGTCGAGATCGTCGACAAGTTCACCCTAGGGGAGGCCTATGCCACGGCGTCGGTCGACAGTGGTAAGGCCAAGTTGGGTCTCGGCGCTTCGACCGCTCGCAACGAGGTCCTGGCTACAGGCTGCGGAGCCGGTCTCTGTGGGGAGGCCAGCAGCTCGCTTGGACCCACTCTCGAACTCGCGGTCGAGTTCGGTAACGAAGGCGTGGATGTGACCGTTGGGCTGGGAATCGTCAAGCTGCGTCTGGGTATGTGGCCCGATCCCGCCATGGTGGACTACCCATGGGTCAACCCAAATGACCCGTACGCGGCGCAGGGATACCTCAAGTGGTAGGCGCCGGCTGGTGAGCGCTACTCAACCAACGTCTGGTCGGTCCAGGCTGGGCCGAGGGATGAGCGATCACCTACCAGCGAGATCGTCGACCATCCACGGTCGGTGGCCGCCGTGACGCAACCGGAGGAGGAACGACAGCACGCCTGCCAGTCCGGTGTGGTAGTCCGACACGACCGCCTGCCCGTTCTCGCCCGGGACGAGCAGCCGTCCACCGCGCCGGCAGTGCCGGACCGCGATCGCCTCGACCATGCTTTCGGCCCAGTCGTGGTAGGTGTCGTCGCCGAGGATGTCGGCCGCGTCGAGCAGATACTGGCCGTCGCCGGCGAGACCGTGACAGGCCGACGGCAGCGAGCGCCACCGGGACCGGTGTACCGCTACGGCTGCTGCGCCGGCGTAGGCGCCGAGAGCCGGTTCGTCGGTGGCCGCGTACAGCCGGAGCAGGAACGTGCCGATGCCTGAGGCTCCGGTGCACCAGTGCGGAAGCCGCGTCTGGTCGTCCGGTCCGACCGGCCACCAGGCTGCGCCATTGACGTCGGTGGTGGCGACTCGACACAGGGTGTGCCCGGCCTCCAGCGCTACCTTGACGTACGCCTCGCGGTCACAGGCTCTGCCGGCAGCCAGCAGGAAGTACCCGATGCCGGCCACGCCGTGCGCGAACCCGTAGTGGGCCGAGCCGGCGAGTCGCGAGCTGCTCTCGGGGGGCACCGGCCACAGCAGTCCGTACCGGCTGTCCTGTGCCGCCGCGATCACCGCGTCGGCGTAGGTCTCCACCCGGTCGAGGAGCCTGCCCTCGTCGGAGTACTGAGCCACGTGCAGGTGCGCGAGCCCGGCGCCCGCCAGGCCTTGAGCGACACCCGCGTGCGACCAAGACTCCGGGAGTGAGTCGAGCATCCGAAGCGCCTGGTCCATCAGGCCCGCATCCTGCAAGGCATCCGCGGCGTCGGCGAGGGACCAGGCGGTGCCGGCCCGGCCGAAGTACAGCCCGGGAAGTGGGAGGTCCGGGTCGCGCGCCGGGCGGTGCCGGGCCAGCCAGGTCGCCGCGTCGCGGACCGCGGCCAGCAACCGGTGCCGGTCGGTGTCCGTAGCGGGACCCAACGCCTGCACCAGGACGCTGAGCACACCGGCGGCGCCGTGCTGGACGTTCCCGAGATCGGTCCGGAGGCCGAACGCGCTGGTGGGCCAGAGCGGGGCGGCGTCGCGGTCATCCGCATCGCGGGTGTCGGAATCGCGGTCGTCGGGACCGCCGTCCTCGGCGATCTCGTCAGCGCCTTCGTCGGAGTCGCGGTCCGCTCGTCCGTCGTCCGGCCGCATCGTGACCAGCAGGTGATCGAGCCCGTCGGCGAGGAGACGGTCGGCGGTCGGCGCCGGAAGCACCGGGGTACCGGAGCTGGCCGCCATGGCCACCGGGCGGCGGTCCGGCTCGACGCCGCCGGCCGCTCGGGCCGAACGGTCGGCGTGGACGGCGAGGTACTTCTCTACCCGGGACAGACTCCAGCGCCGGTCGGGGGCAGACGTCAGGAGTCCCAGGATCGGCGGCGCCAGCACCTCGGCGACCGGATTGTCGCCGGCCACGGTGGTGAGCCACGACGCGAACCTGTCGCGCAGCGTCCGATCGGCTGGATCATCGTCCGGGAGCACGGGGTCATGGCCGGTCACCAGCAGGAACATCAGGGCACCGAGGCTCCACAGGTCCTCGGTGAACATCGCGGCCACCGGCAGGTCATGCCCTCGACACTCCGGAGCCTGGTAGCCCGGCGTCCCCACGGTTGGAGCCCGCTCGCCGCCGGTCGTCGCGGCGGCGAGGTCGACCAGCCACAAGGCGCCGTTCGGCGCGACGAGGACGCTGCTCGGGCTGAGGTCACGGAGCACTACGCCGGCCGCGTGTACGCCGGCGACCACGGCGACCAGTTGACGGGCGGTGACGAGTACCTGATCGGCGGGTACGGCGGAGGTCAGGCCGGCGACCGCGCGGACCCAGGACCCCAGCGCCCGGCCGGGCAGCAGTTCCTCGGCCAGGAACAGGTCACCGTACTGATCGAAGACCTTCACCAGCTGCGGGACCGGCGCCTCGCCCGCCAGGAGGTGGAGCATCGCCGCCTCGTGCCGGAGCCGGTCGCGCGCGTCGGTGCCGTCCGGGCCTGCGTCCGCGTGCGCCCTGGCGTGCTTGACCACGACGTCGACGTCGGTCTCCCGGTCGTGCGCGACGTACACCCCGCCCGTCGGCGACTGGCGCAAGGCCTGCTGAACGACGAAACGCTGGTCGAGCAGTACGGCGCTCCGGCGCTGTTCGGCGACCGGTTCCTTCTCCCGTTCCGGTTCTGGTTGTGGTTCTGGTTCGGCCCGTGCCTCAGCTGGATCGGCCTGCTCGGTGTCTTCGGCAGGCGTCACCGCGTCGCCGGTGGGTGGAGCCTCGCCGGTGGGTGGAGCTTCGTCGGCGGGTACCCCCGCGCCCGTGGGCCGAGGTTCGGCCGCCACGTCGGACTGGTCCGACTCGCTCGCGCGAACACCGGCCGAGAAGGGGGACCGTGCCCACGCCGGCGGAGAGTACGAACCGTCCCGCCGATCGGTGACCCGGCTGCCGTCAGGTGCGGTGACGGCATGACGGAGTACGCCGTCGTCGTCCAGCTCCGGTGCTTCCCTGAACGCGCCGAACCGGTAGTGCACGAGACTGCCCGGCCGGAACGGCTGGCCCGACAGGATCCGCGGACCGGCTAGGCCTTCGGTACTGGCGTCCAGCTCCGTCGCGAGCTCGACCGCCTGCGTGTCGTCGTTCGGGTAGACCGTGAGGAACTTGCCGCTCAGCCCGCGGTCGCAGTCCCGGCTGGTGACCTGGCGTACCACCGCGACGTTCGACGCGAACTTGAACGCGACGGCGTGCTTCCGCAGCACGGGCACGACGCGAGCGATCACTTGGGCGGCAGACGCCGGCGTTGCCGAGATGTGCAGCTTCCAGCCCTGGGTCCGGGTGGTGCCGCTCGTCCCGGCCGGTGGCTGCACGACACACCAACGTGGGTCGACACGAAGGTTCCACGCCGGGTCCGGCAGCGAAGCGCGGACCGCTCCGACCAGGGCCGGCATGTCGGCCTCGGCGGCCGGCGGCGGCGGTGGAAGGGGCTGTCCGGTGGTGGCGGGCGGCTGGTCGTCTGGGCGTTCCTGCGGACCTGCGGCCGGGTCGGTGCCAGCCTGGTCGGTGCCAGCCGGGTCGGTGCCAGCCTGGTCGGTGCCAGCCTGGTCGGTGCCAGCCTGGTCGGTGCCAGCTTGGTCAGCGGCGGCCGGGTCGGGGCAGGCAGACGGCGGTCGGGCCGTCTTGCCGGTAGGGCGGCCGTGTGCCGTCCGGATGTCGGATATGCCTTGGACGGACGAGGACACGCTTCCCCCCACGTGGGACCTCCGACCATGCGCAAGCGCGCACAGTGTGTATGCATATCACTACCAAGCGCGCATGTGTCGTGCAAGGCCGGTGAAGGTCTCGAGACGGCAACGGAACCTGTCGTACGCCTGTGGAAGTCAGCCCAGCCGGAGCCGGATCCACTCCAGCAGCGCCTCGGACACCATCTGTTGGTAGATGCGGATCGTCGGCAAACCCGGAGGCACCGGCGCCTTGGCCCGCTCGGTCATGGCTCCGGCCACGGTGACGATCAGGGCGGTGATGTCCTCGGACGCGACACCCTTCGCCAGCGGGTGCCGGGCGAGCAGGGCGTCGACGTCGACCTCCGAGCCGCTGATCACCAGGTCCAGCGCGGCGATGACGAGGTCGGTCCATGCCGCGCCGCATGCTGCCCACGCCCAGTCGACGAACACCACCCGGTCGTCGGTGAGGAGGATGTTGTCGGCCCGGATGTCCCAGTGCACGAGGGTGTCGCCTGCCACCAGTGAGCGCGCGCTGTCCTGCAGGGCGACCAACCGGTCGAGGTGGTGCAGGACCCACGGCTCGAGGTCGGCCGGTGGAGCATCCTGGAGCAGCCGCCATCCGCCCTTGAACAGGCCGCCCTCGCCCAGCCGTCGCGCGTCCGGCCACGGGTTTGGGGTGAGCGCCGTTGTGAGGTCGGACAGCGCCGCGAACACCCGGTCGGTGTCCGTGGCGTTCCATGGGTGCGCCGGCTCGCGTCCCTCGATGTCCTCCAGCACCAGGGCCACCCAGTCGCCGTCGTCGTAGGAGGCGAGCAGGCGAGGCGTCCACAGCAGCGCCGGCATGGCCTCCATCGCGGCACGCTCGTGGCGGAAGATGTCCGGGCTGTCGGGATTCAGTGACATACCGACCGCTTTCACGAACGCCCGCCGCCCACTGGTTGTCACCAGGCGCGCGGCCGCACCGGGGGAGAAGCCCCCCGTCTGGTTGGACGCCGACACGACCGATGACCCGAGCTGCCGGTCGATCCAGCGGTGGACAGCGACCGGGAGTTGGTCGAAGGACGCCCGGACGCCTGCCGCCCGGGTACCTGGAGTGGTACTCATCGACCGATCATGACAACGCCGTGTCCGCGGATGCACGTGAAATACGACCGGTCCACCGGGCTGGGTCTCGTCGTACGTCTGCAATCCAGACCGTTCCCGTGCCTACCCACCCGCCCGCGTCGCACCATGTCCAGCCATGATCAAGCCGCCGGCGCCGTGCGGGGCGTGGACACCATCGGGGTCGCCGTCATACGCGGCCCGCCCGTGCGATGATGAACGCGATCCCCGCCCACCTCCGAATGGATGGTTCGTGTCTGCCCTACCCGCATCGACCCCCAGGCCGGGGTCGCAGGGTTCCGCGCCGCAGCCCGGCCAGACCGACCCGGCGTTGATCCGGAACTTCTGCGTCATCGCGCACATCGACCACGGCAAGTCCACCCTTGCCGACCGGATGCTCCAGCTCACCGGTGTGGTCGACGAGCGCACGATGCGGGCGCAGTACCTCGACCGGATGGACATCGAGCGCGAACGCGGCATCACCATCAAGAGCCAGGCGGTCCGGCTGCCGTTCGTGTCGTCCGCGGGGGCAGACGCAGGCACGACGTACGTCCTGAACCTGATCGACACTCCCGGCCATGTCGACTTCACCTACGAGGTGTCGCGTTCGCTGGCAGCCTGCGAAGGTGCCGTCCTGCTCGTCGACGCGGCACAGGGGATCGAGGCGCAGACGCTCGCCAACCTCTATCTCGCCCTCGAGGCCGACCTGCACATCATCCCGGTCCTCAACAAGATCGACCTGCCGTCGGCGCAGCCGGAGAAATACGCCGCGGAGATCGCGCACATCATCGGCTGTGACGTGAGCGAGGTGCTGCAGGTCTCCGCCAAGACCGGCGAGGGCGTGGAGCACCTGCTCAACGAGATCGTCACGCGGGTCCCGCCACCGCGCGGTGATGCCGACGCACCTCCCCGTGCCATGATCTTCGACTCGATCTACGACACCTATCGCGGGGTCATCACCTACATCAGGGTCGTCGACGGCAACATCGCCAACCGGCAGCGGGTGTTGATGATGTCGACGAAGGCGTCGCACGAGATCCTCGAGGTCGGCGTGATCGACCCGGAGCCGACCAAGACGCCGGCGCTGGGAGTCGGCGAGGTCGGCTACATCATGACCGGTGTGAAGGAGGTCCGGCAGTCGCGGGTCGGTGACACCATCACGGTGACGACCAACCCGGCGAAGACGCCGCTGGCGGGCTACCGGCACCCCAATCCGATGGTGTACGCGGGCCTGTATCCCGTCGACGGTGACGAATACCCGGAGCTGCGCGAGGCGCTGGAGAAGCTCCAGCTCAACGACGCGGCGCTGGTATACGAGCCGGAGACGTCGGGTGCGCTCGGTTTCGGTTTCCGGTGCGGCTTCCTCGGCCTGCTGCACATGGAGATCGTCCGCGAACGCCTGGAGCGCGAGTTCGACCTCGGCCTGATCTCCACCGCGCCCAACGTGGTCTACGGCGTGGTGATGGACGATGGCGTCGAACACGTGGTGACCAACCCGAGCGAGTTCCCCGAGGGCAAGATCGCGCAGGTCCACGAGCCGGTGGTCAGGGCGACGATCCTCACCCCCTCCGACTACATCGGCGCTGTGATGGAGCTGTGCCAGTCGCGGCGCGGCCAGCTGTCCGGCATGGACTACCTGTCCGAAGACCGGGTGGAGATGCGGTACTCGCTGCCGCTGGCCGAGATCGTGTTCGACTTCTTCGACGCCCTCAAGAGCCGCACCCGCGGCTACGCGTCGCTCGACTACGAGCCCACCGACGAGCAGGTGGCCGATCTCGTCAAGGTCGACGTGCTACTGCAGGGGGAGACGGTCGACGCGTTCAGCGCGATCGTGCACAAGGACAAGGCCTACGCCTACGGCGTCTCGATGGCACAAAAGCTCAAGGAACTCATCCCGCGGCAGCAGTTCGAGGTGCCGATCCAGGCGGCGATCGGGTCACGCATCATCGCCCGCGAGACGATCAGAGCAATGCGCAAGGACGTCCTCGCGAAGTGCTACGGCGGTGACATCACCCGCAAGCGCAAGCTGCTCGAGCGCCAGAAGGAAGGCAAGAAGCGGATGAAGATGGTCGGCCGGGTCGAGGTGCCGCAGGAGGCGTTCGTCGCGGCCCTGTCCACGACCGATTCCGGCTCGGCGACCGGACAGGGGTCGGCCAAGAAGTAGCCGGACCCGGCGGCCGCCGCCATGATCACGAACATGATCATGATCACGGTGTGGGAACGGTGCTGGTGGGACCCGCCGGACTTTCGGCGGAACGTGCCAGACTCCGGTGTCACTCATTACGGTGGAGTCAACCGAAGTCCGTACGCTTCGTCCACGACCGGTGTGGCTCCAGAGAGCGCGGAGGCTCGTGATGTCCAGTGACCTGATCTGGGGGACCAATCCCGCCGTGCCCGACCAGTCCAAGGTCGACAGCCGTGCGTCGACCGTGGCCCAAATGGTGCTCGACCGGGTGGCCGCCACTCCTGACGCCGAGGCCTACCGCTACCCCGTCGGCAGCGGCTGGGAGTCGGCGACCTGGCGGGAAACCGGCGACCGTATACACCTGCTCGCCGCGGGTCTCATCTCGTTGGGGGTGCGGCCGGAGGAGCGGGTGGCCATCGCGGCGGCGACGAGGTATGAGTGGGTGCTCGCCGACCTGGCGATCATGTGCGCCGGTGCGGCGACGACGACGATCTACCCCACCACCACCGCGTCCGAGGTCGCCTACATCACCGGCGACTCCGGCAGCCGGGTCGTGTTCGCCGAGGACGACAACCAGATCAAGAAGATCCGCGAACATCGCAGCGAGCTCGCCGATCTCACCACGATCGTCACGTTCGACGGCACACCTGACGAGAGCGACGGTGTGCTCGCCCTCGCCGACCTCGAAGCCCGCGGCAAGGCCCACCTGGCCGAGCACCCGAGTGCCGTCGAGGACGCGATCGCGGCGATCGGCCCGGAGAGCCTCGCGACCCTGATCTACACGTCCGGCACGACGGGCAAGCCGAAGGGCGTGCGGCTCACCCACGACTGCTGGACCTACGAAGGTGCTGCCATCGACGCGGTCGGGATCCTGCATCCGGACGACCTGCAGTATCTCTGGCTGCCCCTCGCGCACTCATTCGGCAAGGTCCTCCTGACCGCGCAGTTGCAGATCGGCTTCCCCACCGCCGTCGACGGCCGGGTCGACAAGATCATCGAGAACGTCGCCGTCATCCGCCCGACGTTCATGGCCGCGGCACCACGCATCTTCGAGAAGGCACACGGCCGGATCGTGTCCACGGTCGAGCAGGAGGGCGGCATCAAGGCCAAGCTGTTCGCGTGGGCGTTCGACGTCGGCCGGAAGGTCTCGGCGCAACGCCAGGAGGGCAAGGACCCCGGCGGCCTGCTCGCCGCGCAGTACAAGCTGGCCGACACGCTGGTCTTCAGCAAGATCCAGCAGCGCTTCGGCGGGCGACTCCGCTTCTTCGTCTCCGGCGCGGCGGCATTGAGTCACGACGTCGCCCAGTGGTTCCACGCCGCCGGCATCCTGATCGTCGAGGGATACGGGCTGACCGAGACCAGCGCGGCCACGTGCGTCAACCTGCCGGGGAGGTTCAAGTTCGGCACGGTCGGGCCCTCGTTCCCTGGCACCCAGCTCCGCATCGCCAGCGACGGCGAGGTGCTGGTGAAGGGACCGGGAGTGATGCGCGGCTACCACAACATGCCGGAACTCACCGACGAGGTACTCGATCCCGACGGCTGGTTCCACACCGGCGACATCGGAAAGATCGAGGACGGTGGCCTGCTCCGCATCACCGACCGCAAGAAGGACCTGTTCAAGACCTCAAACGGCAAGTACGTCGCGCCGCAGCTGATCGAGGTCGCGTTCAAGGCTCTCTGCCCGTACGCCAGCCAGGTCGTCGTACACGGCGAACGCCGTACGTTCTGCTCGGCGCTCATCACCCTCGACGCCGACGCCATCGGGTCCTGGGCGGCCGAGAACGGGCTCGCTGGCAGGCAGTACGCCGAGATCGTCGGGTCCGAATCGGCCCGGACGATGGTGCAGGGCTACGTCGACCAGCTCAACGCGAAGCTCAACAGCTGGGAGACCATCAAGCAGTTCGCGATCCTCGACCGCGACCTCACCATCGAGGAAGGCGAGATGACACCGAGCCTGAAGCTCCGCCGCAAGGCCGTCGAGACCCGGTACGCCGACATCCTGGACAAGTTCTACACCTGAGCCCGGCCCGCCCGCCCCGACCGCCGGGCCCGCCCGCACAATGAAGGCGTGCCCTCCACTCCTCCCGACGGTGATCCGGCTCCCCGGGACGGGGCGCTGCCACCAGGTGCCCTGGCCGAGCTGCCTGATCGACCGTTCGGGATCTACGTCCACGTACCGTTCTGCGCGACCCGCTGCGGCTACTGCGACTTCAACACCTACACCGCTGACGAGCTGGGGCCCGGCGCGTCCCGGGCCACCTACGCCGACACCGCGATCCGCGAACTCCGGCTGGCCCGCCGCGTGCTCGGCGACACGGAGCTGGCGGTCCAGACGGTGTTCTTCGGTGGCGGAACGCCGACGTTGCTCCCACCGGCCGACCTCGGACGAATCCTGCGGGCCGTCGACTCCGAGTTCGGGCTTGCGCAGGACGCCGAGGTGACCACGGAGGCCAACCCGGAGTCGGTGGACGCCCGCTCCCTCGCGCGGCTGCGGGACGAGGGCTTCAACCGGATGTCCTTCGGCATGCAGAGTGCCCGCCCCCACGTGCTCGCCGTGCTCGACCGCCAGCACACTCCGGGACGGGCGCAGGAGTGTGTCGCCGAGGCGAGGGCTGCCGGCTTCACCCACGTCAACCTCGACCTGATCTACGGAACGCCGGGGGAGACCGACGACGACTGGCAGGCGAGCCTTTCCGCCGCCGTCGCCGCCGGACCCGACCATGTCTCCGCGTACTCACTGATCGTCGAGAACGGCACCCGCCTTGCCACCCAGGTGCGGCGAGGCGTCCTGGCCGCTCCCGACGACGACGTTCTCGCCGATCGCTATGTCCAGGCCGACGAGGCACTTCGGGACGCCGGCATGCACTGGTACGAGGTGTCCAACTGGGCGACCCAGACGGGTTCCCGCTGCCGCCACAACCTCCTGTACTGGACCGGTGCCCACTGGTGGGGCGTCGGCCCGGGCGCACACAGCCACGTGGGTGGCCATCGCTGGTGGAACGTCAAGCATCCGTTGACATACGCCGACCGGCTCCGCAGCGGCCTGAGTCCGGCGCAGGCTCAGGAGACCCTCGACGGGCCGACACGACGGGTCGAGCGAATCATGCTCGAACTCCGGCTCTCCACCGGCCTCGACCTCGACATCCTCGACAGGCAAGGGATCTCGGCCGCTCGGGACGCGGCGCGGGCTGGTCTTCTCGAGCCGTCCGCGCTGCACTCCGGACGTGGCGTGCTGACCCCGCGCGGGCGGCTGCTGGCCGACGCCGTCGTCCGGGACCTGCTGGGTTGGCATGCGCCGGCGGCGACCGCTGATCCCGAGCGGGAAGGCGGGTCGCGGGCGATCAGCTGATCATGCGGAGACTGACCGGGTAGCGGTACGACTGGCCACGGTAGGCGGCCAGTCCGCCCATGATGACCAGCGCCACGTACCCGATGATCAGGAACGGCAGCAGGATCAGGCCCACGTACACGAACGACAGCACCGCCGTGACCAGGGCCGCGCCCAGGGCCGTGAGCTGGAAGTTGAGCGACTCGATCGCGTGCTGGCGTACGAACGATGATGACTTGCCCTTGGCCAACAGCACGATCAGCGGGCAGAGAAATCCCAACGCGACATAGGCCGCGAGGAAGCTGCCGAGGTGGGCGGCAAGGGCCCAGTCGCGTTCCGGTGCCGTTGGTATCGAGGTGCCCTGTGCTGTCGAGGTGCGCGGTGGCGTCGACGTGCCCTGCGCTGTCGAGGTGCCCTGTGGCGTCGACGTGCCGAGGGCGTCCGACTCGCCTTGTTCTGTTGCCTTTTCTGCCGGCTTCTCGGACTTCGCTGGCTTCACCGGCTTGTCGGACTGTTCGGGATGTTCGGGATGTTCGGGATGTTCGGGGTGTTCGGCGGACGCGTCTGCCGGTGAGCTGCGCTGTCCCGGTACGGCGGAGCGCACAGTGTGTCCGCCCTGGTGTGAAGTGTCCGGTGGCTGCTGCTCGTCGAAAGGATGCGGAGCTACTTCCCGTCTTTCGTCGGCGTGCGGCTCGGTCATGCTGACCATTGTCCCGCTGGGATTTTGTCGCACCGGAGGTTCGGCAGAAACCTGCTGGCTTCCCGGCCGGGCAAGCCTCACGTACCGGTCGGCACCGTGACGAAGTCGATGATCTGCTCGACCGGACCGAGCAGGGTCGGCTCGAGGTCGCGGAAGTCGCGAACGCCTCCGAGGATCCGCCGCCACGCCGCCGCGATCGCTGCCTGGTCCGAGTGCGGCCAACCCAGAGCCGCGCAGATCCCCTCCTTCCACGGCGTTCCGCGGGGCACGCTCGGCCACGCGTCCAGTCCGACCCGGCCTGGACGCACTGCCTGCCAAATGTCGACGAAGGGATGACCGACCACCAGTACGTGCGCGCCGTGCGGGCCACCGGTCACCTCGCTGGCGATCCGGCTCTCCTTGCTCCCGGGGACGAGGTGGTCGACGAGCACTCCGAGCCGTCGGTCGGCGCTGGGCCGGAACTCGGCGACCACGGCGGCCAGGTCGTCGACGCCGGCGAGGTATTCCACGGCGACTCCCTCGATCCGGAGGTCGTCGCCCCACACCTTCTCGACCAGTTCGGCGTCGTGGCGTCCCTCGACATAGATGCGACTGGCGCGCGCTACCCGCGCCCGCACACCCTGCACCGCGACCGAGCCCGAGGCGGTGAGGCGTGGCCCCGAGGGTGGGGATGCCGCGGGCGGACGGAGGGCGACCGGCTTGCCGTCGAGCAGGAACCCCGGACCGTACGGATAGCTCCGGCGGGCGCCGAACCTGTCCTCCAGGACGACGAGCGTGCGTTCGATCGCTACGACGGCGCCACAGAACCCGCTCGTCGCGTCCTCGACCACCAGGTCGGGTTCGACCGGCACATCCACCGTCCGGCCGCGTTTGGGCACGCGCCAGTCGGTGGCGAGTACATCAGGGCCGTAGCGGTTGGGTGGCGTTGTCGGCATCTTCGCGAGGCTAGAGGATCTTGTCGTGATCTCCCGGCTCCGGCGCGCCGCCAGATCTGGCGGCCACCGCCCTCGCCGAGATGCACCCTAGGACCTAGACCAGGGGAAGCGTGCGGCGACCGCCGAAGGTGGCAAGGTCCGCATACCCACGCCGGACCGCCTCCGCCAGTGACTCCCGCGGATAGGGCCAGTCGGCGGCGGCAAGTGCCTTGTCGACCGGCACGCCTTCAGCCGCGAGCCGGCGGATCGTGTCGGCCACGACGCCGATGTCGCCGCGCTGGGCGCCGACGTACGCCCGGTCGACTACGGAGCCGTGGCCGGGAACCACGACGGTCCGCTCGGTCATCAGCCCTTGCACGACGTCGAGGGTCGGACCCCATTCCAGTGGGAACGAGTCGTCGCCGAACGCCGGCGGCCCGGACTCCTCGACGAGATCGCCGGTGTAGACGATGTTGGCGTCGGGGACGCGCACCACTGCGTCTCCGTCGGTATGCCCGCGGCCAGGGTGTACGACCTCGACCATCCGGTCGCCGAGATCGATCGCCGCGACCGTGGAGAACGTACGCCCGGGAGGCGACACCACCAGGTCGGCCATCGCCCGGGCCCACTCGGGCGACCGTCCGGCGAGCTCCGCGCGTACCCCGTCGGCCCGGGCGGCCAGCGTGGGAGGCACGGACTCGTGCCCGTAGACGACCGGTCCCGACCCGTCGGCGTGAACGAACCGGGCGTTGCCGAAGCAGTGATCGAAATGCCAGTGAGTGTTGACCACCCAACGGACCGGGGCCGCGAACACCCCCAGGTCCTCACGCAACTCGTCGGCCTCGACAAGGCTGGCGCGGGTGTCGACGACCAGCAGGCCCTCGGACCCCGCGACGACGCCGACGGTCAGGTCGAACGACGGATATCTGCGGGCAAAGCATCCCGCGCCGACCTCGGTCCAGCGGTCAGATCTGGCGTCTGCGGATGGCGGCGCCCCGCTCGAACCCGACATCCGACCGCCCCTCGACATCCGACGCTTTCGATGCCTGACCTCGGCACCAGGAATCCAGGCACCTGGCACCAGCACCCGGATCTGCGCACCGCGCACATTCGGTGCCTCTCCACGTAGACTGGCACTCGGGCCAGGGGAGTGCCAAGTCCGCTGCCCGCCTGCCGTAGCGTTGCGCGACGCGAGGAGGTGCGAGCCAGGCATGCTCGACGATCGCAAGTTGGCGGTCCTCCGCGCCATCGTCGAAGACTACGTGCACACCGAGGAACCGGTTGGTTCCAAGGCGTTGGTAGACCGGCACCATCTCGGCGTGTCATCGGCCACTGTCCGCAACGACATGGCGGCTCTGGAGGAGGAGGGCTACATCGCCCAGCCTCACACCAGTGCCGGCCGGATACCGACCGACAAGGGTTACCGGCTGTTCGTCGACAAGCTGACGACCGTCAAGCCGATGACCGGAGCGGAGCGCCGGGCGATCTCGGCATTCCTGGAGGGCGCGGTCGACCTCGACGACGTCGTGCACCGCACCGTACGCCTGCTCGCGCAACTCACCCGGCAGGTCGCGGTCGTGCAATATCCCACGCTGTCCAGGTCCACCGTCCGGCACGTGGAGCTGGTCGCGTTGTCGTCCACCCGGCTGCTCCTGGTCCTCATCACGAGTACCGGCCGGGTCGAACAACGCGTGGTCGATGTCGACACGCCACCGGATGACGTCCTGATGGGTGACGTACGTGCACGCATCAACGCCAGCGTCGCCGGGCGCAGGCTGTCCGACGTCCACGTGGCGGTTGCCGACCTGCCCGACTCCTTCGCCACCGAGGATCGCGGCTTCGTCAGCACGGTCGTGGCGTCGTTCCTCGAGACCATCGTCGAGCGACCCGAGGAGCGGATCGCGGTCGGCGGTACGGCCAACCTCATCCCCCTCGGCCAGGAGTTCCACTACTCGATCCGACCAGTCCTCGAGGCGCTGGAGGAGCAGGTGGTCCTGCTGCGCCTGCTGGGGCAGTCGACCGGCCCCTCCAGGCTCACCGTCCGGATCGGGCACGAGAACCCTTACGCGGAGCTGTCGACGGCCTCGGTGGTGGCCACCGGCTATGGTCCTGGTGACGAGGCGGTCGGCAACCTCGGCGTGGTCGGCCCGACCCGGATGGACTATCCGGGCACCATGGGGGCGGTTCGCGCCGTCGCCCGATACGTCAGCCAGATCCTCGCAGGAGATTGACTTAAGGGAATGAGTCAGTGCAAGAGGCCTCCCAGAGAATGAGCCAGGACTACTACGAGCTCCTCGGCGTCGCCCGCGACGCGTCCTCCGAGCAGATCAAGAAGGCCTACCGTCGGTTGGCTCGGAGCCTGCATCCCGACGTCAACCCCGACCCGGAGACCCAGGAGCGGTTCAAGGAGGTCACCCGGGCCTACGAGGTGCTCTCCGACCCGAAGAAGCGCGAGGTCTACGACCTCGGCGGTGATCCGCTGGCGGCAGCCGGCCAGGGCGCCGCGTACGGACCTGGCTTCTCGTTCACCGACATCATGGACGCGTTCTTCGGCGGCACCGCCACCCGCGGCCCGCGCCCGCGCACCCGCCGGGGACAGGACGCGCTGCTGCGCCTGTCCGTCGACCTGGCCGAGGCGGCGTTCGGTGCCGTCAAGGAAGTCCAGGTCGACACCGCCGTGGTCTGCTCGAGCTGCTCCGGCGGAGGTGCCGCACCCGGCACGTCGTCGATGGCGTGCACGGTCTGCGACGGCAGAGGCGAGGTCAGCTCGGTCCAGCGTTCGTTCCTCGGCCAGGTCATGACCACCAGGCCCTGCCCGCGCTGCCAGGGTTTCGGCACGGTGATCCCGAGCCCGTGCCCGGAGTGTGCGGGCGAGGGTCGAGTGCTTTCCCGCCGGACGCTCGCCGTCCGGATCCCGGCCGGTGTCGACGACGGCACCCGCATCCAGTTGGCAAGTCAGGGTGAGGTCGGCCCTGGCGGTGGACCGGCCGGCGACCTCTACGTCGAGATCGAGGTGGCCCCGCACGAGGTCTGGACCCGTCGCGGCGCCGACCTGCACTGTTCGGTGACGCTACCGATGACCGCGGCAGCACTGGGCACAACGATCTCGCTGCAGACCCTCGACGACGACACGGTCGAGATCGAGGTCAAGCCGGGCTCGCAGTCCGGCCAACGACTGGTCGTCGCCGGTCGGGGGGTCCCTCACCTGTCCAGCCCACATCGTGGCGACCTCATAGTGCACGTGGTCGTCGAGACGCCGACCAAGCTCGACGGTGCCCAGCGTGACCTGCTCGCCGAACTCGCCCGGCTCCGCGGCGAGGAGAAGGCGACCGGCCAGATAGGCGCGGAGCGGCGCGGTGTCTTCTCGCGGATCCGGGACGCGTTCAACGACAGGGGTGTCTGAGCGTTGGCACCAGCCGAGCCTGGGCCAGCTGAGCCTGGGCGCACCGAATCTGGGCGCACCGAATCTGGGCGCACCGAATCTGGGCGCACCGAATCTGGGCGCACCGAATCTGGGCGCACCGACTCTGAGCCAGTCCCACAGGGCTCCGACTGCGTGTTCTGCCGCATCGTCGCTGGCGAGGTGCCGGCTGACGTCGTTCGAGAGTCCGCCCGCACGCTCGCATTCCGCGACCTCAGCCCGCAGGCGCCCGTGCACGTCCTGGTGATTCCCAAGGAGCATCTCGTCGATGTCGGCGCGGTGGCCGCCGCCGACCCTGCCCTCCTCGGCCTACTGCTTTCCGAGTGCGTGGCCGTCGCTGCCGACGAGGGGGTCTCCGGCGCGGGTTATCGCATCGTGTTCAACACCGGCGACGACGGTGGCCAGGCGGTCGGTCACTGCCACGCCCACGTCGTGGCGGGGCGGCAACTCGGCGACAGGCTCGGCTAGGACCAGCCCGCTCACCGGTCCTGAGCAACGGTCGCGCCGGTTCCGATCAAAGGCCGCATCTCGGGCGCGGTCCGCTGCGGGTGCCCGAACAAAGGACCGATGATCAGTATTCGGGCCCTCCATCGCGCCGCCCTAAATACCAATCCCTGCACGCGGCCCAGCGGGCTACGATAAATGTCGTTTCCGCGTTCTGCACGGCGGGTGGAAGACCTCGCAAATCGGCTCGGACGACGGACACAGAGCGACCGTAGGATCACAAGCGACCGCAGGACCACAAAGGAGTAGGCCGACCAGGCCGCCCATGGCGAAGACCAACGCGACACAGACCAAGATCGTCGTACCCTCGAGCGTTTCCATGGTGAGCCTGCTCGGCCCCCGGGACGAGTTCCTCCGGGTGGCGGAAAAGGAGTTCGACGCCGAGATCAACGTCCGCGGCAATGAGATCACCGTGATCGCCGCGCCAGAGGAGCGGATCCTCGTCGAGCAGTTGTTCGACGAGCTGGTCGCCGTCGTCCGGTCCGGCCACGGCCTGACCTCGGATGCGGTCGAACGTAGCGTCGCGATGCTGCGGTCCCGCGACAGCAGCGAGCGCCCGGCAGACGTACTGACGCTCAACATCCTCTCCAGCCGTGGACGCACGATTCGTCCGAAGACCCTCGGCCAGAAGCGCTACGTGGACGCGATCGACAAGCACACGGTGATCTTCTCCGTCGGCCCCGCTGGCACCGGCAAGACCTATCTCGCGATGGCCAAGGCCGTCCAGGCCCTGCAGGCCAAGCAGGTCAACCGGATCATCCTGACCCGGCCGGCAGTCGAGGCGGGGGAGCGGCTCGGGTTCCTGCCGGGCACGTTGTCGGAGAAGATCGACCCCTACCTACGGCCGTTGTACGACGCCCTGCACGACATGCTCGATCCCGACTCGATCCCGCGCCTGTTGACCGCCGGCACGATCGAGGTCGCCCCGCTGGCATACATGCGTGGCCGTGCGCAACCCGTCGATACCAAGGTCCTGACGCCAGACGGCTTCCGCCCGATTGGTGAGCTGGCGGTCGGCGATCTCGTCGTCGGGTCCAACGGTGAGCCGACTGTGGTCCTCGGCGTATACCCGCAGGGCGAGAAAGAGATCTTCCGCGTCACGACGCAGGACGGTGCCTCGACGCTTGCGTCGGGCGATCATCTGTGGGCGGTGAGCACGCGCGACGACCGTCGCCGGAACAGGCCGCATCGTGTCCTCACGACCGCCGAAATGGTCGGAAACCTGCGTGCCGCGCACTACCACCGGTACGAGCTCCCGCTGCTCAGCCAGCCGGTGTTCTTCCCAGCCCGTGACGTGCCGATGGATCCGTACGCCCTGGGACTCCTCCTCGGTGACGGCTGTCTGACGGGTTCCACCACACCGAGCTTCGCCACCGGTGACCCCGAGCTGGCCGATGCGCTCGGCGACCTTCTGCCTGGCGTCGCAGTCCGCCACAAGAGTGGACCCGACTACGTCCTGAACCGGGTCACGCAACCCGGGGATGTCATCACGATCGCGAACCCGGTCACCGCTGTCGCCCGCGAGCTCGGTCTGTGCGGCACGAGGTCCGAGTCCAAGTTCGTCCCGAAGACATACCTACACAACACCGCCGACGTTCGGCTCGCCGTCCTCCAGGGCCTCCTCGACTCCGATGGTGGGCCTGTCACGCAGGCGGATCGCACCTGCCGGATCCAGTACTGCACGACATCCCGCCGACTCCGCGATGACGTTCTGTTCCTCGTCCGCTCACTGGGCGGAGTCGGCTACTGGCGCACCCGTCCAGCAGCCGGACGCACGCCCGGTCGGGCCAACGGCCGCGACGTGCCATACCGCAACGACGCGTTTGTCCTCGACCTCCGACTCCCCTCGGGTATCGACCCGTTCCGCCTGGGCCGGAAGCTGGAGGAGTACCACGCAGCTCGTGGCGGACGTCCGATGCGATTCATCGAGAGCATCGAGCCCGCCGGTACCGCCGAGGCTGTCTGCATCCAGGTCGCGGCGCCCGACTCGCTCTATGTCACGGAGGACTTCCTCCTGACCCACAACACGCTCAATGACGCGTTCATCGTGCTCGACGAGGCGCAGAACACCTCGCCCGAGCAGATGAAGATGTTCCTCACCCGGCTGGGGTTCGGCTCCAAGATGGTGGTGACCGGTGACATCACCCAGATCGACCTTCCGGGCGGCACGCGGTCCGGGCTCAAGGTCGTCAAGGAGATCCTCTCCGATCTCGACGACGTGCACTTCTGCACCCTGACCAGTCATGACGTCGTACGCCACAAGCTGGTCGGGCGTATCGTCGCCGCCTATGACGCGTTCGAAGCTCGGCACGCAGAATCCGCCGCCCGACCGGTGGAGGTGCCTCGCCGCAAGCCGGGACCGCAGCGATCCTGACGAAACCGCGCAGGCCCGCGAGCCGTCCACTTCCAGGCACCGCAGCGAAGGCACCCGCGTAAAGGCATCGTGAACCCGATGAGCATCGATATCGCCAACGAGTCAGGCGTCGAGGTCGACGAGCGTGAGCTGGCAAGACTCGCCCGCTTCACCCTCGACCGGATGCGAGTGCATCCGCAGGCGGAGCTGTCGGTCGTCCTGGTCGATGAGAAGACGATGGCTGAGCATCACCTGCGATGGATGGACGAGCCCGGGCCGACCGACGTCCTGGCCTTTCCGATGGACGAGCTCCGTCCCGGGCGCGAAGGCGAGGAACCCCCAGCCGGCCTCCTCGGTGACGTCGTGCTCTGCCCGACGGTCGCCGACCGGCAGGCCAAGGAAGCGGGGCACTCCCGCGACGACGAGCTGCACCTCCTCGCCGTCCACGGGATCCTGCACCTGCTCGGCTACGACCATGCCGAGCCGGACGAGCACCGGGAGATGTTCGCCCTGCAGACCCGGCTCCTGGCCGAGTGGCAGCCCCTGCGTGAGGTCGGGGGCGGGGGATCGGCGGGCGAGGCCCGCCGGGGACTGGATGAGAGTGGCGCCGGCTGATGGCCGCAGGTGATCCGTACCTCCTCGTCCTGGCCGCGGTGCTGGTCCTGGTCGCGGGGGTGCTCGCCGCCGCCGAAGCAGCGCTGTCGACGTTCTCCAAGTCGCGTGCCAACGCGCTGGTGGAGGACGGCCGGGCCGGTGCCGAACGGGTCCGCGTCGTGGTCGAGGACAGCGCGGCCTATCTCAACACGGCACTCTTCCTGCGCCTGACCTGTGAGCTGACCGCGACGATCCTGGTCGCCGAGGTCGTGATCGGACTCGTGCGGCCCACCTGGGCGGCGGTCCTGGTAGCCGCCGGCGTGATGATCGTGGTCTCGTACGTCGTCGTCGGCGTGGCCCCGCGCACCCTCGGCCGGCAGCACGCCTCGCAGGTGGCGCTGGTGACCTCGGGACTGCTCATCGCGTTGACCCGGGTGCTCGGGCCGCTGCCCAAGCTCCTCATCCTGCTGGGCAACGCGCTCACGCCGGGCAAGGGTTTCCGCGAGGGTCCGTTCGCGACGGAGGCGGAGCTGCGGGAGCTCGTCGACCTCGCCGAGGCCACCCGGGTCATCGAGTCAGGCGAGCGCGAGATGATCCACTCCGTCTTCGAACTCGGCGACACCATCGTCCGCGAGGTGATGGTCCCGCGCACCGACATCGTGGTCATCGAACGGCACAAGACCCTGCGGCAGCTCATGTCGCTCGCGCTGCGGAGCGGCTTCTCCCGGATCCCCGTCATCGGCGAGAACCTCGACGACATCGTGGGCGTCGCATACCTGAAAGACGTCACGCAGCGCGTCTACGACAACCGCCAGGCGGAGACGACCGAGCGAGTCGAGCAGGTCATGCGTCCGCCGGCGTTCGTGCCCGACTCCAAGCCGATCGACGAGCTGCTGCGGGAGATGCAGCAACAGCGCACGCACCTCGCCATCGTGCTCGACGAGTACGGCGGGACGTCGGGCCTGGTCACGATCGAGGACATCCTGGAGGAGATCGTCGGCGAGATCACCGACGAGTACGACGAGGAGCCGCAGGCGATCGAGCGACTTGGCAGCGGGGCGGTACGGGTGAGTTCGCGGCTGCCGATCCACGAGCTCGGCGAGCTGTTCGAGCTCGACCTCGATGACGAGGACGTCGACAGCGTGGGCGGCCTGATGGCCAAGCATCTCGACAAGGTGCCGATCCCGGGCGCGAAGGTCACCATCGACGGGCTCCGGCTGCTCGCCGAGGGACCCGTCGGCCGCCGCAACCGGGTGCCGACCGTCCTGGTCACCCGTGTCGAACGTCGCGCTGGCAGCCATGACGAGGTGGAGTCCGGGAGCACGTAGGGCTGGTTCAGTTGCCGGGCCGGTCGATGGCGCGCGCGACCTCGGCACCGTCCGGCGCGGCGCTCCGGTCATCGGCCGGACGCTGGCCAGGCGGGGTTGATCACCTCCGTCAGGCGGACAGGCCCCCGTCGACCATGAACGTCGCGCCGGTGACGTAAGACGCCTCGTCGCTGCCGAGAAAGACGATGGCGTACGCGATCTCTCGCGGATCGGCTTGGCGTCGCAGCAGGGTCGGCGTCCCATTGCCGAGATGGGCGCGTGCCTCCTCCAGGCTCTCCCCGGTGGCCTCGGCGCGCCGTCGGACGTGGAACATCGTCAGTGTGGGTCCCGGGCAGACTGCGTTGACGCGGATGCCCTGGTCGGCATGGTCGTGAGCCATCGACCGGGTGAGGGCGAGCATGGCGGCCTTCGTCGCGTCGTACTGCGCCATCCCGCTCCGGCCCCTCAGCGCGTTGGCAGAGGAGACGTTGACGATGCTCCCGCCACTGCCCGCGGCCATGGCCGGAACCGCGAACTTGGAGCAGTAACCCACCTGCAACAGATTGCCGCGCAGGATGTACTCCCACGAGGCCGGATCAGCTTCGGTGATGGGTCCCCACACCCGTACGCCGGCGACGTTCGCGAGGATGTCGAGCCGACCGAACCGGGCTGTGGTCTCGTCAACCGCGCGTTGCGCCTCGCCCTCCTCGTCGAGTGTGGCGCCGATCGCCAGCACCCGCTCACCGCTCGGGTCGATCTCGCGGGCGGCGCGTACCGCCTCGTCCGCATCGACGTCGACGACGGCCACGGCGGCTCCCTCGTCCCAGAGCAGCTGAGCGGTCGCCTGCCCGATGCCTCCGCCGCCGCCGGTGATCAGGGCAGCCTTTCCTGCTACACGTCCGGTCATGCCGACGATTCTCCTCCATGACAACGAGCCCGACGGGGCACGCGGCGGCCGGGTGAGGACGACTCGCCGCCCACTGGGCGACCGCGGCCAGAGGCGGACGATCCGGCCCGGGGATAATCGCCGGGTGACGTCTCAGCAGCTCGACCCCGAGGACGCCAAGATCGTGACGCTTGCACGGGCGACCCGTGCCCGCAGCGACAGCGCGGAAGGCGCGGCGGTCCGTGACACCACCGGCCGCACATACACGGCGGCGACGGTGGCTCTCACCTCGCTCAAGCTCTCCGCTCTGCAACTTGCGGTGGCCATGGCCTGTTCCAGCGGCGCCGACGGACTCGAGGCCGCCGCGGTCGTGACCGAACGCCCCGACGTCGACGGTGCCGACCTGGCCGTCGTCCGGGAGGCGGCCGGCGGAGAGGTGCCGCTCTACGTGGCGGATCCGGACGGTGCCGTCCGCGCCGTCGTCACGTCCTAGGTGGCCGACCGACTCCGTGCCGAGTCGCCGCCCGGCCCGTCAGCAGGTGCGGCGACGATCACCGCCGAGTCGTCCACCGGCTCGTATCCCAGGTCCCTTCGGGCATTGGCCAGGTCGTATCGCATGGGCGTGTTCGCGGACACGCCGTAGTAGATGCCGAACCGCACCTCGGCGGTGAGACTCTTACGGACGAGTTGGCCCAGGTCGCGAAAACTCAGCCACATCCGCTGCCAGTCGGGGTTGTCGGGCAGGTGGCGTTGGAGGACCCAGCCGATCCGTAGGCAGACCACCGACAGGTCACTGGTCTCGGCGTAGTAGCGCCCGAGCGCCTCGCCGAACGCCTTGCTCGCGCCGTAGAGCGAGTCGGGCGCGACGTCACCCGCCGGCTCGATCGGCCAGCGTTGGTGCCGGTCGAGCATGCCGGTGACATGGTTGGTGCTCGCGAAGATCAGCCGCTGGGCGCCGGCCTGCCGGGCCGCCTCGAACACGTGGTATGCACCGTCGAAGTTCGGCGAGCGGAGGTCGTCCCAGGGTGCCGAGACCCGAGGGTCGGCCGCCAGGTGGATCACTGCCGTGCAACCCGCCGCCGCCTTGCGGACTCCGTCGAAGTCGGCGATGTCGCCTTCGAACGCCACCTCGTTCTCGCTCACCACCACGCCCGAGAGGTCCCGGTCGTGCAGGTGCAGCTGATAGTCAGACAGCGACCCGCGCAGGCTCGTGCCGATCGTTCCGGCAGCGCCAGTCAACAGGATTCGCGGAACGTCGTCTCCCACGTCTCATCTCCTCGGCCGGTCGTTGCGGCTGTCACCATATCGGGCGGCCGGTCGTCAGGTGTCGATGAAGTACTGGCACGGGTTGCTGGGCCCGGGCTCGGGATAGGACCAGCCTTGGCTGGAGTACATCTGCGCCGGGACGTTGTGGAAGTTGTTCCTGACGATCCCGTAGCCGTTGGCCGGCAGGTTGATGCCGATCGCGGGGAACCGGTCGGCGGTGATTTGCAGGATCTCCTTCATCAGTTGGATCTGCTGGGGTTCGCCGCGGGTGGCCTTGAGTTCCTCGTAGAGATCCATCTGTCGGCGGACCTCCTCGGGGGGTTCCTCCCCTTCGGCGCCGAAGCTGGAATACCAGGTCACCCAGGTGCCCTTCTCGTTCCCGCTGATGGGGAGATACTCGCGCGGGTCCATGATGACGTTGACGCCGCCGAAGGCCAGGGTGATCGCGATGTCCTGGGTGTTGGCGTCACGCCTGGTCTCGACGAGGGTGCGCGCCACCGTGTCCGTGCGCGCGTCGATCCCGACCGCTCGCCAGTTGCGGACGATGAACTGCGCCACGTCGATCCACTCCGGGCCCTCCTCGACGGTGGTGTCGATCTGGATCGTGATCGGCTTGCCGTCCGGGCCCAGTCGGAAGCCGCCGGCACCGCGCCGCGAATAGCCTGCCTCGTCCAGGTGGGCGTTGGCCGTGTCCGGGTCGTACTCGACGTACTGCTTGGCGAGTTGTTCGTTGTAGAACTTCGTCTCCCGACGCGGTGACCCCTGCCACGGCTCACCCTGTCCGCGGTAGACGACCTTGATGATCCCTTCCCGGTCGAGGGCATGGGAAAGGCCTATCCGGAAGTCCTTGTTCTGGAAGATCTTCCGCTTCACCGGGTCGCGATGCGTGAAGTTCAGGGTGAGCATCGCGGAGTTCATCGGGTCGGGCTCGAGGTCGAAGAAGCGATAGTCTCCGTCCTCGCGGCCCTTGCCGAGCACCGGCTTGTTCTCGAGGCTGTTGATGTGCCGCGAATGCATGCCGAACTCGCCGTTGACGCCCTTGAGCAGGCACGTCTCGATGTTGTGCAGATAGGTGAAGACGACCTCGTCGAGATAGGGCAGCTGGCTTCCCTGCGGGTCGACCTTCCAGTAGTACGGATTTCGTCTCGCGACGACCCGTTGGTCGCCGGTGTACCCACTGGTGACGGTCCACGCGTTGAGGGTGGGCAGATCGGTGTTGATCGCCCAGTCGGCCTTGGCGGAGTACAGCGCTACCCAGTCGTCGAATCCGCCCTCCTTGACGAGCTGGTCGACCTTCGGGTTGTGTTCCTTGTGGAACTGCTCGAGGTAGTGGCGCGGGGTCGCCGCCATGGCGATTCCGTAGCCGTTGCCGGACGCCAGAAGCTTGTCGAACAGCGCGTTCGGCCTGGAACGGAAGTGGACGGCGAAGCGGACTTCGTCCAGCTTCTCCACCTCCATCGGTTCCCTGCCGCCGCACATCATGCGTTCCTTGGTCGGCATCAACTCGTCGTTCATGAAGACGTTCTCGTACCAGAAGAGGACGTCCTCGGTCGTGAAGGGCTCGCCGTCGGACCACTTCATCCCGCGGCGCAGTGTGAAGACGTACTCGCTCGCGTCGTCGTTCACCTCATAGCGCTCTGCCACGTTGGGGATGATCGTGTTCCAGTCGCTGTTGAAGCGGAGCAGCCCTTCGTAGGTGAGCGTCCGTTCCATCCAGGGTCGGTCGGCGTCGCCGACCAGGGCGGTGTTCCAGGTTCCGCCATACGTTCCGATACGGTCGACGGGCTTCACCACAAGCGGTTTCTGCGGCAACCGTTTCTTGACAGGTGGAAGCTCACCCTTCTTGACAAGGGCGGCGAGGATCGGCGCCTCCTTGCCCTTCCGCGCCCCGCCAGACCCGCCGCCCTTGCTGCCCGGGTCGGTCGAGAGCAGGTCGCAGCCGGCGAGCGACACCGCGACGGCGGCCATCCCGGTGGCCTTCAGGAACGCCTTGCGGGAAACCGTGTTGTGCATGACGTCACTCCGTTTCTCCCGGTTCGCTGTTCCGGTGATGACGGCAGCCTGGCGCGTCGGGCTAGTCCGCGCCGAAGGGATAGCCGCCGACGTCGTTACGCACTGCCCCGATCAGGATGGAGATCTCGCGTTCGTCGTCCGCGTCGAGGTCGAACGGCCCGCTCGCGGCGCGTTGCACCGTGGAGGTGAAGACACCGCGCCGTTTCAGGATGTAGCGCATGAGCGACTGCCGTTCCCGGATGAGGATCGGCAGGAGCCGCTGGTGGAGGTCCCGTGCGCCGGACTGGTCGCCGGCCCACCAACGCTCCATGACCCTCGCCAGGATGTCCGCCACCTGGCAGGCGGGCATGCACCCGCCCGCACCACGGACAAGCTCCTCGGGAAGCAACCGCCCGCCGACCCCGCCGAAGATGGTCTTGATCTTGTTCCCGAGGAGCTGGTGGATCTCCCCGATGTGCCGCGGACCTGGCGGGCGCTCCTCCTTGACGTACTCGATCTGCGGTACGTCGTCGACGACGGACGCCACCTGCTCGGCCGACAGCGGGACGTAGTCGCTCGCGTTCTGCAGGATGATCGGGCCGTCGAAGACCTCACCCAACCTGCGGAACATGTCCATACCCACGTCCTGCGTCGTACGCGCAGGAGGCATGGCGATGATCGCGTCTGCACCGGCCTTCTGTGCCTCTCGGGCGAACAGCAAGACCTGCGGCACCGACGTACCAGAGCATCCGAACACCACCGGCAGGCGGCCGTTCACCTTCTCCAGCAGGGGTTCGAGGTGACGGAGGCGTTCCGACTCACCCAGGAGATAGAACTCGCCCACCATGACCGGCCACACGATGCCGTGCTGCCCGGTCGCGCAACAGAACTCCGCCGCCGCCAGCAGATCGGCTGTGTGGATCTCGTAGTCCTCGGTGTACGGCGTGGGCAACAGGCCGAAGACACCTTTGAGGTGGTCGAAGGTCGCCATCGGCTACTCCCGCCAGCGATCGTCGGGCCGCCAGAAGCCGAGCTTGGGCGTGTTCCACTCCTCCGTCGGCAGGAACAGCGTGTCCGGCGTACGCAGGTTTTCCTCGATCGCGTCGTAGTCGAGGTCCACCCCGAGGCCGGGTGCATCCGGGACGGCGACGTAGCCGTCGCGCAGGTAGTCCGCCGGCAATCCCGTCACCAGGCTCGGCCAGAACGGAAGGTCGAGGCCGTGGTGCTCGAGTGCCACGAAGCTCGAGATGGCGGCGGCGCAGTGGACGTTGGCCATGAACGCGATCGGCGATCCGGCGAAGTGCAGCGCCGTCGTCAAGCCAAAGCGTTCGCCGTAGTCGGCGATCCTCTTCGTCTCCAGCATCCCTCCCGACGTGAGGAGGTCGGGGTGCAGGATGTCCATGGCCCGCTCTTCGATGAACGGCTGGAACCCGTCCCAGAGATAGAGTTCCTCGCCCGCGGCCGTCGGGGTGGAAATCGCGTCTGTCACCCGCTTGTGCCCGGCGACGTCGTACCACGGCATTGGGTCCTCGAGCCACGCCAGGCCGTAGGGCTCGAGCGGCTCGGCGAGCCTGATGACATCCTTCGCCGTCAGATGACCATGCCCGAAGTGATCGGTGCAGAGGGACACGTCCCACCCGGCAGCCTCGCGGACCGCGGAGACGACCTCGACCGCCCGCGCGATGCCGCGGTCGGTGAGCTTGGTGGGTGATCCCGCTCCGGGTGCCCGCCAGCGCCGGCCTAGGCCGTACTCGAACTCCACGGCGCGGCCGATCGTCCCGTCCGCCACGTCCGTGAACAGGCCCGGTCGGATGTCGAACTTGATGAACGTGAGCCCGAGCGCCTTGCGCTCGCGGACGACCTCGGCGTAGCTCTCGGGCGTTGGCTCGACCGGTGCGGGAGTGTCACCGTAGATCCGGACCCGGTCCCGGTACTTCCCGCCGAGGAGCTGGTAGCACGGGACGCCGTAGACCTTGCCCACCAGGTCCCACAGGGCGATCTCGATGCCGGAGACACCGCCGCCCTCGCGACCGCTGTTGCCGTACCTCTTGATGGCCCGAAAGATCATGTCGACGTTGCCGGGGTTCTGGCCGAGCAGCATGCTCTTGAACTGCAGCGCGTTTTCCTTGTGGCCCGCGTCGCGGACCTCGCCCAGGCCGTACACGCCCTGGTTGGTGTCGATCCGGATGATCGGATAGTCGTAGTTGCTGGCGACGACCGCCACGCGGATGTCGGTGATCTTCAGGTCGGATGGACGCGACGAAGTGGAGACCGCGTCCTCGACGTGGCCGAGGCGTTCCGCGTCGTCGAGGGTACGTGACACGAGTGATCCTCCTGGTCGGTTGGGGCTGTCCTTGCGGGCTTCGGTCGCTCGCCACGCGGTGTCAGGTCGTACGCATCAACTCCACCAACTTCTCGATCTCGACAACGGCTGGGGACGAAAGGTCAGCTCTGCGATCGCGTCGACATCCACCTCGGCACCTAGGCCCGGTGCCGTCGGGACCTCGAAGAAGCCGTCGAGGAGTTTCACGCCGCCCGGACACACGCGCTCCCTGACGGGTGACTCGCGGGGCATGGTTTCCAGGACGAGAAAGTTTGGCGTCGCCGCCGCCAGGTGGATGGACGCCAGGGTCGCGATCGGCCCGCCGGGATTGTGGGGAGCGACCGAGACGTACGACGTCTCGGCCATGCTCGCGATCTTGCGTACTTCCGTGATCCCACCGGCGTGCATGAGGTCGGGCTGGATGATCTGGCAGCCGCCGCCTTCCAGGAGCTCGCGGAACTCCCACCGGGACAGCAGCCGTTCACCAGTGGCGATCGGGACCGGCAGCACCCGCTGGAGCTCGACCATCGCCTTGGCGTTCTCGAACGGAATCGGTTCCTCGAACCATCCGGGCCGAAACGGCGCGAGTGCCTCGGCGGCGCGCAGCGCGGTCCTGGGTGAGAGTCGCTCGGCGCACTCGATGAAGATCTCCGTCGTCGGACCGGCACCTTCGCGTGCGGCGGCCATGAATTCGCCGGCCCGGTGCAGCGAGCCCAGTTCGTCGTCGTTGCGCCACCGGTCTCCGAGCGACCACTTGAGACCGAGGTAGCCCAAGCCCACCGCCTCGGCGGCTCCGTCGTGCGCCTGCTCCGGCGTTGTCGCGTCGCGCAGCCAGTGGCTTGCGTACGCACGAACACGCGTACGCAGTGCCCCACCCAGGAGGCGGTGAACCGGCACGCCCAGACGCTTGCCCTCCAGGTCCCACAGGGCGATGTCGAGGGCGCTGAGGGCGGTGTTCTGGATCGCGCCACCACGCCACCGCCAGCCGTGGTAGAGACGTTGCCACGCGACCTCCACCCCCTCGAAGTCCGAGCCGACGAGCACCGGGCTCAGTTCCTGGATCGCGGTCTCCACGGAGGCGATCGCCCCGTGCAATGAGCCCTCGCCCCAACCGACCAGCCCCTCGTCGGTGGACACCCGGACGAAGAGCCAGTTGCACCAGTCGGCCCAGAACGTGAACGTGTCAACCTTCGTGATACGCACCCGGCTCCTCCTTCCTCGACGAGCTAGCCGTCCTCGACTAACCAGCCCGTCCTCGACTAACTGGCCCGTCCTCTGATCAGGTGATCGACGAAGGTCATGGCATGGCGGCGGTGGAGGTGTTCGAGCTCGTCGCATCGGCGTTGCCGAAGCAGGGTGAGCAACTCCCGATGCTCGGCCTGCGAGGCTTGGAGATAGTCGTGGTCGAAGACGTCGTCGGAGTGCCGGTAGCGCTCGGTGTTGCGGGCGATCGCGGCGATGGCTTCCTGCAGCGCCTGGGACGGCGCCTTGTGGACGAAGCTGTTGTGGAACTCGGTGTTGAGCCGGCGGAACTCGCGCACGTCGTCGTCGGCGGTGGCGCGTTCCAGCGCTTCGAGCAGCCCGGCGGTGACGGTGAGATCCTCGGCGGTCATTACTTGGCATGCTTCGGCGGCCGCGTAGCCCTCGAGCAGGCCACGAACCGCGAACAGCTCGCGTAGCTGCTCGTCCGTCGCGCGGGAGACCGTCATGCCACGGTAGGGGGTCTCGGTGACCAGGCCCTCGCGCTGCAGCCGGCGCATCGCCTCGCGGACCGGCGTGATGCTGACATCGAACTGCTTGGCCAGCTTGTCGATGACAAGCTTCTCGCCGGGTACGAGCCCGCCCGAACAGATCAGCTCGCCGAGACGTTCGTACACGGCGTCGGACAGCGTGCCGCGTCCCAGCGGTTGGATCCCCGTCATGGGTACGGATCATGCATGATCCATGGTGCGGAGTGGAGGGCTCACGTCGTCCTCGTCCGCTACCGGCCCTGTCGCGGGTCGTGCACCGTCGGAGGCCGGACGCTCCCGCCGGGGCGGAATCGGGCGCCGGCGGGGCGGCACCGCGTCGCTGCGGGCCCTCGTACGGGAGAATCGGCCAGGTGACGAACAATCCGCCCGCGTTCCGGAGTGGGTTCGCCTGCCTGATCGGCCGGCCGAACACCGGAAAGTCCACGCTGACCAACGCTCTGGTCGGGCGGAAGGTCGCGATCGCCTCGTCCCGACCGCAGACCACCCGCCACACCATCCGGGGCATCGTGCACCGGCCGGACGCCCAGCTGATCCTGGTCGACACGCCTGGGTTGCACCGTCCACGCACGCTGCTCGGCGAGCGGCTCAACGCACTGGTTCTCGCCACGCTCGGCGACGTCGACGTCGTCGGCGTGTGTCTGCCGGCCGACGAGCGGATCGGCCCCGGCGACAGGTTCCTGGCCGGTGAGATCGCCAAGGTCCGCCGCCGCCCCACAGTCGCGGTCGTGACCAAGGCAGACCTGGCCGACCGGCAACGGATGACCGAGCAGCTTGTCGCGGTGCAGAAGCTCGCCGAGGACACGGGTGTCGAGTGGGACGAGATCGTCCCCGTCTCCGCGACGGGCGGCTTCCAGGTCGACCTGCTCACCGACCTCCTGGTGGGCATGCTGCCCGAAGGCCCGCCGCTGTACCCGGAGGGCGAGCTGACCGACGAACCCGAAGAGGTGCTGGTCGCCGAACTCGTCCGGGAGGCCGCGCTGGAAGGGGTGCGCGACGAGCTGCCGCACTCGATCGCCGTGGTGGTGGACGAGATGGGCCTGCGGGAGGGACGACCGGCGGACCGGCCGTTGCTGGACGTGTACGCCAACCTGTTCGTCGAACGCCAGAGTCAGAAGGCGATCGTCATCGGTGCCAGGGGTCGCCGCCTGGTCGAAGTGGGCACAGCCGCACGCAAGCAGATCGAGACGTTGCTGGGTACGCCGGTCTACCTCGATCTCCAGGTCAAGGTCGCCAAGGACTGGCAGCGCGATCCGAGGCAGTTGCGCAAGCTCGGGTTCTGAGGGGTCGTCGACCCCTCAGGCGTCGCGTTCCCAACTGTCGTATCGGGCCACGATCTGGTAGCCGAGGGCCTCGTTGACGCCGATCATGTGGGCGTTCGACTCGGCGTTCCAGGTGTCGACCCAACGCGCCTGCGGCTCGGCCTCCGCGAGCCACGCCATCATCTCCGCCTTGAGCAGTAGGCCGAGCCGGTGGCCTCGGTGGGCGCGCGACACCGCGGTGTCGTACTGTCCGGCCCATTCGGGTAGCTCCGGCTGGACGCCCACCATGGTGTGACCGGCCAGCGGACCGTCGGTGCCCAGGCGGGCGAACAAGCGGTACATCCGGACACCTTCCGCGACGCGGGCGGCCTCGAAGGCCCGGATCCGGGCGCCGTCGAACACGTCGTCGTCGACCTCCATGTCACCCGTCGGCGCGTCGTTGATGGCTCCGGTCACCTCGGCCACCGCCTCGAGCAGGTCGTCGGGGATCGTGTCGGTCAACCGCAACAGGGTGTAGTCGTGCGCGGCCTCGCGAGCCTTCTCCCGGAGCTCGGCGACATGGTTGTTGTCGACCGCCTGGAGGTCCTGACGCCGGTGCACCTCGACCAGAACGTTGCGAAAGCCCATCTTCCGGGCGAACTCCGCATGCCCCGAATCCGACAAGGTGCCCGAACCCACCAGCCGCCGGCCGGCCTTGCGGACCCGCTCCAACGCCTCGTTGAGCAAGGCGGTTCCGATGCCTTTGCGGCGTTCGTCCGGATGGACCAGGACCCCGACGCCGGCGCGGTGGAGATTCTCGCGCTGCGAGAAGTACAACCACACCTGGCCGATCACCTTGTCGCCGTCGCGCAGCAGCCATTTCTCGCCCGGCTCGCCGTCCCAGCCGTAGGTCAGGTGTGCGACGTACGACCGACGGACCGCCGGCGGGTTCCACGGCTCGTCGACCGCCCGCGCGGCCTCCTCGAGAGCCATCGAGGCATCGACGGCCTCGTCGTCGCGGGGGTCAAGGCGCAGGAGGTCCATAGCTGCCAAGAGTGAGGCCATCGGGGCGCCCGAGCAACGGGATTTCGGCCCTGGATCCGGCCGGTGACGCGAGGGGGCTTGCGCGGGACCCGACAGCCCCCGCTAGGGTGGGCGGTCTATGCGGTACGCGCGACTCCTCCTTCGCTGCCGCGGCGGGGCCCACTAACAGGCCGGGCTTCCTCGCCGCGGAGTTCGCCGACGTCCTGGCCGCGCCGAATGTCTGCGCGACACCATCGCAGCGAAGATCTCCGAGGACCTCTCATGCCGAACCGCCAAGGGCCGAATAGCCAATCTTCGAATCGCCAAGTGCAGAATCGCCAAGTGCAGAATCGCCAGTGCCCGAGCCCCATGCCCTTCCACCGCTATCGTGCGTTCACACCGATCGACCTGCCCGATCGCACCTGGCCGGAGGCCCGGATCGCTCGCGCACCGCGGTGGCTGTCCACCGACCTCCGCGACGGCAACCAGGCGCTCATCGACCCGATGAGCCCGGCCCGCAAGCGGCGGATGTTCGAGCTGCTGGTCGGGATGGGCTACAAGGAGATCGAGGTCGGCTTCCCGTCGGCAAGTCAGGCCGACTTCGACTTCTGCCGCCAGCTCATCGAAGAAGACCTCATTCCCGACGACGTCACCATCTCGGTCCTGACCCAGGCACGCGAGGAACTGATCGAGCGCACGGCCCAGTCGCTGGTCGGCGCGCAGCGGGGAACCATCCACCTCTACAACGCGACGGCACCGTTGTTCCGCCGCGTGGTCTTCGGCGTCGACCGGGAGGAATGCAAGGCGATCGCCGTACACGGCACCGAGTGGGTGATGAAGTACTCCGACCAGCTGCTCGCCGGCACCGAGTTCGGCTACGAGTACAGCCCGGAGATCTTTGTCGACACCGAACTCGAGTACGCGCTCGAGGTCAGTGAAGCGGTCATGGACATCTGGCAGCCCGAGGCCGGCCGGGAGATCATCCTCAACTATCCCTGCACGGTCGAACGGTCCACGCCCAACGTCTACGCCGACCAGATCGAGTGGATGAGCCGGTCGCTGTCGCGTCGAGACCACGTGTGTCTGTCGGTGCACACCCACAACGACCGGGGGACCGCGGTGGCTGACGCCGAGCTCGCGGTGATGGCCGGCGCCGACCGGATCGAGGGCTGCCTGTTCGGCAACGGTGAACGCACCGGCAACGTCTGCCTGGTCACCCTCGGCATGAACCTCTACTCGCAGGGCATCGACCCGCAGGTCGACTTCTCCGACATCGACGAGATCCGCCGCACGGTGGAGTACTGCAACCAGCTACCGGTGCACCCGCGTCACCCCTACGCCGGCGACCTGGTCTACACCGCGTTCTCCGGATCGCACCAGGACGCGATCAAGAAGGGCCTGGAGGCCCTCGACCGGGCGGCTGCCGACGCGGGTGTGCGGGTCGGGGACTTCCCGTGGGAGGCGCCATACCTGGCGATCGACCCGAAGGACGTCGGGCGTACGTACGAAGCGGTGATCCGGGTCAACTCCCAGTCGGGCAAGGGCGGCATCGCGTACGTGATGAAGGCCGAACACCACCTGGACCTTCCGCGGCGGCTGCAGATCGAGTTCAGCCGGATCGTGCAGAGCTACACCGACGAGGAGGGCGGTGAGGTTCCGTCGGCGGAGATCTGGCGGATCTTCGAGGGGGAGTACCTCAGCGCCGGCGACGTCGTCCTCGACGCGGTTCACAGCTCGACGATGAAGAACGGACGGGACGCCCTGACGGTCGACGTGAGTGTCGCCGGCAAGCGGCGCACGCTGTCCGGTGAGGGCAACGGCCCGATCGCCGCGTTCGTCGACGCGATCCGCCAGGTCGGCCTCGACGTGCGGGTGCTCGACTACAGCGAACACGCGCTCGGTGCCGGCGGTGACGCGACGGCCGCGGCCTATGTCGAGTGCGAGGTCGGTGACGATGTTCTGCTGGGGTGTCGGCGTCGACGCCAACATCGTCAGCGCGTCGCTCAAGGCAGTCGTCTCCGCGGTCAACCGGGCACGTCGCTGAGCCAGATCGGCCCGGCTGGGCTGGGAGTCTGCGCTCCGGCGCACTCAGCCCGGCGGCGTGAGCGTCGTCCAGGACGCGAGCGCGGCCGCCTCCGGACCGGTCGCCCGCGTCTGCGCCTCGGCGTGCGCGCGTTCGAGGACATCACCGACCAGCACCCGCTGCCGCGTGGTCGCCGACTCGATCGCCGCGTGCACCATGGCCAGACTCATCACGTTGTCGCGCGCCTCACCCATGGGAGGGGCGCCGGTGCGCAGCGCGTGGACGAACTCGCGTAACGAACCTGCGATTCCGGGGTGTGGATCCACCTCGGCGGAGTCGCTCTCGCGGTCGGCCTCCCGGCCCTCGACGATCTCGAGGCTCGGGAGGCCGTCGCCATCCCACAGCGCGGTGCCGAACTCGCCGCTCGCCCGCCACGACGAGTTCCACGAGGTCTCCTGGGCCGGGCTGCACCAGCTTCCGGAGTAGACGAACCGCGAACCCCCGGTCAGCTCGAAGACGGCGGTCGCGGCGGCGTCGCCGGCGTACCAGCTCCACGCCGGGTTGTACTCGTCGCAGTACACACCGACCGGTTCGTCGCCGGTGAGGAAACGCGCGCTGTCAAACGTGTGGATCGCCATGTCGAGGACGAGCGGGTGCGCCATCGCGTCGCGGAAACCGCCGAAGTGTGGCGCCTTGAAGAAGGTCGCGGCCAGGATCCCGAGTCTGCCGAGCTGCCGGATCTGACGGCGGTACGCGAACAGGTGCGGGTCGTAGCGACGGTTCTGGCTGACCATGAACAGCCGGTCGTACGTCTGTGCCGCGGCGACCATCTCCAGCGCTTCGGCGAGCGAGGCGGCCAGCGGCTTCTCGCCGAGGACCGGCAACCCGCGGCGGAGCGACTCCATCGTCACCGCGTGGTGGGCATCGGGCACGGTCACGTCGATCACGGCGTCGGGACGAACCTCGTCGACGAGCTCGTCCAGGGTTCCCGCGACCGGCACTCCGGCGATGCCCAACTCCTCCAGCGCCGTCTTCGCCGTGGTGACGTCGAGGTCGGCGACGCCGGCCAGTTCCACCTCGTCGCAGTCCTGGACGTTGCGCAACCAGCCGCGGCCCATCGAACCGGCGCCGACCTGCAGGACGCGCAAGGGCCCGTTGACAGGCGTCCCGGTCGCCTCGGTCGAAGACTGGGCGCTCACCGGTCGTCCTCCGCGTTCTCGGGAAGGTCGTCGTACCAGCCGGCGGGACTGTTCCGGAGCCGCGGGACATCACGGGAGCCGACGGCCGGTGCGGCCCAGTCGACGGCGTTGGCGATGACGGTGCGGACGTCGGGATGGTGGTAGACGGGGTATTCCTGGTCGCCCGGGCTGAAGAAGAAGATCCGGCCGTTGCCGCGGTAGAAGACGCAGCCGCTGCGGAAGACCTCGCCGCCGGTGAACGAGCTGATGAAGACGAGCTCGTCGGGGTCGGGGATGTCGAAGACCTCGCCGTACATCTCCTGGGCGGGAATCGAGATCGGGTTCGGGACACCGCGGGCGATCGGGTGCCGCGGTTTGAGCGTCCACACCAGCTCGCGGTCGTCGCCGTTGCGCCACCGCAGGGCGCACGTCGTGCCGAGCAGCCGGCGGAAGATCTTCGAGAAGTGCCCCGAGTGGAGTACGACCAGGCCCATGCCGCCGAGGACGTGACGCTGCACCCGCTCGACCACCTCGTCGGCCACCTGGTCGTGTGCGGCGTGGCCCCACCAGGTGAGGACGTCGGTGTTGGCGAGTACGTCCTCGCTCAGGCCGTGCTCGGGTTCGTCGAGGGTCGCCGTACGCACGGTCACCTTGTCCTTGAGGTGGTGCCGGACCCCGTCGGCGACCGCGCCGTGGATGCCGTCGGGGTACCGCTCGCGTACGCCTGCTTCCCTGCGTTCATGGACGTTCTCGTTCCAGACCGTGACGCGGATGACGTGATCGCCTTCGCTCATGGGTACCCACCGGTGGTCGGCCGACATTGGTTCGGATCGTTGAATCGGTTCGACTGTCGAACGTATGTCGTGCCTACGAGGACTGTCCACTACGCGGGCGAGCGACCGGCCGGTGCCGGTCACGCCCGCCTGACATCGAGGCCTACTGCCGGCCGCGGCGCGGCGGAGCGATGCTGCGGCCACGGGTCCACCGCGCAGGAATCAGTCGGTCGGCTCGGGCTTCACCTTCGACCGCGGCGAGGGCCAGTTCGACCGCGGTGCTGGTCATCTCCCGGACCGGCAGCTCCGAACGAGCCAGGGGCAGTTCGCTCACGAGGTCGGCCGTGGCACCAATGACCACCAGCGACATGTCCTGCGGCACCTCGTAGCCTTCTGCGCGCAGGATCCCAGGCAGGGCGGGCACGTGGTGGTGGATGATCATGGCGGTCGGTAGCGGACACGCGGACAGGAGCGCGCGGATCCGCCGCACCATTGTCGGGTGTGACCGTGAGGCCCGCACCACCGTCAGCCGGATGCCCGCCTCCCGCGCGGCCGCCCTGGCGCCGGCGACAGCCCGTAGAGCGTAGGTGAGGCCCGCGCGGAAGTCGGCGTCCGTCGAACCCACGAACGCCACCGACCGGTGACCAGCGCGGATGAGCTCGCGGACGGCGAGCGCGGCCGCTCCCTCGAAGTCGTAATCGCACCAGGACAGGCCGCCCGGATCGGGCGGGCGGCCGAGCACCGAGGCCGGCAACCCGATCTTTCGCAGCACAGGGATGCGCGGGTCGTCGGTGAGCACCGACATGAGGACCACGCCGTCGGCGAGCCGACTGCCCGACACCCGCTGGAGCCCCGCGATGTTCTCCTCGGCGGACAGCAGCAGCAGGTCGTGGTCGCGGGTGCGGGCGGCGGTGCTCATGTGGTGGACGAAACGGCCGGAGATGGAGTGGTAGTGGTCGATCTCGAGCGGGAACGACAGCGCGAGGACCCGGGTCCGGGCGCCGCGCAACGCGCGGGCCCCGGCGTGGGGACGGTAGTCGAGGTCGCGGATGGCCCGCTCGACGGCCTTGCGGGTGGGTGGGGAGATGCGCCGCCGGTTGGTCAGGACGTACGAGACCGTGCTCGGGGCTACGCCGGCCCGCCGTGCGACGTCGGCGATCGTGGCCACGCAGGTCCTCCGCGAGATCGGCGGTGTCCGGTCGACCGGCGGGTCGAATCCATTCGAGTGAGCGCGGTCTGGGCGGAACGTACGGCCCGGCTCGCTCACGTGTCAAGCACGCCGGTGAAATGTGCGAGGTCCAGGCGTTGCCCACCGTTTCGTGTCCAGAGGAGGACAACCTCAGGGATTCGCGCGTGCCGACGCCTTGACAGTGTGGGATCGGCGCGGACTACTGTTTCCGCCAAGTTTCGCCATCGAATCGAATCGACGATCTCAGCGCGCTGATGGCGGTCCCTTTCGCGTCGCGACGCAGCCGTCGGTCCACGTTGGAGGTAGGGGACACATGCCAGCACGCGACCCACTCAGCAGGCGCACCTTCCTCTACGGCGTGGCAGCTGCCGCCGGTGGCGCCGCACTCGGTGCCTGCTCGGGTTCGGACGGTGGATCGCCGGACGGGAGCGGCGACAAGGACGGCGCGGCGGGGAACCGACCGTCCGCGAAGGGATCGCAGACCAAGCCGCTGACCCCTCCGGCGAAGCTCCAGGAGTCACCGCTGCTCACGAAGCTGGTGGAGGCCGGCGACCTGCCCGCGTTGGGCGATCGGCTGCCCGACCATCCCTACGTCGTACCGCATCGCTGGATGACCGCCGGCCGCTACGGCGGATCGCTCCACCTCGTCACCGCCGCCTCGGACGACGGCTCGATCAAGGAGTACATGTACGGCCATTCCCTGCTGCGCTGGCTGAACGACGGCCTGACGATCGGTCCCGGACTGGCCGAGAGCTGGGAGAGCAACGCCGACACCTCCGAGTGGACGTTCCACTTCCGGACCGGTCTGAAGTGGTCGGACGGGCAGCCGTGGACCACGCAGGACATCATGTTCTGGTGGGAGGACATGGTCCTCAACGAGGAGTTCACCGAGGGCATCCCTGACGAGGCGCGTTCGGGAACCGGATCGATCGCGACGTTCTCCGCACCTGACGACACGACCCTGGTGATGACGTTCGACGCGCCGGCTCCGATGGTCCCGGAGATGATCGCCAACTGGGTCAACCGAGGCATCGCCGCCGGCTGGATGGAGCCCAAGCACTACCTCCAGCAGTTCCATCCGAAGTACAACAAGAAGGCGCCGAAGGACTGGACGGTCGTCTTCGACGAGAAGCGCAATGCGATCGTCAACCCGGAGTCGCCGACGATGGGCGGATGGCGGCTGAAGACCTACCGCGAGGGCATCAGCAGCACATTCGAGCGCAATCCCTACTACTGGGCGGTGGACCGTGACGGTCACCAGTTGCCGTTCGTCGACACTCTGACGTTCCGCGTCGTCGACAACCCCGAGACGCGGAAGCTGCAGATCCAGAACGGCCAGTTCGACTTCGTACACGGCGCCTTCGCCGGACTGAACCTCGGTGACGTGTCGGGCTTCAAGGCCACGCAGTCGAAGAACCAGCTGGACATCCTCTTGTGGGACAGCGGTTCGGGCACCGGCTCCATCTTCTTCTTCAGCCAGGATTACGACGAGCCCAAGATGCGTGCGCTCATCCGCAAGAAGGAGTTCCGGCAGGCGCTGTCCCTCGCGTACAACCGGGCCGAGGTACGCAAGACGATCTACTTCAACACCGGCGAGCTGACCACCGGCGGCTATGGTCCGAAGACCCGAGAGTTCCAGCGCGGCGAGGGCGCGACGGTCTACCGCCAGTGGCGCGACTCCTGGGTCGACTACGACCCCGCAAGGGCGAAGGCGATGCTCGACAAGCTCGGTGTGGTCGACAAGGACGGCGACGGCAAGCGGGAGATGCCGGACGGCACGAAGTTGACCGTACGCCTGGACTATCCCGCCGACGCCGACAAGTCCGGCGAGCACGTGCAGAAGAACAACCTGCTGAAGAAGAGCTGGGACGCCATCGGCATCGACACCAAGCTCAACCCGGTCGCGCCCGAGTCCTTCGGTGACCAGTGGGCGCAGGGCAAACTCATGAGCACCACCGCCTGGGAGACCAGTACGCTGACGTTCGGCGCCGATCTGCTGTGGCTGATGCCGATGGAGCCGTCACGCTGGGCCCCGCTGCAGGGGCAGTTCTACGCGATCCGCGGTACGCCGGCGGAGAAGCAGCAGCTGGACCTCGATCCGTACCGGCGGACGCCGCCGAGGATGGAGCCCGTGGACGGTGGCCCGGTTGCCCGGCTGTGGGAGCTTGCCGACAAGGCTCGCGTCGAGCCCGACGCGCCGACGCGGGACAAGCTGTTCTGGGACATGGTGAAGATCCACGTGGAGGACGGGCCGTTCTTCATGGGTGCGGTCGCCAACTTCCCACGGATGGAGCTCGTCAAGCGGGGCTTGCGCAACGTTCCCACCCGTGCCCAGACGGCCCTGGGTGGTTTGGTCAACGACTGGCATCACCCGACGCCGGCGGCCTACGACCCCGAGGCCTGGTATTGGGAAGACCCGGCCGCCCACACCTGACGGGCGCGGGGTGGCCACGCGGCTGGTGGCCCGGTCAGGACGCTGGCGGTCCGGCCACGCAGGCCGTGGCGACGCGCTCGAACCCCACTCGCTCATAGACTCGGGCGGCCTCCAGCGATCCCGCCGACAGGAACACCAGCGTGACGCCCCGGGCCACGGCGTCAGTGGCCAGTGCCGCTGTCACGGCGGCACCGATGCCTCGTCGCCGCAGCGCCGGTATGGTGCCGATCCCGGTGAGCTCGGCTGTGTCGTTGCGCGGATGGTAGCTACCGCCGGCGATCGGACCGGACGCATCCTCCGCGGCTGCCCAGCGCACCAGGTTCTTGGCCATCCGGTCGCGGAAGTATCCGAGCCGGTTCGCGGCCATCGCCGCTGCGCGCTGGTCACGCTGGCGCGGTCCGGCCGGGCCGATCTCGCTGCCCGGCGTACCGAACCCGAGGTCGACCGCGGCGATCCCACGGGCGAGCTCGGCATCGTCGGGCGTGAGAAACCGAACGGTGACGCCGCGGGGTGGCGCGGCCTCGAGCGGCGTACGGAGAACGAGCAGTGGGCGGCGTTCGACGGTGAGGCCCGCGGCAGCCATCGCGGCCGCGACGTCGGGAGACGTCTCGTGTACCCACTCGAACGAGACCGGTACGCGTAGGCGCTCCTGGCGACGCCACACCGCCCGCACCTCGGCCGGCGAGAAACCATCACCGTGGCCGAGGCGCGGGCGGGCGTAGTAGGGCCAGGGGCCTGTCGACACGAAGAGCGTGAACGGCCCGACATCCTCCGCCGTCGCGTTGGCTCGGGGGAGGAGGTCGTAGTAGCGCTCCAGGCGTACGAGCGCCGTATCGGTTTGTGCGTCGGTCACCGGCAGATTCTCCAGGCCGGTCAGGAGGTCACGCAAACCGGAGGGGAACGAGACGCTGCTGTGCCGGGCCGGGCCGGGACCGGACGGCGTTGGTCAGGTCGTGGCCGCGCCAGCCGCGGGCTGTCCGCCCGACTGCGTGCCGAGGAAGAACTGCACGCTGCCCTGGGCGTCCACCTCAGCGTCCAGAACCATTTCGTCGAGCATGTTCGAAGCGCCGGCCTCGAGGAAGACTCGGGCACCCTGCTCCTCGACCACCTGGTCGCCCTGCGTGGGCTCCGGCGCGACGGCAAGGCTCAGACTCTGCTGGTCTTCCGGCTGCGCGGTGATGCGCAGGCCGGCACTACCTGGAAGTTCCGGGTTGTTCGTCAGGGACTGAATGACGAGCGCGGCGTTGTTCGTGAGCGCAAGCAAGATAGCTCCTCGGATTGGAGTTTCGGGAGATTTGCGAACGGCCCACACGTGAACAGGGCGAGCAAACAGCGCCCGGCCCAGTGGGCCGTTGCCGGCTGGCAGGTAGGTGAATCACTCCCCAGTGCGCTTGACTGCCGGTCTCTCCACCCTTGCCCCTCATCGCCGCTCAGTCAAACCCGTGTCGGGTGATGATGGGACCGTGACGTCTACCAAGCCCCCCGAATCCCTCGCCTCCGCACCGATCCCGCCGCGCTGGGGCATACCTGACGCGATCGGGTCGCTGGTCGGCTACGCCGTGCTGGCATTCGCCGTCTCACTGGGGCTGATAGCACTCGGCGTCGACCCGATCACAGCCAGCATCATCGCGACACCGGTGGGGTGGCTCTCCATGGCCGGTTGGCCGCTGCTGGTCTCCTGGCGCCGCGGAAACGGTCCGCGCTCCGATCTCGCCCTGGCGTTCCGGCCAGTCGATCTCGGCATCGGCGTACTGGCCGGGGCCACGGTCCTGGTGGCAGCGACGGTGTTCGTCGTCGTCTACGTGCAGGTGACCGGCCAGATGCCGACCTCGACGCTCGGCACGGCGGCGGAGGAGTCCCAGGCCGACTGGCAGGTGTTCGCCCTCGCCGGGCTCGCCCTCGCGGCGCCCTTCGTCGAGGAGCTCCACTTTCGGGGCATGTGGTGGTCTGCGCTCCGCAGGCGGGGTCTGGGCGCCTGGCCGACCCTACTGATCACGGCTGCCCTGTTCGCGGCGACGCACCTCGAGCCCGCGCGGCTGGCCCTCCTCTTCGCTGCCGGACTCGCGGCCGGTTTCGTACGGATGGTGACCGACCGCCTGGGGCCGGCCATCGTCGCCCATCTCGTCGTGAACGCGACGGCCGCGGTCGGGTTGCTGAGCCTGACCTGGCAGTGATTCGCGGGCGGCGGCCCAGATGGCCGGCATGCCGGGATCGCGTGGTCGCGGCCATCGGCGGTGGTCTGCGCAAGAATGGCCAGGTGAGCCTGTACGTCGACGAGGCCGTCGTGTTGCGCACCCACAAGCTCGGCGAGGCCGATCGGATCATCAGCATGCTGACCCGTCATCACGGCCGGGTGCGTGCGGTGGCCAAGGGTGTCCGGCGTACGAGATCCCGGTTCGGCGCCCGGCTCGAGCCCTGCTCCTACGTCGAGGTCCAGCTCGCGGTCGGACGTTCCCTTGACGTCATCACTCAGGCCGAGACCCGCCGCCCCTACGCCGAGGCCATGTACGCCGACTATGCCCGCTACACGACGGCGACCGCGATGCTCGAGACGGCCGAGCGACTCACCGCCGAGGAGCGGGAGCCGGCGACGCAGCAGTTCCTGCTCCTCGTGGCCGCATTGCGCGCGCTGGCCGAGACGGCGCACGAGCCGGGTCTCATCCTGGACTCCTATCTGCTGCGCTCCCTGGCGGTGGCGGGATACGCGCCGACGTTCGACGCGTGTGCGCGCTGTGGCGAGGGTGGCCCGCACCGGGCCTTCTCACCGGCGGCCGGCGGCATGGTCTGCGCAGACTGCCGCCCGGCCGGTGTCGCGCTGCCGGCAACCGAGACCGTCCAACTCCTGGGCGCGCTGCTGAGCGGGGAGTGGGCGGTGGCCGACGTCAGCGAGACGCGGCACCGGCGCGAGGCGACCGGCATGGTGTCGGCCTACCTGCAGTGGCACCTCGAACGCGCGCTACGTTCCCTTCCGCACGTCGAGCGGTCCACCGCGCCGGCCGACGAACCGGCACGGCACGATGTGGTGACCTTCCCGGACGACGATTCGGCGGTGAGATCGGGATGAGTCCGCGGATACGCGGCGGGCTGCGTCGCCGAACGGCTGCAACGGCGTCGGCGCGAACGCGAGGACCGTACGCGGCGCCGGACCCGCACCCTTCCGGCGCCCGACCGCCGGCGATCCCACCCGACCGGGTGCCCCGGCACGTCGCCTTGGTGATGGACGGGAACGGGCGTTGGGCCAAGGCGCGGGGTCTGCCGCGGACAAGGGGACATGAGCGCGGCGAAGGCGCCTTGCTGGACGTCATCAAGGGTGCCATCGAGATCGGTGTGAAAACGCTGTCGGCGTACGCGTTCTCCACCGAGAACTGGGCCCGTTCGCCAGACGAGGTGCGGTTCCTGATGGGCTTCAACCGCGACGTCATCCACCGCCGCCGCGACGAGCTCGACGCGATGGGTGTCCGAGTCCGTTGGTCGGGACGTCATCCGCGGCTGTGGAAGAGCGTGATCGCCGAACTCGAGGACGCCGAGCGGCGCACCGCCGACAACGATGTCATCACCCTGCAGTTCTGCGTCAACTATGGCGGGCGGGCAGAGATCGCCGATGCCGCCCGCGCACTCGCCGAGGACGTCGCGGCCGGCAAGGTCCGCCCCAACCGTGTCGACGCGCGGATGCTCTCGCGCTACCTCTATCAGCCGGATCTGCCCGACGTCGACCTGTTCGTACGTTCGTCGGGGGAGCAGCGCACCTCCAACTTCCTGCTGTGGCAGGCGGCGTACGCGGAGATGGTCTTCCTCGACACGCTGTTCCCCGACTTCGACCGGCGCGACCTGTGGCGGGCGATCGAGATCTACGTCCAACGCGATCGGCGGTTCGGCGGAGCCGTACCCAACCCGGTCGACGCTGCCAGCGGGGGAAACAGTGACAGTGACGCTAACGGTGCCAGTGACCGTAGCGAGGCCTGACGGCGGCGCTGGTTACCTGGCACACGCACCGCAGGTGCCGAAGACCTCGAGGGTGTGCGTGATGTCGACGAAGCCCGCCTCGCCCGCGACGCGTTCTGCCCACCGTTCGACGGCCGGACCCTGGACCTCGACCGTGCGACCGCACGAGCGGCACACGACATGGTGGTGGTGGCGTGAGGTGGCACACCGGCGGTAGACGGTCTCGCCGTCGGTGGTGCGGATCGCGTCGACCTCGCCGGATTCGGCGAGGGCGGCGAGGGTGCGGTAGACGGTCGTGAGTCCGACGGCCGCGCCTCGGGAGCGCAGCAGGGCATGGATGTCCTGCGCACTGCGGAAGTCGTCGACGCCGTCGAGGATCTCCGCGACCGCTGTCCGCTGCCTGGTCGCACGTTGCTTCGGTCCGCCGCTCACCCGGGCCGCCTCCTCACCGGTGGGCTGATGGTCAGCGCTCTGATGGTCCGTGCTCGTGTGGTCAGTGTTCGTGTGGTTAGTGCTCGTCATAGTGCGCCCCGTGGGCTGCATGCCGGTGGCCGTCGTGTACGTAGTCGACGTGATCGTCGTGGTCGACGGACGGATGTCCGCAGGTCGGTCCGTGTCGGTGGAGGTGGTCCTCTGCTTCGTGGTGCGGGCGGCGCAGGCCATCTCGGGCAGCCGAGACGAGGGCAGTGAGGACGAACACTCCGATCGCCAGCAGGACGATGGTTCCTCCGGACGGCGTGTCCGCGTAGTAGGAGGTGACGATGCCGCCCACGCTGACGAGGACGCCGATCACCATGGAGGCGCCGAGCGTCCCGGCGAAGCTCCGCACCAGGCCTTGGGCGGCAGCCACCGGCACGATCATGAGCGCGCTCACCAACAACAGCCCGACCACCCGCATGGAGACGACGACCGTGACGGCGACCATGACCGCGAGGGCTACGTTTAGCCAGAGGACCGGAAGTCCACCCGCGCGGGCGTACTCCTCGTCGGCGCCGACGGTGAAGAAGAGGCGGGCGAAGACGACCGTGGTGCCGAGTACGCACAGAGCGAGAACCGCGAAGACGAGCAGATCCGTCGGTGACGTCGAGGTGATCGACCCGAACAGGTAGGCGTTCAGGTTGGCCGGCGTACTCCCGGGTGCCTTGGCCATGAGCACCACGCCGCCGGCGATGCCGCCGTAGAACAGCACCGCCAACGCGACGTCGCTGCTGGTGCGTTCTCTGGCCCGCAGGAGTTCGATCGCGACGGCACCTGCGACCGTGCAACCCAACGCGGTCCACACCGGTGCCGCATGGGTGACCAGGCCGATGCCTACGCCCGTCAGCGCCACGTGGCCCATCCCGTCACCGATGAGGGAGAGGCGGCGCTGGACCAGGTGGACTCCCACGGCCGGTGCCGCCAAGCCGATCAGTACCGCGGCGAGAATGGCCCGCTGCATGAAGTCGAACTGCAGGATCTCCATGTCGACCGCCTAGATCCCGAAGCTTCCGCCGGGTGACTGTGCCGGCGCAGCATGCGGGTCGGGATCGGAGCCGGCGAATCGATGCAGCAGCTCAGCCGAGGGTGGTCCGTCGTAGGCCGGCATGCCATGGTCGAGCACCACGGTGCGGGCGATCAGTGCCGCGACCGGTCCGATCTCGTGCGTCGCGAGCAGCAACGTCACCCCGTGGCTGGCGAGCGTACGCAGGGTAGTGGCCAGGATCTCCTGGTTGGGCAGGTCGACGCCGGCGAGCGGCTCGTCCATGATCAGGAAGTCCGGCTGACCCGCGAGTGCTCGGGCTATCAGTACCCGCCGCTGCTGACCACCGGACAGGGTGGAGACCTGCTGATGGGCCTTCTCCGCAAGGCCGACCGTCGCGACCGCGTCGCTGACGATGCCGCGTTCGGACGCGCTGAGCCAGGGCAGCAGTGGCCGCGAGCGCGCCAGCCGACCAGAGCTCACGACCTCCTCGACGGTAGCGGGTGTGCCGCCGCCGACCGTGTGCCGCTGCGGCACGTACCCGATCCGGGCCCGGTCGCGGAAACGCGCGGCCGGCACACCGAAGAGTTCGAGCGATCCCGCGGTGAGCGGGACGAGGCCGAGGATGGCACGGAGCAGAGTCGACTTGCCCGACCCGTTGGGCCCGAGCAGGGCCACGACCTCGCCACGCGAGATGTCGAGGTCGAGCCCGGAGAGGGCGCGCTGGCCCGCGTAGGCGACGGTGGCGCCCCGCAGGCGGACGACCGGTGCATCTGGCTGGGCGGGAGTCACTAGCAACCCTGCCCGTTCTGCAGAGCACGCAGGTTGGAGCGCATGACGGCAAGGTAGTCGCTGCCCGCCGACTTCTCGGTGAGGCCCTCCACCGGGTCGAGGACAGCGACCTTGGCTCCGGTCTCGCGGGCGAGTGTCTGGGTGAGCGTCGGGCTGGCCAGCGTCTCGTAGTAGATGGTGCCGACCCCGTGGTCGCGGACGAACCTCGCGACCTCGGACATCCGTGCCGGAGACGGCTCCTGCTCGGGCGAGAGTCCGGTGATGCCGACCTGTCGGAGCCCGTAACGCTGCGCGAGATAACCGAACGCGGTGTGGCTCGTCACGAGCGTACGAGTCCGGCACTTCGCCAGCCCGGACTTGAACTCCTGGTCGAGAGTTTCCAGGTTGTCGCGGACCTCGGCGGCGTTGTCCTGGAAGGTTCGAGCGTGCGCCGGGTCGATGTCGGCCATCCGGGCGGCAACCCCGTCGGCGACCTTGGCCAGGCGGATCGGATCCAGCCAGAAGTGCGGATCGATCGCTGCTTCGTCATGCCCAGGTTCGTCCTGGCCGGCTCCGTCGTGGCTGGGTTTGTCGTGGCTGGCTTCGTCGTGTACCGGCTGGCCGGGCAGGTTGGTTCCGGCCAGGCGGGACACGTCGAGCCGGTTCCCCTCCGAGGTCTGTTCGACGGCCTCGTCGACGGCCGGCTGAAAGCCCTCGAGGTAGATCACCAGCGCCGCCTCGTCCATCGTCGCGACGTCCCGGGGGGTCAGCTCGAGGTCATGCGGCTCGACTCCGGGCTTGGTGAGGCTGGAGACGTCGGCGTGATCGCCGGCGACCCGCTCGGCCACGTACTGCAGGGGGTAGAACGCCGCGACGATCTGCAGCGTGTCTCCGGCGGACGAGGACGCCGGCCCGGAGCCGCACCCGGTCAGGGCGAAGGCTCCGGCGCAGACGCCGGCGAGGATACGTCCCAGGCTTCGCCCGGAGGACAAGAACATGAGAATCATTGTCAATTAGACGTACGCGCCTGTCAACCGCACCGGCGGGGTGCTGCTGGGTGGTGCTATTCGAGGAGCCGGAGCACGAGGGCGGCGACGGCAAGACCGAGGGCGACCAGCCTGACCACCCTGCGGCTCCGGTCACCCTGGTGCCAGGCGAGGTAGGTCAGCCACGACATGAGCAGGACGACGACCGCCAGGCACGCCGGCCCGTACGGCAACGGCGCAAGCAGGCCTGCGACCAACAGCGCGACAAGTCCGCCCGTGACCAGCCAGCGTGGCAGCCCGTGCAGGCGCACGAGGAGGGGGTAGCTCAGCCGCTCCACGGCGGGCCGTAGCCCGGTGCCGCTCCCGCTCGACGCGGAGGTGTCCGGGCGGCTCCCTGGGGATGCCTGCCCTGGCCGCGGCGACCGGCCCGGCCGCGGTGACCGTCCTGGCCGGGGCGTCTTGCGGGAACGCTTGGGATTCGGTCGCTGCGATGACACAGTTCTCCTCAGGTGTCGGCGCAGTAGGTCGCATGCCACGGATGTGACCCGCGTTCGCTCGATCCTCTCCCACGTGCTCACCGAACCAGACGTCAGGTCGGCCGCCGCCGGGTAGCCTGGGTGATCCGCCGACACCCAGCCGGATGGAGCGCCACGTGCCCGCCGACCACCTCGACACTCTCGTCAGCCTCTGCAAGCGTCGCGGTTTCGTCTATCCCTCGGGGGAGATCTACGGCGGCACGCGCTCGGCCTGGGACTACGGCCCGCTCGGAGTCGAGCTCAAGGACAACATCAGGCGCCAGTGGTGGCGGGCGATGGTCCGCACCCGCGACGACGTGGTCGGCCTCGACTCCTCGGTGATCCTGCCGCGCGCCGTCTGGGAGGCATCGGGTCACGTCGATGCGTTCGTCGATCCGCTGACCGAGTGCCAGAGTTGTCACCGCCGGTTCCGGGCGGATCACCTGGAGGAAGCCTTCGCCGAGCGACACGGCAGGGCACCAGCGGCCGATCTCTCCGACCTCGCCTGCCCCACCTGCGGCACCGTCGGCGCGTTCACCGAGCCTCGGATGTTCAACGGTCTGCTCAGCACGCGCATCGGACCGGTCGAGGACACGGACGAATCGCGCGGTCCGGGGCACGGTACGCACTTTCTGCGGCCTGAGACCGCGCAGGGCATCTTCGTCAACTTCGCACAGGTGATGGCCTCTGCCCGCCGCCGTCCGCCGTTCGGCATTGCCCAGACGGGCAAGGCGTTCCGCAACGAGATCACCCCGGGAAACTTCATCTTCCGGACGCGGGAGTTCGAGCAGATGGAGCTGGAGTTCTTCGTCGAGCCTGGTACCGACGAGGAGTGGCACGACTACTGGCTGAAGACCCGCTGGGACTGGTACATCGACCTCGGCATCGACCCCGAGCGCCTCAGGTTCGCCGAGCACCCGAAGGAGAAGCTCTCGCACTACTCCAAGCGCACCGTCGACATCGAATATCGCTTCGGCTTCGGCGGCAAGGAGTTCGACGAGCTCGAGGGCATCGCCAACCGCACCGACTACGACCTGACCACGCACGCGAAGCACTCCGGAGTCGACCTGTCCTACTACGACCAGGACAAGGGCGAGCGGTGGACTCCGTACGTCATCGAACCCTCCGCCGGACTCGGCCGGTCGATGGCCGCGTTCCTCCTCGACGCCTACTCCGAGGACGAGGCGCCGAACGCCAGAGGCAAGCTCGAACGCCGCACAGTGCTCCGTCTCGACCGGCGGCTCGCTCCGGTGAAGGCGGCCGTGCTCCCGCTCTCGCGTAACGCTGAGTTGTCGCCACGTGCGCGTGACCTGGCGGCGCAGCTTCGCACCTGCTGGAATGTGGACTTCGACGATGCGGGCGCGATCGGGCGCCGGTACCGTCGTCAGGACGAAATCGGCACACCTTATTGTGTGACGGTTGACTTCGAGACATTGGAGGATCACTGCGTGACGGTGCGTGAACGCGACACCATGGTCCAGGAGCGGATCGCTCTCGACCAGGTGGAGAGATATCTCGCCGAGCGCCTTGTCGGCTGCTGATGCCCGCGTACACCACGGCCATCCCGACGTCCACCTCCGCGACGGCACGAGACGACAACCACCTGCCATGAAACAAGGACCACGCCAGCTGCGACGACGCGTGCTGACCGCGCTCACTGCGATGTGCATGCTCGCCGCGACCGCCACCGGCTGCGGGGCGATCGGCGCCGACCTCGGTGGCTCGCTCAACGGATCCAAGGACGGTCAGCACCGAGGTGACATCTCGCCTCGACGGGTGGCCGAGCCGGACCTCGAGGCCAAGGCGGCGACGCCGGGCGTCACGAAGGCCGGTCCGACACCGACGGTGACCTTGTCGCCGCTTCCGCAACCGCAGAAGACGTTCGTCACGCCGAGGATGCCGAAGGCACCGTCGAAGACCGACACCGAGCTGATGCGCATCGCCTACCAGCTCAAGACCGTCATCTGGGAGTCGTCCGGGATCGTCGACCCCGAGACGACCAAGGCGCAGTGCACCAAGTCGGCCGACGAGATCATCAAGGTGGGCCGCTACGTGTTCTCCTGCGACGTCTCGCTGTGGAGCTCGTCGACGGAGTTCAAGATTCGGGCGAAGGTCAACCGGTCCGACGTCGAGTGGAGCTGGTCGGCGGACAAGCTGCCGGTGTCGGAGGACAAGGCCGTCCACGAGGCCACCCGCCAGTCGTTCAAACCGGCGCGGGTCACCTGCGACGTCATCAAGCTCGAGCTCGTCGAGGTGGGCGTACCCAACGGGCTCACCTGCTGGGTCACTGATGTCTACAACAAGTCGACGCCCTACCGCGGCGAGCTGCTGCCGGACGGAGCCCTCGCGTTCCGGCCTGCTTCCTGACGCCCGTTAGAGATGCATCATGACCGTGCGGCACGCTGAACCCCAGGTGGTCGAGGGCCCGTCGATCGGCCCACTGACGCTCGGTTCCGTCCGGGTCGAGCCCGCGGTCGTGCTCGCGCCGATGGCGGGCGTGACCAACGCACCCTTCCGTACGCTTTGCCGCGAGCAGGGCGCCGGGCTCTACGTCAGCGAGATGATCACCTCACGCGGCTTGGCCGACGGCGACGAGGCCACGCACCGCATGCTGGCCTTCGACCCGGGCGAGACCCGCTCCGTCCAGCTGTACGGCGTCGATCCGGCCTACATCGCGAAGGCGACCCGCATCCTGTGCGGTGACTACGGCGTCAGCCACGTCGACCTCAACTTCGGCTGCCCCGTGCCGAAGGTGACACGTCGCGGCGGCGGTGCGGCTCTGCCGTGGAAACGGCGCCTGCTGGAGGCCATCCTGGGCGCGGCCGTCGGTGCGGCGGCACCCTACGGCGTCCCCGTCACGATGAAGACCCGCAAGGGGATCGACGACGACCATCTCACCTATCTGGACGCCGGCAGGATCGCCGAGGCGTCCGGCTGTGCCGCCATCGCCCTGCACGCGCGTACTGCTGCCCAGCACTACAGCGGCACCGCCGACTGGCCGGCGATCGCGAAGCTGGCCGCGCACGTCGACATACCCGTGCTCGGCAACGGCGACATCTGGGAAGCCGGCGATGCGGTCCGGATGGTGGCCGAGACCGGCTGCGCCGGCGTGGTCGTCGGTCGCGGATGCCTGGGCCGGCCGTGGCTGTTCCGCGACCTCGCGGCGGCGTTCGCCGGCCGTCCCGCACCGCCGCTGCCGTCGCTGGGCGAGGTGGCGGTGATGATGCGGCGCCACGTCGAACTGCTGACGGAGTACGTCGGCGAGGACCGCGGCTGCAGGGAGTTCCGCAAGCACGTGTCGTGGTACCTGAAGGGTTTCGCCGTACGCCAGCAACTTCGGCGTGATCTGGCGCTGGTGTCGAGTCTGCCCGAGCTCGACAGGTTGCTTGCCGAGCTCGATGCCGACCAGCCATTTCCGGTGGCCGAGCTCGGCCTGCCGCGGGGCCGGCAGGGGAGTCCACGTTCGGTCGCGCTGCCGGCGGGATGGATCGACGACTGTGACGGGCGCGACGCCCTGCTCGACGACGCGGAGCTCGGTATCTCCGGCGGTTGAGGCGCCGCCTCACGCTCTCGAAGGCAGTTCCGGCATCCGGTTTCTCGGTTGCCCGGTTTCGCCAATCGCACTTACGCTCGGTAAGCGTTCGCAGTGTGGTGGCGAGGGGATCTCGCGATGGCGATGTTCATGGTGGTCGCCGCACGGGGTACGGAGGTCGTGGCGGCCCGCCCGGAGCCTCGACTTCGGCTGCCCGCGCAACTGGACCTGTCCATGATGAACGCCAAGCCAGCCGAGCGCCGGACCGCGGCCCGGATCGCCAGCTGGGAAGAGTTTCGCGGGCGGACGTTCCGCTACAAGGACAAGAACCATCCCTGCGAACGGGATGCCGACTGGGTGGACAACAAGGGCAAGACCTACGACGCCATCGGCGACGGCACCGCTGCTGACTACCAGCACGACATGGAGCCCTTCAAGCGCTCGCTGTACGCCCATCTCCTCAAGCGCGTCGACTACACCGTCCTGGACATGACGGGCTACTCATGGGGGCAGAAGGAGATCGTGCGGCAGTTCCTCCTGCAACCCACGCGGATCTTCGTGCGCGCTGACCGGATCAGGACGGTCCTCATCGAGATTGGCCTTTGAATGTCGGTAGGAGTCAGGCTCAGTGGCGAGCAGATCTGGTGGGCGTCCGGCGCCGACGCCGACCGGCTGTTCGCGCGGGCGCGTGCACGGGTTCGGCCGGGTTCGCTGGTCGACCAGGAGCTGGCGTCCGGCCTGACCAACTTCCTGCTGCCGCTCGACGGGATCGACGAGCCGCTCAGGGGCCAGGTCCGGATGCTGTTGCTCGACGTCGCCAGGTCGTTCGTGGCGGAGATCGACGCCAGCCAGGCCCATTCCAGCGACGACGCAGGCGACCGGGTCGTGATGGCCGAGCTGGTCGAGTTGCTGGAGACGGGAAGGCATCCGCGCGCGACGCAGCAGACCGTGCGCTACCGCGACACCGAGCCGGTACGAGCGTTCGTCCGCCGCCTGGTCGAGGCCGCACCTGGCCTGCGGCGTGACCTCGATGAGCAGGTACGCAAGTTTGCTTCGGTGGCGCCGGGCTCGTTGATGAGCGCGTTCTCCGACCGTACGGCCGACTGGTTCATCCGCGACACACCGGCCGACCGGCAGCAGGTCGCGGCGGTGTTGAACGTGTTGTCAGGTGCGCTCGGCGGAGACGAGGACGTCGACAGGCTGGTCGCGGTCTTCCTGGAAGACCTGCCGCGACAGGGTTACAGCGGCTCGGCCATCGCCGACCAACTCCCCGCGAACCTTCGCGCCGCGCTGGATCGACTGCGTAGCGGTTGAGGCGTCCCCTCTGCATCGGACGGGGCCTGCGAGTGGTGGCTGACAACCCGTCCTTGACGGCGGCGAGCAAGGCGCGGACCACCGCGCGGGACTGGGTCGACCACACCGTCCGCGAGGAGACCGAGCGCTACCGGTAAGGACGCGCCACCGGATCCCTTGTCGCGGCGTTCGTCGTGTCACATCTTGGCCGCGTCACCAACCTGTCAGATGCCTGGACACATGATCACCGCCGCCCATCCTGGGTGGGACGTGGAGGTCCTGCCCAGACGCGACGGAGGGATGCGCATGTCGACATCGGTCGAGCGGTCCGAGGGTGTAGGAAGGCGAGCGTTTCTTGCCGGTGGACTGGCCGCCGGTTCGCTGCTCACGGTCTCGTCACCGGCGAACGCGGTGGGAAGGCCACTCAATGGCTACCTGTCGACCAACCCGTTCACGCTCGGCGTCGCGTCGGGCGACCCCACCCACGACGGCTTCGTCCTGTGGACACGGCTGGCCACGCAACCGCTGGCCGACGATGGTCTCGGCGGCATGCCCGACGCGCCCGTTCCCGTGCAGTGGCAGGTCTCCACCGATGAGCGGTTCCGGCGGGTCGTGGCGTCGGGGACGGTCAGCGCCCGCCCGGAGAACGCGCACAGCGTCCACCTCGAGCTGAGCGATCTCGATCCCGGCCGTGACTACTGGTACCGGTTCCGGGTCGGTGGACAGCTCTCACCGGTCGGCCGCACCCGGACGGCACCGGGTCCGGGCGTTCTGGCGCAGAGTCTCACGATGTGCTTCGTCTCCTGCCAGCACTACGAGGAGGGCTACTACACGGCCTACCGGGCGCTCGCCGACGACATGCCCGACCTGGTGTTGCACCTCGGCGACTACCAGTACGAGGGTGCCGGGCGGACCGACCGGCCGCGCCAACACGCGGGGGCGGAGACGACGACGCTGGCCGGATACCGGCAGCGTTACGCGCAGTACAAGACCGACCTCGACCTGCAGGCCGCACACGCCGCCGCGCCGTGGCTGGTGGTGTTCGACGACCACGAGATCGACAACAACTGGGCCGACGAGGTGCCACAGGACCCCGACGTCCAGCCGCCGTCGATGTTCCTGCCGCGGCGGGCTGCGGCGTTCAAGGCGTACTGGGAGAACATGCCGTTGCGCCGGCGGTCGATTCCGCGCGGCGTCGACATGCAGATCTTCCGCCGGGTGGCCTGGGGTCGGCTCGCGACGTTCCACATGCTCGACACCCGCCAGTTCCGCGACGACCAGGGCTGCGGCGATGGGTACAAGGACTGCCCGGCCGCCGTCGACCCCGCGCGCTCCATCACTGGTACTGCGCAGGAAGACTGGCTGGTCGACGGCTTCCACCGGTCCCGGGCTCGCTGGGACATCCTCGGCCAGCAGGTGTTCTTCGGCCAACGCGACAACGACGCCGGGCCTGTCACCGTGGTCAGCCAGGACGCGTGGGACGGCTATGCCGCGTCGCGCCACCGGATCACGCAAGGCTGGGTTGACGCGGGTGTCCGCAACCCTGTGGTGCTCACCGGCGACGTGCACGCCCACTGGGCGAGCGACCTGAAGCTCGACTACGCCGACCCGACATCGGCCACCGTGGGCTCGGAGTTCGTGACGACCTCCATCACCTCCGGCCAGGACGGTTTCGACTCCGACCCGAAGGACCATCCGTTCCTGCAGATCAACCCGCACCTGCGGTTCTACAACAACCTCCGCGGCTACGTCCGGACGACGGTGACGCCCGCGCAGATGCAGGCCGACTTCCGGGCCGTGCCGTACGTCACCCGGCCGGGCGCCGAGCCGTTCACCCGTGCGTCGTTCGTGACCGAGGACGGCGTACCTGGGATGCACCAGGTGGCTGACAACCCGACGTTGACAGCGGCGAGCAATGCACCGGCCACTGCGCGGGCCTGGATCGAGTACACGGTGCGCGAGGAGACCGAGCGGTACCTGTGAATCGGTGGGAGATCAAACCCAGTTGTTGGAGGTTTCGCGGCCCAGAAGGAGCCGAACCTCCAACAAGCCGGCGCCGACCAGCGCCACCGGTAGTGCCATGTCGGTGTCCGTCCGTTCCGGTTTCGGTCATCGCGTCAGCGCAGGTGAGCAGGTGCGACGCCAACTGGTCATCTCGTCGTCGCCGACGGCTCACGCCGACGCCACGTGATCGGGACGTCCCGGCCCGATGCTGTGTGCGCTCCATGTCGATCTCGCGGAGGTGCACAAGTGTCACGACCCCAGCAGTCCCGACCGGACCGGACCCGCAACCAGACACCGCACGAACTCGGCCGTCGTACGCTGCTCCTCGGCGGACTCACCGCAGGTTCGGTGCTGGCAGTGCCGCAGCTCGCGGCCGCCGGGTCCACCGCCGTGGCCAGCAAGGATCCGTTCAACCTCGGCGTAGCGTCCGGAGATCCGAGCCCGGACGGGTTCGTCCTCTGGACCCGGCTGGCGGTCGACCCGGCGGCCGAGGACGGTCTTGGTGGCATGCCGGACCGGCCGATCGGGGTCCGGTGGCAGGTGGCGAAGGACGCGCGGTTCCGCCGGGTGGTGCGTTCCGGCGAGGTGACGGCGCGGCAGTCGTCGGCGCACAGCGTGCATGTCGAGGTCGGCGGACTCGAGCCCGAGCGTGAGTACTGGTACCGCTTCCGCGTCGATGGCCACGTGTCGGGGACGGGTCGCGCGCTGACGGCTCCGCATCCGCACAGCATGGTGTCGTCGCTGGGGATGAGCTTCGTGTCGTGTTCGCAGTACGAGCACGGCTACTTCACCGCGTACCGGCGACTTGCCGAGGACGAGCCGGATCTGGTGCTGCACCTCGGCGACTACCAGTACGAGTACCAGGCGGGCGTCTACACCATCCCCGGTGGTAACCCGCGCGATCACGAGGGCCCGGAGACCGAGACCCTCGCCAACTACCGGCAACGGCACGCGCAGTACAAGGCCGATGCGGACCTGCAGGCGGCGCACGCGGTCGCGCCATGGCTCGTCGTGTGGGACGACCACGAGCTGGACAACAACTGGGCCGACGAGATCTACGAGAACCCGCAGACGCCGCAGCCGAACTTCCTGCAACGACGCGCCGCGGCGTTCCAGGCGTACTACGAGAACATGCCGTTGCGGCGTTCCTCCATCCCGCGTGGCATCGACATGCAGCTCTACCGGCGCATCCGGTGGGGGCGGCTGGCGAACTTCCACCTGCTCGACACCCGCCAGTTCCGCGACGACCAGGGTTGCGGCGACGGCTACGACGACTGTCCCGCGGCGACCGACCCGAACCGCTCGATCACCGGGGCGGAGCAGGAGGAGTGGCTGATCGACGGGTTCCACCAGTCACGGGCGCGCTGGGACGTCATCGGCCAGCAGGTGTTCTTCGGCCAGCGCGACAACAACCCCGGACCGGCGAAGGTGACGAGCCAGGACTCGTGGGACGGGTACGTCGCGTCCCGGCAGCGCATCACGCAAGGCTGGGTTGACGCGGGCGTACGCAACCCGGTGGTGCTCACCGGCGACGTGCACGCCCACTGGGCCAGCGACCTGAAGCTCGACTACGACGACCCGACCTCGGCCACGGTGGGCTCGGAGCTGGTCTGCAGCTCGATCACCTCCGGTGGTGACGGCGCGGACTCGATCCCGGGGGACCACCCGTTCCTGCAGATCAACCCGCACCTGCGGTTCTACAACAACCTGCGCGGCTACGTGCGTACGACGATCACTCCCAAGGAGATGACGGCCGACTTCCGGTCACTGCCGTACGTGCAGCAGGCCGGGGCGGAGGTCTTCACCAGGGCAACGTTCGCCATCGAGGACGGGGAGCCGGGCCTGCGCCAGGTCTACGACCGGCCGCCGGCCGCGGCAGCCCAGAAGGCGGCGCTCGCGGCGGGGGCCAGGAGTCCGGAGCAGATCATCGCTGACACAGTGGCGTGGGAGACCGAACGCCCCCGACCGAACGACCCTGACCGAACGACCCCCGACCGACGATCCTGACCGACCGCTCCGACCAACCACACCTGAACCCGGCAGCTCCTTGTCGCGTCCCTCTCGGGTGGATTACGGGTCCGCCGGCGGTACGGTGGCGGCTATGAGCAGGCGGAAAGGCCGCACCGAACCGCCGGCTGACCATGGTCTCTTCGGACCTGGGTCGGTCACCTGGAAGGTGCACGTCGAGCACATCATGTGGGTCGCCGGCGTGCGGGCGCTCTACCTGCAGTCGTTGAACGCCCGGGTGATGCGGGGGACGTTCCAGAACTCCGCACTCTTCGACCGCAAGCGGGCCTGGGCGCGGTTCATGCGTACGGCCGAGTTCGTCACGGTCCGCACCTACGGTCCGATGGCCGAGGTCGAACGCCAGGCGGCCCGGGTTCGGGCGATCCATGCGGCCCTGACCGGATACGACCCGGACACCGGCGAGACGTTCCGGCTGGACGAGCCGGCAGGTCTGCTGTGGGTGCACTGCGGCGAGATCGACTCCTATGTCGACGTCGCGCGGCGGTCGGGCGTCCTGAGCAGCGACGCCGAGGCCGACGCCTACGTCGCGGAGAGCCGGCGGGCGGCGGAGGTCGTAGGGATCCCGCCAGGAGACGCCCCGGCGTCCCGCGCCGAGCTCGCCGCCTACTTCGACCGTGTACGACCGACGTTGTACGCGTGCCCCGAAGCCCGGCGCGGCCTCGTCAACAGCTTCCATCCGCCGTTCCCGCTGCAGCTCGCACCGCTCCGATTGGCCGTACCGTCGCTCAACGTGCTGGCGTTCAACACCCTGCCAGGATGGGCGCGGCGGATGTACGGCGTGCCCACGTTGCCGATGTCCGATGTCACCACCACGCTTGCGCTCCGCGTGGTCCGGCAGGCGACGGCCGTGCTCCCACGTCCGCCGATTCCCCAGGTGTCGGTGGCTCCGACGGTGGCCGTCTAGTCCGTCCAGTCATAAGGTTCACACTGACAAGTCGGGGTTGACAGTTGTCGCTGTCACTGTCGATACCGCTGCCAACGTCGATACCGACGTTGCGGCGGAGCCCGCAGCACCTTGTGGGGTTGGGGTTTCGCGGTCGGCGGGTTGTCGGTGGTCGGGTTTAGGATCTTGGTTGTGGATGTGATCACTCCAGATCGGCCCCGGCATCGGTTGGCGATGTTGCTGGGTCGGATGCGGGACCGGTTGGGCGAGGAGTCGCCGCCGGTGTGGTGGTCTGCCACCGATGACGACGTGACCGAGGTAATGCTGGAATTGGAGGCGCTGGCCGCGCAGGTGGCGGCGTTGTCGCTGGCAGCCGTCGGTGAGGCTGACCGCCGCGGCGCCGGCGAGTCGGCTGGTGCCGCGTCGACGGCCAACTGGCTTTCGGGGAAGCTGCGGATGCGTCCGGAGCATGCCAGCCGCATGGTGAAGCTGGCGCGCGACCTGGACGGCGACCTTGGCTCGACGGCGGTAGCGCTGCGGGCCGGGCAGATCAGCTTCGACCACGCGTCGGTGGTGGCGCGTGCGGTGCGGGACCTGCCGAAAGAGGCCGGGCCACAGACACGTGCCGAGGCAGAGCAGGCGTTGTTGGCGCAGGCCAAGACCTTCGATCCTAAGGACCTGGCAAAGATCGGCCGGAAGATCCTTGACATGGTGGACCCTGAGCTGGCCGATCGGCTGTTGGCGAAACAACTCGCCGACGAGGAAGCCAGACAAGCCCGTGCACGGGACCTGTCACTGACCGATGATCCGTACCGGGCTGGCACCTGGGTCCGTGGCTGGCTCGACCCGATCACCGCCGACATGTTCCGCACCGCGCTGGAACCGCTGGCGAAGCCCCTTCCGACGACCGCGGATGGACCAGACACCCGCACGTACTCCCAGCGGTTGGGAGACGGGTTCGCCGAGATGATCCGCCGCTACCTGGACGGCGGCGCGTCCCCGTCACAGGGTGGGGAGAAGCCGCACCTGGTGATCACCATCGACTGGGAGAGGTTCCGCGACGGCACCGGCACCGGGTCGTTGTTGCGCACCGGCATCCCGATCTCCGCCCGCGCCGCCCAGATGTTCGGTTGCGACGCGAAAGTCAGCTGGTACACCCCCGGCAGCAGTGGCGGCGACGGCAGCGCAGGCAGTAGTGGTTGCGCGAGCCGCGATGGCGATGGCGCTAGCTGGACAGGCGGAGGGCGTGGCCGGGACGTGGGCCTGTCGGATGCCGTGCGGCTGTTCGGCGGCAAGGCCCGCCGACTCCTCGAACTCCGAGACAGAGGCTGCGCCTTTCCGGGCTGTGACCGGCCTCCCGGCTGGTGTCACGCCCATCACGTGGTTGCCTGGAGCCTGGGCGGGCCCACCACGGTCGACAACGGCGTCCTGGTCTGCGGAACGCACCACCGCCTCCTCCACCACAGCCCGTGGACCGTCCGAATAGCAGCTGACGGTCACCCCGAATTCACACCGCCCGACTACATCGATCCGCGCCGCCAGCCCCTCCGCAACCACCGACTCCGCAACTGAAGCGCCCCGGACCTTTCAGGGGCGTTACCGTCCCTTGGCGCCGCTGACCGTCAGGATGCCGCGGACCTTCCAGGTGCCACCGCCACTTAGCAGCGCCGCTGGCCCTTCGGAGCGCCGCCGATCGTCAGGTCCGCCAACCGCCCATCAGCCTGCGGGTCTGGACTTGTCCGTCCACCGGATGGTCTGGCCCTACGTGATCGAGCGCGTTCTGGGGGTATGTGTCCGGAAGTCCTTCATGACAAGGATCATGATCACCGGCTGGCCGCGACGAAGACGCCGCCGCCGGCGTACGGCCGGATTACTGTCGTACTGCCGGACCGCGGGCGGCGGAAGGGTTGTGTGTGCCAATGTTCGTGTACGACTTTTCCCAGGGAAACAAGGATATGCGTGACCTTCTCGGTGGGAAGGGTGCAAATCTTGCCGAGATGGTGAAGCTCGGACTTCCCGTACCACCGGGGTTCACGATCACCACCGAGGCCTGCCGCGTCTATCTCGAGACCGGGAAGGAACCGCTGGAGCTGGCCGACGAGGTGGTGGGTCACCTGCGTTCCCTCGAGCAGGCGCGTGGAAAGACCCTGGGAGACCCGGCCGACCCGCTGCTGGTGTCGGTGCGTTCCGGCGCGAAGTTTTCCATGCCGGGCATGATGGACACGGTTCTCGACATCGGCCTGAACGACAGGTCCGTGCATGGGCTGGCCGAGCAGGCCGGCGACGAACGCTTCGCGTGGGACAGTTACCGCCGGCTACTGCAGATGTTCGGCGACACCGTTCTGGGCGTTGACGAACGCACGTTTGCCGACGCGCTCGAGCAGGTCAAGCGCGACCGGGGAGTCGAACACGACGTCGACCTGGACGCCACCGCGCTGGAAGAGGTCACGCAGACCTTCAAGCGCGTCATTCACGACGCGACCGGCGAGGAGTTCCCACAGGATCCGCGGGAGCAGATGGACGCGGCCATCCGAGCGGTCTTCGACAGCTGGAACTCACCACGTGCGCAGACCTACCGCCGGCAGGAACGGATCCCGGCCGACCTGGGCACGGCGGTCACCGTGATGGCGATGGTGTTCGGCAACCTGGGCCCCGACTCGGGTACCGGCGTCGCGTTCACCCGCGACCCGGCCAGCGGCGCGTCCGGTCTCTACGGCGACTACCTGCCGAACGCGCAGGGCGAGGACGTCGTCGCCGGCATCCGCAACACCCTTCCGCTCACCGACCTCGCCGACCTGGACGAGCCGAGCTACCGCCAGCTGCTCGACATCATGGCCACACTCGAACGGCACTACCGGGACCTGTGCGACATCGAGTTCACGATCGAACGACGCAAGCTGTGGATGTTGCAGACCCGGGTCGGCAAGCGTACGGCCGCCGCCGCCTTCCGGGTCGCGACCCAGCTCATCGACGAGGGCCTGATCGATGAGGACGAGGCGCTTCGCCGCGTCGACGGCGAACGGCTGGCCCAGCTGATGTTCCCGCACTTCGACGAGAGCGCCGACCGGCACCTGCTGACCAAGGCGATGGGCGCCTCACCGGGTGCGGCCACCGGCCAGGCCGTGTTCGACAGCCAGACGGCGGTCGAGCGAGCGGCGACCGGCGACCACGTGATCCTGGTCCGGCGCGAGACGAGCCCCGACGACCTCGACGGCATGATCGCCGCCCGCGGAATTCTCACCAGTCGCGGCGGAAAGACGTCGCACGCCGCTGTCGTCGCACGGGGGATGGGCAAGACCTGCGTGTGCGGCGCGGAGGAGCTGGAAATCGACGAGGCCGGGCGACGGTTCCTTGTCCACGGCGACGAGAAGGTACGCGAAGGCGACGTGATCTCGCTCGACGGCACCACCGGGGAGGTGTTCCTGGGTGAGGTCCCGGTCGTCGACTCGCCGGTCGTACGCCTCTTCGAGGGGTCGCTGGATCCGGAGGACGAACGCGCCGACGACCTCGTCCGGTCCGTACACCGGATGATGACCCTTGCCGACGAACGGCGGCGCCTGCAGGTGCGTGCCAACGCCGACCTGCCTGACGACGCGGCCCGGGCCCGGTCGATGGGTGCCGCGGGCATCGGACTTTGCCGTACGGAACACATGTTCCTGGGCGAGCGCAAGGCGTACGTGGAGCGGCTGATCCTTGCCGACAGCGACTCCGAACGTGACCAGGCGTTGGCGGCCCTGCTGCCGCTGCAGCGCGAGGACTTCGAGGGGCTCCTCGCCGAGATGGACGGTCTGCCGGTGACGGTCCGGTTGCTCGACCCGCCCCTACACGAGTTCCTGCCCGACCTCACCGAACTGTCGGTGCGGGTGGCCGCGGCCGAGGAGTGTGGCGACGAACCGACCGACACCGACGTGCGGCTGCTCGCCGCCGTACGCCGGCTGCACGAACAAAACCCCATGCTGGGCCTTCGCGGCGTGCGGCTCGGTCTTCTCGTACCCGGCCTGTACGCGATGCAGGTCCGGGCCATCGCCGAGGCCGCGGCGTCACGGGTGGAGCTCGGCGGCGATCCTAGGGTCGAGATCATGATTCCGCTGGTCGGCGCCGTGCAGGAGCTCGAGCTGATCCGCGAGGAGGCGTTGCGGGTCCTGACCGACGTACAGGAGCGCTGGGGGATCAGCCTGGAAGTCCCGATCGGCACGATGATCGAGCTGCCGCGGGCGGCGCTCACCGCCGGTCAGATAGCCGCGTCCGCGCAGTTCTTCTCGTTCGGCACCAACGACCTGACCCAGACCACGTGGGGGTTCTCCCGGGACGATGTGGAAGGCGAGTTCTTCTCGACCTACTTCGACAAGGGCATCTTCGGTGTCTCTCCGTTCGAGTCGCTGGACGTCGACGGGGTTGGTCGCCTGGTGCAGCTGGCCTGCGACGAGGGCCGCGCGGCACGCTCCGACCTGGTGACAGGCGTCTGTGGCGAGCATGGAGGCGATCCGGCGTCGGTGCACTTCTTCCACCGGGCCGGCCTCGACTACGTGTCCTGCTCGCCGTTCCGGGTTCCGGTCGCGCGGTTGGAAGCGGGACGCGCGGCCGTACTGAACGACATGGACTCCGTCACCGGCGTGAACGCGACCTCGACCTCGGCGGCTGAGGCGAGCCCGCGGTAGCCGTCGAGCGCCTCCAGCCGGACGTGGCGGGCGGTCGTCGGTTTCCACCCGGCGCACTTGCGGTGGAACGTGTAGCTCCACGCCCCCGCGGCTACCTCGGTGAAGGCTTCGCCGTCCCGGCTGACAGACACCCGGTAGCCCATGATGTTGCCGTTGCAGTTGACGTCCTGGCGAGGCGTGTAGACCAGCGCCTCCACGTCGTACTCGCCGCCCAGGTCGAGCGTCAACGCCTGGGGGAGCGGATGCTCAGGACCCACGGCGCCGTGCCAGAGGGTCGCGACGTCACCGTCGAGCGCCTGTGCGGGTTCGAAACCTGGCTGGCTGCTGGTGGCCGTCGCCGTCATCGCCTCGCGCGGGACGAGATGGTCGAACACGGGAACGTCGTCGTCGTTGATCGGATGCCGTGCGTTGGCCTGCTGGATGAGGTCGAAGTACTGGTCGGCGCAGACGACCTCGTACTCCGGTCCGAGTGCGGCGACCGCCTGCGCGACGTCGGTCGGCGTCATCCGCATGGCCAGTACGCCCATGGCAAGGAACCGAGGCGATGTGCCGTCCCAGCCGCGGGACGCCTCGGCGATGGAGGCGTTCAGCTCCTCGAGGGTGTTGTTGAGCCGGACGACCGACTGCGGCACCGGAGTCGGCCGGTTGCCGTCGCTGTCGCTGTTGCCGTCCTTGCCGTCGCCGTCGTTCAGCATCTTCGTCTGCGTACAGACTTCCCAGCCGAACAGGAACCCTTGCAGGTCGACGTCTCGGACATAGGCCCCGACGTCGTCCTGCGTCATCCACATGCTCAGGCCGCCTACCCGGTTGAGGACATACACCGAGTCGACACCGGCGGCGGCCATGTAGCGACCTGTCTGGCGGGTGTAGGCGCGGAAGCTGCCGTCGGGCCAGGGTGTGGGGTTGATGTACCCCGCGCCCGAAGGTCCCGCGACGAAGTGGTCGTTGGCGCTCGCGGTCTGCTGGTAGTAGCGGAGCATGGCGGGAGCCGCGTCGAGGAGCATCGGGCTGATACCCCAGTTGAGCGGCACGCTGCCGCGAGCCGGGTCACCCCAGATTCTGCGCATGGCCCGCTGGATGTACTGCAGGTTGTCACCCTCGGACATGGTGAACGTGACGTAGATCTTGTTCCGCAGTTTCGGTGCCCGTCTCGGTGGCGGCTGCACAGCCTTGGCGCGGGTACCGGACCACACGGTCATGTTCGCGAACCAGTCCGCCGCCAACACGTACATCGCGTTCTCCGAGAGAAGCTGGGTCGCGGCGAACTCACCCGGCGGAAACCAGCCCACGTACGGCGAGCAGGGCGGCATGTCTGCCAGGAACCGCTGCAACAGTGCGCGTTCCTCGGCGACCGCGGCGTCCAGCCAGACCACAACCGCACGGTTGGCGACGGGATAGTCGCGCAGGTAGGCCGATCCGGTCCGCTGGCCGAGCGGGTTGAGCCCGACCAGCATCCGGTGCGTCGCCTGCGGCCAGAGGTTGTCGTAGGTCCAGGAGTAGACGTCCAGCCGGCTGGCGAAACGCCCACGAAGGTCCTCGACGACCGGGTAGTCGAACCCATCGGCGGCGAGCTTCGCGGCCAGCTCTGGGCTGACGGCCAGCGTGTCGCCAAGCCCGGCCAGGTTGGTGGCGAGGTTGATCGTGTCGGGCACGTCAGGGTCGTAGACGACGAGGCCCGTCGGTGTGTCGCGGGACTCCTCCAACAGCTCCCAACGGCTGGCGAGAGTTGTCGACGGTACGCCGAGACCGTCAGCCAGCCAGGTCTCCTTGCCCTCGTCGCCGGGTTGCAGCAGAAAGATCCGCGGCCGGCGGCGGTTGACGATGCCTTGCAGCGTCGCGAACATGATCTGCTCGTCGCGCGGCACGTCCTCCAGGTCGGCGGCCAGAACATGCTGCGCCCGGGCGAAGCGGGGGAGCGCCTGGCCTTGCGGCCAGCTGATGCCGGCCGGGCCGTCGGCGTGCGCCGGGTCGCTCAGTCCGCTGGCGACGACGCCCCCGGCCGCGATGAGGCCGCTCAGCTTGAAAAAATCCTGTCTCGACATGCGTGCCTGCACGAGGTTTGCTCCTCCGGTCGGGTTCTGGTGACGGCGCCGATGCCGGGCACTAGGCCGGTACGTGGGCGGTGAGGCGCTGGGCGAGGTCGTCCAGCGTGTCGGCAGCCGGCTCCGTCACGCTGTCGGCCCGGAAAGCCAACATGGTCCGGCGAAACGTGGCCAGGAGATGGCGTGCCGGACGGCCCTGTCCGGCTACCTCGTCGATGCGCTCCAGCCGGCGGTCCAGGACGGCGAAGGCTCTGGCGTCGACCGCACCTTCGGCGCGCAGCTGGGCAAGCCGCCTCCGCACGTCGGCAGCCGCCAACGACCTGGTGGCGAGTCGAACCGTCCGGCTCGCACCAGCCGTACCCGTCAGGTCGACTGCGATGGTCACCGGGTCCAGCGCCGTCACGGTCAGTCCCTCGTCCACGGACTCGACGGCGGTGGCGGTGACGTCGAGGGTCAGCGTGAGCGTCGCCGCGAGGTGGGTGGGATCGGCGACCGTGACGGTGACCTCGCTGCGACCCTCCTCGACGACGAGCGACGCGGCGCCGGTCGAGGTGACCAGCGAGACGGCACCCGCCTGCCACAGGTTGGCGCAGAGAACTCCCGCGTCCAGCCGTCGCGCCGCCTGCACGGCAGCGGCGTTGGCAACCACCGTGGTGCCTGGCTGCCGGCTGTACCTCTTCGTCTCCTTGGGTCCTGCCGTCGGCAGCAGGAAGTACGCGTAGGTGTCGTCGGTCGGGTCGAGGCCGTGGTCCAGCCAGGCGGTCAGGTAGTTCGCGCTGACCGGGTCGTCCTTGGCCCACACCGGATGATGGGTGACGTCGGACCACTTCCCGGTGCGGGTCTCCCGCCGAAGGTGCAGGTCGACCCGGCCGGGGAACACATACCCGCCGGTGCCTTCGAGGTGCAGCCACCGGGCACCGTTCACGGTCGCCGACGAACCGAGAGACGGGACCGGGGCCTTGCCGTCCACCAGTACCTTCTCGTCACCGTCGGCACCGAGGCGGCGGTTCTCGACAACGGTCTCGGCGCGCCGACCGTCGGTAGCCGTGAGGCCGGCGCCGAGCGCGACGACCTCACCGTCGAAGCACATCCACGACTTCCGGACCGTCAGGGAGCCGCCGTGCGCGGTCAGGTGCATGCCGCCGGCGGTGAACCGCCCGTCGAGGCAGGCCCCGCCGGCCCACGCGTTCGGGCCCGTGGTGTTGCGTCCCTCGCCGAGAGTGCGCGGGCGTACGTCGACTGTCGTGCCGGGAATGCGGTAGGGGTCGACGGTCGGCCACCAGGCATCCACGTAGCGGCCCGAGTCGCCGGTGTAGAGGTAGGTCGCGCCGTCGGCGGTCATCCACGCCTTGAAGTTCTCCTCGTTGATCGACTCGAACCGCGAGATCCTGGTCGAGTTCATCGCGATGCCGAGCATCCAGTCCGGTCGCCGGTGCACGATCCGGTCCTGGTGGTGGAAGACCAGACTGGCCAGCAGCTCACCGCGGCGTACCACCGTGTCGTCCTCGGCGAGCGACTTGGCCGCCAGCACGATCGGGATGTTGCGCTGCGGGGTGGGGTCGTCGAACCTGTCGCTCAGCATCCACTCCTTCAGGACCGAACGCAGCCAGGGCTCGTGCTCTGCCGGCGCGCTCGCGGCCAGGCCGAGCGCCGCCTCGAGGACGTAGTGGCCGTGGTAGTGCTCGTGCTCGTTGTAGCGCGAGATGGTCCGACCGCTGACCGTGTCAAGGAGGGCGCCGCGCCAGATGACCGGGTCGAAGGTGTCCCGGAGCCAGGCGTACACGATCGGAGCGTCGACCTGCCAGGCGGTGCCGGCGACCGTGCCGAGCAGCGGAACGAGCGCGTCGAGGATCGAGGCGCCGTACGCACCGACGTAGGGATAGGTCCCGTGCTGGAGGAAGGACCCGTCCCGGTAGAAGCCGTCGCCGCTGGTGGCGTACTCGAAGACCGGAGCGAGCCCCTCGACTCCCTTGGTGACCGCGTTGGCGTCGCCGGCGAGCGCTCCCCAGCCGACGACGACGTTGGCGCTCAACGCGCGGTTGGCGGCGGTGGCAAACGGTTCCGGCGTGAAGTTGGCGACCGCGCGGGCGTAGCCGCCGACCTGCTCGGCGGTGAGCTGGTCATAGGTGAGGACCACCGCGTCGTTGAACGCCTGCGGCCCGCTGATCTGCCACTCGTACCAGTTGCCGATGATCTCGCCGTCTTCGCGGTAGTAGTGCGCGACCATCCAGTCGAACGCGGCCTTGATGTCGGCGAGCAGGTCGGCGTCGCCGGCGAGGTCGGTGCCCGGTGTCGCCCAGGCCAACGCCATCTGCCGCAAGCGGTAGAACGAGACCGAGATCGCGAACGAGATCTGCACCTCGAGCTGGGCGTCCTCCCACAGGTACGCGCGGTCGGCGGAGCGGTCGAGGGTCGAGGCGAACGTCTGCGCCTCGGTGGTGATGCGGGTGAGGACGGGCGCGATCGCCGGATCGGCGGGATCGTAACCGTCGGACACCCAGAGCGCCCGCCACTGCTGCCGCATCTGGGTGAAGTCCTCCGCCGTCGGTCTCGCCCCGGTCCGGTTCGGGCCCGGCGGTGCCGCGGCAGCCGGCTGGCCGCAGGACGAGCCCATGGCGGCGGCTGCGGTGGCGGCCGACAGCAGGGCTCGGCGGGAGAGCAGGAAGGAGCGAACGTTCGGGCTGCCCATCAGGGGTTCCTCACTCGCGAGTGGTCCGGACACCACGCGAGAGCCTTTGTATCTATCGCCGATGTAGGCGTCCTGTGTCGAGCCTCTACCGAGTGGGCGCCTTGGAGCCTGCGGGCGGCCACAGCCGTGGGCAGACCGCCGGGTCGGCATAGTCGGGGCGGCCGTCGGCCGTGCGGCGGGCGTACCGGTCGTTGGGATGCTTGGCGAGCTCGCCGTCGGGCAGGCGGTGTTCGACGAAGTGGTTGGTGCCCGGCTGCAGGTGGATCGCCATCGCACGGCGCGGTGCGTCGCTGAGGTTGGGCCCGCTGCCGTGCACGGTCCGGCAGTGGTGGAAGCTCATGGCGCCGCGTGGGATCTCGGCGACGACGACGGACACGTCGTGCGAGGTGCGCACGCCGTCGAGTGTCGACAGGTCGGGGTTGAAGAAGTCGAGCACCACGTCGTCGTCCCAGCGGTAGCTGCCGTCGACGAACGACACGGCACCCTCGCGTTCGCCGACGTCGTGGAACGGCACCCAGGCGGTGAGCATGTCGGCGCTCGCGCACGTCCGCCAGTACTGCCGGTCGGTGTGCCAGCCGACGTTCACCGTTCCCTGGTCGGGCAGCGTACGTTCGGCCGGCTTGTAGAGAAGCTGGTCGTGCCAGAGCCGGATCTCCGCTGCGCCACTCAGCCGCGCACCGCAGGCCGCGATGAGCGGATGGCGGACGAGTACGGCGATCTCGTCCACGACCAGGGACGTGTAGTCGTTCTTGCGCAGGACCTTGCCGTGCTCCGCGGTCCAGCCGCCAGGTTCGGTGCCGTCGGGGAGGAGTCGGTCATGCTCCCCGCGGTAGAAGCGCTCCATGCCGGCTTCGGCGGTGTCGAGGACCTCCTCCGGCAGGATCGGCCGCGAGATCCAGTAGCCGTGCTCGGCGAAGAACGCCACGTCGTCGTCGGTGGGCAGCAGCGCGGCGAGGTCGGCGTCCGTGGTCGTGGCCATGGCTTCGGACCGTACGTGAGATCCCGGCATTCCACAGCGCGCCGGTCCTCCTCCGGCCGCTACTCCCGGCGCAGCATGCGTGGGTCGACCGCACGCCCGAGCGCGGGAACCGTGGCAGCCGCGACGAGCACGGCAGCCACCATCGCTGCCACCGCGATGGTGACGACCGACGGCCAGGGAGCGTACGCGCGGATCCCGCCGAACGCGAGATATCCGGTGCCGGCCAGCAGACCGAGTCCGGCCGCGAGTGGGATGCCGAGACCGAGCGGGATCAGCGCCTGGAACAGCTGGCTCGTCCGGGCCAGGGTGACCTGTGCGCCGAGGATGTGGAGGCTGGCGACCTCGCGGCGGCGTTCGGTTGCGCGGTCGACCGCCGCGACGCCGAAGGCCGTGAGCCCGACCAGGACGACGACGGCCGTGACGGTCCAGAGGATGTGCCGGTAGTTGTCGACCTGCTCGAGCGCCGAGTAGTCGGCCGCGTTGAAGCCGTACCCATCAGGCAGGAGCGGGCGCGCGGCGTCGAGGACTGCCTGCTGGTTCTCCTTGCCTGGGTCGGCGAAGATCACGTACGTCGCAGCGCCGCCCTGGACGAGGTCCGACGCGCCAGGAACGCTCCGCGGAACGAAGAGGTTCGCGGTGAGGAGGAACTGATAGGCAGACTCGAGGGCAGCGGACCAGGTGACCTCGGCGGACGGGGCCCGAACCTCGATCCGGCCGGGGCCCTCCGGTCCCAGCGCGACCGGCGTTCCAGGCGCGGCGGGCGGCGACTCCTCGGCTGGCGCCGTGGAGGGCCGAAGCCACGCGACCTGGTCGTCGCGACAGCCCTCGACCGCGACGAGCTGCCGCAGCTCGGCGCAGGTTCCTACGTAGGCGGATGCGCAGACCTCGCTCGGGTCGTCGCAGTTGCTCTCGACGATGTTGGCCGGGACGACCTTCTGCACTGCTGGCTCGTCACGGAGCACGCTGAGGTCCACTGGTTTCCCCTCGCCCACGTCCCGGATGGTGATCACCTGGGGCCCGACGAACGCGGCGTGGTGGGCCTCGACGTACTGCGGCGTGCGTTCCCATGCCGTGAGAACACAACGGGCACCCGTGACAACGAACACCGCGAGCAGGAGCCCCGCGACGAGCCGGGTGGTCGAGGCCGGTTCGAGCTGGAGCCGTCGAGCCGCGACCAAGACGGCCGGGCGCATGGTCGCCCGTGCGAGCAGATCGGCGACGGTACGCACCAGCACTGGAACGACGACCGGCAGGCCGAGTCCAGCCAGGACGGCGCCGGCGAGGAACGGCCACAAGGTCGATGGGTCACCGCTGGTCGCCGGGTCCTGCGGGGCCCTGAACATGGTGGCCAGCAACACCGCGCCGGCGAATACCGGCAGCAGCCGGAGCAGGCTCGGACGACCCGACGGCGCACTGCGCCGGACCGCCAGGGGGCGCGCCGTGACGGCGCGGGTCGGGGCGAGCGACACCAGCACCGCGACCAGCGGAACACCGACAACGACCGCCAGGACCTGCCAGAGCGTCGGGGTGATGCCGGCGGCCGTCGAGTCGCGTCCGAAGCGGATCAGGTGACCGGCGAAGGGCCAGGCGGCGTAGTAGGCGGTCGTGCCCACGACCATCCCCGCAAGCGCGAGAACCCCGGCCTCGACCGCCGCGACGGTTCTGGTGAGCCCAGGTGCGAGACCGAGCAGCCGGAGCGCGGCCAGTCGCCGGTCCCGGATCGACGCGGACAGCCGCGTCACCGTGGCGAGCAGCATCAGGACCGGCAATCCGACGGTGGCGGCAATGGCCGCGTACAGGATCCGGTCCTCCGGGTCGGGGCGTCCACCCGAGGCCAGTGTCTCCGTGCGGGCGACGGCGAGCACCGCCAACAGGAGCAAGGTGCCGAGCACGCAGGCGCCGGCGACGAGCCCGGCCCGGAGCCGCTCGGTGCGGCTCGAGCCCCACGCCAGCCGGAGCCCGAGCGCTATCACGGGGCTCATGCGGTCCCCCTCTCGGATGAGCGCTGCGGTGCCTCACTCCGGCACACCTCGTTCCTCGGCGTACGTGCGTGGGGGCTCCTCGGGCTCATGCCGCCACCCCGGCACCGAGGCGACCGTCGCGGATCACCATTTCACGGTCGGCATGCGCGGCTACCCGGTTGTCGTGCGTCACCAGGACCATGCTGCTGCCGTGCTCGCGGACCAGCTGCAGAAGCGTCGTCAGGACGATCTCGCCGGTCCGGCTGTCGAGCGCGCCGGTCGGCTCGTCGGCGAAGACCACCGCCGGCCGGTGCACCAGCGCCCGGGCGACGGCGGCCCGCTGGGCCTCGCCTCCGGACACCTCGGTGACCCGCATGTCGGCGACACCGGTGATCTCCAGTACGTCGAGCAGATCGTCGGCACGGTCGAGGGCGTCTGCACCGGCGCGGAGCAACTGCAGGGGGAGGAGGACGTTCTCGCGTACGGTCAGTTCGGGTACGAGATCGCCGAACTGGAACACGAAGCCGAACCGTGCCAGGCGTTGGGCGCTGCGGGCTCTCTCGCTCAGCGTGTCGAGGCGTCTGCCGTCGAACCACACCTCGCCGGAGTCCGGCCGCAGGATCCCGGCCAGGCAGTGCAGCAACGTCGACTTTCCCGAGCCGGACGGCCCCATCAGGGCGACGACCTCACCTGGAGCCACTCTCAACGAGGCGCGGTTCAGTGCCAGCGTCGCGCCGAACACGAGGCGCAGGTCGCGTGCCTCGAGCCGGACCGACGGGTCCATGCCTTCGACGCCGTCCCGGCCATCCAGGCCGTCCACGCCATCCAGGCGGTCCAAACCGTCCTCGGTCATGAGCTTCCCCCGTCGGGTGTGCGGTGGCGGTGAGTGGAGTTGCGCCGGCGCGAGAGCGGCCGCGGTCCGTTGCCGAGCCGGTCGGCGGTCTCCTCGATCCACCGCAGGTCGGCGTCGAGGTGCGCGATCTCGTAGTCGACGGCGAGCCGGAGGACGTCATCCGCCTCGTTCCGCGACCGCGTGAGCTCCCGCATTCTCGCCAGGTGGACCGTGCGCTGGGCGTCCAGGACCTCGTGCGGACGCCGGCCGGACAGCAGAGCCAGCGTCGTCTTCACGAAGAGCACGCTCTGGGCGAAGGAGGTTGCCGGTTCCGGCGTACGGATCCAGGTGTCGAGCTCGACGACACCGTCGTCGGTGATCGCGTAGCGGCGGCGTTCCGGTCCCTCGCCCGACTCGACGCCGACCACCGTGGCGAAGCCGTCCCGTTCCAGCCTCGACAGGGTCGAGTAGACCTGCCCGAACGCGAGTGCTTTCGTGCGTGCGAACAGCTCGTCGTACCGATGCTTGAGGGTGTAGCCGTACGACGGCTGGTCCTCCAGCAGTCCCAGCAGCGTGCGCGGGATCGACATGACCCGGACTATATACCGAGTGAATAGTGGTTCGGCAAGACCGCCGGCAAGACCGCCGCCCCCAACGTTTACGCGATCAGGATCGGCGCAAGGTCGGTCAGGCGAAGAGGCCGGAACCCCACCAGCCTCCGGGCCGGACGCCAGGCGGGCAGGCGAAGACGGCGCTCCCGACGTGTTTGATGTACTCGTTCAGCGCGTCGCCGGCACCCAACTGACGCTGGATCGCCACGAACTGGCGGGCCGGGTCGCTCTGGAAGCAGACGAAGAACAGGCCTGCGTCCAGTTGGCCGGTCACCGGGTCGATGCCGTCGGTGAAGGAGTAACCGCGCCGAAGGATCTTCTGGCCCGCGTTGTGCACAGGTGCGGCGAGCCGGATGTGCGCGTCCTCGGCGATGACCGGTAGGCCATTGGGGAGCCGGGCTGAGAAGTCGGCCTCGTCGCGCTCGTGCACGCCGGTCAGCGGACCGCCGCCGACCTTCTGCCGGCCGATCACCAGTTCCTGGTCCTCCAGCCGGTCGCGGTCCCAGGCCTCGATCAGCATCCGGATCCGGCGCGCCACCAGGTAGGAACCGCCGTCCATCCAGGCCTGGTCGCTCCGCGGGCCGACCCACACGAACCTCTCCATGTCGGCGGTGTCCTCGGCGCGGATGTTCCTGGTGCCGTCCTTGAAGCCCATCAGGTTCCGGGGGGTCGACTGGTGGTGGCTGGTCGTGGACGTACGACCGAATCCCAGCTGGCACCAGCGCATGACCACCGTGCCGCGCCCCATCCGGAGCAGGTTGCGGATCGCGTGGAACGCCACCTGGGCGTCGTCGGAGCATGCCTGGACGCACAGATCGCCACCGGACCTGTCGGGGTCCAGTTCGTCGCTGGGCAGGGGAGGGATCTCGGTCAGTGCGGCGGGCCGGCGCGACCCGAGACCGAACCGCTCGTCGAACAGCGACGGCCCGAAGCCCACCGTCAAGGTCAGGTTGGCAGCGGGCAGGCCCTCGGCCTCGCCGGTGTCCTCGGGCGGGGCCATCGGATGTCCGGCGACCGGCCCGACCGGCTCGCCCCGGGTGAGTTTGTCGCTCGCCGCCGTCCACTCCTTCAGCAGGGCAACGACGTCCGCGCGACGTGTCGAGGTGAGGTCGAACGCGGCGAACACCATGCGTTCCTGCGCGGGCGTCGCGATCCCTGCCTGGTGGTCGCCGTAGAAGGACACGGTGTCGTCCACCGGTCGAGCCGGCGGCGAGTTGTCCGCGTTGGCCGCCGTCACCAACCCGGTGGCGCCCGCGCCCACGGCCACACCGCCGACCCCTGCCGCACCCGAGAACAGGAATCCGCGCCTGGACAGGGGCGACCGCCGGGCCTCCTGCGGCCCGCCATCCGCCCGCGTGTTGGCTCCGGCCTGCTCGGACGTCACTTGTAGTCCACGACCTTCTCGGCGACGGACGCCAGTGGCTCGGCGAGCGCGTCGACGTCGGTGGCGAGGTCCTTCACCTGGTCCTTCGACAGCGTGGAGTACTCCGCGAACGTGGTGCCGTCGCGGTGCGCGGCGAGCGTGTGGTTGACGTCGGTGAAGCGGACGTTGATGTCGCCGACGAGGCGCTTGTCGATCTGCTGGAGAGCGGGCGAGAGCAGGTCGAACGCGCGCTTCGCCCCGTCGACGTTGGCCCAGATGTCGAGCAGGTCGAGGTGGGAGTAGCGCTCCTCCTCGCCGGTGATCTTGGTCGCGGCGACCTCGGTGAGCAGCGTCGTCGCACCGTTGGCGAGGTCGGCCGGCTGGTAGGTGACGTCCTGTACGAGCTCGTCCAGCTTGGTCACGTCGGCGTCGAGCTTGTCGGCGAGCTTGTCCAGACCCTTGGTCGAACCCTTCTCCCACAGGGCCCGCTCCAGCGGGTGGAAGCCGGTCCAGTCGGCCGGATCCTCGACGTCGTTGACGCGGGCGTCGATCGCCGGGTCGAGGTCGCCGAAGCTCTCGGCCACCGGCTCGATGCGCTCGTAGAAGACACGGGCCGGGCCGTAGAGCTCCTTGGCCTTGGCGAGGTCACCGGAACGGACCGCGTTGGTGAACGCCGTCGTCGCCGTCACCAGCTCCCCGGTCTGGGCCTTCACGTAGTCGCCGTATCCCGCGACCCCCTGGGCGAGCTGGTCCTCGATCGCGGACGGCTTCTTCTTCGCTGCCTTCTCGCCGCCGGTGACGGTGAAGGCCACCGTCTCGTTCTCGGCTCCGGGGCAGTAGATGCTGTAGTCGCCGGCATCGAGGTTGAGGGAGAACGAACCGGACAGGCCTGGGCTGAGGTTCTCCCGTTCGGCCAGGATCCGCCCGGCATCGTTGATCAATTCGGCCTCGTTGACGGCCCGGGCGTCCTTGTTGGCCACCTTGAACGTCGCCGGTCCGGCCGGGATCGACCGCGGTTCGGCGGCACACCCGACGTCGGCGATGGTGACCTCGACCGTCCGGTTGTCTTCCTTCGCACCGGCACCGCCACCGGCGTCGGTCACGACCTTCTGGCAGCCGGCGAGGACGAGGGCCACGAGCGAGACCACGAGCACGATGCTCGGTCCGCTGCGTCCAGGGGCACGACGTGTCACGGCAGGAGCCTTTCGCGAGGGTGAACGAAACGTGGTGAAGCCGTCAACGGGCGGCCTCGGTGGGTGTCTGGGCCCGGACACCGGCAGAGTCCCGCGGAGGGCGTCCGGACGGCCAGGCGACATAAAGAGCAAGGGGCACGAGATATAGGAGCCAGGCGGCGGCTTCGACGGCGGTCGGCTTCGGCTGCAGACCGAGGACGCCGGTCAACAGCGACTCCCGGATCGAGCCGGGTTCCACCAACCAGCGCAGGTCGAGGATCTGGGTCTGCCCGATGTTGATCCACCCGGCGGAGTGCGCCGTGTGTGCAGCACCCATCAAAAGTCCGGCGGCGACGAGGACGAGCACGAGGCCGGTAGCACGGAAGAACCTCGACAGGTTCAGTCGTACGCCACCTCGGTACAGCGCGTAGCCCAGGGCGACGGCGGCGAGAAGTCCGAGCAGTGCACCCACACCAGCCAGGGCGGGGGTCCCAGCCGTACGGAACAGCGCCAGCAGGAACACCACGGTCTCGATTCCCTCGCGGAGCACGGCGAGGATGGCCATCGCCACCAGAGCCAGCGCCGACCCCTTGGCGAGGGCCGATGACGCGGCACCCTCCAGACTCCGCTTCAGGTCGCGGGAGTGTCGGCGCATCCAGACGACCATGTAGGTCACCATGGCGACGGCGACCAGGCCGACGACCGTCTCGAGCCCCTCCTGCGCCTTCTGCGTGAGCTCCGACGACAACAACCAAAGACCGACCGCGAAGGCGACACAGATCAGCACCGCCGCAACAACGCCGACCCAGACATAGACCAGAGCGTCGCGACGCCCGCGCTGCTGCAGGAACGCCGCGACGATGCCGACGATCAACGCGGCTTCGAGGCCCTCGCGCAGGCCGATGACGAACGTGGCGAGCACGTGCTTCTGCCTTCCTCAGTAGCTCGAGGCGCCGGCATCCCCGACGGGATCTGCCAGGCCCTGGTTAGGCATACCTAGCCTAACCAGCTCACCTTAGCCCCGTTGACCGTCGTCACAACCCGCCTCCGCGTGAGAGCCCGGGAACTTGGTAGAGGTTTTGCCATCCGCCGGTGGCCGCAGCGGCCCGGGACCGGGACACGTCCTGGCTACCCGACCGTCGCCGCCGGCCGTCGTCTAGGGTCGGCGACGATGGAGCGCGCGCAGACGCCAGACGCGGACGGGGACGCCGGGTACGGCGCATCCGACGTCGAGCGTTGGGTGCCGGAGCCGCCGAAGAGCACGAGACGTACGCCGTTCGCCCGCGACCGCGCCCGGGTCCTGCACTCGGCGGCACTGCGCCGGCTCGCCGCCAAGACCCAGGTCGTCGGACCGGGTACCGACGACTTCGTCCGCACCCGCCTCACCCACACCCTCGAGGTCGCCCAGGTCGGCCGCGAGCTCGGCCAGGCGCTGGGCTGCGACCCGGACGTGGTCGACACGGCCTGCCTCGCCCACGACCTCGGGCATCCACCGTTCGGGCACAACGGCGAGGCCACCCTCGACGACGTAGCGCGCCAGATCGGCGGGTTCGAAGGCAACGCCCAGACGCTCCGGCTGCTCACCCGGCTGGAGGCCAAGACGACGGTCATGCAGGACGGCACGGGGCGCAGCGTCGGGCTCAACCTCACCCGCGCCACGCTGGATGCCGCGACGAAGTACCCGTGGGCACGCGACGCGGGGCCGGCCGAGGTGGCTGGCAAGTGGGGTGTCTACGCCGACGACCTGGAGGTCTTCGGCTGGCTCCGTTCGGGGGTGTCCGGCCACCGCCGGTGCCTGGAGGCGCAGGTGATGGACTTCGCCGACGACGTCGCGTACTCGGTCCACGACGTCGAGGACGGTGTGGTCTCCGGCCGGATCTCGCTGATGGCTCTGGCCGACAAGGCCGAGCGCGCGACCGTCTGGGACGTCGTCCGGGAGTGGTACCTACCCGAGGGCGACGACGCCGAACTCGACGCCGCCTATGACCGGCTGCGCTGCTTCGGCTACTGGCCGGATGCGGACTACGACGGACAGCGGCGGTCGCTCGCGGTGCTCAAGGACCTGACCAGCCAGCTGATCGGGCGGTTCTGCATCGCGGCCGAGCAGGCGACGCACGCCCTTCATGGCAGCGGACGGCTCACCCGCCACCGGGCCGACCTCGTCGTACCCCGTGCGACGCGGCTCGAGATCGCTGTGCTCAAAGGGATCGCTGCCACGTACGTCATGCGTTCACAGGAGCGGATGTCGATCCTTGCCGGCCAGCAGGATGTCGTCCGCGGGCTCGTCGCCGCGCTCCGGCTGCGGGCGCCGCGCGGTCTCGATCCCGCATTCCAGGTCGACTTCGCCGCCGCTGAGGACGACACGACCAGGCTGCGGGTCATCATCGACCAGGTAGCGTCGCTCACCGACGCGTCGGCGGTCGCCTTGCACGCGGCACTGGAGGGATAGCGTGCTCGCCTGACCGGACTGCCGGCGCCACGCGCAGTCCAGGTGATCAGCGAGCAGGAGGAGTTCATGGCTGACAACGCGGACCGTACGTTCGTCGTGATCGGTGCGAGCGTCGCCGGTGGCAAGGCGGTCGAGACCCTGCGGGCGGAGGGCTTCGACGGCCGCATCGTGCTGGTCGGTGAGGAGACCGAACGTCCGTACGAACGACCGCCGTTGTCCAAGGGGGTCCTCATCGGCAACGACGAGCCGTCCGTGGTCTATCTCCACCCACGCGAGTGGTACGACGAGCAGCGGATCGAGCTACGGCTCGGGGTCCGCGCGGAGCGGGTCGACACCGGGTCGCGTGAGGTCAGCCTCTCCGACGGTTCGGTCGTCGGCTACGACAAGTTGCTGCTGGCGACGGGTTCGTCCGTACGCCGGCTCGGGATTCCCGGCGGCGACCTGTCCGGGGTCCACTACCTGCGGACGCTCGGCGAGTCTGTCCAGCTGCAACAGTCCCTGGCGCCCGGTCGGCGCGTCGTCGTCGTGGGTGCCGGCTGGATCGGGCTGGAGACCGCCGCGGCCGCGCGCAGTCGTGGCGCCGAGGTCGTGGTGCTCGAGATGCAACCGGGGCCGCTGCACGCCGTGGTCGGGTCGGAGATCGGTGAGGTGTTCGCCGACCTGCACCGCGAGCACGGAGTCGACCTGCGCTTGGGTGACGGGGTGGCCGAGTTCCAGGGCGACGGCACCTCCGTGACCGGTGTCGTGACGACCAGTGGCACGACCTTGCCGGCCGACGTCGTGATCGTCGGAGTCGGCATCAAGCCCAACACCGAGCTCGCCGAGGCCGCGGGTCTCTCCGTCGACAACGGCGTGCTCACCGACGCCCGGTTGCAGACGTCCGATCCCGATGTCTACGCCGCCGGCGACGTGGCCCGCTGGCAGTCGCCGTTGTACGGACGCAGGCTCCGGGTCGAGCACTGGGCCAACGCCAACGACGGCGGTCCGGCGGCGGCCCGCGCCATGCTCGGGGGGCCCGACACCTACGACGTGATCCCGTTCTTCTTCTCCGACCAGTACGACCTCGGCCTGGAGTACGCCGGCGACGTCGGCCCCGACGGCTATGACGAGGTTGTGGTGCGCGGCGACCTGAAGACGCGCGAGTTCGTCGCGTTGTGGCTGCGTGGTGGGCAGGTCGTAGCGGGCATGAACGCCAACGTGTGGGACGTGCAGGACGACATCCAGGCGCTGATCCGGGCCAGCCGGGCCGGTACCCAGGTGGACCGGGCCAAGCTCGCCAACGCCGACGTACCGCTCGGTGACCTCCTCGCCTGACCGCCGCTCCAGCGGCAGTGGGAGTCGCCGCTACTACTCAGTGACCCGGGTGGTCGAGGACCACGAGATCGAGCAGGTCGAGCCGGGGGAGCCGGAACGTCGTCACTCCGTCCTCGACGGTGAACGCGAGCGACTCCTCCTGCCGCCGTGACGTCACCGCGGTGACCTCGCCGGCACCGTGCACGCCGACCTCGACGTCGTGGATCGGAAGTGGCGCGTCGAATGCCCGACCCCGGTGGCCCGAGTAGTTGACCAGGTGGACGAGGGTGCGGTGCGGCTCGGACTGTTCGCCCACCACGACCTCCACGTGGGGCGGTGCGTCGGTCGTCACCTGACGTCCGCCGCTCACCTGCTCGATCGCGTGCACGAGGATCCGCCGGTGTTCGGGCAGGCTGAGATCGTCGTACAACGCGCCGATCGGCCAGGGCAGATACGCCGTTCGCCCGGCGCCGTGGGTGTGCCAGAGCAGACCTGGCCGATCGGTCTCGACGTCCCAGTAGCACTTCTCCGGTGGCCCGTAGCGCGACGGCGGGACCAGGCCGAACGCACCCACCGCGCCCGGCCGCGGCTCGACGTCGAGGAACGCGCGGTCCAGCATCAGCATGTCGCCCACGGCCGAGCCCGGCAGTTGGTCCGGAGCGGTCACCCTTAGGTATGCCGACCTCATTGCGCCGGGTCCGTCGTGCCGCTCGGCGACGGCGGCGGCCCCGAGGCTGGCCAGGCCGATCTCCTTGCGTACGTGACCGTCCGCGTCGAACCCGGCCGTGTCGTACGTCGCCACCAGCCCGCCCCCGTCCTCGACGTAACGGTCGAGCGCCGCGAGCTGCTCGTCGTCGAGGACAGCGATGTTGGGGAGGACCAGCGCGCGGTAGCGGCCCAGCACGGCCGCGGCCCCCTCGCCGGCCAGCATCGTGTCGGGAACGATGTCGAACGGGACATGCGACTCGACCAGCGCTCGGAAGACCCCGTGCCGCTCGCCGCGTACCTTGTCCGCCCCTTCCGCACCGCCGTAGTGCTCCTCGCTGCGTAGCGACGACACGACGGCCACCTGCGCGGCCGACCGCAGCCCGGTGTAGTAGCGCTCGTTGTCCCGGTGGAAGCCGAAAACGTCGCGGACGACATCGAACGTGGAGCCCGGCAGCCGCTCGGGAGTCCCGACCAGGTAGGACGACGGGTTCCCGCCGTGGGCGAGCGTCTGGGCGAAGTACAGCGCCAGATGACCCGGTTGCTCGGGGGTGAACCGGTAGGGCAGGTCGAGGAACATGACCGAGTTGACCCACACCGGCTTGTCCGGCCGGGCCGTGCGGGTCGAGCGCAGGAACTCCCCGGTCCCGTACACCCACAACGGCTGCGGCCGCCCGATCGCGTTGTTGGCCTCGTAGAACACGATGTCCGGGTCGTGGCTGAGGATGAGCGCCACGTCCGGTCGCCGCCCGGAGATGAACGCCCTGATCCGTCCCGCCAGCTCCGCCAGGGTGTCCCGCGTGTACTCCAGCCAGGTCACGTACGCCGGATCGTCGAAGTCGGCCCGCACCGGCAACGACCGGTCGTGGCGTTCGGCAAACCGGCGCACACAGTGCGTGCACTGGCAGGGGCCGTGGTTGCGCCCGGAGTAGTCGCGCTGGCTGAACCCGAACCAGTTGAAGAAGAACCCGTCGACGGGATAGGTGTCCAGGATCTCCGCGAGGATCTCCATCGAGCGTTCCTGGTAGTAGGGAGCGCTCGGGCAGGTGCTGTAGAGACCGTTGTAGATCTGCGACTCACCGGCCGCGCTGACGAAGCACCAGTCCGGGTGCTGCTCGGCGAGGTCGCGATGCACCTTGGAGAAGTCCAGGCGCGAGAGCACCCGGATGCCCCGCCCGTGGGCCGCGGCTACCGCGTCGCCGACCAGATCGCCGCTCGGCCGCTCGGCCAGCCAGGGGCTCGGATGCTGGAACGGCAGCCGGGACGGATAGAACGACACGATCCCGCCGGTGTTGAGCAGCCAGGTGTTTGCGCCGATGTCCTCGGCGTGGTCGAGAACGGCGTCGACGTCCAGGCCGGCGTCGATCTCGCGGAGGTTGGTCTGCAGGGTACGGAAGGGCTGGTCCCACCATCGCGTCGTCGGCATGCTACGGACCTCTCGTGTCGTGCGTACGTATTCACCCACTCCGAAACCTAGGGGAGGGGACGCCCGCCGACCCAGCCCGCGGCTGCAACCGGTCACGGTCCGGTCAGAGGACTGACCGACGGCTCTGCCGTCGAGGACTGACCGACGGCTCTGCCGTCAGAGGACTGCCGATGCCTCCGCGAAGTGGCATGCGACCGGGTGGCCGTTGCCCCGGTCGACCAGGGCGGGTTCCTCGGCGGCGCAGATGTCCTGGGCCTTCCAGCACCTGGTGCGGAACCGGCAGCCACTGGGCGGGTCGATCGGACTCGGCACGTCGCCGACCAGGATCACCCGCTCGCGGCGGCGTTCGGTCTGCGGGTCGGCGGTCGGCGCGGCCGACAGCAGGGCCTGGGTGTACGGGTGGGCCGGCCGTTCGTACAGGCTGTCCCGCGGACCGGTCTCGACCACCTTGCCGAGGTACATCACCGCTACCCGGTCGGAGATGTGCCGCACCACCGACAGGTCGTGGGCGATGAAGAGGTACGCAAGGCCAAGGGAGTCCTGGAGGTCCTCCAGCAGGTTGACCACGCCCGCCTGCACGGAGACGTCGAGTGCCGAGACCGGCTCGTCGAGCACCAGCAGCTTGGGTTCGAGGGCGAGCGCCCGGGCGATGCCGATCCGCTGCCGCTGGCCACCGGAGAACTCGTGCGGATACCGGTTGCCGTGCTCGGGGTTGAGACCGACGAGTTCGAGGAGCTCTGCCACCCGGTCGGGCCCGCGCCTCGCCCCGTTGCCCGCCCGCCAGGTCCGGTGGACCTTCAGCGGTTCGGCGACGATGTCGTTCACGGGCATCTTCGGGTTCAACGACGCGTACGGGTCCTGGAAGACGATCTGCACGTCGCGTCGCACCGTCTGCAACCGCCGCCTGGGCATCGTGGTGAGCTCCTGGCCGGCGAACTTCACCGATCCCGCGGTCGGCTGGTGCAACTGCAGGATCGCCCGGCCGGTCGTCGACTTCCCGCAGCCGGACTCGCCGACGATGCCGAGCGTCTCGCCGTCGTCCACGTACAACGACACCCCGCTGACCGCCTGCACCTGGCCGACGACGCGTCGCAGGAACCCCTTGCCGCGGACGGGAAAGTTCATCACCAGGTCGGTGACCTCGAGTAGGTGCTCGCCCGCCTTGCGGGTCGAGGACGTGGTGGCGGTCCGGTCGGGCGCGGTCATCGGGCACCCCCGGCCTGACTGGCACTTTGGACCCGGAAGAACGCGGTCGGGTCGTCCGTCTCGGCCAACCGCTGCCAGTGGTGGCAGGCCGCCACGTGTCCGGGTCCGTCGGTGCCGAGCAGGTCTGGCTCGCTCGTACGGCACACGTCGGAGGCGATCGGGCACCGGGGCGAGAACGGACAGCCGGACGGCAGGGTGATCAGCGACGGAGGTGCGCCGCGGATCGGGCGGAGCCTGGCTTCGCGGACCGCCTCCAGCGCCGGGATCGAACCCAACAGCCCTGCGGTGTAAGGCATCCGCGGCCGGTAGAACACCGAGTCGGTGTCCCCGATCTCGACCGCGCGACCTGCGTACATGACCAGGACCCGGTGCGCCATGCCGGCGATCACGCCCAGGTCGTGGGTGATCAGGATGATGGCGGCGCCCACGGCGTCCTTGACCTCGAGCAGCTTTTCCAGGATCTGGGCCTGCACGGTGACGTCGAGGGCAGTCGTCGGCTCGTCCGCGATGATCACGTCCGGACTGTTGATCACCGCCATGGCGATCATCACCCGCTGCCGCATACCGCCGGAGAACTCGTGCGGGTATGCGGAAAGGCGCGTCTTAGGCTGCGAGATCCCCACCAGCGCGAGCATCTCCTCGGCCTGTGCGAGCGCGGCCTTGCGGGGGATGAGCTGGTGCGACAGCACGGCCTCGGCCAGTTGGTCGCCGACCGTCCGGACCGGGTTCAGGGCCGTCATCGGATCCTGGAACACCATGCCGATCTTGCGCCCCCGGAGCCCGCGCTGCCGGCGGCTCGACATGGCGAGGATGTCGTCGCCGCGGAACAGGATCCGGCCGCTGATGCGTGCGGTCCTGGGCAACAGGCCCATCACCGCCATGGACGACACCGACTTGCCCGAGCCCGACTCGCCGACGATGCCGAGTACCTCGCGTTCGTGCAGCGCGTACGACACCGTTCGCACCGCCTGCACCAGCCCGTCGTCGGTGGGGAAGCTCACCGCGAGGTTCTCCACCCGTAGGACTTCCTCACCCGAGGGCCCGCGCACGTCGGAGAGGCCAGTGGCGAGGTGCGGTTGGTCGCCTGCCTCCGGTCCGAACGCGAGGATCTCCGCGCGGCCGCTACCAGCACCGGAGTCCGGAGCGTCTGGGGAGGTAGCCATCAGTCACGCACCCGGTTCTGTCGAGGATCGAAGGCGTCGCGGAGCCCGTCGCCGATGAAGTTGACCGACAGCGCGATGGCGATGATGAACACACCCGGCCACCAGAAGAGCCACGGTCTGGTCAGCATCGCGCTGCGGTATTCACTCACCAGCAGGCCGAGCGAGGTGTCGGGCCGCTGGACGCCGAAGCCGAGGAACGACAGGGCGGTCTCCAGCAGCACGGCACTGGCGACAGTGAGGGTGGCGCTCACCACGATCACGCCGATGGCGTTGGGCAGGATGTGCCGGAAGATGATCCGCATCGGCCGGGTCCCGATCGCCCGCGCCGCCTCGACGAACTCCTTCTCCCGCAACGACAGGAACTCACCCCTGACCAGGCGGGCCAGCTGGGTCCAGACCACCAGGCCGAGGACGACGCCGAGCATCAGGATGCCGTGGTTGCCCGCCATCCGCCCGACGACCGCGGCGATGACCAGCAGCGGGACGGTGATCATCACGTCGGTCAGCCGCATCAGAACCGTCTCGATCCGGCCCCGGAAGTAGCCGGCGACCGCGCCCACGACCGTACCGATCAAGGTCGCCACGATGCCGACGGTGAAGGCGACGGTGATCGACTGCTGGGCGCCGCGCATCGCCAGGGCGAAGTAGTCCTTGCCCACGTTGTCCTGCCCGAACGGATGCGCGCCCCACCGCAGGCCCTCGCCACCGAGGAAGGTCGGTATGACGCTGAGGGTCGGCCGGCCGCCGTCGACGACGGTCGCGGTGGCGGCGTACGGGATGTCCCACCATCCAGGCACCGGTCCGAACCCGATCGAGCTGAACGCCAGCACCAGGACGCCACCGAGCATGACCATCCCACCGAGTGCGGCCCGGTGGGAGAAGAACCGGCGCCGGATCAGCTGACCCTGCGTACGCGCGACGACCGTCATGCCCTGCGACTCGTCCGGCCCGGACGTGCCGCGTCCTGGCCGCGCGCCGGTCGACGTCCTCGTGGTCATCGGCGACTCCCTTCTCCGTCGGCCATTTGCGTGGGCACCGTGCTCAGGACAGCCGGATCCGCGGGTCGAGATAGGCGTACGCGATGTCGGCGAGCATGTTGAAGACGACGATCGCGCTGCCCGACACCACGAAGAACGCCATCACCGGCGCGGGATCGACCTCCTGCAGCCCGCGGGTGAACAGCGTGCCCATGCCCTGCCAGCCGAAGACGTTCTCGGTGATGATGGCGCCACCGACGACACCGGCGAAGTCGAACGCCATCAGCGTCGTGATCGGGATGAGGGCGTTACGGAAGGCGTGCCGGGTGACCACGGTGCGTTCGGTGAGACCCTTCGACCTCGCCGTACGGACGTAGTCCTGGTGCATCACCTCGAGCATGCTGGCGCGCGTGTATCGCGTGTACGTGGCGAACGAGATCAGCACGAGCGTCATCGTCGGCAGTGCGATGTGGCCGGCGGCGTCCCAGGTCAACTGCCAGAAGTCGCCTTCGTAGTTGGGCGTGCGGGCACCGATGGTGGAGACCGGCCGGCCGAGCACGCTGGCCGTGTAGGTCGGGAACGCCCGCAGGAACTGGTCGACGAAGACGAGACCGCCGGTGAACAGTCCGGTGAGCACGGCGGCGGTGACCGCCTGCCTGCGCTGTATACCGCCGAGAAGGTACCCGATTCCGGCGCTGATCAGACCCGTGGCGAGCACCAGCCCGAACAGCAGGGCCCAGCTCGGGTCGGCCAGGATCGGGCCGAGAACCAGCGAGAGCAGCGAGCCGACCCCGGCCGTGGCAAGTGCCGCGTACAACGGGTCACTCATCCGCAGGCCGGCCACCAGGGAGCTGAACCCGACGGCGGCCGACAACGAGACCACGCAGATCGTGGCGAAGCCGAGACTTGGTTCGGCGAACCAGCGGGTGACGGACAGGAAGCTCAGGATCGCAAAGGTGGAGGCGGCGGCGACGGCGAAGAAGCCCGCCCGCCGGCGCAGCGAACCGCCCATGACCGCCGCCCAGGAAATCCCCGCGGCGAGCGTCACCACTGCGATGACCCATAACGGGATGGCCGGATCACGTAACCAGTTGTTGAACTCGATCGCCGCGTACTGCTTGAGCATCACCGCGATCCAGAACGACGGGAGGGAGAAGAACAGGAACGTCGCGAAGGTGACGGTGTAGTCGAAGCCGCTGTACTGGCGGAGGGCCGTCACGATGCCCTCCATGATGCCGAACACGATCGCCAGGATGGTGGCGGCGACCACGAGTTGGAGGGTCGCCGCGACCGCGTTGCCCAGCAGGGTCGACACGTCCTGGCCGCTGCGGCTGATCCCGAAGTCGCCCTTCAACAAGGACGCGAGCCAGCTGACATAGCGGATCGGTACCGGCAGGTCGAGCTGCATCCGTTCGGTGCGCTCGGCGATCTTGGCCGCCCGGTCGGGCGTCTGGTCCTCCCGCAGGTCGGCCAGCGGATCACCAGAAAGGGCCGTCAACGTGTAGACGAGGAAAGTCGCCGCCAACAGGACGAACAGCGAGATGAGCAGCCTGCGCGCGATGAAGACGGCCACGCCGCACCTCTCCTCGTCTCGAGTCGTGCTCGACGAACAGTCGTACGGGGCGGGAGCCACCCCTCGGCACTCCCGCCCCGTACGACTTATCTCCCGTTATCGGTGCTGTGGTCGTCCACTCACGCTGCCGACCAGTCGTCCATGTTCCACGTGATCGATGCCTGCGACGGGTTCGGCTCGATGCTCTTCAGCGTGTCGGTCCACGCCGACAGTGCCGGCTGGGAGTACAGCGGGATGGTAGCCAGGTCCTCCCACAGCAACCGCTCGACATCGGCGACGAGCTTGGCCCGCTGGTCCGGGTCGATGGTCGCGTTCAGCTCCTTGATGAGCCGGTCGACCTCCTTGTTGGAGTAGCACCCGTTGTTGTTGCCCTTCTGGGTGGGCGTGCAGGCCGCGGGCGTGGTGAACGTCGAGGCCCAGCCGCTCACCAGGCTCGAACCCGCCCAGCCGAACAGGGCGACGTCGAAGCGGGCGTTGGCGAGGTCGCCGTCGGCTTCGAAGAAGTTTTTCGCGCCTTCGTCGACCACCTTGAACCCGGCCTTGCCGCAGGAGTCGGCGATCATCTCGACCACCTGGGTGCGGCGCGGGTTCGGCGTGTTGTAGCCGACTCCGACCCGCATGCCCTCCTTGCCGGCGTCTGCCAGCAGCTTCTTGGCACCTGCGATGTCGACCGCCGCGTACTTCTCGGCGCCGCTTCCCTGTACGGCCGTCCCATAGATCGGGTCGAACGGAGCCACGTTGCGGACGTCCATCGGCTTGGCGTCGTCCTGCTGGGGCTTGATCAGATTGTCGACGATCAGCTTGCGGGGTACGCACTTGGCGAACGCCTCGCGCAGCCGCTTGTCCGAGAACGGGTTGTTCTTGGTGAAGTTGAAGTCGAGGTGGTCATAGAGGTACTGGGTACCGGTCACCACCTTGACTCCCTGCGCTGCCTCCAACTGGTTGAGCAGGTCGGGGTTGGCCTGCGGCTCGATGATGTTGACCTCGCCGTTCTGCAACGCCTGGGCCTGCTCGTCCTGCGCGATGAAGCGGATGACCACAGTCTTGACCGCCGGCGGGTCGCCCCAGTACTTGTCGTTGGCGACGAGGGTGATCGACTGGCCGGCATCCCACTTGCTGAGCTTGAACGGGCCGTTGGAGGGAATCAGGGCCTCGTCGAGCAGCTGGCCCGGCTCCATGACCCAACCGCTGCTGTAGAACTTCGCGGCCTTGGCGAGGGCCTTCGCGTCCTTGGCCTTCACGGCGTCGATGAACTGCTGTTCGTCGAGCCCGCCCTGCTTCTCCACCACGTGCGCCGGAAGCATGTCGGCCGCGCCGGGTGCGCCCTGGCTCTCCCAGTCGGCGAACGGCTCGGTGTACTTCAGCGTGAAGTCCTTGTCACCGGCCTGGCAGTCGGGCACCTCGATCAGCTCGACACCGGTGGTGCCGGACGCTGAGAAGATCCCGTCGCCGATCTTGCCGGAGTTCCCGGCCCACCACAGCAGGATGTCGTCGCAGTCGATGGGTGTCCCGTCGGACCAGACGGCCTTGGGGTTGATGGAGTACTCGACGGTGAGCGGGTCGTCCGACGTCTTCTCATACGATCCGAAGTCGGGGTTGGGCGCCACGTTGCCGCCCTTGTCGAAGAACCAGAATCCGGTCAGGACCCGCTGCAGCACGATGTTGTTCTTGCTGGCGTTGTTCTCCGACGTGTTGCCGTTGTAGGCGTCGAACTCCTGCTCGAAGGTGTGCGTGATCGTGACTGCGGCAGGCGCCTTCGGTCCCTCCGGCTGGGCAGCGGGACCACCTCCGTCACCTCCACCACCGCCTCCACCGCAGGCGCTGAGAACGAGCGCCGCGCTGGCCGTGAGGGTCAGCAGCGTGTTGTACAAGGGCTTCCGACGTCTGGGCGCAGTTCGCGTCACGACGTGCCTCCTCGAGTTCAGGTGTGGTGCAGTCGCGGCGAGTCTCGACCGGTCGCTCCCGCCACGCGGCCGTCGACAGGCAATGAGTTGAAAAAGGTCACCACCGTTGCTCCGGTCGTGGCAAGTAGGTAACAGTGGAGTGTTACAGACCTGAGATGTCCCGGTCTGCCGCGTTCGACCGTGCCGAGCGCGGTTGTGGCCGGGTGCGGCCGTAGACTCGGGAGCCATGGCCGGCCGGATCCGCGACGACGACATCGCGCTGGTCCGCGAACGGACGCGGATCGACGACGTGGTGCAGCAGTACGTCACCCTGCGCCCGGCCGGTGCGGGTTCGATGAAGGGCCTCTGCCCTTTCCACGACGAGAAGTCGCCCTCGTTCAACGTCCGCCCCCAGCTCGGTGCCTACCACTGTCTCGCCGGCGAGACCGAGGTCATGACCTGGCAGGGGCTCCGCCCGATCCGGGAGCTGGCCGGTGGCGTCCACCGGGTGCTCGGCAGACACGCCGACTGGGTGGAGGCACCGTTTCGTTCGTACGGTGTCCAGCGCCTCTACAAGATCACCTTGACTCGGAACCGGCAGGTCAAGGAGCTGTACGCCACGGACGGCCACCGCTGGTTCGTTCGCTCGGGCACGAACCTTGAGTCGACGCGTGAGGCGCTGACGACACAGTTGCACGCCGGGGATCGGCTCGCGTACGTCTACCCCCGGTCGATGACGCGGGATCTCGAGCTGTCGCCCTTCGGGATCGCGCATGGAATCACGTTCGGGGACGGATCCCGGAAGGGCAGCGGATCGACGACAACCCTCTGCCCGCCCAAGGATCTGAGCCTGCTCAAGTGGTTCCCGAACAGCCGCGTCACCGCCGAGGGCCCAAACCTCGACGTCCTCGATCTGCCAGCCTTCTTCAAGACGCGCCCACCACTCGATGAGTCGCCGTCGTATGTGTACGGGTGGCTGGCCGGCTACTTCGCCGCGGACGGCTGCGTGGCGGCGGACGGCACCGTGATGCTGAACTCCGCGAAGCGGGAGAACCTCGAGTTCGTCCGCACCGCGTGCACCCGCCTCGGCATCGGCACGTTCGGGATCACCATGCGGCTGCGGGAGGGGTTACAGGGCAGCGAGCCGAGCCCTCTCTACCGGGTCCACCTGGTCAACGACGATCTCACCGACGAGTTCTTCCTCCTCGACGAGCACCGGCGACGGTTCCAGAGCACACACAAGAGGTACGTCCGGCGCGCCTGGGTCGTCCGCTCTGTCGAGCCCACCGACCGGGTGGAGGAGGTCTTCTGCGCCGAGGTCGAGGTCGGCCACGCGTTCGCGCTCGCCGACAACATCCTGACCGGCAACTGCTTCGGCTGCGCCGAGGGTGGGGACGTCATCTCCTTCCTGCAGAAGATCGAGGGGATCGGCTTCGTCGAGGCAGTAGAACGCCTGGCCGACCAGGCCGGCATCACCCTGACCTATGTCGACGGCGGCAGGTCCGAGCGCAAGGAGCAGGGCAGTCGGGCCCGGCTGGTCGAGGCGCACAAGGCGGCCGCGGAGTTCTACGTCGACCACCTGCACTCCTCGCCCGACGCGGTCGCCGGCCGGACGTTCCTGTCCGAGCGCGGGTTCGACAAGGCCGCGGCCGAGATGTTCGGGATCGGCTTCGCACCGCGCACCGGGTCCGCCCTGCTCAGCCACCTGCGCGGGCGCGGATTCGCCGACGACGAACTCGTCACCGCCGGCCTGGTCGCGGCGGGGGCCCGCGGGCGTTACGACCGGTTCCGCGGTCGGCTCCTCTGGCCCCTTCGGGAGCTGTCCGGCGAGGTCGTCGGCTTCGGTGCCCGCCGGCTCTTCGACGACGACCGGGTGGAGGCGAAATACCTCAACACCCCCGAGACGCCGATCTACCACAAGAGCCACGTGTTGTACGGCGTCGACCTGGCCCGCCGCGAGATCGCCCGGCAGCAGCAGGCGGTGGTGGTCGAGGGCTACACCGACGTGATGGCGTGCCACCTTGCCGGCGTACCCACCGCCGTCGCGACCTGCGGCACCGCCTTCGGCGAAGACCACACGCGGGTGCTGCGGCGCCTGCTGTTGGACCACGACGAGTTCCGCGGCGAGGTGATCTTCACCTTCGACGGCGACGAGGCGGGCCAACGCGCGGCGATGCGGGCGTTCGAGGGCGACTCCCAGTTCGTGTCGCAGACGTATGTCGCGGTGGAGCAGTCCGGTCTCGACCCGTGCGATCTCCGGCTCGAGCACGGCGACGCCGCGGTCCGCGACCTGATCGCCCGCCGGATCCCGCTCTACCGCTTCGTGCTGGGAAACCGGCTCAAGCGCTACGACCTCGACCGCGCCGACGGCCGGGTCGACGCGTTGCGGGCGACCGCTCCGCTGGTCGCATCCGTCCGCGACAAGGCGAAGGCCGGTGCATACGCGCGGGAGCTCGCCGGCCTGCTCGGCATGGACATCGAGGAGGTCCGGGCCGAGGTCGGCCGGGCCATGCAGGACGCCGCCCGCGGGTCGAGGACGCCCGAGCGCGCCGGCCGGGGCCGGGACCGGGTTCAGGCCGCGGGCCCGCCGAGCGGTGCCGCGCCGGTGGCCACCCCGTTGCCGGACCCGGGCGATCCCAGGCTGTCGGTGGAGCGGGAGCTCCTCAAGCTCGTCGTACAGGCACCGACCATGGCCGGACCGGCGTTCGACACCCTGGATGACGACGTCTTCACCCATCCCGGCTACGTCGCGGTCCGCCAGGCAATGGAGGCGGTCGGCGGCGCCGGCACGGCGGTCGGCGGCGACGGGTGGGTCTCGGCGGTGGGCGACAAGGCGCCCGACGACGGTGTACGCGGGCTGGTGACGGCGCTCGCGGTCGAACCCATGCAGGCCGTCGGTCCACCCGATGCCCGGCGGGCCGAGGCGTTGCTGGCCCGGGTGCAGGAGCTGGCCGCCGCGCGACGGATCGCTGCCGTGAAGTCCCGTCTGCAGCGGATGAATCCGGTCGAGCAGACCGACGCCTACAACAAGCTCTTCGGCGAACTCGTCGCTCTCGAGCAGCACCGGCGTGCCCTGCGTGAGCGCGCCGTCGGCGGCATCACCTGACGTCCGGGCTGGCTGTCCGATCTGGGCTCCGACTAGGTTCGGGGCATGCCGAAGGTCGCCGGGATCGACTCGTCCACCCAGTCGTGCAAGGTCGTGGTCTGCGACGCCGAGACCGGCGACGTGCTCGCCGAACGCTCGTCGCCACATCCAGACGGCACCGAGTGTCCGCCGCAGGCGTGGTGGACAGCCCTGCAGGACGCCGGCGACGGACTTCTCGACGACGTGGCCGCGGTGGGCGTGGCCGGCCAGCAACACGGCATGGTGACGCTTGACGACAAGGGCGAGGAGGTCCGGCCGGCCCTGCTGTGGAACGACACCCGCTCGGCCGGCGCAGCGGTCGACCTGATCGAGAAGCTGGGCGGGCCGAAGGCGTGGGCGGAGGCCACCGGCTCGGTTCCGGTCGCGAGCATGACCGTCACCAAGCTGGCCTGGCTCGCCGCTCACGAGCCGGCCAACGCCGACCGGGTGGCGAGCGTGATGCTCCCGCACGACTACCTCACCTGGCAGCTGTGCGACCGCCCGGCCCAGCCAGCCACCGACCGCGGCGACGCGTCCGGCACGCTCTACTGGTCGCCGGCGACCGGCGACTACCGCCCAGACCTGCTGGAGCTCGCATTCGGTCGTACGCCGAAACTGCCGAAGGTGCTCGGCCCGTCCGAAGCGGCTGGTGTATCCGCGTCCGGCGCCGTCGTGTCGGCCGGCACCGGCGACAACATGGGCGCGGCACTCGGGCTGGGCGTCGAGGCCGGTGACGTCGTGGTCTCGCTCGGCACCAGCGGCACCGTGTTCGCCGTGCACGACAAGCCGACGGCCGACCCGTCGGGCATCGTAGCCGGATTCGCCGACGCGACCGGACGGTTCCTGCCGCTGGTGTGCACGCTCAACGCGGCCCGGGTGCTCACCTCGACCGCCGCGATGCTCGGGGTCGACATCTCGAGGTTCGACCAGCTTGCGCTGACGGCTCGGCCAGGCGCCGGCGGTCTGGTCCTGCTGCCGTACCTCGACGGCGAGCGGACGCCCAACCTGCCCGACGCGGCCGGGTCACTGCACAATCTCCGTCGAGGTGCCATGACGCCGGAGAACCTGGCCCGGGCGGCCGTGGAAGGTCTTCTCTGCGGGCTGGCGGACGGCCTCGACGCGCTGCGGGCTCAGGGCGTTGTCGTCCGCCGGGTGCTGCTGATCGGTGGTGCCGCCAGGTCGCCGGCCGTGCAGGCGGTCGCACCGACGGTGTTCGGCGTCCCGGTCACGGTGCCGCCGGCCGCCCAGTACGTCGCGCTCGGCGCCGCCCGACAGGCCGCGTGGGCGTTGACCGGCGGTGCCGAACCGCCGGCATGGAGCCTGGGCGAGTCCTTCGTTCTCGACGAGGTCGACTCGGAAGCTGGCGAACGGATCCGCTCCACCTACGCCCTCGCGCGTACGACGCTTTACAGCTAAGGCATGTCGGACCCCAGTCGCGGCCTGGCCACAAGCTCGTGATCGGCATGGCACCGGTCCGAGGTCCGCGATTGACGGACTGGAGGAATGGGGATGGTGCCGATCGGGGGAGGCACGATGACGATTGACTCCGGAAGGGCTGACGCCCAGCGCCGCCTGGTCGTACGTCAGCGGCTCCGTGAGCGCCGGCGCCAGCTCGGTCTCACGCAGAAGCAGGTCGTCACACGGCTGGCCAAGCTCGGTGTGCTTACCACGAACAAGGCCCTGAGCAGCCTCGAACACGGCACCGGCATCGATGTCGCCAAGCTGCCGGAGTTCGCCCGCGCGCTGGAGTGCACGGTGACCTATCTCCTCGGCATGACCTCCGACCCCTGCAGCTGGGAGCCCGACCAGCGACCGAGTCCTCCGCGGATCCCGCGGCCGCGCGCGGCGACCATCGTCTGAGGCAGATCTGCGGGCGCGGGCGCACCTGCCCGGTCTTGACCCGCGTCGAGCGGCACCCCTAGTTTGTTCGGGACCTGAACGAATAGATCCCGGCCAGACCCATGGAGGCGCCGCGTGACGGGTGCCACGACGCATCCTCGGACGCATCCTCGAAGGAGAGCTGACCACGGGGACGTCCGGCGCGCCAACCTGGCCCTGGTCCTACGGGAACTACGCACCGGTCCCCGCACCCGAACCCGCCTCGCCGTCGACACGACTCTCACCAAGGCCACCGTGTCGAGCATCGTCACCGAGCTGGCCGGGCGAGGGCTTGCCCGCAGCCACGAACCCACCCGGGCCGGTGGGGTCGGCCGCCCCGGGCAGCGCGTCGAGGTGGTCGGCGAACGTGTCGTCGGGATCGGGCTGGAGCTGAACGTCGACTACCTGACAGCCGTCGCACTCGACCTTGCCGGACAGGTCCGGTCCACTGTCCGCACCGCGTTCGACGTACCCGCCCGCCTCGACGACACGATCGACGAAGTGGTCCGGCTCGTCGGGCAGGTGATGCGGAACGCCGTGACTCCTGGCGTGGTCCTGGCCGGCGTCGGCGTCGCGGCGCCCGGCCTCATCGACCTGACGACCGGTGTCGTACGGGTGGCGCCCAACCTGAGCTGGCGGGACGTGCCGCTGCTGAGCCTGTTGCGGGACCGGCTGTCGGACGGGCTGGCCGTCCAGCCCGGCTGGCCCGACCTGCGTCTGGCCGTAGACAACGAGGCCAACCTCGCAACGCTGGCCGAGTACGCGGCGGCGACCGGCACCGGAAGTCGCGACCTCGTTTGCATCACCGGCGGCGTCGGGGTCGGCGGCGGAATCGTCGTCGACGGTCGTGTCGTTCGCGGGCACGCCGGCTTTGCCGGCGAGGTTGGGCATCTTGCGATCGCCGCCGACGGCGACGTGTGCGGTTGTGGCCGGCGCGGCTGCTGGGAAACCGTCTGCGGTCTCGGCACGCTTCTGCGCCTCGCCGCCGACCCGGATGACGCCGTGCACGACCACAACAGCGACCTGGACGTACGCCTCGGCCTGTTGCTGGACCGCGCCCGGGCCGGCGACCGGCGGACACTACGGGCCCTGGACCAGATCGGCCGGGCGCTCGGTCATGGTGCCTCGATGCTGGTCAACCTCGTCAATCCCAGCGTTCTCGTGCTCGGCGGCTATTTCGTCCGGCTGGGCGAGTTCCTCGTACCGGCCGTCGAGTCCGAGCTGGCCAGCCGGGTGGTGGCGCCGGACCTCGGCGGCTGCCGGGTGGAGCTTTCCCGCCTCGGGCTGGCGGCCGCCGCGACCGGTGCGGCCTACTCGGCCCTCCAACCGGTGCTCGACGACCCGACCCTCGTGCCCGTCGTCGGCCAGTGGCCGGCAGCAGGTGGTCAGGGCGTGGTAGCAACCCAACGAAGGGAGATCGGATGAGCGATTTCACACCGACCCGAGACGACAAGTTCTCGTTCGGACTGTGGACGGTCGGCTGGCAGGGCGTCGACGTCTTTGGCTCGGCCGTACGCGAGCCGCTCGATCCCGCTCATGGCGTACACAAGCTGGCCGAGCTGGGCGCCTACGGCGTGACCTTCCACGACAACGACCTTTTCCCGTTCGAGGCCAGCTCCACCGAGCGCGACCAGGCGATCGCGAGCTTCAAGAAGGCGCTGGAGGAGACCGGTCTCATCGTGCCGATGGCCACGACCAACCTCTTCGGGCACCCGATCTTCAAGGACGGGGCGTTCACGGCGAACGACCGGGCCGTCCGGCGCTTCGCGATCCGCAAGGTGATGGACAACCTCGACCTGGCGGCGGACCTGGGCGCTACGACGTACGTGTGCTGGGGCGGTCGCGAGGGCGCGGAGTCGGGTGCGGCGAAGGACATCCGGGCGGCACTCGACCGGATGAAGGAGGCCTTCGACGTTCTCGGGCAGTACGTGATCGACCAGGGCTACGACATCCGCTTCGCGGTGGAACCCAAGCCGAACGAGCCCCGCGGCGACATCCTGTTGCCGACGATCGGGCATGCGATCGCGTTCATCAACGAGCTGGAGCACCCGGAGATGGTCGGCCTCAACCCCGAGGTCGGGCACGAGGAGATGGCCGGGGTCAACTTCGCGCACGGGATCGCCCAGGCGCTGTGGCACGGCAAGCTCTTCCACGTCGATCTCAACGGCCAGCACGGGCCGCGCTTCGACCAGGACCTGCGCTTTGGCGCCGGCAATCTGCGTGGTGCGTTCTGGGCGGTCGACACCCTGGAGCAGGGCGGCTACGACGGTCCCCGGCACTTCGACTTCAAGCCACCTCGGACCGAGGACATGGACGGCGTGTGGGAGTCGGCCCGCGGGTGTATGCGCAACTACCTCATCCTGCGCGAGAAGGCGAAGGCGTTCCGGGCCGACCCGGAAGTCCAGCAGGCGCTCGCCGCGTCGAAGCTGGACGAGCTCACGCGGCCGACACTGGCCGCGGGGGAGACCTACGCGACCCTTCGAGAAGAGGATTGGGGCGACGCCAAGGTCCAGGCACTCGCCGACCGCGGGATGGGCTTCGAGCGGCTGGACCAGCTGGCCATGGACCATCTGCTTGGAGTGGCTCGGTGAGAGGCCGAACGCGGCCATGAGCACCAGGCGTCCGCCAGGCAACGCCGACGGAGACAGGGGTAAGGGAGACAGGGAGTACGCATGACAAGCAAGCCAACGCTCGGCGTCGGCATGGTCGGGTACGCCTTCATGGGCCAGGCGCACTCGCAGGCCTGGCGTACCGTGAGTGCCGCCTTCGACCTGCCGTACGCCATCGACATGGCCGCGGTCGCCGGCCGCAACAAGGACAACGTGGCGGCGGCCGCGGAGAGGTTCGGCTGGCGGTCCTACGAGACCGACTGGCGCAGCCTGGTCGACCGCGACGACATCGGCCTCGTCGACGTCTGCAGCCCCGGTGGCAACCACGCCGAGGTCGCGATCGCCGCCCTGTCGGCCGGCAAGCACGTGCTGTGTGAGAAGCCGCTCGCCAACACCGTCGCCGAGGCCCGGGAGATGGTGAAGGCCGCCGAGACGGCAGCGGGCAACGGCGTCAAGTCCATGGTGGGCTTCAACTACCGCCGGGTGCCGGCCGCGGCCTTCGCCCGCAAGCTCGTCCACGACGGGAAGCTCGGAGCGATCCGGCACATCCGGGCGGTCTACCTGCAGGACTGGATCGTCGACCCGGAGTTCCCGCTGGTCTGGCGGCTGAAGAAGGACGAGGCCGGTTCGGGTGCACTCGGCGACATCGCGTCGCACATCGTCGACCTCACCCAGTTCATCACCGGCCAGTCGATCACCGGCGTGAGCGGGCTGACCGAGACCTTCATCAAGGAACGCCCGCTGGTCGCGTCCACCGAAGGGCTTCGAGGCAAGGGCTCCAGCGAGCGTGGACAGGTCACGGTCGACGATGCCGCCTTGTTCGTCGCCAGGCTGTCCGGGGGTGCGGTCGCGACGTACGAGGCGACCCGCTTCGCCCTCGGGCGCAGGAACGGCCTGCGGATCGAGCTCAACGGCGAGAAGGGTTCCCTGGTGTTCGACCTCGAGCGCCTCAACGAGCTCGAGGTCTACCTCGCCGATGACGACAGCACGACGCAGGGATTCCGGCGGGTCCTCGTGACCGAGGCCGAGCACCCCTACATGGCGGCGTGGTGGCCGGCCGGTCACATCATCGGCTGGGAACACAGTTTCACCCACGAGGCCTACGATCTGGTGACCGCGATCGGTGCGGGCGCCGACCCGGCGCCGTCCTTCGCCGACGGTCTGCAGGTGCAACTTGTACTTGACGCAGTGGAGAAGAGTGCGGAGTCGGGTGCCGGTTGGATCCCGATCGAGTCATAGTCGGCCCGAGTTTTTCAAGGAGGAGAGCAGATGCCGCGTCCTGTCACGTTGTTCACCGGCCAGTGGGCCGACCTGTCGTTCGAGGAAATGTGCCGCCTGTCGTCCGAATGGGGATACGACGGGCTCGAGATCGCCTGCTGGGGAGACCACTTCGAGGTCGACAAGGCCCTCGAGGACGACTCCTACATCGAGAAGAAGAAGGAAACGCTCGCCAAGTACAACCTCCAGGTGTGGGCGATCTCCAACCACCTGGTGGGCCAGGCGGTGTGCGACGACCCGATCGACGAACGCCACAAGGGCATCCTGCCGGCCCGCATCTGGGGCAACGGAGATCCCGAAGGTGTACGTCAACGTGCTGCCGAGGACATCAAGAACACCGCACGGGCTGCCGCCAAGCTCGGGGTCGACACGGTTGTCGGGTTCACCGGGTCGTCGATCTGGAAGACCGTCGCGATGTTCCCACCAGTGCCCGCCAGCATGGTCGACGCCGGTTACCAGGACTTCGCCGACCGTTGGAATCCCATCATCGACGTGTTCGACGAGGTGGGTGTGCGGTTTGCCCATGAGGTGCACCCGAGCGAGATCGCCTATGACTACTGGACGACGGTGCGGACGCTCGAGGCGATCGGACATCGCCCGGGCTTCGGACTCAACTGGGACCCGAGCCACTTCGTCTGGCAGGACCTCGACCCGGTGAGCTTCATCCTCGAGTTCAAGGACCGGATCTACCACGTCGACTGTAAGGATGCCAAGCGTCGCGTGGGCAACGGGCGTAACGGCAGGCTTTCCTCGCACCTGGCGTGGGGCGACCTGCGACGTGGATGGGACTTCATCTCCACTGGGCATGGCGATGTGCCGTGGGAAGACTGCTTCCGCGCACTCAACGCGATCGGTTACGACGGACCGATTTCCATCGAGTGGGAAGACGCCGGAATGGACCGGCTGCATGGTGCACCGGAGGCGTTGAAGATTGTCCGGGCGCTCTGTGAGATCGAGCCGTCTGCCGAGGCGTTCGACGCGGCATTCAGCTCGGACAGCTGAACGACTGTCGCAGCACGAAGCCGCCGACACCGCCAGCGCGGAGTCGGTGGCTTCGTCGTTTCGTTGGTGCGTTTCGTCAAGCCAGCAAGGGACTACAGGCGGTCGGAGTTGTGCTGCACGTAGTGCGGTGAGCCGGACCTGGTCCGGCCGAGAACGTCCACCCATCGGAGGCGGTCGTCGAAGTCGTGTCCAGCAAGGACATTCGCGGCACTAGAAATGCACACAAGGGTGGCAACGCGAAACGCCTTGCTGGGTAGGGAATCTGCGATGGGAACGATTCCAGCGTGCTGAGCGCCCGCTGCGACCGGGATGAGGCCGGTGCGGGCGCACGTGACCAGTCGTCCGCGCCGGAGGGGCCGATGGTACGGACCCGCGGTGGCCGGATTGCGTACGGCGAGCGGTCCCGGCCGACACTGGGACCGTCTGGGGAACGCCGGCCGGCGGTCGGCGGCACTGTCGGGGCGATTTCGGCGTCCGCGCAGCGACCTGACGTGCTCGCGACGAGCATCAAAGGGCGTTCGAGCAGGCTTTGGACGGTGTTGAGTAGGCCGGAATGGTGGTCGAGCACGCTCACATTGGGCTCGAACTGGTCCGGGGTTGGCCATTGCTGCCTGATTCTCCTCAAACGCCCAACGTAACTGTCACTGGGCGGGCACACTGGATCACGCCGATCTTCCGCTGGGAGGAGTTGCGCCGTGCCGGTCTCCGCGCTCAGGGTTGCGGCTCACACAGCCGACACCATCTCACCGCCCGCCTCGCCCCGAGGCATCCGACGGGACCTTCGTTCCGATGACGTCGACGAGTCCGCGTCGACCGCTCCGACCGACCCGCGGTCGTCCCCGTCGGAGTCCACCCCGCCGGAGTCCACCCCGCCGGAGTCCACCCCGTCGGTATCCGCCGACGAGACGACCGAGGCCGAGGACCTGCCCCCGCTCGACGAGCTGACCGAACGGGCGCCAGACCTCGTCCGCCAGTACCTCCGCGAGATCGGGCGGGTGCCCTTGCTCACCGCGGCCCAAGAGGTCGAGCTGGCGCGTTCGGTCGAGGCCGGCCTGTTCGCCGAACGCCGGCTGGTCGAGGGTGGTCCGGTCGTCGCGACCGACGCCGAGCTCGAGGCACTGGTCCGAATGGGTACGGCGGCGAAGCGACACCTCATCGAGGCCAACCTGCGTCTCGTCGTGTCGGTCGCCAAGCGGTGCACCGGCCGCGGCCTGCCGCTGCTCGACCTCATCCAGGAGGGCAACCTGGGACTCATCCGGGCGGTCGAGAAGTTCGACTACACCCGCGGCTACAAGTTCTCGACGTACGCGACATGGTGGATCCGACAGGCGATCTCCCGCGCGATCGCCGACCAGTCCCGCGCGATCCGGGTGCCCGTCCATGTGGTCGACGCCATCAACCGGATCCTGCGGGTCCAGCGCCAACTGTTCCAGCAGCTCGGTCGCGACCCGCTGATCGAGGAGGTCGCGGAGGTCGTGGGCCTGGCAGCCGAGCGGACGAGCGAGCTGCTCCGGCTGGCCCGGGAACCCGTCTCCCTGCACACGCCGATCGGCGAGATGGAAGCCTCCGAGCTCGGAGACCTGATCGAGGACCTGGACGCCGTCGCCCCGCTCGAGGCGGCGGCGTCGTCACTGATGCGCGAACACATCGACCGGGCCCTCGCCCAGTTGGGGGAACGGGAGCGCTACGTCGTCCAGATGCGCTACGGCCTCACCGACGGCCAGGTGCACACGCTGGAAGAGGTGGGTCGCCGGTTCGGCGTGACCCGTGAGCGCGTACGCCAGATCGAGGCCAAGACCCTCGCCAAGCTGCGGGGTGGCGGCTGGGCACCGTCCTTGCGGGAGTACCTCGCCTGAGGCTGGTGCGCGGGCGGCCTCGACTGGGCCAGGTTCGACTGGGCCAGGTTCGACGGGAAGCGTGCGCCGAACCGGTTTCGTGAACCAGCCAGTACGGTGAACTGGTGTGGCGTAAGCAGACTGTTCCGCGTTCCGTCGCCGACGCACTCGCACTCGATCGGGGAGAGCGGATACTCGCGACCGCGACGGATGTATCCGGCAGATGGGTCGTCGCCACCGATCGAGCGTTATATCTCCCCGAAGACGCCGCCCCGCCCCACCGGATCCCATGGGAGCGGGTGGAGCACGCGGAGTGGGATCGCGACGCCGAGGTTCTCCGGGTCACCGAGACTGCCGCGCTCGGCGACCAGCTGCCGGTCTTCGTACTCCGTTTCGACCCGCCGGACCCACGCTTGCTGCCCCTGGTGCGCGAGCGGATCAGCGCCAGTGTCGTGGTCGAACAGCACGTACGCATTCGTGGTACGCAAGGGGTCCGGGTGATCGCCCGCCGCCCGCTCGACAACGCCGGGGATCTCGTGTGGGCGTTGGTGTTCGACGACGAACTCGACCCGGAGGACCGGGAGACCCTCGCTGCCGCGGAGCGGGCCTTGGCCTCGGTCCGGGCCGAGGTCGAGCCGTGAGGCGTCGCCGCCCTGCGTCGCGGTACGCGCGGGCCGCCCTGGCAGCAGTGGTCACCGTCGGTCTGGCCAGTTGCGCGCCGAGCGCGGTCGCCAGCCTCCAGAGTCCGGCGGAGTCCCCGGCGGCAAGCGCCAAGCCGACTGCCCCGGCTCGTCCTGACTCGCCGCCCACCCGGCAGCCACGGTTGCCGAGCGATCCGTCCGGCTGCGCGGCCGGAGCCGGTGCTGGGGAGGACCTGCCCGGCAGCGCACAGATCGCGTACCACCCGAAGCGTTCGGCTGCTTCGCGCGCCGCGCCCCGCGCCCGTCCATGGAAGGACCGTCCGGTCGTCCGGCTCTGCTTCGCGGTTCCCGCGGACCGGCGCGTTGTTCGCGGCACCGAGACCGTGACGTTCACACCCGACCGACGTACCTGCGAGGCGATCTTCCGCGCCTGGCCGAACAAGCCGGAGGCCGCCGCATCGGGCAACCGGCTGGAGGTCACGTCGGTGGCGGTCGAGCGCCGGCCGGTCAAGCCGGTGGTCGAGGCGGCAGGTGCTCCGCGGGGTACGCCGGGAACCCTGATCCGCGTACCCGTCAATGGCTGCGCGCCGGCCGGCGGGAAGGTCACCGTCGACCTGGCGTTCAGTCTCACTCTGGGCGCGGATGGCGGAGAACGCGTCGGCTACTCCTCCGAGGACCGCACGGCCTGGATGGCCACCGCCTTTCCGCTGCTGGCCTGGGTACGCGGGAGTGGCTGGGCGACCGACCCGGCGGTGGACCTGTTCGGCGAGACCGTCACCAGTGAGGAGTTCCGGCTCGCGTCGCTGAAGGTGGTCGCGCCGAAGGGCGACCAGGTGCTCGGCACCGGGCAGGCTCAGCCGACAGCGCCGGGACCCGACGGCACGGTTGTCCACCGCTTCACCGCCGAGTCCGTACGCGACGTCGCGGTGACGGTCGGCCGGCTGACCGTGGTCGAACGCACCGTGGCCGGCGTCCGGGTCCACGTCGGCGCGCCGGCCGGCACCATGCGGTCCCCGGCGGTCTGGGCGGACGCGACCGAGGCGGCGATCACCAAGCTCGCCGCACACCTCGGTCCATTCCCGTACGACGACCTGTGGGTCACGATCGCCCCGGACATCCCGACCGGGATCGAACTGCCGGGCGCCATCCAGTTCGGCGACGTCAACCCGCGGACGGTCCCAGAGCTGGTGCCACATGAGGTCGCTCACATGTGGTTCTACGGCCTGGTCGGCAACAACCAGGCGCGCGACCCATGGCTCGACGAGTCGTTCGCCGTCTACGCCGAGGTGCTCGCCAACGACAACGCAGGCGTGCTGATGCGCCTACCTACGCCTCCCAAGGTGCGGAACCGGGTCGGGGAGTCGATGCAGTGGTACGACCGGCTCCACAACCCGGACCTGTACGGGTCAGGGGTCTACCTGCAGGGTGGTGCGATGCTGCACCAGGCCCGCCAGGCCGCTGGATCCGCCACCTTCGACCAGCTTCTGCGCGACTACATAGACGCCAACGCCCATCAGGTAGCTACCGACGACGACGTGGCTCGGGCCTTCGGTTCGGCGCCGGAGGTGCTCAGGATCCTGCGGCAGTACGGCGCCCTGCCGTAACCTCGGCCGCGCCCCGCGGGGCCCGTCGGCGGGGCTCGCCGAGCTCAGCTGGCGGCGGCCCGGTGTCGGGGGAGGAGGGCGGGCTCCTGCTAACCTATGCGGGCCGCAGGTGGTCGGCTTCCGATGATCCCGCGTAGCTCAATTGGCAGAGCGTCCGGCTGTTAACCGGCAGGTTGCTGGTTCGAGTCCAGCCGCGGGAGCACGCCTTCGCGATCCCCCATCCTTCGTACGACGGTGGGGGATTCGCGCGGCCCACCGGTCGGATCGGTCAGCGTCGGCCTCGACGGCTAGGCTCGCGGGGTGGGGCCGGGTCCGCCGCCGACGGGAACGTCGCCGGACACGGCCGCCAAGCGGCGGTGACGGCGCGTGGGGTCTTGGGTCGTGCCGGCGTGGTCCCTTGGCGAGGGGCGGTAGCTCAGCTGGTGAGAGCAGGGGAC
>CAVRFE010000003.1:0-1300488 GCA_963720325.1 uncultured Actinomycetota bacterium | reverse complement strand
CGGCGGGACGTCGGTCGGTTGGGGATCGGCCATGGGACGGGCTCCTCGGGACGTGGGCTCGGCTCGCTGGTAGGGCGGCGCCGAGTCCATCACACGACGGCCCGTCGCGCTCGTCCCGTGGAGGCTCACGCCATGGGGACCTCGACGAGCACGAGGTTCCAGCGGTGGTTGCGGGGCGCGGTGTCGTTGATGGTGACACGCGTCCCGGCCGTCGCCGTCGGGCCCACGGTGCGCTGGACCCAGAAGGTGTCGCCCTGCGAGCTGAGGAACTCCCGGACCTTGACCTGGCCGGTCGCGACGGTGCGGGCGGTGGCGCCGTCCCAGTCGTTGCCGATCGCCCAGACCCACGAGCCCGCCCGGGTCGTGACGAGCGATGCCGTGGGTGCCCCCGTCGACGCCGAGGCGCCGGCGGTGGCGCCCGTGGCGGTGAGGGAGGCTCCGGAGAACGCGACCACGGCGAGCATCCCCTGGTACGAGCCGACGGCCCGCGTGGCGGTGACCGTCACGCCCGTGAGCGGGCTGGGGGCGACGGCCTGCCAGACCTCCGACACCCCCGCCTGGGCGTTCGCACGGGCGCGCAGCGTCCAGGTGAGCCCGCCGCCGGTCACCGACGTGAAGCGCTGCGTCCCCGAGCGCGGCCCGTCGGACGCGACGAAGGCGAGCAGCAGCTCCCCGGGACCGGCGGTGCTGAGGGCGGGCGAGGTGATCGTCGCCGCCGGCGTCGACTGGTTGGTGGCGACGCTGGTGTCGACGGTCAGAGCGGTCGCGGCCGGGGTGGTGGCGGAGGCGGGCGTCGACGGCCCCGACGTGTGGCCCGCCGCGTCGACGGCCCGGACCGTCCACGAATGGGTGCTCGCCGGAGCCAGCGCGCCGTCGGTGGCCGTGGTCCCGCCGACGGTCGTGATCAGCATGCCGTCGCGCCAGACCTGGTAACCGGTGACGCCGACGTCGTCCTGGGCGGCCGTCCACGTGAGGATCACCTGGGTCGGCGACACCGCCCGGGCCGACAGGCCCTGCGGCGTCGACGGCGGGCTGGCGTCGGGCGCGGCGGCCGTCCGGAAGGTGCCGTCGGCCGACACGGCGGTGTTGCCGCCGGCGTCGCGCGACCGCACGCGGTAGTGGTAGGTCGTGGCCGCGGCCAGGCCCCCGATCGTGCGGGAGTGCGTGGTGGCGTAGGCCGTCTCCGCCGGCGTCGAGGAGCCGTAGGTCTCGCTCGGTCCGTACTCGACGACCCCGTCGGCCGGCTCGTTCGTCGACCACGACACGAGGGCGCCGCTCGTCCCCGTGGGCGCGGCCGCCACCGCCGAGATGGTGGGCGGTGCGAAGTCGCCGCCGGCCAGCGCCACGTCGGTGAACGCCGCCGTGTTCAGGGCCGCGTCGTTGACGGCCGACACGGCCAGGCCCACCTCGACGGACGCGCCCATGGCGATGGTGGCCTGGCCGAACTGCGTCCACGTCGCGCCGTCGGTCGAGCGCCAGGCGGTGAACGTGTTGCCGACGCGACGGAGGCGCGCCCACCGGGCGCGGCGCCGGCACCCCCACCTGCGTGCGCGCTCGAGCCGTTGGTCGCCACCCGCGTGGTGAGGCCCCAGCCGTTGGCTGGCGTGAGGCTGACCGTGGCGTGGCGAGACCCGGCCGCCAGCGTCTCGCGGATCATCACCCCGGCCATGGCCCAGGGACCCGTGTTCTGGAGGCTGGCGACGCGCGCCGTGATCTGCCCGTCGCCCGTCAGGGGGCGGTGCAGGAACTGGAACTCGTCGGCCGTCCCCCAGATGTCGATCCCGCCGCCCGTGACGGTGAAGGCGCCGGCGGCCGCGCTCACGCTCGCCGAGCCGGTCCGCCCGACGGTCCCCACGTCGCCGGCGACCCACGGCGCCGGCAGACCCACGGGTGGCGCGGTCGTCGTCGTCGTGGTGGTGGGCGCCGTGGTGGTCGTGGTGGTGGACGTCGTGGTGGTCGTGGTCGTCGTGGTGGCGGACGTCGTGGTCGTGGGCGCCGTGGTGGTCGTGGTGGTGGACGACGTGGTCGTCGTGTCGGGCACGGTGCCGCCGAGGACCACCTGGACCGACGCACCGTGATCGTGGCGGACCCGCAGGGCGCCGGTCGCCGCGTCGTAGGTCCAGCCCTCGCCGTCGAGGTCGGCGCGCGCCGCCAGGGCCACGCCGCCGACCGTGACGCTCGCCGGGGCCGAGGTGGTGCGCAGCGTCTCGGTGGCCGCCGCGTCGGCCGTCGTCCACGCGACGGTGCCGGCGCCGTACGCCACCTGGCGCACCACGGAGGTCGAGCCCGTCAAGTGGTCGCGCCCCGGCGGCGCCCATTGGGGCACGGCGCCGAGTCCGGTCATGAAGTGGCGGACGTAGTCGCCGTACCCGTCGGTGAACCACTGGTTGCCCACGGTCGGCCCGTCGATGACGACGCCGTTCGCCCGGGTCATGTAGGTCGCCCAGTTGAACGAGCGGTAGGCCTCCTCGCGGGCGGCCACGTCGCCCGTCGCCTCGTACAACAGCGCGTTGACGGAGGCGTAGCGGGCCGTGTGGCTGCCCATGGCGTGGAAGAAGGCGTCCTGCTCGGCGATGGTGGTGGCACCGAACTGCGTGGACCCGAAGTGGCCCTTCACCCAGGTGAGGATGTGGCGCACGTGCGCCTCCCAGGCCGAATCGACCTCGGGGTGGCGCAGGAGGTAGCGGGCGAACATCAGGGCGTCGTACTGGTTGCGGTTGCTGCGGTGGTCGGACTGGATGGCGACGTCCTCGAAGTACTGCGTCCACACGTCGTTCTGGACGGGGAAGGCGAGCGTCCACGCCAGCACCGACTGGCGGGCCGCCGCGTAGGTGGCGGTGTCGCCGAGCCCGAGGTCGACCAGCTCGTGGAAGAGCTCGAGCGCGCCGGCGACGTCGGCCCCGTAGTCCTCCCGGACCACGCCCGTCGCCGCGAAGACCCGGAACGGCCACGGTGACTGCGACGCCGTGCCGGGACGGGCCTTGGCGGCCAGCACGTCGGCCGCGTGGACGGCCGCGTCGCGGAACCGCACGTCGCCGCCGAAGCGGTAGAGCTGCAGCCAGGCCAGGCCGAGCTCGCCGATCTTGTCGGGCTCGATGACGCCGGTGCCGTCGCCGCTGCCGGTGCTGTTGCCGAACGCGGCACCCCGGTAGGTGAGGCTCCCGGCGTCGCCGCTCGCGTAGGGCACGCCCGGCCAGGCGTCGGTGGCGGCGGTCATGCCGTGGTCGAGGGACCACGTCGCCAGCTCGACGGCCTTGGCGACGACGGCGGCGTCGCCGCTGTACGCGTAGTAGGTCAGCGCCGACTCGGTGAGCATGGCGTACAGACCGGCCGGGTTGTGGGGCCAGCCCACGATCGCCTGCGTGTCGGGGTCGAGGTAGCTGCTCGAGAAGTAGGCCGGTTTCCCGTTGGTCCGATCGACGGGCACGTCGTGGAGGAAGTAGTCCCACGCCAGGTCCATCACCGTGCCGTACCCGGCGCCCGGGTCGGCCGTCCACGGGATGATCCGGCCGCTCGCGTCGAGCACGACCGTGTTCGTGTTCAGCACCGCCGCGTCGGCCCGGCCACCGGGCACCACGACGGCGGCGAGCAGCGCCGTGAGCACGATCGTGGGTACGGCGATCCGCCCGCCGCGGCGGAGCCGGCCGGCGCGCCGGACGCGCGGACACCAGGGAGATCGAACGGTCACGGGCGGGACACTACCGGCGAAGTGCCGGCAACCGGCAGGAGGGGATTTCCGTGAACCGATCGGGCAAAGGGTCCGCGCTGTTCGGTCAAAGGTGCTCCCGTCCCTTCTGCACCATTTGTTCCAAATGTTCCGGTGCCGGTCACCGGCGCCTGCCGGTGCCCGGAACGGGAGCCGCCCAAACGACCCGATCTGGCTAGCGTCGACGGTCGTGTCCGCCGTGACCCGCCGGGGGTGGCTGCTGTTCGCGGCCATGAGCGTCATCTGGGGCGTCCCCTACCTCCTCATCAAGGTCGCGGTGGAGGACCTCAGCCCGCCCGTGGTCGTGTTCGGCCGCACCTCGATCGCCGCCGTCGCCCTGCTCGCGGCGGCCTGGCGGACGGGCGCCCTGGCCCCGGCGTTGCGGCGCTGGCGGCCGGTCCTGGCGTTCGCCGCCATCGAGATGGCCGGGCCGTGGTGGTGCCTCACGCACGCGGAGCAGCGGCTCCCGTCGGGCCTGACCGGGCTGCTCGTGGCGTGCGTGCCGATCGCCGGGGCCTTCACGGCGTTCGCCCTGGGCGACCGCGACGCTCTGAAGCCCGTCCGGCTGCTGGGGATCGGCGTCGGGATGGGCGGCGTGGCGCTGCTCGTCGCCCACGACCTCGGGGCGCACGGCGGGGTGCCCTGGTGGAGCGTCGTCGAGGTCCTGGCGGTGTGCGTCGGGTACGCCACGGCGCCGTTCATCGCCGCCCGCCGCCTGGCCGACGTCCCGACCATCGGGGTCATCGCCGTGTCGCTCACCGCGGTGGCCCTCGTCTACGCGCCGCTCGCCTGGTTCCGTCGGCCCGACGAGGCGCCGCCGGCCGACGCGGTGTGGGCCGTGGTGGGGCTGGCCGTGCTCTGCACCGGGATCGCGTTCCTCGTGTTCTTCGCCCTGATCGCCGAGATCGGCCCGGCCCGGGCGCCGCTCATCACGTTCGTGAACCCGGCGGTGGCCATCGTCGCTCGGCGCGCTGATCCTCGACGAGCGGATCACGGGCGCCACCGTCGGCGGCTTCGTGCTGGTGCTCGGCGGGTGCTGGCTGGCCACCCGCCCGACGGGCACCGTGCCGACGGGCACCGGGCCGGCGGTCGACCCGGCGCTCGGCGCGGCCGGCGCGCCGGCCGGCCCGCCTGCCGCGGGGACCGGCGCCGCCCCGGCCGCCGCGGGGTACTGACGTGGCCGTGCCGCGCCCGCCCGCTGACCTCACCGCCGACCTGCGCCGGCTGGGCGTGGCGCCCGGCGACGTCGTCATGGTCCACGCCTCGCTGCGGGCCCTGGGGCCGGTCGTCGACCGGGCCGACGGCGTGGTCGCCGCGCTCGACGCCGCCGTCGGTGCGGAGGGCACGCTGCTCATGACGGTCGGCGCCAGCGACGACTGGTCGTGGGTGAACGAGCGGCCGGAGGCGGAACGGGCGGCGCTCCTGGCCGACGCCGAGCCGTTCGACTTCCTGCGCACGCCGAGCGACCCCTCCGTGGGCGTGCTGGCCGAGGTCTTCCGGACCACGCGCGGGACGGTCGCCAGCGACCACCCCGAGGGTCGCTTCGCCGCCCGCGGCCGGCGGGCCTTCGCCCTCGTCACCGACGTCCCGTGGCACGACTACTACGGCACCGACTCGCCGCTCGACCGCCTCGTCGCCATGGGCGGCAAGGTCCTGCGGCTCGGCGCCGACCCCGACACCGTCACGCTGTTCCACCTGGCCGAGTTCCTGGCGGACCTGCCGGCCAAGCGGCGGGTGCGCCGGCACCGCCTCGTGCCGGGGCCCGACGGGCCGACCGTCCGCGTGGTCGAGACGTTCGACGACGACGACGGGATCGTCGAGTGGCCCGGCGGGGACTACTTCGTCGACATCCTCGAGGCGTACCGGGCGACCGGCCGGGCGACCGTCGGGACGGTCGGCGACGCCCGCTCCGAGCTCCTCGACGCCGCCGACGCCGTGGTCTTCGCCGAGCGCTGGATGGTCGACCACCTCGCCTGACGACCAGCCCGGGCCCGACACCCGGGCCCGACACCCGGGCCCGACGCCGGGCCCGACGCCCGGGCCCGACGCCCGGGCCGGCGCGGCGGGGGGCCATCATGGACGGCGTGGACGACGAGCCGCGCGCCGAGGGGGTTCCGGAATGGGAACCGGAGCTCCCCGACGACCCGCCGACGTTCCAGCCGGGCCGCAAGCCGCTCCCCAAGATCGCCCGCTCGGCCGCCGGCGAGGTCCTGGCCGCCGCCATGCTCGGCCTGCGCGACGCCCTCGAGGGGCCGCGCAAGGAGCAGGAGGCGGTCGTGGTCGAGGCGCCCGGCGAGCCGGACGACCCCGAGGACTTCCTGCTCCAGCTCGACTTCGAGCACCCCGAGCGCTCGCGGGTGATCCTGCGGCGACCCCTCGAGCCGCCGACCGACCCGTCCGCCTGAGCGGCGCTCAGCTCCGCCGGGGGCCGACGGCGCCGGCGGCGACGAGCTGCTCGCGCATGGTGGCGAGGAAGCCGTTCACGTCGGCCTGCTTGGCGGCGAACGTCGCCTGGTCGCGGTCGGTGGCGAAGGTGACGAAGCGCTCGTCGCCCACGCAGGCCACGAGCCGCTCGGCCACCTCCTCGGCGTCGGCCACGAGCGCCGGATCGGCGGGGAAGGGCGGGTCGTTGCCCTCCCGGGGCGTGCTGAGCTCGGTGGCGGTGGAGCCGGGCACGAACAGGTGCGCCCGCACGCCGGTGCCGGCGAGCTCCAGCCACAGCGCCTCGGTGAACAGCTCGAGGGCCGCCTTCGACGCCGCGTAGGCGGCGGTGCCGATCGCCAGGCTGTGGGCGCCCATCGACGACACGTTCACGATGTCGCCCCGGCCGCGCTCGACCATGCCCGGCAGGGCCGCGAGCGACAGCAGCAGCGGGGCCAGGTAGTTGACGGTCGTGACCTCCTGCACGTCGGCCAGCGTGAGCCGGGCGACCCGGCGGCGCTTGGGGATCCCGGCGTTGTTCACGAGGACCTCGAGGCCGCCCAACCCGTCCTCCACCCGGGCCATCAGGCCGGCCAGGCCGTCGAGCTCGGCGACGTCGGCGACGAACGTGCGGGCGCCGGGCGTCAGCTCGTCGCAGCGGGCCCGCACCTCGTCGAGGCGGTCGGCCCGCCGGGCGCACAGCCCCACGACGGCTCCGGCCCGGGCGAAGGCGACGGCGGAGGCGGCGCCGATGCCGGAGGACGCGCCGGTGACGAGCACGCGCGCGCCGGCGAGGGTGGGGGAGTGGGTGGTCACCCGCTCAGCTTGGCCGCGCACGCGGCGGCGGCTCAGCTCGGGCGGGTCGACGCCCCCGTGCCGAGGTAGACGTCGCGCACGGCCGGGTGGCCGGCGACCTCGGAGGCGGGGCCGTGGAGGACGATCGAGCCGCGCGACAGCACGTGGACGTGCTCGGCGACGGCCAGCGCCTTGTTGACCATCTGCTCGACGAGGAGGATCGTCACGCCCTCCCGCGACAGCTCGGCGACCGTCTCGATCACCCGGTTCACGGCGAGCGGGGCCAGTCCGAGCGACGGCTCGTCGAGGAGGAGGACCGTCGGGCGGGCCATGAGCGCCATGGCGATGGCCAGCATCTGCGCCTCGCCGCCCGACAGCGACGCCGCCGCCTCGGCGCGCCGGTTGCCGAGGATGGGGAAGCGCTCGTACATGCGCTCCTGGTCCTCGCGCAGGCCCTTGCGGTCGGCCCGCCGCACCCAGCCGCCGACGAGCAGGTTGTCGGCGATCGACTGGCGGCCGAACAGGCGCCGGCCCTCGGGCACCTGGGTGATGCCGAGCCGGGCGATGCGGCTCGGCGGCATCCGGTCGATGCGCTGGCCGTCGAAGAGGATCTCGCCGGTACGCGGGCGCAGCAGCCCGGCGATGCAGCGCAGCGTCGTCGACTTCCCGGCCCCGTTCGGGCCGATCAGCACGCCGAGGCGCCCCGGCTCCACGACGAGGTCGATCGCGTGGATGGCGTCGACGCCGCCGTACCCGGCGGAGACGCCCCGCAGCTCGAGGCGGCCGGCGGTCGAGGCGTCGGTGGTCGAGGCGTCGGTGGCGTCCGGGACGGCGCCGGGGTCGGCGTCCGGCGCGCCCGCCGGCGGGGTGGCGGCGTCGGCGGTCACGGGGCGGCCGGCTCCGGCGCCACGAGCTCGTCGCCGAGGTAGGCGGCCACGACCCGGGGGTCGACGCCCACCTTGGCCGGCACGTCGGTCACCACGATCTCGCCCACGTCGATCACGGTCACCGTGTCGCACAGGTCCATGACGAGCTCGGCGTGGTGCTCGACGAGGACGACGGTCACCCCGCGGCTGCGCAGCAGGCGGATGACGTCGACCAGCTCGTCGATCTCCGAGCCGGCCAGGCCGGCGACGGGCTCGTCCATCAGCACGATGCCCGGGTGGGTGGCCAGCGCCCGGCCGATCTCGACGAGGCGGCGCTGGCGGGGCGTCAGCGACGACACGGGACGGTCGAGCACGGGGGCCAGGCCCAGCGCGTCGGCCCACCGGCGGACCTCCGCCGCGCTCTGGCGGCGCTCGCGCCAGCGCGGGCGGCAGGCCCAGGCAGTAGGCCGGGTAGGGCACCTGGCGGTGGGCGTCGACCCCGACGAGCAGGTTGTCGGCGACGGTGGCGTGCTCGGTCAGGAGGACGGTCTGGAACGTCCGGCCCAGCCCCGCGCGCCGCGCCGGGCGGGCGACGCCGGCAGCGGCCGGTCGCCGAAGCGCACCTCGCCGGCGTCGACGGACGTCAACCCGCTGATGCAGTTCAGCAGCGTCGTCTTGCCCGAGCCGTTGGGCCCGATGAGCCCGTGGACCGTCCCGCCGCGCACGGTGAACGTCGCGTCCTTCACGATCTGCAGGCCGCCGATCGCCTTGGAGACCCCCCGGATCTCGAGGTCGGCCGGGTCGTCCTGGGCGGCGACCACGTCGGCCAGCGCCGTGAGGTCGACGGCCGTCGCCGGGGCGATGGGCTGGCCGGTCGTCGCCGCGCGCGGTGCGGGCCTCGCGCGCCCGGCGGCCCCGGTGCGTCAGCTGGGCGCCCACGCCCGAGAGGCCGGCCGGCACCAGCAGCACGACGACGAGGAGGATGACGCCGTAGAGGACCTCGCGCTTGGCCCCGCCCTGCTCGAGCGCCTGGTTCAGCACCATCGGGATGACCGTGAGCACGCCCGCCCCGAGCACGGGGCCGGTGACGGTGCCCTCGCCGCCGAGGACGGCCATCAGCAGCAGCGTGATCGAGATGTTGACGTCGAACGTCTCGATCGCCACCACCCCGTTGAGCATCTGGTACAGCGCCCCGGCCAGCCCGGCCAGGCCGGCGTAGAGCGAGAAGGACGCCAGCTTGAAGCGGGCCGACGTGATGCCGAGCGAGGCGGCCACGGGCTCGCTGCGGCGGCTCGTCTTGAGCGCCCGCCCCATCGGGCTGCGGATCAGGTTGCGGTGGCCGAGGTACACGACGGCCGCCAGCGCGGCGACCAGGTACCACATCTCGCGGGCGCTGTAGTGCAGCCGGTCGGCCGCCACGCCGGCCCCCCCACCCGTGAACGACTGGAAGCGCAGGATCAGCGACCCCGCCACCTCGGCGTACATGAGGGTCACCACCGCCACCGCGAAGGGGCCGAGGCGCAGGGCCGGGAAGGCGGTGACGAGCCCGGCGGCGCTGCAGATGAGGACGGCGATGACCGTCGCCAGCGCCGGGTTCAGGTCCCACTTGGTCTGGCTCAGGGCGACCGTGTAGGCGCCCACCATCATGAAGGCGGCCGAGCCGATGGAGATCACGCCGCCGCTGAGCGTCAGGTTCAGCCCGAGGACGCCGACCAGGTACACGGCGCCGAGCGTCAGCGTGTAGAGCCGGAAGTTGTTGCCGGCGATCTCGGGGACGAGCGCGATGACGACCAGCGCCACGAGGATCGTGACGCCGATCGGCCCGAGGCGGGCGTACAGGCGGGCCATCAGACGCGGCGCCCTCACAGGGTGCGGACCTGGCGCCCGAGGATCCCGTGCGGTCGCAGCAGCAGCACGACGAGCAGCAGCGCGAGCGAGACGACCTTCTCGAGCGACGCGTCGAGGTACGCCACGGTGAACTGCTCGCCCAGGCCGAGGACGATCCCGCCGAGCAGCGGTCCCCACAGCTCGGGGATCCCGCCGATCGTGGCCGCCACGAACGCCCGCAGCGTCAGGCCGAAGCCGATCGTCACCGACGCCTGGGTGACGGGGCCGGCCATGAACCCCGCGAAGCCGGCGATGGCGCCGCCGAGGACGAAGGACAGCACGGCGAGGCGCCCGACCGGCAGGCCCCGCATGGCGGCGCCCTCCCGGTCGAAGGCCATGGCCGACAGCCCCCGTCCCCAGAGCGTCCGCCGGAACACCAGCCAGACCAGGAGCGTCACCACGATGGCGATGGGGACGAGGATCGCCCGCTTCGGCACGATCTGGAGGTCACCGAGGTAGAACGAGTCCCAGTGGATGTAGTCGGGGAAGGCCCGCGTGCCCGGCCTCCGCGTTGTCCTTGGTGGCCGCCAGGTTGGTGACGGCCTGGATGATGATCGCCACCCCCAGCGTCGACAGCATCCACAGCGTCGCCTCGCGGACCGGGCCGTCCCTCGCACGGCCACCAGCTCGGTGGCCCCGCCGATCGCCCCGCACGTGACCATGACGAGCAGCAGGGCGAGGACCAGTGGCAGCTCGTGCGACTGCCACAGGGAGACGCCGAACAGGCCGCCGACCATCACCATCTCGCCCTGGGCGAAGTTGAAGACGCCCGTGGCCGAGAAGATGATGTTCAGCCCCAGGCCGACCAGCGCGTAGATCGCGCCGACCTGGACGCCGCGGACGACCGCATCGAGGAAGTCGTACATGGTGCGGGCCCCTCAGCTGAGCGGCGCCTCGGTGGAGAACCCGTCCTCGAAGGTGCCGGGCTGCACCCAGCCGACGTCTTCGGGTGCGAAGCCGTTGTGCTTGGTGGCCGTGAACGTGTAGTCGGCGCGCAGGCCCGAGAAGCCGTTGTCCTGCACCCACTTGGCGAGCGTGGGCCCGTCGGTCGAGTGGGTGCCCTCGATGGCCGCCTTCATGAGGTCGAAGGCGTCCTGGGGCACGGCCGACTGGTTCAGCACGTTCTCGATCGTCTTGCCGGACTGGCCGGTGATCTCCTTGAACGTGTCGCGGAAGGCCGTGGCCTCCGGGCTCACGTGCGGCTCGAGGAAGTTCGGGCTGAAGCCGGCGGCGGCGAACTTCTTCAGCCACTCGGCGTCGGCGGCCGGGATGATCTGGCTGCTGCCCAGGGCGGCGTTGCCGAGCATGTTCGGCTGGAAGTCGACCTCGGTGAACGCCTTCAGGATGTTGATGACGTCGGTCGGGACGGCCGACGACACGTACACCGTGTCGACCCCGGAGTCCTTGATGTTCTTGGCCTGCACGCTGAGGTCGAGCGACGCCGGGGTGAACTTCTCGGTGGCGACGAGCTCGATGCCGGCCGCGTCGGTCGCCGCCTTGACGGCGTTCGTGTAGTCCTGGCCGGTGGCGTCGTCGGACTGGATGATGGCGTACTTGGTGACGCCCATCGCCTTCAGCCGGTCGGCCGTGGCCGGGCCCTGCACGGGCCGGTCGTACTCGAGCGAGAAGATCGTGGGGTTCTTGGTGCCGTCACCGCAGTCGGGGCAGCCGGTGAAGGTCACCTCGAAGATCTTCTTCTCGGTGACGAGTGGCAGCACCGATGTCGCCTCGACCGTGTAGAGCGGGCCGAGGATGACGTCGACCTGGTCCTCGTCGACCAGCTGGCGGGCCGCCGACGTGGCGCCGGCCGCCGTGCTCTGCGAGTCGCGGGCGACGATCTCCCACGGGCGGCCGTCGATGGCCTCGCGGCCGGGCTCCTTCGACAGGTTGTCGATGACGAGCTTGTAGTCGCGCCCGGCGGCGGCCAGGGCGCCCGACAGCGGCAGGATCACGCCCACCTTGATGGGCTCGCCGCTCGGCGCGGCCGCGGCGGTGGTCTCGGTGCCGCCGGCCGTGGTGGCGGTCCCGCTGGCGGTGGTCTCGGTGCCGCCCGCGGTCGTCGCCGAGCCGGCGGCGGTCGTCTCGGTGCCGCCGGTGGTGGTGGCGGCGTCGCTGCTGTCGTCGTCGTCGTCGTCACCGCACGCGGCGAGCAGCGCGACGACGGCCAGCGCGGCGGCGGCCGTCCTCCACCACGTCCTCCGACGGGTCGTCCGCTCGGTCATGGTCCCCCCTCTGACGAACGATCAGATCGGGCCGGACACTAACCCCACCGCCGTCCGAAACGCATCGAAACGGACAAACCAGACTGGCCGTTCCGTGCGGTCCGCTCGCGGCGTGCCGGGACGCCGAGGGGTGTCGCCCCGTACCGGCGGGATCGCCGGGGTGTCACGCTCAGCGAACGTACGTGGGTCGTGGCGTGCGCGGACCGTGGGGGACCGAGGTGCACAGGCGGCCGGGGCGTGGCACGACAGGTCGGTGGTCGCCGGCGGTGGTGGGGATCGTGTGCCCCGCCGTCCTCGCCGTCCTCGTCGGCGGCGCTCCGACGCGCGTCCTCGCGGCGGCGACCTCGACGCCGGGCCCGATCACGTTCGTCGACGCCACGACGAGCTCGGGTCTGGCGCCCTTCGTGGCGCGGACCACCGACCGGACGTACGCGCACGCGGCGGCGTGGGGCGACGTCGACGGCGACGGGGCGCTCGACCTGTTCGTCGGCGCGTTCACGTCGAACAGCCCGGCGAGCTACCAGGGCACCCCGGCGCCGTCGCGCCTGTTCCTCAACGACGGCGACGGCACCTTCACGCGGGCGCCGGAACCGAACGCGGCGACCGTGCGGGGCGGGCCTCGGGCGCCGTCTTCGTGGACCTCGACCGCGACGGCGACCAGGACCTCGTCGTGGCCCACAACAACGCCACGGCGACCGGTCTGAGCGCCCCGAACACGCTGCCGTCGCAGGTGCTGCGCAACGACGGTGGCGTCCTGGTCGACGTGACGGCCAGCTCCGGCTTCGCAGCCATCGTCACGCAGCGGGCCCGCCAGGTCAGCGTCCTCGACTACGACGGCGACGGCTTCCTCGACCTGTTCGTCGTGGCCGACTCGTTGCTCAACGCCGCGACCCTCGAAGCTCCTGCGCAACGACGGCGACCTCACCTTCACGGATCGGACGGCGGCGGCCGGCCTCCCGGCGGTCACCGGCCTGGGCGCGGCGACCGGCGACGCCAACGGGGACACCTGGCCCGACCTGTTCGTCACCGGGAAGCTCGCCGGCGCGTCGGGCAACCCGGCGAGCGGCTTCTACTTCCAGAACGACCGCGACGGCACGTTCTCGTACGGCGCCGCCGGCGCGGGGGAGACCAGCGGCCGGTTCGCGTGGCCGACGGTCAACGCCGAGGACTACACGGCGGGCGCCGACTTCGGCGACCTCAACCGCGACGGCCGGCTCGACCTCGTGGTGTCGCACCACTTCGACTCGGCGACCGCGGGTTCACCGCGCGCACCGCGCGTGTACGTGAACCGCGGCGTCGACGCCGCCGGGCGGGTCGACTTCGTCGAGGCGACGGCCACCGGGTTGGCGCCCATCGCCACCAAGGCGCCGCACGTCGAGATCGCCGACATCGACGATGACGGCTGGCCGGACGTCGTGGCGTCGGTCCTCATCGGCGGACAGCCCGCCGTCGCCCGGAACACCTCGACGGTGCCCGGCCAGGCGACCCCGACCTTCACCTCGCCCACGGGCGCGCTCGCCGCCTGCGTCCTCTCGCCCACCAAGACGCTGCCGTGCTACTCGCCGGGCGGGCCCGTCGGGGACTACGACGGCGACGGCCGCCTCGACGTGTTCCTCGAGGGGCTCGACGTGGCGTGGGCACCGAGCCTGTGGCGCAACACGACGGCGGGGGGCGGCCACCTGACCGTGGACGTGGGCACGCCCGCCAACCCCGACGGCGTCGGCGCCCGGGTGACCATCTGGGCCGCCGGCCACCTCGGCGAGCCGGCGTTCCGACTCGGCACGCAGGACATCGCCGTCGGCAACGGCTTCTCGTCCGGTCAGGCGGCCACCGCCCACTTCGGTCTCGGAGCGCGACGGCCGTCGACGTCGAAGCGTTGATGCCGAACGGCGGTCCGCGGTTCACGCGGTCGGGCGTCGCCGCGAACGGACGCATCCAGCTGGGCGACGGGACGCCGGCGCCGCCCACGACGACGACCACGACCACCGCGCCCACCACGTCGACGAGCACCACGACGACCAGCACCCCCACCTCCACGACGACCGCGCCCGCGCCGGCCGTGGTGACGTTCGGGTCGCCGGCGTCGGGGACTGCGAACGTGAAGGGCGGTGCCGGCTACCAGGCCGGCTCGGTGGCGACGCTGTCGGCGACCGGGACCGCGACCAGCTTCTCCTTCTGGGCCAAGGGCGGCACCGTCAACGCGCAGGTCTTCCGGCCCATCATCTACCGGGTCGACGCCGCCGGCCGGCCGACGACGTTCGTCGTCCAGGGCCCCGAGGTCACCATCGCCGCCAACCAGGCCAAGACCCGGGTCCGCGTCCCCCTGCCGCCGACCACGCTGACCGCGGGGCGCTACCTGTTGGGCCTGATCGGCGGTCCGGCGAACGCCGGCGCCAGCCTGTACTTCGACCCGGAGACCGGCGCCGGGTTCGCCGCCAAGGTCACCTACCCGACGTCGCCGTCGACCTTCGGGACGCCCACGACGGAGCCCCGCCGGTGGTCCTTCTCCGTGGACGTCGCCACCGCCGCCGGCCCGGCGACCACGACGACCACCAGCGGCCGCCACGACCGCCCCTCCCCCGACGACGACCTCGACCACCGCGACGACCACGACGTCGTCGACGACCACGACCACGGCGACCACCACGACGACCACCCAGCCGGCGACCACGACGACCGGCGCGGCGGCGACCACGACCACGGCACCGCCCTCGGTCGCCACGCTGGGCTCGGTCACCGCCGGATCCGCCAGCGTGAAGGGCGGCGACGGCTACAAGGCGGGTCGATCTGGACCCTGTCGGTCGGCGGCACGGCCACCAGCTTCGCCTTCTGGGCCAAGGGCGGCGGCACCAACGCCGAGCGGTTCCGGCCGGTGGTCTACCGGGTCGACGCGGCCGGCAACCCGACGACGCTGGTCGTCGCCGGACCCGAGGTGACCGTGGCGGCCAACCAGGCCAAGGGCCTGGTGCGCGTGGCGCTGCCGCCGACGGCGCTCTCGCCCGGCCGCTACCTGCTCGGCGTGCTCTGCGGTCCGGCGAACGCGGGCACCAGCCTGTACTTCGACCCCGAGGTGGGCGCCGGGCTGGCCAACAAGAACGCGTTCCCGACGCCGTCGGCGACGTTCGGCACCCCCAACGGCGAGCCCCGCCGGTGGTCGTTCTCGGTGGCGGTCACCCCGACGTGACGGCCTCCCCGGCGCCGGGACCCGGGCCGAGGACGCTCCACCACATCGTGGTCATCACCTCGAGGGCCTCGGCCCGGTCGATGTCCCACCCCACCTGCATCCAGCGGTGGAACGCGCTGTCGAGTTGGGCGTAGGCGAGGACGCCCCGGACGCGGTGGCGCGCCTCGTCGGGACCGACGCGCTCCGTGAGCCCGCGGACGATGGCGTCCACGCCGCCGTCGAAGGACCGGGTGCGCCGGGCCCGGGTCTCGCCGTCGACGGTCGCCGCCTCCGCCTCGGCGGTGGCGAAGGCGCGGACGAACTCCCAGAAGTCGAAGGCGCCGTCGATCCAGGCCCGCAACGACGGGCGGTCGCCCGCCGCCACCGCCTCGGCCAGGCGCTCGTTCACGGCGGCGGTGTCGCGGTGGACGTCGGCCATCAGCTCCCGCACGAGGTCGGACTTCGTGCGGAAGTGCAGGTAGAAGGTGGCCCGGGTCGTCCCGGCGCCGCCGACGACGTCGTCGATCGTGGTGGCGGCGTAGCCCCGCACGCGGAAGCACTCGGCCGCCGCCTGGACCAGCCGGGTGCGGGTCAGCTGCTTCTGGGCGTCGCGCAGGTTCACGGAGCTCCAGGGGATCGGCGACTCGCTTGACACTGTGTCTCGTGAGACGTCAGAGTGTCAACCGAACACCGGAGCACAGGGGGTGGGGCCGGGATGACCCAGACCGAGACGGTGCCCGACGACGCGACCGAGGCCATCGAGGGCCGTGCGGTCGAGGTCGCCGGGCTGCGCATCCTCACGAGCGAGCGCGGCCGCGGCGGTCCGCCGTTCGTGGTGCTGCACCACTCGACCGGTCCGTTGTGGACGCCGTTCCACGACGCGCTGGCCGCCGAGCGGGCCGTGCTCGCCCCCGACCTCCCCGGCTACGGGCGCTCCGAGCGACCCGACGACGCCCGCTCGCCGCGTCGACCTCGGGATCCTCTGGCTGCGGGCGCTCGACGACCTCGAGACCGACCCGGTGCACCTCGTCGGCCTGGGGATGGGCGGCTGGGTGGCCGCCGAGATCGCCACCATGGCGCCCCGGCGCCTGGCGTCGCTCACGCTCGTCGGGGCGGCGGGGATCAAGCCGCGCGAGGGCTTCATCCACGACCCCATGATGAGCAGTTGGCTCGACTACGCCCGCGTCGGCTTCCACGACCCGGCCCGCTTCGACGCCGTCATCGGCGACGACCCGCCGGAGTCGCTGCTGGAGCTGTGGGACTACAGCCGCGAGATGACCGCCCGCCTCACGTGGAAGCCGTGGATGTGGAGCGGCACGCTGCCCGTCGCTGCTGCGCGGCGTCGCGGACGCCGACGTTGATCGTCCGGGGCCGCGACGACCGGGTCGTGCCGCTCGACTGCGCCGAGCAGTACGCGCGAGCTGCTGGCCGACGCCCGGCTGGAGATCGTCGAGGACGCCGGCCACCTGCGTCGACCTCGAGCAGCCCGAACGCTGGCCGCCTGATCGCCGACGCTGCATCCGTCGTCGCCCGCTCAGCCGCTCGGACCAGCCGCCGCGCCGCACCGCGAAGGGGTGACGCCATGTTCGTCGGCTACTTCACCGAGCGCCCGTACCAGGACCGCGAGGCCGACTGGTACCAGCAGCACGTCCCGATGATCGACCTCGACCTCAGCAACGGCGGTCTATCGACCCGCAGCATCGGCGCCGACCTCTACCACCGCTACCTCGACGAGAAGCTCTACGCCGAGGAGATGGGCTTCGACGGCGTGATGCTCAACGCGCACCACTCCACGCCGTTCTGCATGGGCGGCGGTGCCATGAACGTCGAGGCGGCGATCCTCGCCCGGATCACCGAGAAGCTGAAGATCGTCCTGCTCGGCAACGTGCTGCCGATCTGGGACGACCCGCTGTGGCTGGTCGAGGAGCTGGCCATGATCGACGTGATCTCGCGAGGGCCGGCTCGTCTCCGGCTGGGTGCGGGGCACCGGCCGCGAGAGTCGTCGCCCACAACGCCCAGCCGCCGTACAACTGGGAGCGCTTCCAGGAGGCCCACGACTTCGTCGTCAAGGCGTGGACGACGCCGGGCCCGTTCCGCTGGGAGGGCGAGCACTACCAGTACCGCTACGTGAACCCGTGGATGCGGCCGTACCAGCAGCCGCACCCGCAGATCTGGATCCCGGGCGTGCTCAGCGCGCAACACGGTCGAGTGGGCGGCCGAGCACCGCTACCCGTACGTGATGCTCGACAGCCAGCTCGAGCTCGACCGCAGCAGACCTTCGACTACTACCGCGAGGAGGCGCGCGAGCACGGCTACGAGGCGGGCCCGCAGCACCTCGGCTACATGTTCAAGGTCCACGTCGACGAGACCGAGGAGCAGGCCTACGAGGTCGGGCCGCAAGTTCATCGAGGGCCCGGCGAACATCTTCCTCGACGGCAGCAACGGCAAGGCCAACCCGGGGCGCAGAACCTGCCGGGCCTGACGCTCGCGCACGCGAACCTGCTGCCGACGGCCGAGATCGATCCACGCCCGAGCAGTCGCGCGGCACGGACGCTGCAAGCAGGCGGCGCCCTGCGCCGAGCCCGGCGCACGAGGACGCGCCCGAGGCAGCACGACGCGCCGCCGCCGCAAGATCTACGACGGCCTGCTCGATCGCTACGCGGCTGCATCGTCGGCACGCCCGACACGCGTGATCCCCAAGATCCGCCACGTGCTCGAGACGCTGCGGCCCGGGCAACATCTTCTTCTGGGACGGCGACGGCGACATGAGCCACGACGACGCCATGCGCGGCATCCGGCTCATGGGCGAGGACGTGCTGCCGGCCGTCCGCGAGATCGGCGAGGAGCTCGGCCTCGACGAGCGCCTTCGAGATCGACCCGGCGACGAACCAGCCGTTCCCCATCGGCGCCGCGCCGAGCCCCGCCGGGGCGGCTCGATGAGCGCGCCGCAGGCGTGCGTCGCGCCGGCGGTCCGCTGTGCGGCCCTCGGAGCGGGCAGGTGATGAGCGCCGGGCCGGCCCTCGTGGAGACCGTCGCCATCGTGGGGGAGGTCGAGCACGGCGACCACCGCGGCCGCACGCTCGGCTTCCCGACGGCCAACGTGCGCATGGGCGCCGACCACGCGGCGATCGCCGACGGCGTGTACGCGGCGACCGTGCGCCTCGACGACGGCACGACGTACCTGGCCGCCGTGTCGATCGGGCGGCGCCCGACCTTCTACGCCGAGGGCACCCGCCTGTGCGAGGCCCACCTGCTCGGCTTCGACGGCGACCTCTACGGGCGGACGGTCGACATCGACCTGCGCTGGTTCGTGCGCCGCCAGGTCCGCTTCGACGGCCTCGACGCGCTCGGTGGCCGAGTTGCAGACCGACGTCGCCGACTGCCGCCGCCTGCTCGCCGAGGGCGGCGGGGTCAGCGGCTGAACGGGAGGCGCAGGCCCCGCCACGGCCAGTCCATGGCGTAGAGGAGCCCGCGGCCCGAGGAGCAGAGGTACGCGGTGTTGCCGTCGGGACCGCCGAAGCAGAGGTTGGTCACGTAGGGATCGTGGTCGGGCACCCGGAACGACGCCCGGACCGTCCCGTCGGGGCCGATCACGGTGACCCCCGAGTGCTCGAGGTTGGCCGGGCAGACGTTGCCGGTGCCGTCGACGGCCAGGCCGTCCCAGCCGTGCTCGCCGGCGGACGAGTGCAGCAGCGAGCGCTCGCCCACGCGCGCCCCGGCCCGGTGACGTCCCACGCCGAGCACCTGGCCCGAGTAGGTCTCGGAGACGTAGAGCCGTCGCCCGTCGGGCGACAGCCCCATGCCGTTCGGGAACTCCAGGCCGTCGACGGCCACCCGGATCTCACCCCCGACGGGGTCGGCCCAGTAGACGACCCCGCGGCCGGTGTCGACGAACCAGCACCACCCCGAGGGGTCGAAGACGATGTCGTTCAGCGAGCCGAGGTGCTCGCCGTCGCAGTGGGTGAACACGACGTCGACGGACCCGGTGTCGATGTCGACCCGCTGGAGGTAGCCGCCCGTGTGGCCCTCCGGGAGCGCGTACGGGAAGCGGATCCCGTCCTCGGTCTTGAAGGCCAGCCCGCCGTCGTTGCAGACGTAGACGGCGCCGTCGGGTCCGAAGGCCGCCCCGTTCGGACCGCCGCCGCAGTCGCCGGCGAGCTCGTGGGTGCCGTCGGGCCGCACCCGCGTCAGCGCCCCGCCCTCGATCTCGACGACGAGCACGGAACCGTCGTCCATGGCCACGGGGCCCTCGGGGAAGCGCAGCCCCGAGGTGACCAGCTGCATGGGCGGGGACTCGCGGTCGACCATGCCGATCCTGCCCCGCCGGGGCGCGGGCGCGCCTGCGCTCGCGCTCCCCGGGACGGACCGGGCGACTCCGGGGCCGTCGTGGAAGGTGGCGCGGTACGCACGCGGTGTCGTGCCGGTGACGCGGGCGAAGTGGCGGCGGAACGCGGTGACCGACCCGAACCCCGTCGCGAGGCGACGTCGGTGACGCTCGTGTCGGTGCCCTCGAGCAGCGCCCGGGCCCGTTCGACGCGCCGCTCGGTGATCCAGCGCAGCGCGCCCTGGCCGGTCTCGACCTCGAAGCGCCGTGACAACGTGCGGGTGCTCACGTTGGCCTTCGCCGCCAGGAGCGGGAGCGTCAGCTCCTGGTCGAGGTGGGCCAGCGCCCACTCCATGAGGGCGGCGAGCGTGCCGTCGCCCGCAACCGGGCGGGCCGACCGGTACTGGGACTGCCCGCCGGTGCGGTGCGGCCGGCTCACGAGGAGCCGGGCCACGTCGTTCGCGTAGGCCTGGCCGAGGTCGCGCCGCAGGACGTGCAGGCACAGGTCGGCGGCGGCCAGCATCCCGCCGGAGCTCAGCACCTGGCCGTCGTCGACGACGAGCTCGTCGTCGAGCAGCTCGACGTCGGGGAACAGCTCCCGGAACTCGTCGGCCAGGCCCCAGTGGGTGGTGACCCGCCGGCCCTCCAGCTCCGGAGGCGGGCGCCCTCGCCCCCGCACAGGAACACGTCGTACGGCGACTCGTCCTCGTCGCGGATCGCCCGGAAGGCGGTGGGCCGGGGCCCGAAGGCCTGGATGGCGACGGCGACGTCGAGGGCCAGGGTCCCGTCGAGCACCGACGATGGCCAGGCGGCTCCCGTCCGTCCATGGGCGGCATGGCTCATTGTGACGTGTCGGTGGCGCGAAGCGCAGCGACCGCGGACCGGCCGCCCGGGCAGGATTCGGACACCCGACGAGGAGGATGCATGCCCGACGCCCCCGACACGATCGTCCTGGTGCACGGCTTCTGGGTCACGCCGCGCAGCTGGGAGGACTGGATCGCCCACTACGAGTCGCGCGGCTTCACCGTGGTGGCCCCGGCCTACCCGGGCCTCGAGGTCGAGGTCGAGGCCCTGAACGCCGACCCCGCGCCCATCGAGGCGCTGACCGTCCCGCGGATCATCGAGCACCTCGAGGGGGTCGTGAAGGCCCTCCCGTCCGCGCCGATCATCATCGGGCACTCGGCCGGCGGCGCCTTCACGCAGATCCTGCTCGACCACGGCTTCGGCGTGGCGGGCGTCGCCATGTCCTCGGCCCCGACCGAGGGCGTGCGGGCCACGCCGCTCTCGCAGGTCCGCTCCACCTTCCCGGTCCTCAAGAACCCGGCCAACCGCCACAAGGCCGTGGGCTTCACGCACGAGCAATGTCCAGCGCTCGAACGCCAAGCACTACAGGTCGAAGACCATCACCGAGGTGAAGGAGTTCCCGGGTCGGGCGCACCTCATCACCGCCCAGGACGGGTGGCAGGAGGTCGCCGACTACGCGCTCGACTGGGCGCTGGCCAACGCCGGGCGCACCGCCGACCAGGGGGCCATCGACCCGTCAGCTCCGTGACGGTCCTGTGCCGCGCCGCGTCCGATCGGTGACGAGCCGCCGGCCGAGGGAGCGCGCCGGCTCGAACGACGAGGAGCCCGGTCGCCTTCGCGTCCGGGCTTCTTCGCGTCCGGGGCTTCTTCGCGGTCGGCACGTCGGCCCGGCCGCGCGGGACGTGCACGCCGGCTGAGCAGCGGTTTCAGCGGGCATCAGCGCGGCCTCAGGGGTGCGTCAGGGGACGGCCGCATCGTGACCCACGTCACCACCACCACTCACCGGGGGAGCCCGCCATGACCGCTCTGACCACCCGCCCCACCGCAGCCACCGCCACCCGCACCGCCGCCGCGGCCGTCGACGCCGTGAAGACCTACGGCAAGGGCGACGCCGCCGTGCACGCCCTCGCCGGCGTCACCATCAACTTCGGCGCCGGCCAGTTCACCGCCACCATGGGCCCGTCGGGCTCCGGCAAGTCGACCCTCATGCACGCCCTCGCCGGCCTCGACACGCTGACCAGCGGCCAGGTGTGCATCGGCGACACCGACATCACCGGCATGAAGGAGAAGCAGCTCACGGTCCTGCGCCGGGAGAAGATCGGCTTCGTCTTCCAGTCGTTCAACCTCGTCCCGACCCTGACGGCGATCGGAGAACATCACGCTGCCGCTGTCGCTCGCCGGCCGGAAGGCCGACCGCGACGTGGCTCGACCTCGGTCGTGACGACCGTCGGGCTCGGCAACCGCCTGAAGCACAAGCCGTCGGAGCTCTCCGGCGGCCAGCAGCAGCGCGTCGCCGTCGCCCGCACGCTGGTGTCGCCGGCCCGAGATCGTCTTCGCCGACGAGCCGACCGGGCAACCTCGACTCGCACTCGGGCACCGAGATCCTCGAGTTCATGCGCGGGCGGTCGCACGAGTTCGGCCAGACGATCGTGATGGTCACCCACGACCCGGTGGCGGCGTCCTACGCCGACCGCGTGGTCTTCCTCGCCGACGGCCGGATCGTCGACGAGATGTGCGAGCCCACGCCCCAGCGCATCCTCGACCGCATGAAGCGGCTCGGGCGCTGAGCCGTCCACGCTCGCCACTCGTGACCGGGGGATACCGTCATGTTCCGCACCACGCTCAAGGGGATCGTGGCCCACAAGCTGCGCCTCGTCCTGACCGCCCTGTCCATCGTGCTCGGCGTCGCCTTCGTCGCCGGCACCTTCGTCCTGACCGACTCCATGAAGCAGCACCCTCAACGAGACCACCGACGAGGCGCTCCAGGGCGTCGACGCCGGTGTCCGCAGCGAGTCCGCCTTCGAGAGCGAGGCCAACCAGAACAGCGAGCTGGTCCGCGACCCGATGCCCGCCGAGCGTCCTGGCGACCATCGCCGGCATCGAGGGCGTCGCCGACGCCCAGGGTCGACGTCGGCGGCCAGGCCGTCATCGTGGCGCGCCGATGGCGACGCCATCACCGCCGAGTGGCAGCTCGTGGACCACAACGACCGACCTGTCGCCGCTCGACATCGTGCGAGGGCCACGCGCCGACCGGACCGACCGACGTCGTGTTCGACGTGACCACCGTCGAGGACGAGGGGTTCCAGCTCGGTGACACGGTCCGCATCGCCACGGCGAACGGCAGCCACGACTACACGCTCGTCGGGCTCGTTCACCTTCGCCGGCGACGACGACGTGTCGGGCTTCGGCTCGGTGGCGTGGGCGACCGCCCACCGCCCAGGCCGCGGTCGACCGGGTCGGTCAGTACGACACGATCATGGTCGAGGCCGCTCCCGGCATCAGCCAGGACGAGCTGCAGGCCCGGATCGCGCCGGTGCTGCCGGCCGGGACCGAGGTCCTCACCGGCGAGGAGCTGATCGACGAGACCATCGACGACACCAACTCCGGCCTGGCGTTCCTCAACATCTTCCTGCTGACGTTCGCCTTCATCGCCCTGCTCGTCGGCGCGTTCATCATCTACAACACCTTCTCGATCATCATCACCCAGCGGACCAGGAGCTCGCCCTGATGCGGGCCCTCGGCGCCAGCCCCAAGCAGGTCCGCCGTTCCGTGGTGGCCGAGTCGCGTCGTCGTCGGGTGCGGTCGGCTCCGCCATCGGTCTGGGCCTCGGGTTCCTCGTCGCCATGGGCCTGCGCTCGCTGATGACGCGCTTCGGCGTGCCGCTGCCCGACCGGGCCGACGGTCGCTCAAGACCCGCACCATCGTGGTCGTCGCATGGCTCATGGGCACGATCGTGACCGTGCTCTCGACGATCGGCCCGGCCCGCAAGGCCGCCAAGGTGGCGCCCATCGCCGCCATGCGTGACGTGGCCGCCGGCGGCCGCTCGCGGCGGCAAGCGCCGCACCGTCATCGGCGCGCGTGCTCGGTGCCGCTCGGCGTGTTCGGTGTGGTCAACGGCCTCGGCGGCGGCGGCATCGCCTTCGTCGGGCTCGGCGCCCTCGCCACCTTCGTCGGCGTCTCGATGGTCGCCCCGGCCGTCGCCCGTCCGGCTGCCGGCCTCCTCGGCGCGCCGCTGCAGCGCTTCGGGATCGAAGGGGTCCTGGCCCGCCAGAACGCCATGCGCAGCGCCCGCCGCACGGCGTCCACGGCGTCCGGCGCTCATGATCGGCCTCGCCCTCGTGGCGGCGACGCTGATCCTGGCGGCGTCGGCGATCCGCTCGACGCAGCGGCCAGGTCGAGCGCCAGGCCGTCGCCTCCCTACATCGTCAAGGCCGAGCCCTACGGGACCTTCAGCCCCACGCCGTCATCGAGGAGCTGCGCCAGCTGCCCGAGATCGGCGCGGCGTACGGCGATGACGCACGTCGCCGGCCAAGATCGACGGGTCGACCAAGGACTTCACGTCCATCGACGTGGCCGCCTTCGACCCGCCGAACCCGCACCAGGCGCTGACCCTGGGCAACGTCAAGGGCGACGTCGCGCTCGCTCGACGACGGCGGGATCGCCGTGTGGGACGCACGAGGCCGAGAACGCAGGGCTGGAAGCTCGGCGACACGCTGGCCACCGAGTTCCCCGACGGCGCCGCACCCGCAGACAGCTCGAGGTGATCTACCACGGAGCACGGCGCCACCGGCAACTACCTGATGGCCGAGTCGACCTACCGCGCAGCACTACGTGGACCAGGGCGACATGTACGCCCTCATCGTGCCGGCGGACGGGTGCCGAGAGCCGGGCCCAGGCCGCGGCGCAGCAGATCGTCGACCGGGACTACCCGAACCTCGAGGTGCTGACCAAGAGCGAGTTCATCGCCGACCAGAAGGCCGAACTGGACCTCTTCGTCGGGCTGATCACCGCGCTGCTCGGCCTGGCGATCCTCATCGCCCTGCTCGGGGTGGCCAACACGCTGGCCCTGTCGATCTTCGAGCGGACCCGGGAGATCGGCCTGCTGCGAGCGGTCGGCATGACCCGCATCCAGCTGCGCCGCATGGTGCGGGGCGAGGCCGCCATCGTGGCCACCTTCGGAGCCCTGCTCGGCCTCGGCGTCGGTGTGTTCTTCGGGATCGCCATGGTCAAGGCCATGGCCGGCCAGGGCATCGACACCCTGGTGATCCCGCCGGCCCGCCTGGGCGTCGTGGTGACCGCCACCGCGGTGCTCGGCGTGCTGGCTGCGGTGCTGCCCGCCCGCAAGGCCGCCAGTTGGATGTCCTCCAGGCCATCAGCCACGACTGATGCCCATGGTGCCGGGCCCCTGACACTCCGGTCGCTGGGCGACCTGCGTGACATCCCGGCACTCCGCCGGCTCGTCCCTCGCTCGGCGGTCCCGTCCTCGGTCGTCGACGCCTGCGAAGGCGGAGTTGTCACGTCAGGCAGGTGCCGTCGAGGTACTCGACTATCCGGAGGATCCGGGAGAGTTCGGCTCCAGAATCAAAGAATCTGCACCGACGGCGGCGTCGCCGTGGTCTACGACGGCGTCGGCGCCGACACATTCGACGCCAGCATCGCCAGCCTCGCTGTGCGCGGCACGCTGGCGCTGTTCGGCGCATCCAGCGGCCCGGTCCCACCGTTCGATCCGCAACGGCTCAACGCTGCGGGCTCACTATTCCTGACTCGGCCGACGCTCGTGCACTACACCCGCACTCCCGATGAGTTCGGCTGGCGCGCAGGGGAACTACTCGATGCCATCGCCACCGGCACCATCAACGTCACGGTCAGCGAGCGCTAACCGCCTCGAAGACGCCCGAGCAGGCCGTGGCACCGCAGACCTTACAGGGCCGCAAGACGGTCGGCTCGGTGGTACTGGTCTACCCTAGATCTGTCGATCCCCGTGCTGCAGAGGCCGTTGGTAGCACCGTCTTGGCCACCCATCGCACAGCAACGGTTGCCCAAGATCAGGTCTCCGCGACCGGGAACTTCCATGTGCCGTCGAGAATCTCCTGCCGCGGCTGGTACAGGCGCACGGTGTAGTTCCAGCCCGGCGTGATCGGCAGGCAGTTGGCGATCTTGCGCCGTCGCAGCCGCCGAACTGGATCGTGACCGCGCCGTCGCTGCCGCTTCTTGGCCGTGACGTTGTTGATCGTGTAGGCGCCTCGGCGTTCGTCTCGAAATAGCCCTCGGCGTTGTAGACGCTGACCGACCAGAAGCCGTCGACCGGCACGTCCTTGACGGTCAGCCGGTAGATCGTCTTGCCGTCGTTTTTCTCCGGGTGACGTTCAGGTAGATCGTCTCCTTCTCCGGCTGGCCGCCCCAGCCGGACGCCGCCCCGAGCAGGTGCCGCACCGGATCCACCTCGGCCTTGGTGCCGAAGTCCGTTGGCGTCCGGCACCGTGGTCGCGAGCACGAGCAAGGCATCGCGCACCTTCTTCCGGCTGGCCGGATCCCAGTTGGGCACCTCGAATTTACCGGGCTTGCCGTCGACCTTGATCGCATCCTGCAGGGCGTGAACCGCCGACATGTCTGCCGGGTCGTTGGGGTCGACCAGGATGCGCACCGGGGCGGCGACTCGTCAGCTCCTCGATGGTGAGGTCGTCGTAGCGGGCCAGATCGGAAAGTATGTGTTCGCCGGGGACGGCCCGCTTGTGAGTGACCAGTTCGGCGAGGTACGTGGTCAGTGCGCCGTACGCGGCCATCTTCTCCTCAGCGGCTGGTCCTTGACCAGGAACTTGGCGGAGTTGACCTGGAAGTTCTCCTGGTCCTTGTAGGGGACACCGAGCAGTTCGCAGATCACCAGGGACGGCATCGGCAGCGCGAACTCCCTGACCAGGTTGACCGGCGGGGTGAGGCGCGCCACCTGGTCGAGTTGCCGCTCGGCGATGTCGTTGATGCGTACTTCGAGCTGCTTCATGCGTTTGACGGTGAAGGCGCCGGTGAGCCTGCGCCGCATCCGGGTGTGGTCCGGCGGGTCCATGCTGATGAACAGGCCCGGCATCAGCGGGGACGGTTCGGTGGCGATGGGCATGCCGGGGATCTCGTACGGCACGTGGAGAACGCCGACGTCCTGGCGGGAGCTGAACCGGGTGTCCGCCATGAGCTGGCGAACCGCGTCGTAACCAGTGACCAACCAGCCCTCATGGCCGTCGGGGAAGACCATGGGACTGACAGGGCGGCCTCACGCAGCCGGGTGATGTGGCGAGGTGGGCCGAAGGGACCCGCATCGCGCTCCATGGGGAGGCCGTGCGGAATGGGAACCGTTTGACTCACCGGACTTCCTTTCGTGGCGGTTGTTGCAGTCACAATCGCCGCCGGACCAGACATGCGACTGACACGGCTCTGACACGACGCCGGAGGCCAGCCAAGAGGACGACGCGGCAGAGATGCGCTTTGTAGCTGACCCACCGGAAATCGTGACCGTGGCCGGACACGGATGAACAGGTGCCTTCCTCCGGTCGTGGATTCAGGTGAGGCGCCTCGCACGCAATCGCTCATCAGGACACGAGAAGGGCCGAACATGGCAATGAAACTTGCCCGCGCGGCACGTCTGTGGGGAGCGGCCGCGCTGGTCGCCGGCGCCTCGCTGATGGTGGCAGCGCCGGCAACAGCCGCTACCACATCTGCCGAGCCGGCTTCACCGCCTGTTGGTACCACGTCGACGCTGCAAGCGCCGACCATGCATCCTCCGCAGTGCATCGGCCAGGAGCTCGCGCTGAGCTGGACGGTCTCAGACGGGGCGACGGGCTACCGGATCTTCGCCGACGGAGTGTGGGTGGCCGGCACGTCGAACAACATCTACAACTTCTACGGTTGGGACCGCGGCATAACCTTCACCGTTCGGGCTGTCGATGAGTCCGGAAACGTCTCACCGGAGAGCAACGGTGTGAAGAATCCCTGCCAGCCAGCCGGCTGACAGGACCGGCACGGTTGATCACGACTGCACTTCTGACCTGTGAGACGTCGGGGTGAATTTGAGGGTGCGAACCCCGGTTGCGCATGACAGGTCACGGACAGGGTGTCGGTGCGCGCTCCGCTCTCGCGTACCGACACCCTGCAGGAGGCAGACGGTTGGACGGCGGCCCGAGGGCGAGCAGCCCGGCGCTCCGAATGCATGCGTCCCGTGCGTGCTCTGGGCGGGCGTTCCTCAGCCGGCCGTGTCGCGCTCGCCGCTGCTCTTTCTGTGTTCGGCAATGTGCACCTCGCGCAGGACTCGCACCGCTTCCACCTCCGCTGCCTTCGCTGCGTCCTCCGCTGCCGCAAGCTCGGCGAGCACCAGATCGGCGGGGCGACGGATCACTGTGCCGCCCACCTTGGCCATCTCGGCGTCGATGACCTCGGGGTCGAACTCGGTGACGTCGGCCAGGACGAACGCATTACCGCCGCGCGCCGCGACGCTGAGCGCAGCAAGCCCGCCGAGCTCGCCGGTTCTCTCCGCCATCCGTAGATCTACCGCGGCGGCGATCACAGCCGCCCCGCGCCACCCCAGCAACATCCCCAGCGGTCCTCCGAGAATGTCCATCAGCATGCCGATGAGGCTCCCACCCCCGGTCGCAACTCCAGCGACCATGCTGGCGTCAGCGGGCATCTGCAGCCTGTCGTCTGGGGCGCGTTCGATCACGATGCCGCCCCTCAGCTCGATCTGGCCGGCGGCATGACACGCCTTGAGCAGGCTGAGTGCTTGACTGGCGGCGGCGGCTTCAAGGCAGCGGACCGTGATGACAACCTCGACGCCTGGCTCCACGCTTCCTCCCCCGGTCCCCGTCGGGAGCACCCCGCCCAGGTGGCATGCGCCTGCTGGATGCCACCTCCCCGCGGCAGGGCCCGACGAAACCGTAGGCAACCAATCCGTCGCCGGCCGGACCGCCTGCGACAGGTGGCTGGCAGTAACGGTTTCGGGCCCGCCAACCAGCTTCAGAGCGGAAGTCGACGGGTTCGATCCCGGCTCTAGTCGTCTGCGGACCGGGGCTCGATACGGCGGGCTCAACACCTGCTCGGCGAATAGAGAGAGTGGGCCATACGTCCTGAGGGCACCGCGGTTGGCGTGCGGCGGCAACAGTTCCGAGGGGTTGCCGGCCCGACGGCTTCCACACATCCTGGATGCTGTAGGGAACCCAGGACCCGAGGCGCCCGGCGAATCACCGGACCCATCTTGCGTGCCGTCATACTTGTCGCGATCGGTTCGTGCCGGCGCCTGGCGACACGGGAAGGTGAGGCCCATGAGTGTCGAGCGGCGGGTTCGTTCCTGCCTGGAGCCGCTGCCGGAGATCGACACGGTTACCTTGGTCGGATCTCGGGCCACCGGACAGACCGTTCCCTTGTCCGACTGGGATTTCGCTCTCCACACCTCAGACTTCGCCGCGCTGGCGGCAGCACTTCCTGCCGCAGTCGCACCGCTCGAACCGCTCGGCACCCTGTGGGATCCCTTGAGTCGCAGAGCAAACTTCATGCTCGTCCTCGACGGTCCACACAAGATCGACCTGCTCTTCGACCAGCCACACGACCACGCCGCACCCTGGACACCAACGCCGACGACACTGCCCGACATCGACGTTCACTTCTGGGACTGGGTGCTCTGGCTCGCGGCCAAGTCGCAGCAGGGTAGGAACGACGTCGTTCTGACAGAGCTGGCGAAGATGACCAGCTTCCTCCTGGCACCGATCGGCGCCAAGCATCAACCCGGGAACCTCTCCCAGGCCATCGATTTCTACCTCATCACCCGACAGCAACTCGAAACCGAGCTCGGTGTCACCGTGCCGGCCCGGCTCGGCGCGACCGTCCAAGATGCACTTCGTCGTCACGGCATCATTGCCGCCTCCCCCTCAACAGGCGAGCCGGGCGTCTCCTGAGGATGGATTGCTACCGCCGCGCCATGATGAGATATCGCTTCAGGGCCTCGTTCTGATGGGAGTCAAGGCTAAGAATTCCATCTACAGCCATCTCGGCCTCTTCTTCGATACGCAGACTCGCGTACTCCTCGCGAGGATGAATGGCGCGGACACCAAAGAACGCGACATCTGTTCGGCTTGGCTCCATCCCAGCCCCCGACGCTACGAAGGAGCAGGGGGACGTGCCCAGCCGGCCACGCAATACCCCGTATCAGCCAATGCTTCACATATCGGACGAAAGAGGCCAAGGGGTTCCTGTTCGAATCACTCGGCTAGCAAGGCGACAGCTGCCAAAACGATCAAGAGCGAGCGAAGGCACGGGTTCACAGCCGGGCGAGCCAGCCAGAGGCGTCGTGTCCGGTGCGGCGGGCGACCGCGCCCACCTCCGGCGCGTCGCTCGGAGCCAGCACGAAGCGAGGCGTGCTGGCGTGGAGACCAAGAGCGTGCCCGGATCAGAGCCTTGGATCGACTTGATGTGTCATGGACTGCGATGCAGGTTGCCGAACTCGGTCCGAAGGATCCCCATCAGGACCTGGTCGACGTACCGACCGTCCAGCCATACATGGTCCCTCAGACGTCCCTCTTCCACGAAGCCGACGGCTCGATACGCACGGATCGCCCGCTCGTTCTCGGCGTGCGTCTGTAGCCACACCCGCCGGAGGTTGGCCAGCCGGAAGGCGTAGTCGAGCAGGACTCGGATCGCGTCCCTGCCATAACCGTGCCCCCAGGAATCCTTGTCACCTATGGTGATTCCGAGCTCGGCGTGAGCGGCGGTTTCGTCGACGTTCTGCAGGAGGCACGTGCCGAGAAACCTCCCGTCGACATCGATGGCGAAGCGGCGCATCGGCCGTTGCTCGACCAAGGCTTCGTACCACTTCTCGAGACGCTCCATCGACATCGGGGACGGCAGTTCCCCCGCGGCAAGGTCGACCTCGGGGTCGTTGCAGTGTGACAGGAGCAGGGGCAGGTCGTCCCGCGTAACACCGCGCAAGGTGACCTTCTCTCCCACGAACATCACACACACCCCAGTAGTTGCTCGATCGATTGGTCCGCGGTCCGAGGCTACCTTCCCGGTAGGTCAGCAATGGCCAGCGCGGGAGGTCCGTGGCCAGCCCCTTGCGGGCGCGCCCATTGCAGCATGCGGTCGGCCATGCGAAGAGGAGAACCGTCCTGGTGCCACTTCGCGTAATGCTTCGTGATCACGCGTCTCGTGTAAGAGCCCAAGGAGGTGGCGGTGAGACCCCACAACGAAACGGCTCTGGACGATCCGTCGGCACCGCGACGGGTTGTCGTCCCGAAGCTGCGACGGTTCGAGCTCCATCGCCACATTGACGTGTCCGGAGTTTCGGGCACAGGAGTCGTCGCCGAAGGTGTGCTCTGGTCGGACGGATCCGTATCGATCCGCTGGCTTGGCGAGCGGCCGTCGATCGTGTTCTGGACAGGCCTCGAGGACGCGTACGCCGTGCATGGCCACAACGGCGCCACCGAGTTCGTCTGGCTCGATTGAGCCAGTTGGCACGACAGATCCGCACCCCGCCAAAGGTCGGCAGCCCGGTCACAGGCCGGGCTGGCTACCGTCGGAGGTCTCTCTCGTCAGGCCCGCGCGGACTTGCGGGCCCGGTAGGCGGCCACGGCCGCCCGGTTGCCGCATCCTGCGTCGCAGAACCGTTTCGATCGGTTCTTCGAAAGGTCGACCAGGACGTTGTCGCAACCGGGATAGTCGCAGATCCGCAACCGGTTGAGCTCCTTGGTGCGGATGACGTCGACAAGGGCCATCGCGGCCTCGACGGCCATCCGGGTCGCCAGCGGCGCATCTGGCGGTGTGGCGTGCAGGTGGTAGTCCCACTCGTCGTGTTTGACCAGCTGCGGAAGGGCTTCGGCGTCGCGCAGGAGCCCGTTGACGATGGCGACGGCACCCCGCTCACTCACCATCCAGACCTGCCGTAGCCGCGGTCGCAGGTCGCGAACCTCGCGCAGCTCGTCCAGCGTGTTCCGGCGTCTGCCGGTCCACCCCCAGGTGCGGACGAACTCCTGCAGAGCGGCGACGTCAGGGAGTTGCTCCTCCTCGCCGTCCGCCGTGTTGACAAGTGCGGCGGCAGTCGCCAACGCCACCTCGGTGTCATGAGCAAATAACATCTTGACTCCTGTCAGCACCGAACCGTACTGTCATCAGCATACCGTTCGTTCACTCATGACAGCACCCATGCAGGAGGCGCGATGCGGCCGCCGCGGACCGCTGGCGTTGGGCTCGGACTCGCGTTGGTGTCGGCCGCGAGCTTCAGCACGTCCGGCTCGCTCGCGCGGTCCCTGACGAACGCCGGGTGGTCACCAGGCGCCGCCGTCACGATCCGGATCAGCCTCGCCGCGGTGATCCTGGCCGTGCCAGCGTTGCTGGCCCTGCGAGGTCGGTGGCAGAGCCTCCGCCGCAGTCTCGGCATGGTCACGAGCTACGGGCTGGTGGCGGTGGCGGGCTGTCAAGTGTGCTTCTTCAACGCCATCCAGTACCTCCCGATCGGCGTGGCGTTGCTGTTGGAATACCTCGGTATCGTGCTGGTGGTCGGCTGGATGTGGCTTCGACACGGCCACCGACCCCGTCCGCTGACGCTGGTTGGTTCGGTTGTCGCACTGCTCGGCCTCGCGTTCGTCCTCGACGTGCTTGGCGGCGGGCGCCTGCACCCGATTGGAGTGCTGTGGGGCCTCGGCTCCGCCCTGGGCCTGGCGACGTTCTTCATCCTGTCCGCCAAGGTCACCGATGACGACCTCGCCCCCGTGGCGGTGGCCAGTGCGGGAATGGGCATCGGTGCCCTGACGCTGCTCGGACTCGGCGGCGTTGGTGCACTACCCCTGCACGCGACGTTCGGACTGGTCGAATTCGCCGGACACCGCACGCCTTGGTGGATCCCCGTGATCGGCCTGTCCCTCGTGGCGGCCGCGATCGCGTACGTCGCAGGCATCGCCGCGGCCCGGTTGCTCGGAGCGACACTCGCGTCCTTCGTCGGCCTGACCGAGGTGATGTTCGCCGTCCTGATCGCCTGGATGTTGGTCGACGAACTTCCGACCGGCATGCAGTTCGTCGGCGGTGCCCTCATCGTGGTCGGCGTGGCGTTGGTACGCATCGACGAGCTCCGCCCGGCTGTGCGCGGCACCACGTCACATGCGACTCACGAGCGGGTGACTCATGAGCGGCTGGCTGGGACAGCCTGCCCGGCTGGTACGACTGTGCCGCCCGGCACGACGCCGTTGGCCTGACGGCACGCAGACAGCTGATCCGCCACGCTTGGCTGCAACTTCTCGGTCAGTCGGATTCGCCTGCGAGCCTGGCAATCCGCATCGCCCGGTGGCGAGTCGTCTGAGGCAGGTCCCTTGCATTCGCAACTTCATGAAGCACCGACTCCACGGCGATTGGCGGGCGAGAAGCGGGATCGCCCGCCATCGCTTCGATCCAGTTCAATGCACGATCGATCCAATATGGCCGCCCGGCAGCTACCGCGGATCTGATGATCGACTCGATGAGGCTCGGCGGCGAGACCGTCTCGGGCAGCTCGAACTCGGGCCAGTGCGCAACGAGATCGCTGGCGACCTCTTGATATGGATTCTCCAGGAGTGGCCACAAGAACACAGGGTCATCGAAGAGCACCGGCGCCCTTTCTGCCTCAGGAGATCCGACCCAGAGACGTCCGTCGCCGGTGCTGCCAATCCAAACTCCGTCACCGCGGGCGAGCACAGGGCGCCACATCACCACCACTTCTCATGTGTTGAGTTGAAGCCGAAGCTGTTGAGGAATTCGGCGAACTGCTGCCGGGTCCCATCAGTCCATCGTTCTCCGTAGTGTCCACTGCTCTCATCGAAGGTCATGTTTCCATTCGCATCGCGTCTGAAGATTCCGCCGAGAACCTTGGACTCATCGAGGCCGCCAGCGCGGGCGAGCTGCTGGTGTGGACTGCCAGGAATGTTGAGGTGTGCTTTCGGCGCGCCTACCAGAAGCCGATTGGCAGTTGGGTCGAACACGTACTCAATTCCTCCCCTACTTGGCGAGTAGTTCTCGAATGCCTTGGTTGACTTGACGTTCGAACTAACCTCCAGAACCCCTGCGGCAGGGCCACTGCCGCAATTGTGGACCAGTACGGCGATGGTACCTGCCAGCACGTAGTAGGCGTGGGTGGTGTCGACGGCGAGATCGTACGTGCGCTGCTCATCGTCGTACTGCCGGATGGCACCGACCTGGGCGTGTCCCCGGCCAGACGTGAGGAGTCGTTCACCTGAATTTAGGTCTCCGGCGTCGACCCACCGTTTCCTGGTCATTGACCAGAAGGGGTGGTGTTCAGTGGTGGTGATCGTGTGGTTGCCGGCGCCGGTGCGGACGGTGAGGTCGACGAAGACCTTGTTGTGGTCGGTTCGGATGGTGTGCGTGACCTGACGATCCTCGGTCTTCCCCGATGCGGGGTCGGTGGCAACCACGGAGTCGCCGGGTCGGACCTTCTCGATTCGCTTCCGTGTGCCGTCGGCGAGCAGAACCATGGTGCCGGCCACGAAGCTGTTACATCCTGCGCGTGACGGACGTGCAGGCCCGACGTTGTCGGTGTTGCCTCCACCGGTCTTCTTGGCTTTGGATCTGAGGGCCTTGGCGCGTGCGGCTGCCCTTTCTGCTGCTTCCTTGGCGGCTCGTTTGGCCGCGGCTCTGGCCGCGGCTGCTCGCTGCGCCGCCTCCTTCGCCGCCCGGGCAGCCGCAGCCTTGGCTGCCTTGGCTGCATCCTCGGCACCTCGGATGATCGCCCGGGCCCACTTCAGTTCCTTGAAGAAGGTGATGACAGCTTTGCCTGCGCGGAATATCGCCTCGGCGATCTTCTTCGCCTTGAAGATCTTGCCCCAGGGCAGCGCCCCGACGACCAGCGACACGCAGCCGACGAGGTTGCCGTTGAGGCAGTCGATCAGGTCGTTGATGCCGAGGAACTCCATCAGGACCTGGCCGCCGGCTTCCACCACGACGTCCACCCAGCTCTTGCTCTGGATCTGCTGCGCCTTGGCCAGATCCTCTGGGCTCGGCCCGTTGGTCTCCTCCGGTCTCGGGCCCGGGTCAGGCTCATCCGGGGTCGGGCTACCCCCGCCCCCGCCGTCCGGCGCCACCATGGTTCCGGTGGGATCGGTGTGGACGAGCGGGTTGTTGTCGGCGTATGCGTAGGACGAGATGGACACCTTGCCGGTGGGCATCGGGTCGGTGGCGGTGAACCGACCGGTCCCAGGGTTGTAGTTGCGTGCCCGTAGGTAGTAGTTGCCCTCGCCGGAAGTGGTGTCCTGGTACGCGCCGGCGTATCGCAGTGGGTTCTTCGGACCGGTCGCCTTGCTCTGCGGGGCCGCGGCAGTCGTGGTGGCAGGGGCCTTGCTTGCCGTGCTTCTTGCCGGGATGGGCGCCGAATTGCCGAGCACGCCTCCAAGGACGCCTCCGAGCACACCGCCCGGACCGTCGTCCGCGGTGTCACCTCTGTCTGTGCCGCCGCTGTCGCTACGGTCACGATCGCGGCTGTTGGGGTCGCGACCGGCCAGCTCGGGCTCTTCGCCGGTGAGTGTTGGTCCGTCGCGGGGGTTGCCGAACGGGTCGTAGTCGTAGCCCGCTTCGACTTGCCCACCTGGGGAGAGCATGTTGGCGACGCCGCCGAGCCAGTCATGGGTGTAGGCGTGGGCGCCGGTGGCCGGGTCGAGCAGCGCCAACGGCTCGTCGTCGGGACCGTAACTGAAGCCGCGCTTCTCCAGCGTATGGCTATCGTTGTTGGTGAGGGTGTCGAGGGCGATCTGCGGGAGGGAGCCGTTGATGTCCCAGGACCACCGCTGCGTCGTCTTGTCCTGGCCGCTGCCTGCGGTGGCCGACAGACGTAGACCCGTCGCGTCGTAGGAGAAGTTGGCGGTGCGGCCGTCGACGGTCGCCTTGGCCAGGCTGTGGTCCAGGTTGTAGGCGAAGGTGTCCTTGCCGGCCCTGGTCTGGTTGCCGTCGACGTCGTAGTCGTAAAGGGTGACGTCGACACCCAGGTCGGCACCGAGTTCCAACCCGGCGCCAAGGTCGAGCCCGGCGCCAAGGTCCAGTCCCTTGTCGAGATCCAGGCCGGCGCCCAGATCCAGATCGGCATCCAGGTCGAGGCCAGCATCGATCTTCGCCCCGGTGAGCTTGACCTGCTTCTGCAACTGGTCGGCGCTGTCGAAGAAGTACCTGGTGATGTCGTGCCCAGCGCTGCCGGTGCGCTTCTGGCTGGTTCGGTTGCCCACCAGGTCGTAGCTGTAGTCGATGCGACCCGCAGACTCGCCCTTACAGGAGGTCGCGGCGTAACACGCCGATTCAACTCGGTCTGCCTCGTCGTAGTCGTAGGCCACCGACTCCGACACCCCGCCGCGAGTCGTCACAACCTTGGAGGGGTTGCCAACCTCATCCAGGTTCAGCGCGAACGCAGACACTGGATCCTGAGCAGCCGGGTCCGGCGCCGGGGCGCCGGGGACGCGCCGGGTACCGATGTCAGTCAACCTGCCGGCATCGTCGTACGAACGCCTCTCGACCAGCCCAGTCGCCTCCGGCAACCTCGTGCTCGTGCGGCGGCCGGCGACGTCGTAGCCGAACCGCCATGTCGCCGGGGAAGCTCCGGCCGCACCGCCGACGCTGGTCAGGCTGGTGATCCTGCTGTCCGCGTCGTATCCGGCGCTGACCCGGGTGCCGTCGGGGTAGCTGCGGGAGGCGATGTTGCCCCGGGCGTCGTAGTCGTAGCCGAACCGCTCGACCACCCCACCCGCCTCGCGACGCAGAACCTGGGTGATCTGGTCCTCGTCGTCGTAGGTCACCTCGCGCACACCGGTGGGGTCGCCGTAGGAGGTGATCCGGTCCTTCGCGTCGTAGCCCCAGCTGTAGTCCGGCCCGCCCGTACCCAACTCCCGACGTACCTGTCGCCCAACAATGTCGAAGGTGGTGACGGTGGTCCGCTGGGCTCGCTCCTCGTCGCTGAGCTTCTCGTGTCGGCCAACGGTAATCATCGACACCGGGTTGTTCTCGGCGTCGTAGCCGATCTCAGCGCGGCGTCCGAGCGGGTCGATCCGGCTGGTGGGCCGGCCGGCATCGTCGTAGCCAAGCTCTGTCCGGTGGCGCTTCGGGTCTGTGACCGAGGCGAGCCGACCGTCCTCGCCATAGTCGTAGACGGTGGCGCCCAGGGTCGGCAGCCACGGCTTGTACGGAGCGTCCGGCCCGTGCGCCGTGCGGATCTGGTCGTCGTCGCGGTAGCTGTAGCGGGTGGTCCGCCCCTTCGCGTCGGCGACCGCGATCTGCCGGTTGTTTGCGTCGTACCGATAGCTCGTGGTGTGGTCGAGCGGGTCGATCACCCGCTCGAGGTTGCCGGCCTGGTCGTACTCGTAGTGGGTGGTGAACCGTTCCTTGTCCGCCCTGTCGAGGTTCCCGCGCGGCTCGGTGGCGCTGATCAGGAAACCGTCGTCGTCGTAGGTCCACGTCGTCTTCCCACCCGTTGCGGTGGTGGCGCTGGTCTTGTTGCCCGCCTCGTCATAGGTGAACCGGGTGGACTTCCGGCCCGAGTCGGTGATCCGGGTCTGCCGCCCGTTCTTGTCATAGCTCATCTGGGACGTGCGGCCCAACGCGTCCGTGGCGGCAGTCACGTTGCCGGAGTTGTCCCGGGCGAACGTCGACTGACGGTTGAGCGCGTCGACCGTCGCAGTAGTCCGGTCCAGAGCGTCGGCCTTGACGTCCTGGTGCACCATCCGCCCGCCCGGATAGGGCCGGGAGATCCGGACCAGGTTGTCGGTCCCGTCGTAGCGGTAGATCGTGGTGAAGTCCTTGGCGTCCGCCCCGGGCACGTTTCCACGCGGAGACGTCACCGCACGCAACAGGCCTTTGGCGTTGTACGCATACGACGTGACGATGTCCGGCGCGTCGTCCAGGTGCACCCGGGTCTCGGTACGCCGACCAGCCTTGGAGTAGGCATATGACGTCGCCCGGCGTGGGTCTGTGACCGACCGCGGCAGCCCGTCGGCGAAGTAGCGGTACTTCGTCTCCACCCCAGCCGGCGTCTCGGTCTCAACCACCCGGCCCACCGCGTCGTACACGGTCTTCGACGAGTGCTCCTTGCCGGGCTCGCGCACCTCTACCGTGCGGTCCTGCTCGTCGAACCTGAAGCGAGTGGTGAAGTCGTCCCGGTCATCGTCGTCGATACCCTCGACAGTGCCCCGCGGATCGACCACGGCGATCTGGCGACCGGTGTCGTCGTAGCCGACCTCGGCTCGCCGACCCTCCGGCGAGATGGTCGCAGCGAGCAGCCCGGCGTTGTCGTCCCCGGCCGGGAGGTATTCGTTGTGGGTGACCTTGCCACGCTGGTCCGTGCGGGTCAGGAGCAGCCCACGCTCGTCGTAGCCGAATCGGATCCGGTGCTTTTCGGCGTCGACCGTCTCAACCAGCTCGTTGTAACGGTTGTAGCTGTTCTTCCAGACGTTCCCCCGCTCGTCGACGAACTCGATCGGGTTGTTCCGCTCGTCGAACTTCGTCTTCTTGCTGAACCGCAACGGCTGCGGCGCCAATCCAACCGTCGGGTTCCCCCGCGGGTCGAACCTCGCCTCGTGCTGACCCTGACTGCCGTTGACCACCAGACTCCGGTTCAGCCGGCGGTCATAGCGGTGGTTGTCCGTGTCACCGTTGCCGCGCTGGCTGTAGATCAACACGTTGTCGCGGTAGCCGTCGTAGACGACCACCCCATCGGCGTCGGTGGTCCTCGCCTCCTGCTTGCCGGCATCCCACGCGAACTGCGTCTGGTCGCCCGCCCCGTCCCACTGCCGCAACACCCGACCCCGCGGCCCGTACTCGTTGCGGACCGCCACAACCCGGTCGTCGCGCCTGTCGGTCTTCGGCTCGACCACCTCGGTCAGCAGCCCGGCCGTCGAGTAGCGGTAGCGCCATACTTGGTCCCGCGGGTCCTCCACGGCGACCAGTCGCGAAGCCTCGTCGTAGAAGAACTCGACGTTGCGCTCGTCCGGCAGCCTGATCTTGCGGATCAGCCCGTCCTTGACACGAACCTCGGCCACGCGTCCGGAGGCGTCGGTGATTTCCACCCCGTCCTCGGTGTACGCGAGACGTACGCCAACATCCCGGGCGGTCAGCACCGACGTCAGCCGTCCCCGCTGATCGAAGACGTAGCTGATCTGCTCCGGCGTCACCAGGCTCCACCCGGTGCCGGTCTTGCGCAGCGTCGAGCGCAGCCCCGCCGGCCGCACATAACCGCCGTTCACCCGGCGGAACAACGCCTCGGCACCATCGTCGGCACGCACTGCCGCACCCCGGTCAGACGCCACCACCCGCATGCCGTAGGACCACGCCCATCCGGGCCCGAAGGGGCCAGCTGCCGGATTGGCCGACGAGTACACCCGCTTCGAGGCGAACGGCACGCCGAACGAGGCCATCCCCAGGTCCTGCTCCACACGGGCGAACGCACCCGTGGCGGTGTTCACGCCAACCCCACGCACCGCCTGCCCGGCAGCGGTCATCCCCAGTGCGTTTCCGCAGCTACAACCTGCGGCCTGCTTCGCCGCGATCGGCGGAGGCGTGATGGTGGTCCGCGGCTTGGCCCGATATGAGGGTGGCGACTCCACCGACAGGTCCGAAAACAATGCGGTGACGATGACGAAGTACCGCCTCGCCGGATCAAGATCCCACCCGTCCAGCGCGCCGAACGAACGGCAGTATTCCCGCAACGCACCACAACGCGATCGCTCCAGGTCGGCCCTGGTCAACGAGGTCGACGCCTGCTCACTGTGCGACTCCGCGTCATACGCCGTGACCCGCCAGGCCCGCCACGGACGGTCCTCGTCGACATCGAAGTAACCCACCAGCGACGTTTCACCCAACACGAAGCCCGGCCGCAGCAACACCTTCGTAAACACCGGGTCCGGGGCGGCGTCAGACTGTCGCACACCAGCAGGCTCAGATACCCGAAGCCACTCCTGCGCAGAGAGGCGGCTCGGCCCGCCGTCCGCGGACGTCCCACGCGGCACCACCGGCGGCCGCTTACCCGGCGCGAACGCCCTGTCCGGCCGCACCGACGCCGGCGCCGGCCGATCCACCGGACCAGCGCCCGCCCGCGCGACCGGAACCACCGCGGCCTCGGCAGGCTGGCGCGTCTGCCCCGGATGCAACACCGACGCGATCAGCGCCAGCGAGCAGATGACAACCATCCACCGCACATGGTCGAACCAGTTGGACGTCTGTCTAGCTGGGACGTGCCGAGTGGAGACGTGCCTGGCCACGAACGCGACCCCCCGTATCAGCCATTTGCCACATATCGGACGAAAGTGATCAAGAGCTTTTTACCCGAAAATCGCTCGACTCACAAGGCGATTGCTCCGCCGCGTGCCAGCCGGGCAGTTGGTACCGGCGCGCTCACACAAGAGGGGACGGGCAACGGGTTAGGTGTCCAGTCAGCCGATCGCCTACCCGGCTCATCCTCAGCCAAGGCGGGATGCGGCGACGTCGAGGTGCAAGGCGACATCGACAGGTCGAGCTGTCCGGATCGTCCAATCAACCATCCGCAGACTCCAATGTGCCCAGTACACGAGCAGCATCTCGGGCTCGATCATGGTGTCCAGCAACTCGTCCAACCGCGTCAGTACAGCGGGATCCGGCCCGGGGGAACAGCGTGCCCCAGGCGAGATCGAACCGCAGCTTCACCAGCGCGAATCGACGGTCGCCGCGCCAGGTGCTACCAGCCCAGTCGACGATGCCGGTGACCTTGCCTTGGTCGTCGAAGAGAACGTTGTCGGGGTTGTAGGAACGGGGACGTCGGGCCGGTCGGCCAGGATGCCGGCGAACCGCTCGTTGCTCTCGACCATTGCCTCGAGCTTGGCCACGTCGAGGCGCCTCACCGCGCCGGGCAGTCGTTCCTGCACCACCAACCTGCGGTCCGCAAGCGGAACGATCACCTCATAGCGAGGCATCGGAAGACCCAGTGACCGCGTCATTGCGAGAACCTCCGCCGTCCGCTGCAACTCCGGCATCGGCACGTCGGAGGGCCTCACGACACCCTTGTGGCCATCTGGCCAACGGACGTAGATCGCACCACCGGTCTCCCCCTGCGCAGCAACCCCAACCACCGAGAGGTGACACCCGGCATGAGCATTGAGCTCTCGCACGAGCTGATCGGCATCGGTCTCTACAGGCATGCGCCCCTGCCTAGCGCACACCACCGACACGGACGCGGCAGGGACCTGACCGATGATCGCCGACATCTTGACACGGACAATGCGAGCGCTAACATTGCTGCGCAGGCGAGCGAATCGCGCAGCATCCGCGAGCACCTACAGGTGGCGGCGAAACGACTTTGTCATTGGCTCGACGATTGCCATGACCTGCCTGATTCTTCGTGTCCTGGGTGGTTCACAGGCACGTGCCTTCCCCACCGAGTGCCGGGCCGACCTCTGAAAGTTCAGGCCCATTTCTCCGCGCCCGTCGACGTAGCCGTGTGTCCCGCTCACCGGTCGAGCCAGAGGAAGAGGTTGTGCGACGATGCGAAAACTTGGACCAACTGCCGTCCTCGCTTCGATTGGCCTCACGGCGGCAATGGTCGGTTGCGGCGCCTTCGGCTCCGACGACGGCGGTTCATCCGACGACGCGCTCACAGTGTGGAGCCTCGAGTCGGAGCCGGACCGTCTCGCGAAGGCACGGGCCGCCGCCAAGGACTTCACCAAGAAGTCGGGGATAGCGGTCAAGTTCGTGGGCGTCAACGAGGACCAGTTTCCGCAACTGGTCACCGCAGCCGCGGCAGCCGGTGATCTCCCGGACGTGGTCGGTGCCCTGCCCCTGTCGGCCGTGCGCACGATGTCGGGAAACGAGCTTGTCAACACCGAGGCGACCGCCGAGGTGATCGAAAAGCTCGGTGCCGGCACCTTCTCCAAGTCCGCCCTCGCTCTTGCCAAGGAAGGCGACGAGCAGGTCGCGATCCCCAGCGACGGGTTTCCACTCTCGGTGATCTACCGCAAGGACCTCTTCGCCAAGGCTGATCTTCCCGAACCGAGGACCTACGAGGACCTGCTCAACGCCGCCAAGACGCTCGACGGACCCGACATGGCAGGGTTCGTTGCCGGCAACAGCCCGAGCACGTCGTACACCCAGCAGGTCTTCGAGTTCGTCGCACTGGCGAACGGGTGCGAGCTTGTCGACGACTCAGCCGCGGTGACCATCGACAGCAAGGAGTGCGTCAGCGCATTCGACTTCTACGGCGACCTCGTACGCGACTACTCCGTGCCGGGCGCCATGGACTCGACCGGGACGAAGACCACCTACATGGCAGGGAAAGCCGCCATCACGGTCTGGGCGTCGTTCATCCTCGACGAGATGGCCGGCCTGGTCGACGATGCGAAGCCCAGCTGTCCCGAATGCGCCGACGACCCGCAGTTCATCGCAAAGAACAGTGGTTTCGTCACAACCTTCCAGGGTCCGGACGGCACGAAGCCGGTCTCGGGTGGCGACGTCACCTCTTGGGTGATCTCGTCCGAGGCCGCCACCGAGGAGTCCCAGCAGTTCGTCGAGTACTTCATGAATGACGCATACCTACGTTGGCTCGGCCAGGCACCCGAGGGCAAGTTCCCCACCCGTCTGGGCACCGCGCAGGATCCCCAGAAGTTCGTGGACGGTTGGAAGACCCTCGAGTCCGGAGTGAACACGAAGGCAAACCTGACCGACATCTACCCGCCCGAGGTCCTGGAGGAGATGCAGACTGCGCTGGACGGCTTCTCCCGGTGGGGCTTCACCCAGGGTCAGGGCAACCTCCTCGGTGCCGTCCTCACCGAACTGCCGGTCCCGAAGGCGATCGGCGCACTCGCCGGCGGCAAGGTCGACAGCAAGGCGGCCGCCGAGCAGGTCCAGCAGGCCGTCGAGTCGATCCAGGACTCCTCGCAGTGACAGCACCACCCGAGAGTCCTGGCACGACGAGTCGTCGGCCGGGGGCGCCGGGCAGGACTTCCGGACCTGCCCGGCGTGCCAGACCGGGCGCCCTACGTCGCCGCGAGGCGCGCACCGGCATCGGGTTGATCGCACCCACCATTGTCATCGTGCTGGTGGTCGTCGTACTCCCCATTGTCTGGAGCATCTCGCTGGCCTTCCAGCGGGTCAGGCTGATCAACCTGCGGTCGAGCGGAATCCTCGGCGACTACAGTCTTCGTAATTTCGAGAACGTCTTCTCCGCACCTGGATTCGTCGACACGCTGATCACGACCCTTGCCTACTCAGTGCTGGGTACGTTCTTCTCGATCACCGTCGGGCTCGTCGCCGCACTGGCACTACGGAAGAAGTTTCGTGGCCGCGGATTCGTGCGTTCGACCATGCTCCTGCCCTATGTCGCACCGGTCGTCGCGGTCACCTTCGTCTGGCAGACCATGCTGAGCCCGCAGCTCGGGATCGTCAATGACTGGGGGCAACGGTTCCTCGGCTGGTCGGAGCCGATCGCCTTCCTCAGCGAGGAATCCCGCCAGCTATCGATGTTCGGCCTGCAGCTGTCGGTGCCGACGGCACTTGTCACGGTCATCGCCTTCGAGGCGTGGCGCCAGTTTCCCTTCGCCTTCTTGTTTCTGACCGCGCGGATGCAGGCGATTCCCAGCACCCTCGAGGAGGCGGCCCGCGTCGATGGCGCGACGATCTCGCAGCGCTTCCGCTACATCGTCTGGCCGCAGCTGTTATCGACGATCGCGGTCTTGTCCGTGCTGCGGTTCATCTGGACGTTCACCAGCTTCGACGAGATCTATCTGCTCACCGGCGGCGGGGCGGGTACGGAAGTCATCAGTGTGCGGGTCTACAACTTCCTCACCGGTCGTGGCGATATCGGACTTGCCTCGGCGCAGGCGCTCATCATCGCGGTCGTACTCGCCGTGTTCGTCGGTATCTACCTCAAGTCGTTCGGGCGGCGGGCGGAGGAGCCATCATGACTATGCTCGATGTGCCCGACGCGAGGTCCGACGAGAGCACTGCGGAGCGCAGCGGACCCGGACGGCTGACGCGGGAGCGGTTCGAGAACGGCTTCTTCGGAGCCGCGCGTGGTGTCGTCATTGCCGCGTTGCTGATCGCAACCGTCTTCCCGTTCTACTACATGGCGATGCTCTCCATCCGCACCCTTGGCGATGTTCTCCGCAGTCCCGGTGCACTGTGGCTCGACGCCGGCCAGTTCGGCCTCGACGCGTACACCCGACTCCTCGCGCCGGTCGCCTCCGGCGGGGAGGGTTTCCTCGACTTCATCCGTAACAGCGCCGTCCTCGCTGCGGGAACAGTAGCCCTGACGCTGGCCGTGGCCATACCCGGCTCGTACGCTGTGAGCCGACTCCGCTTCTTCGGACGTCGGCAAATCGGCGCACTCTTCCTTGCGGTCTACCTCTTCCCCAGCATTCTGCTCGCCGTGCCACTCTACGTTTTCTTCACCCGGGTGGAGATGCGTGGATCACTGGTGGCGGTGCTGCTGGTCTATGTTTCCCAGACAGTCGCGGTGTCCATCTACATGCTCCGGAACTACTTCGACACGGTCCCAGTGAGCCTGGAGGAGGCGGCTGCACTCGACGGGTGCGGTCGGCTCGGCATCATGACCCGGATCAGCCTTCCTCTGGCGATGCCTGCCATCGTCGCGAACGGAATGTTCGTGTTCATGGTCGCCTGGAACGAGTTCCTGTTCGCATTGCTCTTCCTGGTCGAGAGCCGGGAGCGTTGGACGGTCTCACTCGGGCTCTCACAACTCTCCGGGAACAGCATCGAAGTCCCCACGACCGTCCTGATGGCGGCGTCCGTGCTCACCACCGTTCCCATCGTCGTCATCTTCTTCGCCATCGAACGCCTGCTGACCGAGGGCCTCACCGGCGGCGCGGAGAAGGGTTGACCGGTCTCAACGCGTACCCTCTTTCACCACGACAGTCACTAGCCGAAGGACCGATGCGTGCGTATCGAGAGCGTCACTCCGATCTTCGTCGATCGCTACCTGTTCGTGGAGATCAAGACCGACACCGGCATCGTAGGCTTGGGCGAGTCGGGTGCCTGGGCGTTCCAGGAGGGCACGGCGGCCACGGTGACGCGCTTTGCCGAATATCTCGTCGGGCAGGACCCGCTCAAGATCGAACACCACTGGCAGTATCTCTACCGGTGGACCCATTTTCGTGGTTCCGTGATCATGGGCGCTCTCAGCGCTATCGACATCGCGCTCTGGGACATTGCCGGAAAGCACTTCGATGCGCCCGTCCATGCCCTCCTCGGCGGAAAGGTCCGTGACCGCGCGCGGGTCTACTACCACGTTTTCGGCGAGACCACCGATGAGCTCTGCACGGGAATTGCGGACGCGCGAAAGCAGGGCTATACGGCGGTGGGCCACCTCACGCCGTTCGTGGATGCGCCACGCAACGACACCTACTTCGAAACTCATGTCCGCAAGATCGAGACCGCCGCCGCTGCCGTGGCCAGGTATCGCGAGGTCGCCGGGTCCGATGTCGACCTGTGTATCGAGATCCACCGTCGACTCGCACCGTTCGAGGCGGTCCAACTCGGCCTCGCCATCCAGGCGTACTCACCGCTGTTTCTCGAGGACCCGGTACTTCCCGACAACCTGGATGAGATGAGTTACGTCGCGTCCAAGATCAATATTCCGATCGCCACCGGCGAGCGTTACACCTCCCACTGGGAGTTCCAGATGCTCCTCGCCCGCCGTGGCGCGCAGATGGTACGACCAGACGTCTGCCTGGTCGGCGGCATCACCGGCGCACGGAAGATCGCCGCTCTCGCCGAGGCATCACACGTCGGCGTCGTTCCGCACAACCCGCTCAGCCCGGTGTCGACCGCGGCCTGCCTGCAGATCGCGGCGACCGCGCCAAACTTCGTGCTGCAGGAACTCCCCAACAACACCTGGGGCAGTGCCGGCGACCCGCGCCCCGATCCGGTCACGCTGGTCTCGGGCGCCGCGGTCCACGATGGCGACGGCTTCGTCCCCATCAGCGACGAACCGGGGATCGGCGTCGCCCTCCGGCCAGATGCGGTGGACCGATACCCCTATCGCAAGCGGGAGATTGTCACCCGCCTGCACGTTGACGGCTCGGTCGTCGACCAATAGTCGTCATGGCCGCGAAGAAGACGTCCTTGAGCTCTCGGGTCACCATGTCTGATGTGGCCGAGCTCGCGGGCGTTTCGCATCAGACGGTCTCACGGGTGCTCAACGAACCCGGCCGAGTCAGCGCGGACACGCAGACTCGGGTCCGTTCGGCAATCGAGCAGCTCAACTATCAGCGAAATGCCGTCGCACGTGCCCTGGCGACCCGTCGGACGAAGACCATCGGACTCATCAGCACCGGACTGGCCGAGCACCACCATTCCAAGAGGATGGTCGCCTTCAACGAGTCGGCACGCGCGGCGGGCTACCAGGTGAGCATGGCCAGCCTCGCTACGGCCGAGTGGACCGAGCTCGCCTCCGCGCTCGACGTGCTTCTGGGACAGGGCGTGGAAGGCATCGTCCTCATCGCGGCGGACGAACGCGCACTCCAGAACATCCGGCACGTCAACCTGCATGTTCCCCTCGTCATCGCGGAGAGCAGCGGGCGCTCCGGACCGCACCACGTCGCGATCGACCAGTTCCTCGGGGCGGGCCAGGCGACAGGACATCTCGCCGACCTCGGTCACCGCCAGATCGCGCACCTGGCCGGGCCGAGCTGGTCCCTCGATGCGAACGAGCGGCTCCGGGGCTGGCGCGCCGAGCTCGAGCGACGGGGCCTACCCGTCCCGGAACCCGAGTACGGCGACTGGACTCCGGACAGCGGCTATGAGATCGGCCGCCGGCTCGCCGAGGCGCAGGAGGCGACCGCGGTCTTCGCGGCGAACGACCAGATGACTCTCGGACTGTTGCATGCCTTGGCCGACAGTGGCGTTCAGGTTCCCGCGGACATGAGCGTTGTCGGCTTCGACGACATCCCGGAGGCAGCGCATTTCATCCCGCCCTTGACCACCGTACGTCAGGACTTCGCGGAGCTGGGCCGTCAACTGATGACCACGCTCCTTGCCCTCATCGATGGCACCGAAGCGGTTGAGCCGGTCCACACCGAGCCAGAGCTCATCGTCCGGAAGTCGTCGGCGCCACCTCGACGGCGGGCCAAGGGCTAGGGTCCGACAACGAATCGGTCCGGCCGCAGTGCGGTGACGTCGTGGCGCGGATCCTGTCCTACGGCCATGCGAGCGGCGATCGCGCCTATCGCGGGTCCCAGCGTCAGCCCGTGGGCGCCAAGGCCGGTCGCGATCACCGCCCCTTTCACTTCCTGGACTGGTCCGATGATCGGTAGCCGATCGCGGCTCACCGGCCGAAAGCCGATGCGTGTCTCCACCAACGTGGCGTCCGCCAGCCCGGGTGCGATTCGAACGGCGGTGCTCAGGACGTCGGCCAGTCCGCTCGCGGTCGCCTGGTAGGCGAAGCCGACGTCCTCGTGCGTGGCGCCGGTGACGATCCTGTCCAGGTCGAACGCGACGATGTACGGGCCGCTGACGCTGCTCACGATCGGCGTGCTGATGCCGTTGCGGACATGGCGCAAGTGAACGATCTGGCCACGTATCGGCTTGACCGACTCTGCCAGCACATGAGGCCAGGTCGCTGCGGTCCACGATCCGGGGGCGGCGATCACCCGGTCGGTGTCGATTCGTCTCCCGTCGACCTCCACGCCAACGACCCGGTCGTCCTCGGTGACCACATGACCGACACCGTTTCGCCACCACGCCCCACGCTTGAGCAGTGCACGGGCAAGGCTCGCGCTGAGCCTGCGGCCGTCGACACGCGCGATGCCGGGCAGCAGTAACCCGCCTACGCCGTCCGCGAGATAGGGAACCATGCGAGTGGCTTCGGTGGGAGTCAGCCGCCGCACCGGGCCCATGTAATCGGCTAGAGACGCGGGTGCCGCATTGGACAGCCGAGCCGACAACTGTCCAAGGGTGACCTCCTCCGCGTCGTTCGCGGCGACGACAACCTGGCCCACCCTCGCAAAGCCGTGGTCGGTTTCCCCGTCGTCGGCCAACTGTGCGAGCAGGTCCCGGTAGTGACGTGGGCCGGACAGGGCGACCCGCTGCTGTTCGGCGGCGGACTCTTCGCCGGTCAGATCGAGCGGGTTGACGATCCCGGCGCCGGCGTCGGTGGCACGGCCTTGGTAGGCCGCGTCGACGATCGTGACCTGGTATCCCAGCCGGCTGGCCTCGTATGCCGCTGCCAGTCCGACGATCCCGGCGCCGATGACCGCCACATCTGTCCTGTGCCTCACCTGGGAGATCACGTCCAGCGCGACGTCTACTGTCGTGGCTCTTTGGCGAGAGCGCTGTTCATCTGCGTGGCTATCTCCTTCGCCGTCTGTGGGACAGGCTTCTCGCCGGTCCATGCCGCCGCGAACACCTTCAGCGCGTTGTCACTCCAGACCGACGTGTGCACTGAAGACGGGAAGGTACGTGCGTTCGGAAGTTGGTCGATGAGCGCCCGCAGGTTGAACTGCGGGATCGACTTTGCGTAGGAGGCTTCCTCTCCCATGAGCGCAGGGATGACAGTTCCCGTCCTGGCCTGGATCTCGGCCGCCTTCTTGGACCCGAGGAACTTGGCGAACTGCCAGGACTCGTCGGGATACTTGCTCTTGGCGTAGACGACGTTGGCCAAGCCGTTCGCATAGAACGTCGCGTCTTTCGGCCCCTTCGGTAGCGGTGCGACGTCGGCGTACTTCTTGGTGTACGGTACGGCCGCGATGGCTACCGGGTCCCACGAACCGGCGTAGTACATGGCCACCTTTCCGGAGGTGAACATGCTGAGCGCGTCCGTGTCGGTCAGCTGTTGGAGTGTGGGCGACGCGTGATGCCTGTTGATGAGGTCGGTCCAGAACTCGACGCCCTGAATGGTGCCTTGCTGGTCATATCCCGACGTCCGACCATCCGGTGAGATCACCTGGCCGCCGGCTTGTGGGATCGTCAGGTAGTAGCCCAGCACGTCGGCGAGTGGGGCGGCAATGCCATGGACCCTCTTGTCCGCGTCCGTGAGCTCGACCGCCGCCGCGACCAGGTCGTCCCAGGTCCAGTCGGCACCCGGGACCGACACCGACGCGTCCGCGAACAGCTTCTTGTTGTAGAACAAGCCGAACGAGTTGGTGTCCTTGGGTATGCCGAACTGCTTGTCATTCCATCGATACCCGTCCGTGACCGCTGACACGAACGCGCTCATGTCCACGCCGTCTCGCTTGATGGCGTCGTCGAGCGGCTGGAGCACTCCCCCGCTGGCATAGAGCTTGAACGAGTCGATGGTCATCCAGAAGACGTCTGGTGCGTTGCCGGCCGTCGCGGCGGTCTGGAGCTTCGTCCAGTACGTGTCCCACGGCGTCACAGCGGTGCGTATCCGGATCTTGGGATGGGCCTTCTCGAACTCGGCGATGATCTGCTTCATCGCCGGAAGCTGAGACAGGTCCCACAGACCGTAGGTCAGCGTCACAGTTTCACCGCGCGAGCGTGCTGAGCCTCCAGTTGACTGGGAGGTACGGCACGCACCGGTGGCAGCCATCAACGTCACTGCGGGCGCTGCCGCAAGCAGGCGGCGACGGGTCAGGAGACCTCGGCCAGCTCGACGGATTCCTGCCGTGGACGAGGTGGGGTGGGGAGTCGCGGGCATGGTGTTCCTTACTCTGTGCGGGCTTTGGCGGCGGCAAGCATGGAGCGAGCCATCCCTGCGAGTTGCTGCGCATTCACCGCATACTCTGGATGGTCGGTGAGCAGCCGCTGGGCTACGGTCGGGTCGTCCAGGTCATCGCCGCGATCCACGGCCGCCCGCGCGAGTTCCCAGAGGTCCGATATGTACGCGCGTTGTGTGTCGAGTGTGCGGGCCTCGGTAAGGCGGCCGTGCGCCGGAACGACGACCTGTGGACGAAGGGCGGCACATCTTTCCAGCGCTCGGATCCATCCGTCGATGTCGGCGTCGGGGTCTCCGAAGTTGTTTCCGTGTTCCCACGCCACTGCCAGGTCGCCGACGAACAGGATGCCGTCCGCCGGCAGCCACCCGATGAGATCAGCTCCGCTGTGCGCGGGCCCGACGGCCAGCAACTGCAGACCACACTCGGGAAACTCCAGCGCCTCCGAAAACTCCAACGTCGCCGGGAACAGCCGCTCAGGAACCGTGCCGGTCTGGACCTCGGCGTCCTCGCGGCCCTTCGCGAGCAACTCCGCCCGCTGGCCCCGTGCCCCCACAATCGTGGCTCCGGCTCCGGCATACACCGAGTTGCCCAGGCTGTGATCAGCATGGTAATGAGTGTTCACCAGATGGGTGACTGTCGCCTGGTCGCGCGTCTGGAGAGTTCTCAGGATCCTGCGGGCAGGTTCTTCGAAATTGGCATCGATGACGATGCACGCGTCCTCGACGACGACCACGCCCACGTTCGTCTGCTCGTGACGGTCGAGATCCCCCTGCCAGAACGACACGCTGTCGCTCAGTCTCATCAGCGTCTCGTGGCTCATCGAAACCTCCAGGTTGCAGACAGCCGCCGACGTGTGATGCTCCGCTTCCTTTCCATTGGCCCAGTCACCCCTTGGTCGCCGTGAACGCGATGCCCTCGATGAAGTGCCGCTGGAACACGATGAAGATCACGATCAGCGGCAGGCTGGCCATGAGCGAACCCGCCATGAGCACCGGATAGTTGGTCAGGTACTGACCCTGCAACGTCGCCAGACCGGCAGACACCGGCATGCTCTCCGGATCTGTGTTCACCACCAGCGGCCACAGCAGGTCGTTCCACGACCAGATGATCACCAGAATGGCGAGCGCGACGAGTCCGGGCCTGGCCAGCGGCAACATAACCCGCCAGAACGTCTGGAACGGGCCGGCCCCGTCGATGTAGGCCGCCTCCTGGATCTCCCGAGGAAGCTGCATGAAGAACTGCCGCATCAAGAACGTGCCGAACGCGCTGAACATGCCAGGCAGGAACAGGCCCGGAATGGTGTTGAGCAGGTGCAGATCCTGAATGATCTCGTACTGCGGAATCAAGAAGAGCTGGGACGGAACCATCAGCACCGACAGGAACAGTGCGAACACCACGTTCTGGCCCCGGAATCGCAGCCGGGCGAACGCATATCCGGCGAGCGAGCAGAAGAACACCTGACCGGTCGTGCGAGCAACGGTCACGAGCACCGTGTTGACGAGCATCTCGCGGAACGGCATGGCGCTGAACACGTCGGCATAGTTCGACCATTGCAGAGCTTGCGGAAAGACGGTCAGCGGAACCGCCGTCGCCTCGGCGAACGTCTCGACCGAGATCAGGATCTCCAGCAGGAACGGTGCGATCATCGCCAGCGCACCCACCGACAGGATCAGGTGCACGACGAGGTGGCCGGACCGCCCCCGCCGACGAGGTCGTAGTCGAACTGCGGTCGCCCCGGCACCGCTACTCATAGTGCACCCATTTCTTCTGGAGCCAGAACTGGCAGGCGGTGAAGAAGATGATCACTCCCAGCAGCAGGAACGCGATCGAGGCCGCGTAGCCGCCATCAGACTGGACGAACGCCTTGTCGTAGAACAGATAGACGATGGTCTCGGTGCTGGGCAGCGCCGGATTGTTCTTCCCGATCATCACGTAGATCAGGTCGAAGGTCTGCAGAGCGTTGATGACGCCGATCACGGTGACGAAGAAGATCGTCGGAGACAACAGCGGCAGGGTGATGGTGAAAAACTGCCGTATCGGTCCGGCACCGTCGATCGCCGCCGCCTCGTACAGCTGGCGAGGAATCGTCTGCATACCGGCAAGAAACAGCACCATGTTGTAGCCGATCGACGACCAGATGGCCACGATCACCACGGAGATGAGTGCGGTGGCCGGACTCGATGTCCAGTGCGGACCGTCGATGCCGACGAGTTCGAGCGCCTGGTTCACCGGGCCGTAGTCGCCGTTGTAGACATACCTCCACATCAGTCCGACTGCGGTCGGCAGGGTGATCACCGGAATGAAGTAGAGAGTTCGGTACACACCAATGCCACGCAGGCCGGGGCGGTTCAGCAACGCTGACACCACGATCCCAATCGGCACGCTCAGCAGCGACAGCGCCGCGAAGACGATGGTGTTGCGCAGAGCATGAAGGACCTCCGCGTCGGAGATGAGCGTGCGGTAGTTGGTCAGGCCGTTCCAGGTGTGCCCGCCGAAGGCACCCCACTGCGTGAACGAGTAGTAGAACGTTCGGAAGATCGGCCAGATGGAGAACACGCCCAGGCCGATGAGGCTCGGGGCGACCAGCAGCCACCCCCAGCGAGCCTCCAGCACATGCCGCGCCGAACGCCGCCGCCGGGTGGTCCCCGACCGCTTCCCGTCCTGTACCCGCTCCGTGACTGCCACCATGGCCCGTGACTCTCCCACCGAGATCGGTTGCTAGCTGGGGCGACTCGGCTCCTTCGCCAGGGCCGCATCCATCTGCTTGGCGATGTCCTGGGCAACGGTCGCGGTCGGCCTCTTGCCCGTCCACGCGTCGGCGAGTGTCTTGGTCGCGTAGTCACGCCAGACGGGCGTGTTCACCGAGACTGGAAACTCGTAGTTGTACTCGAACTCATCGACGAAGGTCTGCAGGTGAAACTCGGGTGTCGACTTCACCCAGGCGTCCTGGGTGCCCTTGGTCGCAGGGATGACGGCCCCTGTCTTGGCCTGGATCTCCGCCGCCTGCTGGGAGCCGAGGAACTTGACGAACTCCCACGCCTCCACCGGGTACTTCGTCTTGGCGTAGATGACGTTCCCGAGACCGTTGCTCACAGTCTTGGGCAGCTGACCTCGAGGTAGCGGCGCCACGTCGACGTTCTTCGTCGCATAGGGAATTGCTTTGAACGCGATCGACTCCCAGGAGCCGCCGTAGTACATCGCGATCTTTCCCGAAGCGAACATCTGCTGGGGATCGGTGTCGGTCATCTGCTGCAGAGTGGGCGACACGTGATGCTTGTTGATCATGTCGGTCCACAACTGAAGGCCTTCGATGGCCTCCGGCGAGCCGTAACCAGACTTCCTCCCGTCGGCGGAGATGACGGACCCGCCGGCCTGCGGGATGGTGTTGTAGTAGGTCTGCTGGTCGGACAGCTGGGCGGCGATTCCGTGCACGTTGCCGTTGGTCAGCCGCTTCGCTGCGGCGAGCAGATCGGACCATCCCCACGACGCGTCCGGCGTAGCCAGACCAGCCTCGGCAAAGAGCTTCTTGTTGTACCAGAGCGCGATGCTGTCGATGTCCTTCGGCAGCGCGAAGACGTCGTCTCCCCACGTGTAGCCGCGGGTGATCGCCGGCTCGTACTGATCCATGTCGATCTTCGCGTCCGCAACGGGCCTCGTCAGTGGCATGAGGATCTGGTTTGATGCGTACAGCTGGAAATAGGCGAGCGTCATCCAGAACACGTCGGGCGCGCTGCCGCCGGTCGCCGCCGTCTGCAACTTGGTCCAGTACGAGTCCCAGGGCGTCACAGCAGTGCGTATCCGGATCTTCGGATTGGCCTTCTCGAACTCGGCAATGATCTGCTTCATCGCCGGCAGCTGCGTCTGGTCCCAAAGCCCGTAGGTCAAGGTCACCGTGCCGCTGTGGCGCTTTGCGGAGTCGATGGACGTGCCGGACGAGGAGTCGTCGCACCCCGTAGCTGTCATCAGCATCGCGGTGGGGACAGCGGCGAGAACGGCGCGCCGTGACACCTGCCCCTTGCCTGAGACCGGAGCAGATGGCCGATCAAGCTGCATGGCTTGCCTTTCCTCTCACTGGTTGTTCGCGTCCCTGATGCCGCCGTCGATTCGTGGGTCCGACTACGTCGACTCAGGTGTCAAGATCACGGACCGGGCGAGGTGGCGCGGCTGATCGGGATCGAGTCCGCGGGCATGCGCGGTCGCGACCGCGACCTGCTGCACCCGCACCAGTTCGGCGAGCGGTTCCCACGCGTCGGCGACGACGGTGGCACCGGACGCCGCGATGTCGTCCACCAGTCCCGGTGCCGGTGCTCCAAGAAGCCACACCACGCTGGCTCTGGTGGCGGCTGAGAGCGGACCGTGCCGGTATTCCAAGGCCGGGTAGGACTCTGTCCAGGCCATCGCGGCTTCGCGCATCTTCAGAGCGGCTTCGGACGCCAGCCCGATCGTCCAGCCGCGGCCCAGAAAGACGTAGTGCGGGCGGTCGACGAGCGTTTCGTCGGGGTCCTGATCCAGCACCCGGCGGCATTGCTCGATCGCCGGCGCCACATCGGTGTTCAGGCTGGCCAGCAGCAGGACCAGAGTCGTGCTGGCGAACCGCGTCTGCACGACGGCCCGCTCATCCGCATACTCCAACTCGACCAGATCCTGTGCGTGTTCTGCGATCGGCGCGTGCGGGTCGGTGGTGATCACAACCCGGCGGGCTCGTCGAGGCGCGCGCGACAGTGTCTCGATGACCTCCGTGGTGGTACCCGAACGGCTCACCGCAAGTACGACGTCATAGTCCCGAGACAGCCAGGCCTCTGAGGCCGGGAACGCGTCGGTGACTCCTGCTCCGCTCGCCTCGCGGGCCGCCGCGTAGGCAGTGGCGATGTGCAGCGACGTCCCGCAGCCGACCACTGCGACTCGATCACCGGGAGCAGGGAGAACGTCGGCGTACCGGGATACCGAGTCAGCGGCCCGCTGCCAACACTGCGGCTGCGAGGCCAACTCCTCCTCGACATAGCGACCCACGCGATCACCTCTCCGGAACCCAGCGCCGAGCAGACATGATCGATGTTGCTCACTTGCGCGCAGTTCTGCACAGTAAACCACCGAAGTACGCGCTGTCACGCATCAATGTGACGTGCCTAATTGTCCGGACGAGTCGGACTCAGAAGGTGGCTACCCGGTTGCGTTCCGTAGGAGATGCCAGCGCCAACGGGCGAGAACGCCATCAGAGTGAGCAGCTACGTGTCGGCGAGGTTACGGTATTGCGCATGCGTGCGCAGCGGCTCAACGCCGTCCTGGATGACATCGCCCAGCACGGGAGCGTTGACGTGCTCCAGCTCGCCAGCAGGCTAGGAGTCTCCGGCGCCACCATCCGGCGGGATCTTCGGGCGCTCCATGACCAGGGCCTGCTCGTTCGCACCCACGGCGGCGCGATGGCCAGCCAGCCCGGCCTCGAACTACCGATCCGGTACAAGGCCGAGCGCCACCACCCGGAGAAGCGCCGCATCGGGATGAAGGCGGCAAGCCTGGTCGAGGACGGCGCCGTCGTCGGCATGACCGGCGGCACCACGGCGACCGAGGTCGCCCGCGCGCTGGCCACTGACCGGCGCGAGATCACGGTCGTCACGAACGCGCTCAACATCGCCACCGAGCTGGTCCTGCGGCCGAACATTCGGCTCCTTGTGGCAGGGGGGAAGGCTCGGCACGCCTCGTACGAACTCGTCGGCCCGACGGCAGAGGCCATGGTGGCCGAATACCACTTCGACGTGGCGTTCATCGGCGTCGACGGCCTGACGGTCGGCGAGGGATGCACCACACACGACGAGATGGAGGCACGCACCGATCTGGCCTTCATCCGGCAGTCGCGGCGAAACGTCGTGATCGCCGACAGCAGCAAGATCGGCAAGATCACCTTCGCCAAGATCTGCGAGATCTCCGCAGTGAGCGACCTCATCACCGACACCGACATCGAGCCAGGCGCCGTGGACGCACTGAGCCGAGCCGGCGTGACGGTCACCACGGCCTGACGGTCACCACGGCCTGACGGTCACCACGGCCTGACGGTCACAGCTCACCACGGCATGACCGTCGCTTCCACCGTCTGCAGTTGATGTTTCTGCCCATTTCTGCGTGGAACGTGGCCTTGACGCGCTGATTTGAGCGCCATAGGCTGCGCGACGGTGCACGAGCGCTGCAAATAGGTGGCCGCCGACGATATCCACCTCAATAGCGGTGAGGGGTTACCTCGTGACGACAGTTGCGTTTCTTGGCGCGGGCAGCGTCGTGTTCACCCGAGAGCTGCTGGCCGACCTGCTCGGCTTCCGCGACCTCACCGACGTCCACATCTCGTTGCACGACATCGATGCCGAACGGCTCGACACCGCGGAGGCGATCGCTCGCCACACGCTCGAGCAGATGGCGGCATCGGCGACCGTCACTGCGAGCACGGACCGGCGGCGAGCGCTCGACCGTGCGGACTACGTGATCAACACCATCCAGGTGGGGATGTATCCAGCCACGGTGCGCGACTTCGAGGTCCCTGCGAAGCACGGCCTGCGCCAGACCATCGCCGACACGGTGGGCATCGGCGGCATCTTCCGCGGACTGCGGACCTTCGGAGTTCTCGACGGCATCGCGCGCGACATGCTGGAGATCTGCCCGGATGCCTGGTTGCTCAACTACACGAACCCGATGGCGATGAACGTCGCCTACCTTCACGCAGTCGCTCCGGCGCTGAAGGTACTGGGGCTGTGCCATTCGGTGTATTGGACCGTACGCGGGCTGTGCGACATCGTCGGTGTCCCCTACGACGAGGTCAGTTACCAGAGCGCGGGCGTCAACCACCAGGCCTGGCTGCTGCGGTGGGAACACGACGGCGCCAACCTCTACCCAAGACTTGACGCCGCGATAGCCCGCGATGATCAGTTGCGCCGCCGCGTCCGCGTCGACATGTACCGACGGATCGGCTACTACCCGACCGAGACCAGCGAGCACTCCGCCGAGTACGTCCCCTGGTACCTGCACCACGACACCGAGGTCGAACGGCTCCGTATCCCCGTAGGTGACTATGTGCGGATCAGCAGAAAGAACCTCGACGAATACGCCGAAACCCGCCGCACATTGCAGCTCGGGAAGCTGCTCGAGATCAACCGCGAGACCACTGAGTATGCCCCGCAGATCATTCACAGCCTGCAGACCGGCACCCCGCGCACGGTGTACGCCAATGTCCCCAACACCGGCCTGATCGACAACCTGGCCCAAGACTTCACGGTCGAGGTGCCGACCACGATCGACGGGGCCGGCGTGAGGCCACAGGCGATGGGAGCGCTACCCCCGCAGTGCGCGGCCATCAACCAGGCGTACGTCAGCGTCGGAAAGCTCACCGTCGCAGCGGCGGTGCAAGGCGAACCACGGCTGGTTCGGCAGGCGGCCATGGTCGACGCGAACACCTCTGCGTCGTTGACCGTCGACCAGATCTGGGACCTGTGCGACAACCTGACCGCCGCCCACGGCGACCTCATCCCGGAGCCGCTGCGGGCATCCGTGCGCGCATGACTTTGCCCCCGGTCGGTCTCGTCGTCCGATGCCAGATCGCGGACAGCCCATGTCACCGGTGAGACGAGGAGGCGCAATCATGCCGAGTCGACGGGATCTCCTTCGTACGGGCGCCGCGATGGCCTTGGGTGCCGCAGCGGCTCCGCTCGTGGCCGCGTGTGGAGGTGACAACGGACAGCCAGACTCCGGCGGCCCGCCGAGCGGTGATCTCCAGTTCGCCTGGTGGGGTGGCGACGAGCGCGCCAAATACACCCAGGAACTCATCAAGACCTTCGAGAAGAAGCACGCCGACACCTCGGTCGCCGCGCAGTTTTCCGACTGGGGCAGCTACTGGCAGAAGCTCACCACGACAGCGGCCGGAGGCAACCTCGCCGACGTCGTGCAGATGAGTGTCTCGTACGTGAACCAGTTCGCCAGCAGGAACCAATTGCTGGAACTGGACGACGGCAGTTCGGGCGTGCTGGGTCTGGGCGATACCGACAAGAACCTGCTGGACAGCGGTCGGATCGACGGCAAGCTGTACGCAGTCGGCACCGGCGGGAACATGTGCGCTCTGATGTACAACCAGACCGCGTTCGAGGACGCGGGCGTTTCGATGCCGGTTGACGACTTCACCTGGGACACCTTCGCGAGCTTCGCGGTGGAGTTGCAGAAGAAGCTGCCGTCCGATCGGTGGGTCATCGGCGCCGGATACAACAGCATCTGGTTCGACGTGTACATGCGTCAGCTCAACGGCGAGGAATACACCGCGGACGGCAAGATCGCCTACACCAAGGACCAGGTGCTCGACTGGTTCACCTACTGGCACGACCTGCAGGAGTCCGGCGTACTGGCACCGCCAAGCAAGGCGCCGAACGCGGCGAGCGGGTCACCGGCAGACTCGCCGATCGCGCTCGGGTTCACTGTGATCTCGCCCGAGTGGACAAATCTGCTGCCCACGTACGCGACGCTCGTCAAGGACACCTTGCAATTGTCGCGTACGCCAACCGGTGGCACCCAGGTCGGCGACTCGGTCAACGCGACGATGCAGTGGTCGGTGGCCGCCGACAGTGACAACCAAGATCTCGCGCTGGCCCTCGTGGCGTTCCTGTTGCACGACCCCGATGCGATCAAGGCGATCGGTCTCGATCGCGGAGTCCCGGGCAATCCGGAGGCGCGGGATCTGCTGAAGTCGGCCCTGCAACCGTCTGAACAGGTCGAGGTCGACTTCATCGAAGAGGTCGGGCCCAAGGCCAGGACAGTCACCATCCCGGCGCCGACGTACACCGGTGAGCTGACCGATGCGCTCCAGCAGGCCGGTGACTCGATCGCGCTGGGCCACGCGTCCCCGACGGATGCAGCCGACACGTTCTGGGACGCCGCACAGAAAGCGTCCGGATGAGACGAGAAGGGCACCATGATGCCGAGTCGACGGGACGTCCTGCGTTCGGGCGCCGCGGTTGCGTTGGGTGCCGCGGCAGCGCCATTCGTGGCCGCGTGCGGAGGTGACGACCAACGGCGTACCAGCAGTGGTGGGCCGGGCGGTGCCGGCGGCACGTTGAGCGGTGACATCCAGTTCGCCTGGTGGGGCGGCGACGAGCGCGCGAAGTACACCCAGCAACTCATCAAGACCTTCGAAAAGAAGCACGCCGACACCTCGGTCGCCGCGCAGTTTTCCGACTGGGACAGCTACTGGCAGAAGATCACCACCTCGGCCGCCGGCGGCAACATTCCCGACGTACTCCAGATGGACATCAGCGCGATCACGCAGTTTGCCACCAAGAACCAACTGCTCGCGTTGGACGACTACAGCTCGGGCGCGCTGGACCTCGGCGACACCGACAAGGCGCTGCTGGACAGCGGCCGTATCGACGGCAAGCTGTACGCGATAGGCACCGGCGGCAACATGTCGAGCCTCGTCTACAACGACACCGCGGTGCAGGCCGCGAGTATGCCGATTCCTGACGACGGGTTCACGTGGGACACCCTCGCCAGCTATGTGGTCGAACTGCAGAAGAAGCTCCCGACGAACCGATGGGCCATCGACGCCGGCTACAACAACATCTGGTTCGACATCTACATGCGTCAGCTCAACGACGAGGAATACACCGCGGACGGCAAGATCGCCTACACCAAGGACCAGGTGCTCGACTGGTTCACCTACTGGTACGACCTGCAGCGGGCCGGCGTGCTCGTGCCACCGGGCAAGGCCCCCAACGCCTCGAGTGGCTCGCCGGCAGACTCGCCGTTCGCGCTCGGGTTCACCGTGCTCCAGGCGGAGTGGACGAATCTCTTCCCGACCGACGCCGGCTTCACCAAGGACAAGCTTGGACTCACCCGCACGCCGACCGGAGGCACTCAGGCAGGTGACTCGGTCAACGCCACGATGCAATGGTGCGTGGGTTCGACGACCGAGAACGTCGACCTCGCGCTGGCGTTCATCGCCTTCCTGCTGCACGATCCCGACGCCATCAAGACGATCGGGCTGGACCGAGGAGTCCCCGGCAACCCCGCCGCGCGCGATCTCGTCAAGCCGACACTCCAAGCGCCCGAGCAACTCGAGGTCGACTTCCTGGCAGAGTCCGGGCCCGAGGGACGCCCCATAGCCGTACTCGCGCCGCCCTACGTCCCAGAGGTCACCGATGCGTTGAAACAGGCAGCCGACTCGATCTCGCTCGGAAGGTCGTCCCCCGCACAGGCTGCTGACGAGTTCTGGGATGCGGCACAGCAGGCAGCTGGGTCATGACGGATCGGCTCGTACCGGACCGAGTTCCGCCATCAACACCGCCCACGCAGCGGGGGCCCGAGCCGGCGCCGTCGGTCGCTCGCGCCCGGCTGTCGCCGAGAGCCAAGGAAGGCATCGCCGCGTACGTCTTGATGGCGCCGTTCCTGATTGGGTTCTTCGGCCTGGGCCTCGCACCTATCGTCGCGTCGTTCGTGTTGTCGTTCACTGAATATGACCTGCTGTCTACGCCGACGTGGAACGGCTTGCAGAACTATCAGGCCCTCTTTGCCGACGATCACTACCTCAAGTCGCTCCTGGTGACGTTCACCTTCGTCGGGCTGTCCGTGCCTGCCCAGCTGGCGTTCGCGCTGTTGCTTGCCATGTTGCTGAACCGAGGCGTCCGTGGCCTGGCCACCTATCGCGCCATCTACTACGTGCCGTCCCTGCTGGGCGGGAGCGTGGCGATCGCGGTGCTGTGGCGGCAGTTGTTCGCCGACGACGGCGCTGTCAACCGAATCCTGCACGTTGTCGGCTGGAACGATCCACCTTCCTGGCTCGTGGACCCCGACTTCGCGCTGCACACGCTGGTTTTGCTGGCCGTGTGGCAGTTCGGCGCTCCCATGATCATCTTCCTGGCCGGTCTTCGGCAGGTGCCGAGGGACTTCTACGAGGCCGCGGAGGTCGACGGCGCAGGCCGGTTGGCGCAGTTCAGACACATCACCCTGCCGCTGCTGACACCGCTCGTGCTCTTCAACCTCGTCATGGGGATGATCGGCGCGTTCCAGGCGTTCACGAGCTCGTACATCATCAGCGGCGGGAAGGGCGCGCCGCTGGACAGCACGCTCTTCTACACGCTGTATCTGTACATCCAAGGATTCGGGTACATGCACATGGGCTATGCCTCGGCGATGGCCTGGGTGCTACTGGTCATCATCGGCATCTTCACGGCGTTGATCTTCACGAGTTCGAAGTACTGGGTCTTCTACATGGAGCAGCAACGATGACCGCCGCCACCGTCCAGCCACGCCGGTCGAGGCCAGCCGCCAGCCCGGTCCGTCGAACCCTCCTGCACGTCGTGCTGGTCGTCGGCGGCCTCGGCATGCTGTATCCCCTGATCTGGATGGTGTCGGCCTCGTTCAAGCCCAACAACGAGATATTCACCGACCTGAGCCTGATCCCCCACACGTTTCAGCCGTCGAACTACGTAGAGGGCTGGAACGCACTGGGCACCTCGTTCACCGTGTTCTATCTCAACTCCTTCGTCTTGTGTGCGTTGTCGGTCGTCGCCAACGTCGCCTCGTGCGTCGTGTGCGCGTACGCCCTGGCCCGGTTGCAGTTCCCGCTGCGACGGTTCTGGTTCGCCGTGATGCTGGTCGGCATGATGCTGCCTTTCCACGTCACGCTGGTGCCGCAGTATGTCCTGTTCAACAACCTTGGCTGGGTGGGCACAATCTTGCCCATCGTCGTGCCGAAGTTCCTCGCCAGCGACGCGTTCTTCGTCTTCTTGCTGGTCCAGTTCATCCGCTCGATCCCGCGCGAGCTCGATGACTCGGCCAAGATCGACGGCTGCGGGCCGTACCGGATCTTTCTCCGCATCATCCTGCCGCTGACGATGCCGGCGCTGGCAACCGTCGCCATCTTCACGTTCCTGTGGACCTGGAACGATTTCTTCACGCAGCTGCTCTACCTGGGCAACTCGCCCAAGCACTACACGATCCCGGTCGCCCTCGGCTCCTTCATCGACGCGACGTCGGGCTCGTCGTACGGGCAGATGCTGGCCATGGGCGTGGTCTCCCTCATCCCGGTGATCGGCTTCTTCATCGCCTTCCAGAGACTTCTCGTCGAAGGCATCGCCACCACCGGGCTCAAGGGATGACCCGTCCCCCGAACGCGTGGCTCGACCCCGGGCCGGGTGCTGCCACCAAGCGGTCAGGTTCGCCCTGCCGACGTCCGGATAGGCGCGCCGAAATACCGGCGCCTGGCCGGGCGTTGTGCAACGCACATGGCAACCTGCGTGACCTGCGGCGACAAGCTCCATCCTGAACGTGCAGAAAAGTACGGCTACTGCACGAAATTGGCCTGCCAGAACGCCAACCGCAAGGGCCTGACAATGGTCGCGGTCGGGGTGAACAAGTCCGCCGAGCAGTACCAGATCCTGGACGAAGACACCCGCGAGGATCTCGCCCGCGGCAAGCACCACGACCCGCGACGGGCAACGTACGGCCCCGTTGCGAGACCGGTCCCCACACCGTCGAACGAAGACGTCGAGCGCCGGGGCACACCTGCCACGACGTCTTCGTCGACGGCACCCACGGCAAAGTCGGCCGCGGCGCGGGACAGGAAGCCCCCCTCGCCTCGACCTCGACCCCCATGGACGGCGTCGCAGCAGAGGCTGGCGCTGCTCTACAACGAGCAGGGGCTTCGGCCGGACGAGATCGCGACGAAGCTCGGACTGAGCCGCTACCAAGTAACGCAGATGATTCTGAAGGCACCGCGCAAGCGGCGTTGACCGGCCTACCCCGAGGCGCTCGGTGTTTCTGATCGTCTCCGGACGAATGCGGCCCGAATGTGGCCGGAATCCCGCCTAGGCTGCGGAGCGAAGCCCCCGAGATCCGCGGGCACTCGCCGCAGACTGGAGCACATCATGGAATTCAAGATCGAGCTGATCCCGCTTGCCGTACGGGACGTCGACCGGTCGGTCGAGTTCTACGGGACGACGCTTGGCTGGAGCGTGGACCACGACCGGACCGTCACCCCCGAGCTGCGGTTCGTACAGGTAACCCCGCCTGGATCGGCGTGCTCGATCTGCTTCGGGATCGGCCTCGACATGATGCCAGAGGGCTCTTCGCAGTTCATCCAGATCGTCATCGCCGACGCCGATGAGGCCTGCACCCACCTTCGTCAGCGCGGGGTGGAGTGCAGCGACGTCGATGAGCAGCCCTGGGGCCGGTTCGTACGGTTCGACGACCCGGACGGCAACCGCTGGGCATTGCAGCAGATCGTTGTGCCTTCCTGACCTTCGTCACCAAACCCTTGCGCGACCTATCGAGGTTCGATAGATTTCCATCGCGGTTCGATCGAGGGGGGGCGATGGGGAAGCTGACGGTTCTTGCGCTGCGCGCCGTGATCGTGGCGCTGCTCGCCGGCTCGGTGTTCGTGCAGACGGTGATGGTGGTGTTGCTGGCGAGAGATCTCGAGGCGCTCGACGCGGACTACGCGTACCTGCGCACACCGATCCTCGTGATCATTGTTCTGGGAATCGTCACGGTCGAGGTCGTCCTGATCTGTGTGTGGCGCCTGGTGACAATGGTGCGGCGCGGAACCGTGTTCTCCGACGCCGCTTTCCTGTATGTGCACATCGTGATCGGCGCCATCGTGGCGGCCGCCGTTCTGTTGTTCGCGCTCGGGGTCATCCTGGCGCCGGGTGAGGCCGTCGCGCCGGGCGTGGTCATGCTGATCGGCGGGGCTGGCGTGGCAGTTCTGGGGGTCGCGCTCGTCGTGGTCGTGCTGCGGATGCTGCTTGCCCAGGCCGTGGCGCGCGAGGTCCAGGCGGCGCAGATGCAGGCCGAGCTGGACGAGGTGATCTGATGGCGATCGCCGTCGACATCGACGTGATGCTCGCCAAGCGAAAGATGTCCGTGGGCGAGCTCGCGGACCGGGTCGGGATCACACCCGCCAACCTCGCGGTGCTCAAGAACGGACGCGCCAAGGCGGTCCGCTTCGCGACACTCTCCGCACTCTGCGAGGCGCTGGAATGCCAGCCCGGAGACCTTCTGCGCTGGGAGCCCCACGACCCGGCGGACGGGGTGAGGCCAGCTGACGGCGACAGCGGCCAGGCCCTTACGCGTGACCGGCTCGGGTCCTGATGAACCTCCTCGTCTTCGCCACGAGGCCGCCGACTCCGACTCCCTGAAGTCGAACTGTGCCGTACTCGCTGAGCCGGATGCCATGAGCAGGCGTTCGGTCGTAGCGGATGCGTTCCCGAATCGGTGCCCGAAGGTCTGGCAGCGCCCAGCAGGAATGGACGGATACCCATGATCAGCGTTCGAGGACTCACCAAGCAGTACGGGACAGTGCGGGCCGTCGACGACCTCACGTTCGACGTCGAGGCCGGCAAGGTCACCGGCTTCCTCGGCCCGAACGGCGCCGGCAAGTCCACGACTATGCGGATAGTGATGGGCCTGGACCGGCCCACCGCTGGGATCGCCACCATCAACGGCAAGCCGTACGTCGACCTCTCTCCGCCCTTACGCGAGGTCGGGGCCCTGCTCGACGCCGGCGCGATGCACCCCAGCCGCACCGGTCGTGCCCATCTGCGCATCGGCGCTCACACCAACGGCATCCCCCGCGCACGGGTCGCGGAGGTGATCGACCAGGTCGGTCTCGGAGACGCCGCCGGCCGCCGGATCAAGGGTTACTCCCTGGGCATGCGCCAGCGGCTCGGCATCGCCGCCGCCCTGCTAGGCGACCCGCAGGTCCTGCTCTTCGACGAGCCGGTCAACGGACTTGACCTCGACGGAGTCCGCTGGATCCGAAAGCTGCTGCGCGGCTTCGCCGACGAGGGCCGCACCGTGCTGGTCTCCAGCCACCTGATGAGCGAGATGCAACTGATCGCCGACCGCGTCGTGATCATCGGTCGCGGCCGACTCATCACCGACGCCGACATCGACGAGGTGCTGCGCGGCCTGGGCGGGCAACGGGTGCGGGTCCGCACCCCTGCGGCGGACGACCTGTACCGCGCCCTGGCCGACCGCGCCACAGTGGAGCTCACCGCCCCGGGTGAACTCGAGGTCATCGGCCTACCCGCCACCGAGATCGGTGACCTTGCCCATGCCCTGGGCGTACCCGTGCACCATCTGGCCGAGGTCGAGCAGTCCCTCGAGCACGCGTACCTCTCCCTCACCGAGGACAGCGTCGACTACCACGGTCACACCTCCGCGCCGGTCGCGAACGGAGCAACCCGATGAGCGTCATCACAGTCCTCGCCCACACCAGCAGGGCCGAGTGGAGCCGGATCTGGAGCGTCCGCTCGAGCTGGATCTTCGCCCTGGCGACCACGGTCGCTGTGGTCGGCATCAGCGCCCTCATCGGTTCCGACATCGCCAACGATCCCTCCGGCCCTCCCCCGGGCGCGAACGTCTGGGACGGGTCCCAGCCCACCCGGATGTTCGCGCTGTTCGGAATCCTCGCGACGTCCGTGGTGACGAGCACCGCCGACCATGGCACCGGCGGCATCGTGCCGACCTTGCAGTGGACGCCCAGAAGAGGTGTCCTGCTCGCTGCCCGAGCCGGCGTCATTGCCGCCACCACGACGCTCCTAGGGGTGCTGCTGGTGACCGCGGCAAGCGTCGTGGTGTTGGCGTTCCTGCCCGAGCTCGGGTTTTCGGTCGGTGACGGCGCGAGGATCGTCGGTGGGCTCGGCTTCGTCTACGCCAGCGGGGCGCTGCTCGCGGTGGGTCTGGGGCTGGTTCTCCGCAGCACTGCCGGCGGGTTGGTGACCGTCCTCGCGCTCGTGCTCATACTGCCCCTGCTGCTGGCGCAGCTCCCCTACGACTGGTCCGTCAACCTCTCCGCACTCATGCCCGGCTCGGGTGCCCTCTACCTGATGTTCGGCGAGGGCCCGAGCGACGACATGACCACGACATCAGCACGGCTCACCCTCGCGGTCTGGGCGGCCGCAGCGCTGGTGGCAGGCGGCTGGCGCCTGATGCGTACCGACGCGAACCGATGACCGCTGCCACCAGGAGCAGACCATGAAGACAGCCAACTCCTCCGATCGCGTCGATGTTCTGGTGGTCGGCGCCGGGCTGGCTGGCCTTCACACAGCCACGCTGCTTGCCCAGCGAGGCCACGACGTGCTGCTGGTCGATCGGCGACCTGCACTGAGCGGTGCGATCCGTACGACCGGAATCTTCGTCCGGCGCACGCTCGACGACTTTGCCCTGCCTCCGGAGTGCCTTGGACCGCCGATTCGGCGCGTGGTGCTCTATCCCCCGGGCCTGCGCCGTCCGGTGACTCTGGTCAGTCCCCGCGACGAGTATCGGGTGGGCGACATGGCGGCGCTCTACGTGGCAGCAGCAGGGGCGGCGGCCGAGGCCGGTGTGCGGATAGCGCTAGGCACTCGCTATGCCGGCCGGCGAGACGGCTCCTTCCTCCTGGACGGTATGGACGGCCCGATCGCCGTCCCGGCGCGGTTCGTCGTCGGCGCGGACGGCGCTCGATCCCGGGTAGCCCGGGACCTTGCCCTCGACCGCAACGACCATCTGCTGGTGGGTGCAGAGGAGGTCTTCAGGATCTCCGGTTCCAAGGAGCCACCGACATTCCACTGCGTACTCGACCCTTCACTGGCTCCCGGCTACCTGGCGTGGGTGGTCAACGACGGGCGGCATGCCCATGTCGGCGTGGCCGGCTATGCCGACCGCTTCCCCAACGGTCTTCGCCGAGCGATGACGCGATTCGCTGCTTCGGCGCCGGGGCTTTCCGGCGTCGAACGTCCTGACGAGGTCGAGCGACGTGGAGGCCCGATCCCCGTCGGCGGGGTCCTGCGCCGGATCAGCTGCCCTGCCGGGCTTCTCGTCGGCGATGCGGCAGGTGCGGTGTCTCCGCTCACCGCCGGTGGCCTCGATCCGTGCCTGCGGCTGTCGGAGCTTGCCGCCGACGTCCTCGACGACGCTCTGCGAGCCGGTCGGACCGACCCGTTGGCTCACTACGACGGAGGTACGCTGCGCGCCCGCTTTCGGGGACGTCTGATGCTGCGCAAGGGGCTGGCGCAGGTGCGTACGCCCGCTGTGGCGGCGACGGCGTTCACTGTGCTGCGTACGCGATTCGGGCGGGCCGCGGCCCGTCACATCCTCTTCGGCGACGGGTCCTTTCCCGCCCCGGCACCTGGACGAACATCAGTCAGCCCTCGCCTCACCTCACCACCACGCCACACAGCCGGACCTGCCTGACGCCGGCTCGGCGTACTGCCTAGGTGACCAACCGGACCAGGCGTCGCCGCCCGGCAGAAAGGACCCGTCCGGCCACGTCGGCACGGGGCACGTCGTAGCCGGAGACCGGGGTGCCGTCGAGGCGGACGCCACCACCATCCACCAGCCGGCGAGCCGCACTGGACGATCGAGCGAAACCGACCGCTACCAGCAACGCCGGCAGATGTACCGGGTCTGCGGCCGCGACCGCATGGGTCGGTAGGTCCGCCGGGACCACGCGGTCCCGGAACAGCGCGTCGAAGTGCGCTTCGGCCCGCTCGGCCGCGTCCACGCCGTGGTAGAGCGCCACGACGGCGGCGGCCATCCGCCGTTTTGCCGCGTTGGCAGGCGGTCCGCCGGTCGCAGAGTCGGACTCCAGCGCAGTGACCTCGGCCGGCGACAGATCGGTGCACAGTCGTGCGTAATCGCCAACGACGGCATCTGGTATCGACATGAGCTTGCCGAACTGCTCTTCGGCCGGTTCGGTGATCGCCACGTAGTTGTTCAGCGACTTGCCCATCTTCTGGGCTCCGTCGGTACCGACCAGCAGTGGGACGGTGAGCACCGCCTGGGGAGCCTGGTCGCGAGCACGCTGCATCTCCCGCCCGACGAGGTTGTTGAACGTCTGGTCGGTGCCGCCGAGTTCGATGTCCGCGCGGACCGCCACGGAATCGATGCCCTGCAGTACGGGGTAGAAGAACTCGCGCAGGGTGATCGGCAGTCCGTCGCGGTATCTGCGGGCGAAGTCGTCGCGTTCCAGCATGCGAGCGACGGTGACCTTTTCGGCGTACTCCATCACTTCGGCCATGCTCATCGGGGTCAGCCAGTCGGCGTTGTTGCGGATCTCTACCCGATCGGGGTCGAGGATGCGCATGAGCTGTTCGAAATAGGTCCGGGAGTTCTCGGCGGCCAGTTCGGCAGACATGGTGGGTCGCGTGGACGTACGACCGGACGGGTCACCCACCTGTCCGGTGAAGCCGCCCACGATCAGGACCGCCACATGCCCGAGGTCCTGGAACTGGCGCAGCTTCCGCAGTGGCACCGCGTGCCCCAAGGTGAGGTCGGCGCCAGACGGGTCGATGCCGAACTTGACCCGCAGCGGCCGGCCCTCCCGGTCAGCGGCCAGCAGTCGCTCGGCCAGGCCGCCCTCAGGCAGCACCTGGGCGGCCCCGTAGGCCAGCCGGTCATGCGCCTCGCGCACATGGGACGGCAAGTCGTCAAGCGATGGCACAGTCACCCGCACGGAATCAACCACGCCGCCAGTCTGCCGAACCCGACAATGCACTGTTGAGCCGGCCATGCACACAAGGCCCGCCCGGACCGAAGTCGACAAGGAGCGGCCCCGTCAGCGCCGGATCGCCTTGAGCATGGTCCGATGATTGCGTACGACGAAAGGTCCGTCCCGACGGATCCGCGCATCGAGGTCGCGCAGCTGACGATCGTAGGTCTCGACATCGAAGCCAGGGACCTGCCACGACACGGCACTGAGGTGGAAGACGACCGCGCCTATGTCGCGAAAGCCGACCTCGATGAATGCCTCGTCAGCATCGGCGATCTCGAACCCGTGGTCCCGAAGGGTGTCGATCGCGTACTCGAGCGTGGCGAACTCGGAGTATCCGGGTGAGGGCCCGCCGAGTGCGGTGTTGAACTCGACATCGTTGTGATGACCAACGCCCTGGGTCAGGTATACACCGCCAGGTGCAAGGACCCGGTGCAGCTCACCCGCAGAACATCCACCGTGCCGGTTCAGTACCAGGTCGAATTCGGCGTCGTCGGCGGGTAGCGCTACTCCCGGCGAGCTCTGCCGCACGGCGATTCCCTGCGGTTCGAGGCGCTGGCGAGCGATCGGGATGTTCGGTAGCCACGACTCGGTGGCGACGACGTGGGCGGGACGCCGCTCCGACTCCAGCATCGGCGTCAGGATCCCGGCCAACGTCTCGCCGCCACCAGTGTCCAGATCCAGCAGGCGAGTCGACTCCGAGATCTCCGCACGAGCCAGATCCTCGTAGGACCAGGGAATGTCGTCTCCACCTATGCGGCCTTCGACAAAGCTGAAGTCCCAGCCACTGAACGGCGCGGCGAGTGCTTCGGACACCAGGTCCTCATACGACTTCCCTTGCTGCATGGGCCGAACGTAGCGCTACCTCGTCCGTCGACTCAACCGGTTACATGTCGTCCAAACCTGCGAACGGGCAGCAGAGCGAGTCTGCCGAGCGCTGGAGAAACGACCTCTCGTGTCGCGGAGGAACCCGTGCGCGTCCACCAGGCCGATGGGATCGGTCAGGTCGAGACCTGCCGCTGTGTAGCCGACGACGCGCCCGCGACCGTCGAGTCCGAAGACCTGGGTGAACGCGGCGTCGAACGCGTCGATGGTCGTGTACCTACGCCGGTACAGCACGAATCCGTGCGTGGGAGCCCCGACTGATTCGAAGTACTTACCACAGATCGTCATCGAACCGGTCGACGGTCCACCCGCTGTCGGATGCGGCGCCCGACAGAGCCGCGATGGCTTCGTCGGGTGGCGTCGCGCGCAGGTGACCAAACCGCGGTCGCTGCGCGGGCTCGGTCTGCGGGTGATCTCGCGGATCCATTGCGCCCAATGGTTGCACGTGTGACGTCGGCGCCCGCGGCTCAGCGCCAGGCTGCAACGTCGCTGCAATCGGCGGCTTGAGAATTGGACCGCACGGGTATTGCCACTGTTTGACAGGGGAGATCATGCTCGACGCTCGCCGCCTTGCCAGCCTTGCCGTCGGCGCTGCGGTCTGTGCAGCGACAGTTGGCGCCTTTGCCGCGCCCGCCCAAGCCGGACGGGGCATGTCCCTGCATTGTGGAGGAGGCGGCGGCGAGTACATCTGTAACGTGCAGTTCGACCCGGTGAATGACTACACGATCAGGTGGTATGTCAACGGTCACCATGCTGCCGCGTTCGACGATGAGCACACATTGATCGGTGGCTGCCCGACGGGTACCACTGTCGGCATCAAGGTCGTCATCGACGAAGGATTTGGCCCGAATACCAGGACTGCAGGTGTGAAGTGCTACGCGGAAATGCCCTGAGGCCGTTGGGTGCCGGGGCAGACGGAGTTGGCGGGCCGAGTGGTACGGATCAGCGTCGGTTCATGATCATGCGTGAAGAAACGCCCAGCTCGGGGCGCCACAGTGGGCCGGATCTCACGCATGAACATGGGACGCGAGGTCTCACCCGCCACTAGAACTCATACAGCAACGCCCAGTCCAGCTCGTACGGCAACGCCCACTCCGTCGTCGGGGCCATGCATGCTGATCCGAGTCCGCTGTCAACAGCGAAGAAGGTCGGTGCTTGACACGGTTGGGCACAGGTGCCGTTCGATGTGCTCCACGACCAGTTCCGTGCCGCGTTCATGGCTCACGTACGGCGGCATCGCCGGGTTGTACATGGCGTCGGTCAGATCGCGTACGAGCATCGTCTCGAGGCCCCATCGGAGAAGGTTCCTGATGCCGAACGAGCGTCTGAGTACGCACATGTTGGTGTGGACGCCCAGCACCAGAATGAGCCGTCTGCCTCCGGCACGCAGGACGCTGTAGACCTCGGCTCCGTCATCGGAGAGGGCGTCGTTGTCGTCGATCCGGATCGCCGCGTGCTGGCGTGTCCAGGCCGGATACCACGAGGCCTCGCCAGTGTCCGACCCACCGTCGGAGTCGTCGATCGGAAGCGGCGGCTCGGGCAACGGTGGCCCGTCCGGTGGTTCGACTCGGGGAGCCTCCTGGGTGAACCGGCGTGCGGGGTGCTCGCGATAGAACTCCAGCGTCTCTGAGGGCGCATGCACGACCAGTACGCCTCGACTCCGCAGGTGCTCGACGACTTCGTTGATCCGAGGCGCCATGGCCTCCACGCGTTCGGAGGCTCCGCGACTCCAGTGTCGGTCCCAGACGTCGCAGATGAGGACGGCCGTCTCCTCACAACGCAACTGGTAAGTCGACGTCACTGACACGTCGACCGCTCCCGTGGCATCCGGCTTCCGCGTCCGAATCGGCAAGGACACCCAGCGATCGGATGTGCCGCGGCGCGGCGGTGCACCGTCATCGTCCATGCGGCATTCTCTCCTGAGCGTCCCGCAAGCTCGGTGTTGGCTTCGGCTGCGTCCCGGTTATCCCCCTGCGCCGGCGTGGTCGACGGCGACGACTCGGCCGTGGTCGAGGCGGACGGTCCGATCGGCGTTCTCGATGGTGCTGGGTCGGTGCGCGATGATCAGCATGGTGCGCCCGGCGAGGTGGTGGGTCAGCGCGTCGTGGAGGGCAGCTTCGGTGAGGGTGTCCAGGTGGGCGGTCGCCTCGTCAAGGATCACGATGTCCGGGTCGGCGAGGAAGAGCCGGGCGAGGCTGAGTCGTTGACGTTCGCCACCGGAGAGCCGGAACCCGCGATCACCTACGGTGGTGTCGAGTCCCTGCGGCAGCGAGTCGATCAGGCCGGTGAGTTGGGCCCGGTGCAGTGCCTCCTGGATCTGACGGTCGGTCACGTCCGACCGGGCTACCGCGAGGTTGTCGCGGAGGCTGGCGTGGAGGACGAAGACTTCCTGGGTCACCATGCCAATGGCCCGGTGGCGTGAGGTAGGCGTCAGGTCGGCCAGGTCGAGGTGGTCGATCGTGATCCGGCCTCGGGCCGGATGGTGCACACCGACGGCGAGCAAGGCGGTTGTAGTTTTGCCGGCTCCGCTGGGTCCGACCAGAGCCGTCGTGGTCCCAGGATCGAGCGAGAACGTGAGGTCGGCAACTGCCCAGTCGCTTTCGCTGACGCTGGCCATCTCCGCGGCGAGGTCGGGCAGGGTTGCCGTACCGGGTGCTGGATGCCGGAACCACACGCGCTCGAAGGCGAGCCGCCGCGCCGGCGCGTCCAGCTTCCGGTGACCTGCCGGCTGGTGCTCCGGCATGTCCAGCAGCGCGAAGATCTTCTCCAGTTCGATGATGCCGCCGCTGAGGCTGAGTCCCTGGATGCTGATCTGTACGAGGGGGTCGTAGATCAACTTCACCAGGGCCGCCATCGCGACGACCTGCCCCACCGTCGCACCTTGCAGCGCCCCGGAAGTGTAGGCGCCGGCCACGCCGATCGCGGCAAGGGCCAAGGTGAAGAACTGGGACCCGTAGAAGTTGTTGTTGCGTCGGACCACGGCCGACGTGATCTTGGCTGCTCGGGAGGCGAATTCCGCGGACTCGACAGGGTGTGAATGGAGCAGGTGGCGGTCGCGGTTGGCTTCGGTGACCTCGTAGGACCCGCCGTACATCAGCTCGTCGTCTCCATAGTCGAACAGGGGCCGAAGGTCGACGAACTTCTCCTCGGGAAGGTCGTGGGTGAAGAGCAGTTCGTCGTCTGCGCCGAACCCGACGATCTGGCGAGTGACGGCCATGGTGTCCTGTCTGTGCTAGGAGTGCGGCAGACAGCTGATCCGGCTTCTGACTGTTCGTCCGGGTAGCGTTCGCGCTGCTCCTGCCGGTTACCATCGGTGGTCCTCACCAGCTCGGTGGTCATCCTCGACGACGCTTCTTCACCCGGAAGATCGTCGCGGGCATGACAGCAGGCACCACCAGAGGCTGACTGACAGGAGTGGGTACGCGACATGACCGCGACGAACGTAGGAAATGACGTCCGCGTCGAATCGCTGCGCGTCGAGCATCTCCTTACACCGCTGGGGATCGGGCAGATGCGCCCGCGCCTGAGCTGGACGACACGTACGCCGGTCACCGGCTGGACGCAGGCTGCCTATGAGATCGAGGTGTCCGACGCGCCTGACGGCGACGTGACCCAGGTGCCCACCGGCCGGGTCCGGGTCGAGTCGCCGGATTCGGTTCTCGTCCCATGGCCGCAAGCGGCCGCGCCACTGCAGTCTCGGGAGCGACGGACCGTCCGGGTGCGGGTGTGGGGATCCGGTGACGACGAGCCATCCGGCTGGAGCGAACCGGTCGTGGTCGAGGCGGGCCTGCTCACAGCCGAGGACTGGTCCGCCGCGGCCGTCTCCCCGGCCCCGGAGCTGCACGGAACACCACCGGGCCCGGCGCCCCTGCTGCGACGGAGCTTCACCGTCCGCGGACCCGTGGCACGCGCACGCCTCTATGCCAGCGCATTTGGTGCGTACGAGATCGAGCTCAACGGCGGACGGGTCGGCGACGAGGTGCTCGCGCCCGGCTGGACCAGCTATTCCCACCGGCTGCGCTATCAGACCCACGATGTCACGTCTTTGCTGAGTCCCGGCGACAACGCCATCGGCGCGCTGCTGGCCGACGGCTGGTACCGCGGACCGCTCGGATTCCGTGGCGGCGTCACCGAGCTGTACGGCGACCGGCTGGCGCTCATCGCCCAGCTGGAGATCACGTACGCCGATGGCACGACCGACGTCGTGGCCAGCGACACCACCTGGCGATGCGCCGCCGGACCGATCACCCAGAGCGGGTTGTACGCCGGTGAACGGTATGACGCACGGCGCGAAGAGGCTGGCTGGTCGTCGGCGGGGTTCGACGACACCGACTGGCTCCCGGTCGACACCGTGCCGCTCGACCCGGGCCGGCTCGTCGCTCCGGACGGCCCGCCGGTACGCCGGACCGAGGTGCTGCCTCCGGTGTCCGTCACCCGCGCCGGGTCCGGCGGCCACCTCCTCGACTTCGGCCAGAACATCTCCGGGCGGCTGCGGATCCGGGTACGCGGGGACGCGGGCCATACCGTACGCCTGCGCCACGCAGAGGTGCTGGAGAACGGCGAGCTGGCCGTACGGCCCCTTCGGGGTGCCGACGCCATCGACGAGTACACCCTCGCCGGTCGGGATGAGGAGGTCTGGGAACCCCGGTTCACCACTCACGGGTTCCGCTACGCGCACGTCGAGGGCTGGCCCGGTGAGCTGCGTACCAGCGATGTCCAGGCCGTGGTCTGCCACACCGACCTACGCCGCACAGGTTGGTTCAACTGCTCCGAACCCCTCCTGAACAAGCTGCACGACAACGTCGTGTGGAGCATGCGCGGCAACTTCCTCGACATCCCCACCGACTGTCCGCAGCGTGACGAGCGGCTTGGATGGACCGGGGACATCCAGGTGTTCGCCCCCACGGCGTCGTTCCTCTACGACTGCTCGGGCATGCTGTCGTCCTGGCTCGCCGACCTCGCGATCGAGCAGCGGGAAAACGAGACGGTGCCGCATTACGTGCCGTGGGTTCCACTCGGGTTCGACCTCAGGCCGGCTGCCGCCTGGGGTGATGCGGCGGTGCTGGTGCCTTGGGCGCTCTACCAGCGGTTCGGGGACGTCGAGATCCTGCGTTCGCAGTACCCGAGCATGACCGCGTGGGTAGACCAGATAGCCGATCTGGCCGGCGAGCGGCACCTGTGGGACAGCGGCTTCCAGTTCGGCGACTGGCTCGACCCGAGCGCCCCACCCGATCGGCCAGCTGCGGCGAAGACCGACCGGTACCTCGTCGCCACCGCCTACCACGCGTACTCCGCACAGGTTCTCGCCGACGTGGCCGCCATCCTCGGTCGGGAGGACGACCATGCCAGGTATGCCGCCCTGGCCGCGGCAGTACGCGACGCCTTCGGCGACGAGTACGTCACGTCGAACGGCCGGTTGGTCAGCGATGCCCAGACCGGCTATGCGCTGGCGCTGCAGTTCGATCTTCTACCCAAGGCCGAGCAGCGAGAGCGTGCGGGCAGGCGGCTCGCCGAACTGGTGGCCGCGGAAGGACACCGGATCGGCACCGGGTTCGTCGGTACGCCGCTGGTCTGCGATGCCCTGTCCGCCGGAGACGACGAGGACACCGCGTACCTCCTGCTCACCCAGCAGGAGTGCCCGTCCTGGCTGTACCCGGTGACGATGGGAGCGACCACGATCTGGGAACGCTGGGACAGCCTGTTGCCCGACGGCAGCGTCAATCCTGGCGAGATGACGTCGTTCAACCACTATGCCCTCGGTGCGGTTGCCGACTGGATGCACCGGACCGTGGCCGGTCTGGCTCCGGCGGCGCCGGGCTACCGGCGGCTCCTGGTTCGTCCGCGCCCTGGGGGCGGCCTCACCCATGCCCGTGCCGAGCACGACACACCGTACGGGCGCGCAGCCGTGGGGTGGCAGCGGACCGGTGGACGCCTCGACCTGACCGTGACCGTTCCGCCCGGGACGACCGCGACGGTGCAGTTGCCCGCGCCGTCCTTCAAGCCGGTCGAGGTCGGCTCGGGCGAACACACCTTCACCTGCGAGTTTCGCGACCCGAGCGAGGATCCAACCTCTACTGAGCCTTAGGGTCCGTTCCGCCGGGGCTGACGGGAGCCGCCCAGGGACGTGGGTTCATGGCCGCCGAGGCGGCGCTCGTCGCGGGGTGACCACGGTGCACCTCCCACTCCGGTGCGAGGACCGACATCATGGTGTCGTTCGCCCAGCCGGCGTCATGGCGCAGGACGTCGCGCCGGATCCCCTCCGCGACGAAACCGACCTTCTCGTACGCTCGGCGGGCGCGCGGGTTGAAGTCGAACACGTTCAGCGAGATCCGATGCAGCCGAAGCTCATCGAAGCCATAGCCGACCATCAGCCTCGTGGCCTCCGTTCCAAGGCCGCGGTCCTGGCCGGCAGGGGCGAGTGCGATGCGGAGGTTGCAGCTGCGGTTACGGCTGTCCCACTCGTTGAGTACGACCTCACCCACGCACCTGCCACTCCCCCGGTCGACCACCGCAAGGTCCAGCCGGTCGTCCTGGTCATGACGGGAGCCGTACCAGGCACGCATACGTTGCTCGGCCGACTCGTCCCAGGGCGGCGGATCAGCATGCGACGCGATGCTTCCGGTCAGTCGGGCCACGTCCGGATCTCGGAGAAGGGCCCGTAGGACGTCAACGTCCTCCTGCAGCCGGTACGGCCGCAGCGTCACCCTCTCTCCGATGATGGTTGGCTTGACGGCGAAGCTCATTCGCGGGTGATCCTTCACGTTCTGATTGTCGACGGGCCCACCAACGTCCGGCATACCCCTTAATTGCTCTGCCTCCACCTACAGGGGCATCGCCTGGTCCTACAGTCGTACGGAGACCGCCTACAAGGGGCTAGCCTCGGGCCGTGGTTGGTAGCGGAAACTCGAGGTCCAGGTCAGGTACCCGGACGCAACCTACGAGCGGACCCCCGCGTAGGGCGGATCCGGAAGTTGTGGTCCGGACCTACTTCCACGGGCTTCTCGTCGAGCGCGACCTGGGCGTGTGCGAGGAACTCCTCTCGGACGAGTACGTCGACCACGACGCGCCAGCCCAGACGCCGCCAGGCCCCGCCGCCACACGGGCGTACGTGGAGACAATGCTGGCCGACTACCCCGACCTGCGGTTCGAGGTCGAGGATCTCCTCGCGCAGGGGCAGACCGTGGCTGTGCGTGCGACCTGGCGTGGCACCCACCGAACAACACGCAAGGCACTGCGACAGCGCGGGTTTGCATTTCTCCGCGTAGGTGAGAGTGGTCAAGTCGTTGAGCGGTGGTCCGCCTACGTCGACCTCGACGAGTGATGGCGCTGCCGATGAGACCGACCGTCCCGTTCGAGGAGGACGTGCTGCGTGCGTGGGACCTCCCGCCGCCGATCGGCATGCGACAGCCGGAGCACGGGACCAACAACCTGGTGCGGCTCGTCGACACCGGGACGTCCAGATTCGTCCTACGCATCCACCACAACGCGACCATCGCCCAGGTCGCCGCCGAATGCCGACTGCTCACCGCGCTGGCCGACAACGCCCACCTGTCGTTCCGCGTACCTGTCCCCATGCTCACGACCGACGGACGGCCCGCCGTCGCGACACCACACGGCCCGGCGTCGGTCACTCAGTGGATCCCCGGCGATCATCCGCGCCGAGACCGCGAGGGACTCGAGCTCGCCGGTGTTGCCCTTGGCGAACTCGACACCGCACTCGCCGCGCTGCCTGCCGACCTCGCACCGACTGACTGGAGCTCCCGGTCGCTGAGCGCGATCCATCCGCACGTGCAAGATCTCGGTGCTCTGGCCGCTGAGCTGACCCGGGTGTTGCCGGCCGAACCGTCGGCCATGTGGTTCGCCGACCGTGCGCCCGAGATCGAGGCGGAGACCGGGCGCTGGTACGCGGTCCTGCCGCGCCAGATCATCCACGGCGACTATGCCCTCGGCAATGTCCTGGTGGACGACGGTCGTGTCACGGGGATGCTCGACTTCGAGATCGCCGGCATCGACCTGCGCCTCACCGAGCTCTGCGCTGCGCTCATCCAGTCCACCGACGACCTTCGGGCCGATCAGGTCGCCGCGTTCCGTCGCGGATACGCCGTGCACGTGCAGCTGCTCGACGTCGAACGAGACGCGCTGCCGACCCTGATCCGGTACCGAACGCTGGGCAGCATCGTCTGGCGGGCCGGACGCTGGCGCGCCGGGTACGCCACTGTCGACGAGGTAGCCGACCGGCTCCGCGACGGCATGAAGCTCGACCGCTTGGCGGACATGATCGACCTCGACCGCTGAGACGAAGGCGCGGGTCGTGCGGGCCCGGTCCCCTACTCGGGCGGTGTGGACTCGTAGACCGAGACCCTTCCACCGCGCCCGACGAAGTTCAGCATCGCCGATCCGACCATGAAGCGGCTGATGCGCCCAGACCCGACGGTCCCGATGTTGTCGTCGAGCACCGCACCGACGAGCGTGACAAGATCGTCTTCCGCGTAGGGCGCCAGGGGAATCCACAGGCCAGTGTGGAGCTCGTACTGCTGGTTGCCCGTTTCCTCGCTGCCGTCGACGCGGACGTGAACCGACGGCGACCCGTCAGTGTGCGTGCCGAGTGCGTGCCGACTGAGGGTCCGGGCGAACGCAGTGACGTCCGACCGCGAGAAGAGAACGCCGTGCGCCTGCGCGACCTCCGCGAACTCGATGGGCAGGTGAGCGTGGCCGATGTCCTCGATGCGCGTGTTGCCGGAGAAGCTCGGTGAGTTGTCCGAGATGCCGTCGGCCTCGGTCCACCCGCGGTATCCCCAGCTCGACCGCGCCTGGTAGGTCCAGATCGGCGATCCGTCGGCCAGCAGCTGCAGGTCCTGCTGCCAGAACCGCCCCAGCGCAATCGCCTTCTGGCGGTACGCCTTGACACCGGTCAGGGCCCAGAGGTTGAGCAGGGCGCGAGCCATGGTGAGGTTCTTGTTCTGCGCGTACTCGATCCCGTCCCATGGATAGGGCATGCCCTTGGGGAAGATGTAGGTCGCGCTGCCGTCCCCGAGGTCGCGGTAGATCTCGTTGTGTGCGTCGACGGCGCGGACGCAGGCGAGCACATACTTCGCTGCCTTGATGCCGTACGGCTTGCGCAGCTTCGGCGTCACGGCCACGGTGCGGGCAAACATCGTCAGCGGGTAGAGCAGGTTCCCCGTCTCGTCCGCGGCCAGGAGTGGGTAGGCGCCGTCCACGGAGTACTGGAAGTTGCGCCAGAGGGGCAACGACTCGCCCCGGTAGTCAGCAACGCCTCGTTCGGAGTCCCGGTTCGCGAGTACAGCTTCGGCATGGTCGACGAACTTGTCGAGGTAGTAAGTGTCCCGATGAGCCCGATACATCAGGGCGTACGACTGCAGGACATAGCTCTCCTGCCAGGCGTAGAGCGCAGCCTCGTTCGTGGCGTCCTTGTAGCCGTCGCCACCGTTGAGTGCCAGGTCAGCGTCGTCGAACGTCGACCGTTGGGCCGAGATAGGGAGCTCTGCGCTCGGACTGGTGGCTGCTGCGGCGGGCCGGGGCTCGAGGCCGCGAAGTCCGAGCAAGGCGGTGGCACCCATCGCAGACGTGGCCAGCAGCCGCCGGCGGGTGACGGCGGATGTCGGGGACGGTCGCCGGTGTGGCATCGGTGCACCTCCGCGTGCAAACGTTTGTAACCCGGCACCCTAGGTTTGCCACGCCACGCGGTCAAGACCTCGCGAGTGCGCGCATTCCCTCGCGGACGGCCGCACGGCTCACGACACCGAAGACGTCGCGGCCCGGGGCGTGGACAACGGACACCTGCGGGGCAAACTCGTCGGCATCCACCGATAGCCCGAGACCGAGGACCGCTACGGACACCCGCCAGCCCGACACCCTCTCGGCCACCGAACGCTCCGACGGCGTCGGACTCCGACCGCCGGTGACGAGCAGGACAGCCCGGGAGCCCTCGGGTGGCAGCGCGGGCAGGTCGTCAGGCGCCCAGAAACGTACGGGTACCGCAACGCACTCCTGCACCGCCGTCACCAGACGGGCGTCCCCGTGTTCGGTCACCACGTCGAGCGGGCCACCCGACAACGCCTGCGAGAGGCCGGGCCCGCGGAGTATCCGTACCGTACGAGCGAGCGCTGCATGCTCCCACCGGCGCGGTCGGTCCAGTGCCATCGCGGCTTCGGGGTCCGGTGGCGGGGCGCGGTGCAGCCCGGCGAGCGCCTTCATCGTCAGGACACGCCGCGTCGCCTCGTCCACCCGACTCTCCGAAAGCCGACCGTCACGGACCGCGGCGACGACAGTGGCGAGGACCGCCGGAAGTAAGGCGGCGTCGCACTTGAGGTTGGCGACGTCACAGCCGGCCAGCAGCGCCAGAATGGCCGACTCGGCGAGGTCGAGCCGGGAGGTGACGGCACCCATCCGCAGCGAGTCGGAGACCAGGACTCCATCGAATCCCACCTCCGTACGCGCCAGATCGGTGCACACCCGCGGGTCCAGCGTCGCGGTCCCGGTGACGCCGAGTCGGGGGAGGCTGAGGTGTGCGGTCATCATCGCGGCCACGCCAGCAGCCGCCGCGGCCTTGAACGGCACGAGGTGGACCTCCTCATGCGCGCGCTGGTCGCGGTCGATGCGAGGCAGGTCGAGATGGGAGTCGACAGTGGCGTCCCCGTGTCCGGGAAAGTGTTTCGCCGTGGCCAGCAGCCCGTTGTCCTGCAGGCCGCGAATCTGCGCGACTCCGAGTCGGGCGACCTGTGCCGGGTCGTCCCCGAAGGCTCGGACGCCGATCACCGGATCGTCGGGCGCCGTGGTCACATCCACGCACGGTGAGAACGACCAGGTGAAGCCGGCTTGGCGGGCCTCCGCCGCGACCACCGCAGCGGCGGCGTACGCGAGATCCACGTCGTCGGCCAGGCCGATTCCCCTGGCGTAGGGAACGTCGGTACCACCGTCATCGAGCGTGTAGGAGAGGCCGGTCTCGAGATTGGTCGCGGTGAGGACCGCCACTCCCGTGCTCTCCGCCGCCACTTCCTGAAGCCTTGCGTGGTAGCGCGCGGCATCCGACGGAGTTGCCAACCGGACGCCGTGCACCGATCCCGTGCCCGCCCGTACCGCCGACAGCGTGGCTTCGTCGGGCAAGGCGCGCCGGGACGGCTGCGCAGACAAAGCATCCGGTTCGACCCCCGGCAGGACCAGAAGCAGCTGGGCCACCCGCTCCGACAAGGAGAGTCGGCCAAGGACATCGTTGACCCACGGACTCATCTCGACCTCATCTCCCACTCTGGCCGCATCGAGAACTCTGGCCGCATCCAGGACTCTGGCCGCATCGAGAACTCTGGCCGCATCCAGCCTTCCCCTCCACGCAATTCTGGGAGGCGACCACTCTTGACTTCCGGCCGTCCCACGAGCAGGCTATGTCCGCTTCAAACGTTTGCATAGAATTCTCGCTTGAACGGGAGCACGGCGATGAGGGAACGTAGCACAGGGCTCGCCGGGCTGCGCGCCGCAGCGGTCGGCGCGGTCGTCGTCCTGGCACTGGGCGCATGCGGGCTCAGCGGAGCAGGCGGGAACGCCACCAGCGAAAAGAAGCCGCCGCCTGCGAACGCACCGGTGGAGGGCACGATTGTCTTCCAGACCCTCCAGCTGAAGCCGACGTACGACGCCTACGTCAACGGCATCATCGACGCGTTCGAGAAGAAGCATCCTCAGGCCACGGTGAAGTGGGTGGACATTCCCAGCGACCAGGCCGCGCAGAAGCTCGGCGCCGACGCCGTTGCAGGGCAGCTGCCGGACGTGATCGACGCGACCCCCGAACTGTTGGCTCCCCTCGCCCGACGCGGCCTCCTCGTCGACATGGAGCAGGCCGCGTCCGACGTCAAGGACGACTACGCGGCTTCTGCATGGAGCTCCTTCGATCTCGGGGACGGCAAGATCGTCGGACTCCCCTGGTACTTCAACACCGGCGTCACGATGGTGAACGAGAAGCTGGCGCGCCAGGTTGGCGTCGACCCCGACGCCCCTCCCGCGACCGCAGCCGAGATGCACGAGGTCGCGCTCCAGGTGGCCAAGGCCGGCAAGAAGGCGTACGCGTTCCAGCCCGACCTCAACGTGTCGCTCGTGAATGCCCTGCTGAGCCAGGGCGTTGCGATGGTGGACGAGAGCGGGGAGAAGGCCGTCTACAACACCGACGAGGCGGCGACATACCTGGAGAGTCTGGCGGAGCTTCTCGACAAGGGCGCGATTCCCGCGGACACGGCCGTCGCCCAGGAGCGCACCAATCTCGACACGTTCATGGAGGGCAAGACGGTCTTCCTCGAGTCCGGACCGACGAGGCTGGCGCTCATCGAGGAGAACGCTCCGGAGGTCTTCAAGGCGCTGGGGGTGCATCCGCAGATCACCGGGGAGACCGGCCGGATGTGGATCCTGGGCCACGGATTGGCTGTGCCGACGGGTTCTGACCACCGCCCTGCCGCCATGGCGTTCGCCAAGTTCCTTACCAACGGCCAGAACCAGCTCGACTTCGCACACGAGACGGTCCTCTTCCCGAGCATCGCCGAGAGCCTGCAGGACGCCTACTTCACCGCAGGTGGTGACACTGTCCAGGAGGTGGCGCGCAAGATCGGGTCCGAGCAGATGCTCGAGGCGGAGGCCACCGAACGACCTGCCTCCGTCGACGCCGAGTTCACCAAGCCTTTGTTCGAGGCAGCACAGGCCGTCGTGTCCGGCAAGAAGGAGGCGGCCGAGGCGCTGGACGACGCGGCGGCGCAGAGTACCCAGATCCTCCAACAGCGTTCGAGCTGAGAGACACCGGTGATCGGACGGCGTTGGTACGTTCCGTGGCTCTTTCTCCTGCCGACCGTTGTCATCCAGACGGCTTTCCTCTGGATGCCTCTGGGCAACACGTTCGTACTCGCGTTCACCAACGCAGACACGCTCGGCGGCGGAACGTTCAACGGACTCGACAACTTCAGCCGCCTGGCCGCGGACGGTGCGTTCTGGTCGGCGATGCGCAACAGCGTCGTCTACGTGGTGGGCGTCGTTCCGATCACCCTCGCCCTGTCCCTGCTCCTGGCACTGCTGCTGAACAGTCGACTGTTTGGCGCGGGGTTCGTCCGCACGCTGACGTTCTCCCCCGTGGTCACTCCGATGGTCGTGATCGCGCTGGTCTGGGGATGGACGCTCGACACCGACGGCCTGCTCAACTACACACTCGCCAAGCTGCGGATCGTCAACGAGCCGGTGGGATGGCTGACCGATCCGCAACTCGCGTTGGTCTGCCTCATGGCGGTCACCGTGTGGCGGACGGTGGGCTTCTACGCCGTCCTCTACCTCGCAGCGCTGCAGAACGTGCCCAGTGAGCTGGTCGAGGCCTCGCACGTGGACGGTGCGGGTCCGGTCCGGCGTACGGTCTCGGTGGTCATCCCGCTGCTGCGGCCGACCACCTTCCTGGTCGCCACGCTGTCGGCGATCGCGGCACTTCGCGTGTTCACCGAGCCGTACGTCATCACCGGTGGTGGTCCGTACGGGTCGACGGAGACGGTCGTCTTCTACCTGCTGGAGACCGGGGTCTCGCCGGGATCACAGGCAGGCTATGCGTCAGCGATCAGCCTGTCGCTCTTCTGCGTGATCGTCGTCGCGGCCGTCGGACTGCGGCTCGTCGCCCGCCGGAGGGCGTTGTGACCGCCGTCTCCGCCTCCGCCACCCAGGACCGGGAGACCGCCCGGGCGAAGCTGCCACGTCCCGCCCCGCGGCGACGTAGAGGTCGCCGGCACGTCCTCGGCCTGGTCGGCCGCTACCTCGCGATGACGTTCGCCGTGCTGGTGGTGATCACGCCACTCCTCTGGCAACTCTCGACCGCGCTCAAGGGCCGGACCGAGGCAGTCGTCGGGTTTCCGCCGACGTTCCTGCCGGCCCATCCGACTTTCGACAACTTCCTGCGGGTCTTCGCCGACGTGCCGATGGCGCGCTACTTCCTCAACTCCAGCGCGATCGCCGCAATGGGGGTCCTCAGCAACTGCGTACTCGCCACGACGGCCGGCTATGCCCTGGCCCGGATGCGCTTCCGCGGCCGTGACGCTTACTTCGGTGCGCTGGTGGCCACCGTGGTGTTGCCGTTCGAGGTCATCCTCGTGTCGGTGTTCCTGATCGTCCGGCAGATCGGGCTGTACGACTCGCTGCTGGGCGTCGTCGCCCCGCACGCCGTAACCGTCTTCGGGATCTTCGTCATGCGCCAGGCGTTCGTCGTGATCCCCCGCGAACTGGACGAGGCGGCGTGGATGGACGGCGCGAACGAGTGGCGACTGTTCCGCGACGTCTGCCTGCCCGCCGTGCGGGGTCCACTCGCCGTCGTGGCGGTGTTCAGTTTCATCGACCAGTGGGATCAGTTCCTCTGGCCATTGATCGCGCTGCGTTCCCCGGACAACTATCCGGTCACCGTCGGACTCCAGTTCCTCTCGGGAACCTTCTCGGCCGACCAGCGCGTCATCGCCGCGGGCACCATCCTGGCACTGGCACCGCCGATGCTGGTCTTCCTCGTCATGCAGCGATTCTTCTTCCGCGGTATCGGGGAGGGAAGCCTGAAGGGTTGAGGCGGCCGGATGGCGGCAAGGTGGAGGCTCCCAGGGTCCGGCGGACGCCAGTTGGCGGGAGCCAGGCCAGTGGAACCATAGGATGCTTCGAGGCGCGCGGGCGGCGCGCCGACGATGCGGCCATGCGCGGGCGGTGCACGGCGTCGCGTCGAAATGTCTCGATCATGCAGTGAGAGGTGGGCCGCGTGCCGACCACGCTAGGGCAGGTAGCACAGGAGGCGGGGGTCTCCACATCGACGGTCTCGCGGGCGTTCTCGCACCCGCACCTGCTCTCCTCGTCGACGGTGGAGCGGATCACGGAGATCGCCCGGCGACTCGGCTACTCGCCGAACCGGTCGGCCCGGGCGCTGGTCACCGGACGTTCCACCAATCTCGGGCTCGTCGTGCCCGACATCGCCAATCCGTACTTTCCCCCACTCATCAAGGCGGCGCAGATCCGGGCCCGCGAACGCGGCTACTGCCTCTTTCTCGCCGACACCGACGAGAATCCGCACCAGGAGTGGGAGGTGCTCGGGTACTTCGGCCAGGAAGTCGCCGGTGTCGTCCTTTGCGCTCCGCGGATGCGCACCAGCCAGGTGAGGTCCTTCGCGGAACATCACCGCACCGCGTTGGTCAACCGCAAGGTTCCTGGCCTGTCCTCCGTGCTCGTCGACTCCTCGCAGGGGCTACGGGAAGCCATGGACCACCTGGCCGAGCTCGGTCACCGGCGGGTCGTATATCTCGGCGGACCGAAGACCTCGTGGGCCAACACCGAGCGAAGGCGCATTGTCCGGTCGCTGGCGAGCAAGCACGGGATAGACCTCGAGGAGCGCGGGCCCTACGTGCCGTCGCACGGGATGGGCCGCAGCCTCGTCGACATCGTCCTTGCCTCCAAGGCGACCGCTGTCATCGCCTTCGACGACCTCCTCGCCTCCGGCCTGGTAGCGGGTCTCGTCGCGCGTGGCATCGGCGTCCCGTCGCGGATCAGCGTCGTCGGCTGCGACGACGTCCTCGCAGCCGTGAGTCCACTGCCACTCAGCAGTGTGACGGGAGCCGCCGAGGACGCGGGACGAGCCGCCATCGACGTCCTGCTCGACCTGGTCGAGGACGCCCACACCTCACCTCGGTCGATCACACTGGAGACGCGCTTCATCGCCCGTGACACCACCGGCAAGGCGCCACGTCGTCGCACGCACGGACAGTAGCGCCAAGACCCGTTGACAACCATGATCATCGCTCCCATCTGTGCAATCGATCGCATAGTGGGCCTGACTATGGGCGCTTCGGCCGATGCCGTAGTTATTCGACTGGCCCATGGTTCCGCGCAGCAGTAGGGTCCCGAGACCATGGGCCAGCTCGATCCGAAGGAGATCGTGCGTCACGGGTACGACACCATCTCGCACGCATACCGCCGCGACGACGCGGGCGACGGCAACTACGGTCGCTGGATCGCCAGAATGCAGACGTACGTTCCGGGCGGTGGTGACGTACTCGATCTCGGGTCGGGCTGTGGCATTCCGGTGTGCCGGATCCTCACCCGGGCAGGGTATTCGGTGACTGGTGTCGACCTCAGCGAGGTCCAGGTCGAGCGAGCCAGACAGCTGGTACCTCAGGCGACATTCATCCGCGCCGATGCTACCGAGGTGGCGTTCCCGACCGAGTCGTTCGACGCGGTCGTGTGCCTGTTCGCCCTCATCCACATTCCCCTCGCCGAGCAGGCTCCGCTGCTGAAGCGCGTCGCCGGCTGGTTACGTCCTGGTGGATGTCTGGTCGTGACGACGGGTCACACCGCATGGACCGGCACGGAGGACAACTGGCACGGCGCGACGATGTGGTGGAGCCACGCCGACAAGGCGACCTACGAGACGTGGCTCACCGATGCGGGACTCCAGGTACGAGAGCAGGAGTTCTTCCCCGAGGACGACGGCGGACACGCCCTGTTCTACGCCACCCGTCCCCCGTCCGCGCGTCCCTGACCGGACCCACCCGGTCTGCCAGACCCCCTCGACGTCGGCCGACCGAGCCTAATTCGGTTGCCGATCGAGGTGGCCGTCTGCTTGGGTCGCCAACAAGCCAATCGGCTGCGGCCGGGAGACCCCCCGACGAATGGAGACCGCGATGCGCCGTTCGTACATGTCCACGCGAATTCCCAACTCTGTGGAGGACATGCGACACGGTGCGAACGCTGAATCTAGGGATCCTGGCACATGTCGACGCCGGTAAGACCACGCTGACCGAGCGGCTCCTGTTCGCCGTCGGCGTGATCGACCACATCGGCAGCGTCGACGCCGGCACAACCCAGACCGACTCGCTGGCGCTGGAACGCCAACGCGGCATCACGATCAAGTCAGCCGTCGTTTCCTTCGAGCTCAACGGCGTCACGGTCAATCTCATCGACACACCCGGCCACCCGGACTTCATAGCCGAGGTCGAACGCGTGCTGAACGTGCTCGACGGCGCGGTGCTGGTGATCTCCGCGGTCGAAGGTGTCCAGGCGCAGACCCGCGTTCTGGCCCGTACACTGCGACGGTTGTGCGTCCCCACGCTGTTCTTCGTCAACAAGATCGACCGTGGCGGAGCTCAGGACACATCCGTACTGCAGACCATCTCCAAAAGACTCACGCCTGCCATCATCGCGATGGGATCGGTAGGAAGCCCGGGCACCCGCTCGGCACAGTTCATGGCATACGAGCCGACTGACCAGGCGTTCACCTCGCGGCTGACCACCGTGCTGGCCGAGCACGACGACGCGGTGATGGCGGCCTACCTCGGTGGCGAGGTTGTCCCGTACGACCAACTCCGTTGCACTCTGGCCGCCCAGACGCAACGGACTCAGGTGCATCCGGTCTACTTCGGCTCGGCGATCACGGGCGCCGGACTCGACCAACTGATGGACGGCATCACCGAACTCCTGCCGGTCTTCGAGTCAGGCGGTGAAGGGCCGGCAAGCGCCTCCGTCTTCAAGGTCGAGCGCGGACCGGGAAGTGAGAAGATCGCCTACGTCCGCGTGTTCGCCGGAAACATCCACGTGCGAGACAGGCTGCGCTTCGGCGAGGGTGCCGCGGGCAAGGTCACGGCAGTCCATCTCTTCGAGCACGGCCAGGTGGTCCGAGGCCCCACCGTCGGTGCGGGCCGCATCGCCAAGCTTGCCGGCCTGGGCGACGTCAGGGTCGGTGACGCCATCGGTACCTCGCACAGCAGCGCTCGCCACCACTTCGCTCCGCCCACGCTGGAGACGGTCGTCGTACCCCGCAGGCGTGCGGACAAGGGCGCTCTCCACGTCGCACTCGCCCAGCTCGCAGAGCAGGACCCGTTGATCAATCTCCGGCAGGACGACGTACGCCAGGAGATCTACGTCTCGCTCTACGGCGAGGTGCAGAAGGAGGTCATCCAGGCAACACTGGCCGGCGAGTACGACATCGACGTCACGTTTCGCGAGACCACGCCCATCTGTATCGAGCGTCCCGTTGGCGTGGGAACAGCCCTCGACGTGCTCGGGAAGCTGGACAACCCGTATGCCGCCACGGTCGGGCTGCGAGTCGAACCGGCGCCGCTCGACAGCGGCATCGAGTTTAGGTTGGCGGTCAAGATCGACGGCGTACCGATCCACGTATTCAAGGACATCGGGGCCTTTCGCAGGTCGGTCGAGAAGTCGGTGCGGCGTACGTTGCGGCAGGGACTGCGTGGCTGGCAGGTCGCCGACTGCATCGTGACCATGACTCAGTCAGGGTTCATCCCTGGAACAACCTCGAAGGACTTCCGCCTGCTCACACCGTTGGTGATGATGGCCGCTCTCGAGCAGGCAGGCACCGTGGTGTGCGAGCCGATCCACCGCTTCCACCTCGATGTTCCTGCGGACACCATGGGGCAGGTGTTGTCGGCACTCGCACGGTTGCGCGCCGTACCCGACACGCCCTCGGTGCATGGGGCGACCTGCCTTGTGGAGGGCGATATCCGCGCCGCCACCGTGCACAGTCTCCAACAGCAACTTTCCGAGCTCACCCGCGGCGAAGGCGTCCTGGAGTCTGCATTGGACCACTACCGACCGGTCAGCGGCACGGTTCCAACTCGACCGCGTACGGACCAGAACCCGCTCAACCGCACGGAGTACGTCCGACGCATGAAGCGCGGTATCTAGCCGGCGGGGCGCCATCCTGCGTCGGGTACCGGTTGCTCGCCTGGCATCTGCCTCAGCCCGCGTCCTGGCACCCATCGGAGTCGCCAAGGATCTGCTCGATCGTACGCTTTGCCAGCGTGACGAAATCCGGGTTGGTCGTCGTGTAGTACGGGATGATCTGGGCCGCCTGATGGAGTGCGTAACCGCGGGCCCGTTCCCACGTGTCGTCATCGACGTCGAGTTCGGCACGGAAGGTCTTTCGCCCGACGTCGTTGAAGACGCTCCACGCGGCGATCACGTCAGCGGCGGGATCGCCCACGCCGACGCCACCGAAGTCGATGACGGCACAGAGCCGGCCGGACCGCACGAGGATGTTGGGTCGGAGCAGGTCGGCGTGGATCCAGACCGGTGTCCCTCGCCATGGCGGTGCCTCGAGAGCGCGATCCCAGGCAGCAGTCGCGGCATCTCGGTCGATGACGTCCCGAGACGACTCGATGGCCTTGCGGGTCATGGCATCGAGCGCACGCAACGGCTGCCGGCCTCCGCGGGGTGCGCCCGTGACGCGGTCGGCTCGGCGGAGTTCGAGCACGAACCGGGCGAGATCCAGTGCCGCCTGGCATTCGTCGGCGACGAGATCGTCGGTGTACGGCTGGCCCTCGATCCAGCGGTAGATCGCCCACGAGAACGGGTACGAGCGCTCCGGGTGACCCTTGGCCACGGGCTCGGGCACCCGCAGCGACAACCGCGGAGCAAGCTCGGGCAGCCAGCGCCACTCGGTCTCCAGGTCCTTGGCCCAACCCTCCACCCGCGGCAGCCGCGCGTACAGGTCGTCGCCGAGCCGGTAGATGGCGTTGACCGTCCCGGTCGAACGGACCGCACGGATCGGCAGGTCGCCCAGCTGGGGAAACTGCGCTGACACCAACTGCGCCACCAGGTCGGTGTCGATGTCGACCTCCGCGTCGTGCATCTTCATCGAGGTCATCCCTTCACGCCAAGGTGGGCGAGATCCATCATGTATTCGGCCCGATTGAGTGGGTTGGCCGTCGTACGTGGCCTGCTTGCAGGTTGGCCGTTGACCGGCTGGTAGCCGGCGAAGCTGGACTCGATGACGCCCTCGCCGCCGGTGAGGCCCGGCATCTGCCGCTGCAGGTCCGGCATCCGCGCCACCGGCAGCAGCGCCTGGATCGCGCCGATGTCCCCGTGTACGAACTGGCCCTCCACCGGGGCACTCAGCCGACCCAACGTGCCGAGCACCGCACCGGTCGATCCCGCCGGTATCTCGAGACTGAGGCGCACCATCGGCTCGCAGACCACCGTCCCGGCCCGTTCGAGGGCATCCATGAGGACCATCGGCGTCAGCCTCCGGTAGTCGCCGGGTGTGCTCAGCGGTCCCCGGGTGGACGGCGGGCCGTCAGGTGAGCTGTAGTTGCACTCGACCATCGTCACGAGGCAGTCCGTGACCGCCCAGCCGAAAAGGCCCTCCCGCAAGGTCTGCAGGACGTTCTGCTCCATGACGTCGGCGAAGTTGTCCGTGGTCTTGTACACGTACAGCGGCACGGTGCGGTAGTCGACACTCAGCCGGAACTCGTTGCCCGAGCCCACCGGCGCCGGTTCGACGCGCAAGCCGATCGTGGCGCGGAACGGGTTCGACGCGGCGTTCAGCAGCTCGACCGCCTCGCCAACGCCAGCTGGACGTTCGACACAGATCGTCGTCGTCTCGCGGAACGTGACCTCGACGTCGAACTCGTTCGCCAGTGTCGCGCCGATGACCTCCTTCTGGACCTCGCCGTACAACGAGACCGAGATCTCCTGCCGGGTGTCGTCCTGCCGGACGTTGATCAGCGGGTCCTGCTCGGCGAGCTGCGTGAGTGCCGCCCGCAGCGCGGCCCGCTGTTCCGGCCGGACCGGCACGACCACCGTCTCCAACGTCGGCGGCGCGAACTGGTGTTGCTTCCCGGTCGTGGCCGGCTCGCCGATCGGATCGCCCACCTGGATCCCGGCCAGTCCCCACAGCTTGCCGATCTCGCCAGCGGCAACCGACCCGCGCTGGACCCAGCCACCACTGTCGAAGGCGTTGATCGCGGTGACCTTGGCCTCGCCGTCCGGACCGAAGTGCAGCCGGTCGCGCGTGTGCACGGTGCCGGTGAACATGCGGGCGTACGCGATCTTCTCGCCGGTTGTCCCACGTTCGATCTTGAAGACCCGGCCGGACACCGGTCCGTCTGGGTGACTCTCGGCGGCCGGCAACAGTTCGACGAGACCAGCCATCAACGCGTCGACGCCGGTACCGGTGATCGCGGACCCGAAGTACACCGGATGCACCCGAGCCCGTCTGGTCTGCTCCGCGAGTTCGGCACGCAGTCGCGGGTAGGTGAATCGGGACTCGTCCTCGACGTAGGCCGCCAGGAGGGCGTCGTCCTGCCCGGTGAGCGCCTCGATCAGCCGGGTGCGGAACGCGTGATCGTCGGCGTCCGACGGCAGGAAGCGGGCGGCGCGCGTGCCGAGACCGTCGGTGGAGCCCATCGGTACCGTCGCGGCCGACAGTCGCCGGGAGATCGCATCCAGCACTCGGTCCTGGGCGGCACCGCCCCGGTCGATCTTGTTCACGAACAGGAGAGTCGGGACGCGCAAGCGCTGCAGCGCGCGCATCAGGATGCGGGTCTGGGGCTGCACGCCCTCGACCGCGGACAGCACCAGGACAGCTCCGTCGAGCACGCTAAGAGCGCGTTCGACCTCGGCGATGAAGTCCGGGTGGCCCGGGGTGTCGATCAGGTTGACGATGACGTCGTCCAGCAGGAACGAGACCACCGCGGCCTTGATCGTGATTCCACGCTGCCGCTCGAGCGCGAGCGAATCCGTCTGGGTCGTGCCGGCATCGACGCTGCCGATCTCGCCGATGACACCCGCGGCGTAGAGAAGCCGCTCGGTCAGAGTTGTCTTACCTGCGTCGACATGCGCCAGGATTCCCAGGTTCAGCGTTCGTTGCTGCACGCGTCATACCCTCCGAACGGGTCGAGAAGCCGTCGATGGACATGAACGCTGCTCGCATTTCCTACCTCCATGAACCGGAACGCTGGACCTTCGGATGAATCGTAGGAGCCCGCGCCTTCGCAGCCGCAAGTGATTTACGAAGGCTGGGGCCCCAAATCGGGTGATAGGGACCCACCCGGCCGACCTGCCACGTGCGACCCGGCTGGCCCCGGTCGCTCTCTCCAGGTCCGCAAGTATCGGTGGACGAGTGCCACCCGCTCCTCGACCGGGCCCGCGGGGACGTCGATCAGGTCGTATCCGTGCGCGCGGTAGACCTCCTGGTGGATCTTCCCGAATCGCACAGCGTCTTCGAGGCTGATCCGGCGGGCGGCACTCGGCGTCACGAAGCCCAACATGTCTACGAAGAAGACCTGCGGCTGGTAGATCTGCCCGCCGACGACGCGGTCGACCTCGTCGGCCAACGCGGGTGGGATCGGCACGCCAAGGTAGCGGGCCAGCGCGTACGTGCAGATCGGTGACCGGTCGTACAGCTGGATCGCCACCTCCGGTGGAGTCGGACTGTTCTGTCGCTCCCGCTGCAGGCGCGCAACGTCGTCCACGAAGGACGGCCCGTGCGACGGCCGATCCCGACCCTGCGCCAGTTCGGCGGCGATGACGTCCGTCGCCGCCTCGTCGACCACCGCGTATCCCCGCGAGCGCAGAGCCGCCAGGATCGTCGTCTTCCCGGCGCCTGGCGCGCCGGTCATGATGTAGCGCCGCACGACATCACCTCTCGTCGACTGACGATGAGTAGAACGGAGTACGACGGCTGGAAGCGTGCGCCGTCACCACGGGGAAAGGGATATGGAGGTTGGGGATGGTCTGGCCTACGTCTCAGCCGGCCAACGCCGCCGCCCTTGTCGACATGATCAATCCCGGTCGACCAGGTGGGGCTCGATCCCGCGATCTGCGACCGGATCCGGCACGCGATCGCGCAAAGCCTCGACCCGGAGCATAGCAACCTGCGTCTGCCCGGCCACCTGCTCCGGCGGTGCCGGACCATCTGGTGGTGGTGGATCCTGATCAGGGCCTGGGCCCACTGCGCAGCAGGAGGTCGACGGTGGTCCCGGCCGGAACCATCGAGCCCGCGCGTGGGTGCTGCCGCATGACCCACGTACCAGACCCCGACAGCCGGGGCACCAGCCCAGCGTCGGTGATGATGCTGGCTGCGCTGTTGCCGGTGCGGTCGACGACGTCGGGAACCCGGACGAGGGCGTTGCCCGACACTGCCGGAGCCTCGTGGTGGACGCTCGCCGCGCCCGCACCGAGGGGTGGGCCCAGCGTCGCGGCAAGACCTCCGGCCAGGACGGTTGCCGCCAACAGACCAGCTCGACGATTCCTCATGGCGTCCTCTCCTGCGATAGGGGATGGGCGCCCTGGCGAGCGCACCACCTGGGTCAGGAGGCACGATCCCGCTCCCGATTGCATTCTGGTTGCACGGTCCCATTGCAATTCGGTTGTGCAGCGGGGGGAGCCGCTCGATACTGCTCTCTCATGCCGGAGTTCTACGCCGCCGACGTCGCCGAGGTGTTCGCGCACTTCGGTATCCGGCCGGCCCAGGAGCAGTCGTGTTATCCGTGGTCGCCGGTCTTCCCGGCGACGTGGCAGGGGCAGCAGGTCGTGCTCAAGCACGCCGCGAAACGAATGCCGGATCCCATCGCGGCCTGGTGTCGGCACCTGAGTTCGCTCGGCGTCCGCGTGGTTACGCCGGTCGAGCTGCCGACACCCAATCCCGGTACTGTCGCCGCCCAGAACTGGGTCGTCTACCCGTGGGTCAGTGGGCGCCCGTACGACGGCACGCCCTCCGACATCGCCGCCGCCGGCGACCTGCTCGGCCGGCTCCACGCCGCGGCGGACCCGGACAAGCCGCTGGCCGAGTTCAACTGGCTGGACTACCCACCAGCAGAGGCCGACTCCGACCTGGCGAAGCTGCGTGATCGTTTCGACCGGCATGCGCCCGGCGACGCCGACCGCCTGATCGAACGCCTTCGCCCTCTGACTCTGGCCTTCGAACGGGTCACCCGGCCAGCCATGAAGGACGCAACCCTGCCGATCGTCTCGGCCTGCATGGACTACAAGGCGACCAACCTCGTGTTCACCCCGGACGGCCCGGTGCTCATCGACCCCGACGGCGCCGTACAGGTGCCGCGCCTTCTCGATCTCGCGTTCGCCGCGCTGATGTTTCACACCGAGCAGGACGGAGCACCCGGCCGGCCGTTCGGGCCTACGGAATGGCAGGTGTTCCTTGACGCCTACCTCGCCCACGTCGCGCTGACGGACGTCGAACGCCAGGTCTGGCCCGACGCCATCGACTACATCCTGTGTGACGAGGGCATCTGGGCGATCACCGACAGCACGGAATGGCACGTCGAGCGGCAACGCTCATTCCTGCTTGCCCTCGCCGGGACCAGCCGCGACGCGTACCCTCTGTAGCCCGAGAGAATGCGCGGCGGGCCGTGCGCGGGAGCGGGAGCAGACCGATGAACTGGCACGACATTCTGGCGCACTGCCTCGCCAAGCCGGGAGCCTGGCAGGACGAGCCATGGGAGGGCAACGTCGTCGTCAAGGTCGGCAGCAAGATCTTCGCCTTCCTGGGAAGCGATGCCGGCTCGTCCGTCGGGGTCAAGTGCGGCCCCAACCGGGAGATCGCCAACGAGTGGCTGACCAGATATCCCGACGACGCCAAGGTCATGGCCTACATCGGGCGCTCAGGTTGGAACACGCTGTCCATCGGCGGTGCGATTCCCGACGACGAGGTGATCAACGCCGTCGACACGTCGTACGAGACCGTCGTGAGCAAGCTTCCAAAGAGAGAACGCCCGGCCAGCTGAATTGCTGAGGTATTTCTCATCTGCGCAATTCCCGATATCGACCTAAACCAGAACCCATAATAGGCAAGGCGTCATCTTGTCTCGCAATGCCCAACGATCGCGCTCGACGTGACCACGACAGCGAGGCTGTTGATGGGAGCGTCGCAGAAATAGGTCAATCCTTTGGCCGACGTGCGTTGGACGTCGTGGGAGGGGCATGAAGGTCGTCGTGACGGGAGGAGCCGGCTTCATCGGCTCCCACGTAGTGCGAGCATGCCTCGAGGCACCCGAGATCAGTGAGGTCGTCGTCGTGGACGACCTGTCGACCGGCACCCTCGACAACCTGGTCGACCTGCCGGCGCGCCTCGTCCGCGGGACGGTCCTCGACCCCGCGCTGCTCGACGAAGCGTTCGAGGGCGCGCGCACCATCGTGCACCTGGCCGCGGTGCCGTCGGTTCCGCGCTCTTTGCACGATCCGTTTCGAAGTCACCATGCCAATGCGACCGGCACCCTGACCGTGCTCGATGCGGGGCGGCGGCACGGGGTGCAGCAAGTGGTCGTGGCCTCCTCGTCCTCGGTGTACGGCGACAACGTGGCGATGCCTAAACACGAGGCTCTGCGTCCGAAGCCGCTCAGCCCCTACGCCGTCTCGAAGTTGGCTGCCGAGTCCTACGCCCTCGCGTACACCTCGTGCTTCGGGCTTCCGGTGCTGCCGTTGCGATTCTTCAACGTGTACGGACCTGGGCAGCCCGCCGGCCACTCCTATGCGGCCGTAGTGCCGGCGTTCATCCTCGCGGCGTTGGAGGACCGTCCGCTGCGGGTGTTCGGCGATGGTCACCAAACCCGCGACCTCACCTTTGTCGGCAGCGTCGCGGCCGTGGTCGTCGACGCTGTACTCCGTGGTGTGTGCACGACGGATGCCGTCAACCTCGCCTTCGGCAAACCCGTCTCCGTACTCCGCCTCATCTCCGTGCTCCAGAAGATCCTCGGACGACGACTCGACGTGATTCACGAGCCGGCGCGCCAGGGGGACGTCCGGCACTCACACGCCGACAATCGACGGCTCCGCGCGTCATTTCCCGGCATCCGGCCGGTTCCCTTGCGGCTGGGGCTGGAGCGCACGATCGCCTGGATGTCGGCACCTCGACCTGCTTCGAAGACCCAACCCCACAAGGGTGACTCCGCTCCCGACGGTCAGCGGTTGTTTGCCCCGGCCTGAGGCTGTGCCCGGACAGCTGTCTGGGCTAGCTGTTTGGGCCGGACCGCACTAGGCGTCGCGGCGGGCGGTCCGAGCTGTCGACGTACGGCGACGTCCGGCGACCGCGGCGTACGTCTCGATCGACGTGGCTGCGACCGCCCGTTGGTCGAAGCATGCTGCCGCCCGGAGCGCCGCCGCCTGCCCGAGACGCTCGCGTAGGTGAGTGTCGCCCAGCAGTCTTTCGACAGCGTCGGTGAGGGCATCCGCGTCTCGAACCGGAACGTGCAGCAGTTCCACATCGTGCACACCGATCTCGCGGCACCCGCGGATGTCGCTGAGGACCATCGCCCTTCCACAGGCGGCGGCTTCCATCGCCGAGCGGGAGAAGCCTTCCCGGTAGGAGGGAAGGACGAAGACATCGAGTGCGGAGTAGAGGTCCGGCATGTCGAACCGCTCCCCCAGTGCGGTGACACCGTCCTCCATCTGCGCGAGGGCATCGGGCTTGTCGGGGTCGGCCGGGCCCACCCAGACGAAGCGAGCCTTACCGGCAAGGCGGCGGGCGGAGTCTGCGTACTCGCGGACTCCCTTCTCGGCCACCATCCGCCCCACACCGCCAACCAGCAACTCGCCCGGTGCCAGGCCCAGCTCGGCACGAACCCGCTCGCGTCCGGCCAGATCGAAACGGAACCGTCGCAGGTCGACGCCGCTGCCGACCACCTGTGCCCGACGGGCGCGCACCACACGGCGCAGGGACCTTCGGTCCGTGGCGTTCTGGTAGAGCTCGGCGTGGGAGAACAACGACGCGAAGCCCTCGATCCCCAGGACGAAGGCCTTCTTCAGCATTCTGTCGTCCGGACGCAACCAGAGTCCGTGGCAGGTGTTGACGACCACGGGAACTCCGGCCGCGCGTCCCAGGATCCGTCCGAGCACGCCTGTCTTGGGATTGTGCGTGTGCAGGACGTCCAGCTTCAGCCGGCGCAACGTGCCGAACAGCTCCCGCGCGGCGGAGAGGTCCTGGGCGACGTCCCAGGCACGGGTCAGAGACTGCAGCGGCACATGACGTACGCCGAGCTTCTCGACTGCCGGCACATAGGGCCCCGGCGCCGAGAGGCCGTACACCTCGAAGCCACTCTCCACGTCGACCTGTAACTCCGTGCCGAGCAACAGGGCGAGGCTCATGTCGACCGTCGTCAGGTGTGCAACCCGAAGGGGTCGCCCTCGGGCACCGAGCAGAGATCGGATGTCAGCCACGAATGCCCGCCTTCTTGGCGACCGACGTCATGTACGCGTACGCACGTTCCGGCAGCAGACCACCGGCTACTTTCGCCCGGAAGAAGGCTGGCGGATCCGTCCTACGGACGGGAATCCGGCGCAGCCGCAGCGAATCCTGACCGGGAAGGTTCCGGCCGACCTGCGCCGTCGCGGCGCTGCGGAACCGCGTCTGGAGCATCTCCTCGGCGCCGTCGACGGGGACCCCCCACGGGAAGGCGAAATGCCGTGGACGGACACCGAGGCAACGCTCGATCGCGTCGGAGCACTCGTCCAGCTCACCGGCGTCGAACCGGTCCGGCGAGACGTGTCGATGGGTGTGGTTGCCCACCGTGCACAGGCCGGAGGACACCATCTCCTCGACCTGCGACCAGCAAAGGGCGGGCCCGTACTTTGTCGCCGTCGACCCCTCCCAGTGCATCGTTGCGCCGACATAGGCGGTGGCGAGATAGAGGGTGAACGGCACTTCGCGCTCGCGGAGTAGGGGCCAGGCGTTCTCGTACACGTCGGCGAACCCGTCGTCGAAGGTCAGCACCACACCAGGAGAGTCGTCTCCCCCATCCATCCGGTGCAGAGCCGTGTCGAGCGACACGACGTCACGGTCCTGCAAGATGTCGAGGTGACGGGCGAACGCGGTCGTGGTGACATCCCGCTCGTCGGACGAACCGCCGCCCACCCGGTGGTAGATGAGCACCGTCGCACCCCGCGCGGGCCGGTCCGGCGTCAGACGGGCGAGGGCAGCCTTCACCGACGAACGCACTCTCGACACTCTTGCCTCCGCTGGCTCAGGTTGGCGACACGGCTTGTCGTCAGAACAGCTCGACGTCTCCCAGGCTCAAGGACCAGCGGGACAGCGACGACGGCGCGCCAGTCGCCAGCGAACGCGCGGTGAGCTGGGGACCTTGGTGCGGGAGCGGTACGAGTGCGGCTCGGGGCACCGCACCTTGCAGCCCGATCGCGTAATCGGCGCGCGTACGTTGCAACGCCATTTTGATGAGTCCGACAGCTACACCTCTGCGTCGTACGGGCAGCAGGAGCTCGGCCACGGCGAGTTCGAGCGCGGCACCGCGCCGGCGGAGCCGGAAGAGCAGCAGGCCGTCAGCCGCCGTATTCCCTGCCAGCACGGCGCGATAGTGCAGGGGCCAGAAGCCGTATCGCCAGCGCAGGTAGGCAGCCGAGCGGTCAGTGACCATCTCCGCAGGCGCGGGCAGGGCCGCGAGCAACGCGGCGAGCGCCTCCTCGTCGGCGAAGGCGTCACTGGCCGAAAGACCAACGGCAGTCGGCGTAGACCACAGTGCCGCGGGCACCCGCGCGCGCAAGATCCGTGGCAACGTCCGGACCGAGCGCGGCAGGACTCCTACCGGCAGGCGTCCCAACGTCTGCCAACCGAGCTTGAGATATCCCGGTCGGCTCATGTCGTTGGGGGTGTTGAAGATGAACGCAGTCCCAGCCCTGGTCAGTTCGGCCACGCCGTGGCGCGTCAACCGGGTGAAGATTCCGCGCCCGCGGTAGTCACCATGGGTGGCTGTGTCGACAGCCCGCACCGCGTCGTACCGATGAGCGCCCAACCGAAAACGCCACCGCATGAACGTGCGAAGCCCGACCACGAGTCGTCCGTCCAGCGCGACCCAGACCGGCGACCTGCCGAAGGCGTTGTCCCGGTGCTTCCAGGCGAAGAGGTCGGCGTTGGGCCCGTCGGGGTCGCGGGCCAGGCAGTCTTCCAACAGTCTGCGGACGGCCGGCTCGTCCCCGGAATCGTACGGGCGGATGAGGAGGCCATCCGAATGCAGCTCATCGGTGCGCGTCATCACGTCGCCTTCGTCTCAAAGCAGTAGCTGCTATCTAGCCGTAGGTGGTAGCTAGCAAACCCCCGCATCGGTGATGGATGCCCCATGCAGGACACCGGGAGTGCCCAGGCCGGAAAGGTCTTGTCGGTAGGGCATGTCATGAGGGTCTTCTCACCGTCGACCGCTGCGGGTGGGCAAACGGGACTGACAGGCATCAACCGCGCCGAACGGGGTACGGGAACACCCGCCATGAGCACCTACGACCTGTGGGGCGGCCTGATTCTCCTACCCGCTCTCGTGATGGTGAGCATCCCGCTTCTTGCGGCCGCCGCGGCGCGTGAAACGGACCCCAGGATCCGCACCCTGATCGTGTGCGCATTCGTGCTCAAACTCATGGCGACATTTCCGCGGTACTGGATGGCGATGGTTCTCTATGACAGCCAGGCCGACGCCGCCGACTACCACGCGGCCGGGGTGGCAATCGCTGAAAGCGTCTGGTCGGGGAATCCCACGCTGGAGACCGATCTACTCGGGACCAACTTCATCGAGACCGTGACGGGGCTGCTCTACACCGGAATCGGCCCGACGATCCTGGGCGGCTTCCTCGTCTATTCCTGGTTCGGCTTCTGGGGGCTCTACTTCTTCTTCCGCGCATTCCGTATCGCTGTCCCGGATGGCGACGCCCGCCTGTACGCGGCCCTGATGCTGTTTCTCCCCACCTTGGTCTTTTGGACGTCGAGCATCGGCAAAGACGCCTTCATCATGCTCGCGTTGGGCCTGGCCGCCTACGGTGCGGCACGGGTGATGACCTTCGCGCGGGGTGGGTTCGTTCTCCTGGTGGTTGGGCTGAGCGGAGCCATGTTCGTCCGCCCGCACGTCGCCGTTCTCATCCTCGGTGGCGTGGCGACCGGCTACCTCGTACGGGCGTCACACCCGAGGCTGGGTGCGCTCGGTCCTGCCGCCAAGTTCGCGGGTGTCGGCGCCCTCGTCGTCGCGGGTCTGGCGCTGATGTGGACAGCCGAGTACTACCTCCAGGTGGATACGTTCGACCCAGCGACCGTGAACGGCTGGTTGGAGGAGACGGGTCGACGAACGTCGCGCGGCGGCTCGTCGTTCGAGGTACTCGGCGGCGGGACGCTACTGCAGTACCCGCTCGCCGTCGTCACGCTGCTCTTCCGGCCCTTCCCGTTCGAGGCTCCCAATGCCCAGGCGCTGCTGACCTCGCTGGAGGGGATATTCCTGCTCCTGCTCCTACTCCGGTACCGGCGGCGGGTTCTAGGAGCGTTCACCCAAGTCCGGCGCGTCCCCTACATCGCCGTCTGCGTCGTCTCGGCGGTGCTGCTGATATTCGCCTTCCAGGAGTTCAGCAACTTTGGCATCGTCGCGCGCCAGCGCGCCCAGATCCTCCCGTTCGTGCTCGCTCTCGTCTGCGTACGCACGCGGAAGGAGCTAGCGGCCGCCCCCTCGCGCACCCCGCCGGGTCGGGCGCTGACCACGGGCTCTGCTGTTGTTTATGTCGGCGAAGGGCCGGGGACAAACCCACCGAAGCGATGCCGCTGACCTCCGCGCCGCCCTCGATCACGGCATCTCGTCCAGGTGCCCTTGTGCTCTCGTCCAGAACTGCGGCGGTGTCGCGTCCTCCCCTGCGCGCAGGGCTGACCAGAAACGGATGTCCACGTGGACTTTCGCGACCACATCAGCGTCTTCCGCCGTCGTTGGCCTTCCGTGGTCGTCTGCCTGGCGCTGGCGATCGCCGGCGGCGCCCTGCTGACTCTGCAGATGACGCCGCAGTACGCCTCGACGATCCGGCTCTTCGTGTCCCCGCCACAGGGAGGATCCGCGACTACGGTGGGCGACCCGACCGGTGCGGCGCTGGCGGGCATCCAGCTCTCGGAGCAGCGGATCGCGTCGTACGCCGATCTGATCGCCGGGCCGGAGGTCGCCAACCAGGTCGCCTACGAACTCAGCCTGGACCAGACTCCGGAGGCACTGCGCTCGCACATCACCGCCAGTGTCGTGCCCGAGACGGTGATCCTTCGGGTCACGGTCACCGACCCCGATCCCCGGCAGGCCTCGCGGATCGCCGCGGCGGTCGGCAGGGTGTTCAGCTCGTACGTAGCCAAGCTGGAGACGCCGGCAGGACTGCAACGTCCGATGATCAGGGCAAGCATGCTGGCCGCCCCGGTCCTGGAGTCCGAACCCGTCTCACCCCGACCACTGCAGAACGTTGGCATCGCCGCGGTCCTCGGACTGTTCCTCGGGATCGGACTGGGCGGTCTGCGAGAGGTGTGTGATCGGTCGATCCGTACGTCGAAGGACCTAGCTGAGGTGACCAGCGCGCCGGCGCTCGGCGCCATCACCTTGGACCGGCGTGGCACCCGGCGCCCGATCGGAATCAAGGAACGCCCACACTCGGTCCGCATGGAGTCGTTCCGAGTGCTCCGAACCAACCTGCAGTTCGCCGCCATCGAAGAAGCTGCGAAGACGTTCGTCATCACCAGCTCGGTGCCCGGCGAGGGCAAGACCACGACAGCGTGCAACCTGGCTATCGCGCTCGCCCAGGCCGGTCCCCGGGTCATTCTCGTGGACGCGGACCTCCGCCGCCCGAAAGTCGCGTCATACCTCCGGCTCGGCTCCTCGCCCGGACTCGCCGGCGTACTCCTGGGCGAGACAGAGCTGTCCGACGCCATCTGCGAGTGGGGTGACGACGGCCTGCACGTGCTCCCCATCGGAACGGTGGCCGCCCGGCCGGCCGAGCTGCTGTCCCGCCGGATGGGCGAAGTACTCGGCGCCCTGCGCGAGTCCTACGACATCGTCCTGGTGGACGCTCCCCCGCTTCTCCCCGTCACCGACGCCGCCCTGCTCGCCGCGCAGGCCGACGGCACGGTGCTGATCGTTCGACACCGCAACACGACACGCGACCAGGTACGCCAGTCGCTGGACCGACTCGCATGGGCGAAGGCACGACTGATCGGGCAGGTGCTCAACATGGCACCCAGGGGCGGTGACCACGACCCGTCCTACACCTACCGCTCCTACGCCCCGCCGAGAGCGGCCAGGTCGGGCCGCTGGTTCCGGCGTAAGCCAAGTCAGGCCCGCAGGCCCGCGCAGGACAGTTCGGTCCAGACCCCAGCCCGCAAGGTCTGACCTCGGACCGTCGCCAGGTCAGCCTTCTCCGCTCGGCGGCTCGACCGCCGGAGTGCGGCGGAGCGCGAGAATGCTCAGCAGATCGCTCAGGTAGCCCCGGTAGGCACGCGGCGCCAACGTCATGCCCAGCACGACGTACACCGCTGCTCCCGTGACCACCGCGACCGCCAACTGACCCGCCGGCGCGAGCCCGAGGTGCACCGCCACCCGCAACGCACCCCAGGTGGCAAGCGCCATGCCGCCAGACAGCGCACAGATACGCAGGACTGGGCCGATGACGAGTCCGAGGTGGATCCCGAGCGGTACCCCGAGGATCACCTGCTCGAACACCAGGGCGATCAGGCTCGTGACCGCAACGACCAGCGCCACATCGGTGAGGTCGCCGGACCCGAGGGCGACGACGGTGAGCGCCGCACAGAGAACGACGGCGCGGCCTGCGCTGACCACAACGCTGCGCGCCATCCGGCCATGGGCGATGGCCGCCTGCGCCAGCCCTGTCCCGAGCAGGTCCACCGCGGCGGCGAGGGCGATCAGCCGCATCGGGTCGATGGATGCCTGCCACTGCTCGGCGAAGAACACCTCGACCAGCGGACCAGCCACGATCGCAACACCGAGCATGGCCGGAATGCCGACTGCCGCCTGGAACTCGATCGCCGACGCGTACGCCCGGCGGCTCCGCTCCGGGTCCGACCGGAGTCTGCTGAAAATCGGGAACAGCAGGTACCGAACGACGTCGGCGACCCGCGCCCGGAGGATCATCGGCAGCACCAGGGCGATGTAGTAGGAACCGAGAGCGGCCGCGCCGAGGGTCGCCGCGACCATCCAGGTGTCAAGGTTCTTGTTGGCGTAGGTCGCCAGCCCGGTGGTGAAGTAGCCGACGGAGAAACCGCCCTCGCTGCGTACGACCGAGCGAGGCGGCGCCAGCCTGAGCCGCCACCCGGCGGCGACGATGTAGCCCGCGCACTGCAGCACCTGCATCGCGAGGTAGCCGATGATGACGGCCCAGTACCCGAACCCCACGGCCGCCAGGACGATCTCGAGGACGATGTAGACGACCATCCCAACGCCGTCCACGAGAAAGATCCGGCCGGTGTGCATCCGACGGTTGAGGAGCGTGATGGACACGCTCGCGAGTCCACCCAGCACGACCGACGGCATCAGCGCGACGAGCGCCCACCTGGCCTCGGGAGCGCCGATCAGGTCCGCCACCACCGGCGCGGCGAGGACGCCGCCGACGCTCAGCGTCGTCGTCACCGCAAGATTGGCGGCCAGGATCCCACCCATCAGGCGGTCGTCGATGACGCTGCGGCGGATGATGGCCGCCTCGAACCCCCAGGTGCTGGCGAGGCTGGCAAACGTGAGCACCGCCATCGCGAACGCGGCGATGCCGAAGTCGCTCGGGGTGAGCAGCCGGGCAAGGACCACCGTGGCGAGGACGCTCAGCAGCTGTTGGGAGAGCTGGAGCAGTCCGCGCCACCTGGCCGCCGAGAGCACCTCTGACCGGATGACCTCCGAGTTCGACGACTCCGCAAGCGTCGCGGTTGGCTTGGCCGGATAGGTCTCCGAGCTCTCCACCAGTCCCCCGCGAGGCCACAGCAACGTCCAGGTGGTTATTTCTTCAAACAGCAGGGCACAAACCTGCTCCACGCAACGGACGGATGGACCTGGGCGCGGCGCGGGCGGTTCAGCTGAAGTACGAGGTGACGTCGAGTGGGCCGCCGGCCGCGGCGAAGTCGGCGGCGACCTGGGCTCGAAGGTCGCTGTCGGCGAGGAAGTCGGCAGCCACGGTCCCGAGTGCCCGGGCGCTGTCCAGCAGTACGTCATCGGCGGCCGGGGTCACCGCGGCGGCAGCGAAGTCGCGGGTGTGCAGGGAGAGGTCGGTGGCACCGATCTTCACCATGGCGTGCAGGCCCGGGACCCGGACGGACACGTTGCCGAAGTCAGTGGAACCGGCGAAGGTGCTGTGTACGACGCCTGGGGCGAGCATGTCGTGGCCGAGCTCGCCATACCGGGAGTTCCAGGCTCGGGCAAGCGTTGGGTTGTTCCGGACCGGCAGGTAGGCGGGCTCTTCGTCCCACCCGAGCTCGACGCCCGTACCGGTCATCAGCGCCGCCCCCTGGGCGATGTCGGCCACCCGGTCGCTGAGGATCCGGAGGCTCTGGGGATGCTCGCTGCGCAGGTAGAACTGCAGCTCGGCGCGCTCGGGGATGATGTTCGGGCGTTCCCCGCCGTCGGTGACGACACAGTGCATCCGGTCGGTGGGCGGCATCTGCTGTCGGTGCATCGCTGTACCCATGTAGGTCAGCTGCACGGCGTCGAGCGCGTTGCGTCCCATGAACGGCTGCGCCGAGGCGTGCGAACTGATGCCGGTGAACGTCGCCCGGACCTGCCGGCGACCGAGGAACGTCCATTCGCCCAGGTCGTAGGTGAACGGGTGCACCATGATGGCCGCGTCGACGTCGTCGAAGGCACCGTGGCGGGCCATGTACTCCTTGCCGCCGCCACCCTCCTCGGCCGGAGTACCCAGCCACACCACGCGACCGGGAAGGGCGTCACCGAGCGCGGCGAGGGCGAGGAACGCACCGAGTCCGGCGGTCGCGATGATGTTGTGTCCACAGCCGTGACCGATTCCCGGCAGCGCGTCGTACTCGGACAGGACGGCGACCGTCGGCGCGCCGGCGGGTCCGACCTCGGCGCGCAGGGCGGTGTCGAGGCCGTGGGCTCCCCGCGTCACTGCCACGCCGTGCGCCTCCACCAGGTCGGCCAGGGCCGCCGCCGACCGATGCTCGGCGAACCCGATCTCGGGATGAGCGGCGAGGTCGTGCGAGGCGGCGACCAGTTCGTCCGCGAGCTCCACCACATGGTGCTTCAGCGCCTCGACCACCGCCGCTGGCGCACCGTCGTGCTCGCAGGTCGCCACTGGCAACGCGGCCGCGCGAACCCGCGTCTCGGCCTCGAACTGGCGCAGGATGAACCCGTCCGGTGGAGTCGGCGTGGCCGGCATGGCTGAGCCCTTCCGCTTCGGTGGCCGCGGGCGGGTCCGGTGACCGCCGCGGCGGCGAGCGACTCGTCGTACGGGCCACTCTCGCACAGCCGGCGGCCGACCGGTCCTGCGCAGCGATCGGCATCGGATGCTCGTCAGTCGCTGTTGCTGGACCGTCCGGCCAGGTAGGCAGCCAGGTCCGGGTCGGCCGAGGTGATCCGATCGACCTCCTCACCGTCGTCGCAACGGCACAACGAGACGGTGACCTCGCCGCGACGCCACCGGAGCACCCGCCAGACCGCTCCGGACTCCTCCCAGCGCCGGAGGACCGCTATCAGGTCGGCGCCGCTGCGCTCGTCGACGTCACCCATCTGACATCCGGACCTGACTCGTCGAGCCTGCCGCGTCGTCGCTGCCCACGTCGTCGGGCTGCCCGCGCCGTTCCACCGTGACACAGCACCGGTTCTCGGCAGGGTCGAGGCGCACGCCGAGCAGATCGGCTGCGACCGCGTCGACCAGTCCGGCGACGAGCGCGAGATTCATGCCGCAGACGAGCTCGGTGTGGGTTCGGGCCAGCCGGTGGAAGGGGCAGTTCGCCATGACCGCCCGGGTACCGTCGTGGCGTGGCTCGTAGCCGCACTCCCCCAGCGCCCGCAGGGCGACGGCGAACGCGACCCTGGGCGTGCGCGGGGCGTGGGCGCCGGCGACCGCGCCGGACCCGATCGAACGACCGTGGGTGGCGGCGGCCTGCTGGAGTGCGTCGCCAACCGGCGTTCCGGACCGCGTCGACTCGGTGATCGCGTCCGCCATCAGGCGGCCGGCAAGCTCGTACTCCCGGTCCGGCAGGGAGACCGCGATCTCCCGGGCCGCCCGCCGATAGCGCTTCGAGGGGCGTCCCGCACCCGGCCCCGACCGCCCGGTGAGGCGGGCGTAGTCGGCCACCAGCAGTCCCTCCGCCTCGAGCTTGTCGAGGTGGAACTTGGCCTGGTGGCGGGCGACGCCGACGGCATCCGCGGCCTGGTCACGCCCGACCGGTCCGTCCTGGGCACAGACGTAGAGGTAGAGAGCTCGGCGCACGGGCTCTGCCAGGGCGCCGATCCCGGCGACGTCGCGTTCGAACTCACCCACCACCACACCTCCTCGTCTCGGATCCGGGCAGCTTGGAACCTCCCCGAAGTCCGGTCTGCTGGCCTGTCCTGGCGGGCCGGTCGGCTTGCCACCGACGGTTGACGGTCCGGGCCAGTACTCTCTAACGTTGAGCCTACTATCCGTTAGAGAGGGAGCCCACCCTTGAGCGCCTATCAATTCCGCGTGAGTACCGATCCCTGCTATGGCGACGCCTTCGCTCACCCCCTGCCACAGCTCGCCATGGGAACGCGATGACCGGGACCGTCCGCTTCCCAGACCTCGCGTACCAGCTGGACGGCCACGAGCTGGACGGCCACGAGCTGGACGGCCACGAGCTGGACGGCCACGGGCACAACGGCCGCGAGCATGGCGTGCCCGCGGCCGCCCGCGCGGCACGCGCCTTCCTCGAAGCACTCGGCGTCCCGTGCGACACACCCGGCACCGCCGACAGCCCGCTGCGGATGGCGCAGGCGTACGCGGAGATGCTCACCCCCCGCACCTTCGAGCTGACCACGTTCCCCAACGACGAGGGGTACGACGAGCTCGTTGTCGTCAGGTCGATACCGGTGCAGTCCGTCTGCGAGCACCACCTGTTGCCGTTCACCGGCGTCGCGCACGTCGGCTACCTTCCCAGTGACCGGATCCTGGGCCTGTCGAAGTTCGCGCGGGTCGTGGAGATGTTCGCCCGCCGGCCCCAGGTCCAGGAACGACTGACCCAGCAGGTCACCGAGTGGCTCGACCGCCAGCTGCGACCCGTCGGGGTGGGCGTGGTGATCGAGGCCGAACACACCTGCATGACACTGCGCGGGGTCCGAGCGGCTGGGAGTCTCACCAGGACATCTGCGCTCGCCGGCGCGATCCGAAACGATCCCTCGACCCGTGCCGAGTTCCTTGCCTCGCTGGCGGCCTGACAACGTGAGACGCGAGCGCCCGGATGCGGGCAGGCTGTTCAGCGATCTGGGACACCCCGATGTCACGCCACTCGGCGCAGGTGTCGAAGGCGAGGTGTTCGCGCTCGGAGACGACCTCGTAGGCAAGGCCTGGTACGACGCGCGGGCAGACGACGTCAGGCTCAAGCAGGCGTTCTACGCGGAGCTGGCCGACCAGAATCTGCCGTACGAGACGCCGGTGTATGACCAGGTGTACGACGTCGACGGCATCGTCCTCAGCATCGAGCGACGCCTGCCCGGCCGTACGCTGAAGTCCGTCCTCGACGAGGGCGGCATCCCCGTCGAGACCGCGTTCGACTCACTGGTGCAGGTCGTGCTGAGTCTGGCGGGCACCCAGGCCGGTAGCCGAGCCACGCAGTTGTCGGTGATGAACGACGTGCGGCCGTTCCGGGCCGGCGGCGAGTTTTGGGGGCAGGCGCTCGCCCGCCTGGTCGACGAACGGGGCCAGCGGTTCCGCGCGGTGCTGGGCGCCCGGGTCGACCGGTTCGAGGCGAAGCTGACTCGCACGGTGCACCGACTTCAGGACCTGACCGACGACGGAACCCAGGTGGTGCACGGCGACCTGGTTCCCGAAAACATCCTGGTCGACGACGCTGGCACGGTGCTCGCGGTTCTCGACTGGAGCTTCTTCACAGTCGCCGGCGACAACACGTTCGACGCCTCGACCGGCGCGGGCATCTTCGACATGTATGGCCCGCACGCCCGAGACCGCGACAAGGCACTCCTCGCGATCCTGAGCACGCGGCACGGCTATCCCCTGGATCGCATGCTGGTCTACCGCGCCGCCTACGCGATCGCGACGGCCAACGCGTTCTCCGTGGACGGATCCGACGGGCACTTCGCCTGGTGCGTGTCCCACCTCGACCTGCCCGAGGTCGCCGACGCGCTACACCTGACATGACAGCGGGACGCCTGCGGGGCAACGCGTCCACGCCCGCCGATCGCGCCGTCAGCGGCCGACTGCCCGCTGCAGCTGTGCCTTGGTCATCGTCGAGCGGCCACGAACACCCTTGCGCTTCGCGTCCGCGTACAACTGGGCCTTGGTGCGGCCGCCCGGCCCCGAGCCGGAGCGTTGCCCGCCGCGCCGGCCGGACGAGATGTCCTGCGTCGACGTGCGGCTGCGCTGCTTCGACTCACCGGATCGGGCCCGCTCCTTGTTCACCGTGCGGGCGGCGATCTCCTCGGCCCTGTCGGTGGACCGGCCCTGCTGCTTCTCGCTGGACTTGATGTGTTGGTACTGCCGTTCCCGCTTCTTGCTCCACTGTTGCTGTGGCATGTCGGTTCACCTCGTTTCCCACCACCCGGTCCGATCGAGCGGCGAAGGCCGCACTGAACGCTCGCCGTGGGTGGTGGACATCGCAGCGTCGCCTTGTCCTACCCCTCCCCGTCCCACCTCCAACATTCCAGGCGAGGCTGGCGCATCAGGAGGACGCGGTCGCATCGGGCAGAGGGCTTTGGTCACGTCCGCGGGCCTCCGCCTGCTTCGGCGGTTCACGGACCCCTCGCGGGTTCACTGCGGGTTCACCGGGGGCCTCGAACCATAGGGGCGGGCCCGGTCTCGCCGGGCCCGCCCCTCAGGATCCTGTCGCTGGCCGTCCCGGGTTGGGCGCCTGTCGAGGCGGGACCCTGCCGAACTGCCAGCACATCGTCCTATAGATCTAGTTGACGCCTCCGAGCGTCCGCACACCTCGCCAATCCGGGAGTGGCCGGAAGTGGCCACGGTCCGCCTTCTGTGTAGCCGGACGAGGGCCGGGTAACCCGAAGGCGTCCGGGCAGAACTCGACCGGGCAGAACTCGACCGGGCAAGCACGGAAGGCCCACGAACGGGAGGAGGTCGAGCGCCGGTGCAGACAAGGGATGTCATGACCCACGACGTGGTGACCGTGACGCCGACAACCACGATGGCCGAGGTCGCCGACCGGATGCGTGCGGAGAACATCGGGGACGTCCTGTTGGTTGACGGCGACCGGTTGCTGGGAATCGTGACCGACCGGGACCTCGTCGTACGTGGTATCGCGGCGGGTCGCGACCCCCGACAGACACCGATCGGCGATCTCTGTACTCCAGCCGTCATCTCCGTGTCGGCCGGTGCGTCGACCAACAAGGCGGTCGCGCTGATGCGATCGGCCGCCGTACGCCGACTCCCCGTCGTGGACAACGGCCGGCTGCTGGGAGTCGTGTCCATCGGGGATCTCGCGATCGCCCACGATGAAAGCTCGGCACTCGCGGCGATCAGCGCGACTCCAGCCAACCTCTGACGCGGCTAATCCCTGACGCGGCTAACCGCCGACGGCTGTTCCCCTAGCCTGCGGCACGGGTCGCTGGCACCGCCTCCGGCTCAGCCTGTGGCCCGGTGGCCCGTTCCCAGAACTCCTCGGCACTCGCCGCTGCCTCCGCCACCCCTTTGGCGTAGGCCTCCCGCGCTTCCTCCGAGTCATCCCAGGACTCGCTGCCTTCGAACTCCGTAGGCCCGCGACCGCCTCGGTCCGCGATCAGCCCGTCCCATACCGGCGTTCCAGATTCGCTACTCACGAGTCCTCCTCGCGACGAAGCCGTCGATTGCCGCAGCTGCTCTCTTGGTGGTCACAGTGATGTACGCGGTCACAGGGGTGCTGGCGGGTCCTCGGGCGGCCTGCGTTGCTCCACGACCTCTCCCGCCCGCCGCCGTCGAGGTGTCCAGATCGTCAGAACCGCGATGAGCCCGATGGCGCCGACCACCAGCAGTATCCAGCCGACGACCCGAAGGTTCAGTCCGGCGACGTCGACATCTGTGGCGAACACCAGGATCGCGCCAACGGCGATCAGGAACACGCTTGCTCCGATACCCATCGACCGATTCCTCCCTGGGCCTTCCAGCCCGGTTCGTTCACACGGCACTGCACGGATCTGACTGCGCGCCCACGAGACACCGCCGGGCAGACAGAACGCGAAGATCCCCCGCACTCCTCCCCCGTGGAACGCCCCCGAGACTCCTGGCCGCCGCCAGACTTCGTAGAGCCCGACGCACGGTACCCGACCCAGACCACCGCAAACGTAGGAGAAACCACTTCCGGCGCTTTGGTTTGCCCTGGCGGGCAGGGGGCAACGCGACAGTCAGCCAACGAACGGCTACCCACCAATGGCCGGGCCAGAGACCAGCAACCAACCTGGGAGGTTCTTGCGGTGTCATCCGACCAGACCGTCGGCTCCGTCTATGAGGCCGAGGATCCACGCACCCGCTACCCGCGTCCGGACTTTCCCGAACAGGAGCAGGAGCATCCGGGCCTGGAGTCGCAGATGAACCCAGCTCCAGACTTCGGCTACACCTCCTACCGCGGGTTCGGGCGGATGCAGGGGCGGACTGCGATCGTGACCGGTGGCGACTCGGGCATCGGTCGCGCAGTGGCGCTTGCGTTCGCTCGCGAAGGAGCAGACATCGCGCTCTCCTACCTCGACGCCGAGGAGTCCGATGCGACCGAGACCGCCAGGGTGGTGGAGGAAGCGGGCCAACGCGCCGTGAAGCTACCCGGCGACCTCAGCGACCCGCAGCAGTGCCGCCTCCTCGTCCAGCGCGCCGTACAGGAGTTCGGTCGGTTGGACATCCTCGTCAACAACGCGGCGTACCAGATGACGTTCGACGGAATCGAGGCAATCCCGACGGACCTGCTGGAGCACACGTTCAGGACCAACATCTTCGCGATGTTCTGGCTCTGCCAGGCCAGCGTCCCCCACATGCGGGAGGGCGCCACGATCATCAACGTCGCCTCTGTACAGGCCTACCAACCCTCGCCCACCCTGTTGCCGTACGCGACGACGAAGGGCGCCATCGTCACATTCACCAAAGGACTCGCCCAGGAATTGATCGGCCGTGGCATCCGGGTCAACGCGGTCGCTCCGGGTCCGGTCTGGACGCCCATCATTCCCGCGTCCATGTCGGCCGAGCAGACCGCGACGTTCGGTGCCAGTTCGCCCACCGGACGTCCCGCGCAGCCGGCGGAGATTGCTCCCGCGTTCGTCTTCCTGGCGACCGGCGAATCGAGCTTCGTCAACGGTGAGGTGATCGGAGTCACCGGCGGCAAGCCGATCTGAGGATGACCGGCCTGAGCACGCGGGTGCGTGGCGTAAGGAATGACATGAGCCGCAGCGGGTACACGCGACGAGGTCTCTCAAGCGTCGGGAGACTTTCAAGTGTCGGGAGACTTTCAAGTGTCGGGAGACTTTCGAGAGTCGGGAGGAGACGTGCAGTCCGGGCTTCCCTCGCGGGGCGGGACTGATCCTGGTGACGGGACTGGTCCTGTTGGCGGGACTGATCCCCTTCACGGGTCTGGTCCTGGTGGCGGGATGGGGCTGGATCCGAAGGGCAGTGAGCTCGGCCGGCTGGTCGTGGCCACTTCGGCGGGATCTCGTCTGGCCGACCGACCCGACGTGGTGATGGTTCCCGGGATGGCTGTTTCCCGCTACCTGCGGGCGACCCGTGACCTGCTGGCCGACGACACCCGCGTCCACCTGCTCGAGTTGCCCGGCACCGGACGAGCTGCCGACCTGTCCCGGCCGATGTCGACCGGCCTTCCCCAGGACGCGGCCGCCGTGACGTGGTGGGTACGAAGCTTCCTGCCCGGCCCCGTCGCCCTGGTCGGGCACTCCTACGGTGCCCAGGTGGTGGCCCGGGTCGCCGCGGCCATACCCGACCAGGTGGTCGCAGTCGTGCTGGCGAGCCCGACTGTCGATCCGGCGTTCCGGAGTCTGCCCAGGCTGTGGGCGCGCTGGCTCGCGGATACCCGGAAGGCACCGGAAGGGTTGGGTCGGGTCCAGACCGCGGAGCGGCGCCGTGCCGGGTCGCGCCGCCTGTTCGCCATGGCCTGGTCGATGGTGAAGGACGACCCCGAGAAGGCGCTGCACGACGTGCACGCGCCGGTGACCGTCGTCCGCGGCCAACGTGATGCGTTCAGCAGTTCGGCCTGGGCACAGAGGCTGGCCGAGCGGCCTGCGGGTGAGCTGGTCGAGATACCGGAGGCGCCGCACGCGTTTCCGTTCGCGCAACCGGACGCGTTGGCCGACGCGGTTCGCGCGACGTTGCGACGCGTGGGCCGGTGATCTGCGTGCGGCTGCCCTAGCCTCGCGGCAGCCAGACGCGCATGGCGCCGCCGTCGCGGTTGTCCCACTGGAAGTACGGGACGGCGACCGCAGTGGTGGCCGGCGTCGGGAGCTCGTCCGGTCGTGATGGTGCGTACGGCAATCCCTGCGCTGGTGGCGCCGTCATCGTCGCCGCGTCCACCTCGAGCATCACGGTCCGGCCCAGGTCGGGGTGGTGCTCGTGCTCGACGACGCGAAGGTGCGGGTCCGGCGCGACAACCAGGTCACCCAGGCGTACGCCGGCTGGTTGGTCGATCTGCTCGAAGCAGTAGACGAGGGGCCCGCGTTCGACCGCGACGCAACCTCGCAGGGCGTCGATCCGCTGATGGGGATGGAGAACGCGGGGCGGCATGTCCAGCTCGAGCCGGACCGAGTCACCTGGCCGCCATTCGCGCCGCACGCGTACATATCCGCTGGCCGCCTCGACAGGCACCTCGTCCTCGCCCACGCTGAGCCGCGCACTCGCGCACCAGCCCGGAATCCGCAGACCGAGAGTCCATTCGGCCGGTGGGGTTCCGGCGACCTCGATGGTCACCGATCCGGACCAGGGATAGTCCGTGTGGACCACCAGGCTGGCCTCGCCACTGCTCTGCTCCCCGTGTACGCCACCCACGACCGGCGCCCGGATCTCGCTCGCGACGTACTGGTGCAGCGTCACGCCGTCGGCGTTGGTCGTGGCGAGGTAGTGGCCGAACGACGACACCAGGCGCATGATGTTCGGTGGACAGCACGGGCAGGCGAACCACGCGCAGCGCCGGCCCGGATCGTCGCCCTCCCAGTGGTCTTCACGGCGTTGCAGCGGGTTGACGTAGAAGAACCGCGATCCGTCGAGGGAGGTCGATGCCGCGAACGCGTTGTACAGCAGGCGTTCGATCATGTCGGCGTACCGTGACTGGCCGGTGGCGAGCAGCAGGCGCCAGTTCCAGAAGATCGCCGCGAACGCCGCACAGCTTTCGTTGTACGCGCGGTCGGGCGAAAGCTCGTACCCGTCACCGAACGACTCGCCGCGATGCCGGGAGCCGATCCCGCCGGTGACGGAGGTCTTGGTCGCCACGAGGTCGTCCCACCGACGCACGGACGCGTCCAGCAGGCTCCGGTCACCGGTCTCGAGGTAGACATCGACGATGCCGGTCTCGAGGTACATCGCCCGGACCGCGTGCCCTGCGACGGCCGTCGACTCGCGGACGGGCTGGTGGTCCAGCAGATACCGGTGGCCGCCGTGCCGCCGACCGAGCCGTCCCCGACCGCGCCCCTCGACCATCGCGCGGGCGAGATCCAGGTACGAACGCTGGCCGGTCTGCCGGTACAGCTCCACGAAGGCGAGCTCCGCACCGGGGTGGCCGTCGAATCCGGCATCACTGTGCAGGAACGTGGCGACCAAGTGGTCGGCGACCTTGTGGGCTACGCGGGACAGGGCGTCATCCGCACCAGCATCATCCGGACCGGCGTCGCCACCATCACCGCCACCACCACAACCGTCACCACCACCACCGTCACCACCACCACCGTCACCACCATCGGCGCCGCCGCGCTGCCGGGCGACCGCCGCCAGTACGACGAGGCCGCCGAGGTAGATCTCGTGGCTGCGTTCGAGTTCGGTGTAACGCTCACCGGGGCGGACGACCTGGTAGTAGGAGTTGAGATATCCGTCGTCGCGCTGGACCCGGGCGAGCAGCTCACCGGTGTCGTGGAGGAAGTCCTCCAGATCCGGGTTGGGCTGCCGTACGACCTCCCAGGCTGCCGCCTCCAGCATCTTGTAGACCGCGCCGTCCATGAAGAGCGGCGTGCGGAACTCCGCCGCCGATTCCCCGGCCGCCAGTCGAAGATTGGCGAAGTTCCCCTCACTCTCCAACCGGGCAAGGCCGAGCGGAAACGTCACGTCACGGTTGACGGCCTGCCATCGAGCCAGCGGTCCGCCGGTGAGGCGTACGTTGCGGAGGCTGGTCGGCCACTCCACCGCACAGGACCCGGGCGTCGGGGCAACTGGACCGCACGTTGACGCGACGTCATCCATCGGCACCCATCACAGACTCTTCGGGGTCGGATACCACCCCTGCAGCAGCGGCTCCATCCGGTCCTGCAGCGCGTCGAGTACTTCCTTGGCAGGCGCCTTGCCCGTCTCGATCTGTTGCATGGCGGGTGTCAGGACCTCTTGGATGGACGGGACGTTGCGCAGCAGTTGGGTGAAGTCGCGGACCGAGTTGTTGATCCGGTAGTCGACAGCCGCGGTCTTGTACTCCGGTGGATGGGCGGGGTTCTTGATCCAGGAGTTGATGCTCTGGATGTCGTCGTAGTACTTCGTCTCCACCGGCATCCACAAGCCCTGCTGGAAAAGGTCGCTGTTCTGCCCGTCGACGCTGAAGACGTAGAGCTCGATGGCCTCGTCGAGGCTCTTGGTCCCGGCCGACAGGATCCGGCAGCTGCCGGCCTGCATCGTCGTCGGCTCCTGATAGGACGGCAGAACCCCGATGCCGTACTTCAGGTCGCTCTTGGCCATGTCCAGCAGCACCCACTGCCCGTCCACAGCCATCGCCACCCGCCGCGTCTGCAGCTGGACCGTCGTCGTCGGCGCGCTGCTTCCTTCGTTTCCGCCGACCTGCGCCGGACTCGGTGCCACGCGGTGTTTGTAGATGAGGTCCTGCAGGTTCTGGAAGACCTCGACGCACTCGGGGCTGTTGAGGGTGTACTTCTTGCCGGTCTCGTCGACGATGTCGCCGCCGTTGCTACGAATGAGGGGATACCAGGTCCACTGGGTGGAGAGCGGAGCGGACAACCCGAACTGGCGAACCTTCCCGCGGTCGAAGCCGGCCTCGCTCGGACGCTTGCCGGACTGGTCGAAGGTGAGCTTGTCCGCGGTCTCGACGAGCTCGTCCCACGACCAGGCGTTGCCTGCCTCGGCGGGGGGCACCTCCACCCCGGCGTCGGCGAAGATGTCCTTGTTGTACCAGAGCAGCGTGATCTCGCTCGCGCCCGGCGTTCCACACGTCTGCTTGTCGCCGTACCAGAAGAAGTTCTCCGGCGAACGGTCGGCAAGCTGGGGGTACTTCTTGATGTAGCTGTAGATGTTGCGCACCTTGCCCTGGTCGGCAAGGCGGTAGGCCGTGGGCGCCGACATGTACGCCACGTCCGGCATGGTGTTGCTGGCGACCATGGTGTTGACCTTGGTGTCGTAGTCGCCGGGTACGTGGATCGCCTGGACCTGCACGCCGTCGTTCTTGGCCTCGAACTCGTCCAGCATCTTCTGGATGGCGGTCTTCTCGAACGCCGAGCCCCAGTACATGAACTGCAGGGAGGCGCCGGACTCCGCGCCGCCGTCTCCGCCACCGCAGGAGGCGAGTCCGGGGACGACCGCTGCCGTCGCCGCGACGCCACCCATCCGCAACAGGTCTCGACGGCTGGGGCGGTAACCCCTGTGTACTGGCCTCATGTCGGCCTCCCGAGAACGTTTGTCCGTGCGGGCCGCCACGGTCGGGCGGCTCCGGCCAGGCATCCGGGTGCCATCGGCGACACTGCCTTCGTGCCGTCGAGAACCCCGGGCATCGACCACTCGGCGAAGCTGCCGACGAGCGAACGCGTATCTGCCGGTGAGCCCTCGAGGGAGCTGCCGATGAGCTCGGACGTCGAAATCCTGCACCCGCGTCTCACGCACCGGCCAGAACCAATTCGGCGTGGGTGGTTTGGACTTTCCAAACGTTTGTACAAACGTTGGCATGTATAGTCGCGGGTGCCCATGGGGCTGTCAAGGCTCCGGTGGCAACCTGTAGCTCTGGTGTCGACCAGCCGCCGCATCGGCCCAGCTGTCGTGGCCCCGATGCGCTCTCGACGATGCCGACCAACACCGGTGGGTGCGATGAACGCGACAGGCTCTGCGCCACGGCGCCGCCCCACCCTCCGCGATGTCGCCCAGGCAGCCGGCGTCGACCTGTCGACCGCGTCCCGGCTGCTCCGCAACCACACCGACGGATACCGCCCGGGCACCGTCGAGCGCGTCGTCAGGGTGGCCAGCGACCTGGGCTACCGACCGAACGCACAGGCTCGTGCCCTCCGACTGCGCCGGCACAACGCCGTTGCCATGCTCGTCCCCGACCTCGACAACTTCGGGTTCACCGAGGTGCTGCGCGGCATCCAGGACGTCTGCCACGAGGCCGGCTTCACCCTGCTGCTGTCCGAGGTGCGGGCCGGTCAACAGTCGCCGCCCCATGACCCGTCGACGCTCGACGGCCGCGTGGACGGCGCCCTGGTCGCGTTCGCCACCGTCGACGACCCGCAGGCGAGTGCGTGGGTACGCCAGCTCGACCTGCCGACGGTCTTCGTCCAGCGAGGGTCGCCCGACGCGAAGGCCGCGGTGGTCCTGGACGAGGAGAGCAACGCGGCACTCATGGTCGAGCATCTCGCGGGCTTGGGCCACCGTCGGATCGGGCACGTGAGCGGCTCACTGCGCACCGACACCGGCCTGCGCCGGCTGCGCGGGTTCAACGACGCCATGGCCGCGCGTTCCCTCGTCGTACGCCCGGAGTGGACGGCCGACGGCGCCTTCACGTTCGGCGGCGGGCGCGAGTCGACCCTTGCGATCATGGACCGGCGGCCGCGGAGCCGACCGACGGCCCTCGCCGTGGACAACCTCGTCAGCGCCCTCGGCGCGCTCGCCGGTCTGCGTGAGCTCGGTCTGAGCGTCCCCGCGGACGTCAGCGTGATCACGATCGACGAGCATGTCGTGGCCGGCCAGACGACACCGCCGCTCACGACCATCAAGGTCCCGCAGCGCAGACTCGGACGGCGTGCCGCCCGGATGCTCCTCGACGTCATCGAAGGCGGAGCCGGCGAACGCGTCGTCATCGACGGACCGACCGAGATCGTCGTCCGCGACTCGACCGCTCCGCCCCGACGTGGCCCGCGTTCGACCTCGCGGACCGGTCCGTGATGACTCCACTCTTCGTCGGTCTCGACACCGGACTGACCACCACCAAGGCGGTCGTGTACGACGGGTCGGGATCACCGGTCGGCGCGGCCTCGGCACCGAGCCCCGGTAGCGACCTCACGTCGATGCGGGTCGAGCGTGACCCCGTCCAGCACTGGAAGGCGGCTGCCGCCACCCTCGCCCGCGCGGTCGCGGCGACCCGGGCGCATCCGAACCACACAGATGGACGCATCGCAGGAGTCGGCGTCACCGGCCATGGCGACGGGCTGTACTTCCTGGCCGACGACCTCGCCCCGCTGGCACCCGCGGTGCTCTCCCCCGACACCCGCGCCGCCGACCTCCTCCGCCGCTGGCACTCCGAAGGTGTCCTCGACAAGGCGGTGCGGGGCGGCGGCTCAGTGCCGTTCGCCGGGGCGGCCGCGCCACTTCTCGGCTGGTTCGCGACGCATGACCCGTCGTTGCTCGGGCGGACCCGCTGGTTCCTCACGGCCAAGGACTGGCTGCGCGCGTGCCTCACCGGGACGGTCGCCACCGACGCCACCGACGCGTCCTCCTCGTTCACCGACCTGGAGAGCCGGTTCTACTCCCCTGTGCTCGCCGAGCTGTACGGCGCGGGCGACGTTCTCGACAGGTTCGCGCCCATCGCCGAACCGGCCAGCGTGGTCGGACACGTCACGCCGGCGGCGGCGGAGGAGACCGGACTTCCCGCCGGCACCCCGGTCGTGGCCGGCCTACACGACGTCGCGTCGTCCTTTCTGGGTACGGCTGGCTGCGAGCCTGGCCACGTCGTGATCGTCGCCGGGACCTTCGGCGTGGATGTCGTCCTCGCCGACCGCCCGGTTCATTCGGCTGTCGTCACCTGCCGGCCGGGCCCGATCCCGGACCACTGGACCGTCCGCAGGATGACTCCGGCTTCGGGAGCCAACGTCGAGTGGGCACTCTCGACGCTCGGTGGCGTGTCGGCGTCGCGGGACCATCCGCCCGACCTGGGCGCGACGGTCGACGACGTCCTCGCCGACGACACCAGACCTGCGGAACCGGTCTACCTCCCGTACCTCTTCGGCGGCGCGCCCGGGCGGCCGCAGTCTGCGGCCATGGTGGGGCTGCGGGCCTGGCACACGCCGGCCGACCTCCTCCGCGCGGTGCTCCACGGCGTCACCTTCAACCACCGTGCGGACGTCGACGAGCTTCGCCGGGTGGTGCCGACGGGGACCGTGCACCTGACCGGAGGCGCCACGCGGAGCCGTCAGTGGACCCAGCTGTTCGCCGACGTGTTCGGCACGAGTGTGACCGTACGACGAGGCGAGTCGGGAACCCTCGGAGCCGCGATGTGCGCAGCGGTGGGCGCCGGCCAGTTTGCCGACCTCGCGACGGCGTATGCGGGTATGCGCCAGCCGGGCCGGGTCGTCGTGCCTCGAGCCGCCCGCCGCGAGTCGGCGGAGCGTGGCTATCAGACCTGGCTCCAGACCGCTGGCGCACTGGCGGACACGACCTCGACGCCTGCCCGGGCCCCCTAGCCGTCCGCTGTCCCACCGCACCGCTGTCTTACGGGGTCCGCTGTCCACTGCTCCGCTGTCCACCGCTCCGCTGTCCACCGCTCCGCCGAGGAGATCGGGATGCCTGCACCCACCGAGAAGCTGATCCTGGTCATCGGCGACCCGTTCGTCCCGGCGGCCGCCCTCGCCGCGCCCGTTCGCGCCCGTCTTCCGGTCGGCTACGCAGTCCGCGAGCACGACTGGAAGGGCAGCCTGGAGGAGGCCGTCGAGGTCAACCGGACGGTCGAGCGCCACGGACCAGACGCCGTAGAGGTGCCACCACTGCCCGATCTCGTCCACGAGTGCGTCGCGGGTGTGGTCACGCAGTTCCATCCACTCCCGGCTTCCGTGCTCAGCCGCTGGCCGGGGCTGGAGTTCGTCGCCACCCTGCGAGCCGGTACGGAGAACATCGACACGGCCGAACTCCGGCGTCGTGGCGTCACCCTGATCACCAACGCCGGCCGCAACGCCAATGCGGTCGCGGAGTTCACCGTCGCGGCGATCCTGGGCGTCCTGCGCAGGATCGGCGAGGGCCACCACGCCATCCGCACCGGTGGTTGGCGTCCCGGCGAACCGGTCGCGGGCTACCAGGAGCTCGCCGGACTGACCGTCGGTCTGGTCGGCTTCGGGGCCGTCGGATCGCTCGTCGCGCGCCGGTTGAGCGGCTTCGACACCCGGATCCTCGTCACTGATCCGTACGCAAAGTTGTCCGGACCCACGTCTGGGCTGGCGTCTGGGCCGGCGTCTGGGCCGGCGTCTGGGCCCACGTACACCGCCGTCGAGGCGGTCCCCCTGCTGACGCTCCTACGAAGCGCCGACGTCGTCTCGCTGCATGCCCGGCTGACCGCGGAGACGCGGCACCTCCTGGACGCCGCCGAGCTGGACCTGATGCCGCCCCACGCGGTGCTGGTCAACACGGCCCGGGCCGAACTCGTCAACGAGGACGCGCTGGTCGAGCGTCTCGTCGACGGCCGGATCGCCGGCGCCGCGCTCGACGTCTTCGGTACCGAACCGCTGCCCGGGGACCACCCACTCCGACGGCTGCCAACGGTGTCCCTCTCGCCCCACCTGGCTGGGGCGACCGTGCAGGCACGCCTCCGGGCGCCGGCTTTGCTGGCCGACCGGATCGCCGCGCTGCTGGCGACGGCGCCCGCGCCCGGGAAGAAATGACCGGTCATACGTTCCGGGTGGGAGGCTGGATCCGGGAGTTGGACTGCCGGCGCCGTCCGCGACCGATCACCGCCGCTCCGAGCCGCTGCTTCTGCCCCAGGCCGGAGCACTTGTGGCAGGGCCGGGACGCGTAGCCGAAGAGAGCGCCGGAGTGCCGGCCGAGGCCCCCGCACCGGTCACACTTGACGTACGGGTGCAAGAAGAGCGACAGGACGTAAGCGGCCAGCGCAATCACGACGAACGTCATCACTGGATCCATCAGAACTCCCCCGTATTGCAGACGCTCCATCAATACTCTTCGAAGTTGGCCGTGTCCACTGCGTGTTGATCGGAGTGAGAGGACTGCCACCCGGGCCGTGAGAGGACTGCCACCACCCGGGTTGTTGGAGGTTCAGCGGGTTCTAGGCCGCCAGACCTCCAACAGCCTGCGGCGGACCAGTGCCGCCGAGCCGGTTTTGACCGCCGACCAGCGGCGGTCACTCGGATTGACCCCCGCCCCGACGGGCTGTTAAGCGTGTCTGCGAATACGAATTCATCGGGCCAGTTCGGCACAGGCCCCCAGCCGAGGAGACCGGCATGTCGGAGCTCCGTCAGCAGATCGACGAACGCGGGTACGTCGTGGTACCTGGCGTGGTGTCGAAAGAGAAGGTCGCCGCAGTCGTCGACGACATCTGGACGCATACAGGCGCCGATCCCGAGCAACCAGAGTCGTGGTATGCACGCGACCGGGTCGGCCCCAATGGCATGGTCGAGATGTACCACTACCAGTCCATGTGGGACAACCGCCAGGACGAGGCCCTACACCAGGTCTTCGCCGACATCTTCGGCACCGAGCACCTCTGGGTGAGCATCGACCGCACCAACCTGAAGCCGCCGTCCGTCCCGGAGCACCCCGACTACCACCACAAGGGGTTCATGCACTGGGACGCAGACCTGGAGAAGTACCCGGACATCCCGTTCGGTGTGCAGGGCGTGCTGGCGCTCGCCGAAACCACCGAGGACATGGGCGGGTTCCAGTGCGTTCCGGAGATCTACCAGGACCTGCCCGGCTACCTCGAGCGGTACGGCCGGGACCGGATGGCAAACCTGACCGACTACGCACCGACCTACATAGCGCTGAACCCCGGCGACATGGTGATCTGGACGTCGCTGCTCGCCCACGGTAACGGCGAGAACCTGACGGACCGACCACGGCTCGCGCAGTACATCTCGATGGGGCCGGCGCGCGAGTCTGACGACGACTACCGCAGCCAACGCATCGCGGCCTGGCGGGAGAACCGGCCGATCGCCCACCGCAGGGCGTTCCCCGGCGACCCACGTGGCATCGAGCAGGCGCGGTCCGAGCCCGCCACCTTGACCTCGCTCGGCCGGCGCCTTCTGGGTCTGGACGAGTGGTAGCCAGTCCGCACCCAGAAGGCACGACACCCTGACGACTCGTAGGACAGATCCCGAGGGAGTCAGCATGGACCGTCACGTGAACAGACGAGACCTTCTACGGGTCGGCGGCCTCTCCCTCGCGGCCGTCTCCGCCACCAGCTGCAACCTGCTGTCCACCGACCCGACCCCGGAGCGGGGTGCTGGCGGCTCCGGGCCCAAGGGCAAGGAGTCGCCATCGCTGGCCAGCAAGGTGAAGGCCGGCGAACTGCCGACGGTCGCCAAGCGGCTTCCCGCCGATCCCCTGGTGGTCCAGCCCAACGACCGGGTCGGCCGCTACGGCGGCGACCTGCACCTGCGGATCGCCGGCGACAGTTACACCAACGCCGCGACCGTCTATGCCGACGCCGGATACGAGAACCTCGTGCGCTGGGATCCCGCGTTCAAGAAGATCATCCCGAACGTCGCCGCCAGCTACGAGGTCAACGACACGAGCACGGTCTACACGTTCAAGCTCCGCCCGGGCATGCGGTGGTCGGACGGGAAGCCGTTCACGGCGGCCGACATCGTCTTCGCCGTCAACGACATCATGATGGACGAGAAGATCTTCGAGGTGCCGACGTTCGGGCCGATGAAGGCCGAGGCGGTCGACGAACACACCGTCACGATCACCTTCCCCGAACCGAACGGAACGTTCATCAACTACGTCGCCACCCGCCGCGGCTCCTACCTCAACGATTTCCCCCGTCACTACCTCGAGCAGTTCCACGCCACCCACAATCCCGACCACGAGCAGGCGGCCAAGCAGGCCGGCTTCGAATCCTCCATGGCGGTGTTCGAGGACATCCGCGACGGCTGGAGTTTCGGCACCAACCTCGACAAGCCGACGCTCTACGCCTGGCAGCTGGCCACGGCATCGGACAACCAGACCAGGATCACCGTCGTACGCAACCCCTACTACTGGAAGGTCGACCCCGACGGCAGCCAGCTTCCGTACATCGACCGCATCGTCTACGACGTGGTGATCGAGGAGGAGGCCGCGCTGCTGAAGTTGCTCAGGGGCGACATCGACATCGGCGGGGCGGAGCTGAAGGACAAGCCGGTCGTGGCCAAGAACCGCGAACGCGGCGACTACCGGCTCTACGACGTCGTGCCGGAGAGCATGAACGTCGCCTGCATCTACCTGAACCTGACCCACAGCGATCCGGTCAAGCGCGAGATCTACTCCAACAAGGACTTTCGAATCGGCCTGTCCCACGCCATCAATCGCAAGGAGATCATCGACGCGGTGTTCCAGCGGCAGGGCGAGCCGTGGCAGGTCGCACCGCGCCGGGAGTCGGTCTACTTCGACGAGGAGATGGCCAAGCAGTACACCGAGTACGACCTTGACAAGGCAAACCAGGCACTCAACCGGGCCTACCCGGAGAAGAACAGCAAGGGCGTACGCCTGGGGCCCGATGGCAAGCCGATCTCGTTCACCATCGACGTCGCCAACATCATTCCGACCTGGCCGGACACGCTCGAGTTCGTCGCGACCTACTGGCGCAAGGTCGGAGTCGACGCCCGGGTCACCACCAGCAACGCGGAGCTGGTGGTCGAGCGCGGTGAGGCGAACAAGCACGACGTGTCGGTATGGGCCGGCGAGGGCGGCCTCGACGGGGTGGTGCTGCTCAACCCCTACAACTACCTGCCGCTGCTGAACCCGTACTCCTACTTCGGCGTGCAGTGGGCCCAGTGGTACCGGTCGGACGGCAAAGGCGGGGAGAAGCCACCCGCGGACGTGCTGAAGCAGATGGACCTGTACGACCAGGTCAACGCCACCGCCGACCAGGACGAGCAGGTACGCCTGATGAAGGAGCTGTTGGCGATCGCGAAGGACCGGTTCCACGCGATCGGTATCAGCATGCTGCCCGACGGATACGGCACGGTGAAGAACAAGATCGGCAACTGGCCGAAGTTCACGACCGAAGGTGCCTGGGTCTACGTGTCACCTGCACCGACCAACCCGTGCCAGTGGTACCTCACGCGCTGAGGTCAGCCGGCCGCGGGCTTCTGAGCGGGACTCGTTGCCCCGTCACCGGGCGACGGCGTGGGGCACGGCGACCCGGTAGGTGACGGCGTGGGCGTCGGCGTCGGAGACGGCGACCCCGTCGGGGATGGCGTCGGGTCCGCACACGGCGACCCGGTAGGTGACGGCGTGGGCGTCGGCGTCGGGGTGGGCGACGGGGTCTCGGTCGGTGTCGGGGTGGGCGAGGGCGTGTCCGGCGGCTGCGGCGACGGGCTGGTCGGCTTCGGCTTGGTCGGCGTGGGGCTGGGCTTCGGTGGCGGCTTGGGCGTGCTGGTGGGCGTCGGAGTCGGCGACGGACCGGAGGGGTCGGGCGTCGGGCTCGGCGTTCCGGGCCGGCCAGGCGGATCGTTCGAGGGAAGGTCGTCGATGTCGCCGGGCGGTCGGGTTCCGGGCGGCAGCGAGCCGCGCGGAGGTGGCTCCGGTCCTCCGAACACCGGGCCGCGCTCGGCGGGCACCGACCGGCCGCCGTCGCGGTAGGAGGCCGCCCACCCGAGGACGGAGCGCAGGTAGGGGCCCGAGGGGTTGTACCGCAGGATCGCCTTGGCAAGGCCCGCGCCGGTCGACAGGTCGGTCGAACCCGCGCACAGGTAGCGACCGGCGGCCAGCGTGGCGTCGTAGATGTTGTGCGGGTCGCGGCGGCCGTCGCCGTTGCCGTCGCTGGCCCACCCGTTCCACGTACCGGGAAGGAACTGCATCGGCCCGACGGCCCGGTCGTAAGCCGCGTCTCCGTCGAGCCGGCCGTCGTCGGAGTCGGTGATCACCGCCGTGTTGGCAAGCGAGCCGTCGAGCCGCGGCCCGAGGATCTCGCCGTTCGTGCGTCCACGCGTGTCGACCCGACCGCCGCGGGCGTGGTTGGACTCGATCTTGCCGATGCCGGCCAGCACCCACCACTGCAGGTGGCAGCCGGGATCCGCCTGCCCCAGGCTGGTCGCGGCTCGGCGGTATGCGGTGAGCAGCGGCGCCGGGATGCCGAGCACGCCCGGACCGACCGACCCCACACCACCGACCCGGCTGGTCAACGCCGCGTTGGCGGCCTTCTCGGCCATCTCGGGGGCGATCGCACCGCCGTTGACCGGACCGGACGAAGCCAGGGCTTCGGGCAGACCAATCCATGCAGAACGCTCAACCGCCGCGCCCGCGGCGCCGCCCTTCATCGTGTGCGGTGCCCACGCGACGACACCGGCGAGGCCGATCGACACCACGACGCCAAGGCAGAGCACACGTGCGCCAGCAAGCCTCGCTCGGTGCGGAACCAGCTGCCTGCGCATCAAAAGTCTCACCCGAACCGGCTGTCGCGGTCATTACCTGACGCGGTTGTTGCATGGTGCGTAAAAATCATGCCCCGCGCCGCACATTACTGCAGGACTTCTGTCGAACGAACCGGTTGTCACAAGCCGGATGCGGACTGCACTGCCAGAACTGGCCGTGCTTGGCGGGACGTACGCTCGGACCTCGTGCCCAACGTACACCCCGCCAACGGCCCACTTGCCGAACAGTTCAGTGGCCCACCAGCAGAACAACGCCGCGGTCCGAAGGATCGTGGCGTCGCCGTCGTCACCGGTGCGAGTCGCGGCATCGGTGCGGTCACCGCCCAGCTGCTTGCCCGCCGAGGCTGGAGCGTGTGCGTCAGCTACCGGCACGCGGCCGACGCAGCAAACGAGGTCGTTCGCACGTGCGAGTCCCATGGCGTGCAAGCGATGGCCGTGGCGGCGGAGATGTCCTCGCCGGACAGCATCGCGGAGCTGTTCGCGGCCGCCGACACCCTCGGCGTCCTGACAGTGTTGGTGAACAACGCCGGCATCGTCGGACGTCAAGCACGCGTTGACGAACTCACCCACGAACGACTGACCCGGATGTTCGCGGTCAACGTCACCGGGGCGTTCCTGTGCGCAGGCGAAGCGATCCGGCGGATGTCGACCCGGCACGGCGGATCCGGCGGTGCGATCGTCAACGTGTCGTCCGCCGCGGCGCGGCTGGGCAGCCCCGGTGAGTACGTCGACTACGCCGCGTCGAAGGGCGCCATCGACACCATGACACTGGGGCTGAGTCGCGAGGTGGCGTCCGAGGGGGTCCGGGTCAATGCGGTGCGTCCGGGCATCATCGAGACCGACATCCACGCCAGCGGCGGCCAGCCCGACCGGGTCCAGCGGCTCACGCCGACGATCCCGATGGGACGGGCTGGTCAGGCGAGTGAGGTGGCCTCCGCGATCGCGTGGCTGTGTTCGGAGGAGTCGTCGTTCGTGACCGGTGCGCTCGTCGACGTCAGTGGCGGCCGCTGACCGCTCGCACCTTGGCGTTCGCACCCTGGCGCTCGCGCCTCGTCCCGGCGCCTCGCTGGTCGGGCCGGATCAGGTGCGGCGGACCGGCTCGCTCTCCCGTGCCGGTTTGTCGGCGCCCACGTCGACCCGCGCGTGGGCCAGGAAGTCGCTCTTGGCACGTTGCGCGCCGGCGGCCTCGTCGCGCACCAGGTCGATGAACCACCGGTCGGCGGCATACCGGACCTCCGCTGGTGACAGCAGCCGCACCACCTCGCGGGCCTGGGACAGGTCGTCGCGGGCCCGGGCCTGCTCGGAGACTGCCACGCTCACCGACCGATCCTTCTCCCGCATGTCCTCCTCCGCGGGCGTGCCGGAGTCGCGAACGTTCTCGGCGGCCCGTCGTGCAGTACGCAGGTCGGTGGTCGCTCGTTCGTACTGCCACGCCAGGTTCATGAACCGCGCGTACGCGTGCTGGCGCTCCGCGACCTGGGCGCGCTCGCGGCGGCCCCGTGCCGCCTCCTCGGTGATCCGCCGGTGCTCCGCCGTCTGCTGATCGAATTGACGGAGTGCGGTCTTCAGCGTCTTGCGGACAGCGAGCGTCTGGACGATCACCACGAACAGGGCACCGGCCAGCGCCGCGGCGATCAGGACGACGACCTGCCGTACGCCTGGATCGAGCGCCGTCCACCAGTCCATAGCCAACCTTTCCGTCCTCGGAAGGTATCGGGAAGGCGACCAGGCGTCAGGCGATCCCGCAGGCCGGGGAGCCGATTCGACCCAGGTCGTGGGGGCTTCACCCGACCTGGGTGGGACCGGGCGGGCGTTTCTAGGTCGCCGGGATCGGGCGCCCGGCCGGCGGTGACGGGACCACCGGAGCCTGGTCGGGCGGCCCGGCGTACAGCGGGTGGATCTGACCCTCCGGTTCGAGACGCAGGAGAGTCTCGCCACGCCAGTAGCCGGTCGCCCGCGCGTCCTTGCCGGGCTCCCCCACCACATAGTCGGCAACCCGGTCCGACAGCGGATAGCCGAGCTCGACCGGCTCCTCCGCCCGGACGCGGAACCGGACGTAACCGTCGGTTGCCATGATCTCGGTCGGGCGGGCCGACCGGTCCGACACCGGGGTGAGGGTCGCGTGGGACGTACCGACCGGGAGCCGCACCTCGATCTCGCAGTCGCCTCGGGCCGTGATGTCGAGCTGGCCGCGGGCCGGCTCGTGGCTGACCACCCGCACTTCGTCGGTCTGCACACTGAACCGGAGTTGGATCGCGACCCGCGTGCCGTCGACTGTCTGGTCGACCGCGACCGCGTGCTGCCACAGGTCGTACAGGCCGCGGGCCCCGGCCGCGTTGCAACACTGCATCATCGCGGTCACGTCGAGATGGAACCCGTCGTTCAGCGCGGCCCTGGACGCGAACGCCCCGACCTGGCGAGCGGCGACGTCCCGGTCGGTGGACACCGCAGGGTCTACCAGCAGCGGCTCCGGAGCCGGTGGCAGCTTCGCCGCTGCCGCCGCCAGCTGCTCGGCCGAACACCACTGGCTTGCCAACAGGTGGTTGCGCCCGTAGCGCTCGGCGTCGGCGAAGTAGCTCCGATCGACGGTACGCCCGAGGAGCAGGGCGATCTCGATCATGTCCGTCGTACAGCACAGCTCGCCGTGTCGCATGCCGATACCTTCGGGGAACCAGCCGAAGTCGGTGCCGTAGCGCTGCAGCTGGTGGTAGCCCGACCTGGCCCAGACGATATGACTCGACCTGCCTTGGGCGATGCCGAGCGCGAGCACACCGAGCACGAAGTTGGATCGGGTGTGGAAGTGGTTGGCGAGGTCGCCGTCCGGCACCAGCAGCTCGCCGTCGGGGGCGTAGCCCTCGGTGTGCCGGAGCGCGAAGTCCACCAGTACTGCGGCGAGGTCAAGCGCTGGGACATAGCCGGTCGCCTCGAAGAGCCGCACCAGGATCGGCACGACGGCGGCGTTGTACTCGACCAGGCACGGATGCAGGTCCGCCGCGCCATACCTCCAGCCGGCCCGCCGGCGATAGCCCTCGGGAAAGTACAGCCCGTCGGGATGCTGCACGGCGATCGCCGCGAGCCCGTCGACCAGTCGCTCCGCTGTCCTGCGGTATCGCGCGTCGCCGGTCTGCAGGAAGCGGCTGAGAAGCCCCAGCAGGGTTCCGCGCTGGGACCAGCTCACCTCGCAGAACTCCTCGTCCGGTCCCGGATCGACGAGCAACGCGCCGGCACCCCACGGGCGGGCGAACGATTCCGGTGGCAGCCAGGACAGCCCGTCGTCACCGAGCTGGCGCAGCATCCAGTCCTCTATCTGTCCCTCTTGCGCCGAACGCTCCGCCTCGGCCGAGCCGGCCGGGACCATCGTGCGCAGCAGCGCGAGGGCGTCGACGTGGCGGCCGCTGCCGTCGCCGAAGTCCCACAGGCTGTGGTCGGCGCGCGGAGGACGGGCCCGCCAGTCGGCGAGGAAGTACATCAGCCCGTCCCGGTCGGCGTCGAGCAGTCCGGTCAGGCCGTACGTGGCCAGCGCCGCACGAGCCTGCAGGTCGTACGGATGAACCGTCGAGGCGCTCACCTTCAGCCCTTCAGACCGGTGAAGGCGATGCCCTGGATGAACATCCGCTGGGCGAAGAAGTACAGCGCGATACACGGCGCGGCGAGCAGCACCGCCATCGCCATCAGCAGATGGGTCTGTACCGGGGCGTGCGGGTTCCCCTGGAAGAACACCAGCCCCATCGGCAGCGTGAACTTCTGCTGGTCGGTGAGGAAGATGAGCGGGCCGAAGAAGTCGTTCCACGTGGCAACGAAACTGAAGATCGCCACCGTCGCCAGCGCCGGCTTGGAAAGCGGCAGGATCACATACACCAGGGTCCGCACGAATCCGGCTCCGTCGACCCGGGCTGAGTCCTCGAGCTCGGGCGAGATCGTCAGGAAGAACTGCCGCAGCAGGAAGATGAAGAACGCGTTGCCGAAGAACGCCGGCACGATCAACGGGTACAGCGTGTTGTACCAGCCGATCTGCTGGAACAGGATGAACTGCGGGATGAGGGTCGCGAAGCTCGGCATGATCATCGCCGAGATGAGGACCAGGAAGATCACGTCGCGGCCGGGAAAGCGCAACCGTGCGAATCCGTACGCCGCGAGACTGCACGAGGCGACCGTGCCGAGCACGACGAGGCCGACCACCAGGAGCGAGTTGCGCAGGTAGGTCAGCAGCGGCACGACTGTCGCGAGGTCGATGTAGTTGTCGAACCGCGGCGGCCACGGCAGCCAGGTCGGCGGCCAGCGATGGATCTGGTCCGGCGGCTTCAACGACGTGGCCAGCTGCCAGTAGAACGGAAAGGCCACGATGACCGCTCCGGCAACGATGACGACCAGCGAGATGGCGTTGGCGATCCTCGTACGTCGGGTCCTGCGCACCGTCACCGCCTCCGCATGCCTTCGTAGTGCACCCACATCGGACTGGACCGGAAGACCACCAGGGTCAGGATCAGCACCAGCAGGAAGAACGTCCACACAAGCGCGAGGGCATAGCCCATCTTGAGGAAGATGAACGCATTGCGGTACGCGTACAGCATGTAGGTCAGGGTGGAGTTCTCCGGGCCTCCCCCGGTCATCACGAACGGCTCGGTAAACCACTGCAGCGAATAGATGATCCCCAGCACGACGTTGAAGAAGATCACCGGCGTGAGCAGGGGCAGGGTGATGTGTCGCAACCGCCGCCACCCACCTGCGCCGTCGATCGCGGCCGCCTCGTACAGCTCGGTCGGTATGCCCTGCAAGCCGGCGAGGTAGATGATGACGTTGCCGCCGATCGACCACAGTCCCACCGCGATCAGGGACAGGAGCGCGGTGCGCGGGTCACCGAGCCAGTTCGGTCCCTCGACTCCGACCGCGCGCAAGACCGAGTTGACGACGCCGAACTCCGGGTTGAGGATCCACACCCAGAGCACGGCGACCGCCGCACCCGACACCACGGACGGCAGGTAGTAGACGGTCCGCCACACCGACACACCGCGGATCTTGCGATTGAGCAGCAGAGCCAGCCCGAGCGAGAGGAGCAGGTTCAGCGGGAGACCGATCGCGCCCGCCGTGACGGTGACCTTCAACGACTGCCAGAACAACGGGTCCCGCACGAGCGCGGCGTAGTTGTCGAACCCCACCCAGCGCGGCGGCGAGAGGACGTCGTACTCCATCAGGCTGAGGACCAGGGAGGCGACGACGGGTCCGGCCAGGAAGAGGATGAAGCCGAGCACGGCCGGTGCGATCACGAGGTAGCCCGCGACCGCTTCCCTGGTACGCAGGGAGTAGCTGCGGCGTCGAGGTGGCTGTGCGGGGACACCGGTCTCTTCCCGTTCGGCGACCGGCGACCTCACCACGGCGCACCTCGGAAGTGTTCACGGCGGTACGTCGCGCACACGTCGCCGATCGGGTCGATGTCGACGACGGTGCGGCCCTTCCACTGCACGGTCCAGGGCTCACCGGCGACGACCACGGTCTCGGTTCGCTCCGGCAACGGATAGGTCACCCGTACCTCGTCATCGACCGAGAGTCCCGGCAGGACGCAGCGGGTGCCCGGCCGCGCCATGTGCACCACCCGGTCGTTGACCTGCACGGGCACGGTGTCCGTCGCGGGCTTGCCGTCGACGCCCATTCCGGGGACGCGCACGTCGACCGTGCAGGGCTGCCGCACGGTGATCCGGAGCAGACCTGCGTACGGGTCCTCGCTCACCACCTCGGCGGCGGGCGTGACGCGGCTGATCGGCAGGTTGACCCGGACCGTCTGGTCCCCGTCATCGACCTGGTTGACACCGTGTCGCCACACCAGGTAGAGCGCGCGCAGACCGCTGCCGAGGCAACATCCCTCCAGGCCCTGGCGCCAGCCGACCGCGCTTCCCGGCGTCGCCGCACAGGCGAAGCTTCCCACCGTCGCGGCGACCACCTGCGGATCCGCCGAGTCGGGCAGCAGGCCGGTGGTGTCGAGGATCTGGTTGGCCAGCAGCTGGTTGCGGGCGCATCGTTCGACGAGGTCCCAGTAGTCACCGACGCCCGACTCGCTCGCGACGATGCCGAGTTCGAGCAGATCGGCCAGCGCACAGGTCTCGGTGTACCTGCTCCAGAAGTAGTCGTCCGGGAATCCCACGCCGTCCGGGAGCCACCCGAAGCTCGTTGCCGCGCCGGCGGTGTAGTCGAGGACCCGTCGTGCCCACGCGACCAGCTCCGGGCGTCCGCTCACCAACCCGCAGCGCAGCACGCCGAGCGTCGTCGGCAGGACACCGCCGCTGTGCGTATGGCCGGTGAAGCGGCCGTCGGGCGCGACAGCGCCACTGCGGACCACGTAGTGCCGGGCCAGGCCGACGGCGAGATCGAGTGCCTGCCGGCTGCCGGCGAGCTGGCCGTACGTGACGAGACCACCGAGGAGTGCGGTTCGGTAGCCGGGCGCGGGGAGCGCCGGGGCCACCTTCGGATCGAGCCGGCCCAGTTCGTCGGGCTGGTCGAGCCAGCGCCCGTCCCGGTGGATGCTGCCGGCGAACGAGGCGAAGCCGCCGTCCCAGGTGGCGATCCGGGCCAGACCCCGGACCAGTTCGTCGAGCCGGCGTTCGACCTTCGCCTCACCCGTCTCGGTCCACCACGACAGCAGACCGAGAAGCGCGCGTCCCTGACAGAAGAGGTCGGCCGCCCGGACGGAGCCGAATGCCGGTTCCTCCGCGTTGTAGAACAGCCCGTCCGCTCCGGCGCGTCCGGCCAGGAACGTACGCAGCAGGTCCTCGACCTCGGTCCATGCCGTCGACCCGGTCATCACCCGCCCGAGAGCGAGGGCATCGACCCAGCGGCCCGCCATGTCGCAGTAGTCCCAGCTCTGGTGCCGGAGCGCGGGCGGGTCCGACTCCAGGTCGAGCCAGAAGTACGGCTGGCCGGAGCGTTCCCGGTCGATCCGGTGGCCGATCGCACGCATGGCCGGCTGCGCGGCGTCCTGCCAGAATCGCGTCGCCGGACGGACCGGTTCGGAGGCGGTGGCGCCGCCGGCGTCGTGGGACCAGCCCGACGAGGTGGCCATGGCGTGGGGTTTCTTACAGTGCCGCGTTGAGGTTCGTGGCAAGCTCGGCCGACAGCTCCGTCGCCGACATCTTTCCCTGCAGGAACTTGTCGTTCCACAAGGGCGCGAGCACGTTGGTGTAGGCCTGGTCCCAGTTGGGGCTGATGATGGAGAAGACCTGTGCACCGTCGAGTGAGTCGACGCACGCCTCGCCACCCGGAATCTCCTTCCACGCCTGCGTGACCACCTCGTCATGGTCCTTGACGATGGACGTGCCGCACCAACCGCTCGCCTTCGCGTACGGCTCGATCGCCGCTCTCTCCACCGTCCACCAGCGGAGGAAGTCGTAGGCGAGACCGGGATGCTTGCTCGACTTGGCGATGAACATGTTGGTGCCCCACACCGGACCGACGCTCTTGCCCGTGGTGCCGCGCGGCAGCGTGGTCATGCCGAGTTCCTTGACCGCCACCTGGTAGGGCCCCATCTGCCAGCAGCCGTCGGGGACCATCGCCACCTTGCCGGACTGGAACGCGGTGCCGCCGCCCTGCGCGAGGGCCTGCGCGGTCGCCGGCGGCGGAGCCACCTTGTCCTTGAAGACGAGGTCCTGCATGAACTGCCAAGTCTCGACGACCGGCGGCTGGTCGATCTTCAGCTGTGCCTTGCCGCCTTCGCGGGTCATGAACGTCGTCATGCCGTTGGACGCGGCGACGGACTGCCAGCCGCCGTCCCAGCCGGCAAGGTAGCCGAGGTCGGCCCCCCACTGCACGGTCTTACCGCCTTCGCGGACCGTGAGCTTGGCGGCGGCCTGCCGGAAGTCGTCCCACGTCCAGCTCTCGTCGGGATAGTCGATCTTGGCCTTGTCGAACAACGCGCGGTTGTAGTAGAGCTGCATGCCGCACAGGCCACCGAGCGGGAACGCGTCGATGTGCTCACCGTCGATCTTCGCGAGGGAGTACGCCCAGGTGCGGGCCTTCCCCGGATCGTTGAGGACGGGATCCTTCTTGAGGTAGTCCTCGATCCGCACCACCCGGCCGGCCTGCACGAACTTCAGCGCACTTGCGGGCGCCTGGAAGATGTCCGGGGTGGAGCCACCCGCCGCGGTGAGCTGGATCTTCTGTGCGTACTGGTCGTACGGCAGGATCGTGACGTTGATCTTCGTGCCCGGGTGGCTGTCCATGTACAGCTTCGCGATCTTCTTCGTCGCCGCGTCGACCGAGGCGCCTGACGCCCACGTCATGAAGCTGATGGTGCCGGTCTTGTCCTTGGCCGGGTCGACAGTCTCGCCGCCGCCACCGGCGGACGAGCAGCTCGCGACGAGCGCGAGAACGACCAGCAGGCAGGCGGCTACCGATGCACGAATGACCGGCGTACGAAGAACCGGCGTATGCACGACCGGCGTACGCGCGCCGGACTTCGCTGGGACAGGTGCCCCGACATCAGGACCGGACCCGACGTGACGCAGCTCGATGTGATGACGCGACATGGTGCCCGCCCTCCCCAGACGGCCTGGCGGCCCCCCGAAGGCGATCTGTAGGATCGCGACGAACCCTATAGAATTTTCCGCCGGCCGGACAGGGTTTTGCGTCGGCCAGATATAGATCGTGCGGCGGCCGGTTCCGGGCTGTTCCCGACCGGCCTCAGCTGCCCGGCGTACGGCCGCCCATCGAGCACGTCCCCCAGCTGCGCCTCATACCTGTCGAGGTGCACGCGCACGGCCTCGGCGGCACCGTCTGAGTCGCGGGCCCGGACGGCGTCGACGATCGCCCGGTGTTCGACCGCGTTGTCCCGGTCGTCGAACGAACCCACGTCGTGGACCAGCCGGGCCAGTTGTACGTGGGCGTGCAGACCCTGGAAGGCCTCGAGCAGGAACGGGTTGCCGGCCGCCCTGACCAGCAGCTCGTGGAAGAGCTGGTCGTGCTGGAGATAGGTGCGAAAGTCGCGGTAGCGCGGCGTCGGCGAGAGCGCGGCCATCGCGTCGAGCTCTCGTTCCATCCCGCGCAGGTCGGCCAGGATCGCCGTACGCGCCGCCAGCCGAGCCGCCTCCATCTCCAGCAGCCGCCGGACATCGAGCAGGTCGGCCAACTGCCGCTGGGTGAGGAGTGGCCGGGTGGAATAGCCCTTGAACGCCTCGAACGCGACCAACCGCTCGGCGGCGAGCCGGGCGAGGGCTTCGCGTACCGGCGTCGCGCTCACCCCGAGCTCCGCCGCGAGGGTCTCGATGCCGAGACGTACGCCGGGCGCGGTGGCCTGGTCCATGATGCGTTCCTTCAACGCGTCGTACACAGCATCGACGAGTCCGGTCCGATCGCTGCGTGCCACCGCGCCTCCCGCTGAACGACCCAACCCGGCAGATGCGCACGATCGTAGGGCCCGTCAGGTGTCCGTTGGCAATATCCGCTGCGGTCCTGTGATCAGGCTTGGCCGTCGATGTCTGCCGCGCTGATCGCCAGCAGGTCCGACTCCTCCTCGCGCATGCGGTCGAAGCGGAGGCCGGCATCGGCGAGTGCGGCGCCGGTCAGGTGTTCGACGCGGCCGGACCCGAGCGAACGGACGACGTAGGTCCGGTCCGGGTCGAGGGCGCGCAGCCGGACCGTATGCGTGGACTCAGACCCGTCGAGGCGGAAGACGAAGACCAGGTGCTCCTGCCCACCCGGCAGCGCGTACTGGAACGCGGCCCAACGCTCCCCCTCCCCCTCACGCTGCGGTTGGCCGGTGAGGGCGACGGCCCGTGCCTGCTGGACATACCGGCGTACAACGGTCTTGTACAGCCGGATGTGCTCGCGATACCGGTCGGCCACCCAGCCGGGCAGGTCGGGCAGCTTCTGGGACAGCCCGAAGCCGTGCAGCATGCTGAGCCGGGTGTAGAAGTCGAGGCGCTCCGGGGTCAGGTCGGGATCGTTGGGATCGAACCGCTGGTGCGGGTGTGCGGTGGGATCCCACCACTGGGAGTACGCCCAGTGCAGCTGACGGTCCGGGGCGAGGGCGAGCAGCGTCGCCCAGTAGACCTGCAGGCTGTGCTCCGGCCAGTCTGGGTCACTGATGTAGGACAGGTGCGTGTGTCGCGCGATCTCGACGTCGACCCGCAGACCACCAGACGAGCAGTTCTCCAACACGACGTGCGGATGCCGGGCCCGCATCGCGTCGAGCACGGCGTAGTAGCCGCGGTAGTGCTCGAAGAGCCCGTCATCGGCGTCGTGGCCGTGGTCTGTACGGTCGCATCCCAGGCCAGGGTCGACGTTGAAGTCGAGCTTGACCCAGTTCGCAGGCGTACGCCGTGATCAGGCGGTCGAGGGTCTCGGTCGCCCAGGCCTGGCCGGCGGGGTTGGCGAAGCAGACGTAGCCGAGGTGATCCCCGGACCGGATCGCCGGCAGGTCCGGGCGCTCGTTCGTCAACCTTGCCTTGACACCTAGGCCCTCGATCTCGCACCAGAGGCCAAACTTCATCCCCCGTTGGTGAACGTGGTCGGCGAGTGCCCGGATGCCGGACGGGAACCGGTGGGTGTTCACGGTGTCCCAGTCGCCGCGGTAGTCGTACCAGGGAGCAGCAGGATCGGTCGGGCCGTACCATCCGGCGTCCAGGGTGCAAAGCTCCAGGCCCAGGTCGGCGGCTGCGTCGACGTTGGCGCGGAACGTCGCCTCGTCCAGGTGGTCGACGTAGGGCCACCAGTGGTTCCATTCGGTGGGCGGGAAGTCGGCGTCCACGGGCGGGTACCAGTGGGCGCGACCGATGTCGGCAACTGTCGCGGCCGTCGCGAACAGATCGTCCTGGCCGAGGGCGAGGACGACGCGGGGACCAACGAGTTCCTCCCCCGGCTGGAGATCCTTGCGGAAGCCCTGGTCGTGCAGCCCGCCACTGATCCGGTAGCCCCGGGAGTCCACCGGATCGAACCGCATCACCCAGTTGCCCGACCAGGCGACCATGCCGATGAGATGCCGGCCGTCTGCAGCCTGCACGCCAAACCACGGGTGGTCCCCATGGGAGGAGCGGCCGGACAGCGACTCCAGCCGGTGCGGCCCACTCAGCTGGCGCCGTGCCGGTGCGAACTCCGTGCAGCTTCCCGCACAGGAGAAGGACCGGAGCCCGTAGTTGTTCGGCGGGAGGTCGATCACAAGGGAGTCGAGCCGTTCGACGGAGACCGGGCGCGTGCCACCGTTACGGACGACCGGCCACATCTCAACGACGGTCGTGCCTGCGTACGTCACCAGGTGCCAGTCGACGGCCAGCGAGTCGCCGGCGACCGTTCGTACGACATGCTCCCGGGCGAGTGCCGGCTGCCCCTGGCGCTCGGTGGTCGCTTGCGCCACCTGCGCCTCCTGTCCCCTGGCACCAGCCGCGCGAGTGAAGGACTCGTGCCCAAGGACAGTGACGTCCGAACCGTCGTACCAGCCGGCGGCTGTATCCAGGCCGAACGCCGGTCCACCGCTAACCATGGGCTCTGCGCCCGAGGCAGCCAGCCGGGCGATCCGGAGACCGGCGGTTCCGGGACGATAGGCCAGCGCGAGTTCGAGGGCTGGGTGCGACAGGTCGACGTACGTCTCGCTCATGCCGCCACACCCTAGGCGTTGCCCAGGCTGCGGCGACCCGGGAGCGCCGTGCCGGGAGCGCCGAGACGTCTTGGGTCACCGCCGGTGTGGGCACGCATGGTTGCCGTCCGGCGCATCGGACTCTCAAAATCGAATCCGGATCGCACAGTCGAGCCTGGACTACCTGTGGTTCAGGTTCGGAGTGGGTGGTTGTGGTTGCGGAGTGGCTTGCGCTGCGGGTCGATCCACTCTGGTGGGGTGAATTCTGGCGTGCCGTCGGCTGCTATCGCGACGGTCCAGTGTCCTTGGTGGATGAGTCGGTGGTGGTGGCCGCATAACAGGACGCCGTTGTCGACGGTGGTGGGTCCGCCGCGGCTCCAGGCGATGATGTGGTGGGCGTGGGTCCAGGCTGGTGGCCGGTCGCAGCCGGGGAAGGCGCAGCCGCGGTCCCGGAGTTCGAGGAGTCGGCGGGTCTTGCCGGTGTAGAGCCGGGTCGGGTCCTCGAGTGCCGGCCCACGCCTCCCTCGACCTTGGTCCGCGCCCTTCTCGTCGGGACTACCGCCGCCGCTGCCGTTCGCTCCAGCCGCATTCCCGCCAGAACCGTTCCCACCAGAGCCGTTCCCGCCGGTGCCGTTCCCACCAGAACCGTTCCCGCCGGCGGTGCCGTTCCTGTTGCCGGGGGTGTACCAGCTGACCTTGGCGTCGCAGGCGAACTCCTGCGCGGTCCGCGCCGAGACCGGGGTGCCCGTATGCAGGAACGTTCCCGTGCCGGTGCCGTTGACGAGCCGGTCGTGGCCGATCGTGATCACCACGTGCGGGCGCTCACCGCCCTGGGTGGGTGAAGCGCCGGCGGTCAGGTACCGGCGGAGCAGCTCGGCGAACCCATCTCCCAGCCGCTGCGAGCGTGACCTCGGGTCGGGCCCGTCCGCGGTGGTCGGCATCGGCTTGGCCAACGGCTCCAACGCCGTCCGCAGCATCTCGGTGGTGACAGGGTTGAGCTTGCCGCGCAGCCAGGTGGACACGCTGTACGGATCCTCATACAGCCACACCTCCCGTCCGCGTTCAGCCTTGGCCTCCTCATCCGCCAACTGCCTGGCCAACACCCGATCAGCCAACTCCGGATCGACCACCTCCAACACCTTGCGCCCCAACCGAGCCAGATCCTTGGGATGGAACACCCTGGCCTGGTCCAGGAGGAACTGCTCGGCGGCAGCACGGGTCTGCCGGCCGGCCTCCTTGGGCAGGTCCCGCAACGCCCGCCCGATCACCTGGGCGTGGTCCGCGCTGATCTGCCCCGCCCGCAGCGCGATGGCGGTGGCAGCCAGGTCGCCGTCCAGCTCCTGGGCCAGCTTCACCGAACGCCCGGCCGCCTCCGGCCGCATCCGCAACCGGCCCGACAACCAGCTAGCCGTCGACGTCGCTCCCACCTGTCGAGGCAGACCCTGCCGATCGACCTCTCGAATCACCTGCAACGCCAGGGCCGAGACCTGCGCCTCCAACCCGTACAAGGTCTGCAGCAAGTCAGCAGCCTGGTCAGCTCCGTCAGCCACTGACCCGGACGGCAACAAGCTCAGCGAAGGAGACGGCTCCTCGGCAAGACGATCCCGCATCCGATCAGCCAACACAGCCAACACAGCCAACCGATGCCGAACCCCACCAGGCGCGATCACGTCCACAACCAAGATCCTAAACCCGACCACCGACAACCCAACCGAGCCGAGCCAGAGCCCAAACCCCAACCAGACAAAGGGTTTCGAGCACAAGAGAGCGACTGCTCAGGAGGTCCCACCGGAACGACGCAGTGGCGCGGTGCTGTCCCGCAGCACGAGCTGGGTGGCGAGCTCGATCCGCAGCGGCTGGCCGTCGCTGCGTTCGGGACGTTCGCGTCGTTCGAGGACGGTACGCGTGGCGAGCCGGGCCATCTCGGCCAGCGGTTGGCGGATCGTGGTGAGCCGCGGCCATAACCATTCGCACAGGTCGACGTCATCGAAGCCGACCACGCTGAGGTCGGCGGGGATCCGCAGCCCCCGACGATAAGCCTCGGCATACACGCCGCTCGCCTGCTGGTCGGAGCCGGCGAAGATCGCAGTCGGCGGGTCCGTCAGATCGAGCAGGGGGACGGCACTGTCCCGGCCACCGTCGGCGTAGAAGTTGCCGAACCGTACCAGCGCCTCGTCCACCGGCATGCCGGCCCGCCGCAGTGCGGCCCGGTAGCCGTCGAGGCGTTCCTGGCTACAGAGAAGCTCCGGCGGACCGGTCACGATCCCGATCCGGCGATGCCCCAGCGCGAGGAGGTGTTCGGTGGCGGCCAGCCCACCGGCGAAGTTCGTGGCCCCCACGCTGGGAATGCCCGGGTCGAAACCGCCCACCGGGTCGACCAGGACGAACGGCGTCTGCAGCGAGGCGAGACGGGCGGCGGCCGTCTCCGACAGCCGCGACACCACGAGTACGACCCCGTCGGAGCGGCGGGCGCCGAGGGTCTCCAGCCACGGACGCGCGCCGGCGTCGCGGTGGTGGGTCGTGGTCACCACGAGTCCCATCCCCCGCTGGTTCGCCTCCTGTTCGGCGCCTCTGAGGACCTCGCAGGCCCAGGGTGAGGCGAGTTCGGTGATGACGAAGTCGACCAGCCCGACGCGGTGGCGCGGTCCGGTTCCCCGGCGCCGATAGCCGCTGCCGGTGAGCAGGCCCTGCACCCTCGCCCGCGTACCCGGTGACACGTCGCGCCGGCCGTTCAACACCTTGCTGACCGTGGAGATGGACACTCCGGCCTCGCGGGCGATCGACGCCATGGTCACCGCGCGGGCGTCGGTACCCGAGCGGCGCACGGCGGCCCTAGGTCCAGCCACCGTCGACCACCCACAGCTGGCTCGTGCACATCCGCGAGTCGTCGGCCGCGAGCCAGAGAACGAGCCTGGCTACGTCGGCGGGAACCAGCCTGTCCGGCAGGCATTGAGAGTCCTTGATGAGCTGTCCGGCCGCAGGAGTCACCCAGTGCGTGAGCTGGCGGTCGGTCATGATCCACCCTGGGACCACGCAGTTGACCCGAACGCCGTCCGGGCCCAGCTCGCGCGCCATCGCCCTGGTGAGTCCCTCGATCCCGGCCTTCGCAGTGGCGTACGCCGGCAGACCGGCGAAGCCAACGTGCCACGAGATCGAACCCAGGTTGATGATCGAGCCCGCACCCGCCATCCGCATCGCCGGCGCGACCGACTGGATCGCAAAGAAGTGCGGGCGCAGGTTGACGGCCATCCGGTCGTCCCAGTAGTCGACGGTCACCTCGTCGACGGAGTGTCTCTCGTCGTTGGCGGCGTTGTTGACCAGGACGCCGAACGGGCCGACCGCCTCGACCGCCTCCGCAATCGCCGCCTGCAGGGACGCCACGTCGCGGATGTCACAGACCTGGAAGTGCGGCGCCGGCCCGTTGACCCCGTTGGCTCCGGCGCCTCCGGTGGCCAGCTTCTCCACCAGGGCCTTGCCGGCACCGGCGTCGACGTCGACGAAGGCGACCCTGGCGCCCTGCGCGGCGAACTGGGTGACCAGTTCGGCACCGATCCCGCTGGCGCCACCGGTGACGAACACTGCCCTGCCCCGTAGGGAGGGATACGTGGCGTACTCAGTCATCGTGCTCACCCCGTCCGTTGGGCAGGATCACCGCGCGCCCGGTCGCACCGCTCACCAGGTCGGCGTACGCGTCGTTGACGCCGGACAGGGGGTACGAACGGCCGAGCAGGTCGTCGAGCGGCAGCCTGCCCGCGTGGTAGAGCCGCAGCAGCCTGGGAATGTCGAGCACCGTGTTGGCCGACCCGTACAGGCTGCCGATGATGCGTTTGTCCTTCTGGACAAGATCGTTCAGCGGAACCTGGATGCTCGCGCCGACCTTGCCGACACCGATCGCGACGACAGAACCGCCAGGTCGTACGCACTGCAGCGCCTGTTCGACACCCTGCGTACGCCCGACCGCCTCCAGCGCCCAGTCGACACCGCCGTGACAGATTTCGAGCACGGCATCGACCAGAGAGGCGCCGTCGGCCAGGTTCACGGTATCGGTCGCGCCGAAGCGGCGGGCAAGGTCCAGCTTCTCCGCAACGATGTCCGCGACGACGATCGGATGGGCACCGACGAGAGCGGCGCCGATCACGCTGGACAGGCCAACTCCGCCGGCGCCGATCACCAGGATGCTTCGACCGGCGGCGTTGCCGACGACGTTCAGTACCGCACCCAGGCCGGTGATCACGGCGCAGCCGACCAGGGCGGCGACGCGTGGCGGCGTGTCCGCGGACACGGGGATGACCGACTGCTCGGACACGACACACTGCTCGGCGAAGCAGGCGACGCCGAGCAGATGGCTCACGTCCTCCGTCGGCGCGTCCGACGCGGCCGTGCCGCCAGACCTGGCTGACCTTCGCAGCCGCCGCGTACCGTCCAGCAGTCCTCCGGTCGAGCGCTGGATCTGGGCACTCGTGCACTGTGCCGGACGGCCCGAGGCACACGCATCGCAGTGGCCACAACGCGGCCGCCACATCAGGACCACCCGATCGCCGGGGCGGACCCGGGTTACCCCAGGCCCCACCTCTTCGACGATGCCTGCACCCTCGTGGCCTGGGACGACCGGCAGGGAGCAGACGAGGTCGCCGTTCATGTAGTGGAGGTCGGTGTGACACACGCCGGCGGCTTCGACGCGGACCCGGACCTCCCCGGTACGCGGCTCGGCAAGGGAGAGATCTTCGACCTGGAGCGGCTGTCCTGGTTCGGACAGGACGGCAGCCCTCATCGCACCACCTCCGGCGGCTGGTGGGCCCAACCCGGACAAGGCTTGTCGGGGAACACGGCCGAAAGTTTTCGGCAACCTGCGAAGAGCCTGGACGCTAGTAATGCCTAATCCTGGCTGTCAAGAGCCACTCTGGGAGCAGCGGGCGACCCGACCGGCCCACAGCGAAAGTTTCGGCGTCGAGACCGGTGCCGGCCGGACCGCGGCCAACCTCGCCGCGTCGGTTGTCCTGGCCGGAGCGCTGCGGAAGGCTCGGTGATCGAGTGAGCGCCACGCGCATCCGGGATGCGTTTCGGCGACGAGATCACGATCGTGGGGTGTGGAATCGTGACGGCAACGGAGTTCCCGACCGGCGAGGTCCCGACTGGCGAGGTCCCGACTGGCGAGGTCCCGACTGGCGAGGTCCCGACTGGCGAGGTCCCGACTGGCGAACGCCCAGGTGGTGAGTTCCCGGTCTTTCCGTACGGCGCGGTCTACTTCCGTAAGTCGAACCCGCCGGCCGAGGACTGGGCGCGCGACTACAAGACCGCGGCCGATGACGGGCACAACGCATTCCGGCACTGGTTCTTGTGGTCCGCGGTCGAGGTGGCTCCGGGCGAGTTCGACTGGTCCGACTACGACCGCCAGCTCGACCTCGCCGCCAGCAACGGCATCACGACCATCGCCGCTGAGATGATGACTGCGGCGCCGGAGTGGGCATTCCGCACTCTGGCCCATGCCCGGTTCGAACGCCGCGACGGAACCCGCGTGGGCTCCGGCCTGAGCCCGAGCTGCGCCGTCGGCGGCTTCCCCGGTCTGTGCCTCGACAACGACGACGCCCGGGACCGCGCCGGGGCCTTCCTCACCGCCCTCGTCACGCGCTACCGCGACCATCCGGGTCTGGGCGGATACGACATCTGGAACGAGTGCGGCTACGGCGAGGACGTGTGCTACTGCCCGGCGACTGCCGCCGCGTTCCGGGACTGGTTGCGCGAGCGGTACGGCGACCTGCGCACGCTCGGCCAGGCGTGGGGCCGCTACAGCTACTCCGACTGGTCGGACGTGGTCCCGCCGCGCACCATCGAGCCGTTCGCCGACGTGCTGGACTGGCTCACGTTCCGACAGGACAACGCGTACCGGCTGATGCGCTGGCGGGCGGATCTGGTGCGCTCGCTCGACCCGCGGCACCTGCTCACTGCCCACGGCGTCGCTGCCAGCCTCACCAGTGCCGCGCCGCGTGGGACGGACGACTGGCGGGCCGCCGCCGAGGTCGACTCGTACGGCCTGACCTGGGGCTCCAGTCGACACGGCGACGAGCCGTGGAAGCAGCTGCACGCGATGGATCTCGTCCGCTCGGCCTCGCGAGGCAAGCCGTTCTGGCACGCCGAGGCGTACGCCGGTCCGCTGTGGATGCAACGCCAGGTCATCGGCAAGCCGCGCGACGAGGGCCGGATCGCGTCGGTGGACGACATCCGCTACTGGAACCTCGCGAGCTTTGCCGGCGGCGCGACCGGGGTGTACTACCTGCGGTGGCGCCCGCTGCTGGACGGGCCGCTGTTCGGTGCGTTCGGCGCGTACGGCATGGACGGGTCGCGGACGCCGCGTTCGGACATGGTCACCGCGATGGCGCGCTGGGCGACGGCTCCTTCGCAGGAGCGGGTCTGGCGGTCGCGTCCCGTCGGCCCCGACGTGGGACTCCTGTATGTTCCGGAGTCGCAGCTGTTCACCTACGCTCAGATGGGATCCACCGAGCAGTACGCCCGGGCGTTGCAGGGTGCGTACCAGGGGTTCTTCGCCAGCAACATCCAGGCGAGTTTCGTACATATCGACGACCTGGACGCCACCGCGACCGGCGGCGACCGTACTGTCAACCCCGCCTTGCTCTACCTGCCGTACCCAGTCATGCTCTCGCAGGCCCACGCAGCCAAGCTCATCGGTTGGGTGGAGGCCGGCGGAACCCTCGTCGTGGAAGGGTGTCCGGCATACTTCTCCGACCGCGGCCGGGTCGGCACGAGCCAGCCGAACAACGGCCTCGACCGGCTCCTCGGTGCCCGGGAGAGCTACGTCGAGTTCACGCCGGATCTGCTGGACGACCTGGTGCTGACGGTGGACGGGGTACGTGTCCACGGTGGCGGGTTCCTGCAGGCGTACGAACCCGACGGCGGAACGCCGGTCGGCAAGTATGTCGACGGCGGTGCGCCAGGCGCGGTGGCCGCCGTCGACCACACCTACGGTTCCGGCCGGACCCGGCTCGTCGGCACCTTCCCGAGCATCGGCTACCACCAGCACCACGACGCCGGTACGCAGAACTACTTCGCCCGGTTACTGGACTGGGCCGGTGCCCGCCAGCACGTCCGGGTCAGTGACCACCAGGTGATCGCCCGCCTGCACGACGGCGACGGCGGCCGCTACCTGTGGCTGCTCAACCCGTCCCGCGAGCCGGTCGACGTCACCGTCGCTCTGGCGTCGCACTGGCCGGCGGCCGGCGACCTCTCCGTCCGCTGGGGAGAAGCCACCGCCGCTACGTTGGTGGACGGCCGCTCGGTGGACGCCACGATCCCCGCCCGCGACGCCGTGCTGGTGGAGTTGCGTCCGGCCTGAGCTGGTTTGCCACACACGCGTGGGAGGCCTGCCCGGCTCCAGCCGGGCAGACCTCCCACAACGTCGCGATGGCGTTCCTTAGTTGCCGTGCCTGTCGTAGACCGGACCGAAGTGGTCGACCGGCAACGGGTTGTTCAACGGGTCGGCATGGAACGCGTCCATGTTGACGCGCATCTTGGCGGCACCACCGGCCCCGCCGAACATGTCGCCGAACATCTTGGCCGCATCGGCGTTCCCGGTGGCCGCGAAGACCAGGTTGGAGACGATGTTTCCGGTCAGGGCTGCGGCTCCCCCGGTGAACGCCGCGGCATCGGCCTTCACCTGGTGGCCATACTTGGTGTCCAACGAGAAGCCACCCTTCCCGTTGTCGATCAGCTCCGGCGAGTTGCGGAACTTCGACAGAGCCAGCGCCTGGGCCAGGGAAGCCTTGTCGACGAAGCACTGCATGGAAGAGGTCGCCGTGCACTCGCCATTGGCGTTCACCCTCGCCTCGAGGTCGCCAATGACCTCCGCCAGTTGGTCCGCGTTGAGCTTCATCAACGCCTTGCCATCACCCGCGACCTGCTGCCGGGCTTGGGCCCGCAGTCCACGTAGCTGCTCCGCTAGTTGCGGGTTCAGCCGTGGGTCGTTCCGCTCCAGCCCTCGCAGGAAACCGGCACCCGGACGCTCACCCCAGCCACGCAGCCAGGAGTCGATGTCGAACGGCGGCGGGGGCGGCGGAGGCGGTGGCAGCTCGGGTCCCGTCACCTCGATGACTTCGCCCGGCTGGGTGTGCGGAGGAGGCGGAGGGTTACCTCCCGGCGCCTCGTCCTCAAACCCGGTGGGGTCGGTGCGCGTCGCCGGGTTGTTCCGGACGTAGCTGAAGCGGTTGTAGCTCTGGCTGGACAACGGGTCCGACACGAACGGATCGGGGCTGACGAACCTGCGCGCCTCGGCGTTGTAGACCCGTCCCTTCATGTCGACCAGACCGAGGTCGTCGTCATGCTTGTGACCTGTGTAGCCCTGCCGCGGCCCGTCCCGTCGGGCCTTCTCCAGCGGCTTGTAGTCGGCGTCGATGCGTTGTCCGAACGGGTCGTAGAACATCGCACCAGGTGCGGCCTCCTCACCGCCTTGCGGCTTGCCGTCGGCGTCGGTGACCAGAATCGTGCTGCCCTGGCGGTCGTCGTGCAGGTACGACACGGAGGTCGTCGCCGGGCCGGTCGGGCTCGACTGCTGCTTGGTCACGTCCGCGACCGTGCGACCGTCGGCCACGATGTGGTGGATGGTGTGGACAGCACCGTTGCTGACCCGACGCTCGAACAGCCCCGGCACGGAGATGACGGTCTCACCTTGGCTCCGCTTGACGACCCGGGCGCCGCCAGCCTCGTAGCTGAACTCCGTTCGCTGCGCAGCTTCGCCACCGGCCACCAGCGTCGGCAGCCCCAGCGTGTTGTACTCGATCGTGCGACCGGGCGCGCTGGTCTGCCGACCGGCCGCGTCGTAGCCGTACTCCGCGTCGTTGCGGGACGTCATAGCGTGGGCGGGTACGTCGTCGCCCTCGCCGTACCCGTAGGTGACCGTCTGGCCGCCCTCTCCGTCGACGGACTCCTTGGTGAGGTTGCCGATCTTGTCGTAGCTGAACGCGACGTTGAACTCCTTGTCGGTCCGGTACCTCCAGCCTGTCAGCCGGTTGAGCGTGTCGTAGGTGAAGTTGGCCTGGCGTGCATGGCCTCCGTCGGCCACGTACGTGATGTTGCCGTTGGGGTCGTAGCCGTAGGACGTGTTCTCCATCAACCCCTCGCCGGGACCGTCGACCACGACCTCCTTCAGCAGCCCCGTCACCGGCGAGTACTCGCGTACCCCGCCCAGTCCGTTGCCGAACTTCTCCCGTAGCAACATGCCGTCGAGGTTGCGTGCCTCCACGGTCCAGTACGCCTTGTCGTCCGCGGCGCTCCTGACCTCGGTCAGGTAGCCGTGCTCGTTGTAGGCGTACTCGATCTGCAGGCGGCCCTGGACACCCTGGACCGCGGGGTAGGTGATGCTGGCCTGGCGGCCGATTCCGTCGTAGCCGTAGCCGACCTCGTAGGTGCCGCCGTCGATCGTCCAGGTGGCTGCGACGTTGTGGCCGAAGTCGTCGTAGCCGTAGCGGGTCACCACCCCGTCGGCGCTCTTCGCCGAGGCCAGCATCCCCACACCGTTTTCCGCGGTGTCCCAGGTGTTGGTCGCCGTGCCGTCTGGCGAGACCGCGCGGGTGATGCGACCGAGGGCGTCGTAGGTGTAGGTGGTCTTCTCCCCCGCACCGTTGGTCTGGCTGGTGAGCTCGCCGAACCCGTTGTACGCCGACGCGGTGACGCCTGCGTCAGGGTCGTTGTGCTTGACGCGTCGGCCCAGGTCGTCGTACTCCATCGTCTGCGAGGTGCCGTCGGGTGCGACCGTCTTGGTCAGCTCCCCGAACGGACCGTAGGTGTACTTCGTCTCGAGCTGGCCGGTCGATGCCGGATCGTCCTCCAGCCGGGTGCCCACCTCTCCTTGGTAGTTGGCCTTCGAGACGGTCTGCACGCCCTTCGCGTCGACGATGGTCGTGTCCAGCTTGTTGTAGAGATATCTGGTAGTCGCCCCGTCCGGAGCGGTCTCCAGCGCCAACCGGCCGCGGTTGTCCCAGCGCCGGGTCGTCTTGTACGTCGACGTGCCAGACGTCGACGGCCGGGTCACCGAGGCCACCCGGTCGAACTGGTCGTAGCTCGTGGCGATGCTTGCTTCCCTGCCATCGAAGGACTCCATGGACTGCTTGACCTGACGGCCGAAGATGTCAGTCTGGGTCCTGCCGCTGCCACCGTCGGCGTGGGTCGTGGTCACCAGTTGTGTGCCCAGGAAGGTGAAGTGGGCAACGTGCTCGAAGTCTCCGTCTGCGTGGTTGGTCTCCCGGAGGCGACCGAACCTGTCGTACCGCATCGTCGTCTTCACTCCGTTGGGGTCGGTGGCCTCGAGCGTCACCCCGAGCCCGGAGTGCGTGCCGATGTTGGACGTCTTGCCCAACGCATCCGTGATCGTGACCGGGTACAGCAGGTCGCTGTTGTAGCCGAACCGCTGGGTCCGCGTGCCGCCGGAACCCTCCGACGTCGTGACCTGCCGGATGGTGCCCGCCGCGCCGTAGGTGGTCCTCGTGCGCAGCAGGAGGTCCTGGCCCCCGGGCTGCCGCACCGTCTCGGTCAGGTTGCCCTTGTCGTCATGGTCGAACGTCGACTCCCGTTCGGTGCATCCGCCGTTGAGCGGCAGGCATCCCGTCACCGTCTGCTGCTTCGGGAGGCCGAGGAGCCAGTTGGTCTCGTCGTTGTCGTACGTCGTCTTGGTGGTGGTTCGGCGGCCGTACAGCGCACCGGTGGAGGTCTCCACGGGGTTGCCGAACTCGTCGTACTCCCATGTTGTCAACCGGGTCCGGTACGCGGACGGCCACGTGGGCGTGAGGCTTGGCTTCTCCTGCTCGGCCTCTTGCGCTTCGGTCAGCTCCGTCGCATAGCCACCGCCAGGTGTGCGCCGGAGGTCGCGGCTGTAGGTCGAGGTGCGCCGGAACCACTTCGCCGTGTCCGGGACCGTGACCGTTACCTGCTTCGGCACCCGGGCGTACGGGTACACCTCTGTCTGGCCGTCGGTGCCGCCGCTGCGCGTCGTGTTGTCGAACGTGGTCGTCGTCATGATGGTGGAGCGCCGGTCGATCACCGTGTGCTCGGCGAAGCCGAGCCAGCCGCGCCCGCGTACGTCATATCGGGCCGCCTTGTAGGTGTGGTCGAACTTCGCCCATCCATCACTCGCCTCGGGGATCGCCACCCGGTGCTGCGAGACGATGGTGCCGCCGGCGGCTGGACAGATCAACGGGTACCCCTCGCACTCGCCGGGTGCGTGCACACTCCTGTTGGCGAGCGTCGTGTAGCTGATCTCCATCCGCCGACCGACCAGGGGTCCGGCGCCGACCATCAGATCCGCCGGTCCGGCCTTGCGCTTGAGGATCCGCACCTTCCCGTTGTGGACGTACATCAGGTCCTGCGCGTCGTTGCCGTCGATGTCCAGCGTCTGCGCGTACTCCGCGGAGCCCTCGATCTGCTGGCGTAAGGAGGCGCGGACGAAGCGGTTCCCCTTCCAGGTCCACAGGTGAGCACCGTCGGTGCCGCCACCGAGGTGGGTGGGGTGAAACACCAGGACGTCCTGGGCTCCGTCGCCGTCGAAGTCGACGAGCCGGACGGCCGGGGACTGGCTGCCGTCGGTCGGCGGGAACGGATCCTTGTAGCCGGCCGGCCTTATCGTCAGCGGGCCGAACCCGTTACCCGTGTTCAGCTGGGCGCGAAGTCCCTTGTAGGGATAAACGGCGTCGCGCAAGCCGTCACCGTTGACGTCGGCGAAGTGTCGCCCGGAGGCGCTGTCGATGACATTGACCTCCGCGGGCGTCGTCTCGATCTCGCCGTCCGTGGTCATCCCGAAGGACTTCACCCGCGCGTCCCCGCGGTACTGGCCGTTCCAACCGACCACCTCGTCCCGGCCGTCACCGTCCACGTCGAAGACATAGCTGCGTGCGCTGGAGACCTTGTTCTGCGTGCTGGTCCGCTTGTCGAGCCAGCGAGCCGTGCTCGACTTGCCGGTGTTGAGCTTGTAGTACCACGGGCCCAGGTCGCTTTCCGCCTGGTCCCACGTGGCCGACAGGTAGTCGGACATGCCGTTGCCGTCGAGGTCGCCGAAGTACACCGGATCCGGGCTGTTGTCCGCGGTCTCCTCGTCGACATCCTCGATGTAGGACTGGAACTTCGATCCGGTCGACTGGTAGAGCACCCAGTCCTTCCGGTCGATCGGCTGTCCCGGCGGCGCCGCCCGCTGCACTTCGGCCATCACGTCCATCCGGCCGTCGCGGTCGAAGTCCGCGGTGCGGAACTGGCCCGCCTCGGTCGCCGTGATCCGCCCGATTCCGGCGTCGGTCTCCGCACCGAACCCGTTGCCGGTGCTGAGCCGCATCTTCCAGCGGGCCTCGGCATCGCGGTAGAGGAGGTCGTCGCGCCCGTCGCCGTTGATGTCGCCGACCACAACCTCACGCTTCATCCCCGCACCCGGGTTGGGATAGCTGACATCCGTGTCGATCGTGTCGAAGGTGTAGCTGCCCAACGTGTAGCTGAAGTTCTGGGCCATCTTGCAGGCCTGGTCCTCCGGCCCACCGCCATCGCACTCCTCCACCGTGCTCAGCAGGCTGCGTCCGGTGGAGGTGTTGTTGACGTAGCCCACCCTGTACTGCCGCAGCAGGTCACGCTCCCCACCTTCTGGCCCGCCGGACATCCGAACTGAGGCAAGCCGCTCCTGTGTCCGCAGGTGCACACTGTTGCGGTAGCTGTCGAGAGGGTCGGTCCGGAACGTGTAGCTGAACCGCACCTCCCGGTTCGGGCCGTACGTGATCGCCTGCGGCACGAGGCTTGCCCCCCACCGGTTCGACTCGTCCCCTGGCGAACCTGTGTAGGTGACGGTCGCGACGTTGCCGTTGCGGTCCTCGATCTTGTTGACGGCCCAGGCGACCGTCACCGTCTGCGTCGAAACCGGCTCGACGTTCGGCACCTGGCCGCGCTTGATCTTGAGCGGGTACGCCCGCAGTTGCGCCGCCGCGCTCTCGCCGAAGGTGAGGATCCGGCCGCCCTTCTGCCACACCTTGAAGTAGTCGGGGACACCGTCCTGCATGCCGTAGGCGATGATCCGCGCGAAGCTCTCCCGCTCGGTGCGATAGGTGCGCTGCGCCTGCCCGGCTGCGGTCGTCGGCAGCAACCGCTCACCGTCGAGGCAGAAGGCGTCGGAACTGTTGTAATGCACGCCATCGGTGTAACCGTCCTGGGCTTGCGTCCGCGCGCAGGGTGTGATGCGGGACAGCCCGTCCACCGACCAGCCCACCCCCGCCAGGCCGTTGCCGGCCTTGCTGTTGTACGACAGGGACAGCTCCGGCTGCAGCCCACCCCGGCCGGCGGGCACCCAGAATGGCACCTTGTACCTCGCCGTGCCGTCGTTGGTCACCGAGAGGCTTCCCTCGGTGTTGCCGAAGCCCTTGGTGCTCGGGACCAGACCACCGGGCGGCTGCGCGGCCGCGGCGAGCGCGGCAGCTGGTGCGGTTCGTACGCCGGAAGGAGCCGCGTTGGGCACCCACAGCGAGAACATCGAGAACACCAGCACAACGACCAGGCCGGTGCCGATCGCCGAGCGACTCCCGCGCGACGTTGCTGGCCCCGTACCGCCACGCGCCGAACCGCCTCGAGCATGTGCTGTCAGGTTTCCTGTCGCACCTGTCACCCGCGTACCCCTTCGCCTGCCAGTGAGGGATCTCATGTCCCGACCAGTACGAGTCGGGATCGTCACCGGTTCGCGGCCGAACCGGTCCGGCCACACGTAGCCGCCGGACCGGGACGGTTGCAGGCTTGGTTGCAGCGGGATTGCAGAGCTACATCGCCGGCCACCCTTCTCCCGCACCACAATGGACACGTGGCAAGTCGGCTGGCGACGAGGCCGGTAAGATCACCGGCTCTTGCTGGTCTGCAGCGGAAGACGAGGTCGCGGACGTGAGCATCTACGCCAACCTGGTCGGCACCGAGTGCAACGTGTGCCTCTGGTTGGGCACGACGATCCATACGAACGGCGAGCCGGTCTACTTCCACATCGGGGACCGGGATGATCCGCACAACTGGGCCAACCAGGAGCTCTGCGCGGTCCGCCTACCTTCGTGAGTGGCCCGGTCTTCGACCAGCATGACGCGGCGCGGCTTCACGCCACCGTGCCCACGAGTCAGTCGGGTGCGGGCAGCTCTCCCTGCGCGGCGAGCCAGGACACGGCCTCGTACACCGCTTCCAGCGACGAGTAGCGCGGCTGCCAGTCGAGCATGGCCGCGCCCTTGGCGACCGAGCAGTTGGGGCTGTGCGCGATGTGGTCCCACGTGGCCTGCGCGTCGCCAGCGGCGACGGTCTCCTTCCACGCTTCGTACGGACGGAAGGCGAGCTGTGCCTCGCGGCCGTACCAACCCGCGACGGCCTCGGCGTACCCACGCAGCGTGAGGGCGGCCGGCGATACCACGTGGAAGCTTTCGCCGAGCGAAGCGGTCCGGTGGGCCAACGCGGCGACGAACGAGCGTGCCACGTCGTCGGCGTGCACGTGATGGAGCGTCTCCAGGCCGAAGTTGGGTAGCACCAGCTCCTTACCGGCGGCGAGCTGGGCGAAGACGCTCGGGTCCAGGTGCCCGGCCGGGTTGATCGGCCGCCAGCCTGGTCCCACGATGTGGCCCGGGTGCAGGATCGTCGCCGGCACCCGGCCGAGCCGTGCCTCGGCCAGCAGGTATTCCTCGATGGCGGCCTTCTTGACGCCGTAGTCACCGAACGGGCGGCGCGGCTCGTCCTCGGTGGTGGGGACCCGCACGCTCGGGCCGTGCACCCAGATCGTGCCGCAGTGCAGCAGGTGCTGTACCCGGTCACGCAGCGCCACCGCCAGCTGCTCCGCGGACGAGCGGTCGAAGCAGATCAGATCGATGACGGCGTTGGCGCCGAGTTCGGCGATGCGCTTGCCGAAGGTGCCGGCCTCGTCTTCTGCGTGTCGGTCGGCGGTGACCTGCTCGACGCGCTTCCACACCGAGGCTCGGCGGTAGGGCTGGCTGCGGCCGCGGCTCACCGACACCACGTCATGGCCGGCATCGACCAGGAGCGGGACGAGGTAGGAGCCGATGTGGCCACTCGATCCGATCACCACGACGCGCATGAGGTTTCGCCTTTCGTACGACAGAACCGGGCTGCGGCTCACTCTAGGACCTGCGGCGGGGGAGGCGATGCGCCAGTTGTCGGAGGTGTCCACACATCCGTGCGCCGATCCCTTCGACAGCTCCGATTGCCCGGCCCTTCGGGGTACGTTGCCGGTATGGCCCAGGACGAGGTGAGCCGTCCACAGCCGGCCGCATCACCAGACCGCCGACTCGTCGACGTGATGATCGTCGGTGCCGGCCCGACCGGGCTGGCGCTCGCCCTCCAACTGCAGGCGTACGGCGTGGGGTTCCGGATCGTCGACCGGCAGGTCCAGCGGGTCGCCGAGTCGCGCGCGCTCGCCGTCCAACCCCGCACGCTGGAGGTCCTCGCCCCGCTCGGCGTGACCGAGGAGATGGTGGCGGCCGGCAGTCGCGGCGTACGCCTGCAGATCCACGCGGGCTCGCGCGTCGTGCGAGCCGGGCTCTTCGACATCGGCGTCGACGACACCGCCTACCCCTACATCCTGTTCCTCTCCCAGGCCGAGACCGAGCGCATCCTCGACGAGCACCTCACCGCCCGCGGCGCGACCGTGGAGCGCGGCGTGGAACTGGTCGACCTCACGCCGGCCACGACGGCTGCCGGCCCGGACGGGGTCGTGACGTGCCAGCTCCAGCACCCCGACGGGCAGGACGAGACGATCGATGCGCGCTTCGTGGTCGGCTGCGACGGCCCGACCAGTACGGTCCGGCACGCGGCCGGCATCCCGTTCGAGGGAAGGGCCTATCCGCAGTCGTTCGTCCTCGCCGACCTGGAGGCCGACGGCCTCGAGCCAGGGTGGCTACACGGCTTCCTGGCTGCGCGGGGAATCATGTTCTTCTTTCCACTGGGCTCGCCCGCGACCTGGCGGCTCATCGCCATGCGGCCGCAGGACGACTCGGGTGGCGGTGGACCGGCCGAGACCGAGGACGGGCCGCTCAGCCTGGACGAGGTCCAACGCCTCGTCGACGGCTACAGCCCCACGACGGTCCGACTCCACGATCCGGTCTGGATGACCAACTTCCGGCTGCACCACCGCGGCGCCCGCCACTACCGTGCCGGGCGACTGTTCGTGGCCGGAGACGCCGCGCACGTCCACAGCCCGGTCGGCGCCCAGGGCATGAACACCGGCATCCAGGACTCCGTAAACCTGGGTTGGAAGCTGGGCCTCGTGCTCGCCGGGCGGGCCAACCCTGACCTGCTCGACACGTACGAGTCCGAACGCGCACCGGTCGGCCGCACGGTGCTCAAGTTCACCGACCGGGTCTTCACCCTCGCCACCAGGGCGAGCGGTCCCCTGGTCCGGATGGTACGGACGACGATCGCGCCGCATCTCGTGCCCGTGCTGCTGCGGTTGCGATCCGGGCGTTCGTACGCGTTCCGGACGGTCTCCGAGCTCGGGATCCGCTACCGGAACAGCGCGGCGTCGACCGAAGGACAGGACGCGCCGTCGCGCGGGCCGCGGGCCGGTGACCGCCTGCCCGACGCATCGGTCAGCCTGGACGGGAAACCGGGCACCCTGCACGAAGCCCTGAGCGGCGGCGGGTACCACCTGATCCTGTGCGGCCCGGCCGGGTCCTGGCCCGCCGCCACGGCAGCCGCGATCGGCCAGCACCACCAAGGGCTGATGACGGTGCACCGGCTGAGCCGCGACACGGAGCCGGGAGCATTGCAGGACCCGAGCGGTCTTGCACTACGACGGCTGGGGCTGACCGGCCTGCAGGCCGCGCTCTACCTGGTCCGACCCGACGGCTACATCGGATACCGCTCCGGGCCGTCCGGGTTGCCCGGGCTGCAGGCCTACCTCGGCCGCTGGCTGCGCTGACCTCAGGGCTTGCGCAGCCCGAGCCCGGACCCGGGGACCTTGGTCAGACCCGGACGATGCTGCCGTTGTGGTCGATCATGTCGGCCTCCGGCTCGTCGAACCAACGACCACCCGAGCCCAGGTAGCGGAAGTGAAGCTCCTGCCCCGCCTCCACCGTGAGGGTGACGCTCCGGGTGCCGTTGCTCCGGCGGACCAGCTTGTGCCGGCCTGGAGTCCAGTCGTTGAAATTGCCGACCACCGACACCGGCCCGTCGTGGACGGTGTTCCGGGAGCACGAGCTGAATCCTTGCCTGGTTGGCCTTCGGGGGCTTGACGAAGCGGATGGGCACTGGTGCCTCCTTCTGACGCGTGCTGCCGAGACACCGCGGATGTTAGTCGGGCGCCTCCGCGCGTGTGCGCAACGCGACGAGCAGAAACGCAACCGTAACCAAGCAGGAACTGGCCGTTCGCACGGTGTCTCCCGCCATGTCCGTCACGCCCGTGCAAACGACCTCGTTGCGTCCGGGTCATGTCCGCGCTTGTCCGTCATGCCGGGCGTACCACCGTCTCGACCTTTTCACCGGCGCCGATGGTGCGGTCGCCGAGGTCGTTCGTACCGACACCGGCAAGGCCCAACTCGCGTACCCGCAGACTGCCCTCGAGCACACTGACGGTGACCGCGACGCCGTTCGACCCCGGCTCCTGTCGGACCGTTCCCCACGCCGAGCCGTTGGACCAGAACCACTGCGCGGGGCGGTCGGACGCCGCGAACCGAAGCGTGCGTTCGACACCGTCGTAGGCAAACCCGGTGAGTGCGGGAACGGCACCCCAGCTCGCCATCGCCCGGGCGTAGTGGTGCCCGCACTCGGCCTCGTCGTAGGGGTTCCGGCGCCGACCGTCGTAGCGCTTACGGACCGTCTCGATGACGCCGAGGCCCTCGTCCCGCATTCCCTCGTAGATCATGCCGACGGCCGCGGTGTACTCCAGCCCGGTCCAGACCTCGTAGAAGTAGGGGAACGGCCGGTCGGGCCGATTACCCCGCGGGTACGACGCCACCAGCAGACCGGACTCGTCACCGAGGGTGTAGCTGCGCATCGGGTTGAAGTGTCCGGCCATCGTGTCGAGGTGGTTGTGTCGCAGGATGCTCGCCAAGGTCGTACGTACGTGGGCCGGATCGAGCAGGTGGCCGAGCCCGCACAGGTGCGCGAGCATCTGTCCGACGAGCTGGTCGGCCAGGCATCCGTCGCCGATCTGCAACTCCGGGTTGACGAGGTTGCGGGCGCCGATGCCGCGCAGCCGCAGCCCTGGCGCGATCACGTCCTCCGAGCCCGGTGGGCGGATCTCGTGGCGGTAGTACTCGCCGTTCCACAGGTGCTCGTCGATCCAGGCACTCCCCCGCCGGAACAGGTCGGCGCACGTCTCCGCGAAGTCCTTCTCGTCCAGGTAGCGCGCCATCTCCTCACCGGCACGCAGTGCCGCGAGGTACCACACGCCGATCTCCGGGTTCGGCCCGAAGTACTCCACGTCCATCGTGTTGTGCTGCGAGCCTTCCATGACGCCGTCCCGGTCGCCGTCCCACCCGCCCGGTATCCAGGCGTACTCCAACGCCTTGCGGGCGCGTGGCCACAGCCGGCGGAGCAGGTCGTCGTCGCCGGACAGCCGCCAGTCGCGGTAGAGCTTGACGAGGCAGCCCATCTGGCCGTCGGCAGCCGCCGCGCCCTTCTCGGCGAGGGCCCGGTCCAGTGGGAGCTGGACCCGGAAGTTCATGTGCCCGTCGTCCTTGGTGCCGTACTGGAACTCGGTGTCGCGCAACGACTTGGCCAGGGAACCGAAGAGATAGGCCGTCGCCTGCTCGTAGTTCCACACGTGCGTGCAGTTGCCGTGGCACGAACCCACCCGGTCGCTGCACCCTTCCCATCCGAAGAACCGGCCGTCGGTGGTACGGAAGCAGGTCTGGGTACGCAGGGTGGAGACGTTGGAGAGTGCGGCGTCCTTGACCGGGTTCCGGCAGGTCGGAGCCGACCAGGGCCCGTACGAACGTCAGGGTGCGGCGTTCGAGGTCGGCCAGGGCGCCGGCGGTGTCGGTGACCACCTGCCACGCGTCGGCGTACGTCGTCGCGTAGTAGTTGCCGACGGTTTCCGCTCCGTCCCAGCTGCGGCGATGCGGGAAGTGCCAGCCCAGCAGGAACGTGAACGCGTGCGTCTCGCCTGGTGTCAAGGTGCGCTTGACAGCAACCGACGCCATCGGAGCGTCACTCTCGCCGGTACGTTCCTCGATCCGGCCGTCGGCTACGAAGTCGTCCCAGAAGTCGAGCAGCTCGCCCGACCAGCTGTAGTCCGCCCACGCCGTCCGCGTCGTCACGTCGTCTTCGCCGAGTGCGACGAGGGCGAGCGAGCCCCACTGCTCCGCCTCGGCGTCGACCCCGTTGGAGGTGAGGAACACACCGTGGCCCCGCTCGTCCCGGCGGACCGCGTTGCGGTTGCCGGCCGCCTTGCCCGCTGAACCGTCGGTGCCGATGAAGTTCTGCACACTGCCGGCAACTGACACGTCCAGTGCCTGGTCGGAGGTGTTGGTGACGACATACCGCAGGACCGCGACCGGGATGCCGCTGACGTCGGCGTCGCCGGGCACCAGCGGGTTGAACGCCTGCAGGCGTACGTCGAGCGGCACCGCCGGATCGGTGAGCAGCACCTGGCCGAACGGGTACGCCGCATGGAACTGCGAGCTCGCGAACCGGGGCAGCCCGTGGTTGGGAACGCCAGAGCCGTGCGCCCCCTCGTAGAGCACCGGATCGATCGGGCCCTCCAACGCGCGGGCGACGACGGCACCGTCGCCGGACGACGGGGCGGCGCGCAGTGCGAAGAAGCTGGACGCGGGGTTGAAGCCCTTCGCCGGACGGTTGACGACCTCCCAGTCACGCAGGTCGCCACGACCACCGAGGCTCACGGTGCCGGTACCGATGCCGCCGAGCGGAAGAGCCACCCGGAGGGAGTGGGTTGCGTCGTGGCGGGTGAGAACGGGCCAGTCGTAGGGGTCAGCCATCGGGAGGTCTCCTCACGGTTCCGCGGTCTGGGTGGCGTTCGCGGCGTTGGTGGCATGGGCACGAACGAGGTCGGACGCCGACCGGTCCGGTTCTGCCGGTCGTGCGTTGGAGCGCTGTGAGCTGTCCCGGACGCACAGCCTGGTCGGCAGGGTGATCACCTGCGGGGCATCGGTCTCACCGCGAAGGCGACGTAGCAGGAGCGTCGCGGCCTCGGCGCCCAGCTGGTAGGTCGGCTGCTCCACGATCGTCAGCGCGGGAGCCATCAGCGGCGCCCAAGGCGAGTCGTCGAAGCCGACCACGCCGACGCTGCCGGGTACGTCGATGCCCCGCTCCCGCAGCGCCCGCATGGCACCGGCGGCCATCAGGTTGTTGGCCACGAACAGGGCGTCGGGCGGCTCGGGCAGGTCGAACAGGTCTACCGCTGCGGCGTGTCCGCCCTCGACGCGGTAGTCGGTCTGGCGGATGTAGCGCCGGTCGACCTCGCGACCGGCCGCTCGCAGCGCGCCGGCGTACCCCTTTCGTCGCTCGGCCGCGGTTGTCAGCTTGGCCGGACCGGAGATGCAGGCGACGCGGCGGTAGCCGGACGCCAGCAGGTGGGAGGTCGCGTGGCGGGCGCCCGCGTAGTTGTCGACGACGACGGTGTTGACGTCGACGCCGCGGATCCGGCGGTCGATCGTCACCACCGGGACGTGGTGGTCGGTGAGCAGGCTGACGTCGGTCCGGTCCGACGCGGGCGCGATGATGACGCCGGCAGCCTGCTCGGCCAGCACGACGTCGAGGTAGCGCCGCTCGCGGACCAGGTTCTCGTCGGTGTTGCACAGGACGAGGGAGTAGCCCGCGTCCAGCGCGACGTCCTCGACCCCTCGTGCGACCGAGGTGAAGAACGGGTTCTCGATGTCGGAGATGACCAGCGCCCACACACTGCTCGCCCGGCGGCGCAGGCTCCGGGCGACCCGGTTCGGCTCGTAGCCCAGGTCGCCGGCGACCCGTCGGACGCGCTCGGCGAGCGCCGGGTCGACGGTGGCGTGGTTGTTCAGCGCCCGGGACACGGTGGCGGCGGAGACGCCGGCGCGCAGAGCCACATCGCGCATCCTGATCCGCTGCCGGGGAGCTTCGGGTATGACGTCGTTCATCGCGCGTCCCCCGCCGGACCGGCACCGGGATCACCGTCGGGACGGCGCCCGAGCGCGGCGGCCGTCCACACCGACAGGTAGACCGCCATCGGAGCAGGCACCACGGCAACGGCTCCTGGCAGCCACATCACCACAAAGGAGAGGAGGACGACAAGGCCGACGGTTCCCGCGGTGGCCAGCTTGTGCGTGCTCGCCAGCTCCAACGACGCCCGGAGCAGCGTCCAACCCCGCAGGCCACCCGTCGTCGCGAGCGAGAACGCCGACAACCCCGCCACCGCGAGCAGGACGCACACGCTGCCGTCGACGACCAGCGGCACCACAAGCCAGCCGAGGTCAGGGAGTGCGGCCCGGACAGCGAGGGCGCCAAGGGTCGCCGTCAGTGCGGCGGCGACGACCAGTCCGATCGCGAGTCCGCGCACGGCGTGCCGGCAGAACAATTCGGCCCACGTACGCAACGACACCGCGTCGCCGGCAGCCATCCGGTCGGTCGCGGCGACCACGGCCGTCCATACCGGAATGACGGTCACACCAACGAGGACCGGTGCCACGAGGTAGCTACCGCCCAGGACCGCCACGACGGCAGGAACGGCGGCCAGGGCGAGTACGGCGTCCAGCACCAGCAGGAGCGGGAGGTTGGACCACACCAGCGCGGCGACCTGGGCGGGCAGGCCCCGCCAGGCGGCCCCCTGCGCCCCATACGACATCCCCGTACTCATATCAGCTCGCACTCATCCGCGAAGGCCGGTCAACGCAAGGCTCTGCGTGATCGGCCGCTGGGCGAAGAGGAACAGGACGAGGACGGGAACCACGACCAGCGAGATCGCGGCGAAGATCACCACCGGGGAGCCGGTGCTGTACTGGCCCTGCAGGTAGACCAGGCCGACGGGGAGGGTCATCTTCTCCGGCGACGACAGCATGATGTTCGGCCAGAAGAAGTCGTTCCACGCCTGCTGGGACACGAAGATCGCCAACGCGGCCAGCGGCGGACCGGACAGGGGTACGACGACGTTCCGCAGGATCCGCAGGTGCCCGGCGCCGTCGATCCGCGCGGCGTCCTCGAGGTCACGCGGAAGCGTCAGGAACCACTGCCGGAGCAGGAAGATGCCGAGCACGTTGATCAACTGTGGCAGGTAGACCGCCTCATGGGTGTCCACCAGGTCGAGAGTGCGCAGGACGATGAACGTGGGGACGACCGTCACCTGTCCCGGCACCATCAGCGAGGCCAACAGGATCAGGAACAGCAGGTCGCGGCCCGGAAAGCGGAGCCGCGCGAACGCGTAGGCGGCCATGGTGCTGGTGACCAGGACACCGGCGGTCACGATCGCGGTGATCTTGAGGCTGTTGAGGACGAACATGCCGAACGGGATCAGCTCGAAGACCTTGCCGAAATGGTCGAACGTCACCGCCTCCGGCAGCCACAGCGGCGGCAGGGCGAACGCGAGATCGGTCGGCAGGACCGAGTTGAGCGCCATCCAGTAGAACGGCGAGAACATCATGATGCCCAGGGCCACCAGAGCCAGGTTGAGAGTCCAGCGGCCGGCGAAGGCACTCGGCCGCCGACCTCCGGCCACCGTTCCCGATCGAGACCGCGGACGCGACGCGAGGCTACTCATAGTGCACCCAGTAGCGGCCTAGCCGGAGCTGTACGAGCGTCACGACCATGATGACGAGGAAGACGACGAGCGCCAGAGCCGAGCCGTAGCCCATCTCGAACTGCCGGAACGCCGTCTCGTAGATGTGCATGACGATGCTGAGCGTGGAGTCCTTGGGGCCGCCCGCGGTCATGATGAACATCGGCTCGAAGATCTGGAACGCCCCGATGAACGTGATGATGCTGGCGAAGAAGAGCGTCGGCGAGAGCATCGGGACGGTGATGTTCCAGAACCGCTGCAGGGCTCCGGCACCGTCGACCCGCGCGGCTTCGTACAGATGCGTCGGGATCCCCTGCAGGCCGGCCAACAGGATGATGAACGTGAACCCCAGGGTCTTCCACAGGTCGACGAAGACGATCGCGGGCATCGCCCACTCCACATCCACCAGGAAGGTGGGTGCCGGCAGCCCGAGCTCGCCCAGGTAGTAGGTGATCAGGCCGAAGTTCGGGTCGAGGATGTACTTCCAGATCAACGCTACAGCGGCCCACGACACGAGCATCGGGAAGAAGAACGCCGCCCGCAGCACGTAGCTGAGCACCGCTGGCATCGCCCGGTGTACGGCGAGGGCGAGCGGCAGCGCCAGTCCGATGTGGAGCACCACCGACCAGAACGTGAAGACGAACGTGTTGCCGATCGCGCTGCGGGCCGTGGCGTCGCCGAGCAACTCGGCGAAGTTGTCGAGGCCGATGAACTCCGAGGTCCCCAGCAGCTGCCACGAGAACAGGCTCAGGACGATCGCGCCGACGAGGGGACCGGCGAGAAACACCAGGAACAGCACGTATGCAGGACTCAGGAACAGGTAGGCGGCAATGGTGTCGCGTCGGCGTGGCGAGGGATGCCTGCGTCCGCCGGGCGCCGTTTCACGCCCGACCTTGCCGGTCCGGGTTCGAAGGTCCGTGTCCATCGGCTTCGCGACCGGCCCCCTTAGATGTTGGACTGGATCTTCTGGTCGAGCTCCTGCAGAGCCTCCCTGGGCTCGCTGTTGCCGGTCAGGATCTGCTCGAACGCGTCGATGATGTCCTGCTCGATGACGTTGCCCTTGTCCGGTGACGGGATCGGGGTGGAGTACTCGAGCGCCTCGTAGAGCTTGTTGGTGCCCTCCGGCGCGTCGTTGTAGAACGCGTCGCTCTGCGCCACGGACTGCAGGGGCGGCACGATCGTCCCGGCCAGCTCGGCGAAGGTCTGGGTGGCCTGTTTGCCGGCCATGAACTTCACGAACTCCCAGGCACCTTCCTTGTTCTCTGCTTCCTTCATGATCGGGTAGGCGTCCCAGCCGACCGGCGAGCCCTTCTTGGTCTTCTGCGGCCAGGGGACGATCTTCACCTTGTCGACGTAGTCGAGGTTGCGCAGGCTGATCACCGGCCAGCGACCACCGCCGAACATCGCCAGCTTGCCCTGCGACATGGCCGTGAACGCGTCGTACTCCCCACCAGGCTTGGGACTCAGACCGTCCGCCACCATCGCCCGCATGAACTCGGCCGCCTCGACCGTGGCCGGCGTCGCCACCGTCGACCGGGTCCAGTCCGGGCTCATCGTGCTCCCGCCGTTGGTGAGCATCCACGGCATCACGCTGCCGAAGTAGGCCGGAGGCACATCCATGGCGAACGTCCCGTCGATCTTGTCCGAGATCGTCTCCGCGGCGGTGCGGAAGTCGTCCCACGTCCAGTCGTCGGTCGGCTCGTCCACGCCGGCGCGTTCGAAGATCTCGGTGCTGTAGTGCATGCACATCGTGTTGAAGCCGTGCGGAAGATAGAAGGTCTCCTCGCCTGGTGAGGAGAGCTCGTTGGTCCACTTGATCAGGTTCGGGTGCACGTCGTCGAAGTAGGGCTGCAGAACCTCCTTGTCCTGCTCGATGAACTCGTCGATGGGAAGGACGAGCCCTCGGCTGGCGAAGAGTCGCTGGCCCTCGGTGGCCACCCGGACGATGTCGGGCACCTGGCCGCCCGCGATCTGTACCGACACCGTGTCGAAGAACTCCGACCAGCTGCTGGAGGGGATGTTCCTGGCCTGCAGGTCGATGTCGGGGTGTTCCTTGCGGAACGCGTCGAACAACTGCTCCCAGATCTTCTTCTGCTCGGCGTCACCGGAGTAGACCAGCGTCACCCGGCCGGCCGCCGATCCCTTGCCGCTACCCCCGCCCTGCGAGCACGAGGACATCGCGCCAGCCCCGGCGAGTCCGCCGGCGGCGAGTCCAGCCGCGCCCACGCCCTGCAGGAACGTCCGGCGCGAGAGCGAGGAACGAGATGGAGACATGGCCCCTCCTCGGTTGTGCCTGTGCCGCGTGGGGACACGAGGGTCTGCTGGCGCGGGAGGCTGAGCAATCGATTCCTCAGAATCGAGGGTGGGTCGTGGCCTTGTCAACGCCCGGGTATGCCTTCCTTTGCCGCAGGCTCCGGAAGCGGCCAGGTCGACGGCCGGCCGAACGCGTGTGAGTGGACGCGTGAGAGTGTGCGGGGATGAGCCTGGTCAGCATCGTGCTCGACTGCCAGCGGGCCGCTCCGCTGGCCAGATTCTGGGCCGCCGCACTCGGCTGGCAGGTGCGCGCGTACGACGACGCCGAGGTCGCCCGGCTTGCCGGGCTCGGACTCACACCCGACACCGATCCGACCGTGGCCGTCGACGCACCAGACGGGTCGCTCGAACTGTTCTGCGTCGAGGTGCCCGAGCGCAAGACGACCAAGAACCGCATGCATCTCGACATCCGGGTCCGCGACCGCGAGCACTACGGGCAGCTGCGGGCCATGGGCGCCCGCGTACTCGATCGTCGCGACGACTGGATCCTCATGGCCGACCCGGAGGACCACGAGTTCTGCATAGTGAACCCCGAGGCGACCGTCTGAGGCCGCCAGGAGAGAGGCTGGAACCGTGGCTGAACTCCTCATCGGACCGTTGCTGCGGTACGTCGACGAGACTTCGGCGAGCATCTGGGTGGAGACAGACGCGCCGTCGGAGGTAGGCGTGGCGGCGCAGGGGCGGCCGGCGGCGACCGGGCACACGTTCACCGTGCACGGCCACCATTACGCGCTGGTCGACCTGGACGGACTGGAGCCGGGTTCGCAGGTCGACTACACCGTCACGCTGGACGGGCATCCGGCCTGGCCAAACCCCGCTCTCCGGCCGCCCGACGACGACAGCGCGCTGCCGGCGAGCTCGATCCACCCGCTCGACCCCGGCGGCCCGATGCGGTTGGCGTTCGGTTCGTGCCGGATGAGCCTCCCGCACGACCGCCTGCACAACGGGACGCATGGCGTCGACGCGCTGCGGGCCTACGCCCAGCGCCTGGCCGGTCTCCCCCGGCCGCAGTGGCCGGCCATGTTGCTGTTGTTGGGCGATCAGGTGTATGCGGACGAGACGTCGCCGGCGATGCGGGACGTGATCCGGTCGCGGCGGGACCCCGACGTGCCTCCAGGTCTGGAGGTGGCCGACTTCGAGGAGTACGCCCAGCTGTACCGGCTGGCCTGGACCGACCCATGGATCAGGTGGCTGCTGGCGACCGTGCCGAGCGCGATGATCTTCGACGACCACGACGTCCGCGACGACTGGAACACCTCGTGGACCTGGCGGCAACAGATACGCGAGCAACCGTGGTGGCGCAACCGGATCACCGGTGGGCTTGCGGCGTACTGGCTCTACCAGCACCTCGGAAACCTGTCGCCGTCCGAGCGGGCGGATGATCCCGCATTCGTCACCGTCAGCCAGGTGGAGGGCGACGCAGGAGCGGTACTGGACGAGTTCGCGTGGATGGCGGACCAGGAGCCGAGCCACTACAGGTGGAGCTACTCCCGGGACCTCGGCAAGGTGCGGCTGGTGATGCTGGACTCCCGCGCCGGCCGGGTGCTGCAGCCCGGTGCGCGCCGGATGCTCGACGACACCGACTCGGCGTGGTTCGAGGCGCAGGCCCGTGGAGATGTCGACCACCTGCTGGTCGGCACGTCACTGCCGTTCCTTCTCCCCCTGGGGGTGCACCACGCCGAAGCCTGGAACGAAGCCCTCGCCGACGGGGCCTGGGGAAAGTCGATGGCGAGGCTTGGCGAACGCATCCGGCAGGGCATCGACCTCGAGCACTGGGCGGCGTTCGGCACGTCCTTCGAGGCGATGGCGAGCACCGTACGGGACGTGGCGTCGGGCGGGCGCGGCGTGCCGCCGGCGACCGTGGCGTTCCTGTCCGGCGACGTGCACTACTCCTATGCGGCCCGAGTGCGGCTTCCGGATGAGCGGGAGGAGACGAGCCGCGTCTACCAGCTTGTCTGCTCGCCGCTTCGCAACCCGCTGCAGCCGCTGTTGCGGTGGGCGAACGTGCTCTCGGCGACGCGCCCGGTCGGCCTGGTCGGGCGGGCCCTGGCGGCGGCGGCCAAACTTCCGCCGCCCGGCATCGGCTGGACCCTCCCGGTGCGGCCACGGTTCGGCAACGCCATCGCCACCTTGGAGCTCACCGGCCGACGGGCGCAGGTGCGCTGGGAGATGGTCACGCTCAGCGGAACGTGGAAGGAGCTGGGCCGGCTCGACGCCTGATCCGGCGAATGGGCACGGCCCGTCCTGGCCGGCCCCGAGGAGTGGCCCCGAGGAGTGGCACCGAGGACTGGCACCGAGGACTGGCACCGAGGAGTGGCACCGAGGAGTACGGTCGCATCGTGCGTCACAGCGAGGCGAGCAGTCGCTGCGAGGTCTGGTACGCCACGCTCGACGACCTCGCGGCCGGGGACGACGCGCTCCTCGACGAGGTGGAGCTCGACCGGCGTACCGCGTACTACCGGCAGGCCGACGCCGACCGGTTCACGCTGGGGCGGGTCCTGACCCGCCTCGTCGTAGGCAGGGCGTTGTCGATGCCGCCGGCGGCCGTACGCCTGGACAGCACCTGCCCCCGATGTGGTGCGCCGCACGGCAAGCCACGGGCGTTGGACACCGGTGCGCCTGAGCTGTCGATCTCCCATTCCGGCGACCTCGTGGTGGTGGCGGCAAGCACGGCGGGAAAGGTCGGCGTCGACATCGAGCACTGCGCCTCCCGTGTCGAGGAGATGGGAGGCGACGATGACACGGCACGCGATGACGACATGGCCCGCGAGGACGAGCTCGAACGCACCGGCATGGATGCGGCGGACCTGGCCGCCCAGGTGCTCACCCCTGTCGAGCACCAGCACCTCCAGACCCTCTTCCCCGCGTCACGGCCGGCGGCGCTGCTCCGCTACTGGACCAGGAAGGAGGCGGTCCTGAAGGCGACCGGCTACGGGCTCACGCTCGACCCGGCCACGGTCGAGGTCTCCGCACCTGACCAGCCGGCGCGGGTGGTGTCGTGGCCCCGCGTCTGCGGAGATCGGACGGCGTTCACGCTCGTCGACCTCGACATCCAGCCGGGCTACCTGGCCACGGTCGCGATCCAGGCACCGGAGCCGGTCGAGGTGGACCTGGACGACGCGCGGTCTCTGCTGTACCCGGCACGTGCCCTGCCAGCGGAGACCGGGCCAGCATCCTCCTTAGGCTAGCCTTACCTGGTGGACGGCGACCGGCCCGCGGGTGTGCTCACCCCCCACCCCGCCACACCCGAGGCCGCGGGAGCGCAGCAACCCCGGCGACGCCGGCCGTCCCGCAGCGCCCTCGCCGAGACCCGGATCACTCGCCTCGCCGGACTGGCGGTCCTGGCGGTCGTACTCCTCGGCGTCGTGCTGGTCAGCATCGCGGCCGGCGCCAAGGCCATCCCGTTCGACGCCGTCGTCGACGCCCTACGCCATGCGGGGACGTCCACCGACCACCAGATCGTCCGCGAGCTCCGGGTCCCCCGGACGTTGCTCGGCCTCGCCGCCGGCGCCGCGCTCGGCCTCGCCGGCACGCTGATGCAGGCGCTGACCCGCAATCCACTCGCCGACCCCGGCATCCTCGGCATCAACGCCGGAGCCGCCGCCGCAGTGGTCGCCGCGATCTCGTTCCTCGGCCTGGCCGGCTTCGGGTCGTACGTGTGGTTCGCCTTTGCCGGCGCGGCCGTCACCTCGGTCCTGGTCTACGCGCTGGGATCCGGGGGCCGGGGCGGTACGAGCCCGGTCCGGATGGCGCTCGCGGGCACGGCCGTGGCGTTCGCCCTGGTCGCGTTCACCCAAGCAGTGATCACCCTCGACGCCACCGCATTCAACGAGTTCCGGTTCTGGATCGTCGGCTCTCTGGCCGGGCGGCCGATGGACATGGTGCTGCAGCTGTTGCCGTTCCTCGCCGTCGGCGCCGTGCTGGCACTGTCCGTCGCGAGTCCCCTCAACGCGTTGGCGCTCGGCGACGACACCGGCCGGTCGCTCGGGGCGCATGTCGGGCGGGTGCGGGCCCTCTCGGCGCTGGCGATCGTGCTGCTCTGTGGCGCGGCGACCGCGGCGGCTGGCCCGATCGCTTTCGTCGGCCTTGCCGTTCCTCATGCCGCCCGCGGCCTGGTGGGTACCGACCACCGGTGGGTGCTGCCGTACGCGATGCTCCTCGCTCCGACCCTGCTGCTGCTCGCCGACGTACTCGGCCGCACCGTCGTGAGCCCGAGCGAGCTGCAGGTCGGCATCGTGACCGCGTTCGTCGGCGGTCCGGTGTTCGTGGCCCTGGTGATGCGGCGAAGGATCGCGCAACTGTGAGGTCCTCCCGCCGCTCGACGCTGGTGCTGCGTACCACGACGCCGGCGCTCTCGGTCCGCCTCCCGACGCGTACGGCAGCGGCGTCGGTCGCGGTGGTCCTCGCGATCGGGGCGGTCGGCTGCTATGCCCTGGCCAGCGGCGACTTCCAGGTGCCAGTCACCAACGTCGTCCGAAGTCTCGCTGGCACCGCGGCGCCGCCGATCGAGTATGTCGTGCAGGACCTCCGGCTGCCGCGGTTGCTGACCGGCCTGCTGGTGGGTGCTGCGCTGGCCGCCAGTGGCGCGGTGTTCCAGAGCCTGACCCGCAACCCGCTCGGCAGCCCCGATGTCATCGGCTGCACCCAAGGCGCTGCCACCGGCGCGCTGCTCGTCATTCTTGTGATCGGCGGCGGGTTCGTTCAGCTCGCGTCGGGCGCGGTGTTGGGCGGCCTGGCCGCGGCCGCGTTCGTGCTCGGGTTGTCGCGCCGGCGTGGCCTCGCCGGGCAGCGGCTCGTCCTGGTCGGCATCGGACTCGGTGCCATGTTGCTCGCGGCGAACAACTTCCTGCTCAGCAGGGCCAATCTCGAACGCGCGGTCGTGGCGCAGGCCTGGCTGGTCGGGAGCCTGAACGCGCGGGGGTGGGAGTACGTCGCGCCACTGGCGATAGCGCTGGCACTCCTGCTGCCGCCGACGGTCCTGCTGGTCCGCTCGCTGGCGATGCTCGAACTCGGCGACGAGGCGGCCACCGCCCTCGGCGTCGGAGCGGACCGGGTCCGGATGGCGGCGTTCGTGCTCGCCACCGGCCTCGCCTGCGTGGCCACCGCGGCGGCAGGTCCCGTGATCTTCGTCGCGCTTGCCGCGCCACAGATCGCCAGACGGCTGACGGGGGCGTCTGGACCGGTCGTGCTGACCTCTGCGTTCACCGGCGCATTGCTGTTGGCCGCCAGTGATCTGGCTGCGCAGCGGGTGTTCGCGCCCACCCAGCTTCCGGTCGGCGTTGCCACCGGTGCGATCGGCGGTTGCTATCTCGTCTGGCTGCTGGCCGTGCAGTGGCGATCAGGACGCGCATGACTACCACGCCTGGAACGGGTGGACCCGGCCGGGGCGCAGGCCGCCTTGCCGCCGAGTCGCTCGACCTCAGCTACGACACCCGCGTGGTCGCCACGGACCTCTCGCTGGCCATTCCCGACGGCTCGTTCACGGTGATCGTCGGCCCCAACGCCTGCGGCAAGTCGACGCTGCTGCGTGCTCTGGCGCGGCTGTTGGCTCCGCGCCGCGGGACGGTCTACCTCGACGGACAGTCGATCCGCGAGCTTCGGTCGAAGGAGGTGGCGCGCCGGCTCGGACTGCTTCCTCAGACCTCCATCGCACCGGACGGCATCACGGTCGCTGACCTGGTGGCCCGCGGCCGCTATCCCCACCAGCGGCTGCTGCGCCAGTGGTCGCCCGACGACGAACGGATCGTCGCGTCCGCGATGGCTGACGCGGGCGTACTCGACCTCGCCGACCGGCTGGTGGACGAGCTGTCCGGCGGTCAGCGCCAACGCGCGTGGCTGGCGATGGCCCTGGCGCAGCAGACGCCGATCCTGCTGCTCGACGAACCCACCACCTACCTCGACATCGCCCACCAGGTCGAGGTGCTCGACCTGTGCGCCAGGTTGCACGAACAGCAGCGGACGCTGGTCGCAGTGCTCCACGACCTCAACCACGCCTGCCGGTACGCCACCCATCTGGTGGCGATGCGGGACGGCCAGATCGTGGCGCAGGGTGACCCGCGCCAAATCGTGACCGCGGCCCTTGTGAAGGAGGTGTTCGGGCTCACCTGCCGAGTCATCGACGACCCGGAGACCGGCACCCCGCTGGTCATCCCGGCTGCGCGACGTCGCTGATGTGACCGCCGAGTTGTCGCAACTGGTGCAGGACCTGGCCGCCGATGGGGGTTGGTGGTTGAAAATGGTTCACCGTCCAGGCCCCGGGTGAACCGTTTTTGCACATCGCCACGGTGTCCACGCCTGATGCGCCACCAGACCCCGCCAAGCCCCTGACCCTCCAACCCGAGCAGGGCCTAACGCGAGCCGAGGTCGGTGAGGACGTCGTCGAGGGTGTCGAGCACGGCGAGGGCGCTGCTGTAGCTCACGGTGTAGAAGTTCGGCATCGGGAAGACCGCGTCGGCCTTGACCGCCGGCAGGTTTCCCCAGCCAGGCTGCTTCGTCAGGTCCTGCATCGCCTTGACCAGCTTGCCGGTGTTGTCGGCCTGGGCGACCAGGACGTCGGAGTCGGCGATGAGGTCGAGCTTCTCCAGCGAGTACGCCGCGCCCGTTCCGCTCTTGCCCTTGGTCGCCTTGCCGAACCGCACGCCAGCGTCCTGCAGGATGACCCCGATCCAGCCGTCGGGGAACAGCAGTGACCACTGGCCGTCGCCGAACGAGACCTCGTAGAGCATGCTCCAGGTGGTCTTCGCCAGCACCTTCGCGTGGGCGCCCTTGATCGACGCGGCCCGGTCGAGGTACTCCTCCCGCAGGTCCTCCGCCTGCGCCCGGCGTCCCACAGTGTCCGCCGCGTCGATCGCGACCTTCGTCCAGTCCGACGTCTTCTCGGCCATCAGCACCGGCGCGGGTGCGATCTTCGCGTACTCCTTCAGCTTCGGGTCGGTGTAGCCGGGGACCCCGTTGACGAGGATCAGGTCGGGCCGCTGCGCGATGACCTTCTCCAGGTTGATCTCGACCCACGAGCCGATCGAGGGCAGCGCCCGGTACTTGGTCAGGACGTCGCCGCCGATGAAGGTCTCGAGGTTCGGGATCTCGGCCGCCGCCGCAGGTGTGTAGCCGACGTCGAACAGTGGCGCCGCCATCTGGTAGCTCGTGCACACCACCCGCTCCGGCTTCGCGGGGATCTCGACCTTGCCGCTGGCCGTCTCGAAGACCCGCGTCGATGCCTGCGAAGCGGGGTCCGCGGCGGCCTTGGTCTTGGCGTCGGACGGCTCGGTCGTGGCGGGGCCACACGCGCCGATACCGAGCCCGGCCGCGCCGGCCATGGCGCCGAGCAGGAACTCCCGCCGGGCCAACGCTCTCGGCAACCCGTCGGTCAACGCTCGTCGTCGGTGGGTGGTCATCGCGTACACGCTCCTTCGTTCAACAAGGGTTTGTCGTTGCTCAGGTCAGTCAGGTCAGTCAGGTCAGTCAGGTCAGTCAGGTCAGGTCGGGGTCAGGTGACTGTGGTCCCGGTCCGCTCGGCCGCCGGCGACGACGCCAACGTGGCCCGGCGCAACGCCGGGAACGCGAGTGCGAGCAGAAGGACACCGCTGGTACAGATCAGCCCGCCGGCGACGACGGCGAGACTCGCTCCGCCCACCTCCGCGACGCCGCCGGCGAACACACCGCCCGCCGCCGGACCGACGGTGCCCTGGAGCAGCCAGAAGCTGCTCACCCGGCCCATCAGGTGGTCGGGTGTATACGACTGCAGGAGGGCGCGCTGCAGGATCTCCGAGACGATCATGCCGAGACCGGCGAGCCCCAGGAACGCCAGCGCCACGGGCAGGTGCCGGCTGAGCCCGAAGCCCGCCATCCCCAAACCCCACAGCACAACGGCGCCGGTGAGGGCCACCCCAGGTCGGCGGGCCCGGCCGACCCATCCGCTGAACGCCGCTCCGAGGAACGCGCCAACGGCCGGGGCGGAGTAGAGCAGCCCGACGATGCGCGGGTCGCCGGCCAACGCCCGTTCGCCCATCTCCGGGAACACCGCGTACGGCAGGGCGAAGAGACCGCCCATCAGATCCATCAGCAGGAGACCGGCGATCACCGGGCTGCTCCGCACGAACCGCAGGCCCGCCGCCATCGCCCGGACGGGATGCTGGTGTTCAAGTTCGGCCGGCGGGCGGCGGGTGACCCTGCTGGTCAGCACCACCTGGACCACCGTGGCCGCGCAGGTGAGCCCGAAACAGGCGGCCACGCCCGGGCCGGCGATGATCAGTCCGCCGATCGAGGGGCCCACCATCGTGCCCACCTGGGTCGTGATCGCGGTGAGCGCGCCGGCGGCGGCGAGCTGGTCCGGGCGGACGAGGTTGGGGGTGATCGCGACCAGGGCTGTCTCGCTGATGCCGTCGACGACACCGATCAGTCCCGCACAGGCGTACACCACCCACAGCTTCGGCTCCGCCGACAGTGCGTTGAGCGCCAGCGCGGCGAAGACGAGCGCGGCGCCGCTGCGGGACAGTACGACCAGCCGGCGGCGTTCGAGCCGGTCGGCCAGCAGCCCGCCGACGAGCGTGCCGCCCAGCAACGTCGTACCGGTGGCGAGGTTGACGAGACTGACCGCCAGGGACGAACCGGTGAGCTGGTAGACCTGGATCGACAGTGCCACCAGCGTGAGGCTGATGCCGAGCAGGGCCACGACCCTGGCCCAGAACATGATCCGGAAGTCTCGACTGGACCTCAGCGGACTGAGGTCCATCGCAAACTGTCCCACGCGGTTTCCCTTTCCCTGCTGATGACCGTGCTTGCTGGCTAGCCGGCGTCCCTGCGGTCACGCTCCATGGCCTCGACGAGCGACCGGGGTCGCATGTCGGTCCAGTTCCGCTCGATGTAGTCCAGGCACTCCTGGCGGGTCTCGTCCCTTTGCACCGCCGTCCAGCCGGCTGGTATCTCCGCGAACGAGGGCCACAGCGAGTGCTGGCCCTCGTCGTTGACGAGTACGTGGAACGTGCCGTCCGGATCGTCGAACGGGTTGGTCATGGTCGATTCCTCCTTCTGGGCGAGGTCTGGCTTCTGGGCGAGGTCTGGCTGGTGCGCAAGGTCTGGCTTCTGGGCGAGGTCTGGCTTCTGGGCGAGGTCTGGCTTGCGCGCAAGGTCTGGTTGACGATCGGGCCCCACCTGGCCATCGGGCCGGGGTCGGTGAGCGCCACGTGCACGCAGTCGACGTCGTGGTTGTCGACGACGCCGGTGACGAACGCGTGCCAGCGCTGCTGCGACAAGGTGCTGCCGGCCTTGTCCGCGGTGGCCGTGATGGTGACGACGTCGCCGTCGAACCTGCGGTGGACGGCCGTCCGCATGAGTCTGGCCATCTGCGCTGCGATGTCGACGACGGCGCCCACGGTCGCGTCGTCGAGTGCCGCCACGCGTCCGCTCGCACCTGCGAGCTTGTCCCGGACTCCGGCCCGGTCCAGCGGCGAGCCGTCGGGTTCGACGCCGGCCGTACGCAGCAGGAACTCCAGCGCGCCCTGCTCGTCCGCGGCACCGTCATCGGGCCGGGCCATGCGTTCCGAATCGTCGAGTGGGTACGCGTCGACCAGCGTCAGGACGCCGACGGGCTCGCCGAGGTCGGCCAGCCGGGTCGCCATCGCGTGCGCGACCAGGCCGCCGAACGACCAGCCGAGCAGGTGGTACGGGCCGTGTGGTTGGACGCTGCGCATCTGCTCCACGTAGTCGGCGGCGAGGTCTTCGAGGCTGGCGGGCGCAGCACCCGGGTCGGTGAGGCGGCGAGCCTGGAGCCCGTACACGGGCTGGTCGACGTCGAGGTGAGCGAGCAGGCCCGCGTACGGCCAGGCGAGTCCGAACAGCGCGTGGACACAGAACAACGCCGGCCTGCTGGAGGGCTCCGGCTGCCGCAGTGGCAGCAGCGTCTGCAGTGCGCTCGGCCGGCGGGAATGTGCACCGCGACTGTCCCGGTCGACATGTGGGTCGAGGTAGGAGTCGAGGTGGTCGGCGAGCAGCGCGACCGTGGGATGGGCGAACAGCTCGGCGACGCTGGGCGCCGTTCCGAACGCGTCCCTGAGCTTGGCCTGCAGGACCATCAGCGCGAGCGAGTGGCCGCCATGGTGGAAGAAGTTGTCGTCGATGCCGATCCGCGGTCGACCGAGGACCTCGGCGAAGAGATCGGCCAGAATCTGCTCGCGCGGGTTGCGAGGTGCGGCGAAGGTAGTCGTGCTGTCAGCCAGGTCCGGTGCGGGCAGGCTGGCGCGGTCGACCTTGCCGCCCGGCAGCAGCGGAAGCTGGTCGAGCGTGACGAACGCAGTGGGGACCATGTAGTCGGGCAGCTTGACCGCGACGGTGCGCCGCAGGGCGGCCGAGTCGAGCCACAATCCCGACCGCGCGACCACGTACGCGACGAGCTGCCGGTCACCTGGCTGGCGTTCGTGGGCGACGACGACGGCCTTGTCGACGTCGTCGTGCCCGGTCAGGACGGCTTCGATCTCGCCCGGCTCGATCCGGTGCCCGCGGATCTTCACCTGCTGGTCGGAGCGACCCAGGAAGTCCAACGTGCCGTCACCACGCCAGCGAGCCAGGTCGCCCGTACGGTAGATCCGCGACCCCGGCGGCCCGAACGGGTTTGCCACGAACCGCTCCGCTGTCAACCCGGGCTTGCCCAGGTATCCCCGGGCCAGGCCGTCGCCGGAGAGATACAGCTCGCCCACCACACCCGGTGGCACCGGCCGCAACCCGGTGTCGAGCACGTACGCCCCGGTGTTCACGTCCGGGCGGCCGATCGGCAAGCGACGGGACTCCCAGCCCGGCTCGCACCGCCACAGGGTCGAGTTGACCGTCACCTCGGTCGGCCCGTAGGCGTTCACCATCACCCGACCGGCCGCCCAGCGCGACACCAACCCGGCCGGCACTTCCTCCGTCCCCACCACCAAGGACGCGTCCGCCGGCAACGCACCGTCGGGGACCGTACCCAGCACGCTCGGCGGCACTACCAGGTGCGTCAACCCGTGCCCAACCGCGAACTCACCCAACGCCGTCCCCGCTCGCTGCTCTGCCGGTGCCACCACCCAGGCGGCGCCGGACAGCAGCGACAGGCTCATCTCCGCGAACGTCACATCGAAGCTCGGCGACGCGAACTGCAGCACCCGGTCGCCCGGACCGGACGGCACCTGCTCGTTGAACACGGCCACCAGGGACGCCACGCCCGCATGCGGCACCACGACACCCTTCGGCCGCCCCGTCGAACCCGAGGTGTAGATCACCCAAGCCGGGTTCTGCGACCGCAACGGAGCAATGCGTTCCGCATCCGTCAGGTCCATCGCCGACAGTCCCGCCAGCCGTGCCGCAACGTCGTCCGCGTCCACTGCCAACCATGGCAGGTTGCCTAGCTGGGATCCCCGGGATCCCAGCCGCGTTTGGACCTCCCCGCACGTCACGACCACCGCCGGCGCGGCATCGCCCACCACGTAGGACAACCGCTCCTGCGGATAGTCGGGGTCCAGCGGCAGGTATGCCCCACCCGCCTTCATCACCGCCAGCAGCGCAACGACCCAATCCAGCGAACGCGGCAGCGCCACACCCACCACCGACTCCGGTCCGACGCCCCGCGCCACCAGCAGCCGAGCCAGCCGGTTTGCCCGCGCATTCAGGTCGGCGTACGACACCTGTAGGTCGCCGTCCCACACCGCCAGGCTGTCCGGGCATCTCCTGGCGTGCCGTTCGAACAGGACCGGCAGGGGTGCCGCGTCCACGGGGCGCGCGCGGTCGTTCCACTCGACCACGACCTGCCGCCGCTCCTCCACCGACAGCAGGTCCAACGCACCGATGTGGCGCGCCGGCTCGGCGACCGCGGAGTCCAACAGCCGAAGGAGTCTGGCCACCAGGTCCGCGACGGTTTCGGACTCGAACAGATCCGCGTTGTACTCCACGTGGCAGGTCAGCTCGCCCGACTCCTGGTCGTCGACGAAGGTCAGCGCGAGGTCGAACTTCGCCGTACCCGTGCTCACCTCGACCGGGCTGACCCGCAGGCCGTCGAGCTCCGGCCGTCCGGAGGGCGAGGCGTACGCGAGCATCACCTGGAACAGCGGGTGCCGGGCGGCCGACCGGACCGGGTTCACCGCCTCGACCACCTGCTCGAACGGGACGTCTGCGTGGTCGAAGGCGGCCAGATCCGACTGACGTACGCGGTCGAGAAGCTCCGCGAAGGTCGGATCGCCGGAGGTGTCCGTACGCAGCACCACGGTGTTGACGAAGAACCCCACCACCTCGTCGAGCACCGGATCGGAACGACCCGCCACCGGAGTACCGATCGGGATGTCGGAGCCCGCGCCGAGCCGCGACAGCAACGCTGCCAGCCCCGCGTGCGCCACCATGAGCGCGGTCGCGCCGGCCTTCCGGGCCACGGCGGCGACGCCGTCGCGCAGTGCCGACGGGAGCGGAACCGACAGGGATCCGCCGCGCAGTGACGGCAGGCCAGGTCGTGGCCGGTCCGCCGGCAGGTCGAGTTGGTCGGGCAGACCGCGCAGCGCGTTCGCCCAGTAGGCAAGCTGGTCGGCGCCGACCGACCGGGGGTCGCGCGGGTCACCGAGCAGGTCACGATGCCAGCAGGCGTAGTCGGCGTACGACACCGGCAGCGGCCGAAGCTCCGGCGCCGCGCCCCGGTGGCGCGAACGGTAGGCCTCCGCGAGGTCACGCAGGAATGGAGTCATCGACCACTCGTCGACCGCGATGTGGTGCAGCACCAGCAGCAGCACCGAGTCGCCGTCGGGGAGGGAGAACAGGTCGGCCCGCAGGGGCAGGTCCCGCCGGAGGTCGAACGGCTGACTGGCCGCGGCGGCCAGGTCGGCGGCGAGACGCTCGTCCGTACTCGGGGTCTGGCGAAGGTCCGCCGACTGCTCGCCGACATCGACGATCCGTTGCACCCAGGTGCCGTCCACCTGGTCGAAGACGGTCCGCAGGCTCGGGTGGCGCTCGACCAGGTCGTGGAGGGCGGTGCGCAAGGCTTCGCGGTCGGGCTCCCCGGAGAGCCGGACGGCGTACGGGATGTTGTACGCGGCGTTGGGACCCTCGGCGACCTGCTGGAACAGCAACCGCTGCTGCGCGAACGACACCGGTGCCGCCGCCTCGGTCGGACGTCGGGTGAGCGGCGGACGTGTCGCGCCGGCCTCGGAGTCCAGGGCCATCGCGAGTCCGGCGGGCGTCGGGGCGTCGAACAGGGTTCGAAGTCTGACCTCGACGCCGAACACCTCCCGCATCCGGGCCAGCAGCCGGATCGCGAGCAGAGAGTGCCCGCCGTGGTGGAAGAAGTTGTCGTGGACACCGACGTTCGACAGGTCGAGGACATCGCCGAAGAGGCTCGCCAGCAACTCCTCCCGCGCGCTCCGCGGCGCCGCGATCGAAGCGGGCGCGTGGTCGGGAGCGGGCAGGTTGGTGCGGTCGACCTTGCCGCCGGGCAGCAAAGGCAGCTCGTCGAGGACGACGAACGCGGAGGGGACCATGTAGCCAGGCAGGTGCGCGGCCAGGTGAGCCGCCAGGTGCCGACGCAACGCGGCCGGGTCGACCACCATCGCCTGGTGGGGCACCACGTAGGCGACCAGACTCCTGGTGCCTGGCTGGTCCTCCCGGGCCACGACAACCGCGGCGTCCACGCCGGGCTCCCGCTTCAGCAGCGCCTCGATCTCGGCCGGTTCGATCCGGAAGCCGCGAATCTTCACCTGCTGGTCGACCCGGCCGAGGAAGTCCAGGGTGCCGTCACGACGCCAGCGGGCCAGGTCACCGGTGCGGTACAGCCGCGAACCCGGCGCGCCGAACGGGTTCGCCACGAAGCGCTCCGCTGTCAACCCGGGCTTGCCCGCATACCCCCGCGCCAACCCGTCGCCGGCCAGGTAGAGCTCTCCCACCACACCCGGCGGCACCAGTCGCAACCCGGCGTCCAGCACGTACGCCTGGGTGTTGACGTCCGGACCACCGATCGGCAACCGCGACCCTGCCCACTGCGAGTCGCACGGCCACAACGTCGAGTTGACCGTCACCTCGGTCGGGCCGTACGCGTTCACCATCACCCGACCAGCAGCCCACCGCGCCACCAGACCCGACGGCACCTCCTCGGTCCCCACCACCAGCGACGCCCCCGCAGGCAAGATCGCCTCGGCGGGAATCGACGCCACCACACTCGGCGGAATCACCAGATGCGTCAGCCGATGCTCGTTCGCGAACGCCGCCAACTCCGCACCAGCCCGGCGTTCGGCCGGCACCATCACCCACGTCGCCCCCGACAACAACGACAACGCCAACTCGGCGAACGTCACATCGAAACTCGGCGACGCGAACTGCAGCACCCGATCCCCCGGACCCGACGGCACCCGCTCGTTGAACACCGCCACCAACGACGCGACCCCCGTATGCGACACGACCACACCCTTCGGGCGGCCGGTCGAGCCCGAGGTGTAGATCACCCACGCCGCATTTCCCACCCGCAGCGGGACGGGACGGTCGGCATCCACCACGTCGGAGTCGGCCAGTCCGTCCAGCTCCGTCTCGGTCGTGGGTTCGTCCAGCGCCAACCACGCGACGTCCGGTAGGGCCGCCGCGAGCTCGTCACCGATGTCGCGGATCGTCACCACGTATGCCGGCGCGGCGTCGTGCACCACCATCGACAACCGCGCCGGTGGATAGTCCGGGTCCAGTGGCAGGTAGGCTGCACCGGCCTTCATCACCCCGAGCATGACCGCCACCCACGCCGGCGAGCGCGGCAACGCGACCCCGACGACCGACTCCGGGCCCACACCACGCGCCAGCAACAGCCGCGCGATCTGGTTCGCGCGGGCGTTCAGCTCGCCGTATGACAGCTCGACTTCCCCGGCCCGCACCGCGGGCGCTTCGGGGTCCCAGGCCACCTGGCGTTCGAACAGCACCGGCAGCGGCGCGGGCTCCAGCGCGCGGTGGGTCGCGTTCCACTCGACCAGCAGCTGGCGCCGTTCGGAACCGGACAGCAGGTCGAGCTCGCGCAGCCGGCGTCGCGGATCGGCCACGGCCGAGGCGAGCAGGCGGACGTACCGTTCGACCAGACCGGCGACGGTCCCGTGGTCGAACAGGTCGGTGCTGTACTCGACAACCCCGTCCAGCCCGCCCCCGTCGGCGCGTTCGACCACGTTCAGGGCAAGGTCGAACTTCGCCGTGCCCGTGCTCACCTCGACCGGGCTGACCCGCAGGCCGTCGAACTCGGGCCCGTCGACTGCATACCCGTAGGCGAGCATCACCTGGAACAGCGGGTGCCGGGCGGCCGACCGGACCGGGTTCACCGCCTCGACCACCTGCTCGAACGGGACGTCTGCGTGGTCGAAGGCGGCCAGATCCGACTGACGTACGCGGTCGAGAAGCTCCGCGAAGGTCGGATCGCCGGAGGTGTCCGTACGCAGCACCACGGTGTTGACGAAGAACCCCACCACCTCGTCGAGCACCGGATCGGAACGACCCGCCACCGGAGTACCGATCGGGATGTCGGAGCCCGCGCCGAGCCGCGACAGCAACGCTGCCAGGCCGGCCTGCAGCACCATGTACGCGCTGACGCCGTTGGCCCGGGCCACCGCGCGCAGGCCGCCGGACTGGTCGTCCGGCAGCGAGAACACATGCGTACCGCCGCGAGCCGTCGGCGCCGGCGGGCGGGTCCGATCGGCGGGCAACGCGAGCTGGTCGGGCAGGTCGCGCAGTGCCGTGGTCCAGAACTCCAGCTGCCGGTTTCGCAACGACCCGGGGTCGTCCCGGTCTCCCAGCAGCTCGCGGTGCCATCGGGCGTAGTCGGCGTAGCGGACCGGCAGCGGTCGCCAGGCAGGCAGGTCGCCCCGACGGCGGGCGTCGTAGGCAGCGCCGAGGTCTCGGACCAGGGGGCCCATCGACCATTCGTCGGTCGCGATGTGGTGCATGAGCAGCAGCAGCACCGTGGTGTCCGGCGTGAGCGTGAACGCGTACGGACGAAACGGCAGCTCGTGCGCCAGATCGAACGGGCGCGTGGCCGCCGCCTCGAGGTCGGCGGCGAGTGTCTCGTCGTTGGTGGCGACCCAGTGCGGCTCGACGTCCGCGTCCGCGGGATCGAGCACCCGCTGGCGCCACGTGCCGTCGACCTCGGCGTAGCGCGTCCGCAGGCTCTCGTGCCGGTCGACCAGATCGTTGAGGGCGGTACGCAGAGCCTCGCGGTCGAGCTCACCGGAGAGTCGGACGGCGTACGGGATGTTGTACGCGGCGTTGGGACCCTCGGCGGCGAGCTGGAACAGCAACCGCTGCTGGGCGTACGAGACGGGCGACCCAGTGGGCGACCCAGTGGACGACCCAGTGGACGACCCAGTGGACGACCCAGTGGACGACCCAGTAGGCGACCCAGGTGGCGGCCCAGGACGTAGGGCTGGGCGTTCGTCGTCGCCGGCGCGGTCGAGCCGTGCTGCCAGCCCGGCGACCGTCGGCGCGTCGAACAGGGTCCGCAGCGTGACGCCCACGCCGAACGCCGCCCGGACCCGGGCGATCAGCCGGATCGCGAGCAGCGAGTGCCCGCCGTGGTGGAAGAAGTCGTCGTGGATGCCGATGCTCGAAACGCCGAGGACATCGGCGAACAGCTCGACGAGTTGCTGCTCGCGCGGGTTGCGCGGCGGAGTTGCGCTGCTCGGACCGGCCGCCGGCTCGGGGTCGGGCAGCGACCTGCGGTCGAGCTTCCCGCTCGGGAGCGTGGGGAGCCGGTCGAGCACGACGAACGCGGAGGGGATCATGTAGCCAGGCAGTTGCGCGGCCAGGTGCGCGCTCAGGTGCCGGCGCAACGCGGCCGGGTCGACAGCGGCGACAGGTCCGACCGTTGCCGAGTGCGGCACCACGTATGCGACAAGGCGCGCGCTGCCCATCTGATCGCGGACAGCGACGGCGGACAGGTCGATGTCAGGATGCCCGGCAAGGACCGCTTCGATCTCGGCCGGTTCGATCCGGAAGCCGCGGATCTTGACCTGCTGGTCGACCCGGCCGAGGAAGTCCAGGGTGCCGTCGCTCCGCCAGCGGGCCAGGTCGCCGGTGCGGTACAACCGCGAACCCGACGCGCCGTAGGGATTCGCGACGAATCGTTCCGCTGTCAACCCGGGCTTGCCCTGATAGCCCCGCGCGACGCCGTCGCCGGCCAGGTAGAGCTCGCCGGCCACACCCGGCGGCAGCAGCCGCAACGCGGCGTCGAGCACGTAGGCCCGGGTGTTCAGGTCCGGCCGACCGATCGGGAGCCGGCTTGCCGACCAGCCGGGTTCGCATCGCCAGAACGTCGAGTTGACCGTCACCTCGGTGGGCCCGTACGCGTTCACCATCACCCGGCCCGGCGCCCACCGCGAGAGCAGATCGGCCGGCACCTCTTCCGTCCCCACCACCAGCGACGCCCCAGCCGGCAGATCCGCCTCGGCGGGAATCGACGCCACCACGCTCGGCGGAATCACCAGGTGAGTCAGCTCGTGCGCGACGGCGAACTCGGCCAGCGCCGCACCCGCCCGCTGCTCCGCCGGCACCACCACCCACGCCGCGCCCGACAGCAACGACAGGCTCATCTCAGCGAAGGTCACGTCGAAGCTCGGCGACGCGAACTGCAACACCCGATCCCCCGGACCCGACGGCACCCGCTCGTTGAACACCGCCACCAACGACGCCACGCCCGCATGCGACACCACCACACCCTTCGGGCGCCCGGTCGAACCCGACGTGTAAATCACCCACGCCGCGTTCTCGACCCGCAACGGCGGACGATCCATGTCCGTCACAGCCGTGAGTGACAGACAGCGCAGTCGCTCGCGGGTGTCGGCGTCGTCGAGCACCAGCCAGTTGTCGGCACCACCCAGGTGCGGGACGAGGCGTTCCGCCGCGACCGCGTCCGTCACCACCACACGGGGTGCCGAGTCGGCCACCATGTACGCGAGCCGGTCGAGCGGATAGTCCGGATCCAACGGCAGGTATGCGCCTCCCGCCTTCATCACCGCCAGCAGAGTGACGACCCACTCCACTGACCGTGGCAGGGCCACACCCACGACCGACTCCGGACCCACACCACGCCCGATCAGCAATCGGGCCAACTGGTTCGCCCGCGCATCCAGCTCGGCGTACGACACTTCCTCGCCGGCCGCCCACACCGCCAGCGCCTTCGGGTCACGCGCGACCTGCCGTTCGAACAACTCCGGCAGCGGCAGCACGTCGACGGCCTTCGCCGTGTCGTTCCACGCGCCGAGCACCTGGTCGCGTTCGGCCGGGTCGAGGAGGTCGAGCCTGGACACCGGTCGGTCGGGGTCGGCAACAACCTGCATGAGCAGCGCGAGGAGCCGTTCGGCAAGGCGCTCGACGGCCGCGTCGTCGATGCGGTCCGGTTGGTGGACGAACTCCAGCGTCAGGCCATCGCCGGGAAGGGCGACGACGGTCAGCGGGTAGTGCGTCGCGTCGCGGCCGTCGATCCCGACCACCCGCAGGCCGTCGGCGGCGGGCAGGTCGTCGGCGTCGAGCGGATAGTTCTCGAACACCAGCAACGTGTCGAACAGGTCGGACTGGTCACCGCTGAACTGGCCACCGCTGAACTGGCCACCGCCGAGCTGGCCGCCCCCGGACCGTCCGCCCCCGTTGGCGGACGGCCCGGCGGACCCCACGCCGGACCCCACGCCGGCCACCTGGTGGATCTCGGTCAGCGGTAGGTGGTGGTGGGCGATCAGGCGCGACTGCTGGTCCTGCAGCCGGGTTAGCACCTGCCGCACGGACTCTCCCGGTCGCGCCGAGACCCGGACCGGAACCGTGTTGACGAGCAGGCCGACGATCGACTCCGCACCTGGCAGGTCGGCGGGCCGACCCGACACCGTCGCGCCGAAGACGACGTCGGACCGGCCGGTCAGTTGGCCGAGCAGCAGCCCCCAGGTGCCCTGGAGCACGGTGTTCATCGTCAACCCGTGCTTGCGGGCGTACGCGGTGAGATCGGCAACGAGCTGTTCGGGCAGCCGCCGGACGTGGCGACGGGGCAAGCCGGTCGCGGACATGGCGCCGCCGGCCGGGCACAGGTATGTCGGCTCGTCGAGTCCCGACAGCAGCTGCTTCCAGGCAGCGAGCGCCTGCTCCCTGTCCTGGTCGGCAACCCAGTCGAGGAAGTCGCGGTACTGCACGGCCGGGGCGAGCGCCCCTTCGTCGGCGTCGCGCGCGTACAGGTCCGTCAGGTCCCGAACGAGCAGCGGCAGAGACCAGCCGTCGACGACCAGGTGGTGGACCGTGAGGACGAGCCGGTGACAGGTGTCGCCGCATCGGATCAGAGCGAGGCGGAGCAGCGGCGGGTGGGCGGGGTCGAAGGGCCTGCAGCGTTCCTCGTCGGCGACGGCCTCGACCTCGTCCTGCGTCGTGGCTGCCACCTCGCGCCACGGCATTTCGGCGTCCCGCACCACGATCTGCACCGGCGCGCCCGACCGGCGGAACCGGAACGCGCTGCGCAGACTGGCGTGCCGGTCGGCCAGCGCCTGCGCGGATCGCCGCAGCCGGTCCGGGTCCAGTGGGCCTTCGAGGTCGAGGAGCAGCTGGACCACGTAGAGCCCGCTCGCCGCCCCGTCGCTCCGTTGCAGATCGGCGTGGTAGAGCAGGCCCTCCTGCAGGGGCCCGAGGGGTAGGACCTCCTCGATCCGCCGGGTGGGTGCTTTCCGGTGGGTCGGTGCTTTCCGGCTGGTGGTCACGCCAGGTCCTCCCCCGCTGCCAGCTCGTCCTCGAACTCGGCCAGCTCGTCCTGCGGCACCGTGACGAGCTGTCGGTTCCTCGGCCGCGCGGACGCCGAGCCTGCCGCCGATTCGGGCGGCACCTCCGTGGCGTGCGCTGCGAGGGCGGCCACCGTCCGGTGCTCGAAGACATCGCGCGGCGTGAGCCCGAGCCCGGCGTCGCGGACCCGGCTGACCAGGCGAATGGAGGTGATGCTGTCGCCGCCGAGGTCGAAGAATCCGTCGTCTGCGCGTACCGCTTCCGCCGGTAAGCCGAGAACGTCGGCGACGACCGCGGCGACCGTACGCTCCCGACCGGTCCGGGGTGGCCGCCCGGCTGAGCTGGTCGCGGCGGCGCCGAAGTCGGGCGCGGGCAGGGCCGACCGGTCGAGCTTGCCGTTCGGAGTCAGCGGCAGGACGTCCAGCACTACGACGGCCGCCGGCACCATCGACTCGGGCAGGCAGCCGGCCAGGTAGGCACGCAGCTCGGCGGGAGTGGGTCGAGAACCACCCGCCCCTACCCGCGGCACGGCGTAGCCGACCAGCTGTCGGGCACCACCTGGACCGTCGCGGACGACCACCCTCGCCTCACCGACCCCCACATGGCGCGCAAGTACCGCCTCGATCTCGCCCGGCTCGATCCGGTAACCGCGGATCTTGACCTGGTGGTCGGACCGGCCGAGGTACGACAACACACCATCGGAGCGCCGCCGGACCATGTCGCCGGTGCGGTACATCCGAGCGCCCGCCGGATCGAACGGGTTCGCCACGAACCGCTCGGCTGTCAACCCAGGCTTGCCCAGATACCCGCGGGCAAGACCGGCACCACCGAGGTAGAGCTCTCCGGCCACACCGTCCGGCACCGCCCGCAGCCGGTCGTCGAGCACATAGGTCTGGGTGTTCCAGATCGGCGTACCGATCGGCGGACTCGGCACGTCGGCGACCTCGGGTCCCACGTCCGCCGCGGTCGACCAGACGGTGGTCTCGGTCGGCCCGTACAGATTGGTGACCTGACTGGCCAGCGTCCGCAACTGCCCGCCCAAGGTGGCCGGGAGCGCTTCGCCACCGACCAGGATGTGCCGCAGCGCAGGCCGTGGCGCCGGCAGTCGCGAGCTGGCCCGCTGCTCGGCCTCGGCGACGAGCGCCTCCCACAGCGTTGGCGTGGCCTGCATCGTGGTCGCGCCGGAGCGTTCGAGCAGGTCCAGCAGCGCGGACGGATCGCGGACGGTCGTCCGGTCGGCCAGCTCCACCCGGGCCCCCGACAGCAGCGGCAGATAGATCTCCAGTCCGGCGATGTCGAAGCCGACCGTGGTCACGGCGAGCAGCCGGTCGTCCGAGCCGAGACCGAACCTGTTTTGCATGGACAGCAGGAAGTTCGTCAGCGCGGCATGGGTCACGACGACGCCCTTGGGGCGGCCGGTGGAGCCGGAGGTGTAGAGGACGTACGCGGTGGACCGGCCGTCCGGCGGCGACAGGACCACGTCCCCGACAGCCGGCTCGGGAGACCGGTCGAGCAGCACCGTCGTCCCGCTCGGCGGGAGCCGCTCGGCCGTGTCCGTGGTGGCGAGGACGCAGACCGGGGCGGCGTCGGCGAGCATGGCCGCGATCCGGTCCGACGGGTGGTCCAGGTCGAGCGGCAGATATCCCGCACCGGACTTCAGCACGGCGAGCAGGCCCACCACCAGGTCGACCGTGCGCGGCAGAGCGACCGCCACCAACCGGTCCGGACCCGCACCTTGTGCGACAAGGACCCGGGCCAGCTCCGTCGACCGTTCCTCCAGCTGGGCGTACGTCAGGGTCTGCGTCCCGGCCGCGACCGCCGTGGCGTGCGGCCCCCGGCGAGCCTGCGCCGCAAGCAGCTCCGGGACGGTCGCGCCGCTCACCGCGACGCTGGTGGCCGCCTGTTGGGCCCGCAGCTGCCGACGCTCGGCCGGCACCAGTACCTCGAGCTCGGCGAGCGACACGTCCGGTGCCGCCACCGCCGACGCCAGCAGCACCCCCCACCGCTCGACCAGGGTCCGTGCGGTGCCGGCGTCGAACAGGTCGGTGCTGTACTCCAACTGGCCCTCGATCCCGGCGGCGCTCCGGCCGTCGGCGGTGTACCGCTCGGTGACGTACACCGACAGGTCGACCTTGGCGACGCCCACGTCCACCGGCCCCGCGGCACTCGCCACCAGGTCCGCGCCGGCCGGCTCGTGCGTCCGGTCGGTCCCGCCAGCGACCTGCTGCTGGTGCTGGTCGTGATGGTGGACCAGCATCACCTGGAACAGGGGGTGCCGGCCGAGGGAACGTGCCGGCTGGAGTGCGTCCACCACCCGCTCGAACGGAACGTCCTGGTGGTCGAACGCGGCCAGCGACGTCCGGCGTACGCGGTCGAGCAGGGCGGCAAAACTCGGGGCGCCGGACGTGTCCACGCGCAGGACCAGTGTGTTGACGAAGAACCCGACCAGTCCGTCGAGTGCGGCGTCCGTCCGACCCGCGACCGGCGTACCGACCGGGACGTCCGTCCCGGCACCCAGCCTGGTCAGGAGTGCGGCGAGCGCGGCCTGCAGCACCATGAACGTGCTGACACCGGCCGACCGGGCCAACGCGCACACACCTTCGTGCAGGGAGGCCGGCAGCTGGATCGGCACAGTGGCACCGCCGTAGGAGGCGGTCGCCGGGCGTGGCCGGTCGTAGGGCAGGTCGAGCTGGTCGGGCAACCCCAGCAGCGTGTCCGTCCAGAACCGCAGCTGTCGCGCCAGCACGCCGTCCGGATCGTCAGGTCGGCCGAGCAGCTCGCGTTGCCACAGCGTGTAGTCCGCGTACTGCACGGGTAGGTCTGTCCAGTTCGGTGGCCGTCCCTCCCGTCGGGCGGCGTAGGCGGTGGTGAGGTCGCGCAGCAGCGGCCCGACCGACCACTCGTCGGCCGCCACGTGGTGGAGCATCAGCAGCAGGAGCGGGCCGCCGGAGTCCGCTGAGCCCGCGCCGCCGACTTCGACGTCCTCGGTACCGAACAGGACGGCCCTGACGAGAGGTTCGCGGGTCAGATCGAACGGGATGCGCGCCGCCGCTGTCAGCGCGGCCGGCAGGTCGGCCGGATCGACATCGGCCCGTACCTCGACGGTCGGGAGGGACTGGTCCACCGGCAGCACGTGCTGGTACGCGGTGCCGTCCCGCTCGACGAACACCGTCCGCAAGCTCTCGTGCCGGGCGACCACATCGGCAAGGGCGCGTCGCAACGCCTTGCCATGCAACCGGCCGGCGCCGGCGAACGACACCGCGACCGGGATGTTGTACGTCGGACTGGGACCTTCGAGGCGGTGCAGGAACCACAGCCGCTGCTGCGCGTACGACAACGGCACCCGCTCAGGCCGCGGCGACCGGACGAGCGCGGGCCGGCCCGGTGCGGTCTGGTCGAGACGCTCGGCCAGGCCAGCCGGCGTCGGCGTCTCGAACAACGCCCGGATCGAAAGCTCGACGTCGAACGCCCGGCGGATCCGGCTGATCAACCGCATCGCCAGCAACGAGTGCCCGCCAAGCGCGAAGAAGTCGGCGCCGGCCTCGACCGTCGCCAGGTCCAGCACCTCGGCGAAGAGCTGGCGGAGGATCTCCTCCCGAGGCACTCCGACCCCGGAACCACCCGGACCGCGCGACGTCGACGGATCCGTTGCCTGTCGAGGCTGCGGGACCTCGGTCGCGGTCGGCTCCGACTCGGCGAGGTTCTTCCGGTCGACCTTGCCGTTGGGCGTGAGCGGGAGGTCCTCGCAGACGACGAACGCTGACGGGACCATCGCGGACGGAAGGCGGGCCACCACGAACCGCCGCACCTCGTCGGCGTCGACGCGCTCCGTCTCCTCGACCGCCCGGCCGGGTTCGGGGATCGCGTACGCCACCAGCCGCCGGTCGGCACCCTCGCCGTGGACCACGACCGCGGCGGTCGCAATCCCCGGATACCGGCTCACGGTCGCCTCGACCTCGCCCAGCTCGACGCGGAAGCCGCGGATCTTCACCTGGTCGTCGACCCGACCCAGATAGTCGAGCTCGCCGGTGGGCTGGCCGCGGCTGTCGAGCCGCCAGCAGGCGACATCGCCGGTGCGGTACATCCGCGACGACGCCGGCCCGAACGGATCGGCCACGAAGCGCGCGGCCGACAGGCCCGGCCGGTTGAGGTATCCGCGGGCAAGCCCGGGTCCGGCGAGGTAGAGCTCACCGGGTACTCCCGGCGGCACGGGTCGCAGCGCCGGATCGAGGACGTAGGCGGACACGTTGCGCACCGGCCGGCCGATCATCGGGTCGGCATCGTCGGTCAACCCGCACGACACCGCGTCAATGGTCGTCTCGGTCGGGCCGTAGAAGTTGTGCGCGGACACGCCGTCGAGTGCCCGGAGCCTGCTCCACAACGCCGGACCCACCGCCTCCCCGCCGAGGACGAGGATGCCCGGCCGGTGCTCGCCGTCGTACAGCCCGGCCGCGACCAACGTCGGTACGTACGACGGCGTCACGTCGACCAGGTCGATGTGTTCGGACCTGACGAGTCGTACCAACGCCTCCGGGTCGAGCCGCGGTCTCGTCGTCGACCAGGTGCAACTCGTGGCCGGCCACCATCCAGAGGACGGGCTCCCAGAACGCGTCGAAGCCGGCCGGCGCGACCAGTGCCGTACGCATCCGCCGCCCGCCGGCGGCAGCCACCTGCGGTCCGATCAGGTCGGCGAGGTGGGCGTGCAGGAGGTTCGTCAGGCCGCGATGCGCGACCACGACACCCTTCGGGGTGCCGGTCGACCCGGACGTGTAGATGACGTATGCCGGATGGTCCAGCCGCAGCGGCGTCCGCAGCTCGGCGTTGGTCAGCGAGGTAGCCACCAGACCGGCCAGTTCGACCCCGACCGCCGCGTCGTCGAGGTGGACGACCGGGGCCTCGACCGGCAGGGACATCCAGGTCGCGCGGTCGGCGACCACGCAGGACACGCCCGCGTCGTCGAGCTGGAACGCCAGTCGCTGTGCTGGGTGGTCCGTCCCCAGTGCCAGTACTGCGGCGCCGGCCTTCAGCACCGCCAGCAACGCGGTGACCAGGTCTGCCGTTCGGGGTAGGGCCAGCGCGACGACGTCCTCCGGGCCGACGCCACGTCGGATGAGCAAGCGCGCCAACCGGTTCGCGCGGGCATCGAGCTCGGCGTAGCTGAGGCGCTCGTCGCCGGCCACGACAGCGGTCTCCTCGGGAGTCTGCTCGACCTGCGCCTCGAACATCGCCGGCAGCGTTACTTCGGGTACGTCGCACCGCCGGGCGTTCCAGCGTTCCAGCACCAGTCCGCGTTCTGGTGCCGAGAGCAGCTCGATGCCACCGGCCGGGCGGTGCGGGTCGGCCACGATCGCCGCCAGCACACGTTCGAGCCAGCCGGTGATGCCGGCGACCAGGGCGGGGGCGACGGCGCCGGGCCGGTACGACAGGCGCAGCGTCAACTGCCGTCCCGGTACGACCGTGAGACCCAGTGGGTAGTGGGTGGCATCCCGACGCTCGACCGCCGCGATCGGGAGGCTGTGTCCGTGGGGGTAGTTCTCGAACACCAGCAGAGTGTCGAACAGCTCGGCCGAGCCGTCGGCGCCGGTGAGCCGCAGCCCGCTGGCACGCTGCGCCTCCGCGAGCGGCAGGTGATGGTGCTCGATCAGGCGGGCCTGCTCGTTCTGGAGCCGGGCGAGGACAGCCGCTACCGGCTCAGCCCGGTCGTACCGGACTCGGACCGGCACCGTGTTCACGAACAGACCGACCATCGCGTCGGCGCCCGGCAGCTCCGCCGGTCGGCCCGCCACCGTGGCGCCGAACACCACGTCGTGCCGCCCGGTCAGTGCGCCGAGCACGATCGCCCAGGCGCCCTGCAGCACGGTGTTGAGGGTCAGGCAGTGCGCGCGGGCGAAGTCGGTCACCGCGCCGGTCGCGGTCTCGTCCAGGACCGACTCGACCTCCCGCTCGGGCTCGTTCCCGCCGACCCGCGCACCGTCGGCCTCTCCAGTGACCGCAGGGGTTCTGCTCGACTCCCGACCGACGGCGCCGAGCCGGGTCGGCTCCTCCACACCCGACAGCGCACAGGTCCAGGCCGCGACCGCGCGGGCACGGTCCCGGGTACCCAGCCAGGCGACGTAGTCCCGAATCTCCGGCGCCGGTGGGAGCGCACCACCGCTCGGGTCGTCGTACAACGCCATCAGCTCGCGCAGCAGGATCGGCAGCGACCATCCGTCCACGACGAGGTGGTGGACCGTCAGCACCAGGCGCGCACGCCGCTCGTCCAACCAGAGCAGCGACATCCGCAGCAGCGGGGGTACGGAGAGGTCGAAGGGCCGGGCACGGTCGTCGGCCGCGATCCGGGCGGCGTCCTCGGGCGGTCCGCCGCGGAGATCGACCTCGCGCCACGGCACGTCGACCTCGCCGGCCGGCCGGATGGTCTGCACGGGAGTGCCGTCGTCGGCGTGGTCGAAGGCCGCCCGCAGGCTCGCGTGCCGACATTGCAGCGCCTTCGCCGCGTTGCGCAGGCGCCGGCCGTCGAGCCCAGCGGGAACCTCTGCGAAGTTGACGATGAGCTGGACGATGTACGCGTTGTCGGAGCCACCCGTGCGCGCGTGGTAGAGCAGTCCTTCTGCCAGCGGACCCACCGCAAGCACCTCAAGGCCAGCCGACTCCCTGCCCGGCGCTGACTGGCTGCTCGGCATCGGCTCGCTGACCACCGCCGGCTCCTCGGGCCCGTCCGCCAGTACTCCGGCCAACCGCGCCGGCGTGGGGTGGGTGAAGACGTCGTGCGGCGTACCGGTGAGTCCCACCGTCCGCAGCCGAGACACCAGGAGCATCGCCAGGATGCTGTCGCCGCCGAGTGCGAAGAAGCTGTCGTGTACGCCGACGCGAGGAACGCCCAGCGTCTCCGCGAACAACCGGCACACCAGCTCCTCCCGCGGCGTACCCGGCGGCGCGTCGCCAGCCAACGTGGCGAAGTCCGGCGCCGGCAGGGCGGAACGGTCCAGCTTGCCGTTGACCGTGAGCGGCATGGCGGCCAGCCGGACGAAGGCCGCGGGGACCATGTACGCGGGCAGGACCGAACCAAGCCGAGTCGACAGCTCGTCCGGATCAGGACCCGGCTCCGCGGCACCGGCGTAGTAGCCGACCAGCCGCTCGTCGTGCACCAGGACCGCCGCGTGGACGACACCCGGGCACCTGGCCAGCGCGGCCTCGACCTCACCCAGCTCGATCCGGAAGCCGCGCAGCTTCACCTGGTGGTCGACCCGGCCGAGGAAGTCCAGGGCACCATCCGTACGCCAGCGGGCCAGGTCGCCGGTGCGGTACATGCGCGATCCCGGCGGTCCGGCCGGATCGGGCACGAACCGTTCGGCCGTCAGCCCGGGCCGGGCGAGGTAGCCGCGGGCGAGTTGGACCCCCGACAGGTAGAGCTCCCCGGTCTCGCCGATTGCCACCGGGCGGAGTGCGTCGTCGAGCACCCGCAGGCCGGTGTTCCAGACCGGGCGCCCGATCGGCACCGGTCCCCGGTCCGTTGGTGCGCACGCCCACGAGGTGACGTCGACCGCCGCCTCGGTCGGCCCGTACAGATTGTGCAAGACGGTGCCCGAGGACGTGCCGATCGTCGCGTGGAAGCTCGACGCCAGCTCGGCCGGCAGCGCCTCGCCGCTGCAGAGCACCCGGCGCAGTGACGAGCAGTGGGTCGCGACGTCCGGTGCGGTGAGGAACGCACGCAGCATGGAGGGTACGAAGTGCGCGGTGGTGACCCGCTCGGTCGCGATGAGGCCGGCGAGATAACCCGGGTCCTGGTGCCCGCCCGGCTTCGCGACGACCAACGCGGCACCCACGATCAGCGGCCAGAAGAACTCCCAGACCGACACGTCGAAGCTGGACGGGGTTTTCTGCACGACGCGGTCGCCGGGCTGCAGGTCGTACTCCGCCTTCATCCAGAGCAGACGGTTGACGATCGCCCGGTGGGTGACGACGACGCCCTTGGGCCGGCCGGTGGATCCGGAGGTGTAGATGACGTACGCGGGATGGTCAGGCCGCGGCGGCGTGAGCAGCTGTCGGACGCCCTCCTGGTCGTCCTCGCGCCCGTCAGCCTGGGGCGGGTTCGGTGCGTCGAGGACGAGAACCGGCGCAGCTCCCGGCGGCAGGTCGGACGCGACCGAGCCGCAGGTCAGCACGACGGCCGGTGCGGCGTCGGCGAGCATGAAGCCGATCCGCTCGGCGGGATAGTCCGGATCCAGCGGAAGATAGGCCGCCCCCGCCCGGTGCGCCGCCAGCAGCGCCACCACGAGGTCGACCGAGCGCGGTAGCGCCACCGCGACCACCCGCTCGGGCCCGGCGCCGTAGGCGACCAGCATCCTGGCCAGCCGGTCGACGCGCGCGTCCAGTTCGGCGTAGGTCAGCTCATGCCGCCGCCCCCTTTCGGACGGCAGTTCGGACGGTTCGACTCGGCGGGGCCGTCGACGATGACCGCGGTCGATTCAGGAGTACGCGCCACCTGCGCGGCGAACAGGTCGGCCAGCGTGGTGTCGGGCACATCGTGCCGCGGGCCGTCGCCCGGGTTGCTCGGCATCCTGCGTCCTCGCCCCGACCTCAGGCCGGTGCCGGGCTGCTGGCGGCGTACTCGGGCACGGGCTCCGGCTCCGCGGCCGAACCGGTACCGGCGACGAGGGACGCGACGATCTCGCCCGACCGGACCGCGGTGTTGGACAGCAGCGACGACGTGATGCCATGGGTGTGCTCGGTGCCACCCTGCAGGTAGATGCGTGCCTCGACCTCGGGCGAGGTGAGGACGCGATAGTCCCGGTCGATGCGCAGCCGACCGGCCGCGTCGCGTCGGCAGGTCGCGGCGAGCTCGTCACCCAGCACGTCTACCGGGTCGGCCGGGCGGTAGCCGGTGGCGTAGACGATCACGTCGGCGTCGAGCGCGGTCTTCGCACCGGTACTAAGCGACTCGACGACCGTCCGTACGCCGCCCGCGGTCTCCACGACCTCGGTCAGTCGCGAGACGTTGAGCAGGCGTAGCCGCTGCCGACCGCGGACCTGTTCCCCGTACACCCGGCGGTAGAGGTCGTCGATCAGTTCGATGTCGACGACGGAGTAGTTGGTGTTGCCGTGATAGTCGAGCAGCTTCTGCTTGACGTCCTCGGGCGCGAGGTAGAACTCGTCCACCGCCTGCGGGTCGAAGATCCGGTTGGCGAACGAGCTGTCGTCGGCCGGGCTGTAGCCGTACCGCGAGAACACCGCACATACCTCGGCCTGCGGAAAACGCTCGTGCAGGTGTGCGGTGACCTCGGCGGCGCTCTGACCGGCGCCGACGACGATGAACCGTGACACCGGGCTCGACCCGAGCGCCTCGACCCGGCTGAGCAACTCGCTGCTGTGCCATACCCGCGCGGATCTGGTCACACCGTCGGGAAGGCACGGCCGCAGCCCCGTCCCCACCACAAGGCTGCGGCACCGGTGCACGACGGTCTCGCCCGTACGGACGGACTTGGCGTACACGTCGAGGAGGCCGATGGTGCCGTCATGCCGCACCGGCTCGACCCCGACGACCTCGTGCCCGTACGCCACGTCGGCGCCGGCCTTGCCCGCGGCCCACTCGAGGTAGTCGTGGAACTCCACCCGCAACGGGAACAGGTTCTTGTGGTTGATGAAGTCGACCAGCCGGTCCCTGGCCTGCAGGTAGCACAGGAAGCTGAACTCGCTGGAGGGGTTGCGCATCGTCACGAGGTCCTTGAGGAAGGACACCTGCATGGTCGCGTCGTCGATCAGCATCCCGCGGTGCCACCCGAAGCCGGGCTGGCGTTCGAGGAACCTCGCCGTGCGGCGGTCGGCCGGGGAGGCGCCGGCGTTGTGCTCGGCCAGTGCGATCGCGAACGCGAGGTTCGACGGGCCGAATCCGATGCCGACGATGTCGTGGACCACCTCGAGCCTCCGTGGCTGGGACATACCCCTCTTCTCCGTGACTGGTGACGAACGGGACTCTGGGCCTATGTCCGGACGTTTCCGTGCGAGTCAGAATTGCCGAATTAGGTAAGCCTTGCTTAACTTTGCACAGTCCACGTCGCCTTTGCAAGGAGAGTTCTCACATGCGGGTCGTCATGCTCGGCTACCAGACCTGGGGGCATCGCACGCTGCGCGCGTTACTGGAGTCGGAGCACGAGGTCGCCCTCGCCGTCACCCATCCCGCCAGCGAGCATGCGTACGAGAAGATCTGGAGCGACTCGGTGGCCGACCTCGCGCAGGCGCACGGCGTCCCGGTCATGCTGCGCAACCGTCCCGACGACGACGAGCTGCTCCGCGCGCTGAAGGAAGCCGACCCCGACGTCATCGTGGCCACGAACTGGCGCACCTGGATCCCGCCGGCGGTCTTCACGAGTGCACGGCTCGGCACGTTGAACGTGCACGACTCGTTGCTGCCCGCCTACGCCGGCTTCGCGCCGCTGATCTGGGCGCTGCTCAACGGCGAGGAGGAGGTCGGCGTGACGGCTCACATGATGGACGCAGAGCTCGACGCCGGCGACATCGTGCTCCAGCGGTCGGTGCCGGTCGGTCCTCGCGACACGGCGACCGACCTGTTTCACAAGACGCTGGAGCTGTTCGGACCGATCACCGTCGACGGCCTGGCCCTGCTCGCCACCGGCCGCGCCAAGTTGACGAAGCAGGACCGGTCGAAGGCCAGCTTCTTCCACAAGCGGTCGCTCGAGGACAGCCGGATCGACTGGACCTGGCCGGCGGAGGACCTCGACCGGCTGGTCCGGGCCCAGTCCGACCCGTATCCGAACGCGTTCACGTTCCACCGCGGCGAACGTCTCCGGGTGGTGGCGGCCTCGGTGTCGGAGAAGTGCTACGGCGGTACGCCCGGACGGATCTTCATCCGCGAAGGCAACGGTGTGGTGATCGTGGCCGGCGCCGAGGCGAGGCGCGGACGCAGCCGGGGGCTCGTGATCGAGCGGGTCCGCACCGACGACGGTAGCGAGCACGCGGCCGCCGACTACTTCTCCACGATGGGCGGGTACCTGACGACGCACCCATGACGTCCTCGCCCACACACCACGCCGATGACCGCACCCAGATGGACGCCAGCCAGATAACGCAGCCAGATGGACGCCAGCCAGATGGACCCCAGCCAGATGGACCCCAGCCTGATGACATCGCGTGACAGCTCTCACCCGCCGGTCGGTGGGGCGCGTCCTGTGCGAGTGTTGTCGGGTGCCCTCGGACAGCGCCCTTCCTCACCACCACCCTGACCAAAGCCTCCTCGGTCGAACGCTGGCCGCGATCCGCGGGCCGGACGTCGATGCGATGACCCAGGCCCGTGCGCGGCAGGACGCTCTCGTGAAACCACGTGGCGCGTTGGGCGTTGTCGAGGACCTCGGCTGCCGCCTGGCCGGTATCGCTGGACAGTGCCCGCCCCCGTTACCCGAGCCGGCCGGTCTCGCCCTGTTCGCCGGCGACCACGGCGTCCATGCGCAGGGCGTGTCACCGTGGCCGCAGGAGATCACCGCCGCGATGGTGGCGACGTTCCGCTCCGGGCGGGCCGTGGTCAGTGCGCTGGCACGGCAGGCCGGTGTCCGGGTCCAGGTGGTGGATGTAGGCGTGGCCGCCGACCTCCCGCCGGGACCGGACCTGGTGGTGCGCAAGGTCCGCTGGGGTACGGCCGACCTCAGCACCGGCCCGGCGATGAGCCGAGCCGAGGCAGTCCAGGCCATCGAGTCGGGCATCGAGGTCGCGCAGAATCTCATCGCCGACGGCTGCCGTTGCCTGCTCACCGGCGACATGGGTATCGCCAACACCACCCCTGCCGCTGCGCTGATCGCGAGCTTCACGGGGGCCGGGCCTCAGGTGGTGACCGGTCGCGGCACCGGGATCGACGATGCCACCTGGTCCCGGAAGGTTGATGTCGTACGCCGGGCACTCGACCTGCACCGGCCCGACCCGACGGATCCGGTCGGGGTTCTCGCCGCCGTCGGCGGGCTGGAGCACGCGGCGACCGTCGGATTCCTGCTCGGCGGCGCGGCCGCCCGGGTGCCGGTCCTGTTGGACGGTGTTGCCGCCGCTGCCGCCGCGCTGGCCGCCGCCGCACTCGCGCCGGAAGTGACCGCAGCCCTGGTCGCCGGTCACGTGTCCGCCGAACCGGGCGCCCGCCGGGCACTCGACACGCTGGGCCTTCGTCCGGTACTCGACCTGGACCTGCGGCTCGGTGAAGGATCCGGCGCCGTCCTCGCCCTCCCGGTCGTCCAGTCCGCGGCCCGCGTACTGCACGAGGTGGCCACCCTCGACGAACTCCACGGCACCTCCCCGGCAACCAACTCGAGCCCGCGCCGACGCATTCTCGTGCTCGGTGGCGCGCGGTCGGGCAAGTCCGCCACCGCCGAACGCATGCTCGCCGGGCATCCCTCGGTCACCTACGTCGCCACCGGACCGGCGCCCACACCGGACGACCACGAATGGCAGGAACGGGTGGCCATCCATCGCCGTCGACGACCTGTCCACTGGCAGACCGCCGAGACACGAGACCTGCCGCCTCTTCTCGCCGGCGACGGGGAGCCGCTGCTGATCGACTGCCTCGGCACCTGGCTCACCGCGGTCATGGACGACACGGGCCTGTGGGCCGACCAGCCGGACGCGGCGAAAGCCGTCGAGGCGGAGGTCGACAACCTGGTCGCCGGCTGGCGGTCCACCACCCGTACGGTCGTCGCGATCAGCAACGAGGTGGGCTCCGGCGTCGTACCGGCCACCCGGTCCGGTCGGATGTTCCGCGACCAGCTCGGCCTGGTCAACGCCCGGATCGCCGCCGAGTGCGACGAGGTTCTGGCTCGTCACCGCCGGCATACCCCAGCGACTGCGATGACCGCCGCCGACCACCCCGAACCGTCCGAAACCGAACGCGGTGCGGAGGGGCGCGAGCCCACCGGTCGAGGCCTGCCCGGCCTGCCGGGCCTGCGCGGAGCGGTCACGATGTTCACGGCCCTGCCGGTTCCCGCAGGAGCACAGCTCGACGTCGACCGGCGCAGTGCGGCCCGCTCCCTGCTGTGGCTGCCGGCGGTCGGGGCTGGCCTCGGCATCATGGCCGGCGTCCCGCTGTTGGCGACCGGGCTCCTCGTACCCGGACCGACCGGGGCCATCCTCGGTGCCGCCCTCGCCGTGGTCACCCTCGCGGTCGCGACCCGCGGCCTGCATCTGGACGGGCTGGCCGACACGGTTGACGGGCTCGGCAGCTCCACCGAAGCCAACCGAGCCCTCGAGGTGATGCGAAAGCCCGACATCGGCGCGTTCGGTGTGGTGGCCGTCGTGCTGCTCATCCTGGTCAAGGTGGCCGCCCTGGCCGCGGCGACGGGACGCGGCATCGGTGCCGGCGTGGCCGGCCTCATCGTGGCCGAACTGATCGGGCGGGTCGGCGTCGTTCTCGCGGCCGCGCGCGGCATCCCGTCCGCGCGACCAGAGGGGTTCGGCGCCCTCGTCGCCGGCAGTGTGGGGCGGCCCGCACAGGCGATCGCGGTCGCCGCGACCATCGGGATCGCCGCGTTCCCCCTCGGCTGGGGCGGTCAGTACATCGCGGTCCAACTGCTCGCCGCAGTCTTCGTGGGGCTCGCCGTCGCGGTCTGTTGGCGGCGTTACGTCGTACGCAGGATCGGCGGGGTCACCGGCGACGTCTTCGGCTCGGTGGTCGAGGTGTCGTCCGCGGCCGCTCTGGTCGCCGTGGCGGTCACCGGATGAGGGCGGTCGGGCTCCGGGCACGGTCGGTGGCCGTCCTGGTCCTGGCGTCGGCGGTTGGCGTCGTCGGGTTCGGCTGGCCGTTCGTGGTCGAGCGCGGGAGCCTGCTCGGCGAGCACGCGCAGGACGCGCCGTACTTCTTCGTCCTCGTCCTGGCGCTCGTGGTCGGCGTCGTGGCCGCGCAGCTCGCCGACGGCGGGATGGACGTCAAGGCGGTGGCGATGCTGGGCGTGCTGGCCGCGGTCGGTGCCGGTCTGCAGGTACTCAGTCCGGGAGCGGCCGGCTTTGATCCCTCGTTCTTTCTCCTCGTGCTGGCCGGACGCGTCTTCGGGCCCGGGTTCGGCTTCGCGCTCGGCGTGGTCGTCGCTCTGGCCGGCGCGCTGGTCACCGGCGGAGTGGGCCCGTGGGTGCCGTTCCAGATGATCGGCCTGGCGTGGGTGGGCCTGGGAGCCGGTCTCCTGCCGAGAGGCAGCGGCCGGGTCGAGCTCGGGATGCTCACGGTGTACGCCGGACTGACCGGCTTCGGTTACGGCGCCTTGCTCAACCTGTGGTTCTGGCCGGTGGCGACCTTCCTGCCGGCCGGGGCCTCCTTCGTGCCGGGTGGAAGCGCCGGCGTCAACCTCGCGCATTACGCGGCCTTCTATGTCACCACGTCTTTGGGCTGGGACGTCGCCCGCGCGGTCCTCAACGCTGTCCTCGTCGTCGTGACCGGTCGGGCCCTGCTCGCCGCACTGCGGCGAGCCGCCCACCGCGCCGCCTTCACCGCCCCGGTTCGCCTCCAGGCGTGACCGTCGTGACCGTCGTCGTGACCGTCATGGCGCGCCGGTGTAGCGGCCGTGGAACCCGAACGGGATCGGGTGCGGCACGTGCGCTCGACCCAGTTCGCTGAACGTCGCCGCCGACAGAACAAGCAGGAACGACCGCCCGGTGCTGGTGTCGAGCACCACCGACAGCACGACGCCGGCGTCCTCGTCGCGTTCGTCGCCCGGCATCGGGACGAAGACCGGCTCCCCCGGATAACAGCCGTCCTGGTACCAGCGTTCGACCGAGCCCGTGGTGGTGTCGAGCTTGACGAGTTGGTCGACGAAGTTGCGGCTGGTATAGCCGACACGGTTGCGCGCACCGACACCGTAGGCGTACCGATAGGGACGGCCGTTGTAGCGGGAGTACGCGATGCCGGGCAGCTCGAGCGACTCCTCGGTCAGTGCCGCGCTCGTCACGGTCCCGCCGCCCAGGTCGACTCTGAAGCGCGTCGGCGTCGCGACGGGCACGCCACGGTTCTCACGCAGTGCGTCGAGGTACAACGCGTCGACCACACCCGCGTCGGGATAGGTGCACAGGTCGAACACCACCGAGTCACCGTCGTCCCACGCGTTGATGTGGTGGAACGCGAAGCAGGCATCGGCGCGGTAGCTGCCGCGAACCTCTCCGTCGTCACCGTCGAGCACGACGATCCGGGTACCCAGGTCGGGCCGCCACCGGTAGTTCTCGATGAACGGCCGTCCGGACAGCAGCAGCGCCAACGGGTTGACGACGAATGGGTAGACCACGAGCACGACGAACCGCTGCGTGATCGCGAAGCTGTGTACGTATCCCGGCGGATCGACCTGCACGGAGCCGAGGAGTCGGGGCGAATCCTCGCCGGGCCGTTGCCGGAAGACCTGATAGATACTGTGCCGACCGAACTTCAGCAGGTAATTGACCAGGTCACCTGTCGACGGATCGCGATGAGGATGTGCCGTCGTGACCGCGCCACCGAGGCCATCACCGTTGCGTTGGTCGCGGACCCGGAGGGTGGCCAGCGTCTGCGGGTCGAACTCGACCGCCAGCGGTGTCTCGGTGACAGCGGCCGCGTCGATCGCGGCGTTCGACCCGGCGGAGACGACGTTGACCGCCGGGTTGACGCCTGGCTTGCCGAAGAACTTCGTGAAGAACCGCCCGAACAAGGTGCCGCAGGGATCGGTCGCAAACTCCGGGTAGCTGATCCGGCCATCGCGGAGCGCCCGGTAGTTGGGGGTGTCGACGAAACGGTTGGTGTAGGACACCTTGCTGCCGGAGATCGCGAACCGGTGCAGCATCGCCTGACCGTCGAACCAGTGCCGAAGGGACTTCCCGTTGCCGGCCGAGTAGCGGGCCGGCCCGTTGCGGACCAGGGTGCCGGCGAGCCAGCCGGGAATGTCACCCGTCACCGGTAGCTGGTCGACATGGACTTCCCTGTCCAGGTCGTTGAAACCGAGGGCATAGGGCGCCGGGCCGTCCGTCCGCCTCCTCATGGCGTCACGCTAGTGCCGGCGGCCGCCCTCGGCGGGTCGTACTGCCCGCAGGGGCCGGTTCACGACCAAGTGTCGTGAATGGGACATTCGTCCCTTGTCACGGGCGCGGCACGGCGTCTATAACCTGTCACGGGTCAATCCGTTCTCCTGCGTGTGTCGGCGGTGCCCGACTAGCGTTCCAAGGCGGCTCCACCTCAGGCTGGCCACGTCGGCCTTGGTGATCCGCCGCATGGCAGCGGTCACGATCGGTCAGCTTCACCGAGTACGGGTCACCAGCACAGGTCACCAGGTACGGGTCACAGGGACACGGCGTGCGTCACGGGTTGAGGGGCCCGTCACGAGCCGGACGGTACGAAGGGAGATTCAGGCTGATGGTTCCGGCCGGGGGAACCAGCTGCCGCGCGAACTGCCAGGGTGTCACGGGTCACGGCCGCCACATGTCGGGCCGGCGCCCATGAAGCCACGACCGTCCGCGTTGGCCGACGTGACAGGGCTGCTGATCCGGGCCCAGTCCGGACAGGCCAGCCAGGTACTGGCCGAGCTCGACACCCTCCTCGCGGCGGCGCATCGCCAGCATGCGCACGACCGGGCCCAATGGCTGCGGTTCGTGCGGTTTGCGTCCTACCACGAGCTCCGCCAGCTCGACAGAGCTGACGAGGTCGCGGCCGAGATGATCCGCCTCGCCGAGCCCACCAGTGAGCGGATCTGGGAGGCGTTCGGTCACGCGTTGCGCGCGATGGCCATGCTGTTGCAGGGCAAGTTCGAGCCCGCCTACGACGAGCTCGCCCGCGCCGTCGTCCTGCTGGAAGAGCTGTCCGCCCCCAGCTACGCGGTCGGTCATGCCATCAATGCCGCTGTGCTCGCGCTGGCCCGGCTGGACCTCTACGAGCTGGCCACGTCGTGGCTGAAGCGGCTGCACGAGGTGGCCGACACGTTGTCCGACCCGATGTTGCAGACCTTGTACGCGTACAACAGCGGGTGGTTGCAGCTCAACTGGGCCTCGGAGCTGGAGCTCATCGGCGAGCTGGACGAGGCCCGCGAGCATTACCAGATGACGCTGACCGCGTTCGAGTCAGCGCCAGCCGGTATCGACGTGATCGACACCTCGTACTGGCCACGCGAGGTCGTGGTCCAGGCCTGTGCCGCACGAGCCATGCTCGGCGAGGGCGCTGCTGTCATCCCCGAGCTGCGCGCCAACATCGGTGCGGTCGCGGCGACCCAGCGCTACGAGGCGACCCTGGTCGGCTACCTCGCGATGGCCCGTGCGTACGCCAACGAAGGCGACACCGACCAGGCACTCGAACAGGCCGAAATGGCCTGCGCCGTCGGTGACACCCTTCCCCGACTGCAGGTCGTGGCTGCCCGGGCCTACTGGGAGTACGCCACCCTGCTGCGTAGGCGCGAGGGCACGACACCGACCGTCGAGGCGTACGCCCAACTGACCTGGCGGCTGGTCCGCGACCGCTGGGACGAGCGGCGCGCCAGGATGCAGTCGTTCGAGGAACGGCTTACCACCGAACGGGTCCGCGACGAGCTACGCCGCCGCGCCGCCGCCTACCTGAGTGACCCGCTGACCGGTCTCGGCAACCGGCGCCTGATCGAGATCCGGCTGCCCGAGCTCCTCGTCGAGTCGGCCGCAACCGGACGCCCCTTGGCCGTCGCGTTCGTCGACATCGACGACTTCAAGAGCGTCAATGACGAACTGTCCCACCTGGTCGGCGACGACCTGCTCCGCGAGCTGGCGCAGGAGATGCGGGCGATGCTGTCGTCCGACGATGCGATCGCCCGTTTCGGCGGCGAGGAGTTTGTGATCGTGCTGCCCAACCGCACCGCCGGGCAGGCGTACGACGTGATCGACCACATGCGCAAACGGGTTGAGGAACGGGTCTGGAACTGTCTCCCCGCCGGACGCGGCATCCGCATCACCGCAGGTCTGGCGCAGTCCTGGCACGGTGCGACCCGCACCCAACTCCTCGCCGCCGCGGACGAGGCGCTCCTGCGCGCCAAGCGGCAGGGCAAGAACCGGGTCGAGATCCGGGCCCATCCCCTGCCCGACGAACCCTGATCGATAAGCGACCGAACATGACCGGCGCCCAAAAGGAACCCTTGCCGGTACCCAGACGAATCCCGACCAGCTGGCCACAACCGGCATCGCGATCCGGCCCGTAGCCCTTCTCTATTTCGTACGCATCAATACCCGTCAAAGGGTTTACATGACAAGACTCCCCGGAAAGGCCCGCTCCGACGTACGGTCGATTGCGTGAATCGACCCGCGACACTTGGCGCACTCCGCGCCGACACCGCTCAACAGGTCTGGCAACACCGCAGTGTCAAGGCCGAGATCCGCGACAATCTGACCGCCGCTCTGGCCAGCGGTCAGGCAGCCTTTCCCGGAATCGTCGGGTTCGACGAAACCGTGCTGCCGCAGCTCGAACGCGCCCTGCTGGCCGGGCACGACCTCGTACTCCTGGGCGAGCGCGGGCAGGGCAAGACCCGGCTCATGCGCACCTTGGTAGGCCTGCTCGACGAATGGACACCAGTCGTCGAGGGCTGCGAGATCAACGACCACCCGTGCGCGCCGGTGTGCGTACGATGCCGCCGGCTCGCCACCGAAGCCGGCGACGACCTGCCGGTCGGCTGGCTGCACCGCGACCAACGGTACGGCGAAAAGCTGGCGACGCCCGACACCAGCGTCGGCGACCTGGTGGGTGACGTCGACCCGGTCCGCGTCGCCGAGGGCCGCTCGCTCGGTGACCCCGAGACGATCCACTACGGCCTGGTGCCACGCACCAACCGCGGCATCTTCGCCCTCAACGAACTGCCCGACCTCGCCGAACGCATCCAGGTCGCGTTGTTCAACGTCTTGGAGGAGCGCGACATCCAGGTCCGCGGTTATGTCCTGCGACTGCCGCTCGACCTGCTCCTCGTGGCCTCGGCCAACCCAGAGGACTACACCAACCGCGGCCGGATCATCACGCCGCTGAAAGACCGGTTCGGTGCCGAGATCCGTACCCACTACCCGCTCGAGGTCGAGGAGGAGGTCGTCCTCATCCGGCAGGAGGCAAACCTCGCCGCACCGGTGCCCGACCACCTGCTCGACGTGCTGGCCCGACTGGCCCGGGGGCTGCGCGAGTCGCCGTCGGTCGACCAGCGGTCCGGCGTCTCGGCGCGGTTCGCGATCACCGCTGCCGAGACCGTGGCCGCCTCCGCTCTTCGCCGGTCGGCGCTGACCGGTGAGAACGCCGCGGTGGCCCGTATCTGCGACCTTCCGGGCGTCCTGCCGACCCTGCACGGGAAGGTGGAGTTCGAGATGGGTGAGGAGGGCCGCGAGCAGGAGATCTTCGCTCACCAGATGCGGGTGGCGGCGGCCGAGACGTTCCGCGAGCACCTGCGCGGGCTCGACCTGGCCGGGTTCACCGCGAGGTTCGCCGAAGGCGCGACCGTCGAGACCGGCGAGCTCACCCGGGGCGACGAGCTGCTCGACCAGATGGGTACCGTGCCGGGACTGGCGAAGGTGCTCGACCGGCTGGGCATGGGCGACGCGGCGACACCGGGCGAGGTGGCATCCGCCGTCGAGTTCGTACTCGAGGGCCTGCACCTGACGCGCCGTCTCGCCAAGGAGAACGTGGATGGCATGACGGTGTATGGAGCGTGAGGTGACGAGGAACCCGAACGCGACCGTCAGGAACGGCGCGTGATGCGGCCGCTGGGGAGGTGCCGACAGTGGTGACCCGTCGAGTCCGGTACGGGCCCTGGGACGGCGGACCCGATCCGCTGGCCTCCCCGTACGACGTCCGTGAGGCGCTCGACCAACTCGGCCGAGAGGTGCTGGCTGGCGCGAGCCTGCGGGAGGCGCTGCGCGAGCTGCTGCGCAGTGGACCGGAGGGGCAACGCGGCCTCGACGAGCTGCTTGCCCGGGCCAGGCGGCATCGCGAGGAGGTGCGCCGGCGTGGTGACCTCGCCGGCACGCTCGACCGGGTACGTCAGATGCTCGACCAGGCGCTCGCGGACGAGAAGGACACGCTGGCGCGCGACCCGAGCGATGACGCCCGGATGCACGAGATGGAGCTCGACACACTGCCGAACGACACGGCCCGCGCCGTGCGGGAGCTGGCGTCGTACGACTGGCAGTCCGCCGACGCCCGGCAGACGTACGACCAGATCCAGGCGATGCTGCGGCGGGAGGTGCTCGACGCCCAGTTCGCCGGGATGAAGCAGGCGTTGTCCGGTCAGGACCCGGCGGCCAGCGAGGCAGTCCGGGAGATGCTCGCCGACCTCAACCCGCTGCTGGCCGCCCACTCCCGGGGCGAGGACACCACCGACCGGTTCAACGAGTTCATGGAGCGGCACGGGCAGTTCTTCCCGGAAAACCCGCGGAGCACCGACGAACTGATCGACCTGCTGGCCCGCCGCGCCGCCGCCGCCGAACGGCTGATGCGGTCGCTGTCGCCGGACCAGCGGGACGAGCTGGCTCGGCTCATGCAGGAGGCACTTGGCGATCCGAGCCTGGCCTCGCAGTTGGCACAGCTGCGCGAAAACCTCCGCGCGCTGCGCCCCGGGCTGGACTGGGACGCGCGGGCGCGGATGCGCGGTCAGGAGCCGCTCGGGTACGGCGAGGCGGTCGAGGCCGTCGCCGACCTGGCCGACCTGGAGGCCCTGATCGAGCAGTTGTCCCAAGAACATCCGGGCGCCACCTTGGACGACGTCGACGTCGAGGCGCTGGAGCGCCAGCTGGGACGCGGAGCGGCCATGGACGTGCGCGCTCTACGCCAGTTGGAGCAGGAACTCGAACGCCAGGGCTACCTCGCGCGGGGACCCGACGGCCTGCGACTCACCCCGAAGGCACTCCGCCGGCTCGGCGAGGCCGCGTTGCGACGGGTGTTCGACCAGCTCAACGCACAGGGCCGCGGCGACCACGACGACCACCGCACCGGTGCCGCGGACGAGCCGGTCGGCACCACCCGGGAGTGGCGGTTCGGGGACGAGCACCCGATCGACGCCACGCGTACCGTCCACAACGCCGTGCTGCGCGCCGCCGGCAGCCGGAGCGGCCCGCCGGTACAGCTCAGCGTCGAGGACTTCGAGATCGCCGAGACCGAACGCCGGTCGTCCGCCGCGGTCGCGCTCTGCGTCGACCTGTCGTACTCGATGATCCAGGAGGGCCGCTGGGGCCCGATGAAGCAGACGGCTCTCGCGCTCTCCCACCTGGTGGCGACGAGGTTCCGCCAGGACGCGCTGGAGATCATCGGATTCGACCGGGTGGCCCGCCGGCTCTCCCCTGTCCAGCTGGCCGAGATCGAGCCGGACTGGATCCAGGGCACGAACCTTCAGCACGCCCTGATGCTGGCCGGTCGCCACGTCCGGCGGCACCCGGACGCCGAACCGGTGATCCTCGTGGTGACCGACGGCGAGCCGACCGCCCACCTGCTGGACGACGGGTCTCCGTTCTTCTCCTGGCCGACGACGTACGACACGCTGCGGGCGACGATCACCGAGGTCGACGCCCTGACCAGGTACGGCGCGACCCTCAACGTCTTCATGCTCGGCGAGGACGAGGGGCTGGCCCGGTTCGTCGACGCGGTGGCCAGGCGCAACGGCGGGCGGGTCTTCACGCCCGATGTCGACCGGCTGGGCGACTTCGTGGTCGCCGACTACCTCCGCGCCCGGCAAGGTTTCCGTCGCTCCGCGTGAGACCGGCCGGCAACCCTGCGTGAGCACATAGGGTTGAGACCTATGTATGACCGGCTGGTGTGGATCGACTGCGAGATGACCGGGCTCGACCTCAGACTCGACGCGCTCGTCGAGGTGGCGGCCCTGGTCACCGACGGCAACCTCAATGTGCTCGGTGACGGCATCGACCTGGTGGTCAAGCCGCCGCAGGCCGCGGTCGACCAGATGCGTGATGTCGTACGCACGATGCACACCTCCTCCGGCCTGCTGGACGTGCTTGCCAAGGGCGTCTCGCTGGCCGAGGCCGAGGAGCGCGTCCTGTCCTACATTCGTACGTTCGCGCCCGAGCCTGGCAAGGCACCCCTGGCGGGCAACACGGTGGCCACCGACCGGGCGTTCCTGGCCCGCGACATGCCCTCGCTCGAACACCACCTGCACTACCGCATCGTCGACGTGTCGTCGATCAAGGAACTCGTCCGCCGCTGGTATCCGCGGGTCTACTTCGCAAGTCCGGGCAAGGTCGGAAACCACCGGGCGCTCGCCGACATCCGCGAGTCGATCGACGAGCTGCGCTACTACCGGGCCGCCGTCTTCGTTCCCCGCCCGGGCCCCGACTCGGCAGCGGCCAAGACGATCGCGGAACAGATCCTCGGCGAGCCCACCGGTGGCGGCGAACCGACGCCGGAGGCCGACCAGCCGACCGCTGATGCGACGCCCGTCGGCACGCCGCAGGACGGGGCACAGGAGTCCGAACCGGCCGCTCCCAGCGGTGAGGATCAGCGTCCGCGCACCGCCTGATCTCCGGTGCGGAGTCCCGCGGACGACTTGGCTACACTTGGTGCGCCGCGGCAGTCGTCCGCGGCTGTCGTCCGTATGGGCCCCCGTCTCGGGTTCCCCTCAGCACGACGCATGGTGGGTGTAGCTCAGTTGGTAGAGCACTGGGTTGTGGTCCCAGTTGTCGCGGGTTCGATCCCCGTCACTCACCCCGAGGTACGGGGCCAGGTCAGAGGGAATGACCTGGCCCTTTCACATCTGCCGGACGCTCCCAGTCGCAGCGATGTCCGAGTTTGGGAGCGGGAAGACGGCCGAGGTAGGCGCCGGCTACGCGCCGAGGGATCCGTAGATCGCCGCGAGCAAGTCAGTTCTGCCGCCGCCGAACATCTGGTTCATCACATACCCGAAGCCGAGCCGCTTGGTCGGGTCGGCGAATCCGATGGAGCCGCCAAGGCCGCTATGTCCGAAGGTCTGGGTGCCCACTAGACCGGGGGACATGTTCTCCCGCAGCTGGTAGCCCAGGCCGAACCCGTCGGCGGTCCCGTCGGCGTGCTCCAGCGCCTGCTCCTGCACGGCCGACTCGATGGTCTCGGCTCGAAGCAGCCGGACACCGCCCAGCTCGCCACCGCGCGCGAGCGCCGCGTATATCCGAGCCAGGCCGGCGGCGGTGCCGTGGCCGGTTGCGGCACCGTCTCCCGCGGCACGCCACTGGCGGGAGTCGGTGCCATCAATGTCGTCGTCCGGGCCGGCCATCTCCGCACACCGATGGTCCAGTTCGGGTCCAAAGGCGATCATGACGTCGGCACCGAGCGGCTCGGCGACCTCCTCGCGGAAATACTCGCCCAGCGAGCGCCCGTCGATGCGGTTCACGACATTCCCCACGAGGTAGCCGAACGTCCCCCCTTGGTACTCGCAGCGCGTGCCGGGTTCCCACACCGGCACCGATCGGGCGAGCGCGTCGGTGCGCGTCTCCCAGTCCCAGCGCTTCTCAGCCGGGAAGGTCGCCGTCGTCCACGGCAGTCCGGACTGGTGGCTGAGGACCATCCGTACGGTGACGTTGTCCTTGCCCGCCTGGGCGAACTCGGGCCAATAGGTAGCCACGGGCTCGCCCACGTCAAGCAGGCCGCGATCGACGAGTCGGTGAGCGCACGTGGCCGTCATGCCCTTGGTCGCCGAGTAGATGCAGGCGATCGTGTCGCGCTGCCACTCCCGCGTCCGGCCGGCGTCCGCCCAGCCGCCCCACAGATCGACGACCTTGCAGCCATCGACGTACGCGCACGCTGCCGCGCCCAGCTCGCCCTTCTCAAAGCTGCGTTCGAAGACCTCGTACACCGGCTCGAACCCAGGCTCGACAGTTCCGTCGACGGGAGTGTCACTCATCAGCGGGCCGCTCCTTGCAGTGGACGCTTCGCGGTGTCCCAATGGCCCGCAAACCTAGAGCAGCCGGCCGTCGCTGATCCAGGTCATCCAGACGTTCGACGCCGACGAGGCCACAGCCGTCGACCGCACACCTACGCGCTTGTGACTGTCGACGTCGTAGAACCGAACGACGGTCACGCCACTCCCGCCGGAACACCCGGTGATGATTCCTCGGACCGCAAGAGTCTCGTCGATCGCCGCGATGCAGGAGATGATCGGCCCGCCCGGCAGGTGCACGATCCGCAGATCGCCGGTGCTGTTGACCCCGACTGACGTTACGCCGAGGCAGGAGTGCGCGGCGTTGGAGTGCATCTCCGGCCCGGACGTGTACAGACGGATCACGCAGCCGGAGATCTTCACGTCGCCGGCGTCGGCCGCGCCGCCGGTCCAGGCCCGGGCGACGGTTGGTCCTGTGCTTGCCACCAAGGCGATGGCGAGGATGGCTGCGACCAACCACCCCAGGGCCGGGCGGGCGGCGAGTGCTGTGACGATGCGCATCAGGGCCGTGTCCTCCGAGGCAGGTCGATCCCTAGGCCGGCTGCTGCGCCTGTTGCGTCGACGGAACGTGGTACGGCTGCTGAGTCTGATCAGACACGGGACTTCCCCTCCCGACGGCAAACATGCCGGCGTCACCATGTTGCGTGTACGCAATAGTGCACGACAGTCCGCAGCTTGTCAGTCGTTCGGCTCGATCCATGGCAATCGGGTCGCCACGCATGCCGGCACGCGGGGCGTCACCGGTCACGCTGACCGCGGCGTGCCCGAAGGTTCGACACCTCGATTGCTGCTCCGCGGACGTCGGACAGGTTCGCGTCCGACGGGGTACGACAAGGAAGGGCGGACCCGCTCCCCTCGTAGCGGGCCCGCCCTTCCGTATCTTCCCCGGCCAGCCAGGATGTTTGCGGCTAGCCGGGATGCTTTTCCCGGTTATCCGAGAAGTTACATCTCTTGCCAGTCACCGAGCTTGTCAGTTACCGATCTTGTCAGTCACCGATCGGCGTGGCCGTGATCGTGGCGTCGACGACCTTGATCTCGCCCGAACGCTCACTGCCCTGGGTACTGGTGTAGCCGAACGCGAGCAGACCGACGTGAGTCTCCTCGTCCAGCTCGATCACGGATGTGCCGCTGACCGACCGGTGCCGGTCCTTCACCGTCGGCATGAGTGCGTTCGGCGAGATGTCGCCCTCGCTCGCCTGCCACTGGAAGGCTCCGTCGTGGTTCCGGTCGATCCACAGGCTCAGCTGCGGCCACACGTCGACCGCCGGGTCGCCGGCGTTGCTGGTGGACTCGAACGCGCCGTTGACGCTGATGAGGTACTTGCCTGGCGCGAGGTCGAACCCGACGCCCAGGTTGGTGTTGCGGTCGTTGATCGCGCCGCCGATGTTCGCGATGGCCACATCCGAGCCGAGCGCCTCGGCCTGCAGGTTGAAGACGCCGTCCTGGCCGTCCTCACCATCGCTGCCGTCATTGCCATCGGTGCCGTCCTGGCCGTCCTGGCCGTCTTCGCCGTCATCACCGTCGTCACCGGCAGGCCCCCTCGGACCGGCAGGCCCGCGGTCGCCAACGCCGTCCGGCGTGCCGGCGGAGAACCACTTCACCTTGCGCTCGCCGGTGCGGCAGTCAGACGTCGACAGCACCCGCCGGATGGTTCCCTTGGAACTGTCCCAGCACACGTGGACCGTGGCGTACTGCGTAAAACCGTTCTGGTCCTGCTGGGCTGCGCTCGCCGTTGTGACGAACCCCCCGATTGCCACTACCGTCGCGGCAGCCGCGACGAAGGGCACGATGCGCTTGCGCATCCGTACTCCGTTTCTGTGATGCGCGCGGAAGACACCGCGCGCGCGGGATGATCTCCCGGTCCCCCCGGGTGATACAGAGAAGCATCCGGGCATAGCGGGTATTGCATGGCGTAGTTGTTGATCTATGTCCGGATGCGGCCAATCATCGCGAAATGGCTCGCTCCGGTCAAGATCATGCGGCATGTTTCGCGCGCGATCTCGACCGGCGTTTCGGGCTTGCCCCTTCGGGCCGACCTGGCGGACCCCGCTCTGCCTACGCATGGCTGTTGACCAGGCACGATGCCCGTCCGCTCGGAGGCGGGGCCCGTCGGAAGGGGTTCAGTCCAGGCTGGCCGCCTTCTATGATCCGGCTCAGCCACGGTCGTGCGACATGTCAGCCAACGAGCGGCGACACGTGAGCACGACCGTGCGACAGAACTGAACGGCGGCGGGACCTGCGAGGAGGCCGGGATGGAGTCGTGGTACGCGCCCGGGATCCTGGTGCTGCTCGGCACCCTGTTCGCGGCCAGTTCGGCACTACGTCTAGGCCGGATCAGTCGCCTTCGCAGGCGTGGGATCGCGGCCGTCGGGATCGTCGTCGGCCAGCGGGAGGGGTTCACGCCGGGCGGGAACCTCAGTGCGGGAGGCATGGGTCTGACGCAGGCGCCGGTCGTACGCTTCACGACCCCGGCTGGGCAGCAGGTCGAGTTCACTCCCTCGGCACAGACGAACAACACCAGCTTCGTTCCCGGCCGTCCGGTGACCGTCCACTACGACCCGGCCGATCCGCACAAGGCCGTCATCGGGCAGTACGAGTCGGGCATCTACCGGCTCATGCTGGCCATCGGGATCGTCCTGCTTCTGGTCGCGGCCGGGATCGTGCTCGTCCCCCCTGCCGGCTGGCAGCCCGTGTTCGACGTCTTCCCGGCCCTGCTGCCGCTCGCGGTGGGACTGCTCTTCGGTGGCATCGCTGCCATCGGCATCCACCGGGTCGTCCGGATCCACGCGTCCGGCACGTCCACACCGGGAGTCGTCGTCGGCGAGGCCACCACGAGTAGCCGCAACGGGCTCACCCTCCACCACCCGGTCGTGCGCTATGTCGTACCCGGTGGTGCCGAGGTCGAGATCCCGTCCTTTCGGGGCACCATGGGCGTACGAGCCTCACCCGGCCAGCGGGTGACCGTCCGCTACGACCCGGGCGATCCGCAGAAGATGCTGCTGAGGGGCGACGGGCCCGAGCCGGTCTTCGTGATCTTCGCGTTCGTCGGAATCGTGGCGTTCGCCGTCGGCGCGGCAATCGCGTACATCCTCATCACCTGACCTGTCGACATCCACCGGATTCCGCCGCTGATCTCGTCTGCCCGCCCAGCGTGGGTATGAGCAGGGAGAGTGCGCAGCTTCCGGCTGGTGCGGACAGGAGGCTCACCCGTGCAGGTCACCATCCTCGGTGCGGGCAACATGGCCCGCGGCATCGCGACCCGGATGCTCGTCGGGCACCACGAGGTGTTGATCCTCGACCGCGACGCCGGACAGGCCGCGACGCTGGTCGACGAGCTCCGCAGCGGATCCGACGGCAGGGTGACTGCCGGGACGATCGGCGACCCGCTGGCCGGCGAGGTCGTCATCCTCGCCGTGCCTTACCCGGCCGCGCCGGGCCTGGTGCAGAAGTACGCCGACCAGCTCGGCGGCAGGATCATCGTCGACGTCACGAACCCGCTGAACCCGAGCTACGACGCGCTCAGTACGCCCGCGGACAGCTCCGCCGCCGAGGAGATCGCGCGGGTCGCGCCGCCCGGGGCGAGCGTGGTCAAGGCGTTCAACACGACCTTTGCGGGACCGCTGCTGTCCGGCCGGGCCGGCGGCCAGCCGCTCGACGTCTTCCTCGCCGGCGACGACGCCAGTGCGAAGGCGAAGGTCGCCGAACTGGTGGAGGCTGGTGGGCTGCGGGCGCTCGACACCGGGCCGCTGGCGCGGGCGAGATACCTGGAGGGGATCGGGCTCCTCCACATCACCCTGCAGCGCTCACTGGGCACCCGGTTCGCGACCGCGGTCGCCATCGTCTGCTGATTACGCGGGCTGCCGCGGCATACGCCTGCGTCCGGCCCGTCCGGATGGCTTGACACCTGCCCGTCCTGGGATTACGGTCCGGCCCGTAAGTAGCATCGCCGCAGTGATGGTCAGAACTACAGTCACGGCCACCACTCGCCCCAGGACCACTCGCCCCAGGACCACCGAGGCAGGCACGCGTGCAGGTATCCATCGACACCTCCTCCGACGGGCACATCGAGGATGCGGCCGGCTCGATCGCATGGGCGACCAGCTACCTCGAGCAGGTGCTGCGTACGCCCGGCACACAGAAAGCTGGCACATCAGAAGCTGGCACACACGAAACTGGCTCACCCGAATCTGGCGCACACATATCTGGCGTACGCATAGTCGTGACCTCGACCGGCAGCGAGCTCGCCCGACAGGCACTGCACAGGTCGGGTCTGACAGCTCCGCAGGACCCGGAGGCGTTCGCGCTGACCACAGCCTCTGAGGGCTCGGACCTGCAGGTGCTCGTGGTGGCGCCGGCCGCCCAGGGCGCGGTCTACGGCCTGCTGGAGATCGCAGACATCGTGGTCCACGCCGACGATCCGGCCGCCCGACTCCGTGACCTCACCCCGTCCAGCCAGTCCCCCGCGACTCCGGTACGCAGCATCCTGCGACCGTTCACGAGCATCACCGAGGACCTGGCCTGGCTGACCGACCACGACTTCTGGGACGCCTACCTCACCGAGCTGGCGACCCAGCGCCTCAACCGGTTCCAGCTCGCGTTCGGCCTCCAGTACAACTACGGCCACAACCCGGTCACCGACACCTACCTGTGCTTTCCGTATCCGTTCCTGCTCGACGTCCCCGGCTACGACGTACGCGCCGAGAACGTCACGCCCGCCGAACGCACCCGCAACCTCGCGATTCTGCGATATGTCAGCGACGAGGCGAAACGGCGCGGAATCCAGTTCCAGCTCGGCCTGTGGAACCACGCGTACGACCAGACCCAGGGTGACTTCAGCTACGACAACGGGATCAACGACCCGCAGTTTCCGATCGTCGGACTCACACCGCAAACGCACGCCGACTACTGCGGTACGGCACTGGAGCTGCTGCTACGCGAGTGTCCCTCGATCACCGGTCTGACCCTGCGGGTGCACTACGAGGGCGGCGTGCCCGACGACGTGCGTACGGACTTTTGGCGTCGCACCCTCGAAGGTGTCGGCCGGATCGGTCGTACGGTCGAGATCGACATGCACGCCAAGGGCGTCGACGAGGCGTTGATCGACACCGCTCGAGCGACCGGACAGCCGGTCGTGCTCTCGACGAAGTACTGGGCCGAGCACCTCGGACTCCCCTACCACCAGGCCAGCATCCGGGAGAAGGAACGCGTACCCACGGTGCGCCCCGGCGGGCTCCGCGCCATCACCGGCTTCGAGCGCAGCTTCACCAGATACGGCTACGGCGACTTCCTGCGCGACGACCGCGACTTCGACGTCATGTTCCGGATCTGGCACGGCGGCCAGCGCGTCCTGTTGTGGGGCGACCCGAAGCTGGCCGCCGGAGTCGGACGGTTCGGCAGCACCTTCTGTGGCGCGGTCGGCGTGGAGCTCTTCGATCCGCTGTCGTTCAAGGGCCGCAAGGGCACCGGCACCGCGGGCCAGCGCGACCCGTACGCCGATCCGTCGCTGCAACTGGGCGGGCAGGAGTGGCGGAAGTACCGCTACACCCACCGGCTGTGGGGTCGGCTGCTGTACGACCCGGACGCCGAACCCGACGGCTGGCAGCGGTTTCTGGGAGCGGAGTTCGGCGCCGCGGGTCCCGCGATCGAGGAGGCGGTGGCCGCGGCCAGCCGGGTCGTCCCCCTCGTCACCGTCACGCACGCGGTCGGTGCTTCGATCAGCGGCTACTGGCCGGAGATGTACATCGACATGCCGATCGTCGACGGCCCTCATGTCGACCACTACGCCGGCGACTCGGGCGTCACCCGGTTCGGTGCGGTCAGCTCCTTCAACCCGGTCCTGTTCGCCAGCGTGGACGAGTACGCGACCCACCTTGCTGCCGGCACCACCGACGGCCGCTACTCGCCGCTGGACGTGGCGGGCTGGCTCGAATCCCTTGCGCAGGAAGCAGAACGTGCGCTGGTCCGAGCTACCGACGTGGTAGCCGATCCGAAGGAACCGGAGTTTCGCCGGGTGTCGATCGACGTGACGGCACTGGCACACCTGGGCCGGTTCTTCGCGGGCAAGTTCCGGGCGGCGGTGAGCCATGCGTTGTACGAACGAACCCGCGACGCGAGGCACCTGGACGCAGCCGTCGACGCATACCGGGGAGCACGCCACGCGTACGCCACGGTCGCCCAGGTGACCACGGGGGTCTACCGGGACGACCTGACGTTCGGCTACCGGCTGGCGGAGCACGGCCACTGGGCCGACCGGGTGCCGGCGGTCGACCACGACCTCGACGCCCTCGAACGCCTCCGCGACGCGGTACGCAAGGACTCCAGCACCGTCGCGCTCGAAGCGTCCGAGCCACTGGCAGGGCCGGCGACAGCAGGTTCACGAACCACGGTCGACCACACCCCGCCGGGCTTGTTCGTACGGGGAGACGACGTGGACGTCATCGTGACAGTTGCCGCATCGGTCGGCGGCGACTTCGGCGGCCGGGTCGTGCTCCACTACCGACACCTCAACCACCGCGAGGCCTACGAGACCACCACGATGGTGGCTATGGGCGACGGCCAGGTCCGGGCCGAGATCCCGGGCGCGTACACGGATTCTCCGTTCCCACTGGTCTACTACTTCACCGTCTTCGAGCCGACCGGCGAGGCGTGGCTGGCACCGGGTCTGCACCCACCCTTCGACAACCAGCCGTACCACGTGATCCGTTCGGTGCGGCCGACCATTCCGCCAACCCGGCCGTGAGCACGCCGCGGCTGGCCGTGCTCGGCCTCGCCCACGAGACCAACACGTTCTCGTCGCTGCGGGCCGACCTCGCTGCCTACGCCGACGGCGGCGTGCACCGGGGTGCGGCACTGGTGGACCAGTACCTTCACTCCCAGGCGACGTACGCGGGATTCCTCGCGCCCGAGGGCACGGATGACGACCAGGCGTACGACCTGGTTCCGTTGCTCGCGGCCTGGGTCAACCCGTGCGGCCCGATCACCGCGGACGCGTTCGAGTCCCTGCTCGACGAGATGGTCGATCTGGTCGACAAGCACGGTCCGTTCAACGGTGTCCTGCTCGGCCTGCACGGTGCCGCGGTGGCCGACGGGCACGAGGACGCCGACGTCCAGATCGCTGCCCGGATCCGTGCCTGCGTAGGGCCCGACGTACCGATCGGCACGGTCGTCGACATGCACGCCAACCTCTCGGCAGGCGTGGTGGACGCCGTGGACGTGCTGCTGCCGTACCAGACCAACCCGCACGTGGACGCCCGGGAGCGCGGGCTGGAATGCCGTACGCGGGTGCTCGACATCCTTCGCACCGGCCGGCGCCCGGCGCTCGCGCTCGAACAGCTGCCGCTCGTGGTCACCATCACCAGACAGGACACCTGCGAGGACCCGATGGCCTCCTTGCTGCGTCGCGCCCGAGAGATCGAGGGGCGCCCCGGCATGCTCGACGCCAGCGTGGTCGAGGGATTCCCCTACGCCGACGTACCCGACATGGGCATGTCGGTGATCACCTGCCACACCGACAGCCAGCAAGCCGCCCGGGCCGCGGCGGTCGAGCTGGCCACGGCCTGCTGGGAACGCCGGCACGACCTGCAGGGCGAAGGCATGGCACCGGCGGAAGCCATGGCGCGGGTCAACCGCCACACCGGCGAGCGGCCACTGCTGCTCCTCGACGTGGGCGACAACGTGGGTGGTGGCGGGCCCGGGGACTCGACCGTCCTGCTGGCCGAAGCCCTTGCCCAGAAGGCGAATGGGCTCGTCGCCGTCCTGCTCGACGCCGAGTGTGCCGCGGCACTCGCGTCCGCAGCGGTGGGCCGCCGCGTCGACATCCGGGCCGGTGGTCGGTCGCAGGAACAGGACGGCGCACCCGTCCGTCTGGTCGGCACCGTCGTCGGACACTCCGATGGCCGGTACGAGGAACCCGCGATGGCCCACGGCGGGCTGCGCTACTTCGACGCCGGAACGATGGTGGCGGTGCGGACCGACGACGACATCACCGTCGTCCTCACCTCGAAGCTGGTCCAACCGATCACCCCGGCCCAGCTGACGACCGTCGGGCTGGATCCGTCGACGTTCCGCGCCATTGTCGCCAAGGGGGTCAACGGTCCACGGGCAGGCTATGCGGACGTGTGCGGCGAGCACCTGGTCGTCGATACGGCGGGAGTCACCCGGCTGTCGGTCGAGGAGTTCACCTACCACCGTCGACGCCGGCCGATGTTCCCGTACGAACGCGACGCCTGCTACCCCGCAAACCCTTCCTGAGCAAGACGTAGGAGGTCGCCACGTGTGGAGATACATGGTTCGGCGGCTCCTGTTGATGCTGCCGACCCTCTTCGCGGTATCGGTGGTCGCCTTCGCCATCATCCAGTTTCCACCGGGCGACTACCTGACCACGATGGTCGCGCAGATGGAGGCCAGGGGCGAGAGCTTCAACGCCGCTGAGCTCAACTCTCTGCGCGAGCGTTACGGGCTCGGCGAACCTTTTCTCGTGCAGTACCTGACGTGGATGAAGGGCATCGTCCTCCACCTCGACTTCGGCGAGTCCTTCACCTACCACCGGCCAGTGGTAGACCTGCTCGCCCAGCGGCTTCCGATGACGATCGCACTGGCTGTGGCTGCCCTGCTGTTCACCTGGCTGGTCGCGTTTCCGATCGGGCTCTATTCGGCAGTACGCCAGTACTCGATCGGCGACTACCTCGCGACCACCATCGGCTTTCTCGGGCTGGCAACCCCCAACTTCCTGCTGGCGTTGATCCTGATGTGGGTCGGCTTCAGCTTCTTCGGCCAGAGCGTGGGCGGGATCTTCTCACCGGAGTTCGCCGACACCACCTGGAACCTCGGCAGGGTTCTCGATCTGCTCGGACATCTGTGGGTTCCGGTCGTCGTACTCGGCACGGCCGGCACCGCAGGGCTCATTCGAATCCTGCGGGCCAACCTGCTGGACGAGTTGCGGAAGCCCTACGTGGTGGCGGCGCGGGCGTGGGGGGTGCGCGAGCGCCGGGTCCTGCTGAAATACCCGCTACGGGTCGCGATGAACCCGTTCGTGTCCACCGCCGGATGGATCCTGCCCGGCCTCGTGTCCGGTGAGGTCATCGTCGCGTCGGTGATGTCGCTGCCGACGACCGGACCGTTACTCCTTGGCGCCCTCCGTAGTCAGGACATGTACCTCGCCGGCTCGATCATCTTCATCGTGAGCGTCCTGACCGTGGTCGGCACCCTCCTGTCCGACATCATGCTGGCCTGGCTCGATCCTCGGGTCCGCTACAGGTAGGCGGGACACTCCATGACACAGACGCTTCCCGCCGGCTCACCGACCGGCTCGCCCACCGACTCCCCCAGTGGGCCGGCAAGTTCCGTCGCCGTGACTGCCGCCGACAAGGCCACCATCGCCGTCGCGTCGCAGTGGCGGCTGATCTGGCGTGCGCTCAGCGCCCACCGGCTGGCGATGGCTGGCCTGGTGGTCACCCTCGCGATCTACTTCGTCGCGATCTTCGCGGAGTTTCTCGCGCCGTACTCCACCGAACACTTCGATGCGGACTATGCCTACGCTCCACCCCAACGCGTGCACATTCTGCACACGGATGCCGCCGGAGACACCGATGTCGGCCTGTACGTCCACGACTACAAGCGCAGCCGGGATCCGGAGACGCTGCAGCTGAACTGGCAGGTCGACCGGACCAGCAAGATCGACCTCGCACTGTTCGCCCGCGGCGAGCCCTACAAGTTGTTCGGCGTCGTCCCCACGAGCGTCCACCTCCTTGCACCGGCCGACGGCACCTCACCGATGTATCTCCTGGGTGCCGACCGGTTGGGGCACGACCTGGTGTCCCGGATCATCCACGGCACCCGGATCTCCATGTCCATAGGACTGATCGGCGTCGCGCTCGCGTTCGGCCTGGGCATTGTGCTGGGCGGAGTCTCCGGATACTTCGGTGGCACCGTCGACATGGTGATCCAACGGTCGGTGGAGTTCTTGATGTCGCTGCCGACCCTGCCGTTGTGGCTGGGCCTGTCCGCTGCCATCCCGCGCGAGTGGGGGCCGCTGCAGCGATACCTGGCGATCACCGTGTTGTTGTCCATGATCGCCTGGACCGACCTCGCCCGCGTCGTCCGCGGCCGTTTCCTGTCGCTGCGCGAGGAGGACTTCGTGATGGTCGCCAGCCTCGACGGAGTGAGTCGGTCGCGCATCATCTTCCGGCACATGCTGCCGTCGTTCACCAGCCACCTCATTGCCGCCCTGACCCTGTCGATCCCGTCCATGATTCTGGCCGAGACGGCGCTGTCGTTCCTCGGGCTGGGCCTGCAGGCTCCCGTCGTCAGCTGGGGCGTCCTGCTCCAGGAAGCGCAGAGCATTCGCGCCGTCGCCACCGCGCCGTGGCTCCTGCTTCCCGGCCTCGCGGTCGTGATCGCCGTTCTGTCCCTCAACTTCTTCGGTGACGGCCTGCGCGATGCGGCCGATCCGTACAAGCAATGACTCCGCATCGTCCTGGAGCACACATGACAGCCCGACCCGCACGGCCTTCCGCGTCACCACCCGCACAGTCGGGGGACGCCGTCTCCTTGGCAATGCCACCCGAGGACGCCTCGTCCGACGTCGGCGCCGAGACCCTCCTGCGCGTCAGCGGTCTGCGTACGCACTTCTCCACCGGCGAGGGTCTGGTCAAGGCTGTGGACGGTGTCGACCTCGCCGTCGACCGCGCCCGGACACTGTGTGTGGTCGGAGAGTCTGGCTGCGGCAAGTCCGTCACCGGGCGATCCATCCTGCAACTGGTCGAGCCACCCGGTCGGATCGTCGGCGGCCGGATCGAGTGGCGATCCGGCTCGCCCGCCGGCAGGGGCGGGTCGACCGGCCTGACCGCCGCGCCCGCTCCTGCGGAGGATTCGTGGGTCGACCTCGCCGGGCTGAACCCGCACGGGGAGGAGATCCGCCGCGTCCGGGGTGCCGAGATCGGCATGGTCTTCCAGGAGCCCGTCGCCTCGTTGTCACCGATGTACACGGTCGGAAACCAACTCGTCGAGGTCATCACGGCACACCTGCCGGTCTCGCGGGCCGAGGCGTACGAGCGCGGCGTCGCGCAACTGGCACGCGTCGGTATCCCGCAGCCGGAGCGAAGGATGAACGCCTACCCGTTCCAGCTCTCCGGCGGCATGTGCCAACGCGTCGTCATCGCGACCGCCCTGTCCTGCGAACCGGCACTGCTCATCGCGGACGAGCCCACCACCGCGCTCGACGTCACGACCCAGGCCCGGATCCTCGACCTGCTCGGTGACCTGCAGGACCAGACCGGCATGGCGATGATCTTCATCACCCACGACCTCGGAGTGGTCGCCGAGATCGCCGACGACGTCTGCGTGATGTACCTCGGGACGGTCGTCGAGCGTGGCTCGGTGACCGACATCTTCGACCGTCCGCGCCACCCCTACACGCAGGCGCTGCTCCGCTCCATCCCCACCATGGGCGGCGACCGGGCCGCGGGGCCACGCGGCCGACTGCCCGCCATCCACGGGATCGTCCCCGCGCCGCAGGACCGGCCCACGGGCTGCCCCTTCCACACCAGGTGTGCCCACACCATCGCCGGATTGTGCGACACCACCGAGCCGCCGTTGGTCTCCTTCGCCGATGGTCATCAGGCCAGCTGCCATCTCTACGAAGCCGGCGCCGATCGGCCCGAATCACATGTCGACCACCGGGAAGTCGGCGCTCCGGTCGGCGCTCCGGTCGAAGCTGCGGGACGGGTGATCGTCCACGAGGAGCCGGCGGCGATCCAGGCTGATGTGCCGACCAAGGTCGCCGCACCCCTGCTGGACATACGCGGCCTGAGCATGGAGTTCCCGATCCGGCACGGCCTCTTCGGGCGTACCTCGGGAGTGGTACGCGCCGTCACACAGGTGGACCTGTCCATCCACCCAGGTGAGACTCTCGGGCTGGTCGGCGAGTCGGGCTGCGGCAAGACAACCCTTGGTCGCTGCATCGCCCGCGCCCTCACCCCGACGGCCGGGAAGATCGGCTACCGGAGAACCGACGGACAGGTCGTCGACCTCGCCGGGCTCGACACCCGGGCCCTGAAGCCGTACCGGCGGGAGATCCGCGTCATCCTCCAGGATCCGTTCTCCTCCCTCAACCCCCGGATGACCCTGCTCCAGCTCATCGGCGAACCGCTGCGGGCCAACCGTCTCGCCGAGGGAGACGAGTTGAAGGACCGGGTTGCCGCGATGCTGTCCAGGGTGGGCCTGCGACCTGCACACATGCACCGCTACCCGCACGCCTTCTCCGGTGGCGAGCGGCAGCGGATCAACATCGCGAGAGCGCTGATCACGCAGCCCCGCCTGGTGATCGCCGACGAGGCGGTGTCCGCCCTCGACGTCTCGGTACGGGCCCAGATCCTCAACCTGCTCGCCGACCTGCAGGACGAGTACGACCTGACCTACCTCTTCATCTCCCACGACCTGTCCGTCGTCGAGCACCTCTGCTCGAGGGTCAGCGTGATGTACCTCGGATCGATCATCGAGTCGTCCGCCACGAGCACGCTCTACCAGGGACCGCACCACCCCTACACCGAGGCGCTGCTCCATGCCGTGCCTCGGCCGGACCCGCACGACCGACGGGCGCGCCACCAGCACCGGCTGCCCGACGACCTGCCCGACCCGGCCAACCCGCCGAGCGGCTGCACGTTCCACACCCGCTGTGCGTACGTGCGAGCCGACCGGTGCGCGACCGAGGTGCCCCCGTTGCGCTTCACCGAGGACGGACACGCCACTGCCTGCCACCACGCCGAAGGCCTCGCCCTCACCGGCGTACGTGGCCCGTAGGGTCGTACCGGCAAGCGAACAGCCCACGGAGCGCACTTCGGAGGCCGTCCTGATGAGCAACTGGTTCCGCGGAAACACCCACGCGCACACCGAACTCTGCGGCCACGCCGACAGCTCACCCGAGACCGTCGCGCGGTGGTACCTCGACCACGGCTACCAATTCGCCACCCTGAGCGAGCACAACCTGTTCATCGATCCGGCCGACGTCACGCTTCCGGCCGACCGGCGTCGCGACTTCGTCCTCGTCCCCGGCGAGGAACTGACCACTCCCGTCGTCCACATGACCGCCCTCAACGTCGACGCGCCGCCGAGCCACGAGGCGCCCGGTGCGGCGGTCGACGTGATCGACCGCCTGTCCCAGCGGGTCCGCAGCGCCGGCGGCGTCCCCGTGGTCAACCACCCGAACTACCTGTGGCAGGTCACCGTCGACGACCTCCGGCCACAGCGGCACTGCCGCCTCTTCGAGCTCTACAACGGCCACCCCCGGGTCAACAACGACGGCGACGCCGACCACCTGTCCACCGAGGCGATGTGGGACGACCTGTTGACGAACGGGAGGGTCTCCTACGCGGTTGCCTCGGACGACGCGCACAACTTCGCGGCATGGAGCGCCGATCACTCCAATCCCGGGCGGGGCTGGGTGATGGTTCGGGCCGGGCAGCTGACGGGTGACGCCGTGGCGACCGCCTTGGACACGGGGGACTTCTACGCTTCCAGCGGCGTGTTCCTGCACGATGTCGCGATCGACCCGGACGAATACCGCGTCGTCGTCGATGTCGACTCCACCCGCGCCGAGATCTGCCGGGAGCTGGCGGCCGGCCAACGCCTACCCGACGGCTATCCGACGGGCCTCACCATCGAGTTCGTCGGACCGGGTGGAACGGTCGTCGCCCGCAGCCAGCGGGCCGAGGCCAGCCACCCGCGTACGCCGGAGTCCGCGTACCTGCGGGCCCGGGTCACCTGGGTCGAGCCCGGATCGGAGCACGGCGTCGGCTACCGCGCCTGGACCCAGCCGGCGTTCCAGGACGGCCGGCTAGGGAACGTCGACGACGCAGAGCTGCGACACACCTGAGGCGTCGCTGGAGTACAGGATCTGGCTGCCGTCCTGGGACCAGACCGGGTGCAGGTGCGTCCCGTCGTGCGAGTGGTCCGTCACGGTCGTCACGACGAGGCGGCGCAGCTCGCCACTGGCCGGATGCACGATCGAGATCGACGCGGCACCCTGCCGCCCCTGAACGTCGTCCAGCACGATCCACTCGCCATCAGGCGAGTACGACGGGTGGCCCATCCCTGGGACCCGGTCGGTGACGAGTCGCCGGTCGCCCGTCTCCACATCCAGCAGCGCCAGCTTCTTGTCCGGATCGTTGCCGAGCGCCGCGTTGGCAAGGATGTGCCGGCCGTCCGGGTGCCAACTCGGATGGTTGACCATGGGACCAACCCTGCGAAGCCCGCCGCCGTCCCCGCCCACGACGTACACCTCGTGAACGAAAGGACGCCCGCCTGCCCGCTTCCCAGAGCTGAAGGCAAACATCAGCCGGTCGCCTGCCGGTGACCACTTCGTGTGCTTGACGAAGAGCGGCAGGTCGACGATCTCCTCCCGCCGCGGGTGGATCTCCAGGCAGTCGGCGATGGAGGCGAGCTGCCGACAGGATCCATCCTCGAGGCTCCGGACGAAGACTCCCTGGTCACGGCGGTGTTCGGGGCGCAGGTCGTCGACCGAGTAGTCCCTGCGCTCACTGTGGTAGGCGTACTCGGACGCACCTGGACGCATCATCCGCAAGCTGCCCGGGTAGCTTCCCGACTCACCGCTCACCACGTCGCTCCAGCGCACGAGCGGCGTGCGGTCGTCGTGGTGACGGAAGTAGACCCGCCTGCCGTCGTTGCCCCATTGCGCCATCGCTCCGCAGTTGGGCACCATCGCGCGGGACCAACCGACTCTCGTGAGGTTGCCTCCGTCGGCGTCGACCACGAAGATGTCCCCCTCCGCGGTACCTGGCGTGCGCCGGCTGAACACCACCTGGCCGGTGCCTGGATTCCACGGCGGGCTGTCGTAGTAGGCATGGACGGAAGGCTGATCGCCGTTGGTCAGCTGGCGCACCCGCCGGCCGGTGACCTCATCGACGAAGGCCGTTGCCTGGCTGCCAGGAGGCACGCCTGGTGCCTGCCTACGAATGGTCGACACGGAATTTCCCTTCCAATGCGTGTACTCGCAGGTTTGCGTACTCCGCGACGAGTCCGCCCTGATGGCGAAAGCCGATCCGACCACCGCCGAGCGTGGGCCCGTACGTCTCCCCGTCGTCATGCCAGGAAAAGATCAGCAGGTCGTTGATCAGGAACGACACCTGACGCTCCCATTTCACAATCGTGATGCGGTAAGGCGGCTTCCAGTCGTCGGCGCCGGGAATGGGATTAGCCCCCTGAGCCACCAGGTGAAAGCCCCTGCTCTTGCGAAGGTTGCAGGTGTGGAGTGCGCGTCCGTCTGGTCGCAGCCGGCGAAAGTACGACACGTGGAACGCGTCCATGTCGCCGCTGTGGTATTGCGGATATTCGCCGGTACGTGGCGCGAGACCCGGATCGAACAGGTCCGTTCCGTTGGCTCCGGTCGCGGCGAAGAAGAGAATGCACAGGCCCGGCTCGCGTACGGGCCAGAACTCCCAGCGGATCGCGACATCGCTGGCAAGGACCTCCGGACACCAGAACACGAAGTTGGCCCGCTGGCCAAGACCCGGATCGACGGCGTGGGCAAGCCGCAGCCTGCCGTGTCGAAAGGAGACGTCCGCCGGGCCCTCTGGGCGAAAGGCCGTGACATCAGCCGGCGTCGCCAACGGGTTGGAGTAGATCTCCTTCCCCACCTCGAGTTTCACCCGGGCTAGCCCTCGATGAAGAACTGCGCCGGGTTCCCCGGACCAGGATGAAGGTATGCAGTACCGGCGTCCAGCATCGTCTTCGGCACGTTGTGGAAGTCGTTCCGCTTGATGCCGTAACCGCCCTTCGGAAGTACGGTGCCGATCGAGTAGAACTCGTCCTTGGCGATCGCGAGGACCTGGCGGAACATGGCTGCCCGCTCCTGCGCATCCTTGGTCGCCACCATCGAGCGGTAGAGGTCCATCTGCTCCCTGACCTGCCCGGTCGGCTCCTCGTTCGGCTCCAGGCCCGCGTACCAGCTTCCCCACAGGACGGCGAACTTCGATCCGTTGTCCCACGGAAACACCCAGCGCGGCCGGATGAGCGCATCGTTGAGTGCGCCACCGTCGACGGCGACCGTGGCATCGTGGTCGCTCGCGGTCGTGCGCTGGTTCCACAGGTCGGCGTCCTCGGGACGGATCTGCATGTCGATGCCGACGGCTTTCCAGTAACCCTTCACCAGTTCGAGGGCATCGGTCCAGCTCGTCGCGCCCTTGCCGGTCGCGTACTCCACGAAGATACGCAGCCGCTTGCCGTCGGGTCCGAGCCGGAAATCCGCCCCGTCGCGCTTGGTCAGGCCTGCTGAGTCGAGTCTGCGGTTTGCCTCGTCCTGATCGAACTCGGTGAACTGCTTTGCCATCTCCTCATCGAAGAAGTCCGATTCCGGGCGCGGGGCCACCTGGAAGGGTTCGCCCTGCCCCTGGTAGACGGCCTCGATCAGCTCCGGGCGGTTGATGGCGTGCGACAGCCCGATCCGGAAGTCCTTGTTCTGGAAGAGCTTCCGCTTGGCCTTGTCCTTGTGGTTGAGGTTCAGCGAGATGACCATCTGGTTGCAGAACGAGCTGGGCAGGTCGAAGAAGTCGTACTTCCCCTTCTCGCGGTGCTGAGCCAGGACCGGCTTGTTCTCGAGGGTGTTGACATGTCGGGTGTCCAGGTGCAGCTCACCGTTGGTGAACTTGAGCAGGATAACCTCGGTGTCCTCGAGGACGTTGAACGCTATCGAGTCGATGTAGGGGAGCTGCCGGCCCGCGGGATCGACCTTCCAGTAGTACGGGTTGCGCTTCACCGCCACCTGCGGGCTCTCACCCAGCGGCTTGGTGATGATCCACGGGTAGATGCTCGGCCGATCGAGGTCGGTCCAGGCACCACTCGGCGAGGCGAGGATGTTGAACATCTCGATCCAGTCGGCGAACTCGCGCTCCTTGGCCATCGCCTCGACGCCGGGGTTGTACTTCTTGTGGAACTGTTCGACGTAGTGGCGCGGCACCACCAGGTCACGGCCGTCGACAGTTGCGAGCATGTCGAGGAAGAGACCGTTCGGTACCGCAAAGTCCACCTGGAACGTGTGATCGTCGACCCTCTTGAACACCGCCGGCTTGCCGTCTGCCATCAGCCACTGGGGCACCGGGCCCCAGACGTCCTCGTCGACGAACATGTCGTCATAGGCGAACACGATGTCGTCCGCCGTGAACGCATGCCCGTCGGACCACTTCATCCCCGCTCGGAGATGGAAGGTGAAGGTCAGTCCGTCGGCAGAGGTCTCCACCGACTCGGCGATGTTCGGAATCGACTTCGAGAAGCCGACATCCCAACGCATGAGGTTCTCGTACCCGACGGTGCGGAGCAACACCTGGTCGTCGGAAGGTCCGTTGAGGACGGCGTTCCAGGTGCCGCCGTACGCCCCCTCACGTTCGGCCGGGTCGACGATCAGTGGCTTGGCGGGGATCCGTTTCGCCAGTGCCGGCAGCTTTCCGGCCTTGACCTGGCTGGCCAGGTCGGGCGCCTCCAGCACGGCGGTCTTCGCCGGCGGACCGCTCACCTTCTTGGCCGCCGGGTCGGTCGACAACGCGTCGCAGCCGGTCAGTGAAACGACTGCCAGGCCTCCCCCGATCCCGAGAAGGCGACGCCGACTCAGAACAGTGCTCTTCATGTCGCTACCTCACTCATGTCAGCGCGCGTCTGGAGCGTCCCCGCCACGCTTGTGGGTGCCCACATGATGTTGCGGTCATGTCCGGAAGTCAAGGGAAATCAGGCGACGAATTCATAGGACGAATGACGATTCGGCAACACCGGAGTTCGTTGGGCTCCGTTCCCGAATCCCTGGAGAAATTGAAGGAATTCGCTGACTCCCCGCTACCGGGCCTCCTCACGGAGCGCCCTGTCGACTCGCTCGACGACGTCGGTGAGCTCGGCATCGGTGTGCGCGGCAGAGACGAACCAGATGCCGCGCGGGGCGACCCACACCCCGTGGTCGGCGAGGACGTGCGCGAAGCGTGCGTAGCGGTCGAGGTCGAGCGCGTCCAGCCCGGCCAGGTCGCAGACCGGCTCGGGCGGGCCGAAAGACACATGGAACGCGGCTGGCAGTCCCTGCGCCCGCAGCGGGACACCGTGGACACGGCCGAGTTCGACCAGTCCGGCCATGAGCCTCTGCCCGTGGTCGTCGATTCGGTCGTACGGAGGATCGTCGGCCAGCAACGTCAAGGTTGCATTGACGGCCGCCGACGCCATCACCGAGGCGTTGAAGGTGCCGGAATGGTTGACCTCGCCGGTCCCGAACCGCTCCATCAGGTCTCGCCGCCCCGCCAGAGCGCTCACCGGCCAGCCACCCGCGAGAGCTTTCCCGTAGACCGCGAGGTCGGGTGTCACGCCGAAACGCTCCGCCGCCCCGCCGAATGCCAGCCGGAACCCGGTGATGACCTCGTCGAAGATCAGCACGGACCCGTGCGCGGTCGTGAGGCGACGCAGCGCCTGCAGGAACCCGACTTCGCCTGGGATCGCGCCGAAGTTGCACATCATCGGCTCGACTATGACCGCGGCTACCTGGTCGCCTTGCCGGTCCATCAGGTCGGTGAACGCTTCGACGTCGTTGAACGGACTCACGTGCCAGTCGCCCAGCGTGTCCGCCGGTTGTCCTGCGCTGGCCGGGCCGGGCGCCTCGCCGCCGAAGTTCATCAGTACGTTGTCGATCCAGCCGTGGTAGCTGCCGGCGAAACGCACCACGCGACGCCGGCGGGTGGCCGCGCGCGCAACACGCAAGGCCGCCTGCACCGACTCCGTGCCGGAGACCCCGAAGCGCACCTGGTCGGGCCAGCCCAGCGCGGCGATCACCCGCTCGGCCGCCTCGATCTCGGCCGAGTGCTGCGCGCCGAACACCATGCCGTGCCGGGTGGCCTCGGCGACGGCGTCGACGACCTCCTTCCTGCCGTGTCCCAGAAATGCCGGACCCTGGCCGAGCAGGTAGTCGACGTACTCGCGTCCGTCGGTGTCCCACAATCGCGGCCCGGCGCCGCGGGCGAAGAACACCCGCGGCGCCGCCAGCCGGACATTCGAGCTCACCCCACCCGGAATCACCTGCTTCGCACGGTCCCGGAGCGCCTCGGTGGTTCCGGTCGACGAGGTGGCCTGAGTTGTCACGCGTTCACTGCCTTTCATCGTTACGAGGATTGGTGGCTCGTGCCCTGCTGGCAGGGCCCTAGGTTCCCACCCACCCGGTCTTGCCGGTGCCGGTCTGCTTGACGTACAGCCGGTTGGCTTCGTCCGTACGGATGAAGTCGCTGCCCACCGGAGCGGCCACGATGCCCTCCGGCGAACCCGTTCCCCGGAAGTGCGTCACGTTGTTCGTACGAACCCTCGTCGTCACCTCCGGTGCGAAGGTATTGGTGCAGACGTTCGCCTCACCCAGATACGTAGGGTTGCTTACCTCCAGGTCGATGCCGACGGGTCCCTGGGACACGTCGTTGCCGCACATCGTGACGACTCCGAACTCGGCCGTGCCCTGGGCCTGCACCACGATCCCAGCGCCGTCGAAGTTGCTGATCTCGTTGCCCGAGATCGTGGCGTCCTCCCTGACGATGCCGTCATCCAACGACACCCTGTATCGGACGCCGGCGTTGTTTCCGGGCCCGGTGATCTCGTTGTTCTGGACCACGACCGGCCCATAGATCTGGTCCAGCTCTATCCCGTCGTCGGCCGCGAACTGGTGGATGCGGTTGAGCTCGATCAGTAGGTCCGTTGGAACGTTGTCGCCGAGCGCGCGTCCTTGCAGTACAGGAAGGCCCGACGTGGAGCCCTCCAGCGTGTTGTCCCGAATTGTGATCCCGGACGCGTTGGCCTGGACCCTGAGCGCTGGATCGAACGCCGAGCCGGAGATCGTATTGCCCTCTACCCGGATGTCGTTGGAGTGGTAGATCTGGAGGGCTCCGTTGGTGATGATGTTGTCGAGGAACTGGATCCGCTCGGCCCGACTGTCGACCAACTGGCCGCCGATGGTCACCGCATACGGAGCAGTCGAGTGGTCGATCGTGTTGCCCTGGATCAGAAAGTCCGTCGGCGGAGGACGAGGAAGATCCGGTGGCATGGGGTCTGCGCCGGTAGGTTCGAAGTCGATGGCCTGGTCACTGATGCCCTCGAAGTGATTGCCGAGAATGTCGACGAACCGGCTCCCGCCCTGTACCCCTACGCCGCTTCGCGCGCTGTCGATGAAGTCGTTGTCGCTGATCGTCACGTCCTCGGTGATCCCGGGCTCCCCGAAGACCTCGACTCCATCGCCCCACGTGTCGGTGAACGACACACGTTGCACGGTGATGTCATGGGAGTCCAGTACCTGGATCCCGTGCATCCGCTGGACGTCGTGGCCCGCGAACCCGGGATCGTCCTTCGAACCATCGACGGCGAAGTCGGAGAACGACACGAACGCACACCCGTCGCAGGCGAACAGGTGCGGATCCGACTGCGCAATCCAGTCACGTGCCTTGTACTTCACCACCGACGATGCGCCTTCGCCAACGATGTCGACGTTGGTGACGTCATCCATCTCCAACACCCCGGGTGTGCCGTTGCCGTCGGTGTCCATCAGGTAAGTGCCAGCCGGGATGAAGACGGTGTTGGTGCCAGCCGCTGCGTGAGCCGCGGCGATCGCACTGCGGAACGCCGGCGCATCATTGGTGACACCGTCGCCGATGGCCCCGAAGGTCGTGACGTCGAACACGGCCAGAGTTTGTAGGTTGGCGGTCCGGACTGTCTGAGCTCCTGCTTCCCTTGCCTGAACCGTCGTGATCGAGTGTGCCGGTGGACCCGCCAGCGCGAGCCCACCCAACACGATTCCCACGACGACTCCGGCTGAGGTGAATCGACCTGTCCTCAGCATCGTTCGTTCCCCTCTCGGTCAGGTGCCGACCCAGCCGGTCTTTCCGGTCCCGGTCTGCTTGACGTACAACCGGTTGGCTTCGTCCGTACGGATGAAGTCGCTGCCGACCGGAGCGGCCACGATGCCTTCCGGCGTGCCCGTTCCCCGGAAGTGCGTCACGCCATTCGTGCGAACCCTGGTCGTCACCTCCGGCGCGAAGATGTTGGTGCAGACGTTCGCCTCACCCAGATACGCCGGGTTGCTCACCTCGAGATCGAAACCGATGGGCCCCTGGGAGACGTCGTTGCCGCACATCGTGACGACACCGAACTCCCCCGTGCCGTGGGCCTGGATCGCGATCCCGGCCCCGTCGAAGTTGGCGATGTCGTTGTCGGAGATGGTGGCTTCCTCTCGGACGATGCCATCATCGTTCGACACCCTGTATCTGACACCGGCATTGTTTCCGGCCCCGGTGATCTCGTTGTCCTGGACCACGACGGGCCCGTAGATCTGGTCCAGCTCTATCCCGTCATCCACCGCGAACTGGTGGACGCGGTTGAGCTCGATCAACAGGTCCGTGGGAACGTTGGCGCCGAGGGCGCGTCCCTGCAGCACAGGTAGGCCCGACGTTGAGCCCTCCAGAGTGTTGTCTCGGACTGTGATCGCCGACGAGTTGCCCTCGATCCTGAGCGCAGGATCGAATGCCGAGCCGGAGATGGTGTTGCCCTCTACCAGGATGTCGTCGGCGTGGTAAAGGCGGACGGTCCCGTCAGTGACGACGTTGTTGAGGAACTGGATCCGCTGCGCCCGGTTGGTGATCGTCTGGCCGCCGATCGTCACCGAGAGCGGCGCCGTCGAGTGCTCGATCGTGTTCCCCTGGATGAGGAAGTCTGTCGGCGCGGGTCGGTTCTCCGTCGGATTCGAGCCAGTGGGTTCGAAGTCGATGTCCTGGTCGGATGTTCCCTCGAAGTGGTTCGTGAGGATGTCGACGAACCTGGTTCCGCCCTGCACGCCGATGCCACTGCGCCCGTTGTCGAGGAAGTCGTTGTCGCTGATCGTGACGTCCTCGGTGATACCAGGCTCACCGAAGAGCTCGATACCGTCGCCGAAGCCGTTGAAGATCGTCAGCTGCTGCACGGTGATGTCGTGGGAGTCCAGCAGCTGGATTCCGTGCATGCGCTCCTGACCCACGAACCCCGGCGCACCCTTGGAGCCGTCGATCGCGAAGTCGGAGAACGACACGAAAGCGCAGTCCTCGCAGGAGAACAGATGCGGATCCGACTGGGTTGTCCAGTCGCGTGGCTTGTACTTCACCACCGACGATGCGCCTTCGCCAACGATGTCGACGTTGGTCACGCCGTCCATCTCGAGGATGCCGGGAGTGCCGTTGCCGTCCGCGTCCATCAGATACGTACCGGCCGGGATGAACACCGTATTGGTTCCGGCCGCCGCGTCGGCTGCGGCGATCGCACTGCGGAACGCCGGCGCATCATTGGTGACACCGTCGCCGATGGCCCCGAAGGTCGTGACGTCGAACACGGCCAGGGTCTGTAGGTTGGCGGTCCGGACTGTCTGAGCTCCTGCTTCCCTTGCCTGAACCGTCGTGGTCGAGTGTGCCGGTGGACCCGCCAGCGCGAGCCCACCCAACACGATCCCCACGACGACTCCGGCTGAGGTGAATCGACCTGTCCTCAGCATCGTTCGTTCCCCTCTCGGTCAGGTGCCGACCCAGCCGGTCTTGCCGGTGCCGGTCTGTTTGACGTAGAGCCGGTTTGCCTCGTCGGTACGGATGAAGTCGCTGCCCACCGGTGCGGCCACGATGCCCTCCGGGGTTCCGGCGCCACGGAAGTGCGTCACACCATTCGTACGCACGCGGGTCGTCACCTCCGCCGTAAAGGTGTTGGTACACACATCGACCTCACCCAGAAACGTGGGGCTGCCCACCTCGAGGTCGATGCCGAGTGGTCCCTGTGAGACGTCGTTGCCGCACATCGTGACGCCACCGATCACCCCCGTCCCATGCGCCTGGATCGCAATGGCCGCATCGTCGAAGTTGACGATCTCGTTGTCGGAGATCGTGAACTCCTCACGGACGATCCCGTCGTCGACCGAGACGACGTACCGGACACCGGCGCGCGAGCCTGGACCGGTGATCTCGTTGTCATGGACGACTATCGGCCCCATGGCCTCGTTGACTCTGACCCCGTCGCCCGTACCGAGCTGGTGGATTCGGTTGAGCTCTATCGTGACGTCGTCAGGAAGACTCGTGTCGATTGGACCCACCAAGACGACGGACTTCCCCGCCGTGGAACCCTCGATGGTGTTGTCGCGGACGGTGAGTCCGGACACCTCGCGTTGGACCAGGAAGATCGGCTCTGGCTGCGGGACGTCACTGGAGATCGTGTTGCCTTCCACCAGTACGTCGTCGGAGTTGTAGACGCGCACGATTCCGTCGGTGACGATGTTGTCGAGGAACTGAATGCGCTCCGCTCGGTTGTCGACCTTCTGGCCGCCGATGGCCACCGACAGTGCCGTGTTCGAGTGCTCGATCGTGTTGTCCTGGATGAGGAAGTCCGTGGGCGCGGGCCGGTTGTCAACGTCGGAACCAGTGGGCTCGAAGTCGATGTCCTGGCCGCGCACCTGCTCGAAGTGGTTGCCCACAATGTCGACGAATCGCGTTCCACCCTGCACGCCGACGCCGCTTCGCCCGTTGTCGACGAAGTCGTTGGCGCTGATCGTCACGTCCTCCGTGATGCCTGGTTGACCGAAGACCTCGACGCCGTCGCCCCAGGTGTCGGTGAACGACACGCGCTGCACGGTGACGTCATGGGAGTTCAGTACCTGGATCCCGTGCATCCGGCGGACGTCGTGGCCCGCGAAGCCTGGGTCGTCCTTCGACCCGTTGATCGCGAAGTCGGAGAACGACACGAAGGCGCACCCGTCGCAGGCGAACAGGTGCGGATCCGACTGGGTTATCCAGTCACGTGGCTTGTGCTTCACGATCGACGCCGCGCCTTCGCCGACGATGCTGAGATCTGTGACGTCGTCCAACTCGAGGACGCCAGGAGTGCCATTCCCGTCCGTGTCCATCAGGTAGGTGCCGGCAGGGATGAACAAGGTGTTGGTGCCGGCCGCGGCATCCGCCGCCGCAATGGCGCTGCGGAAGGCCGGCGCGTCATTGGTGACACCGTCGCCGGTGGCGCCGAAGGCGGTGACGTCGAACACCGCCGCGGTCTGGATCGGGTCTGATGTGGCCTGGCCGGTCAGTAGGTTCGCGGTCCTGACAGTCTGTGCGGCCTGAACCGTCGGCTCGGAATGTGCCGGTGAGCCCGCGAACGCGAACCCACCGAGCACGATCCCCATGACGATCCCGGCTGAGGCCAATCTCCCCGTCCTCAACATTCCTGATGGTGTCCCTTCTTTCCAGGTGGCTACCCCTGCAGGCGGAAGGTCGTGTGGTGCGTCGTACCGTCGTCCAGCACGATCGTGAGGGTGTGCAGCTCCTGCGACAGCTGGCGCGGGTCGAGCCGGAACTGGTAGGTGCCCTTCGGCTGGCTCGGCGACGCACCCCACTCCTGCGCCGGCAAGCCGTCGACGAGCACCGACGTCTCGGCCTTCCCCACGCCGTGGCCGTGCGCGTCCCGCAGCCGGAACCTCACCACCAGCGGCTCGTCCATCGCGAACGTCTGTCCCGGCAAAGCCAACGCACCGGTGAAGTCGAACCGGTACCGCACCGAGTACGTCGTGTAGACGATCGACTCGTTGGTGGCGACGTCGGACGCCGTGACCAGGTAGGTGTACGCACCGGCTCCGGTTCGGGTGGAAGGTCGCTCCAGCTTGCCCTCGTGCCGGTCCAGACCGCCGCCATCGGTTGCCTTGTGCTTCGGCTTCGGCACATCGCCAAGCGTGTAGACGGCACCGTCACTGACACCGGACACCGTGACCGTCGGCACCTTGTGGTCCACTGCTCCGGTCCGCACCGTCTCGACGTCTCCAGCGGCTGAACCGCCGAAGGAGTTGACGGCGGTGATGCGGTAGGAGTAGTGCTGGTGCGACTGGACGCCGTTGTCGGTGTACGACGTGCCGTGGATCATCCGGTAGACCGGCTCGAACGGCCCGTCCGGCGACGTCGTCCGTTCGACCGTGTAGTGGGCCGCCAGGTCACTCGGCTGCCAGGTCAGCTTCACGCCGTTGCCCGCACGTTCGGCGCCGAAGGTCCAGACCGCTTCCGGGACGACCGGACTCGCCTGTGGCGTCTCCGAGACGATCTCCGACACCGGACTCGTCCCGCTGTGGTCGTGCATCCGCAGCTTGTAGTGGTACGTCTGGCCGTTCTGCAGGTTGGTGTCGACGTAGTTGACCTTCGTCAGAGACTGGCCGACCACCTCGAACGGGCCCGCGGGCGACGTCGAGCGCATGATGTCGTACGTCGTCAGCTCCGACAGGGGATCGGCCTTCCAGGCCAACGAGATCTGGCCGTCGCCGGCCTGCGCGGGCCAGAAGTACGGCGTCGGAAGGACGTCATCGGTCGGCGACGGGATGTCGACGGTCGCCTCCGCGGTCGGCGCGCTGTCGCCGTGTCGGTTGCGCGCGGAGATCTGGTAGTAGACCTTCGTCCCGACCGGCCGGCCCAGGTCCAGCAGGGTGTTGCCGCGGACAACGGTGGTGAATGTGTACTGGCCCGGCTGCTCGCCACGCCGGATGACGTACTCCTCCGCGCCACCCACGTGGTTCCACGACAGCGAGACCCGGCCGTTCTCCGAACCGTGCTGACCGAAGTCCTCCAGGTCCGGAACCGCGACGAAGTTCTTCGGCGTCGTCGGCGCGGGGGCGCCGTCGGCAACGGGTAGGGCAACGGCCACGTTGGAGTCCGGGCTCTCGCCGTGGGCGTTCACCGACGAGACGCGGTAGTAGTAGCGCGTTCCGTTCTCGACGCTCGTGTCGGTGTAGGTGCGCCCCGCGGTCGTGTCGACCTCGGCGATGGTCTCGAACGGTCCCTCCGGGCTGACCGCCCGCTTGACGTTGTACGACGTCGCGCCCATACCGACCCGCCAGGCGAGCTCGACACTCCCGCTGCCCGTGGCCGGTGTCCGGTCGAGCGACGCCCAGTCCGGCACCGGTGCGTAGCCGTGCCGCGTCAGCCAGTCGGCCCTGGCCTGCTCCCACACACTCAGGTCGGTGGTGACCGTGACACCGGCCGGGACCGGCGACGGGAACGGCCCCGACCCGAGCCAGACCAGCGTGACGTTCTCCGCCTGGGTGTCCGGCGGGAAGGGGTGCGTGCGGGCGATTCCGCGTTCCTCGATCAACAGCACCGAGTTCTTCAGCCGCAGCGGCGTGGGCGGAGTGCCCGCGTACTTCCAGATGCGGTTGTGGGTCACCCCGTCAGGGATGTCGGTGGTGACAGGGTCGGGCAGCGGCTTCAGCCGCATCAGCACCCCGTCGAACACCACCGGGCCGAGGCTTTCCCGGCGCAGGGACTGGCGGATCCAGGCGGTCGGCTCGGTGGACAAACCCATGTAGCAGCTGAAGAGTGAGTCCTCGAACCGCCCGGCCGAGATGAAGTCGTTCTCGATGCAGTCGTCGCGTGCGTTGGTGATCCAGGAGTTGCGGACGACGAAGTTGTCGCCGAGCATGCCGATGCCGTCCTCGGCGAGGTCGACCCGCAGACCGTCCACGACGTACGGATGGCCGCCGGCGCCCTCGACGTGGAGTGCGTGGCCCTGGAACTTCTGCTTCACGTAGTTGCGCGGAAACTCCTTCACCTGCGTCGACGACTGGATCGTGCCGCCGAGGACGCACATGTACCGCGGCGATCCGGCACCCTGTCCCCGCTTCTCGCCCAGCTCGATCGCCTCCGTCGTGGCGAAGGGCATGCCGACCGCGGTGAGGTCGCGCAGGTCGTAGGTGCGTACGTCGGGTGGTCTCGGCACGTTGTACGCCCCCGGCAGCGTGCCGCTCACCCGCGTCGTCGGGCGGGCGTCGCAGTCGGCGACGCCCGCACCGGCGGCGGCCACGGTGACATCCCCGGGGACACCCGCGGCCGTCGCCGAGGTGGTGCCGACGGCACCAGCGGTTGCCACCGTCGTCAGCAGGGCCAGCAGCAGCCGAGCCTTCCCCCGTGGAAAGGCCACACGTGTCATCTCGGTTCTCCTCATCGAGCGCGGCTGGTGTCGAGCGCGTTTGGTGGTCAGGTTGCTGGACAGCGGTTCCGAACTACTGGAGGCGGAGCGTCGTCTGCCGCGACGTACCGTCGTCCAGGACCAGCGTCAGGGTGTGCAGTTCGGCCGAGAGCTGCCGCGGGTCGAGGCGGAACTCGTACGTGCCGGAGGGGTTGTGCAGACCCGCTCCCCATTCCTGAGCCGGTACGCCGTCGACGAGCACGTCGAACTCGGCGCCGTCGACTCCGTGGTTCTTGGCGTCGCTGAGCCGGAACGTGACGGGGATCGCCCCGTCCAGCGGGAACGTGCGTCCCGGGGCGCTCAGCGCACCGGTGAACCCGCTGAACCTGTAGCGCACTGAGTAGGTCGCATAGACGTGACGGTCGTTGGTCGCCTTGTCGGCGGCCGAGGCCACGTAGGTGTACGTGCCGGCGCGGGTTTCGGTGTCCGGACGGTGGAGCGTGTCGTCCTTCCACGCCAGTCCGCCAGAGTCAGCGGCGCTGAACTTCGGCGTCGGCACCGCACCCAGGGTGTAGACCGCACCGTCGTTGACTTTCGACACCGTGACTGTCGGCGCTCGATGGTCGACCGACCGCACCTTGGCCGTGACGGAGTTGCTCGGAGCCGAGTCTCCGAACGTGTTGACCGCCCGGATCCGGTAGACGTAGTTGGTGTTCGACCGCAGGGCGTTGTCCGTGTAGGTGGTGCCTGGTACGAAGCGGTAGAGCGGCTCGAACGGTCCGGCCGGCGAGGTCGCCCGCTCGACCGTGTAGACGCTGGCCAGGTCGGCCGCATCCCAGCTGAGTCGCACGGCGCTCCCGTTGTTCACCAGGTTCGCACGCAGGTGTGAGGGAGCGTCCGCGAGTACTGGCGACGCCTGCGGGGTCTCCGAGATCTCCACCGAGTCAGGGCTGATCCCCGCACCGTCCTCCGACTGGACGACGTAGTAGTAGGTCTGGCCGTTCTGCAGCCCGGTGTCGGTGTAGGTGGAGGCGGCCACGTTCGGCGGGTCCGGCGGCACCAGCGCGACCTCCTCGTACGGCCCTCCTGGCGTGGTCGAGCGCTTGACGTGGAACGAGACGTCGCCGCTGGCGTCGCGCGGGAAGAGCCAGCTCAGCGTGATCTGGCCGTCCCCGGCGATCGCGGGCAGCCCGGACGCCTGCAGGTCGGTCGGCAGCTGCCACGGATCGAACCTGGTCACGCCCAGGTCGTGGTTGATCCGGACCGGAGTCGCGTTGGCCTCCGCCGACGCCACACCCCGCCCGTGCCGGTTCTGCGCCACCACCTGGTAGTAGAACGTGGTTCCCTGTGGCCGCAGGCCGGCGTTGACATAGGTGTTCTCCCGGGTGACGAACTCGTTCGTGTACTGCCCGGGCGTGGTCCCGCGCCGCACGACGTAGGACTCGGCACCGGCCACGTGGTTCCACGAAAGGTCGACCCGGCCCTCGCCGTTGACGTGCTGCCCGTGCGGGTTGGGGTCCATCACCGCGACGAGATTCTGCACCTGGGCCGGCACGCCGGCGTCGTCGGCGACTGACACCGCGACGGCCTCGTTGGAGTTGTCACTCTCGCCGTGCTCGTTGACGGCGGTCACGACGTAGTAGTACCTGGCGCCGGTCTGGACGGAGGTGTCGGCGTAGGTACGGGCGGCAGCGCCGACCTCGGCGATCGTCTCGTACGGGCCGCTCGGGCTGTCGGCCCGCTTGACCCGGTAGGAGTCCGCGCCGGAGCCGACCGTCCACTCCAACGAGACCTGGCCGCTCGTGGTCGCGGGCCCCGGGAACAGCGCCGGGCTGGCCGGCACCGGGTCGTACCCGTGCTCGGTCAGCCACTCCGCACGCGCCTGCTCCCACACACTCAGGTCCGTCGTGACGGTCACGCCGGGTGGAACGGTGCCTGGGAACGTGCCGTCACCGAGCCAGACGACCGTGACGTTCTCTGCCTGGATCGCGCGGAACTGGTCGGACCTCGTGGTGGTCTTGTCGGCGAGGAACACCGAGTTGCGAACGATCACGTTCGCCCATGCCTCGGACTTGAAAAGCCGGATCGTCTGCAGGGCGACGGGGCTGTTGGGGTACGGCTTGAGGCGCATGAGCACACCGTCGAGCACCAACGGCTGCGGGTTCTTCGGCGACGGGCGGGTCACGGGGTCGACGGAGATGCCGGCGTAGCAGCCATCGAGGAGCGAGTCCTCGATCCGCCCTGCGGACAGGTAGTCGGCCTCGACGCAGTCGTCGCGGATGTTGCTGATGTAGGCGTTGCGCATGACGGTGCCGTCACCGGCGGGGCCGAACCCGTCCACCAGGCGGTCGACGCGAAGGCCGTCCACGACGCTGTCGTGGTCGCTCACGGTGTCGAGGCTCAGGCCGTAGCCGCCGTACTTGTTGTAGACCTCGCCGCGCCACATGTCGGCGATCGACGGCTGGCCGATGATCGTGCCACCCAGCACGCACGTGTACCTCGCCGGCTGCACCTGGCCGATCGCGACCGGATCCGGGTTCGGCGGTGGTCCGCTGAACGTGGCGTCGCGGAGGTCGTAGCTGCGGGCCTCCTTCGCCTGCGGCAGGTTGAGCGTCCCAGGCAGGGTGCCGCTCACCCGCGTCGTCGGCCTCGTGTCGCAGTCGTCGACACCGGGGCTCGTTGCCGCGGCCGAGGGCGCAGATGCGGCGGCGAGGTTGGCATCGGCGGCGAACGCCGTACCGCCTGCGGTGGCACCCGCAGCCACGAGCGCCGCGAGCCCGAGCCACAGCCGTGCCTTCATGGTCGTACGAGCGGTTGCCGTAGACAACCCACGCGAGTAGAGCTGGCGAGTCACTGGACTCCTCCTTGCTGGGGCGGTTCCGGGTCAAGTCCCCCGCGCGCCGTGAGTGGCGCATAGTGTTCGGGCCGCCGATTGGCGGCGAGGTCGAAGACGAACTCCTTGTACGCACGGGCGAGGTCGAGGTCGCACCAGCCCATGACGATCTCGTCCCCGTCGGTCAGCGCTTTCGCCACGACCTCGCCGGTCGGCGCGATGACGCAGGTACCGCCGATCTGGTGGACGCCGGCCTCGACGCCGGCCTTCGCCACACCGACCACCCAGGTGGCGTTCTGGTACGCGCCGGCCTGCATGCTCAGCTGACTCTGGAACTCCGCCAGGCGATCACTTTGCGGGAAAGCTGGATTGTGGATGGGCGTGTTGTAGCCGAGAAGGACGAGCTCGACCCCTTGCAGGCCCATCACCCGATAGGTCTCGCACCAGCGGCGGTCGTTGCAGATGCACATGCCGACGCGTCCACCGAACGCCGGCCAGACGCCGAAGCCGAGATCGCCCACCTCGAAGTAGCGCTTCTCGAGGTTCTGGAACGGTTGGTCGGGCTGGACATCCTTGTAGCCGGGGAGGTGGATCTTGCGGTAGTGGCCGACCGTCCGACCGTCGCGTTCGACGAGGATCGCGCTGTTGTAGCGGCTGGTCGAACCGTCAGGGCTGCGGGACAGCTCTGCATAGCCGAGAGCGAAACCGACGCCAAGCTCGGCAGCCGCGTCGAACAGAGGCCGAACGCTCGGGTTGGGCATCGCCTGTTCGAAGTAGGAGTCCAGCTCCTCCTCGCTCGCGACCGTCCAGTGGGGGAAGAAGGGAGTCAGCGCAGCTTCCGGAAACACGACCAGCTCGGCGCCACGAGCAGCACCGTCTCGAAGCAGGTCGGTCAACCGGCGCACCACCGCGGCACGGTTCTCGCTCGGGTCGACCGGCCCCATCTGCGCGGCCGCCACCCGTACCACTCTCGTCATGACTCCCCTCCTCCCCCACGTCCCTTTGGTTGTCAGGGTGTGTTGGTCGGGTTCTCGTACCAGATGACGCCCAGCCCCGGCCCGTCCGCGCCGGGGTTGGGCACGTGCTGCTCACTGGTGAGCGCGTCCTTGTCGCCGTCCTCATCGAGGTCGACCCAAAGGAGGTTGTCGTACTTGATGCCCGGTACCCCGCTGATCTCGTTCCGTTGCCAGACAGGGCTTTCCTTCGTCCCAGTGTTCTTCAGCCACACGACACCCGAAGGGCTGTCGTCAAGTGCGTCACCCGCGTGGGAGTAGGACAACGCCACGTCCAGCCCACCCGCGCCAGCACCGGCGTTGTCGATCTCAACTGTGGTCGCGTGCTGGCACTCGCCGACGTTGGCCGGGATCGTGACGGGGAGCTTCGTCCAGGACACTTGGCTGCCTCCGTTGAGCCAGATCGCTGTGTCGTGCGTCGCACCCTCCGACCGGCAATCGACCACGTCCTTGTCACCGTCGCCGTCCCAGTCCTCGTAGGTGAACCACTTGTGGAGCGGCTCGACCGGGCTGATCTGGTTCACCCCCGTCCAGTTGGCTGATCCGTCTCCAGGGTTCTCCAGCCACCGCACGCCCCGCCGACTGAGATCATTGGGATCCGTAGTGTTCTCAGGGGTTCTGATCGGGTCCTTGTCCGAGTAGAGGACGTCGGGATACGGGTCGCCGTTCATGTCGACCACCTGCATCTCCTGCACCCAGCCGACCGGGGTGATCAGGGTGTAGGTCCAGCTGTTGCCCAGTGTCGGTGTCGGTGAGCTGTAGTACCCGAGCCCGGCATCACGGTTGAACTCCCGCGCGCCGACGACGATCTCACTGTCGCCGTCGTCATCGAGATCTGCCAGCTGCACACGCATGGCCGACTCGTTCTGGACGATCGACTCCTGGATGTCCATCTGGACCCACGCCGCAGGATCGTCGACGTCCAAGGGATTGTCTGGCCCGAAGAACACGGTGACCTTGAAGCCGCCCTGACTTGCCACGACGACGTCCATGGCACCGTCGTCGTCGACGTCGCCGAAGCTCGCGTCCTCCGGGCCGACGATCTGGGCCGAGCCGCTGGGTAGCTTGACGTCGACCCACGCTCCCTCGACATCGTTTGGCCCCGGGTTGAGCGCGATGCCGATCTTGCGTCCTTGCTCGAACGCGGTCACGACGTCCGGCCACTCGTTGTCGTCGACGAAGCCGATGTCCACGCCGTCGGCGCCCTGATAGTTCCCTATTCCGGCCGAGCCGGGGATGATCGTGTGCATATCCCAGGGGTCGTTGGGACCCAAGTCTGCCTGGACTCCGAAGAGAAGGAGCGGAGCCGCCGCGGCGATCGCCGCGAAGTGTCGGGCTGAGTAGTGACGAACTGAGTAGGGACGAGTTGGGTTCGGACGTGGTGAGTTGGGACTGGATTGGAGAGGTGTTGACGCTGCACTCGGCATGATGAGCCGCCCCTCTTGCGCCATTTGGACATGCGTCCATCCAACGGAGCGCCTGGATGGCGATCCGCGCTGCGAGTAGCTGACTAGCTCGGCTTCGCGCTACCTAGCTCAACCTCGGCCGCCCGAGAGGACGACCCCGCGAAGTATCTGTCGTTGGAATGCCAGAAAGATTGCAATCATCGGGAGCGTCGCGATCATCATCGCGGCCATCTGTACGTTGATCGGCGTGTCATGACTGCCGGTGAACTTCAACAGTGCGACCTCGATGGGGATGATGTCCTGGTTCTCCAGCACCAGGAACGGCCAGAGGAACTCCTTCCAACCGGAGATGACGGTGATGACGACCACGACCGCGAGGACGGGTCGTGACATGGGCAGGATGATCCGGGTGAACACCCGCCAGGATCCGCAGCCGTCCAACCGAGCGGCGTCGGTGATCTCGTCGGGTATACGGGAGAAGAACTGCATCAGCAGGTAGATCGGCACCGGCGCGGCGAGCTCGGCCAGCCAGATCGCCCACCAGGTGTCGTACAACGAGATGTGGAGCAGCGGGAGATCGTTGATGACGAGGAACTTGGGAACGAAGTAGACCATCCCCGGGACCATCAGCACGACGAGCACCACGCCGATGAAGAAGCGGCGGAACGGCACCTGCAGCTTCGCCAGTGAGTACGCGGCCAGGGCCGACGCCGTGACCCGCAGGATCACGTCGCCGCAGACGATGATGACGGTGTTGAAGAAGTAGAGAACGTACTTCAGCTCGTTCCACGCGACGGAGTAGGCCGCCAGACTCAGCTGCTCCGGCCACAGAGTCGGAGGCATCGCGATGGTCTCCAGCGGGCTCTTCATCGAGCCGACCAGCAACCAGTACAACGGGAAGAAGGTGATCAGCGCGATCGCCCAGAGCATCAGCAGACCGACACCCCGCTGGGCCCGGGCCGCTGGTCGTCGCGCCTCGACGGCAGAGACCAGCCCGCGCTCGCTGTCGTCCCGCCGACCGCGCGGGGCCGCCAGCTGCGGCTCCTCGATCACCTTCGTCTCCATCCAGTTCTCCTTCGCCTAGACCCGGGAGAACCGGCGGGTCAGGATCGCATACAGCACCGAGAGCGCGCCGAGGAACATCATCAGCAGGACTGCCAGCGCCGACGCGGCTCCGAAGTCGTTGAGCCTGAACGCGTACTGGTAGACGAGCAGCACCACGGTGACGGTGGCGTTGTTGGGACCGCCGCCGGTGAGGACGAACGGTGCGGTGAAGATCTGCATCTCGCCGATGATCCCCAACAGGATGCCCGCCAGCATGATGTGCCGGATGTACGGAAGGGTGATGTACCTGACCCGGTTGAAGACACCCGCACCGTCCAACTCTGCCGCGTCGTAGAGCTCGCCGGGGATTCCCCGCAGGGCGGCGAGGTAGACGAGCACCCAGAAGCCGAACGTTGCCCACGTACTGATCAGCACCAGCGAGAAGAGCGCCTGCGACGACGACTGCAGCCACGGTTGCGGACCGAGACCGAAGACGCCGAGGAACGCGTTCAGCACGCCAATGCCGGTCGGGTCGAAGATGTACCGCCACAGCAACGCGGTGACGATCGGCGGCATCATCACCGGCAGGTAGACCGCGAGCTGGAAGAACCACCGTCCCCTGCGGACCTCGTTGACGATCAGGGACACCACCACCGGCGCGACGTAGCCGAGCGCCACGCCGGCGATGGTGAACAGCAGCGTGTTCGCCCAGGCCTTGGCGAACAACGGGTCGCCCAGGACCGTGGCGAAGTTGTCCCACCCGACCCACCGCGGCGGCCGCACCAGGTCGAGGTCCTGGAAGCTGGCCAGGATGCCCTTGATGATCGGGTAGTAGACGAAGACCGCGAAGCCGAGCATCGACGGCACGAGGTACAACAGCGCCACCAGGCCGGGGCGACCGCGGGCAGCCCACCAGCGCCGCACCGGACGGTCACCCGCCGGTCGGCCGCCACCCACCGTGGCACGCTTCGCCGCGGTGGATGGCTCGGCGACCTCAGGGCTCATGACCGCCTGCCCGCTGGTGCTGGTGGTCTGCATCTCGTCCCGCCTTCTCAGGCCTCGTCGAGGATCTTCTGCGTCTTCTCGTTCAGGTCACCCAGCAGCTCGTCGACGTCGGCGTTCTTGTCCGTCATGACCGCTTCCATCACGGAGCCGATGTACCCGTTGACCGTCGCAGGGTCGACCAGCGGGAACCCGAACCCGGTGTACTCCTTGGTCTTCTCGTAGTAGACCGCCGACGTGGCCGACGAGACGGTCGCGTACTTCGCCTGGATCTCGTCCAGCTGTGTCCGGAGCGGCGAGCCGGGCTGGAGGACGCCGACGGAGTCCCCTTGCAGGGCCACGAACGAGCCCTCGTCCTTCGTCGCCTTCAGCCGGAACTCGACGGCATCGGGGTCGAACTGCTTGAAGGTCCCCCACGTGACGGCACCCTTGAGCTGCTCCGGCGTGGCGTTGGGCGCGAAGCAGAACGAGACCAGTGCCTCGAAGACCGCGTTGCCGCCGTTCTGCGGTGTCGGGCCGAAGCTGAAGTCCTCGAGCTTGGCGCCGAACTCGCGGATGTCCGCTGTGCCAGTCGGTGCGTGGACCGCCATCGCGACCCGGCCGGTTGCGACCTCCCCGATGAGGTCGTCACCGAACGCCTTGTACAACACGGGTGCGATGGTCTGGTCCTTCCATCGCATGTCCTTCATCAACGTCAGCACACTCTTGGCCTCGGGGCTGTCCAGCTGGGCCTTCCACCCACCGCCCTCCTCGACCTGCACCTGGCCACCGGCGGAGTAGAACCAGTTGAGGAAGCTGATCGCGGCGTCCGGCCCACCGACGTCCCCGAAGCCGTACTGGTTCTTGCCCCGGTTGGTGAGCTTGCCGGCAGCCTCCCGGAACTCGTCCCATGTCAACGGCGGGCTGTCAGGGTCGAGGCCGGCCGCGGTGAACCGGGCCCGGCCGTAGTAGATGCCGCGGGAGTTGTGCCTGGCGGGCAGGCCGAACAGCTTGCCGGCGGCGTCCTTGTTCTGCGTCGAGCACGTCGTCCCGCAACTGGTCGAACCCGTCCCACTCGGCGGCCGCTTCGTCGATGAGCGCCAGCTGCTGCCTGGCCGCGTAGAGCGCCCCGTCCTCCGGGGCCATCGAGAACAGCGTCTCCATGGTGCCGTTGGCGAGCTTGGCCGGCAGTGTCTTGACCATGTCGCCCCCGTCGAGCATGGTCTGGACGTCCAGCTTGATCGTGGGGTACTTCGCCTGGAACATCCGTACCGTCTCGTCGTATGCGTCGAGGCGGCCCTGCTCGGTCGTGTTGGGCCGGTCGAGGATGCTGACGGAGACGTTGCTCTCCTTCTTCTTCCCGCCGGACGACTTCGGCGCGGTCACCTCCGGCTCCTGGCGGGTGAGTCCCGCACAGGACGTGAGGGCGGCGACCCCGACACCCGCGATCCCGATCTGACTCAGGAACGAGCGACGGCTGAGGTGCGGTCTTGCGGTGGACCTGTTCACTACAAGCTCCCTTCTCATGAATTCCTCGAGCTCGCGGCAACCCGATCGACGGCGTACGGGGAGAGCACAGGCGGGAAGTCCTTCTGTGCCTGCAGGTCGCCGTTGCGGGTAAGGCTGCTCTGCCGCGGTTCGAGCGTGTTGACGAGCCGTTTCCGCCATGCGCGAAGCGTTTCCGCATGGGCGGGCTCATTCGCGAGGTCGTGGGTTTCGTAACGATCGGTGGCGAGGTGGAAGAGCTGCTCCGCGTCGGAGTCTGCGAACCAGATGTACTTCCACTCGTCGTTGGCCAGGAAGTGCATCGCCGGAGCCTGCGGGTGCCGGGTGTACTCGCCGTGGACGAACTCCCGCCAGGGCGCCCCCTGAGTGCCCTGGATCAGTGGCACCATGCTGGATCCGGTGACGGTCTCGGGGGCGTCGAGGCCCACCGCGTCGAGGATCGTCGGCATCACGTCGTGCAGGCAGACGGGCGCCGCCACCTGGTCGGCGACGGCGCCACGGAACTGCGCTGGCAGCCGGACGATCATGGGGATGTGCGTCGCGCCCTCGTAGGGCCGCACCTTCCGGAGCAGATGGTGGTCGCCGAGCATGTCACCGTGGTCGCTCGTCACCACCACGACGGTGTTGCCGTCGAGCTTGTTGTCGCGCAGGTAGCGCATGATCCGGCCGACCTGGTGGTCGATGTGGGTGATCGAGCCGTAGTAGCCCGCCTTGGCCCGGTGCAGGTCGCGGTCACTGAGCCGGCCGCGCCACGCGTTGGGATCGCGGGACCGTCCGCCGGCGTCGCCCTCCCCGCCATCCACCCCGTCGGCCCAGTCGCCGACAGCGGGACGGGGAAGTTCGGTCTGGAGGTACCGGTCGAAGTAGTCGGCCGGCGGGTCGTACGGCGAATGGGGTCGGGCGAAGGAGGTCTTGAGGAAGAACGGACGGGTCGGGTCCCGTCGCTGCAGGAAGCGGATCGACTCGGTTGCCGTCCAGTTCGTCGCGTGGAGATACTCCGGCAGGTGGTAGGGCCGCGCGAGCCAGGAGTTCTGGTCGATCCCGTGGTCGTACCTGCCGTAGTCGCCCTGCTTGTTGCGTTCGAACCATTCGGCGTAGTCGGACACGAAGCCCGGATCGCGTACCCGAGCCTCCTCGTCCAGCACGGTGTGGTGGAAACCCTGCAGCGAACGCTGGGGCGTGAAATGCATCTTCCCGACGCCCTGCGTGTGGTAGCCAGCCCGCGCCAGCACACCAGGCAGGGTGTTCGTGAGGTTTGCGCACTGCGGGTTGCCACCGCCGGTCCCGACGATGCCGGCGTGCCAGGGATCCATCCCCGTCATCAGGGACGCGCGAGCTGGCATGCAGGCCGGGACCGGTGAGTACGCCGAGGTGAAGGCCGTGCCCTCGGCAGCCAGCCAGTCGAAGTTGGTCGTCTCGATGACGTCGTTCCCGTAGCAGCCGAGAGTGTCCCAACGCTGCTGGTCGGTCACGATCAGCAGAACGTTCGGTCGCCCGGCCGCACTCACCATCAGGCTCGACCGCCCTCGCACTGGGAAGGTGTCATCGGGCTAACCGCCTCCTGCTCCGGGCCTCTTCGATCGCAACTACCTGTCCGAGCGGCATCCGCGCGGGTAGCTGCACGAATCTTGCAACCGCTTCCGCGACGTGTCAAGACGTCTCTACCTGCGAATGTGGCGCAAACTCTGAGGCGCGCTTCGAGCAGGCCGCAACCGCTTCAATGGCACTTGCGGCGCTGGTCCGGCGGGATTGTGCTCGATTGTTGCAAGCGCTAGCATCATTTTCTGGTGTGTGCGGGTCCGCGACCGTCCTCCGCTCCTGTGGCAGGGTCGGCGACTTCGCGCGGGCGGTCAGCATCGAACGAGTCGGGAGGCAGCGTGATCGAGGCAGCTGAGAGTCATCAGGTCGACAAACTGCGGGTCCACATCTTCGACGACCCGGTCAGCCTGGGACGCGCCGCCGCCCGGCACACGGCCGACGTGGTTCGAGACGCTGTGGCCGCCCGGGGCAAGGCCCGGATCGTCGTCGCCACCGGCAACTCCCAGCTCGACTTCGTCGCAGCCCTGCCGGATCAGGCGGGCGTGCCGTGGGATGCCGTCACGGTCTTCCACCTGGACGAGTACCTCGACCTGCCCGCCGACCATCCCGCGGGCTTTCGTCGCTGGATCCGGGAACGTGTCGAGGAGCCACTCCGACCCGCACAGGTCCACTACATCCAAGGCGATGCGCCAGATCCGCTCGCCGAGTGCCGGCGGTACGAGCACTTGCTCCGGGCCGAGCCGCTGGACCTCGTCTGCATGGGCATCGGCGAGAACGGCCATATCGCGTTCAACGAGCCCCATCAGGCGGACTTCGCTGACGAGGCGTGGGTCCGCGTCATCGAGCTCGACCACGAGTCACGCGTCCAGCAGGTCGGTGAGGGGCATTTCTCCTCGGTCGAGGAAACCGCGCCACGAGCGATCACCGTGACAGTGCCGGCGCTCCTGGCGGCTGCGGCGATCCAGGTCGCGGTCCCCGATCTCCGCAAGGCGGCCGCCATCCGGGCCACCCTGCGGGACGAGGTCTCCGCCGCCTGTCCGGCCACGATCCTCAGGCACCAGGAGCACGCCGTGCTGCTGCTCGACCGGCAGTCCGCGTCGCTCATCGACAGCTGACGGGCGCTACCACGGACTCACCTCGCCACGCGGGCACGCCTCCGCCCGGGTGGCGAGGTGGCGAGGTGGCAGTTGGTCAGGCGGCCGGGCCGGTCGAGTTCCGGATCACCAGGCGGGTCTCGAGCTCGATGGTCGGGGCCGGGTCAGCCGCGCCACTGAGCAGATCCAGCATGAAGTCGACCGCCACGACGCCGGCCTCGTGCCCCGGCATGTGGACCGATGTGAGCGTCGGGTAGGCCATGCCCGACATCGCGCTGTCGTCGATGCCGATCACGCTGATGTCCCGGCCGACCTGTAGTCCCCGTTCGGCGAGTCGTGCCATCACCCCGAGGGCGATGAGGTCGTCGTAGGCGATCACGGCCCGGACGTCGCTGGCGTGGACGAGGTTGGCGGCACGAACACCGGCCTCCATCTGCGGCTCGAACGGGCCGAACTCGGTGAGGTCGACGGAGTGCTCCTCGCAGGCCTGGCGTAGGGCCTCGCGCCGGCGCTGGTTGGACCACGACCGTCGCGGGCCGGCGAGGTAGCAGAGTCGTTGGTGGCCGAGAGCGGTGAGATGCTCGACAGCCTGCTTGATGCCGTCCGCGTTTTCGGTGACCACGCTGGGAGCGCCCGGGACCGGGCGGTTGACGAAGACGACCGGAGCGAGCTTCAGCAGCTGGACGAGCCGGTCGTCCGACGTACGCGGGGAAACCACGATGAGGCCGTCGACCTGCTCACACAGGTCTTTGGCGCGCTCGATCTCGTCGCTCGCGTGCTCGTCGGTGTCGGCCAGCAGGACGCTGTAGTCCTTGCGTGAGGCCCGTGCCTGCACCGCCTTGATGATCGGCGGGAAGTAGGGGTTGGCGATGTCGGGGACGATGAGCCCGATCATGCCGGTGCGTCCGACGGCGAGCGACCGGGCGGCGCGGTTGGGAACGTAGTCGAGCTCCCTCGCCGCCTTCTGGATCCGCTCCCGGGTGGCGGGGCTGACCTTGTCCGGATCGGACAGGGCGCGCGAGACCGTGGAGAGCGAGAGCCCGCAGGCCTCTGCCACGTCAGCCAGCTTGACCATCTCTGCCACCACGTCCCATCTGCGAGTGCTTCCCTCTGGGACGTCCTGTCTCCAGCACGTCTCACCGTGGCCACCACGTCCCGTGCCTTGGGCACCCGTGGTTCAGGTCACCAAAGTGTAGCAAGCGCTTGTATCCGAGTCTCTCCCTGCGCTGCTACGGTGGAGCGGATTTATCGGCAGGCTGGGAAAAGCCGGTTTGCAAACGCTCCTGCTATTCTCAGCAGCCAAATCTCGGCCGCCGCGGCAGGTCTGCGGAGGCGGATAGCTCGGACCCATCTCGTCACCCGATCCCACCCGGGAGGACGCCCTCATGGCAAGTCAGGAGAGCCAGGCCCGGACATCTCCGTCAACGAGCCGGCGCCGGTATGCGCTGTGTGGCCTGAGCAATCGCGGGCTCCGCCTGTTCGCCACCCCTCTCCTCGGGCTCTCCGGCGATCTGGACAGTGCGCCCGGCCAGTCGCCGTACGGCGAGCTCGTAGCGATCGTGGACACCGACGCCGACCGGGTCGGCTACCTCAACGAGCGCCTGGCCGAACCGGTCCCCTACTTCCCGCCGGACGCATTCGACCAGATGGTCGACGAGGCCGCGCCCGATGTCGTCCTCGTCGCCTCGCCCGACCACACCCATGAGACGTACGCCGTGGCAGCACTTCGCCGAAACATCGACGTGGTCACGGAGAAGCCGCTCGCGGCCAGCTGCGCACAGGTCCGGGCCATTCTCGCGGCCGAACGGGAGAGCAAGGCCAGCGTCCGCGTCACCCACAACGTGCGCTACAGCCCTCGCAGCCGCCAGCTCAAACAACTGACCTCCGACGGGCGCCTTGGCCGGATCACGAACGTCGAGCTGATCTGGAACGTCGACGAGCACCATGGGTCCAGCTACTTCTCCCGCTGGAACCGGCAGCGGGACTACTCCGGCGGTCTGTCGGTGCACAAGTCATGCCATCACTTCGACCTGGTCCAGTGGTTGATCGACGACGTTCCAGATCAGGTGTTCGCCTACGGTGCGCTGAACTACTTCGGGGAACGGAGTCCACACCGGCCGGTCCGCGACGACGGTGGCACCTATTCCGTTCCCGAGCAGATCGAGCGGTGCCCCTACTACCGCAGGTGGTATGCCGACGGCGACGTCATCCCGAGGGTGCAGACAACGAGCGCTCGCACATCGGCCTTCGGGCTCCCCTACCGCTCGCAGTATCCGCCCGACCAGCCGATCTACATCTACGACGAGGCGATCGACATCGAGGACACGTACTCCGCCGTCGTCCGTTACCGGGGCGGAGCGAGCATGGCGTACTCGGTCAACTTCTCCGCACCCTGGGAGGGTTACCGGCTGGCGATCAGCGGCACCCGCGGTCGGATCGAGGCGTCGACGGTGACGTTCCGCGGTGCCGGCGAACCCGAAGCGGACACCCAGACCGTCGCGTACTACCCGATCTTCGGCGAACGCGAGGACTACGCCGTGCCGCCCGCCGTCGGTGGCCACGACGGTGCCGATCCGTCTATCCAGGAAGACCTCTTCTCCGCACCGTCGCAGGAGTCGCTGCGGATGGGGCTGACCGCCGACAGCCGTCAGGGCGCGTACGCCGTGGCAGTGGGAGAGGCGGTCTGGCGGTCGGTCCGCGACAACCGTCCGTACGACATCCGCGACCTCCTGGGCGAGTTCGCCTGATCCGCCGCCGGTGGGCGCAGCGCTCCTAGTCCACGATGGCGCCGCACGTGATGTTGATCGCTGTTGCAGTCATGGTGCGGGCGCGATCGGACGCCGCGAACACTGCCACGTCGGCGACATCGGCGGACGTGGCCGCCCGCTTGAGCATCGTCGGCTCGACCAGCATGTCGACGATCGCGTCGCGTCCTTCCATGCCTTCGGGGATGGAGTCAGGAACTCCGCCGGTGAGCAGCGTAACCACGCGGATGCCGTAGGTGCCGAGCTCCGCGGCCAACTGCTTGCGCAGCGCGTCGATGGTGCCGAGCGCGACCTGGAACCCACCGATGTAGTAATCGCGCATGGGGTCTCCGACGCCACCGAAGGTGAGGATCACTCCCGAACGCTGCTTCATCATGTGACGCGCAGCCGCACGTGAGGTCAGAAACATAGTCCTCGTCGCGGTCAGGATGGGACGTTCGAAGTCGTCGAGGGACATGTGCGCCAGCGGCGTACCCTGCACGTCGCCGTAGGAGATCAGGTTGAACGAGATGTCGAGGCTGCCTGAGTCTGCCGCGACGGCGTTGGCGTGCGCGTCGACCGCAGCCTCGTCGAGGGCGTCGACCTGCGCGGTCTCGACCTGTCCACCCGACGAACGGATCTTGGTCGCCAGTTCGTCCAGTCGACCCTGGGTACGACCGGCGAGGTGTACCTTCGCGCCCTCGCGGGCGAACCCGGTGGCGACCGTGCGCGCTATGGCTCCCGTGCCGTAGACGATCGCGTTCTTTCCTTCGAGCAGCATCCTCGTACCTCCATGTGTGCAAGGCAGGTCAGCCAGCCACCTCGGCCAGCCAGGTTCCCCAACGGGTCACTTCGCGTTCGGCGACCCGCGGTCCATCCGGTCCGTACAGGCGACCGAGGACGTTCACCGTGAGGGTCGCGCCGTCCATGGGCAGGGTCGACAGCGCGACCAGACCCGGGGCCGGGTCGCTCGCCCGCAGCAGAACGAACGCGCGGTCTGCGTACTCGATCTTCCCGGCCAGCCGAGGCGCGCCAGGCGGTGTACGGAAGGAATCGCCGGCACCCTGGCCCAACAGGCCGAGGCGTTCGACGACCACGCCAAGGACAGCATCGCGATCGGCGGCCGGCCGGCGAGCGTCGAGGATCAGGTCGAGGTTGGTCGCCGACTGGCCGGCGAAGTGGGCCAGGTAGCTCGCCAGCATCCGCAGCGACATCTGCCAGCCCGCGGTCGCACCCTCGAGCAGGTCTTCCCAGCCCTCGCTGTCGCCGGTGATGCTGGTGACGACGCGCACCACGCAGGTGCCGCCCCGGCAGGCTTCGACCAGAAACTCCGTGGCCAGAGACTCCGTTGCCAGAGACTCCGTGGCGGACGGTTTCCGCGCCGGCAGTTGTTCTTCGTACGCAAGGACATGGGGCGGCTCCCAGCGGGTGACGGTCGCGGTCGCGTCCGGCCCGAACGGTGCCCGGTGGATCGTGACGTCGCCGCCCACCCGCGGCTCGACCTCAGCCGCGAAGAGCCAGGCGGCAAGTCCGTCGCCGGATGCCACGGCCTGCCAGACCTCCTCGGGGCTTGCCGAGACCTCGATCTCGGCGGCAGCCGGACGGCGGGTCTGGTCAGCGGCGTCGGAGTTGCTCATCTCGCGTCCTGTCCTTGGCCGGGTCGAGTCGGTTCGGTGGCGCCGGGTTCCGCCGGAGGAGTTGGGTCCACGCCCTTGGGCACCGGGTGGAGGGCGACAACCAGCCGCTGCCACCGACCGTTGGACGCCCGCTCGTCGTGGTATCTCGACGCCAGCGCCGCGACGGCCGTGGTGAGATCCTCGGCGAAGGCCGCGCGTTCGGCCGGCGAACGGAACCGGATCGCGGTGTCCAGGCCGAGCACCGGCAGCCGGCCGCGCATCCGCGCCGCGCTGCGAGCCATGCCACCGACTTCGCGGACGACCCGCCCCGCAAGCGCGAGTACGTATGCGGCGGACAGCCGGTCGCTGGACCGCACCGGATCGCTGCCGGCGGCGCCCAGTGCCTCGGGTGACACCACGTAACCCGCCGCCGAGGCGACCAGCAGCCGCTCGGTCAGACCACCCCAGGTGCGGGTGCCGGCGACCTCGACCAGTCCATGTGACTCGAGCTGGCGCAGGTGGTAGTTGACCTTCTGGCGCGGAAGATCGATCCGCGCCGCCAACGTCGCCGCGGAAGCTGGCTCCCGCAGCTCCGCCAGCAGGCGGGCACGGATGGGGTCCAACGCCGCGGCGGCGGCCGCTGGGTCATGAATCACCTCGACGTCCCACATGACCGCCAGTCCAGCATTGACAAGAAAACTTGTCAATGCTCGACCGCGACGCCGCGTGCCCCGGCAGCGGCGGCTAGGAGACGACGCTCGCGCCGCGTACCGCGCTTCGAAGGATCTTCACGAACGCATGCGGCACTTCCAGCGGCGGGTCGTCGCCGCACCCGTCGATCACGTGCAGGGGCCAGCCGTAGCGAGTGCTCGCCGCCTGGGCCACCGCGAGCGGAGTCGTACGGTCGTGCCGGCCCCAGATGAGAGTCGTGGGTACGGGGATGCCGGCGAGTTCGTCCGGTGCCACCGGCGGTCCACCGAGCTTGTCGATCACCACACCGAGCGCGGTCATCGCGCGCTGCCTCCAGGCGCAGTCGGAATCGTCCGGCTGGATCGCCGCCCACTGCGCATCGAGCCGCTCGCCAAGGCCGTCCAGCTCTGCCGGAACGTGCTGTCGCCCCTTGGTCGCGGCATGATCGCAGGTGCGCAGGAACTGGTACAGCGCCGCCCAGAAGTCCGGTGCCGGCTGGAACGGCGTGGGGCCGAGGGAGTCCACCAGGACGAGTTGTTCCAGGCGGCCCGCCGGGCAGGTGGCAGCGAACCGGGCGGCGAGTGAACCGCCGCGTCCCGCCCCGACCAGCACAGGTGGATTCCCACACGTACGGTCGATCAACTCGCCCAGCCAGGCCAGGGCACGGTTGGCCGCCGGCTCGCTGGTCTCCATGTCCCGAAACGTGTTCAGGTCCCGAAATGCCCACAGGGGCAGGTCGGGCGAAACCACCTGATGGGTTGTCGCCAGCTCGGGCAGTACGCGCGACCAGTGCGACGTACGCTCGCCCGGACCGGACACCAGGACCATCTCCGGTCCGGACCCGCCGACCTGCACCTTGGTCGGGATCCCGGCGAGGTGGAGGCGCCGCTCGGTGATCGGCACCGGCACCGGCACCGAGCTTGGTCCGGTGGAGGTGGAGCTGACGTGCGTCGCTGCCATGGGAAGCCCTCGGGTGCGTCGTGAGAAGAGCCCGTGCAGCCGACGCTACGCAGCTGGCCTCGCCGTCGCGTCGGGGAAAACCCGCATCCTGGTGCGCAGTCGAGCGTGCGAGCCCCGGTTCAGACGAGCCCGTGCTCGTAGGCGTACGCGGTGGCAGCAGCCCGGGAGGAGAGCGCAAGTTTGGCAAAGATGTTGCTTATATGGCGTTCGACCGTCTTCTCGCTGAGGAACAGGTCTGCGGCGATGGTCCGGTTGCTCTTACCGGCAGCGACCAGCCGGATCACCTGGACCTCCCGCGCGGTGAGGCGTCCGCCCGCCTTCCCCGACGTGCCGGCGCGGGCGAGTCCCTGGACCCGGGTGAGGTCGGGGCCCGCTTCGAGTTGATCGAAGATCAGGCGAGCTGCGTCGAGCTCCATCTCGGCCGTGTCGGTGTCACCCAGCTGTCGGCAAGCCAGGGCGACCAGAACTCGGGCCCGAGCCGCCTCGTACGGTGCGTCCAGCCCGTGCCAGATCGTCCAGGCACGGCGGAGCGGCGCCAAGGCGGTGTGGGCGTCGCCCTCGGCGAGCAGTACCGCCCCGGTGGCATGGTCGACAATCGCCTGCACCGGTGGAGCGTCCAGGTCGGCTGCGATCCAGCCGAGCTCGTCCGCCGCACCGCGCGCCGCCGCCACGTCCTTGCTGGCAAGGCTGATCTCCACGTACGCCGAGAGCAGCTTGGCGCGCAGCACCCCTTCAGGGGTCTCCTCCAGCGCACGCCGGACTGAGGCTTCGGCCGCCTCGACCTGGCCCTGCGCGAGTCGCAGCAGCGCGAGCCCTGGCTGCAGCTGCCGCCCATAACGGCTGGCCTGCCGGTAGTCCTGTTCGGCGGCGGCGAAGTCTCCGCGCAACCGGCGCAGCTCCCCCTGCTGGTAGAGCGCGTCCCCGATGGCGGGCTGGCCCGGCGGGTGGGACAACAACGTGCATGCGCGCTGGGCCGCGTCGACGGCGTCATGCCACTCGCCATGCAGCTGCAGGACCTCCGAACGGTGTACCAGGCACGCGCCGCGATAAGGGACCAGGTCCGGCTGGGAGTCACACCAGCCGCTCAAGGCCGCCGTCCACTCCCGCGCCCGGCGCAGGTCGAAGATCTCCTGGCAGGCCTGGATCACCGCGCAGTAGACGATCCCGACCAGGATCGGGGACAGGTCACCGGCCGTCGCCGCCACCATCACCTCGTCCAGCAGCTCCCGCCCACCGGCGATGTCACCCCGCAGGATCAGCGCCTGCCCAGTCCCCAGCCGCCCGAGCGCCAACAGGTCGGCATCGGCGAACCGTCCACCGATCTCAGCCGCCTCCTTGAACAGCGCCTGGCCGCTGTCGATGTCGTCGTCCAAGACCACCAGCGCCTGGGGTACCAGCAGATAGCCGCGTTCGACACAGTCGCGACCGCACTCCTGCAACACCCGGCGCGCCCGGCCCAACCATCCGCTGCTCGGCGCCGCGTCTCCACGCAGCAGGAGCAGGAATGCCAACCAGAACGCGCACCGAGCCGCCCGATCGGGTTCGTGATCGTCTGTCAGCTTGCGATAGGCACGAGACCACAGGTCGAAGCTCTCGGTGTCCTTGCCGACCAGGTAGGCGGCGACGGCGAGCCGCTCCACATCTTCAGCCGGAAGTGGCGACATCTCGTCCGCAGCAACCAGCTGGGCATACGCGGCACCCCACGCCTGCCGGTCGAACGAGCTGCGGGCCCGCGCCAGAGTGCCGGTACCTGCGGCGGTCGGCATACGACACAAGCTACTCCGCGCGGCGTCCTGGCCGGCGTCGCGACTTTCGCCGCGCGCCCCAACCGTGCTTGGACCTTGGACGAACCGTCACAACCGTCGAAGGGGTGTCGAATGCGCGGACTACGCACAATTCAGACGAGACCTTGTCCTCCGTCGATGTACAGCACCTGTCCGGTGATGTATCCCGACTCCTCGGCGGCGAGGAACGCCACCGCATGAGCGACGTCGGAGGGCACACCGCCCCGCCGAACCGGAACCGCTGCGGCGACGGCGTCCCGCATCTGCTCGATGGTGCCGCCCACCCGTTCGGCGCTCGCCTTCGTCATGGCGGTCTCGATGAAGCCGGGAGCGACGGCGTTGGCCGTGATGCCGAACGGGCCCAGCTCGATGGCCAGGGTTTTGGTGAAGCCCTGCAGGCCCGCCTTGGCCGCCGAGTAGTTCGCCTGACCTCGGTTGCCCAGCGCCGAGGTCGACGACAACGAGACGATCCGCCCGAAGCCGGCCTCGACCATGTGCTTCTGCGCGAGTTGGCTGGCCAGGAACGCTCCGCGTAGATGGACGTCCATCACCGTGGACCAGTCGGCGTCAGTCATCTTGAACAGGAGGTTGTCTCGCAGAACGCCGGCGTTGTTGACGAGGATGTGCAGCGCGCCGAACTCGGCAACCACCCGGGCCACCGCCGCCTCCAGCTGGCTCCGGTCGGTGACGTCGGCGGCAACCGCGAGGGCGGTCCCTCCCGATGCGTTGATGGATGTGGCCGTCGCCTCCGCCCTGTGCTCGCCGACGTCGAGGACCGCGACCTTCGCACCGCCGGAGGCGAGGCGTCGCGCCACCGCCGCACCGATCCCCTGGGCTCCGCCGGTCACCAGTGCGACTCGATCCTCGACTCCGGACACTCAGATCCCTCCTCCACGCCTGGTCCCTGTCGAGAATCGGGTGGTCAGCGCGACGACTGCTCACCCGACTCAGCGTCCATGCCGGCGAGCTTGGGGCGGCGGCCGAGCGCGTACGACACCGCGACGACCACAATGCCGATCCCGAGCCAGAGGATGCCGAGCCGCTGAGCCAGCACGTTCGCCTTGATGATCGTGAACATGATGACCAAAAAGCCGACGGCCGGCGCGACGACATGCCGCCAGACGTCGATCCCACCTGCTGCCCGGCGCCGGACGAAGTGGTTCAGGACGCTTGCGTGCAGGATCAGGAACGCCGACATCGCGCCGAAGTTCACCAGTGTGGAAAGCAGCGAGATCCCGTCGTCGCGCTGAGCGAACCACACCCCGAGCACGATCGAAATGACCGCGACCAGCAAGGTGGCGTTGACAGGGACCCGGTGCCGGGCATGAACACGGGCCAGGAACCGCGGCAGCTGCCGGTCCCGCGCCATCGAGAACAGCAGCCGGCTTGTCGCGGCCTGTGCCACCAGGGCATTGGCGAATCCCCACGCGACCGCAGTGGCCACCGCGGTGAGGACCGACAACCACGCACCGCCGGCGACCTCGGCGGAGTCGTAGAAGGCCGTGCCCGCAGCATCACCCCCGCTGATGAGGCGGCCTGGGTCGCTGACGAACAGGGCCGCCACCCACGTCTGCACCACGAACAGCACGCCGACCAGACCGAGCGCGGCGAGGGTAGCCCGCCCGATCACCCGGTCGTCGCCCTTGTTCTCCTCGGAGAGCGTCGAGATCGCGTCGAAGCCGAGAAAGCTGAGGACGGCCACGGACACGGCCGTGAGAACGATCCCGATCGAGAACGTCCCCGGGTTCAGTAGCGGCTCGAAGCTTTGGCCGTTGCCCTTCCCCGACGCGAGGGCGACGACTCCGACGATCAGGAAGATGGCGAGTACGACAAGTTCGGCGACCAGCATGATCTTGGTGACCTTGGCCGTCAGCTGGATGCCGGCGTAGTTGATGACGGTGTTGAGTACCACGAACCCGACCACCCACGCCCAGACAGGCACCGCGCCGATGAACGAGTGCATGGCCACGCCGGCCACGATGTAGAGGAGCGCGGGAACCAGTACGTAGTCGAGCAGGATGAGCCAGCCGCTGAGAAATCCCGCCGCCGGATGGAGACCCCGACCGGCGTAGGAGTAGACCGACCCGGCGACGGGAAACGCCCGCGACATCTGGGCGTACGACAAGGCTGTGAAGACCATCGCCACCCCGCCGATGACGTAGGCGAGGGAGACCATTCCACCGGAGGCCGAGTAGACGCTGCCGAAGATGCCGAACGGTGCGATCGGCACCATGAAGATGAGGCCGTAGACCAGCAGGTCGGTGAAGCTTAGGGACCTGCGTAGCTCCTGCTGGTAGCCGAAGCGCTCGACCCGCCCGCTCTCGGCAGGTGCGGGGTCTCGTACCGGACTCGACGAACTCTCGGGTGCACTCATGCCTGGGTCACCCTCCCTCGTGCGCGGTGCGCGCACGTTATTGCGACTCACGACCCGGTGGTAGCTGGTGTGTCGAGGGTCACATGGCCAACGGCGACGGTGACCGGCCGCAGCCGGCCGGCAGCCGGTACAGGTCTGATACGGGCGATGCTTGAGCGGAGTCGGCGTACGTCCGTATAGTCAGCGTCTGGCGGTGCTCGACGCCGAACCCCAGCAGCTCATCCCCAGCGTGAGCTCGAGATGGGGCAAAGGAGGGCAGACCTTCCGAGCCTTACCGGTCACCGTTGTTCGTCCGCCTGAGGTCCGCCGAACCGCTGGGGGGTCAGCCGGCACCGAAGGCTGGAGAACCGTCATGACCGAAGACAAGGACTTCAAGAAGGTCGTCCGTGAGCGAGCGGCAAAGACCGGCGAGAGTTATACGACGGCGCGAAAGCAGCTTGCGTCGGACTCCTCCGGCGAGCAGCTGGTGGTGGTTCGCGACCAGACGGTTTCGTCGATACGCGGGTTCTGGGCGGAGTTCAGGCCGAGCCTGCGTGGGCTCACCGACGACGAGTACCTGTGGGAACCGGTTCCTGGCTGCCCGACCATTCACCGCCAGCCCGACGGCACCTACCGAGCCGACCACCAGTTTCCGGTCCAGGGTGCAGCGGCCATCGCCCAACGACTTTGCTGGGTTGCCCAGCTGATCCTGGTCGCAACGAACCAGCATTTCGGCGACAGGACGGTCACGTCGAAGGAGGTGGCTGAGGTTCCCGGCACGGCGCCCGCCGGGATCGAGTTCGTCTCGTCGGCCTTCAGCGCCTGGACCGATGCCCTCGCGACATGCCGGCCGAGTTTCCTCCTCGACCACAGCGACAACCGGTCACCTGGAGCGATCGACGGGCAGTTCCCGTTCATCGCCGTGGTGAGCTTCCACTTTCAGCAGCTGGTCCAGAGCTGCGCACAGGTGTCGATGACCCGGGACCTCTACCTGACGGCACACCCGGAGATCGTGGGCATCCGCTAGATCCGCCGTTTCGTCGAACCTCGCTGACCTGGGCCGCTCGACCCGACGCCACACGATCCAGTGATCAGCGGCGAGATTGGCTAGGTTCGGCGGCTGCGGATCGCGCTGCTCTGCTTGTCGTCTGCGGCCGCGTCGCGCTGGTCGGCGAGTCGGTCGCGCCCGGTCGAGTCCAGGTCGCGTTGGTCCGCCGCCCGATCGCGTTGGTCGGCGCCCTGTTCTCGTTCATTGGCTTCTGCGTCGCGCTGATCTGCCAGCTGTTCGCGTTCATCAGCCTCGACCTCGCGCAGGTCGGCAAGGTGTTCGCGTTCGTCAGGGTGCTCGCCGTACGAACGGAGAAGTCGACGCTTGTCGGCCGCCTCTTGCCGCGAGGTAGCGTCGGTGACTCGCCGGGCGTCCTTGTCCGTACGTTGCACGTCTGGTGCCGTTCCGTCGTCTGCTGCCTGCGGATCGTCTCCCTGCAGACCGGGCGCTTGGCTTGCGGTGACCTGCTGTCCATTCCTGGCTCCGTCGGCGCCGCGGTCTCGGTCGCCGGCTCCCTCGTCCCGCTGGTCGGCAAGTCGATCACGCTTGTCGGCGTAACTGTCCCGAGTGTCGGCATGGCCTTGTCGCGTGTCGGCGTCTCGGTCCCGTTCGGCGGCGAGCTGGTCCCGCTGATCGGCGAGCTCGTCGCGTTCGTCGGCGTCCACTTCGCGTAGGTTGGCCAAGCGCTCGCGCTCGTCAAGATCGTTGCCCTCGGCATTGTTGCTTCTTCGGTCGCGGGCATCGAGCCGACGCTCCTTGGTCGCTCGCCTTCGTCCTGCGGCGTCAGATTCGCGAAGAAGCCCATCCTTTTTGCGTTCCTGTCTGGCCCGGGTACGCCGCCCACTTGAGGCCAGGCGGTGCGTCATTGCGTCTCGACGCTCTCCAGCGATGGCCCGACGGCTGGGCTTCGGCTGTTCGTCCTGATTGGGTCGATCTGCGCCGTGCGGCGGATCTTCTTCCACCGTTCGATTCTAGGCGCGAGTCTCAGCTGCTCACGGCGGGCCGGAGCAAGCAGGCCGCAGGCCAGGCGGCCGCCCGCCGCGGCCGCGGTTCGCGGCGGGCCGACGCGCGATCCGTCGTATCACCGGTTTCTCCGGGTCGTCGCGTCGCTCTGCGGTGGCTCGGTCGGGAAGCCCCATGCAGCAATGGTCACGGCCTTGGCGCCCTTCGGGACCTCGTCCTTCGGACGCCGGTACGGCGCGAGCACATCCCAGATCTCCCGGCCCACCTTCTTCACCTCATCGGCGGTCATCCGGGTCCGAAACTCCATCTCGAAGCCGACCGCCTGCCACTTCTTCGAATAGCCGAACCGTTCGGCCGCCCATCGTTCGATCAGGCGCAACAACACCATGCGCTTGGCGCTGGCCATCGCGACGGCGGCGCGTCGCGCCTCACCGTCCAGCTCCTCTTCGCGGACCACCAACGCGCCGGTCACCTCACGCCATGGTCGGCTGCGTCCTTTGCCTCGCTCCGCCTCTTCGACGAAGCCGTACTTGGCCAGCGTGCGCAAGTGAAAGGAGGTATTGGCGGGGCTCTCCCCGATCCGCTCGCCGAGTTCGGTAGCGGTCAACGGGCCCTCCTCGCCCAGGATCTCCAGTACCTGGAGCCGGACCGGATGGGCCATCGCCCGCATCGCCTTCGGGTCACGGAGGACTCGCGCCTCCGGGCCCTTTTCATCAAAAGACATGTTTCGAAACTAACGTTGCGAAACATGTGATGTCAAGAGGTGGTCAGCGCATCGTTGGGCACTCCCGACCACGATGGGATCCAAGCCGGCCTGTCGAAAGGTCGGGCGATCGGCGCGGCCCGCTACTTGTCCGGACCGGAATCGTCGGCGGCTTGGGCGGCGTGCTTGTCGGCGGCCAGGTCGCGTACGTCCGCGGCTTGGTCGCGTTGGTCCGCGGCCAGGTCGCGTTCGTCGGCGGCTTGGTCGCGTTCGTCGGCGGCTTGGTCGCGTTCGTCCGCAGCTTGGTCGCGTTCCTCGGTCAGTCGTTCGCGGTCATCGGCGATCCGTTCCCGCTCGTCCGCGATGCGTTCCCGCTCGTCCGCGAAGCGCTCCCGTTCGTCGGCGAAGCGCTCCCGTTCGTCGGCTGCGGATTCCCGCTGGTCGGCAATCCAGACTCGCTTGTCGGCAGCTCGGTCACGCTCATCTGGATTGATGGCTCCTAGCACTACGAGCCGGCGGGTGGCCTCAGCGGCGAGATGACGCGCCTGTGCCTTGAGAGCCCGATCGACCGCTCCCGCGCGGTCAACGTTGGCACGTTGGCGCCGGTGGAAAGCTTCGGCGACTTCCCCGCCGCGGACGGCAGCGCATTGGGCGGCTTGAGTGCGTTGCTCGGTCGCTCGTGTACGCAACTGCGCGGCGAGCCCGCGCCTGTGGGTGGCTCGCTTGCGCATGGTCTCGGCGATTTGCTGCGTCTCCGACATTCGAGTGGCCTCGGGGTCGTCGGTTGTTTATCTATCGTGCAGGCGCCATGCCTGCGGACGAAGGTACCGTCGCGGCCGCCCTAGCCGTTGCCTCAAGGACTCCCGGGCAAGCGTTGTTGGTCGGCGTCGCGTCGGTCGGCTCCAAGTTCGCGTTCGTTGGCGGCCCCTTCGCGTTCGTCGGCGTCACGGTCGCGATGGTTCGCGTCGCGGTCGCGGTCGTCGGCGATGCGTTCGCGATCGTCTGCGATGCGTTCGCGTTCGTCGGCGTCATGGTCGCGGTTGTCGGCGATGCGGTCGCGACTGTCGGCGATACGTTCGCGTTCGTCGGCGTCACGTTCGCGTTCGTCGGCGTCGCGGTCGCGCTGGTCAGCGATCTGATCGCGGTCGTCTGCGGCGCGCAAACGTTCGGTGGACTGAATGAATCGCATTTCCTCGAGCCGGTGACGCGCTTCGGCCGCGACATGGCGAAGATGCGCCAACCGGCTCCGATCCTTGGCGGTGCGTTCTCGTTCGTCGCCAGCGCGTGCTCGTTCGCCACTGGCGCGAGCGCGACGCGCGAACGCTTCGCTGGCGTGCACCGCAAGGAGCTTGCTTCTCTCCGATGCCCCCCTACGCAGGTGTGCGGCGAGTGCGCGCGCCGCGGCGGCTCGCTGCCGAAAGGCCAATGCGATTCGCTGCGTTCGGGAGGTTTGATCCGGTTGCTGCCGACCGTCTTCGGTGGGCATGGCAGCGAGTTTACGCCGGCAGAGAGAACTGTTTCAGGCCCTGTGTAGCGGCCGCCTTAGCAGGGGACGATCCTGGCCGGTCCGTCGCGGGGAGTCCCGCGCTCGAGGTTCTCGTGGTGGTCCTGAGTGTCATCGGGAAGACCGAAGGGGCATAGAAGGCCCCTCAGCCTTCACGATCATGGCGAACCCAACCGGGTCGCGATCGCGTCACGGAGCTGATCATCGACGAAGTTCACCGGCGGGTGAGCGACGGCCCCGATCAGGTGCGACTCTGCGGTTCGGGGTTGACCCAATGTAAACGTGAGTTGTGTTAGTTCCGAGCCCGCCTCCCCCAGGACCAAGCCTGCGACGCAGCGCCGTTCCCGAGAGACCCGCGACAAGCTGATCAACTCAGTCGACGAACTGCTCCAGGAGAAGGACTTCGCGGCGATCAACGTCGCCGAGATCGCCACGCGTGCCGGGGTGTCGGTGGCAACGATCTACCAGCGCTTCCACAACCAGGACGCCGCGGCCGCGATCCTCGTTGCGTTGTATCTACGCCGGGTGACGCAGTGGTGGAGCGAAATCTCCCGCGACGCTTCCGACCGGGCGGGGCCGTCGTCGCTGCGCGAAGCGCTGGTGCAGGTCGGCCGCGCCGCCGGCCGGCAGTTCGACGAGCTGCGCTATGTCATGCGGCCTGCATACCTCCAGTCCCGCCTGCGTCCCGAACTGTTGGACGACCATTGGCGGGAACAGGAGGAGCGCGCCGTGCGCGACTTCCACGCCCTGTTACGGGACCACGCCGGGGAGATCCGTCATCCTGACCTGAACCGCGCGGCAAGCATGGTCGCGTACTTCTTCAACGTGATGTTCTCGGGCAAGCTGCTCCACCCGGAGGGTATGTCCGGATGGGAGGTCCCGGCTGCCGTCGACGAGTTCGCGGAGGAGCTGGCCAACTTCGTCTGCGGTTACCTCGGTGTTCCGCGCGCCGCGGGCCTACAAACAAGGGGCACCAGTTGATGGCGACCATCCTCGTGCCATCCTCGCCGCGGGAACTCTGGCGGCGGTGCTGAGCCTCTTCGACGGCCCACACCTCGAAGCACCCATCACCGTTCCGTACCTGATGGTCTACAGCTCCGTACCTGATGGTCTACAGCGAACTGAACAGCGGCGGCAACGATCTTGCCCAGGAAACTACGCAGGCGCCGTTTCGGGAGGTGGCGGTGCCCGGAGCGAAGCACCTCGACTTCCACGACGCCACTCTCGTGCTCCCGATCCTGAGGTGGTTGGGCCAGCTGGGCAAGGTCTCCGGCTCCGAGGTCACCGCTCTTGAAGAACCAAGAAGTTCGGCGGTTCCTGGACATGACCGTCCGGTCCGCAGCGAAGCCACCCGCCTGACACGGATCGCCTGGGCGTGCCCGTCGCCTCCGACCTCCTTGATGCCATGAACGCGCAATGAGGTCTGCGGAGGATGTTGGCGCGGTCAGCCGGTCAGCGGTGGTCAGGCTCGGGTGGTTCTGGCAGCTTTGGTTTCGTCCTCGCACCAAAGGCATCGACTGCGACCGCCTCGTTACCTGCGTTGGTCCGTCGACTGGCAGATCGAGTTGAAAGCGTCAATGCTACTGCGCCGCAGGTCGAACTGGATGCCGCCATCCTTGACGTCGACCTTGCCTGTCGCAGCGTCGGCGGCCGCTTCACCGCCCGCCACGCCGTCGGAACCAACGGTGTAGAGCCCGGTACGGACCTGGATCAGGTGGGCACTGTCCCAGGTGCCTTCAAGTGCCTCAGGCTGCTTGCCGGCCGTCACGGTGTCGGACCTGAGGCCGATTTCGAAGCGTGTGCCCGTGAAGTTCTGCACATGGCCGGTGACCTCGTAGGTGGACACACCCGTCCGGCCACAGATCTGCGCGTCGCCGACGAGATCGGGGTGCTCGGCTGGACCCCCACGACCACCGGGGTCCAACCGCCACATGTGGAGCGCGACGTCGCGGTCGTCCCCCGGTCCGAAGGTCATCGTGCCGCTCCAGTAGCCGACCAGCGACGGATGGCCCGGAAACGAGAGCGCCCACGGGTTGAGCAGATGCTCGAGCCCATAGACAGCGCCGTAGGCGAGTATGCCTAGGGCAAGCAGCACGATCCCGTACCGCGTGCGTCGCCGAGCAGAACCGGCCATAGCTGCCTCCGGGTGGTCGTTGGGCGCTTGCAGTTATACCGCCTCGCTCTCACTACCGGCACCGCCGCGCGGGCGGTCGTGAGGGTCGACCCGCCCGAGCCGGCGGCTGGTGATCGACGGCTGGAGTACGCGAAGTACGAGGAGAGGACGCTCGTTCGGTCGCCGGACAGATCTCGCCGGTACCCCGAGGTTGCCCGTGACCTGCCGCGATGCAGTCTGACGCTTCCTCGGCAGCTCTCGATAGTGCTGGTTGGTCTCGCCCGGTTCCGGGCGACGGATCTACCGGGCCGGATGGTCTCCAGCCGGGGTGATCCGATACCCGCACAGATGTCGATGGAACCTGGCGGGCCCCCTGCCGGGTTTGAGAGGTGTTCGATCCCGGGACAACCCACGCCCTCGATCGGACCATGGCTGAGTTGGGTCCCGCCGTGGGTCGGGGACTCTGACAGTCGCCTGTTGACTCTCAACCAACCTGAGACGCCACTATGGCGGGCATGGGCAACGACGACCTGATGAGTATCGGCAGCTTCTCGTTCCGTACTGGGCTGTCGATCCCCGCGCTGCGGCATTATGACGAGATCGACCTGCTGCGTCCCTGGTACGTCGATCCCTCGACCGGGTATCGCCGTTACCACCCCGATCAGATCCGGACTGCCCGACTGATCTGTCGAATGCGTTCCATCGATCTCCCCATCGACGAGATCCGGGATGCCATCCACGCCGACGACGCGGCCATCGAACGCGTCCTCGCGCGACACCATGACCGACTTCTCGACCGGGCACGCTCGGTCAAGGAGTATTTGGAGAGAGGAGTCCTGATGCAGGATCGCACGGCTACAGCCAGGCCGGTCCAGATCACTATCCACGCGGACGACATACCGAAGGCGGTGGAGTTCTACTCCGCGATCCTCCCCGACGTGGAGTACAACGAGTCGATCACTTCGTTCACCTTCGGCACGTGGGATACCGACTCGTTCTTCCTGCTGACGATCGAAAAGCAATGCGACAGTGGCTACCCCGGCAAGGCCACCTGCTTCACCCTCTTGGTAGCCGACCTGGACGCAGCCCACCAGGACGCCCTTGACGCCGGAGCGACCGAGGTCCACCCACCCAAAGAGTTCGAATGGAAGCCGCGTACGTCGATCGTGGACGACCCGAGCGGCAACCGGATCGCCCTGAGCCAACGCTAAGACTGCCGACGTACATCCACACGTCGACCAGGGGCTCACTCGTTGACGCTGGCAAAGGGACCCTGGCAGCGATAATGCTGCGCAAGTCGAGGTCGGCGTGGTCCTGGCGCTCGTCGTGAGCTTGGTGCGGGGTTTCGTGATCGCCATTGGCTGGGTCGGTTGGCGTTGCCCGACGAGGCTTGCACTCGTGTACTCGGTCGTGTGCGATCAACACAACATCGCAAATACCAAACAAATAGGCCATAAGGCTGGCCAGTTCTGCCTCGTACAGTTCCCCCACGACCCAGGCGAATCCCGTCTGGACATTACCTCTGGGGAGTGGAGCGATGAGCACGAAGGCGATGACCGGCCAGCAGATCACCGATGCTGGCCTCGACGGCTGGGCCTTCCTTGTCCACTACGGCCTCTTCAGGCTCCATACACGCATCAATACCAAGAGCTTCGGCGCCGGCCTGAAGATCGTCAACGAGGTCGGGCAGGCCGCCGAGGAGATGAACCATCATGCCGACCTTGACCTGCGTTCGTCCCGGGTCGATGTCAGGCTCACCAGCGGTTACGAAGCCCATGGAGTAACCGAGCGCGACGTGAGCCTTGCCCGCCGGATCTCCGACATTGCCGCGGCCGCGGGCGCCGAGTTGGAGTCCCGGAGTATCTCGTGCATCGAGTTCGCCCTGGACACCCCGGACCACGAGAAGATCGCACCGTTCTGGTCGGCCGTACTGGACCGGGAGTACGTCCACGGCGACGGCTTTGCCGATGTGGGTGACCGGAACCAGGCACAGCCGATCATCTTTTTTCAGCGCTCCGGTAGCGACGAGCCGCGGCAGCGCTGGCATCTCGACGTCTGGGTCGATCCGGACCAGGTGCAGCCTCGAGTCGACGCAGCCCTGGCGGCCGGTGGAACGCTCGTCAAGCGGGACCAGGGTGCGATGCTGTCCGATCCGGATGGCAACAAGATCTGCGTGTGCACGTGGCAGCCGACCGATGGCGTCATCGGGGGCTGATGTGACCGAATCGCGGCTCCGCCGGCATTGACGCTGTTTGCCCGCTATGAAGAGGAAACGGGGGATTTTGCGAAGCGGTCGGTCGCGGCGATGAGGTCCTCCGTCGTTCCGGTGGCGTGCATGCCCTGCTCGACGATCACCAGCTCGGAGCCCTGCCACGCGTTGTGCAACACCCACGGAGCACCGGCGAGCGCACCGAGGTCGAGCAGCCCGTGCACGATCACGCCTGGGATGTCCTTCAGCACATGCCCCTTGCGGGCCAGCTCGTCGTCCGCCAACCAACACCGGTTGCTGAAGTAGTGCGTGACGAGGCGGGCGAAGGCGAGCTGGAACCGGGGCTCCCACGGCTCGTGCTGGACGTCACGGCCGGGCGGGACCGTGGCGATAGCGTCCTCCCAAGCACACCAGTCGTCGGCTGCATTGCGGTGCACGGCGGGGTCGGGGTCCATGAGCAGGCGGTGATAGGCGGCCGAGACGTCCTCGCCAGGATCGGGGACGCCGGCGAGGAAGCGCTCGTACGCCTCGGGAAATAGGCGACCGAAGCCGCGGATCATCAACTCGATCTCGCAATGCCTGCCGGTGGCGACGGCGGTCACGATCATCTCCGAGACCCGCTCCGGGTGACGCAGCGCGTAGGTCACCGAGAGCACCGAGCCCCAGGAACCGCCGAACAGCAGCCACTTGTCGATGCCCAGGTGCTCGCGCAGCTGCTCCATGTCGCGGATCAGGTGGTCGGTGGTGTTGGTGGACAGGTCGATCATGGGCTCGCTGGCGTGCGGAGTGCTCCGGCCGCAGTTGCGTTGGTCGAACAAGACAACGCGGTAGGCGGCGGGGTCGAAGTGGTACGGTCTCCCGCACCCCGAGCCGGGGCCGCCGTGCACGACGAGCGCGGGCTTGCCGTCTGGGTTGCCGCACGTCTCCCAGTACATGCGGTGCCCGTCGCCGACATCGAGCATGCCGTGCTCGTAGGGCCCGATCTTTGGGTACATGGTCCTCCTGTCAGAAATGACAGCACTCATATAGATGCGAGCCCGCGATTCTCGCCGTCAGGACGGTGGTACGCAACCCACCGGCACTGGGGTCCTCACGTGTCTGTGTCTTCGACCAGCCCAAGTGCGTGCCTTTCGCCCGCCGTATCGGCGCCGTGCGCCTGGATGGCTCCCAAGGAAGCCCGGGTCCCCAGGTAAGCCATCAGCCGTTGGTATGGATCTGCCCGCCGCGGGGCTTGTCTTGGACGGCCCAGGCGCCCTGCCCTGCTGCGTCCGGTCCGGCGCATTGGTTCTGGACCGATCGGTGCCATGGACCTCCACCGCCGAACTGGACGGGTTCACCTTCGGTTCCGTAGATGCGGCCCTGGGGGTCGACGATTGATCTCTTCTCGCCCGGAACGTTCACTCCGCGAACTCCGGCAGGGAAGACAAGTAGCACAGGCTGACGATCTGCGGACATGTCGATGAACGGACAGCCGTCGGGCGTCAACCGCAGGACCCCGCTCGCGAGGGCTTCCCATGCGGCCTCTCCGACGTGCCAGTCCATGGTCGGGACGTCGAAGTAGGTCAGCTGCGAGCCAGTGGGCTCGACAACCTGGCTCTGCCTCGGGGCCGGCCTGGAACTGAGCACCGTCTGCCAAGCCAACACCCCGACCGAGATGAGTAGCACGAGCACGCATGTAGTGCCGACCACTCGACGAGTCCTCCCGCCGGTGCGCGCCCGCGCCGATACAGCATCGGTGCCAAACGGGTCGTTGCCCGCGCCGACCTCTCGCGACATGTTCCTGATGCCACGCAGCATGGCGACCACTTCCTTCGGTACGGCAAGTACGCAGTGCCTCGTCGGCGTCTGTCAAGCGTCAGCCGATGGTGAAGGGACGGGATCGATCCGGGCGTGGGTTGGCGACCTGTAGCGGTCTCGAGTGACCTGCTGTCGCCCGGCGTAATGGCCCGTGGATTGCCCGCCCCAGGGGCTCGTAGTGGACACCTCACCTGGGGGCTTCCTAGCATGGACGGCGTGGTGATCGAGGAACGGCTCCCGATGGATCCCGACCTGTCTGAGCTGCTGGCTGCTGCGTTCAGCGAGCTGGCCGATAGGTACGGATCAGAGGGTCGGTCGGCCGTCCATCCGGAGGCTCGGTATCTCGTGGCTGTCGTGGAGTGCCGCTCTGTGGGCTGTGGAGCTATCCAGCCCACTGGGCCCGGTACGGCCGAGCTCAAGCGGATGTATGTAGCTCCATCCTCCCGAGGGCAGGGGATCGCCCGAAGGTTGCTGGCAGGTCTGGAGGACATGGCGAGTCGCTCGGGCTACAGGGCGCTGAAGTTGGCGACGGGCGTGCTACAGCCGGAAGCGATCGCCCTGTACGAACGCTGTGGATACCTCTCCGCCGAGCCGTACGGGAAGTACGTCGGCGCACCGCTGATCAGGTGCTACGAGAAGGTGTTGCCTACACGATGTGAGCCAGCCTGAAGAGCGAGGTCGACGGATCGATGTCCCTGCCAAACGGCCATGACTGGGCAATATCGCGGAAGGTAGCTGCACGCGAGTGCGCCTCTTGACCGTCGGTTGTTGCACTCGTGATGCACGCCGACAGCGGGGTGGGTCTCCCCTCGTCCCTACCAAACGTCCTGCCGGAAGGCCACACTGGCGGAGACTGACGGATATGGAACGCCGAAACGGCGCAGGGCGCTTCTTGGTCAGGGTCACGCTGCTGCACGTCGTGACCTACCTTGTGGTGGGCATCATCGCGTCGATCGCGTTCGACTACGCGACGCTGTTCGAGCGGCCGGTCATCCGCGACTACATGCGTGAGTTTGGCTCGGTCTCGCTGTTCGTCGGTCCAGTGGTGCAGGTGGTCCGCGGCGTCATCATTGCAGCGGTACTGCTCCCGTTTCGCCAGGTGCTCGCGGGTCGACTCGGCTGGCTCTGGCTGTGGCTGCTGCTGGTAGGCATCGGGATCCTCTCGACCTCCGCCGCCGCACCGTCCTCGATCGAGGGGCTCGTCTACACGAGAGTGCCGCTCTGGTACCACGCGATCGGGCTGCCGGAGATGCTCCTGCAGACCCTCGCGTTCAGCGTCCTGGCCTCCCTGTACGCACGTTTTCCCGACGGGGTGCTCGCGGCGCTGCCGCCGGTGTTCGAGCGGATCATGCAGGCGCTCGTCGCGGCATCCCTTGCCTTTGTTGGGTATGCGGTGGTCTCGGTGGTCTTCGCGCTCGTCGCGGGCGTGGGCGTGGATGCCGAGCAGAACCTGAGCCTGGAGGTGCAGGGCCTCTTCATCGTGCCGTTCCTCGCCAACGGCGCGATCGCGTTCATCGCGAACCGCGGCGTCTCCTCACCCAACCGGCGGCTAGTGGCGGGACTGGCGTCATACGCGGTTGGCGCGGCCGCGATCCTCGTGTACCAGGCCGTGGTCTCTGGCGGTGTTAGTCCTTTGTACGTGTTGGTGGCGCCCATATTGCCTGCCGTCATTGTCTGGCTCCTGGTGCCCCGTTGGCACGTCACCACACCTGGGAGACCGGCGCCAGATGACGTGGTGAACGCCCCGACGCAGAGCTGAGATTCCGAGGTGGCCCGCTTGCTCACCGGCTGCGATGGGTGTGGATTTTCTGAGCCATACCCAGGTGGTTCGGCGCCTCGGGCACACTTCGATCACGATGGACCTCTAGGGCCACCGGTACGCCGACGAGATGGACACGTGGGCGGTCCGCCTGGACGAGACCGCCAAGCGATTCGAGGTGTGGCCAGAACGTGGCCAAAACGAAGGCCCCGACGACCGTGAGCCGCCGGAGCCCGTATGCGCAGGCCTATGACCTGCGGTTTTGTGGGTGCGCCGCCAGGGACTCGAACCCCGAACCCACTGATTAAGAGTCAGTTGCTCTGCCAGTTGAGCTAGCGGCGCAGACCCCGAGATGCTAGCAGCCCCTCGGGTCCGGCCAGACGCCAGGACCGTCCGCTCGCTCCGGCCGCGCGCAGGCCTCGCTCAGGGCTCGATCAGGAGTCGTCGGGGCCGGTCATCACCGGGCGTACCTCGATGACCGGCTCGGGGCACTGCCTGGCAAGGTCCAACGCCACCTGCAGCGAGGGTGCCTCGACCAGGTAGAAGCCCCCGAGCACCTCCTTCACCTCGGCAAAGGGCCCGTCGGTGACAACAGCCGATGACCCGTCGTCCTGCAGGTCTGGGCGCCGGACCGTCTGCGCCGTCGAAGGGTGCTTCAGCGCGCTACCACCGACGACCTTGCCGCCACCGGCAGCCAGCGTGCGTCCGTACGCCTCGTGGGCGGCCCATCCCTCGCGTACCTCCTCGTGGGTGGCGTTCGTCCACGCCTGCGAGTCGCCGTACAGCAGGAACGCAAATGTTGGCATCGTCGATCTCCCTCTCGTCCAGCCTCTCGTCCAACGACCTATCCCCCTGACGTGCAACGCGAACCGGAATCGACAGCGCACACCCGGCTCGTGCCACCGAGCAGATACTCAGCCGAGTGCCGCCACCAGCGCTCCCCCGGCCGCGGTCAGCACGACGACCAGCCAGGGCGGCAGCTTCGCCAGCACCAGCAGCCCGAACGACACCAGGAGCAGCGAGAAGTCGGGCGCCGACTTGATGCTGCTCGTCCACAGCGGATCGTAGAGAGCTGCCAGCAGGATGCCGACCACGGCGGCGTTCACCCCGCGCAGCATCGCCTGCACCCGGACATGCGTACGGATCGCGCCGAACGACGGGAGGGTGGCGACCACGATGAGGAACGATCCGGCGAAGATGCCGACGAGCCCGATCAGGCCGCCGAGAAAGCCATTCGGTTCCGACGAGGCGGCCGCGCCAACGTACGCGCCGTAGGTGAAGAGGGGTCCGGGCATCGCCTGGGCCACGCCGAAGCCCGCGAGTGCCTGCTCCTGGGTGAGCCATCCCGGGCTGACCACGGAGGGCTGGAGCAGCGGGAGCACCACCTGGCCGCCGCCGAACACCAGGGCGCCGGCTCGATAGGTGGCGTCCAGCAGAGCGACCCCGTGGCTGCTGACGAACTGGCTGAGGACGGGCAGACCGACCAGCAGGACGAAGAAGAGTACGGTCGCGACGAGAGCGGCACTATGGCCGAAGCTGACCAGGCGTCTCGTCGATCGCGGGACGGCCTCCCCTTTCAGAAGGAGTCCCCCGACCACCGCCGCGACCGCGATGATGGCGACGGTCGTCACCTGCGACGGAAGCAGCAGCGACACAACCGCCGCCGCGATCGCCAGCACTCCGCGGGGCAGGTCAGGCGTGAGTTTGGTCGCCATCGTCCACACCGCCAGGGCGACGACGGTGACCGCGACCACCTGAAGCCCGTGCAGCCAACCGTCGGCTCCCGACCCGAGCCGCCCGGCACCGACCGCGAAGAGGATCATCACCAAGGCCGACGGCAGTGTGAACCCGAGCCAGGCGGCTACACCGCCAGCCATGCCGGCGCGGATCATGCCGATCGACATGCCCAGCTTGCTGCTGGCGGCGCCTGGCAGGGACTGGGAGAGCGCGACGAGATCGGCGAAGGTGCTCTCGTCCACCCAACGGCGGCGCCTCACGTACTCGTGCTCGAAGTAGCCGATGTGCGCGACCGGACCCCCGAACGAGGTCAGCCCGAGCCGCAGCGCCACCGCGAACACCTCGAGCACCGCTCTCGTTCCGCGGCGTTCCCCGCTATCGCGTTCAGGTCCGTCGCGTTCAGGTCCGTCGCCTTCTGGCTCCACCCGTACCCCGCTCACACCTCGCTGAGCAGGCCGGCGATCAGCGCCGCGCGGCCCGGCATGCTGTCGAGGAGGACGTGCTCGTCATCGGCATGGGCGCCGCCTCCCTCCGGCCCGAAGCCGTCCAGCGTCGGTATGCCAAGCGCGGCCACCAGGTTGGCATCGCTGGCACCGCCGGTCGATCCTTCGCCCAGGTCTGGCAGTCCGGCCTCGGCGGCGACCGCGCGGACTTGGGCGAAGAGCTTCCGGCTGGCCGGCGTGGGTTCCATCGGTGGACGGGAGAGGTCCTCGATCACCGTCAGCGTCGTACCGGGGATGACGGATCTCAGGCCGTTGATGGCCTCGCGGACCCGCAGTGACTCCTGGGCGGTGGTGACCCGTACGTCGATCTCGGCCTCGGCGTGCGCGGCGACGACATTGGGCCGGGAACCGCCGGCGATCACGCCGACGTTGACGGTCGTCCCTCGGCTCAGGTCGTTGAGCGCGTGCAGAGCCTGCACCTGATGGGCGAGCTCCACGACCGCACTCGCCCCCTTCTCCGGCTCGATGCCGGCGTGCGCGGCCCGGCCGTCGACCACCAGCCGGAAGCTCCCGATCCCTTTGCGTCCGGTCTTCAGCGCGCCACCGGGAAGTGGCGACTCAAGGACGAAGGCGGCCGCCGCGCCGGAGGCCACCTCCTCGATCAAGTGACGCGACGTGCGGCTGCGTACCTCTTCGTCGCAGTTGACGAGAACGCGTAGCCTCCGCCGCGGAACGCGTCCGAGCGCCCGGAGCTCCTGCAGCGCCACGAGGAGCAGCACCAGGCCGCCCTTCATGTCGAAGGACCCGGGTCCGGTGATGACGCCCTGGTCGCTGATCGCGAAGGGCATCCGGTCGAGGGTGCCCAGCGGCCAGACGGTGTCGTAGTGGCCGAGTACGACAGCTGGTGGCAGGTCTGGCGCCGCGGCCTCGTCGAGCGACAGGACGAGGTGGCGCGCCCCGCCCGGCCCGGTCGGGTGCCGGGTCAGCGGACCGAACTCGCCGAACAGTTCCTCCAGTCGAGTGGCCATCCGGTCCAGCGCGTCCGGATCGTTCGACGGCGACTCGATGCAGACCAGCTCACCAAGGAGGTTGGCCAGTTCGTCGCGACGCGGTTCGAGGCGGGACCGCACCTCCCGCGCCACTGGGACCGTCACTGGCTTCCCCCACGTACATTCGACGACATCGGGGTCGGGTCAGCCGCGACGACGGGCAGGACGATGCGCGACGGGCGCGCCGCGTCGTGGTGCACGGTGTTGTCGGCGGTCTGGGTCCGCCGGTGCCGCCCGATCGGCTCTCCCGTGTTGGGGTTGGGGTCGAATCGCGGAAAGTTGCTGGACGAGATGTCGACCCGGATGCGGTGGCCGCGGCCGAAGATGGCGCCCGTGCCGTACATCGGGATGCGGATCTCGTACACCTCACCGGGCTTCATCATCTCCGGCGCCGACGGGTCGTCGCGGTAGCGGCAACGGAAGATCGAGTCGGAGATGTTCAGGGCGTAGCCGTCCGGGCGGTCGGGCGTCGGCGGAAAGACGTCGACCAGCTTCACGGTGAAGTCGGTGTCCGGTGCCGACGACGACACGTGCAGGACCGCCGACAGCGGCCCGATCACGGTGACGTCCTCGGCCAACGGCTCGGTCTGGAAGACCACCACGTCGTCGCGGGCCGACAGCGGCAGGTATGGAGCCGCCGAACCCACGACGTCGGCGGCCGCGCGCTGGTCCTGCCCACCGACCTTGACGATCGACACCCACCTCTGCTCGTACGGGATGCGGTCGGCGAGGGCCAACGGCACCGGGACCTGGTCGGAGAGCGAGGAGATGTTGCCGCCCACCGTCGGCACCGGGTCTCTCGGGTCGTACCGGTAGGTCGTGGCGTCCTCGACGGCCGGCGACGCGTCCGTACGGAGGCCGCCGTCACCGTGTAGGTAGTAGGCGGTCTGCACGGCTTCCGGCAACGGGAAACGCTTGGCTCCCCGCCAGGTGCCGCCGCGGACCAACCGCCCCTGCGCCGAACGCGATCCATCGCCGGACCCCATCACGAAATAGCGCACCGGGTCTGTCTGGTCGACGCCGTTGTTCATCTCCTTGAGCCAACGGTCGAACCAGCGCAGGTGCAGATGCCGGAAGTCGTCGGCCAGGTTGCCCGCGACCGATGCCTGCGGCCCGAACTCGACGTCGCCCGCGAACGTCACGTCGACCGACTGGGAGCCGTGCGTCCACGGACCGAGCACCAGCTGCACCGGTCCGGTCTTGCGTTCGGAAAGACCCACGTAGTTTTCGATCGTCGCCCGGGTGTAGGAGTCGTACCACGCCCCGCACAGGAGGATCGGCACGTCGGCGTGCACGTCCCAGTGCTTCATGAGGTTGAAGCCGGGCTGGTCCCAGTAGGCGTCGTAGTCCCCACGGGTGTAGATGTCCAGCGCCCAACGCTCGATGGAGGGGATCCGGGCGAGCGGCGTGAGCCCGGGTCGGATCGGCAGGTTGCGAAGCCAGTCCAGCGCCGAGACCGACCCGAGCGCCGCCGCCAGGTCGGGATCTCCCGCCACCGCCGGCGTGGTCCCGGCCTCCATGAAGGCCCAACTGAGGAAACGCAGCTCCATCGCTCCGTTGTGTCGTACGGAACTCGTGTACGCGTTCGAACCTGACTGGTTGACGACCATGGCCGACAGGTGCGGCGGATCGAGCGCGGCCGCCGAGGTCTGGGTCCAGCCGGGATACGAGGTACCCATCGTGCCCACCGCGCCGGTCGACCAGCTCTGCGTACCCAGCCACTCGATCGTGTCGTAGCCGTCCTCGGGCTCCTGGGCAAGGAAGTAGAACGTGCCCTCCGAGGCGTACCGGCCCCGACAGTCCTGGATCGCCATCACATAACCGCGGCGCGCGAAGTACTCGCCCAACTCGCGCATCGCGGCGTCGCGCTTGTTGTACGGAGTCCGCAGCAGGACGACCGGGAAGCGGCCGCCGATGCGACGGTCAGCCGCGGTCGGTTCGGCCGGAAAGAACAGGTCGGTGGCGAGCCGTATGCCGTCGCGCATCGGCACCTGGACGTCGCTTGCCAGGAGTACGCCGTAGTCGTCGATGGACTGGGGTTGGCCTCGCCACTCATCCATCGTCGAAGGGTAACGGCTCGCCCCGAATTGCCCCGGCATCGTCGGAATACCCGCGTGCAGGCGAGCCGCTGGACACTTGTCGTAGTTTGTTGACTACTATTCGTATCGTCTCGTATGAGCGGTACGCCCGAATCGAGACGCGACCATAGAGAGGGGTCACGATGGGTCAGGCTCACGTCCGTCCAGGGCGGCATGCCCGGCGTCGCCGCCCCGTACGCATGAGCTGGCGCCGGCATCTGGCGCTCGCCGCGCTCGTCCTGGTCGCCGGCCTCCTGAGCGCGACTCCGCACCAGGCCACGCAGGCGGGCGGCAAGGTCGGGTCCGGGGATGGCAAGCAGTCCATCGGCCAATGGCGGATCGACACCGCCGTGATCACAGACCTGCCTCGCCCGGATTAGTTGCCATTCATGCACACCAGCACGACGTTTCCCCGCCGGTGGTGCAGAGCAGGATCTGACTCGGGCACGTACCCGTGTGTGCGTACATGCCCGAGTCCACACCACAGCGACTGGACGGGGGATCGGCGGTGCGACTCCGCGCGCCAGCGGCTCTGCTGGTACTACTCCTGGCCGTCCCACTCGGACCACCGGTCCTGGCCGACGTCGACCCGGGAAAACGCCGCATGCCCTCAGCCGACTTCAAGATCGGCGAAATCTACACCGAGCGGACCGGGGACGGCCAACCGAAGGTCATAGCCAGCGTCGGCAACACCGGTCGCCGCAGCGTGGGCATAGACGGAAAACTCGAACTGTCCGCCGGCCCGAGCGGTCGCACGTCCGGACCCTTCCAGGTCGCAAGTCCGCTAGCACTGGCACCCGGCGAGAGTGGAACCCTGACCGTCGTGCTCGCCGATGACGTATCCACCGGGCCGTGGACGTTCCGTCTCGTCTTGCACAGCGGGAAGGTCAGCCATTCGGCGCGCGGCACCCTGAGCTTTCCGGAGAAGCCGGCCGGCTTCGACCTGGAGGCCGTCGTGGACCTACCAATGCCCCTCGCCCTGGCGGGGAGTGGCGTCCTCGCCGGCATCGGCGTGATCGTCCTGCTCGCCCTCGGACTCCGACGCATCCACCGGCGACCCACGTACCACGACGCGACCTAGCGCCCGCAGCCCGGTACGCGGTGCGTGATCGCTCAGGTCGCCGCGGCGAGGCGATGCGAGGTGTCCGTCGCGCCGGCCAGGTCGATCATGTCGCCCAGTCGCGGGCCCGTGTCGAGCAGCACGACCGGTGCCCCGGTCACCTCCTCGACGCGCTCGACCAGTGCCGAGACCGGCGGGCTCACCGCATCTCGACGCCGCGCTCCGCGCATACCGGGGTCGACGTGATCGCAGAACGTGAGTGCGATCTTGGTCGGACCGTTCAGCATCGTGGCGTACTCCAGCAGGTCCCAGTCGATGTGGCTCGCCTTGCGCCGTGGCCGTTCGGTCACGACGCCGTGCTCGGCCACGCCGCGGCGGGCTATCTCCCGCTCGCTCAGCTCGTACGGAAGCGGTCCCGCACCGACCCGGGTCGGCAGCGCCTTGACCACCATCACCACGTCCTGCACCAGTTGCCAGTTGAGACCCACGTCGTCCATCGCCGCGACCGCGGTGCAGTTGTCCGAGGTGGCGTACGGGTAGTCGGAACTCAGGGCCAGCGAAAGCAGTGTGCCCTGCGAACCCTCCACCAGGACGAGGCCCTGACGCGCGGTCGTGTTCACCAGGCGCGCGACGTCCGTGACGTACGGCGCCAGCGCGGGTTCGTCGCGGGCCTGCCGCGCTCGGCGAAGTACGAAGTCGGCTCGGGCAGCACCATTGCCCGTGCAGGTCGACCCGACTACCTGCGCGAGATGAGCGTCCGTACGTTCGGCGGCGATGTGCTCGGGGCTGATGAGTGCGCATCGACCGTCGACAGACGCCCGGTCGGCGATTCCGAAGCGTTCGATCTCGGCGGCGAAGACCTCAGGATCTACCAGGACACCTGAACCGACCGCGACCGCCGTGCCCGGGTTGATCCAGCCGGTGGGCAGTTGCCGCGCCCGGATCGGTGTCCCGTCGTCGAGCGTGACACTGGCGCCCGCGTTCGTTCCGACACCGGCCCTGACCGCGAGCGCGGCGTCGTCGCGTACCGCGAGGTGTGCGCAGACCTTTCCCTTGCCAGAGTCGCCCCACAAGGCATCCACGATGATGACCGCACCCATGCCGGACCTCCTCAGTCCTGTGTCAAGAGTTCGTTGACGGTGGTCTGGTCCGCACCGAAGCCGACGACAGACATGAGCTGGCTGGCCTGGTCGGGCGGGAGCAGCTTCGCCCGCAGTTGTACGAGATGCCTGCCGAACGCGTCCTCGAGCTCGGGTCGAAGCCGTTCGTAGATAGCCGCGAGGTAGGCCTCGTCGCGGATGAGCTTCTCGACCACCCGTAGGAGTGCCGGATGCCCTGTATAGACAGCACCGGCGGGCTCGTCCAACGATGCGATCAACGCCGTCGTGGAGTCGACGGCGAGGGTCAGTACGTGTCCACCGACCGTCAGGTCCGGCGGCTCGTGCCGGTAGACCTCACCGAAGTCCAGCGGGCCCGATCGCAGTGACTCGTCGCCGAAGAGGTTGACCACGACCTGGCACCCGCTCTGCGCGGCCGAACGTAGGGCCCCGCCGAGCCAGTCGAGGTCGTCGGCCCACAGACAGACCGCCACCCGCTCCTGCGCGTCCGCCACCAGGGACCCGGCCCGCTCCAGCACCGCGTCCCGCCCGCGAAGGCTCCAGAACGCGGCCGGCTCGACCGGTGCCGCGACCGCCGCGAGGTCGACGATCAGGGCCTCACAGCGTTCGGATGTCTGCTGCTTGACCCGGCCGAGCACCTCGGCGGGCGGGTGGGCGACGAAACGGGCCGGCGCATCGCTCACCTGGGCGACGACGGCCCGGTCCGCAAGACCGGCAAGCACCTGGTAGACGTTCGCGCGCTGCAGGCCGGCCACCTTGGCGATCTCGTAGCCGGTCGCCGAGGGCTGGCGCAGCAGGGCGACATAGACGCGAGCCTCCTGTGAGGAGAAGCCCAGCTGTACGAGACGGTCGATCACGTACGCCGACCCTACGGCACTAGTAGTAGCTCACACAACTACGCCGTCGGATCAGGACTACGGCGCCTTGGCGAAGACCACCCAGGCTTGCCCGGTCGCGAACGGCAGCGGCTCGCCGCCCTTGGTGGTGAACGTCGTACCGGTTCCCGACACGCGACGCTTCCAGCGCGCGTCGTAGGCCCGGCCATCGCGCAGGACCAGTGCCTTGCCCGAGCCGACCGACTCGGTGTACGGCGTGATGCTCCCCCACTTGTCCCCGAACCGGGACGGGCGGATGGTGACGTACTGGATGACCACGGTCGCCGGCCTGGGCGGAGTCCCGTCGGCGGACTGCGTCGGCTCGCCGTCCATCGTGACCAGGAACCGATCGGCCGCGGCCGACCAGCGGAAGCCGACCCGGAATGCTCCGTAACTCACGCTCTGTGCGCCGGCCTGGCGACCACCGGCGGGTGCGGCACCGAAGCGGAAACCGATGTCGCGGGCGCGGCTCGCCTTGGGGGCCTCCGCCAGCAGTCGGCTGGGCCGGGCATAGAGGTTGTGCGGAGCGGGGCGGTCATTGCCGCGGAAATACTCCGCTCCGGCGTGCGCAGGCGAGACATCGTGGAGCGGTGCGCGTCCGATCACCGGGAGCAGCCTGGTCTGCGCGCCCGAGTAGGCGAACGCAGGCGCCTCGAACTGCCGCAGCAGTTCCAGGTCGGACTCCCGTGCGCTCCTGATCGGACCGACCGCCGCCGGCAGACGGGAGGAGAAGACCGCGAGGATCCGCCCGAGTCCCGCCTCGACGGGCTCGACGTAGATGAGGTCTGCCCGCGCCAGACCCGTGGCGGGGCGCGCCTGGGCTACGTTGTCGATCTTCACCGCGAGGACCGGCTTGCGGGCGCCCACCCGCTGTCCGGTGAACGGTGACACGCCCTTGCCGAGCGAAGGCCGCCCCGTGCGCGACGGTGAGGCGGACGGCGTGTCGGGCGGCGATGCCGAAGGAGTACGGGACGCCTTGGCCGCCGGTTCACCTCCACCGCCCTGGTCACCGCAGGCGGCCGTCACACCGCACAGCAACGCCAGTACGGTGACGAGCACGGCAATGGGGACAAAGGTCTTCTTCTCGTACGTCGACATGGGCTGACTCTCGATTGTGCGTACGGGCAGGGGCGGGCGGAATGAACAGGCTAAGGCGACGCCGAGGGGCCGCCCCACCCGACTCCCCCGCTTCGCCTGCACCCCGCACCCGCACCGCTGGCTTCCCCGGCCGCGACTTGTCAGAGGTTCCTCGGCCTAGAAGCCAAGAAACCTCTGACAAGTTGGAGTCACCTCGACTGCCCGGCGCACCCGGACGTCGTTCTGGTCGAGACTCAGCTGAAGCGCGGGATGACCTCGTCGCTGAAGCGCTGCAAGGGTTCGTGGTCGTACGCAACGCCGGGGATGTAGGTGATGAGGTAATCGGCGCCGGCCTCGACCAGGGTCTCGACCTTGGTCGCGATCTCCTCGGCGGTACCGACCACTGCGCCCTTGGCGAACTCCTCGTAGCTCTTCGGGCCACGCGCCTTCGCCGTTGCCTTCTCCGGGTCGGCGCCCTTCTCGATCGGGAACGCGCTGATGCTCGTCGACTTGATGATGTCGTCGTAGTTGCGGCCGAGCTTGTCGCAGTGTGCGCGCAGCACGGATGCCTTGTGCTTGAAGGTCTCCGGGTCACCGCCACCGATGTTGGCGGCGTCACCGAACTTCGCCACCAGCTTCAGGGTCACCTTCTCGCCGCCACCACCGATCCAGAACGACGGGTGTGGCTTGCGTACGCCCTTCGGCTCGTTGATCGGCTTGTCGATCGAGTAGTACTTACCGTTGAAAACCGGCTCGTCCTCGGTCCACATCTTGTAGATGATCTCGGTCGCCTCACGGAACGCGCCCATCCGGTCCTTCAGCGCGGTCCACTCATAGCCGTAGGCCTTCCACTCGTGCTCGTACCAGCCGGCACCGAAGCCCGCATACAACCGACCGTTGCTCGCGACGTCGACCGTGGAGGCGATCTTCGCGTAGAGCGCCGGGTGCCGGTATCCGTTGCAGCCGACCATCTGTCCGACGTTGATCCGCCGGGTGTCGCGCACAAGTGTGGAGGTGATCGTCCAGCACTCGAACGTGGTGTTCATGGTGGGCTGGGGCACCGTGTGGAAGTGGTCGAAGACCCAGATCGAGTCCCATTGGCCGGCATCGGCGGCCCTGGCGACCGCGGTCATCGCCTCGTACTGCTCATACGGATCGGCGATCTCCGTGAGATCCATCCGCCAACCCTGCGGTACGAACACACCAAAACGCGCAGTCATGTGTCGAATCGTCCCTTCGTCGCGCCCGCTTACCGGACGCCTCCCTCGGACCCTACCGATAGCCGGCAAACGTCAGCCGTGGGGCGAATGGGTTTCGACCGGTCCCGGCCGCATACCGGGAGCCCACGGGCCACACCGGGACAACCCCGTCAGCCGGCAACACCTCCCGGGCAGGAGGTTGCGTCCGGCCCGGTTCGTGGACCCAAAGATTGGGGGATTCTCCTTGTGTGATTGAAGTCATCGGCGCTGTCGTGCTGATTCTCACGCTCGCGGTGATCATCCTGGCGCTGGTCGCGCTCTTCGGGCCCGACACGCAGAGGTAGCCGGGCAGGGCAAGACTCAGGTCAGGGCCTTGACGACCTCGCTGCCGTACAGCTGCATCGACAGGGGTCCACCGGAGTAGTAAGTGCGGGCTCCTAGGCCATACACCCGGCTGGCCCGCACGAAGTCCAGTCCAGTCCATTCGACGTCGTTGCCGAGCATGCTGGCGAACGGGTTGTCGCGGGCGGGTGCGACATAGACGAGATCGGCCCGCGCCACCGGCTCGAGCTCGGCCACCTCCACGGGAGTCACCCCGTGTTCCACCGCACGTCCGCGCCAAGCGTTCTGCAGACCGAGCTGGCGGGTGGCGTCGCTCACGAGGGATTCGCGGGTGAAGATCCGCAGCCGAGGTATGCCCTGTCGGGAAGATCCCTGCACTATCGCCAGCGGAAGCTCCCCGACGCCTGCGTCGGACAGCGCCTGCCGGCCCATCGCCATGCTGGCGTCGAGACGGGCGAGCACCTTCTCGGCGCGCCCACTCCGCCCGACGGCGGTGGCGATCGCGCCGAAGGTCGTACGCATCTCCTCCCAGGCGGTCATGTCCGTCCGGTCCGGGTCGAACACCAGGACCGGCGCGACCTCGCGCAACTGGCTGATGCGGCCCGGTGGCCGGGTCGTGGTGATGATCAGATCAGGTTGCGCGTCGCGGATCGAATCGAGATCGGGTTGCTCCCTGGTACCGACGTCGGCGACCTTGCCCGACAGCCGTGGACCTGCGCCGACCGCGGCGTCGTACCCGTCCGGGTCGACCACACCGACCGGTGACATGCCGAGTGCCAGGAGGTCCTCCGCGTACGCCCAGTCGAGGGCGACCACCTGGCGAGCGGGCGTTCGCAGCGCGATCTCGCCCTTGGCGTCGACCACGCTCACCCGGTGGCCCGTCGGCTTTCCCCACAGGCCGGCGGACACGTCGGCGTCACAGCCAGCGGACCCGACGGCCGCGACAACGACACCGAGCAGGACCGCCAGGACACGTCGTACGGACACTTCAGATGCCTCTCGACAGACCGAATCCCTACCGGAGGCTTACCCAGCCACGTGCGCGACCCACAGTCGGCTGACGCGGGAATCTCGCACCGCCGGACGCGCGGGTGTGCGACACATCCACCACCGCGCGGGATTACGACGGCGGCTTCGCTCAGGCGGACTCGCGTTCGCGCATTCGCTGGCTGATCACCGCAGAGATGCCGTCCTGCCGCATCGAGATGCCGTACAACGCGTCGGCGACCTCCATCGTGGTCTTCTGGTGAGTCACGACGATCAGCTGGCTGCTCTCGCGCAGCTCCTCGTACAGCTCCAGCAGCCGGCCGAGGTTGATGTCGTCGAGCGCCGCCTCCACCTCGTCGAGCAGGTAGAACGGGCTCGGCCGGGCCTTGAACAACGCAATCAGGAAGGTCACCGCCACCAGCGACCGCTCGCCGCCGGACAGCAGGGACAGGCGCTTGACCTTCTTGCCGGGTGGCCGGGCCTCGACATCGATCCCGGTCGCGAGCATGTCGTCGGGGTTGGTGAGGACGAGACGCCCGTCGCCGCCGGGGAACAATCTGGCGAAGAGCGCCTCGAACTGCCTAGCGGTGTCGTGGAATGCCGCGGTGAACACCTGCTCGACCCGCGCGTCGACCTCGCCGACGATCTCGAGCAGGTCCTTGCGCGTCGCCTTCAGGTCCTCCATCTGGCGGGAGAGGAACGTGTGCCGCTCCTCCATGGCCGCGAACTCCTCCAGCGCCAGTGGATTGACCTTGCCCAGCATGGCCAGCTGGCGTTCGGCACTCTTGCGCCGCTTCTCCTGTTCGGCCCGGTTGTACGGCCTGCTCTCCGCTTCCAGCTGCGCCTGGTCAGGTGCTTCCTCACCGGCGACCGGTGGTGACGGCGGCACCATGACGTCTGGTCCGTACTCACGCAGCAGGGACTCCGGGTCGATACCCAGCTCATCCAGGGCCCGCTGATCCAGCTGCTCGATCCGCATCCGCTGCTCCGCGCGCGCCATCTCGTCGCGGTGCACGGAGTCGGTGAGCGAGTCGAGCTCGCCGGCCAGGGCGCGGACGCGCTGGCGGACCGCCTGTACCTCGCCCTCGCGGGACGTACGCGCCTGCTCGGCCTCCTGGCGTTCGCGGCCGGCCGCCGCGAGTGAGACGTCGAGGCGGGCCAGGACCTGCTCGACCGCGGCCAGCACGGCCGCGGCGACGTGGGCCTCCCGAATCCGTCGTTCGCGGCGGATTCGGGCCCGTTCACGGGCGGCCCGTTCCTCCCGCGCGGCGCGTTCGAGACCGTCGGCCCGACCCGAGAGCGCCCGACCACGTTCCTCGGCCGTACGCAGGGCGAGCCGGGCCTCCATCTCGCGCTGGCGAGCCTCCCGGCAGACCTGCGCGAGCCGGTCCCGCTCCTGGGTGGACGGTTCGTCGTCTGGGCTTTCCTCGGCGGTGGCCAGCCGGACCTCGAGTTCACCGAGTCCGCTCTGGTCGCGGGCCATCGCCTGCCGCGCCTCTTCGATCGCGGTGCCGAGCCGCTCAGCCTCGGCGTTTGCCGAACGGGCCGCCGAGCCCAGCTCGCCCAGTCGTTCGGCGACGGCCGCGAGCTGCGCGTCGGACTCGTGCAGGCGGGACAGTGCGCCCTCGACCCGTCGGGCGGCCTCGGTCCGCTCCTCCTCGGCCTCCGCCCGCTCGGTGCGGAGTCGATCTGCCCGCTCGCTGGCCTGGCGCAGGCGTTCGGTCGCGTCGTCCACCGCCGCCTGGACCTCCAGCAGGCTGGGCTGCGCACTTGATCCGCCATCACCGACGTGGACGCCGAGCAGGTCGCCCGCGCGCGTCACCGCCACCACTTGCGGCAGCTCCCGCACCAGGGCGCGGGCAGCGGCCAGATCGTCGACCACGGCTACCCGGGCGAGCAACCGGACGAGGGCAGGGAGCAGCTCGCCGGGTGCCGACACGACGTCGACGGCGTACCGGGCGCCGGCGGGCAGGGCTGGCCAACTGTGCGGGTCGTCCTGTGGGGTCGACGTGGCGCCGCCCACCAGCAGGCCCGCCCGTCCCAGGTCCTCCGCGCGCAGGTGCACGAGCGCATCGACGGCGGCATCGACCGACGACACGGCGACCGCGTCGGCCGCCCGGCCGAGCGCACCGGCCACCGCGGCCTCGTACCCCGGCTCGACGGACAGCAGCACGGCGACGGACCCGAGCAGGCCCGAGATCTGGTCGCTCGCGGCCATCAGGGCCCCGGCTCCGTCCTTACGGGCGAGGCCGAGCTCCAGTGCCTCCTTGCGGCCGACCAGCGCGGCCCGGTCACGCTCGGCCTCCTGCTCGTCGTGCCGGAGTACGCCGAGGCGCTCCTCCACGTCACTGAGTGCCGTGCACGCGGCCTCGTGCTGGGCGTCGAGACCTCCCTCGCCCGCGTCGAGGCTCGCCACGTGGGTCTCCAGCGCGGTGAACTCGCCGCTCGCGGTGTCGGACCTGGCCTCGGCCTCGGCGCGAGCGGCGGTCAGCCGGGTGATCTCGTTCTCGCGGGTCTCCAACCGGCTGCGTACGGTCTCGACCTGCCCGGTCAGGCGCGCGAGTCCCTCGCGGCGGTCGGCGGCGGCCCGGACCAGCGCCTGGATCCGGCGCTCCTCCTCGGTATGAGCGAGCTCCTGCGCCTGGCGGTGCCCGATCGCCTCGTCCAGGGCCGCCTGGTGACCCTCGACCTCGGCGGCGATGGCGCCCTCCTCGGCGCGTACCCGCTCGGCCTCGGCTTCGAGCTCCTCTGGGTCTCGGCCGGAACGCTCCTCCTCGCGGACCTCGGCCAGGTGCCGGCTGCGCTCGGTGGCGAGGCTGGCGGTGCCGCGGAAGCGCTCCTTCAGGCTGGACAGCCGATACCAGGTCTCCTGGGCGCCGGCGACTCGAGGGGCGTCGGCACGCAGCGCCTCGTCGAGGGTGGCTTCTTCCTCCTGGACGGCGGCGAGCGCCCGTTCGACCGTCGTCCGGCGTTCGCGCAGGGCGTGTTCGTCCGCCACCTCCTGCGCGAGGGCGGCGCGCAGCTGCTGCAGGTCGTCGGCGAGGAGCCGCGCCCGGGCATCGCGCGCGTCGGCCTGGATTACCGCGGCCTTGCGGGCCACCTCCGCCTGCCGGCCGAGCGGGCGTAGGGCCCGCCTGATCTCGCCGAGCAAGTCCTGCAGGCGGGTGAGGTTGCCTTCGGTGGCGTCGAGCTTCCGCAGCGCCTTCTCCTTGCGCTTGCGGTGCTTGAGGACGCCGGCGGCCTCCTCGATGAACCCGCGCCGGTCATCAGGCGTCGCGTGCAGGATCGAGTCGAGCTGGCCCTGACCGACGATGACGTGCATCTCCCGTCCGATGCCGGAGTCGGAGAGCAGTTCCTGGATGTCGAGCAGGCGGCAGGTTTGCCCGTTGATGGCGTACTCCGACCCGCCGTTGCGGAACATGATGCGGCTGATGGTCACCTCGGAGTAGTCGATCGGCAGGGCTCCGTCGGTGTTGTCGATCGTGAGCACGACCTCGGCCCGACCGAGCGGCGCCCGGCCCGAGGTGCCGGCGAAGATGACGTCTTCCATCTTCCCGCCGCGTAGGCTCTTGGCCCCCTGCTCGCCCATCACCCAGGCGATGGCATCGACGACGTTGCTCTTGCCGGAGCCGTTGGGACCGACCACGCAGGTGATGCCTGGTTCGAAGTGCATCGTCGTCGAGGACGCGAAGGACTTGAACCCTCGGAGCGTGAGGCTCTTGAGGTACAACGGGGCGACTCTCCTTGGTCACTGGTCGGCGGGTCAGACGACCCACCCAGCTACCCGACGATACCGAGACGGCCGCCGCCGGCCGACGCCGACGCGCGCGGCCGGAAGACAGCAGGCAAACGCGAGGGGACGGGCGAAGGCGGCATAAGTAAACGGGACGCCCACAAAGGGCGTCCCGCTTTATGATGGGTGTCGTTCGAGGCTGGTCTGCCGACAGCTCCGGACTCGGTTAGGTGAGTGCGGGCTCGTGCTGCACTTCGAGTGTGAGCAGTTGTCCGTCATGGACTTCCGCGCTCAATGAGTCGTTTTCGGCCTGAAGTCGCATCACGTGCGCCTCCAGCTCCGAAACTCGCAGCTGCAGACGTCGCACCTCGGAGACCAGACGGGGGTCGGGGCCACCGACGTGGCCGAGGAGCGCTTTCGCCATATGGGGTCCTCCGCGTTGAGAGACCGAATCGTTGGGTCAGAAACGGCGCAGCACTCGAGCGAGGCAGGGAGTGCCGGCGGTATTTCTAGGGTCTCATCCGACGGCCATGCCGTCAAGGTGACGACCCGGCCACGCAAAGTAGTTAGTTGGTAGCGCTTCCCGCTCAATGCGTTTTCAACGACGAAATCTATCGCCATAGCTGGTCATCACGGCCTACTGTCAACCGCTCCTTGCGCTCACGCGAGCTCGCCAAGATCGAACCCCGCAAGCGATCCAGGGCCCTTCGTGCTCCCCCGAAGGACGGGCCGTCCCGCTACCAACGACCGCGACGTGGGCGTGGCTGACAGCGGGGACAGGTGTAGGACGAACGATTCATAAAAGGATCACGACGGACGGGACGACCGCATCGCTCACAGGGCTGGCCTTCTCGCCCGTAAACCGCGAGTGAACGATCGAAATAGCCGCTTTCACCGTTGACATTCACGTACAGGCGATCGAACGACGTACCCCCAGCCGCCAGCGCGGCGGCCATCACGTCCCGGACCGCCGCGAGCAGGCGGATGATCTCCGGCCGCCGCATGGTGTCGGTGGCCCGGGCGTAGTGGAGCCTGGACCGCCACAACGCCTCGTCGGCGTAGATGTTGCCGACGCCCGAGATCAGGCTCTGGTCCAGCAACGCCCGTTTGATCCCGGTACGCCGACGGCGGACCGCGGCCATGAACGCGGCGTCGTCGAAGGCCGGATCGACCGGGTCACGTGCGATATGGGCGATCTCCTCAGGAAGCCCGGCGCCGTTGACGCTGATCGACAGCCCACCGAACATGCGCTGGTCGACGAAGCGAAGCTCCACCGGCGGGGTGTCGGGGCGCGGCACGAACGAGAAGCGCACCCGCAAATGCGGCTGTTCGGGAGCATCTGGGCGCTGCACCACGAACTGACCGCTCATCCCCAGGTGGGCGAGGACCGCGTCCCCTGAGTCGAGCGGGAGCCAGAGGTACTTCCCGCGGCGGCAGGCGCCGACGACCGTCCGGCCGGTCAGCCGGTCGGCGAAGTCGCGGGCACCAGGCAGATGGCGGCGGACCGGCCTGGGATGGCGGACCTCCACCACACTGATCTGGCGTGAGGCGACGAAGTGCTCGAGACCTCGCCGCACCACCTCGACCTCGGGCAGTTCGGGCATGCCGTCGCCGACCTGCCGTCAGGACACCGATGAACGTGGCGGGGTCGGACCGGCGCCCGGCGGCTGGGAGTTTCGCTGTCCGCGCTGGTCGGTGGACTCGGCGCTCTCGCCGAGAATCGTCCGGATCGCCGTCCAGGCGACCTCGGCCGCCTGCTGCTCGGCTTCCTTCTTGCTGCGGCCGGTGCCGACGCCGTAGTCGGTGCCTCCGACGACGACGTGGGCCGTGAAGGTCTTCTCATGGTCCGGGCCCTCTTCCTCCACGACGTACTCAGGTACGCCGAGCGAGGCCCGCGCGGTCAGCTCCTGCAGGCTGGTCTTCCAGTCCAGACCGGCACCCATCTGCGCCGACTTCTCCAGCAGGGGGTCGAACAGCCGATGAACGAACTCCGAGGCCGACGGGAATCCACCGGCGATGTAGACCGCGCCGATCACCGCTTCAACGGCGTCGCCGAGGATGGAGGACTTGTCCCGACCGCCGGTCGTTTCCTCACCGCGGCCAAGCCTGAGGTATTTGCCGAGTTCGAGGGCGCGGGCCACACCCGCCAGCGCCCGCATGTTGACCACCGCAGCCCGCAGCTTGGCGAGCTGTCCCTCGGACAGGTCTGGGTGGGTACGGAAGAGTGCGTCGGTGATGACAAGTCCGAGGACACTGTCGCCGAGAAACTCCAGCCGTTCGTTGGTGGGCAGTCCACCGTTCTCGTATGCGTACGACCTGTGCGTCAGCGCTCGCTCGAGCAGCGCGCTGTCGAGCGAGAGTCCAAATCTTGCTCTCAGCTCGTCATAGGCCATTCGCCCCCCGGTACGATCCACGACCAGCTCGCTCAGACGTCGAGGACCTGACGCCGGTCGCCACGGGGGCCGTACTGCCCGCAGGCCGGGCATGCCCGGTGCGGCAGATGACGGGCCCGGCACGCGGCGTTGGCGCAGGTGACGAGTTGCGGCGGGGTGGCCTTCCACTGTGCCCGCCGGCTGCGGGTGTTGCTCCGCGAGACTCTCCGCTTGGGAACGGCCACGGGACTACTCCTTCGGGTCGGGCCGCCGGAGGGAACCGGCGACCTGGTCGCTGTCGTCCGAGGCCAGGTCATCGCCCCGGAGAGCGGCCAGGGCCGCCCAGCGCGGATCGATCGGCGCCTCGTGCTGGTGATCGGGATCGTCCGCGAGGCGCGCACCGCATCGCGGGCACAAACCTGGACAGTCGTCCGTACACACCGGCTGGAACGGCAGTGCGAGCACCACCGAATCCCTGATCACCGGCTCCAGGTCGAGCAAGTCTCCCTGCAGCCGGCTGGCCTCGTCGTCCTCGACGTCGCTCTCCGCGAACGCGTACAACTCCTGGAAGTCGACCTCGAGGACCTCCTCGATCGGCTCCAGGCAGCGCACACACTCGCCGGCGAGGCGAGCCTGCGCCACTCCGGACGCGAGGATCCCCTCGACCACTGCCTCGAGCCTGACCTGCAGCTCCAGGGCGGTGCCCGCGGCGACTCCGAGCACGTCGGTGCCCAGACCAGGCGGTGCGGGGACGGAGAGCCGGAGCTTGCGTTGTGCCCCCGGGCGGCGGCCGAGCTCGCGGGTGTCGAGCACGAGCGGCGCCTGAGGGTCTACGGTGCTCAAGGCGTCCTGGCTTTCGTCGTCGCACATGACTGGCTGGGCCCCGATCGAGACCGGCCTTCGAGACTACCTGAGGCCACACAGACCGCTCAAACGGACCCCACCCATGACCGACCGGCGCCCAGGTGGCGCCGCGCGGCCTGGCCTACCGGCGGCTGGGGCCGTACCCGGGCAACGGAGGCGCGTCCTCGTCGGCTGTGAAGGTGGTGTCGAGCCCGCTCCGGTCGCGCAGCCGCTCCCGCCCCCGGGTCACCGCATCCAGCGTCTTGTGCAGTGAATGCTCGAACCTGCTCAGCTTGTGGTCCACGTAGTCGTCGGTCTCCCGCGGCGACAGCGGGACCTCACCGCGGCGGCCAGCCGGCGGCCCGCCGCCCCGGAGCTGGTCGCGGCCCTGGACCACGGAGGTGAGCGTCTTGTGCAGGGCGATCTCGAAGCTCGCGAGCTTCTGGTCGACGTAGTCGTCGACCTCGCGACGCAGCCCCTCCGCCTCCTGCCGGGCCTGAGCCACCAACTCGTCGGCGTACTGCTTGGCCTCGCGGTAGACGTCGGTCTCGTAGACGAGGTTGCGGCGCTCCCGCCACCCTTCTTCCACGACCCGGGCCGCCTCCGCCCTGGCCTCCGCGACGGCCGCCTGCTGGTGCTCGACCACTGTGCGTGCCTCGGCGAACTCGCCTGGCAGCAGTCGCTGCACCTCGGCCAGGTCGGCGAGCAGTTGGGTGCGGTTGATCACGCACGACGCCGACATCGGCATCGAGCGTGCGCCCTCCACCTTCCGGCGAATCGCGTCGAGCTTGTGCTGCACGTCCACCGCGTGTCCTTTCGGGTGTTGCTGGTGCCGGAGCCACCGGTGTCAGGCCGTCGCCGTGTGTCGTACGGACGAAGGTGTCTTCGCAGATCCGGCCTCAATTGTGTGGCGAGCCTCATTCGCCGAGTCGCTCGGTGAGCTGGCGAAGAACGTGGTCGGGTACGAGACCCGAAACGTCGCCGCCGTACGTCGCGACCTCCTTCACGAGACTCGACGACAGAAAACTGTACTCGGGACTGGTCGGGACGAAGACCGTCTCGACCCCGGTCAACCGCAGGTTCATCTGGGCCATCTGAAGTTCGTAGTCGAAGTCGCCGACGGCACGGAGTCCCTTGACGATGGCGCGGATGCCCCGCACGCGACAGAACTCGACGAGCAGGCCGGTGAACGTCGTGACCTTGACGTCGGCCAGGTCCTTGGTCACCTCCCGCAGCATCTCGACCCGCTCGTCGGCGGTGAAGAGTCCGGCCTTGCTCGGATTGGCCCCGACGGCGACGGTGACCTCGTCGAAGAGCTGGGCGGCCCGGACGATGATGTCGAGGTGGCCGTTGGTTGCCGGGTCGAACGAGCCCGGGCAGACCGCGCGGTGCACTGTGACCCCCCAAGGGTGTGAGGCGGACCCGAGGAACTCAGTGGAGTTCAGTCGGTTGGGTATGGTCGGCTGCTTCGTCGTCTTCGTCTGCGGCGCGACCGTACCAAAGCGTGGTGTCGCCGTAGCGCCGAGTGCGATCGGCGGCATAGCCCGGCGGCCAGGCAAAGTCGCCGGACCGGGTCGCGCGTTCGACGACCACCGAGGCCTCCGGAGCCAACCAGCCCTGCTCGCGGAGCATGACCAGGACTCCGGCAACGGCCGCCGCGGTCATCGCGTACGGCGGATCGAGGAACACCACGTCGTACGCGTGACGGGCGGGCGGCCGGTCGGACGCGAGCCGCTCGACCTTGCCCGCGACCACCCGACCGCCTGACAACCCGGTCGTGCGGAGGTTCTGCCGAATGACCCCCGCCGCCTTGTGGTTGGCCTCGACCAGCAGCACGCCGGCTGCTCCCCGCGAGAGTGCCTCGATGCCCACCGCCCCGCTGCCGGCGTACAGGTCGAGGAAGCGCCGTCCGGACAGGCTCCCGAGATCGGCGACGAGCGAGGAGAACAGCGCCTCCCGGACCCGGTCGGAGGTGGGGCGGGTGTCACGCCCGGCCGGGACCGCAAGCCTGCGGCCTCGGGCCTCCCCCGCCACGATGCGGCTCATGGCATGCATCCTCGCAGGCCGCCTGGCAGCGGTCGGGAACGGTCACGGCAGGTGGCTCTATGCTCGCCCCGTGGCTCCACACGCGGTGGTCTTCGACTTCTTCGGCACTCTGACGGTGAGTGTGCCCGCGGACAAACGGAGGGCAGGGCACGCACAGGTCGCGAAGATCCTCGGGGTGTCGACGGAGGCGTACGCGGCTGCCCTCTACCGGTCCTGGCCCGACCGAGCGCGCGGGCGGCACGGTGACCTCGAGGCAACCATGCGGTGGATCGCCCGAGCGTGCGGGGTCGAAATCGACGACCAGAGGTGCGCAGCCGCCTGCGAGGCGCGTCGCACGACCCAGCGCGCCTACATGCGCCTGCGGCCGGAAGCCGAGCCGACCCTCCGCGCACTTCGCCACCAGGGCACTCCCGTCGGACTCATCAGCGACTGCACGCACGAGCTCCCCGCGGCGTGGCCCGCGCTCCCCATCTCCGCCTACCTCCACGATCCGGTGTTCTCCGTCGAGGTCGACCTCAAGAAGCCCGACCCGGCGATCTACCGGCTGGCCTGCGAGCGCCTCGGCGTCGATCCCGCCGAATGCGTGTATGTGGGCGACGGAGACAGCAACGAGCTCACCGGCGCGCAAGCGGTCGGAATGGCCCCGCGCCGCCTGCTGGCGGCCGACCATGCCCAGGCCTACGTCATCAACCCGATCACCTGGACCGGCGCGACGATCTCCCACCTCGGCGAGGTACTTGCCGCCGCGTGAGAGACCCTCGCTGGCCTGTCGAAAACGCGTCAGGTCTTGTCGAGGAAGTCGACGCGGTCGTCGTCGTACAACGCCTCGACCGCCTCCCGCAGAGCCGCGTGATCGAGGAGAGCCGGATCGCCCGACACCACCGCCGTGGCGTCCTCCCGCGCCTGTGCGATGACCTTCTCGTCCCGGATCACCGACAGCATCCGCAGGCTGGAACGCCGGCCCGACTGGTCTGCGCCGAGGACGTCGCCCTCCCTGCGTTGCTCGAGGTCGAGTCGGCTGAGCTCGAACCCGTCGGTGGTGGAGGCAACGGCGTCGAGGCGGACCCGTGCCGGTGAGCCCTCGGGAGCACCGGTCACCAGCAGGCACAGACCTGGGTGGCCGCCGCGGCCGACGCGACCACGAAGCTGGTGCAGCTGGGACACGCCGAACCAGTCGGCGTCCATGACGACCATCGTGGACGCGTTGGGTACGTCGACGCCCACCTCGATCACTGTCGTTGCCACCAGGACGTCGAGCTCGCCGCCGGCGAACTGCCGCATGACGGACTCCTTGACGTCCGGCGCAAGGCGACCGTGCAGCACATCGACGGACAGGCCGTGCAACGGACCGTCGGCGAGCAGGGCGGCGACGTCGACAAGCGCGACCGCCTCAGCCCGGTTCGAACTCGCCCCGCTCGATGTGGCCCCGCTCGATGTGGCCCCGCTCGATTGGGCCTGGCTCGATGTGGCCTGGCTCGAGGTGGACCGGCCGGGCCCGCCGCGTCCGTCCCGGCCCTGACCTCCCTCGATCAGCCGTAGCACCGGCGGTCGCGCCTCGCCATCCAGCGCGGGTTCAGGCACCTCGGTCACGTCGCCGGAGTCTTCGGCACCGATGCGCGGGCAGACGACGTAGACCTGGCGTCCCTGGGCGACCTCCTCCCGTACGCGTTCCCACACCCGGTTGAGCCAGCCGGGGCGGTCGGCGACGGGTACGACGTTGGTCTGGATCGGCGACCGCCCACTCGGTAGCTCGGTCAGTGTGGAGACCTCGAGGTCACCGAAGACCGTCATCGCCACCGTGCGGGGTATGGGCGTCGCGGTCATGACGAGTACGTGCGGCGGCGCACCGCCGGCCTTCGCCGTCAGGGCGGCACGCTGCTCCACACCGAACCGGTGCTGCTCGTCGATGACGACCAGGCCCAGGTCGGCGAACATCACCTTGTCTTCCAGGAGGGCATGGGTACCAACCACGAGACCAGCTTCGCCGGAGGCCACCTCGAGCAACGTCCTTCGGCGTACGGCGGTGCTTTGCGATCCGGTCAGCAACGCCACCTTCGTACCGTGCTCGGACCCGCCGAGCAGGCCCCGCTCGGCAAGCGGACCGAGCAGCTGGGTGATCGAGCGGTGATGCTGTTGCGCGAGCACCTCGGTCGGTGCGAGCAGCGCCGCCTGTCCGCCCGCGTCGACCACGGAGAGCATCGCCCGGACGGCACACACGGTCTTTCCGCTGCCGACCTCACCCTGCAGGAGCCGCTGCATCGGATGGTCCCGGGCGAGGTCTGCCTCGATGGCCTCGCCGACCGTACGCTGACCGGCGGTGAGCTCGAAGGGCAACCGCGCGTCGAACGCTGCCAGCAGTCCATCGTCGCGGGCGACCCGTGGCTGCGCGGGCTGCTGGCGTGCCGCCGCCCGGCGCCGGGCGAGCTCCACCTGCAGGACGAATGCCTCCTCGAAGCGAAACCGCTGCCTCGCCGCGCGTACGTCGTCGTGCGTGCCGGGCCGGTGAACCGCGAAGAGCGCGTCGCGAAGAGCCAGCAACCCGTGGCGCTCGCGTACGTCCGCCGGTATCAGGTCGGGTACGGAGCCGAGCACGTCGAGGGCCTTGCGGACACACCTGGCGAGAGTCCAGGTCGCGACGTCGGAGGTCGCGGGGTAGATCGACATCAGCTGCCCGGCGAACGCCTCGGTGAGGTTGTCGTCGACGTCGGAGTCGTCGGTGAAGAGTACGAAGTCGGGATGAGTGAGTTGACGTTTGCCGCGATAGGTGTCGACTTTGCCGGCGAACAGGCCACGCATCCCGACCTGCAGCTGGTTGCCGCGCCAGGGCTGGTTGAAGAACGTCAAGGACAGCTTGCCCCGACCGTCGGTGACGACGACCTCGAGGATGTGGGTGCCCTTGCGTCGCGGACCCTTCGGCCGGGAGCTACGTCCGCTGACCGAGTAGACCTCGGCCATCACCGTGACGTCCTCACCGGCCTGGAGGTCGGCGAGGTCGGTCAGGTCACCCCGCTGGACATACCGCCGCGGATAGTGGCGCAGCAGATCGCCGACCGTCTCGAGGTCGAGCTTCGTCCGCAACGTCCGGGACGTAGCGTCGCCGACGAGGCTCGCCAGCGGGGTACTGAGGGCCGCTTTGGCCTTCAGCGGAAGGACTTTTGCCATCACTCCACCCGATGAGCGCTATTCGACGCCGATCAGCAGCGGGTATCTTGCCTGGCCGCCGGCATAGGCAAATGCCTCGAGCTCCGGGTGCAGCGCCCGGATCCTGTCGACCACCACGTCTGCGAGCGTAGCGTCGGCGTCTGCCCCGGTGACGACGGTGACCAGCTCCCCGCCACCAGACAGTAACCGCTCGACGACCTGGTGGCCGGCGTCGGCGACATCGTGTCCGACGAGGACGACCTCGCCTCCGATGATGCCGAGGACCTCGCCGGCCCGCCGGGTGCCGAGACTCGTGAACACATCGCACCTGGCCACGGTCACCGCACCGTGCCGGGTGTGACCGGCGGCTGCGGTCATCGCGACCAGGTCCTCGTCGAACCCGCGGCCGGACTGGTGGACGGCACAGGCGGCGAGTCCCTGGACCTGGGTGCGTGCGGGGACCACCGCCACCCGGCCACCCAGCTCGCGCACCTTGGCGGCGGCTTCCTCGGCGACGGCGACCCCGTCCGGATCGTTGGGGAGCACGATGACGTCGGTACCGCCGAGTTCCTCGATCTTGCCGGCGAGGTCGGCAGCGGTGAGCTCCCAGTCGGGACCTCCGGCTGCCACGGTCACCCCGGCGGCAGTGAACAGTCGGGCGAGCCCGTGTCCTGCTACGACGGCCAGTACCTGGCGTACCGGGGGGTCGTCGTTGGCGTGGTCCTCGTCGGCTGGAGTGCCGCCGGCGGCGGTCAGATAGGTGATGCGAATCTGATGCGGGCGGCCGGCCCGCAGCCCGGCCTCGACCGCCGCGCCGGCGTCGTCGACGTGCACATGGACATGCCAGAGGCCTGGCTCGCCGCCTCCTACCGTCCCCACACTCACCGGGCCCTCACTCACCGGGCCCTCACCCACCGGGCCCTCACTCACCGGGCCCTCACTCACCGGGCCCTCACTCATTGGGCCACCAGTAACGACCAGGGAGTCGCCGAGCTCGGCAAGCTCGGTTCGAAGCGCAGGCACCGTCTCCTGGGACGCCTCCAACAGGAAGATGACCTCGTACGCGGGACCGGCGTACGCGCGGCTGGAAGAGACCGCCTCTGGGGTGGCGTGTTCGTCCGCCGGGCTCGAAGTGGCCTCCGCGGCCGAAGAGTCGTCTGCGGGCTCGTCGTCGGAACGGTCGTGGCGTTGCGGTCCGAGGCGCGCGGAGGTGAGACCCGCCGATGTGGGGCTCGGCTCGCCGGTGACCACGGAGTGCAGAGCCTCGAGCACGATCACCAGTCCAGCGCCGCCGGCGTCGACCACGTCCGCCGCGCGGAGGGCGTCGAGCTGTTTGGTGGTCTGGGCGAGGGCGTCCCGCGCCGCGTCGACGGCCACCGCGCTGACCGAGGCGAGGGTCTGGCTCTGCTCCTGCGCGCCGGCCCCAGCGGCCTCGGCTGCCGCGCGCGCGACAGACAAGATGGTGCCCTCGACCGGCTCGTGGACCGCCTGGTAGCCGGCCTCGGCCGCCGCGGACAGGGCGCTTGCGAGGGTGTCGCCGGTCAGCTCTCGTACGCCGCCCAGAGCGGTGGCTGCGCCGTGCAGCAGTTGGGTGAGGATCACGCCGGAGTTGCCGCATGCACCGACCAGGGCGGCTCGGGCGATCCGGTGCAAGGTCGTCGCCAGGTCGTCGGCCGGCACGGTCGCCTCCAACGCGGTGCAGGCGGCGTTCATGGTCGCGACCATGTTGGCCCCGGTGTCGGCATCGGCTACGGGATAGACGTTGATCGCGTCGAGCTCGGACTGGGCGACGGCCAGGTCGTGGGCGGCGGTGCGGCACCAGTCGGCGAGGAGCCTCGCGCCCGTCACCGGCCCGATCGGCGGCCCACTCGACGCCCGTTCGGCGGCCCAGCTGGCGCCTCCGTCGCGAACCCGGACTGCTCGCTCATCGACGCAGCCATCGCCGCATGCCTCCCTGATCCCGGACGTACAGTCGTGACGTACGCGTGCCGCGTGGGTGAAGGCTACCGACCGGCGCCCCCAGCAGGCCCGATTGGCGGACGTATGCCTGCCTCGGGTACCCTCAACCGGTTGCTCATGAGCGTCAAACGGCGCCGGGCGATCTGTTCCCATCCAGAATCTTTGCGAGAGGTGCGTCTCCGGTGGCTGCCGTCTGCGACGTCTGTAGCAAGGGGCCGGGCTTCGGCAACCGTGTGGCGCGCACGGGTGTCCGCGCCCTCAAGCGCAAGGTCAAGGCCCGTACGCGGCGCCGCTTCGACCCCAACATCCAGCGGGTCCGCGCAAACGTGAACGGCACCCACAAGCGTCTCAACGTCTGCACCTCGTGCCTGAAGGCTGGCAAGGTCACCCGCTGAGAGCTCGCCCGCCGGGGGCTCAACCCGGCCCGGATCGACTTCGCGGCGGAGCGCGTAACAAGGTCGCTCAGCGGAAGTGTTCGTGGCCCCCTGGGCCCTCGTAGGCTCCCCCGTCGACGGTCACTCGTGGGCCGTCGCCCCCTGCCTCCGGCGCTGCGCCAAGCTCGTCAGAGGGTGGCGCACCGGCACAGACCTGACCGATCGTCCGCCAGTGCGGCGGAAGGGTGACGTCGGGAGCGAACGTACCCGCCAGCGCGTGGTCCTCTCCGCCGGTCAACACGAACGACAGCGGGTCGACGCCGATGGCGGCAGCGACCGCTTGGAGGGGCTCAGCAACCTCGAGGGTCCTGGAGTCGACATCGATCCGGACACCGCTCGACCGGGCCACGTGACCCAGGTCTGCAAGGAGCCCGTCGCTGACGTCGATCAAGGCTGACGCACCGAGTTCGGCCGCCTCCGGCCCGGCAGCATACGGAGGCTGCGGCCGCCGGTGGGCCTCGACAACCACCCGCGGTGAACGGAATCCTCGCCCCAGGACGGCTAGCCCGGCCGCCGACCAGCCGAGCCTGCCGCACACCGCCACCACGTCGCCCGGCCGGGCGCCAGAGCGGGTCAGCGGCGGCCGGCCGTCGAGCGACCCGAGTGCCATCACCGACACGATCACCATGTCGGCCGACACGACGTCGCCGCCCGCCACGGATGCGCCGACCAGGGCACCTTCCTCCCGCATGCCGTCGGCGAACGCGAGTGCCCAGCGGGCAGGCAGGTCGGGCGGCGCCGCGAAGCACACGAGGAGCGCCGACGGCACGGCGCCCATCGCCGCCACGTCGATGAGGTTCTGGGCAGCGGCCTTTCGGCCCACGTCCTCCGCCTCGGACCAGTCCCGGCGGAAGTGCCGCCCCTCGACGAGCATGTCCGTCGTGGCGACGACCCGGCCATCGGGCGCGGCCACGAGGGCGGCATCGTCGCCCGGTCCGAGCAGGACGCCAGGTCCGGCCGGCAACCGCTGCCGGAATGCGTCGATCAGGCCGAACTCGCCCATCTCGGCAAGTGTCTGGTCCGAGATTCCATGGCTACCGCCCACGCGCGCCTGCCCTCCCACGATGACCCGCCCATCGTGTCGACAGGTGACGGCCGGTCGCAACGGCGACACGTACACACCGTGGAAATGCGTCGCGCGATAGCGTGACCACCGACGTGACTCGACCTGGCGCTCCGCGACGATGCCGCCGCGTGGTGGCAATACCGGGGTCGTACGTCATGAACACGCCAGGGCTGACTGATGCGCCCACGAGCCCGGGAGGGACGACTAGTGACGGTCCAGGCCTACATCCTGATCCAGACCGAGGTCGGCAAGGCGGCCGAGGTCGCAGAACAGATCGCCGCCATCAATGGCGTCACGCTCGCCGAGGACGTCACCGGACCGTACGACGTGATCGTGCGGGCCGAAGCCACCAACGTCGACGAACTAGGGCGGCTCGTCGTGGCGAAGGTCCAGGGCGTCGCGGGGATCACCAGGACGCTCACCTGCCCCGTTGTCCATATCTAGGCACGGTCCCCATCTAGGCGCGGTCCCCGGCAGCAGGGCCTTGGAGCATCTTGGGTGCCATGCCCCCGGAAATGCTCCAAGGCTCCGCGCCGAGCCGTCGAGCTGCTACCGACCTAGCGAAGTCCGGTGGGCCGACGCAGCGCGAGCTGGATCAGCCGGTCGACCAGAGCCGGGTAGTCGAGGCCGGCGGCCGCCCACATTCTGGGGAACATCGAGTACGGCGTGAATCCCGGCATGGTGTTGATCTCGTTGAGTAGCACACTGCCGTCGCGCCGGAGGAAGAAGTCGACCCGCGCGAGCCCCTCGGCCGAGATCGCCTCGAACGCACGCACCGCCAAGTCTTGTACGCGTTCGGCCACCCCGTCGTCCAGGTCGGCCGGGAGCCGAAAATCGACATGCTCCTCGTCGTCGAGGTATTTCGCCTCGAAGTCGTAGAACTGGTACTCCGTGTCGTAGCAGATCTCGGCCACCGCGCTGGTCTCCGCACGACCACCGTCGAGGCTCTCGAGCACACCGCACTCGATCTCGCGGGAGTCTTCGACCGCCGCCTCGACGAGGACCTTGGGGTCGAACTGGCGTGCCTTCTCGACGGCGTTGGCGAGGTCGGCCGGCCGCGTCACCTTGGTGATCCCGATGCTCGACCCCCCGCGGGTGGGTTTGACGAAGACCGGGTAGCCGAGCGATGCCACCGATTCGGCGCAGGTCGCGCGGTCGCGTTCCCACGCGCCGGGCTGGATGACGGTGTACGGGGCGACAGGGAAGCCGCTGGAGGCGAAGATCAGCTTTGCGTAGTGCTTGTCCATGGCGATCGCACTGGCGAGGACGCCGGCGCCGACATAACGCACCCCGGCCATCTCCAGCAGGCCTTGCAGGGTGCCGTCTTCGCCGAACGGTCCGTGCAGCAACGGGAACACCACGTCGACCTCGCCGAGACGGCTGGGTCCAGCTACCGCGTCCAGGGTCACCAGGCCGTTGTCGGCGTCATTGGCGAGGACGACGGAGGTGCCCTTCTCGTCGACCTCCGGCAGCCGCCCGGCTCGGATCGCAAGGCGTTCGGGCTCGTCGCGTTCGAGCACCCATCGGCCGTCGAGGGTGATGCCGATCGGGATGACGTCGTAGCGTTCCCGGTCGATGGCGGCGAGGACGCTGCCGGCGGTCGAACAGGACACGGCGTGCTCGGAGCTCCGGCCGCCGAACACCACGGCCACGCGAGGCCTGGTCCTGCCCAGCGGGGACTCGGCAGACACCAGTTCGCCGGATTCGAGATCGCTCGGCTCGAAGTCGCTCATCGCCCTGACCCTACTCGGGGTGGATATCGAAACGGCACCGCTTGGGCCCTTTCGGCGTATCCCCACCACGTCCTGTCACCGCTGGCCATTTGTACCCAGAACCGCTGGCCATCTGTACCCGGATCCGGTCAGGAAGAATCGTGGCATGCCCGAACTCGCCGACAAGCTCGCGCTCTCGACACTGACCGTCACCGCCGGCCGACCCGCCCAGGGCCCCGACGTACCCCTGAACCCGCCTGTCGTCCTCGCCTCGACCTACGGGGCCGGGGGCGACCTGGAGTACGGGCGGTACGCCAACCCGACCTGGGAGGCGTTCGAGGACGTCCTGGGGGCGCTCGAGAACGGCCGCGCCCTCGCCTTCGCATCCGGACTGGCGGCAGTCGCCACGATCGTCGACCTGGTGCCGGTCGGTGGCGTGGTCGTCGCTCCCCAGCACGCGTACCTCGGAACGCTCGGCCAGCTGTCCGACCTCACCGCGTCGGGTCGGCTCGGCGAGGCCCGACTGGTCGACATCGCCGACACAGACGCGATCCGGGCGGCGGTCCAGGGAGCCCACCTGCTGCTCGTCGAGTCCCCCACCAATCCCGCGCTGGAGGTGGCGGACCTACCTGCAGTTACCGAAGCCGCCCACGACGCCGGTGCGATCGTCGTGGTCGACAACACCTTCGCGACGCCGTTGCTGCAACGTCCACTCGACATCGGGGCTGATGTGGTCGTGCATTCGGCGACGAAGTTCCTGGCGGGTCACAGCGACGTGGTGATGGGAGCGCTGGTCACCGCACGGAACGCCCGCGGCGACGATCTCCACGACCAGCTGGCGTCGCGGCGGCGCAAGGTCGGCGCCATCGCGGGTCCGTTCGAGACCTGGCTGGCCCTGCGCGGTCTGCGTACCCTCGCCCTGCGGATCGAACGCTCCAGCGCCAACGCCGCCGAACTCGCCCGCCGCCTCACGTCCCATCCCGCGATCGAGCGGGTGCGCTACCCCGGCCTGCCATCAGATCCGGGACACGCGCGTGCCAGCGTGCAGATGGATGGTGCGTACGGCGCGATCATCGCGATCGAGGTGCGTGGTGGTGCGCAGGCCGCGGACCGCCTCACCCGGACGACCCGGCTCTGGGTGCACGCCACCAGCCTGGGGGGTGTGGAGTCGACGTTCGAACGCCGCCGGCGCTGGGCCACCGAGATCCCCACGATTCCCGACAACCTGGTCCGGCTCAGCGTCGGCATCGAGAACATCGAGGACCTCTGGGCCGACCTCACCGCCGCCCTGGACAGCCTGCCCGCATAGCTGGGGCCTTGGTCGGGGCGATGCTCACCAGCCGTGGCGTTCGGGCTTGGCGCTCCGGCTGACCAGCCGGGCCAACATCTCAGCCGGCGTCAGTTCGCCGCGTACGACATAGGTGACGTGCTCGACGATCGGCATCTCGACGTCGTGCCGACGGGCCAACTCGAGGATCGCCTCGCATGAGCGCACACCCTCGGCGACCTGTCGGCTCGACGCCACGATCTCCTCGACCGTACGGCCCTGTCCGAGCTTCTCCCCGAACGTACGGTTGCGCGACAACGGCGAAGAGCACGTGGCCACCAGGTCGCCGAGTCCGGCAAGTCCCGCGAACGTGTAGGGATCGGCGCCCAGCGCCACCCCGAGTCGGGTCGTTTCCGCGAGCCCGCGGGTGATCACGGACGCGCGGGCGTTGTCACCAAACCCCAGGCCGACGGCCATGCCCACCGCGAGCGCGATGACGTTCTTCGTCGCGCCGCCGAGCTCGCATCCGACCACATCTGTATTCGTGTACGGGCGGAAAGTCTGCGAATGGCACACCTTCTGCAGACGTTCGGCCACGCCGCCGTCGGGACATGCCACCACGCTTGCCGCCGGCTGCCGGGCCGCGACCTCCCGCGCGAGGTTGGGGCCACTCACCACCGCGACCCGGTCCGGCTCCACGTCGGCTGCCTCGACCACGACCTCGCTCATCCGCCGACAGGTTGCCAGCTCGATTCCCTTGGCGAGACTGACGAGCACGGCTGCCGGTGGGATGAGCGGAGACCACCGGGCGAGGTTGGTTCTCAGCTCCTGGGAAGGGATGGCTAGGACGACGTACTCGACCCGGTCCAGTGCCTCCGCCGGGTCGGCCGTCGCCGAGATCGCCGGTGGCAAAGGGATGCCGGGAAGGTAGTCGGGGTTCTCACCGCACTCCCGCACCAGGTCGGCAAGTGCCGGCCGCCTGGCCCACAACGCCACGGAGCTGCCGGCGTCTGCGAGCACGATGGCAAAGGCGGTTCCCCACGAGCCCGCACCCAGTACGGCAACCCGGGACGCGGTCATCGGCGCCTGCGGGCCTTCTTGAACGGATTGCCCATCGAGGGCACGTCGGACCTGCTCGGGTCGAACAGCGCCGTCGGCGGCTTCTCCCCGCGAAGGTCACCGAGCAGCTTCGTCAGGGCCGCCATCACGACTCCCGTGGCCTGCTTGAGCAACGACGGCGTCGCCTCACCCGCACGGAAGGCCGACAGGTCGATCGCCGGTCCGGCAGCCATCCGCATGGTCTTACGAGGCAGGATCCGCGGCAGTTTCGCATACGGCAGGAGGACGTCCTGGGCTCCCCACTGGGCCACCGGCACGATCTCGCAGCCGGTCCGCAGGGCTATCCGGACGGCGCCGGTCTTGCCGACCATCGGCCACAGGGCCGGGTCCCTGGTGATCGTTCCTTCGGGATAGACCACCACACACGCACCCTGATCTATCGCGCCACAGGCCTCGCGTAGTGCGTCGCCGGCAGTGCGCTTCTCCCGATGGACCGGGATCTGGCCGGCCGAGCGGAGAAATCTGCCGACCACGGGAATGTCGAACAGGCTCGCCTTGGCCAGGAACCGCGGCCGCCGGCCGTTCTCGTGCAGGAACTGCCCGATCGCCAACGGATCGAAGTACGACAGGTGGTTGGTGACGACGATGACTCCGCCATGGGGCGGGAGATTCTCAGTGCCTCGCCAGTCCCGTTTGGTCAGTACGCGCATGGACGGCACCACCGTGCGCGCCGCGACCTGGTAGCAGACCCCGGCCTTCGACCCCAAGGCGATCTCTGGATGTGCTGTGCTGGACTGCAACGCGTGTCCTCCTGAGCAGGATGGGCGGCTGGGTGGTAGCTGGGTCGTGGCTATGTCGTAGGCGGGTGCCTCCGAGCCACTCAGTCGCCGGCAACAGTCTGGACGATGCACGACCGGGTGGACCAGGCGGGTGACGAAACCTCGAGCGCTCGAACGCTCGGTGCTCCGCGAGTGATGGCCGCCCTCAGCGCTGGCTAAACCTCAGGTGTCAGGGTCTGGTCGACACGTCTGAGAGGATCGGGATCGATGTCCCTGTTTGAACGCGCGAACGGCCACGTCGGTTCCGGCACTCCCGCCAGCCACTCCCAGGACTGGACGCTGGTGCTGCCCGTCAAGCCGGCGACCGTCGGAAAGTCCCGCCTTGCACCGTTCGCGCGGGAGCGGCGCACCGAGCTGGCTCGTGCCATGGCCCTCGACACCGTGAGTGCGGCGGTGGCCTGCAGCAGGGTCGCGGAGGTTCTGGTCGTGACCCGGGACCCAGACTCCAGTCGCGCCCTTGCCGAGGCTGGTGCCCTCGTCATACCCGACGAGCCCGAACGTGGTCTCAACGCCGCACTGGGGTACGGCGCGACGGCAGCCTGGCAACGCCGTCCTGGCTGCAGGGTCGCGGCCATGTTGGCCGACCTGCCCGCGCTTCGACCCGACGAACTGGTCCCGGTCCTGGACGCCGCGCTCGGATATGCGGCGTCCTTCGTCCCTGACACCGAAGGGACCGGAACGACGGTCTACTGCGCGACATCGCAGTCGGCGTTCGATCCCCGCTTCGGTCCGGGCTCACGAGCCGCTCACCTCGAAGCGGGAGCGGTCGAGCTCGCGTTGTCGGGAGTCCAGACGGTGCGCCGTGACGTCGACACCGAGGCCGATCTGCGGGCGGCGTTGCGGCTCGGAGTCGGACCTCGTACCCGGGCCGCACTCGCCTCCCTCCTCTGACGCGCTTTCCGCCACGGCGACCAGGTCGCACGTCCTAGGCTTCACGCCATGCAGGCGACGGTGCGTTCCTTCGACCCCTCGACGTGTTCGGGCACGGTGCTGTCCGACGATGGAGTCGAAGTGCCTTACGACGCGGAAACCTTCGCCCGGAGCGGCTTGCGGCACCTGCGGATCGGCCAACGGGTCGCCGTCACCCTCGAAGGCGAAGGGGAGCACCAGTCCGTCGGCTCCCTCTCCATCTACACGCTGCACGACTGACCCGATTGTCACCGTACGCACGTCAGAACCGGCCTCGTGCGGGCGCCCGGAGGGCGGCGCACCGTCCTCCAGGCACGGCAAAGGCCGGCACCTACGTGGGTAGATGCCGGCCTCTTGGGACACTTGTGCGGGTTGGGCCTAGCGCTTTGCCGTCCGCTTCGCAGGGGTCCGCTTCGCCGTGGTCTTCTTGGCGGTTGCCCTCTTGGCCGTCGTCTTCTTGGCGGCGGTCTTCTTGGCGGTGGTCTTCTTGGTCGCGGCACGCTTCGCCGGAGACCGGGTTGCCGTCTTCTTCGCCGACGCCTTGGTGGTGGTGCCACGCGCGGGTGCCTTGCTCGCGGCGGCCTTCTTGGGTGCCAGGATCCTCGGCAGCTTCTTGGCGCCAGAGACGACCGCCTTCAGCTCCGCACCAGCGCGGAACTTCGGCACCGAGGTCTTCTTGGCCCGCTTGCGCTCGCCGGTGCGAGGGTTGCGAACCATGCGGGCGGGGCGGTCGATCTTCTCGAACACGCCGAACCCTGTGATGGCGACCCTTTCGCCTGACGCCACAGCGCGCGTAATCACGTCGATAACCGACTCGAGCGCTTGCTGCGCGTCTTTCCTGCTATCCCCGAAGCGCGTTGACAGCGCCTCGACCAACTCAGACTTGTTCACTGCTTCCCTCCGTGAACCGGATCGTACGAGCCTGCGCTCGATTCATGCGCACGTTAGGGAATGTAGCGCCGTTCATCAATAACCTGTCGCCAGGAAGTCCCTTGTTTCTGCGTGGATCGCGGCTCCGCAGACCGGCTTCCGGGACCGGTTCGGCGGCGGAAACGGGCCGCCCGGACGGTCCTCGCGATGCCCTACGAGCCTTGCTGGGCTTGGCGATACAGGCCGTTTGAAGGCCCCATCGGGGCGGCCTTGGCGGGCTGGAAACACCTGGTTGGCCGACCTCTCCAACCAGTTCGGTCCCAGTTCGGTACGGCCGAGATCCCTTGTGGTGTTGACCTTTCGCCGCCTCGGCTGCCTGGGCGGCGACGCCAGCCGGTGGGCACCGCCGGCTGACGGGCCGTCACGGAGGCGGCGTCAGGTCAGGCCTTCAAGGATGCCCTCGCCCGTCGTTCGACGACTCCGCGATCCACACGGAGCAAGCCGACTCGATGCCGTCGGCGGGGATGCCCGAAGAGCCGGCAAGCCGGCAAGAAAAAAATCCGTGAAGTCCGTCACAACCGGGCGTGTCGCGAGGTATCCGCACCGGCGTGGCGGCGATGTTGCAGGTTTGGATGGCCGTTGAGACGCGCCGTTCTCGTCGTCTTGCTCCTCCGACGGAACCGATCCGGTCAGGCTTGCCGGGCTGGATCGGACGATGCCGGGAGCGTCGTCGGACGCAGTGCCGGCCGATCGGCTTCGTACGCGGCGATCTGGTCGACATGGGTGAGCGAGATGCCGATGTCGTCCAAGCCTTCGAGCAGACGCCAGCGGGTGTAGTCGTCGATGTCGAAGGACTCCCGGATCGCGTCGACTCCTTCGGCGGCCAGGATCAGGCGCTCCTGGAGGTCCACCGTCACCTTGGCGGTCGGTTCGTCCTCCAGCAGCTGCCACAGGCGTTCGACGACCTTCTGGTCGACGAGGGCGACCAGAAGGCCCGCCTTGCCCGCATTGCCACGGAAGATGTCGCCGAAGCGGGCGGCGATGACGACCCGGAATCCGGCGTCCTGCAAGGCCCAGACCGCATGCTCACGCGACGACCCGGTGCCGAAGTCGGGCCCGGCGACGAGGATCGACGCATCCTTGGCCTCGGGGCGGTTGAGGACGAAGTTGGGGTCGGCACGCCAGGCGGCGAAGAGCCCGTCGCCGAAGCCCGTGCGGGTGACCCGCTTCAGGTAGACGGCCGGGATGATCTGGTCGGTGTCGACGTTGGATCGCCGCAACGCAACGGCAACCCCGGTGTGAACGGTGAACTTCTCCATCGCTTCGGGTCCCCTCTGGTGCGGAAGGCGGCTCAGTGTGTGGCGCCGGTTAGCGTCGGCAGGTCTGCGGGCGCGGCCAGGTGTCCCATCACCGCGGTCGCGGCGGCCACGAGCGGCGACACCAGGTGCGTGCGGCCTCCCTTGCCCTGCCGGCCTTCGAAGTTTCGGTTGGACGTCGAGGCGCTGCGCTCACCAGGTGCGAGCTGGTCGGGGTTCATACCAAGACACATCGAACATCCCGCGCCACGCCACTCGGCGCCGGCTTCCTTGAAGATGACGTCCAGGCCCTCGGCCTCGGCCTGCAGGCGTACGCGTCCCGAGCCTGGAACCACCAGCATGCGTACGCCGGTGGCGACTGAGCGGTCACGGATGACTCCCGCGGCGGCCCGGAGATCTTCGATCCGCCCATTCGTACACGAGCCGAGAAAGACCGTGTCGACACCGATGTCCCGCATCGCCGTCCCGGCCTCGAGCCCCATGTAGGCAAGGGCGCGCTCGGCCGAGACCTTCGCCCCAGGGTCTTCGAAGGTCTCCGGGTCGGGCACGTGGCCGCCCAACGCCACGCCCTGACCCGGGTTGGTCCCCCACGTGACGAACGGCGTGATCTGACTCGCGTCGAGGCGAACCTCTTGGTCGAACGTCGCGTCTGGGTCGGTCGCCAGGCTCCGCCAGTAGTCGACGGCGGCGTCCCAGTCGTTGCCGGTGGGTGCGTGCGGACGGTCGGCGAGATAGGCGAAGGTCTTCTCGTCCGGTGCCACCATGCCTGCCTTGGCACCCCACTCGATGGACATGTTGCAGACCGTCATGCGCCCTTCCATCGACAGGGCACGGATCGCCTCGCCGCGGTATTCGACGACGTGGCCCTGACCGCCACCCGTACCCACCTGAGCGATCAGAGCGAGCACCAGGTCTTTGGCCGTAACCCCTTCGGACAGGGTGCCGTCGACGGTCACGGCCATCGTCTTCGGCCTCACCTGCGGCAGGGTCTGCGTCGCGAGTACGTGCTCGACCTCGCTGGTGCCGATCCCGAACGCCAACGCACCGAACGCCCCATGGGTGGAGGTGTGGGAGTCGCCGCACACGATCGTCATGCCGGGCTGGGTGAGGCCGAGCTGGGGGCCGATGATGTGCACGATGCCCTGGTCGGCGTCTCCGAGCGGGTGCAGGCGGACGCCGAACTCCTCACAGTTGCGACGCAGGGTCTCGACCTGCGTCCGCGAGACAGGGTCCGCGATCGGCTTGTCGACGTCGATCGTGGGGACGTTGTGGTCTTCGGTCGCGATGCTGAGATCGGGCCGGCGGACGGAGCGACCAGCGAGGCGCAGCCCGTCGAATGCCTGTGGGCTCGTCACCTCGTGGATGAGGTGGAGGTCGATATAGAGCAGGTCCGGCTCGCCCTCGTGCCTGCGTACGACATGCTCCTCCCACACCTTCTCCGCGAGGGTGGTCCCCATTTCTGCCTCCAGACGACGGCGACGCTGCATGGACCGGACGACAACAAAATTGCCTTCCGGCTGAGTATTTTTTGGGTGTTGAGGTCTTGCGTCTCGTAATTCGAGACGGCAATATCGATGCATGGACAACTCTAGCGGAGTCGGCGTCCTTGACAAGGCCGCTCTCGTACTCGGCGCCCTGGAAGCCGGTCCGGCCACCCTTGCCGGACTTGTCCAGGTCACCGGCCTGGCGCGACCCACGGCCCACCGGCTGGCGGTTGCACTGGAGCATCACCGACTTGTTGCCAGGGACATGCAGGGGCGGTTCATCCTGGGACCACGGCTCGGCGAACTCGCCGCCGCGGCAGGCGAGGACCGGCTTCTCGCCGCCGCCGGGCCCGTACTGGCGCGGCTTCGTGACATCACCGGAGAATCCGCGCAACTCTTCCGCCGGCAGGGAGACGGCCGCGTCTGCGTCGCCGCCGCCGAACGGCCGACAGGCCTGCGGGACACCATTCCGGTCGGTACGCAGTTGACGATGCACGCCGGTTCGGCGGCGCAGATCCTGCTGGCCTGGGAGGAGCCGGAGCGGCTGCACCGTGGCCTGCAGGGTGCGAAGTTCACCGCTGCGACGCTGGCGGCCGTACGACGTCGCGGTTGGGCGCAGAGTGTCGGTGAGCGCGAGGCCGGCGTCGCTTCGGTGTCGTCGGGCATCCGGTCCCCTTCGGGCAAGGTGGTCGCGGCAGTGTCGGTGTCGGGTCCGCTCGAACGACTTTCGCGCCAGCCTGGGCGCATGCACGCGCCTGCAGTGATGGCCGCGGCCGAGCGTCTCTCGGAGTCGCTGCGCCGCTCAGCTGAGTAGGCGACCCCCTGAGCCCAGCCCGAGAGGGTGTCGGGGGTGTGGGGCGAAGCCCTTGACCGTATGGCCCAGCCCGAGCGGGTGTCGGGGGTGTGGGGGCGAAGCCCCCACGTTGGGGGGTCCGGGGGGTCATCCCCCCGGGCAAGTACAAAGCAAAAGCCCAGGTGCGAACAGCACGTGGGTAGGGGTTACGTAGCCCCGACCGGATTCGAACCGGCGCTACCGCCTTGAGAGGGCGGCGTGCTAGGCCGCTACACAACGGGGCCGCAAAAGCGAGCTGAACTCTAGCAACATCTCTGCCAACTCACTCGCGCTGGGGTACTAGGACTCGAACCTAGACTAACGGAGCCAGAATCCGTCGGGCTGCCAATTACCCCATACCCCATGGGTGGCCGATCGCGAGCGTTCCGCGGGCCGCGAAGCAGGATACCCGAGCCGTTGGCCGCGCCCCAAAGCGGCACGTAACCCCGCATCGTACCGGCCTACTCAGTCAGGTCGGCCAACCAAGGATTGGCTCACCGTCACGTTCCGACGTGTTCGGAGAGCGCTCGGCGGATGCGCCGGCGCGTCCGTTCCTTGCCCAGGAGTTCCAGCGACTCGAACAGCGGCGGCGAGACTCTGCGCCCGCTCACCGCAACCCGGACCGGGCCGAACGCGTGTCTGGGTTTGCGCTTCAGGTCGGCCACCAGGCTCTGGCGCAGGGCCTGCTCGATCGTCTCGTGGCGCCAGCTGCCGACCGCGTCGAGCGCCGCGTCGGCTGCCTCCAGCACCGGCCGCGCGTCCTCGGTCAGGACCCTGGCCGCGGACTCGGGCTCGACACTGAAGACCTCCTCGCGTACCAGCAGGAACGCGAGCATGTCGACGGCCTCGGTGAGCCGGGTGAGCCGTTGCTGGATCAAGGGTGCCGCGGCGTTTACCAGGGCCAGTTGGTCAGCACGTGATGGCCTGCCCACCAACCCTGCACCGGCGAGGAACGGCATGATCCGTCCGACGAACTCCTCGACCGGCAGTGCGCGGATCTTGTCGCCGTTGATGTCGTCGAGCTTCTTCAGGTCGAGCCGACCTGCGGTGGCGCCGACTCTGCCCACGTCGAACAGTTCGACCAGCTCGTCGAGGCTCAGGTCCTCCCGGTCACCGCCGGGCGACCAGCCAAGCAGCGCGAGGTAGTTGACCACCGCCTCCGGCAGGAAGCCGTTCTCGCGATACCACGAGATGGCCTCGGAGCCGTACCTCTTGGACAGCGGCTTGCCATCGGAGCCGAGGACGTACGGGCAGTGTGTGAAGACGGGTATGTCGTCGGGTGCCATGCCCATCGCCTGGTAGATCGCGATCTGGCGTGGCGTCGACGCCAACAGATCGTCGCCGCGGACGATGTGGGTGATCTTCATGAGCGCGTCGTCGACGGCGACGGCGAGGTTGTAGAGCGGATAGCCGTTCGCGCGCATGATCACGAAGTCGGGGATGTTCGCGTGGTCGAAGTGGACGTCGCCGCGGATGGTGTCGTGGACTGCCGTCTGACCGGGCGGCATCCGAAACCGCACCACCGGCCGGCGACCCTCGGCTTCGAACCTCTCGACCTGCCCGGCGGCGAGTTCGCGACACCGACCTCCATATCCGGGTGGGAGACCCTTGACGCGTTGGGCTTCGCGTTCGGCGTCGAGCTCCTCCTGCGTGCAGTAACAGTGATATGCGGTGCCTTCGGCCAGGAAGCGCTGTACCCATTCGTGGTAGAGCGGGAGCCGTTCACTCTGCCGGTACGGGCCCAACGGGCCACCGACCTCCGGGCCCTCGTCCCAGTCCAGGCCGAGCCAGCGCAGGTCGCCAATGGCCCCGGCGATCGCCTCGTCACTGGCCCGCGACCGGTCGGTGTCCTCGACCCGGAAGATGAACCGACCTCCGGTGTGGCGGGCCCATGCCCATGCGTACAACGCCGTCCGCCCGTTACCGACGTGAAGGTCGCCGCTCGGCGACGGGGCGAACCGGGTGCGGACCGGTCGTGACGGGCCCCCGTCAGCCATGCTGGGTTCCCCGGTCATGGCTGATCACCCGGTTTGTCAACGTGCCGATCCCTTCCAGCGTGACCGAAACGTCGTCACCCACCCGCATCGGTCCGACGCCGGCGGGGGTACCGGTGAGGATCACGTCACCCGGCAGCAGCGTCATGAACGACGTCACGTAGCCAATCAGGGAAGGGATGTCGTGGACCATCGCCGACGTACGGCCCGACTGGCGCACGGCACCGGACACAGTGGTCGTGAGGGCGAGGTCGGAGACGTCGAGTTCGGTCTCGATCCAGGGTCCGAGCGGACAGAACGTGTCGAAGCCCTTCGCCCGCGCCCACTGGCCGTCGGTCTTCTGCAGGTCGCGGGCGGTCACGTCGTTGGCACAGGTGAAGCCGAAGATGACCTCGTTCGCACGCTCGCGCGGCACCTGCCGGCAGATACGCCCGATCACGACGGCAAGCTCACCCTCGTAGTGCAGGTCGTTCGTCTCCGCGGGATGAACGATGCCGTCGTACGGTCCGATCACCGAGGTGTTGGGCTTGAGGAACACGAGGGGTTGCGAGGGCACCTCGTTGCCCAGCTCGGCCGCGTGCTCGGCGTAGTTGCGGCCGACTCCGACCACCTTGCTTCGTGGGATGACAGGGGCCAGCAGCCTGACGTCGGCCAATGGCAACCGCTCACCGGTGAGTTCGACCGCGCGGTAGAGCGGGTCACCTTCGAGCACGGCGGCGACCTCAGCCCCGGGCTCCCCCTCCACGACGGCGTACTTCGGGTCGTCACCGGCACTGAACCGTGCGATGCGCAAGATCGTCCTTCGCTTCCGGTCGGCCGCGATGGGTGGGCCGCCTTCGTGATTTCACGGAAGCCCGCAGCCTACCCAAGGGTCAGGACGCGTCGGCTTCGGCCGGTGCGCCAGAACGCAGGAGTCCGAACGTCACACCGTCGACGAGGGCCTCGAAGGACGCCTCGATGATGTTGTGGCCGACGCCCACCGTCTCCCACGACTCCTCACCGTCGGACAGCTCGATCAGAACTCTGATCACGGCATCGGTCCCGTGGCCGGCGTCGAGGATGCGGACGCTGTAGTCGATCAGGTCGAGCTTGTCCACGGAGGGGTAGACCGTGCCGAGTGCTCCACGCAAGGCACTGTCCAGCGCGTTGACCGGCCCGTTGCCTTCACCGGTGACGATCGTGCGTTCGCCACGGGCCAGCAGCTTGACCGTGGCCTCCGAGACGGCCTCCTGCCCGGGCCGGGAGTCGGTGATCACCCGCCACGACTCCACCTCGAAGTACGTCGGCCGCGCTCCGTCGACCTCCTCGACCAGCAGCAGCTCGAACGACGCGTCGGCTGCCTCGAACGTGTAGCCCCGGGACTCCATCTCCTTCACCCGCTCGGTGATCCGGGTGACCACGGAACGGTCGCCGGCCAGGTCGTAACCGAGTTCGCGGCCCTTGAGCTCGATGCTCGCCCGCCCCGCCATGTCGGAGACCAGCAGGCGCATGTCGTTGCCCACGTGCTCGGGTTCGGTGTGCTGGTAGAGGTTCGGGTCTGCCTTGATGGCGCTGGCGTGCAGGCCGGCCTTGTGGGTGAAGGCGGACGCGCCGACATAGGGCTGGCGCGAGTACGGCGGGATGTTCGTCACCTCCGAGACCGCGTGCGCGATCCGGGTCGCCTCGCGAAGAGCCGCGTCGGGCACCAGCTCATGCCCTCGCTTGAGCTGGAGGTTGGCCACAACCGTGATCAGATCGGCGTTGCCGGTACGTTCGCCGTACCCGTTGAGCGTTCCCTGCACGTGTGTGGCTCCTGCGTCGACCGCGGCGAGGGTGTTGGCGACGGCACATCCGGCATCGTTGTGGCAGTGGATGCCCACCCGGGTCGTCGTGCCGGCGACTCCCGTGGCGGCACGTACGGTGTCGACGACCTCGCCCACGTGGTCGGGCAGCATGCCACCGTTGGTGTCGCAGAGCGCGAGCACCTCCGCACCGGCCTCGGCCGCCGTCGCGAGGACTTCCAGCGCGTACGACGGGTTGTCCCGGTAGCCGTCGAAGAAGTGCTCGGCGTCGAGGAAGACCCGTTGTCCGCCGGAGCGAAGGTGCGTCACCGTGTCGCGCACCATCGCGAGGTTCTCGGCCAGACTGGTCCGAAGCGCGAGTTCGACATGCCGGTCATGACTCTTGGCGACCAGGGTGACCACACTCGCGCCCGAATCGCGGAGCGCGCCGACGAGTGGATCGTCCGCCGCCTTCACACCAGGACGCCTGGTGGCGCCGAACGCGGCCAGCGTCGCGTTCCGCAGCCTGAGCTCCGAACGCGCCCTGGCGAAGAAGTCGGTGTCCTTGGGATTGGCGCCAGGCCACCCGCCCTCGATGTAACCGACCCCGAGCTCGTCGAGATGCCGCGCGATCGTCAGCTTGTTCTCGACCGACAGGCTGAGCCCTTCCTGCTGCGCGCCGTCCCGCAGTGTCGTGTCGTAGACGTGAAAGTCGCTCATCGGGGGGCACTCCTGTCGGGACTGCGGTGAAACGGTGGCGAACTGGGCGGTCGATCGGGCAAACAAAAAACCTCCCGCCAGGGGCGAGAGGTCTGCGCGCAGGACATCGGACGTCCGGCGCGCTCACGTAATGATCAGGGTGAACATCATCAACACCCCGGCAGTCTCGCACACGACCCCGGTGCCGGGTCAACCGCCCGGCTCCGGCGGATCGCGGCCTGCCCATCGCGGAAGTCGCTCGGCCAGGTCCGGTCTGCCGGGTACTCTCGGCCCATGGACAGCTGACCGGAACTCCCATCCCGACTTCCGCACGGACGCCGCACTCGCGGCGCCCCGAGTTCCCTTCAGGATCATGTCTTCCTTCACATCTGATGCTGCTGCCCGCATCTCCGCACCCGATAAGGCCGTCCTCAAGGCGTCCGGGCTGACCAAGACCTACGACGGCGAGCCACTCTTCGCCGACGTGAGCATGATCGTCAACGCAGGCGAGCGGGTCGGCCTGGTCGGCCCCAACGGCGCGGGCAAGTCCACGTTGCTCAGACTGCTCGCGGGACGGGACCGGCCCGACGGCGGCTCGGTCACCTATGGCCCGGGCGACCGGGTGGGCTACCTCGACGCGGAGATCGCCGACCCGTCGGCCACCGTCGGCTCCTACCTGGCCGAGGGCCACGGCGACCTGCACCGGATCGCGGCCCGGATGCGGGACGTGGAGCTGACCATGGCGCGTGCTCCTCACACCGCGGACATCATGGCGGAGTACGCCGAACTCCTGGACCACTTCGAACTGCGGGGTGGCTGGGAGGCCGACGCCCGTGCGAGCGAGGTCCGCGAACGTCTCGGTGTTGCCGACATCGACCCGGACACGTCGTTGGTGGACGTCAGCGGCGGACAGCAGGCCCGTCTCATGCTCGCCCGGCTGCTCCTCGAGGAGCCCAGCATCCTGCTCCTCGACGAGCCGACCAACCACCTCGACCTAGCCGGCATCCAGTGGCTCGGCGCCTACCTCGCCGGCCATCGGGGGGCGCTCGTGGTCGTCACGCACGACCGGGCCTTTCTCGACGCGACGGTCGACCGGATCATCGAGCTCGACGTACTGACCGACCGGGCCGAAACCTACGAGGGCGGTTACACGGCCTACCGGGGCGAGAAGCAACGCCGAAGGGCCCGCCTGTTCGCCGACTGGGAGGCACAGGAGAAGCACCGGCGACGGCTCGAAGGCGACATCGAACGAACTGCCAACCAGGCCTTACGTACCGAGCTCAGCACCCGCAACGACAAGTTGCGCCGGTATGCCAAGAAGGTGGCGAGGAAGGCGAAGGCCCGCGAGCGACGGCTGCTTCGGGAGATGGCGTCCGCGCGTTGGATCGAGCGACCCGAGGAACGTCCTGACCTCGTACTCGACTTCGTCGCGGCGGATCTTCCCGCGCCGGACCAGCCTGCTCTCGAGTTGCAGCAGCTGACGGCCGACCGGGGTAACGGCCCGCTCTGGAAGGAGCTCTCCACCGCCGTGACCGGGGGCGAACGGGTGCTGGTGACCGGAGACAACGGTCTCGGCAAGTCGACCTTGCTCGCCCTAGTTGCCGGCGACCTGGCACCTGCCAGCGGCACGATCAGACGGCACACTCGGATCGGGCTTCTCCCCCAGCTCCACGACGGGCTTCCGCTCGCGATGCGCACGATCGACTTTCTACGCCGGCAGATCCCGATGTACGAGGCGGACGCCGAAGACCTGCTGGCCGCCTATCTCTTCGACATCGACGACTTCCACCGTCCGCTCGGCACGCTGTCCGCCGGCGAGCTGCGCCGCCTGCTGCTCGCATGCCTGGTGAACGGCGGATACGGCGTCCTGCTGCTCGACGAACCGACCAACTTCCTCGACTTCGAGTCCCTCGACGTGGTGGAAGCCGCTCTGTCCACCTTCAGGGGAACGCTGATCGCTGTGAGCCACGACCAACGGTTTGCCGACGCGCTCCGGCCGACCCGACGCTGGCATCTCGCAGGCAAACCCGGTGCCACTCCGGTGTGGACAGCAGAGCCAACGGGTGCGAGCTGACGAAGACCGGACCGCCCGGCCCCAGTCAGGTCGAGCGACCGCTGTCCGCACTCTCCTGAGCGACGAGCTCGAGCTCCTCCGGATCGAACTCGCCGTCCTTGGCACCGGCCAGGAAGGCCTCCCACTCACTCGGCGTGAAGATCAGCACCGGGCTGTCCGGATCCTTGGCGTTGCGCATCCCGATCAGGTCGTCGACGAACCCGACCTCGATGTCCGCGCCTAGCTCGGCCGAACGCCATTCGACGCGCGCCAGGTCGAAGGATCCCTTGGTGGGGTGGGCCGCCACCTTGTCTGGGCTGTCGACTTCTTCGCTCATGCTTCGGTTGCTCCTCGATCGCAGTGCGACGGACGGGGGCTGGGTCGCCGGCGTTTGACGGCCGGCAGGGCCGCACCTTTTGCGCACCCGAAGCTACTACTCCCACCATTTCGGGCGCACGAATCTCACCGAACGCACATTTGCGCGGACACAAAGTCAGGAAGTGCCGTGGCAGCACACTCCGCCGCTGGTGCCGCGAGGGCGGGCGTCAGCAGACCGGGTGCATCCAGCCGTGGGTGTCGTCGGTCCGGCCGTACTGGATGTCGAGCAGCTGAGCCCGGATCCGGGACGTCACGGGGCCTGCGGCTCCGCCGCCGATGACGAGCGACCCTCCCCGCCAGGCGAGCGAGCCCACCGGGGTGAGGACGGCCGCCGTACCGCAGGCGAACACCTCGGCGATCCGGCCGCTGGAGACGCCGGTGCGCCACTCGTCGATGTCGACCCGGCGTTCTTCGACCTTGTGACCGAGCTCGGCGGCGAGGGCCAGGATCCCTTCCCTGGTGATCCCTTCGAGGATCGTGCCGGTGAGCTCGGGGGTGACGATGAGCCCGTCGTCGTAGACGAAGTAGAGGTTCATCCCGCCGAGTTCCTCGACCCAGCGCCGCTCCACCGCGTCGAGGAACACGACCTGCTCGCAGCCGTTGGCGCTCGCCTCCTGCTGGGCGACCAGGCTCGCCGCGTAGTTGCCACCGCACTTGGCCGCACCAGTGCCGCCAACCGCCGCCCGCGAGTAGTCCTCGGACAGCCAGATCGAAACCGGCTTCACACCCTGGGCGAAGTAGGAGCCGGCGGGGGAAGCGATGACCGCGAACGTGACCTTCTGCGCCGGCCGCACGCCGAGGAAGACCTCGGAGGCGAACATGAACGGCCGGATGTAGAGGCTGGTCTCGCCGCCGGACGGGACCCAGGCCTGGTCGGTCTGGATAAGCAGGTCGAGGGCTGCGACGAAGTTGTCCACCGGAAGCTCCGGCAGCGCCATCCGTCGCGCCGAACGCTGGAAACGCGCGGCGTTGGCCTCGGGACGGTATGTCCAGATCGAGCCGTCGTCGTGCCGGTATGCCTTGAGCCCTTCGAAGATCTCCTGGGCGTAGTGGAGCACGGCCGTGGCGGGGTCGAGCGTGAGCGGGCCGTAGGGATGGAGCGCGCCGTCGTGCCATCCGCTGTCCGGCGTCCAGGTCGCCGTGATCATGTGGTCGGAGAAGTGCTGTCCGAAGCCGGGGCTGGCGAGGATCGCCTCCCGGCGTTCGGTCGGCACCGGCGACTCCGAAGGCTGGCGACGGAAGTCGAGGCTTGCGGTCATGGCTGCACCGTACCCAATCGTGAACTGAGCGAGGAGTGGACGAAACAGAAGGTCTGGCGGGCGTTTGGCCGCGCCAACAGATCAAAGACACTGAAAACGCCGCCCGCGGTGCGCGGGCGGCGTCAGCCTCCGGTGGACCTCGGTGGGTCCGGCGTCCGGAGGCTAGCTGGCTACTCGGTCGGCGATCGCGTCGCCGATCTGGCCAGTGGTGCGGACACCGGCGTCGCCGGCGGCGCGGGCGCCGATGTCGTCGGCAACCGCGTCCTCGATCCGGCGCGCGGCGGCTGGTTCGCCGACGTGCTCGAGGAGTAGGGCGGCGGACAGGATCGCCGCGGTCGGGTCGGCCTTGCCCTGTCCCGCGATGTCGGGCGCCGAGCCGTGCACGGGCTCGAACATCGACGGTGCGGTGCGTTCGGGGTTGATGTTGCCGCTGGCCGCCAGGCCGATGCCACCGGTCACGGCGCCGGCCAGGTCGGTGATGATGTCGCCGAACAAATTGTCGGTGACGATCACGTCGAACCGCTCCGGCTGGGTCACCAGGAAGATCGTCGCGGCATCGACGTGGAGGTAGTCGACGGCGACGTCGGGGTGCTCGGCCGCCACCTCGTCAACGATGCGGGACCAGACCCCTCCGGCGTGGACGAGCACGTTGGTCTTGTGAACCAGGGTGAGCTTGCCGCGGCGGGCCTGTGCCCGGCGGAACGCGTCGCGCACCACTCGCTCGACGCCGTACGCGGTGTTGATGCTCACCTCGGTCGCCAGCTCCTGCGGAGTGCCCTTGCGGACCACACCGCCGTTGCCGACGTACAGGCCCTCCGTGCCCTCCCGCACGACGACGAAGTCGATCGGCGCGCTGCTGGCGAGAGGCGTCGGAACCCCAGGAAAGCTCCGCGACGGGCGCAGGTTGACGTAGTGGTCGAGCTCGAACCGCAGCCGCAGCAGCAGGCCGCGCTCGAGCAGGCCCGCGGGCAGCTTCGGGTCTCCGGGCCGTCCGCCCACCGCGCCGAGCAGGATCGCGTCGTGCGCGCGGAGCTCGGCGAGAACGGAGTCGGGCAGCACTTCGCCGGTCGCGAGGTAGCGCTGGGCTCCCAGGTCGTACTCAGTCGGCTCGATCTTGACGTCGTACGCCGGAACACATGCCTGCAGGACCTTCAGTGCTTCGGCCGTCACCTCGGGACCGATGTAGTCGCCGGGGATGACAGCGAGCCGGATGCTCTGGGCCATGGGGTCACCGTACTTTGTCCGTGTCCACATTTCGACACTCGGGTCTCGGTATGTGGGAGTGGGTTGCCGAGTCGCCTGTCCCGCATTCGTCAGAGATGCGAGGTCGGGCGACGTGGCTTGGCGGGTGGCGCGTGGCGGGTGCGGCGGAACGCGGTTATGCCGGAGTTCGGCGAGCGGTTCGCTGCGGCCAGACGACGGCGGGGTTGGTGTCCCCCTCGTCGACGCTGCTCGCCCGGCTCGGCAAGCGACCGTCGGCCGGCGTGGTGTTCCGGCCGCCGTTGTCACGGCGGTCGAGCGCTTCCTGCAGCGCCTGGTAGGCCATCAACTGGGCCTCGGTCTGCGCCTGGGACATCGAACTTCTCCTTCGCACCAACGGAATCTCGAGATCATCGAGGCGGGTCGTCGCCCGATTGGGGCGGACCGGCGGCACGAACTCCGCAGTGGGATGCCGGCCCTTGTTCAGCGGGACCCACTACGGCAGCGAAGGATGACCACGAACCGCATTTCCCGACCGAGATTAGTTGGACGTCCTAGCAGTTGTCTCGATAGTCGGGGGAACTTCTCACATCGCGAGACGATCAGGCGTCACCGCAGGCCGGTGGCGCAGGCTTGGCGGATGAGTGCTCCGCCCCTCGTGCCCGGTGTCGTCACACGGGCACACGAACTGTCACGCCGCCGCGGCTTCGTCTCGTCCTGCCGGAACGAGACCGGCTGGCTGCTGGCGACGCTGGCCGCGTCTCGGACCGGCACGCTCGCGGAGTCGGGGACCGGATGTGGCGTGGGCTCGGCATGGTTGCGCAGCGGGATGCGGGAGGGTGCCCGGCTGCTGACCGCCGAACACGATCCGGGCCTGGTCGAGGCGGTCCGGGAGATCTTTGCCGGCGACCAGATGGTCAGCGTGCTCGAGGCCGACTGGAAGGAACTCTCCCAGGAGGCGCCGTTCTCGCTGCTGTTCCTGGACGTACGCGAGGCCAAGCGGGCCGGCCCGGACACCGCCGCCGACCTGGTGGAGCCGGGTGGACTCGTGGTGCTGGACGACTTCACGCCGTGCGCTACGTGGCCACCGATGTACCAGGGCCGGGTCGACACAATGCGCCAGGACTGGCTCACCGACCCCAGATTCTCGACCGTGGAGGTGATGGTCGCCACCGACGCGAGCGTGCTCCTGGCGACCCGCCGCTGACGGGTCAGCCAGTGCGAGCCAGCCAGTGCGGGTCAGCCGGCGCGGGTCGGCCGGGTGCGGGCCGATCAGTCGACGAGGTTGATGGCGCGGGCGTCCTCGGCGTCGATCTCGCGGGCGATCTCGTCCAGGGCGGCCTGCGGGACGGCTGAGTCCGCTGTCAGCGCGACGAGTGCCTTCCCTCCGCGACGGTCGCGGCTCACCTGCATGCCGGCGATGTTGACGCCTGCCTCGCCGAGGATGCGACCCATGATGCCCACCACACCGGGCCGGTCGACGTACTTCAGCACCGCCATGTGCTCGGTCAGCTCGATCTCGATGTCGAAACCCTCGACCTCGACCAGGCGTTCGGCGTGCTTCGGGCCGACGAGGGTGCCGCCGACCGACACCTGCCGGCCGCCGGCGAGTGTGCCACGCAACGTGACGAGGTTGCGGAAGTCCGGGCTCTCGGGGTCGGTGATGAGCCGTACCTCCAGGCCGCGTTCGGCCGCGAGCAAGGGAACGTTGACGTAGGAGACCTGCTCCTCGACAACCGCCGCGAAAGCGCCCTTGAGGGCCGCGAGTTCCAGCACCTTGACGTCGTAGTCGGTGATCTCTCCGCGTACCTCGACGTCCATCTGGAGCGCGACCTCGCCGGCCAGGGCGGTGAAGATCCGGCCGAGCTTCTCGGCCAGGGGGATGCCGGGGCGCACGTCTTCGGCGATCACGCCACCCTGGACGTTCACGGCGTCGGGGACGAGTTCGCCGGCCAGGGCCAGGCGTACCGACCGCGCCACCGCGACGCCCGCCTTCTCCTGCGCCTCGTCGGTGCTCGCCCCTAGGTGCGGCGTGACGACGGTGTTGTCGAGCTCCAGCAGCGGTGAGTCGGTGCAGGGCTCGGTCATGAAGACGTCGAGTCCGGCGCCGGCGACCCGGCCCTCCTTCAGCGCGACGTACAACGCGTGCTCGTCGATGATCCCGCCCCGCGCGGCATTGACGATCAGCACGCCCGGCTTGACCTTGGCGAGCTCGGCCTCACCGACGATGCCGAGCGTCTCCGGGGTCTTGGGCAGATGGACGGTGATCATGTCGCTGCTGGCCAGCAGTTCCTCGAGCGGGACCAGGCGGACGCCCATCTGCGCGGCTCGGCCGGGCTGGACGTACGGGTCGTAGGCGATGACGTTCATGCCGAACGCCGCCAGCCGCTGCGCGACCAGCACGCCGATCTTGCCGAGCCCGAGAACTCCGAGTGTCTTGTCGAACAGTTCGACACCGGTGAACTTGCTGCGCTTCCACTCGCGCGCCCGCAGCGAGGCGTTGGCGGCCGGGATGCGGCGGGCCACGGCCAGCAGCAGGCCGACGGCGTGCTCAGCGGCCGACACAATGTTGGACTGTGGCGCGTTGACCACCATCACGCCGGCCTGCGTGGCGGCCTTGACGTCGACGTTGTCCAGACCGACTCCAGCCCGTGCCACGACCTTGAGCCGGTTCGCCACCGCGAGCACTTCGGCGTCGACCTTCGTGGCGCTGCGGACCAGGATCGCGTCGACACCCACGACGGCCGCGAGCAGTGCGGCGCGGTCAGCCCCGTCGCAACGTCGGATCTCGAAGTCGGGACCGAGTGCGTCGAGGGTTGCCGCAGACAACTCCTCGGCGATGAGAACGACTGGCTTGGGCTGGTGCGGTGCTGAGGCGGTCACCGTGGAGTTCAACCTGGGTGCCTTCCGTGCGACGCGAGGGAGGGACGATTCTCCCCCGAGCACAACCCTGGGCCCGGCATTGGGGTCAGGATAACCAGCACCACCCAGCGCCCGCAGCGCGGTGTCGAAACGCGCCGGCCCGATCGGCGTGATCATGAAGCCGAACGGGGCATTGGACCCCGAACGGCTTCACGATCACGATCATGATCACGGGTGGGCAGCAGCGGGCGGACCGTTACGGTGGACCGTGCGGGTGCTCAGTGCCGGGCGGCGGTGCCCTCCACGTAGTCGTCGTCGTGGCTCTTGACCCAGGCCATCAGCTTGCGGAGTTCGAGTCCGACGCCCTCGATGGGGTGCTGCTCCCCCTGCTCGCGGAACTTCGCGAACTCCGGCCCGCCGGCATCCTGGTCGTCGATGAAGCGCTGCGCGAACGTGCCGTCCTTGATCTCGGCCAGCACCTCACGCATCCGCTCCTTGACGGAGGCGTCGATGATCCGCGGGCCGGACACGTAGTCGCCGTACTCCGCGGTGTCGGACACCGACCACCGCATCTTGGCGATGCCGCCCTCGTACATCAGGTCGACGATCAGCTTCAGCTCGTGCAGACACTCGAAGTAGGCGACCTCGGGCTGGTAACCCGCCTCGGACAGCGTCTCGAACGCGTTCTGGACCAGCGCTGTCACACCGCCGCACAGCACCGTCTGCTCGCCGAAGAGGTCGGTCTCGGTCTCTTCGGTGAACGTCGTCTTGATGGCGCCGGCGCGGGTGCCGCCGATCGCCTTGGCGTACGACAGTGTGAGCGGCCAGGCGTTGCCCGACTCGTCCTGCTCGACCGCGACCAGCACGGGGACGCCGCGGCCCTCGGAGTACTCCCGGCGGACCAGATGTCCCGGACCCTTCGGGGCGACCATGCACACGTCGACCCCCGCCGGCGGCTTGATGTAGCCGAAGCGGATGTTGAAGCCGTGCCCGAAGAAGAGTGCGTCGCCCTCGGCGAGGTTCGGCGCGATCGCCTCGGCGTACAGCTTGCGCTGTGCGGGATCGGGCGCGAGCACCACGATCAGGTCGGACTCCTCGCACGCCTCCGCCGGAGTCAGTACCCGCAGGCCCTCCGACTCCGCCCGTTCCCGGCTCCGCGAGCCCTCGGGCAGGCCGACGCGGACGTCGACACCGGAGTCACGCAGGGACAGCGCATGCGCGTGACCCTGGCTGCCGTATCCCAGGACGGCGACGGTTCGGCGCTGGACGATCGACAGGTCGGCGTCGTCGTCGTAGAACAGCTCTGCCACAAGGTCTCCTTATTCGTCTCGTACGTTGTTCGTCGTCGGGCCGCGCCGGCTCAGGCCGAGCGTTCGCTCACCCGGTCGAGCGAGCGGAGCGTGCGGTCGGTGATCGACCGGCTGCCCCGACCGATCGCGACCATCCCCGACTGGACGAGTTCACGGATGCCGAACGGTTCCAGCACCCGCAGCATCGCATCCAGCTTCTCCGGGTTCCCGGTCGCCTCGATCGTCACCGTGTCGGGCGCGACGTCGACCACCTTGGCGCGGAACAACTGGACGGTCTCGAGGACGGTCCCGCGGGAGCCCGCGTCAGCCTTCACCTTGACCAGGATCAGCTCCCGCTGGACGGCCGAGACCGGTTCGAGCTCCACGATCTTGATCACGTTCACCAACTTGTTGAGCTGCTTGGTGACCTGCTCCAGCGGCAGCTCCTCGACATTGACCACGATGGTCATCCGGGAGATCTCCGGGTGCTCGGTCGGCCCGACCGCGAGCGAGTCGATGTTGAAACCGCGCCGCGAGAACAGCCCGGCGATCCGCGCCAGGACGCTGGGCTTGTTCTCGACCAGCACGGACAGAGTGTGGCGGGACACGTTCGTTCCTCTCCCAAGCGTGGTCGCTGTGCTCACAGGTCGTCGTGGTCCCAGTCGGGTGCCAGGTCCCGGGCGATCTTGATGTCGTCGTTGCTGGTGCCGGCCGCGACCATCGGCCACACCATCGCGTCCCGGTGGACCACGAAGTCGACCACGACGGGAACGTCGTTCACGCTCATCGCCTTCTGGATCACCTCGTCGACGTCTTCCGGCCGCTCGCATCGCAGACCCACGCAGCCGTAGGCCTCGGCGAGCTTGACGAAGTCGGGGATGCGGGTGGTCGGGCCCGCATCGCTGGCCGAGCCCGAGCCGGACCCGGCCCGGTGCAGGTCGGTGTTGGAGTACCGCTCGTTGTAGAAGAGCGTCTGCCACTGCCGCACCATGCCGAGGCTGGAGTTGTTGATGACCGCGACCTTGATCGGGATGTTCTCCAAGGCACAGGTCGCGAGTTCCTGGTTGGTCATCTGGAAGCAGCCGTCGCCGTCGATCGACCACACGGTCGCGTCCGGCCGCCCCACCTTCGCGCCCATCGCCGCGGGAACGGAGAAGCCCATCGTGCCGGCGCCGCCGGAGTTGAGGAACGCCCCCGGCTGCTCGTACGAGACGAACTGGGCCGCCCACATCTGGTGCTGCCCGACACCGGCAACGTAGAGAGCCTCCGGGCCGGCGGCGCGACCGATCTTCTCGATTACCTGCTGCGGCGCGAGCGACCCGTCGGCCGGCTTGTCGTAGCCCAGCGGGTACTTGGTCCGCCAGTCGTCCAGCAGCCGCCACCACGCGGCGTAGTCGCCCTGCCGGCCCGCGCCGTGCTCCGCCTGGATGGCGACCACCAGGTCGGCGATGACCTCCCGGCAGTCGCCGACGATCGGCACATCGGCCACGCGGTTCTTGGAGATCTCCGCCGGGTCGATGTCGGCGTGCACGATCTTGGCGTGGGGAGCAAACGACGACAGCTTGCCGGTCACCCGGTCGTCGAACCGCGCACCCAGGCTGATCAGCAGGTCGGACTTCTGCAGCGCGCTCACCGCGGCCACCGTGCCGTGCATACCGGGCATTCCGAGGTGGAGCCGGTGGCTGTCGGGGAACGCCCCACGCGCCATCAGCGTCGTCACCACCGGGATGCCGGTCATCTCGGCGAGGACCCGCAGTTCCTTGGCTGCCTGCGCCCTGATGACTCCCCCACCGACGTACAGGACCGGACGCCGAGACTCCGTGATCAACCGGGCGGCTTCCCTGACCTGCTTGGCGTGCGGTCGGGTCACCGGACGGTAGCCGGGCAGGTCGAGCGAGGACGGCCACTCGAACGTCGTCATCGCCTGCATCGCGTCCTTGGCGATGTCGACCAGGACGGGTCCAGGCCGGCCGGTGGCAGCGACGTGGAACGCCTCGGCGACGGTACGCGGGATCTCCAGCGGATCGGTGACGAGGAAGTTGTGCTTGGTGATCGGCAGCGTGATGCCCCGGATGTCGGCTTCCTGGAACGCGTCGGTGCCGATCGAACTGCTCGGGACCTGGCCGGTGACCGCGACGATCGGCACGGAGTCCATGTACGCGTCGGAGATCGGCGTGACGAGGTTGGTCGCGCCGGGGCCCGAGGTCGCCATGCAGACGCCGACCTTGCCGGTCGCGAGGGCGTACCCCTCGGCCGCGTGTCCGGCGCCCTGCTCGTGGCGGACGAGGATGTGCCGGATCTGCTCGGAGTCCAGGAGCGGGTCGTACGCCGGGAGTACCGCGCCGCCAGGGATGCCGAAGACGGTGTCGACTCCGGCCGCCTCCAGTGCCCGGATCAAGCTCTGGGCACCGGTCATCCTGGTACCCGAGACCTCGGCGCTGCCCGGGCGGGCCCCGGTCACCTGCTCACTCATCGTTCGCCCCTCTTCGCGACACGGATTGCGCTGTCTTTGAGTTGCGTGGCTCTGGGAAACAAAAACCCCTCGGCCCGGAAGGGCAACGAGGGGTGCGCGCTGGCGTGGCCTTCTGGTGGCTCAGCCGGCGCGCTTGCGGACTACGAGAATCTGCGGACGCACAAATGCACGTTCGCTGACGAACGCCCCTGGCGTCAAGCCGAAGACTGCGCCGTCTCGTCATCCGGACGCCTGGTCCATATGTCGTCGTCATCGGTGAAGGCCGGCAGGCCGTCGATGCTGGTGCGGTTCTTCTCACGACGGTAAGCCAGGAGTCCCTCCTCGCCCTTGCGGTCCATGTGCTGCGGTAGGAGGTCACGCTCTCCGGCGTACTCCATCAGCGGGACGCCGTAGCCGCAGGAGTCCGCGATCCGCTGGATGTCGACGACGATGATCGCCCGCGCCCCGCGGTGTTCGGAGAAGTGCCCGGACATCGCGGCGTAGTCCTGGTCGTAGATCGTCACCACCCGGCCTTGCCCGTGCAGGCGCACGATCTTGGGCGGGCCCTCGAACGCGCAGAACATCACCACGATCCGGCCGTTGTCCCGCAGGTGCGCGATGGTCTCGGCGCCGCTCGCCGTGATGTCGAGGTAGGCGACGGTGCGCTCGTCGATCACGGTGAACGTGCCGCCGACGCCTTTGGGCGACAGGTTCACGTGCCCGCCGGAGCCGCTCGGCGCGGTCGCCACGAAGAAGACGTGCTGGCTCTCGACGAACGCTCGCAACCGTCCGTCCAGGCGCTCGTAGATCTTTCCCATCTGCGAACAGCTCTCAGATCATCCGGTGCCGGTCAGCCACACACGGCGCCGTGTTCGGCGGACTGCACGAGCTTCACGTACTTCGCCAACACCCCGCGCGTGTAGGTCGGCGGCAGCGGCTCCCAGTCCTTGCGCCGGCGCTGGATCTCGTCTTCGTCGACGAGCAGGTCGAGCGTACGGGCGGCCATGTCGAGGCGTACGACGTCGCCGTCACGGACCAGGCCGATCGGCCCACCGTCGACGGCCTCTGGCGCGACGTGGCCCACGCACAGGCCGGTGGTCCCGCCGGAGAATCGACCGTCGGTGAGGAGCAACACGTCCTTGCCGAGTCCGGCGCCCTTGATCGCGCCGGTGATCGCGAGCATCTCGCGCATGCCGGGACCGCCCTTGGGACCCTCGTACCGGATCACCACGACGTCGCCCGCCTGGATGATGCCGTCCTCCAGCGCGTCGAGCGCACCACGCTCGCGTTCGAAGACCCGGGCCGGCCCCTCGAAGACCGCCGCGTCGAGGCCGGCACTCTTCACGACGGCACCTTCGCGGGCGAGCGAGCCGCGCAGGATCGTCAGGCCACCGGTGCGATGGATCGGGTCCTTGATCGCCCGGATGATCGTCCCGTCCAGGTCGGGCGGATCGATGTCGGCGAGGTTCTCCGCGACGGTCCGCCCGGTCACCGTCACGCAGTCGCCGTGCAGGAGTCCGGCGTCCAGCAGCGCCTTCATCACGACCGGAATGCCGCCCACCCGGTCGACGTCGCTCATGACGTACCGGCCGAACGGCTTCAGGTCGCCGAGGTGCGGCACCTTGTCACCGATCCGGTTGAAGTCGTCGAGGCGGAGGTCGACGTCGGCCTCGCGGGCGATCGCGAGCAGGTGCAGCACCGCGTTGGTGGAGCCGCCGAGCGCCATCACCACGGCGATCGCGTTCTCGAGCGCCTCCTTGGTGAGGATCCTGCGCGCGGTCAGGCCGGTGCGAAGCATCTGGACAACCGCCTCGCCGGAGTGCCGGGCGATGCCGTCCCGGCGCCGGTCGACCGCCGGCGGCGCGGACGACCCGGGCAGTGCCATGCCGAGCGCCTCGGCCGCGCTGGCCATGGTGTTGGCGGTGTACATGCCACCGCACGCACCCTCGCCGGGACAGATGGCGCGTTCGATCTCGTCGACCTCGGCGCGGGTGATGAGGCCGCGGGCGCAGGCGCCGACCGCCTCGAACGCGTCGATGATCGTGACGTCGCGGTCACCCACCTTGCCCGGCAGGATCGAACCGGCGTAGACGAACACCGACGCGAGGTCGAGCCGGGCCGCCGCCATCAGCATGCCGGGCAGGCTCTTGTCACAGCCGGCCAGCAACACGGTGCCGTCCAGGCGTTCCGCCTCGACGACGGTCTCGACCGAGTCGGCGATGATCTCCCGTGACACCAGCGAGAAGTGCATGCCGACGTGTCCCATGGAGATGCCGTCGGACACCGAGATCGTGCCGAACTCCAGCGGGTATCCGCCGGCCGCATGCACGCCGTCCTTCGCGGCCTTGGCCAGCCGGTCGAGCGAAAGATTGCACGGGGTGATCTCGTTCCAGGAGGACGCCACCCCGATCTGCGGCTTCTCCCAGTCGTCGTCGCCCATGCCGACCGCACGGAGCATGCCGCGTGCCGCCGCCCGCTCGAGCCCGTCGGTGACCTCTCGGCTCCGCGGTTTGATGTCGATGCCCATGCGATGCGCTCCTCGTCCTCGCTGGCGGGTGATCCCCCGCCCGCGAGTTGTTGGAGGTCTGCCCGTCCTGAGGCGGGCAGGCTTCCAACAACCCTGGTCGTCGGAAAGGTCGGCGGGATCTCCGCGCCCTTCACTGTACGGCTGACCGGGTGGTACGCCGGTGATCGGGCCGCGCTGTCACGGCTCGGCGCCTTCCGGAACGCGCCCTTTATGCTGTCGCGGATGGTGCGACGGACCTCTCCCGAACTCCCGTCAGCCGACCCGTCTGACCCGAACCGCGAGGTTCAGGCTCCGGGCGCGGCTTCGGGTGAGAGCGCCACCCGCACCTCGCACCGGCTCCCGACGTCCGGGTTCCGGCTCCCTCGGCTCGGGCCGCACCACGGCGGGGTCGCCGCGGTCACGGCGCTCGCCACCATCGCGTACGCCGTCATGGGTCTCTTCCAGCTCCGCAACTTTCGCGCGACCACGTTCGACCTGGTGATCTTCGACCAGACCGTACGCGGGTACGCGGGGTTCGGTGCGCCGACCACGCCAGCCGTCGGCGCGTTCCACGGGCAGGGGCTGGACTTCCTCCAGTTGGCCGACCACTTCTCGCCCATCCTGGCGGTGCTGGCGCCGCTCTACTGGATCCACGACGCGCCGGCCACCCTGATCGTGGCCCAGTCCGTGCTGTTCGCCCTGGCGATCCCTCCGCTGTGGGTGTTCACGCGGCGCAGGCTCGGTGCGGTGCCCGCCTACCTCGTCGCGGTGACCTACGCGACCTCCGCCGCTGTCGCCCAGGCCGCCGGCTTCGACTTCCACGAGGTGGCGTTCGTACCCCTGCTGACCGCCGTGATGATCGAACGCTTCGACCGCGGCCGGGTGCTGCACGGCACGCTCGCGGCGCTTGCCCTGTTGCTGGTCAAGGAGGACATGGGGCTGTTGGTGGCGGGGTTCGGGTGCTATCTGCTTGTGACGCGACGTTGGCGGGTGGGCGCGGCCTTCGTCGCCGGTGGTCTGGCCGTCATCGCGGTGATCCGCGGGGTCCTGATCCCGGCGGCCGGCGGGGATCCCGCGACCTTCTGGGCGTACAACCATCTCGGTTCGAACGTGCTGGGAGTCCTGCACACGATGCTCACCGATCCCGGGCTGGTCCTCCACACCCTGGTCAGTCCCGGCGTGAAGGTCGACACCATGCTCGGGCTGGTGGCGCCGCTCGCGTTCGTCTGTCTGCTCTCGCCGCTGGTGCTACCCGCCGTGCCGTTGGTTCTGGAGCGGATGCTGTCGGATCGGGCGTTCTGGTGGACCGACACCTTCCAGTACGACGCGTTCGTCATCGTCGTGCTGGTCGGCGCCGCGGTCGACGGCATCGCCCGGGTCCAACGCTGGATCGGCCGGCGGCGCAGGGTCCACGCCGAGGGCTCGGAGGCGGAGGCACCGACGACGGCGGCCCGACCCGCCGCCGCTCGCCTCCCGCTGGCGCTGATGTGGGCCGCCGCTGTGTGCGGGATATCGCTGGCCCAGGTGCCCCAGCACTATCTCGGCCGGCTCATCGAACCGGCGTTCTACCAGGCCGACTCGTCAGTCGCGGCTGCCGCGGAGGCGGCGGCCGCGGTGCCGTCGGGCGTCGTGGTCGATGCGGTCAACAACGTCGGACCGGCCCTCACCGGCCGCGCGACGGTGCTGCTCTGGGAGCCCCGGGACCACGACGCACCCTGGGTGGTCGCCGATATCCAGCGCCTCGCGTATCCGTTCCCGTCACTGGAAGACCAGCAGGCAAAGGTTCCCCAGCTTCAGGACGCGGGATATCGCGTCGTCTTCGAGCGGGACGGCTATGTCGTCCTGCACCGCCCGCCGGGTGGCTAGTACGAGCCGGTGACGACGTTGACCAGCGGGTCGCCGGCGACGAACCGGCACAGCTGCTCGCTCACCAGCCGGCGTCCCCGCGGCACGAACGCCGAGGAGTTGCCGCCGACATGCGGGCTGAGCAGGAGCCCGGGCGCGTTCCAGAGCGGGTGACCGGCCGGCAACGGCTCCGGATCGGTGACGTCGAGCGCGGCGGTCAAGCGCCCACTCTCCAGCTCAGCGAGCAGGGCGTCGGACTGCACGATCGGCCCGCGCGCGATGTTGACCAGCAGGGCGCCATCCTTCATCTGCGCGAGGAACTTCGCGTCGACCATGCCGCGGGTCTCGTCGGTCATTGGTACCAGGAGCACCACGACGTCGGCGTCGGGGAGCAACTCGGCCAGCCGGTCGATCCCGACAACAGCTCCGCCCTCGCCACTGGCGCGCCCGCCGTTGCCGGCTGGCCGGGGCGTCCGTCCGACCAACGTCACGTCGCACTCGAACGGCACCAGCCGCCGCTCCAGCGCGCGTCCGATCGATCCGGCGCCGATCACCAGAACCTTCTTGTCCGCAAGGGACTGCCGTCGCTCGACCAGCCACTGCCGCTGCTCCTGCGCGCGAACGAAGTCGGGAATGCCGCGGAGCGAGGCGACGATCAGCGCGACGCCCAGCTCGGCCGTACTGGCGTCGTGGACGCCACGGGCGTTGCAGAGGACGACGCCTTCCCTGACGTACGGCCGGACGTTGTCGACACCTGCGGTCAGCGTCTGCACGACCTCCAGTGAGCCCATCGAGGTGATCAGCTCGACCGTGTGAGGTCCGGCCATGTACGGCGGGACGTAGAACGCCACCTCGTCGATGGACGCCGGGGGCGCGGCGGTGCCGTCGTACACGTCGATGCGCACGCCGTCGGGCAGACCCGTATAGACCTCAGGCGGCTCCGGCAGCCAGACCCGCACCGGGCGCGCGGGTCCGGTCGCGCCCACCTCCGGCACGGCGGGAGCCGGCTGTGGGTCCACCTGCCCAGATTGTCCGTCCACGGGGCCAGACCCTACCGATTCCCCGGCCCCCGGGCACGGAGTCGGTCCGGGACCGGAACCTTGCCGACCGGGCGGGAGTAGTTGGACCAGAACCAAGGTCGTTGGACGGGAGGCGTCCTGGCCACGGGCTCCGACCGTTCCTACCCCGGGTCCGGCCGAGCGGATCATGACCGCGCCGTCGTACGTTGGGCACCATGACGGCCCGGTCGCCGTTCCCAGATCGCCCCAGACCGACATCCGCCAGCCGCTGCCGAGCCGAGGAGCCGCCCGTGCTTCGCGCGATCATCATCACCGTCACCGTCGCGGTGCTCGGGCTGTCGGCCGGGTGCGCCGAGGATTCCCCCACCGTCCAGTCGCCGGGCCCCGATACCCCCGACGACTCCCCGTCGGCCACGACTCCGACTCCGAGTGACGAGGAGACCGACCCCACGGCGCCGTCGAGCCCGTCAGGGCCGAAGGCACCCCCGACACCGCGGGTCGCCGCCACGATCGCCAGCAACCTGACCTCGCCGTGGGGACTCGCCTACCTGCCGGACGGCAGTGCCCTGGTTGCCGAACGCGACACAGCCGAGATCAAGCGCGTCGTACCCGGCGGATCGACGACCACCGTCGGCACCGTCCCCGACGTGGAGCCGCGCGGCGAAGGCGGGCTACTCGGCCTGGCCGTGGCGCCGACGTTCGAGTCCGACGGGTTCGTGTACGCCTACTACACGGCGGCCGAGGACAACCGGATCGTGCGGATGCCCTACAAGAACTCCCGGCTCGGCTCGCCCGAGGTCGTGCTGGACGGCATCGTCGCCGCGTCCATCCACAACGGCGGGCGGATGGTGTTCGGGCCGGACGGCTACCTGTACGTGGGCACCGGTGACCCGGACGGAGACCATGCCCAGGACCGTGACTCCCTTGGCGGCAAGATCCTGCGGATCACGCCGGACGGCAGTCCCGCCCCCGGCAACCCGTTCGAAGGCTCGCCGATCTGGAGCTACGGCCACCGCAACGTCCAGGGCCTCGCGTTCGATCCGGACGGACGCCTCTGGGCCAGCGAGTTCGGCCAGAACACCTGGGACGAGCTCAACCTCATCCGCAAGGGCGGCAACTACGGCTGGCCCGAAGTCGAGGGGATCGAGCACGAACGCGGGTTCATCGACCCGGTCCGGCAGTGGCACACCGAGGATGCGTCGCCGTCCGGTCTGGCGTACGCCGACGGTGCCTTGTGGATGGCCGGGTTGAGGGGTGAGCGGCTGTGGCGGATCCAGATCCGGGACGGCCGGGCGGTCGGCACCCCGAGGGCCTTCTTCTCCGGCGACTTCGGTCGGCTGCGAACGGTGGCACGAGCTCCCGGCGGTGGACTGTGGCTCGTCACCAGCGAGACCGACACGAGAGGGTCACCGAACCCGGGTGACGACCGGGTACTCCGCCTCCGCCTCACCCGCTGACCCCGACCCGCGCAAGCCGTCGGTGCCGGCGCCTCCGCCGTGCGAAGGTACGTCTGGACTGCGTACATCTGGATTGGGTACGACTGGTCTGCGTACATCTGGATTGGGCACGGCACATCGGGAGGCAGCATGCTCCAGGGCTTCAAGCAGTTCCTCATGCGGGGCAACGTGGTTGATCTCGCCGTCGCCGTCGTCATCGGCGCGGCGTTCACCAAGGTCGTCAGCGCGCTGGTCGAAGGTCTGATCAACCCGCTGATCGCGGCGATCTTCGGCAAACCGGACGTCACCGGAGTCGGCGAGTTCACCATCAACGGCGCCACGTTCAGCCTGGGCCTGCTCCTGGACGCCCTGCTGAACTTCCTCATCGTGGCAGCGGCGATCTACTTCATCGTGATCATGCCGCTCAACCGGCTGGCGGAGCGCCGCCGGCGCGGGAAGGAGCCGGAGGAGCCAGAGGCCATACCGCCGACCGAGGACATCGTGCTGCTCCGGGACATCCGCGACCTGCTGGCCCGCAGCCCCGGCTCCGGTCCTGACACCGGCCCGGGCTCCGCCTCCCGATGACGGAGTGACGCCGGCGCGGTCAGCCGGGGTCAGTTGTCAGCCGGAGGTCAGTCGTTGGTCAGCCGTTGCAGGATCAGCTCGCGTACCCGGCCGGCGTCGGCCTGGCCGCGCATCTCCTTCATCACCGCACCGATCAACGCACCGGCCGCGGCCACCTTTCCGCCGCGGATCTTCCCGGCCACGTCGGGGTTGGCCTCGATCGCCCGGTCGACAGCAGCTCCCAGTGCGGCGTCGTCACTGACCACGGCCAGGTTGCGCCCGGCCACGACCTCGGCCGGCGTTCCTTCACCGGCAAGCACTCCGTCGAAGACCTCGCGTGCCAACTTGTCGTTGACAGTCCCCTTGTCGACCAGCGCCTGGATCTCGGCGACCTGAGCCGGCGTGATGGCCAGCGCCTCCAGCTCGACGTCGGTCTCCTTCGCCCGCCGGGCCAGCTCGCCGAGCCACCACTTGCGGGCGGCGGCTGGCGTCGCGCCGGCTGCCACGGTCGCCTCGACGAGGTGCAACGCACCCGCGCCGATGACGTCCCGGAACTCCATCTCGGTGCAGCCCCACGCCTCGAAAAGCCGTCGGCGGTGCTGGCTCGGCGGCTCCGGCAACGTGGTGCGGAGCTTCTCGACCCACTCCCGGGACGGCGCCACCGGGACCAGGTCGGGTTCGGGGAAGTAGCGGTAGTCCTCAGCCTGTTCCTTGCTGCGTCCAGGCGTCGTGATGCCGGTGTCCTCGTGCCAGTGCCGGGTCTCCTGGGTAACCCTGCCGCCGGACGAGAGCAGCGCACCCTGCCGGCAGATCTCATACCGCAGCGCGCGCTCGACCGACCGCAGGGAGTTGACGTTCTTGGTCTCGGTGCGTAGGCCGTACGCCGCCTTGCTGTCGGGGCGCAACGACACGTTGGCGTCGCAACGCAGCGAGCCCTGTTCCATCCGTACATCGGAGACACCGAGAGCCCGCATCAGGTCCCGCAGCTGGGAGACGTAGGCCCGCGCGACCTGTGGCGCGAGCGCACCCGTCCCCTCGATCGGCTTCGTCACGATCTCGATCAACGGGATGCCGGCCCGGTTGTAGTCGACGATCGAGTAGTCGGCGCCGTGGATCCGGCCGGTGCTGCCGACGTGGGTGGACTTGCCGGTGTCCTCCTCCATGTGGGCCCGCTCGATGCCGATCGTGAACGTACGACCCTCGACCTCGACCTCGACCTCGCCGCTGATCGCGATCGGCTCGTCGTACTGGCTGATCTGGTAGTCCTTCGGCATGTCGGGATAGAAGTAGTTCTTGCGGGCGAAGCGGCACCAGGGCACGATCTCGCAACCCAGCGCGAGGCCGATCCGGATCGCCGACTCGACCGCTGTGCCGTTCACCACCGGCAGCGAGCCGGGCAGACCGAGGCAGGTCGGACAGACCTGGGTGTTGGGCGGTGCGCCGAACTCCGTCGGGCAGCCGCAGAACATCTTGCTCAGCGTGCTCAGCTCGACGTGCACCTCGAGCCCGAGCACGGGATCGAACCGTTCGATCGCCTCGTCGTAGTCGAGCAGGTCGGGCAGGCTGGATGTGGTCGCGGGGGTCGTCGTCACAGTTCGGGTGCCTCCTCCAACATCGGGCCGCCCCACCGCTCCTCGAACGCGGCCTCGACCGCGGCGCCCACCCGGTACAGCCGGTCGTCGGCCAGCACCGGGGCCATCACGTGCAGCCCGACCGGCAGCCCGTCGTCGGCGGAGAGTCCACAGGGGAACGACGCCGAGGCGTTGCCGGCGAGGTTGGACGGGATCGTGCAGAGGTCGGCCTTGTACATCGCGAGTGGATCGTCGACCCGCTCGCCAATCCGGAACGCCGTAGTGGGAGTGGTGGGCGAGACCAGCACGTCGACGCTGCGGAACGCGTTCTCGAAGTCGCGGGCGATCAGGGTGCGGACCTTCTGCGCCTGGCCGTAGTAGGCGTCGTAGTAGCCGCTGGACAGGGCGTAGGTGCCGATCATGATCCGGCGCTTGACCTCGGCCCCGAATCCGGCCGCCCGGGTCATCGCCATCACCTCTTCGGCGCTGTGCTTGCCGTCGTCGCCGTCGCGCAGCCCGTAACGCATCCCGTCGAAGCGGGCCAGGTTGCTCGAGCACTCGCTAGGCAGAATGAGGTAGTAGGCCGGCAGTCCGTAGACGAAGTGCGGGCACGAGACCTCGGTGACCTCCGCGCCCAGCTCCGCGAGCAGGTCCACCGCATCGCGGAAGCGGTGCTCGACACCTGGCTGGTAACCCTCGCCGCCAAGCTCCTTGACCACACCCACCTTGAGCCCGCGGACGTCACCCGCCCGGGCGGCCACCACCACCGGCGGCACCGGCATGTCGATGGAGGTGGAGTCGAGCGGGTCGTGACCGGCGATGACCTCGTGCAGGAGCGCGGCGTCGAGCACGTTGCGCGCGCACGGGCCCGGCTGGTCGAGGCTGGAGGCGAGTGCGACCAGGCCGTACCGGGAGGTTCCGCCGTAGGTCGGTTTCACCCCGACCGTGCCGGTGACCGCTGCCGGCTGCCGGATCGACCCGCCGGTGTCCGTACCGATCGCAAGCGGTGCCTCGTACGCCGCCACCGAGGCGGACGAGCCGCCACCAGAGCCCCCGGGGATCCGGTCGGTGTCCCAGGGGTTGCGGGTGGGGCCGTAGGCGGAGTTTTCGGTCGACGAGCCCATCGCGAACTCGTCCATGTTGGTCTTGCCGAGGATCACCAGGCCGGCGGCGCGGAGGCGCTTCACCACGGTCGAGTCGTACGGCGGCCGCCAGCCCTCCAGGATCTTCGAGCCGCAGGTGGTCGGGACGCCTTCCATCGTGAGGACGTCCTTGAGCGCGAGGGGCACTCCGGCCAGCGGGCCGAGCGGTTCGCCGGACGCCCGGCGTTCGTCGACCCGGCGGGCGGCGGCGAACGCCCCTTCGGTGTCGAGGTGCAGGAACGCGTGGATCCGGTCGTCGACCTTGATGATCCGGTCGAGGTGGGCCTGGGCGACCTCGACCGCGGAAGCCTTGCCGGTGCGCACGAGATCGGCGAGCTGGACCGCCGACAGCTTGGTGAGATCGGTCATCACGCCTCCTCGTCCAGGATGCGTGGGACGCGGAACCGTTGGTCCTCGACCGCGCGCTCGCCGTCGACCAGGGGCGCGCCCGCGAGCGCCTGCTCCGCGGTCAGGCCCGGACTGATCTCGTCGGGCCGGAAGACGTTGGTGAGCGGCAGCGGATGTGAGGTCGGCGGGATGTCCTGTGCCGCGACGTCACTCACCTGGGCGACCGAGGCGAGGATGTCGGCCAGCTGGGGTGCCAGGTGGTCGAGCTCGGCTTCGGTCAGGTCGATTCTGGCAAGGCGCGCGATGTGCGCTACCTCCTCGCGGGTGATCGCAGGCACGATGCTGGTCCTTCGGGGTGGCGGATGGGGCGCAAGTGTCGCCCGGTCACAGTCTTCTCTCGCAGTCTGTGCCGCAATCCTAGGCTCGTGGTGCCGGGCGGAGTCACCTGGTTCCTTCGTACACCAGGTCATGGGCTCGCCACGAAGCGTTCCAAGACGTAACCTGCGGGGCGCACCGATCGACGATCAACCGCTGAGAGAATGATGGCTGTGTATCTCGTCCGAGTCGTGCTGCCTGACCAGCCCGGCGCCCTCGGCTCGGTCGCGTCGGCCCTGGGCAAGGCGGGCGCCGACATCCTCGCCGTCGACGTGGTGGGCCGCGAGGACGACGGTACGGCGGTCGACGACTTCGTGGTCGAGTTGCCGCTGGGCGGACGGGCCGACACCCTCGTGTCCGCGTGCCAGTCGGTGCCGGGTGCGACGGTGGTCTGGCTGTCCAGGTACGCGGCGGGCGGCAACCTGCGCCACGATCTGGAAGCCATCGAGGCGATGACCGAGCAGCCGGCAGATGCCGAGCGGCTGTTGATCGAGCAGGCTCCAACCGTCTTCCGCGCCGACTGGGCGTTCCTGGTGTGCCGGCCCCCCGGAACCGCCGTCGCCGAGGTGCAGCACGCGACCCGCACCGCGCCCGAACTTCCTGGGGGTAACGCGTTCTGGCTCCCGCTCCGGGCACCGGTGCGGCTGGACATACCGGAAGACTGGGACAAATGCGGCTGGCGCTATGTAGCGGCGGCCGCTGTGCCGCTGGGTGAGCGCCACCGCGCTGTCGTGATCGGCCGGTACGGCGGACCGGAGATCCTCGACTCGGAGCTGGCCCGGCTGGCGCACCTGGCGGCATTGACGCGCACGGTCGCGTCGCTGTCGCCTGAGGACGAGTGAGCGCCTTCCGTTTCGGTGGCCGCTGAGGACCGGTTCATCTTTCCGAGGAGCCGCTGTCCGCTGAGGACCGGTTCATCTTTTCCGAAGGAGCCGGTGGACGCTGACTTGTCCGAACATCCGGCACCGAACTGGTCCCGATCCTTCGGACAAGTCATGGCTGTCCACAGGACCGGATTGAGAGGGTTCCTAGTTCCCCTACCATTGGGCGATCTTGGACAAATGGGACGGGAAACGACGATGACAAGGCACTTCGATCCAGAGGCACTCCGCGCCATCGCGACGGACCTCGAACGCGCCGCGGAGCATGTCGACCTGAGCGAAGCGGCGCGCCCGACGACCTTGGACGCCGGACCGCTCACGCCGATTCTCACCGAGATCGTGCACCAGCTCGTCGCCGACTCCGGCAACCTGGTCATGCGCCTGCTCGCCACCAGCGACGCCCTCAGACACGTCGGCGATCGGCAAGAAGCGGCCGAGCAGGGCAACGTCGGCACGTTGGGCGAGTTCCTGCGAGACCTGTCCGGCGACGACTCTGGCGCGGGGCGATAGCCCGTGGTGGTACGTATCCAGCTCGGCGGCGACCCTGAGAGCATGCGTTCGCTGGCCCGGTGGCTTCGCGACGACCTGGCGAGCCGCGTGGACCACAGCGTGGGGGTGGTCCGTCGGGCCCGCAGCGACACCGCAGACGCCTGGCTTGACGGCTCCAGTTTGTTGTTCCTGTTCGCCTTGGAGAGTGGTGGCAGCTCGACTCACAGCTTCGTGACCAAGATCGAGGAGCTCGCGACTCTTCTGGATGACTGCGCCGAACAACTGGCGTATGCGAGGAAGCAGATGACCCTGGCCTACGAGCAGGTCGTCGCCCACCGTCTTCACCTGACCGACGGCTGGATTCACTGTCCCCAGGAGTTCGACGAGGAGAACGAGCCGCCGATGGGCTCGCCGCTCACCCGGGCACAGGTCTTTCAGACTCGGCTGGACGCATACCTCGTGGTCGAGGACATGGTTGAGGGCGCCTGCCAGATCACGGTCGAGCTGCTGGACAAGGTGGACCACGCGTGGAAGACCTACTGGAGAACCCACGCGTTCACCGGTGGCGACCTCGTTGTCAAGGAGACGCACGCCCTGGCGCAGTGGTACGAGCACCGCTATCTCACCGACGCCAAGCATGCGCACACCTGGGGCAACTACTGGAGCGACCAGGGGCGAAACTGGAGGCCACTCCCCGATGCGGGAGACCGCATCGCGCGGAACCGCGCAAAGGAGTACCGATACTCGGCGATGACCCGCCGCGCGGGCGTACGAGCCGGCATCGCCGCGACGGCGTTGAACAGGGTCAGCGCGGTACTGGTCCCGGTAGGTGTCATGTGGGCGATCTCCGAAGGAACACCGCCGGCCAAGGCGGTGATGTCCGGGGGCTTCAGCATTCTCGGCGCGGCAACCATCGCTGGCATTACGGGACTTGCGACCGGCGGACTTGGGTGGATAGCGCTCGCGGGAGTGGTGGGCGGAGTCACCGGCGCAGCTTTGGGCAACGGAGCCTACGACTGGTTGGATCCCGACGGAAGTTGGACCCCTGAGCCAGCCTGGCAGAAGCTCCTTCGCGAGGATGTTGACTTGGACCCGGGACCCAGTGGAACGAAGGGCAAGTGACGGCTCATGGCACACGCACGCAGCTCTCGGGCCGTCCGGAGTGACCTCGTATGACCTCTCCAGCACATGGCCGAGCCGATATACGAGCCTTCTCCTGGCCGCCTCCGTGGCAGGCCAGGGTCTCGAAAGCGAAGAGGATAATCGGTGGTGGCCTCGCGTTTCTTCTACCATGCACCGCGGTCGGAGTCGTTCTCACTCGTGAACGGGATCCGACCGGAGTGCTGATGGTGTTGATAGGCGCTACCTTCCTAGTCGCTCTGGTACTTATCTACATCGTGAATGTGGCGAGCCGTCGACGCAACGCGGATGGCACTCGGCACAGCACGGCAAACGGCAGCGTCGCAATCTTCTTTCCACTAGCCCAAACGACAAAGTATGTCTACGTCATGCTCTCGGTATTAAGCCTCGTCACTCTTGAGATGTGGCCTGTCCTGGCGTGGCTGATTCCGCCTGACGGGTCGCGCGCCGACAGCCGCTTTCGGCTCTTGGCGCCAGTCGCACCGTTCTTCGGGCTCTACTTCCTCGGGGTTCTCTGCAGCCGGCTCGTACGCAAGCGCAAGGAGATGGGCCTGGGGCTGAGCCCCGACGGCATCTACTACTGGACCTGGTTCGGCTGCTGCTTCGTCGCGTGGGACTGGATCGCGAGGATCAACCTCGCAAGCCGGACCGGACCCGGCGCGCAGCTGATCGCTGGGGAACCCCCGGACCTCCCGCCGAACCCCGAGGAAAACTGGATCGCCCGACACATCAACCGTTTCCGGGAGAAGAAGCACCTCATCAATCTCGGCTTCCTGGCCGTCAATCCCGCCGTTGCCTTCCACGCCCTGCGCTTTTACCACGCGCATCCCGAGCGCCGCCCAGAACTCTGCACCGACGCCGCCGTCGAACGGATCCGCCAGGGCAACCTCCTGAGCTAGAAGGCGCACCCCCGCTAGCGAGCACAGCTATGCCCAGCCCTGCTCGACCTGTCCGAAGGTGCTGAGCGTCGCAAGGGTCCCGATTCTTCGGACAACTCGCCGGAGACGGCCCACCTCACCTGCACTGCCCGCCCTACTCGCTCAGAGCGCGCTCCCGTGCGGCGTCGGGTCCTTCGTCGAGCAACACCTGGAACCCCGCTTCGTCCAGAATCGGGACGCCGAGGTCCCGCGCCTTGTCGAACTTCGACCCGGGGTTGTCCCCCACCACGACGAACCCGGTCTTCTTCGACACCGAGCCGGACACCTTGCCACCGCGGGTGGCCACCGCCTCGCCGGCCTCGTCCCGGGAGTAGGTCTCGAGGCTGCCGGTCACCACGACCGTCACACCCTCCAGCGGCTTCGGCCCGGTGTCGACTAGCTCCTCGCGCAGCTGCACCCCGGCGGCCCGCCACTTGTCGACGATCTCGCGGTGCCAGTCGACCGCGAACCACTCCTGAAGCGACGCCGCGATGGTCGGTCCAACCCCTTCGGCCGCGGCCAGCTCCTCCTCGCTCGCGGCCGCGATCCGGTCGAGGTCACCGAACGTACGGGCCAGCGCCTGCGCGGCCGTCGGCCCCACGTGCCGGATGGACAGCGCGACCAGGACCCGCCACAGCGGCCGAGCCTTGGCGGCGTCGAGGTTGTCGAGGAGCCGCTTGGCATTGGCCGACAGGGCACCGTCCTTGGTGGTGAAGAAGGCAGACCCCTCCAGCCGTTCCGGGCTCAAGCCGAACAGGTCGCCCTCGTCGTGCACCAGCCCCTCGTCGAGCAGGGCGATACCTGCCTGATAGCCGAGGACCTCGATGTCGAACGCGCCTCGGCCGGCCAGGTGGAACAGCCGTTCGCGTAGCTGCGCGGGACATGACCGGGTGTTGGGGCACCGCAGGTCGACGTCGCTCTCCTTCTCCGGTCGCAGCGGGCTGCCGCACTCCGGGCACTCGGTCGGCATCACGAACTCGCGTTCGGACCCGTCACGGAGGTCGACGACCGGTCCGACGATCTCCGGGATCACGTCGCCGGCCTTGCGGAGCACGATGGTGTCGCCGATCAGCACGCCCTTGCGCTTGACCTCCTGGGCGTTGTGCAGGGTCGCGAACTCCACCGTCGAACCGGCGACCTTGGTGGGCTCCATCACGCCGTACGGGGTGACCCGGCCGGTGCGGCCGACATTGACGCGGACGTCGAGGAGCTTGGTGTTGACCTCCTCGGGCGGGAACTTGAACGCGATCGCCCACCGCGGGGCGCGCGAGGTCGAGCCCAGCTGCCGTTGCAAGGAGATCTGGTCGACCTTGACGACCACGCCGTCGATCTCGTGGTCGAGGTCGTGGCGCCGCTCGCCCAGGTCCCGCGCATAGGCGTCGACCTCCTCCAGCGTCGTGCGGACGCCGACGTGTTCGCTCACCGGGATGCCCCACTCGCGCAGTGCGGCGTAGGCCTCGGAGAGCCGGCGAGGCTGCCAACCGTCGCGGCGGCCGATGCCGTGCGACAGGAACTGCAGCTTGCGCCGCGCCGTCATCCGCGGGTCCTTCTGCCGCAGCGACCCGGCGGCCGAGTTGCGCGGGTTGGCGAACGGTGCCTTGCCCGCCTCGACCAGTGACGCGTTGAGTTCCTCGAAGTCGCGCAGGCGGAAGAACACCTCACCGCGCACCTCCAGCACCTCGGGCGCGGAGGGGCCGCCGTCACGACCGACCTTCAGCCGGTCGGGTACGGAGTCGATGGTGCGTACGTTGAGCGTGACGTCTTCTCCCGTACGCCCGTCACCACGGGTGGCGGCCCGGACCAGCCGGCCGCCCTCGTAGACCAGGTTGACCGCGAGCCCGTCGATCTTCAGCTCGCAGAGGTATTCGGCCTCGGTGCCGATCTCTCGCTCTACCCTGGCCGCCCACGCCCGCAACTCCTCGAGAGTGAACGCGTTGTCGAGCGACATCATCCGCTCGAGATGCTCGACCGGGGCGAACTCGGTCGACCATGTGCCGCCCACCTTCTGCGTGGGTGAGTCGGGCGTACGCAGCTCTGGGTGGGCATCCTCCAGAGCGCGTAGCTCCCGCATCAGCGCGTCGAACTCGGCATCGGAGATCGTCGGCCGGTCGAGCACGTGGTACCGGTAGGTGTGCTCCTCGATCTCCTGCGCGAGGGCGGCATGGCGTTTGCTCGCGCGGACGTCGCTGGCGCTGCTCATAGTCCCGAACGCTACCGCCGAAGACCGACCTGGCGGTCAGGACTCCGGACGGTCGGCAAGGTGGCCGGCAGCCTTGCGCGACAGGCTCAGGGCCGTGCGTACCCAGTCCGGGTCGGCGCCGGCCAGCCCACAGGCGGGGGTCACCACGCATCCTCGTGCCGCCGACTCCTCGCCGAACCCGAGCCCGCGCCACATCGCTTGGACCGACCGGGCGACCTGCGCGTCGGTCTGACCCGGCGCCCCTTTGCCCGCCTGCACCTTCGTCGGCCGCGTCGACGGCACCGCCCCAACGAACAGCCCGACGCCCGCCTCGACCGCCGTGGCGAGCGGCGCCATGTCGGACTCGCCCACCCGCGTCAGGTCGAATGCCAGCGCCTTCGCGCCCGCCCGGGCCAGGAGGCCGAACGGCGCACCCGCGGCACAGCAGTGGACGACCGGGTACGCGCCCTCGTCCACCACCCGCTGGACTACCTCGCCCAGGAGTTCGACCGCCTCGTGGTCTTCGACCGGCCGGTAGCGCGAGAAGCCCGACGGTGTGGGGAGCGACCCGGCGAGCACACCAGGCAGCGAGGGCTCGTCCAGCTGGACGAGTAGCTCCGCCCCGGGGACCCGCCGGCGTACGCCCGCCATGTGCGCGGCCAGCCCCTCCGCGAGTGACTGGGCAACGTCCTTGCGCGCAGCGTGGTCACCTAGGACGAGCCCGGCACGTGGGCGTTCGAGGCCCGCGGCGAGCGTCCACGGTCCGGTCACCTGCACCTTCAGCGGTCCCGAGTAACCGCCGGCGACCTCTTCCAGCGCGTCGAGGTCGCGGGCGAGCATGGTCCGGGCCCGGCGTTGGTCCAGCCCTTCCGCTCCGGTGATGCGCCACCCCGCCGGCTGGAGGTCGACCGCCAGTTCGACGAGGAGCGCGCAGGCGCGCCCGATCATGTCGGCGCCGGGTCCGCGGCCGGGCAGCTCAGGAAGGTGCGGCAGGTCGGGCAGCTCCCCGACGACCACGCGGGTCGCCTCGACCGGATCCTCGTATGGAAGAGACCCGATCCCGGTCGCCGTACCCGCCCGCCAGGGGACCTTCACGTCATCAGGCACACGCCAAGACTATGGCGTGAAACGCGGCGAATCTGGGGCACCACTTATCCGGCTCGTCCGGCTCGTCCGGCTCAGCCGGCAGCGAGGGTCCGAGCAATGGTCGCCGACCCGATCACACGCGTGCCGTCGTACAGCACCGCGGACTGTCCCGGGGCGACTCCGGCAGCGGCCTCGGTCAGGTCCATCCGTAGGACGGCCTCGTCGGACTGCCCGTCCATCGAGACCTTCGCGCCAAAGGTCTCGCCGTGCGCCCGGATCTGGACCCGGCACTCCATCGCGCCTCGCGGCGGCTCGCCGCACCAACGCGGCTCCGTACCCTCGATCACCCCGACCGCCAGGCGCTCCCGTGGCCCCACCGTGACGGTGCGACTGACCGGCTCGATCGACAGGACGTAGCGCGGCCGCCCGTCGACGGCGGGCCGATCGAGACGCAGGCCGCGTCGCTGTCCGACCGTGAAGGCGTAGGCGGCGTCGTGCCGGGCGAGCACCGTCCCGTCCTCGTCGACGATGTCCCCGGGCTGCTCACCGAGCTCGCGCGCGAGGAACCCAGGGGTATTGCCGTCAGCTATGAAGCAGATGTCGTGGCTGTCCGGCTTGTCCGCGACGGCCAACCCGCGCGCGGCCGCCTCCGAGCGGACTTCGCTCTTCCGCGAGCTGCCCAGGGGGAACATCGCGTGCGCCAGCTGGCGCTCGGTCAGTACGCCGAGCACGTACGACTGGTCCTTCTCCGGGTCGACCGAGCGGTGCAGCTCCCGGCCGGCGGGACCGTCGACGAGCTGGGCATGGTGGCCGGTGCACACGGCGTCGAAACCGAGGGCTAGCGCGCGGTCGAGCACGGCGGCGAACTTGATCTTCTCGTTGCAGCGTACGCACGGATTGGGGGTGCGGCCCGCGGCGTACTCGCGAACGAAGTCGTCGACCACGTCGGCGTGGAAGCGTTCGGCCAGATCCCAGACGTAGAACGGGATCCGCAGCACGTCGGCCGCCCGACGCGCATCGCGGGCGTCCTCGAGCGTGCAGCAGCCGCGGGCACCGGAACGGTAGGACAGCGGGTTTCGCGCCAGCGCCAGATGGACCCCGGTGACGTCGTGGCCGGCCTCGACGGCACGTGCCGCAGCCACCGCCGAGTCGACGCCGCCGGACATCGCCGCCAGCACCCGCATCAGTGCCGACCTCCCCCGACGTCAACCGCGTCGAGCCCGTTGACCAGACCGGCCGCCCGCGCGCGCTGGACGACCGGACCGATCGCCGCGCCAAGTGCCTCGACGTCGGCGCGGGTCGAGGTATGCCCGAGGCTGAACCGCAGCGAGCCTCGCGCACGCTCCTCGTCGCGCCCCATGGCGATGAGCACGTGACTCGGCTCGGCGACGCCGGCCGAACATGCCGAGCCGGTGGAGCACTCGATGCCACGGGCGTCGAGCAACAGCAGGAGCGAGTCGCCCTCGCAACCGGGGAACGAGAAGTGGGCGTTGCCGGGCAGCCGGCGGTCTGGTCCAGGGCCTGGGTCGCCGTTCAGCTCGGCGTCCGGAACCGCGGCCATGACCCGGCGTACGAGCTCATCCCGCAACTCCGCCAGCCGCGCCGCCGACTCGGCCTGTCGACGCGTGGCTACCTCGATCGCGGCAGCGAAGCCGGCGATCGCGGGCACGTCGAGGGTGCCGGAACGCACGTCGCGCTCCTGGCCGCCGCCGTGCAGCACCGGCACCAGGTCGGTCTCCCGGCGTACGAGGAGGGCGCCCACACCGATCGGCCCACCCACCTTGTGACCCGTGACGGTCATCGCGTCGACACCCGAGGTGTCGAAGGCGACCGGCAGCTGGCCGACCGCCTGCACCGCGTCGGTGTGGAACGGGATGCCGTGTCGGCGGGCGTGGGCGGCGACCTCGGTGACCGGCTGGACCGTCCCGACCTCGTTGTTGGCCCACATGATCGTGACGAACGCGACCGAGTCGGGGTCGCGTTCGATGCTCGCGACGGCCGCGTCGACGTCGAGCCGACCATGCTCGTCGACCGGGAGCCATTCGACCTGGGCGCCTGCGTGCCGACCCAGCCACGTCGCGGCATCGAGCACGGCGTGGTGCTCGACCGCACTGGCGAGGATCCGGCCGCGGCGCGGATCGCCGGCGTGACGGGCCCAGTAGAGACCCTTGACCGCGAGATTGTCGGCCTCGGTCCCGCCGCCGGTGAAGACGACCTCCGAAGGACGGGCACCAAGCGACCGGGCGATCGTTTCGCGCGACTCCTCGACCACCCTGCGGGCCTCCCGGCCGGAGGCGTGCAGAGACGACGCGTTGCCCAGCTTCGGGAGCTGTGCGCACATCGCCGAGACTGCCTCGGTCACCATGGGCGTGGTCGCCGCATGGTCGAGATAGATGTGGGGGGGTGCCGTAGTCATCGCGTCTCCAGGGTAATGACCCCGTCCCACCCGGTCGGACCAGCGCCTGGGGAGACCTGAGTGATCATGGCCGTGCCGCCGCCCCCCCGCCGCCCGCACACCGGTCAGGCGATGAGCTCACCCCGCGTCCCACCAGGCGTGGAAGTGGTGCACCGGGCCGTTGCCCTTGCCGACGTGGAGCTGCCCGGCGGTCAGCAGAGCCCGCGTGACGTACGCCTTGGCGTCCGCGATGGCGCTCGGCCAGTCCGGTCGGCGTGGCCGCAGCGCGGCGATCGCCGACGACAGCGTGCACCCCGTGCCGTGGGAGTGTGTCGTCGCGATCCGTGGCGCGCGGAACCACAGCGCGCTGCCGCTGTCCTCGCCGTCGACATACACGTCGGCCGACTCCGCCGAGCTGGTCCGGTGTCCGCCCTTGAGCAGGACGCGGCGGGCGCCCAGCCGGCACAGGTCCCGCGCCTGCCGCTCGGCGTCCTCGGTAGTCGTCGCCGGCTCGGCGTCGAGCAGTGCCGCCGCCTCCGGCAGGTTCGGCGTCACGAGGTCGGCCAGCGGCAGCAGGTGGTCGCGAAGGTCGCGTACCGCGTCCACCTCCAACAGCCGGTCGCCGCTGGCGGCCACCATCACAGGGTCCAACACCACGAACGGCGGCTGGTGACGGGCCAGCGACTCGGCGACGGTACGGACGACCTCCGCGTTGGCGAGCATGCCGATCTTCACCGCGTCGACGACGACATCGACGAGCAGGGTGTCGATCTGCTCGCGGATGAACGCGGATGGTACGACGTGGATGCCGGTGACGCCCCGGGTGTTCTGCGCCGTGAGGGCGACCAGCACGGCGGTGCCGTACGCCCCGAGCGCCGAGAACGTCTTCAGGTCGGCCTGGATTCCCGCCCCGCCGGACGGGTCACTGGTGGCGATGGTCAGTGCGACCGGCGGGGCGACCGGAGGGGCGGACACTACGAAACCTCCTGGTTGGCGAAGCGGGAACGAAGGGCGGTGGCGGCAGCGCGTGGGTCGAGCTGGCCGCAGATGGCGCTGACGACCGCGATGCCGCGAACGCCGGTTAAGCGGACCGCCGCCGCGTTGTCGACGGTGATCCCGCCGATGGCCACGCAGGGCAGGCTGAAGTCGGCCACGATGTCGGCGAGTGTGTCGAGTCCCGTCGGTGTCGCCGCGTCCTCCTTCGTACATTGGGAAAACACCGGTCCGACGCCGAGATAGTCCACCGTGCCCGCCGGCAGCGAGCGGACCGCGCCGAGATGCGATACGGCGTGGACGGACAGCCCGACGTACGCATCGGCACCGACGATCGCGCGTGCGTCCAGCGGCGGGAGGTCGTGCTGCCCAACATGCACGCCGTCGGCACCGACCGCGACCGCGACATCGGCTCTGTCGTTGACGAGAAGGGGTATGCCAGCGGGTGCGAGCCGCTCGCGAAGAGCGCGGGAGAGCTCGACCAGGTCGCGCGTACGGGCCCGTGGGTCGCGCACCTGCACGGCCGTCACCCCGCCGGCGACGGCCGCGACCACTGTGGCGAGCACACCATCCCGGCCACCGCACAGACCCGTGTCGGTCACCAGGTAGAGCGACAGGTCGGGTACGGGTCGCCGAGTCATCGTGTCAAGCAAGCCTTGCGTCGGCGCGGATCTGGTCGGGCGAGACGGCGTTGATCTCGTCCAGGAGCGCGACCGCGAACGAGCCGGGCCCGCGTGTTCGGGCGGCCGCGGCCTCACCGGCGAGGGTGACCAGCACCGTCGCCGCGGTCGAGGCGACAAGCGCATCCTCCACCACCGCGACGAATCCGGCGACGAGTCCGCCGAGTGCACAGCCAACGCCGGTGACCTTCGTCAACAGCGGAGTGCCGTTGCCGACCCGCACGCATCGTTCGCCGTCGGTGATCAGGTCGACCGGTCCACTCACCGCGACGGTCGCCGTATATCTGCGGGCCAGGGCCCGCGCCGGCCCGGCGGCGTCGTCGGGTGCGGCGCTGGAGTCGACGCCCCGGCCACCAAGGTGTCCGGTGAGTGCGAGCACCTCCGACGGATTGCCCCGGACGACAGCGGGGGCGGCCAGGTCGAGCAGTTCGCCTGCCAGGGTGGCCCGCCAGGGCAGGGCACCCGAGGCCACCGGGTCGAGGACCCAGCGTCCGCCGACCTCGCCCACCGCGGCGACCGCCGCGCGCATGCCGTCGAACTGGGCTCGGGTCACGGTTCCGAGGTTGACCAGGACTCCGCCGGCTGCTTGTGCCAGCACCGCGGCGTCCATCGCTTCGTCGGCCATCGCAGGGGCGGCGCCGGCGGCGAGGAGCACGTTGGCCGTGAAGTTCGCCGCCACGACATTGGTGAGACAGTGGACCAGTGGTGACTGCGTACGCACTTGCTCGACCGCGTCCACCACCTGGTCGACGGTCACCGAGGTAGGTGCGGAAGTGGGAACGCGTGGATCCGGCATCGCGACGGTCCCTTCGCCAGCATGATCTGGATCAGGTTCGACGGGTGTGATCTCAGCCCCGGATCCGGTCCCGGGCACCCCGCGTCACTTCCACCGACGGTACCCGCCGCCGCGCCGCCACACCACCAACCGGGGCCTGGCGAGCAACCGAGGCCCGGCGAGCCTGGTGCTCAGCCCTTGCGCTTCGCGATCTCCTCCGTCGCCTGGGGCAGAACCGTGTGCAGGTCACCCACCACCCCGAAGTCGGCCATCTCGAAGATCGGCGCCTCCGCGTCCTTGTTGACGACGACGATCGTCTTCGAGGTCTGCATACCCGCCCGGTGCTGGATGGCCCCGGAGATGCCGGCCGCAACGTACAGCTGTGGCGAGACAGTCGTGCCGGTCTGCCCCACCTGGTATGCGTGCGGGTACCAGCCGGAGTCGACGGCCGCGCGCGACGCACCGACGGCACCGCCCAGCGAGTCCGCCAGTGCCTCGACGACGGCGAAGTTGTCCGCCGACCCGACACCCCGACCGCCCGACACGACGATCGCCGCTTCGGCGAGGTCAGGCCGGCCGGTCTGGGTACGCGGGGTGCTGTCGACGATGCGGGCCGCCCTGGCCTGGTCGGAGACGGTGACGTCGACCTTCTCCTCCACCGGCTGGGCCGCTGCGGCCTCGGGCGTCGCGGCGTTGGGCTTGACCGTGATGATCGGCGTTCCGCGGGTCACCCTGGCCTGCACCGTGTAGTTGCCGGCGAACACCGACTGCGTCGTCACCGGCGTACCGCCTTCACCTGCCACGACGTCTACCGCGTCGGTCACCAGACCGGACGCCAGCTTGATGGCGAGCCGGCCGGCGATCTCCTTGCCCTCCGGACTGGACGTGAGCAGGATCGCCGCCGGCTGGGTGCGCTCGGCGAGCTGCGCGAGCGCCTCCGCCTTGGGTGCGACGAGGTAGTCGGTGAGGTCGGGCTGCTCGAGCAGGTAGACCTTCTGCGCGCCGAACTCCGCCAGCGTGTCCTTGGCCTGCGCGTAGCCGGTGCCCACGAACACCGCCGACGGCTGGCCGAGGCGCCTGGCGATCGTGAGGAGCTCGGCAGTCGTCTTGCGTACGGTGCCGTCGTTGTGGTCGACCACGACGAGGATCTCGCTCATGCTGTTCCCCTTTCGCATGACCACTGCGGTGCCTCACTCCGGCACACCTCGTACCTCGGCGCACCTCCGCGGGGGCTCCTCGCACTCATGCTGCTCCCCTCCCCTATACGAACTTCTGCTCGGCCAGGAATCCGACAAGTGCACGACCGCCGTCGCCTTCGTCGGTCACGACGGTGCCCTTCTGCCGGGGCGGGCGCTGTTCGTACGCCTCCACCATCGACCATGCGGCGGCGAGCCCTACATCGCTGGCGTCGACGCCGATGTCGGCGAGACTCCACGTCTCGACCGGCTTCTTCTTCGCCGCCATGATCCCCTTGAACGACGGGTAGCGCGGCTCGTTGGCCTGGTCGGTGATGGAGACGACCGCGGGCAGGCTCGCTTCGATCGTCTCGGTCGCCGTCTCGCCGTCGCGGCGGATGCGCACCCGCCCGTCGTCGATCTCGACCGATGCGGCGAACGTCACCTGCGGCAGGTCGAGGCGCTCGGCGAGCATCGCCGGCACCACGGACATCCCACCGTCCGTCGATGCCATCCCGCAGAGCACGAGGTCGACGGGCGCCGACTCACCGATCTTCGCCAACGCCTTCGCGAGGACGAGCGACGTCGCCACGGCATCCGAGCCGTGCACCGCGTCGTCGACCACGTGCACGCCCTTGTCGACGCCGATCTGGAGTGCCTTCTTGACCGCTTCCGCGGCACCGGCTGGTCCGACGCTCAGCACGCTGACCTCGGAGCCGCCCGCCTCGGCAAGGGTGAGCGCCGCCTCGATGGCATGCTCGTCGAGCTCGGAGAGCAGGCCCGGCACGTTGTCCCGGTCGACGGTCTTGTCACCCTGGTCGAACGTGCGGTCGGCGGTCGCGTCCGGTACGTACTTCACACACACGACGATGTTCATCCTCGGGTCCGGCTCCTTACGTCTCGCGTGCCGTGGTCCCAGCCTGCCAGGCCAGCCACCTCCGCGGAGGACCATGAGGAGGCGAACCGGCCGCAGGTGACGTTACCCATCGGTAGCTTTCGCCGGCAAGGGTACTGTCGCGTGGCATCCCTCACGCGGGCCGGTGGTTTGCGCGTCGGCCACCTCGCCGCTGCCGGCGAGCGCAGCGGCCGGGATGTTCAGCGGCCGCGAGTGTTCAGAGGACGGACTGCAACGACGCGGCGGTCTTGGCCACGGCGTCGCGCGCCGGCAGCGCCCGCAGCTCGGCGTTGAAGGGCTCCACCTTCATCGGCCCCGCGTACCCGATCTCCCGCAGGCCGCCCAGGAACCCCGCCAGGTCGATGACTCCGGTCGCACCGGGCAGCATCCGGGAGAGATCCTGCTGCTCATCCCGATCCAGGCCGGTGGGCGCATCGTTGAGGTCGACCGCGACGACCTGGTCGCCGGTCAGTGCCAGCAGGTCTCCGACCGACTCGCCCGCCGTGTACCAGTGGTACGAGTCCAGGATGACGCCGACATTGGGGGTGCCGACCGCGGCGAACAGCTCCCGCAGCTCGGCCAGCGTGTGGATGAACGGATGCCGCTCGGTCGACCAGAGACTCTTGGGTCCGACGTATTCCAGGCCGAAGCGGATACCCGCGGCCGACAGCACCTCGTCGACCAGCGCCACCCGCTCGACGAACCGGATGAAGTTTCGCCGGTAGGTCATCGAGGCACTCATCGGCCGGATCCAGGTGCCGGCCCGGTCCACGCCGGCCGCCGCGAGGGTCGCCGCGTGAGCCTCCAGACCGGTGAGCTGGGAGGCGAACGTGCCGGCGGCTCCGGTCAGGTCGACGGGAACTCCCCCGGACCCCCAGCGCAGGCCCTTCTCCTTCAGCTGGCCCGCGACTCCGGCAAGCTGCTCCGCCGAAAGGGTCCGCAGGTAGCGCATGTCGGGGTCCACGGCGCCGAAACCGTACTCCCGCGCAAGACCGACGGCCGTTTCGAAGCCGGGGTCGATGCCGAGGGCGCCAGGATTGAGGCTGGTGAAGAACGCGTCGGTAGTCACCGTCGCACCATAACCACCCGACACCAGGTCGGAGAACGTCAGCGACCGCCCACGGCCGCTGGCGACATCGTCGCAACGAGGTCGCCAGTACTCCACCTCCACCGAGCAGCCGCCGACCTTGCCGAACGCCGACGGCGTGCTCGCGCAGCTGAGAAACCGGTTACTGCCCTACGATGGCGTACCGCGTTCGGCTCAACGCCACGCGTGCGCACGCTCTGGAAGGAAACCGACCCATGGTCGCCCATCGCCGCCGTACGACGATCGGCGACGTCGCCGGTGCGGCTGGGGTATCGAGGGCCACCGTCTCCCGGGTGCTGAACGACACGGGCCGGGTCGACCCCGTCCTGGCCGACCGCGTCCGGTCGGCGGCCGAACGGCTCCGCTACCGGCCGAACCTCACCGCTCTCGGGCTTGCGCGAGGGTTCACCGGCATGGTGGGCGTCATCGTGCCCGACCTGGCCAACCCGTTCTTTCCCGAGCTTCTCAAGTCCATCGAGGCAGCGGCCGGCGCCGAGGACTGCAGGGTCGTCGTCGCCGACAGCGACGAGAACGAAGATCAGGAGGTACGCCTCGTCGAGGAACTCTCTCGCCGCTGCGACGGCCTGATCCTCTGCTCGTTGCGGATGAACCGGCGGACGCTGCGGCGGTTGGCCAACGGCGACACCCCGATGGTGCTGGCCAACCGGATCGAGCCCGACCTGGACATTCCTGCCGCCGCGATCGAGATCGACGAGGTCGTACGCAGGGTGGTCCGCCACCTTGCCGACCTCGGCCACCGCCGGATCGCCTACCTTGCCGGACCCGCGCACTCCTGGTCCAACTCCGAACGCGAGCAGGCCGTCAAGGAAGCCACTAATGAGGTCGGGATTCGCACGACCGTGATTCCGGCCGGTTCGACCACCGACGACGGACATGCCGCGGCCGCGGCGCTCATCGCCGGAACCGGCCGGGCCAAGGTGTCGGCGGTCATCGGCTTCAACGACCTCGTTGCGTTCGGCGCTCTCGCACGATTCTCCGAACACGGACTCCGTGCGCCCGACGACGTCTCCCTGGTCGGTTTCGACGACATTCCTGCCGCGAGGTTCGCCGCTCCCCCGCTCACGACCGTCCGGTTTCCCAAAGCCGCGCTCGGCAAGGCAGCCTGGGAACTGCTCAGCGACCAGATCGCCGGCCGACGGACGCGAACAGCTCGGCGGCTCTCGCCAGAGCTCGTCCTGCGTGGCTCTACGGCACCACCGCCCGGCTGGACTCGCACTTGACCGTAACGTACGGCTGTGATCCCCTGTCGGAAACCGGTTTCTCACCCCCAGTCTCGACTTGGAGACCGCCGAGCTGACCATGAAGATCGTCGATGCCAAGGTCATCGTCACCTGCCCCGGCAGGAACTTCGTGACCCTGAAGCTGGTCACCGACGACGGCATCACCGGTGTCGGCGACGCGACCCTGAACGGGCGTGAGCTCGCCGTGGCGAGCTACCTGCGCGACTACGTTTGCCCGTTGGTGCTGGGTCGCGATCCGCACCGCATCGAGGACACGTGGCAGTACCTCTACCAGGGCGCGTACTGGCGGCGCGGGCCCGTCACGATGGCCGCGATCGCGGCAGTCGACACCGCACTCTGGGACATCAAGGGCAAGGTCGCCGGGCTGCCGATCTACCAACTGCTCGGCGGCCGGAGCCGAGATGCCGTCACCGTCTATGGCCACGCCAACGGGGAGTCTGTCGACGAGGCGGTCGACGACGTGGCACGGCTGGTCGACCTCGGCTACCGCGCCATCCGGGTGCAGTGCGGGATCCCCGGAATCGAGCGCATGTACGGAGTCAGCGCGGGCCCGTCGTACGAACCCGCGAACGCGGCGCTGCCCGACACTGCCACCTGGTCCACGCAGCGATATCTGACCTTCGTGCCCACGCTCTTCGAGGCCGTCCGCGACCAGTTCGGTGACGATCTCCTGCTCCTGCACGACGTCCACCACCGGCTGACACCGATCGAGGCCGCGCGCCTCGGCAAGCGGGTCGAGGAGTATGGCCTGTACTGGTTGGAGGACCCGGTCCGGGCGGAGCTGCAGGAGGGCTACCGACTGATCCGTTCGCACACGACCACGCCCATCGCGGTCGGCGAGGTCTTCAACTCGGTCTGGGACTGCCACCAACTCATTACCGAGCAGCTCATCGACTTCATCCGCACGTCCGTCGTGCACGCCGGCGGAATCACCCACCTGCGAAGGATCTTCGACCTCGCGGGCCACTACCACGTACGCACCGGCTCGCACGGCGCGACTGACCTGTCACCTGTGTGCATGTCGGCGGCCCTGCATCTCGACCTCGCCGTACCCAACTTCGGTCTGCAGGAGCACATGCCGCACACGGAGGCGACGGACGAGGTCTTTCGCCACTCGTACGCCTACGACGACGGCTATCTGCATCCTGGCGAAGAGCCGGGGCTCGGCGTCGACATCGACGAGGACCTGGCGGCGCGCTACCCGTACAAGCCTGCGTACCTCCCGGTGAACCGCCTCACCGACGGCACCCTGCACAGTTGGTGAGCTGGCCGCACCGACTCAGCTGCGAGGATCCTCGACCTCGGGTTCTCGCGCACTGGGTCGATCGGGCCTCGGGCGAAGTTGGCCGGTAGTCTCCAACTCCCGAACCAGGTCCGGGAAGTCCATCTTCTGGATGCGGGTGTCCCAGCCGAGTCAGGCCGCTGGCAGACCGATGCCCGGTACTTTAGCCCGAATCGTCCCGGCTCCGCCGAGATCATCCACAGGATTGTCGGCGCACTCGGATCGCGTCGCGGACATCACGCTCGCAGGTCCGTGCGACCTCAGGTCCGCGTACTCAGAACGGATATGATCCCGGCCATGTCATCGCCCGGGCAGGCCGCATCGTCGGTGCTGCCGCTGACCGGCGAACGTACGATGCCCGGGATCCCGCACGAAAACTACTGGTTCCGGCGGCACGAAGTCGTCTACCAGTGGGCATGCCGCCAGCTACTCGGGGCCAACCCGCGCCCGCGCCGAATACTCGACGCGGGATGTGGCGAGGGCTACGGCGCCGCCATGCTCGAACGTACGATGGCCGCCACCGTGACAGGGCTCGACTACGACCAGGCGGCGGCGAGGCATGTTCGACGCTCGTACGACCAGCTTCATGTCACCGTCGGCAACCTCGTCCACCTGCCGTTCGGCGACCACTCGTTCGACGCTGCCATCAGCTTGCAGACGGTGGAACACCTGTGGGACCAGACCGCGTTCGTCGCCGAGTGCGCGCGGGTCACGGCACCATCCGGGTTGATTGTCGTCTCGACGCCCAACCGGCTGACGTTCCCGCCGGGCAACATCTGCCACGCCCACGAGCTCACCGGTGCCGAACTCGCCGCCCTGTTCACGTCGCCCACACTTGCCCCACCGCGACTGGTCGGACTCCACAATGGTGAACGCATCGCCGCCTGGGAACGCCGACACGGTGATCTCGTCGACGCCCAACTTCGGTGCACACCAGCGGACTGGCCGGCAGACCTGCTGCGCTTCGTCGCCTCGCTGACCATCGACGACTTCGTACTCGGCGGCACCGACCTCGACAGCTCGCTCGACCTGCTTGCCGTCGTCCAGAAGCGCTCAGGATCTCCACGATCGTGAAGTCTCCGGGGTGCTGCGAGCCCCCGCGGCCTTCACGTTCACGGACGTAGCAGGCGCTCCACCGCTCGACCCGCGACCAGATAGACAGCGGCCGCGATGCCCCAGTTGACGAGCACCTGCTTGACCGCGCTGTCGAAGGTGAACACGTCCGCGAACGGCCCGTCCAGCCGACCGGCAAGGCCCAGCAGGCCCGACACCACCGCGTTGTCCTCGTTGGCACCGAGCGCGGTGAGGATCGCACCGAGGGCGAGTGCGAGCGCCGCCAGCAGCGCCACAGTAAAGACAACGGTGGCGAGCACGGTGCGAACCCGTGCGAACGCCGAAGCGGCCGACCCCGCACGCGACTCCGCGGCCGATCGCAACCCCGTCCCCCGAATCCGCGGCGGCGCTATCGCAACGGTCGGTCCAGACGTCCCCACGTCATCGGGCTCACGTTGCTCGTCCCGTACGCCGGGATCGGGATCCGTCACGACGTCGGTCGCGGGACCTGACTGGTCCTTCTGCTCATCTGCCACGGCCACTCCCTCCACGACAGAGTCGAGGTTACGGCCGGCAGCCTCCCGTGACTACCACTCCTACGGCGTCAGGCCCTTGTCCTCCAGCCACTCGAACGGGTCGATGGTGTCCTCGAGTCCCCCACCGTCGGGCCGTACCTCGAGGTGGAGATGTGGTCCGGTGACGTTCCCGGTGGCACCGACGTAGCCGATGACGGTGCCGGCTTTGATCGGGCCGGAGGTACGCGCGAAGCGGGACATGTGACCGTACAGCGTCACTGTGCCGTCGGCATGCTCGACCAGGATCCGGTTTCCGTACGCGCCATCCCAGCCGGCCGCGATGATGGTGCCCTTTCCGACCGCCCGGATCGGGGTACCACTCGGAGCCGCGAAGTCCAGGCCATGATGGGACGACGCCCACTTGTTGCCGTCCTGACCAAACCGACCGGTGAGTTCGTACGCGTCGATCGGCAGCGCCCATCCGGCGACCTGTCGCTTGTGCCGTGAGGCCTTGTCGGCCGCGGACCGGCGACCCTCCGCCTGCGAGGCCCGGTCACCAGTGTCCGCGTCCCGCCTGCCGCGACTGGCCCTGTCTCCGGCTCGGGCTCCCTCGCCGGTTATCTCCTCGCCCGCACGTTCCTCGCCAGCACGTTCCGACGTGGCGCGTTCCCGCGCGACCAACGCGGCCGCTAGGTCCTTGGCTTCGTCGGCCTCGTCGGCCGCCGACCTGGCCGCGCGTGCCGCCTCGACCGCCTCGTCCCGGGCCTGCTCGATGTCCTCGGCACGTTCGGCGGCTTCCGCCTCCTCGACGGCGGCCTTCGCAGCGGCCGCCCGTTCGCGAGCGGCCACTGCCTTTTCTTCCTTTGCCCGCGCGATCCGCGCCGCCGCCACCGTCTTGGGCGATCTGGCGGCGCTGCTGCCCGCGGTGTCGGCGTCGGCGGTGACCGTTGTCACCGAGCCGTCGCCTGCCGAACCGCCGCCCCCCAGGGCGAAGTACGTGCCGATTCCGATGCACGCGGCCACCACGATGCCGCTGATGACCGCGGCGACCGGAAGCGTGCGCCAGTTGGTGGGATGCAGCGCACGAAGGCGTTGTTCAAGGGAATCCACAGCAGAGCTACCTCGACACGTGAGACGGCATGCCCGTTCACGCATCCCTGTCGCGGGAGACTGAGCAGCCGTGCCCTGACAGGGCGAAGGGCCACCCATTGACGCGGTCGTCGACCGTCGCCCCCGGTATCGAGGCGTGCCCTTGACGGATTTCGTTTCTACTTGGCTGTCTTTGGTTTTGCCGCAGCCAGCATTCTTTTCGACCAGCCGGCCTTCTCGAAAAGTCCCGGCGGGACCAGTCGAGAATTACCAAACACTTACCGGCACCGAATTCGCACACCGGCGGGGAACAGTCCTAACAGACCTTGCCGGCTGGTTTCCAGCCCTGCTCCGACGGCGCTCTACGACCTGGCGTCGTACCAAGCCTCCGTGGCGTACGGCTTCGTACGCTATGGTCGGCCGGCAAGTCAACGACAGACTGGTAGCAGGCCGTCTCGGGTTGCGATGAAACCCGTCTCGACCTGAGTTCTTGCCGATATGTGCCGATGGATGTCGAATCCGAGATAACTGGATTTGTCACTCCGCCGACTATCGCGGGCGAAAAACCTTGGCCTGCACGATGATCCGTAGGATCGTCGAGACAGGTGTGAGACAGCTCACCGGAGGTGAGATCGTTCGACGGCTATGAAATTGACCGATCACCGCGTCCCATGCATTTCGTACGCCGATGGACGGAAAGGAAGTACGATGCCCCGATTTGGCCAGCTCGAAGAGCAGGTCATGCTGAAGGTGTGGGCAGCTGACCATCCGGTCCAGGTACGTGAGGTCCGGGAGGCGCTGCGGCCCGACCGGGAGCTCGCACACACCACGGTGATGACGGTGCTCGACAAGCTGTTCCGCAAGGGCTGGTTACGGCGGGAGACGACTACCCGCGCCTACCGCTATGCACCGGTGATGTCGCGCGACTCCTACACCGCGTCGCTGATGCACGAGGCATGGTCGGCGGCGGAGAACCCGGCGACAGCGTTGGTGCATTTCATCGAGACCATGACATCCGACCAGCGGGCGGCCCTTCGCGACACGCTCCGGGTCGTCGCACCCGCACTGGCCGCTGGCCTCTCCGGCTGGGAGGCCGAGTACACCCCGGCTGGAGACGACGTCGCCTGAGCGGCAACGACAACGCCTACGCGGCCGAGGAAGACGCGCTGACGGCGGGAGACAGGTGGCGCGCCACGTCGGAGGTGACACTGCGCACCTGCGCGACCTCCTGATCGTTCAGCTGCCGACGCGAGACCTCCAGTGCCGTAGCCGAGTCCATCGGCCTGAAGGCGGTCTTGGACAAACCGAACCGGAGGGTCCACCCATACGGCCCGGTCCCGGTCCCGGTCGCCGGGCTGGTCGTCGCGGCCCGAACCGCCTGCTCGCTACGGGCGCTCCAGGTGAGATCGCAATGCCGGTAGAGATCGGCGAACGTCGTGACCGGATCGGCGACCAGGTCCTCATAGGGCTGTACATGCACGCCAGGCAGATCGGCGAAGTGGCGGCGTACGACGTCGTAGGCCACCTTCCACAAGGTCGCCAGCCGGGCCGTGTCGGTTGCGGCCTCAGACGCCCGCAGGTCATGTACGTGTGGGGCCAGGAGGTCGCGTACCAGGGCCGGCTGGTCCAGGAGCTCCCGCGGATGCGCCCGCCAGCCGAGCCGCTTCCAGCTACCGACGACCGCGAGCGGATCCCGCACCAGCACGACCGCGCGGCAGCCGAGCCGCTCGACCAGCCAGCGGGTGGAGAAAAGCGCGTAGGGATCGTCCAGCAAAGCACGGCGCGCACGCAGCCGGCCGATCGTGAACGAGGTGGCGTACTTACCGAGGCGGGCGAGGTCGTACAACCCGCGGTTGCGCCGGAGTTCGGCGCGGACCTGGTAGCGCAAACCCACGGTGTCGCCGAAAGCCGCAAGCCAGTCGGACTCGTTGTCATCGCAGATGTACTGGTAGCGATGACGCACGTCGGCGTTCAGCACGCCGGGCGAGCGGCCGGGAGGATGCTCCGGGTTGAGCGGCTCATTGACATAGACCACCTGACCGGAGGCCTCCAACATCTTGCCGACCCAGCTCGTACCGCTGCGCGGCAGCCCGGTGACGAGCAGCGGATGCATGGCGCCCTCCAAGCCAGACGTACCCCGAAGCCAGACATGGCGAAAAAGCGTTCGCAGGCAAGCATCCACAACAAACACGATCTTGACCAGTGGAGTTCGAGGTCAGCTAGGCCCTTTGCACAATTGACGAATACCGCTCGTACCGGCGTCACCACGCAACGACGTAAACCGGCTATTTGGCGCAGCTAGGTACGCGAATTGTGACCGAATCACACAGATGAGTGACCGCGACCGACCGGCTAAACGAGCGACGGGTCAACCCGGTGGCAGGGTGTTGCGGGCCCGCGCGGCGGCCTCTGAGTTTCCCCGAGCGAGCCCTTCCAGGTAAGCCCGACGGCCTTCGTCCGCACGGCGTACGTCATGCCGGTTCTTCACGACCTTTGCTGGTACGCCGACCACGATCGAGTAGTCGGGCACCTCCCCGCGTACGACCGAGTGGGCGCCGACCACGACACCCCTGCCGATGTTGGTGCCGCGAAGGACGGTCGCCTTGGTGCCCAGCCAGCACTCAGGACCGATGCGTACCGGCGACTTGACGATTCCCTGGTCCTTGATCGGACGCTCCAGGTCGCCGGTGACATGGTTGAAGTCACATACGTAGCACCAGTCGGCCAGCAGGCTTGCCGATCCGAGTTCGATGTCGAGATAGCAGTTGATCGTCACGTCGCGCCCGAAGACGCACTTGTCCGCGATCCGCATAGTGCCTTCGTGCGCGTGGAGGCGGGTTCCGTCACCGAGGTGGACGAAGCGGCCGAGCACCAGCCGGCCGTATCCCCGCCGCACGTCCAACTCGACCCGGCGGCCAAGGAACACCAGACCCTCGAATACGACGTCAGGGTGCCGGATCCGCATCAGCGCGAGGCGCCAGTAGCGAAGGAGGTAGTAAGGCGTCCACGCCCGATGCCGGATGATCCACCGCAGGCTCGCAAGGGTGAGGAAACGAGCCCGGCGCGGGTCGCGACGTCGACGATGCACAACAGGTCACCCTAGAACGCGCACCGGCAGCCGACCCCACGACAGGCGGTGGGTGCCGGTGACGATGCCGGTAAAGATGCAGCAAGGGCCCGTGGGAATCCCACGGACCCTTGCCAAAGAGCCAATGCTGCCGGTCAGGCTCAGACCGTGCGGACGTTTTCCGCCTGCGGACCCTTCGGACCCTGCACGACGTCGAATTCGACCCGCTGATCCTCGTCAAGACTGCGGTAGCCATCGGCGACGATCGCGGAGAAGTGGACGAAGACGTCCTGACCACCGTCGACAGAGATGAAGCCGTAGCCCTTGTCAGCGTTGAACCACTTGACGGTTCCTTGCGCCATGTTCCTGTTTTCCCCTCGCGGAGACGTTGGTGCAGCATCCGTACCTCACGGATACCGAGTCGCCACGGGGCATTCCCCGCGTGTCGAATCCACGCGGACGAAGAGAGTGACGCACAAGGGGGCCGAGAACCGGCCGAGGACCAGCCACCCTCCACACGCAACTTCGACGTACGTCTTGCCGGAACGACGAACGACCGCGGAGGAACGTATCACGGTTGGGCGGCCTGTGACCATGGTCCGGGTTTGTCCCGAGAACGATCGGGGTAGGCTCCGGCGCCGATCAGCCGCGTACGCCGGTGATGGAAACGTTGTAGAAGAGCTCCTTGGGAACGACCGGTTTCAGCCACCGGTCGAGCGTCGAGAGGCGGAGCCAGCTCCGGTAGGCGAAGTTGGCCCAACCCCAGCCGAGCCGCTCGGGGTTGACCGCGTGCTCCAGCGTCCGGACCGGCCAGCCGAACCAGGCCGCGGTCAGTTCCTCGGTGACGGTCTCGACCTGCGTGGCGCCGGCTCGGCGGGCCGTGCGCGCGAGGGTGTCGGGGTCGAACGTGTGCAGGTCGACCACCGCTTCGAGGGCCGCAGCTCGGGACGACTCGTCGAGCTCCTCCTTCGGCCGCGCCCAGGTCTCCTGCAACGCGGGCAGCTGGGTCACCCGTGTCGTGAGCCACCAGGTCGCCCGGGAAAGACCTCTGGCCACGATGTCGCCGTACCTGGTCGGCTCACCACAGATCACGAATCGGCCGCCTGGGGTAAGCACCCGCAGCATCTCCCGGAACGCCTCCTCGACGTCTGGGATGTGGTGGAGAACGGCGTGGCCGATCACCAGGTCGAAGGACTCGTCGGGGTACGGAAGTGTCTCCGCGTCGGCCACCCGACCCTCGACCTCGAAGCCGAGGCGGCGGGCGTTGAGCTTGGTCGCCTCGACCATGCCAGGTGACAGGTCGGTGACGTGCGCATCGCCCAGGACCCCTGCCTGCTTGAGGTTCAGCGTGAAGAAGCCGGTACCGCAGCCGACCTCGAGCGAGGTCGGGTAGGGCCAGTAGGCGTCGCCGGCGACCGCGACGAACCGGTCGCGTGCATAGTCGATACACCTGTCGTCGAAGGAGATCGACCACTTGTCGTCGTAGCTGAGGGCCTCCCAGTCGTGGTAGAGGACGTTGGCGAGCTTGGGATCGGCCCAGGCCGCCTCGACCTCCTCTGCGCTCGCGTGGGGGTGCGGCTCGGCATCGACGTTCCTCTGGCTCGGCATCTGGCTTCCTCAGCGTCCGGTGAACTCAGGTCTTGTCTTGTTGACGAACGCCGACATCCCGGTCAGCCGATCGTCGGTCGCGAACAGGGCGGCGAAGTTCTGGCGTTCGATCTCCAGGCCGGTGGCCAGGTCGACGTCGAGGCCGCGGTCGATGGCGGCCTTCGCCGCGCGCAACGCCTGGGCCGGACCGCCGACGAACTGTGCCGCCCATTTCCTCGCCGCAGCGTAGACGGCGGCGCCAGCGGCCTCTGGGCCGGCAGCGGTGCGGTCAGCGCCCTCGGGGTTGGCGGCGTCGGGAGCGGCAGCGGTGTCGCTGTCGTCGATCTGCACTACCTCGTCCAACAGCCCGATGGCCAGGGCCTCGGCCGCGTCGACCATCCGGCCGGTGAAGATCAGGTCCTTGGCCCTGGACGGCCCCACCAGCCGGGACAGCCGTTGCGTACCTCCTGCTCCGGGGATGATCCCGAGCTTGATCTCCGGCTGGCCGATTCTGGCCGTCGGGCCGCCGACGCGACGGTCAGCGGTGAGGGCAAGCTCACATCCTCCGCCCAGCGCGTAGCCGGTGATCGCCGCGACCACCGGCTTGGGGATCCTGGCCACCGAGTCGAACGCCGAGGTGAGACCGTGCGAGCGGATCGCCATGTCGGAGTAAGACATCTCGATCATTTCCTTGATGTCGGCCCCGGCCGCGAAGACCTTCCCGCCGCCGTACAGCACGACCGCGGCGACGTCGGAACGCTCCGTGGCTTCGGCGGCAGCCGCCCGGATCTGTTCCTGCATGGCGACGTCGAGTGCGTTCATCGGCGGGCGGTCCAACCGGATCGTGCCGATGCCGTCGTCGACCTCGAGCCGTACGAACGTCTTCCCCACGAGACCTCCCGTTCGTCAACGCGGTGCCGGCAACATCGTTGGCGGGCTCCGGTATCCCGTGCCCGGCGCGGGTCCGGCAAGCCCGGTGTCCGCGAGTCCGGCATCGCGAGCCTAGAGGAGCAGCCCGCCGGATCCCGGGATCAGGACGACGGCGCGAGTCTGCCCGGCACCTCCTGCCGTCCCCTGCGGGCCGCATGATCATGAACGCAAAGTGGGCCATGCGCCCGATACGGCTTCATGATCACGATCATGATCACGGGGGTGACGCTGCTGGGGAGAGACAGACAGTTGCTTAGGACAAGTATATTCTGGGCGTCGGCACCCTTACCGGTACCTGCGAGAGGAAAAGGAGTGCTGACCATCGAATGACGTCAGACGGCTCACAACAACAGATGCCCTCGTCCAGCCAGCGTCCCGCCCGTTCAGCGAACCCTGCGTCCCCGTCTCCCCCGGCCCCGTCTCGCCCGGCCCAGGCTGTTTCATCGCCCGTAGCGACCGAGTCCACGACCCTGGCCGGTCCCGCCGACGAAGGTTCCATCCCCTCGTTCAGCCACAAGCAGATTCTCGAGATCGTCTGGGCACTTCTGCTGTGCCTCTTCGTCTCGTCGCTCTCGGCGACCGTCGTCGGTACGGCACTCCCCACCATCGTGGGCGAGCTTGGTGGTCAGGACCAGCTTGCGTGGGTCGCGAGCTCGACGCTCCTCACCACCACGGTGTCGACTCCCTTGTGGGGCAAGCTTTCCGACCTCTACGGCCGCAAGCCGCTGATGCAGATCGCCATCGCGCTCTTCGTGGTGACGTCGATTCTCGCCGGACTCGCGGACACGATGGGCCAGCTGATCGCCGCCCGCGCCGTCCAAGGCGCCGGAATGGGCGGCGTGGTCGCACTCTCCCAGGCGACCATGGCCGACATCGTCAGCCCGCGCGAGCGTGGACGGTACGCCGGCTACCTGGGCGCCTCGTTCGGTGTGGCAACCGTTGCCGGCCCTCTGATCGGTGGCTTCCTCGTCGACGGACCGGGGTGGCGGTGGTGCTTCTACGTCGGCATACCGGTCGCTGTCGTCGCCTCGATCGTGATCCAGCGAACGCTGCACCTACCGGTGGTCCGGCGCAAGGTCCGCATCGACTGGTGGGGCGCCACGTTCATCACCACGGCGGCGACGTCGCTGTTGCTGCTCCTTTCTCTTGCGGGCAACCAGTTCGCCTGGATCTCGGGCTGGTCGGCGGGGCTCGTCGCGGTGAGTGTTGTCGGCCTGATCGCCGCGATCCTCACCGAGCGCAGGGCAGCCGACCCGATCCTGCCGCCACGGTTGTTCCGCAACCCGACGTTCCGGCTCACCGGCTTCGCGGGGTTCCTGGTCGGGTTCGCGATGTTCGGCGCGATGATCTACCTGCCGCAGTACCTCCAGGTCGTCCGCGGGATGAGTCCGACTGCGTCCGGCCTGCTCACCATCCCGCTGGTGATCTCGATGCTGGTGGTGTCGGTCGTGTGCGGGAAGGCGATCACCCGCTGGGGACGCTGGAAGCTGTTCCCGCTCGCGGGACTCCTGCTGGTGGCGACCGCGTTGGCGCTGTTGGCCACACTCCGCTCCGACACCGACCTGGTCGCCGTCTGCGCGTACATGACGATCTTCGGCGCGGGTCTGGGTCTGACCATGCAGGTGCTGGTGCTGGCGATCCAGAACACCTGCGAACGCCGTGACCTCGGCATCGCCACCTCCTCGGCGATGTTCTTCCGGATGATGGGCGGTGCCATGGGTGTGTCGCTGTTCGGCGCCATCCTGACCGCGCGGATCACGACGACGGTCCCCGAGGTCCTGGCCGAACACGGCGTCAGACCACCGCCCGGGGACTCGTTGTCGAGTCAAATGGGGACGCCGGCCGAGATCGACGTCCTGCCCGAGCCGCTGCGTTCGGCGATCCGGGACGGCTTCACACTCGGGCTCGACCACGTCTACTTCCTCACCGTCCTGCTGGTGCTGGTCGGCTTCGGTGCCCTCCTCGCCGTCAAGGAGGTGCCGCTGCGCGGCCGGGTCCGGACGGAGGAGGCCGGACCCGTCGACTGACCGCCCGGGGGCGCGAGGTCGGGAGGTGACGGTCGACACGAACGAACCGGGCTTCCCTGCCGCGGCCGGATCCTGGAAGGATTCCAGTCGTCGCCCCGGTCCGGACACCCAGGCCGACCGACCAGCCGACCTACGCCATCCCCGCCCACCCCCGAGCCGCTAGGAGCGCGCCATGCCCGACGTCACCGCCGTCGTCTCTCGAGCCAAGGACGCGCCAGTCAGCCTGGAGACCATCCACGTACCCGACCCGGGTCCCGGAGAAGCCCTGGTCCGCGTGCAGGCCTGTGGCGTCTGCCACACCGACCTCCACTACAAGCAGGGTGGAATCGGCGACGACTACCCCTACCTCCTCGGTCACGAGGCGGCCGGCGTCGTCGAGGCGGTAGGCGCCGGCGTGACCGACGTCTCGCCCGGCGACTTCGTCATCCTCAACTGGCGCGCGGTCTGCGGCCAGTGCCGGGCCTGCAGCAGGGGCCGCCCGTGGTACTGCTTCTCCACCCACAACGCCCAGCAGAAGATGACGCTCTCCGACGGAACTCCCCTGTCGCCTGCCCTGGGCATCGGCGCCTTCGCCGAGAAGACGCTCGTGGCGGCTGGCCAGTGCACCAAGGTCGACCCGAAGACACCGGCCACCGTCGCGGGCCTGCTGGGCTGCGGAGTGATGGCCGGCCTCGGCGCCGCACTCAACACCGGAGGGGTGGAGCGCGGCGACTCCGTCGCCGTCTTCGGCTGTGGAGGCGTCGGCAACGCGGCCATCGCGGGCGCCCGCCTCGGCGGAGCCACCACGATCGTCGCCGTCGACATCGACGACCGCAAGCTCGAGTGGGCGAAGCAGTTCGGCGCCACCCACACCGTCAACTCCCGCCAGGAGGACGCGGTCGAGCGCATCCGCGAGGTCACCGACGGCAACGGCGCCGATCTGGCCATCGAGGCGATCGGGCTTCCCGAGACGTACAAACAGGCCTTCTACGCACGCGATCTCGCCGGCACGGTGGTCCTGGTCGGCGTACCCACCCCGCAGATGACGATCGAGCTCCCGTACATCGACGTCTTCGGCCGCGGCGGCGCGCTGAAGTCGTCGTGGTACGGCGACTGCCTGCCGTCCCGCGACTTCCCGATGCTCATCGACCTCTACCACCAGGGCCGGCTACCGCTGGACGCCTTTGTCAGCGAGGAGATCGGCATCGACGGCGTGGAGGCCGCGTTCTCGAAGATGCATGCGGGCGAGGTCCTCCGTTCCGTGGTCGTGATGCCATGAACGCGCGGATCGAACGGGTCGTCACGTCGGGGACGTTCAGCCTCGACGGTGGCACCTGGGATGTCGACAACAACGTCTGGGTGATCGGCGACGACCGGGAGGTCGTGGTGATCGACCCGGCCCATGACGCGAAGGCGATTCTTGCCACCGTCGGGACGCGCAACGTGACGGCGATCGTCTGTACGCACGGCCACAACGACCACATCAGTGCCGCGGCAGACCTGTGGGACGTGACGAAGGCGCCGATCTGGTTGCACCCGGGCGACCGGATGCTCTGGGACACGATCTACCCCGAGGTGGGTCCGGACGCCGAGCTGGCCGACGGACACACGTTCACCGTCGGCGAGATCCAGCTGACGGCGCTCCACACCCCCGGGCACTCCCCCGGGAGCGTCAGCCTGCACGCACCGCAGGCCAATGCGGTCTTCACCGGCGACACGTTGTTCGCCGGCGGGCCAGGGGCGACCGGGAGGTCGTTCTCCGACTTCGGCACGATCATCCCGTCGATCCGGGACCGGCTCTTCACTCTCCCGCTGGAGACGGTGGTCTACACCGGGCACGGCGAGACGACGACGGTCGGTTCGGAGATGCCGCACCTGCAGGAGTGGGTGTCCCGAGGCTGGTGAGCCGCTGAGTCCGGGCGGGCGGGTGCGTCGCGGCACCCGCCCCGTGGCGGTGTCAGCGTGCGCCGGTCACCGGGAGCAGGACGGCATAGAGCGACGTCGTTCCGCAGATGAAGAGCCGGTTGCACTTCGGTCCGCCGAACTCGACGTTGGCCACCGTCTCCGGCACGCGCACCTTGCCCAGCAGGGTTCCGTCCGGGTCGTAGCAGTGAACGCCGTCGGCGGCGCTGGCCCAGACGTGTCCGGCATCGTCGAGCCGGAACCCGTCGAAGAGCCCCGCGGAACACGTGGCGAAGACCCGCCCGCCGTCCAGGGACGTTCCGTCATCGGACACGTCGAACACCCGGATGTGCCGCGGGCCGTCGGGAACGTGACTCGCGCCCGTATCGGACACGTAGAGGCGACGCTCGTCCACCGAGAACGCCAGCCCGTTCGGGCGTACGAAGTCGTCGGCGACGATCTCGGGCTTACCGCTGTCGGGGTCCACCCGATAGACGTGGCAGCCGCCGACCTCGCTCTCGCCGCGGTGCCCCTCGTAGTCGCTGTCGATGCCGTACGCCGGATCGGTGAACCAGATCGACCCGTCCGCTTTCTCCACGACGTCGTTCGGGCTGTTGAACCGCTTGCCCTCGTAGGTGTCGGCGATCACCGTGACGGAGCCGTCGACCTCGGTCCGGCTGACCCGCCGGTTTCCGTGCTCGCAGGTGACAAGGCGGCCTTGACGGTCGACCGTGTTGCCGTTGGAGTAGCCCGCGGGTTGCCGAAAGACTCCCACGGCGCCGGTCGTCTCGTCCCAGCGCAGCATCCGGTCGTTCGGGATGTCACTCCAGACGAGGTAGCGGCCGGCGGCGAAGTACGCGGGACCCTCTGCCCACCGGCAGCCCTCGTAGAGCTTCTCCACCCGAGCGCTGGTCTTGACCAGGTTGCTGAAGCGGTCGTCGAGGATCTCGAACGTCTCGGCGGTCTCTGACATGGATATCTCCAGCTCGGTCGTTTCGGCGCCACCTGCGTGGTTCGTACCGAGTCGGACGCTATCGGGGAGGTCGGCGCTGGCGCGACAACAGCGACCGGTCCGGGCCGCGCCACCTATACTTTTGGTGCGCCGCGACCCGGACCCGGGCGCGGACACTGCTAGATCCGGCTAGATCCGTCCGTTTGATCCACACCTGAACCGCCCACGAGCAGCCCCACCGGGGCTCCGACCGAAAGCCGTCTGGTATCTCCGATGCGAGAACTAGAACGGGACCGAGAAGAGCCGGCACCGGCCGACTCGTCGCCCGCGCTGCGCCGCCTTGCCGTGATCGGCAACGGCCGTGTCGGCGGTTCTGTCGCCTCCGCCGCCCGAGCGGCCGGGTTCGACGTCTCCGCCCTCGGCCATGGGCAGTCCTTCGGCCAGGCCGTCACCGCCCAGGTGATCCTCCTCTGCGTACCCGACCGGGCCATCCCGCAGGTGAGCGGGAAGCTCGCCCAAGCCCTCGCCTCGGCCGACATCGGCGAATCCGCCTCGGCCGTCCTTACCTACGTGGGGCACGTGAGTGGCGCCAGCGGACTCGACGCCCTCGAGGCGGTCCAGGGCCGTGGCACGGCCACCTTCACGCTCCACCCTCTGCAGACGATCCCGCATCCCGGGAGCGACCTCACCGGCGTCCCGTGCGCGGTGTCCGGAGCTACCCCGGCGGCCACCGAGGTGGCGCGGCACGTGGCCGACCGGCTGGGCATGCGGCCGTTCGAACTGGCCGACGAGGCGCGGGCGGCGTACCACGCGGCCGCGGTCATCGCCGCCAACTTCCTCGTCGCGCTGGAGGAGACTGCGGCCGACCTGCTCGAACGTGCCGGCGTCGCCGATGCCCGCTCGATCCTGGCGCCCCTGGTGCTCACCTCGGCGGCCAACTGGTCCGAGGTCGGCGGAGCCGCACTCACCGGACCGATCGCACGCGGCGACGAGACCACCGTGGCGCGGCACCTCGAAGCGCTGCGCCGGCTGGCCCCTGAGATGGTCCCGATGTACGAGGCCATGGCCCAGCGCACCCGCGTCGTCGCCGCGACCAACGAGTCCGGCAGCCACCAGACCGTGGCAACGTCGCCCACCAGTCCCCCTACCGAAGCGGCGGAGGTACGCCAGTGAGCACAGGCGCAGCGACCACCGGCCCGGGGACCACCGGCACCGGGAGCCCGAGCACCATGCAGGTCGTCCGTACCCGCGACGAACTGCGCGCCCTCCTCGCCCTCGCGCGCCGCGAGGCCAAGACCATCGGCCTGGTCCCGACCATGGGCTACCTCCACGACGGTCACGCCTCACTGATCCGGGCCGCCCGCGCCCAGTGTGACGTCGTGGTGATGACCCTGTTCGTCAACCCGACGCAGTTCGGCGCCGGGGAGGACCTCGCCGCCTACCCGCGCGACGAGGAGCGCGATGTCAGGCTCGCAGAGCAGGCCGGCGCCGCAGTCGTCTACGCACCGGCGAGCGAGGACGTCTACCCCGATGGGTTCGCCACCACGGTCGAGGTCGGCGGCGGGCTCACCGACATCCTCTGCGGCGATCCGAGCCGCCGCGGACCCGACCATTTCCGGGGCGTCACCACTGTCGTCGCGAAACTGCTCAACGCGGTGGGGCCCGACCTCGTGTTCTTCGGCCAGAAGGACGCCCAGCAGGCGGTGGTGATCCGCCGCATGGTGCGCGATCTGGAGTTTCCGGTCGAGGTGGTGGTGCTGCCGACTGTCCGCGAGCCGGATGGTCTGGCCATGAGCTCGCGCAACGTCTACCTCGACCCCACCGAGCGCACCCGCGCGACGTCCCTGAGCCGTGCGCTGTCGGCGGTGCGCGACGCCGTACGCGCCGGTGAGACCTCGACCGCGCGCGCCCTCGCCTCGGCGCGGGCGGTCCTGGCGCAGGCGGACGTGGAGCCTGAGTACCTCGAGGCCCGCGACGCCGACGACCTGCGACCGGCCGAGCGTTTCGGGCAGCGCCCGGTACTCGTACTCGTCGCGGCACGGGTCGGCCGGGCCCGGCTGATCGACAACATCCTCGTCGCCGGCGCCGAGCCCAAGACCGACACCGGCATCGAGACACCTGCCAGCACGACCACCGGCGCCGGAGCGGAGGGCACATGCAGCGCACCTTGCTGAAGTCCAAGATCCATCGGGCCAGCGTGACCGGATGCGACGTCGACTACGTGGGCAGCGTCACGATCGACGCCGACCTGATGAAGGCCGCCGACCTGCTCCCGAACGAACAGGTGCACGTCTGGGACATCGACAACGGGACCCGCTTCGTGACGTACGCCCTGGAAGGCGACGCCGGATCCGGCGCGATGGTTGTCAACGGCGCCGCGGCCCGCCTGGTCGAGCAGGGACACCTCGTGATCGTTGCGTCGTTCGGTTCGTACGCCGACGACGAAGCCACCACCCACCAGCCGGTCGTCGTACACGTCGACCGGCACAACGCCATTGCCCGCATCGATGCCGACGCAGGTGTGCTGCTCGGCTCGCCCCGCGCGTCCGGCGCGAGGTTCGACGAGGGAGGTAGCACGCGATGAGCACTCGTCCTGCAGTTTCCACCACCACCCCGGCGCGGGCGAAGGTGACGGTGCCGCGGCTGGCGGGGATGAAGGCCGCCGGCGAGCCGATCGCGATGGTGACCGCGTACGACTATCCGTCCGCCCAGGTGGTGGAGGAGGCCGGAGCCGACGTCGTGCTGGTCGGCGACACCGCCGCGATGACGGTACTGGGCTACGACTCCACGGTGCCGGTCAGCATGACGGAGATGCTGGTGCTGGCCGCCGCCGTACGCCGTGGCTTGACGACACCCCTGTTGATCGGCGACCTGCCGTTCGGTTCGTACGAACGTTCCGACGAGCAGGCCGTCGAGAACGCGCAGCGGTTCCTCAAGGAAGCCGGTTGCGATGCGGTCAAGCTCGAACGCGGAGGCACGTCGGCCGATCGGGCCCGCGCCATCATCCGCGCCGGCATCCCGGTCATGGGCCACGTCGGCCTGACCCCGCAGACCGAGAGCAAGCTCGGCGGGTACAAGACGCAGGGCCGGTCGGCGACCGGTGCCGCCCAGATAGCCGCAGACGCCATTGCCCTGCAGGAAGCGGGCTGCTTCGCGATCGTCTTCGAGGCCATCCCAGCAGCGGTGACCGAGATGTTGATGCCGCTCCTGCAGATACCCGTCATCGGTATCGGCGCCGGTCCCGCCACCGACGGCCAGGTGCTCGTCTACCACGACCTCCTCGGCATTCACGGCGGGCACATTCCGAAGTTCGTCAGGCGCTATGTCGATGTACGTGGCGAGATGATCCGCGGCGTCTCGGCCTATGTCGCCGAGGTACGCGCACACACGTTCCCGGGTCCGGAGCACGTGTACGGGATCCGGGCGACCGAGCTGGCCGACCTGCGATCGTTGCTCGACCGGACCACGATCCTGCCGGGTGCGCGCACCGGCATCGGCTGAGCTGGCATCGGCTGAGCTGGCATCGGCTGAGCTGGGATCGCTGAGTCGACCAGCCCGACCGCGACTCACGTGCGTTGCTCTGACGGCTGCTCCGCGGGTCGGCGCGCCTGAGGAACACGTCCTGCCGGAGCGATGCCCGCGACGCCGACGGCCAGGTGCCGCGGGCCTCGCAGGACGGGGCTCGGGCGGTATGGCGGCGGGTCGGCAAGCAGCCGCGGCGATTCCAGCCGGCGGGCGAGTTCGGTCAGGGCGATCTGAGCCTCCAACCGGGCCAGCGGCGCGCCGAAGCAATGGTGGACACCGCCGCCGAAGCCGAGGTGCTGGTTGCCCTCCCGCTGGAACCGGTCCGGTCCCAGGGCGACGCCGTACCGGTCGGGATCGAAGCGATCCGGTTCGCGCACGTGGGCCGGATCGCGGCTACCGGCGGCAAGCGCCAGGGTGATGTGCGATCCCGCAGGAATCGTGGTGCCGGCGACCTCGATGTCGTCGAGTGCGACCCGCCACGGCAGGAAGTGCACGGGCGGCTCGTACCGCAACAACTCCTCGACCGTTCGGATCACGAGCGTGGGCTCCCGCGGGATGCGTTCCAGGATCTCGGGATGGCGTAGCAGCGTGAGCATGCCGTTGGTGATGAGGTTGACCGTGGTCTCGTGCCCTGCGATCAGGAGCAGCGACGCGTTGCTCATCAGCTCCGCTGGGGTGAGCTGTCCGCGTGTCCCGTCGTCGGTGGCGAGTTCGGACAACAGGTCGGTGCCGGGACAGCGCCGATGGGTGTCGGCGAGGTGACCGAGGTACTCACCAAGCTCCGACAGCGCCGCCTCCCGCCGCGCGTGGCGCTCCTGCTGCTGCGAGCCGGACGGTCCGATGGCCTCTACCACGGCGTCGGCCCAGCCCCGGAACAGGCGCTCGTCCTCGCGGGGTACGCCGAGCAGCTCGCAGATGACCGTGACCGGGAACGGGTAGGCGAAGTCGTCCACCAGGTCGATCTCACTCCTGCCGGCGAGACCGTCGATCAGCCCGGCGACGATCTCCACCAGCCGGGGCTGCATACGGTCGACTCGACCGCTCGCCTCCGGCGGCCCGAAGTGGCGGTTCATCAGCCCGCGGATGCGGTCGTGCTCGGGTGGGTCGAGGCCGATGAAGCTGTCCGGGCGGTCCTCCTTGCCGCCGTGCTCACTCTCGGGAACGACCCGGCGCTCGTCCGAGCTGACCCGCGGATCGTGCAGGAGGGCGACGATCTCCCGGTAGGTGCTGACGACGTACGTACCGTCCTCCTCACGCGTCACCGGCGTGCGCCGAAGCTCTGCGTACAACCGGTATGGGTCTGCCCGGTTGGACTCGTCGAGGATCTGCTGGAACACGCTGTCCGCTGGCATCGCGAACCGCCCTTCCTGGTCTGCTACTTCTTGGTCTGGCGGACCAGGGTGGCCCGGCGCTCGCTCGGATCATGTCCGGTGACCACCACGGTGGCGTGGCTGGCGTACGTCTGGTCGGGAATCTCAGCCGGTACGGGTCGCACCAGCGGTGGCCGGTCGACCGCGCGGAACGTGGGCGGGAACGGCGCCGACTGCTCGATGAGTCCTGCGTAGAAGTCCAGCCACTTAGCCTGGTCGAAGGTGACTGCCGCAGTGATCCGGCCGGCAGATCCGTAGACGGCGACGAACCTTCGCTCGTCCATCGAGCCTTGCACCACAGCTACCTCTTCGGCCAACGTCGGAACGCCCACCGACTTGATCTGCAGGCCGAACTGGGTCGACCAGAACACCGGGAGCGCGAGGTGCGGCCAGCGGTCTGTCTCGGTGCTGACCATGTTGTGCGCGGCGATCTCGGCCTGCGTGACCGCGTTCCCCCAGTGCTCCAGGGCGAGCATCTCGTAGTCGTAGACCGGGTGCGGGAACCGCGCCACGTCGCCGGCGGCGAACACGTCGTCGGTGACCAGACCGTTGGCGTCGAAGGCGCGACAGCCCGCGTCACACGCGACCCCCCACTGCCCGGCCGCAAGCCCCGAGTCGTACAGCCACTCGACGTTGCGAACCGCACCGAGCGCGGCCACCGCTACATCGACGTCGAGGGTCGTGCCATCGGACAGACGCGCCCGTCGAAGCCGACCCTGCTCCCCTTCCAGGGCTTGGACCGTGACTCCGCACCGGAGGTCGACTCCGTGCTCGCGCTGCATCGTCGCGGCGACGCCGCCGATGACCCCGCCGAGCGCGCCGACGAGCGGCGCCGTACCGCGCTCGGCGACCGTGACCGGCACTCCAAGGTCACAGCAGTCCGACGCGATCTCCGAACCGGTGAACCCGGCACCGATCACGAGGACCCGCCGCGGTCCTGCCGCGAGGCGTTCACGTAGCTGTCCGGCGTCATCTCTGGTGCGCAGCGAGAACACGCCGTCGAGGGCGTCCTCAGCGGTGTTGGGCCACGCTCGGGCCCGTACGCCCGTGGTGATCAGCAGCCGGTCGAATGGGACATCCGTGCCGTCGGCAAGCCGCACCTGCCGACCGGCAAGGTCGAGACCTGTCGCCGGCTGGCCCAACATCCACTGTGCGTCCAGCCCGTCGGGTCCAGGCAGGGCGGTCCGTGCGGCTGGCACCCGCCCGGTCAGCACTTGCTTCGACAATGGTGGCCGGTCATAAGGCGGGCACGTCTCGTCGCCCACGAGCGTCAGCGAGCCAGAGAACCCCTCGCTGCGCAGGGCGTGCGCTGCGCGGAGCCCCGCCAGGGACGCGCCCACGATGACGATGCGTCCTTCGTCCCGGCGCGCGGCCGCAGGTGTGGCCCGGGCTGTTGTGTCCTGTGCCGGTGTGCCCTGTGCCATGCCCTGTGCCGGTGTGTCCTGCTGGCCGTTCGACCTGCCGACGATGATCGCCTGGACCGGACAGGCAGCGGCCGCGCGGAGGACCCTTTCTCGCTGCTCGTCGTCGGGTTCGGCGTCGTACAGCAGCGCCTCCTCGCCTCGCATCGCAAACACGTCGGGCGCCAGGAATGCGCATTGCGCATAACCCTCGCATCGGGTGAGATCGACGACCACTCGCATGATGCACTCACTCCCCCATACCGGCTGCTGTCCTGACAGGCTTGGACGGATCCGCGTCAGGACCATCACCTGCCGTGGGTGAATCCGGCATCGACAACCCAGCGACTGGATTTCGGTGGCCGGTGGCCTACCCTCGTAAAGTGAGTTTGCTGATACCCAAGAGGATTCTGCGCTCGCGATTGTTTGAGAGGAACCCAGGTAGCGATCGGCGGACATGACCTGTGGGCACGGACCCCGAGCTTCGAAAGCTCCTCGAACAGATCGTGGCGGCGGCGGCTCGTCTCGTGTGCGCCCGTCACGGTGTCTTGATGCTTGTCACGCCCGACCGTCACATTACCGAATTCATTCCCTTTGGTGTTGCTGTCCAACAGCAGCGACAAATTGGTGCCCGTCCACGGTTCCATGGCGTTTTGAGTCTTTTCTTCGAAACCGACCAGCCGGTACGGATCGCGGACGTGAGCGGCCATCCGCGGGCACAGGGATTCCCACCCCACCATCCGCCGATCGGCGCCCTGCTCGGGGTGCGTATCACGGTCCGTGGGGAAATCGGCGGCCTGCTGTACCTCGGCAACAAGATGGTCGGCGCCGAGTTCTCCAAGGACGACGAGGAAGCGGTCGCCGCGTTCGCCCGGGCTGCGGCGCTGGCGATCGAGAACTCCCAGTTGGTGGCCGAGCAACGCCGGCGGGAGCGTTGGCTCGAGGCCGGCGCGGAGATGACCGGGGTACTACTCGGTGAGTTCGATCGGGCCGATGCGCTCGACCTGGTGACCCAACGCGTACTGGAGATCTCCGGCGCGGACAACAGCACGATCGTGCTCCTCGACCCGACCGAGCCGCACACCGTGGTCTTCGAGTCGGTCGCCGGCCTGGGCGCCGCGGAGATGTCGGGGGCGAGGGTGCCCAACCGCGGCATCGTCGCCAAGGTCACCCAGACGGGTGAAGGCGTCGTGACCCACGACGTCAACGAGGATCCGCGGTTCGACCCACCCAAGGAGTGGCGGCTGCTCCTGGCCAGGATGGGGCTGGCCATGTTCCTGCCGCTGGTCGCACCCGCCGGCCACGTCCTCGGTGTCCTCATCACGGGATGGCGGCGGCACTCGCCGCACACCCGCATCGCCGCCCAGGAGGTCACCCTGGTCCAGGCGTTCGCCAACCAGGCCGCGCTGGCGATCCAGCAGGCTCAGGCACAGGAGGACGGCGAACGCCGGCAACGCTGGTTGGAGGCCGGCGCCGGCATGACCCGCATGTTGCTCGACGAGGTAGATCCGGGCGACGCGATGCAACTGGTGGTCAGGCGCCTCCGCGACGTCTCCGGAGCCGACTACGTAGGCATCCTTCTGGCCGACTCCGACTCCGAGCACACGGTCCTGGTGCTCCTCGAGGGTCTCGGCCTGGAGAACACCCGCGGTACCAGAGTCGTGCGTAGCGGCCTGACCGCGAAGGTCATCGAGACAGGCGAACGGATCGTGAGCGACGACCTCACGCACGAACCGGGCTACGACCCGCCGTCGGAGTGGCGTGAAGCGCTGTCGGTGATCGGGCTGGGTATGCTCATGCCGCTCGTCGCGGCCGGAGATGTCATCGGCGTGCTGTACGTGGCATGGCGCCGCGGCTCGTCACACGAACGTGCGGCCCGTCGCGAGGTCGACCTGGTAGAGGCGTTCGCCGGACAGACCGCGCTGGCCATGCGGCAGATCTGGCACCGAGACGACCAGGCACGTATGCGTGTGCTCGAGGAGCGCGACCGGATCGCATCCGACCTGCACGACGTCGTGATCCAACGACTCTTCGCCATCGAGATGAGGCTGCACAGCGCGGCCGGCCTGTCCGACCAGCCAGAGGTGAGACGTCGCGTCGACCAGGGCATCGAGGATCTGGACGACATCATCTCCGAGGTTCGCTCGACGATATTTCAACTTCACGACAACGAACCGGTGCGGTCGTCCATCCGCGACGCGCTGCTGTCGGAGATCGACTCCGCCCGCGTTGTTCTGGGCTTCACTCCGCGGCTCGTCATCCGCGGACCGGTCGACGAGGGTGTCCCTCCGCACGTCCGTGGGCAGCTCGTCCCCGCCCTGAGGGACGCTCTCGTCAACGCGGCGACACACGCTTCGCCCACAGAGGTGGAGGTGGTGGTGCGGGTGACTGGTGACCAGGTGGTCCTGACGGTGCACGACGACGGCGCCGAGCTCGCCGAGCAGCAACACAGTGCGGAGGTCATCGACCTCAAATACCGGGCGGCGCATCTCGGCGGCAGTTGCAGTATTCGGTCCGGAACCACCGGAACCATCGTCGAATGGCACGTTCCCCGGGCGGGCTGAACCAACACGCGGTTGGACGACGCGTCATTCGGCGATTTCCACTCATGCGACGAATTGATGAATTCACCGGACGGATACGCCGTCAATGTCTCACATCGATTCGCCTACTATCGAAGAATGCCCGCGACCGCGTTGTCCGACCGGACGCAGAGGTTGGTCGACCTGCTCGCCACTGTCGGCCTGGACCTCGAGCTCGGCCAGGTGCTGGAACGTGTCATGAGTTCGGCCTGTCTAATCACCGACGCCCGGCACGGAATTCTGCTGCTCGCCAATGCAGAGAGCCAGGTCACCGATTTCGTTCTTCATGGTTTGTCGACGGAGGAACGTCGAAGAATGGGACCACAGCCGGACTTCCTCGGCATGACCGGAATACTGTCGCGATCCCGGCGAGCCGTCCGCGTGGAGGACACGAGAGCTGCCGAGCCTGTCGTGACGTTCCCGCCTGGCCATCCGACGCCCTCCACCATCCTCAGCCTTCCGATCGCCATGCCCGACGAGTCGCTGGGCCAGATCTACCTTGCCGACAAGGTGTCGGGTCCACAGTTCACCGAGGCCGACGAGCGGGGCTTGGATGCCCTGGCCACCGCGGCCGGCATCGCCATCCGCAACGCCCGTCTCCACGAGCGCGAACGCCGGCGACACCTGTGGCTCGAGGCGACGGCTGAGATCACCCACCAGCTCCTCGGCGAGGTCGACCGGGACCGGGCCCTGCGTACCGTGACGCGGCGGTTGAGGGACGTGTCCGGTGCCGACGCCTGCGGCATGCTGCTCGTCGATCCCACCGATCCGAGCCTGGTGGACCTCGATGCGCTGGAGGGGATCGAGATCAGCCGTCCCGCCGGCATCCGGACGGCGCTCACCGGCCTGCCCGCCAAGGTCGTGGAGACCGGTCAGGGCGTCGTGACGCGCGACTTCGCCCAGGACGCCGGCAGCGAGCTTCCACCGAACGTCCGCGATGCCCTCGCCGATATCGGGCTCGGCATGGTCATGCCTTTGAATGCGCACGGCGACACGATCGGCACGCTCTTCGTCGGCTGGCGGCGCGGCTCACCGGACGAAAGACTCGCGGCCACCGAGACGCCACTGGTCGAGATGTTCGCCAGCCAGGCTGCCCTTGTCCTGCAGCAGGTGCGCGCGCAACGCGTCCGCGCCCGCCTGCTGGTGCTCGAGGACCGGGACCGGATCGCCCGCGACCTGCACGACGCCGTGATCCAACGCCTCTTCGCGATCGGCACCCGGCTGCACAGCGCGTCCGGACTCAGCACCCGACCGGAGGTCCAGCGCCGCATCACCACCGCGATCGACGACCTCGACGAGACCACCCAGGTGATCCGATCGACGATCTTCCACCTGCACGACCACGACGTACGGGACGAGCCGTCGATACGCGACCGGCTGCTTGCGGAGGTCGACGCATCGCGGGAGAGGTTCGGCTTCACTCCGAGGCTGGTCCTGCACGGCGGCATCGACACCGTGCCGGCACAGACCCGCCGGGAACTGGTCGGCGTACTCCGGGACGCGCTCGCCGTCGCCGCCAAGCACGGCTCGCCGACCTGCGTCGAGGTGGTTCTCGGAGTCGACGCCGACGGACTCTCCCTCACCGTGTCCGACGACGGCTTCAGCGGCTCCGTCGCCGACGAGCGCATGCACGACACCCTGCTCGCCCATCTGGCAACCAGAGCACAACGACTGGGCGGCATCTGTACCGTTCGCACCACGGCCAGGGGCGCCACTGTGCTGGAGTGGCGGATCCTTCGCCCTCCCGGATCGTGACAAACTGGTCAGTTCCACCTGGTTAGCCACTCTCGGGTGATCCGACAGGAAGGATGTCGTGCGTGACGACAGGAGCGGCCCCCTGGTGGCCGGACGGCTGCCCTCCGCGGGGCGCGACCTACGACGGCGCGGGAGTGACCTTCGCGTTGTGGGCACCGATGGCGTCACGCGTCGAACTCTGCCTGAGCGAGGCTGACGGCTCCGAGCGGCGCATCCCGCTGAACGAGCAGCTGTTCGGCACCTGGTTCGGGCACGTGCCCGGCGTCGGACCCGGGCAGCGCTACGGCTACCGCGTGCACGGCCCCTGGGATCCGCAGACCGGCCACCGGTTCAACCCGGCCAAGCTGTTGGTCGACCCATATGCGCGGGCCATCACCGGTGACGTCGCCGATCACAGCGCCATTTTCGGGCACTCGAACCGGCGCGGCGACGGGACCGTCCGGGACGAACAGGACTCCGCTCCGTACGTGCCGAGGTCAGTCGTTGTCGACCCCACGTTCGACTGGGGAGCAGACACCCGGCCGCAGGTGCCCTGGAGCGAGACCGTTCTCTACGAGATGCACGTCCGTGGTTTCACCAAGCAGCACCCGGACGTTCCTCCCGAGCTCCGAGGCACCTACGCCGGGCTCGCTCATCCTGGTGTCTGCGAGGACCTGGTCAGCCTGGGTGTGACCTCGGTCGAACTCCTGCCCGTCCACCACTTCGTCAGTGAGTCGATCCTGCGCGGCCGCGGCCTGTCCAACTACTGGGGCTACAACACCCTCGGCTTCTTCGCACCACATGCGCCGTACGCCGCCTCAGGCACCGGCGGCGAGCAGGTCGCGGAGTTCAAGCAGATGGTGAAGGCCCTGCACGAAGCCGGGCTCGAGGTCATCCTCGACGTGGTCTACAACCACACCTGCGAGCAGGGCGAACGCGGGCCAACCCTTTCGTTCCGCGGCATCCACAACGTCGCCTACTACCGGCTGGACGGCACCGGGCAGCACTACCGGGATCTCTCGGGCACCGGCAACTCCGTCAACCTGCGTAACCCTGACGTCGTACGCCTGGTCCTCGACTCCCTGCGCTACTGGGTCGAGGAGATGCACGTCGACGGGTTCCGGTTCGACCTGGCGCCGGTGCTCGCGCGCGGCGAGGGCGACGTCGACATGGGTGGCCCGTTCCTTGCTGCCGTCGGCCAGGACCCCGTGCTGAGCAAGGTCAAACTCATCGCCGAACCCTGGGACCTCGGAGCCGGTGGCTACCAGGTGGGCGCGTTCCCGCCGCCGTGGTCGGAGTGGAACGACCGGTTCCGCGATGCCGTACGTGAGTTCTGGGCCGGCTCACCCGACGGCGTACGTGACCTGGCGTCGCGGTTGTCCGGATCCAGTGACCTCTACCGCCGCAGCGGTCGGCGCCCGTTCGCGTCCGTCAACTTCGTCACGTCCCACGACGGGTTCACCGCGCGCGACCTGGTGAGCTACGCGCGCAAGCACAACGAGGCCAACGGCGAGAACAACGCCGACGGCCAGGACGACAACCGGTCCGCCAACTTCGGGGTCGAGGGCGAGACGTCCGACTCAGCGGTTGTGGAGACACGGATCCGGCAGGTACGCAACATCCTGACCACCCTGCTGTTGTCGACCGGGGTGCCGATGATGCTCGCCGGTGACGAACGCGGCCGAACCCAGCGCGGCAACAACAACGCCTACTGCCAGGACAACGAGATCTCCTGGGTGGATTGGTCCGACCAGGGAGCGTGGGCCGACCTGCGGACCCACGTACGGACTTTGCTCCAGATCCGGCGTGACCATCCGGTGTTCCGGCGTCAACGGTTCTTCTCCGGTCGCCTCGACCCGGCCGGTGGGCGACGCGACGTAGGGTGGTTCGGCCCGTGGGGCGAGGAGATGGACCACCCGGCCTGGCACAATTCGGCCGCACGCACACTCGGCATGTTCCTCGCGGGCGAACACACCGGCCGGAGCGCGCCAGGCGGTGAGCCGGTGCACGACGAGTCCTTCATGCTCTGGCTGCACGCGGGAGCCGAGCCCGTCACGGTGACCCTGCCGGGGCCGCCATGGGCGATGGCCTACTCCGTCGTGCTCGACACCAGTTCTTCGCTCCGCGTCCGGCATTTCGCCGCCTGCGAGGAGATGGAACTGCCGGCACGCAGCGCGGTCCTCCTGCGCGCGGAATAGGGGTTGGGCAGGCTGTCGGGCGGCGGACGGCCCGGCAGCTCCGCGGCTCAGGAAACCACTATTTCCTGGTGGCCAACGAGTCGCCGAAGATGTCGCCTGACTCCCCGGCGCCGGGAACTCCGGACGAGTTCTGGTTCAGCAGGGCGCCCGGAATGAGGCCGGCGCCCTCTCCGTGCGGGCCGCCGCGGAAACCTCTGAACCGGATCACCGCTCCACCGTCCACAGCGGGCGAGGATGCCGTTCCGATGTCCTCCAACGGGACTCCGACCACGAGGTCACGGACGCTCCCGGTCTTGAACTCACCGGCGACGAGCGAGAGTCCGAAGGCGTCATCGCGCTCGGCACTGCTGGGAACCCCTGGAGTGTCCTGGTGGAAGTAGTGCATGTTGTAGGGGGCGCCTTGCGGGGTCAACACTCTGACGACCACGTTCACCGCGCCGGCGTCGCGCACAGCGAAGACGTCCTCACCCGGGACCCCCACCACGAGCGTGTCGACGCCAGGGCCAGAGGTGAAGTTTCCAGCTGCGAGTGCAAAACCGTAGTTGTCGCCGTCCTCGCTGGTGCTGATGACCCCGGGCTGACTTTGCGTCAACAAGGTGCTGCCGGTGCCGTTGAGCCCCGACGCTGAGCCCGGCAGTACGTTCACCGCTCCGCCGTCCTCGGCGAACCGGTCGCCAGTGCCGACGTCCTCACCTGGCACGCCCACCGCAAGGTCCACGAACCCGTCAGAGCTGAACTGTCCGGAGACCAGCGCGAAGCCGAACAGGTCGCCGTTCTCGCTGTTGCTCCCGATGCCGCTGGTGTTCTGCGTGAGCAGCATGCTCCCGGTGCCGGTCAGCCCGTCAGCCGTTCCGTGGAGCACCGCCACCGCGCCAGCTGTGGCCGTGGCGCCGGACTCGAACGGTACGCCGATCGCAAGGTCCGCGAATGTGTCGTCGTCGAAGTCACCGGCGACGAGGGCGAAGCCGAAGTTGTCGCCATCCTCGGCGCTACTGTCAAGCCCGGCCGAGTTCTGGGTGAACGTCCGACTGCCGCTGGTGGTCAGCCCGCCAGCCGATCCACGCAGCACGGTGACAGCGCCGGCGTCGACGGCCGCGTTGACGTCCTCGGTCGGTACGCCGATCGCGAGGTCGGCGAACCCGTCGTGGTCGAAGTCACCGACCGCGAGGGACTGGCCGAAGCCGTCGAGGTCCTCGGAGGTGCCGCCGACGCCCGCCGTGTCCTGGGTGAACAGTGCGCTGCCGGTGCCGGTCAGCCCGGTCGCCGAACCGGACAGGACGTTCACGGCGCCACCGGCTGCGCCACTGCCACGTTCGAACGATGCGCCGATGGCAAGGTCGGCGAACCCGTCGTTGTTGAAGTCAGCCGCGGCCACGGCGTCGCCGAAGAAGTCGCCGTCCTCAGCGCTGCTGACGACCCCGGCGGTGTTCTGGGTGAATGCCATGCTGCCCGTACCGGTCGGTCCGTCGGCTGAGCCAGGCAGGATGTCGACCTCTCCGGCGTCCTCCGCCGAGCCGACGTCCTCGCCAGGCACACCGACCGCGAGGTCGTCGAACCCGTCGCCGTTGAAATCAGCCCGAAGGTTGTTGGCTACCGGGGACCCGGCAGGGGCGCGCTGTGGCACCGAAGCCTGGGCTCCCGAGACCTGGGCCACCGAAACCGGGGCCACCTGGGCTCGATCCACTCCTCCTGCTGGAACGGATGTCACCGCGGCCATCACCGCAAGAACAAGCGCCTGCTGCCACATCAGCTTCTCCCTCTGCCCGAGTCGGGTGGCCTGCTCACCGACTCACGGCATCCTGGAGAGTAGCCCTAAGGCTACGAAGTGTCACACGGAATCGACACATTGATGGGCATGTACAAATGGCGGACCTCATCGGGGCCGGCCGGATTCTTCCGCGGAAGAATCAGCCGAGGCCGGTGCCGCGTCGGACAGCCCGAAGCCGACAAACCTTCCGCAATCCGGTTATAGTCCCAGGCCGGACGGCGTGCGAGGCCGGTCTGCGATCGGGGCCGGCAGTCACCGGGAAAGGCGATGCCATGCTGCGCTACACCCTCATCCATCCCGAGATCCTGGCCGCGCTGGCCTCGGCGGGCCACGGCTCCCGGGTGCTGATCGCCGACGGGCACTACCCCTTCGTGACGGCATCGGGCCCCAACGCCACGCACGTGTTCCTCAATCTCACCCCAGGCCGGCTGCTGGCCACCGAGGTTCTACAGGCCGTCGTCGACGCGGCGCCCATCGAGTCGGCAGCGGTCATGCAGCCGCCACCGGAGATTCCGACGCCGGAGGTCTTCGCCGAGTTCGAGAAGCTGCTGCCACCCGGTACGCCCGTCGAACGGCTCGACCGGTTCGGTTTCTACGACGCGGCCAGGACCGAGGACGTCGCCCTGGTCATAGCCACTGGCGAGCAACGCACGTACGCCAACATCCTGCTCACCCTCGGCGTCGCCGTCTGACTCTGGCCGCCGTCCGGCCTGGCCGTCATGACTCGGGGACCATGATCTCGCCGCGGGCCACCGGCACGACCTGACCCGAGACGGCCGTGGCGATAACCTCACCACTGGCACAGGTCACCGTCGCCTCGAGCCTCGACGGCCGCCCCATCTCGGCTCCTTGCGCGATCGTGAACGCGGTCTCCCCGTTGGCCGGGACCAGACCTGCGGAAGCCAACCAGACGCCGAGGGCCAGTGCCGCCGAACCCGTCGCCGGATCTTCAGCCACGCCGACGCCAGGCCCGAACAGCCGGGCATGGGCGTGCCGGCGGTCGGCGTCCCAGGAGAAGGCGTACACCACAGCGACTCCGTGCTTCTTCGCCGCGGCGTGGTCGATGTCCGCGCGGCCGACCGCAGCGTCGGAGACCGGCAGGTACACGTGCTCGACACCGACGCTGGCCGACCGCACCGGGAGCCCGGCCAAGTCGTCGACACCCAGGCTGGTGGCGGCCAGCAGCGGCGCCGGGTCGAGGTCGGGCCCGATCGCCGGCGGTCCGCCGCTCAGAGTCGCCCGGTCCTTCGCCACGGTGACGGGGATGAGTCCGGCACCGCACTCCTGGATCACCGCGCCGGTCGGGATGCGCCCCAGCCGCGCCAGTGTCACCGCCGTACCGACACTGGGATGCCCCGCGAAAGGGAGCTCGACCCGCGAGGTGAAGATCCGTACGCGGTAGTCGCCGCCATCCCTGGGTGGGAGCACGAACGCGGTCTCGGAGAGGTTGAACTCCGCCGCGACGGCCTGCAGCTGCTCGGTCTGGAGTCGATCCGCCTCGAACACCACGGCCAGCGGATTGCCGGCGTAGGGGCGGTCGGTGAACACGTCGACGACTTCGTAGGGACAGGTGACCATGGCTCCCCCGAGCAGAGGGCGGGAAAGGACCTGCCGGCGGCCTCGAAGGCGCCCGGCTCAGCGCGTCAGGCGGACTTCTCGCGCCGTTCGCTGCTCGTACGCTTGCGACCGGTCTGTTCGCGCGGGACCAGGGTCGGATTGACGTTGTCGAGGACGACCTCCCGGGTCACGATGACCCGTGCCACGTCGTCGCGGCTCGGCACCTCGTACATCACGTTGAGCAGGACCTCTTCGATGATGGCCCGCGTCGCGCGAGCACCCGTCCCTCGCAGGAGCGCCTGCTCGGCGATCGCACCGATGGCATCGTCGGAGAACTCCAACTCGACGCCGTCGAGTTCGAACAGCTTCTGGTATTGCTTCACCAAGGCGTTGCGCGGCTCGGTGAGGATCCGCATCAGCGCCGTGCGGTCGAGAGGCTGCACGGTCGCAACCACGGGCAGCCGGCCGACGAACTCCGGGATCAGCCCGAACTTGAGCAGGTCTTCCGGCATGACCTCGGCAAATGCGTCGTCCTTCTCGCGGTCTTCCTTGGTCCGGATCGCCGCGGTGAAGCCGACGCCCTTCTTGCCGATCCGCTGCTCGATGATCCGCTCCAGACCGGCGAAGGCACCACCGACGATGAACAACACGTTGGTCGTGTCGATCTGGATGAACTCCTGGTGCGGGTGCTTGCGACCGCCCTGAGGGGGCACGCTCGCGGTGGTCCCCTCAAGGATCTTGAGCAGGGCCTGCTGGACGCCCTCCCCGGACACGTCACGGGTGATCGACGGGTTCTCGCTCTTCCGGGCGATCTTGTCGACCTCATCGATGTAGATGATGCCGCTCTCGGCCTTCTTGACGTCATAGTCGGCGGCCTGGATCAGCTTGAGCAGAATGTTTTCGACATCCTCACCGACGTAGCCGGCCTCGGTGAGTGCCGTGGCGTCGGCGATCGCGAACGGCACGTTCAGCATCTTGGCCAGCGTCTGGGCGAGGTAGGTCTTGCCACAGCCGGTCGGCCCGACCAGCAGGATGTTGGACTTGGCGAGCTCGACCGGCTCGTCGCGAGAGTGGCGACCGGCGGTCGCGAGACCGGACTGCACCCGCTTGTAGTGGTTGTAGACCGCTACCGACAGGGCCTTCTTGGCGGCGTCCTGACCGACGACGTAGGAGTCGAGAAACTCGTAGATCTCGCGTGGCTTGGGCAGCTCGTGCAGGCCGACTTCAGAGGACTCGCTCAAGTCCTCTTCGATGATCTCGTTGCACAGGTCTATGCATTCATCGCAGATGTAGACCCCCGGACCTGCGATGAGCTTCTTGACCTGCTTCTGGCTCTTCCCGCAGAACGAGCACTTCAACAGGTCGCCGCCGTCACCGATGCGTGCCACTACGGAACGTCTCCTTCGGTTTCAACGCCCTACCAGCGGGCGTGGGGTCGAACCTGCGTCGGACTCGGGCGGGCCGGGTCAGCCCCTGCATCACCGCGCCGGCCTTGTGGGCCACCCACGACGACGTCTTTCGGGTACAGAGACTGACGGTACTCCGTTCTGGGCGCGAACGGTCGTGTTCAACCGCGCGTCGGCATACGCACCCGGCAAAACCGGGAGGTCCCGACCACCGGTGACAACCCTGGGCGTCGAGATCATCGCATATCGCACGGCAGGCCGCCCCTCAGACGTCGACGAGGCTCTTCTTGCGGCTGACCAGCACCTCGTCGATGAGCCCGTACTCGACCGCCTGCTCGGCGCTGAGGTACTTGTCACGCTCGATGTCGCGCCCGACCTCCTCGATGGAGCGGCCGGTGTTCTCGGCGATCATGGTCTCGAGCATCTCGCGCATCCGCAGGATCTCGTTGGCCTGGATCTCGATGTCGCTGGCCTGACCGTAGCCGCCCTCGGTGTAGGGCTGGTGGATGACGATCCGGCTGTGCGGCAACGCGGAACGCTTCCCGGGAGCGCCGGCCGCGAGCAACACCGCGGCGGCAGAGGCAGCCTGGCCCAGGCAGACCGTGTGGACGTCCGGAGTGATGTAGCGCATCGTGTCGTAGATCGCGGTCAGCGCCGTGATCGAACCGCCAGGGCTGTTGATGTAGATCTGCACCTCGCGGTCGGGATCCATCGACTCCAGACACAGCAGCTGCGCCATGACGGCGTTGGCGATGTCGTCCGAGATCGGCGTACCGAGGAAGATGATCCGGTCCTCGAACAGCTTTGCGTATGGATCGATCTGGCGGTAGCCGTAGGGAGTGCGTTCCTCCCAGCGCGGGATGAAGTAGTCCATCCGCGGTGTCAGGTCCGGTGTGCTCATGATGCTCGTCCTCCAGTGTGCTGCCGGGTCAGGAGACCGGTCCGACGGAAGTGACCTCGCCGGCGTACTTCACCACGTGGTCGATGAAGCCGTACTCCCGGGACTGTTCGGCGGTGAACCAACGGTCGCGGTCGGCATCGGTCTCGATCTGGTCGACCGTCTGCCCGGTGTGGAGCGCGGTGAGCTCGAACAGCTGCCGCTTCAGGTGCAGGCTCTGCTGCGCCTGGATCTTGATGTCGGACGCCGTGCCACCGAGACCGCCGGAGACCTGGTGCATCATGATCCGCGAGTGCGGAAGGGCGAACCGCTTGCCCTTGGTGCCCGCGGCGAGCAGGAACTGCCCCATCGACGCGGCCAGGCCCATGGCCACCGTCGCGACGTCGTTGGAGATGAACTGCATCGTGTCGTAGATCGCAAGACCCGCGTCGACCGAGCCGCCGGGGCTGTTGATGTAGAGCCAGATGTCCTTTTCCGGATCTTCGGCGTTGAGCACGAGCATCTGCGCACAGAGCGCGTTGGCGTTCTGGTCGCGGACCTCTGAGCCGAGGAAGATGATTCGCTCGCGGAGAAGCCGCTGGTAGATGTGGTCGTCGAGGCTGCCAGCCTGGCCGTTGTGGCCCTGCGCCTCGTGCGCGTGTTCGTTCACGTTGTCCGCCTACGTCGGCTATGTGGATCGTTTGGGTGGCACATCGGACCCGCTCGTACGAGAGAGTGCGCCGTCGGGTGGAACCGTCTTGAAGCTGACTCGACCCTAGCCAACGTCGACCGACACGCCCGACGTGGAGAGCCTCTGTTCGCTCACGGCGCACAGTGGGCGACGGGCGGATCCACGGTCGTTTGCAAATAATTCTTTGCAAATGCTTCTTTGGACACTACGGTGTCGGACATGTCGGACGAGGTGCACCGTGATGTGCCTGGCAAACCGCCGGCCGAACCGTTCGCCGGACCAAGGGCCGAACCCGAACCCGAGGCCGGGCCGCGGGCTGAACCGGAGACCAAGCCGCATGGCGACGCCCCGGAGGGCCTGCCCCCTGGCTTCGATCCGAGCCGGGAGGTCCTGCTCAACGCGCGGTCGCTACGAGGTCTCGCGCATCCGGTCCGGGTCCGGATGCTCAGCCTGCTCCGGGAGGCCGGCCCGGCGACGGCCACCGGGCTGGCACCCCAGCTCGGGCTCAACACCGGTGCGGCGAGCTACCACCTCCGCCAGCTTGCCGCGCACGGCTTCGTCGTCGAGGACGTAGAGCGCGGCACGGCGCGGGAGCGGTGGTGGCGCGCGGCCCACCGGACCACGTGGTACGACCCGGCCGCGGCCGGCGACGACGACCGCGCTCTGGGCGATGCGTACCTGCGTGCCGTCGGCCAGCGCTATGCCGACCGGCTCCTGGAGGCGCTCGACGAGCTTCCCACGTTGCCACCACGATGGCGGACCGCCGGAACCATGAGTGACACGTCCCTACGCGTCACTCCGGAGCAGCTGGTCCAGCTGGTCGAGGAGATCTCCGCCGTTCTCCGCAGGTATCGGCAGGAGTCCACAGACGACACCGACGACGCCGCGCCCCCCGGCGCTGCGTCGGTCATCGTGCAGTTCCAGGCGTTTCCCCGCCCGGGAGCGTTGCCCGACGCCGACCTCGAGCCCGACCACGAGCCGGGCCAGGACCTGTGAGCGGCCCTCCCCCGCGTTCACGCCGCGGACTTGCGGGCCTCCTGACCGCGTCCGCCATCTCGCTCACCGGCACCAGGATCTCGGCGATCGCCCTACCGTGGTTCGTCCTCTCCACGACCGGAAGCGCCCTGCAGACCGGGCTGGTGGCGTTCTGGCAGACGATGCCGTACGTCGTGGTGAAGGCCCTGACAGGTCCGATCGTCGATCGGGTGGGCCCGCGGGTGATAGCCGTCGGGTCGAACCTCGCCAGTACGGTCCTCGTCGGCCTGGTGCCGCTCCTGCACCTGCTCGGCGTACTCCACTTCGGGGTTCTCCTCGTATTGGTCGCCCTCACCGGCGCCGTTCGCGGTCCCGGTGACTCCGCGCTCGAGGTACTGGTGCCCGACGTCGCCGACGAGGCGCAGATCGGGCTCGAGCGGGCAACCGGGCTGGCCGGAACCATCGAACGCCTCGCGTCCACCGTCGGACCGGCCCTGGCCGGTGCCGTAGTCGCCCTGCTCGGCCCGGCGACGGCGATCATCCTCGACGCCGCGTCGTTCCTGCTCGCGGGCGCGATCCTCGCGGCGAGCGTGCCCCGTCGACACCGCCAGCACGACGCAGACGAGGGCGGATACCTCCAGCAGCTGCGTACCGGAATCGACTTCCTGCGCAAGGAACGCCTTCTCCGCACAATGGTCGGAATGGTCAGCGTCACCAACCTGCTCGACGCCGCCATGAGTGCAGTGCTGTTGCCCGTCTGGGCGCGCGACTCCGGACACGGCCCGGCGATGATCGGCATTCTCGCGAGTGCGTTCGGTGCCATGGCTGTCGGCGGGAGTCTCACCGCCACGGCACTGGCGCATCGGCTCCCGCGCCGGGTCACCTATCTCGTCGGCTTCCTGCTCGGCGGCGCTCCGCGGTTCGTCGTACTGGCGCTGGACGGACCGGTGTGGGCAATGCTGGCTGTCTACGCTGTCGGCGGGTTCGGGGTCGGGTTCATCAACCCCATCATCGGAGCCGTCTTCTACGAGCGAACGCCACGGCAGATGCTCGGGCGCGTCAACGCGCTCGGCGACTCGGTGGCGTGGGCCGGCATCCCGTTCGGCGGCCTGCTGGGCGGTGCCTTGATCGCGCTCGTCGGCCTGGGACCCACCCTGCTCGCCTGCGGCGCGGTCTATCTGGTCGCCACGACACTGCCCGGCCTGCAACGTGAGTGGCGCGACATGGACGGCCGACGCGAGGTGGACGGCCGACGCGAGGTGGACGGCCGGCGCGAGGACGGCCGACCCGCGGTTGCCGAGCCGATAGTGGTGTCAGGCCGGGACGTGTCGGGCCGGGATGTGCCGGAGCCGCGGGCGCCGGCACCCGAACCGTGAGGGTGACGACCCGGCATCTGCGCCGGGTCGCCAGCTCCGCGACAAGCCCATGATCATGAAGACGTCTGGTCACATGTGCACCAGAAGTCTTCCTGATCAACGGTCGGCCGGAGCCTCCGCCTCTCCCGCTGGCTCGTCCGTGCCCTCGGGGGTCTCGTCGGCTTCTCCCGTTGCGTCGGCCGCGCCTTCGGGCGTCTCGTCCGCGCCTTCAGGCGTCTCGTCGGCTTCTCCCGTTGCGTCGGCCGCGCCTTCGGGCGTCTCGTCCGCGCCTTCAGGGGCCAACGTCCCGTCGGGCTGCAGCCGCCTGAGCTCGACCGGCCGACCTGACGCATCGGTGACGACCGCACTGTCCACGACGGTGGCGAGCGCCTTGCCCCGGCGTACCTCGCGTACGAGAGTCGGGACGTAGTTGGCCTCGACCACCTGCTTGGCGTAGTCGTCCGGGCTCACCCCGGCCTGCTGCGCTCGCTGGACCAGGGCCTGGGTGAGCTCGGCCTCGCTCACCGAGAGCTCCTCGACGTCGGCCACCTTGTCGAGCACGAACTGCGCCTTCATCGCGTCGCGGGCACGCTTGGCCAGGTCCTCGTCGAACTCCTCCTCCGACTGACCCTCCCGCTGTAGGTATTGCTCGACGCTCATTCCGATGGAGGTGAGCTGTTCACGCAACCCGTCGCGGCGAGCGTCGATCTCACCGGCGACCGCACCCTCGGGAAGGGGGATGTCGACGAGTTCCAGCAGCTTCTCGAGTACGGCGTCTCGCGCCTGCTGCGCCTGCTGGATCCGCTGGACGCGTTCCAGGCGTTCGTACAGGTCGGTACGCAGCTCCTCGAGGGTGTCGAACTCGCTGGCAAGCTGGGCGAAGTCGTCGTCGAGGTCGGGTAGCTGCTGTTCCTTCACGGTGTCGACCTTGACGTCGATGTCGACGTCCTGGCCGGCGTAGTCCCCCGAGACCAGCTTGCTCACGAACGTCACGGACTCACCTGCGGCCTTACCGCGTACGGCATCGTCGAGCCCGTCCAACAGCGAGCCGCTGCCGATCTGGTAGCTCATGCCCTTGGCCTGGGCCTCCTCGATCGGCTCGCCATCCTTGCTGGCAGACAGGTCGAGCGTCACGTAGTCGTCATCGCCGGCGGGCCGCTCGACGGTCGACAGTGAGCCGAACCGCTCGCGAAGCCCGTTCACCTGCTCGTCGACACTTTCGTCGCCGACGTCGGCGTCGTCGACACTCACCTCGAGCCCCTTGTATTCGGGCAGCGACACTTCCGGCCGCACTTCGACCTCGGCCGTGAACGTCAGGTCGGCGCCGTCCTCGTAACTACCCACGTCGAGCGTGGGCTGCCCCATCGGTTCGACGTCGTTCTCCTGGATCGCGTCGAAGTACAGCCGTGGGATCGCATCATTGACCGCCTGGTCGAGCACCGTCTGCCGACCGAACCGCTGGTCGATGATCTGCCGCGGGATCTTGCCGCGCCGGAATCCGGGTATGGTCACCTGGCGGGCGATCTCGCGGTAGGCGGCCTCGAAGCTCGGACTGAGCTCCTCGAAGGGCACCTCCACGGTCAGCCGGACCCGGGTCGGACTCAGGGTCTCGACGGCGCTTTTCACGATCGTGGATCTCCTCGGCTGTGCTAGAACCGGGCTGGCGGTCTTCGGCTACGGGGTTCAGGTTTGTAGTCTGCTGGCTCACGGAGCGGGGCGGGAACGCGTGCGCCGCGCCCTAGGATGCCCCAGGCAGGTGCCGCCTCGGGAACGACACTGAGGACAGTGCGGCGTGATCCCGACGCGCGAGGCAGTGTACGCCCGCGAGCCGCGTAGATGCCGGTGCACCCCCACACACGGCCCTCACACTCCAGGCGACGGGCCCACGCTCGAGACGGGGACCGACCGTGGTCGGGGAGAGGGGATTCGAACCCCTGGCCTTCGGCTCCCAAAGCCGACGCGCTGCCAAACTGCGCCACTCCCCGGCGCCACGTCCCGCGACCCCGCGTGCCCCCGCCTGCAGGGTGGCAACCGCATCGGGGTGCGGGAGTGACGTATCCACCCACCCCAACCGGCCCGGAGTAGATGGGCACTACGCTGGCCTCGCGGTGCCGCCCGGAGTTTAGTCCACAGCCAGCCGCTGCGGACGCCCGCCCAGGGCGTTCAGTCGGCGCGTGTACGCGTGAACGACGACGGGCCGTTCCTGCGGTGAACGAGCGGGCGGAGACTCGCCGCTCGTGGCACCATGGGACGGCACCATGCGGGTGTAACTCAATGGCAGAGTTCCAGCCTTCCAAGCTGGCTATGCGGGTTCGATCCCCGTCACCCGCTCCACACGCACCACCCTAGGTCAGGAGGCACTTCCCGGCCTGAGGCTGTCGATCTCCGTTTCCTTCTGGACGCCGGCTGTGCCACATACGTGCCACACGCTCAGCCGGCATCGCGCTTCGCCCTCCGTGGTGACGGTTCCTGTGAGCCCTCGCCGTATTTCAGGGGGGAATGCCCGCGCTGTTCTGCCATCGGCAGAACAGCGGCCGATCCGGGCTCGACGATCCCTACAGTCCAGTCTCATGACGACGATCACAACGCGCACGGTCGAGTACCCGGCCGACGGCCTAACGATGATCGGGCACGTCGCGCTCCCGGCCGGTGTCGACCGCCGGCCCGCGGTGCTGCTCGGACCAGAGGGCATGGGGCTCAGCGACGTCGAGCGCCGCCGGGCCGATGCTCTCGCCGAACTGGGATACGTAGCGCTGGCCTTCGACCTTCACGGCGGGCGCTATTTGGGCGACCCCGAGGAGATGCTGGCCCGTTGCATGCCGCTGCTCGCCGACCCCGACCGGATGCGGGGCATCGGCCATGCGGCGCTCGACGTGTTGCGCACCGAGCCGCGGACCGACCCCGACCGGATCGCCGCCGTCGGCTACGGCACCGGCGGCGCCGTCGGGCTGGAACTCGGGCGCGACGGCGTCAACCTGCGCGCGATCGGGACAGTCAACGCAACTACCACGGGCCGACCGGGCGAGGCAGCGCGCATCCGCTGCCCGGTGTGGGCCGGGGTCGGGTCGGAAGACCCGATCATGCCGCCCGCGCAACGGAACGCGTTCACCGCTGAGATGCAGGCCGCGGGCGTCGACTGGCGCCTCGCGGTCTACGGCGGCGCCTTGCATGCCTTCCACCACCCGCCGGTCGACCACCCCACGGTCCCCGGCGTCGGCTACCACCCACGGCACGCGCAGCGAGCCTGGCGCGACGTCGTCGACCTGCTCGCCGAGTGCCTGCCCGTGACGGAGAATCTGGGGGCATGATCCAGGCGAACATGCTGGCGCCAGGCTTGGTCCGCGTCATGCACTGACCCGGCCGAGCGCGAGGCGGTCCTGAACGACGCGATGGACGGCATCGTCGCGTCCATCGCGATGCCGCGCCCGCCGACCCCGTGACGCCTCAAGGAGCCTGGACGGTTTCAGCAGGTCGTGGAAAGGATGCGTCGGGCTGTACGGCGGGCCGGGTGAGTCTGCGGGTCATGAGCGTGAACGAGGCCAGGGTGAGCATCGTCTCGGAGTGCTCAGGTCGGGTCTCGTAGTCGCGCACGTTCCGACGCGCATGCGACAACCAAGCCAGTGACCTCTCCACCACCTAGCGCCTCGGCAGGATCACGAAGCCCTTGGCTGCTACCGCCCGTTCCCGAGTCGACCGTGCCCGATATCAGGGTTACAGCAACGCGACCGGCCCGGGAAGCTCAGGCGGGGTCGGCTGACGAACGCCCGTGTACCTCGTGTTCGGATCGGCGGTGTACGTCTCACGCTGCTCGTCGATCCAGCGGACAACATCGAGAGCGGCGTCTGAGACCGTGCGTCCGCTTGTCGACACAGTGGGCATGGGTGGGTGGAAGTCGCCGGCTGATGCCAGCAGCCAGGAGGCGAAGCTGCGCTGGCGCTCGATGAATTCGGCCGCGCCAGGCGACCGATGCTGCCACCGAGCCTGAAGCCGATCCGCGCGGTCCTGATCGTCGCAGTGCAGGTTGAGGTAGAGCACGTCCCCGACCAGGCGGCGGTTGGGCAGATGATCGACATGGTGTGGAAGCAGCGTGCCGCAGAGGACGGTGCTGGTCCTGGAGAGACCGTTTGAGTGGGCGATTCGAAGCCAGTTGTCGTTCCGCTCGTCCCAGCTACTGCACCAAATCAGATCAACGTCGTAGACCGCGCAGCCCGACAAGCGATCACGAAGTAGCTCGCAGACCGCGCTCTTGCCAGCACCACTTGCTCCGGTCACCACCAGGAGTGGCCAGACCGGAGTCTGCTCTGGGGCCTGGCACTGCCGGCATCTCAGGTGTGTAATGGCGCCGCTGGTCCTTGCGGCGACGTCCTTGCTCCCGCACTTGGGGCAGTAGTTACCCATCATCATCGGGTCATTCTCGCCGGACCACCTCAGTCGTTGGCCCCGCGTACGAGCTTACGGCGACCCTGACCGGCGTCGTCCCGGTGAACGCTGCCGTCATCCAGTCGCAGGACAGGGACCGTCCGGTTGTCGCTGTCTGTTTCTCCTGCCCAGACCCCTTCGACTTCGCTACCGTCCGGGTAGGTGAGTCTCACCCGATCGCCAATCTGTGGAGGCAGCCAGCAGATGCAGAACGGATGGCCGGCCGGATCGGCATAGATCTGGGCACCCGATACCTGGTTGCGATCATCGGACAGTTTCAACAGTCGGCCGCCCAGTCCGATCACGCGCTCATGCGCATCGTCGAGGTCGCGGACGTCATCGACGTAGAGGTCGAAATGGATCTGCTGAGGTGTGCCGTCGGGCCAATCCGGCGGCACATGGTTTGGCACCAACTGGATGCCAAACTGCCACGTTCCATCGACCCAGATCGTGTGCCAGCGGTCGCCAGCCATGACGGTGCCGCCCAGGAGCCCGGCCCAGAACGCACTCTCCGCGTCGAGATCAGCGGCGTCGAGAACAATCATTCGTCGGCTGAAATGCATATGCGCCAGTCTCTGGGCTCGAGCCGACACTGCCTCTGCGCTGCGCGGGCCACAAACGGTCGTTTACGCACGGGCTGAGCGACTGCCAAGAGCGGCACCCGCAGGAGTCGACGTCAGGGAGCCTGTTCCGCTACGGCGGTTCGAGGACCAGACCGATGTTCTTCGGCCCTCGGAACGCCAGATGTACCGTGTCTACCGCACCCCCACGCCTCTCGTGATGCGCCCTGATCGTTGCGAGCAAGTCGTCCTGGCCCAGCCGCTCCGAGCCGGACCAGAAGTTGCAGCATGGCGTCACCAGAACCGGGCGAACGGCGGCTGACTCGACGACCGGTCGCAGAGCCTCATCCGGGTGAAGACCGACGATCAAGTCGTAGTAGTCAGCCATGTCCGCGGAATACTCCTCCTGGCGTGAGGAGATTCCACGCAGCGCCCAACCTCGTGGGTCCACGACATCGCAGGCCAGGTTGTACCGCTTGGTCAGCACGCGCGCGAGCATGCCCTGGCCGCCGGCCACGTCCGCCACGTAGCGCGCCGTTGGGAAGCGGTCCGCGACGAAGGCGGCGACCACCTCGAATCGAGCCGGATCGCCGTGGAAGCGGTGGCGACTCATCGCCCCAGCATCTCACTACAAGCGGTACTGCAGGCGAACGCTGCCGCCGAGGGGTCAAGCGTCCACCAGCACAAACGGGTGCTCGCATACCTGGGCAGGTCGTAGCGTCCGGAGCATGAATCCGATCTGTTCGTTCGATCTCGCCGCCCACTACGACGCCTACCCACGCCTGGAGGAGGATTTCGAGGCTGCACTGGATGAGAGCCTTCGTCCGCGAGGGCCGGAGTTGCTCTACGACCTGGCCGGCGAGCTTGGTCTGCCACCCGGCGCCAGCGTTCTCGACGTGGGTTGCGGCGAGGGTGGCCACACGCTGAAGCTGGCTGAGCGATTCGGCGTCGTCATCCGTGGGCTGGACCCGGTGGGTCGCCACGTGGAGATCGCCAACGACGAGCTAGCAGCCGCAGCGGTGCATCGACCTGACCTGCTCGAGCGGGTCAGCTTCACGCTTGGCTCGGCCGAGCAGTTGCCGGTCGAGGCCAACTCGGTTGACCTCATCTGGTGCCGTGACGTCCTCAGCCATGTGCCGGAACCGGCGAGGGCCCACGCCGAGTTCCGACGGGTCCTACGTGACCACGGCCGGGTGCTCGTCTACCAGATGTTTCGCACCGACCGGCTAGAGCCTCGTGAAGCCGGGAGGCTGTTCGACACCATGGGTGTGGCGGCCGCCAGCGCCGACCCGCACCGCGCGGAGGCGGCCATTGCGGCTGCTGGCCTGCGCATCGACAGGCGCATCGAGATGGGCACCGAGTGGGGCGAGTACGCGGAGGAGAACAGCGGCAAGGTCGGCCGCAAGCTGCTTCATGCAGCCAGGCTCCTGCGTGCCCCGGAGCGTTACCGCTCCGAGTTCGGGCAGACCGCCTACGACATCATGATGGGCGACTGCCTCTGGCACACATACCGCATGATCGGCAAGCTGAGCCCGCGCGCGTATCTGCTGTCCGCTTCGGCCTGAGCGAGTCCAAAACGCCGCCATGATCGCTTTGCGAAGTTTCGCCTGCACGCTAGGTCCCTCTGCTGCCGGGATCGCCTGAGCCGGCGAGGACCTATGCCTCTAGCTGTGCGGACGAACCGGAGCCAGCGTCAGCAGTACCAATGCTTGCGGCGGCCAGCCCCGGTCGCCACAGAAGGCGCCTCATGTCCGACGTACAGAGACTGGAGGTCCTTGACCGGATCGACTGTCTGTTGTTGCTCAGTTCCCAGTCGCTGGGCCGCGTGGTGTTCACCGCGCACGCGTTGCCAGCGTGTCAGCCCGTGGCGTTTCTGCTCGATGGCGAGCGCGTACTGTTTCGCGCCGTGGACGGTTCCACCCTCAGCGACGCCGCCGGCGGCGGCAACATCGTGGCAGTCCATGTCGACAACGCCCACCAAGGTCAGACGTCGTTCTGGTCAGTGACTGTCGTGGGATGCTGCCAAATCATCACCGACGCCGGAGATATCGCCGCGCTCACCGCGCTGCCGGTCATGGCCCACCCACCAAACGGGGACGACCAGTTCGTCTCCGTGGACATGGCGGTCGTCAGAGGCTGGCGATTCTTGGACGGCTGCGGGATCCCACTGGCGAGGCGTGATGGCCGATTCGATCGAGAGCTACGACGCTGAAGCCCGCCCGCTCTGCCGCTGACCCACCCTGACCCACCCGGCCTCGGATAGGAGTCGGCGTCCACGGCTGGCTTGCTGGCCGGGCACCGGAAAGCATTCCGACAGTCGGGCAGTCCTGCCCAGGTCCATCTGCGCTGGATCTGGGCACTGGCCAGGTCGCCGATCTCTCGGCATTGCCCGGGCCAGCAAGCGAGGTAAGCGGCCGAGACATGTGTCGCGATGCCCGTCCTCGACGCATCCTCCCCTACGACCTCGGGGGCGGGCACCGCGACTTGATCACGATATGACCGATGAGTCCGTTCTGGACCGACCCAAATGGGCTGAAACTGCCAAAGTCGGCGGCAATCATCACAGCTCGGCATACAGTCCCAGGTTCTGGGAAGGGCCAAGCGGCCTTTGTATTCCCGCCATTGGGTTCTGTGACAGAGTGGCTGAGTGCCATCAGAGGGCGAGGCCGGCAGGAGCGCCACCCTGCGGGTGATAGCCGAGGCCAAGGGGTTCCTTCGGCATCTGGACCAGAGCCGGACGCCGAGCGGGCGGCGCGCGCGATGCGCCAACGGCCGAGCGCTGATCGATGAGAGCCGCCAGATGATCGAACGCACCCACGATCGGGTGCGCGCGTCACAGACTCGGCTCGCTAGGCACCCGGCTCCTCACGCCAGGTAGGCCGGCCGGCGTTCCCGCTACATGCCCGATCGCGCGGCAGGTCGCGGCCAGTCCGAGGGCAACTTACGACTCCACCGACGCGTCACCACGGTCATGAGCCAGAGCTCCAAGGTGGTGAACGTGCGGACAGGATGGATCGGAGTTTGGGTCTCGGTCGCCATATTGGCGCTGCCCGGGTGTGCTGACTCCAGCCAACCCCTGGAGGTTGTGGCGGACGACAGCGCAGGCCCATCGCCCACGGTTGGCCGAACCGCAGACTCCCCGGTGGTCAGGAGGGCCGACGGCGAGATGCTGCTGACATGTGGCAGCCGAATCGCCTTCGCGGCCTCGGCGCTGGCTGGCGGCGTAGATGACCTCGCGGACGCCGATGAGGTCGCGGCCGCGCTCGATGACCTCCGTGCCATGGCGGGCATCGACGCGCCAGAAGAACTGCAGGCGCACCCGGCGTCGGAGGCGAGGTGGATGGTGCTGGCTGGGGATCGGCCCGATGACCCGCAGCGCATCCTGGTCGGACTCGGGCGCTGGGACGCCGCGACCGGACCTGTCTACGGCCGGTCGCAGACCGTGACCCTCGAACGAGACGGAGACGGCTGGAAGGCGCACGGCTGGGGCGGCTGCAAGCTTCGGCCCGCTCTGCCTGTCGACACGAACTGGGTAGAGATCCGCGGCGTAAGAGGAGGGCTTGACCCCGACTCCACCAAGGTCGAGGTTGAGGTCTCCGAGCTCGAGTGCACGTCGGGGCGGGATCCTTCACCGTTTCTGCGCGAGCCGCTCATCATCGAGACCGATGACGCCGTGACGGTGTACTGGACCAGCGAGGCGCCCAAGGGCGGGGGAACGTGTCCGGGGAACCCCCAGGTGCGGCGGACAATCCAACTCGACAAACCGACCGGGGTCCGCCACCTGCTCGACGGATCCTCATGGCCCCCTGCCCCAGTCCGCGACTCATAGTGCCCGCGATCCTCGCTTCCGGACGCTGACCTTGGCGAGAGCCTTACACCGATGACGGCGGTTGCCCCGGACCGACTCGGGGGGAGAACCAGGGCATTCCCGGATATGTCCGCCGCCTCTACTCCGTAACGCTCGTTCCTGACGAACCGCTGACAGGAAGAGGTCGGGATGAAGCGAGTGCATCGGGCGCTGGTGACTGCGACGACAGCGTTGGCGGTGATTGCGATGCCGGCTGCGGCTCCAACCGCGACGGCTGCCGCGCCCGAGCACGCGGATCGCGCCGGGCTGCAAAGACGGCTGGACGAGGTCGTAGCCGCCGGCGCGGTCGGTGCGCTCGCGGAGGTGCGTGACGAGCATGGCGTGTGGCGAGGTTCAAGCGGTGTCGCCGAACTGGGCACGACGCGGGCGGTCCCGGTCCACGGCCAGTTCCGAGCGGGGAGCATCACGAAGACGTTCGTCGCCACCGTCGCCCTGCAGCTCGTCGGCGAGGGTCGGCTGCGGCTGGACGACCCGGTCGAGGCGTGGCTGCCCGGAGTCGTCCCGGACGGTCACCGGATCACCGTGCGCCATCTGCTCAACCACACCAGCGGGTTGTACGACGTCGTGCGAACGCTGCCGATGCCGCCGGGACAGGAGTTCCTGGACAACCGGTGGCGGACCTGGACCGCCGCTGAGCTGGTTCAGCGCGCGGTGGCCAACCCGCCGACGTTCGAACAGCCGGGTACGGCATTCGCGTACTCCAGCACCGGCTATCTCCTGCTCGGACAGATCATCGAGGAGGTGACCGACCGGCCCTACGGCCGGGAGATCCAGCGCAGGGTGATCCAACCGTTGCGGTTGCACGGCACCTCGGTGCCGGGGACGTCGCCGCGGATTCGCGGCCCGCATCCGCACGGCTACGTGCCCAAGGACGGCCAGATGCACCTCCTCGACTACACAGAGATGAACCCGTCGGTGATGGGCGCAGGTGGCGAGATGATCTCCACGACGCGGGATCTCAACCGGTTCTTCGCCGCACTGCTCGGGGGGCGCCTGCTGCCCGGTCACCTGCTCGACGAAATGAAGACGCAGGGTGTCGAGGGCGGGAGGATGTACGGGCTCGGGCTGGCGTGGCGGGACACGTCGTGTGGGGTCCGTGCATACGGCAACGACGGTGATGCCCTGGCCTACCTGGCCTGGTCGTTCTCCACGGAGGACGGGCGCCGCCAGGTCACCGTCGCGCTGACGCGCAACTTCCGCGGTGATCCCGACGACGCGGTCGACGCACTGCTGGACAAGGCCATCTGCGGCTAACCCCCGCGCGGGCTCGCGGATCGGGGTAGTTCGCACGCCGATCCGCAGCCGGCGAGCGATCGGAGACCTCGGCAGCACGGACGGGTGACGGACGACCGCGGCGGCCACCCGCGGCCCCGGTCCGCCAGAAGGGGTTGAATGACCCATTGGAGATCTCGATCCACCCCGTCGACATCTCACGATGGCGCGATCTGACCGAGCTGTCGGCCCGAGTGGCATGGCTATGTCGCCGACAACCCCGTGACTTGGTGTGCCGTCGCACCTCGGTCCGCGTACAAACCCATTCTCCGGTCGAGAAGCCTTCCCATCGATCAACCCGACGATGGGACGATCTGGGCGATCAGCTGCCTGTTCACCAAGCGCGGATACCGCAAACAACGTCTCACCTTGCCGATGATCGAAGCGGCCGTCGAATATGCCCGTACATCAGGAGCACACATCGTGGAGGCGTATCCGGTCGGAGGAACTATCGGGGATGTGAGCCGAGGCGTGTTGAGTACGTTCGTCGAGGCTGGATTCTCGATATACGAGAGGAACCGCACCACCAGTAAGCGGAATGTCGTCGTCCGCCGAGGCATAGTGCGCTGACAGTGCGGCGATCGCCAATGGTTCGGTGCAGCATGCAGTGCTCCCTGAGAAAATGGTTGTCGACGCCGGATTCTCCAGCGCTTGCGTCAATTCCGGTCGGTGCGTGAAACGACTACGCCGATACCGCCGGTGAGAGAGTTCGCCGGTATCCCGCGATCTTGTTGTTGATCACGTCCAGATCGCGGTAGAGGTCGGCGATGTGGCTCAGGACGCGGTCGCGGTGCGCCTCCAGCAGCTCCACGCGCTGCCGCTCGGTGGGCACATCGGCTCGGATGAGCTCGGCATAGCGCAGCATCTCGCTGACAGGCATGCCGGTCGCGCGGAGTCGCATGAGAAGGACCAGGCGGCGCAGGTCGGTACGCGTGTACTGCCGATGGCCCGCCTGGTCGCGGGCAACGCCCTCCAGCAGGCCCTCGCGCTCGTACCAGCGCAGGGTGTGGGTGGACAGGCCGGTCAGCGTGGCGACCTGCCCGACCGTGAGCGGTCTGTCGACGTCCGGGGTGAGTTCGTCGACGCCGCAGGTTTGGACGTCCGGCGATTCATCGGGCACCCATGCAGGATGCCCCTTAGAGTGCACTCGAAGTCAAGGCCTGGGGAGACGATCGGCCGACTCTCCGCAGGGAATCGCAGTGGATCGCCCGCGGTTCGTTCGCGGTCAGCACCGGTGGTGTCGGTAGGAGCCGGCAGACTCGTCGCATGAGCGCCGGATGGTCGCACGCACTTGGGGAGCTTGCAGTGCGGCTGGATCGTGCGGGCGTCGACTGGATGCTGGTCGGGAGCGCGGCGACGGCGATACGAGGCGCAGCCATTGTTCCGGGCGACATCGATGTCGCCATGCCTACCCCATCCGCCGTACGCACCGCCGCGACGCATCTCCCGGGCCGTACGGATCGTTCGCCCACGACCGATCCTCGCACGTGGTTCAGCAGCGCGCAGGAACCAGTGTTGACCTTTGGCAACTGGACCTTCGCGCGGTGGATGCTCGCCGGGGTCAAGGTTGAGCTGGCCCATATCGACCGTGGTGCCACAGATCTGTCATCGAAACCTTCACCACGGCGGTGTGGAAGGAGCGGTCGATCCTTGATTGGAAGGGTTTGCCGATACCCGTTGTACCCCTTGAGATTCAGCTTGCGACCATGATCGTTCGCGAGCAGACCGACCGGCTCGAGGCATCGCTTGCCGCCGTTGACTACGCCTCGATTGACGTCCGCCTGCTACGACGTGCACTAGCTGACCGAGAGAGGGAAGGGGCAGTCCTTCGGGTACCGACCGCGATCCGAGGCATCCTCGCCACGCGGCCCTGAGGTAGTTCCCACTTCCTTCCGGCCCCCGAGGCGGTCAGGCCAGAAGCTCGGCTACCTGCTCACACGCCTGCACCCGCCAGGCTGCATGGCCGCTCTTTCGGCCGCTAAGAGCGTCCATTGCGGCGTCGGCCTGGGCCCAGCGAATGGCTCGTTCGCGCTCGACCTCGGCGGCGTCCGCGAAGATCGCCAACCGGCGCCGCACTGCTGCGCCCAGGTCATCGGCGGTGAGCAGGCTAGCGGCTCCGCCGGCAAGCACTCTGAGTGCGTCGAACGCGAGGTCTCCGGCCAGTCCCTTGGGGTCGACGACCAGCCATGGCTCGCGCTGGGCACGTACGACGTTTCCGAAGTGCAGATCGCCGTGGACCATGGTGTCGGGTTGCTTGCGGCCGAGGTCCTGGATGGTCGCGACCGCCGCGTCCATGGCACGCTGCGACAGCGGATGGCCCAGCGCCTTGGCATCCTCGAGGAGCGTTCGTTCCCACTCCTCGGCCCGATCGGACAGCCGAGGCAGGTTGGGCGGGGCCGGTACGGCCAATTGTCGGGCGAGCTGGCCTATCACTACTGTTGCCTGGTCGACATCGCCAAGATGGTCCAAAGTCTGCCACTCGGCCTGCTCCAACAGCATTGCGAAACTGGCGTCGTCGCGTTCGAACAGCAGCACCGCGCCACGCCCACCCCAGACGGCAAGGGCATGGGGTTCGTGCATGTTGCCTGGGTGCGTGAAGGAAATCTTCAGAACAGCAGGCAAGCCGTCGTGACGCTGCACCGGCAGGATGATCCCGACACCGCCGCCTACGATTGGAGCGATCGGCGCGCAGCGCCACCGCTGCAGGAACTCATCCACCAAGCCAGGCAGAGACGCCAACCAGGCTCGGCCGGGATCGCCCTCACGTCCGATGGTCTGCCGCGCAAAGTCCTCCGGGATGTCGATCACCACGGCAGGGTAGCGGCCTATCCTGGGCGCCTGACGAGCCGGCGATCGCTTGTCCGCCTTGGTCATACCGCTGTGCTAGCGTCCTCGGCGATTCTGATATTCGGCGGGAGCAACGCGCATGCCCTCACTTCCGGATGATGTGCTGTCGACCCCGGCGGTGCCGGCGCAGATTCGCGAACGCCTCGAACGCGCTCTGGATCAGCCGGCGCGCGAATGGGTCAGGCCAGATACCGGCCTGACGGCGGCTGCCCGCTACTCGGTCACGCTGGCAGACGGAAACCGTGTCTTCATCAAGGCGGCCACCGACCAACAGACCGAACGCTGGCTCCGCACCGAGCACCTCGCGCTCCAGCACGTTCCCGAACGCTTCGTCCCCGGCGTTGTCGCATGGCTCGATGAACCCGGCTGCCACCCCATCCTCGTCGTCGAAGACCTGCGCGGCGCGCACTGGCCTGCCAGTCACCAGGGCGTGGACTGGCGGGCGGGCGACATCGATCTGGTGCTCGCCGCGTTAGCGGACCTCTCCCGCGTTCCGGCTCCGAGCGTGCTCATACCATCGCCGCGTGGCCCCGCCCTCTGGCCGGCGCTGGTACGCAAGGGTCCCGACCGAGATGCGTTCCTCGACCTGGGACTGTGCTCGGCGACCTGGCTCTCGACTGCCGGTCCCTTGCTCGTTGATGCCGAAGCGTGCCTCGACGACAGCGGGGACAGGGTGGTCCACGGTGATCCCCGCAGTGACAACATCTGTATCGCCGCCGACCGCGTGGTCTTCGTCGACTGGAGCCACTCCTCACGCGGTCACGCCGATCATGACCTGGCCCTGCTGCTCCCCACCCTGCACCTCGAAGGCGGTCCGCTTCCCTATGAGGTGATGCCCGCCGGCGGCGGGTGGGCAGCCGCCGGGTGCGCCTTGCTTGTCCGACGCATTCTCGACGAACGCTCGTCGCCACCGTGGCTTGCCCGAGTGTTCCTCCGGTTGGCCGCAATCGACCTGTCGTGGGCTGCGTCGTGCCTCGGCGTCTCCCAACCGGATGGCATCGACTGGCGGACGATCTGACCGCGCGTGGCGCCCTGCGAACCTCTAGTCCCGCAAGGAGTACCGGTGAAGTGTGACTCCCGGTGGCGCGGCCCGGATGAGGTCGCCCACCGTGACCACCTGGTGCGGGCAGATCCAATCCTGCCCAGGTTTGTGCAGTGCCCAGCCGCCGCCGAGGGTGACCGCCGCGTGCGTGCTCGCAGAGTCGGCATCGCGCCACACCAGCACGGTTCCCGGCAGGTCGTCAGTGCCGCCCACGGCGCAGTTGGCTGCAAGCCAAGCCTCGAAGGGTTCTGTCACCATCCAGACATCGGCGGCGCCCTGGACGCCCGACGCCGCCATGACGGTGCCAAAGCAGTCTGGTGCGCCTCCGTTCGCGAATGTTCCGCTGAGCACTCTCGCGTAGGGCAGCTTGGATGCGGCCGCACTCCAGACGTCCTCCGGCACCAACGTGCGCTGGCAGGGTGGTTGGTCGTCGGTGACAACGCGCTTCAGGACGGCATCGGTACGACGCTCAACCAGGCTCGGCCACCAGACGTAGCGATGCCCGTCAGCCTGCTCTCGCAGCACCTGTGCATCGAGAAGGTCCGCCCAATCGCTGATGGTGGGCACGGCTCCTCGACCGTGCCTCACCTGTGCTCGTACGAGATCCGCACGCACCTCTCGCGGCCTGGCATGAAACTCCTGCTCGTCAAGCCACACCAGCTCCAAGCCCTTGGGAAGGTTCCAGACCTGGTAGGTGTCGCGAAGCTCGAAGGGCAGGTCGCCACCAGTGCGGTCAGGCGTGAGCCCGAGGTTCACAACCTCGCCGGCGGTCAGAAAGAACGGCTGACAGGTCGGCGCCAGCCAGCCCAGCGTCGAATCAACGCGGCATCGACATCGATCCCCAAGACGTGCATGCCGACACCATACGTGGCCGAGCCTGCCCGACTGTTCACGTTCAAACCGGCTCGACTCGTGGCAGTCGCCAGCGGTATACCCGAGGCATGGATACAGCAGCGCGACGGGCGCGGTATTCGAAGATCAGCACGGAGTTGGCACACCTCGACGACGACGCCCTGTGCGGGCTCCTGGCCGATCAGCCCGCGACGCACGGATGGGGCGCCACGCAGACGGTCGAGCTCGCGGGAGAGCGCGTCTTTGTGAAGATCATTCCTCTTACCGACCTCGAGCACGATCGGACGTTCTCGACACGGAACCACTACCGGCTGCCCACCTTCTACCAGTACGGCGTCGGCTCTGCCGGTTTCGGCGCCTGGCGGGAGATCGTCACCCACGTCACGACGACGAACTGGGTGCTCGAGGACGCTATCGGCGGCTTCCCGCTCACTTACCATTTCCGCATCGTGCCTCGGCCCCGTTGGCTCGATCCTCCGGATCTAGGGAGCGTGGACGACTATGTACGGCGGTGGAACTCGAACCTGAACATCCAGCGCTACGTCACCGAGCGAGCGGAGGGCCGGTACACGGCGCTGGTATTCATCGAGCACGTGGCGTATTCGCTGTGGGAACGGCTGTCGGCGAAGCCCGAGGACACCGACCTCATCGTGAGCCAGTTGTGCGACACCGTGTCGTTCCTGCGCCAGCATGATGTGGTCCACTTCGACGCACACTTCAACAACGCCATGACCGACGGCGAGCACGTCTACCTTGTCGACTTCGGCCTGGTCCTGGATTCGCGCTTCGACCTGACCACTCGCGAGCGCGCGTTCTTACAACGGCACAGCCACTACGACTACGGCGAGATCATCTACTCGGTCGGCTCACAGCTCGTGTGGTGGTATGAGTCGCTTCCCGACTCCGAGCGGGCGTCCATCCGAGAACGCCTCGGCGTGGGTGACGACCGCAGCCTGGTCCATCACGCCTTGGTTCGTGGCGTCGAGCACCTCGAGGATGTGGTGCATCCAGCCCTCCTCTGTGCCGTACTGAAGTACCGGGACATCGTGGTGTTCATGGACGCCTTCTTCAGCAGGCTGCACGCAAACCGGCGCAAGAACACGCCGTATGACGACGGCGAGCTCCGGTATCTGCTGCAAAGCGCCGGTGTGATCGACACGTAGGCAGCTGTGGTCGGTCGATCAGGTGAGCAGACGGCGAACCGCCTCCGGCGGTCCGAGGCTGGTCGGCGTCGTCGACGCGCGGACGTACTCGGCGCCGTCCGGCCACCGAGCCACGTGCTGCGCACCGGTCTCGGTGTCGTAGCTGATGTAGGTGAGGTCCGCGATGTCGACCGCGTACAGGTTGAACGCGCCGACGACTGGCTGCCAACCAAGCTCTGCGCCCGCGGTGGCCGCGTAGCGTTCCTGCACCGCTCGGTCAGACTCGACGCGTGCCGTCCCCCGCACCTTCACCTCCGGCGCCGCCTCGGGCCCGGTGATGATGCTGTGCAGCAGAATCCGCGGGTCTCGGTGGAGGTCGTGCGCCTTCGTCGACGTACGCATCATCGACAGCCACAGATCGCCGTCCATGATCAGCGGCTCGACGCCACTGATCCGTGCCGAGCTGTCACGCCTCGTGGTGCCGACGAGCAGTACGCCCGGCTTGACCAGCAGCTCGTGGGCCACCGTACCGAGCCTCGGTTGGCTCTTCGCTATCTCATGCCATCTCATGCCCCACACCTACCGGCAGGCACCGACACCGGCGGTCTGGCCAGTCCCAGCAGGTGGCAGCCGAGCTGCGCCCGCAGACCTGGGCACCTCTACGCCAACGCTGCCTCCTCGTGCGAAGGTGGCAACCGACGGAAGGTGCGGAGCGGTGACAGCGTCGCGATGGCGACTGCGAGCAGAATGCCGAGACTGCTGATGAGGAAGGTTGCTCGCAAGCCGATCAGGCTGCCCGCCAGTCCGCCGAGCAGGGCTCCCATCGGTTGGGTTCCGAAGACCAGGAAGCGCCAGGTCGCGTTGACGCGGGCCAGCATCTCGGGTGGCGAGAGAGCTTGTCGTACGGTGACTTGATTGATGCCGTAGAGCGGCGGACCGGCACCACGTAGGACCTGGGCAAGCACCAACGCACCAACGAGAAGAGGCAGTGGCCCTGCGGCTGCCGCCAGTCCGAGTCCGGCGATGGCAGCGAGGAAGCCCCCCAGGATGAAGCTTGGCCCGTGACCGAGGCGTTCCGTAATCGGTGCGGCCGCGAGCGCTGCGAAGATGGATGCGACGCCGCTGACAGCGAGGAGTAGGCCCACCAAGAACGCGGACAGCCCCACCTCTCGGGCCAGGTAGAGGACCAGGAGCACGTTCTGCATCTGGCCAGCCAGGGCGCCCAGAGCAGCCGCAACAATCAGCGGACGCAGGATCGGATGACCGAAGACCGCTCGTACGCCGCCGCCGACCTGGCTGACGAAGCGACCGCGAGGTGCATCATCGGCACCGACAACCGTCCTTCCCGGATCTCGGATCATTGCCTTGCACATCGCGGCGACAACGAACGAGAACGCGTCGAGCAGAATGGCTATCGGTGCGGTCAAGAGCTGCACAAGCCCGCCACCGAGAGCCGAGCCGGTCGTGCTGACAACGGTGCTGGTCTGCGTCGTGACCGTGTTGGCCTGCAGCAGGTTGTCACGACCCACCAGGCTCGGAACGAACGACGTGGTGGCGAGTGCGTCGAACAGGTTGCACACGCCGCCGAGGAGCACAACGACATACAGGTGCCACATCCGCAGCGTGTCCAGCAGGGCCAGGAGCGGGATCGCACCAAGCAACAAGGCTGCGGCAATGTCGGCGATCACAAGGGTGCGGCGGTATGGGATGCGACCAACCCAGACTCCGGCCGGCAGGCCAAGCACCAGGTGTGGGATGAGGCCAAGAGCGCCGAGCAATCCCATCTCCGCCGGTGAGGCATCAAGGACGAGGACAGCTGTCAGCGGAAGCGCAACCACGCTGATGTTCGTCCCGAGGAGCGAGGTCGAGCTACCGACGAACAGCTTGGTGAAATCCGGATACCGGGAGAGCACCGACCACTGCCGGAAGAACCTACGCACGCTCCGCCTCCACGAGTGCCGCAAGATTTGCGAGCGCCATCTGAGTGCCGGTCTCGTTGTCGGCGGGGTTTACGCCACTCGGCAGCCCTTCGTACATGAAAACAACGTCAGTGCCGCGGCCCGCATCAGCAAGGGTCGTCGTAATGGTCATCTCGCCGGCAAGATCGGGATTGGTGGTCTCGAACTCGAGAATCTCCACCACCTGTTCGTTCGGCGCGAGCCTTGCGAAGTGGCCGTGGTAGGTGTCTGTGTGCGCAGTCGTCTTGCCAGTACCGGTTGGCGCGTCGTGCGTGAGCGAGACACGGAACGAGCCACCTTCGCGCGCATCGTACGCGTGCACCTGGCAGGTCATTCCCGTCGGCACCCTCCACCTGGCCACACACTGCGCATCGAGCAACGCGCGGTAGACGGCTGGGCGGGGCGCCTTGATGTGACGAGCTACGCGGGTCGAACTCATCTCCACACTGTAGGCGTGCCACTCCACCGGACGGCGCCGATCATGTCGTCGTCCGACCCCGACACGTCAGGTCCGCACGCCATCACCGGGCCGGCGAGGAACATGGAGAGATGCAGGTGGAGACCTGACTGGCCGGGTGACCCTTGCGGGAGGGTTTCATGATCATGCGTCAAGTAACGGTCCCGCAAACGCTCGGAGACCCTGTTTTTTGACGCCTCGACCCTCAAGCGTCCTGATCGTCACTCAACCGTTCCACACGGCGCCACCCCAACGAGCCACGGCATCCGGCGGATAGGGTCGCCCGGCATGACATCGCCTCCCTGCCACAGCTGCGACCGGGAAGCCGAGTTCGACCGCCTGCCGACCAGAGAGCTGATCGCCGCGGACGAACACTGGCGAGTAGGACACGCGTTCGATACCTCCCTGCCGGGCTGGCTCGTACTGATTGCCAGGCGCCACGTGACCGAAGTCGCCCGGCTGACCGACCCGGAGGCGGCGAGCCTCGGCACCTGGCAGGTCCGACTTGCACGTGCCCTGGCAGCGGAACTGGACGCGGCGAAGACCTATGTCGCGGAGTTCGGCGAGGCCCCCGGATTTCATCTGCACTTCCACATCGTTCCGCGGCCACGTGATCTTGCCATTTCGATGCTGGGACCGAACGTGTTTGGACTCCTCGGCAGTCCCGAGAATGACCGAGTTTCCGCGCCAGATCGTGACGCGTTGGCGACGCGGTTGCGGATGCGCCTCACGCCGTGAGCTGCCGCCAGCGTTCTGGATCCAACCGGTAGATGACGTCCCCGTGTTCGTTCCCCTCCAAGGGTTCCGGCCAGTCCAGATGCACGGTCCCTACGTGCTGGAAGCCGAGCTTGGCCAGGACCCGGCGCGAACCGACGTTGACCGCCATCGTCGTGGCACGAATCTCCGCCGCGCCAAGATCGGTGAAGGCTCGCCGCACCAGAGCGCGCCCGGCTTCGGTCGCGTAGCCGTTGCCCCATGCCGCCCGCCGGATCCGGTAGCCCAAGGTCACCAGGGACGTGTGGTCGCTGGTCGTGTGCTCCCACAGGCCGTCGTCGGTCGGAGTCGAGGGATGCAGACCGACGCGTCCGACGAACTCACCACTGGTCGTCTCTGCTGCCCAGTAGCCAAAGTGCTGGTAGCGCTCGTACTCGGCCAGGAGGTCGGGAACGACGCGAGTTTCGAACTCGGACCGTGAGATCGTCGGCAGGCAGATGAAGCGCATGACCGCGGGATCGCCGTACAGCGTCCACAGATTCTCCACGTCGGAACGCTCGAACCGACGCAGTACAAGGCGATCCGTGCGGCAGAGCACCTGCATGCCGATCGAGCATGGCGGGGCCGCCGCCGTTGCGCAACTCGATTGCCGCGAGCCGGGGCTACCGACCGTTCAACCCTGCGAGCTCAGGCCCGCAGCTGAAACCGCTCGAAACGGTCGAGCTCCTTCTCGATGACTGCCTCGTGGCTGGCGGGGGCGCCCTGGCCGACCCAGTTCCACTGCTGGACAAGGAGCGCACCCTTGTCGCGGTCGGTCTTGAGGTCGATGCCCGCAACGATCTCGTCGCCGACCAGGACCGGAAGCGTGAAGTAGCCGTAGACCCGCTTGGCCTTCGGTACGTACGCCTCGAACACGTGCTCGTAGTCGAAGAACAGCGCCAGCCTCTTGCGCTGGATGACCAACGGGTCGAAGGGCGACAGGATGTGCACGAGTGCCTCGGTCGGAGCGTCGCGTGCCTCGAGCGTCGACGGCTCGGCCCAGTGCTCGACCCTGCCGGCGCCCTCGAACGCGACGGGGACGAGCTCCTTTCGGCGTACGCGGGACTCGATCAGGGCGCGCATCGAAGGCTTCTTCTTAGGAGCGTGGTAACAGGCGGAATCGAGGCTCACCAGCCCCTGCGACCGCAGCGACCGGTCCAGTTGGTAGGCAAGAATCTGCCGCTCCGTCGCCGGCCTCGGCGGCTTCTCCCAGCCGAAGTGCCGATGCATCAGCTCGTACGTCTTCACCATGCCGGACCGCTGGCTCACGGTCACGACTCCTCGGCTGAACTGCATCTCCAGGGCCCGCTTGGATGGCTTGCGGCTCGCCCAGGCCCAGTCTTTGTCGATCAGGACGTCGTCCTTGATGTCGCGGATGGTGAGGGCACCTTCCCGACGGATCAGCGTGTGCACCTTGCGCAGGTCCGCGTCGGTCACGGTCCGGTTCCAGGGCATGCGCGGCGCCTGCCGGTTGCGCTTCATCTCGGACAGGAAGAACGTGACGTCGCGCGTCGGGACATAGGACAGCGCGTGCGTCCAGTATTCGAAGACCGACTTGTCGATGGTCTGAGCCTGGTGGAGGTGGCTGCGCTCGTACGCCGGTATGCGGGTCCACAGAATGTGGTGGTGGCAGCGCTCGATCACGTTGATCGTGTCGATCTGTACGTAGCCCAGGTGCTCCACCGCGGCACGGGTGGCCTGGGCGTCGCCGCCGAACGGCTCGCGGGTGTCGAGGCGTTGGGCGTGCAGCCAGATGCGTCTGGCCTCGGCCTTGCTGAGCATGATCGCCGAGCTGTCGGCCGCTGTCCGGGCGGCCTTCGCCGGGCGGGAAACCGCCGACCTCCTGGCAGACGTACGCATGGTCCGTCACTGTAACCACGACCACCGACACCCGGTTTGGCCTGGACCGGACGCCCTGAGCCGTCAGTCCGCGGCCACGGCGTGGTGCGCGGGCCGGTTGGACGGATCCTTGAGCCAGGACCGGATTCCCCGTCCGGCCAGCGGCTCTCCGCGATAGCGGGGCAGCAGGTGGCAGTGGGCGTGGTCGACGCTCTGGCCACCGACCTGGCCGATGTTCCAGCCGACGTTCCAGCCGTCAGGGGCGTACGTCTGGGTGACCTGGGTCCGCATCTGGTCGAGGAGCCGCCGCGTCGACACCCACTCGTCCTCGTTCAGGTCGAACACGGTGGCCCGGTGCGCCCGCGGGAGCACCATCACCGCGCCGACCGGCGTCGGGTCCTTTGTCCAGATCACAAAGCAGTGATCGTCCGCCGCGATGATCTCGGACTCGATCTGTGGCAGGCAGAACGGGCAGCTCGACATCCGGTCATCCTTCCATCTGTCACACACAATTAGCACGCCGTCGTAGGGTGTCGCACAGGCCCCGGACGGTCGCCCGCGGGTCGGTGGTCGACCGTTCGGTCGAGCGCATCACCCTTGCCGGGCGAACCTCAGCTGATGACCGTCGGCCCTTGCTGGTAAGGACTATCCCGCCCTCGCGGGCCGTCCTTGGACCCTACGTTCGAGGGCCCGGTCACCCGCATCGTAGTCATGGCACCCATCCGCGACGGCGCGGCCGGCGCAACGTCGTCTGCTGATGGGTGCCTTTACTTCGCACCCTCCCCGGCGGAGCGTTGGTCCGGGTGCAGAGGAGGTACGGACGTGGCGGTCGTCGCACCGGAGAGCAAAGGCCGCAAGCCACGTGTCAGGCGGCTCCCGTTGCGCCTGGGCAGCCGTTCGGTCCGACGACGCCGGGGCCGACCGCTCAAGCTTCTCCCGCAGGGAATCGGCCTCCTCGGTCTGACCCTTGCGATCGTCGTGGTCCCCGGCGGGATCATCCCCGGCAAGGTCGCGCGGGTGCTCCTCGTGCTGATCGTTACTGGGTACGCGATGCTCGCCGACCGGCGGGCCGACCCCCGCCAGCGCGCGGCCCTGGCGCTCGGGGTTGGCGTAGTGGGGAGTGCGCTCGGGTACGGGATCGGCTTCACGCACGCGGCCAATGACGGGATCTCCATCCGGGCCACTGCCGGCCTGTGCGCGATGCTCATCGGGACGTGTGTGCTGGTGACCGGGCTGGCCGCGCTGCTGCGCACGCTGCCGGGCCGCTCCCGGCTGCTCGTACTGGCCTGTGTGCCGTTCAGTTTCATCTTCGTGCTTGCCCCGGTCGCCACCGCGGTGGCAGTCAGCAACCCACCGCCGACCCATGTGGGTACGGCAACTCCCGGCGACCGGGGCTTTCCCTACGAGGACGTCGAACTGATCACAACCGACGGGCTGCGTCTGTCCGGCTGGTACATACCGTCACGCAACACCGCCGCGGTCGCCATGGTCCACGACGCCGGCGGGAGCCGGTGGAGCATGCTGTCCCAGGCGGTGCTGCTGGCCCGTCAGGGGTACGGCGTCCTGCTCTTCGACACCCGTGGGAACGGTGCCAGCGAGGGCGACGCGATGGACCTCGGCTGGTACGGCGAACGTGACGTCGCCGCCGCTGTGTCGTACCTCGCCGACCGGTATGACGTCGACCGGACCAAGATCGGTCTGGTCGGAGTCGGCCGCGGCGGGGATGCTGCCCTCGTCGTCGCGGGGGCCGACGACCGGGTCCGCTCCGTTGTCGCCGAAGGGCCCGGCCGGCGCACGCCGTACGATGCGTTCACCCTGCTGGGCGAGCCGCTCCGGTGGCCACAGGGCATCGCCGAGACGGTTGAGTTCGCCGCGGCCGGGTTCCTGCGGCAGTCGCTCCCGCCTGGGAGCCTGCGTGCCAGCGTCCTCGACATCACACCCCGTCCTGTCCTGCTGGTCGGCGAGTACGACAGCATCGGCGCGGCCCGGGCCTACCAACGCGCCGCACCGGGCAACGTCTCCTTGTGGGAACTCCCTACGGTTCCCGAAGGTCAGGCCTGGAGCTTGCGGTCGGCCATCTGGGAGGAGGCCGTGACGGAGTTCCTACTCCGGAGCCTGTCGCCCGCTCCGGTGCAGCGGCAATGAGTTCTTGACGTACGCCTGCCGCCTGGCGAAGGGAACCTCGAACCCCGGGACGCGCGTCAGCTTCGTATGCGTTCGTGGTCCCCTGTCACGTCGTCGGTCCTGCCGGCGCTCCTGGCCGTCCTCACCGCACTCGCCACCGGTTGCGCGGCGGGCTGGTCGGACGATGACCGGCCGGCCATGGGCGACGTGCTGATCCAGTTCCACGAGGTGGGTGCCCGGCCCGCCCTGAAGAACACCACCAGCCTGCGCGACGACCGGCTCGCGGTGACGATCAACCGTCGAGCGGCCACCCTGCGCCAGGGTGAACGCGTCGAACTCACGTTGCCCGCGTCCGAAGTCAGGCAGCTACGTCGCGAGCTCGCCGGCGACCTCGCCGACCATGACGGCACCATCGACAGGACCGGCGGGTGGACCGACCAGCCGTTCGCGGTGATCTCGACCGTCGACCTCGAGGGCGACCTCCACCATGTCCGTTACGAGGGGAAGGACCGCGACGCGTGGTTCGACTCCGCTGCGGGGCGCCTCCGACGGCTGGCCGACAAGGTGCGCCGCGATGGGACCGTCGACCAGGAAGCGCCCGTCCAGGTGTCCCTACGCTCCGCCACCGACGAGGTGGGCGGCCCGGCCATCCGATGGCCCGCCGCCATCACGCCGCCGGCGCTGACAGCGGGGTCAGTCGCCTACCAGACGTACGCGGAGACGGAGGCCGCTCGCCTTCGCAAGGTTCTGGGCGCGGCCGAGCGAGACGTCCTTGTCCGACTTCCCGACGGCCGGTCGTACGCCGCGCGTTGGGCTGCCCTCCTTCCCGGCAACTGAGCCGTTCGCGTGGACGGAAAGCCATAGATTCAAGGCATGGCCGAAGCGGCGGACCAGTTCCCGGGAATTCCCGCGGACGGCGCTGAGCCACCGCCGGAAGGCCACATCGCCCATTCCGCGTTACCAGTGCATCGCATGTTCGCGATCGTCGACGCGGTGGTGGCCATCGCCATGACCATCCTCCTGCTGGACCTACGAATTCCGGCCGGGCTGGATGATGCTCCACTACGGGACGCACTCCACGGTGTCGTGCCCCAGCTGTGGTCGTTCGCCCTGAGCGTGGTGGTGATCGCGTGGTTCTGGCGCAGTCACCACCTTGTGATGCGTCATGCCACCCGGATAGACGCGCCCCTGGTCTGGCTCAACTTCATCTTCCTGGCCCTGGTGTCGCTGATCCCGTTCCCCACCTCAGTTCTCGAGGACTACCCGAAGGATCCAGTAGGTCCGACGTTGTACGCGATCGACATCGCCGGCGCCGCCCTGGTCCAGGCACTGATCTGGGTGCACCTGTCCCGCCGGCCCGAACTGGCGAACGCAGCCGCCACCGATACCGCGCGACTCCGGCCGTTCCTGATGTCGTTGATCGTCGTGGCGGTCTTCCTGGCGTCGATTCCGGTTGCGTTCAGGTGGCCGGCGTCGGCGATCTATGTCTGGGTAGCGGTGCCTGTCCTCAGCCTGCTGACCCTGCTCCTGCTGCGCCGGTTTGCCGGCGGCCGGTGACGCAACCCCGAACCGAACCTCCGGCCTGCCCCGTTGGGCTCGCCTCGCCTCCGAAATGGCTTGACCGTCCGAGCGAGCGGCTGCCAGCATTGCGCTCATTCAGGTTCGAACGCGGCTCACCTGCCGCCCGCGCGTCGAGAGGGGGACGACAGAAACCATGACATGTTCTGCTCGCACCCCACTCTTGTCTTGCCGCTGACCTGATCACGCCGATTCCGTCACCGGGTGACGCGCCGCCTCGATCGGTGCGCTCCGGTTGTCGGCGTACGTCTTGCGTCGGCTGGCCCGTGGGAGTCGTCTCGCCAGCCTTCACCTTTTCGACTTTCGTACAACCGCATCGTTGGGCGCGGTCGTACCTCTCGCCGCGCTCTGTCAGCGCGCCCGCCGCTCTGTCAGCGCGCCCGCCGGAAAGGACACCACTCATGAATGCGTCGATCGTCCCGCCCGCCTCCGGTGCGGTGACGGCAAGCGCTCCCGTCCTCGGCTAATCCTCGGGAATCTCACCCGGCTAATGCCCGGGCGTCGCGGAACGCTCGCCCAATCGTTGTCGAACGCCGTCTCCAGGCGCCGGAGGAATCTCCTTCCTTTCCGCACGCCACATGGAGACGTTTACCGTGCAACAAAACGCACGGCGCTGCGCCATGCCCGCATTTGGCGGGCGGGTCTGAATGCGCCCCGCGAAGACGAAGATCAAGAAGTTCAAGCTCGAACCGAAATATGTGCATCACCGTTCCGAGGGTCTCACCAGACGCCAGAACCGCGGCACGAAGATGCTCGTGATCGACGACACGAGGAAACGACGGAACTCTGCTCGCTCCTCCACCTAGTCACCTGGCACAAGCCCGTGACTAGGTGCCGTCCCGCCGCCTCCGGCCCGACCTGCGGGTCGGAGGCGGTGTGGGGACGGAGACCTGGACGCAGCAGTGCCCGACGCGTGGTGCCAGCTGGGCCATGAGGCCGTCTGCACCGAGGCCGTCGAGCAGGCCGGCGACGAACGCCTGGTTGAGACCGCAGACGAGGTTGGGCTGCCGGACGGCAAGGCTGTGGAACGGGCAGTTGTGGAGCACGATCGTGTGCTCGATGCGGTCGGGCTCGAAGCCGAGGTCGGCCAGGACACGCCCGGCGGTGTCGAGGTCACCGGTGCCAGCAGACCTACCCCGGGCCGATCGCCGCGCCGGCTGGCGAGCCTCCACGAGGGCACGGCCGGTCCGTCGACCACGCTCCAGGGCGCCACGACGCGCCGCCTCGTGCGCGTTGGCCGGATCCTCGGCAACGGCGTCGGCGAGGATCTGCCCGACCAGTTCGTACCTGCGTTCGGGCACGGCCACGATCACCGCGTCGTCGACCGGTGCGTAGACCTTCGGTGGCCGGCCGCGGCGCTTCGGCCCGTCGCCTTCGGAGTAACGCGTCTGCAGCAGCCCCGCGGCCACGAGCTTGTCCAGGTGAAAGGCCGCGAGGTTGCGGGAGATCGCACTGGCCTCGGCGGCCTCCTCCCGGGTCACCTGCTTGCGTCGGCGTACGTAGTCGAACAGCGCGCGCCGGACGGGGTCGACCAGAGCGCCCACCGCCTGCCAACGAGCCTCTGTCATGTCCCGCAGATTAACACCAACGATGGTAGTTGAAATTTCGCCGTACGAGGAGCAGGATGCCCGTGACAGCCGCTGGTACGAGACGCCGCGACACGGCAGGCCGACGCCGGAACCCGCAGCACGTAGCACGTAGCACGTAGCACGTAGCACCCAAGCGAAGGGAGGACGCACGGTGACCCATCCCGAACGGGACCCTGCGGCCAATCCCGACGCACCTTCGGCCGAGCAAGCTGGGCTCCGACAGGCAAAGCAGCCGTTGACGGTCCTTGCCGGCACGTACGGTCATCCGATCCATCCGGCACTCGTGGCGGTGCCGATCGGCGCCTGGGTCGCGAGCTTCGCGTTCGACCTTGGCTCCCGGGTCGTCAGCCAACCGGCGTTCCTCTCCCAGGGCAGTCGGTGGCTGATCGCCATCGGAGTTCTCGGCGCGCTCGTCGCGGCCATCGCCGGATCGCTCGACCTGTTCGCGATCCCGACCGGGACGCCCGCCTTTCGCATCGGCCTGGCGCACATGGCGCTCAACCTGACGGCGACCGCCGCGTACGCCGTCAATCTGCTCGTACTGCGAGGCGACCTCGACACAGGTCCGGTCGGCTGGGGTCCGATCGTGCTGTCGGCGGTCAGCCTCACGCTGGTCGCGGCTGCCGGGTTTCTCGGCGGCAAGCTCGCTTACCGCTACGGCGTCCGGGTCGCTGACGAGCGCACCCAGGCAGAGGGTTTCCGCATCACCAGGAAAGCCAATGACACCAAGGAAAGCCACTGACCGCAAAAGGAGAACCTGATGGCGATCGCTGCACTGCTCACCTGGTTGGTCACGGCCATCCTCGGCTTCACGATGCTGGGCATGTGGCTTCGGGGAGGTGGCATCCGGGCTGCATCTGCCCAGTCCGGCGAGGCCGCTGTGTCTACGTCACCGGGCGGTGCCGGCGCCACGGTCACCACGAGGTTCCCGACGGGAGTGGTGCTCGGACACTTCGCGATCGCCGCTGTTGGGCTGCTGATCTGGATCTGGTACCTCGTCTCCGACATCGCGGCACTTGCCTGGGTGGCGTTCGTCGTCCTGGTCGGCGTCGCGATTCTCGGTGAGGTCTTGTTCCTACGCTGGTTCCGCAACCGCGGCTCGGTCACCGTCGAGTCTCACCTGCCCAAGCCGGTGGTGTACGTACACGGGATCTTCGCGGTCGTCACCGCGGTGCTCGTCCTGCTCGTCGCCCTCGGCGTCGGAGGGAGCTGAGTGACCGACTTCGCGGGGATGGTCGCGGTCGTCACAGGTGGCTCCACCGGCATCGGGCGAGCCGTCGTCGACAGACTCGCGGCCGGTGGCGCGGCCGTGGTCTTCTGTACGCACGACGCGCGCACCCTCCCCGATGAAACTGACCCGACGGGCGCGGGCACGGCAGGATCGGTCAGTGGAGTCGTCGCCGATGTCCGCTCGGCAGACGACATGCGCAGGCTGATAGACGAGGCCGTCGACCGTCATGGGGGTCTGGACATCCTGATCTGCTGCGCCGGCATCCAGACCTACGGGACGGCCGAAGACACCTCGGAGGCCAACTGGTCGGTCGTGCTCGACACGAACCTGTCCGGCATCTACCGAGCCGCGAAGTTTGCCATGCCCCACCTGCGCGCTCGCGGCGGCGGTGCGATCGTCATGATCTCGTCAGTGCAGGGATCCACGCCCGGACGTCGGGTCCTCGGCTACTCCGTGAGCAAGGCCGGCGTCGATGCGCTGGCCAGATCGATGGCCGTCGACCATGCCGAGGACGGAATTCGCGTCAACGCGGTCGCGCCGGGGCCGGTCGACACGCCCCTGGTCGTGGTCCGCGACGAAGGTCGCTCAGCCGAGCAGGCCAGGCCAGCTCCGCCGGAAAGCGATCCACAGCCCGAGGAAGGTCCTGCACCGGGCCGGATCGCGGACGCGGCCGAGATCGCCGAGGTGGTCTGCTTCCTTGCCAGCAAGGCCGCTTCCTACGTGACCGGCGCGACCTACGCCGTCGACGGCGGCATGGCGGCCAACCAGGCGGGCGTCCTGCTGCGATGACCCGGCGCCGGGTTCACCGACCTCGGTCGGGCGGTGGCGGAATGTCAGCCAGCTCGGCGAGTCCCGGCACGGTCGAGGTGTCCGTCGACTCCGGGCGCGCCCAGGAGGTGTTGGGTATCAGCGGAAACCAGGTCGGCCGGCCGGCGTCGCGGTCGTACGGGTAGCTGCCGAGCTTGCGGAACAGGCCCGCGTAGTGCTCGAGCCGGTCCCGGTCGAGCTCGATGCCGAGTCCCGGTCCGGTGGGCACCTCGACGGCTCCGTCGACGTAAGGCAGCTTCCCGCCTACGACAACGTTGTCGACCAGGTGGTGGTAGTGAGCGTCCGCCGCGTAGGTGAGCGTGGGAAGTACGGCGCCCAGGTGGAGCATCGTCGCCAACTGGATGCCGAGTTCGCCGGAGGAGTGCACCGCGATCGGCTGTTGGAACGTCTCGCACACCGCCGCCGCCTTGATGCAGGCGCGGATTCCGCCCCAGATCGTCGTGTCGAGCAGGATCGTGTCGACCGCGGGATCGCGCAGGTTGCTGGCAAGCTGCTCGAAGTTGACCACGACCGCGTTGGTAGCCAGCGGAATCCTGACCTCGGCACGCACCTGCCGCATGCCGTTCAGCCCCCACGTCGGGTCCTCGTAGTAGTCGTTGTCGAGGTCCTCGATAGCGCGTCCGAACCGGACCGCCTCACCGACGGAGAGCACGCTGTTGGGGTCGTAGCGGAACCGGTCACCCGGCAGAGCCTCAGCCAAGGCACGGAAGCACGCGAGCTCGTGGTCGGGTGCGAAGACCCCGCCCTTCAGCTTGTGGGAGGTGAATCCGTACTGCTGCTTGAGATCGAGGGCGTGCTCGACCAACTGCTCCGGCGTGACCACCTCTCCCCTACCCGACCCTGGATGGGCGTACCTGAAGAACAGGTAGCTCGCGAACGAGACACGATCGCGGACCTTGCCACCGAGCAGGCTGTGCACGGGTACGCCGAGCGCCTTGCCACACAGGTCGAGGCAGGCGAACTCGACCGCGGCCAGCATCTGGGTCCGGTTGTTGTAGAGCGAGGCGGTCGGATTGGCCAGCTTGAACCGCAGCGCTTCCAACTCGAACGGGTCGTGGCCGAGGAGGTACGGCTTCAGTCCCTCGAAGGCAAGCTCGGCCCCTTGTCCGCCGCCACCCATCTCGCCGAGCCCGACGATGCCCTCGTCGGTGTCGACCTCGATGACCGTGCGGACGAACCTGCCCCAGTGCGCGCCGTTGGAATGCCGCAGGGGCGCTTCGAGTGGAACCGTGACCGTGGTCGCCCGCAGGTCAGTGATCTTCATGCAGCACCCGCTTTCTCCTCCGACTGGTCCGGGGCCCTGGCGGCACGTACGCGGCCGGCCAGGCTTGCTCTGCTCACGCGGTCATGACGACCTTGAGGCGACCGCGTGCCGGCGTGGCCGCCAGGTTGTACGCCCGCTGCGCCTCGGCCGTCGGCAGCACGTGTGTCGCGTACCCGTTCAACGGTCGCTCCGCCAGCAGGTCCAGCGCGGCCAGCAGGTAACGCGTCCAGTCCTTCGTCTGGGTGGTGCCCGACGACATCGTGAGACTCTTGCCGAAGAACGTCCGGAACGGCAGCACGTAGTCGTCGGAGTCCGCGACGCCGAAGGCGAGTACGTGCCCGCCGAATGCCGTGGCCCGTACCGCTGCGGCCAGCGTCGCCGTCTGGTGGCCGACCGCCTCCACGCAGATCTCTGGCCGGTCGGCGTCGACAAGCCCGTCGGCCCACTCCTCCGCCGGCGCCACGACCACCGAGTCGACCCCGAAGTGCCCGGCCTCTGCCCGACGGTCGACCGGATCGACCCCGACGACGTAGCGGGCGCCGCGAAACTTGAGCGCGTGGGCCAGCAGGAGGCCCAACGGACCCAGCCCGAGCACCGCCACGCTCCGGCCGCGAACGTCGACCGCCCGGTCGGCCGCGCTGAGGACCGTCGCCAGCGGCTGAGCTGCCACCGCGGTGATCGGCGTCATGCCCGGCGGTACGGCGCACACGTGGTCATCGGTGCCGACGAAGTACTCCCGCAGCCCCTGCGCACCGGGCGCGACCCCTACGACACACTGGCCGGCCGGCAGCACCGGGCTGGCCGTCGCCACCACTTCGGCCACCACCTCGTGCAACGGAAAACCCGGGCCGGGGCGATCACGCCAGGACAGCGCTCCCGTACCGGTGAACTTCGGTACGTCGCTGCCGCAGATGCCGCCCGCGACGAACCGCAGCAGCACCTCCCCCGGCGCCAGATCCGCCGGTAGTGGCGGCGCGCAGTCGACCATGGCGATCCGACCCGGACCCTCGAGCTCGTACGCCCACACCTGACGCCCCTTGCTCCGCCTGGACAGTCCGTCGATCGTACGCATAGGCCGAATCCACCCACCGGCTCGCCTCGGCCGGGGCCTCCCCTCGCGCGGCTAGCCGGCGTACAACCTGGTTTCGTCACCCCCGGGGGGACCAGATATGCTCGCTGGGCCCAGGTGGCAGCGGGGCTGTAGCGCAGTTGGTAGCGCACCTCCATGGCATGGAGGGGGTCAGGGGTTCGAATCCCCTCAGCTCCACCGCAGGTCAGAGGCCCTTTCCGGGTCTCAGAGAGAACCGCTGACAGCCTCGTACAGCAGTTAAGTACAGCAGTTGCCAAGGCTGCCATCACAACGCCACCTCCTCCGTGCCGAGGCTGTCCGCCAGCTTCTTCAGCGCAGCGCGGGTCACCTCGGACGGCACGTGGGTATAGATCTCCATCGTGACGTCGATCTTGCTGTGCCGCAGGATCTGCATGGCAACCCGAGGGTGGACGTCCATGGCCGCCAGCAGAGAGCCGCATGTGTGCCGAGTGTCATGAAGCCGGATCCGCCGCGCACCGCCGCACTGGCGCTGCGGTTCTCGAAACTTCGGTTGAAGTTCCTCGGCTCGATCGGCCGGCCGTAGCGCGTTGTGAACACCAGCCCGTGCCGGTCGGGCCACACCCCGTCAAGGCTTCTCTTGTCCCGATCCTGCGACGCCTGACGCAGCTGCAGCGCCGTCACGCAGATCTCCGGAAGTGGCACCGGCTCCTCGGAGGCCTCCGTCTTCGCCTCGCCCAGGACCAGGCGGCCACCGACCCGCTGGAGCGCCATAGAAGGCAGCACCTCCTGCTCGTGAAGATCCACTCGGTCCCAGCTCAGCCCGAGCACCTCGCCCCGACGAAGACCTGTCACCAAGATCAGCGTGTACGCCGCGTACAGCGGATCCTGAGCAGTCCGAGCGCACTCCAGGAAACGTCGCGCCTCCTCCACCGACCACGCCCGGACCTGCCGCTTCCGCCGCGACGCCGACGAAGGAACCGGAACCAGCTCAACCGGGTTCTTCGCGATCAACTCCTCAGCTAGAGCGTTGTTCAGAGCACGACGCAGCACCGCCCGCGTGCTCTCGATCGTCGTACGCGAGAGTCGCTGATCACAGCACTTGTCGATGGCACAACAACGCCGGCGCTTCTTGTCACGGCGAGCGTCCTTGCCCTGAACGCAACATTGACACTCGCTGGCCAGGCTGATCAGCCACCGCCTGACGTCAGGCACCCGAATACGATCCAGCCGCCGATCACCAAGACCAGGGATGATATAGAGCCGCACGTGCATGGCATACGTGTCAGCCGGCTTCGGCTTCATCCCCGGCACGACAACCTCTCGCAGCCAATACCGCAGATACGCCGCCAAGGTCGGCACCTTCGTCGCGACAGGACCGTCCTTGGCCTTCTTCTGCAGACGAGATCCACTTGTCGTGGACCTCCTCACGCGTCCTGCCGTAGACATACTTGCGCCGACGCTCCCCGTCGGGCGTTTCAACCCAGACGTACGCCGCGATACCCGCTCCGGTAGGGGAAGATCGATCCCTCTCCCCGACTGCGGATCTTCCTGCTCATGCGGCATCAGCCCCCGCTTCCGCGACGCGCTGCGCGACATACTCATCGATCCACTCAGGCAGCACGCGACGATGCGCGCCATCCTTGAGCGAGCGAAGCTGACGAGTCGCGATCAGCATCTTCGTCTTCGACAACCCGAACCCGAGCTGCTCAGCAGTCTCGGCAACGGTGTACCACCTTGGCTTCACCACGATGGCCCGCCTTCTCACGTTCCTCCCTCTCCGATCGACCTGGACGATTGACACGTACGTGTCAACCGGTGGTTGCGATTTCCTCTTTGCCGATGCGTCGCCGTTCGCGGGCGAGCGCGGCGGATGTGTTGGCCAGGAGTGCGTCGCCGGTGGTGTGCCAGCCGGTGCCGCCGTAGACGAGTTCGGCGACGACCTCGAGGACCTGGTGCTCGTCGACGTCGCTGGTGTTCGGTGGCGGCGGTGGTGGGCGCGGCGGTAGTCGACGCGGGCTTGGCGCAGCTGCCGGAAGGTGGCGGTGTAGCGGCGGGATCTTGGTGAAGAAGTGGCCACCGAAGCCGAGCATGTGCGCCCAGCTTGCGCAGCCGCCGGTACTCACTGGCCTCGTAATCCTCAGTGCAATTGGGTGCCTCGGGCGCCGAGGCGCCAGCACGCGTCGATGATCCGGCCGGGGTGGGTGTCGTTGGCGTAGTAGCCGACTGTGGACGGGGTGAGCCGGCGGGAGACGTGCCCGGCAGCCTCGGTGGCTTTGGTGGCGTACTTGGCCAGGTAGCCGGCAACGGCGTTGCCGGACAGCATGCGCTTGCGGCCGGTGTCGTCGAGTTCGGCGCTGACGCGTTCGGTGTTGAGCCGGTCCTCACCCCGAACGCGCACGGGGCGGATGTCGAGCTGGCTGCCCCATTCGATGGGCCAGCCGTCGGGGTGGTCGAGGATCCGCCCGAGTTGGTCGTCGACGACCAGGCCGTCAGCCTGAAACGAGGTCGTCTCGATGGCTTGGCGGAGTACCCAGATGAGCAGGAACTGGTTGGCCCACACCGGGGGCGGATCACAGCGTCCGGGTCGTCGGGGTCGATGCCGTCGAAGCGGGCCAGGATGTGGAAGTGGACCAGGCCGCGTTTCTGGAACTCTGCGCATTTGCCGAAGGAGATCCGGGCGGGTGTCTTGGGCCAGCGGCGCCGACCGGTGGCAGGGTTGACGACCGGGGCGACGTGGCCGTGTTCGACGGGCGTAGCGGTCCAGCAGCCGGCCGGCGGCGATTTGGGTGCGCCGCCATAGTTCGGAGGCGTGCGACGTTCCAGACGGCGTGGTGGTCGTAGTCGTAGCAGGCCGGGCACAGTGGCTGCCCGAGGCGGTTGTCGCCGTCCGGTGTGGCGGGCCATGCAGCGCAGGTCGACCCGGTGGGGGCACAGGTCGGGGTGCTTGCGTGCCCGGCAGGGTGCGGGCTTGCCCTTCTTGTTGGTGCGTTGGGTGTGCACCTGGCCGAAGCCGGGGGCGGTGGTGGTGGCGAACACCGCCGGATGCCCCGCCACGGACCCTGGAACGCCTTTCCCGCCCTTCATCCCGGCGGCCACGAGCTGGTAAGCATCGGCCCGGTAGATCTCCGCACACGAGGCACACACGGCCGCCCTGCGGTTCCCGCACGCCTTGTAGACCACGCCGTCGGGTAAGTCGTCGGTTGGGCGGATGGTCTCGCCCAGGATCTGGCCGGTGCGGGTGTCGACCGTTTGGGTACGGATCCGGCCAGCGAGCCGGACCGGTTGGGTGCAGCCGGCGGCCGACTGCACGTGGCGAAGCCAGCGGTGGTAGTCGGGCCGTGCGGCACGAGCCAGCGCCGTGGTGTCGCCGGCGAATTTGTCGTAGCCGGCCAGGTTCTGCGGATCGATGGCGTCGTTGGGCTGTCTCGGCAGCGGCCACCGCCCCCGACACACCGGTGGTGTCGGGGGTGATGGTCGCGGTCGAGCTAGTCATGGTGTTTGCCTTGTCGGTTTGGACATGGCCAGGAGTGCGAAGCCGGCGACGACCATGAGGCCGTCGACGGCGAGTGGGCCGATGTGGGCGCTGACGGGTGTCTTCTCCCCAGGTGGTGAGGAGTCCGGTCATGTGCCGGTAGCTGACGATGGCGGCGACGATGGCGACCAGGCCGGTGCCGCCGTAGCGGGCGATGCCGTACCGGGTGTCTTGTGGCCAGTCCACGCGGGTGATGACCTCGACGGCCAGCAGGAGTGCGATGGGCCAGAACGCGGCGCCGATCCAGGCGGCGGGGGTGGTGGTGGCGACCATGGCGTGCATGACGTTGGCGGCGACGCTGACGCCGGTGCCGGAGGCGAAGGCTGTCCAGGAGACGAACCAGGCGCCGCGCCGATGCGCAGCTACCGGCTGATTCGGTGGTTGGGTCGTCGTTGACGATGCCGGTGCGGCGATGGTCGCAGTGGTGGCGGTGAGGTTGGTTGCGGTCAGTGGGCTGGCCCCGTTGGCGGTGCCGTTTACAACCGGGTTCTTGGGCTGGGTGTGTGTCGAGGGCTTGCGTTGATCCGGTCGGTGGCCCAGGCCTCGGTACGGCCGAACTGGTCCGCGAGCTGGGTCGCCGTCAACGGCTGGTTGCCGAGCAGTGAGTTGCGGTAGGCCTGTTGAGCCACCTGTTCGACTAAGCCATCTGTGATGACTGTGGACATGGACAGGACCCCTCCCTTCATGGCGATGTGCGAGTTGAAGGTCCGGTGGTGGTGCCTTCGCGTATGGCGCAGGTCGGGCAGAGTGCGTTGTGGCCGTCGATGACCCAGCCGTAGTCGGCGAAGTCACCGATGGTGGTGAGCAGGCCGTCGCCGGCGCCGAAGGTGGTGTCGCAGGTGTCGCAGCTGGCGTCGTAGGCGGTCGTGGGGTGTAGGGCCATCGCGGGTGTCTCCTTTCTCAGGTGTGGTCGGGTTGGAAGTCGGTGTCACAGACGCGGCAGGTGATGGGTCCGGCGTCGTAGGTCGTTTGGGCGAGTCGGATGCGGCGGTCGCAGTCGCAGCGGGCGGTGATGCCGTTGTTGGACTTGGCTCGTGTCGGGCCGTCGATTTCGGGGTGGCGCCAGCCAGACGAGTGCGCCAGCGAGGCGGGTGAGCTGTCGGCGGTAGCGGGCCAGGGTGGGTTCGGTGGGTTTGGTCTGGGACCAGCCGATGACCGGCACCTCGGAGACGGTCAGGCCGAGTTCCTCGCCGAGGGTCTTGAAGCGGGTGTTGTGGTAGCGGCCCTGGCGGGAGGTGTCTTTGACGCCCCGTACCGATGCCAGGCCGTGGGTGGCTTCGTGCAGGAGGGTGCCCAGGACAGCGGTAGCGTCGCGGCGAAGTCCCTCGCCGGAGATGAACACTTCCGGGAGTCGTTTGTCGTCGCCGTGTTGCCAGCGGGCGTTGGCGAAGTGGCCGTACTTGAGCAGAGAGCCTTTGCCTGAGCCGGAGCCGAGGGTGAGAACGATTTCGGGCACCTCGGGGTGCAGGAGCCGGATGCGGGACCACACCTTGTCGAGCGCGGTCATCAACGGCACCGACAACGTGACGCCTGTCGATGCCTTCGCGGTAGTGGTTGTGGTGGTGGTCATGGGTGGTGTCCTTTCGGTTGACACGTACGTGTCAAGACAGTGGTGGAAGGTCCTCGCCACCCAGCCCGGATGATTTCGGGGCCGGGTGACGAGGAACCTTCATGGGATGTCTCACCGAGAGATGGCCGTTGGCAGTAGCCGGCCGGTGCGGGTGTGATGGTCAGGCTGTATGGCCTGCCATGGGATGCGGCCGGGTTCGATCTCTGCCCGGACGAGGGTGGCGGTGGATGCGATCACTACGGGCGCGGTGGGCCTCTGCGAGACGGCCACGGCTGCGGCACGTGGCCGAACGGGGAGTGCCGTGGCGCTGCTGCGCCGGGCTTTGCTGGTCGCGGCGACTGGCTTGTCAGCGGTGACGGATTCACCGACGGCCATGACCAGGATGCTGATAACGGCGATCGCGACCACGACCACGACGGTGATCATGATTGGTTTGCCAATCGCGGTAAGCACTTTGGCGATGAGCCAGACCACGAACGCTGCGGTTACGAGCACGAGCAGCCAACCGATGCGGCTTTCGTTGCGCGGGCAGTGTGCATGACAGATCCGTGCCATCAGTCGTTCTCCTCTTCTCGCTCTGGGTGCGGGTTTTCGTCCTCGTCGGCGACACCGGCCGTGTAGATGTGCCAGTCGTTCGTCTCAGCCGCGTAGAAGGCGTTGCCGTTGTGTGTGTAGTAGCTCCGGTCGCTGGCGGGGATCTCGCAGTAGTCGGCGAGCTGGTCCACGAGCGCACAGCGCTCTGTCCACGACATCGACCAGGACGAGACCTGGAGGTCGACACGCGGTGAGCTGGAAGGCATTCCGATGTAGAGCTGGTCACATGGCAGGTCCGCTCCATGCGTCGCCAGGAGCCTCGAAACACGAGCGAGGCCAGCAAGCTTTGCCGTTGCCTGGCCTTGCCGTTCGGTCACGTGAGCGTGAGTGATCATGGGTGTGTGTCCCTTCGGACTAGCAGATGTCGAGTCCGTTGGTGGCGTCGAAACGACGGTGTGGAGTGACAGTCCCTGGTTGTGGGGTCTCCTTTCGCTGGGAAGCCGTCCGCTTCCTGATGGGTGGTGCTGGTTTCTTCTGTGAAGAAGTCATCGCTCGTCACGCAGCTCGTCCTTTCTCGATGCCGTCGTGGAGACCACCGGCGAGCTCGTGGTGGCAGTCCACGCAGCAGCCGAGCGAGGTGGGGATGGTGTAGCCGGCGTCGTCCTTGCACAGTGGGCAGATACGGCGTGATGCGAGCGCCTTCTCTATCGCGTGGAGCTGGGCGAGTGTCGTGTTCCGCTTCGGCTTGGCCAGATCGACGCGGTACAGGAAGGCGACGGCTTCTTTGCCGTAGCGCATCCACAGCACCTGTGCGGCGACCGGTTGGCCGCCTGCGCGCAGTTCCATCGCCAGAAGTTGGCGTTTGGTGGCCAGCCCCTCTGGTGCCATGTGCCAGCCGTAGGTCGGCAGGCCACCGTGCTCGATTCCTTCTGGGTCGTACGAACTCCAGCCGGTAACGCCGGTTGTAGGTACGGCCCCGACGCACACCGGAATGCTTCCGGCGACGGGACATGCCTCGTGGACCGTGGTAATCACTCATGCCGCCCGACCTCCCCCGTGGTGGTGGTGGCGGCGGATCGCGGCGGCGCGGTTGACGAGTTCGTCGATGTTGTCGCTCGGTCAGGTAGGCGCCTTTGAAGCGGCGGGGGTAGCCGCCTTCGGCCAGGACGTAGCCGACACCGCGAGCCTCGGGCGACATTGCCGAGGCGTGCGTAGCCGTCGTTTGGCCCAGCCGGTGCCGAGGATGATGTCGGAGCTAGATGCTTCTGTGGTGCAGCGGAAGGCGCACCGGTAGGAGAAGATGTCGCGCAGGTTGGTCGGCACGATGTCCGCCGATGGCCTCTGGGTGGCTGCGACGACGATGACGCCGGCGGCCCGGCCGCGTGTTACCAGGTCGCGGACCAGTCGGATGAACGTTTCCTGGCTGTTTTTTGTCGCCGACGGTGGCGGAGAACCAGGCCAGTTCGTCGATGACGACGAGGATGAAGCTGATGTCGTCGCCCTTGTCGATCTTGCGGCTGCGGTCTAGGCTTTGAGCCAGTCGTAGCGTCGGTTCATCTCCGCCTGGAGCAGGCGCAGGATGCGGATGGCGTCGGTTATCGGAGCGGCCGACGAACACGTCGGCGATGTCTTCCCACATGCCGAGTTCGACTTCTTTGCCGTCGATGAGGACGAGCTGGCAGTCGGTACACAGCGCGGCGGGGGCGACGATGTTATTCAGCAGCACCACTCTTGCCGCCGCCGGGTTCGCCGGCTGCGAGCAGGTTGCGGTGCGGCAGGTTGATGTGGACAGCGGCGCCGAAGTCGTCGACGCCGAGGTAGATCGGGTCGAAGATCGACTGGCCGAGAGTGGGGGCGGGTTGCCCCGGCCTTTCGGCCGGGGCGCACCTTGTTCAGGAGGCTAGACATAATCGGACACGTCCTCTCCGTTGACCATCAGCACCTGAGCCGTTGGCCGGTGCGGGTGCAACAGGGGTTGGTTTCGTGGCAGGCTTGACGGCCCGCACACGAACAGCGGATGTGGTGGGAGTGGAGTCCGGGCCAGGCGCAGGAGGTGTCGTGTGCCCAGTCCGGCATCGTGGTGATTGGCAGCAGCCGGGGTGACGATGTGTTCGGCGGTGCCGGGGATGGTCTTGCCGACCAACGTCGACGGCAGGGGCCGTTTCGAATCGAGTGGGTCGCGGCGGATGATGTCGATCCGCAGCACGCCGGCCATCCGACGGGTGCGGTCCAGTCGGGCATCAGCAGCCCAGCAGGTCGCCGCGAGTGCCGAGGTGCGGTCCTTGACGTCCTCGATGGACATGCCGGCGATCAGCAGCAGCCAGACCCGTTCGCCCACCGGGGTGGGGTAGGTGGCCAGAATCCACGGCAGCTTGCCGGACCTGTTCCTGATCCCGTTCTCACACAGGAACGCCCGCACCCGGTGCCGGGTGACCAGGCACCAAGTCCAGCCCCGCAGCAACCTGCCCGTATACGGCAGGCACAGCGCCAGCGTGATCGGGGCGATCAGGACGCAGAGCGCCGCCCACGGCGGCATCTGGTCGTTGAGGTGGGTGGTATGCCCAGATGAGTCCGGCGGCCAGGATGATCTCGATCGACCACCGCCAGATCGCGAGCAGGAACTGCACCCACCACTTCTCATGCAGACGAGGCCTGAGGACCTCGACCATCGCGGTCCGGTTGCTTCTGTTGCGACGCCATCCCATGGCCGGTCACCGGCCCTTGCCGGTGGCGTTGGACGGCCCGTCGAGTACCTGGTAGTAGGCGGCGTGGACGCGGCCGGTCTTGAACGCGTGCTCGCCGAAGATGGCCGACACGATGTGCGCGGCGCGGTCGCGTTCGGTGGCGATGGCCGAGGTCATCCGGCCTGCATCAGCCCGGACAACGCGGGCGCCCTCGTCCTCGCCGAGCTGGTCGGCGAGCTGGTGTTGTGCTTCGATCTCGACGGCCATCACGTCGACCGCAGTCCGAAGGTTCTCGTAGACGGCCATCAGCCGAAGCCCGCGGGCAGCGAGCTGCTCAACCACCCTAGCGGTCATGTTCGCTGGTGTGCTCAGACGGGTTGCAGGTAGAGTCGGACATGACGAACTCCCCTTTCGGGTGGAGTGAGTTGGAAGGCAGAGAGCCGGAAGGTTGGGAAGCCGGTCCCGGCTCTCGCCTGTCTATGTGGAACGGCCCCCATCAGGGGGTCGTTCTTTTTCGTGCCTGCTACAGCGCCGACAGCGGCGCGACCTGCCATGAGCGGCAGGAACTACGTCGATCCAGATGCACTCGACTCCGATACGTGGTGTCACCGTTCACTGCGATGACAGCTCAGGCGGCCTTCACCGACGCCTTGGTGTCGAGGGACTTGGCCCGATAGGCAACGCCGTTCCGGCCATTGGTCGCCCACGGCATGGCTTCCAGCTCGACCGGGTTAACGGTCTGTCCCACGGTCACCTTCGGCGGTGCACCCGCCACAGTGATCATGAGAACGTCCGCCCCGTTCTCAGCATCGAGCGCCATCACCTGGACGACGAACAACAGCTCGCCGGTCCTCCGATCAGCCTTGTGCCGACCCTCGTTATCGGTCTTCGGCTCCGAAACCTTCGTCACCGTGAACGTGGTCCGCGACGTGTCCAGAAACAACTTCATGAGTGCTCTCCCTTTCTGGGGATCGATGGAACGAGGCGCCTCGCCTCACCACACGCGTTGTGTGGCTCCGTGCACGCGCCCGACTCGAACGAGCTGGCCGGCCGCACCTGGCTACGTACGCTCTAGATCGCTCCCCTCGAAGCGTTCCTTCGTCCCACCCAAGCACGGACTAACTAGTCCTACTATAGGGCGCTCAGTCCTGATTGGCAAGGACTAACAAGTCCCCGAGACGATGTGAGCATGGAGATGCCGGAGGTATTCGGCAGACGCCGCCCCGAGCTGGGCATGTCCCAGGCGGACCTGGCGCAGGAAGCCGGAGTCGACACACGGCAGATCAGGCGCTACGAGGCCGGCGAGCAGCAGCCGCGTCCTCTCAGTGGCGGTGGCGATCGCGAACGCACTCGAGATCGCAGTCGGCGAGCTCGCCGGCATGCCAACGCCATCGCGGTCAACCTGACCGGCGAGCTGGTGGGCGTCGTGGCAGACGTCCAAGGACGGCGAAGAGGTGATCACCCCGCAGGAGGTCCGATTCCGATCAGCAAGGCGACAATGATCAACGTCGAGACGACGACCCGCGGCATATCGAGTCGAGGACGGCGGCTACCACGTGGCGCGGCGAGCTTCGCCTCTGGGACAACGAGATCCTGATGGGCTGGTACGCCGCCGACGAGGGGTCCGTCCGATCGAAGGGGACGATGTACTTCGTCCTCCACCCGCACGGCGTCAGCAGATGGCCGGCCGCTGGGTCGGCCTGAGCTACGACGGAAAGATCATCACTGGATGGGGCGCATTCGCGAAGACTGAGCAGGACGTCCGCGACAGCATCCCGGACCTCAAGAACGAGGCGGGTGTTGAAGTTGGATGAAGTCTGCGAGGTCATCATCACCGCACCCAACGCAGACTGGCTCGCGGAACTTCACCCGCCACCTCGTAGAGGACCACCTCGCTGCCTGCGGACACGAGGTCACCGAGATCCGTTCCATCTATCGGTGGGCGGACAAGATCCACGACGTAAGTGAGGCCCGCGTCGCTCTTCACACTCGAGCGAGTCACCTGGTCGCGATCATCGAACGCACGCGGCAGGAGCATCCCTACGAGGTCCCCTGTGTTATCGCTGTGCCAATCACCGATGGCCTGCCTGCCTACGTTCAGTGGATCCTCGATACGACCGAGCGCAAGTCGGAGCCATCGTGAACGGCCATCGCAGCCGCCTGTGCTATTTCACGATCGACGTTGGCGATCTAGATGCGGGCGTTGCGTTCTGGTCTGCTGCACTCGACGCCGAAGCGCAACCGGTCAGCAAAGCCAGTCGTCATCTGTACCGACAGATGCGTTTGCCAGATTCCGAAATCTGGGTGCTTCTGCAAGCCACCGACGACAAGAAGGTGTCCAAGGAGCGCATGCACCTCGACCTCGAGACTGACGACGTAGACGCTGAAGTACGCGCGTCTCAGAACGCCTCGGCGCCACTCGTTGGGACCACCAGCAAGAGCGCGGCTTCGACTTCTGGGTCTTGCGAGACCCCTGGGGAAACGAGTTCTGCGTCCTCCAAACAATCTTCCCCGAGCTGCTCGCTAAGCGTCGGCCATGGCCAAACGAAACGACGGAACTCGCATGTGGATAACACGCATCGCACTGATGTCGCGAATCTGCAATGATCGTGGTCCTACGGACGAGGCCACTCTCATCAGCGACGGCCACGCTTACGTGGAGGTGGGGCGAGAGCGTCGGAAGGTCACACGGAGGTGTGAAACGTTAGTTGCTATGAACACACATTCCGCCGAGAACATTTGCTGACGCACTAGTTCAAGCGCTAAGCGGACACGGATGTCAAGCGAGTCTCAAATGACAGCCTGGCAGCCTGAGAGCCCGATGAGGCACGACGGGCACGGCCCGACGGAGCACACACGACGGATCCCCGAGTTGGTGAGTAGTTTCCTTACGTCTTCAAGGGCGGCCCGAACCGGGCCGCCGCGCCCGCCTCAACGGCGCCGGCTCTCCCTCCGCGCCTTGACGGCGCCCGGTCGGCCGGCGCGGCTGGGCGCGCAAAGGAGGGCCGCCAGAGACTCTGACGACCCTCATCGCAGACGATGCCCGGTCTGTCAACCCGGCGGTGGCCGAGGCGGGCCGGAGGCTTTACCCACCTCGCTTGGTCCAGGTCCCGAAAACTGGTGGCCCACGGCGGGCGGTAAAGGGCAGGCAGCAAGCTGCCCACCGAGCCGGACAAGGCTACGGGCCCCCGGCCTCCCGGACCCAGCCAGGCCACCGGCCAAACCCTCCAACCCTCCGTAGCTGCGCGCCAGGCAGTCTGGCATGATCGACCTCGTGAATTTCCAGGTCGAAGTCGCCATCGTGAGGCTCACCGACACGGTGGGCCGAATACTCATGCAGCAACGGAACACCGATGCAACGAAGGATCCCAATATATAGGCGCTCCCAGGTGGCGCGATTGAACCAGGCGAGTATCAAGCCGCCGCCGACCTTCGCGTGCTGCTCGAGGAAAGCGGCCTGCGGTAGCCGCTCGACCTCTTTCTCAACCAGACCGTGGTCTAGAGCAGTTCGGCGACGCAACAGCAACGTGGTACATGTGCCACCTGTTCATCCGCGATCACGCAGGCGTCCGATGAGGACATCGATGCTTGGCGATGTGCAGGTCATGATCTTTCTGGCCCTCGAACAGATCTGGCAGAAGGTCCTCTTAACCATGGCCTAGACAATGCTGCACGCGTGGTCCACATAACGCAACTGACGGCGACGTACAGCAGAGAAGTACAGCAACGCGGCCGGCCAAAGCCAATCGAAGATGACCATCACCAACCCGCTGACCTGCGCAAATGACCTCAGCCGACCTGCTTGCGCATTGATGGCATGGAGAAGGTCAGGGGTTCGAATCCCCTCAGCTCCACCAAGCAAACCCGCAGGTCAGCGGCTCGGTCCGCCCGCCCGCCAAGCGACCCAGACTCTTATGTGTCCGATTCTGGGAGCGAAATGAACAACGGTGCTCTCAGCTGTCACCGCTCTGAGGTGCTTCGGCGTGCCTCCGCCACCGGGATCCCGTCACTCCCACTTCCACCGGTCAGACGCAGTTGAGTGACAAGGTGATGGCTGTGACAGTGATCGGATCGCCTGCTGTCACCCACCAACGGAGCGGTCGGCAGAAGGCGGCATGCCGCTACCTCTGCGGAACCCGACTCTCTGTTGATATGCGGGCGCTGACACGGCGCACCGCTCTGTCTGGTGACCGTGTACGGGTTCCTCGTACGCCATCTCTGGCCTTGATCGGCTTGTTCCACTGTAGCCGTGGGCTGGACGTCCTCCTCATGGCGATGTTCCCGAAGCAGCCGGGCACATGCCGCCGGCTGCGGCCGCCCGGCTCGACGTCGCGCCAGCAACAGAGGAGGTCGGGGTCCTGCATCACCTGGCGAGCGAGTGTCGCACACTAAAGTTGACGCTGACCCAGGTGAGCCCGGCGACCGGCGCCGACCAGCGGCGGTGAGCACCTTGCCGTCGCCCTCCGCAGCGCGCACGTGCAGGTGGCATGCCGGTTGCCCGCCTCGAGGGCCAAGAGGTACATGCTCACGATGGCAAGAGCGTCTGTGCAGTAGAGGCGTCAGGTTCACCCGGTGGCATCTGGGAAGCGAAGGGCTCCCCATCTGAATCCAGCAGAGTCACGTAGCAGGTTGACCTGCTCGGCCAACCAGACTGTGGCGGCCATCTCATGCGCGCCGACTACAAGTCGGACTCCCGCCGCTGCCGCCTGGGCCGCATGGCCTGCAACTGCCGAATCGAAGCGGTCGACGACCTGCTCGCGCAGCTCCCAACCCTCCGGACATTTCCCATACACATAGCTTCGAGCGAGCGAGGGGTAGTCCGAATCCACGCTAGGGCCGTTCCGCACCTCTCCAAAGCCGGTATCAACGACCACCGAAGAATCGGCGGCAAGCTCCTCGACCGTCTGCGCGGCCTTGGGCTCAGGGCTGGCGACGTACTAGGCGCATTGAAGGTTCAAGGCCCTCCTAAGCCTGCGGGCCTCCACTCGACCATCCTCGCTCAACGGCCATTGTGAAGACGGAACGTCTGGCCGGCCCGCCGACATGGCGTGCCGCACAAGGACGAGATGATCTACTGCGAAGCGCGTCATGGTCGTTGGATGCTACCGACGGGCACCGAACGGCAACGACGGGAGTCAGTGCCCATGTCGCGCTACCCACGTGCACTAAGTGGATGAACGAACCCGGACCGGCCTGGACATTCGAGGCCGCGAAGGCGTCTTCTCCCGAGTGAAAGAGGTGAGCCTCGGACGGATCTGGACAACCGCGGATGGATTCCTAGTCAGTGTGTCCCTGCTCGCCGCGTACTTGGTTTAAGAGCGGCGGCCAGTTCAAGGGCTTGACTTACCAAAACGTCTTCCGACTCCGGGACGCTGTCGCTCACTCGGGTACCCGTCGCCGAGTCGGCGAGGGACGACATGGAAGTGCAGGTGTCGGACGGACTGACCAGGTGGGCCATTGTTCTGGGTAACCGTTGTGCCGCTCGTATCGAACACGCGTTGGACGGCGGCGGACGTCAGCCGGACCATCTGGAGCATCGGACCGCAATCCTGTTCGGGCAGCGAGTGCAGGTCCTGAACGTGCTCGGTGGGGAACGACGAGGGCGTAGCCCGGTCCCGTCGGCTGGTACCGACCGATGAACACGGCGAACCGTTCGTCATCGAACGCCCGCGGCGCACTGCGAGCCCGCCCCTGAAGCTCATCGCAGAACTGACAGCCCGGCATGTCGATGTCTGACACAGCTCAGTCCTACCAGATACCGCTGGTTACCCCGGCACGCGACTCCGCCGGCCACTAAGCGGGCCCTGGCCCAGGCGAGTGAGAGGGGCGCCAGGCCGCTCGTGGCCGCCGGTCTCCGTGAGGACGAAGAACAGCCGGCCGTTCGAAATCTTGACTGGTCATGCAGGTTCACTCGCTGTCGGCGCCAGCCACGCCGCCGCTGCGTACGGATTGTCCAGCGACTGGCTGATCGGTACCTGGCCGTCCAGCACGCATTCGGCGATCCACCGGCACCATCGGTCGACGGGAATCTGGGCCCTCTCGGCAAGCGACACGTACGCCGCTGCAGGTGTGCGCGTCCATCCGCTGAGCAGCCGGACTCAGCCAGCGGAATCCCGTTCGATGTAGTCCGGCTCTGGGTCAGCGCTGAAACGGACTGCATCGATGGTCGTCGTGCCGCTGAGCCACGCCTTGGCGACCCTATGCCCGCCGTCCATCAGGCGCCCATCCGCCGACAAGATCACTGGATACCTGAGATCTGCTTTCTGAATGCGATCGGCATGCTGGGCGACCATTCGACAGGTGACCGGTGCACCTCCGAACCAGCAGTCCTCGTCGAACTCCTTGATCGTGTCGATCGGCACCGATTCAACTGGAAGACCGGCGGCCAACTCCCAGAGCCGTTCGGTCAGGTAGAAGGCTCGTCCACCAGGCACGGTACGTGAGTGACGTTCAGGCATCGCACCATCATCGCGCGGCAAGCTCTCGCCGTGCCCTCCGCGCTGCAGAGCGACGTCAGACCGCTCCAGGACGAAGCCCTCCCCGAGACGAATTCGGCGCGAGGGAGCAACGGACCGGCAGCCCACGGCTTCGAGCTCGTCCGAACCGTCGGCCTTCCGGGCGTATAAGCGGAGCCCATGCCCAGAGCCAGCGGCTGGTCTCGCCCGGATCAGCGTCAGCTCGGCCATCGCGCAGGCCGCGTACGCGGTCGTCTGGCGGAGTGCGTGCGAGCTGCTCTCGGCTGGTACGTACGCGACCCTGGCTGACGGCATCGACTTCGCCGAGCTCGACGCGCTGCTGAGAGCCCGGCCCTGAGTCGCTTCGGCGCACCTCGCCACAATCACCTTGGTACGCACCTCAACGCGGGTCGATCTCTTGGAGGACCTTCATGACCGCCGACACCCTGACCGCGGTCGTCACCGGGGCGGCGAGCGGGATCGGGCAGGCTCTGGCCGAAGCGCTCCACGCGCGGGGCGCACAGCTGGTCCTGGCAGATGTCGCCGAGGACGCGCTGTCTGCGACCGCCGAGCGGCTCGGCGCCACGGGCGTGGTGGCCGACGTCTCCGACCCGGGCGCCATGCAGGCGTTGGCGGACAGCGTTCCTGATGCCAACCTGATCTGCCTCAACGCCGGCAGGCTCGGGGCGTCGCTGGGTGCTCCGTGGGAGGTCCCGGCCGAAGAATGGGATCGCGTCTTCGCCGTCAACGTCAGCGGAGTAGTCAATGGCCTACGCGCCTTCGTTCCGCGACTGCTCGCGGCGGGCACGCCGGCGCATGTGCTCATCACCGCGTCCCTGGCCGGGCTAGCGGTCTTTCCTGGTGGCGGGGCGTACGGACCGTCCAAACACGCCGTGACCGCCATTGCCCAGCACGCCGCCATGGCCTTGGCCGACACACCGGTCGGAGTGAGCATGATCTGCCCCGCGCTCGTCTCGACCGGCATGTCGGCCGAAGGAATCTCTCCGGCCCTGGTCGCCGACGACGCGCTGCGGGCGGTCGATGGCGGCGCCTTCGCCGTCGTCCCCACCGACTGGCGGGCGGCCGTCGTCGCCCAGGTCGACCAGATCGTCTCCGGCCAGCAACCCACAGCACCCGTTCCGGGTCCGGCCTGACGCGACATCAGTGTGTGATCGCGACGACATCACACGTAGGCACCCTCTGCAGTGCGTCAACGCCATTCACCCACGCCGAAAGGACACACATGACACTGCGAAGGATCGTCCGCAGGATAAGTGGTTGCTCGGCTGGTGAATCTGTCGTTACGGTTTCGCCGTGGCGTGACCTCTTCGCGCGCGGCTACGGCCGCGCAGATGACTGCCGTTCGTCGGTCCCGACAGGCGGCCATCCGACGCTGTGGAGAGAACGCACTCATGAGCGACATCATCAACTTCATCGACCCTGCCTCGGAATCTGTACGGCAAGTGGTCGACGACATCAACCAAGCACACGACCTACTGTTCGTCCTCGGAGACCGGTGCAATGGCGGGCTGCAGGGCGGAGCGTGGATCCTGATCGGCCCCGATGGCCAGAAGGCAATCCTGAAGTGGAGAGCAAACGATCCAACGGCGCGTAGGGCGCGGCTTCTCGAGACGGTCAATCGGATCCATGCCACGGGCTACCCGACACCGCGCTGGATCGCGGCTGGGATCACCGAGAGCGGAACCTCCTATCACCTGCAGGAGTTCGTCTCCGGGCAGCCGGCGACCGCGCTTGGGGCGGAGTCTGCGGCCTTGCTGGTCGACGTGCTCGAACGCCAAGCAGGGTTGGATCCTGATCCAGGCCATGACTGGTCTCCCTATGTCAACTCGCTAGCTCGCGATGACAGCGACGACAGCTCTCGCGCGTACCTTCGCGGACTTGGGCAAGCCGGCCGGGATCTCGTTACCCATTTCGATCAGGTCCTCGCATTGCACGGCCCGGTACAGCTGCCCAGCGGCGACATGGTGCATGGAGACTTCAACAGCTGCAACGTGCTGATTCAGGACGGACAGGTGACCGGCATCATCGACATCGAAGCCTTCGGGAGTGGAACCAGGGTCATCGACTACGGATGGCTTCTCCGCGAGGCTTACGTCGAGGGCGCGGGCCGGGACGCCGCTCGGCTGATCCGCCGTGCCGGCGAAGCCGTCGCCGGACCGGGTGCGCTCGCCTTGTGCGTGGCGGCCACGGCGTTCGACATCGTGCGCTTCCAGGTCCACCACGACCCGGAGAGCGTGCCGTGGGTGCTCGCGGGCCTCCACCATTTGGCCGACGACCTCAGCATCCCGCTGTAGTCCGCGATGGGCGACAGAGCTCGAGCAGAGGTCTTCGCGAGCTTCATCTGGAAGACGTTTCCAGAAGCGGTGTCCATTGCTGACGTCGCGGGTGGGCATGGCGATCTTTCCTACTGGCTTGCGATTGGCGGACGGGAGCCAACGATCATCGATCCGCGCGCTGCCAGATTTCCCAAGTGGATACAGCGAGACTTGCGAAAGCGTCGGCTCCGGGGCGAGCGGACCAATCCCATCCGGAGGGTGGTAGCGAGCGTCGAGGATGTTGAACTCGGCGAGTTTGATCTCGTCGTCGCCCTCCATCCAGATCAGGCGACCGAGCCAACCATTCTCGGTTGCCTGGCGAGCGGCGTGGACTTCGCGATCGTTCCCTGTTGCGTGTTTCCCCTCGACCAAACCCGCTATACACGGGAGGGGTGGGTCAGCTATCTCGTATCCCTGGCTCCGGGAATCCAAAGCTCGCGGCTCCCAATTCGTGGCGCCAACCTGGCGATCTTCTCCAAAGGTAGTGTCGAGCAGCTGGCTGACGAACTGCTCCGGACAGTCGACAGCGGTTGACGGCGAGGCCCGCGCCGCGGCCACCAGTTCCACCGCCGGGATAGGGTCGGCGCGTGCCGGAGTGGACCCGCCAGCGTGCGGCCGACCTCGCCGACCGGCTTGCCGGCTTGGTGCCTGCGCCGGGTGCGATCTCGGTGACGATCGGGTGGCCGGAGCGGGAGCCGGTCACCGCGACGGCGCGAGCGGGTCCGGATACGAAGTTCCTCAGCTGCTCCTCCTGCAAGCCGCTCACCGCTGCGGTTGTGCTCGTGGCTGCCGAGCGCGGCCTGCTCAGCCTGGACGACTCAGCACATGAGTTGGCCGCTGGCTTGCCGGTCCGTCGGCTGCTCAGCCACACCTCCGGTCTCGCCGGCGACGTCTACGACTGGCCGCCGGAGGCCGGTGTGCCAGATCCAGTCCGCGCGGCCGTCGAGCGTGATGTCCCGATGCTGCCGCGGTTGCCGCCGGGGCACTACTGGTACTCCAACGTCGGCTACCAGCTTCTGGGTCTCGCCGTCGCCGACGCATGCGGAGCCGGTTTCGCCGAGGTGGCGCGTCGCCTCGTCCTCGACCCCCTCGGGCTCGTGCGGTCAGCGTACGGCGATCCACTGGACGGTGCCGGCGTCGCACCGCCTCTGGATCTCGGGTCGCGTACCGACGATGAGGGATTCGTCGTCAATCCCGCCCAGCTCCCAGCAGGCGGGCTCGTCACGACACCGGCCGACCTCGTGCGCTTCGCCACGGCCTTGGTCGCCGGCCGGCTGCTCGGCGGCGACAGCCTCAGGCTGATGACCGAGCCGGCGACCAGACTCGCCGGACCGGAGCATCCCGCCGCAGGCTGGACGGTCCGCCACGACCGCGGCCGGAGGCTGCTCACTACGGGCGGCGGCTACGGCAGCTACGGGGCCAGTGCGGCGGTCGACCTCGACACCGGTCAGGCCGTCTGGGCGTTGTTCAACCACCCGGCAGGCTACGCGCTCGACGTCGCGGGCCTCCTCGACGGCCCCTCTCCGCTGGCACGCACCACCACTCCGCCGGCGCCAGGCGCGTACGTCAATCCGTTCGGCGGACTCCTGCAGATCGACGCGACGGGGCGGGCGACGATCAACGGTCGGACTCCCACCGCAGGCGCCAGGATCTGTGCCGGACCAGACGGCTCGGTGCTGTGCAACGAGACACCGATCGTGATCGGATCGACGCCCTTCCCACCGAAGCTCCGCTGGCGGGGCCGGACGTCTCCGGGACGGCGGGCAGGTACCTCGCACCGTTCGACATCCTGGACGTGGAGGTCGACCCGCCGCGCATGCACTCCCGCGAACGCGGCCCGGTGCCGGTCGTACCGCTCGACCGCACCCGCTGGGCAACCGACCTCGGCGTGATCGAGTTTGCCGGCGACCTGCTGCGGCTCAGCCCGGCGTACGTGTTCAGATCGAACTCGCCTGGTAGAACCAGTTCGACGTCCACCAGTGGGAGCGGGCCGTGAGCAGGGATCTCGACAACCTGGCCGCCGACCTTTACCGGGTAGCGCGTCTGACGGGCACCTTCGACCTGCGGTCGGGTAGAACCGCGACGGAGTACTTCGACAAGTACCAGTTCGAGGCCAGGCCAGACCTGCTGCAGCAGATCGCCAGTCGGCTGGCTCCGCTGATTCCGGACGGCACCGACGTCCTCGCCGGCCTCGAACTCGGCGGCGTGCCCGTTGCCACCGCCCTGTCGCTGCACACCGGTCTGCCAGTCGCGTTCGTACGCAAGAAGGCCAAGACGTACGGGACCCGACGCGTCGCCGAAGGAGCTGACCTCGCCGGTCGCCAGGTGCTCGTCGTCGAGGACGTAGTGACCTCCGGCGGTCAGATCCTGTTGTCCACAAAGGATCTGCGCGACCTCGGCGCCGTGGTCGACACGGCCCTGTGTGTCGTCGACCGGGAGTCCGGGGGCCGGGAGGCCCTCGCCGACGCCGGCATCTGCCTGGTCTCGCTCCTCACTGCGACGGACCTGGCGAGTGCGACACGCACCTGAGGCGCTGCGCGGCAGCCTCGCCAACGAACGTCGGAACGGCCCCGCTCGCTCGATACCGTTCACCCATGGCGGGAACGTTGCAGGGCAAGGTCGCGGTGGTGACGGGCGCGAGCCGAGGCATCGGACTGGCGATCGCCGAACGACTGGTGGTCGAGGGGGCGAAGGTCTGTGTGACCGCACGCAACCGGGACGCACTCGAGCAGGCCGCCGAGCGACTGGGCGGCCCGGGCCATGCCCTCGCCGTCGCCGGGCGCAGTGACGATGCCGAGCACCAGGCCGATGCACTCGCCCGTACGTTGGAGGCGTTCGGCAGCCTCGACCTGCTGGTGAACAACACCGGCATCAGCCCGGTCTACGGTCCCCTCATCGACCTCGACCTCGCCGCGGCCCGCAAGATCGTCGAGGTCAACTGCCTCGCCGCGTTGTCCTGGGTCCAGCGCGCACACCGCACCTGGATGGGTGATCATGGCGGCGCGATCGTCAGTCTCTCGTCGGTGGCCGCTCTCCGGCCTGCGCCCGGCATCGGGTTCTACGGCGCGAGCAAGGCGATGCTCACCAGCCTCACCCAGGAACTCGCGCTCGAACTCGCGCCAGGCATCCGGGTCAACGCGGTCGCCCCTGCCGTAGTGAAGACGCGGTTCTCGACCAGGCTGTACGAGGGTCGCGAGGCCGAGGTCGTCGCCGGCTACCCGCTTGGCCGGCTAGGCGTTCCGGACGACATCGGCAGTGTCGTTGCGTTCCTGCTCTCCGACGACGCGGCCTGGCTCACCGGACAGACCATCGTGGTCGACGGCGGGCTCACCCTGACCGGAGGTGTCTGACCCCGCCCACATCCGACGCTCGGGGCTCCAACATCCCGACGCCTTCCCCGCCAGGATCGGGTCGAGGAACGGACGTACGACAGCGAGTGCGTCGTCCAGCGTGGCGGCCATGACCCCAACGGCGCGCCGGGCCTCCGCCGCATAGCCGGTCTGCCAGCGGCCACGGTCTGGAACATCGAACGTGGCGGGCAGCGGCATCCCACGCCGACCGGCCTCGGTCCGCAGCGCGTGCGACTGTTGGCTGCCGTCCACCCGGGCATGTCGGGCGAGCGTCACCAGATCTACGAGGTCCTTGTAGCGGGTGGACGGACGCTGCGCCGGGCCATACCGCTCGACGACCGCGCACGTCTTGTCAGCTATGTGGTCGACCAGCGGGTACGCCCGATAGCCGGAGCGGTCCAGGCCCGGTATGTCGATCGGCGTCAACGCAGGCACGTCGTCGGGAGTCCCCGTCATCCGTACCGTCGAGGCCACCACGTCCACGTGGAACCTCGCCCAATCGACCGCGCCGATCCGGGCCACCATCGCCAACCGGACGCCCGAGTCTCCGTCCACGATCGGTGTCCCGGCACCCACCTCGAACCGGAACCAGTCGCCAAGGTCCGCAGCGGCGGCCGTCCGCAGGTCGCGTTCGGCGTCCTCCCGCCCGCCCCAGCGGTAGACGTCGAGGTCGATGGTGTGGCGTACGGCGATCTCGCGGGCCAGCAGAGCCGTGGCACCCTTCACCACCCACCCGCTGCCGCACTGGTACAGCCGGGCGAGAAGCCGGTCGTAGGCAAACTGGCGCTGTAGGTCGGCCAGCGGCCACGGGCCACGCGGAGAGGCATGGGCGCGCAGGCCGTCCTTCAGGGCTCGCCGGAAGTCGTTCGGACTGGCGTACGAGGCTCTCACCGCTACGCTCCCTCACCACTCGCGAGGCTGGCGGCCGCGTCGTGCAGCCACGTCTCCCGCGCGGGATCGCCGGTCTGCTCGAGCAACCAGCCCAGCATGCCAACACCGTCGTCGCGCCGCAGCCCGAATCGCAGGGCACAGCCAGCGATCGCCTCCGCGAAGAGCCGTGGCTGGTCCTGTCCCGTACGCAGGGCGTCGGCAACTACCTGGGCGACGGCACCGGGGTCCTCGCGCTCGGCGAGCAGGTCACCGGCGATCCGCGCCGGCCTGGTGACCAGGATTCCTTGCCGGTCGACGACCCACGTACGGTCCACCACTCCCCGATGCAGGCGCAGGTCGGGACGCCGGGACTGGCGGCGGGTGGGGAGGGTGAACTCGTGTGCGTCGGCGGGGAGGTGGCCGAGCCCCAGCAGCGCGGCCGCCGAACGGTGAGACACCACACCCTGCGCCGACGTGCGCTCCCAGACCGGGACGTCGGGCGCGAGCTGCAGCCACGCCGCACGCAGCTCCAGATGATCCACCGGCGGACTCCCTCGCAGGCGGTAGACGCCGTGCGCGACCCGCTCAGCCGTCCCGGCCGCGGCGAGCCGGGCCAGCGTGCTCCAGGCCATGCCAGTTGCCTCGGCCTGGCGCCGGGTGAACAGGCCCCACTGGTCCTCGGCCAGATCGGCCAGGACTCCTACGGTCGTACGCTGCGCCATTGCTGCAATCTATAGCGTTCCCGCTGCGTTCTGCAGCTCGACACGGACTTCCACGCCGGAGCCTGACCGGGATGTCCAGAATGCGCAGGAGTGGACGGACCGCCTGGGCACGGACGTCGGCGTGGTCGTCCTGTCGTCCTGTCGTCCTGTCGTCCTGTCGTCCTGTCGTCCTGTCGTCCTGTTGTCCTGTTCGGTTCAGCGCGGAGACAGCTGCCACTCGAGCGCGTGCCCGACCCGGTAGAGGATGGCCTCGTCCCAGTACCGGCCGATCAGCTGAACGCCGACCGGCAGGCCCTCCGGCGTCGTTCCACACGGGACCGACAGGCTCGGGTGGCCGGTGAGGTTGGTCGGCCCAGGGAGCCGGGTCAGCGCGGACCGGACCGTCTCGGCCATCCCGGCGGCATCGGTGTCGACCTGACCGAGTTCGGGGGCGGCCAGCGGCAGGGCCGGCGTCACGAGGACATCCACCTCCGCAAGTGCCTCGTCGAACGCCCGCCTGGCCGGTGCGCGCCAGCGGCACGCCTCTGCGTACTCCCAGGCCGCGACCGACCCACCCTCGACCAGCCGCTGCCGGACCACCGGGCCGAAGAGCTCGGGTTCCAGCTCGAGTCGCCGGCGGTGCGTGGCATGTGCCTCGACCGCGACCACCGTCCGGTGGGCGTCGCGGATGTCGTCCAAGGCGGGGATCGAGACGGTCTTGACAGTGGCGCCCTGCTCCTGCCAAGCGCGGATCGCCGCGCGTACGTGGCGGTCGACCTCGGCCTGCAGCTGGTCGAAGTAGTAGGGCTCCACGACGCCGAGCCGCACGCCGTCCACGCCGGCTGCGAGGTCGCGCGAGAAATCGTCCACAGTTCGCCGGGCCTGGAACGGATCGCGCGGGTCGTCGCCGCACAACACCGCCAGCAGGAGAGCGTTGTCACCGACCGTACGGGTGATCGGGCCCACATGGTCGAGGCGCCACGACAGTGGGAAGACACCGTGCCGGCTCACCCGCCCGAACGTCGGCTTGAGCCCCACGACGCCACAGAGCGCGGACGGTATCCGGATCGAGCCGCCGGTGTCGCTGCCGACGGCGGCCATGCACATGCCGGTGGCAACCGCGACAGCCGAGCCGCCGCTCGACCCGCCGGCCACCCGATCGGGGTCGTGCGGGTTGCGTACGGGCCCGAAGTACGACGTGTCACCGGTCGGGCCGTACGCGAACTCGTGCGTGTGCGTCTTCCCGACCAGCACCGCGCCGGCGGCCCGAAGCCGGCGGACCACCTCGGCGTCGCCGTCGGGCACATGGTCGCGGAAGAACTCAGAACCCATCGCCGTACGCACGCCGCGGGTGTCGATGATGTCCTTGATGCCGACGGGGATCCCGTGCAGGTGACCGCGCCAGCGACCCGCCCTGATCTCCGCATCGGCCTCGTCCGCCGCCTGCATGGCGTCGTCGGCCAGCACCGTCACCAGCGCGTTCAGCCGCGGGTTGTCCTCCTCGATCCGCCGCAGGGCATGCGCGGTGAGCGCGGCCGAGGAAGTTGACCCGTCCTGTAGCTGGCCGGCCAGGTCGGCGAACTCGCTGTTGTCGTCCGAGGAGTCCGTCCGGTCGTCCATGTGCGGGTACCTCCAGTCTCAGCCGACGGACTCAACCGACCGTCCACCCGGTGTCGGCGACCGCCGCAGTGTAGACATCCTCGTCGAGCCGGACACCGAAGCCCGGTGCGGAGGGCAGTGTGAGGACGCCGCCGTCCAGCCGGTACGCGGACGTTTCCAGCCCCGGGGTGTCCACGTGGTCCCACTCGACGAACGCGAAGCCGTCGATCGCGCCGGCGAGGTGGCCACTCACCATGTTGCCGAGATGTGTGCCGTACCCATGCGGCGCGGTGCGGCGGCCCCACGTGTCGAGGCGCCGGCCGGTGTCACGCCAACCGGTCACGGTGTGGGCGATGATGTCGTACTGCACGACGTCCACGATCCCCGACCGCGCCATGTCGAGGAGTCGTGGCGACGCGTCGCCCTCACCGTCCGCGATCAGCGTGGACAACCCCTGGTCGGCGATCCACGTGTGCAGGTCGGCGTAGAGCACGGCGTCCTCGTGGAAGCTCTCCTCGATCCAGAAGATGCCGATGTCGGCCGTCTCGGCGAGGAAGCGCTTGGTCAGATCGAGGTTCCAGGCGTTGTTCGCGTCGACCATCAGCGGTATGCCTGGGCCGACCGCCTCCCGCACCTGCCGGACGACCGCGATGTCCCGCCGTAGGCCGTCCTCGCCAGGCATCCAGCGCGCGCCACGTCCGACCTTCACCTTGAACGCCGCGTGCCCGCGCCGGACCCCCTCGAGCGCCTCGCCCGCGATGATCGCGGCCCCTTCGGCGTCGGTCCGCGCGGCCAGGTCGTCGAAGTACAGCGAGGTGTCGTAGCACCGGACGGTGACCTCGCCGGTGGTGCCGGCCTTGTCAGAGTCGCCGGCGAGGAGCTGATGGACAGAACGTCCGGCGCGTACACCGGCCAGGTCCCACAGCGGCAGGTCCAGCGCGCGCCACTCGCGGGCCGTACCACCGGCCACCGTGAAGATGTCGTCGACGCTTCGTCCGACCAGTGCCTCGGCGTCCACCCGGTCGATCCGAGACAGGCCGAAACCGGCCGCGCCGTCGGCCGTCCTCAGCCGCACGACCGGGACGTTCACGTCCACGCCGTGCGGCCCCAGGCGGGCGTTCGAACCGGCGTGACGCGGCCGCCTTCCCGGCAGGACCGCGTACTCGATCGACTCGATCGTCCCATCCATCGCGGGGTCCCCTCGGAATCGGTGCAGTGGTCCCCGGCAGGATTCCAGCCCCGAGACGCCTCCGCATCCCCGGTATCGGGTGCCCGAGCATGCAGAAAGAGATCCTTGGGTACGAAAGTGCTTGACGTGATCGACTTGGCAGCCAAATCTTGTCGGCAGGGGATGGGCCCGGAGCAGGAGATCCACGAATCCTGCGACACGGGAAATGAGGAGCACCGATGAGTAACCAGCTATGGGAGACACCGGAGTACGACCGGCTCATTGCCGAGCGGCTCGGCCGTGGTCCGGCGGAGTTCGAGGGCCACGAGAACTGGGACACCTGCGAGGAGGCGGCTCAGGCGTACGCCCGAGGTGTCGCTGAAGCTGAGCGCACGGCCGAGGCGTTCTGGGGACACCCTGTCCCGGCTGCCCGGCAGCCGACCGAACCCACCCCGCCCGCGACGAAGAGAAGCCGCAAGACCGCCTGACGCAGGTGCTCGGCACCCCCTTCCAAGACTTCCGATGGCGGGTGAGCCTGCGTTAGCTTCGTGTTCGATGAACGAACGGTTGTCCTCATCGAGAACACGAACCCCGTCGCGGTCATCGTCTGGGTACGGAGCACAACGCGGCGGCTTGGTGCTGCCGCGCTACGCCGGAGACGGCGGTGTCCATCCGCCCCTGAACTCCCCCGGCTATCGTTCGACGGCCCTCCGGTTCCCGCGCGAACCGCTGGTGGTGCTCCCGCAGCACCTGACCGAGGTGACCGGCCCCCTGCTCGGCGCCGAGAAGGTCGGCGAACTCGATCACGACCTGACCCGGCAGCACGCGGGTGAGCCGATCGGTCAGCGGATCCTGGTTCGCGGGCGGGTGCTGGAGGCCGACGGGCGTCCGGTGCCGCACACGCTGGTCGAGCTGTGGCAGGCCAACGCCGCCGGGCGCTACCGGCACGCGGCGGACACCTGGCCGGCGCCGGTCGACCCGAACTTCACCGGCGCCGGACGCGCCCTCACCGATGCCGAGGGCCGGTACGAGTTCGTGACCATCCGCCCGGGCGCCTATCCGTGGCGCAACCACGACAACGCGTGGAGGCCGGCCCACCTGCACTTCTCCCTGTTCGGACGGGCGTTCACCCAGCGGCTGGTGACGCAGATGTACTTCCCGGACGATCCGCTGCTCGATCAGGACCCGATCGCCGGTTCGATCCGCGACCCGGCCGCTCGGCGCCGGCTGGTGTCCCGGTACGACCACAGCCACACGGTCGCGGAATGGGCGCTCGGGTTCACCTTCGACATCGTCCTGCGCGGGCGGGAAGCCACCCCGTTCGAGGAGGGGGACGACGATGCCTGAGGAAACGATGCCTGACGACGTGAGCGGCGGCGGGTACGGGCTCACGGCGTCGCAGACGGTCGGGCCGTACCTCTCGCTGGGTCTGCCGTGGCCCGACGGACCGTACGTCGTTCCCGACGGCACACCGGGCGCGGTGCGGATCGAAGGGCTCGTCCTCGACGGTGACGGCGCTCCGGTACCCGATGCCCTCGTGGAGACGTGGCAGGCCGACCCGGACGGCCGCTTCGACCATCCGGACGACCCGCGTGGCGCGCACCGTTCGGGCGTCGCTGGGTTCCGCGGATTCGGCCGCTGCCCGACCGACGCGGAAGGTCGCTGGTGGATCCTCACCGTCAAACCCGGCGCCCTTCCGTGTCCGGGGGGTGGCCTCGAGGCACCGCACCTCGACGTGTCGGTGTTCGCCCGCGGGATGCTCGACCGGGTGGTGTCGCGCGTGTACTTCCCCGAGGAGACGGCCGCCAACGACGACGACCCGGTGTTGAGCGCGGTGCCACCCGACCGGCGCCTGACCCTGGTCGCGCGTACGCGGGAATCCGCCACCGGAACGACCGGGGTCCGAGGCGACGACACCGTACGCACCCTGACCTTCCCGATCAGACTGCAGGGCGCCCAGGAGACCGTGTTCTTCGCGCTCTGAGCTCTTCCCGCTTCGACGGATCCGATTGCCTTGCGAGGGTGATGATGGACGACAAGAGTCGGCACGACCAGGGCATGACCGTACGCCGGGAGGTGCTCGGCGACGAGCACGTCGACCGAGCCGTTGCCGGTGCAGACGAGACGACGGCCGACTTCCAGGACCTCATCACCCGGTATGCGTGGGGCGAGATCTGGAGCCGGCCCGGCCTGGATCGCCGCACCCGCAGCTGCATCACCCTTGGCGTACTCGCTGCTCTCCACCACGACGACGAGCTCGCGATGCACATCCGCGCCGCCCGACGCAATGGGCTGACTCGTGAGGAGATCGTCGAGGTGCTCTTGCAGGTCGCGGTCTACGCGGGAGTGCCGGCGGCCAACCGTGCGTTCGCCATCGCACAGCGCACCCTCGCTTAGCGGCGCTCGCGCTGTAGCGGCGCACCCGCAGTTGGCCGCGCTTGCTCAGCTGGCGGAGACGCTGTCGTCGCTGAGGACGGGTTCGGGGAGCGACCCCGCGTTCCACTCCACGATCCGCCAACCACGACGCCCCGGTTCGCAGACGACCCATGAACAGTTGCTCAGCCCGCCGAACGACTCCCAGTGGGCTGGCGGCAGACCGACCAACCGTGCGATCCCGACGCGGGTGGCCAGGCCGTGCGACACCGCGACGACCGTCTCTCCGTCAGCCACCAGGTCGATGGCCCGGCGGAACGCCTTCTCCGCCCGCTCGGCGACCTCGGCCGTCGTCTCACCGTCGCCGCCGCGGCGGATGTCCTCGCCCGCATCCATCCGGACCTGCAGGTCGGGCCACCGCGCCCGGAACTCCGATCGGGTAAGGCCGGACCAGGAACCCGCGTCGATCTCCCGCAGGTCGGTGTCATAGGTCACGTCGAGGCCGGTACGCAGGCCCAGCTCGGCCGCGGTCTGGGCCGTACGGCGTAGGTCACTCGACACGATCGCGCGAGGCTCCAGGGAGGCCAACCGGGCGGCGGCTTCGCGGGCCTGCACGACGCCAACCTCGTCCAGGGGAACGTCCGTCTGCCCCTGGAACCGTCCGCCCAGGTTCCATTCGGTGCGTCCGTGCCGCCAGGCGACCAGGCGACCGGCGCTCACGCGTCGGTGCCGGTCGGCCGGGCCCCGTTGGAAAGTGCTCCGGCGCCCGGCGCTCCCACCGGTTCGGCCGCCGGCATGGGAATCTCCGGACAGTCACGCCACAGGCGTTCGAGCGCGTAGAACTCACGCTCGTCGACGTGCTGGACATGGACGACGACATCGCCGTAGTCGAGCAGAACCCAGCGGTTGTCGCGCTCGCCCTCGCGGCGGGCAGGCTTGACGCCGGTGGCGGCCAACCGGTCGAGGATCTCGTCCACGATGGCACCGACCTGGCGGTCGTTGGAGGCAGTGCACAGAAGAAAAGCGTCGGCAATGGCGAGCCGCTCGGATACGTCGAAAGCGACGATGTCACGGGCCAGCTTGTCGGAAGCGGCCCCGGCGGCCAGCTGTGCCAGCTCGACGGCTTGGGTCGTTGCGGGCACGGGATCCTTTCTCGGCAAACACGGACATTCCAGGCCCGAGTCGCCGTAACTGATGGGCGTCCTGACTCTGTCAGGATCTCACGCCGTGCGGTACATACGCCTCTTGTTGATGTACTGGACGATGCCGTCGGGGACGAGATACCAGATCGGCCTACCCGCTGCTACCCGCTCGCGACACTCCGTGGACGAGATGGCCAGGGCGGGGATCTCCAGCAGGGTCACGTCATCGCGGGGTACGGCGTCGGTCTCGATCGGGTGGCCTGGGCGCGTACAGCCGACGAAGTGTGCCAGCTCGAACAGCTCGTCGACGTCGCGCCAGGTGAGGATCTGGGTCAGGGCATCGGCACCGGTGATGAAGTAGAACTCGGTCTTGTCGCCGCGAGCCTCGCGAAGGTCCCGCAACGTGTCGACCGTGTAGGTCAGCCCGGCCCGGTCGATGTCGACTCGGCTCACCGAGAACCTCGGGTTGGACGCCGTGGCGATCACCGTCATCAGATAACGGTCCTCGGCCGCCGACACCTCACGTTGGTCCTTCTGCCAGGGCTGGCCGGTGGGGACGAAGATCACCTCGTCCAGTTCGAAGACGGCCTGGACCTCGCTGGCCGCGACCAGGTGCCCGTGATGGATGGGATCGAACGTGCCGCCCATCACGCCGACCCGAGGTCGTGCGTCGTTCACTGGGCCTCCTGCACCCGGGAATGGTCAGCTGTGCGGGCGGCCCTTGCCGATTCCGAGCGTGATCAACAGGAGGATCAGCAGCCCGACGAAGGCTCCCCCGCCGATCACGATGGCGGGCACGGGAAGTTCCGCGTGGGGAGCCTGAGCGAGGCTGGCGGCGACCAGGACGTACGAATGCATGCGGCGCAGCCTATCGGCCGGGGTACCCGCGGCTAGCCGCGGACCTGACCGTCACCCACCACGACGTACTTCGTCGAGGTCAGCTCCGGCAGTCCCATCGGACCGCGGGCGTGCAGCTTCTGGGTGGAGATCCCGATCTCGGCACCGAAGCCGAACTCGCCGCCGTCGGTGAACCGGGTCGAGGCGTTGACCACCACGGCCGCGGAGTCGACCGCCTGGATGAAGCTCCGCGCCGCCGGCTGCGAGCCGGTGACGATCGCGTCGGTGTGGCCCGACCCGTGCCGGCGGATGTGCTGGCAGGCAGCGTCCAACGAGTCGACAACGGCAGCGGCGATGTCGAGCGAGAGGTATTCGGTGTCCCAGTCTTCGGCAGCGGCCGGGACGACCTGCTCTGGACCGAACGCACGGATCCGCTCGTCGCCATGGACGGTCACCCCGGCATCGGCCAGCGCCCGGAGCGCCTGGGGCACGAACGCGTCGGCGATGTCCGCGTGCACGAGAACCGACTCGGCGGCGTTGCACACGCTCGGCCGGTGGGTCTTGGCGTTCAGCAGGATCGACAGCGCCATGTCGAGGTCGGCGTCGCGGTCGACGTAGACATGGCAGTTGCCGACGCCGGTCTCGATCACCGGAACGGTCGACTCCTCCACCACGCTGCGGATGAGGTTGGCGCCGCCGCGCGGGATCAGCACGTCGACGAGGCCGCGGGCCCGCATCAGGTGCTTCACGGCGTCGTGCCCGTCGCCCGGAACGAGTTGAACGGCATCGGCCGGCAGCCCCTGCCCGGCGAGGGCCTCCCGGAGGGCCGCGACGATCGCGGTGTTGGACTCGCGCGCCGACGACGAACCACGCAGCAGGACGGCGTTGCCGCTCTTCAAGCTGAGGCCGGCGGCGTCGGCGGTGACGTTCGGCCGGGCTTCGTAGATGATCCCGACGACGCCGAACGGCACGCGTACCTGCCGGAGTTCGAGCCCGTTGGGGAGGGTGTAGCCGCGGACGACCTCGCCGACCGGGTCGGTGAGTCCCGCGACGTCGCGGAGGCCGTCGGCCATCCCTGCGACGCGACGTTCGTCGAGACGCAGCCGGTCGACGATCGCCTCCGAGGTGCCGTTGGACCTGGCGCGCTCCACGTCGCCGGCGTTGGCCGAGAGGATCTGCGGTGTCTGCTGTTCGAGGGCCGAGGCCATCGCCCGGAGCGCCGCGTCCTTCACCGCACGGGACGCCGCGGCGAGATCGACGGCGGCCGCGCGTGCCCTGCGGGCGGTGTCGAGTACGGCGTCGCGGTCGGAGTTCGCGGTGGGCGGGTGGGTGGGGTGGCTGGGCTGGCCGGTCATGGCTCGATCCTAGGCGGCCCGGTGCCGCCCATCGTTGCCTGCTATGACTCCTGCCACGACCCCTGCCACGACCCCTGCCATGACCCTCCCGGACCCGGCTGAGTCAGTACGGGCGGACGTCGGCGGCGCCCGCGACCGGCGGGGGCGCGGTGCCCTCGTCGACCCGCATGGCGAAGGTCTCGCGGTCGAGCACCTCCAGCCCCACGACGTCCCACCAGGGCAGCCGGGCACTGTCGCGATGTTCGTTCCACAGCCTGAGTGCGAGTGACGCAGCGTCGAGCAGATCGCTGGCCTGCTCCCAGTAGCGAAGTTCGACCCGGTCTGACTGGTAGCGCACGGTCAGCAGGAACGGGCGCTCCTCGACCAGACGTTCCAAGCCGGCGCGCACCTCCCCCAGGTCGTGCGCCGCGCCCGCGACCGTCACGGTGATGTGCCACATCCGTGGCTCATCGGAGCTCACTACCGGTCGCCTCTCCTCAGGTTCGGGCGCCGTGGGTACGGCGCTGGGACGGCTGGCTCAGCAGGACGAGATCGTCCCGGTGCACGACCTCACGCTCGTACGCGGGACCAAGTTCGCGCGCAAGATCACGCGTCGACCTGCCCAACAGACCAGGCAGCTCCTGTGCGTCGAAGTTGACCAGCCCGCGTGCGACAGTACGGCCTCCCGGATCCAGAAGATCCACCGGATCCCCTACAGCGAAGTCGCCGGCCACTTCCACGATGCCAGCCGGCAGCAGGGAAGCCCGCCGTTCGCACACCGCGCGGACCGCACCGGCATCGAGCCGCAGCTGACCGCGGGGTGTGGTTGCGTGGGCCAGCCAGAGCAACCGGGTGGGACGACGCCGCCCGGTCGGATGGAAATGCGTACCCACCTGCTCGCCGGCGAGTGCGGCGTCAACGTCTCGGGCATCGGCGAGTATGACCGGAACGCCTGCACCGGTAGCGATCCGGGCCGCGTCCACCTTGGTCGCCATGCCACCACTCCCCACGCCGGACTGGCCGGCCTTCCCGGCGACCACCCGCTCCAGGTCGGCCTCGCCGCGTACCTCCGCGATCCGCTGCGTCCCGGCTCGGCGCGGGTTGCCGTCGTACAGCCCGTCGACGTCCGACAGGAGCACGAGCAGATCGGCGTGAACGAGGTGCGCGACCAGAGCCGCCAGCCGATCGTTGTCGCCGAACCTGATCTCTTCCGTGGCCACCGAGTCGTTCTCGTTGACGATTGGTACCACGCCCAGCTCCAACAGGCGGGCAAACGTCCGATATGCGTTGCGATAGTGCGACCGCCGAGTCACGTCGTCGAGAGTGAGGAGCACCTGCGCCGTCCGGAACCCATGCCGCCCGAACGCCTCGGTGTACCGGGCGACCAACAACCCCTGGCCCACACTGGCCGCGGCCTGTTGGGTCGCCAGGTCACGCGGCCGGCTGCGCAGACCGAGCGGTGCGATCCCGCTCGCGATCGCGCCGGAGGAGACGACCACGATCTCCACCCCGGTCGTCCGCTTGCCGGCGAGTACGTCGACCAGACCATCGATCCGATGCGGGTCGATACCGCCGCGAGGCGTCACGAGCGAGGACGAACCGACCTTGACGACGACCCGCTGCGCCCCCGTCACGTCGGCCCGCAGTCGGGTCCGTACGACGGTCACCGGCCCTCCAGCCGGGTGTCACTGCCACGTGGACCGCGCAGCATCTCCGCCCCTGTCTCCACCGACGGGTCGAAGTCGAACACGATCGCGTTCTCGTCGTCGCCGATCACCACGGCGTCGCCGGGCTCAGCGCCCATCTTGCGCAACTTGTCCTCGACGCCGAGTCGGGCCAGCCGGTCGGCGAGGTAGCCGACGGCCTCGTCGTTGCCGAAGTCGGTCTGGCGTACCCAGCGCACCGGCCGGCTACCCCTGACCCGCCACATGTCGCCGTCTCGTTCGACCGTGAAGCCGGACTCGTCCACGGCCCGCGGCCGGATGACGATCCTCGTCGGCTCCGGCGGCGGCGCCTCGGCGCGGCGTCTCGTCACGATCCGTGCCATCGCGTACGTCAGCTCGGTCAGGCCCGCGTGGGTCGCCGCGGAAACGGCGAAGACGGTGAAGCCGCGACCCTCCAGCTCCGGACGGACCATCTCGGCCAGGTCCCGCGCATCCGGGACGTCCACCTTGTTCAGAGCCACCAGGCGCGGCCGATCGTCCAACCCACCATGGGCCGCGAGCTCCGCCTCGATGACGTCGAGGTCGGAGAGCGGGTCCCGCCCGGGCTCCAGGGTGGCACAGTCGACGACGTGGCACAGGACGCTGCACCGCTCGACGTGGCGGAGGAACTCGTGCCCAAGCCCGCGCCCCTTGCTCGCTCCCTCGATGAGCCCGGGAACGTCGGCGAGGGTGAACGTGGACTCGCCTGCGGTCACCACACCGAGATTGGGTACGAGCGTGGTGAACGGGTAGTCGGCGATCTTCGGGCGCGACCGGGACACCGCCGCGATCAGGCTGGACTTGCCGGCGCTGGGGAACCCGACCAGCCCGACGTCGGCGACAAGCTTCAGCTCGAGGACCACCGAACGCCGGTCGCCGGGTTCGCCGAGCAGCGCGAAACCGGGCGCCCGACGCTTGGAGGAGGAGAGCGCAGCATTGCCCAGGCCGCCGCGTCCGCCGGCGGCGACGACGTACGAGGTGCCGGTGCCGACCAGGTTGGCGATCACCTCGCCCTGCCTGGACTTCACCAGCGTGCCCTCGGGAACCCTGAGCACCAGGTCGGCTCCGTCGGCGCCGGCGCGGTTGCTGCCCTGTCCGCCCTTGCCGTTCCCGCCCCGCCGGTGCGGTGCGTGGTAGTAGTCGACGAGGGTCGTGACCCCAGAATCGACCTCGAGGATTACGCTTCCACCCCGGCCGCCGTCACCTCCGTCAGGACCGCCCAGCGGCTTGAACTTCTCGCGACGGATCGACGTACACCCGTGCCCGCCGTCGCCGCCGGCGACGTGCAGCGTCACCCGGTCGACGAACGTCGGGACCGCCATGGTGCACCTTCTTCGTCAGTGTTCAGTCCAGCTGTTCTGGCAGGTGTTCGTCATCCGTACGGACGGGTGGCCCTCGTCGCAGGTGTCGTGGCGCCAACCGGGGCGTCCGGTGCGGAACAGTCATCGCCGGCCGAACGTCGACAGTTGGGTCTGACCGCCTGGACCGGACCCACCCGTCGCATCCGCGAGAACCCGTTCGGTGTCAAACGTAGATGGCGGGCCCTCGATCAAACGTAGATGGGCGGGCCAACAGGCCCGCCCATCGCTTCAGTGTCTGGTGCTGACGCAGATGCCGGCGTCACTCACTCGGGACGATGCTCACGACCCGGCGACCGCGTTGGGTGCCGAACTCGACAGTCCCTCTGGACAGCGCGAACAAGGTGTCGTCGCCACCCCGGCCGACGTTGATGCCCGGGTGGAAGTGCGTACCGCGCTGGCGGATGAGAATCTCTCCGGCGATGACCAGCTGGCCGCCGTAGCGCTTGACACCAAGCCGCTTGGAGTTGGAGTCGCGCCCGTTCCGCGAGGAAGAAGCGCCCTTCTTGTGTGCCATCGGTCAGCCCTCGATCTGGTCCTGTGGTCATGCCCGGGATCTCATGGTCCCCGGCACCTGCTCTGCGGTGCGACTGGATTTCGACGCCTGGGTGTCTTCGCGTCTGGATCTTCGTCGCGCCTAGGTATCTACGCTTCGCTAGCGCTTGGTGTCGATGCCCGTCACCTTCAGCCGGGTCAGCTTCTGGCGGTGACCCTGACGGCGACGGTAGCCGGTCTTGTTCTTGAACTTGAGAATGTGGATCTTCGGGCCCTTGGCATCGGCGAGGACCTCGGCAGTCACCTCGACCTTGCCGAGCGCCGCTGCGTCGGAGGTGACCTTCTCGCCGTCGACCAGCAGCACCGCCGGGAGTTGCACCTTCGCCCCGGCCTCTTGGCTCAACCGGTTGACCTCGAGCACGTCGCCCACGGCAACCTTGTGCTGGTGGCCGCCGCTGCGCACGATCGCGTACACCGCTCGTCTACCTCTCTTAGGCTTGCACGGCTCTTCGGAAAGCTCGGGCTCTCTGGCACCTACGGACCTCGGCCTGCTGGAGCAGACCCCGCACCGTGGTGCCGGCAGCCGCACGAACAGTCGACGCGGATGCGCGTCGACCGTCGAGAATACCCAACGCTCGCCTTCGGGTCCAAAGCGGGCTGCCCGGCAGCGTGCGCCGGGGAGCCCGACGTGGCCCGGACGGTCACGAGTGTCCGGCTTCGTGCATGGTCCAGGGGCGTCCCACCGGACCGTCCTCACCAGGCTGCGCGCCCGAACTGTTCTGGTCCGAACTGTTCTGGTCCGAACTGTTCTGGTCCGAACTGTTCTCGACACCGCTCTCGGGTGCGGCAGCGGTGCCCTCGTCCTCGTCCTCGTGCGCGGCCTCGGCCGGAGCTTGCCAGCTCGTACCGGTCTGGTCTGGTTCGTCCGAGCCGGATGCACCGGACTCGCCGGCCGAGACGGACACCGCCGCGTGACCTTCCCCGACGGCCTCGTGATCAGCTTCGGCGGCCTCGTGACCTTCCTCGCCTTCGGCGTGACCTGGGCCAGGATCGGTGGTCCCGGGCAGCCACTCGTACGTCTCTGCCGCACCAGACCATCCAGGAGGCGAGCCAGGATCGTCGGCGTTCGGTTCGATGTCGCCCGTACGGTCAACCCAGGTGGCAGGCTCGGGCGCGTTCGCGTCCGGCGACTCCGGAGCGGTTGGCACGTCCACCGAGGCGGGCTCTGCGACGGCCGCGACCTCTGCTTCCTCGGCCGGTTCGACCTCGGCCTCGGCTACCTCAGCCTCTGTAACGTCTGCTTCTTCGGCTTGTTCGACCTCGGCCTCTGCGACCGCCAATGATGTGGTGGAAGGCTCCGGTGCCGAGGACTCGTCCGGCTCCTCCGGCGCGGCGTCCAACTGCTCCGAGTGCACGTCCGAAGACGAGTCCGCATCGTCCTCCTGGACCTGCGACGTCGTCTCCTCCTCCTCGTGCTGTGCGGCCGCGCCACCGTTGCCGCCGCGGCGGCGACGGCGGGATCGGCGACCGCCGTCCGAGCTGGGCGCCGCAGGTGCCGGCGGCTCGATCGGCTCGAGGTGGACGTGGACGCCACGGCCGTTGCAGGCCTCGCACGGTTCGCTGAACGACTCGAGCAGGCCGGTTCCGATCCGCTTGCGCGTCATCTGTACCAGCCCGAGCGAGGTCACCTCGGCGACCTGGTGCTTCGTACGGTCGCGGCCAAGGCACTCGACCAGCCGGCGCAGCACCAGATCACGATTGGACTCGAGCACCATGTCGATGAAGTCGACCACGATGATGCCGCCGATGTCGCGGAGCCGCAGCTGGCGGACGATCTCCTCGGCCGCCTCGAGGTTGTTCTTGGTGACTGTCTCCTCGAGGTTGCCGCCCGCGCCGGTGAACTTGCCGGTGTTGACGTCGATGACGGTCATCGCCTCGGTGCGTTCGATGATGAGTGACCCGCCGGACGGCAACCACACCTTGCGGTCCAGGGCCTTCATGATCTGTTCGTCGATGCGGTGCGAGGCGAAGACGTCCTTCGGTGGGCTCCAACGTTCCAGTCGGTCGATCAGGTGCGGCGCCACGTGTCGGACGTAGCCCTCGACCATGTCCCAGGCGTCGTCGCCGGAGACGACCAGCCGGTTGAAGTCCTCGGTGAACAGGTCGCGGACGACCTTGATCAGCAGATCCGGCTCCGCGTACAGGAGGCTGGGGGCCTGACCGCCCGCCGTGTTCTTCTCGATCGCCTCCCACTGCGCCTTCAGCCGTGCGACGTCGCGGGAGAGCTCCTCCTCGCTGGCTCCCTCGGCGGCGGTACGGACGACCACGCCGGCCTCTTCGGGGACGATGTCCTTGAGCAGCTGCTTGAGCCGGCTGCGTTCGGTGTCGGGGAGCTTGCGGCTGATGCCGTTCATCGATCCACGCGGGACGTAGACGAGGTAGCGACCAGGGATGCTGATCTGGCTGGTCAGCCGAGCGCCCTTGTGCCCGGCTGGGTCCTTCGTCACCTGGACGAGCACGGTCTGCCCGGACTTCAGGGCGGCTTCGATCCGCTTCGGCTGGCCGTCCAGGCCCAGGCCACTCCAGTCGACCTCACCGGCGTACAGCACCGCGTTGCGGCCGCGGCCGATGTCGATGAAGGCCGCCTCCATGCTCGGCAGCACGTTCTGGACCCGGCCGAGGTAGACGTTGCCGATCATCGAGGACTGTGCCTCGCGGGTGACGTAATGCTCGACGAGGACGTCGTCCTCGAGTACGCCGATCTGGGTCCGGTCGCCGTGCTGGCGGATCACCATGGTGCGTTCGACCGACTCGCGGCGGGCCAGGAACTCCGACTCGCTCAGGATGGGCGGCCGCCTGCGGCCAGCCTCGCGGCCCTCCCGGCGGCGTTGGCGCTTGGCCTCCAGCCGAGTCGAGCCCTCGACGGAGCTGACCTCATCGCTCTTGCGGGGTTCGCGGACCTTGACGACGGTCGCTTCAGGGTCGTCCGGAGACGCCTCGACGGTCTCCCCCTTGCGCCGGCGTCGGCGCCGACGGCGGCGCGAGCCGGAGGAGGTGGCCGCCTCGTCGTCACCCGACTCGTCGTCGTCACCCTCGTCGTCCTCGTCCGCGCTCTCGTCGGCGTCGGCCGAGGCATCGTCCCGGTCACCATCTCTGGCGCCATCTTTGGAGTCGTCTCTGGTGCGCTTGCCTCGGCCGCGGCGGCTGGCCCGGCCGCGTTCGCCGTCGGATTCGTCGGACTCGGACTCGCCGGACTCATCGCCCGACGAGGAGTCGTCCCGATCCGTGTCGTCGTCCGTAGCCGCCTTGTTGCGCCTGCGGCCCCCACGCCGACGCCGCCGGCGACGGCCCCCTTCGTCGTCCCGGTCGTCATCGTCGTCGCCGGAACCGCTGTCGGATTCCGTCGAGGGCTGCTCGGTCGTCTCCTCCGGCTCCGGGGCGGGCGGCCGACCAGGTGAGGGAGACGGAGCGGGAGCGGGAGGCGATTCGATCGCCGGTGGCTGGAACAGGACGGTCGGTGGTTGGAACGCCACGTTCGCAACGCCCGGCCGCGCAGACTGATCGGCTCCAGGCTCGTCCAGCCCGGACTGATCGGCCTCGGAGTGATCCGCCGCTGGCTGGTCGGCGGCGTCGGTGGCGGCGGCGCTTCTTCCGGGTCGTACGCCGACGGGTCGGCTTCGCCTCGGTGGCGCCGTCCGTTTCGCCGTCGATGTCCGGCGTCGCGGAGGCGTCGTCCGCGGCGGACTTTGCCTTCGTCGTGCGCTTCCGGGTGGTACGGCGGCCGGACGCCGGTTTTGACTCAGATGCGGCTGACTCGGCCGGGGGTGACGCGGTGTTGTCGCTGTTCAAAGCCTTGTCGCCGTCTTGCTCATGGTCGAGCATCCAGTCTTCTCCTGTCAGCTCTCGGGCTCGAAAGCCGCGCGAGAGCTTCTGTCGCCGTCGGTGTTGCGCGGACAACCCCGACGTAAGTCGTCTTGTCAGCCCAGTCCGCACGATGTGGATCGTTGACGATGTTGGATCGTCTGGGCTGCGACGGCGTTCTCACCAGCGTCACCGCCACCCGCGCACCCAACCGCGGGACGGCCTCCGTCACGAAGTCGCGGCGGCGGCGTCGCGGTCGAGCACCAACGGATCACCCACGGTGCCGGACACCTCGTCCCAAGGGCCCTGCGCACATCGCGTCGCTCGGGGCGACTGCGACAGCTCGAACCCAGACGCCAGGCGGAGCCCGGCGAGGACGTCGTCGGGTCGTACGGCGGGCGTTCCGTGCCGGACGACCACCTGAAGTATCGCACAGGGCCCGGAGAACTCCTCGTCAGCGCGTGCTCGCAGTGGGTGTCGCAGGTCTGGATCATGGACTTCCAGGCGCAGGACGGCCGATCGGACGTCGAACGTACGGCGGCCGTTCTTGGTGAGTCGTTCGACCTCGATCTCCTGGCGGGCGAGGAACTCGCGTACGGCATCGGTCAGACCGGTATCGGCCTCGGCGGGGATCGCGATCTCCCAGTGGGAGGCCTGCAGCTGCTCGGCGAGCGAGGGTCCCCGGGCCTCCACGACCTCGACGACATCCAGTCCGGCCGGGAGAGCAGCGTCGAGTGCGGCCCGTACGGCTTCCGGATCGGCACGCTCGGCCAGTCCCAGCTCGGCGTACTCGGCCTCGCTCGCCGCCCCGGTCGGCGCAGCGCCGGCGTAGGAGATCTTCGGGTGCGGGCTGAACCCGGCGGAGTAGGCCATCGGCACCCGGGCCCTGCGGAGGGCACGCTCGAGCGCCCGGGCAAAGTCGCGGTGGCTCGTGAACCGGAGCCGGCCCCGCTTGGCGTACCTCAGTCGCAACCGCTGGACGGTCGGAGGTGTGTGCCGGTCAGGCGGCTGCGATCTCCCGCTCATCGCCACCGACCCTAGCCTGGGCGAGCCTTCGTACGACTGCGACCTCGTTCAGCACCAAGGCCGCGGGTCGGAACCGTCAGCTGTGCGAGACCGCGGCGATCGGCAACAGCTTCTGTCCGGTCGGGCCGATCTGGATCTCGGTGCCCATCTGCGGGCACACGCCGCAGTCGTAGCAGGGCGTCCACCGGCAGTCGTCGACCTCGGTCTCGTCGAGGGAGTCCTGCCAGTCTTCCCAGAGCCATTCGCGGTCGAGTCCGGCGTCGAGGTGGTCCCAGGGCAGCACCTCGGCGGCCTCGCGTTCGCGGGTCGTGTACCAGTCGAGGTCGACCGGTTCGCCGGCCAGCGCATCCGAGCATGCCTGCACCCAGCGCTCGTAGGAGAAGTGCTCGCTCCAGCCGTCGAAGCGACCGCCGGCCTCCCACACCGCGCGGATAACGCGCCCAACCCGGCGGTCGCCACGGGACAGCAGTCCCTCGATGACCGACGGCTGCCCGTCGTGGTAGCGGAGTCCGATCGCCTTGCCGTATTCGCGGTCGGACCGGATCGACTTGCGCAGCTTGGACAGGCGCGCGTCCACGGTCTCCCAGGACGCCTGGCCGGCCCACTGGAACGGCGTGTGCGGCTTGGGTACGAAGCCGCCGATCGACACCGTGCACCGGATGTCGCGGCGGCCCGATGCCTTGCGTCCCGCGGCGATGACCTTGCGGGCGAGGTCGGCGATCGCGAGTACGTCGTCGTCGGTCTCGGTCGGCAGGCCGCACATGAAGTACAGCTTGACCTGGCGCCAGCCCGCCGCGTACGCCGTCGTCACCGTGCGGATCAGGTCGTCCTCGCTCACCATCTTGTTGATGACCTTGCGTATCCGCTCACTGCCGCCCTCGGGGGCGAACGTGAGCCCCGACCTACGGCCGCTTCGCGACAGCTCGTTCGCGAGCGTGACGTTGAATGCGTCGACCCGGGTGGACGGCAGGGACAGCGAGACATTGCTGTCCTCGTATCTGTCCGCGAGCCCCTTGGCGATCTCGCCGATCTCGGAGTGGTCGGCACTCGACAGCGACAACAGCCCGACCTCCTCGAAGCCGGACGACTCCACGCCGCTGCGGACCATCTCGCCGACCGTGGTGATGCTCCGCTCGCGAACCGGGCGGGTGATCATGCCGGCCTGGCAGAACCGGCATCCACGGGTGCAGCCGCGGAAGATCTCCACCGAGTAGCGTTCGTGCACCGTTTCGGCCAGCGGCACCAACGGCTTCTTCGGGTACGGCCACTGGTCGAGGTCGGTCAGCGTGTGCTTGACGACCTGCCAAGGGACCCGGCTGCGGTTGGGCGCGACCCGCCTGATCCGGCCGTCCGGCAGGTAGTCGACGTCGTAGAACGCCGGAACATAGACGCCCCCGGACGCGGCCAGACGGAGCAGCAGCTCCGTGCGGCCGCCCGGTGACCCCTCGTCCTTCCACTCCCGGATCACCGCGCTGATCGCGAGCACGATCTCCTCCCCGTCGCCGAGCACCACGGCGTCGAGGAAGTCGGCCACCGGCTCGGGGTTGAAGGCCGCGTGCCCGCCGGCGAGGACGATCGGGTGCGCGTCGGTGCGGTCGCGCGATTCCAGGGGAATGCCGGCCAGGTCGAGGGCCGTGAGGAGGTTGGTGTAGCCGAGCTCGGTCGCGAACGACACGCCCAGGATGTCGAACGCGCCCACCGGGCGGTGGCTGTCGACCGTGAACTGTGGGATGCCGTGGCTCCGCATCACCTGTTCCAGGTCGGGCCAGACGGAGTAGGTGCGCTCGGCGAGGATCCAGTCGCGTTCGTTCAGGAGCTCGTACAGGATCTGGATGCCCTGGTTGGGCAGGCCGACCTCATAGGCGTCGGGGTACATGAGGGCCCACCGGACCGTCGCGGACTCCCAGTCCTTGACGGTCGAGTTGAGCTCGCCGCCGACGTACTGGATCGGCTTCTGCACCTGCGGCAGCAACGGCTCGAGCCTCGGGAAGAGGGACTCCACGGCCATGTCGGTCGTACGCCTCCGGGAGGGTTGATGTCGGGCGGGCTGCCGAGGCAAAGGACCAGACTAGCCCCGACGCGGGTACGCCTCGACCAGCTCGCGCTCACGTGCGGCGCTGAGGCCCGCCTTCCGGGTGCGGTCCAGGCCCTGCTGACGCTCCCAGGACAGGACGTCGCGCAGCAGGTCACCGGCCGGTCGGTGCCGCAGGCCGGCGGCGTGGGCCGCCGCCCCGCTGCGTGCCGACCACCCCTCCCAGCCAGCCTCGACCAGCCACATCGGCAGCGACTCAGCGCCCATGTACTGCGCCACGCCCTGCTCCACCAGCCACGCCGAGTCCACCGCGACGACCGGGCCGGTGTGCCCACCGATCTCCCGCGCCAGCGCGATCCAGGCACCGAACGGCACGATCGACCCGACCGCGTTGAAGGTGCCGGTCGTGCCGTGCTCGGCGCTGTCGAGCAGCCAGGACGCGAAGTCGCGGACGTCCATCACCTGCGTCGGCGCCTCCGGCGAGTCCGGCACCAGCATCGGGCCCTGCGGGTCGCGGGCGGCCCTCGCGACCCAGTAGCCCGAGCGGTCCGTGTGGTCGCCGGGTCCACCGATCAGACCGGCGCGGGCGACCAGCAGCCGGTCACCGACCACCGATCGCGACGCCTCCTCGCACGTGGCCTTCGCCTCGCCGTAGAGCCCGCGGTCGACGAGATCCTCGTCGGTGGCCGGCAGCAGTTCGGCGGACTCGTCCGATCCGGGCGTCGCGTGGGAGGCGTAGACGTTGCCGGAGGACACGTAGGTCCAGTGCTTCGTCCGGGCAGCAAGTGCGGCGAGTGCACCGCGGACGAACGCCGGCTGCCAGGAGACCTCCACCACCGCGTCCCAGTCCCGGTCACGCACGGTGTCGTAGGCCGCCGGATCGTTCCGGTCCGCTCGGACCAGGGCGGCGCCCTCGGCGACACCGCCGCTCTCGCCGCGCGCCACGCAGGTCACAGCATGACCGCGTACGAGCCCCTGGCGGGACACCTCTCGACCGACCCACGCCGTGCCACCGAGCACCAAGATCTCCACGGCCTCACCCAAGCAAACCTCGGGACCTGCTGACTACCGGCGTTCACCACCGGCAGAACCCGCCGGAGCGCCCCTGCACAATGGTCGGCGGACCCGGCCGCTGACGAGAGGACCGCGATGGCAGTCGTCGACAACGCGATCTACGTCCAGGGCGAGCGCGTGGAGCCGGAGTCGCTCGAGCGGACGTACGAGCTCTTGCGCGATCGGTGCGGTATGGGCTGGATCGGGCTCTACCAGCCCGACGCGGAGGAACTCCAGTCGGTCGCGCGTGAGTTCGGGCTGCACGAGCTCGCGGTCGAGGATGCCGTGCATGCCCACCAACGTCCCAAGCTCGAACGCTACGGCGACACGTTGTTTGTCGTACTTCGTCCCGCCCGCTACGTCGACCCGGCCGAGGTGGTCGCGATCGACGAGCTGCACGTGTTCGTCGGGCCGGACTGGGTGGTCACCATCCGACATGGCTCCACGCCCAAGCTGGCCGATGTGCGGCGACGGCTGGAGGGCGAGCCCGAGCTGCTGCGGATGGGACCGGAGGCGGTGCTCTACGCGATCATGGACCGGGTGGTCGACGACTACCAGCCGGTGCTCGCCGGGCTCCGCAACGACATCGACGAGATCGAGACCGAGGTCTTCGGTGGCGAGGTCGAGGTGTCCCGCCGCGTCTACCAGCTCTCCCGCGAGGTGATCGAGTTCGACCGGGCCTGCCGCCCGTTGCTGGATGTCCTGGACGCGCTGGCCGACGGCTTCGAGAAGTACAAGGTCGACCTCGAGCTGCAGCGCTCGCTCCGTGACGTCCGCGACCACACGATGCGGGTCGCCGAACGGGTCGAGTCGCTCCGGCAGCTGCTGCAGAGCATGCTCACGGTCAACGCCGCCCTCGTGGCACAACGGCAGAACGACGAGATCAAGCGCCTGACCGAGGCGAGCTTCACCCAGAGCGAGGAGGTCAAGCGGATCTCGGGATGGGCAGCGATCCTCTTCGCACCGACGCTCGTGGGCACCGTCTACGGCATGAACTTCGTCCACATGCCCGAGCTGCAATGGGTGCTTGGCTATCCGTTCGCGATCCTGCTGATGTTTCTGGTCGGTCTTGTCCTGTACGCCGTCTTCAAGGTGCGGGGCTGGCTCTAGATCAGGAGTTCAGGCGGCGTACCCGGTCACTCTGGTCGGGGAGATCCGGGCCACGATCCTTACTACCCCGGGCGCGTCCGCGGTGGCGGGCTTCCCGTCGTACTTCCACGACAGCCTGTCGTCGAGCTCGACGCCACCCTCCGGCTCGATCGTCGCCACGCCACGGATCTCGGCGTAGTTGTACGGGTCGGCGTGGTCGATGATCGTGACGCTGACTCTCGGGTCGCGTTCCATGTTGCGCACCTTGCGCCGCCCGTCGACCGTGGAGAACACCAGGTCATCGCCATCGAGCCCCACCCACATCAGAGACGACTGCGGGCTCCCGTCGGGATTGATCGTCGCCAGGACGGCGAAGTTGGGGCCGTCGACCAGGGCACGTACCGCGGCGTTGAGATGGGCTGCCATGGGGGGCAAATCTAGAGCGCCGGAGGCGGCGTGCAAACCCCGATTTGCCGGACGTGGGTCGCCAAGGCGGTCACCGGGCACCGGCGGAGGATGACAGGCGGACAATGGCAGGTGTGACAGGCGGCGCCAGCGAGTTGGCCACGAGACGGGGACATCTGCGGGTGTATCTGGGTGCGGCGCCGGGTGTGGGTAAGACCTACGCGATGCTCGGTGAGGGTCATCGACGGGCTGATCGGGGCACCGATGTCGTGGTGGGCCTGATCGAATGCCATGGCCGGATCCTGACCGAGCAGATGGCCGAGGGGCTCGAGCTCGTTCCCCGCCGCCGGATCGACTACCGCGGCAAGGCGTTCACCGAGATGGACCTCGACGCCATCCTGGCGCGCCGGCCCGAACAGGTGCTGATCGACGAGATCGCCCACACCAACGTGCCCGGCTCCCGCCACGACAAGCGCTGGCAGGACATCGACACCCTCCTCGAGGCCGGTATCGACGTCATCACCACCGTCAACATCCAACACCTGGAATCCCTCAACGACGTCGTCGAATCGATCACCGGCATCAAACAACGCGAGACCATCCCCGACGACATCGTCCGCCGCGCCGACCAGATCGAACTCATCGACATGTCCCCCCAAGCCCTGCGCCGCCGCCTCGCCCACGGCAACGTCTACCCACCCGAAAAGATCGACGCCGCCCTCGGCAACTACTTCCGCACCGGCAACCTCACCGCCCTACGCGAACTCGCCCTGCTCTGGGTCGCCGACCGCGTCGACGAAGGACTCGCCACCTACCGCGCCGACCACCACATCGACACCCCCTGGCCCGCCCGCGAACGCGTCGTCGTCGCCATCACCGGCGGACCCGAAGGCCAAACAGTCATCCGCCGCGCCGCCCGCATCGCCGCCCGCGGCGCCGGCGGCGAACTCCTCGCCGTCCACGTCGTACGCAACGACGGCCTCGCCGGTGCCTCGCCGCAGACACTGGCCCGACTGCGGCGTCTGGTCGAGGACCTCGGTGGTAGCTACCACCAGGTGATGGGGGACAACGTGGCTACCGCCCTGATCGACTTCGCCACCGGGGTCAACGCCACCCAACTGGTGGTGGGCGGCAGCAGGCGCAACCGGTTCCAGCACCTGTTCCGGCCCGATGTCGCAGCGGTCGTGACGTCGATGTCGGGCGACATCGACGTCCATCTCGTCACCCACGAACGTGTCAGCACCGCCCGGCTGCTCGGGTCGACGGGGAGCCTCAGCCGGCGTCGGCTGGTCAGCAGTTGGGCGCTCGCGATCCTGGGCCCGCCGGCTCTTACGGCCGTACTTGCCGCGACCCGAGAGACCCACGGGCTCGCCACCCAGATGCTGCTCTTCCTCACCCTGGCCGTCGTGAACGCCCTTGTGGGCGGCGTGGCACCGGCCCTGGTGTCGGCGGTCCTCGGTTCGCTGCTGTTGAACTACTACTTCACCCCGCCGCTGCACACGTTCACCATCGCCGAACCGGAGAACATCCTCGCTCTCGTCATCTTCATCCTGGTCACGGCGGCGGTGGCCGTGGTGGTCGACCTTGCGGCTCGGCGCGCGACGCAGGCTGCCCGCGCGGGCACCGAGGCGGCCACGCTGTCCCGGCTGGCCGGCAGCGTCCTGCGCGGCGAGGGTGCGTTGGAGGCGCTTCTGGACCAGGTACGCGAAACCTTCGGCATGACCTCGGTGGCACTGCTCGAACGCCAGGGCAACGGGGATCGGTGGCGGTGTCTGGGCAGCTCCGGCGCGGATCCGGCCGACCAGCCCGCGGCGGCCGACGTCGACGCGATGCTGACCGATTCCCTGGTGCTCGCCCTGCGTGGGCGGGTCCTGCCGGCGGCCGACCGTCGGGTGCTCGAGGCGTTCGCGGGCCACGCCGCGATCGTGCTCGAACACCGCCAGCTGGCCGAGGAGGCGGCCCAGGCCCGCAAGCTCGCGGAGGCCAACAAGATCCGGACCGCGCTCCTCGCGGCGGTCTCGCACGACCTGAGGACTCCGCTCGCGGGGGTGAAGGCGGCGGTGAGCAGCCTGCGGCAGACCGACGTCAGGCTCTCCGAGGACGACCGGGCCGAGTTGCTCGCCGGGATCGAGGCCTCGGCCGACCGGCTCGACAGCCTGGTCACGAACCTGCTCGACATGAGCCGGATCCAGGCCGACGCCGTCCGTCCGCTGCTGCGCGAGGTACGCGTGGACGAAGTCGTCCCGGCCGCGCTGATCGGCGTACCGGCCGACGCCGTCAAGGTGACCCTGCCCGAAGGACTACCGGTGGTACGAGTCGACACCGGCCTGATCGAACGCGCCGTCGCCAACGTGGTCGAGAACGCCGTACGCCACAACCCCCACGGCAAGCCGGTCCTACTCACCGCCAGCGCCGTCCGGGACCGGGTCGAAGTACGAGTCGTCGACCGCGGACCCGGCGTACCCGATGCCGTCAAGGACCGCATCTTCGAACCCTTCCAACGCCTCGGCGACGCACCCGGCGGGGACGGCGTCGGACTCGGCCTCGCAGTCGCGCGCGGCTTCGCCGAAGCCGTCGGAGGATCCCTCGAGGCCGAAGACACCCCCGGCGGCGGCCTCACCATGGTGCTCTCCCTCCCCGCGCCCGGCCGTACCAGCGACACCCTCGTCGACGTATCGGAGGAGGTGGCGACGTGACCACGGCCGAGCCGCCGCGCCGGCGTGGTGGCGACCCTCCGACCCGGGTACTCGTGGTCGAGGACGAGCAACACCTCGCCCGCGCCCTCGCGATCAACCTGGAGGCTCGCGACTACGAGGTCGATGTGGCCCGGGACGGGAAGTCCGCTCTCGACCTGGCCGCGCGGCGCCACCCGGCGATCATCGTCCTCGACCTCGGCCTGCCCGACATCGATGGCATGGACGTGATCCGCGGCCTGCGCGGCTGGACCCAGGTACCGATCCTCGTCCTGTCCGCGCGGCACTCCTCGACCGAGAAGGTCAGCGCGCTGGACGCCGGTGCCGACGACTACGTCACAAAACCGTTCGGCATGGACGAACTCCTCGCCCGACTCCGCGCGGCGATCCGGCGCGGCCAGCCCGGCGGAGCGGGCGACCCTGTGGTCGCGACGGCCGCCTTCACCGTCGACCTCGCCGCCAAGAAGGTGACCCGCGACGGATCGGAGGTACGCCTGACCCCGACCGAGTGGCACCTGCTGGAGACGTTGGTCCGCTCACCGAACCGACTCATCGGGCAGCGCCAACTGCTCCAAGAGGTGTGGGGACCTGGCTATGTGACGGAGACCAACTACCTCCGCGTCTACCTCGCCCAGCTCCGGCGAAAGCTCGAACCAGACCCCGCACACCCCCGCCACCTCATCACCGAACCGGGCATGGGATACCGCTTCGAGCCGTAACAGTGCCGATCAGGGCCATGGGCCGGCTGGGCCGCGTGCTGGCGTCGGATGGCACGATAGGCCGCATGGCCGCGTTCCTGCTGCTCTCCACGGACACAGACCTCACCTTGGGCGACATCGAGGCCTGGGCCGCACGTGCGCGCGCACTCGGAGCGTCCGCCGCCTCGCCGGTCCAGCTCGGCGAGCCGCCGCTGTCGGCGGAAGGCAACGACGCGTTGACGCTCAGTGTGCCGGTGGTCGTGAGCCGCACGATCCTGCCGGGCGACGAGCCCGAGCCGCGGGATGAGCCCGCGCCGCGTGACGAGTCCCAGGCGCAAACCCGGTCCGAGCCGCGCGACGCACCCGAGTCGCGCGACGGGTCGGCCGCGCCCGACGGGTCGGCCGCTGCCGCACAGGACGGATCCGGACCGCGAGACGAGACCGAACAGACCGCGTTCCCGACCTTCGCCTGATCCACCCGAGCCTCGCCTGGTCCACCCGAGCCTCGCCTGGTCCACCCGACCGTTCCCGGGCACTCCCGCAGGAAGGGTTGACGATCCCGCGCCAGGCCCGTTAAACGTATAACGTGCCACGTCTCGACCAGCCGACCTCGCGCGATGTTGCCGCACTCGCGGGCGTCTCCGTCGCCACCGTTTCGTTCGTCATGAACGGCCGGGACGACCGCCGAGTCGGCGCCGCGACCCGGGAGCGCGTGCTCGCCGCAGCCCGCTCGCTGGCGTACGCACCCAACCAGTCCGCCCGCAGCCTGCGTCGCCGGCGCACCGAGCGCGTGGTCCTGGTGGTCGGCTCGATCGGGGTACCCGCGCACGACCAGCTGGCCCGCGACCTGCACGCCGCCGCCGACGACGCGGGCTACGGCGTGCTCACGTTGGTCGTCGATTCCGTCGCACGGGCCGCCAAGGCGGTCGAGCTTCTGCGGCAACGGATCGCCGATGGGGCCGTCATCGCTTCGTCGGTGCCGCACCTGCAGGAGGAGACCTTCGCCGACCTGGCCCACAGCGGTCTCCCGCTCGTCGTCCTGAGCAACCACGTGCCCGCCGCCGGCTTCGATGTCGTACGGGCACCGGAACAACTCGCCTGTACCGACGCTCTGGACCACCTGTTCCGGTCCGGCCGCCGGCGGATCGCCTTCGTCGGGCACGCGCACGAGGCCGGCGCGACGGACGAGGAGTGGTCCGGCCGACCGTCCGAACGCCGGGCCGCCTACCTCGACGCACTGGCCCGGCACGACCAACCCGTCGACGCCCAGCTGATCCGGCCGGGAGCCGACTCCCGGGTGGCCGGATACCGCGCCGCGAGCGACCTCCTGGCGTTGTCCGCACCGCCGGACGCCATCTTCGCGGCGTCGGACCGGGCAGCCATCAGCGCGATCCGAGCCGTCGTCGACAGCGGACGGACCGTGCCCGGCGACGTAGCAGTCATCGGCGTCGGCAACCTCGAGGAGGGCCTCGTCACCCGGCCCGCGCTCAGCACGGTGGGCCCAGACGCGCAGGACTACACCGACGTCTCCCGGTTGCTGTTCGAGCGGCTGTCCAGCGCCCGGCCACCGGCCGGACGGGAGCTCACCACTGCCTGGTCCTTCATTCCCCGCGAGTCGTCCTGATCCACCCGAGAGGAGCACCTGATGGCCACCTCCACCCGCCGGACACGGCGTGACCTGCTCCGTTGGACGGGCCTGGCGTCGCTGGGCGCGGCCGCCGCGCCTCTGGCTGCCTGTGCCGGTGCGCCGAAGGAAGGCACCACCGCTCCGGACTCCGGAGGCTCGCGGAAGGCGGGCGGCAAGGGCGGGACCTTCACGGTGTACTGGAACGCCGGCCACGCCTACGCCGCGTACGAGAAGTTGATCGCCGACTTCGAACGCGACTACGACGTGACCGTCAACCTGCAGAAGTACCAGTGGCCCGACATGCGGACCCGCCTGCTGTCGGACTTCTCCTCGGGCACCGTGCCCGACCTCGTTGAGGAGCCCGGGGGCTGGGTGCAGGAGTTCGCGCTGTCCGGCGATGCCAGGTCGCTCCAGTCCTACGTAGACCGGGACGGTGCGAAGATCGGCTTCCCCGCCGACTGGCAGCCCGGAACCGTGAGCCGCAACTCGTACAACAAAGAGGTCTACGGCATTCAGCTCCACCTCACCTGCATGCTCCTGCTCTACAACAAGGAGATGCTGGCCGACGCCGCCGTCGAGCCGCCCACCACCTGGGACGAGTTGCTCACCGCCGCCAAGCGACTCACCACCGGCGACGTGCACGGCATCGCCCTCAACCAGGACGCCGGATTCGGCTGGCCGTGGCTGCTGCAGAACGGCGTCCGCAACTACGACCCGGCCAGCCGGGGGCTCCTCGTCCCGCACGCCGCGGCGGTCGAGGCACTCCAGTTCCAGGCCGATCTCGTCCACAAGCACAAGGTGTCGCCGGTACCGCCACCCGGGACCGACTACTCCGGACCGCAGAAGCTGCTCTCGGCCAACCGGGCGGCGATGATCATCACCGGCCCGTGGGACCTGCAGCCGATCGCCGACGCGAGTCCGGACCTGCAACTCGGCCTCGCGCCTGCGCTGCGACGCAGGAAGCAGGCCACCGTGCAGGCCGGCACCAGCGTCTTCGTGCCGGCCAAGGCAGCGAACCCCGACCTGTCGTGGGACTTCATCACCCGGCTCACCACGCTCGAGGTGGAACGAGCCGCCACCAAGGAGTCCGGCATGCTGATGCCGCGGCGGTCCTGGACCGAGCAGCCGGAAGTCAAGCAGGACGAGACGTTCAAGGCGTTCGCAGCCGCGTTTCCCTACGCCGTCGACACCGGCGCCGAGCTCCGGCTGACCGGCAAGAGCGGCGAGATCACCGAACTGTTCACCACGCTCTACCAGGACGTCGTGATGCGGAACGCTCCGGTCGCCGAGGCTGTCGACACCTACACGACGGCAGCCGGCAAGATCGTGGCGGGGTGAGGCGTGCAGAGGTCGTTGCAGCGACGGTACGCGCTGACCGCCTACGCGTTCCTGCTGCCGGCGATCGTGTTCTTCGCCGTGTTCTACTACCTGCCGATCGGCAACGTGCTCGGCACGGGGCTGAACACCGGGCCACAGGCAGACGTCTACACCGGCCTGGACAACTACGCCCGCGCCCTCACCGACCCCGAAGTACGCAACTCGTTCGTGGTGACGACGATCTTCGCGGCATCGATCACGATCGGGTCGATCGTGTTGGGTCTCGCGCTGGCGTTGCTCCTCGACCTGCGGTTACGCGGGCGGGTGTTCTTCCGGGCCGCCCTGCTCGTGCCGCATCTCACCTCGATCGCGATCGTTGGTCTGCTGTGGCGCAACATGCTCGACCCGCAGCTCGGGATCCTCAACCGACTCCTGGCCGCGCTCGGGCTGCCCACCCAGTCGTGGCTCGTCACGCATCCACTGGCGACGATCATCGCGGTGACGCTGTGGCAGAGCGTCGGCTACACGATGGTGCTGTTCCTCGCCGGTCTGCAGGGGATTCCCGGTGTCTATTCCGAAGCGGCCTGGATCGACGGCGCCGGAAGTTGGCAGCGGTTCTGGCGGATCACCCTTCCCCTGTTGGCGCCGACGACGCTCTTCGTGTCGGTGATGGCGGTGATCAGTGGGCTGCAGGCATTCGGTCAGGCGTACATCATCACCGGAGGCGGGCCGGCCAACCAGACCGACCTCTACGTGTTCCACGTCTTCCGAGTCGCCTTCACCACAAGGAACTTCGGATACTCCTCGGCTCTGTCGTTCCTGCTCCTGATCGTCATCGTCGTCTTCACGCTGGTGCAGTTGCGGGCGAGTCGGCGCGGCGAGGTGGAGTACTAGAGCAAGGCCCGATGGCCGACGGACGAGACGGCGTGCAAGGAGGTGGACACCGGTGGAACGACCACTGTCGCTGACCGCCCAGGTCGCGAGCTACACCGTGCTCGGACTGATGTGTGCGGCGACCCTGCTTCCCCTTGCGTACATGGTCTCGTTGTCATTGCAGACCGAGGCGGAGACCCTCGCCGGCGATCCGGTGGTGTGGCCGGCGGACCTACAGTTCGCGAACTTCGCCGAGCTGTTCCGGCGGGCGCCGTTCGACCACTTCATCCTCAACAGCACGATCGTCGCCGGCGGCATCACGCTCGCCCATCTGCTCTTCGACCCGCTCATTGGCTATGTGTTCGCGAAGTTCCGGTTTCCGTTCCGCAACACGTTGTTCGTGCTGTTGCTGGCGACCTTGATGGTGCCCTTCTTCGTCCGGATGATCCCGTTGTACGTGATGATGGCCAATGCTGGTTGGCTGAACAGCTACCAGGGCCTGATCTCGCCGTTTCTGATGGACGCGTTCGGCATCTTCTTGATGCGGCAGTTCATCGCGCCGATTCCCGACGACCTGATCCAGGCAGCTCGCATCGACGGCGCCTCGGAGTTGCGCGTATATGTCTCGGTCATCCTGCCGCAGGTGAAACCCGCGCTGGCCGTGCTCGGTCTTTTCACGTTCGTCTTCCAGTGGAACGAGTTCCTGTGGCCGCTGGTGGCGACGACCACTGAGGAGATGCGGACGATCCCGGTCGGGCTGACGCTGTTCAACCAGGAATACTTCACGTTGTGGAACCTCACGGCGGCGGGATCGGTGATTCTCTTCGTCCCCACAGTCTTGTTGTTCGCTTTCAGCCAGCGTTACTTCGTTCGCGGGATCACCCTGAGCGGCCTGAAGTAGCCCGCCAGAACCGCCAGAACCGGACATGCCTCAACGGAAAGGAAGATGTGGATGGCCGCCACCGGCACGAGGGTCCGGCCCAACGTCGTGGTCGTCTTCACCGACCAGCAGCGGTGGGACACAACCGGGGTACACGGCAACCCGCTCGACCTCACGCCGAACTTCGACGCGATGGCGGGGGCCGGTACCCATGTCGTGCAGGCGTTCACCCCACAACCGGTCTGTGCGCCGGCCCGCGCGGCGATCCAGACCGGGCAGTACCCCACCACCACAGGTGTCTTCCGCAACGCCATCCCGCTCCCCCACGACGCGCCGACCCTCGCCCACCACTTCGGCGGCGCCGGCTATGCCACCGGCTACATCGGCAAGTGGCACCTCGCTTCGACCGAGCCAGTGCCCGCCGACCAGCGCGGCGGCTACGACTACTGGCTCGGCGCCAACGTCCTGGAGTTCGTCTCCGACGCCTACCGCACGACCATGTTCGACGAGAACGGCGAGGCGGTGATGCTGCCGGGCTACCGGTCCGATGCGGTCTTCGACGCGGCGATCCGCTTCGTCGCCGACCGGGCCGAGCCGGACGGTTCGGGCGCCCGCGAGCCGTTCTTCCTGTTCGTGTCCCTGATCGAGCCGCACCATCAGAACGAGGTCGACTCCTACCCGGCTCCCGACGGATACGCCGAGCGCTACCAGGGCCGTTGGCTGCCGCCGGACCTCGCTGCGTTGTCCGCGTACGGCGACACCGGTGGGGGAACGGCCCACCAGCACATCGGGGGATACTTCGGCCAGGTCCGCCGGATCGACGAAGGGCTCGGGCGGCTCTTCGACGCGTTGCGGAGCATGGGTCTGCTGGACGACACGATCGTGGCCTTCACCTCTGATCACGGCAGCCACTTCAAGACCCGGAACTCCGAGTACAAGCGGTCCTGCCACGACAGCTCGATCCGGGTGCCGCTGGCGCTGCGCGGCCCGGGTTTCGACGGTGGTGGCGCGGTCGCCAAGCCCGTCAGCACGATCGACCTGCCGCCGACCCTGCTGGCCGCGGCCGGCATCGAGGTACCGGACGAGATGCAGGGCCGGTCCTTCCTGCCGCTGCTACGGGACCCGCACGCGCCCTGGCCCGACGAGGTGTTCGTCCAGGTGAGCGAGTCGGAGGTCGGGCGCACCATCCGGACGTCGCGATGGAAGTACCACGTGGTCGACCCCTCCGCGGATCCGTGGGACGACTCTGCCGGCCGCCGCTATGTCGAGACGGCGTTGTACGACCTGCACAGCGACCCGTACGAGCTCACCAACCTCGCGGGGATGCCGTCACACCGCGATGTCGCGAAGCAACTGCGCGCCCAGCTCGTCGCGCGGATGCGCGAGGCCGGCGAGGACGAACCCATGATCGAACCGGCGGCGGCCGTCGCGCCCGGTGGGCCGGGGGGCGGCCAACGCAGGGTCGATGCGAACGTCCACACGTCTGCCCGTACGCCGGTCCGGTTCGGCCACCAGAGCACCCGGCCGAGGTCCGATCGGCAGCAGCCGGAGTGATCAAGAGATCGAGCGCAGGTAGTTCGCCGTGGCGTCCTGGTGCAGGTGTTCCGCCCAGCCGAGCGGCGTGTCGGTAAAGATCGGGTCCCGAAGGGCCACGTCCGCACCACGCTCCACGAGCATCGTCGCCAGGTCCAACTCACCGGCGCCAGCCGCGTAGTGCAGCGGCGATGGTCCGGGGGCGCCGTCTGGGAGGTTGAGCGGAAAGCCGAGGTCGAGGAGCAGACGGACGGCATCCCATCGCTGCCGGGAGGCGGCCCTGTACAACAGGTCGGGGTGGTTCGTCCGGGCGGTATCAAGCGCGGTGGGGTCGTCCGCCCGCAGCGCGTCGACCTGCGCGCGGTCGCCGCCCAGGCCCGCCGCCACGAACGGGTCCCGCAGCCGGTCGGCGCGGTAGAGGTCGCGGACCAGGCAGACCTCGGCTCCGTGATGGATCATCTCGTCGAGGATGTGCAGGACGAACGCGGCGCGGGACTGGTCCGCGTACGGCTGGGCCACCTCGCCCATGGGCAACGCCAGCGCCGCCTCGTCGATCGCGGCCACCCGCCGTCTCCAGGCCGCGTACGCCTGGTCGAGCGCATCCAGCGCGGCGTTAGCGGTACCAGGAACGACCGGCTGCCCGTCGTCGGGTTCGGGCAGGACGCCGAACCAGGTCCCGGTGCGTTCTGCTTGGAGGCAGTCGACAATGTGCGCCACGCGCCAGGCGAGGGTGGTGAACGGCGCCGGCTGTGGCGGGAGCGCGGACCCGTCCATCTCGTACGCCGTTTGCTCGTCCGCCGGTTGGTCCGCCGTCTGGTCCGTCCTGCCCGCATGCGTCGCCGCCGTCGGGACCGGCCGCACGGTCCAGCAGTCCGGGACCGGCTCCCACAGGTACTCCTCGTCGGTGAGGCCATCGAGACGTCGGCGGATCCGTTGCCAGGCGAAGTCGGACCGGCTGAGGAGATCGGCCTTGAACACCGCGGCCGGACTGGGCTCCGAGCCCGGGTTCGAGTCTGTTCCGGGGTTCGAGTCTGTTCCGGGGTTCGAGTCTGCGCCGGAGTTTGAATCTGGGGTCACCGTGGTCATCCCGGCACAGTAGCCACCATTGAGGACAGGATCGGTCCTCGTTCTGCGAGACTCTGGGCCTATGGATGCCGCCGAACGCCTGCTCCGCCTGCTCTCCCTTCTGCAGACCCGCCCGCACTGGCCGGGCGCGGAACTGGCCAGGCGGCTGGACGTCACGTCGCGCACCCTTCGCCGGGATGTCGCGCGGCTCCGCTCGCTCGGATACCCGGTGGACGCGGAGGTCGGCGTAGCCGGCGGCTACCGGCTGGGCAGCGGCGGTCGGCTACCTCCCCTACTGCTGGACGACGACGAGGCGGTCGCGATCGCGGTCGGTCTGCGGGTGGCGACCACCACCTCGGTGTCAGGCGTCGAGGACGCCGCGGTCGCCGCGCTGGCCAAGCTCGACCAGGTGCTTCCGGCGCGGCTCCGCGAACGCGTCGGGGCGGTGCAGACGAGCACTGTCCGGCTGCCAGAGCCCGCGCTGCCCCAGATCGACGCGGATGTCCTCGTCACCCTGGCGACCGGGTGCCGGCGGACCGAGATCGTCCGGTACGCCTACCGCGACCATGCCGGCAACCAGACCCAGCGCTCGGTCGAGCCGTACCAGATCGTGCACACCGGCCGGCGCTGGTACCTCGTCGCGCGCGACCGGGAGCGGCGGGCGTGGCGGACGTTCCGGGTGGACCGGATAGCCGAGCCTGTCCTGACAGGTCTGCGGTATGTGCTGGAGGATCCGCCACCCGATCCGGTCGCGCTGGTCGCCGAAGGCACCAACTTCGTACCCTGGCCGATCAAGGCCCGCATCCTGCTCTCCGCGGGGCTGGCGGAGGCGTCTCGCCTGTTCCCACCAAAGGTCGGGGTCCTCGAGCCGGCAGGTCCGACCACGACCCTGCTGCGGGTGGCCTCTGACCACATCGAGTCGCTGGTGCGGTTCGCCGCCGGCATTCCGTACGACTTCGAGGTCCTCGATCCGCCGGAGCTTCGCGAACGCCTTCGGGCAAAGGGCGAACAACTCCTGCGCCGACACAGCTGACCAGTGTGGTTCGGCTGACCAGTCGCCCTGATCAGTACGGCAGACCAGTGCGGCAACGCCGGTCGGACCCGTTGATACGGTCGAGCCACCGGCTGGCCCGGATCACCCCTGACGACGGAGATGCCCGCGATGCTCGACCGCGCCGAGATCGACGCCCTCTTTCCCGAGGATCTGCCGGAGCCCGCGTACTGGGAGCAGCGCTATCCACCGCGCGACCTGCCCGAGGGAGCGATGGTCACCCGGGTCGGTCCGTCGCCCACCGGCTCGCCCCACATAGGTCTCGTGTACGTCGCCATGATCGACAGGGACATCGCCGACTCCACCGGTGGCACATACCTCATCCGCGTCGAGGACACCGACCAGGCCCGCGAGGTGGAGGGGGCGCTGACCCAGTTCGAGCGCGCCTTCGCGTACTTCGGCATCGCGCCCGACGAGGCTGACGAAGCCGCCTGGACCGGGGCCGACGGCGCGTACGGCCCCTACCACCAGTCGCAGCGTTCGACCCTCTACATGAGCTACGTCCGCGAGCTTCTCCGTCAGGGCAAGGCGTATTTCTGCTTCGCCACGAAGGAGGAACTCGAGCGCACCGCCAAGGCCCAGCAGGCGGCGCGGCTCCCCACCGGCTACTACGGTCGGTGGGCGACCTGGCGCGACGCGCCGGCGGAGGAGGTCGAGAAGCGACTGGCGGCCGGCGAGCCTTACGTCGTGCGGTTCCGCTCCGAGGCGAAGCCGGGCGCACGGGTGCGGTTCGACGACGCCATCCGGGGCCGGCTCGAGCACGAGGCCAACCACAACGACGCCGTGATCCTCAAGTCGTCGGACAGTGAGCCACGCCTGCCGACCTACCACTTCGCGCATGCGGTCGACGACCATCTGATGCGGGTCAACCTGGTGATCCGGGGCGAGGAGTGGATCTCGTCGGTCCCCCTGCACCTGCAGCTGTTCGAGGCGTTGGGCTTCGAACAGCCGACGTACGCACACATCGCACCCCTCACCAAACTGGACGGCGGCAACAAGCGGAAGTTGTCCAAGCGCAAGGACCCGGAGATGTCGACCGACTTCTACATCGAAGCGGGCTATCCCCGGGGGGCGGTCCTGCACTACCTGCGCGGACTGGCCAACGGGCGGCTGGCCGACCTGCCGCAGGAGGAGGCACTGTCGACGCCGCTCGCGCTGGAGGAGTTCGGCGTCGCCGGGCCGCTCTTCGACATCGTGAAGCTCGAGGACATGAGCGCCGACCACATCGCCACCCTGTCCGGCGAGACGATTCTGGAGGCGGTCAAGGAGTGGGCCGCGACCTTCGACCCGCCGGTGCGGTCGGCAGTTGACGCCGAGCGCGACCTGGCTCTGCGCGCGCTCGCCGTCGAGCGCGAGGGCGTCGACAACCCGCGTAAGGACCTCCGCAAGTGGTCGGACTTCCGGCCGGCGTACGCCTTCTTCTTTCCGGCGCTCTTCGATGTGGTCTCCGACGCTGCCGACCCGCGGCTCGGCGGGCTCGACCCGGATCTCGTCCGTATGCTGGCCGCGGAGTTTGCCGCGGGTTACCGGCCGCTGGACGACTCACAGGAGTGGTTCGGGCAGATCCGGGACCTCGCCGGACGGCATGGGTTCGCCCGCAACGCCAAGGAGTACAAGAGGAGCCCCGACGCCTATCCGGGCTCGATCCGCGAGGCCGCACAGGTCTTCCGGGTGGCACTCACCGGCTCGACGCGGAGCCCTGACCTGTTCGCGGTGGCACACGCGTTGGGGGTCGACGAGGTGCTACGTCGGGTTCGCGCGCTGGTCGGCTAGCCGCGTCCGACGCCGAGGTGATTCTTCCGCGGAAGAATCCGACGGCGGCTGCGATAGCGCTCAGGTCGGGCTCAGGCGAGGTCGGGGAACCAGAGCGCGATCTCGCGCTTGGCTGCCTCCGGCGAATCTGAACCGTGCACGAGGTTTTCCCGGTTCGACAGCGCCAGGTCGCCCCGCACCGTGCCGGCCGCCGCCTTCCGCGCATCGGTCGCGCCGTTGAGCACGCGTACGACCTCGATCGCCTGGTCGCCCTCGAGCACTGCGGCCACCAGTGGCCCGCTCGTCACGAACTCCCGCAGCGGCGGATAGAACGGCTTCTCGACGTGTTCGGCGTAGTGCTCGTCAGCCATGGCGGCGTCGATCGATCGTAGGTCCATGGCCACGAGGGCCAGCCCCTTGCGCTCGTACCGCCCCAGGATCTCGCCCACGAGTCCGCGTCGTACGGCGTCGGGCTTGAACAGGACCAGGGTACGTTCAGACACGATCGTGCTCCTCCGTCAGTCGCGCCGGGCGCTCCTCACCAGCCGCCTGGACCAGGCCGGGTGCGAGCCGTGCGAGCGTATCCGGCTGCCGTCCGATGCCTCCGGCCGGCATCCCGGGCGCGTCATCACGCGTCGAGGTCACTCACCGGCCGGCGGGGTCTGTGCCCCGTGCTCCGCCTGCGCCACCCGTGCGGCCTTCGCCTCCGCGACGCGGCGGTCGAGGGCCAGGCAGACGAACCACAGCACGGCGAAGACTGCTCCCAGAGCGAACATCAGCGACACCACGAACCCCAGCGCGACCGCCACCACCTGCAGCACCGATCCAGCGACGAGACCGATCCGGAACCGCAGCAGACCCGTCACGACCAGGCATGCCACCGCGACTCCGCCGCCGACCGCGCCGGCCACCGCGGCATCGATTCCGCCGAGCGAGATCGCGACCGGGATCGCCAGGCCGACGACGATCGCCTCGAACACCAGGATCGCGGACAGGACTGGACGCATCGGCGCCACCTACTCCCCCGCCGACCCGAGCAGAACCCGGGCCTCGCCAGCGGTGATGACCGAGCCGGTGACAAGTACGCCGCCGCTCCCGACGGCCGTGCTCTCCTCCTCCGCGAGCCGCATGGCCAGCTCGAGCGCGTCGTCGAGCCGGACTGCGGTCTGCACCCGGTCCTCACCGAAGATGTCGGTGGCGACCTCGGCGAGCTCAGCTGCCGGCATGGTCCGGGCCGTCGAGTTCTGCGTACACACGATCCGCGAGAACACCGGCTCGTACGCCTCCAGCACGCCCTCGATGTCCTTGTCCTGCATGGTGCCGACGCACCCGATGAGCGGGTCGAACGAGAACGCCTCGGTGACCGCCTCCGCACTCGCCCGCGCTCCGTGCGGGTTGTGTGCCGAGTCGACGACGACGGTCGGGCTTCGGCGGACGACTTCCAACCGTCCCGGCGAGCTCACCTTGGCGAACCCTTCGCGAACCAGCGAGGCGTCCAGCCCCTGCCCCTCGACGACCCCGCCGGCGAGGAACGCCTCGACGGCCGCGAGCGCGCAGGCGGCGTTGTGCGCCTGGTACCGGCCGTGCAGGGGAAGGTAGATCCCGTCGTACGTGCCAGTCAGACCACGCAGGCTCAGCTGCTGCCCACCGACCGCGAGCTCCCGGTCGAGTACCCCGAACTCCAGCCCCTCGCGAGCGACGGTGGCACCCACCTGGGCAGCCTGGCGGAGGACGACCTCGGCCACGTCCAGCTCCTGTTGCGCGATCACCGCGACCGCGCCCGGCTTGATGATGCCGGCCTTCTCCTCCGCGATCTCGGCCGGCGTACTACCGAGGTACTTCGCATGGTCCACGCCGATCGGTGTGACCACAGCAACCTTGCCGTCAGCCACGTTGGTGGTGTCCCAACGCCCGCCCAACCCGACCTCCAGCACGGCCACGTCGACCGGAGCGTCGGAGAAGATCGCGAATCCCAGGGCGGTGACGGCCTCGAAGAACGAGAGCGGCCGGGGCAGCTGATGGTCGGCGAGGTCGAGGAACGGGGCCAGCTCGCGGAAGGCGTCGACGAAGCGTTCGGGCGACACGGGCTCGCCGGACAGGCTGATCCGTTCCCGGATCTGCGCGAGGTGAGGGCTGGTGAGACGCCCGGTCCGCAGACCGAACGCGACCAGCAGCGCGTCCACCATCCGGGCGGTCGTGGTCTTGCCATTCGTACCGGTCAGATGGACCACCGGCGCAGCGTGTTGCGGATCGCCCAACAGGGCGCACAGTGTCCGGATCCGCTCGACGTCGCGGTTTTCGATCGACTTGTGCTCAGCCAGGCGCCGGAGCAGCGCGGTCTCCGCCTCGACGTACGCGGGGTTGACCGGGTGCCCACTCACATCGTCCACCACTCAGATCTCCTGCCCTCTTCCCTCGCCCAGTCTGCCCGGTGGTCCGCCGGGCCTTCCTCGGCAGGGTCAGGCTTGCGGCAGGCCGGTCAGCTGTCCCTCGATCCGGGCGATCTCCGCCTCCGCCGTCGACAGCTGGTCGCGGACCTTGGCAACGACCGGCGGCGGCGCCTTGGCCAGGAACTCCGCGTTGTCGAGCTTGCGCTGCGCCTGGTCGCGATCCTTGCGGGAGTTGCCGAGGTCCTTTTCCAGCCGCTTGCGTTCGGCGGCGATGTCGATGGTGCCCGCGGTGTCCAGCTCGACGGTGACGTTCTCGATCAGCAGGGATGCCGTACGCCCGAACGAGGCGTCGGGAAGCTCCAGACGCAGCAGCGACCGGATGGCCGACTCGTGCGAGGCGAGGACGGTGGCGCCGATGCCCACGAGCTGCGCGGGGACGCGCTGCCCCGGCTTGAGCCCCTGGTCGGAGCGGAACCTGCGTACTTCGGTCACCAGGCGCTGCAGGGCACCGATCTCGGTCTCGGCAACCTCGTCGACAAGGTCGAGCTCGGGGCTCGGCCAGTCGGCAATGACCAGCGACTGCACCCCGCCCGCGTCCGCGCCGGCCTTCGCTCCCCCCTTGGTGACCGCGAGCCAGAGCTCCTCGGTCACGAACGGCATCACCGGATGCAGCAGTCTGAGCAGCCGGTCGAGCACATGGCCGAGGACCGCACGGGTCGCCTCGGCCGACTCGCCGCCGGCTCCCAGTGACGGCTTGGCGAGCTCGACGTACCAGTCACAGAACTCGCTCCACGCGAACGCCTGGATCGCCTCACACACCTTGGCGAACTCGTAGCCCTCGTAGTGGTCGTCGACCTCGGCGATCAGCCGGTGGAGTCGGGAGAGGATCCACCGGTCGACCGTGGAACGCTGGTCATCGATAGGCAGCGGCGCCGCCGGGTTGGCACCGTTCATCAACGCGAAGCGGGTCGCGTTCCACAGCTTGGTCGCGAAGTTACGTGAGCCCTGGCACCACTCCTCGCTCACCGGGACGTCGGAGCCGGGGTTGGCGCCACGGGCGAGGGTGAACCGGGTCGCGTCCGCGCCGTACCGGCTGATCCACTCCAGCGGGTCGACGACGTTGCCGAACGACTTCGACATCTTCTTGCCGTGTGCGTCGCGGACCATGCCGTGCAGGACAACGGTGCGGAACGGTACGGAGTCGGCCGGGCCACGGTCCTGCATCGCGTACAGGCCGAACATCGCCATCCGGGCGACCCAGAAGAAGAGGATGTCGTAGCCGGTCACCAACACGCTGGTCGGGTAATAACGAGCGAGGTCGGGGGTGTCGTCCGGCCAGCCGAGGGTGGAGACGGGCCAGAGCCCGGACGAGAACCAGGTGTCGAGCACGTCCTCGTCCTGGGTCCAACCCGGCCCGGCAGGCGGCGTCTCGTCCGGACCGACGCAGGCGACCTGCCCGTCCGGGCCGTACCACACCGGGATCCGGTGCCCCCACCACAGCTGGCGGGAGATGCACCAGTCGTGCATGTGGTCGACCCAGGAGAAGTACCGCTTGGCCATCTCCGGCGGGTGGATCTCGATCCGGCCGTCGCGGACCGCATCGCTTGCCGCCTGTGCCAGCGGCTCGACCCGGACGAACCACTGCAGCGAGACGCGCGGCTCCACCACGGTGTCGCAGCGCTGGCAGTGACCGACGGCGTGGCGGTACGGACGCTGCTCGGACACGATCCGACCCTGCGCACGCAACGCGGCGACGACGGCGGGCCGCGCCTCGAACCGGTCCTGTCCCTGGAACGGTCCGTGCGCGGTGACGACGCCATGTTCGTCCATGATCGTCAGGCTCGGCAGCCCGTGCCGCTGTCCGATCTCGAAGTCGTTCGGGTCGTGGGCGGGCGTGACCTTGACCGCTCCGGTGCCGAACTCAGGGTCGACGTGGACGTCGGCGACGACGGGGATGCGGCGCCCGGTCAACGGAAGCTCGACCTCGGTACCGACCAGGTGGGCGTACCGCTCGTCGCTCGGATGGACGGCAACGGCGGTGTCGCCGAGCATCGTCTCCGGCCGGGTCGTAGCCACGACGACGGAGACGTCACCCTCGCCGTACCGGATGGAGGTCAGCTCGCCGTCGTCGTCGGCATGCTCGACCTCGATGTCGGAGAGTGCCGTCAGGCAACGCGGGCACCAGTTGATGATCCGCTCGGCGCGGTAGATGAGATCGTCGTCGTACATCCGCTTGAACATCGTGAGGACCGCCCGGGAGCGTCCTTCGTCCATGGTGAACCGCTCGCGACTCCAGTCGACCGAGTCGCCGAGCCTGCGCATCTGGCCGAGGATCGTCCCGCCGGACTCGGCCTTCCACTGCCACACCCGCTCCACGAATGCCTCGCGTCCCAGGTCGTGGCGGGAGAGTCCTTCGCGGGCGAGCTCGCGTTCGACGACGTTCTGGGTGGCGATGCCGGCGTGGTCCATACCGGGCAGCCAGAGCGCGTCGTACCCCTGCATGCGCCGGCGCCGGATCAGGATGTCCTGGATCGTGTGATCGAGTGCATGCCCCACGTGCAGTGAACCGGTGACGTTGGGTGGCGGGATGACGATGGAGTACGGCGGTCGCTCCGGCTCGGCCGCGGTTCCGGTCGCGCCGCCAGCTGGGTCGCCACCTGCGTCGCCGGGGCCGCGGGTCTGGAACAGTCCGGCCTCATCCCAGCGCGCGTACAACCGCTCCTCGATCTCAGCGGGGACAAAGGTCTGCGGCAGCTCGGGCACAGGCGTGTCCAGACGTCGGGGGCTGGGGCCGGTCATGCGGTGCAGTGTAGGGACCCGGATATCACTGGCCCTCCGGCTGGTAGGCGGTCAGACTTCTTCGCGTGACGACGCCAGCGCCTGTGTACTCGATCCGGCCGGCCACCAGCGCCGACGGCAGCTTCCTCGGCGAGATGCTGCTCGAGGCGTTCAACTGGAACTCCGACCGGCCCGCCATGTCGATGGCCCAGTTGCGGTCGGACCCGACCCTGTGGAAGTACGCGGCTGACTGGCCGACCGCCGGCGAGGGCGGTGTGGTGGCCGAGGCCGGCGGGGCTTCGGCGCAAGGTCAGCTGGTCGGGGCCGCCTGGTGGCGGTACTTCCCGGCCGACAAACCGGGCTACGGGTTCGTGGCCGAGGACGTACCCGAACTGAGCCTCGGCGTCGCACCCGCCTGGCGCGGGAGGGGCGTCGGCCGGGCGCTGCTCCGGGCGCTCCTCGACCAGGCACGTACGGCCGGGCTCGACCGGATCAGCCTCAGCGTCGAGCCGAGCAACCACGCGGCCGCGCTCTATTCGGCGGAGGGCTTCGAGGTCGTCGGGGGTGACGAGAACTCCGACACCATGGTGAAGCGCCTGGCGGAGGATGCGGGGCGGCATGTTGCGGGGCGGGCAGATGGCTGACGGCACACCCGAAGGCCCTACGCCTGCTGGCGGTTTGTGCCTGCGCTCATCCGGTGCCCACCTGGCGCTCATCCAGCGGACGTGGAGCCGTCGGCCCTCCCGTTGGTGCGCGGCCTGCCGCGGGAGGTATGGCGTAACCAGAGCAGACCCAGGACGGGTAGAACGAGTGGGATGAAGAGGTACCCCTGGCCGAAGACCGACCAGACAGTCTCGTCCGGGAACGCGGCCCGGTCGACGATGCTCAGTGTCCCAATGGCGAGGACCCCGGCGAGTTCGATGCCGCACGCTACCCACGCCACCCTGCGGGCCAGCGGTCCGCCATGGGCCAGGGCGACCGTCGCCACGACGTAGACCGCGGCCGAGAACGCGGACAGCGTGTACGCGACCGGTGCGTCCTCGAACCGGGTAGCGATCTGGACGCCCGCCCGGGAACTCGCCGCCACCGCGAACACCCCGTACACCGCGACGAGCGCACGACCGGGCCCCGCCCGCGTCGACGCCGACCGGTTGGACGCGCCGGACGCGTGGCTTCGGGTCGCCGGACGTTCGTGGCCGAGCGGGGCGGGTGTGTCAGGCACCAGCCCACACCTGCTGCATCCGGAGGACGACGACGGCGAGGACCAGCCCGGCGACGCCCAGCACGGCGCTACTCCAGCGACTGCGCTCCGCGGCCGCCCACACGACGGCTACTGGCAGCACCAGCACCGAGGCCACGAGGTAGCCCAGGAACGTCGCGAACTCCGCCGGGCGTTCGCCGCGCAGAAGCTGGACGACGGCGACGACGATCTGTGCGAGTACGACCAACTCCAGGGCGGCAGCCGACCAGACCTGGACCGCACCGGGTACCCGTCCGAGCAGGGCCGCTGTCAGCGACAGGCCGGCACACGCGAGTGCCGCCACGATGATGGCGACGGCCAGGACGTCGATCACTGTCGGCCCCGACCGGTACCGACCGCGCGGCCGGCGAGCAAACGCCCACAACAGGGGGATTCGGTACGCATGGCGACGATCGTCCTCCGACATGTACTGGAGAGCCGCAGCGTAACCAGACGTGACTACTGAGGTGACGGCCGGGGCGGACGCGTCGGGGTTGGGTCAGGCCGCAAGCCTGATCCAGCGCCGCTCCTGGGCGTCAAGGACGACACTCACGGCATAGTCGAGCTCCAGGGGATCGCCACTCCACCAAGGTGGTGTCAGGGTGCCTTCCCCGCCGCCGTCAAAGGTTGCCGTCGCCCGCCGAAGGATCGACTTCACGTCCGTGACGTCGAGTCCGTCCGTCGGATCGTCGACGACCGCCAGGCCAGGTGAGGCGTCGATCGACGAGCCGTCCGGTCGGTGGAACGTGTACCCCTGCCTTCCGCTCGTGACATTGAAGCCGCCCTCGTGGACCAGCCAGTGGTGGAATCGGCAGACCAGCACGAGGTTGTCCAACCGGGTGGCGCCGCCTTGTGCCCAATGGCGTACGTGATGGATCTGGAGTCCGCGGCGGGTCGTACAGCTCGGAGCCACACAGGTGTTGTCGTCCCGGATCCGGACAGCCCTTGCGGTAGCGGACGAGGGGAACCTGGTCGCGTCACCGATGCTGAGCACGTCGCGCTGGCCCGAGCGGATCAGACCGACGACGCTGGCGTCGCAGGCGAGTCTCCGCGCCGTTTCGGGAGAGAGCGGATGGCCATCATCGAGGCGGCACTGCGTTCCCGAACTCGAGCCGGACTGGGCCCCACCGGTCGCCGTGGAGCTGGCATCCGCTGCGGCAGGCGCAGGCCCCGCCAGGGTCGACGCGTCGACATGTACGAGGACGCGGTATTTGTCACTGCTGTTGGCGAAGGCCGGCGTGTGCGTCAGCAGTGTCTCGGCCATGAGGACGAGCGCATCCGCAGCCACCGCGGCGCGATGAAGAGGTGGCCATGGGCAGGACGGCGTAGGCCCGGATCGAGCGGACGATTCTTCCGCGGAAGAATGCGGGCGGCCATCGCGGGCGCTGTCGGCGCCAGTTCGGTCGGCGCCAGTTCGGTCGGCGCCAGTTCGGTCGGCGCCAGTTCGGTCGGCGCCAGTTCGGTCGGCGCCAGTTCGGTCGGCGCCAGCGGCCATGGAGTTCCGCTTGTGCAGCCTGTCCATGGCTGCTTCCAGAGCTGCGACGAACACAGCACCTTCCTCGGCCGCGAGCCGGCCCCTGATCACCAGGGAACCATCGTCGTCATACCACCAGCGCAGCTGCCTTCGCATCGTGTGCCGTGCATCGCCAGCCGCGCGTGCCCGTACGCAGCCGCTGGCAAGTCTGTCGAGCTGAGCCGCGGTCGAGCTCTTGGCCAGCACGAGGAGATCTTCCTCGGCGGCCGCGTCGACAGGCTCCGTCCCGGCAATGCGGGTGAGCGCCCGGACCTTGGAGTAGGACAGCCGGCCGGCTCCGAACTCCGCCGCGATGCGCGGCAGGCCGACCAGCGCGCGGGCCACCCTGATGTGCTCGTACGCGGCGGCAAGGCTCAGTCCACACCGCCATGACAGCCACTGTGCAGCCGAGCGACAGCCCGAGCGGCGCCAACCCTCGCGTCGGTCAAAGTCCGCCAGCAGCTTCAGCCACGTACATGTAGCCACGGCTATGCGCGCGGCGAGGTCGCAGATCTCCGTCTCCAGGGAGTCGAGGGACTGCAAGCCGGGGAAGGGCGTCACTTCTGCAATCGAGTCGCTCATGTGTTCGAGCGTAGACGATCATGCCGACACCTCGCTGCGCGCGAACACCTGCCGACCGAGAGGCCGTGGACGGGTCGGTCCGCGCGTGCGGGCACGGGGTACTCGGTTGCAGTAGCATGGCCGGCGATGGCTACTGGATTCGGATTTCATGGTTCTCGCGCCCGCGTCGGCAGTGCCCGAGCGCGAGTACTCGTGCGCCTCTGAGCGCCCCTTCCGATCCCGTCAGTTTCCTCGTCGCGGCGTACCCACGACAGTTCGCGCGACTCCCATGAGGTGAGCCATCCATGCTGCCTGCCACGCCATCCACACCAGACTCGGCCACACCAGCTGCGCCCCTGACCGGTCAACCGGCGCCGTCCTCACCCACCCGAATCCCCGAGAAGCCGTCACTCGACGGCCTCGAAGACAAGTGGATCCGTGCCTGGGAAGACAACGGCACCTATCGATTCGACCGAGGCGCTTCGACCGACCAGATCTTCGCCATCGACACACCACCGCCCACGGCCTCGGGTGACCTGCACGTGGGCCACGTGTTCTCCTACACCCACACCGACACGGTCGCCCGCTACCAACGCATGCGCGGTCGCGAGGTGTTCTACCCGATGGGTTGGGACGACAACGGGCTGCCGACCGAACGCAGGGTGCAGAACTACTACGCCGTGCGGTGCGATCCGTCGCTCCCGTACGAACCGGATCTGCAGCGGGAACGACAGCGCGCCGGCACCGATCCGCGTTCCGTCTCCCGACGCAACTTCGTTGAACTGTGCGAGCGCCTGATCGCGCAGGACGAGGATGCGTACGCCGCGCTGTGGCGGCAGGTCGGACTCTCGGTCGACTGGTCGCTGCTCTACACGACTATCGGCAGAGTGGCGCGTGCCGTGTCGCAACGCGCCTTCCTGCGCAACCTCGCCCGCGGCGAGGCATACCAGGCGGAGGCTCCGACGATGTGGGACGTGACGTTCCAGACCGCCGTCGCCCAAGCCGAGCTGAACGAACGGGAACGACCGGCCGCCTACTACCGGCTCGCGTTCCGACGCGATGACGGCACCGCGCTGGAGATCGAGACCACCCGGCCTGAACTCCTACCGGCGTGCGTGGCTCTCGTCGCCAACCCGGCGGACGAGCGCTACCAGCCGTACTTCGGAACGACGGTCCAGGTCCCGGTGTTCGGCGCGCGGGTGCCCGTGCTCGCGCACCGGCTGGCCGACGCCGACAAGGGTTCCGGCATAGCGATGATCTGCACGTTCGGCGACACCACGGACGTCACGTGGTGGCGCGAGCTCGACCTGTCCATCCGCGCCGTGATCGGTCGCGACGGGCGCTTCCGCGCGGATCCCCCGCAGGGCCTCACGCCAGAAGGAACGTCCGCGTACGCCTCTCTCGCCGGCCGTACCGTGCGGCAGGCGCAACGACGGGTGGTCGAACAGCTGCGGATGTCCGGAACCCTGCTCGGTGAGCCGCGCGAGATCACCCACCCGGTGAAGTTCTACGAAAAGGGCGAGCTCCCGCTGGAGATCGTGACAAGCAGGCAGTGGTACATCCGCAACGGCGGCAGGGATGCCGACCTGCGTCAAGCGCTCCTTGCCCGTGGTCGCGAACTCGTGTGGGTGCCTGACTTCATGCGGCACCGGTACGAGCACTGGGTCGAGGGCCTGACCGGCGACTGGCTGATCAGCCGACAGCGGTTCTTCGGCGTGCCGTTCCCGGTGTGGTACCCGCTGGATGCGGAGGGGCTGCCGGAGTACGACCGGCCGCTGCTGCCGTCGGAGAAGGAGTTGCCGGTCGACCCGTCGTCCGACGTCCCGACCGGCTACACGCCTGAGCAGCGGGACCAGCCGAACGGTTTCGCTGCCGACCCCGACATCCTGGACAGCTGGGCGACCTCGTCCCTGTCTCCGGAGATCACGTGCGGGTGGGAGCGCGATCCCGAGCTGTGGGCGAAGACGTTCCCGATGGACATGCACGCCAACGCGCACGACATCATCCGGACCTGGCTCTACGACACGGTGGTGCGCTCCCACCACGAACACGGCTCGCTGCCGTGGAAGCTGGCGGCGATCTCCGGGTTCGTGGTCGACCCGGACCGCAAGAAGATGGGAAAGTCGACCGGAAACGCGAGCACACCGATCGACGTCCTCCACCGCTACGGGACCGATGCCGTGCGCTGGCGTGCAGCAGGCGCACGGCCCGGCATGGACTCGCCGTTCGACGAGGCGCAGATGAAGGTCGGGCGGCGCCTGGCCACGAAGGTGCTGAACGCGAGCCGCTTCGTGTTGGGTCTCGGCGGTACGGACGGCACAGCGGCCCCGGCGCCCGGCGAACCATCGCCCGGCGAACCATCGCTCCGCGATCCGGCGAGCCCCGGCGCGCGCATCACCGATCCGCTCGATCGGGCGATGCTCGGCGCGCTCGCGGGTGTCGTGGCCTCGGCCACGTCGGCGTTCGACGCGTACGACTACACCAGCGCGCTGGAAGTCTCCGAACGTTTCTTCTGGGACTTTTGTGACGACTACCTCGAGTTGGTGAAGGACCGCGCGTATGGATCGGGCGCGGGCAGCGACTCTGCCAAGGCTGCGTTGACACGTGCTCTCTCGGTGCAGCTGCGGTTGTTCGCGCCGATCATGCCGTTCGTCACCGAGGAGGTCTGGTCGTGGTGGCAGGACGGATCGGTGCACAGGGCACCGTGGCCGACGATCGACGAGTTCGCCGGTCTCGCTGGCGACCCAAGGCTGCTCAGGTCGACGAGTGGCGCCTTGCGTGCCGTGCGGACGGCGAAGTCGGAGCGGAGGCTGTCGATGCGGAGCACCGTGTCGCGGCTCGTCGTGTCCGGGCCGCAGGCGGAGCTCGACGCTCTGGACACGGCCTCGGGTGACATCCGTGCGGCCGGGCATCTCGCCGACCTGACGCTGCTGCCCGATCCGGACGCGGCAGACCTCACGTTCACCGTCGAGATCTGAGCTCCCGCCACTTCGTGCGGATGGGGACCGCCGTACCCGTCCGATCGACGATTCTTCCGCGGAAGAATCCGGCCAGTCTTCCGCGGAAGAATCGAGCTGGCCTTCCGCGGAACAATCCCGGCCATCAGGCCCCGGCGCCCCGGCCACGGCTGGACTGCCACACGGCGACCAGGCGGTCCAGCCCGATCTGAACGACGTCGAGAGGCTCGGCGAACGCGATCCGCAGCCAGCCGTCGAGCTCGTCGCGGCAGCTGAACGTAGGACCGGCCAGCACGTCGACGCCGGCCCGGCCGGCCCGCTCGGCGAGTGTGGTCGCGGAGCATCCCGGCGGCAGCTCCAGCCAGACCGAGGCGCCACCGGCGGGGACGATCAAGCGCCAGTCGGGAAGCCGCTCGGCGAGGGTCTCCAGTACCACTGCACGCGACGCGGCCAGCGTCTGGCGTCGCCACGCCCGCGCCTCCTCCGCCCGGGCCAGCAGGCGCGCGGTGACCAACTGCGCGGGTATCGACGTGCCCAGGTCCTCGGCTCCCTTGACGACCGCGAGTTGTTCGACGGTCCGTACGCCGGCGCGCAGCCAGCCGACCCGCAGTCCGCCCCAGAATCCCTTGCTGGCCGAGCCGAGGGTGAGGACGTCTCCGCCGCCGAGTGCCGCCAGCGGCCGCGGGATGGGACCGTCGACAAGGGCGTCGGTCACGGCCGCGTCGTCCACGATGGGTACGCCGGCGGCAGCCGCCAACCGGACGACAGCCGCGCGACGAGGCTCCGGGAGCACCGATCCGGTCGGGTTGTGCACCGTCGACTGGAGGAGGACGAACACCGGCCGCTCCCGGCGTACCGCCTCGGCGAGAGCCCCCACGTCGACGCCCTGGGCACCGCTGGGTACGCCGACCAACCGGGCCCCCGCACCGCGGAGCACCTCGATCGCGCCGCGGAAGGTCGGCTCCTCCACGATGACCGTGCTCCCGGGCTCGACCATCGCCTCGGCGACCAGTCGCATCGCCTGCTGGGCGCCGGAGGTGACGAGGATCTGTCCGGGATCGGTCGGCAGGCCGAGGTCGTCGTAGTAGCGCGCGACCGCCTCTCGCAACAGCGGCAGGCCACCCGGCACGTACCCATGGGTGCGAAGCGTGTCCGCGAAGTCCGCGCCGGTCAGCCGTTCGAGCTCCTCGGCCACCATCGGGATACCCGGCAACGCGGCGCTGCGCAGGTCGACACGCGCCGAGGTGTGGACGTAGAGGAACGAGCGGAGCCGGTCGTCGCCGCGCACACCCGCGTGTCCGCTCGTCGCCGAGACGAAGGTGCCCCGGCCGGTGCGGCTCACCAGCACACCCTCACCACGTAAGGCATCGAAGGCCTGGCCCACCGTCGTACGTCCAACACCGAGTGCGGTGGCGAGGGTGCGCTCCGAGGGCAGGCGGGCACCGGCCGGCAGCTGGCCCGATCGCACCAGGTGCCGGAGCGCCCCGGCGAGCCGGGTGCTCATCCCGCCCGGACGGTCGGACCAGTCGTCCAGCAGTCGGGTCAGCCGCGGCGCACCGAAGTAAGCCACCGGCGCCCAATTGGATCTGGCCCTCACGACACCCACGGCCCGATCATTCCTGAACGAGGCTGGGCGCGGGAGGTCTGATTGCGAACACACCACATCGCCTTCGTCGGTGCGGGCCACATCGCGGGCGCGCATCTCGGCCGCTACGTCAACCATCCGGACCGGGTACGGGTCGTCGCATGCTGTGACCCCGCTGCGGAACGCCGGGAGTGGGCACGCAGCACGTACGGCATCGAGCAGACATACGCCTCCGTCGCCGAGATGGTCGACGCGGGCGGGTGGGACACGGCCGTGGTGTGTACGCCGACGCACGCCCGGGTCGACGCCGTCGCCCAACTCGCGGCCGCCGGCAAGCACGTGATGGTGGAAAAGCCGCTTTCGGACAACTACAGCGACGCCGAGAAGATCGTCGACAGCTGCGCCAAGGCGGGCGTCCACCTGGCGGTGAACCAGAACTTCCGGTACGCGTACGCCTTCGGCCTCGCCCGCTCGCTCGTCGAGGAGGGGCGGATCGGCAACATCATCGGCATCGACCACGACGATCTCACCTTCCGCCAGGACAAGGGCTGGCGGCTGGAGCAGCCCCGGCACGCACTCTCCGTGATGGGCATCCACTGGTTCGACGGGTTCCGGGTGCTGCTCGGCCTCGACCGGGCGGCGACCTGGCTCTCCTGCCGTACGTACTCCTCGCCGGCGATCGACTGCGCCGGCGAGACGGACGCGTCCGTGCAGATCCTCTTCGGAGACACGCCCGTCTCGTACGTGCAGAGCTTCTCCAGCTCGGTCAAGCGGACCGAGACGCTGGTGTTCGGCGAGAAGGGGACGCTGCGCCTCGACTACACGCGGGTGCGGCTCGAGGTGCCGGACGGCGAGCCGGTGCAGATCGACAACCCGTACGCCGGCGGACAGCGGTGGGAGTCGATGTACGCCAGTCTCACGAGTCTCCTCGAGGCCATCGAGACCGACACCGAGCCGCCGAACAGCGGCCGCGACAACCTCGGCACCGTTGGCCTCCTCGACGCCGCGTACCGCTCGGCCGCCGAACGCCGCCCGGTCACCCCGCCGCCCGCTGGATCCTGAAGGAGTACGCCACGGTGACGCTCAAGTTCTCCAAGCCGACGAGGACGCCGGAACAGCAACAGGTCCTGTTCACCCGGTACCGCGAGCACGGCTACGACGGACTCCAGCTCAAGGGTGGGCAGTACGCGTCGTACCTCGGGAAACCGGCGGACTTCCGCCGCGACTGGGGCGACGACCGGGCCGCCGTGGAGTCCCTGATCACCATGAGCGCGCTGGACGAGGCGGGCACGGCCCACCTTCGCAACGTGGTCGGGTTCGCCGCTGCCGTCGGCTCCGAACGGGTGGTCTTCTGCCACGCCCATCCGCGGGAGGGACTCAGCGACGAGGACATTGCCGGCTTTGCCCGCCAGATCTCCCGGCTGGGCGCCGAGGCTGCCGAGCAGGGCGTACGGCTCTCCCTCCACCACCACTACAACCAGCCGGTCATGCATCGGCCCGACTTCGACGTGTTCTTCGACGCGGTGGACGACGGTTCGGTCGGTCTCACCGTCGACACCTCGCACCTGGCGAAGTCGGGCGTCTCGGACATCGCCGGGCTGATCCGCGACCTCGGTCCGGTCATCGACAACATCCACCTGAAGGACTTCGCCGACGGTGAGTTCCGACTGCTCGGAGCCGGTGACCTCGACTTCGCCGCGATCTTCGACGCGCTGACAGCCATCGGGTTCGCGGGAACGTTGTGTGTCGACGAGGAGAGCCGGGCGGAGCTGATCGAGGGGATGGAGGTCTCGCGGTCGTACCTCTCGACGCGGGGGTTCGTGCCCGCGTGACCTAGCGCAGGTCGCCGTTGGTCATCGCCTGAGGCTCGGGCGGCCAGGCGACCAGACCGAGCTCCGCCGGCGATGCCAGCCGCTCGTGCCGCGGCAGGATCCGGACCGTGTAGCCCACCGGGCCGGTGCGGTCGAAGCGGACCTCGCCCTCGTACCGGTACCGCCCCGCCTCATAGGCCTCGGCCTGCTGGAGCGACACGGCCCCTGGTGAGCGCAGCTGGTCCGCGTCGTCGACCCGGCCGTGAAGCACCTGGACGTCGACGTCGTTGGGGCTCAGGGACCCAAGGCTGACGAAGACCCGCACCGCGGCCGCACCGCCGAGCTTGGCCCCATGATCTGGACCGCGATCGCGACCGTCGCCCGCACCCGTCGACTCCACGTGATCGACCCGTACGTGGGACCAGGAGTCGCGCACCCGCCGCTTCCAGGCCGCGAGCTGCCGCGCCCCGGTGAACGTGGCGTCCAGGGCGCGCGTACTCGTCGCCGCCGGCGCATACAGCTCGCGTACATAGTCGGCGAACATCCGGCTGGCCTGCACCTTCGGGCCGAGCGACGTGAGCGTGTGGCGCACCATCTCCAGCCAGCGGCGCGGCAGGCCCGCGTCGTCCCGGTCGTAGAACCTGCCGCGGACCTGGTTCTCGAGCAGGTCGTAGAGCGCGTTGGCCTCCAGCTCGTCCCGGCGGTGTGCGTCACCCACCCCGTCGGCGGAGGGAATCGCCCAGCCGTTCTCGCCGTCGCACCATTCGTCCCACCAGCCGTCACGGATCGAGACGTTGAGCCCACCGTTGAGCGCGGCCTTCATGCCCGACGTTCCACACGCCTCGTACGGGCGCAACGGGTTGTTGAGCCAGACGTCACAGCCGGCAACCAGGGGATGCGCGACCGCCATGTCGTAGTCGGGCAGGAACACGATCCGGTGCCGCACCTCCGGGTCGTCGGCGAACCAGACGATCTCCTGGATGAGCTTCTTCCCACCGTCGTCGGCGGGGTGCGACTTGCCCGCGATGAGCAGCTGGACCGGGCGGTCCGGGTCGAGCAGCAGGCGGCGCAGCCGCTCCCGGTCGGTGAGCATCAGGGTGAGTCGCTTGTACGACGGGACGCGGCGGGCGAAGCCGATGGTGAGCACCCGAGGGTCGAGCGCGTCGTCGACCCAGCCAAGCTCGGCCTGAGAAGCTCCGCGGGCGCGCCAGGCCTCGCGCAGCCGGGCCCGGGCGAAGTCGACCAGCCGTGTACGCAACCGCGCCTTGGTCGTCCAGATAGCCGCGTCGGCGATCCGGTCGGCCACGTCCCAGGTGCCCGGGGTGCCGAGGTGGGCGACGGCCGTGCCGGACACGCTCGCCTCCAGCTCCGACATCTCCCGCGCGACCCAGGTGGGTCCGTGGACACCGTTGGTGATCGAGATGATCGGGTGCTCGTCGACGTCGAAGCCCGGCCAGAGCCCGCCGAACATTCCGCGGCTCACCTCACCGTGCAGAGCGCTGACGCCGTTGGCCCGCTGGCCGAGCCGCAGACCCATGACGGCCATGTTGAACAGGGCGGGGTCGCCGCCGTCGTAGTCCTCGGCGCCGAGGGCCAGGATCGCCTCGGCCGGGACGCTGGGCGCGAACGAGGCGAAGTGCTGCGCGACAAGTTCCCGGGTGAACCGGTCGATGCCCGCGGGCACGGGCGTGTGCGTCGTGAAGACGGTGCCGGCCCGGGTGATCTCCAGGGCGGCCTCGAAGTCGAGGCCGTGCTCCTCGACGTACTCCCTGATGCGTTCGAGCCCCAGGAAGCCCGCATGTCCCTCGTTGGTGTGGAAGACCTCGGGCGCGGTGGCCCCGGTGATCCGGGCGTAGACCCGCAGGGCGCGGACGCCGCCGATGCCGAGGAGCATCTCCTGCAGCAGCCGGTGCTCGGTCGATCCGCCGTACAGCCGGTCGGTCACGTCGCGCTCGGCCGGCTCGTTGTCCTCGATCCCGGAGTCGAGCAGCAGCAGCGGCACCCGACCGACCTGGGCGACCCAGACCTGGGCCGCGAGCGTCCGGTTGCCGGGAAGCGCGACGTTGACCCGGGCCGGGGTCCCGTCGGCCTCGCGGAGCAGGGTGAGTGGCAACGCCTGAGGGTCGACGATCGCATAGCGCTCCTGCTGCCAGCCGTCGGCCGTGAGCGACTGCTTGAAGTAGCCGTGCCGGTAGAGCAGTCCCACCCCGATCACGGGAGCGCCGAGGTCGCTGGCGGCCTTGAGGTGGTCGCCGGCAAGGATGCCGAGCCCGCCGGAGTATTGCGGCAGAACCGCACTGATGCCGAATTCGGGCGAGAAGTACGCGATTCGCCGCGGAACGTCAGGTCCCAGGCCGTGGTATCCGCGGTCCTCGGTGAGGTAGTCACGCAGATCTGCCGACGCGCCTTCGAGCCGGTCGAGGAAGGACCGGTCGCGGGCCAGCTGATCGAAGCGTTCGGCGCTCACCTCGCTGAGCAGGCGAACCGGATCATGGCCGGTCGACTCCCACAGTCCGGGGTCGACGGCGGCGAAGAGGTCCTGGGTCGGAGGATGCCAACACCAGCGGAGGTTCATGGCCAGCTCGCCGAGCGAGGCGAGGGGCGCAGGGAGCACGGGTCGGACCGTGAAGCGACGGATGGCACGCACGAGGGCACACGCTAACTCAGCGACATTTCCGACACGCCGTCGACCTGCACGGGGATTGCAGGATGAGCAAGGTTTTGCAGCCGTTCAGGGGGAACGCCAGAGAGGACAGACCCCGGCGACATGCTCGGCGACATGCTCGGCGACAGGTCCGGCGAGAGGCCCAGCGACATGCACTGTGGAGCCGGCGCCATCCCGGCGTGACGCATGCCTCGAACTCCGGTCGCGCCGGCAGGAATCACCAGGCCCGAGCCGGGTAGCACCCGTGATACTGAGGTGAGTAGGTTCGCCGCTGTAGCACGGCGCTCACAACACATCCACCAACCCCACTTCCCCCGGACATCCATGGCCTCCCACCCCAATCAGCCGCCCCAGTCCCGGCGGCCGTCCGAGTCCCGCCGGCCGCCTGAGTCCCAGCGGCCAGCCGAATCCCCGCGCTCAGCCGAGCCCGCGAGCCCGGCTGAACCCCCGCGGCCAACCGAACCCCCGCGACCGCAGGCGCCGGACAAGGCATCCGGCCGCCAGGACGGTTCAGGGACCGGACGGGTCGCGACCCCGCGCCGCACGGCGGGCGGTGGCCCGGCCGCAGACTCATCCCTGCCTGCCCGCGCCCACAAGCCCGCGGCCGACGACTTCGACCCCGGTACGCACACTGGGCGCTTTCCCATCGTCGGCGTCGCGCCGGCAGTCCTGGCCGGCGCCCAGTTCCCGGCCAAGGCCGTGGTCGGCGAGGACTTCACGGTCTCGGCGACGATCTTCCGGGAGGGCCACGACGCACTCGGCGCCAACGTCGTCGTCCGCGGACCGAAGGGACGCACCCTCGGCTGGACGCCCATGCGCTGCTACGAGCCGGGCACCGACCGCTGGGAGACCAACGTCCGACCCGATGCCGAGGGCGCGTGGACCTACACGATCGAGGCGTGGAGCGACCCGGTCGGGACCTGGCGGCACGCCGCCGAGATCAAGATCGCCGCCGGCATCGACGTCGACCTCATGCTGACCGAGGGCGCCCTCGTGCTGGGACGCGCCGCCGACCATCTCCGCGACAAGGGAGCCCGGGGAACCAACGGAGCCCAGGGAACCGAGGGACCCGCTGCCGCCGCCGGCGAGCCGGTCTTGCGGGACGCCGTGCAGGCGCTCCGCGACGGTTCCCGCCCGGCCGAGGCCCGACTGCACGCCGCCACCGCGCCAGAGGTGTTGGACGTGCTCGCGGCCCACCCGCTGCGTGACCACGTGACCGCCTCCGAACCGTTCCCGCTGTGGGTCGACCGGGAGCGTGCGTTGTACGGCAGTTGGTACGAGTTCTTCCCCCGCTCCGAGGGGGCCCACTTCGCCGCCGAGCCGACGTCCAGCGGCGGAGAGGGGCGATGGGTCTCCGGAACGTTCAAGACCGCGGCCGAGCGGCTGCCCGCCATCGCCGAGATGGGCTTCGACGTCGTCTACCTCCCGCCGATCCACCCGATCGGGAGAGTCAACCGCAAGGGCCCCAACAACACCCTCGATCCAGGACCCGGTGACCCCGGCTCGCCCTGGGCGATCGGCGCCGACGAGGGCGGGCACGACGCCGTACACCCCGACCTAGGCACGCTGGCGGACTTCGACGCGTTCGTCGCGCGGGCCGGCGAGCTCGGCTTGGAGGTGGCGCTCGACCTGGCGTTGCAGGCGGCGCCCGACCACCCCTGGGTGAAGGAGCACCCGGAGTGGTTCACGACCCTCGCGGACGGTTCGATCGCGTACGCCGAGAACCCGCCGAAGAAGTATCAGGACATCTACCCACTCAACTTCGACAACGACCCGGACGGCCTCTACGCGGAGGTGCTCCGGGTCATCCGGCACTGGATGGCGCACGGCGTACGGATCTTCCGGGTCGACAACCCGCACACCAAGCCGGTGCAGTTCTGGGAGTGGCTGCTGGCGGAGGTACGACGGACAGACCCGGACGTACTCTTCCTGTCCGAGGCGTTCACCCGGCCGCCGATGATGCAGACACTGGCGAAGGTCGGCTTCCACCAGTCGTACACGTACTTCACGTGGCGCAACGGCAAGCAGGAGCTCCAGGACTACCTCACCGAGCTCAGCCAGGAGACCTCGGCGTTCCTGCGGCCCAACTTCTTCGTCAACACCCAGGACATCCTGACCGCCTACCTGCAGTACGGCGGCCCGGGCGCCTTCCGGGTGCGCGCCGTACTCGCCGCCACGACGTCACCGACCTGGGGCGTCTACTCCGGGTTCGAGCTGTGCGAGCACCTGGCGCTCCGGCCGGGCAGCGAGGAGTACCTCGACTCGGAGAAGTACCAGTACCGCCCCCGCGAGTGGGCCGCGTACGAGCCGGGCGGCGACCGCGACGGCCAGTCGATCACGCCGTTCCTGCGCCGCCTGAACGAGATCAGACGCGCGCATCCGGCACTGCAACGCCTTCGCAATCTCCGCTTCCACCATGTCCCCGACGACCATCTGCTCGTCTTCTCCAAGCGCGTGCAGGCCGCCGGCGACCTCGGTGCGCACGGCGAGGATGCCCGCGGTGCCGGCGTCGACACCGGCGTCGATGCCAGGGACGACACGGTGATCGTCGTGATCAACCTCGACCCGCACGAACCGCGCGAGTCGGTCCTCTCCCTCTCCATGCCCGATCTCGGGCTGGACTGGCACGACACCGCCGTCGTCCACGACGAACTGACCGGCGGCACGTGGCGGTGGGGAGAGCACAACTACATCCGTCTCGATCCGGCGGTCACGCCGGCCCACATCCTCACCCTCAGACGAGGAACCGCATGACCCAGACCACCGTCCCGGCGGGCTCGACGCCAGGGGCACAACCCCCGGCCGCGCCCCGGACCGCCGCGCCCGGCCAGCACAGCAAGCTCGGCTCCGACCCCGAGTGGTACAAGCGCGCTGTCTTCTACGAGGTTCTCGTCCGGTCGTTCGCCGACTCCACCAACGACGGCATCGGCGACATCACCGGCTTGAAGGACAAGCTCGACTACCTCGAATGGCTCGGCATCGACTGCGTGTGGCTACCGCCGTTCTACACGTCTCCGCTGCGCGACGGTGGCTACGACGTCGCCGACTACATCGCGATCGCGCCCGACCTCGGCACGCTGGACGACTTCGTCGGGTTCATCGAGGCCGCCCACATTAGGGGCATCCGGGTGATCATCGACTTCGTCATGAACCACACCTCCGACCAGCACCCGTGGTTCCAGGCGTCGCGCAACGATCCGGAGGGCCCGTACGGCGACTTCTACGTCTGGGCCGACACCGACGAGGGCTTCCCCGACGCGCGGATCATCTTCGTCGACACCGAGACGAGCAACTGGACGTTCGATCCCGTACGCAGGCAATACTTCTGGCACCGCTTCTTCTCCCACCAGCCCGACCTCAACTTCGACAACTCCCGCGTCCAGGATGCGATCGTCGACGCCTTGCGGTTCTGGCTCGACCTCGGCATCGACGGGTTCCGGCTCGACGCGGTGCCATACCTGTTCGAGCAGGAGGGCACGAACTGCGAGAACCTCCCGCGGACGCACGAGTTCCTCAAGCGGATCCGCAAGGAGGTCGACAAGGACTACCCCGACCGCGTTCTGTTGTGTGAGGCCAACCAGTGGCCGGCCGACGTGGTGGAGTACTTCGGCGACCTGGGCTCCGGCGGCGACGAGTGCCACATGGCGTTCCACTTTCCGGTGATGCCGCGCATCTTCATGTCCGTACGCCGGGAGTCGCGGTACCCGATCTCGGAGATCATGGCGCAGACCCCGAAGATTCCCGACAGCTGCCAGTGGGGCATCTTCCTGCGCAACCACGACGAGCTCACCCTCGAGATGGTCGCCGACGAGGACCGCGACTACATGTGGGCGGAGTACGCCAAGGACCCCCGCATGAAGGCCAACATCGGGATCCGCCGGCGGCTGGCTCCGCTGCTGGAGAACGACACCAACCAGATGGAGCTGTTCACCGCGCTGCTGCTGTCGTTGCCGGGCTCGCCGATCATCTACTACGGCGACGAGATCGGCATGGGCGACAACATCTGGTTGGGTGACCGCGACGGTGTGCGTACGCCGATGCAGTGGACTCCCGACCGCAACGCCGGCTTCTCCACCTGCGACCCGGCCCGGCTCGCACTGCCGGTGATCATGGACTCCATCTACGGCTACCAGGCGGTGAACGTCGAGGCCGAGCTGGCGAACAGCTCGTCGCTGCTGCACTGGGTACGCCGGATGATCTGGGTCCGCAAGCAAAATCCCGCGTTCGGTTCGGGTTCGTTCACCGATCTGGGTGGTAGCAACCCCAGCGTGCTCTCGTTCGTACGCGAGCTGGGTGACGACATCGTGCTCTGCGTCAACAACCTGTCGCGGTTCCCGCAGCCGGTCGAGCTCGACCTGCGGCGCTGGGAGGGGATCGAGCCGATCGAGCTGTTGGGTGGTGTGCAGTTCCCGAAGGTCGGAGAGTTGCCATACCTCCTCACCCTCGGCGGCCATGGGTTCTACTGGTTCCGCCTGCCCCGCCCGGCCGAAGAGGAGCCCCTGGCATGAGCGGTGGCTCCAAGGACAGGCGAAGCTCCAAGGAAAGGCGATGCCCCAAGGAAAGGCGTTGATGGTGACTGCCACTCAGACTCGAGACTTCCACGACTATCTCGAACGCCAGCGCTGGTTTGCCGGCAAGGGGCGCGAGTTCACGGTCGAGGGCGTCCATCCACTGAGTTGGCTCTCGCCGCCAGAAGCCTGGCCGGCCGTTCGGATCGTGCTCGTCACCGTCAGGTATGCCGATGGCAACGGCAACCCCGTCGACATCTACCAGCTGCCGCTCTCCTACCACCAGGAGCCCGTCGAGCACCTCACCCACGCCGCGGTCGGTGACTGGTCCGAACCCGAACTCTCCGGCGCCAACACTGGCACGAATTCTGGCGCCAACCCCGGCGAAGACGACAACGTCTCGGGCGTACGACGCACTGCACGACAAGACGGCAACCGTGTACTTCCAGCACGGTCTGCAGGAGACCGTCGCCAAGCCTGACCTGGCGTTCCAGCGGATCGGGACCGTCGACCTCGAACCTGACCTGCCGTCGCTGGTGCTCACCGCCGAGCAGAGCAACACCTCTTTGGTCTTCGGCGAAGACGTACTGCTGAAGGTGTTCCGACGCGTCCACCACGGCCGCAATCCCGACATCGAGGTGCACGAGGCGTTCGCCCGCCACGACTGCGGCAACGTCGCGCGGCTGTTCGGGTGGCTGGAGGCCGAATGGCCGGACGCCGACGGCAAGCCGGGCCGCGGCGACCTCGGGATGTTCAGCGACTTCTTCCGCACGGCCACCGACGGCTGGGAGCTCGCGATCACCAGTGTCCGCGACCTCTACGCCGAGGCAGACCTGCACGCCAACGAGGTCGGCGGCGACTTCGCGGCCGAGTCGTCCCGGCTCGGCGCGACGACCGCCGAGATCCACGCAGACCTGGCCCGCTACCTGCCCACCGGCGAGTGGGGTCGGGAGGAGCTGGCCGGCGTGGCCGCGGCCATGCGCGGCCGGCTCGACCAGGCAGTGGCCATCGTTCCGGCGCTGGCGACCCACGCGGCCGGTCTGCGCCAGGCGTACGACGATCTGGAAGGCGCGCTCGAGTCGGTGCCGGTCCAGCGCATCCACGGCGATCTCCACCTCGGCCAGACGATCCGGACCGTCGGCGGTTGGCGACTGATCGACTTCGAGGGCGAGCCGGCCCGCGCCTGGGCGGAGCGTGCCGCTCTGGACTCGCCGATCCGAGACGTTGCGGCCATGCTCCGCTCGTTCGACTACGCGGCCCAGCACCTGCTAGCCGGGCACGACCACCCCGACGAGCACCAGCTCGCCTACCGGGCCGCGGAGTGGTCCGAACGGAACCGCGCGGCGTTCTGCGAGGGCTACGGCGAGGTGACCGGCACCGACCCGCGCGACCAGGGCGTGTTGCTGCGCGCGTACGAGACTGACAAGGCGGTCTACGAGGTCGTCTACGAAGCCCGCACCCGGCCCGGCTGGATCGGCATCCCGCTCGCCGCGATCCGTCGCCTCGCCAGTTGAGCGAAGGCCGCCCGGACGTCTACCGACCAGGTAGGCGCACACGGTCCTCGCGGAAGAAGGTGTACCGATGACCAACCGTCCACGCAAGCCTGCGCCTGCCGCCAAGCCTGCGCCTGTCGCCAAGCCGAAGCCTGCGCCGGTCACCAAGCCCGAGCCTGTACCGGTCGCGAAGGAGGAGCTCGCCCGGCTGGTCGGTGGCGCGCACCACGACCCGCACAGCATCCTCGGCCCACACGTCGGCGCGAAGGGCACGGTGACCGTGCGGGTGCTGCGCCCGCTGGCCGAGCAGGTCTGCGTGCGGGACGTCGGCGCGAACGGTGACGGGGCGCTCGTCGAGCTCAGCCACGAACACGACGGGATCTGGGTCGGCGTCGTGCCCGGGTCCCAGATACCCGACTACCGCTTGGAGGTCCGCTATCCCGAGAGCGTGAGCGTGCCGGCCGACGACCCGTACCGTTTCCTGCCGACACTCGGCGAGATCGACCTGCACCTGATCGGCGAGGGCCGGCACGAGAAGCTCTGGGAGGTGCTTGGCGCACACGTCCGCGGGTACGACACGGCTTCGGGTTCGATCTCCGGCACGTCGTTCGCGGTCTGGGCACCCAACGCACAGGGCGTTCGAGTCGTCGGCGACTTCAACTTCTGGGACGGCCGCGGCCATCCGATGCGGTCCCTGGGCAGCAGCGGTGTCTGGGAGCTGTTCATCCCCGACGTCGGGGCCGGCACGCTGTACCGGTACGAGATCCTCGGCCGCGACGGCGTGTGGCGGCAGAAGTCCGACCCGATGGCGTTCCGTACGGAGAAGCCGCCGGCGAACGCGTCGGTGGTGTACGAGTCGTCCTACACCTGGTCCGACTCCGAGTGGCTCGAACGCCGGGCCAAGGGTCAGCTGCATGTCGAACCGATGAGCGTGTACGAGGTGCATCTGGGCTCGTGGCGGGTCGGCCGCTCGTACCGACAGATCGCCGACGAACTGGTGACGTACGTCGTCGACATGGGCTTCACCCACGTGGAGTTCATGCCGGTGATGGAGCACCCGTTCGGCGGTTCGTGGGGCTACCACGTCACGTCCTTCTTCGCGCCCACCGCCCGGTTCGGAGATCCCGACGACTTCCGCTACCTCGTCGACAGCCTGCACCAGGCGGGCATCGGCGTCATCGCCGACTGGGCACCGGGCCATTTCGCCACCGACGAGTGGGCCCTGGTGAGGTTCGACGGGACACCGCTGTACGAGCACGCCGATCCCCGCAAGGGATGGCAGCCGGACTGGGGTTCGTACGTCTTCGACTTCGGCCGCCGGGAGGTACGCAACTTCCTGCTCGCGAACGCGCTCTACTGGCTGGAAGAGTTCCACATCGATGGCCTCCGGGTGGACGCGGTCGCCTCGATGCTCTACCTCGACTACTCGCGCAAGGAAGGCGAGTGGACCCCGAACGAGTACGGCGGCCGGGAGAACCTCGACGCGGTGAGCTTCCTGCAGGACGTGAACGCCACCTGCTACCGCAACGTGCCCGGCATCTCGACGATCGCGGAGGAGTCCACGTCATGGCCCGGCGTCACCCGGCCGACCCATCTGGGCGGGCTGGGCTTCGGCTTCAAGTGGAACATGGGCTGGATGAACGACTCGCTGGAGTACGTACGCCACGAGGCAGTCCACCGGCAGTACCACCATCACCAGATGACGTTCTCGCTCATCTACGCCTACTCCGAGAACTTCGTACTCCCCCTGTCCCACGACGAGGTTGTGCACGGCAAGGGATCCTTGCTGGAGAAGATGCCGGGCGACCGGTGGCAGCAGCTGGCGAACCTTCGCGCCTACCTCGCGTTCATGTGGGCCCACCCGGGAAAGCAGCTGCTGTTCATGGGCGGGGAGTTTGCCCAGAGTGCGGAGTGGGCGGAGTCGAAGGAGCTCGACTGGTGGCTGCTGGAGTTTCGTGAGCACCAGGGTGTGCAGCAGTTGGTGCGGGACCTCAACCGGATCTACCGTGCCGCCCCGGAGCTGTGGGCGCTCGACCACGTACCCGAGGCATTTTCCTGGATCGACGCCAACGATGCCGGCAACAACGTCTTCAGCTTCGTCCGCTCGGGTCCGGACGGCGAACAGTTGGCGTGCGTCGCCAACTTCGCGGGCCTACCCCACGAGGACTACCGGTTGGGACTCCCCGAGGCCGGCGCCTGGCAGGAGGTGCTCAACACCGACGGCGAGATCTACTTCGGCTCCGGGGTCGGAAACCTCGGTGAGGTAGAGGCGGTCGAGCAGGAGTGGCACGGGCGGGCCGCGTCGGTGACCCTGCGACTTCCGGCGCTTGGCACAGTCTGGCTCCGGCGGGTCAGGTAGGGCGTGGGTTCTTCCGCGGAAGAATTTTGAAGGCGGACATGCGACGAGGGACCCTTCCTGCGAAGGGCCCCTCGTCGGTTCGGCGCTCCGTGTCAGCCCGCTACGGGCGTGGCGCCTGATTCAGGTCGGTGGACGTCGTTCGGTCAGTTGTGCCCGTCGGACGCGATGAGTCCGGTCAGCAGATTTCCGCTCCGGGACGGGGCGCGTCCAGCCGGTCGGCGAACCGAACCAGCCGAGACCCGGTGCCCCGGATCGACCGGACCACCCACCGGGTCCGCTGGCGCGGAATGGGAACGATCCGGGTCCCGGTCCGCTCCTCGAGCCGCTCGGTGTAGTCGTGGGCGAGATTGCCAATGGCAGGCCACATCGTTCTTCGATCTCCGTGGTGTCTAGTGGTACTTCGGGAGAACGTGCCGGTTGTCCGGCCCGCCCGCCGCCTCGGATCTGCCTGCCCAGGTGTCTTCCTTGACCCCCCGGTGGTCTTCCTTGACCCCCAGTCAGACCGACCATCACGCTCGATGGTGGCCGAGAAGTATGTGGGCGTTGTTTCGGCAGCGCTACGGCTGGCTGCGTTCTCTATCCGTCGGGCTCAACGTCGCGGGCCCGATCGCGTATTCCCACCGGCGGACCAGATGTGAGACCCCATCCCGAGCACACCGCGTCCACCGGCGGCGCCCAGTCTGCCGTGCCGCACCCCGGACGGCCAATCGTTTTCCGCCCGCGACCGCGCTCCGCGCGAGGGTCTTTCGAGTTCAACCGCGTGTGCCGCAAGGGATCCCGACCCGGCGAGAAGCAACGTCAGCCGGCGTAGTGCGGCACTATCTCGGTGACATGCGGCGCGACGTCGCCCGGTTCCCAGGCCAGCCGGATCCCGTCGACCGCCTTCCTCACGGTCACCGGCACCACCGAAAGTTCACCTGTCAGCCGACCCACGGACACCCACTCCTCGCCGACCTCCACCTGGACGTCGGCGGGCGCCGCGCCGCCCGGCTGCTGGAGAACGACCACCTGGTCGAGCACGCGCGGCCTGGACAGTGTGACCGTGACCGCCTCCCCTTCCTCCGGCTCCCGGCTGGCGACATAGGTCGTACCTAGATCGTCGTCGCCGGCCAGCTTCACCCACGACGCGGGCGCCCCCTCCGATGCTGGCTGCGGCGCCGGCGCGCCCCTGACCGTGATCGACGTCTCGTCGAGGACGGCGACGTCGAACTCGCGTACGGCCAGCCAGTACGGTGCGTTGTCGGTCGTGGCGCGGTAGCGGACGTAGCGGGCGGTCGTGCCCGGCGGCGGCGTCGCCCGTACCTCGGCACCGCCGCCTCGGGCCAGCTCCGCCCACGTCTTGCCGTCCGTGGAGTACTCGAGCACGCCGGCCTTGAGGTAGTCGTTCGGAGCGTTCGCGTACGCCATCAGCACGTTCACCGGACCGATCGGGCGTACGGTGCGCAGGTCGACCTGGACGTAGTCGCCCGCGTGGGGAGCGACGTCGCTGGCGAAGTGCGTACCTTTGTCGTCGTCCAGGATCCGGTCGGGCGCGTAGTCGGCGTAGACACGCATCGAGGTCTCCGCCCGGGGGTGACTTCCCCCGACACCCACCGACGCGGCGAACCGGCGGGCCACCTCGGCGATGAACGTGTCGATGACCCCGTCGCCGATCCGGGGCGCTGCATCCGCGTGCGGCATCCGGGTGTCACGGACCGAATCGGCCTTGTCGACGAGGGCTGCGGCACGCTGCTGGGCGGTCCAGGCAGCGGCGCGATCGCCGTCGGCCAGCGCGACCAGGGTGTCGAGGGAGGCCTGCATGGCGCCCGACCAGAGTTCGGTGGCGTCCAGCCAGGCCTTTGCCTCGCCCGCGAAGGCCTGGTCGGCAATCCCTTCGCGCAGGACCGCGGGCGCGGTCGCCAGTTCGGAGACCACCGTCTTCAACCGGGTCGCCGCTTCGTCGGCCCGCTCGGTCCGGCCACTGTCCCGGCTGTCGGCCACCCGCGCGTTCTCGCTGATCTTCCAGTCCGCCCAGAAGTCCTCCAACGCCGCGGTCAACCGTGGCGCGCGCTGGTAGTGGAGCGTCCCGTCGTAGTAGCTCAGCTCCGCGAACCAGCCGAGCGCCTCCGCCACCCGGGCGTCTCCGCCGGCCTGCTCGGTCATCGCGTTCGCCCAGGACGCCCACGGGTCGTAGTCGGCGTCGTTCCAGGCGTACTCCCCGACCGAATACCACGCGAGCTTGCTCACGGCGGCCTGGTTCATCGAGTTGGACAACACGCCGGCGACGTCGTGGGACAGGCCGGCCTCTCTCCCGGTGTACGGACCAAGGGGCAGGCGGCCCGCGATGTAGTCGTTGACCGGGTAGTTGTCCCACACGATCAGTTCGTGGCCGAAGACTCCCCGGGCCTGGACGGCCTGGTCTTTGGTGATCTCGCGCGGGATGCCCGCGACCCCGGCCCAGAACATCACCACCGACCGGTCGACCTGCTCGCGGATCGCCTTCTTGTACGGGGTCTCGGACACGTTGTCGTACTCCGTCGGCACCATCCGCAGGTGCGTGCCGGCACCCTTGCCAGCTACCCATCGCTGGACGCCGTTGACCACCTCCGCCTGGGCCCGACCGAGGGAGCTGTCGTCGCTCCCGTACTTCCGCTGGTCGGAGTCACAGTTCCAGCTGCTGTCGTCGATGTCGTCGAAGGCGAGGGCGAAGGTCCGCACGCCGAGGCCGTACACCGCCTCGAGCTTCGCCGTCAACGCGGCGGCGTCGGCGCGGGAGACGTAGCAGATCGACATGCCCGGCGTGAGCGTGTAGGTGAGGTCGACCCGGTTCGCCTGGGCCCGTCGTACCAGTTCGCCCAGCTCGGTCAGCTGTTCGTCGGTGTAGGGCCGGCGCCATTCCTGGCGCAGCAGCGGGTCGCCCTTGGGTGCGTACACGTACGTGTTCATCCGGTGCGCGCCGAGGTAGTCCAGGGCATCCAGCCGCTGCTCGTGTGACCAAGGCGTTCCGAAGAAGCCTTCGACGACACCGCGGTAACGCATCGACGGCGTTTCCCGTTCCTCGGCGCCGCGCACCAGGTCGGCACCCGGGAGCCGGACGATGAGTTGGCGGAGAGCGTGCGCGGCGTAGTAGGTGCCGACGGCGTTTGCACCGTCGAGGACGGCGTGTGCCCGGCCGTGGGAGTCCTTGCCGGTGGCGAGGACGAAGCTCTCTGCCGACATCTGGTTGGTCGGCGTGACGTCGAGCCCGTTCAGCGCCTCGTCGCCGTCGCCGAGCCAGACGGTGACCTTCGTCTGCGGGTCACGGCGGTCGCTCACCACCACGTCGCTGACGCCGGAGCGCTCCAGGACGTCCCGGACGATCCGCTCGGCGGCCTCGTCGAAGTCCGCGCCGCGTACCAGCCCGACCGTGCCCGACAGAACGAAGCTCCGTGCCGTCCCGACCGCCGCGTGCGCGGACGGCAGCATCGCCGGTGCGACGAGGACACCGCAGACGGCCGCCACCGCCCGTCGCCAGTGGAAGCGCGAAACGTGCGTAGGCATGAGCAAACCCCCGTGAAGCACCACCTTGGTGGTGAGATGCGATTACCAGACCCGGACAGGTCATCAGGTGCTTACCCACACGTTCCCCATGGTCACGCCATGTCAGTCAAACTGGCTGAACAACTGCTGAGACACCAGGAACCGACCTACCACGGAGGAACCCCGTGAACCGGTGGCCATCTCGTCTCGACCCGAAGCCCGCCTCGCCTACGACGCACCGTCCGCGCGTACTCCTCGCCGTGATGCTCGCAGTCGTGGCGCTCGTCCTCGGCCTGCCGCAGGCCGCCGTCGCGTACCCGCCCACGCCGCCGTCGGCCGGCCAGGCCACGACCATGCTGAACGCGCTCACGGTGGCGGCCCCCGGGTCGCTCGACGGCTACGACCGAGACCTGTTCCCGCACTGGATCAACCAGAGCGGAAACTGTGACACCCGGGAGGTGGTCCTTCAGCGTGACGGCACGGGGGTGGCGGTCGACGGGAGCTGTCAGCCGACGTCCGGACAGTGGTACAGCGTCTACGACTCCATCTGGGTGGGCGACTCGTCCGACATCGACATCGACCACATCGTTCCGCTCGCCGAGGCATGGCGTTCCGGAGCGTCGGGTTGGTCGACCGCGCAGCGCCAAGGCTTCGCCAACGATCTGTCGATCGCGCAACTGATCGCGGTGTCGGCGTCCAGCAACCGGTCGAAGGGCGATAGCGACCCCGCCCAGTGGACGCCGCCGAACCAGAGCACGTGGTGCATCTACGCCCGCGAGTGGATCTGGGTGAAGCACTCCTACGGCCTCAAGGTGGACTCGGCCGAGAAGGGTGCCCTGCAGTCGCTGCTCGGCGGCTGCTGACCGCCGCGGGACCTACTTCATCTCGGCCGAGGCGAGCGACCGCTGGGTGCCCAGCAACCGCACCCGGTTGTCGCTCGGGTTCTTCGGGGGCACTGCGGCGACCACCTGCCAGACCCATGCCGTACGCAGGAACGCCTCGCCCTTCGCCACACCGGTGTACGCGGCCACCGCGTCGTCCTCGGCGAACTGCAGGCTGGTGTTGCGCATCGACAGCGCCTCGGTCTCGGTCATCGTGAAGAGCACCAGTGCGCCGCCCTCGGCGGTGGCGAGGGCGCGTACCGACGTCACGTCGAACTTCTGTTCGTAGCTGAACGCGTTGCTCTGGCCCCGGTTGGCCTGGCTGGCGCGGTGCGCGCGTTCGGTGTCGGGGTGGGGAGCGAACGCGGCTGCCTGTGGCGCGTCCCGACCGCGCTCGAGCAGGGCGGCGTAGGCGGCCGCGGCCTCCGCAGGTTGCCGGGCCAGACCGACCGTCTCCCCTGCCACTGCCACCGGCGACCCGTCCCGCTTGGCGAGCTTGGGCAGCTCGGCGCCCTCGTCGAGGACGACAGACTGTGCCTTCTTCCACACCGATCCGGCCGAGGACCGCAGCACCAGGTCGACGGACGTGTCCCCGGCGGGAACGAGGTCGGAGACCGCGACGAACCACACCGGATAACCCTTGAACGCCGGTAGGTAGGTCCGAGCCTTTCGATGGGTCACCGCTGGACCAGGGTTTCGGTCCTGCGGGTCCAGCCGCTTGGCGATCCGGTAGTCGGCCTGGCTCGCCCGCAGCAACGGACCGGACTGGACCGAGGCGATGAGGTTGGCGTCGCGGCCCTGGGTCGCCTCGTTGCTGATCGAGTCGTAGTGCTGCAGGAACGTGGTCAGCGCGCCGGGACGAGCCGGCGACCACACGGGTTCACGACCGGTCTTGGGCTCCGGGGTGGACACGCAGGCCCCGACGGCGACGAGGGTGAGCAGCAGGACGGCGGCCAGGGGCGTGCTGCGGGCAACTCCGCGCGCCGCTGTTCCGGGCTGCCTACGGACGCTCATCGCCGCCCTCCTCCGGGTGGTCGGGACCGGGCTCGGGTTGGTCGGGGCCGGCCGGCGGGTGCTCGGGGGTCAGGTGCTCGGGGATCGGGAGTAGTGGCCGGTCGGGGGTAGGAAGCGTCGGACCTACCGGACCCGTGAACCATGGCGGCGTCTCGGCCGGATCCGAGTGTTGGCCCACGTGCGGCTGGCTGGGTCCGGGGTCGAAGGTCTGGTTGGCCCGCGGCGCTTGGTGGACCGGGTGGGGCGGAGACTCCTCGTCGAACGCCGGAAAGTCCGAGAGGTCGGGCTGGGGAACCGACACGGTCCAGGCGCCCGGCGCTACTCTCGGCAGTCCCTCGGCCGGCGGTCCGGTGGAGGGCGGTCCGGTGGAGGGCGACCCGGCGGATGGCGGCCTCTCGCGCGGACCCTCGGCCCTGGGACGTGGACCACCTTCGTAGTCCGCGCCTCCGCCGGACTCCCTGCCACCGGACTCCCTGCCGCCGGACTCCCTGCCGCCGGGACTCGGCTGGCGCCGGCCGGGGTCGCCGTTGCCTCGCCCGTCTCCTGGAGCACCGTCTCCTTCGATGGGTACGGCTCGGCGGCCACGGGTGCCGGACGGGCGCCACGGCAACGATCCCGGGCCGTCGAAGAACGCGACCGATCCGCGACCTGCCGACGTCTCGGCATCAGGGACGCGATCGGGTTCGGCCGGGGCGTAGGGTGTCGGGCGGCCAGGCCCTCCGGGGGCGGGATCCGGCGCCGGGCGGCGACGTTGCCCCGGTTGGCCGGTCTCCCCGCGCCGGAGTTCGTCCTGGCGTACGTTCTGCTGCTGAGCATGCGGCGGCCGTGGGGAGCTGCCCGCCGCGGGTCCCTGCTCCGGTGTGAGCCACGGAGGTACGGAGTCTGGCTCCGACCGGCCAGGGTGCGGCGCTGGACCGGGCTGGGTAGATGGACCCGTCTGTGTCGCCGGGCCGCCATGTGTCGCAGAGCCCGCATGTGGCGCCGAGCCCGCATGTGGCGCCGAGCCCGCATGTGGCGCCGAGCCCGCATGTGCCGCCTGGCCCGCATGTGCCGCCGGCGGCCCCGAGGTCCGGGTGGACCGTGTCGGGCTTTCAACCCGCCCGGGCCGGTCGCCACCTTGCCAGAACTCGTTGTCGTCCCACCGTTCGCGGCCTTCCCACACCACCTCGTCGTCGTCCACCCGGGGACCGCGGCCAAGGCGCCCCCGGAACAGCACCACTCCGCCGGCGACCATCAGGAGGCCCGCTCCGAACACCGCGAGAGACGAGGCGAACGCGCCCTTGAGTTCCAGCCCGAAGGCCGCCGTCACGTCGATGCCGGCATCGCCGTCGGCCGGCATGACGACCAGGTCGTACGGACCGTCCGCGAGCTCCCATTGAAGCGTCTGCGTACCCGTGCCGGACGCCTTGGCCAGCCACCAGTCGAGCTGCGTCGGCGGGAGGACACTCGTGCGCTCGCCACGCACCTGCGTGGACTGCAGGTCGGAGGGATAGCCGACCCGGGTCAGCCGGGTCTGCGGGGAGTCGTCGAGGTAGCTGCGTACGTCGATGTCGTGGCCGACCCCGGCGAAGACCGCCCGCCCGTCGCCCGCTTCGACGGTGACCTCCACGCGACTGCCGTAGTAGTCCAGGAGGTCCGGTCCACTGGTGACGGCGATGACCTTGCCGTCGAACCGGTGCGCCTTGGTGCTGACGACATCATCGGGCCCGACGATCCAGAACCCGATGACCGCGGCGGTGACAGTCACGACGAAGCCGAGAAGTGCCACCACTGCTCCGGTTACAACACGGAACACAGCAGTACACCCCCAGGTTTGTCAGGCGACTCCGTCGCAACCGACCGCGGGCAGGTAGCGGCCCATAGCGTAGCCAAACATGCCAAGTCAGACCGGACCAGAGGCGCTCGAAATGGCCGTCAGAACAGGGCGCTGCTCAGGTCCTTGCGTCCCTTGCGGACCCGTTCGTCCTCGCCGCCTACGGCCTCGAACAGTTCCAGCAGGTGGACCCGTACTGCGTTGCGGTCGTCGCCACTCGTCCGCCGGACCAGCTCCACCAGACGGGCGAAGCCGTCGGCCGCCCGGCCTTCCACCACGTCGAGGTCGGCGGCCGAGCGCTGCGCCTGCAGGTCGTCGGGCTTGGCGGCGGCCTCGGCGCGTACGTCGAAACCGGCGGCCTGGATGTCGCGTACCCGGCGGAGCAGGCGGGTCGCCGCAAGACCACGCTTGGCCTCCTCGTCGCCCGGGACGTCGGCCAGGACCCGCTCGAAGGCGGTGATCGCGGCATCGAGGTCACCGCGCTGCAGGGCCTCGTCGGCCGCCGCGTAGCGCGGATCCCGCGCAGGAGCCTGGTCGTCCTCGGCCGGGACCTCGCCACCCGCTGGCTCGGCGACGCCGGTCACTCCCTGGCTCGCGGCGAGCCGGAGCAGTTCCTCGATGAACTGGCGGACCTGCGCCTCCGGCAGGGCGCCCTGGAACAGGGGTACGAGCTGCCCGCTGACGACGGCCACGATCAACGGGATGCTCTGGACACCCGCGGCCTGGGAGATCCGCGGGTTCTTGTCGACGTCGATCGTGGCGAGGACGAAGCGACCCGCGTACTCGGCGGCGAGGCGCTCGAGGATCGGGCTGAGCTGCTTGCAGGGCTGGCACCAGGTGGCCCAGAAGTCGAGGACGACCGGCGTGGTCGCCGACCGCTCGACGATCTCCTGCTGGAAGTTGGCCTCGGTGACCTCGATGACGAAGCCACCACCCCCGCCCGCGGCGCCGCCGGCAGCCCCACCTGCCGCCCCGCCTGAGGAGGCGGCTCCGAGTCCGGACAGGTCGACCGCGCCGTGGCGCGTGAAGCTCTCGGACGTCATGGCGCCAATTCTCCCCGACCGGTCCAGCCGGCCCCACCCAGGTCCCTAGTCGGCGTACGACGACGCGGCCCGCAGGTGCGACGACCGGGTGGCGAGCAGGACCCGGGCCAGCCCGGACCGGCTGGCCACCAGGGCCACCCGGTCCCCCGCGGTCAACCTGCTCGTGAGGCTGGGCTCCCAGTTCCAGGCGCCGCCGAACGGACGGTGGGCGAGGACCCGCACCATGCCCGGGTCGACCAGGTCGCCGAGCAGGCCGCCGTCGACCGGCGAGGCATCGGCGATGGGAACCTCGGTCACCAGGAGTACGCGGCGCCCGGCTGGCACGGTCGCGTCCACCCGCCGGTGCAGCAACTCCGTCGCGAACGCGGGAGCCGCGAGGATCGAGACGCTCCTGGTCGTACCCAGCCCGAGGCGCTCCTGAATCCGCCCGGCCAGGTCGTGGTCGAACAGCCGGATCACGACCCGCGCGTCGGCGTTGCGTTCCCGCGCGAACAGGCCCGCCTGCAGGTTGGCCACGTCGTCGTTCGTCACCGCGAGCACGGCGCGGCAGCGGTGCAGTCGGGCGTCGTAGAGCACCGCGTCGTGGCTCACGTCGCCGAGCAGCACCGGGATCCGCAACGCCCGTGCGGTACGGATTCCGGGCTTGTCGGGATCCCGCTCGATCGCGATGACGTTGAACCCCCGCGCGTGGAGAAGCTCGGCGACCTTCGTACCGACCGTTCCGAGTCCACACACGACGACGTGACCTCGCGGGCGGCCGCGGACGCTGCCGAGGGAGCGCGCCAGGGAGGTGCCGACAAACGCGTCGACGATCGCCGCCGTCACCAGGGACACCATCACCAGGCCGAGCAGCTGAACGCCCACGGCGAGCAGCCGAATCCACGCCGGTGCCTCGATCGTGCGCTGGTCGTCGAAGCCGGTCAGGGTGACGGTCGACACGGCGAGGTAGAACGCGTTGAGCCAGTCGATCGCCTCACCCGGCCGGTGCGGCCACACCTTGACCACCACCGTCGCGAGCGCGATCACGGTCGCGAGGAACCCCGCGACCAGGCGCAGGCGCGCGTCGAAGACCCGGCGGAGGTCGGTGAGGAAGTCGTCCAGGCGGGGGTGGACACGGCGCGGCTTCTTCCGCACTCCGTCCGCGAGGACGAGGTCACCCGCACCTTGCGGCAGCAGCTCCGTACGACCGGTCGTCCGAGTGCGGGCGAGGGCGGCCAGCGGCGGCGTGGCCAGCAGCTCTTCGGGCCCGACGACGACGTGGCGCCCGCCCACGGTGAGCCACTGGACGTCCGCCTCCTCCAGCGCGGCGGACACGAACTCCGGCGCCACCATGGCCGCCGCGGACAGGACCGTGCAGTGGGTGAGCAGGCGTTCGACGTACTCACCGAGTCTGAGGTTGACGACGTGGACCACCAGGCGGATGCCCGGATTGAGCTCCTCAGCGGTGAGCGCGGCGTGCACGTTGCCAAGATCATCCGGCGCGACCAGGGCGAGCGCCCGCGCGGTCGCGACGCCCGCGTCCCGGAGTGCGGCTTCGTGCGGACGCGGCGCGACGACCAGCGTCGCCCCCAGCTCGGCCATCTCCCGCGCGTGGTCGTCGTTGGCGTCCTCGACCACGGCCGTGACCGCCTCGTCGAGCGCCCGGAGCTCTTCGGTGACGCGGACGGCGGTGCTGTCGGAGCCGCAGATGACGAAGTGGCCGGACGGCAACGGGAGCGAAGCGTCAGCGGTGGTCGTCACGCCGTGATGGTATGACCTCCGCACCGGAGTTGATCAACTCCCGCCGGGAAGTCGCCCGTCGCGCAGCTGGGCCAGCCGGTCGTAGGTCTGCCGGAGCACGGGATACAGACCACGGTAGGTGTCGTAGTAGTGCTGGTAGACCGCATGCCGGGCTGGGTCGGGACGCACCCGCCGTGGTTCGTCGGTACGCGTGCGCACCGCCTCCACCAGGTCGACCATTCCCACCCCGGCCGCTGCCACCAGGGCCGCGCCGACCGGCGCGCCGCGGGCGTTGCGAGGCACCTCGACCGGAAGGCCGGTGACGTCCGCCTTGATCTGCGTCCAGGTCTCGCCCTTCGCGCCGCCCCCGACGCAACGCAGCACCGCCGGACGCAGGCCGAGCCGACCCAGCTCCTCGAGGTTGTGGGCGAGGCCGTACGCCGTGCCTTCGAAGATCGCGCGGACCACGTCGGCGCGACGGGTGGTCATCGACAGGCCCACCAGGGCGCCGCGCGCGTCGGCGTCCCAGATCGGGGACCGTTCGCCGAGGAAGTACGGCAGGAGCACCAGCCCGCCGCTGCCGACCGGTGCGGTCGCGGCGAGCCGGTCGAGTGCGGCGAAGTCACCGTCGCCGGACATCCCCGCGTCGCCGGACCCGGCCCGGTCGCCGAACTCCTCGCGGAACCACCGCAGGATCCCGCCGGTCGCGACCATCGAACCGTAGACGAGGTGGTGCCCGGGCACGGGATAGGGCAGGACGCTCATCGTCCCGAGGGCATCGGTGTGGAGCCGGCCCGCCTCGACGCAGGCGTTGACCACCGTCGACTGCCCGGTCATCTCGCAGACGTCGCCGTGCCGGACCAGGCCGGCTTCGAGGCTGGCGGCGGCTCCGTCGACGACGCCGGCGACCACCGGTGTCCCGGGCAGCAGGCCGGTCGCGCGTCCGGCCTCTGCGGTCACCCGCCCGACCACCGCGGTGGGCGGAACCGGCTCGGGCAGCCACTCCGGCGGCACGCCCCACAGGTCCAGCAGGTCCGGCGACCAACGACCGGTGCCGAGGTCGGCGAGCAGGGTGAGCCCGGCGTGTCCGGTGTCGCAGGATGCCTCGCCGGTGAGCCTGCGTACGACATAGCCGTTGGCCATCACGACGCCGGTCCCGCGGCGGCGGACGTCGGGTTCGGCGGCGAGCAGCCAGGCCAGCTTGGGAGCGGCGAAGTAGGCGTCGAGGCGGTTGCCGGTGGCCGCGACCACGTTGGTCGCCGATGCTGCCCGGTCCGCGCACGCCGCCTGTCCGCGGCGGTCGAGCCACAGCAGCGCCGGGCGGACCGGCCGGTCAGCCGCGTCGAGGACGACGATGCTGGGCGCCTGGCTGCTGACGCCGATGCCGCACACCTGGTCCGGAGACGTGTCGCCGCGCGCGAGTGCCAGTCCGACGCATCGGGCGGTCGCCGTCCACCAGTCGTCGGGATCCTGCTCCGCGCCGTTCGGCTCGACGTAGTGCGTGGGGTATTCCTCGCCGGCCTCCGCCCGCACCTGGCCGTGCTCGTCCAGAACGACGGCCTTCACCCCGGTCGTGCCGACGTCCACGCCGACGACCCGATCCCGGCCCACGCTGTCCCCGGCCACGCTGGCAAGTATGGCGTTTCGCACCTGGCGCGGCCCCAGGTGCGACAATCGCGGGCTATGACCGGGCTCTCGCTGGTGTTCGTCGGCGGCATCGGCCGTTCGGGGTCCACCCTGATCGAACGGCTGCTCGGCGAGCTGCCGGGTGTGTGCTCGGTCGGCGAGATCGTCCACCTGTGGCGTCGCAACCTCCTCGACGACGAACGCTGCGGATGCGGTGCGGCGTTCAGCGCGTGCGGCTTCTGGAAGGCGGTCGGCGAGCAGGCCTTCGGCGGTTGGAACACCGTCGACCCCGGCGAGGTACTGGCGCTGAAGGCCTCTGTCGACCGGACCCGACACGTGCCGGCGCTGCTGCGCGCGTCTCCGCCGCGGGCGCTCGCCCGCCAGCTGACGGCGTACACAGATCTCTACGACCGGCTCTACACCGCGATCGCCCACGTCAGTGGGGATCCAGTGGTGGTCGACTCGAGCAAGCACGGTTCGCTGGCGGCGTGCCTGCGCCACCGGTACGGCGCGTCGATGCGGGTGGTGCACGTCGTCCGCGACCCGCGTGCGGTGGCGTACTCCTGGAGCAAGACCGTCCGCCGGCCCGAGGCCACCGCCACCAGCCCGGAGCAGGACATGGCCCGCTACTCGGCGCCCCGGGCGGCCGCGCAGTGGCTGGCCCAGAACGCGATCTTCGGGGCGCTTGCCCGCCGGGGGGTCGAGACGCTGCGGGTCCGGTACGAGGACTTCGCGGCCGCGCCCGAGGCCGAGTTTCGGGTGGTCGCGGACTTCGTCGGACATCGCGGGGAGATCGGCTTCCGGGCCGACCAGGTGACTCCGAGTACGGCGAGCCACGCGCTGTCCGGTAACCCGATGCGGTTCGCGACCGGACCGGTCGAGGTACGACCCGACGAGGCGTGGCGGCAGGGCCTCGACGCGTCACACCGGCTCCTGGTCACGGCCATGACGGCGCCGGCCCGAAAGCGTTACGGCTATTAGGGGCCAAGACATCGACGCGGATCAGCACAGGTCATGTGAGCGATGCCAGCGCTCCCGATCAGCTCGTAGCGTCCCTGACCGTGACAATCCCTGACACCGACAATCCCTGACACCGACAATCCCTGACACCGACAATCCCTGGCAGCGACGAGAGGAAACATCATGGGCAAGGCAATCATGGGTTGCGCGTCGGTGTCGGCCGACGGCTACATCGCTGACGACGATGGCCAGATCGGTTCCTTGTTCGACTGGATGGCGGCTGGCGAGGTCGAATGGAAGCTGTCCGAGTCCGACCCGGAGGCGATGCGCACCACGCAGGCGTCCAAGGAGTTCATGCAGTCCGTCTACACCGATATCGGCGCGGTCATCATGGGGCGCCACCTGTTCGATGAGACGAACGGCTGGAACGGCGTACCGGCAGCGGGTGACCGCGTCTTTGTCGTCACACATCAGGCGCCGACGGACTGGGAGCATGCCGGCACAGCACAGTTCACGTTCGTCACCGACGGGGTTGAGTCCGCGATCAAGCAGGCACGGGAGTTCTGCGGTGACCGGATCGTCGACGTCGCCGCTGGTCAGATCGGCGGCCAGGCACTGCGGCTCGGACTGATCGACCAGATCGTGATGAACGTCGTGCCCGTCGTCTTCGGTGGCGGCAGGCCGTTCTTCGGCGCCATGAAACCCGGTGACAACGTCACGCTCGCCAACCCGTCCCGCGTGGCCCAAGGCAGCCGTGTCACGCACCTGCTCTACGACGTCGAACGCTGATCATGCACACGGCGGACCTGCCGGACGTCAGACCATCAGGGAGATGACCGTGCGCACGTTGCTCGTCGGCCTCCGCGTAAGCGACCAGGATCGCTCTCGCGCGTTTTACCAGGCACTCGGCTACACCGTCGTCGGAACCGTTCCCGACACCCCGTTCGGCACCCTGACCATGCTCAAGTTGCCGGACGACCCGTTCGTCACCATCGAGCTCGCGTACGACCCCGTCCGTCCGGTCACCGAGACCGGCGGCCTCAACCACCTCGCCATCCAGACGGACGACGTGCACGCCACCATCGCCACGCTGGCCGCTCACGGCATCCACACCGATCCGGCGCGACCGTCCGCCGGTCCCGACGAGCCGCTGCTCACCATGGTGCGCGACCCCGACGGTTACCTGATCGAGCTCGTCCAGTGGCCGGAAGGACACGCCGACGGACTCACCGCCGACGACTTCAACACCGGGTGACCACTGCTCCAGTTGGTCGGCTGGTGCGGTTGGTCGGCTGGTTCGGGCCCGCTCAGAAGCCCGTGGCCTCGCCGGCGGCCGAGCGCCAGGCGCCGACGGCCTTCTCGTCGTCCGGCATCTCCGCGGCACGGCGTTCGGCATCGACCATCCGCCGGTAGGCGGCGATCTCCTCGCCGCGACGCGCGTCGTCCCAGCCCAGCACCTCGCCGATCAGTCGGGCGACATGAGGTGCGGCGTCGGTTCCGCGGTCGGCGGTCTCCATGAAGATCCTGGTCCGACGGACGAGGACGTCGACCAGGTGGAGCGCCCCTTCGGCCCGTACCGCGTAGACGACCTCGGCCGCGAGATAGTGCGGTGCTCCCAGTAGGGGCCGCCCCAGGTCTGGCTGGTCGACCACCAGGTCGAGCAGCTCGGTCACCAGCGCTCCGTACCGCCCGAGCAGGTGGTCGATGGTCGAGACCGGCAGCCCCGAGTCGGCGGCCAGGCGGTCGCGCTGGTGGCGCAGCGCGTGGAAGCCCACCGCTCCCAGCAGGGGCAGCCGTTCGGTCGTCGACCTGGGCAGACTGCGCCGGAGCGGGCGCTCGACCGCGTCCACCGCGTCCCGCGCCATCAGCCGGTAGGTCGTGTACTTGCCGCCGACGATGGTCACCATGCCGAGTGGACCCTCGACCACTGTGTGGTCGCGCCGCAGCGCCGCCGTCGAGTCTCCCCAGGCCGCACCCGCGGGGGCGCCGGTGAGCAGGGGACGCAGGCCGGCGTAGACGCCGACGACATCGTCGTAGGTCAGTGGCCGGCGCAGCCAACGGTTGGCCTGCTCGAGGAGGTAGTCGACGTCCTGCCGGCTCGCCAGCGGCCGGTCGCGGTCGTACGGCCAAGGCGTGTCGGTGGTGCCCATCAGCCAGTGATCGAACCAGCGCCGGATGATGAACACGCTGTCGTGCGTCTTGGCGATGAGTCCGGTACGGGAGTCGATGCGGTCGGCCGGTATGACGAGGTGGACGCCCTTCGCCGCCGCCACCGAGATGGTCTGCTGGCCGCCCAGTGCCTGCACCTGATCGGCCCAGACCCCGGCGGCGTTGACGACTACCCGCGCGGAGACCTCGACCCTGCGTCCGCTCTCGAGATCGTGCACGGCCACGCCGCGAACCCGGCCGGCGGTACGGAGTACCCCGACGACCGGCGCCCGGGTGATGATCGTCGCGCCAAGGCTCGCGGCCGTACGGGCCAGGGTCATGGTGTGCCGCGCGTCGTCGACCCGCACGTCGTAGTACTGCACGGCGCCGGTGATCCCGTCGGGTCGCAGGTCGGGCATCTCCGCGAGCGCGGCCCGCCGGGTCAGGTGTCGGTGGCCTGGTACGGAGCGGGAGCCGGTGAGCCTGAAGACGTCGTACAACGCCACACCCGCGCCGACGTACGGCCGCTGCCACCGCTTGGTGAACGGGAACAGGAACGGCTCGGGTTCGACCAGGTGCGGGCAGAGCCGATCCACCATCAGGTCGCGTTCGAGCAGCGCCTCCCGGACGAGTCGGAAGTTGAGCTGCTCGAGGTAGCGGAGACCACCGTGGAAGACCTTGCCGGACCGCGACGACGTACCGCTGGCGAGGTCGTCGGCCTCGACCAGCACCACCGTCAGCCCGCGGGCCACCGCGTCGAGGGCCACGCCGGCACCGGTGACGCCACCGCCGACGACCACCACGTCGAAGTCGCGGGCGCCGAGCGTACGCAGCTGCTCCTCCCGACGGGAGGCATGCAGGCGGGACCGGTCCATCACCGACCGCGCTCGGGGTGACCGGACGGAGCGGCTGAGGATGGCCGGGCTGACTGTTCGGGCGGCGGCACCTGGCCGTAGGTGCCGAACTTCGCGATGACCCGCTCGATCTCCTCGTCCGGTAGCTCGCGCGGTCGACGGCCAGAGGGAGCGGCCGCGGTGGTCGCTCGCAGCCACACCTCGCAGAGCCACTCGAGGTACAGGTTGAGGGTGTACGCCTTCTGCAGGCTGGGCGCCACGGTCACCGTGCCGTGGTTGGCCAGCAGGCAGCCGGTGCGTCCTTCGAGCGCTGCGGTCGCCGACGCCGCCAGCTCGGGACTGCCGTACGTCGCGTAGGGCGCGACCCGGACCGTGCCGCCGAACAGCGCGACGAGGTAGTGGATCGAGGGCAGCGTGTCGACCAGAAGCGAGACGGCGGTGGCCGCCGTGGAGTGGGTGTGCACGACCGCCCGGTGTTCCGTGGTGCGGTAGAGGGACAGGTGCAGCGGCATCTCCGACGTGGGCTCCAGCGGTCCGTCGAGGAGGTTGCCGTCCAGGTCGCACACGCACACCAACTCGGGAGTGAGGGCGTCGTAGTCGAGGCCGCTCGGGGTGGCGACCACCAGGTCACCGGCCCGGATGCTCAGGTTGCCGGAGGTCCCGACCACCAGGCCGTCCGGCCGGAGTGCCTGTGCGTACCGGACGATCTCGGCCCGCTCCTGCGCCAACCTCATGCCAGCCGCTCCTTCCAAGACAGACGGGACTTCTGGACCACCATGCGGTAGCGCTCATACATCTGCGCGTACACACCCGCCACCGCCGGCTGCGGTTGCACGACCACCTCCGGGTCGGTCGCGCCCAGCATGTCCGCCGACCGGCCCAGCGCGGCGAGGCCGGCCACCACCGCCCCATAGGCTCCCACTTCGGGTTTGGGCGCCACCCGCACCTCCCGACCGAGTACGTCGGCGAACAGCTGTAGCCACTGGCGGCTGCGTACGCCTCCGCCGCAACAGGTGACGCTGCCGCGCAGCCCGGCCGCCTCGAAGCAGTGCCGGGCGGCGAACGCGATGCCCTCGCAGACGGCCCGGACCAGGTCCGCCCGGGTGGTGTGCAGGCTCAGGCCGTCGAACCGGGCCCGCGCCCCGCTCTCGACGAACGGTGCCCGCTCCCCCGCCGGCGAGAAGTACGGCAGGCAGGAGACACCGTGCGCACCGGGCTCGGTACCGGACAGGAACGGGTCGACGTCGGCATGTCGGGCGCCGACCGTGGCAAGCACCCAGTCGAGGGCGGCGGTGCCCACCATCGCCGGCATGGCCCGCAGCCACCGTCCGGGCGTACCAAGGGCGAGGGTGAGCCCGGCCGGCTCGCCGCTGGTGTCCACCTCGTCCACCACCACCTGGCAGGCAAGGGTCGTGCCGACGATGAGGTGGCCGTCGCCGGGTTCGGTCACGCCGGACCCCAGTGCACAGGCGGGTAGGTCGAACGGGCCGGCGGTGACGGGGGTACCGGCAGCGATGCCGACCATGGCGGCCGCCTCGTCGGACAGGACCCCGGCTGGCACCGGCTCGACCACCGGAGCCAGCAAGGAGGCGCGGTGGGCGAGGCCGCACAGGTCCAGGACCTCGCGGGAGTAGGTCCGGGTCCACGGGTCGAGGAAGGGCTGCGAGGCGTCGGAGGCATCTGTAGCCCGGACACCGGTGAACCGCTGGAGAACGACGTCCTTGCAGTACGCAGCGGTGGCCGCCCGGTCGAGGGCCTCCGGCTCGAACGATTCGAACCAGGCGAGCACGGGTGCGGGACACCCAGGGAACATCGCGCCGCCCGTACGACGGAAGGCGGCCTCCACGACACCGGCGGCCTGCCAGCGGTCGAGGATCCCTGCCGCCCGCGCGTCCATCCACGACACGGCTGGACGGACTCCACGACCGGCCGCGTCGACGAGCCACACGCCGTCGCCCTGTCCGGTCAGTGCGACCAGCTCGGGTTGGCGTCCGCCCAGTGCGGGGACCAGCCGGCCGACAACCGACGCGACGCAGGTCGTCAACGCGTCGGCGTCCTGCTCGAACCACCCGTCGCACGGGCTCGCGACGCCACTGGGGACCGACTCCAGAGCCAGCTGGCGGCCAGCCTCGTCGAACGCCGCGGCCTTGATGACGGACGTCCCGATGTCGACTCCGAGATAGGTCACCGTGCGGTCAGGACCTCCGGGTTCGCGCAGTGCGCGGGCGGCTCACCCGCGCTCCAGCGGGCAACCTCGTCGGCGCAGATCCGCGCCGCGCGGTCGGCGACCTCGCGGCTGCAGCCGGCGATGTGCGGCGCGACGACCAGGCCGCGGGTGGTGAAGAGCCGGGAGTCCGGTGGCGGCGGCTCGTCGGGGTAGACGTCGACGCCGGCGCCGGCGAGATGGCCCGAGTCGAGGGCATCGCACAGGGCGTCGTAGTCGAGGAGTGCTCCACGTGCGGTGTTGATCAGGACCGAGCCGGCAGGCATCGCGGCCAGCTCCGGCGCCCCGACCAGGTTCGTGGTCTCCTTCGTGAGCCGGGCGTGCAAGCTCACCGCGCGGGACCGGGCGAGCAGGTCGGTGAGGTCGTCGACGCGTTCGACGCCCGTCCCCACCGAAGATGCCCGCCCGAACGCAGACGCCGGTGCGAACGGGTCGTGCGCCAGCACGGTCGCGCCGAACGCGTGCAGCAGCCGACCGACGAGCTGGCCGATCGCGCCGTATCCCACCAGCCCCACCGTCGAACCCGCCAACTCGAAGCCGGCCTCCTCGTAACGGAAGTAGTGGCCGGGCCAGGCGCGGGTCGTATGCAACTCGGTGTGGCCGGCGGCGATGTGGCGGCAGGTCGCCAACAGCAGCCCGACCGCGAACTCCGCCGCGGCCTGGGCGTTGCGGCCCGGGGCGTAGCAGACGGCGACTCCGGCGTCGGTCGCCGCGGCCAGGTTGACGTTGACGGGACCGCCCCGCGAGACCGCTACCAGCCGAAGGTCGGGTGCGCGCCGCAGAACCTCGGCGGTGAAGGGAGCAAGGTGCGTGACGGCCGCGCTGACGCCCTCGAGAGCCGTGATCATCGTCTCCTCGTCGCCGGCGGCCTCCACCACCTCCGCGACCGTACCCCACGGGGTGGTGGGCCAGCCGAGCGCCAGCTCGCGAATCTGCGGGCCCGCGCCGAGGCGATCGCGCAGCGCGGTGACCAGCAGGTCGGTACGGACGAACTCGTCACCAGCGGCCAGGATCCGTACCTGTGCGGGAGTCACCACGTCTCCGAGCCGGCCGTGAGCGGCGGGTTCCAGGCCAGCAGCCCCCAGTGCCCGTGCCGATCCCTGCGGATGACGGCGCCGGTGGCGTTGCGGATCACGGGGAACGCCCGGCGGTAGGCGGACGGTGGGACCTCGAGCAGGTCGCAGAGCAGGATCCGCAGGAACGTGCCGTGGGTGACGACGAGTACTCGGTCCCCGGCCGACGTGGCGAGCTCCTCGACCGCTGCCCGGCCCCGCACCCGGGCGGCGCGAGGGTCCTCGCCCCCGGGCAGCGGGTGAGCGTACGGGTCGGCCTCGAACGCCGCCCGCTCCGGGCCGAACCGGTCCCGCATCTCCGCCGCCGTCAGGCCGTCGGCCGCCCCGAAGTCGAGTTCGACCAGGCGCTCGTCCACGAGGACGTTCAGGCCGGCCTTGCGGGCTGGCGGGTCGGCCGTCTCCCGGGCCCGCCGCAGCGGTGAGCTCGCCACCGCGCTGAGCTGCGCCGACGCCGCCCACTCGCCCAGCTCCGCCGCCTGGGACTGACCGTGGTCGGTAAGCGCCAGGTCGGTGTGCCCGGCATAGCGGTTGTCGGCGTGGTACGCGGTCTCGCCGTGGCGTACGAGGAAGAGCGTGACGCTCCGCTGGTGCGGGCCGCCGCCCCTCGCCTCGTGATCATGAAGCCTTTCCGTCACAGGTCGACCATAAGGCTTCACGATCACGCGGCATCAAGGGCCGGGGGCCAGCCAGCCGCGGGCAACGAGCTCCGCGCGCCATCTCCCGTACGTCTCGTCGAGCCGCCTCGCGTTCGCCGGACGGGGGGCGAACCGGGCCGATTCACGCACCATGCCGGCCGCGGCGGTCGCCACCGATCCGTGCTCCGTGCTCGCCGCCAGCACCGCCATCCCGAACGCCCCGTCGGGCACTTCGGGGACGACGACCTCGCGGCCCAGCACGTCCGCCTGGAGCTGGGACCAGTAGTCGCTGGCCGTACCCCCACCGGTCAGTGCGACCGAGCCATGCACCGGCGCACCGAGCGCTTCCAGGCGGTCCAGCGACAGCCGCTCCACGAACGCCACGCCCTGCAGCAAAGCCGCGTACCGGTCGGCCTCGTCGCGGGGCGTCCCCACGGTGAAGCCCACCGCATCGGCCCGGGTGAACGGGAACCGCTCTCCCGTACCCGCCAAGGGGTACCGCAGGCAGCCGGCCGGCTCCCGCTCGGCCGCCGCCGCGTCCAGCGGCGCCAGATCCGCGCCGGCGAACTCCCGAGCCAACGCGCCCGCGCCCGCGCTGGACGCGCCGCCCGGCCACCAAGGTCCGTCGGGGCTGCGGTGGGAGTACACGGCACCGACGGGATCGTGGACCGGTTCGCGGGTCGTCCCCTTGAGCACGAGCGTCGTGCCGAGCACGAAGTTCCAGGACCCCACCGCCAATGCACCGGACGCCACCTGGGCGGCGCATCCGTCGGTGAGCCCGGCCACGACCGGGGTGCCGGCAGGTATCCCCGTGACCTGCGCGGACGCCGTGTCCACCGAGCCGACCAGCGTGCTTGGCGCGACGACCTTCGGCAGGCGCGTACTGTCCAGGCCGAGCCGGTCGAGTGTGTCGTACGGCCAGTTGCCGCGCACCAGGTCCACCCCGGTCTTCAGCGCGTGGCTCCAGTCGGTGGCAACCGGCGCGCCGACCAGGCGGGACGTGACCACGTTGGCCTGGTGGGCGAGTCGCGCGGAGCCTGGAACCTCCAGGTGCTCCAGCAACCACATCGCCTTGGCCAGTCCCCAGGACGCCTGCGGGCGCATGCCTGCCGGCGCCCAGCCCGGCGCGGGATCGGCCGCGGCCCGCTCCGCCTGGTCGCCGGCCCGGCCGTCGTCGTACATCAGTGCGGGTGTCACCGGGCATGCCGGATCGCCGCGCGACTGCCGCACGAAAAGCACGGTCCCGGACGTGCTGCACACCGAGAGCCCTCGGACGCGGGCGACGTCGATGTCGCGAGTGACTGCACCGGCCGCCCGGACGAACGCGGACCACCAGTCCTCGGGATCCTGCTCGTGCCGGTGACCGTCCCGCCGGCTGGTGAGCGCAACCCCGGCCCGGTCGAGCACCTCGCCACCGGCCGACACCGCCAGCACCCGCACGCCCTGCGTACCGAGGTCGACCCCCAGCCAGACCGCTCCAGCCTCGTCCGTCACCCGACCATCATCATCGACGGACTGGCTCTGCCACGACCGGCACCCAGGTCTCCCTCAGAACTGCGCCGGCTCGCGGTAGTCGCCCCACTCCTCCTTCAGGACCCCGCACATCTCTCCCAGGGTCACCTCGACCCGGGCCGCGGCGAGCATCACCGGCAGCATGTTCGCCTCGGTGCGCGCGGCCTCGGCGAGCTGACGCAGGGCCGCGTCGACCGCGGAGTTGTCGCGGGTACGCCGCCGCTCGGTCAGCACCCTGCGCTGCTCGACCTCCACCTCGTGACTCACCCGGAGGATCTCGATGTCGCCGGTCACGGTGGTCGGATGGACGTTGACGCCGACGATCCTCTTCTCGCCCTTTTCCACCGCCTGCTGGTAGGCGAAAGCCGAGTCGGCGATCTCGGCCATGAACCAGCCGTCCTCGATTCCACGAAGCAGGCCGGTGGTGACCGTGCCGTCGCCGCCCATGTCCTTGATCCGGGCGAAGATCTCCTCCGCCTCGGCCTCGAGCCGGTCGGTCAACGCCTCGACGTACCACGAACCACCCAGCGGGTCGGCCACAGCGGCGACGCCGGTCTCCTCCCCGAGCACCTGTTGGGTCCGCAGCGCGATCTCGGCCGCCTCTTCCGACGGCAGGGCGAGGGTCTCGTCGAGCGCGTTCGTGTGGAGTGAGTTGGTCCCGCCGAGCACCGCGGCCAAAGCCTCCACCGCCGTACGCACAACGTTGTTGTACGGCTGCTGCGCGGTGAGGGAGACCCCCGCCGTCTGGGTGTGGAACCGCAGCCACTGGGCCCGCTCTGTCTTCGCGCCGTACACGTCACGCAGCCAACGCGCCCAGATCCGACGAGCGGCGCGGAACTTCGCGATCTCCTCGAAGAAGTCGATGTGCGCGTCGAAGAAGAACGACAGTCCGGGTGCGAAGACGTCGACGTCCATTCCGCGGGACAGCCCGAGTTCGACGTAACCGAAGCCGTCGGCCAGAGTGAACGCGAGCTCCTGCGCGGCGGTCGAGCCGGCCTCGCGGATGTGGTAGCCCGACACCGACAACGGCTTGTACGCAGGGATCTCCTTCGCGCAGAACTCCATCAGGTCCCCGATCAACCGCAGGTGCGGGTTCGGGGGGAACAGCCATTCCTTCTGCGCGATGTACTCCTTGAAGATGTCGGTCTGCAGGGTGCCGTTGAGCTTCGCGATGTCAACGCCCTGGCGCTCCGCCGCGACGAGGTACATGCAGAAGATGGGCACCGCCGGACCGGAGATCGTCATCGACGTGGTGACGTCGCCGAGCGGGATGCCGTCGAACAGGATGTCCACGTCGGCGGCCGAGTCGATCGCGACACCGCAGTGGCCGACCTCCCCGAGCGACAGGGGCTCGTCGGAGTCGCGACCCATCAGCGTCGGCATGTCGAAGGCCACCGAGAGTCCGCCGCCACCGTTCGCGAGGATCATCTTGTAACGCTCGTTCGTCTGCCGCGCGTTGCCGAACCCGGCGAACTGCCGGATGGTCCAGGAGCGGCCGCGATACCCGGTGGTGTAGAGCCCTCGGGTGAACGGATACTCACCCGGCCAGCCGATCGAGGCGAACCGTGGGTCGGCGGCGCCGTCGGGCGGACCGTAGACCGGTTCGACGTCGTCGCCGGAGATGGTCGTACGCCGAAGTTCGTCGTCGCCGCCTACCCGCCGGGCGGAATCCTGTGCCGCCTCGTACCGCTCTCGCCAGCGGCGTCGTCCGGCTTCGATGTCGTCGGCCGTCATGGATACCTCCCGACTCTCGGGCGGCCCCCGTGAGGCGCCCACCGCCAGGATAGTAGGACGTCCAACTAAATCGGTGGCATCTGGCCAGTCGCCCGCCCGGCCAACCGATCGCAAACGGGCAAACCGGAGGTCAGGGGAGGAAGTCGCCCGCCTCGAGACGTACGCGGGTGAGGAGTTCATGCACCGTCGCCAGCCCCGCGTCGTCGAGTGCGTCGAGCCCGAACCGCATCGCCACCAGTTCCTTGGTCGTCGCGGCTACGACTGCGCGGCCCTCGTCGGTCACCGCGGCGAGCACGCCCCGGCCGTCCTCGGGGTGCGGTGAGCGGCGGACCAGACCGTCGCGCTCCAGCCGCCGCACGATCGAGGTCACCGACGTGGGATGCACCTGGAGGCGCTCGCCCATCTTGCCGAGCGGAAGGGCGCCGGTTCGAGTGAACGTGAGGAGCACCAACGCCTCGTACCTCGCGAACGTGAGGTCATAGCGACGCAACACGTCGTCGAGGCGACGGAGCACGATCTGCTGCACCCGCATCAGCGAGGTGACGGCGCGCATCGGTTCGACCGCCGCGTCGGCGCCGAAGTGGCCCGCCCACTGGCGAGCCGCTTCCTGCACCGGATCGAAGGGCAGCGGCCTCCTCTTCGCCATGACGAGGAACGTAACAGGCGGCCCAGCCTGGCCCTGCCATGGCCCGCAGGTCCTGCCCGCGGGCGGCTGGAGCTAGGCCGGCGGCCCGGTCAGGGCGTCGGGCTCCCGGGGGTCGCCGGCGTTCCGCTCGTCCACAGCGGTGGTGCTGCCCGGCATCGAGCCGAACGAGGAGACCCGGGTACCCGCCGGCGGACGTGCGGCCGCGGCGTCCCACGCCGCCGGTTCGCCCGCGTGGGGATCGACACCCGCTGGCGGCGGTGCGGCTGCGACAGGTGGGACTGCGACAGGCGGGGCCGTGACAGGCGGGACTGCGACAGGTGGGGCTGTGCCCGGTGGCGCCGCTTGCGGTACCACCGTCTGCGGCTCCGCTGTCGCCAGTGCCTGAGCCTCGCGACGCCGGGCCTGACGCACGCGTCTCGGCACCATGATGTACGGCCGGGCCCACTCGATGGGACGCTCGATCAGCACCCACGCGGGTCCGGACAGCCGTCGGGCCAGTGGGACCAGGCGAGTCCACTCCCGATCGGCCGCGAGGGACAGCAGCAGCAACGCCGTACCGATCAGACCGCCGGCGATGAGGTCGGAGAACCAGTGGGTGTGACGGTAGACCGACACCCAGGTCATGAGGACGAACACCAGCACGACCAAAGTGACGTAGAGCCGCCGCCGCCACGCGCTGGGGACCTGTCCGTAGCGGATCATCAGAGCCACCACGAGGCCGTAGTGGAAGATCACGTTGGCAGCGTGTCCCGAGGGATAGAGGACGTTGTTGCCCGCGAACATCTCCGGCCCACCGGTGCGGGGACTCTCTCTCCCGCTCGCGAGCTTGAGCACACCGACCGCGAAGTTGAGCGCGAGCGTGCCGACCGACGCGATGAGCACGGCCCGGATGCTGCCGATCCGGCGGCTGACGGCGATCACGCCGATGAGGAGGAACGGTACGCAGATCTCCCGCATCCCGATCCGGTCGATCTGATCGGCGACGAGGTAGGAGTACGGCCCCTTGAAGGTCCAGATGTCGGAGACGAACGCATCGACGCGGATGGAGATCCCGTCGTTGGCCAGATCCGCGAAGATGGCGACAGCTCCGCCATAGAGGGCAACCGCGAGCAGGACCATCACGGGCCACATGCTGCGGGACGTGTCTCGGTTCACTCCTCCCGAGACTTGGCGGTGCATGACGTGCGTACTCCTCTCACTGGACCGGTCTCCCTGGACCGGTCTCCCTGGACCGCTCTCATGGACTGCTCTCTGGACTGAGGCGCGCCCGTGTCCAGGCACTTTGGTCCGGCGCACTGGTCCGGCCGATCCCGGCCGGACTGAGGATGGCCCCCGTTACAGGTCATCATCGCGAGCGTACCCAGACGATAAGGCGCTCAAGGCTAGGCGATGTAGCTGGCTGCTCAGTTCGTCACGGAGCGTTGTCCAACCGTTCATCAGCCTCTCATCCCTACCAAAATGGCGGGAGGATCCGGGGCGAGTCCGGACAGACCACCCTCGCGATCGACCCTAGGCCACCAGGGCAGGACCCGAGCGGCGGCGTAGGTCAGCGGCGCAGGCGACGGGCCGTCGGCGGACCCGGCCGGCGTGGGTGGTTGGCGCGGGAACGGGGCTTGGTGATCGTGGTGCCCTGGGACTGTTGTTGCTGCTGCTGCTCCTCCTCGTCCTGCTCCTTCGCGGTGGCGCGCAGGCCGGCGCGCTGCAGAAGGCGCTGGATGGTGAGGTCACGCTGGTCGGGCTTGCCGACGTACTTGATGTCACGCAGACCCTGCTCCTGGGCGGCGGACTCGAAGATGAAGTGCCCGTATCCGAGGATTCGCCCGGTGAACGGCTTGTCGACCGTGATGTCGAGAATCCGCATGATCGGCGTGGTCGCGATCTTCTTCGTCAGGACACCGCTCACGCGGAAGACGCGCATATTGGTGATCACGAAGCGGTCCATGTGCTCGCAGAGCGAGCGCCAGCCGGCGTGGGCGAGCAGGACCAACGCACCCGCGAACGGGATCCACGCCGCCTGGACCGACAAGGAGACCATCACGACGAGCAGTCCCAGGGCGCCGAGACACTCCAGCACCGGAACGAGGTAGACCACCCAGTGGTGGCGTACCTCGTCCACGACGACCTCACCCTCGTCGGCGAGGAGGTGCCGCACGATCTTCGGATCGGCGATCGCGCGGCGAAGCCACCGCAGCGGTCCGCTCACGCGAAGACTGAGGTGAAGAACTGAATCAGTGAGTCGAACCCGTCACCGAGGATCTCGCCCGCGCCACGAACGGCGCCAGCTGCGTCGTTAGGGTTCGTGAAAAGGTAGAACGCGACAAATGCGATGGCCAGCCACGACACCACCTTCTTCGTACCGGTTGTCACGTCCGCCACTCCTCCCGTCGGCACTGCACGGCCTCTTTGCGTGGTGTAGCCCGGTGCGAACTGTAAGTGTTCCATCGCGTCTTTGCATCAAAGTGTCTGACACAAGTACGGCACGGTGTACATGTCGCTACCGTCCGCCTCAAAAGCCTAAGTCATCCCAAGCGCCGACGAAGGCAGATGGGCGCGGTGTGCCGCCGTCGGCCGCCCGCGGCAACTTACCGGCCTGCCCTACGCACCGGCAGCGGACGCGCCGACGACCTCCTCGACCAACTCGTCCGCGGCGGTGTAGGGATCGACCTCCCCGGCGAGTACGCGGTCGGCAAGGGCTTCCAGCCGACGGTCGTGTGGGACGAGGTCGAGTCGTTTCCGCAGGTCGACCAGTGCCAGGGCCTCGACCTCGTCGCGGGCTCGGCGGTGCCGGCGGCGGGTCAGCTCACCGGTGGCGCCCAGATGGTCGCGGTGCCTTGCGATCGCCTCGACCACCGCGTCGATCCCCTCGCCGCTCGGGGCGACCGTCCGGACGATCGGCGGCAACCACGCACCGTCACGGTGGTCACCGAGAGACAGCATGTGCCGGAGATCGCGGCTGAGCCGGTCGGCGCCGTCGCGGTCGGACTTGTTGACGACGTAGAGATCGCCGACCTCGAGCAGCCCGGCCTTCGCGACCTGGACGGCGTCCCCCATGCCAGGTGCCAGCAGCACGACGGTGGTGTCGGCCAAGCCCGCGACCTCGACCTCGGACTGTCCGACCCCGACCGTCTCGATCAGCACCACCGAGCACCCCGCGGCGTCCAGCACCCGAAGCGCCTGCGGAGTCGCCCAGGCCAGTCCGCCGAGATGTCCGCGCGCCGCCATCGACCGGATGTAGACCTCCGAGTCGGTGGCGTGGTCCTGCATCCGAACGCGGTCACCGAGCAGGGCGCCCCCGCTGAACGGCGAGGACGGGTCGATCGCGAGTACCCCGACGCGTCGCCCCGCCTGGCGGTAGGCGGTCACCAGGGCAGACGTACAGGTCGACTTACCGACGCCCGGTGCCCCGGTGATGCCGATGACCTCGGCCTGTCCGGCGTACGGCGCGAGCGCGGCCGCGACGGACCGCAGGTGGGGTGACGCGTCCTCGACCAGGGAGATGAGCCGGCCGATGGCTCGGGCGTCGCCGTCTCGGGCCGCGGCGACCAGATCGGGAACGGAGCGCGGCCGCCGGATCCTCGTGCTCACCTGACCTCAGTCCGCCGTCACGACCGGCCGGTGGAGGGAACCCTCACCACGAGTGCGTCGCCCTGTCCACCGCCCCCGCACAGCGCCGCGCAGCCCACGCCACCGCCCCGGCGTCCGAGTTCGAGCGCGAGGTGGAGCACGATGCGGGCCCCGGACATGCCGAGCGGGTGGCCGAGCGCGATGGCCCCGCCGTGCACATTCACCTTGTCCTCGTCGAGGTCGAGATCCCGCATGGACGCGACGGCGACCGCGGCGAAAGCTTCGTTGATCTCCACCAGGTCGAGGTCGGATGGCGCGACACCCTGCTTGCGACATGCGGCCCGGATCGCGTTGGCCGGTTGGGACTGGAGCGAGGAGTCGGGGCCGGCGACGACTCCGTGGGCGCCGATCTCGGCGAGCCACGACAGGCCGAGTCGCTCCGCGGCGGCCTTGCTGGCCACCACCACCGCACACGCCCCGTCGGAGATCTGGGAGGACGAACCGGCGGTGATCGTGCCGTCGGGCCCGAACGCCGGGCGTAGGCCCGCGAGCCGGTCGGCGGTCGTGTCCGGGCGGATGCCCTCGTCGGCGGTGACGACGACCGGTTCGCCTCGGCGCTGCGGGATCTGCACCGGCGCGATCTCGGCCTCGAAGACGCCGTCCTTCGCCGCGCCGGCCGCGCGTTGGTGCGACCGGGCCGCGAACGCGTCCTGTTCCTCGCGGGTGAGCCCGAGCTTGGAGTTGTGGACGTCGGTGAGTTCACCCATCGCCGCCTCGGTGAAGACGTCCCACAGACCGTCCCGCACCATCGAGTCGACAAGGGCCGCGTCGCCGTACTTGGTGCCGGTCCGGGACCCCGGAAGCAAGTGGGGCGCGTTGGTCATCGACTCCATCCCGCCGGCGACCACGATCTCGAACTCACCAGCCCGGATGAGCTGGTCGGCGAGAGCGATGGCGTCCAGGCCCGACAGGCACACCTTGTTGACCGTAAGGGCCGGAACGGTCATCGGGATGCCGGCTTTGACGGCGGCCTGTCGCGCCGTGATCTGTCCGGTCCCCGCCTGCAGGACGTGGCCCATGACGACGTACTCCACCAGCTCGGCCGCCACCCCGGCGCGGTCCAGCGCCGCACTGATGGCGATGCCGCCGAGGTCGACCGCAGAGAAGTCCTTGAGGGCGCCGAGGAGGCGTCCCATGGGTGTCCGCGCACCCCCGACGATGACCGATTCCACCCTGCAACCCTACGCTCGGCGGCCATGGGCAGCATCTGCGCCCACGAGGGGGAGGAATCATGCCCGCGCACAGTTCCACGCACGGTTCCACGCACAGTCCGCCGCCGTTGTTCCGTTCGATCGACCATGTGGGCATCGCGGTGCACGACCTCGATGCCGCGCTCGCGTGGTACGCCGAGATGTTCGGCATGCGGGTCGTACACACCGAGGTCAACGAGGACCAGGGGGTGCGGGAGGCCATGCTCTCCCCGGGCACGTCCGGGCCGCTCGTCCAGCTGCTCGCCCCGCTCGACGAGCACTCGCCGCTGACGAAGTTCCTGGCGGCTCGTGGCGAGGGTCTGCACCAGATCGCGTATGTCGTCGACGACGTCGAGGAGGCGACGGCCACGCTCCGCGAGCGCGGGCTGGAACCGTTGTACGACAAAGCTCGACGCGGGACTGCGGGCACACGCGTGAACTTTCTGCATCCCAAGATTGCGGGCGGCGTCCTGGTCGAACTGGTCCAGGCCGCGCCCGGAGACACCTCGCCCGAGGCCGACGGGGGACGCGGAGGGCATGCCGGGGACGCAACCGGGTAGGACGTCGGAGGCAGCGCAAAGATGAGAATCCGACGCGCTGACGTCCCGCTCGACTGGCACGCGTGCCAAGGTTGACCCGGAGCTTTGGGGCTGCGCCGACCGTTGGTCTTCGGGCCGATGCCGGCTTGTCACCGGTCTGACCTGGCGACGGGCCACGAAGCAGGGCACCATGGGAGATTGGCCGAGGCGGTGAGGAGTTGCAGCAGATGTCTGAACCCGACGAGGGCCTGAACCTGCTGGATACCGGCAGTGCTGTCGGTACGTTCACCACCGTCCTCCTCGGGTACGACCGGCAGGAGGTCGACACCTGCGTCGGCATGCTCGAGTCGAGGCTCGACGAACGAGACCGCACGCTCGGCGACCTCCACCGCGAACTGGTCGCGGCCCAGCGCGCCCTCGAAGCGGCCGGCGAGCCCACCTGGGCCAAGCTCGGCCGCCGCGCCCAGGAGATCCTCCGGCTCGCCGAAGAGCAGGCCATCGACGTCGAGACCCGCGCCGAGGAGAAGGCCGCCGAGCTGCGTGCCGACACCCAGTCCGAGGTCCGTCGCCTCGGTGACGACGCCGACCGGCTGGCGGCTGAGACCCGTCGGCGCGCCACCGACGACGCCGAGAAGGTCCGCAACGCGATCGAGGAGGAGGCCGACCGGATCGTCAAGGCGGCCCAGAAGCGTCGCGAAGACATCCTGTCCCAGGCCAGCGAGACCGCGAGCCGCCAGCTACGCGAGCTGGAGAAGCAGCTCGAGACCCGCAAGCAAGGCGTCGAACACGAGGTCGCCGCCATGCTGGCGGCGGCCGACAAGGAGGTCGCCGAGCGGCGAAGTGCCGTGGCGGGGATCCTCGAGAAGGCTCAGCGCGAAGCCGCGGCCGTGCATTCCAACGCCGTCGCCGAGGCAGGCCGCCTGACCTCGCACGCCGAGCAGCTCATCCAGACCGCCGAGAAGCGCGGCCTGGAGACCGACCAAGGCACCGAGGACCGGCTCCGCAACGCCAACGACCGGGTCTCCCAGGTGCTGTCCCGCTCCAGGCGAGACGCCGAGCAGATCCGCAAGGAGGCGCGGGCCGAGGCAGACCGGATCGTTCGGGACGCCCACACGAAGGCACGCGAGGACGCCGCCTCCGCCGAACGCCAGATCGCGAGCCTGCGTCGCCAGCGCGACGACCTCATCGAGAGCCTGACCCGGCTGCGCGACAACGTCACGGTCATCACCGGCGTCCCCGACCAGCAGCGGGTCGGCGGTGGCACCGGCCGAACCCCGGGTGCGGGCAGCGGAACGACTGGAGCACCCGGCGCCGGCTCTCCGACCGTGAAGTCCGGCGGCACATCCAACGGGCCCACGCCGGCGGCGGCAGGATCCAGCAGCGGCGGTTCGAGTGCCTCGGGTGGGAAAGCTCCGCGCTCCGGCGCCACCGGCGAACACCCCCGCATGGGTGGTGGCGGCGGTCCGGCCGAGTCCCAGAAGGCCGGTCCCGGTCAGCCTCAGCCGAAGGGGTCGTCCGGCGATCGACCGCAGTCAGGCGCCAACAGCCAGCAGCGCGCACGCTGACCGGCAGGAATCCGGGACCAGTCCCTTACCGCCATTCCCGAGCGCCCGCCCGGCAGGGTCGGGCCGGCAGGGCCCATCTACCCTCACGCCGTACCGTTGGGACTCTTCACGAGCGCCGTTCAGCAGAGAGCGGCCGTTCACCAGTCTGAACCAGAACGGCGGACGGCATGACTGACAAAGACCTGATAGCGCCGCCGGACCAGGCAGGTACGGACGCCGCCAGTGAGGCCCCAACACCCAGGTCGGCGGGAACACCGGCCGGGACACCGGGTCCGGGTGCGACCGCCCCTGCTCCTGCTGGCGAGGCTGACCCTGAAGGCGGTCGGCATTCGCTGAAGCTCGACCCGTCTTTGTCGATGTCGCCGTTCGGCACCCCCGGTGCCCGGCTGAGCAGGCACTCGCCCTTCTACCTCGGCTTCTTCGGTGCGCTCGGCGCCCTGCTCGCCTGGCAGCTCGCGACCATGGTGGCCAACGCCAGGAGCGTCCTGCTGCTGCTGGTCGTTTCGCTGTACCTCGCGGTCGGGCTCAACCCGGTGGTCGAGTGGTTCGTCCGCCACCGGGTGCGGCGAGGGATCGCGGTCGCCGCGGTGTTCGTCGGCGTGGTGGTGATCTTCGGGCTCATCGGCCTGGCCATCGTCCCCGTGGTCACCGAGCAGGTAAGCGCCCTGGTCGCGCAGGTACCCGACTGGCTCCTACAGATGCGACGGGACGAGACCCTGCTGCGGCTGGACGACCGGTATGAGATCACCGCGCGGATCGAGGACTACGTCGCGAACGGCGCGCTGGCCGAACGCCTCTTCGGCGGCGTTCTGGGCGCGGGGCGCATCGTCTTCAGCGCATTGTTCGCCGGCTTCACGGTCCTGGTCCTCACGTTGTACTTCCTGGGGTCGCTCCCCGCCACCAAGCGCACGCTGTACAAGTTCGTGCCCCGGACCCGCCGGGCTCGGGTGACCCGACTCGGCGACGAGATCCTCGACCGGGTGGGCAGCTACGTGGGTGGCCAGATCGCGGTGGCGGCGATCGCCGCGACCGCCGCGTTCGCGTTCTTCATGATCGCGGGGTTGCACGAGTTCGCCCTAGCCCTCGCGATCGTCGTCGCGGTCCTCGGCCTCATCCCGCTGATCGGCGGCGCGATCTCCGCCGTCTTCGCGACGTCGATCGGCCTTCTCACCGACTGGCGGATCGGGGTCGCCTGCCTGATCTACTTCCTCGTCTACCAGCAGGTCGAGAACTACCTCATCTACCCGCGGATCATGCAGCGGTCGGTCAACGTCCCCGGCACGGTCATCGTGATCTCGGCGATGGTCGGCGGGTCCCTGCTCGGCATCGTGGGTGCGCTGCTCGCGGTCCCCACGGCCGCGGCCATCCTGCTGCTGATCCGCGAGGTGATCCACCCGCGGCTCGAAGACGCCTGACTAGCTCGGGTCAGGATTGGGCCAGCCGGGGGTCGGCGGTCGGGAGTGTCTCGCCCGACTCGAACCACCCGGTCGGACGCCGTGACACGCTCGGCGCCCGGCGCTGCGCGATCGTCGGCGCCGCCCAACCCACCGCGTTGGAGAGCACCCGCTGCACGTCCGGGTGGTGATAGACGGGGTACTCCTGGTCGCCGGGGCTGAAGTAGAACACCTTGCCGTGCCCACGCCGGTAGGCACATCCGCTGCGGAACACCTCACCGCCGCTGAACGAGCTGATGAACACGAGTTCGTCGGGCTGCGGGATGTCGAAGTGCTCGCCGTACATCTCCTGCGCCGGGATCACGATCGGATGCGGTACGCCGACCGCGATCGGGTGGTGCGGCGCCACGGTCCAGACCATCTCCCGGTCGTGCTCGCTGCGCCAGTCGAGTACGCAGGAAGTGCCCATCAGCTTGCGGAAGATCTTGGAGAAGTGTCCGGAGTGCAGCACGAGCAGCCCCATCCCGGACAGGACGTGGTGCTGCACCCGGTCGACGACCTCGTCGGACACCTCGCCGTGGGCGGCGTGGCCCCACCAGGTGAGCACGTCGGTCGTCGCCAGGACTTCTTCGGTCAGCCCGTGGTCGGGCTCCTGCAGGGTGGCGGTGCGTACAACGACGTCCTCACCGAGGTTTTTGGTGATGCCGTCGGCGATCGCGCCATGCATGCCGTCGGGGTAGATCTCCTTGACCGAGGCGTCACGCTGCTCGTGGACGTTCTCGCCCCAGACTGTCACCCGGATCGGGGACACGCTCATCGGTAGCTCCCTTTGCTGCGGTGTGGCTTGGCACTCGGCGGCTTGGTACAGGCGTCGTCGTTGACGCTCAGAGCAGGTCGAGGACCGGTACCTCCCGGCCCTCGAGGGCCGAGGCGTAACAGGCGTCGATGATCCGGGCCCTTGCCAGGCCGTCCCGGCCGACGTGGGCAGACCAGTCGCCGCCGTGGATGGTGGCCACGAAGTCGCGGACCACGGCTGCGTGGCCGCCACCCCGCCGGACCTCCGGCCGGATCTCGGCCGCAGAGCCGCCAACGTCGGCAAAGATCCGGAGGGTGCCCTCGGTGGCGTAGTTGGGGACGGCGATCTCGGCGCCGCCGTCGGTGCCGTAGAGCGTCACGCCGAAGTGGTCGCCGCTCTCGCGGAACGTCGCCCAGCTGGTCTCCAGGTGCAGGACGCCGCCGCCCTCCAGACGGAGGTAGGCCGTAGCGAGGTCCTCCACCTCGTAGGCCGAACCCACCGCCAGCTTCGTGGCCCACGGTGAGCCGCCGAGGCCGCGCGGGCCGAGCTCGGCGAACGTCGAGGCGCTCACGGACAGAACCTTGGGCTCACCCAGCAGGTACAACGCCATGTCCAGCATGTGCACACCGAGGTCGATCAGCGGTCCACCGCCGGACATCTCGCGGTTGGTGAACCAACTGCCGAGACCGGGGATGCCGTTGCGCCGCATCCAGTGGGTCTTGGCGTAGTAGAGCCGGCCAAGCTCGCCAGTGTCGATGTGACGCTTGAGGACGGTGACGTCGCCGCGCCGGCGGTGGTTGAAGCAGACGTTGAGGACCCGGCCGGCCTTGATCGCGGCCTCGACGATCCGCTGCGCCTCGTCGCCGCTGCGGGCGAGCGGCTTCTCGGAAAGCACGTGCCGGCCACCCTCCAGGGCGGCGATCGCGATCGGCGCGTGCAGCTGGGTCGGGGTCGCCACGCTCACCGCGTCGAGGTCGTCGCGGTCGAGGAGGTCCTGCCAGTTCGGGTAGAGGTAGGGGACCTCGTGCTTCTTGCCGAGCTCGGCGAGGCGGTCCGCCTCCAGGCCGGCGAGCGCGACGACATCGACGTCGTCGAGCGCCTTGTATCCCTCGAGGGCGACCCGGCCGGCGAAACCCAGGCCGATGACGCCGACCCGCAGCGGACGGGCAGGCCGCTCGAGCTGGACCTGGGCGGCCTGTGCCGGATCCGGTTGGGTGGGGGCTGACTCAGAAGGGGCCGCCGCGGGGGCGGCCGCCGGAAGATTCGTGCTCATCGCCGACCAGTGTAGGTAGGCCCGTCGACCGTTCCGTCCGGCGGAAGCGGCGGGCGGGTTGGCCAACCCCGGCCAGGTCGGCGGTTGGATCACCCCTGTTCAGGCGGCTGGGCCTGTGGTGGCGGCGCGGACGGCAGGGGTACGTCGGCGAACGCGGCCACCGTCTGGTCGGCGTACATGCTGGAATCGGCCCGCTCCATCGGCCCGTCCCAGGACTGCGGCAGCGGACCCGCACCAGGCACGACTCGGGCCATGATCTCGTCCAGGACCAGCTCGGCCGCGCCGACCCAGAGGTGCTTGGCGCCGTCCACCCCCACGACCTCCGCCTGCGGGATGGCGGCGAACCGTTCCCGGGCCTGCGGGGGTCGCAGGTAGTCGTCGAACTCCGGGACGAGCGCGGTCACCGGCCGCCCCGAGCTCGCCCAGGCGGCCAGATGCTCGGGCTGGGAGAACCGCAGCGACGGCGAGAGCAGGACCGCTCCCTCGACCGCCGGGTCGTCGCCGTACATCAGCACCAGGTCGGTGCCGAACGACCAGCCCAGCAGCCAGATCCGCGGCAGCTCGGCGAACTCGGCGTACTCGATCGCCGCGGCGACGTCGAAGCGCTCGCCCTGCCCACCGTCGAAGCTGCCCTCGCTGCGGCCCTGCGCGCTGGCCGTCCCACGGGTGTTGAACCGCAGGACGGCGATCCCCGCCAGCGCCGGCAGCCGGTAGGACGCCTTGCGGAAGATGTGGCTGTCCATCATGCCGCCGTGCGTCGGCAGCGGATGGACGCAGATCAACGTGGCCGCCGGCTCGCGGTCGACCGGCTCGGCGAGCTCACCGACCAGCGCGAGCCCGTCGGCGGTGTGCAACGTGAGGGGGGTACGCCGGGCTGGGAGGACGCTGCCGGCCCGGATCGGTTGGCTGGCCACCCGGTCGATTCTGCCCCGCGGCGCTACCGGCGGCCGCGCCGGTTGCGGGCCCGCCAGCAGGAGGTGTGCCAATGCCGGCGTTCGTCGACACCGGGACCGGTGAAGGCACGCGGGTCCACCGGCCAGGCCACGACATGCGGAGTGGCCGGCGGGATCAGTTGGTCACAGCCGGGGCAGCGGTATGACTTGGTACTGGAAGCTCCGGTGATCTGCCGGACCACCCACTCCCCGTCGGGCCACTCCTCGACCCGCTCGTTCCCGCCGGGCGGTCGCCGGTTCTGCGGAGCACCCCCACTCCGGGAGCCCCGAGGGCCGCGACGGCGAATCATTCGGTCATTGTCCCGTGGTCCGTCGTTGTCCGGTGGCGTGGCCTACCCTGATCGGGTGCCCCGTTACGAATACCGCTGCCGCGCCTGTGGCGCGACGTTCGAGCACAGCCGACCGATGAGCGAGGCGTCGGCCCCCGCTCCGTGCCCGCAGGGCCACGACGACACCGTGAAACTGCTGTCCACGGTCGCCCTGGGCGGCCGCGCGGGCACCGCGGCAAGACCCGCCGGCGGACCGGCCGCCGGCGGCGGTGGCTGCTGCGGCGGAGCCTGCGGCTGCGGCTGACCTACCCCACCCAGACGTCGGTCAGGACGTCCGGTAGAGGCCGTACGCCCGGATCGAGGTGAGATCGACCCGGTTGCCCCGGTCGTCCTCGACGGTCACCTTCAAGGAGACGAAGGCCCCCGGCCGGTTCGGATGGGTCACGGTGGCACACCATCGACCGTCGGGCTTCCTCGTGACGGGCACGACCTTCCAGGTCTTCCCGTCGTCGTAGGAGGTCGACAGCCGCACCCGGCGCACGACGCCCGTACTGGTCCCAGCCGTCACCGGGAAGGTGAGGTTGAACGCCTTGCCGGCCGGCGCCCGTCCGTACCCGTCGAAGGCCCCGGTTGCCTGCGCGTTCAACAACGCGAGCGAGGCGATGTCCTCGACCGGGACCTCGGATGCGAAGATCCAGCGCCCGTGCACCTTCGTCGCGTACCTCGACCATGGCACCTTCCGGCTGCCGTCGAGGTCCAGCACGTAGGTCGTCCGCTGTGCGGGCTGGTCGCCTGCGTCGAGCATGAACGGGTCCTCGGACTCGGCCACCACTGTCCCGCCCCGGCGAAGTTCGGCGGTGCCCTTGATGCCTGCGGTGTCCCACACCAAGACGCTGCCCGCGCTCACCGACGGCGCGAACGGTGCGAACCACAGCACCATCGGCCCGCCGCTGCCGCGGTTGCCGTCGCCCTGCGGGCGGAACGCGGCCGGGCTCCACTTGCGCTGCATCCGCTGCCCGGCGCTGTAGCTGCGCGGACTGGCGAACTCGGAGTACCAGACCTGCTCGGCACTTCGGCGGACGTCGAGCGAGTCCGTCCAGCGAAGCGGCTACACCCGCGCCGAACCGGTTGCTGATCAGCCGGGTCCTCGTACTCGGCAGCGGGACGTCGTAGTAGGACCCGACGCCGACCGCGACGTCACGGGGTAGCTCGGCCTCGCGGAACCACACGCCCTCCACGTCGAGTCCCGTACCGCCGACGGTGAACCGCGAGTCCAGCCGGGTCAGGTCGGCGTCGCGGACGGCGTACACCGGATTCGACGGCACTCTCCCCTCCTCGCCGAACACCAGGTCGTAGCCGCCGCGGGCCGAGCTCAGGGCCTGGAAGAGCGTGAACATGTACGCCCGGTCGGTGACCTTCGCGGTCTTCAACGCGTACATCGGATTCTTGCGCGCACCCGGCACCGTGACCAGGGTCGTCCACGGCATACCCGCGTACAGCTCCACGGTTCCGAACGTCGTCACCTGCACCCGGGCGTCGGGTGCCTGCACACTCGCCCGGACCGGCCTGGCCGCACGGGCGTCGAGTGCCACGGTGGTGGCCCCGGCAACGGTGATGTTCGGTCTGGCCAGATGGGTGTAGCTCTGCGGCTTCGCGCCGTTCGGCGTCACCACGATCTCGCCGAAGAGGTACCGCCCGCGCGGCACCCTCGCGCGGAGCCCACCGGCGACCGGCCGCAGCTCGTAGACCTCCTCGGTCTGGAGGTCGGCCACCACCGGCGGCGCGAGGAACGACTCCTCCAGCGTGTCGATGACCCTCCCGCGGCGGTCGACGGCCCGGATCGTGAGGTCGTACAACTCCTCCTCGACGCTGGTCGTGAGAGGTGTCTGGATGACGGAACCGCCGCCGGTCGCCGCGATCCGGCCGGTGTACGTGGTGCCGGTGCGGCCGACCCGCGGGTCCACACTCACGCGCACGGTCGAACGCCCGCCGGCGGGCACCGTGAGCCGCTTGGTGTCGAGGGTGAGCAGACCGGCCGGTGCAGGTGCTCCGCCGAATTCGACGAGAGTGCCGGCCAGGGTCAGAGTGACCGGCTGGGCAGCCGAGTTGCGATAGGTCAGGGTCCTGGTCACGACCTTGGTGTGCGGCCAGCGCAGGTTGAGCGAGATGTTCTCCTGGTCGGCCGACACCTGCTGGCGGATGGCCCTCGCGATGTCGAGCTGACCGGAGCCCTGGTCGAAGACACCTTCGCCGGCCTTCGGACGCGCCGCGCCGACGAGCGACCGGGTGAGCTCCTCGGCCTTCCAGGTCGGGTGCTGCTGCGTCAGGAGCGCCGCCGCTCCGCTCACGTGTGGAGCCGCCATGGACGTACCCGACATCCGGGCGTACGCGGAACCGACCGGCTCCTGCGGTGACGTACCGCCGGCCCGGGCCGCAACGATGCCGACGCCCGGTGCCGCGAGGTCCGGCTTGAGCGCAAGGTCGGACAGGCGCGGGCCTCGGCTGGAGAAGTCGGCGGTCGTTCCGGACCCGTCGACCGCAGCGACGGTGAGCGCGGCGTCGGCCGAGCCGGGCGAGCTGATGCTCTGCTCCGCCGGCCCGGCGTTGCCTGCCGCGACGACGAAGAGGGTCCCCTTCTCGGCGGTGAGGCGATCGAGTGCGAGCGAGACCGGGTCGAGGCCGTCGGTCGCGGTGTACGACGACAGGCTCAGGTTGGCGATCCGTGCTCCCTGCGCGACGGCCCACTCCATCCCGGCGATGACGCTGGACTCCGTCCCGCCCGCCGAGTCGTCCAGCACCTTGGCGTTGAGCAGGCTCGCCTGGGGCGCGACGCCGACATAGCGGGGGCCGGAGCCGCTGGTGCCGCCGCTGGCCGCCCCGCTGCCGGTGATGGTGGAAGCGACGTGCGTACCGTGGCCGTTGCGGTCGTCGGCGTTGCCGGTAACGAAGCTACGGCTGGCGACCACGGCATCGCGCAGGTCCGGATGGTCGGTGTCGATTCCGGTGTCGAGGACTGCGACCTTCACACCCTTGCCGGTCAGGCCCCGGTTCCAGGCGGCGGGCGCCCCGGTCTGCGGGACACTGCGGTCGAGACTCGCCCGGACGGGTGCGTCCAGCCAGACCTTCTCGACCCCGGCTGCGGGCGTACGGGCAGCGGACGTTCCGGCACCGGCACCGGCACCACCGGCATCGGCAGCCGCCGACGTCGTGCCGGTCATCCAACGCCAGAAGGCGTTCACGTCCTGTTTGCGGGCGGTCATCGCCGTGGCCGACACGCTCGTGAGGGCCCGCTGGACAACGGCGCCACGCGGAGCCGCGGCGGCCGTCAGTCGATCCGTCGCGTGCCGGACGATGAGCGGCAGCCGGTCCGTGTCGGCATCGGCATACCCGGCGGCCACGAGTCCGGTCACGTCGAACAGCCGGTCGTCGAGCCGGCCGGCGAGCAGCAACGGCGCGGCGTCGGAGGGCACCACTTCGATCGCGCCACCGCGGTCACGGACGCTGAACGCTACGGCGTTCCGGCCGGACGCGGCGATCGGGACCACACTCGTCGTACCGTCCGGCTGGGTCGTGAGACGGACCCGGTCCCCGGTGAGCAGGGTCACCGTGTCGATGTGTGGACGGTGCGCCGCCGGCCCGGACACCGGCCGGGCAGTCAGACGGTCTGCCAGTGTTGTGCCGCGGCCGGTCAGGGCCGTGTCGGGTCTCGACGGAGCCGGGCGGGAGAGGTGGTCCGCTGGGCCGCGAGCCGTGGCCGGAAGTTCGGCGGCGGCTGGGAGGCCAGTCGCGGCTGGGAGGCCGGTCGCGACCAGGCCACTCGCCACCAGCACGAGCAGGGTCGCTCGAAGTGCCCGCATGTCTGTTTCCCCCGAGGTGATTCACCGCTCCGCCAGGCAAAGCGACTCTGTGTAGACGAGATAGTACAAGGAGTGACGGAATGGTTTGCCGTGGCGGCTCGGATCGGTCGATTCCGGTGCACTTCGAGCACTCGGTGCAGCGATCGAGTTGACCCCGGTCGCCCGGTCCGGAGCGGTCGGGCCGATGACCTCGGTCCAGGTCCGGGACCCTGCCCGACAGCCTCGCCGAGATCGCCGCGTTCGACCGTGTACGACCGTGTACGACCGTGTAGGACCGTGTAGGACATGGACAGCCGGTGAGTACGCATTAGTCTGAGCGGTCGTGCGTCTCATGATCGCGACCTGCGAGGTCGACTATGCCGGACGGCTGACGGCCCACCTGCCGACGGCCACCCGACTGATTCTCGTCAAGGCCGACGGCTCGGTGTCGATCCACAACGACGACCGCGCGTACAAGCCACTGAACTGGATGAGTCCGCCGTGCAAGCTCACCGAGCAGCCGGCCGCCGACGACGAACCGCTGCGCTGGACCGTCACCGGCAAGGACGGTGGACAGCTCGTCATCACGATCACGCAGGTGCACCACGACTCCTCGCACGAGCTGGGAGTAGACCCGGGGCTGTCCAAGGATGGCGTGGAGGCACATCTGCAGGAGCTTCTCGCCGAGCATCCCGACTCGTTGGGACCGGGCTGGAGTCTGGTCCGCCGCGAGTTCCCCACCGCGATCGGTCCGGTCGACCTGCTGTGCCGGGACGGCAGCGGCACAGCCGTCGCCGTCGAGGTCAAGCGGCGCGGCGAGATCGACGGAGTCGAGCAGCTCACCCGCTACCTCCAGTTGCTCAACCGGGACCCGCTGCTGGCACCGGTGCGTGGCGTGTTCGCGGCACAGGAGATCAAGCCGCAGGCCCGGGTGCTCGCCGGTGATCGCGGCATCGACTGCGTGACGGTCGATTACGACGCTCTTCGCGGGCTCGACGATCCGTCCATGCGGCTCTTCTAGCCAGTGCTGGGGCGAGCGCAACCGGCTCGCAGGCACCGCCAGGTCACCCGTGCCGCGCCCGGTAGTCAGTCGGTGGTACGCCGAACCGGGCGCTGAACAGCCGGCTGAAGTGAAACGCGCTCACGAATCCCGACGCCGCGGCGACGCTCGCGACGGGGAGGTCGGTGGCCTCCAGGAGCCGGGCGGCATGCCGGAGCCGCGCATCCCTGAGCGCCTGCATCGGTGCCCGTCCGGTCTGCGCGGTGAACAGGTGCGCAAGCCGCGACGGCGACAGCGCGACAAGGGCGGCCAGGGAGTCCACCGTGTGCGGCGCCGCCGGGTCGGCGAGCAGGAGCGCCTCGACGCGGCGGACCCTGGGGTCGAGATCGGCACCCGCGGAGTGGCCCTGCTCCGACCGGGCGGCCACCGTCGCGACGACCAGCACCTCCTCGACCCCGTTGAGAGCGAGCTCGCGCGCCGGCACACCTGCCGCGACAGCCGCGGGGAGGTTGCGTTCGCCGCGCACGACCGGCACCGCCGGCGATCCGTGTCCGGACCAACGTGCGTCGGCGTGCAGACGTCTGAACGCTGCGTCGATCCGCTGGTGGACGGGCTCCGGGACGCTCGGTACGCGGTATACCCGGTCGCCGGCGGCGAACGGTGTCAGCCACGCCGCCCACGACGGGCGAGCCGGACAGTGCACCCACCAGAACAGCCAGCGCGCCGCGTCCTCCGCGACCGCATACCTGTGCGGCAGCCCTGGCCCCAGCACGACGAGGTCGCCCGGCCGCGCCGCCACCTCGACCTCGCCCTGGCGGAACCACCCGGCACCGGCGACGGTCCAGGCCAGCAGCCAACTCGGCGCGCCACGGTCTCGGTGGACGCGGTAGCCAGGTCGAGCGTCGAACTGCGCCGCCACCAGCAGTTCGGGTGCGGGTGCCGGGGTTTCCTCGACCCACCCAGCGGTCGCCGGCATGTGCCCCGCTCCTGCCACAGCAGGATTTGGCAGGTCGTCAGCGGTCACGGGCATCCCCTTACGGTCGGGGCGACCATACTGTCGAGGTGGACAGATCCGCAGGGACCCTCCTCGAGGAACATCCACAGGAGCCGTTCGACCATGACTTCTCACAGCGAAGCGATGCCATGACCACTCAGAGCGAAGCGACCCGGGCACCGGCCACCGCCGGCGTGGACCGCGCTTTCCTGCCCGACGCAGAGCGGCAGCGGTTCGTCGACGACGGGTACGCCATCGTGCGTGGCCTGTTCTCGGCGCAGGAGATCGCGGAGATCTGTGCGGAGTTCACCGCGATCCACGCTGCCGGACCGGTGCCGGGCTACTTCGAGCCCGTACGCACGGAGGCCGACGGGACCACCGACGTACTCCACGCGTATCCCCGGGTGATGCACCCGCACCGGTTCAACGTGCTCTCGATGCGCTACCTCCTCGACGCCCGGGTGCGGGCGATCCTGGAGGTCCTGCTCGGTGAGGAGCCGCTGGCGGCGCAGAGCATGTTCTATTTCAAGCCGCCAGGTGCGCGCGGACAGGCACTCCACCAGGACAACTTCTATCTCCGCGTCGAGCCCGGTACGTGCATCGCGGCGTGGCTGGCCTGCGACGTCATCGACCGGGCCAACGGTGGTCTCGAGGTCGTGCCCGGCACCCACCGGATGGACGTGTTCTGCCCCGAGGACGCAGACCTCGACGTGTCGTTCACCCGCGAGTACGTGCCGCCGCCGCCTGGCCTCACACCGGTGCCGGTCGACATGCAACCGGGCGACATGCTGTTCTTCAACGGCAGCCTCGTGCACGGCTCCGAGCCCAACACGACGACGGACAAGTTCCGGCGTTCGTTCATCTGCCACTACGTGGGCCGGTCCAGCGAACGGATCTGGTCGGGGTACGAGACCCTCGCCATGGACGGCGCCCGGGTCGTCCTCGAGAACAGCGTGGGCGGCGGACCCTGCGGCACCGAGGTCGAGGTTGGCGGACCGCACTGACCGATCCGGGTGCAGCGGATTCTTCCGCGGAAGAATCCCGCGCCGGCGTCCAGTGGCCAGACGAGCTTCGGTCGAGCTCCCAGACGGGCTCCCAGACGGGCTCTCAGTCGAGCCCGAGCTGAACGTGGACGCCGACCTGCTGGAAACCGAGTCGTCCGTACATCCCGTGCAGCTGGCTGCCGGCGCTGAGCCACACCGCCCGCGGTCTCGCCGCGAGTGCGAGCCGAGCCGCCGCCGCGGTGATCGCCGAGCCCACTCCCCTGCCACGTTGGGCGGGGACGACGGTGATCCCGGAGATGTACGCGGTGCCGGCGACGGCACGCACCTTCGCACACGCGACGGGCACGCCATCGAGCCGTCCGAGCAGGAAGTGGTGGCCGGGCTCGCCCAGGATTCCGGCCGGCACCAGTGGCGCCAGCTCGCTCCCGTAGACGGCGACGAACTCCTCGACGCTGCGTGCGGGCGACAGATCCAGTCCCGGCACGTCGGGGGTGGCCCGCACCCGGTCGGCGCGTCCGAGTACGAGCACCGGCAGGTCCAGCCACGGCACCAGCCCGCAGACGACGAACACCGGATCGCGCACATGCCGCTCGCGGGTCGTGACGCTCCAGCACCCGGGCGTCGGCGCATGGGTGTCGAGCCAGCTCAATGCGCTGTCGAGTGCGCCTGGACGGGGCGGCGTCATCGCCTTGGCCTGGGTCGCCCACCGATGGCCGATCGGGTAGCTCGCACAGGGGATTCCCTCGACGACGGCCGACGCGGAACCGGCCGAGAGCACCGCAGCAGGTAGGTGGGCGAGCGCCATCTCCGCACGGGCCAGCAGGTCTGCTAGGTCAGTCATCGCACGGGTGGCACGCCAACCGGACGTGCTCGGCCGACCGCACCTGGATTCGGCGTAGGTGTCACACCAGTTCCCCTGGCCCTCTTGTCACCTGGGCCCCCACGACGATCACCCTACCCGCCGCGGCGGCACCCGTCCGTCGCTCGATGACGTACGAGGCTGTCCCCGGCTGCTCCTACGCTGTGGCGCGATGCGCTTCTCCGTCACTCTCGGCCCAGCCGGACCCGGTCGCGATCCGCGTTCGCTCGCGGAGCTGGCCGCACTGGCCGAGCGATCGGGTTGGGACGCGGTCTTCCTCGAGGACTATCTCGCCTACCAGGGCAGCTTCGACCTGCCGACCTTCGATCCATGGGTGTCGCTGGCCGCGATGGCGACGGCCACCGACACGATCCGACTCGGTCCGACGGTGACGCCGGTGCCGCGCCGGCGCCCGTGGCAGCTCGCGAGCGAGGCGGTCGCACTCGACCACCTGTCCGGTGGCCGGCTCATCCTCGGCGTCGGCAGTGGCGACGGCAGTGACCCGTTCCTGGGTCGAGTGGGCGAGCCGACGGCGGCGCGGATCCGGGCAGAGCGACTCGACGAGGCGCTCTCCGTCATCACCCGGCTCTGGACCGGCGAGCCCGTCATCCATGACGGAACCCACTACCGGCTGGACGGCGTCCGTCTGACCGCGACACCGCTCCAGCGACCACGCATCCCGATCTGGGTGGGCGGTGACCTCCTGGTGCGGTCCGTACGAGCTCGGATCGCGCGATGGGACGGAAGCTGCGCCTACAAGGGGACGCCCGGCGTCGGCGACCCGGCGCTGCTCACCGCGGACGACCTTCGCACGCTCGTGGCGGTGGTCGAGCAGACCCGCGGCACCGCCGCCGGCTTCGACATCAAGGTGGGCGGCACTCCGGACGCGCGCACCACAGCCGAGCTCGCGGCCGCTGGCATGACGTGGTGGGGTCGGTTCATCGGCCCGGCCGATCCGGGCGAGACTCGCGAGCTCATCCGGCAGGGGCCGCCAGACCTGGCGGTCTGACGGCCCGCCCCGACGCGGCTCCCCTACCCGGTGGTGCCCAGGTAGAAGGAGTTGAAGAGCAGCTTGTACGTGCCGTGGGCCTGCGCACGGTGCTGCGTACGGAAGCCCAACAGGGCAATGTGCCCGTCTCCGTATGCGACGTCGGCCGCCGCAGTCTTGCCGGCAAGCACCTCCTCGCCGAGGATCCATCCGCTGGCCAGCAGATCCTTGTCCGGGTAAGCCGCCACACCCGTGGCCGCCTCGCCTTCGAGCGCGAACGCCGGGCTGTCGGAGAAGAATGCCGTGCCGTCATCCGGCATCCCGTAGCCCAACGGCTTGGTGTTGTCGAAGGACATCCGCAGCAGCGATCCGGGAATGTAGAGCTGGTCGTCCGGCACGCCGTCGGTGACGTCGGTCACCGGGATGTCGAACGCCTCGACAGGCAGCTCGGTCGCCGAGTCCATCGCCACCAGAGTGCCGCCGGCCTTGACGAACGCGTCGAGGTTCGCGACACCCGCGGCCGTCATACCACCGGTGTACTCCGGCGGCATCGAGCCCGCGGCGTTGCCGTCCCGCATCGACCGGTACGACGCGTCCGGCAGCACGATCACGTCGTACTTCGAGCGCAGGTCGCCCGCCCGGACACCCGCGTCCTGCAGACGCGTATACGGGAGCTCGAACGTGTCGAGGATGTACCTCGTCCAGCCCTCGTCGTAGTTGCCGCTTGCCCACGCCTGGTACAGCGCGACGCGTGGTGCCTTGACCGGCTGTGCCGAGTCAGGGACCGTCCCGACCACGCCGACCTGCAGACCGTGCCGATCGGCCAGCCACTCCAACCGGTCGCGGCTGGTGTCGGTCGCCTTCACCAGGAAGGCGCCGGCCGGCAGTTCACCGAGGTCCGTCGTGACTGGTTCCGTCGCGCGGGAGACCTCGTCGCCGGCGTCCAGCACTCTGCTCACCGCGGTGAAGGTGTCGTTGACGCGCGGGTCGAGCGCGAACGCCGCACCTGCCGCGGTGCTCACCTTCCCTGCCGGCGGGTCGGCCCACGTGACCGGTCGGGTCGATGCCGTCACCCGCTCCTCGACCCGACTGACGTCGACACCCATCTGCATCGACAACGTGTAGCCGGTGATGTCGTACGGCTCGTCGAGCGGGCAGGTGTCGCAGGCCCGGCGTTCCGGATAGACCTGCGGGGTGAGCAGGTCGGTGAGGAAGGGCCGGAACGCCTGTGCACCGCGCACCAGGAAGCTGCCGGCCGGATAGGACTTGCCGCCGGCTTCGAATCCCGCCGTCGCCTGCTCGACCTCCACACCACCGTGGCGCAAGGTGTTGACCAGCTTCACCGCTGTCGGCGTGTCGGCCTGGTCGGCGGGGATGACGTACGTCTCCTCGGCACCAGCCTCGATCGCGCCACTGGCCATGCGATAGATCCCGTAGAGCCACTCGGTGCGCTTCTCGGCGGCGAGATCGAGCATCGCCATCGAGGTGGACGCGACGTATTCGCAGCTCTGGCTCATGTGCCAGGCACCGCCCTTGTACGGATCGGGATAGGAGACCGACGGAAGCTTCGTCGATTCGCCGTTCTCGAACGTGTCAGGGAAGTCCGCCGGGTCGTTGACCGTCGGCGTCGGTGAGCTGTGCGACGTCTCGGTCAGCACGCCGACCATGTTGTGGTAGTACGGCGCGGAACGCATGCCGCCGTTCCACCACATGTCGAACTGGACCCGCGACACCGCGCCCGGCTTGCCTTCGGAGGTGAGTCGCCGGGTCATCGCGTCGCCGACGAGGTTGGCCCCACGGACCACCTCGGGTGCAATGTTCGGGTTCACCGGGTCGGAGAAGGGCGGAACGAAGATGCGGGACGGATACGGCCCGGTCTGGTGCTGGTCGTGGACGAGCTGCGGGAACCACTCCGTGTAGAGCTGCTTGGCGATGTTCCGCGACTCGGGAAGGTTGAACATGTACCAGTCGCGGTTGTTGTCGTGCCCGGCGTACTTCTGGTACAGCTCGGGCAGCCGGAGCTCCCAGCTCTTCTGCTTGTGTTCGCGGTACCACTTGGTGACCTGCGTGCCGCCGTCCGGGTTCATGTTGGGGATGACGACCGTGATGACGTCGTCGCGAATGGCGCGGGCTTCCGCGGTCTCGCTGGAGACGAGTTGGTACGCGAAGTCAGGAGCCTCCTGCGGCGTGGCGGTCTCCGTGGCGTGGATGCCGAAGTTGACCCACGCGACTGCCTTGCCCCGGTCGGCAAGCCGCTGCGCATCTGCCGGGTCGAGGTTCTTCGCCAGCGCCAGCCTCCGCGCGATCCCCTTGTAGCGTTGGAGATTGCTCGGCTTGAGGTTCTGCTCCGACGAGATGACCGCGAGCAGCATGTCGCGTCCCTCGCTGGTCTTGCCGATCGTCATGAGCTGCATCCGGTCACTTGCCCGGTCGAGCTCGCGGTAGTAGTCGGCGATCTGCTCGTACGTCGCCATCTTCAGATCCGCGCACGGCTTCCAACCGATGACCGACTCGGGGGTGGGAACGGACTTCGCCCCCGATGCCGCCCCTGGGAAGACCGACTGCTGGACAGGTGCGAGCAATGCGCCGAGAACAACAGTTGCGACGATCATCCGAAACGTGCGGGACATGCGGGTCCTCCCGAATCGGGCGTGAGGTTCCCACAGAGGTACACCCCGCACGCTGTCACCGTAAAGACGGCGACGACGGACATGGCCTCACATGGCCGGCATCAGGCGGACATGTACGCACCCACCGGGCGCGCTAAGCGGCGCGACCCGCAGCAGGGATCGGCGCGCTCCGCGATCCGTTCGTGGGCCGCCAGTGTGCGCGGCCTCAGCCGACGCGCTCGTCCACGAAGCACCAGCGCCAGGTCTCACCCGGCTCGAACGAACGCATCACCGGGTGTCCGACCGCGTGGAAGTGCGCGCTCGCGTGCCGCCGCGGCGAGGAGTCGCAGCACGCGACGTGCCCGCAGCTGAGGCAGATGCGTAGATGGACCCAGTCGTCGCGGCCCTCGGACAGGCAGTCCTCGCAGCCTTCGGTCGTACTCGGCATCACTTCGGTGTCGTCGCCCACCTCGGTCGGCGCAGCCGCGAGGTGTTGGCACAAGGTCGTCGTTGTCATCTGTCGTCCTCCCGACGCTGCTGGAGCATCAGCTCCTCCAGGTCCTGCTCGACCTCGACCTGGTCGCGTACCTCGTCCGGGATCCGCCCCTCGTTGCGCGCGTCGAGGAAGACGCGGCGCTCGGCCTCGATCATCGCGGCGCGCAACCGCCGGAACGCCTGCGAAGGCGGTTCGCGCGACGGGTCGCCGAGCCGCTCCCACACCTGGTTGGCGCGGTCTTCGGCCCATTTGCGCAGCCGCGCGACGACGTAGACGGGCGCATCCCCGGCCTGTTCTTCCAACGTACGCTCAGCCGCCCGGAACGCGGCCTGCCTGATCTCGGCCTCGGCCAGCAGGTCGGCGCGCCGGTCGTCCCGGGTGACGCCGAGCCAGCGGGCCACCAGGGGCAGCGTCGTTCCCTGCCCGACCAGGGTGACCAGGATGACCACGAACGTGATCCAGAGCAGCAGGTCCCGCATCGGGAACGCGAGCGGAAGGCTGAACGCGGCGGCCAGCGACACGACACCGCGCATGCCGGCCCAGGAGACGACCGCGACGTTGGACGGTGTTGGCACCGGCTCACGCCGGCGGACCCGCGGCAGCAGAAACGGAAGATACGCACCCGGAAACACCCACACGAAGCGACCGATCACCACCACGAGGACCACCACCATGGTCGAGACCAGCACGGTCGACCAGGCGTTGGTGAGTCCATCGACGATGAGCCGGATCTGCAGTCCGACCAGCAGGAAGACCACGCCTTCGAGGAGAAACTGCGTGACCCGCCAGAAGGCGTCCATCTGCAACCTCGACGCCGCCCCCATCAGGAGTGGCCGTTTGTGTCCCACGTACAGCCCGCACACGACGACGGCGACCACGCCGGACGCATCGATGTAACTCGCCGGAACGAACGCGACGAACGGGGTCAGGATCGACACCGTGTTGTCCAGCAGCGGGTCGTCGGTCTGCCGGTGGATCCAGGCCGCCACGACACCGACGACTGCGCCGAGTAGGAGCCCACCCACCGCGGCGAGCGCGAACTCCCGACCGGCATCGCCCCACGACATCGCCGCACCGGCGCCTGCGGCGACTGCGGCGCGGAGGGTGACGAGTGCCGTCGCGTCGTTGACCAGGCTCTCCCCCGCCAGGATGGTCACCGTACGCCGCGGCAGCCCCAGGCGTCGGGCGATCGCCGTCGCGGCGACGGCGTCGGGTGGCGAGACGATCGCACCGAGCGCGAGCGCGACCGCCAGCGGGATGGCGGGGACCACGGCATGGAGGACCAGGCCGACCATCGCGGTGATGAACCACACATGTCCGAACGCCAGCATGGCGATGGGGCGGAGCAGGTTCCGAAACGCTGGCACCGACGACTGGATCGCCGCGGCGTACAGCAGCAGCGGGAGCATCCCGTCGAGCACCAGTTCGGGATCGAGCCGCACCTCGGGCACGAACGGCAGGTACGACATCGCGATGCCGACGACCACCAGCAAGATCGGCGCGAGCAGCCCGGTTCGCCGAGCCAGTCCGGACACCGCACCCACGACGGCCAGCAGCATGACCGCGAGGAGGAGGGTCTCGGTCACTTAGGGAGTGTCGTACGAATAGAAGCCCCGCCCCGACTTGCGACCGAGCTCCCCCGCGTCGACCATCCGGCGCAGCAGCTCCGGCGGGAAGAACTTCGGATCTGCCGTGTCGTTCCAGATGTTCTCGGTCGCGTGCCGGAGTACGTCGACGCCGGTGAGGTCGGTCGTCGCGAGCGGCCCCATCGCATGCCCGAACCCGAGCTTGCACGCGGTGTCGATGTCCTCGGCGGTGGCGACACCGGACTCGACCAGGCGGACGGCCTCGACGACCAGCGCCGAGATCAGCCGGGTGGTGACGAACCCGGCTACGTCCCTGGTCACCACTACGCAGGTCTTGCCGACCGACTCGGCGAACTCGCGGGCCGTGGCCAGGGTCTCGTCGCTGGTGCGGTGGCCGCGGACGAGTTCGCAGAGGGCCATCATCGGCACCGGTGAGAAGAAGTGCGTGCCGACCACCGACTCCGGCCGCCGGGTCACGCCAGCGATCTTGGTGATCGGGATCGCCGACGTGTTGGAGGCGAGCACCGCGTCGTCGGGACAGAGCCGGTCGAGCTCGCGGAACAGGTCCTGCTTGACGTCCAGGCGTTCGAACACCGCTTCGACGACGAGCGAAGCGTCCGACACCGCGTCGAGGTCGGTGGTGGGGGTGATCCGGTCGAGTGCCGCCTCGGCGTCCTGCGCACTCAGCCGGCCCTTCTCGACGAACCTGCCGAGCGATTTGCGGATGCCGTCGAGCCCTCGCTTGAACGCGTCCTCGCTCACGTCGCGCATCGTGACCTGCCAACCGGCGGCCGCGGCGACCTGGGCGATGCCCGAACCCATCAGGCCGGCTCCGACGACAGCGAGCGTACGTGCGGGTGTGTGTTGCGCCATGAGGGCACTTTAGGAGGTCACGCGGAGCCGCAGCGCCCGTTCCTCGCGTGTCTTCGCGCGACGGCGGTCCCTGTTTGGTGACGGGGCCGCAGCCGTTACGGTATGTCGTGCTTCGCATGCGACCGGGCACGGGGGGACTTGCCGTTCGTACCGATCCGGGCCTCGTGGAGGTAGGCAGATGGCCGTAGACACCCTGGTGGTGTCAGGTGGTACGCCACTAGTGGGCGAGATCGCCGTCCGTGGCGCCAAGAATCTCGTCCCCAAGGCGATGGTGGCCGCCGTACTCGGAGACCAGCCCTCGATCCTGTCCAACGTCCCGAAGATCCGCGACGTCGAGATCGTGCGCAACCTGCTGGAGCTGCACGGCGTCACAGTCGGCGATGGCGTGACACCCGACTCCCTCGTGCTCGATCCGACGCGGGTCGACCAGGCTGCCGTGCACGACATCGAGGTGCACGCGGGTGCGAGCCGGATACCGATCCTGCTGTGCGGTCCCCTGCTGCACCGCCTCGGCCACGCGTTCATCCCCGATCTCGGCGGTTGCAAGATCGGTGACCGGCCGATCAACTTCCACCTGGACGCGCTCCGCCAGTTCGGTGCCGCCGTCGACAAGACACCCGACGGCCTGCACATCAGCGCGCCGAAGGGCCTGACCGGCACCAAGATCGAGCTGGCGTACCCCAGTGTCGGCACCACCGAACAGGTCCTGCTCACCGCCGTGCGCGCGCAGGGCCTGACCGAGCTCCGCAACGCCGCGGTCGAGCCCGAGATCATCGACCTCATCTGCGTGCTACAGAAGATGGGCGCCATCATCAACCTCGACACCGACCGGACCATCCGCATCACCGGTGTCGACCACCTCGGCGGCTTCATCCACGAGGCACTGCCCGACCGGATCGAGGCCGGTTCGTGGGCGTGCGCCGCGCTCGCGACCGGAGGCGAGGTGTTCGTCCGCCATGCCCGCCAGGTCGACCTGATGACGTTCCTCAACGTGTACCGGCGGGTGGGAGGGGCGTTCCAGGTGACCGGGAGGGGCATCCGGTTCTGGCATCCCGGCGGCAAGCTCGACGCGCTCGCGTTGGAGACCGACGTCCACCCCGGGTTCATGACCGACTGGCAGCAGCCGCTCGTCGTGGCGCTGACGCAGGCGACCGGGCTGTCGATCGTGCACGAGACGGTGTACGAGAACCGGCTGGGCTACACCGACGCCCTCGTCCGGCTGGGCGCGCACATCCAGGTCTACAGCGAGTGCCTCGGCGCGACACCCTGCCGGTTCGGCCGGCGCAACTTCTCCCACTCCGCGGTGATCTCCGGACCATCGTCGCTGCACGGCGCGGACCTCACCGTGCCCGACCTGCGTGGCGGCTTCTCCTACCTCATCGCAGCTCTTGCCGCGCAGGGCCAGTCCACCGTCCGCGGGATCGGGATCATCCAGCGTGGATACGAGAACTTCCTGACCAAGCTCGAGAACCTCGGCGCCCAGGTCGAACCCGCGCCGGACGCCGGTCCCACGTAGGCCGCGTCTAGACCAGTCCGTCCGGCTCCCGGACGACCCGCGCGCCCAGGTCTGTCAGCACCCCGGCAAGGTTGGGGTAGCCCCGGTCGAGGTGATGCACGCCCGACACCAGCGTCTCCCCGTCGGCAGCGAGTCCGGCCAGTACCAGCGCCGCACCCGCCCGGATGTCGGTCGCCTCGACGGGCGCACCCGACAGCATCGGCTTGCCCCGGACGACCGCGTGATGGCCGTCGGTGCGTACGTCGGCACCGAGGCGCGCGAGCTCCTGCACGAAGCGGAACCGCCCGTCGAACAGGTTCTCGGTCACCATCGAGGTGCCTTCGCTGATCGAGGCGAGCGCCACCATCATCGCCTGCAGGTCGGTCGGAAACCCCGGGTAGGGCAACGTGATGACATCGATCGCGCGTGGCCTGTCGTCCATCCGGACGGTGAACCCGTCGGCCCGGGTCTCGATCGAGGCACCCGCATGACCGAGCTTTTCCAGCACGATCTCGAGGTGCGCCGCGTTCGCCCGGCTGACGGTGACCTCGCCGCCGGCCAGCGTTGTGCCGATCGCCCAGGTGCCGGCCACCATTCGATCGGGCACGACCACGTGGTCGACCGGATGCAGGTTTGCCGGACCCTCGATCTCCAACGTGGACGTGCCGATGCCACCGATCTTGGCGCCCATCTGGGTGAGCATCTCCGCGATGTCGACGATCTCGGGCTCTCGCGCCACGTTGTCGATCATCGTCGTACCCCGGGCGAGGGTCGCCGCGAGCAGCAGGTTTTCGGTGGCACCGACGCTGGGGAAGTCGAGGAAGATCTGGCCGGCCCGCAGCCCGCCGGGCGCCTCCGCGACGACGTACCCGTGCTCGACCCGGATCTCGGCACCCATCCTGGCCAGGCCCGCGACATGCATGCCGAGTCCACGGGAGCCGATGCTGTCGCCGCCGGGAAGCGCCACCTTCGCCTTGCCGCAGCGCGCCAGCAGGGGGCCGAGCACGATGATGGACGCACGCAGCCGGCGGACGAGTTGGTAGTCGGCCTCGTGGTGGATCGTCGCAGGAACGTCGATACCCAACGTGCCCTCGGCCGGGTCGGAGTCCAGCTGGCAACCCAGCCGCTGCAGGAGCTCGCCCATATACCGCACGTCCAGGATGTCGGGCATCGCCCGCAGGACAGTGCGCCCCTGGGTCAGCAGCGCGGCTGCCATCAGCTTGAGGGCGCTGTTCTTGGCGCCGGCGATCCGTACCTCGCCATTGAGTCTCGTCCTGCCGAGAATCCGCAACCGCTCCATGCCTCGTAGGCTACGGACTCGGTGTCCCGCCTGCCCGGAGTACGTGGCCGCTCTCAGCGGTTCCTCACTTTGCGCGGTCGGCGCGACTATTGAGGCCCGTCCGGCTCGTGGTGGCCTCCGCCGTACGCTCGGCCGGCGACACCCTAGGCTCGCACCATGGTCAGGCTCACCCGCATCTACACCCGCGCCGGTGACGACGGCACGACCCGGCTCGTCGACAACAGCGTGGTCAGCAAGACAGATCTACGACTCCAGGCGTACGCCGACGTCGACGAGACGAACGCGAGCATCGGAATGGCACTCGCACTCGGCAACCTCCAGGCAGACATCGAACAGGTGCTGGTGCAGGTTCAGAACGACCTGTTCGACGTGGGCGCAGACCTGGGAAATCCGGTCGCGCCGGTCGACGATCCCGCGAGGCCGTCGCTGCGAATCGTTCCGGCCTACGTCGAACGGCTCGAGCAGTGGTGCGACGACTTCAACGACCGGCTGGAACCATTGCGGTCGTTCGTGTTGCCCGGTGGGACGCCGGGGGCCGCGCTGCTCCATCACGCGCGAACTGTCACCAGGCGGGCCGAGCGGACCGTGTGGGCCGCCCTCGACACACACGGATCGACGATGAACGTCGACACCGCGAAGTACCTCAACCGGTTGTCCGACCTGCTGTTCATCCTGGCCCGGGTGGCGAACGCCGCCGAGGGTGATGTCCTGTGGCGACCAGGTGGCGAGGCATCGCGCGACACGAACTGACTCGGCGACGGAGTGTGACGAAGTTGGCTCGGCTGCGCGCGGGCTTTGTCCCTGATACGCCGATTGTCCAGGTCACACAACCGGAAAAGTACGACAGAGTGCATCTTTTTCGTCTAACCGTCTCGCCACGGGGCGTATGGGGCCGATAGGTTAATCCACCGTGCCGGGGCGAGCGATGCGTTCCAGCAAATCCGCATCGTGGGCATGAGGCGTGTCGGTCAAGCAGGTGGCCGGCCGACGGATGCGAAAGAGGCGGAAGTGGACGGCAGACGTCCCGTACGATCCGAGCACCCAGCGCCGGCAGCGATCGACGCCTGGCGCGCGCGTTACGCGACCCAGCCTTGGAAGACTCGACACGGCCAGGCAGCTTCCCGCGGCCAGGCACCCGCACGTGGCCAGGCGCCTTCGGCCTCGTCCGGCTACGCACACGATCCTCGCTGGCAGGAGCCGCGCGCTCAGACGTGGCAGGGATACCGGCCGAGCAGCGAGGTCCTCTCCAACACCTCCGAGCAGTGGTTCCCCCCGGATGCGTTCGGCGACTCGCCAGACGAGACACCACGGCAGCGTTCTGTCGATGCGGCTCAAGCCCGACACCGCGCTACCCGGCGGCCAGTACCCAGCCGGCGTGGTGCCGGTCGGTGGGCCCGCCAGCTCGTCGTCCTGCTCCCGCTCGCCCTCGCATCGAGTTCCTGGGCGACGCTGGGCGATGCCGAGGCGCCGGAGGGTGGCTGGTTCCCCGAGAACTACCGCATGGCCCTCGGCGCGGAGAGTGGCGACACCACCACGACTGTCGAGGACAGCACCGCGCTCATCGAGAACCCGGTCGACCAGCAAGCCGACCGACCGGTCCCACGCCGACAAGCGGAGCTCCCGCTCCGACCGGCCCGCACGCTCGTTGCCGGCCGGGGGTGGTGCGGCTGAGGCCCAACCGGAGCCGGAGCCGGTGAAGTCGACCGAGCCCGACCGCCCGGCGGCGCCAGCACCCGAGCCGCAGCCCAGCCGGACCGCGGCGCCGGACCCGACGCCTGCCCCTCAGCCGACTGGCACGCCGGCACCGCCGCCGGTGGAAGAGGAGGAGCCGGGCGGGATCGAACTGCCCATCCTCGGCGACCTGCTTCCGCTGCCGATCCTGTCCGGGCTGACCTCGCCGGACTCCGGAGCGGCACCGGTCGCCGGTACGGCCGCTCCCTCGCTGTTGACGTCGGTGCTGTTCGGCCCGCCCGCCCAATAGCTCGCGCACACGCCGCCATCGGCCTCGCCAGATCAGTTGATCCGGCGGGGCCGATTGGTTGTGTGCGGCTCTGGGCTACGACGAGTCGACGACCTACAGCGGAGCGTGGGTGCGCCCGGGCGGCGCGGCTTCCAGCCAGGCCAGAAATCCGGTCAACGCGTCCTCAGCCATCGCCAGCTCCACCACGGAGTTGCCGGCCTGGACGCACTCGACGATGACGTGTCCGGCGTACAGGCCCAACGCTTCCGTCGCGAGGGGTGCGCGCCTGGCCCGGACGGCGAGCTCGTTGCGGGAGAACACGCGACGCGGCCTGATGCCGAACGAGAAGACCCGAAACCATTCGATCGAATCACCCGAATAGCGGGCAATCCCGAGGATCCATCCTTTGCCAGCTGTTCGGGTGTGCAGGCGAAGGCTGCAGTCGAACGTGCCACCACTGCGTTGGAGAAGGCGCCGCCGAACCGCGAAGCCTGCGAGTGTGAGGATAACCAGCGCGAGGAATATGCCCGCGGCATCGAGAACGATCTCGATCATCCGGCGCCACCAGCGGACGCCGGGAATGCGTCAGGCGGCATTGTCGGATCCCAGGTGGGCTCACCGCCGACCTGAGCGCGGGCATGCCGACAACACGGCTTCATCCGAGCCCACGGTAATGCACGAGGCCACAGAGCACGCGCCCACCGAACATACTGTCGCCAGATACGCGAATCGGTAAGGCGGCGTCGCCGCCGACCTACGAGGCGTGCTGCTGCACCGTCCAACGCTGCTGCTGCACCGTCCAACGCTGCCACCGCACGCCCACCACGCCCAGGCCTACGACGCCATCTCGGCTGCGCGTATCCGCGCCTCCGCCCGGCGTATGTCTTCGAGGGCTTCCTCGTCATCCCCGGCGGACTGCGCTCGATCGAGGTCACGCTGCGCCTCTGCCACGTCGATCTCGGCCGCAAGCTCTGCGTGCTCGGCGATGATCGACACCCGGTCATGGGCCACGGAGAGGAAGCCGCCGTAGACCGCGGCGATCAGGCGTTCGCCCTCAGGCGTGCGGATCTCCACGACGCCATCGGCGAGCAGGCCGAGCAGTGGCTCGTGCCCGCGCAGGATGCCGATGTCGCCGTCGATCGTGCGGGTGATGACGATGGCCGCCTCGCCCGACCAGACAGTACGGTCGGGCGCGACCAACTCGACGTGCAAAGCCTCTGCCACCGTTTGGTCCTCCTGGCCTGTGATCGTTCCTGCGGAGAATACTGACCCGTCGGGCGGTCGTCCGGATCGGGTCAGAGGCCCTTCTGGATGTCGGCCCACTTGCGTTCGACATCTTCCAGACCGCCGACGAGGTAGAACGCCTGCTCCGCCACGTGGTCGTACTCGCCGTCGCAGATCTTCGTGAACGCCTCGATGGTCTCTTCCAGGGGTACGAACGAGCCCTCGATGCCGGTGAACTGCGTCGCCGCGTAGGTGTTCTGCGACAGGAACCGCTGCAGCCGTCGCGCCCGTGCCACGATGATCTTGTCTTCCTCGGGCAGCTCGTCGACACCGAGAATCGCGATGATGTCCTGGAGCTCCTGGTTGCGCTGCAGGATCTGCTTGACCCGGATGGCCGTGTCGTAATGCTCCTGTCCGACATAGCGCGGGTCGAGGATCCGGCTGGTGGACTCCAGTGGGTGGATCGCCGGATAGATCGCCTGCGCGAACAGCTCACGCGACAGGTTGGTCGTCGCGTCCAGGTGGGCGAAGGTCGTGGCCGGCGCCGGGTCGGTGTAGTCGTCGGCCGGGATGAAGATCGCCTGCATGGACGTGATGGAGTGTCCGCGGGTCGAAGTGATCCGCTCCTGCAGCACACCCATCTCGTCGGCCAGGTTGGGCTGATAACCCACGGCCGAAGGCATCCGGCCGAGCAGCGTGGACACCTCAGAACCGGCCTGAGTGAACCGGAAGATGTTGTCGATGAACAACAGCACGTCCTGGTTGCGGACATCGCGGAAGTACTCCGCCATGGTGAGCGCGGCCAGGCCGACCCGCAGCCGAGTGCCCGGCGGCTCGTCCATCTGGCCGAAGACGAGCGCGGTGTCGGGAAGGACGCCGCTCTCGTCCATCTCGCGGATCAGGTCGGTGCCCTCACGCGTACGCTCGCCGACGCCGGCGAACACCGACGTACCACCGAAGTTACGCGCGACCCGGATGATCATCTCCTGGATGAGCACCGTCTTGCCGACGCCCGCACCGCCGAGCAGACCGATCTTGCCGCCCTGTACATAGGGGGTCAGCAGGTCGATGACCTTGATTCCGGTCACCATCATCTCGGTCTTCGGCTCGAGCTGGTCGAAGGGCGGCGCCGTCCGGTGGATCGCCCAGCGCTCCTCGATGTCGAGCTGCTCGCCGTCCTTGGCGTTGAGGCAGTCGCCGGTCACGTTCCACACGTGGCCCTTGGTCACGTCGCCGACCGGGACGGTGATCGGCCCGCCGGTGTCACGGACTTCCTGACCGCGGACGAGCCCGTCGGTGGGCTTGAGCGAGATCGCGCGGACGAGGTTGTCACCAAGGTGCTGTGCCACCTCGAACGTCAGCGTCGACGTCTCGCCGGAAAGCGTCACCTCGGCCTCGAGAGCCTGGTAGATCTCCGGCAGTGACCCGGCGGGGAACTCGATGTCGACGACGGTGCCGATGACGCGCGCCACCCGGCCCACGCCGGCCTGCGCCTCCTCGGCAGTGCTGTCGGTAACCGTGGCAGTCATGTCTTCCTCGCTCCCGGCATCTGTGTTGCTTCGGTCTTTCGGTGACGCTGTGTCTGTTGCTCTGTGGCTTGCCGCATGTCTTGTTGTGGTCTAACGCTCTGCGGAGCTAGCTTCGGCCAGCGCGTTCGCGCCGCCCACGATCTCGCTGATCTCCTGGGTGATCTCGGCCTGGCGGGCCTGGTTGCGCAGTCGGGTGAGCTTCTGGATGAGCTCGTCGGCATTGTCCGTGGCCGACTTCATCGCCCGTTGCCGGGACGCGTGCTCACTCGCCGCCGCCTGCAGCATGCAGTGGAAGATGCGGTTTTCGACGTAGCGCGGCAGCAGGACGTCGAGCACCTCCTCATCGCCTGGCTCGAACTCATAAAGCGGCAGCACCTCGGTCTCGTCCGGCCGCTCCTCGCCCTCGACGACCTCGAGCGGCAGCAGCCGGATGACCTCTGGTCGCTGCGTCATCATGCTGACGAAATGGGTGTAGACGACGTGGATCTCGTCGACGCCACGACGTTCGCCCGTCCGCTGCTCGCCCTCGGCGGCGGCTTCCTCGGCACCTGTCATGAACGCCTCGATGAGGGCCGCGCCAACCTCCTTGGCGTTCTCGGGGCGTGGGTTGTCGGAGAAGCCGGTCCAGGTGCCGGCCACCTCGCGGCGACGGAACGAGAAGAACGCCGCGGCCTTGCGCCCGCAGACGTACGGCACGACCTCCTTGCCATCCTTGCGAAGGAGCTCGGCGAGCTGCTCCCCCTCCCTGATGACGTTGGAGGAGTACGGCCCGGCCAGGCCGCGGTCGCTGCTGAGCAACAGGATCGCGGCCCGCGTGGCGTCTGGGCGTTCGGTCGTCATCGGATGGTCGACCTGTGAGTACGTCGCAAGGGCGGACACCGCACGGGTCAGCTCGCGAGCGTATGGTGTCGCCGCCTGCGACCGTTCCTGTGCCTTGCGGATGCGCGAGGCGGCCACGAGCTCCATCGCGCGGGTGCTCTTCTTGATGGTCGAGACCGCGCGGATGCGCTGGCGGTAGACGCGGATCTGGCCTGCCATGTCGTTGCCTCAGCCCCGCTTCTGCCGGGTGATCGTCTCCTGCTGGACCTCTTCTTCGTCCAGCGCCTTGGACTCTTCGTGACCCGGGCCGAGCAGCCGCCCGTCGGAGGTCTCGAAGGTCTGCTTGAAGTCGACCACCGCCTCCTCGAGGGCCTGGGCGTTGTCGTCGGTGAACTCCAGCGTCTCCCGGATCGCCTCGAGGATGCCACCGCGCTCGCGGCGGAGGAACTCCAGCAACTCGGTCTCGAACCTGCGCACGTCGTCGACAGGTACGTCGTCGATCCTGCCGGTGGTGCCGATCCAGACCGAGACCACCTGGTCCTCGACCGGGTAGGGCGAGAACTGCGGCTGCTTGAGCAACTCCGTCAGGCGCTGGCCGCGCTCGAGCTGCCGGCGGGACGCCGCGTCGAGGTCCGAGGAGAACATCGCGAACGCCTGCATCTCGCGGTACTGCGCCAGGTCGAGCTTGAGCTGACCAGCGACCTTCTTCATCGCCCGTGTCTGCGCCGAGCTGACTCGCGAGACCGAGTTGCCGACGTCGATCGCCGGCCGCTGGTTGGCGTTGAACAGGTCGGTGACCAAGAAGATCTGGCCATCGGTGATGGAGATGACGTTGGTCGGGATGTAGGCGGAGATGTCGCCGGCCTTTGTCTCGATGATCGGCAGCCCGGTCAGCGACCCGCCACCGAGTTCGTCGGAGAGCTTCGCGCACCGCTCGAGCAACCGGGAGTGCAGATAGAACACGTCACCGGGGTAGGCCTCGCGGCCGGGCGGGCGGCGCAGCAGCAGGGACATCGCGCGGTAGGCCTCGGCCTGCTTGGACAGGTCGTCGAAGACGATCAGCACGTGCTTGCCTTCGTACATCCACTGCTGCCCGATGGTCGAACCGGTGTAGGGCGCGATGTACTTGAAGCCGGCGGGGTCGGATGCCGGAGCCGCGACGATCGTCGTGTACTCGAGAGCGCCGTTGTCCTCCAGCGCCCGCTTGACCTCGGCGATCGTGCTGCCCTTCTGGCCGATCGCGACGTAGATGCAGCGGACCTGCTTGCGCGGGTCGCCACTGTCCCAGTTGGCCTTCTGGTTGAGGATCGTGTCGATCGCGACGGCGGTCTTGCCGGTCTTGCGGTCGCCGATGATGAGCTCACGCTGACCGCGGCCGATCGGGATCATCGAGTCGATCGCCTTGATGCCGGTCTGCATCGGCTCCCGGACCTCCTGGCGCTCCATCACGCCGGGCGCCTGCAGCTCGAGCGCGCGTCGCTCGTCCAGACCCTCGATCGCGCCCAGGCCGTCGATCGGCTGGCCCATCGCGTCGACGACGCGGCCGAGGTAGCCCTCGCCGACGGCCACCGAGAGCACCTGGCCCGTACGCCGGACCGTCTGGCCCTCCTCGATGCCGGCGAACTCGCCGAGGACGACGGCGCCGATGTTGCGGACGTCGAGGTTGAGCGCCATCCCGAGAGTGCCGTCCTCGAACTCGAGCAGCTCGTTGGCCATCGCGGACGGTAGGCCCTCGATGTGCGCGATGCCGTCACCGGCGTCGACGACCTCACCGACTTCCTCGACCTTGGCGCCCGCGGGCTGGTAGCTGGAGACGAACTGCTCCAGCGCGCTCCGGATCTCCTCCGGCCTGATTGTCAACTCCGCCATGTGCTCTCGTCCCTGCTCTCGTTGGTGCGCAGCTCTCGTTGGTGCGGAAGGTTCGGGGTCAGGGTGATCCAGCCAGCCGCCGACGGGCGTCGGCCAGGCGTCCCAGGATGGAGCCGTCGATGACCTCATCGCCGAGCTCGACCCGGATGCCTCCGACCAGCCCGGCGTCGACGACGACGTTCATGTGCAGCTGTCGGCCGTACCTGCTGGCCAGGATGTCGGCCAGCCGGGTGACTTCGGCCTTCTGTAGCGGGATCGCCGTGTAGATCGTCGCGACGAGGTGGTTGCGCCAACCTGCCGCGATCTTGCTGTAGCTCTCCAGCGCCCGAGCGAGCGTCAGCCCGCGCGGTGCGATGACCGCGTGCTCCACCAAACGCACGGTGGGCGGTTGGGCCTTGCCGTCCAGCAGGGTCCGGACGAGTCCGGCCCGCCGGTCGGGCGGTGCGGCCCGGTCGGTCAGTGCCCGCAGCAGTGCTTCCTCCGAATCGACCAGCCGAGCGAACCGGAAGAGCTCGTCTTCGAGTTCGTCGAGCTGACCGTCCTGCTCGGCCGCGAGTATCTCGGAGAGGATGCCGAGGTACTCGAGCGCGCCGGGAAGGTCCCGCTGTCGCGACCACGAGGAACGTACGGCGGCGCCCACCAGCTCGAGCGTCGTCGGTCCCACCTTGTCGCGCAGGAGGCTCTCGACCAGCCCGGCCCGCTCGTCTGCGCTACGGGCCGGATCGGTCAACGCTCGCCGGAGCGCCACCGCAGAGTCGAGCAGGGACACGACGGCGAAGAGCTCCTCGCCCACGACCGCCGGATCCACGCTCTTGGTTGCGGGCGCGAGCCGGTCGCGGAGCGCGGCGAGGGAGTCGCGTGAGGCCCCATGCAGGTCGGCCGCGCCTCCGGTCATCACGAGCGGCTCCCCTTTCCAGCTCCGGCTGTGGCCTTGCCCGCCGGCTGCTGCTGGTCGAGGTCGGCCAGGAAGCGTTCGACCACCCGGCGCTGGCGCGCATCGTCGGCGAGAGACTCACCGACGATGCGACTCGCCAGCTCGGTCGCCACGTCGCCGACCTCGGCCCGCAGTTGTGCAAGCACCTGCTGGCGTTCGGCCTGGATCTGCGCGTGGGCCTGGCTGGTGATGCGCTCCGCCTCGGCCTGCGCCTTCTCCCGCAGCTCCGCGATGATCGCCGCGCCCTGCTCGGTCGCCTCCTCGCGGATCCGGGCCGCGTCGTGCCGGGCGTCGACGATCTGCGCCCGGAACTCCTGCTCGGCTGCCTCCGCCTTGGCCTTGGCCTCCTCGCTTTCGGCGAACTGTCGCTTGATCCCCTCCTGACGATCGTTCAACGCCTTGTTGATCGGTGGAATGACCCACTTGGCGAGAACGAAGATCATCAGGGCGAACGCGATCAGCTCGACGAAGAACGTGGCGTTAGGGACCAGGAAGTTACTCGTCGCCTGGTTCATGGTGGCCATCCCTCTCTCGAATCAAGCTCGTCGGGAACGCGCGCGTCAGCCGCTGGCGATGACGAAGACGAACAGTGCCATGAAGGCGAGGTTGATGAAGTACATCGCCTCACACAGACCGACTGTAAGCAGGAAGATCGTCATCAGCCGGCTCTGCGCCTCGGGCTGCCGTGCCACGCCCTGGATCGTCGAGGCACCGGCGAGGCCGTCACCGATCGCCGCACCAGCCGCCCCACCCGCGAGGGCGAGCCCGCCACCGATCATCGCACCGGCCGTAGTGATCGAGGTGTTGAGATCTGCTGCCATGTCTCTCCTTGGATCCTGGCGGCCGGGCGTCTGCCCGGCTCCTTGAGATGTGACTTACAACTACGAGTGGACGGGTTGGGACTGGACTGTCGAGGGTCGGGCGGCTTGGTTCTGCGCGGACTCCGACGCAGGCTTCTCGGCGTGGTCGGACTCGCCGTGGGTCTCGCCGGCCAACGCGAAGTAGATGATGGTGAGCAACGCGAAGATCAGCGCCTGGATCACGCCAATCGCAAGGTCGAACAGCTTCCAGGCAGCCTGCGGGCCCCAGAACAGCCAGACAGGTAGCAACGTGAGCAGGGAGATCATGATGCCGCCGGAGAGGATGTTGCCGAACAACCGCAACGCCAGCGAGATCGGCTTGGTCAGCTCCTCCAGCAGGTTCAGCGGGAAGAGGATCGGATACGGCTGGAAGTAGTGCTTGATGTAGCCCTTCCAGCCACGCTGCCGGACGCTGTGGATGTGCACACCCACGATCACCAGCAACGCCATCGCGTACGTGAGGTTGACGTCGGCCGTAGGTGACAACCAGAGGTGTCCCTCACCGGAGGGGAAGTGTGCTATCGGGCTCGGGATGAGCTCCAGCCAGTTGGCGAACAGGATGAACACGAACTCGGCGACCGCGAGCTGGATCACGAAGCGGTTGACCCGGCCGAGGCTCTGCTCCACCTGGTTGGACACCGTGGTGATCAGGCCCTCCCAGATGATCTGGATCTTGCTCGGCACCCGGCTGGTGATCTTGCGACGCATCCAGAACGCAAGCCCGATCACCACCAGGCCGGCGATGGCCGTCGACCAGATGGTGTCGAGGTTGAACGTCATGCCGAGGAAGGTGCCGGTGACGTGATGGCCGACCTCGATCCCGCCGGACGCGACAAGCTGGGTGTCACTCATGCCTTACGCAGCTCCTTGAGCAAAGGGATTCCGGTCAGGACAAGGGTGATCAGGTGGAACAACGCGAGGCCGAAGACCACCGTCGCGCCGTCTGGCCAGAAGACAACAGCAAGAGCGAAGGCCACCAGCGACACCGCCAGCAGTCGAACCAGCGAGGTCATCGCGTACTGCTTGCGGTCGGGAAGGTCGCCACCTGCCACAGCGCGGGCCAGGGTGTGCTCGGTGAACAGCCCGTTGAGCAGTCCCAGGGCGATTCCGACGGCGACGAAGACACCGATCGGCCAGTGGCCCAGCGTGGCGCCGACCCACAGGGCACCAGCGGCAAGCACTGCTGCCAGCACGACGACCCGACGCTGCTTGCCGATGGTCTTGCCCATCGACACCGTCTCGCTCATCGGCTGACCATCCTCTCTCTCACGACCGTTCCCTCATTGCCTTGTCTCGTGGAAGTGAGTAGCCCTGTCGCGCTGACACCCGGTCTCAGTCACGTAGCAGCGGCTTGATGCGAAACCACGTGCCCACCACGCCGGCAGCGATCCCGCAGCCGATGCCGACCAGCGTGAACGCGGGTGTGGTGTGCGCACGACCATCGATGAACCAACCCAGACCGAATCCCGCCACCAGGCAGACGGCGTTGTAGGCGCCGATGCCCACAAAGCCCCAGAGGTCCAGGGTCGACCCGTCACGGTCGTTCATCCGACCCCCGACGAGCTTCGCCCGTCGAACCCACTCCCACGGCGTTGCCCCGACCACCGACGGGCGCCGCCCGTCGAACCCAACCCGGCCACTGTGTCGTTCACCGCGCGACCGGCTCCTGTCACAACTGGGGGTGGGAAAGGTCGACTGACCCCGCCGTGAGCGGGATCGCGGCGACGCTATCACAGGGCTCGAAGCGCTCGATCCGCGCGTGATCCGAACCGTCTGGGCGGGCCAGATCGGGGTGGGCGGAGGAGCTGTGTCGGTCGTCATCATGGCGGCCGTCCCTCGTGCTGAGAAGGTTTGTGAAACTTAGCACAAGGTCCGCTCCGGCGCCGAACCGACCCCCGGAACACGGCGGAAACGGACGTTCAGGACACCCTCGGAACGGCCCTTCAGGGCCGGCGTGGAACGGGGCGGCGCCGAGGCAGCAGTGCGGTGCACATGACGGCGAGCACGACAACCGCGCTCACCACGGCGACCGTCGGCCAGGTGGCCCACAGCCCGATGGCCACGACGCCGAATGCCAACAGACCGGCCCACAGGTACATCACCAGGACGGCACCGGGATGGGAGTGCCCGAGCTCGAGGTGGAGACGGTGGTGCAGGTGCTTCTGGTCGGCGTCGAACGGCGACTTGCCCGCTCGCGTACGCCGGATCACCGCGAGCAGCAGATCGACGAACGGCAACGCCATCACCGCGATCGGCAGCACCAGCGGCAGCAGGGCAGGCAGCAGGCTCTGCCTGGAGCCGGGCGCGGCCATCACACTCGGATCGAGCCAGCCGGTGAGGCTGATCGTCGAGGCGGCGAGCAGGAGCCCGAGCAGGTAGGCGCCGGAGTCGCCGAGGAAGACCCGGGCCGGGAAGAAGTTGTGCGGCAGGAAGCCCACGCACGCGCCCGCCACCACCGCGGTGACGAGGGTGGCCGTGGTCGCGCGGTCGAGTGAGCGGTCGACGGCAAGCAGGTAGGAGTAGCTGAAGAAGGCGCCCGCGCCAAGGCACACGACTCCGGTCGCGAGTCCGTCCAGTCCGTCGACGAAGTTGACGGCGTTGGCCATCATGATGATCACCAGCGCGGAGATCACGGCACTCTGCGCCGGCGACAGCGAGAGGGTGGTCCCGTCCGGCAGCGGCAGCCAGTTCAGCTGGACGCCGGACACCACGAGGATGCCGGCGGCGAGCACCTGCCCGGCCAGCTTGGTGATCGGATCCAGCTGGACCAGGTTGTCGACCGCACCCACGAACGCGATCACCAAGCCCGCTAGTAGCAGTGCCCAGGCGTCGTCCTTGATCTCGGGCAGCATGCCGAGGAACGGCAGTTGGGTGGCCACGAGAAACGCGGCAACGACCCCGCCGAGGACTGCCAGGCCACCAAGGCGCGGCATCGGACCGGTGTGGACGTCACGATTGGTGGGTGGCTTGACCGCACCGATCCGGGTCGCGAACCGGCGAGCCAGCCCACCCAGCAGGTAGGTCGTGGCGGCGGCGACCAGCAGGACGAGGACGTATTCACGCACCGGCGGTGGTTTCCGTCCTGGCGGTGGTCCCGGTAGTGGTGATGGCGGTGGTCCCGGTAGTGGTGATGGCGGTGGTCCCGGGAGTGGTGATGGCGGTGGTCCCGGGAGTGGTGATGGCGGTGGTCCCGGGAGTGGTCATGGCCGGGCACCGCCCAGTGCGGTGACCACGGCATCGACCCCGTCCGCGATCAGCGTGCCGGCCTCCTCGTATACCGCCATCGGTCGGCCGATCGGGTCGGCGATGTCGTCGTCGTCCGGCCGGTCCGCCCGCACGGTCCCGCGTCGGCGCGCTGCAGTGGCGACGATCGCCCGGGCGCGATCGACCGGATCGGTAGGCAGTTCGTCGGCCGCGGCCTCCGACAGGAGGTCTTTCGTCACCGCGGAGGCGATGCGGGCGAACTCGACCAGGGTGAAGCAACGCCGCAGGGCCGTCGGCTCGACCGTCACCACGTGGCTGCGATGCGCCCGGGTCGCGGTAAGGATGAGGTCGGCGGCTTCGATCGCTTCCAGGCTGAGTTCGGTGGAGGTGAACCCGTCCGGTTCCGCGCCGTGGTCGGTCACCACCTTCGCGGCTTCCGGCGTCATCGCCCGGCCGGTGTAGGTGCCCGTACCGGCGCTCGTCACCACGAACCGCTCCGCCACGTCGCCGAGATCTCGCGCGAGCACGGACCGCGCCATCCGTTCGGCCATCGGCGAGCGGCACATGTTTCCGGTGCAGACGAAGAGGATCGCGAACGTGTCGGAGGGCTCGCCGCCGGCGGCGTCCTCGGTCCCGGGCGCTGTGTCGGTGTCGCTCGCGGTGTCGGTGTCGGTGTCGGTGTCGCTCGAGGCTTCGGTGGTGGCCTCGGACGGGGTGGCCTCGATGGTCGGTTCGGTGGTCATGGCGCCGCGTGCACTTCCAGCTCGGGGACGACGGTGCGCAGTCGTTCGAGCGAGAGGGCACCGGGTCGCACCACTCGTGGTACCGGACCGGTCAGGTCGACGATGGTGGACGCTACGGCGCCGGGTGTCGTGCCCGCGTCGAGGTAGACAGCCACCGACTCGCCGAGCTGCTCCTGGGCGTCGGCGCACGTGGTCGCGGCGGGCAGGCCGGTCAGGTTCGCGCTGCTCACCGCCAACGGACCGGTCGCCGTGAGCAGATCGATGGCCACCTCGTGGTCGGGCATCCGGACCGCCACCGTGTCGTCTGTGTCTCCGATGTCCCAGACGAGACTTGGTTGCTGGCGACAGATGATCGTGAGAGCACCGGGCCAGAACTCCTCGACGAGTCGGCGACCATGCTCGGGAATGTCGGTCGCGATCCCGTCGAGGGTCGTCACCGATCCCACCAGAACCGGCGGCGGCATGGACCGGCCGCGCCCCTTGGCGTCCAGGAGCTTGCGGACGGCATCTGGGGTGAACGCGTCGGCCGCGATCCCGTACACGGTGTCGGTCGGTATCACCACAAGGTCACCGCGGCTGATCGCCCTCGAAGCGATCTCGAGGCCGATCGCGCGTTCGTCGCGGTCCTTGCACGCGTAGCGCTCGCTCACAGTCGCTCATCGTGCCATGCCGGGCTGGGTGCTGCGGACGTACCCGTCGGCGCGGAGGCAGGGATGATCAACGCCGAGTCAACCGGGCACCAGCCACCCAGGCTGGCCCGAATTGCGGAGCGTTGATCAACTGCTCCTCTCCCCTTCCGTCGGTACGCTGGCGGGCGTGAGCGACAAGCTGCCGGAAAAGCCGAGCCTTCGAGCAGCCGACGCCGACCGCGATGCCGTGGTCGAGCGTCTGCAGGCCGCCGCCTCCGAGGGGCGTCTCGATCTCGAAGAGTTCGAGGAGCGGATGACGGCGGCCTACCGCGCCAGGACGTTCGGCGAATTGGCTCCCCTCACCGCCGATCTGCCCCAGAACGCTCCCGACGGTCCGCCGGAGATCACGCTGCACGCGACCGGCTCCTCGGTGACCAGGCGCGGCGCCTGGGTCGTCCCGCGCCGGATCGTGGTCAAGGGCAACTTCGGTACGACCAAGCTCGATCTCACCCAGGCGCGGCTTTTGTCCGATGAGGTCGAGGTCGCGATCGACGCCGGCGCCGGCACGGTGGTCATCATCGTCCCGCCGGACACCCGGGTGGACGCGAGTGGACTGCGGACCAGCTTCGGCAGCACGAACATCCGCACCGACACCACGCCCGAGTCCGGTGGCAAGGCCCGCCTCCACCTCACGCTCGTCGGCCAGAGCCACATGGGCACCGTGACCGTCCGCCATCTGTACTTCTGGGAGCCGTGGTGGCGCGGCGTGGTCGCCAACTGGCGTCGACGACTCCAGGCACGCTGAACAGACTCGGGTCTCGCCGAAATCCGTCAGGTCCGTGACGCCGTGACAAAGCGCTGGCGGCCGGCCAGGTCGGCATGATCGCGTACGGAGGTCCATCGGCCGGTGGAGGCGAATACCGCCGGTGCGCTCTCGCCCTGGACATCGGCGTGCTCCACCACGACCACACCGCCGGGACGCAGCAGCCGCCCGGCTGCGCGCTCCACCATCCCGATCGCGTCCAGCCCGTCCTCGCCCGACCACAGTGCGAGCGCGGGGTCGTGGTCGCGTACCTCCTCCTCGACGGAGTCGTAGGCCTCCATCGGGATGTACGGCGGGTTCGCGACCACGAGGTCGACCGCGCCGTCCAGGTCGGGAAACGCCGTCTCGGCGTCGCCCAGCACCAGCGTCACCGCGTGGGCGGCAACATTGCGCGCGGCCCATGCGTGCGCTGCCGGGTCGACCTCGACGGCGTTCACGTACACACCGGGCACCTCGGATGCGATCGACAACGCGATCGCGCCGGAACCGGTACACAGGTCGACGACCACCTGTCCATCGCCCCTCGCCCGGAGCACCTCGATCGCCCAGCCGGCAACCACCTCGGTCTCCGGCCGGGGTACGAAAACGCCCGGTCCGACGGCCAGCTCGAGATGCCGGAACGGTGCCAGGCCGGTCAGGTGCTGGAGCGGCACCCGTGCGGCGCGGCGCTCCACCAGGTCTTCGAACCGACTTCCCTCCGCCAGGGAGACCTCCGCGACCTGGGCGAGCCGACCGCGGGAGACACCGAGCACGTGGGACAGCAGCTCCTCGGCGTCGTACCGCGGCGAGGCCACACCCGAGGTCGCGAGTCGCTCACAGGCCCGCTCGACCAAGGTGCGCGCCACTGTCACGACGGCTGATCCTCCAACGCAGCAAGGCGTTCGGCCTGGTCGGCGTCTATCAAAGCCTTGGTCACCGCCTCGAGATCACCATCGAGGACCTGGTCGAGGTTGTAGGCCGTGAACCCGATCCGGTGGTCGGTGAGGCGGTTCTGCGGAAAGTTGTACGTACGGATCCGCTCGGACCGGTCGACCGTGCGCACCTGGCTGCGCCGGGCGGCGGAGGCCTCCTTGTCGGCGTGCTCCTGGGCGATCGCCAACAGCCGCGACCGAAGGATGCGGAGGGCCTGTTCCCTGTTCTGCAGCTGGCTTTTCTCGTTCTGGCACGAGACCACGATGCCGGTGGGTACATGCGTGATCCGAACCGCGGAGTCGGTGGTGTTGACGCTCTGCCCGCCGGGACCGGACGACCGGAACACGTCGATGCGGAGGTCTTTGTCCTCCAGCTCGATGTCCACGTCCTCGGCCTCCGGCAGCACCAGCACGCCCGCCGCAGAGGTGTGGATGCGACCCTGCGACTCGGTGACGGGCACCCGCTGGACCCGGTGCACGCCGCCTTCGAACTTCAACCGCGAATAAGGCGTGTCGTCCGGTTCGGCCGATCCTGCGCCGGCGCCGCCGGAGCCCTTGGCCTTCACTGCCAGCGTCACGCTCTTGATGCCACCGAGATCGGACTCGGCGACCTCCAGCGTTTCGGTACGCCAGCCGCGGCGCTCGGCGAACCGGAGGTACATCCGCAGCAGATCGCCGGCGAACAATGCCGACTCCTCGCCGCCCTCGCCGGCTTTCACCTCCAGCAGAACGTTCTTGTCCGCAAGGGGATCCCGGGGTAGCAGGAGGAAGCGGAGCCGCTCCGCCAGCGCCTCGTGCTCGACCTCCAGGCGGTCGGCCTCGACAGCGAAGTCGGGATCTTCGGCGGACAGCTCTCGAGCGGCAGCGAGGTCGTCGCCGGTCTTACGCCAGGCGGAGTAGGCCGCGACGACGCGTTGCAGGTCGGCATACCGTCGACCCACCCGACGGGCCATGGCCTGGTCGGCGTGAATGGCGGGATCGGCGAGCTGGCGTTCGAGCTCGGCGTGCTCGGTCAGCAGCGCCTCGACGGCTTCGAACACGGCCCCTCCTCACCTACCTACCCGTACCTGCGGACGCGACAGCGCCGGCCAGGCGATCTCGAGGAGTCCGCCGGCCGGCGCTGCACGCTGGCTACTTGGTGTTTTGCTTTCCCTTTGCCTGGCTCTGTGCGTAACGCTTCTCGAAGCGCGCCACCCGGCCACCGGTGTCGAGAATCTTCTGCTTGCCGGTGTAGAAGGGATGGCAGGCGGAGCACACGTCGGTGTGGATCGTGCCGCCTCGCGCGGTGCTGCGCGTGGTGAACGTGTTGCCACATGTGCACGTCACCGCGGTCTCGGCGTACTCGGGATGAATGTCGGCCTTCATTACTTCTCCTCCGCTTGGTCGGTGCCGGGTCGCCATGGCTGCGCGGTGTTGATCACCGCGAGCGTCGGGCGTGAACCGGAACCAGCGAACAGTGTCCCACCTTGGCGGGCGATGCACTCAACCACATCTGAGTGCATCGAATTCCCGCACCTCTCGCCCGGTCAGTCGTCGTCGCGGGACGACTGCCGCGAACCTCCCGTGCCGGGCATCGTCTTGTTGATCTGCATCAGGAACTCGACGTTGCTCCGGGTCTCCTTGAGCCGGTTGAGCAGCAGCTCCAGAGCCTGCTGACCCTCCAGGCCGGACAGCACCCGGCGAAGGTTCCAGACGATGCCGAGCTCCTCCTTGCCCATCAGCAACTCCTCGCGACGGGTGCCGGAGGCGTCGACGTCGATGGCTGGGAAGATCCGCTTGTCGGCGAACTCCCGGCGCAGCCGGATCTCCATGTTGCCGGTGCCCTTGAACTCCTCGAAGATCACCTCGTCGGCCTTCGAGCCGGTCTCGATGAGGGCGGTCGCGATGATCGTGAGCGAGCCACCCTGCTCGATGTTGCGAGCCGCGCCGAAGAAGCGCTTGGGCGGGTAGAGGGCACTGGAGTCGACACCACCGGACAGGATGCGCCCGCTGGCCGGAGCCGCGATGTTGTACGCACGCCCCAGCCGGGTGATCGAGTCGAGCAGGACCACGACGTCGTGACCGAGTTCGACCAGCCGCTTGGCCCGTTCGATCGCCAGCTCGGCGACCGTGGTGTGGTCGTCGGCGGGACGGTCGAAGGTCGAGGCGATGACCTCACCCTTCACCGCCCGCTGCATGTCGGTGACCTCCTCCGGTCGCTCGTCGACGAGCACGACCATGAGGTGGGCCTCGGGGTTGTTCTGTGTGATCGCGTTGGCGATCGCCTGCATGATCAGTGTCTTACCGGCCTTGGACGGCGAGACGATCAACGCACGCTGGCCCTTACCGATCGGCGCAACGAGGTCGATGATCCGAGTGGTCGGGATGTTCGACTCGGTCTCGAGACGCAGCCGCTCCTGCGGGTAGAGCGGTGTCAGCTTCCCGAACTCGGGACGCTGCTTGGACAGCTCCGGGTCGGCTCCGTTGACCGTGTTGACGCGGACGAGCGGGTTGAACTTCTCCCGCCGTTCACCGTCGCGCGGTTGTCGGATGGCACCAGACATCGCGTCGCCCTTGCGCAGGCCGTACTTCTTCACGACCGCGAGTGAGACGTAGACGTCGTTGGGCCCGGGCAGGAACCCGCTGGTGCGGACGAACGCGTAGTTGTCGAGCACGTCCAGGATGCCCGCCACCGGGATGAGGACGTCGTCCTCGGCGACCTGGGGCTCGGCGTCGTAGCGTTCGCGACCGCCACCGCCCCCGCTGCCGCCCCCGCTGCCGCCTCGGCGATCACGGAACCGGTCACGCGAGCGCCGCCGGCGGCGCCTGCCACCATCGTCGTCGTCGTTGTCCCGGCCGACGTCGCGCTGGCCGCCGTCGCGCTGGTTGCTGTGATCGCGACCACCCGATCGGCCGCCCTCGCGGCTGCCGGACCGGCCGCCGTCCCGGCTGCCGCCGTCGTCGCGCGAGGAGTTGCTGTCGCGACCGCTGTCGGCTCCGCTGTCGGAGTTTCCGGCACGGTTGCCTCGGGCCTGCCGGCGGGAGCCGTTGGCCTGCTCGTCTGCCCCGCGGTCGCGCTCGGTGCCGGCATCGCTGCCGGACCGGGAGTCGCCGAGCAGGTCGATCTGGGACTGCGGCTGCTCCGCAGCCTGGGCGCGGCTTCCTCGCTTCGCCGTGCGACGAGACGTCGTCTCGGCCGCATCGGACTGCGTGTCTGCAGCCGGCGCGCTCGCTTGTGTCCCCCCAGACGGTGCGCCACTGCCGCCGGACTGGGCCGACTGGATGGCGTCTATCAGTTGGCTCTTGCGCATGCGGCCCGTGCCGGTGATACCGAGGCCCTGCGCGATTTGCTGCAGCTCGGCGAGAACCATGCCCGCCAGGCCGCCGCCCGTTCGACGCTTCCGCCCGGTGGCGGTCCCGTCGGCTGCGGACGAGGTGTCACCCGCATCGCCGGCAGCAGCCGGCGAAAGGGCGAGATCAGTGGTTTCGGTCACGTGAGGTCCTTCCCACGCGTGGATGTCGGCCGTTTCGATGGCGTACCGACCTGTCGATACCGGCGAATTGCCGGGTCCTCCCTGTTGGAGTCGTGCGTCCATCCGCACGAAATATCGGGCTCTCGACGAATCCGGGTCCGCCGGCTGTGGCCTGGATGTGCACAAAAAGTGCACAGGCCTCAGAGGGGACGCCACAGAAATCTGATGACAGCGAAAGAGACGCTTCCCGGAATCGTGGCGAGATGGCACCAGGGGCCATAACAAGGGCTCCGGCCCGAAAGGGAGCCTAACAGAATCTCCCCCGTCAGGTCTCTCCCCCCTCGACAACATCTTCGCACCGCGCTGAATTCCCCGGCCCTGCGGCGGCGCCGCCGGCGGCCGTGCGGGCGCGGGCGCCTGGGCGATCAACGGCGACCGGGTGGGCGGTGAACCCGTCAGGCGCCTGGGCGGCGACCACCGGCGTGTCGTAGGCGGGCACGAACGCGAGGACCGTCGGCCCGGCGCCCGACACCACGGCCGGCACGCCGCTGGCCCGGAGACGTTCTACGAGGGTGGCCGACGCCGGCATCGCCGAGGCGCGGTAGGGCTGGTGCAATCGGTCGTACGTCGCCTCGAGCAGCAGGCGGAGGTCGATCTCCGTCGAGCTTCCTCCCGCGCCGGTCAGTGCCGTCACCAGCAGGCCGGTCCGGGCTGCGTTGGCCGCTGCGTCGGTATGCGGTACGACGTCGGGCAGGAGACCCCGTGCCTCCGCGGTGGACAGCGGCGTGTCCGGTACGAAGACGACGGTGTTCACCTGCAGGGGTTCCAGACGGATGGCGTGCACCTGGGTCGTGGACCCGGGTGCGGCACCTGCGACGTCGGGCCAGCTGATGGTCAGGCCGCCGAGCAGGCAGGAGGCGACATTGTCGGGGTGACCTTCGAGGTCGCATGCCAGTTGCAGAGTGGCCCCGTCGTCCAGGATCTGGTCACCGCCGGTGACCAGCGCCCGGGCGGCCAGGACCCCGGCGACGATCGCGGCCGCCGACGATCCGAGCCCCCGGCCGTGCGGGATCCGGTTGGTGCACCGCAGTTCGAGCCCGTCCGGCTGGCCGGAACCGAGCCGGTCGAAGGTGGCCCGCATCGCCCGGACAACCAGGTGGGACTCGTCCCGGCTGACCGTCTCCGCACCCTCACCGACGACGTTGACGCGAAGCCCGGCGCCGGGTGCCAGCGCCACCTCGACTTCGTCGTACCACGCAAGGGCGAGTCCGAACGAGTCGAAGCCGGGGCCGAGGTTCCCACTCGTGGCCGGCACGCGTATCCGTACGCGCGCCCCGTCGCGGAACGGGTCGCTGGTCATGTCCCTCAGCTCAACCCGAGCGCCGCGGCGGTCGCCTCGGGATCGGGCGGCACCACGACCTTCGCAAGCTCTCCGGCCGCGGCCAGAGCCGTGTCGACGTCCTTCAAGCCGTGGCCGGTGACCGTGACTACGACGGTCTGGCCGCGATCGAGCGCGCCGGCGGCGGCGACCCTGAGCAGCCCCGCGGCACCCACCGCGGACGCCGGCTCGACGAACACGCCGTCCTTGCCGGCGAGCTGGGCCTGGGCAGCCATGATCTCGGTGTCGGGTACGGCATCGATCCTGCCACCGGACTCATCGCGTGCAGCCAGCGCGTCCGACCACCGCGCCGGGTTACCGACCCGGATTGCGGTCGCGACGGTCTCCGGATGCGCGACCGGCGAACCCCCGACGATGGGCGCCGAACCCTCTGCCTGGAAGCCCCACATGCGTGGCCGGCGGGTGGCCAGGCCTGCGTCTGCGTAGTCTCGGAAACCTGCCCAGTAAGCGGTGATGTTGCCGGCGTTGCCGACCGGAAGGGCATGGATGTCGGGCGCATCGCCAAGCCTGTCGACGATTTCGTACGCCGCCGTCTTCTGACCGGCGATCCGGAAGCCGTCGGTGTTGGCGGAGTTGACCAGGACGACGGGATAGCGTTCACACAGTCCGCGGGCGAGCTTGAGGCAGTCGTCGAAGTTGCCCTGCACCTGTACCAGCCGGGCCCCGTGCACGATCGCCTGGGCGAGTTTGCCTTGTGCGATGCGCCCTTCGGGGACGAGCACCGCCGGCATCAGTCCGGCGCGGACGGCATAAGCGGCGGCCGAGGCGCTGGTGTTCCCCGTCGACGCGCAGGCGACGACCTTGACGCCCGCCTCGACCGCGCGGGAGACGGCCACAGTCATGCCGCGATCCTTGAACGACCCGGTGGGGTTGTCGCCCTCGACCTTGAGCCACACCTCGCAGCCGGTGGCCTCCGACAGCCAGTTCGAGGCGACCAGCGGTGTGCCACCCTCGCCGAGGGTCACCACCGGTGTGGTCGGGTTGACCGGAAGCCATCGGCGGTATTCCTCGATCACTCCCCGCCACGGTCGGGACGCTCCTGCCATCAGCCCACTCTCACTTGTCGCCGAGACCCTCCACATTCGATGGTCGGGTTCAGCTCCTCGTTCCCTCCGCGGGCGGCCCGCTCGTCCCTCACGAACCGACCACTCCACTCACTTGTCGCCGAGACCCTCCACATTCGATGGTCGGGTTCAGCTCCTCGTTCCCTCCGCGGGCGGCCCGCTCGTCCCTCACGAACCGACCACTCCACTCACTTGTCGCCGAGACCCTCCACGCGCATCACACTGGTGACCTCGCGCACCGCCTCGAGCCGCTCGAGGTCATCGACGGTAGCGCCAAGCGCCTCGTCGGCGGCCTGGTGGGTCACGACCACGAGCTGGGCGTCCTCGCCACGGCCTTCCTGGCGTACGGTCTGGATCGAGACGTCGTGCCGGGCGAAGACGGCCGCGACGGCGGCCAGCACCCCCGCACGGTCGTCGACGTCGAGCGAGATGTGGTAGCGGGTCAGGGTTTCACCCATCGGATGAACCTCGAGCTGGGCGTACGTCGACTCCCCCACCCCGAGCACTCCCTGCACCCGGTTGCGGGCGACCGTCACCAGGTCACCGAGCACCGCACCCGCCGTCGGCGCGCCACCCGCTCCGGCGCCGTAGAACATCAGCTGCCCTGCGGCGGCACTCTCGACGAACACCGCGTTGTAGGCGTCGTGCACACTCGCCAGCGGATGCTCCCGCGGGATCATCGCCGGGTGGACGCGGACGCCGACGCGCTGCCCGCCGGGGGCCAGTTCGGCGATCGCGAGCAGCTTGACGACACATCCCATCGCCTTGGCGCTGGCGATGTCGGTGGCGGTGACCTCGGCGATGCCCTCACGGTGTACGTCGTCTGCCAGGACCCTGGTGTGGAACGCCAGTCCGGCCAGGATCGCGGCCTTCGCGGCGGCGTCGAAGCCCTCGACGTCCGCGGTGGGGTCGGCCTCGGCGTAGCCCAGCGCCTGCGCCTCCTCCAGGGCCTCCGAGTAGCTCGCGCCCTCGGTGTCCATCCGGTCCAGGACGTAGTTGGTGGTGCCGTTGACGATGCCGAGTACACGGCGTACGCGGTCACCGGCCAGCGACTCGCGCAGCGGGCGGATCAGCGGGATGGCACCGCCGACCGCGGCCTCGTAGTAGAGGTCGGCGCCGTGCTTTTGGGCCGCGGCGAAGAGCGTGGCTCCGTCGGCGGCCAACAGAGCCTTGTTCGCGGTGACGACGGAGACGCCGTTCTCCATCGCGGCCAGGATCAGGGACCGGGCCGGCTCGATGCCGCCGATGACCTCGACGATCACGTCGATACCGGGGCGCCGGACCAGTTCCGCGGCGTCCGTGGTGAAAAGACTGGGATCGGCGGGTACGTCCCTGGCCCGCCCAGGGCGGCGGACCGCGATGCCGGCAAGCGCCAAGGGTGCTCCGACCCGCGCGGCGAGGTCACCGTGATGGTCGGCCAGCAGGCGTACGACCTCGCTGCCGACGACACCACAGCCCAGCAGCGCCACCTGGAGGGGCCTGCCGCCGCCCATCGATCCGCTCCCCTTCGCCGTCTGCACGCCGACCATCGTGTCCACCCGAACCCGCCCGGCCCGTACGACCCCCGACAGTGTCGAGGACGCCGCATGATCTGTGCTTCCGCGTCCGGACTCCGGAGACGATGTCTCACGGTACGCGCGGCGGCCGGGAGATCCTCCACACCCGCCGGCCGCTACCAGACGTCGAGTCGCAGCAGATCGTCCTCGGTCTCCCGGCGTACGACGAACCTGGCCTCGCCGCCCCGGACCGCGACGACCGGCGGCCGCGGCACGTGGTTGTAGGTGCTGGCGAGGGACCGGCAGTAGGCGCCGGTCGCGGGTACGGCCAGCAGGTCCCCAGGCCGGATGTCCGCCGGGAGGAGCTCATCCTTGACGATGATGTCGCCGGCTTCGCAGTGCTTGCCGACCACCCGGCTCAGCGTCAGAGGTGCGCCGGAGGCACGGGAGGCGAGAGTGCAGGAGTAGTCCGCGTCGTACAGCGCGGGTCGGATGTTGTCGCTCATCCCACCGTCGACCGAGACATAGGTGCGGGCCGCTCCGGCGTCCAGTTCGACGACCTTGACCGTTCCCACCTCGTACAACGTGAAGACCGCGGGTCCCGCGATCGCACGCCCCGGCTCGACGGACAGCTTCGGCCCGCCCACTCCGGCCGCCTTGCACTCGTGCTCGACGATGGCGCCCAGCTCGGCCGCCAGCTGCACAGGTGGCTCGGGGTCGTCCTGGGTGGTGTACGCGATACCGAAGCCGCCGCCGAGACAGAGCTCGGACAGTTCGACGCCGTGGTCCGCGCGGACTTTCGCGTGCAGGCCGACGACGCGGCGCGCGGCGACCTCGAACGCCGAAGTGTCGAAGATCTGCGAGCCGATGTGGGAGTGCAACCCGGCGAGCTCGAGGGTCGGCTCCGCGAGGACCCGTTCGACCGCGCGGGCCGCCTCGCCACCGGCCAGGGAGAACCCGAACTTCTGGTCCTCGTGGGCGGTCGCGATGTACTCGTGTGTGTGGGCCTCGACGCCCACCTTGACGCGTACCAGCACCGACGCGCGGACCCCGCGATCGGCGGCGAGCTTGGCGAGCCGACCGATCTCGTCGAAGGAGTCGACGGCGATCAGGCCGACGCCCGCGTCGAGCGCGCGGGAGAGCTCGGCGACGGACTTGTTGTTTCCGTGCAGCTTGATCCGCTCGGCCGGGAAGCCGGCGCGCAGTGCGACGGCAAGCTCCCCGCCCGTACACACATCGAGCCGCAGCCCCTCCTCACGGACCCAGCCGACGACGGCTCCGCAGAGGAACGCCTTGCCGGCGTAGTAGACGTCCCACCCGGCGAACCCGTCGCGGAAGTCGCGGCACCGCTGCCGAAAGTCGTCCTCGTCGACGATGTACGCCGGAGTCCCGAACTCCTGGGCCAACGCGGTCGCGTCGACGCCGGCGACCTCGAGGACGCCGCTGGCCGACTTGCGGACGTTTCGCGGCCAGAGCGCGGCGACCAGGGCGCCGGGCTCGTCCGGCGGGCGCAGCCAGGACGGACCTCGGTGACCTACACCCGCATGCAGGGCTCCCGCTTCATGAGCTCTCGTCACGGGACCATCCTGACCGCTCGTGGGGCCGCGGCGATGAGCGGGTCCGGATGGCAGTGCTCAGGCAAGGGGCGGCCGGCGATGTCGTACGACGTCAGCTGGATCCGGCGCGGGGACACGCCGGGGCGTTGGTGGCGCTGGGTCGGGCGGCCCGGACAGACTTCGGTCATACAGAGCGACCGGGCGCTCTCGGGCAAGACCGGCGACCTACGGGCCTGCGGGGACGGCAGCCGGACAATCACGAAGTGCTCATCGGGGGAAAAACCACGTGCCGAAAGAAGAACCCACCCTTTCCGGGACCGTCGACTCGGATCTGACCGCCGAACCAGCCAGCACCGAACCAGGCAACACCGAAGCGGGCAGCACCGAACCTGCCAGCTCCGAACCAGGCAGCACCGGCACGGAACCGGATCGTCCGTGGCAGCTCCCGGCGGCGGGACGTCCAGCCACCGAGCAGGTCGTCGACGAATGGACCCGCGACCTCCACACGCGACTCCCGCGGACCGCCGACGGTGCCGAACCCGGACCTGAGCGGGAACCGGCCGACGGTCCTGGCATCAGCCTGGTAGTGACGTATCAGGTCGGCGACGACCTCGTCCGCTGTCTGGAGTCGGTGGCCGAGCAGACCCTCGACCGGGACCGTTTCGAGGTCATCGTGGCTGCGCAGGCGGAGGTGGCCGACCTCGAGTCCGCGACCAATGTGCTCACCGAGCGCGCCCCCGACGTCGAGCTGCGGGTCGTCGAGCTCGGCGGCGCGGGGGTCTTCTGCGTCCGGGACATCGGCGTGGCCGCGGCCTGCCGCCAGTCCATCGCGTTCCTGCACGGGGACGACCGGATCTCTCCGCGCTACCTCGAGACGCTCCTCGGCGAGGCGGCCGACGATGCCGTGATCCTCGCCCAGGTCGAGACCGCCGGACCGGATGACACGCCGGCAACCAGCCCGATCAAGGCGGGCCCGGACAAGGGCACCCCCGTGGACCCGTCGGCACTGGCCACCGTGCGTGGGCTGCTCGTGCCGGCGCGCCTGGCAAAGCTGGTGGAGCGCGACCCCACTCCCCGCACGCACCACGACGTCCTGTTCGTGACGGCCCTGCTCACCGGCCACGGCTGTGCGGTACGCCGGGCGGTGGGCGACGGCGCGGTGTATCTGCGGACGGTCCGGCCGGCTGGCGGAGAACCCGACGCCCACGTCGCGGAGGAACCTGACGCCGACGCTGTCGTCACGCAGCTGCTGGACCTCATCGCCCAGCTCGACAGCCTTGCCCGGCGCGGTGACGCCGGTGCCCGCAGACTCGTGTACCGGCAGATCGACATGCAGCTCGACCAGGTCAACAACCACCTCCACGCGAACCCCAGGGGCCAGGACAAAGTGGTCGAGGTGCTCGACACCTATGACCTCGACTACCTCCCGTACGAGCGGCTCAACGCCGGACTGGCCCGAACCCTGGTTGTCGCGTACTGCTTCGCACCGTTCGACGACAGCAGCGCGATCATGGCGGCGAAGCGGATCCGGGAGCGGCGCGAGATCGTCGACGTGGTGTGCAACTCGATGGACACCAGCCGGGAGCAGGACCCTGGCCTGCTACGAATCTGCGGCCCGTACGTGGAGAACCAGGTCGTGGTCGACACCCCGACGTACTTCTCCAACTGGACGGCGGTCGAGTCGTTCTGCGAACGCGGCCTCGCGGAGATCGCCGCACGGGAACGCGTCAAGGGCCCGTACGAACGGGTCTACAGCCGGGTGATGTGGCCGGCCTCGCACTTCCTTGCCGCGGCGTACAAGCTTCGCAACCCCTCGGTCAGCTGGACCGCCGAGTTTTCCGGACCGGTGTCCCGGGACGCGGCGGGCGACGAACGCAGTGCACCGGTCATGCCCGGTCCCTTCCGCGACCTGCTGACCTCGGGTTTGGAAGCGCAGGGGATTCCGGTGCCCGCGTCGAACAACTTCCTGCAGTGGTGTGAGTACCTCGCGTACGCGTGCGCCGACACCATCGTCTTCAGCCACGAGGGCCAGCGCGACCACATGCTCGGTTATGCGGCCGTCGGAGAGATCGGCGACCGGGCCCGGGAAAAGGCCGTGATCTCCCCGCACCCGACCCTGCCCCCGGCGTTCTACTCGATGGTGGGACATCCCTACACCGTTCCGCCCGGCGTCGCGAACATCGCCTGCTTCGGCCGCGTGGACGCCACCGGCGGACTCGACGAGGTAATGACTGCGCTGCAAAGCCTCGACCAGGTAACCCGCGACCAGGTCAGGTTGCACGTCTTCACACCGGACGCGGGCGTCCTGCACGCACACGTGGACGAGCTGGGGATCGCCTCACACGTACGGGTCAACCCGGCCGTACGGTTCCTCGCGTTCCTCGACCTCGCCACTGCCTTCGACTGCCTGCTCGTCAAGGACGCCTTGACGTCCGCCGGCGACGGCCCGGCAAACGTACACCTGCCGCCGAGGTGGAGCGACTACGCCGGCGCGGGTCGGCCGGTGTGGGGGCTGGTCCAGCCGGGCAGCCCGTTGAGCGCGAAGCCGCTGACGTTCACGTCTCCGGTCGGCGACGTGTCCGCGGCCAGGAACGTGCTGACCGAGTTGGCCGCGAAAGCTGCGGTGGGCGGGTGAGCGAGCAACGCCGCCGACCTGGTGGACCGGGACGGGGACGAGGACGAGGACCGACGGGCGGACAAGGGACGACCGGCACTGGCGGCAGCACGCCGCACTGGTAACCTTTGTCCGCCCCAGCCCTCGTAGCTCAGGGGATAGAGCAACGGCCTCCGGAGCCGTGTGCGCAGGTTCGAATCCTGCCGGGGGCGCCTTGGCGGCTACCAGGAGAAGCGCCCGCTGACCAGCGGGAACATCCCATGGTGGCCGCCCTCGTTTGTCTCACCGTGTCGCACAGGCACTCACAAGATCCCGCCAGTTGTGGGGCCATCGTGGGGCGGACACGGGGCGCCCTAGACGTTCGGCAGCCGACGCGAGCCGGTCATGTGGAGTCATCTGCCCCTCGGGCTCGATCAGCCCTGCCGGACTGCCGATGCCGGCTCTGTAGAGGTCAAGAGCGCCGCTGACGCGGCGCACCGCCCGGCTACCGTCCTTGCGGGCGGCGCCGCGGGATGCACCCCGGCATCCTTCCATGAGCCCCGCCGACGCCTCGCCCGCGCTGTATCAGCTCCCCTGTCGTGGACTGGGGCCGCAGACGATTTCCCGTGGCGCAGCCGACGCAGCACGACTACCGTGCCGGGCCATGGACCGGGCTGGCGTGTACCTGGAGATGACCGATCCGAAGCAACTGCGCTCCGCACCGGAACTTCCCGAGCTTGCTCTCGATGAGGTGTCCCCGGCGGCCGCCCCCACGATCTGCCGGCTGTACAAGGAGATCTGGGATGACAGCGGGCGGAGCCAGTGGTCGCCCGAACGATGGGCCGAGGAACTGAGCCCGCATCACATCCGCACCTGGATAGCCAGGGTCGGCGAACAACCTGTTGGGTTCGCTGAGATCGGCTGGCAGAGCAACGGCCATGTCGTCATCGTCGTCGTCGGCGTGATCCCCTCGTTCCAGGGCCGCGGCTTCGGCGGCGACTTCCTATCGCGCTTGACTCGTCTGGCATGGCAGACACCCTCATCGGACGGAACGGCGACCAGCCGAGTGTGGCTGTGGACGATTCCCGATGAGCACCCGCACACAATCCCCAACTACCTCAGTCGAGGCTTCTGCGAATCCGTGCGGGGTAACGAAGCGGACTAGCAGCTCGGCTTGTCCGAGTGCCGAGCAAAGGCACGCAGCGACGACGACCCTGCTGCCCGCTGGTCGCGCCAGCCTCGTCATGTGCTCGCCAGCAGGAGAAACGACCGCTGAAGCGGGAACATCCCAGGTGGCCCCCCCTCGTTTGTCTCACCGTGTCGCACCTGACGACAGGCGCATCCACTCGTCGGGTAGCACGTCCGGGAACTGCTCGACACCTCTCGGGACCGGCCGCTCGATTGCGACCTCTCGTCCGCACTTCCGATCTACGCCTGATCGGCGGGTGCGTCGGCCGGGCGGCACTCGACGGCGTAGCGCCCACTCGGTAGTTGTCCTGCGGCGTGAACGACGAGGCCGGCTTCACGGGCAAGCTGCCTGAACGCAGTCAGGTTGCGGTTCTTACCGCCCAGCAGAACGAATTCGGGCCAGAGGTCGTCAACGGACTCCTCGTCAGCCGATACGCCGCCGAGTACGACGACCCGACCGGCAGGGCGTGCCGCCTCAGCGCAGCGGGTCAGGATCACCCTCGCCTGGTCGTCGGGCCAGTCGTTCAGGATGCCGGAGAGCAGGTACAGATCCGCTCCGGATGGCAGCGCGTCGAAGAAGCTCTGTCCAACGATCGTGGCGCGCTCGGCCACCCCGGCTGCCCTGAAGACCTCGCCAGACTCCCGTGCCGCCCTGGGAAGGTCTACCAGGGTGCCCTCGACCTCCGGGTGCTCGCGAAGGATCTCGGCCAGCATCCGTCCGGTGCCTCCACCGACGTCGACAACCGTATGGACCGAATCCCAGTCCCCGCTGACCAAGATCGCCGGGTCGGGGACGCCATGTCCATGTCCGCCCATCAGTGCATCGAAGCTTGCACCGACGGCCGGATTCGCGTCGAGGTCCTCCCAGAAGCCTCGGCCGAACACCTCGTGGTAGGCCGGCCTGCCGGTACGAACAGCCGGGAGCAGCGTGCCCCAGGCATGGGCCATCCGGCCGCCGATTCCGTCGAGATCAAGAAGCACCCGAATCGACGGGTCCATCAGCTGCTTGGCAGCCTCATTCAGAGCGAACTGTCCCGGGGCCGGTTCCACAAAGACACCCCTACCGGCCAGGTGCGTCAACACCCGACGCAGCGAATCCGCGTCGCATTCGATCGCCGCCGCCAGATCGTCGATCCCGGAGCAGCCGGCCGCGATGTGGTCGGCGACGCCCAACGTCGCCACCACCCGCAGACACCACGCCGCACGAAGGTCGGCCATCGCCCAAAGGTCCACACCTTCGTCGTTCGCCATGTCGAGCCACCCTTCCGAGGAATCAACACCCCGCACCTTGCCGGGGCGAGGAGGTCGAGGACTACGACCCTGCGCCGTCCGCCTCGCAACCAGCCAGACTGGATGCCGGAGCGAAGCGGGTCAAGCGTCGGCCCCGAACCCTCATTGGGTTCGGGGCCTCGTCACGTGGGCCCGTTGGTGGGCTCCACCGTCTGTGCAGGGCCCGAGCGCCCGCTCCGCGAGTCCGTTCCTCAGCCGCCGCCGTCGCCGCCGCCCCCGCCGCCACCTCCGAACAGATTTGCCCCGGCACCGCCCATGTAGTAACCGGCGACGAACTCCGGGCTGGCCCGGTCGATGTAGTGGGCGTACGGGTCTCCACTAGGAGTGCCTGGCGCCCTCCATCGGCGGACCCCCTCCGCGATGGCGACCAGGCCGAAGATGCCTCCGATGATGACGAACCCCAGCATGGCGGTCTCCCTCCGTTTCCCGTGATGACGCCATCGACCGGCCGGATGGTTGACGCCGGGCGTCGGAAAGTTGGGAACGCCGGGGACCGGGGCGGAAGACGACCGTCAGCGCGGAAGATGAGCATCCGCGGGCGGGTCCGTGCCCGGCCGACTGGAGAAGGCGCTCAGCTGCTGCTTGGCCGGCATCGACACGCGCGAGCACTCTCGCAGGCTCGCGTCGCAGCGGAGCACTTTTCCGTCGAACGACAGGCCGTCCGTGCTCCCGCGTCGGTCCAGGTCGTTGTACCAGACCAGGACTGTCGTGGGCGACTCCCACACGAGTGACGACAAAAGCGCGCCGGTGAACTCGCGCCTGGCGAGCAGCTCTCCGGTCGTCGCGTCACGAACCCACACCCTGTTCCATCTGTTCCAGCCGTGCTCGTCGACTCCGGCGATAAGGCGTGCGTCCGGGCTCGGCCGGGCCCTCACCATCCGGGGTGCGCAGGACCTCCAGCGTTCGGTCGTGGGGTGCGCGAGCGAGACCTTCGAAAGGCACGAGTCCTCGTCGATCAGATAGAACGGTGTCACGCCCCGGGTCGGCGCCGATCACCGCACCACCCGTGCCGCCGTATGCCGGCCCCAGGAGCGGCCCGATCCGTCCGGTGTCGGGGTCCCACGCCTGGGCGTAGGGGTGCTCGTCCAACTGCCGCTCGTACTCGAGTAGAACCTTGTCACCGACGAACGCGGCAACGTCGGCATGGTTGTCCAGGCTCGTCCCGGACACGGTCGTCGACGCGAGCACCTTCCCGTCGGGCAGGCTGGCCAGTCGAAGCCGGGTGGGGCCATCGCCCCGGGGAGCGCTCGACCAGGCGACCTTCGAACCGTCGGCCGACGCCGCAACGCCGTTGATGTTGCCGCGGTCGAGCGTCGTCCGGCGTCCGTCAGAACGCTGGTAGACGAGCTCGAACGCTGGATCGAGTTCGACGATCGCCAGGTACCCGCCGCCGACCTGCTCAATGGTCGAGATGAAGCCGCCGGACTGCCACCGTCCGGACGGGAGCAGCACCGTGTCGCCTGGTGGAGCGTTCCCGTCTCCTACTGCGTACGGGATCGTCGCCGGAGGTCCGATCGGAAGGTCCTTCGGCGCCACCGGCGGGAGGTTCGGGACCGCCAGCTGACCGGCCATGTCGAACGGCGATATGAGCCCACCGGCAAGCTGGCCGCTCACCCCGAGACCGACCACGGCGACAGCCGCGACCACGCCGGCAGCGAGCCCGGCACGTCGGCGCTGGCGCCGCTGGTGGGCGGCCCGCAGGACCCGGGCCTCCCAGCCAGGTGGCGGGCCGATCTTGTCGACGCGCTCGGCAAGAACATCGCGGACCGCGACTTCCAGCTGTTCTCTCATGGCGCCTCCGAAACGATGCGGGCGGCCGCGTTGTCACGCCACGGCTCGGTCACCGACTCACCCAAGGACAGCCGCAACCGCTCGATCGCGCGGTGTGCCTGAGTTTTCACAGTGCCCACGGCACACCCGAGAGCCTCCGCGGTCTGCGCCTCGGTGAGGTCCTCGTAGTAGCGCAGCACGATGACCGCCCGCTGACGCGGCGGAAGGGCCTGGACGCAGGCCCAGACGCGAGCGCGCTCGTCGACCGCATCGGTGCCAGCCGGTACGGCGACGTCGGGAAGCAGGTCGCCGCTCGGACGTTCCCTGCGCCAGGACCTGAGCCGCCACCACGACGTCGCCGTTGTCACGAGCGTGCGGCGGGCGTATGCCTCGACGGAGCCTCGGTCCCGGATCCGTCCCCACGCGAGGTAGACCTTTGTCAGCGCGGTCTGGACGAGATCCTCCGCGAGCCCGCGGTCACCGGTGAGAAGGTAGGCGGTCCGCAGCAGTGCGGTCGAGCGAGCACGAACGAACTCGGTGTACTCCACGTCCGCATCTGCTGCCATCCGCCCTCCTCGGCTGGACCGGCACCCCCGCTGCACCTGCAGACGCTGTCACACCGGCAGATGGTTGACAACGTGTGTCTGACCGCCTGTCCGAGGCGTCCGCCTCGCCGAGGCGTCCGCCTGGCCGGCGATCCGCTCAGGCGGCGACGCCGCCGAGTGCCGCCGGGTCGATGAGGTTCTTGAGGTCGCCGACAGCGCCCTGCAACCGGCAGAAGTAGCAGCGCCGGCTCCAGGGCGTGAGCTCGCGGGAGTCGACGTCAGCGACGACGCAGGTGATGTTGTCCCGCCCGCCTGCCCGTAGCGCGGACCGGACCAGGCTCTGCGCCGCCTGCTCGCGCGGTGTACCGGCCAGGATCGAGGTGATCTCCGCTTCCGACCCGGGATCGGTGAGCCCGTCGCTGCACAGCAGGACCCGGTCGCCGGCGCGTAGGTCGAGGTAGGCAAGATCCGGCTCGTGGCGCTCATCGGCGGTGAGGTAGCGGGTGAGCGCAGACCGGTAGGGGTGAACCTCCGCCTGCTCGGCGGTGATGTGCCCCCGGTCGAGCAGCGACTGGGCAAAGGTGTGATCAGTCGTCAGCTGGTGCAGCCGACCGTCGCGCAGGAGATAGGCCCGGGAGTCACCCAGGTGGGCGAGCGCGAACCTGCGACCGTCGGTGAGCACCGCCGTGAACGTCGTGGCCATGCCCTGCCGGCTCGGATCGGCAACGACTCCGTCGCCGAGATGCCGACCGGCGAACTCGATCGACTCACGCAAAGCCCCGAGCAGATCCGCCGGCTCGGCGGTCAGGGTTCCTCGCGGCGTCATGGAGATCGAACCCACCACGAACGCCGCGCTGGCCGAAGCCACCTCCCCCGCAGGCTGGCCGGCCACGCCGTCCGCGACCAGGAGCAGGTGCGGGCCGGCGAACGCGGAGTCCTCGTTGTTGCCGCGGACATTGCCGAGGTGACTCTCGGCGCTGTAGGCGAAACGCATGGCCGTCCTCCTGTCTGCCCCCAGGCGAGCGATCGGCCTCGTCACCTCTGGCGGGAAGGCGCGTGCACCTACCCTAGGGCGGGGAACGCACGGTGCCACACCGTGAACCGGGTCAGCGGGAGGTACCCCATCCGCTCGTACACAGGCCGTCCGGCGTCACTGCTCAGCAGCATGGCAGGAAGGTCGGGGTCGACCGTGGTCGCTGGCCACATGAGCGCCTCGCCATAACCGCGACCACGTTCGCCCGGAAGGGTCGCGAGCAGAGTGACGTTGCTGATTCCGCAGTCCACGAAGGTCGACGACGCGCTCACCGGGTGCCCGTCGTGCCAGCCGACCCAGCATCGCATCCGAGCGTCGCGAAGTACGGCCGCGTCGAACACGCAGCCGGGCCGAAGATCGGCGACGTCCAGCGGGTAGCCAGGCACCATGACCTGTTCGAACGCCCACAGACCGCTGGCATCGCGTACCTCCTCGATCTGCAGGCCGGCGGCAGACCGGCTGACCACCGCAGGACCGCGCGCCCGCAGCATCAGCGGCGGGTGGCCCTCGAGCTCCCAGCCGTACGGACGAAGGTCCGGCGTCGGCCAGGCGCTGAACAGCAGCACCTCGCCGACATCCGAGCCCGAGTAGAACTCGCCGATCGCCGCCATCACACCTTCGGCCGCGCTGTCGCCCAACGGTGCCAGCAGCACGGCGTTGTTGAGGAATCCGGCCGGCCGGAGCAGGTTCGTCGCCGCGAGGTCGGGGCGACGAAGGCACCGCCCGCCCATCGCGGTGACAGGCGATGCGTGCGCCTCCGCCCAACTGGCGACGAACCGTCGCAGCAGCGTGTCGCCTTCCGGAGCACCGACCTCCCAGCCGGCCAGCAGGCCGGGTTCGGAGTAGGCCATCACGACTCCCGCAGCAGGTAGAAACGCCACATCTCGTTGGCCACCGGCAGGATCTCGACCCGCTCGAACCCGGCGTCGCCGGCATAGCGTCGCAACGTGTCGGGACGCAGGACCGTACCGGTGGCCGCGGCGTCCTCCTCCATGCGTCCGGCGGGTAGGCAGTGCACGATGCTGAAGCCGTACATCAGCCGCTCGAGCTCGTCGCCGGGGGCCGTGAACCGCTCGGCCACCTTCTCGTCCCCGATCACGACGCATCCGCCCGGGACCAACGCCTGTCGGGCGGCGGACAGGGCAGCGACCGGATAGGCCATGTCGTGCAGTGCCTCGAACACGGTGACCAGGTCGTAGCGGGACGACCGGGCGGCCTCGGCGGCATCCCGGACCTCGAAGCTGACCCGAGCGTCCACCCCGGCGGCCGCGGCGTTTGTCCGGGCCTTGGCCACGTACTCCTCGTCGAGATCAAGTCCGTCCACGAGCGCCGAGGGGTAGGCCCGGGCGAGGGCGATGGACGACCACCCGGCACCGCAGGCGAGGTCGAGGACCCGGGCGGGCGGCTCACTGCTGAGCCGCTCGTGCAGACCCGGGACCGCGGGTATCCACGTCGACGCCAGATCCGCCTCGAACATGGGCCGGTTGAGTTGCTCGATGTGGTCCCGGATGTCCCTTCCGTACGCCTCGAACGGCACGCCCGCACCGCTGCGGTATGCCTCCAGGAGTTGCGGCAGAACGCCTCCGGTCCCGGCGACATAGGCCAGCGGACCCGCGAAGGACGGGCTCGTCTCGTCGAGGAGCACGGTCTGGTAGGCGTCAGGAAGGGCGTATCTTCGCTCGTCGGCCGATCTGGTGACGTCGTCGACCTCGACGGTGCCCGCCACCGCCTGCTGCTCGAGCCACTCCTGCGCGTAGCGCTGGTCGATACCGGCACGGGACGCGAGGTCGCGTGTGGTCGCCGGACCCTGCGCGAGCGCGGCGTACAGGCCCAGCCGCAGGCCGAGGTAGGTGCCCATGAGCTCGAACGTCGCGATCGTGTCGTTCATCAGCTTCTCGACGAGCACGTCGCCCGGGTTGTCTGTCATCTCGGTCTCCATCAATTCGGTCCCCGTCTCCACGCCGCCGGGTAGACGGAAGTCAGTCCGCATCATGCGCTCACGTGACCGCGGCGCGATAGCGTCGCGATTACGCAACCGCGTCAGAGCTGGCTGCCGACCGGGACAGGGGCGGGAAGCCGACGCACCCGCCTGCCGCGGGACGCGACGTCCGGAGCGCTGAGACGACGGCCCGAGACGAGGCCGAGCCGGATGCGAAGGAGTGTGGCCACCCCGCTCATGGCCGGCGGCAATGCGATACCGCTCCCCGTATGGACGTCGTCGGAGACAACCTCGGCCGTACCGACACCGCTCACCGTCCAGCCCATGCACAGGTCGTCCGCAACGTTGTCGGCTTCGAACGCGACGATGGTGTCGTACGCGGTTGCCAGCGCCGAGCCGGCACCGGCGCGGACGACGACGGAGTCGCCGTCGACGACGAAGGTCACCGGTTCCACCGCCGGAAGCGCCCGGTCGATGAACGCGACACGCCCCACCTGGGTCTCGCCCAGGAGACGCAGGCATTCGTGCCTGGTCAGGACCTGGAGGGCTGTCGTCTCGAACATGCGGCCTCGCCACCTCCCGTACGGGTTCGTCCGGTGTGTCCGCCCCCGTAGCCGACAGTCCGTCGGCCACGGGCCACAATCCGACGCCACGAGCGACCTCGTGCATCCAGCTGAGCGCATCGAGGTTGCGGCACGATTGCACCCGGCTGCGCGTCGGGTGCACGACCGCGTCAGTACGCTTGCGGAGCGTGACGACAGCTGGTCCGCTCGAGTTCCGCGTACTGGGCCCCCTGGACGTGGTCGGGGCGAACGGTGCGGTCGCCATCGGCAGCTCGATGCAGCGGCGCCTGCTCGCCGCACTCGTCATCCAGGCCGGTTCGGTCGTCTCGGTCGACCGGCTCATCGACATCCTCTGGGGCGAGGCTCCCCCGCGTTCGGCACTGACCGGGCTCCGGACCTACGTCGCCAGGCTGCGCGAAACACTGCGCGCGGCTGCCGGAGCCAAGTCGCCGGTCGTCTCGTCCGCGCCCGGTTACCTCCTGGACGTGGAGCCCGACGCGATCGACGCCGGCCGCTTCTGCCGGGCGGTCGCCGACGCGCGGCAGCGGGTGGCTCTGGATCCCGAAGGCGCCGCTCGTGCCGTCCAGTGCGCGCTCGGATGGTGGCGTGGCCCGGCGTTCGCCGAGTTCGCCGACGAGGAGTTCGCCCACGTGGAGGCCGCGAGGCTCGAGGAGGTACGCCTGGCCGCCGTCGAGGTACGCGCCACCGGCCTGCTCGCCGCCGGCCACGCGTCCGTCGCCGTCGCCGAGCTCGAGGTCCTCGTCTCGGCGCATCCGCTGCGCGAGGACGGACAGGCATTGTTCCTGACGGCCCTCGCCCGAGCCGGGCGGGCTCCACAGGCGCTCGAGGCGTACGGCAGGTTTCGCACCCTCCTGCGGGACGATCTCGGGCTCGACCCGTCTGAGCGGCTGCAGGAACTCCAACGCGAGATCCTCTCCGGCCGGCACGTCGGACCCGTACAGGTGGAGCGTCCCCGCCGGCGCGGCAATCTGCCGATCCGCCTGACCAGCCTCGTCGGCCGCGAGCAGGAGCGGGCGGACCTCGCGCAGACAGTCGGCGCGCAGCGGATCGTGACGGTCACCGGCATAGGAGGCGTCGGTAAGACCGCCTTCGCCGTCCACGCCGCAGCCGACCGGGCCGCCAACTTCCCGGACGGGACCTGGCTGTGTGAACTGGCGCCGGTCCGGATACCCGACGCGGTGCCCCACGCGGTCGCCGCCGCCCTGGGCCTGGTGCTGCCGGCCGACCGGCCACCGGAGCAGGGGCTGAGCGACGTCCTCGGCACCCGCCGCCTGCTGATCGTCCTGGACAACTGCGAGCACCTCATCGACGCCGCCGCCCGGCTGGTCGCGACGATCTGCCAGTCCTGCCCGCAGGTCTGCATCATCGCCACGAGTCGTGAGCGGCTGGGCGTCGACGGCGAGCACCTGCTGCCGTTGCGGCCGTTGGCCGTACCCGAAGGACCGACCGCAACCACCGACCACACCCGCGACGCCCCGGCGGTCGTGCTCTTTGCCGAGCGAGCCCGCGCCGCGCGACCGGGCTTCGAGGTCACGGCTGAGAACGCGATGCTCGTCGGCGAGGTGTGTCGGAGCCTGGACGGGCTCCCGCTCGCCCTCGAGCTCACCGCCGCGCGGCTGGCCGCGTTCACGCTGGAGGATGTCGTCGCTCGGCTTGGCGACCAGCTCGACCTCGCCTCCGACCTGCGCACGGTGGAGACTCGCCACCGCACGTTGCGCCATGTGCTCGACTGGTCGTACGACCTGTTGAGCGAGGCGGAGCGGCGGGTGCTCGAGCGGCTTTCGGTCTTCGCCGGCGGCTTCACACTCGCCCACGCCGAGCAGGTCTGCGCCGATCCCGAGATACCCGCCAACCGGGTCGTTGGCCTGGTCGCCGGCCTGATCGGCAAGTCCATGGTCGTGCGCCGTGACGACAGCATGGGTCGCTACCGGATGCTCGAGACGCTGCGCCGGTACGCCCACGAACGGCTGGCGGATCGGGACGAGAGCGACGCGTTCCGGCGGGCACAAGCTCGCTGCATGGTCACGTTCGCCGAAGAGGCCGCCCAGGCTCTGACCGGTCCGGACGAAGGGACGTCCGCACGCCTGGTCGAGGCCGAGGTCGACAACCTGCGGATCGCCCATCGGTGGGCGCTCGACCATGGCGACGTCGACCTCGCCCTCAGGCTGTCCGCCGCCTTGCACCGCTTCGCGTTCTGGCGGATGCGGTACGAGATCCTCGGCTGGGCAGTGGCCGCGGCGGACCGGTTCGCCGACCGCGCGCACCGGTTGGCGGCCGTGGTCCTCGCGTCGGCCGGGATCGCCGGGTGGACCCGCGGCGACCTGGCCGAAGCTGCCGAGCGGAGCCGTGCCCTCGGGGGCCCTGGTCTCCTTCGGCACGAGGACTCTGCCGGGACCGCCGACAGGACGAGCGACAAGGACCTCGGCGGGCTTCCTTGGGAGCTCCGCGGCGACGTCGCACTGTTCGGCGGCCGACCGCGGGAGGCAGCCGAGGCCTACGCCAGATCCGCCAGTGCGTACACCGCGGTCGGTGACGTGCAGTCGGCGGTCTTCAACCTGGGTAGCGAAGCACTCGGGCTCGCCTACGCCGGCGACCTCGACGCGACCCGGACCGTTTTGGCCGAAGCCCGTCGCCTTGCCGAGGCCTCGAGCAACCCCACGGCTCGCGCGTACTCCCTCTACGCCGAAGGCGAGTGCCTGCTGGACCACGATCCCGACCGTGCCCTCGTACTGCTCGACCGGGCCTGCGAGCTGGCCAACTCCGTCGGCAACGAGTTCGTCGCCGGCGTCGCCGCGGTGTCGGTCGCCTCCCTGCTGGCCAGGCACGGTGACCCGACCCGTGCGCTTCGGTGGTTCGGCGAGGTCATCGACCGGTGGCGCCGTACGGGGAACTGGATGCAGCAGTGGACGACCCTGCGCAACCTCGCCGACCTGCTGGTCCGCCTCGGCCAGGACGAGCCGGCCGCGATCCTCTACGGCGCCGCGGCCGGCGGCGACCGGGCGGCCAGCGTCTACGGCCCGGAGGCCGAGCGACTGGAGGAGGCGCGACTGCAGCTGGAACAACGGCTCGGAGACCAGGCACTCGCCGCGCTGACTGCCAGCGGGCGGCACCTCGCCGGCGCCGAGGCCGTCGCCCTTGCTGCGGACGAGATCGACCGGATCCTGCTGGCGGGTGCGGCGACTCAGCGACCATCTTCGTCGTAACAGCGAGGGTCGTCGTAAAGCAGGGGTCGTCGTAACACCCGTGGTCGCGTAACAGTGGGGCTCGTCGTAGCGGGCGGGCGGCGGTAGGTTCCCCAGGACCCGCCGCATTGCGAGGAGGAGCCCGATGGGCCGCACGATTCGTCCGTACGCGCTGCAGGCCGGCGAGGGTTGGACGTACAACTACGGCATCGACTTCACCGTCAAGGCCGGCGAGCTCGGCCAGGGCCGGCGACTCGCGTTCATCCAGTACACGACGCGCGCCGGCGAGGAACCCGACGACCACACTCACGGCACCGAGGACGAGATCTTCTATGTGCTGCAGGGAGAACTCTCCTTCCGCTGCGGCGAGGATGAGTTCGAGCTGGCCGACGGCGGCTTCATCTTCCTGCCCCGCGGCATCAAGCACGGCTACACGATCCGCAGCGCCGGCGACGTCTCACTGCTGACCGTCACGTCACCGGCTCAGGAAGACGCCGACGGGGGCTGGGGTGGCTTCGTCTCTGACTTCGAGGCCACCGGCGAACTCCGGGCGAGACCACCCGGGTCGGGCTGAGTCGGCTGGTTCGCCGTACACCTGTCGGTGGTCGATGCGAACATGTGTTCGTGCCGGGCGAGGCGACCATCCTGCATGCCGACCTCGACGCCTTCTACGCGTCGGTCGAGCAGCGTGACGATCCACGCCTGCGTGGGCGGCCCGTCATCGTCGGCGGCGGCGTCGTGCTGGCCGCCAGCTACGAAGCGAAGGCCCACGGCATCCGGACCGCGATGGGTGGATCCCAGGCCCGCCAGCTGTGCCCTCGGGCGATCGTGGTCCAGCCCCGGATGTCGGCCTACTCGGAGGCGAGCAAGGCCGTGTTCGAGGTCTTCCGCCACACGACGCCCCTGGTCGAAGGGCTGTCGATCGACGAGGCGTTCCTCGATGTCGGCGGGCTGCGGCGGATCAGCGGTGCGCCGGTGGACATCGCTGCCCAGCTCAGACACGACGTCCGCGAGCAGGTAGGGCTCCCGATCACCGTCGGCGTCGCCCGCACGAAGTTCCTGGCGAAGGTGGCCAGTGGGGTCGCCAAGCCCGACGGCCTGCTCGAGGTGCCACCCGACGCCGAGCTCGCATTCCTCCATCCGTTGCCGGTCGAACGGTTGTGGGGGGTCGGCAAGGTCACCGCCGACAAGCTTCGGCGCCGAGGGATCACGACCGTCGGCGAGGTCGCCCAGGTCGCCGAACGCGCCCTCGTATCGATGCTCGGCTCCGCCTCCGGGCGGCACCTGCACGCGCTCGCCCACAACTACGATCCCCGCCCGGTCCACGTCGGGCGCCGCCGGCGCTCGATCGGGTCGCAGCGCGCGCTCGGGCGTTCGCCCAAGTCACCGGCCAGGATCGACGCGGTGCTGGTCGGCCTGGTCGACCGGGTCACCAGGCGGCTGCGCACGGCCGGACGGATGGGCCGCACGGTCGTGCTCCGGCTGCGTTTCGACGACTTCACCCGGGTCACCCGGTCGCACACCTTCCCTCAGGCGACGGCGCACACCGAGACGATCCTCGGCGCGGCCCGGGGGCTCCTCACCGCGGCGACGCCGTTGATCGAACGTCAGGGCCTGACCCTGGTGGGCATCGCCATCGCCAACCTCGACGACGACGTCCACCTGCAGCTGCCGTTGCCGTTCGATCGCCACATCGACGCCGACCTCGACGGCGCCCTCGACAACGTCCGCGAACGATTCGGTTCGAAGGCCATCACCCGGGCGGTTCTGCTCGGCCGCGACCAGGGGTTGTCCGTACCGACGCTCCCCGACTGACCGGCTGCTCCCCGACTGACCGGCGCCCGCCGACTGAATGGGACGGGCGGTGTGATCTGCGTCACGCGTCGAGTCCGGCCTCCTATCGATCATCGTGCGCAGGTCGACTCACGGACCACGAAGGAGACCTGCCGGGCATATCCGGATTTCTCGAATTTTGAGCACCTGGCCCGGCATCGGACAACTCCGAAGGTCACCGCATGATTTCTGGCGACCTGTACCGGTGAATTGTCGCCATGTGGTCGCCTTTTCTCCCGCGATCGGCCATCGCGGGCCGTTGGGCTTGTACGACCGGGAATCGTAGGTCTCGCCGGAATTGGCAGTGGAAAGTCAAAAAGGTCCTCTGTTAGGACTGTCGCCCAGACATTCGCGCCGACCCAGGCGCGCTGACGACCCGCTTCGCCGAGCTCCGCCCAGTGGTGTCGTTCGTCCCACTGAACCGGATGGGCGGAGACGGAGGACCCACTGCCGAGCCGACATTGTCGGCCCTTTGGGGTGAAGCCACCGATCCCGGTGGCCGGGCACCTCTCGCCCGAACCCGACAGCTAACTCCGCAGGCGAGGAGAGGAAGCGGATCACCATGCCGTACAAGGCAAAGCACCGCGGCACGCCTCGGGTCAACCAGGCGGCGCGGACGTTCACCCGGACCGCCGCGGTGACGGGATTCGCCGCCGCGGTCCCTGTCGCCGGCCTCGCCGCTCCCGCGGGCGCGGCGGTCCACCCCGCTGGCACCGTCGACAACGGGACCACCGTCGCCACCGGGGCTCAGCTCGCACAACGACACACCGCCAGCAACTGGAACCTCAAGACCGCGGCCGACGTGTACGAAGGACTTCGGCTCGTGGCGACGGCGCCGAAAGGGTCGCGCAACTACGTGGTCCGCCGCGGCGACACCCTGTCGAAGATCGCCAACACCCAGCAGACCAAGGGCGGCTGGAAACGGCTGTGGCGACTCAACCGACCGGTCATCGGCGGCGACCCCAACCTGATCCTCCCGGGCCAGAAGCTCAAGCTGACCGGCAAGGCGCCGGCGCCTGCTCCTGCGCGCAAGTCCGCACCAGCGGCCAAGACGCGGACGGCCTCGCAGCCGCAGTCGCGATCCTGGGCCCTGCCGCTGGAGTCGTACAACCTCACCGGTCGGTTCGGCCAGAGCGGCAACAACTGGTCGTCGTTCCACCACGGCCTGGACTTCGCCGCGCCCAGCGGAACCCCGATCCGGGCCGTCGGCGCCGGCGAGATCATCGGCGCGGACTGGGACGGCGCGTATGGCAACCGGATCAACGTGCGGCACGCGGACGGAACAGTCACGTTGTACGGCCACATGTCCCGGTTTGCGCGCACCTCCGGCCCGGTCGGCGCCGGCACCGTCATCGGATATGTCGGCGCCACCGGCAACACGACCGGTCCGCACCTGCACCTGGAGGTACGACCGGACGGTGGCGGCCTGGACGACGCCATCAACCCCTTCGACTGGCTGTCCGGCAAGGGACTCTCGCCCTGACGCGTACGACAACTCATTCCTGTCCACAACCGAAGGTCCGCCTCGACCACGCCGCAGCCGCGAAGCGCGCCTGCGGCGTGGTTTTGGTAGGCCCGACATTCAGCTGCACTGCAGACTGATTGGCACCCGCCAATAGGGCTCGAGCCAATCGGCGTCTGCCACGGCGCTATCACTCCACCGAATCGCTCTCATGGAATATTCACGGCTCTAGGAGTTTCTTTCCTGGCCGCGTGGAGAATTTCGAAGTTGTGATCTGCCGAGCGAGAAACGAAATGCACGCTCAGCACACCTGGACGCGTCGCCGAAATGACGACCGGAAAGCGTGAAACCAGGTCACACACATTTTCGCAGCATTGAGTCCGCGCTGACGAAGGTTGCCGGGAAACGGCGGGCGGCCCCCTTGCCGCCCGAGGCGCGATGCGACTCCCGGGCGCGCACCGATGTGCAGCCGAGTGTGCCTTCGAACGGCAGGGATCGAGACCGTGAGAGCCTTTCTGCGGCGCCAGCTGAGCCATCGTGGAATTCCCGGTGCCGCGCTTTCTTTCACCAGACTCATCATGGCGATTGCGTTGGTGAGTATTACCGCTGCCGGCGTCACCGTCGCCGTAACGGACACCGTTTCCAGAGTCGACATGATGCTGTCCGAGCGCTCTGCGTCCGACCAGACGAAGCTCGGTGCGAATTCGACCCGAGCCGCGCTGGCGCGCAGTGCACAACTGCAGAGAAACCTTCGCTACGACCGCAGGTCCGACCTGCGAGTGGCCCGGGCCCGCGCAGCCCAGCAGACGACCCGGCACCGGCGGAAGGTGATCGACTGGGTGCTACCGGTACGCAAATACCACCTCAGCGCCCGGTTCGGGCAAAACGGTGACCACTGGTCGTCTTCCCACCATGGCCTGGACTTCGCCGCACCGGCCGGCACCCCGATACGGGCCGTCGGCGCCGGCCGGATCATCGCGGCTGGATGGTCAGATCCCGCGTACGGCAGGCGCATCAAGATCCTCCACCGCAACGGCACTGTGACGTTGTACGCCCACATGTCCGCGTTCGAGCGCACCAGCGGCCGGGTCCGGGCCGGCGACGTGATCGGCTATGTCGGTTCCAGCGGCAACGCGACCGGACCGCACCTGCATCTCGAGGTCCGCCCCGACGGCGGCGACCTGAGTTCCAGCATCGATCCGTACACATGGTTGGAGCGGCGGAGCCTCGATCCCTGACCCGACCCGGCTGGCGAACCACCGCAAAACCCTTGCGGGCCAGCCAGTCCAAAGGTGCCGGTCCGGACAAATCCGACCACGCTTGTCGGCCACTTCACCCGGACTGGGTGAAGCAGTTGTCCGACACTGCGCGGAACGTGGTGTGTGGACCCCTTCCGTTCGACGGGAGGGCGCGAACCATCAGGGGGTTGGGCCATGACGGACATGGAACACCGCGATACGGGCCGGTCCGCACAGGACCAGGCGCGGCAGCGTATGCAGGGCGCAGGGGACGAGGCCGAGCAGCATGGGCAGGGTGCCCGCGACGAGGCCGATCAGCGCATGCAGGGCACTCGGCAAAAGACCGAGAGCCGGGCAGCCGTGCCGAAGGCGCGTCGATCCGACGAGCGCAGCGCCGCCCGGATGGGCGAGGGTGGAGCCGCAGTCGGCGGTGGCGGCTGGACGGTCTACGCCGGCGTGGTGATGATCGTTCTCGGTGCCTTCCAGGCGATCTGGGGATTCACCGGCCTGCTCAACACCGGCTACTTCATCGTCGGAGACACAGGGCTCGCCGTGTCGTTCAACTACACAGCCTGGGCGTGGATCCACATCGCTCTGGCCGTACTGCTCATCTGCACCGGTCTCGCGATCTTCGGTGGACAGAGATGGGCGCGGTACGTCGGCATCGCACTTGCCGCACTCGCCGCCCTGGGGAACTTCCTCACGCTGGCTGCGTTCCCGGTGTGGTCGATCGTTCTGCTCGCGGTCGACATTCTTGTGATCTACGCTCTGGCGGTTCACGGCCGAGACATGGAGTCCCGGCGCGCCTGAACGTCCGAGCAGTGGGTGGCCACAGGTCTGGCGCCCATCGCGAGAGGTACGAGGAAGGGTCATCCTGCGGGATGGCCCTTCCCGCTTGTTGCCCGCCCTGGACGCGCTCTGGACGCGCTCTGTACGTACGTGCGAGGAACCAACTCGACGACCGCCAGCGCCAGCATGCACAGCCAGGCCAGTTCGTCCCACCCGGCAGGCACCTACCTGAGCAACTCCAGCTGCAACGCCCGGGCGATGGCTTCCCGACGGCAGGTCACGCCGAGCTTGCGGTAGAGGGTGCGCAGGTGGGACTTGACGGTGTTGACCGACAGGCAGAGGTCCTGGGCGATCTCCTCGTTCGTCAGGTGCGACGGCAGGTAGCGCAGGACGGCGCGTTCGCTCGCGGTGAGCCGGGTCAGCTGGTCCGACGACTTGAGCGTGGCGGCGGGCTGGACGTCGAACCGATGGAGCAGCGCGCTGCGGAAGCCGGCGTGCGGGCCCTGCGGCGGGATCATCACGGTCAGCAGTGCACGCACGCCACGGCCGGCCTCGAGGAAGACGTGGATCAGGCCCTCGTCGCGGGCGAGGGTGAGGGCACGCTCGAGGAACCCGGCGGCGGCAGCCTGGGTACCCAACCGCCGATGTGCGGTCGCGGCCACCAGCAGGGCGCCCACGGTGTCGAGGAGCCGGGTCTCGACCGTCGCACCGGACAGGCATGGCGTGACGGCGTCCAGGGCGGCGGCCGGATCGCCCTGCGCCAGGTGCACGCGCCCTTCCGCCACCGTGTCGGCGGCGATCTTCGAGCCACCCTCGTCGCCGGACGTCGTGGCGGAGTGGTCGATATCTGCGGCACCGGCCGAACCGTTGCCGGCCGCCGCGCCAGCGGGCGCCACCGAGCCATTGCCAGCCGCTGAGCCGTTGCCGGGCGCCGAGCCATTGCCGGACGCCGAGCCATTGCCGGCCGCTGAGCCATTGCCCGATGCCGAGCCAGTGCCGGACGCCGAGCCGTTGCTCGTAGGGGCTTCTGGGTCAACGCCGGCACCCGGGACCGCGATCAGTGCGGCTCCGTCACGGCTGTGCGCCGAACCGTTCTCGTGCAGGGCGATATCGACTCCCAGCAGAGCCGCGCCGTGTTCGACATGGGGCCGTAGCTTGCTCGCCGCGTCCTTCGCGCTGGACAACTCTGCCTTGGCCGCGGCCAGGTCTCCGCGGTGGATGAGTACCCGGGCACGGAACAGACCGACCAGCTCCGCCAGCGGCGGTTCGGCCGGCGGTCCGGCGGCGAGCCCAGTCGTACCCGTAGTGCCAGACAACCTGGCCCGGACGGACTCCAGCACGCTCCACGCCTGGTCGAGTCGGTCCCTCTCGACGTCGATCTGGACCTGGGCGAGGTCGTACATCAGACGTACGTCGTCGCCAGGGCGTAGATCCGCGGCAACAGGACCGGCCTCGTCGGCGACTGTGGAGGTCGTTTCCTGTTCTCGCTCAGCCGACGACAGTCGCGCTGACTGGGGACGCTGTCGCGGGCGGGGCACAACGGCGACCGGCTCCGATCGTGCCTGTGCCTGTCCCGTCGACTCGCCCTGTGCCTGCGTCGACTCGCCTCGGCGCGGTGACCCGGCACTCGCGAGAGCCAGCTCAGCCACGCCGAGTCGACCGTCCACGGCGTTGAGCAACGCCGTCCAGCCGCGGGCCCGGCGTTCCCAGGCCACGAACCCACCGTCCGCCAGCTGCGGAACGGCACGGTCGAGGGCGACCCGGGCTGCCACCACGCGGCCGCGCCAGAGTTCGGCGACGCCGATCCAGTACGCCAGGCTGCCGGCGACATGCCTGCCACGCGTGCCGGTCCCCGCCTCGCGTATCTGGTCGAGCAACCGATAGGCGAGTGACACAAGGGCATCCGGTACCTGTCCGCGCAGGCAGGCCTGGTGCAGCCGGAGCTCCGTGGCCGTGAGCAGACGGAGGTGACGGTCCGGACCGGCACCGTCGGCATCGACCGTACGTATGTGGGCCTCGGCACCATCGGGGTCACCGACAGCCAGCCGGGCCCGGGCACCGACCTCGGCGAGGTCAGGGCTCGCGCCTACCTCCTCGGCCGGAACCTCGGCCAGCAACGCCTCCAGCTCCGCGCCCGTCCCGTTGGCGAACGAGCGGGCGCCTTCACCGACGAGGAGTCCAGCGGCCAGGGTCCAGTCACGCGCCGCCACTGCATTGCGCGCCGCGTCGACGGGAATCCCTTCGTCGGCATACCACTGCGCCGCCTTGCGACGGAGGACTGGAACCTCGTCCGGCAACTCCTCGTGCAGGCAATGGCTGAGGAACTCCTGCAACAACGGCCCGTACCGGTACCAGGCTCCACCGGCTCCCAACACCGTCACCAGCGCGTTCTCGCGTTCGAGCGCCTCGAGGGTCTGTCGCCCGTCGTCCCCGCCGGTGAGTGCGTCGGCGAGCGCACCGCTCACCCGGCCGGCCACGCAGGTCCGCAAGAGCAGGGCCCGGTCCCGTGCCGCGAGGGGCGTGATCACCTCGTCCTGCAGGTATTCGGCCACCAGCGGCTCGCGGCCGGTAAACGCCGAGACGTCGGCAAGGCCGGATGGTTGTGTACGCCACCACAGAGCCGCAAGGCGCAACCCGGCCATCCAGCCCTCGGTTCGGTGCAGCAGGTCGGCGACCTCCGCGGCCTCGATGTGCAGCCCGTACAGCCGGAACAGGTCCTGCGCCTCCTGCGGCGAACACGCAAGCTCGGCCGAACCCACGTCGGCAACGTCCCCGGACACCCGCAGCCGGGCCGTGCCGACGGCGGGAAGTCCTCGGCCGGACAGCACGAGGCGCAGGGTCGCCGGCGTGTGCCGGAGGATCACGTCGAGTCCCGCCAGCAGCCGTGGGTCGGTGATCTCATGCGCCTGGTCGATCACGAGCACGACCGGCTCCTCGAGCCCGGCAACGACGTCGAGGAAGCGTTCGGGGAACCGCTCGTGCGCGACGTCGTTGGCCGACAGCGGCCCGAAGACGTCACCCTCCCGGCCGGCGGTGGCGCGACGAACGGCTTCGACGACGTAGGACCAGAAGATCTTGGGTTCGTTGTCGTTGCGGTCGAACGACACCCAGGCCGCCCGCCGGCTGGTCGTCCAGCTCAACCAGGACGCCAGCAGCATCGTCTTGCCGGCGCCCGCGGAAGCGTTCACGACAGTCACCCGGTGTTCGGTCGCGGCCAGCAACAGATCGAACAGCCGCGGGCGTGGGAGTACCGGCATGGCGGGCGCGGGCACCGACACCTTCGTGTCGAGTACGCCACCTCCCCGCCAGTCCTCGACCGGTGTCCGAGGACGCGGAACCAACCGATCCGTCGACGGGCTCACGACCTCACCCGCCCCCGAGTCTCGAGCCATGCCCTTCCTTTCCCTGGTCGGGGCACCCGGCCCGCACACGCTCGTCGTACGACGTTCCGGCAATGCATCGATTGTTCGCCCGGTCTGCCGTCGTGCGGTTTTCAACTCTGCCGGACAGGCATCCCCGGTCCGCAGAAAGGATCACACCTTCTCAAGGCCGCCCACCCAGCGATCGGAGATACCCGTTCATTGTTCCGCTGAACGCGCCGTAGTTCCATCGAATCAGCGGGTTCTCAGTACCTACTCGGTGTCGACCAAACAGGGGCCAACTGACGGACAGAGTACGTAGTACTGATAGTCGTGAATTGCGTTCATAAGAATGCGTCCGGTATCGCCGGACAAACCATTTGTGTCGCCGCCCGCGCCTTGACACCGCCGGACAAATAGCTGGTATCGCCAGCATGACACCCACCTGCCGGGGCGGCACGATCCCGGGTAGGACAGGACGGACGACCCGAGACCGACATCGGCCACGAAGCACCACAACACGTACGGGGCAAAGGGTTTCGGCCACGCCCCACGGACCGGGGACGGCACCGCGGATCCGAACTTAGGTCGAAGCCACCCGAACATAGACGGCGCCCACAAGCGCCTGCTTTCGTACGATCACACCCGTACACACATTGCGTCCAAGGGCGGAGGGTGCCGAGCGTGCTGTCACCTCGAGACGTCGAGTTCTTCAGAGCCAATGGCTACTTCCTTTGTCGCGACCAGTTGTTTTCGCCGGACCAGCTCGACGAGCTCGAGCAGATCTTCGACGAGCATCTCGCCGACAAAGGCGACAAGCTGTCCGATGAGCTGGACACTCCCCATTTCCACGATCGGCGGCTCCTCGGCTTTCTGCTCAGCAAAGAAGTACTCGACCTGGTGGAGCCACTGGTCGGACCGGATATCGCGCTGTGGACGAGCCACTTCATCTCCAAGGAACCGCGAGTCGGCCGGGCCACGCCGTGGCACGAGGACTCGGCCTACTGGAACGGCCGGCTCAGTGCGTACGACCGGATCGTCACCGTCTGGCTCGCTCTCAGCCCGAGCAACAGTGCGAACGGCTGTATGCGGGTGATTCCCGGCACCCACGACAACGGCTTCTCCGACTACCGGCCAGCCGACAAGTCGGTGAACACGTTCCACGCCGAAGTAGTCAGGGTCGATGAGGCGAAGGCGGTCGACTTCGAACTCGAGAGGGGCCAGGCGTCCCTGCACGACGGGCGCATCATCCACGGCGCGCTGTCCAACACCAGCACCCAGCGGCGAACCGGCTACACGATGCGGTACTTCCCGGCCTCGGTGCGGGTGCTGCCGGTCGAGGCCAATGCGGGCTGGAGGATCTGGCTCGCCCGTGGTCGCGACCGGGCAGGCAACACCTATGAGGCCGCGTGAGCGACCGGCGCGGCAATGTCGCGCGGCGAGGGCTTGGCCAGGGACACCCCGCGGAAGGCGGAGGGCGACTGCCCGTACTTGCGCCGGTATGCCCGGCCGAAGTGCGACAGGCTGTTGAAGCCGGCGGCGTGGCACACCTCGGTGATGCCGAGGTCGGTCGCACGCAGCAGCGAGCGCGCAAACCGCAGCCGCCGCTGCTGCAGGTAGGCCTGGAACGCGACGCCGGTGAACTCGTGGAAGCGTTCACTGAAGTAGTTGGGCGACAGGTGCGCCTGGGCGGCCGCGTCGGCCAGCGTGATCGGCTCACGGAAGTTGTGGTCGACGAAGAGAATCGCCTGTCGGACACCGAGTTCCATCCCGGGCCGGCTGTCGGCCTGGTCGGGTGCACCTTCGCCGAAGCACCGGCGGACGAGCCCGACCAGGATGCACCGCAGCAGGGCCGCCATCACCAGCAAGGAACCCACCCGGTCGGTGGTGGACTCCTTCCACAACCGGTGGAAGTCGGGCTCGACCTCGCTGAGGTCGTCGACCATCCACACCGCCTGATGGGAGGCCAGCGGCAGCAGTTCCCCCAGTTCCCCGGCCAGGACGGACGGGTCGATGACCACGTTGTAGCAGGTGAGCACCTGGTCAGAGGTCGAGGTGATCTCGTGGAAGTCGGCCGGAGTGAGCATGAACGCGCTGCCCGGGGCGAGCCGGTGCGGCCTGCCGTTGACCGTGTGCCGGGCGGTGCCGTCGAGTACGTAGACGAGTTCGTAGAAGTCGTGCCAGTGCACCTGGGCTCGGTGCAGGCGTTGGCGGAGGATGCGGATCTGGGCCGCGGGCACCAGCAGGCCCTCCAGCGTGTACCGCTCGAGCCGTCCGAGCATCTCCACCTCAGGCCAAATCGATTTGCCAAATCGGTTTGCCCTACCGTAGGAACACCCATTTCGAGTGTCAAGGTCCATGAACACGACTGATGCGCAGCTGGTTCCGCCACTGCCCGCCAGATCCGGAGCCGCTCCGGCCGAGGCGGCGACCGGCCTGCGGGTGACCATCGCACAGGTCGCCGCGGCTGCGGGAGTCAGCCCCACCACCGTGTCCCATGTGCTCACGGGCAGGCGCCGAGTCGGCTCGACGACCCGTGAACGTGTCGAGGGCGCCGTCCGGCAACTCGGCTACCGGCCGAACATCGTCGCCCGCAACCTGCGGACCAAGCAGTCGCACATGATCGCGATCATCGTGCCCGACATCACCAACCCGTTCTATACGGTCCTCGCCCGTGGCCTCGCCGACCGTGTCGAGGGCGACGGGTACGCCACCTACGTCTGCAACACGGACGCCACCGCCCACCGGGAGCGGAAGTTCATCCAGGATGTGGTCGACCGCGGGGTCGACGGGCTGGCGATGGCGTCGGTGGACGGTGCCTCGACCGAAATCGTCGCGCCGGTCCGGTCGGGTACGCCGATCGTCTGCCTCGGCGACAGCGTCGACCATCCCGAGGTCGACCGCGTGACCCCCGACGACGAGGGTGGATCCCGTGCTGCCACGCTCCACCTGCTCGGCACCGGTGCCCAACGGGTCGCCATGATCCAGGGGGCCGCCGGCTCCGGGCTGTCACGGGTGCAGGGCTATCGTCGCGCACTGACAGAGGCGGGTCGGACCTTCGACGCCGCGATGGTCCGCGACGGGCAGTGGACCAGGGCTGGTGGGCGGGACGCCATGCGCAGCCTGCTGGCCGTCGACCCCGCGCCGGACGCAGTGTTCTGCGCCAACGACCTGATGGCTATCGGCGCGATGGACGCCATCCGCGAGCACGGCCTCACGATCCCGCGCGACCTCAGGCTGGTGGGTTTCGACGACGTGGACGCGGCGGCCATGGTGACACCGACGCTGACGACGGTCCGCAACCCGTCCTACGACGCCGGCGGCGCGGCCGGTGACCTGCTTCTCAGCCGGATACTCGGCCGGCATACCGCCGCCCGGCGTACGGTCGTCCTGCCTTGTCGCCTGGTCGTCCGCGAATCTGCCTAGTGCCTGGTGCAGCCCAGCGATCAACCCCTGTTGGTGTTCCGACCGTCGCGTCTGGGCACGGCTTATCTTCTGCTGTAGTCGACGGAACTTCAGCCGCCGAGTTCGGGCCCTGAATCGACCCTGAATCGCGGTGAATAATGACTGCTGGTCGCCACAGCTGGAGGTATTCCCATGGATTCCTACTCGCGGCGTGCACCCGGACCCGCATCAGGAGCGGTATCCAGAGCAGCATTCGCACCTGCGTACACCTCCTCGCGCCGGCAGCTGTTGAAGCTGATGGCGCTCGGCGGCTCCGTCGCGGTAGGCGGCGCTCTCGTCAGCGCCTGCACGCCCCGCGACCAGAGCTCGACCAATGTGGTCCTGAAAACCGTCGACGACTGGCCGTACGGTCCGAAGCCAACAGCCAAGGAACAAAAGGACGACCCCAACAAGAAGGCGTACGCGGAGGCACTCCAGCTCTGGCTCGACGACAATCCTGGCGTCAGCATCAAGCGGATCACGGCCGACATCTGGAGCCAGCAGGGTCTGGTCACCGCGATCAGCGGCGGGACGGCGCCCGCGATGTTCCAAGGGGACATGGTTGGTGGCTGGAACCGGACCGCCACCAAGTCGGCCATGGCGCGGGGCCTGCTCGCCGACGTCACCGACCAGCTCGAAGAGCACAAGGTGGCCGGTCGCCTCGCCGACTTCGCCGTACCCATCTGGGAGAAGTGGGCCGTGAACGGCCGATACTTCTCGGCTCCCCAGTCCTACAGCTGCGGTAACGGCATCCACTACCGCAAGGACCTCGTGGCCGAACTGGGCCTGAAGGCACCCGAGCCGAGCTGGACCTGGAAGGACGTCCGGGAACTGGCGAAGGGCCTCACCACCGGCCAGCGCAAGGGGATCGCCCTGCAAAACTGGGTCCTACAGCAGGTGCTCGATGCAGAGGGTCTCGGCCTGCTGAGCCAGCTTCCGGCGCCGGACACGAAGTGGAACTGGGCGTGGGACTACACCACGCAGGCCGACCTGTGGGTCTCTGCCATCGGGCGTGCGCGGGGCATGATGTACGACGACAAGTCCGTGCTGGCCGACATCAGCCTCACCGACGACGACGTGTGGGGTGCCGTCGTCAAGGGCACCGCGGCCATGCACAACACGACGTCCATCCACTTCAGCGCGCCGCCCGGCAGCGAGGTTACCCACATCACCTTGGAGAAGGAGCTCGACAAGCCGCTGGACGAGATCATGGGCTGGATGTCGGAGCCCGTGGGTGTCGACGGCTTCTCCGCGACGACCCAGGGCGAGGTGTTCTTGCTCGGGTTCTCACCCGACCTGTCCGACAACGCGCTCAGCGCGGCGGTCGGCCTGCACGACTACATGCTGGGGCCAGGGTTCGTACACCAGCGCAAGGCGATCTACGACCGGACGAAGAACCCGCGCTACATCTACGACTGGGGCAACATCACGCCCATCTACAAGGACGTGCTGGACAAGCTGCCCAGCTCTCCCGAAGAGGCGTGGGGCCAGGACTACATGGACAACATCCACGCGACCGCGAAGATCCCGCTCGCGCCCAACCCCGCGTGGTACATCCCGGTCGAGGAGAACGCCGGTCCCACCCCCACCGCGTACGGTGACATGACGTCCCGCTGGTTCTACGAGTCCGGCGACCTCGACCTGCGGGACGACCTCGGCAAGCTGGAGCGGACCGTCAACAAGCAGGCCGACGGCTTCACCTCCAGTGTGTCGGAGAAGGACTTCACCGCTGCCGCGCGCCGCTACTACGAGGCGCACGTGACGTACTGGCAGGACAACGCTCCCGAGTTCTACGACCGAGTGTTCGCACCGTGGTACGCCAAGAGCGTCCGGCCAAGGCTCGGCACCTGACCAGAGCTGTCGCACTGGCACCAGGATGTTGGCGCAGGTTGTTGGAGGTCTGGCGGACTAGAAGCAGCCAGACCTCCAACAACCCAGCGCGCCTGACCTCCAACAACCCAGCGCAGACCTCCAACAACCCAGGCGCCAGACCTCCATCAACACATCAACTCCCTAAGCAGGGACGAAGATCCGAGCGGTGTAGGCCGCCATGGTCACGCGCAGCGTCCGCCCGTCCGCACGTACCGCCTCGTCCGACAACCGATCGACAAGTCGGCCTCCGTCGGCGAACTGTGTGGGCTGGTTCACCTCGGCGGTGAGTCGCTCGGCGCCGAAGTTCAACACCACGAGCACCGGCAGGTCGGTGCCGGATCCCCAGCGCACATAGGCGTAGACCTTGCTGGCGGGATCGGCCTCGACCCGTGCGAAGTTGCGGCTCCGCAGCCCGCGAAGCTCGTTCCGGAGCCGGACGAGCGTGCGGTAGTAGGGCCGGAGCCGGTGGGGATCGTGGTCCCAGTCCAGCGGTCCGATGTCCTCGTACGGGTCGAACTCTGCGCCGATCTCGTCACCTGTGTACGGCCCGGGCGTACCGTGCACGGTGAACAGCAGAGCCGCCGCGACCCTGGTCATGCCCACACCGTGCTGGGCGACAAAGCGCTCGCCGGTGTCGTTGTTGTTGAGGAAGCGGAAGATCAGAGTGTCCTCGCCATAGCCGAAACCGTCGTTGGTGAGCGCCGCATCCAGCCGCTCGACCAGTTGGTCCGGCGCGGTCCAGACATCGATCCAGGCCCACTCGCCGTGCTTGATCGTCCAGTCGTACGCGGCGTCGAAGCCGTGCGCGACGAAGTAGGGGTCGCGGGCACTGGCCTCCGCGATGAGGTAGACGTCAGGCTTGATCCGCTTCAACTCCCGCCGCAACGCGGGCCAGAAGTCGGGGCGGCGCTCCTTCACTCCCCACGCGACGTCGACGCGGTAGCCGTCGACGTCGTACTCCCGCACCCAGTACGACATCACCTCGGTCACGAAACGGCGGACGTCAGGGTTGGCGAAGTCGAGGTTGGGCAGCCAGTCCCAGTCGAAGTAGTGCGTGGGAGTCCCGGTGTTGTCTCGGTCGTAGAGCTCATAGTGGACCGACCGCTCGCCATACTTCTCCGCGTCCTTGTAGTAGCGGTGCAGATGGGACGTGTGGTTGGGAACGATGTCCATCAGCACCCGCATGCCACGCGTGTGCGCCTGCTCGACAAGGGCCCGGAAGTCGTCCTCGGTGCCGTAGTCCGACCTGATGGTGAAGTAGTCGATCACCTCGTATCCGGAGTAGTTCGGGATCGTGGTATTGACCGGCGACAACCACAACGTGTTGACGCCGAGGTCGGCCAGGTCGTCGAGCCGCTCGGCGGTCGCGCGCAACGCCGGCCGCCCGAACTTGCGCGGGATCACGCCGTAGACCACGGCGTCGTCGATCCATCGGGGGTGTTCGCGGTCGAAGTCGACCAGTCCAGGCTCACCGTCGACCACCTCGAAGTACGTCGTGCTGCGATCCTCCCCGCCATCGGCGTCGACGACGCGCAGCGTGACGTAGTACTCGCCGTCCTTGCTGGGCGGGCGCACCCGCACCCGTCCCGCCGCGATCTCGCTCGCCCCCTCGCCCGCGACGTCGCCGGCACCGCCTCCAGCGCCGCCACCAGGCCGGTCGACGGCCAACGTGAGCGGAGCGGGATTGCCGGACCGCTCCGACCAGTAGGTGCCGGTCAGCCTCGCACCGCTCGACCGGCTCGGCGTGCTCGCGGCGGCGGACAGCACGACATCGCTTCCCTCGCGGGACAGCTCGACCTTCGCGACCGGGGTCGCGCGCAGCGGCACGTCGAGGACGAGATCGGCCACCTGCTGTGCTTCCTCGCCTCCACTGCCTCCGGAGCACACGGCCTCGATGCGGTTGCGTCCCGACCGCAGCGGTACCCGGGCGGAGAACCTCGCTCCGGACCGTGCGACCGGAAACTCCTTGCCGTGCAGGCGAACCGCCACGACCTCACAACCCTCGGCGCGCCCCGACACGGTCTTCTCCCACGCCCACACGTCACCGCCGTGCTTGTCCCAGGTCACCATCGCCCGCTCCGGTTGCGGCCCGCTCGACCGCGTCAACAGGCCCGGCAGCGCGACGAGCGCAAGCACACCGCCGATGACGCCGCGCCGGCCGGCGATCACGACTGGCGGCCGCCGTTGCGGACCAGGAAGGAGGCGCCTCGTTGCACGGCCCCGTCACCGCCGGAGCACGTCGACGATGCCGGAGAAGAGTTCGAGATCCTGCAACGCGTCCTCGACATCGGTCTTCGGCCGGATGCCCTGCGTCGCCACCTTGTGGAACTCCTCGAGCTCGAAGGTGTAGGGATCGGTGAACGTCGGCCGGAGCTCCTTCGACGAGAACGCTTCGCCGACGGTCTCGGCGGTGACAAGGGTCGTCGGCAGGTGCCGGATGTACGGCGTGTCGTAGACGACCTTGACGCTCTTGTCGTCCGTACCGACCTCGATGTGGCAGTCGAAGCGCTTCTGGTGGTCGACACCGACGGTCAGCGGGGCGACGTAGCTGCCGTAGTCGAAGACGATGTGGAGGTACGAGCCGTCCCGCCACTGGACCGCCGAGGCCACCGACCGCGGCACGCCGAGAATCTCCCGCATCGCCGAGATGTCGTGGCAGGCGAGGCCGCACAACATCCGGTATGCCCGGTTCAGCTCCGGCGGGACGCTGCCGATGGCATCCGTCACCTGCCCCCGCGCCCGCGCGGCCCGCTCCTCCACGAGTGCCGGCGCGATGTCGGTCGGGCGTTCGACCACACTGGTCTGGTCGATGAGCAGCCGGTTGACGGCGATGATGTCGCGCAGTGACGCGTAGTGGATCGCGTCCCAGGTGGACACCTCGCGCACCGCCTCGACGAAGGCCGGAGCGAACCGCCGCATGTAGCCGACCATCACCTGGACGCCGGCCTCGTCCCGGGCCTTCGCGACCGCCTCGCCTTCTCGCGGGCTGAGGCACAAAGGCTTCTCCACGAACACCTGGAGTCCGCGGCGGCAGGCGGCGATCGCGGCGTCCGCGTGGGACTCGTCGCTGGTGAGGATCATCACGGCGTCGAGGTCGTGCTCGAGGAGGGACTCCACGTCCGCGTACCGGCCGGGCACGCGGTAGCGCTCGCCCAACGAACTGACGAGGTGCGGCGACACGTCGCAGACGGCCGCGATCTCGAACATCTCGGGACGGCTGGCCAGGATCGGTAGGTGGATGACCTGCGCCACCTCGCCCAGCCCGATGACACCAGTCTTCAGTGGCTGCACGCCTGCGAATATAGGCGCCTCAGCGGCGAGCCTCTGCCTCTATCTTCGGATGCCGTCGACGAAAGTTCCGTCCGGAGGGCCTGCCTCACCGACTGGACGGCGGCCGGCGCCGCCGTCCGAAGACCGTCACGAACAGGAAGCTCTTGCCGGCCGCATGGGGCGAGAAGAACTCCACCACCTCGTCGTCGAACGAGGTCGAGCCCACGGCTCCCAGGACCACCGGCCCCCGCCGGAGGGCGTGCGTACCCAGGTGCAGGCGTCCGGCATAGAGCGCGGCCTCGAGCTGGGCCAGCCGGTAACCCCGGTTGCCGTACGCCGACAGGACCTCCCGCAGGTCGGCGAGGTAGTACGCGTTCACGTGCGCGTCGGCCGCGTACCCCTGCATCACCGCGAGCCGGCAGGCCGCCTCGGCGAAGGCGCCCTCGCGCAGCAGTTCGACTGCGGCGAGGTCGCGGTGGTGGACGTAGACACCATCCGGCAGGCTCTCGACGCCGTGCACGATCAGGTAGCAGTCGTGCAGCGAAGGTGCGCCCGCGACGAGACCGTCGGCGGCAAGCCCGCGGCTGGAACAGTCCAGCAGCGTGGAGAAGTCGGCGAACGAGAGCTTGGCCTCCAGGTCGTACTTCCGGGTCGACCGACGCCGCAGGATGACCGTCTCCACGGCCTCGGGCGGGAGGGTGCCGGGATCGGCGGGGGCGAGTGGAAAGAGCCGCCCTGTCGGCTCGGCAGGTGTACGCCGCATCGCCGCGTCCCGCCAGGCCACCACGTCGGGCGGAGTGTGCAACGCGGAGGCCTCGTGGAGCTGCCGAATCTGGGGGAACTCCACCTCCCGTGGCGAGATCGGTCGGGTGGAATGACCCAGTGGCGGTACGGGTGGGCTGGCGTCCGGGCCAGGGACCAGCGCGTCGGCACGACCGAGCGCGCACATGGCGACGGCCGCCTCCCGCCGGCCGTCGACGTCGAGCAGGGCATTGACGTCCCGGTCGACGAAACCCATCACGAGCCTGGTGGGTACGCCTGCCGAGGCGGCGACCGCGAGTGCCTGGGCGAGCGAGGTGCCCGCGTCCCAGTACGTGTGGCGGTAGGCCCGGGCCTTGTACCTCCACGCGTTGCGCCAGAACGTGCTCGTCACCAGCAGGACCGCCGGCGCCCGCGCGACCGCTGGGTCTGTCCCGGTCGCCTCGACCAGGACGCTCCGAAAGTCACCCGCGCGAAGCTGCCGCAGGCTGTGGTCCTGGGCGTCGTAGTGGTAGACGCCGGCGGGGAGGTCGGGCAGATCACCGCACACGTAGTAGTGCTCGAGGTGGTAGCGGGCACCTGTGCCGCCGGCCGTCCGGTAGTCGAGGACCCGACCGCCGGGCGTGGTCCTGCGCCGTCGCAACAGCCCGTTCGACAGCTGGCTGATCCGGGCCAGGATGCGTTTGTCCGCTTGCCCGCCGGTGACCATGCCGTCGACACCTGCGGACGCGATGGCCTGGAGCGCCGGGACCGACGCCGACGAACGGTCTACGGTCGCGTCCTCCGGATCGGCCGGCAACGCGATCGGCGGCAGCGTCTCGTACACCTTGTAGGGAAAGGGCTCCAGCGACCGGTCCTCTTCCCAGATGGCGGCCTCGACCGCCGGCGGAGTGCCCATCAGGATGCCGAGATCACCGGTCTCCCCTAATGCCGCGACGTACTTGGTCGCGTCATGGAACGCCCACGCGACTTCGGTCTTGTCGTTGCCGCTGTCCCGCCCAGTCATCCGTGCAGTATCGCAGTGGGAAAGGCGTCGAAACCTCGCTTTGGTAGCAGACAGCCACCAACCCGACACAGGCGATGACGCATTGCAGGGCAGGGATAACAACGAGTGAGAACCGGGCTTGACAGGATCACAGCAGTACTGAAGGCTCGCGGGGACCGATCGTGCCAAGAGCCGCTTATCGGGTGCTGCGGTCCGCATGTCGAACGGTTTTGCGAGCGGGAGGAACGTCGATGCGGGACGTCCAGAAGGGCCGAAAGTCGTGGTTGGAGCGGCTCACGTCGCCGCCTGAGTCCGACGACGAAGACGGTCTGACGCACGACAACCACGCGTTCGAACCGTCGCTGGATGCCGGCCCACCTGGGCCGCACGACTCCCGTGTCCCGGAGAAGTTCGGACCGTTCGCGCCACCCGGGCTACGCCCACCGCCCTCCGACGACCTGAAGAGCGCACCGCCCGAACGGTCCGGCGACCTCACAGGTCCGGCGTTCGACACCGGGCAGAACCCCAGCCCGTTCGCGCCCGAGCGCCTGCACCTCGACCCCGACTCCGGCCACTACGCGCCGGAGCGGAACCACTTCGACAGTGAGCCCGGTCGCTTCACCCTCGACCGCAACCACTTCGACGCCAAGCTCGACGACCCGACACCGACGCCGACCCCACGGCCGCTGCCGGCACCGGCGCCGCGTACGACCAAGCCCCGCGAACCCTGGGACAGTCCTGTGCCTAGCACCAGCCGCTCCGACAAGCCCTCCCCCACCGACAGTCCACGGTTGCCGCCGAGCCCGTCGGGCCCTTCCAGCCAGCCAGGCAAGTCCAGCCTGTCTGGTCTGTCCAGCGCGTCCGGGTCGGGCGTCACCTCGCCGGCCTGGCAGTCCGAGCCGTCGGTCCCCCCGACCAAGCCGCGGGCCGCCAAACCCGCTCCGGCGCCGAGCTTCGACACCGACCCGCTGGCCAACGGAGCCGCCCCGACTCCCCAGGACACTCCCCCGCCCGACTTCGGGCTCTCCGACGACGACGTACTCTCCCGTCCCAGCGAGGCCGAGCAGGTCGAGGCCGCTCGCAAGCGACACGTCGACGAGTTGCAACACCGGTGGCTGGTCACCCAGGCCCAGCTCCTCGACGACCCGCGTGATGCCGTACGCGAGGCCGGACTGCTGATCGGCGACGCCATGCAGTTCGTGACCTCGACCTTCACCGACCATCGCGACCGGATCGAACGCGAGTGGCGACACAACGACAGCATGAGCACCGACGAGCTACGGACAGTGATGCGTCGATACCGCAACCTGTTCCAGTACGTGCTGTCCGCCTCGCAGCTACCGGACATCTAGGCCGCCCGGAACGCATCACCACCCGCCCGCCCACTCCTTCGGGCATTTCGTCGCGCGACTCATACCTCCACGACGTCCGAAGTTGGGCATGGCGACTACGCTTGGATGCCGACAGCTGAAAACCGGTCCAAACGATGATGGTGAGCGGAAGAGGCGATCTACGCCGTGGCGTCCCAGTCCTCGCAAAACGACCCGCTGTCCCAGTTCGGGACAAATGAGTGGCTCGTAGACGAGATGTACCAGCGCTTCCTCAAGGATCCGGACTCGGTGGACAAGGCGTGGCTGGCCTTCTTCCGCGACTACCACCCGGACTCCCCGCCAAAAAGTGGCAACGACCGGACCGCCGACCAGCCCTCCGGCCAGCCCTCCGGCCAGACCTCCGGCCAGACCGCCGATCGGACCGCCGATCGGACCGCCGACCAGAGTGCCGGCCAGCCCGTGCGAGGGGGCCGGGAAGCACCGAACAGTGCACCCGCGGGTCTTCCGCCGACCGCGCCCGGTCTGCCGCCTGCCGGCCTCCGGCGCTCGGACGGGCAGCGCAATGGCGGCCCATCCACGGACGGCAGGTCCACAGACTCAGGAGCCACGAACGCCCGAGGCACAGACGGCCGGCCCGCTGCCGCACCGACCGCGACACCGGCGGCCCCTGCCCGTACCGCTCCACCGGCTTCGCCTTCACCGGGTGCTCCTTCACCGGGTTCACCTTCACCGGCTTCGCCCCGTCCGGCCGCACCACGACCAGCCGCGCCGGCTTCTCGCACCGGACGCCCGGCCGCGCCCCGTCAAACCACAGGCCGGGCGGCTCCCTCCGCGGAGGCTGAGGCCAAGCCGGCGGCCGAACCTGAGCTGGTGCCGCTGCGCGGTGCGTCCGCACGCACGGCGAAGAACATGGACGAGAGCCTTGCCGTCCCGACCGCCACCAGCGTCCGTCAGGTGCCGGTGAAGCTGCTGATCGACAACCGCATCGTCATCAACAACCACCTGGCGCGCTCGCGCGGCGGCAAGGTCAGCTTCACCCACGTCATCGGCTACGCCATCGCCAAGGCCGTCCGCTCGATGCCGGAGATGAACCACGGCTACACCGAGGTCGACGGCAAGCCCACCATGGTCAAGCCCCCGCACCTCTCGCTCGGGCTCGCGATCGACATCCAGAAGCCCGACGGCACCCGCCAGCTCCTGGTGCCGAACATCAAGGCCGCCGAGACGCTCGACTTCGCGAGGTTCTGGTCTGCGTACGAAGACGTCGTGCGTCGCGCCCGCGGCAACCAGCTCACGGTCGACGACTTCAGGGGCACCTCCATCAGCCTGACCAACCCGGGCACGATCGGTACCAGCCATTCGGTCCCCCGGCTGATGGCCGGGCAGGGCTGCATCGTCGGCGTCGGCGCGATGGAATACCCCGCCGAATACCAGGGCGCCGCCGAGGAAACCCTCAACCGGCTCGCGGTGAGCAAGACCATGACCCTCACCTCGACCTACGACCACCGGGTCATCCAGGGCGCGCAGTCGGGTGAGTTCCTGCGCCGGGTGCACCAGTTGCTGCTCGGCGAAGAGGGCTTCTACGACGACATCTTCGAGGCGTTGCGCATCCCGTACGAGCCGGTGCGGTGGGTCTCCGACATCCCGACCTCGCACGACGACGAGATCGGCCGGCAGGCGCGGGTGCTCGAACTGATCCATGCCTACCGGGTGCGCGGCCACCTGATCGCCGACACCGACCCGCTCGACTACAAGGTGCGCCGGCACGCGGACCTCGACGTGGTGACGCACGGGCTCACGCTGTGGGACCTCGACCGCGAGTTCGCCACCGGGAGCTTCGGCGGCGGCAAGCGGTTCATGATGCTGCGGCACATCCTCGGCCTGCTCCGCGACGCGTACTCCCGCACCGTCGGCATCGAGTACATGCACATCCAGGAGCCGGAGGAACGTCGCTGGATCCAGGACCGGGTCGAGCGTCCCCAGGACCGGCTCCCCCGCCAGGAACAGCTGCGTATCCTGGCCAAGCTCAACCAGGCCGAGGCGTTCGAGACGTTCCTGCAGACCAAGTACGTCGGCCAGCGCCGGTTCAGCCTCGAAGGCGGCGAGTCCGCGATCGCCCTGCTGGACGAGATCTGCGAACAGGCGGCGATGGCCGAGCTCGACGAGGTGACCGTCGGGATGGCGCACCGCGGCCGGCTCAACGTACTCGCCAACATCGCCGGCAAGAGCCCGGCGCACATCTTCCGCGAGTTCGAGGGCAACATCGACCCGCGCACCATCCAGGGTTCCGGCGACGTGAAATACCACCTGGGCGCCGAGGGCGAGTTCACCGCCGACAGCGGCGCGCACATCAAGGTCTCCGTCGCGGCAAACCCGTCCCACCTCGAGGCCGTCGATCCCGTGCTGGAAGGGATCGCGCGGGCCAAGCAGGACATCCTCAACCGCGGCCTCGACTTCCCCGTCCTCCCGGTGCTGATCCACGGCGACGCGGCCTTCGCCGGCCAGGGCGTGGTGGCCGAGACACTCAATCTGTCCCAGCTCCGCGGCTACCGCACCGGCGGCACGGTGCACGTCATCGTCAACAACCAGGTCGGCTTCACCACCGCCCCGACCGCTTCCCGGTCCTCGACCTACTGCACCGACGTCGCCCGGATGATCCAGGCGCCGATCTTCCACGTCAACGGTGACGACCCCGAAGCCTGCATCCGGGTGGCTCGGCTGGCGTTCGAATACCGCCAGACGTTCCACAAGGACGTCGTCATCGACGTGATCTGCTACCGCCGCCGCGGCCACAACGAGAGCGACGACCCGTCGTTCACCCAGCCGCGGATGTACGACCTGATCGAGCAGAAGAGGTCCGTACGCAAGCTCTACACCGAGGCACTCATCGGTCGTGGCGACATCTCGGTCGAGGAGGCCGAGCAGGCACTGCGCGACTACCAGGAGCGCCTGGAGCGGGTGTTCGCGGAGGTCCGGGCGGCCAAGAGCACACCGGCCGAGGACTACCTCCGGGTGCCGGAATACCCCGACAAGCCCGCCGCCGAACTGGAGACCGCCGTACCCCTCGAGGTGCTCAAGCGCATCGCGGACGCCCACGTCTCGGTACCCGACAGCTTCACCGTGCACTCCAAGGTGCTGCCGCAGTTGCAGCGCCGGGCCGCGGCGATCACCGAGGGGCCGATCGACTGGGCAACCGCCGAGATCGTGGCGTTCGGCTCGCTCCTGCTGGCCGGCCGGCCCGTACGCCTGGCCGGGCAGGACACGCGGCGCGGCACGTTCGTATCCCGCTTCGCCACGATCATCGACCGCCGGACCGGCAGCGAGTGGACACCGCTGGCCAACCTCGACGAAAGCCAGGGCACGTTCTACGTCTACGACTCACTGCTCAGCGAGTTCGCCGCCATGGGGTTCGAGTACGGCTACTCGGTGGCCCGGCCAGACGCCCTGGTGTGCTGGGAGGCGCAGTTCGGCGACTTCGCCAACGGTGCCCAGACGATCATCGACGAGTTCATCTCCTCCGGCGAGGCGAAGTGGGGCCAGCTGTCCGGAGTCTGTCTGCTGCTGCCGCACGGGTACGAGGGACAGGGCCCCGACCACTCCTCGGCCCGGATCGAGCGGTTCCTGCAGATGTCGACCGGCGGCTCGATGACGATCGCCCAACCCTCGCTGCCGTCCAACTACTTCCACCTGCTGCGCTGGCACACGCTTGGTGCGGTACACCGGCCGCTGGTCGTCTTCACACCGAAGTCGATGCTGCGCAACAAGGCCGCGACCAGCCAGCCGGCGGAGTTCACCCACGGGCGGTTCCGGCCGGTGATCGGCGACGATGGCGTCGACCCGGCAGGCGTCACCAGGGTCCTGGTGGCCTCGGGCAAGGTCGTCTGGGAGCTGCTCGCCGAACGCAAGCGACGGGAGAGCCGCCACGAGGGTGAGGGTGGGCAGACCGCGATCGTCCGGCTCGAGCAGCTGAGCCCGATCCCTGCCGACGCGATCAAGGCCGAGCTGGCCAAGTATCCGCACGCCGACGTCCGCTACGTGCAGGACGAACCCGCCAACCAGGGTGGGTGGCCGCACATAGCGCTCAACCTGCTGCCCGACCTGGACGGACGCACCATTCGCCTGGTCGCCCGGGCGTCCTCCGCCGCACCCGCGGTGGGCTCGACGGCGGTGCACGGTGACGAGCAGGCCACCTTGCTCGCCGAGGCGTTCGACTAAAAGACGATGTACTTCACCGATCGCGGCATCGAGGAACTTGCCGAGCGCCGGGGCGACGACGGCGTGACCGTGGCGTGGCTCGCCGACCGGCTGCGGGAGTTCGTCGACCTCAACCCCGAGTTCGAGACTCCGATCGAGCGGCTGGCCACCTGGCTCGCCCGGCTCGACGACGAAGACGAGTGACCGTCCGTCGGTTGAGGTCGTGCCCGGGTGCCGTCAGCCCTTGCCGCTGTGGTCGTCGTCATCGTCGTCGGTCTCGACCACCTCGTGCGGCCGGCCGTTGACGCAGGTCACGATGACCTTCACCTCTTGGGCCGCGGACTCGAACTGGACCGACGTCTTGCGGTCGGGCCCGCGTTCGGCCTCGTCCGTCACGTAGCCCTGGTGCGGGCTCCAGGAGGTGAGGTAAGCCGTCGATCCCTGGCAGCGCGCGATGACCGTACCGCCCTCCGACCACAGACTCGCCACCTTTGCGTCGGGCCCCGGCGAGGTCGAGGCGGTCGACCTCCTCGGCTCGGCTGAACGCGGAGTATCCGTCGGCGAGACGGACGGGCTCGCCTCCGGCGTACGACGGGGGGTCGCCTCGGGGTCGGCGGCGGGGGTTCCGGTCGCACCGGCCTGGTCCAGCGCCCGTGCCACGGCGTCGCTGCTCAGTGGCTGGCTCGTTCCGTACGTGATGCCGCGCCCGATCAGCGACACGATGAGGATGCCGATCGTCACGGCGGCCACCGCCACGGCGAGCCAGCCAACCACACCGAGCAGGATGCGTCCGCGAGCCATGAGACCACCATGCCGTACGCCTGCTTAACGCCACGCTAAGGCGGTCCCGCGTCTCCTGGCGTCAGGTGCCGTCGACGCGAAGCTCGGTCAGGCAGGCGTCGCCACTGCGCCAGCCCCGGACGGCCACCGCCACATAGCGCGCTGCCACCCCGCCGAGGTTCACCTTCTGCGTCGACCCGCCACGCGACGAGCTGGGCGCCGGCGACCACGTGGACCCGTCGACCGAGGTCTCCACGGCCACGTCGGCGATCCGACGCGAGTCCCACGTAAGCACCGCCGCGTCGAGAGTCCGGACGCGTTCGAGGTCGACGACCATGCGCCCGGACGGGCCGGGTCGCCAGCTGGTCACCGGGTTGCCGTCGACGGCGTGGTCGGGGTCGGTCATCCCGGCCGGCAGGGGCGAGGTCGGGAACGTCCGGCGGCACCGGGCGAGGTCGTCCACCGGCACATCCGGACCGTCGAACCGCACCGACACGGACTCGCCGGCCGGGACCACGACCCGCTTGGACTCTCTCCGGTCGCCTCCGATGTCACGGTCACCGACACGTGCGCCGTGGCGCCGCCGTCCGAGTGGGCAATCGTGAGACGACGAGCGTCGCGGACCTCGACCCGCAACCCGGGCACTGCTCCGGAGCGCGGCGCCATTCGGAAGCGCGGCGGCTCGACCTTCGCCTCGGCCGGTCCGAGGGTGACGGGGTACGCCGTCGCGTCGGCTGCCGTGGTCTGCGTACCGAGGAACAGGAGCGCACCGCCACGTCTGTGCGGCACCCGGACCACTGCCTCGACGACCGGCTGATCGGAGAGGTTGAACAGGCTCAGGCAGCCTCCCGCCAGACTGGCGCGCAGGTGCGCCGGCCCGCCGGACGGAGCATCGGCTGCGTGCGCCCTGGCCGTGTCCGTCGCCTGCTGGGCCGAATATCCCTCCACGACCATGCCGGCGGCACCTGCACCGGGGCCCGACGAGAGAACCACCGAGGTGGGCCTCACCCGGACGGGATTCTGGCTGTCGCGGACGACGAAGCCAACTCGGTCGTCGATGTTCAGCCACGACCAGCCCAGCAACCGGTCGCCACCGCTGTCCTCGGCCAGCGTGAACGAACCGTCCGGTCCGTGGAAGGTCCGGCTGCCGACGAGCCCACGTATGCCGGGCATGGACAGGTTGAAGAGCCGGAGGGCGCCGTACTCACGTCCGGCAGGTCGATCCCCAGCTCACGGAATGCGGTGGCCGCCTCGCGCCGCATCCGCCGGCGGTCGAGTACACCGAGCCGGCCGAGCAGGCCTGGGGCGAGGGTCTCGCGACCGAGGAACAGGTTGGCCGCCGAGTCGAGGTCGGGGGCGAGCGCGAGGTCCTGGTAGACGGTCTCGATCCCGAGTCGCCGGGCGGCCGCCGGGCTCTCGACCACGACCAGCCGGCCCTCGAACCAGATCTCCCCGGCGTCGGGATGCGAAGTCCCCGACAAGCAGGTGACCAGGGTGCTCTTGCCGGCGCCGTTGTCACCCACGACGGCGACGACCTCGCCCGGATACGCAGCGAAGTTCGCGCCACGCAGGGCCTGCACGTGCCCGTACGTCTTGACCAGGGACCTGGCTTCCAGCAGCGGTGCCGTCATCACACTCCCGTCGGCTTGGCTTCTCTCGGTGACCTGATCGACCTGAGGCTCAGCGGCCGGTGAACGTCGGGTCGCGCTTGTCGATGAACGCCTGGATGCCCTCGCGCGCATCGGCGGTCGCATACAGGCCGGAGAGCACCTGCTGTTCGAGCGTCCACGCGGTCGGCAGGGCGGACTCCGCACCGTCGTCGATCAGCCGCTTTGCCGCGCGTACGGCCAACGGCGCGCGGTCGGCGAGAGTGCGGGCCAACCCCAGCGCCTGCGGCATCAGCTCCTCGGGCTCGACCACCTTGGTCAGGAGTCCCCTGCGATCGGCCTCGTCGGGACGCATCGCCCGCCCGGTCATCACCAGCTCCTTCGTGGGCCGCAGCCCGATCGCCCGGCTCAGGCGTTGCGTACCGCTCCCGCCCGGCAGCAGGCCGAGCTTCACCTCGGGCAGTCCGAACCGGGCTGAGGTCGACGCAATCATCAGGTCGCAGCACAGCGCCACCTCGAAGCCGCCGCCGAACGCATAACCGTTGACGGCCGCGATCGTCGGCTGCGGCAAGGCGGCGAGGGCGGCGAACGCCCGCCAACCGAGTCGTTGGTACGCGTCGAAGGAGGCCTGCGACACCTCGTGGTATTCGCCGATGTCGGCGCCGGCGATGAAGCCTCGGCCGGTACCGGTGACCACGAGGACCCGCACGGTGTCGTCGTGCGCCAGCCCTTCGAGGTAGCCGGCGAGTGCCTCGACCATCGTGCGGGACAACGCGCCGAGCGCCTTCTCCCGGTCGATCCGCAGCACGGCGATGGCCCCGTCGCGTTCCTCGACGAGGTGCTCGTGCGGTGAGGGCGCCGCGGTTTGCGGGCTCACGCGCCGGCCCTCCCGCCGACGACCTTCGCCAGCTGGTCGGCATCCAACACCTCGGCGAGAACCTCGGCGGTGTGCTCGCCGACGGTCGGCGGTGGTCGGCGTACGCTCCACGGCGTCCCCGTCAGGGTCACTGGGCAACCGATCAGCTCGAGGGTGCCGGCGCGGGGGTGCTCGACCTGGCAGACCAGTGGCGAGCCCTCGTCCCGCAGTTCGTCGACCGACTCCTCCACCGTGCGGACCCGGGCCGCCCAGATTCCCGCCGGCATGAGCAGATCGAGCCACTGTCCGGTCGTCCGGTCCGGTGTCGTCGCGTCCAACCTGCGCTTGACCTCGTCCCTGTCGATCCACGGGTCGAGGTCGGCCAACGACGGATCGCCGACGACCCGGGCAAGCTCGTTCAGGTCGGCCATCGCGACCGCGAGCCAGCCGTCGGCGGTGCGGTAGACGCCGCAGGGCGCCGACAGCCACGGTGAGGCGATTCCGGCGGTCGACCGGCTGAAGGTCTCCTTCTGGTTGACCATCGCGGAGATCTCCTGGCACTGCAGGGCGATCGCGGTCGAGAACAGGTCGACCTGCACCCACTGCCCGATGCCCTGGCGCTCTCGGGCGACGAGGGCGCCGAGGATGCCGACCGCGAGGGTGAGAGCGGTGGTCGCGTCGACGATCGACGTACCCGCGAAGGTCGGCGGCTCGTCGCCCCGCCCGGTGTTGGCGGCCAGCCCCGACATCGCCTGCACCAGCAGGTCCTGGCCCGGGCGGTTCTCGCGGGCGAAGCGACCGTCCTGACCCCAGCCGGAGCCGGAGCAGAAGATGACGTCCGGCTTCACCGCGCGGAACTCGTCGTACCCCAGCCCGAGCCGAGCCATCACGCCGGGGCGGAAGTTCTCCACCACCACGTCGCAGGTCGCGCCGAGGGCGAGCAGGGCATCGCGGGCGGCGGGGTTCTTCAGGTCGAGCGCCACCGAACGCTTGTTGCGGTTCATGGCGAGGAACGCCGCACTGTCTCCGGCGACCAGCTCCCCCATCATGGTCAGGCCGCGTTCCCATTCACCGTATTCGCGACGCTCGACCTTGATGACGTCGGCACCGAGGTCGCCGAGCAGTTGGGTGGCGTACGGGCCGAGCATCATCTGGGTGAAGTCGAGCACCCTGATGCCATCGAGCGCACCTGCCATGTCCATATCCCTTCAGTGTTGCGTTGCTGCGCCGTCGCGTCGTTGCGTTGCTGCTGCCATTGAGTTGTCAGAGGTATGTCGGCCTAGAAGCCGAGATACCGCTGACAAGTCGCCGTCGGGGCCAAGATGTCAGCCGCCGGTGCACGACTCCGTGTAGAGATACTTCTGTACGTCGTTCTCGCCAAGATTGTCCTTCGTGGCCACCAAAGATTCGGTGAGCGTCAGCTTCGTCACCTTCTTCTCCGACAGGGCGTTGACCGCCTGCTCCACCGCCTGGTAGCCGATGTCGAGCGGCTTCAGCACCACCTGTCCCTGCGCCGTGCCGTCCTCGATCGCCTCGACGCCACTGGGGTTGGCGTCGAAGCCGACGAGCTTGATGTCCCCGGTCTTGTGCGCGTTCTTGATACCGGTTGCGGCACCCTGCCCGGTCAGTGTGTTGGTCGCGAACACGCCCGCGAGGTCAGGGTGGGCCGAGAGCGTCGCGCAGGCGCAGCAGGAAGCGCTCGGCCAACCAGGCCGACACCCTGCTCGCGACGAACGAGAGGACGCCGGCGGCGATGGTCACACCGAGCAGGGCTGAACCCAGCGCCCACAGAGCATCCAGCTGGCGGCCGACCAGCACGGTGTCGACGATCTGCTTGAAGACCCAGATCGAGGCGGCAGTGGTGATCGGGGTGAGAGCGACGAACACCAGGCTCGCGACGATGACCTTGCGGTCGGGTCGGGCGTACGGCCAGAAACGACGGAAGATCTGCCGGATCGGGACGACCGGCGCCGCGGCGACGGGACCGTCTTCGGTCTCGGCCACGGTGAGGAGGGTGTGGAGACGGCGGGCAAGCGCCCGCCGTCCCCGTGACACCTGGTGCATACCCCGAGCCCTTATCCCCGGCCGCTGTGCCCGGAGTGGCCAGACCTGCCGGACCGGCCGGTGCGGGTACGCGAGCGCGTACGGGTGCGGGTTCGGGTTCGGGTGGAACGGCTGCCCATTGCGGCAGACAGGTCGGTGAACAGACCCATGTCGATCGCCTCTCTTAGCGATACGTTCCCCCGCTGTTCGAGGGACTCGCTTTCGAGACTCACGTCAGGGCTGCGCCACCGCAATGCCAGCAGGCGTTCCTTATCGTGCCGTTAGCAACGCGCTGACCGGTCGTTAGCCGCCGCCGACAAGCGGCAGCCTCCGTGCCCGTCGGCGAGGGACTTTCCGGCCGGGACGGGTCAGGTCATGCGGGCGCCACTCCGCTGTGTGTGCCGGCGCCGGCGCCCAGGGCCTTCGGGTCCTCGCCGTACTGGTTGGGGCCGGGCGTACCGGCAATGGCGCAGAACACGATGAGGATGATCCCGCCGATGAACGGGATCAGGCCGATCAGGATCCACAGGCCCGAACGGTTGGTGTCGTGCAGACGACGAACCGTCACGCCGAGGCCAGGGAGTAGAACAGCCACGGCGTACAGGAAGCCGAGCAGCCCGATGCCGTTGGCCTGAGGCGTCCCGATCACGTTGTCCAGGATCGCCAGCACGATCGAGACGAGGACGTTGAACAGTACGAACATCCAGAACTCTTTGCGCCGTGCACGTCCGCTGAATACCGCGTACTGCTTGAGGACGCCGAGATACCACTGCATGCAGCTCTCCGTTCTCCACGAACTGAAGGTGAAGGAACACATCGGTGGCGTCGATCGGGAAGACCCCTCGATGACGCGCTGGCAGACCTTAGCGCCTCGATGACCTTTCCGCATCATCTCGATGCCACCTGCCACCTGCGAACGCTGCACGCAAACACTCGTCAGGGTGTCAGGACCACCTTGCCGAAGATGTCTCCGGCGGCCATGGCGCCAAATCCCTTCGCCGCATCGGCAAGCGGCAGGACCTCGTCGACCACCGGGCGGATGCCGGTCTGCTCGCACAACGCCAGCAAGCCGGCCAGCTCAGTGCGCGTCCCCATCGTCGAACCCACGACCCGCAACTGGAGAAAGAACACCCGGTTGAGCTCGGCCGGTGGATTCGCTCCGCTGGTCGCACCCGACACCACCAGCGTTCCGCCCGGACGGAGCGCCTTCAGCGAATGACTCCAGGTCGCCGCACCGACGGTCTCCATCACCGCATCGACCCGCGCGGGCAGCCTGGCACCAGGCTCGAACGCGTCGTCGGCACCGAGTTCTTCCACCGCTCTTGCCCGCTTGGCCTCACTGCGACTGGTCACGAACACGCGATGGCCGGTTGCCTTGGCCAGCACGACCAGGGCAGTGGACACGCCGCCACCCGCACCCTGGACGAGGACGGTGCCGCCTGGACGGAGGCCGGACTGCGTGAACAGCATCCGGTAGGCGGTGAGCCACGAGGTCGGCAGGCAGGCCGCCTGGGTGAAGCTCAACCCAGCAGGCTTGGGCAAGAGGTTGCCGCGCGGGACGACGACACGCTCGGCCAGCGTGCCCTGGTAGCGCTCCGACAACAGCGAACGCTTCGGATCCAGCGTTTCGTCGCCGCGCCAGTCAGGGTCACTTACCACCGCGTGGACGACGACCTCGTTGCCGTCGTTGTCGACACCCGCGGCGTCACACCCGAGGATCATCGGCAGCTGGGCCTCCGACAGGCCGACGCCGCGCAGGGACCACAGGTCGTGGTGGTTCAGCGCAGCGGCGCGCACCGTGACGGCGGCCCATCCGTCAGGACATTCGGGCTCGGGTCGTTCGCCGAGCTCCAGTCCGGAGAGCGGGTCCTGGTCATCGAGTCGTACGGCATAGGCGGCAAGCACCCAACGACCCTACCGACTCTGCGTACCCAGAGGGCGTGTCTCGGCCGGCTGGGCACCATGTCAGCCGCCATGTCAGCCGCGATGACAACCGTAGGTGCCCAGCCGAGACCGCACTCAACGTTGGGCAAGGCCCTCGCGACGAGCCGCGTCGGCGACCGCGGAGGACACGGCCGGCACGACCCGCGGGTCGAACGGCGACGGGATGATCCGGGCCGGACCGAGGTCTCCACCCACCAGTTCCGCCAGTGCCGAGGCCGCCGCGAGCTTCATCCCCTCGCTGATCTGTCGTGCGCGTACGTCCAGAGCGCCCCGGAAGACACCCGGGAACGCCAGCACGTTGTTGATCTGGTTGGGGAAGTCGGAGCGACCGGTCGCCACCACAGCGGCATGCCGCGCCGCGACATCGGGGTGCACCTCCGGCGTCGGGTTGGCCAGCGCGAGGACGATCGCGTCGTCGGCCATCGCCGCGACGGCCTCCTCGGCCACTTCGCCGCCGGACACCCCGATGAACACGTCGGCTCGCCGGAGCACGTCGGCCAGCGAACCCGACCGGCCGTGCGGGTTGGTCGAGGTCGCCACGCTCCGCTTCACCGGATTGAGGTCGGTGCGGTCCTGGTGCAGGGCGCCGCCGCGGTCGGTGACCACAATGTCCTCGAAGCCGGAAGCGGCCAGGATCGCCGACACCGCCACGCCGGCCGCACCGGCGCCCGCGATCACCACTCGGGTGTCGATCGGCTTGCGCCCGGTCAGCTCCAGCGCGTTCGAGAGCGCCGCCAGCACCACGATCGCGGTGCCGTGCTGGTCGTCGTGGAAGACCGGGATGTCGAGCCGGTCCCGCAGCCGGCGTTCGACCTCGAAGCAGCGGGGTGCGGAGATGTCCTCCAGGTTGATGCCACCGAACGCCGGCGCCAGGCGTACGACGGTCTCGACGAGCTCACCGACGTCCTTGCACGCAAGGCAGAGCGGCACTGCGTCGACGCCGCCGAACTTCTTGAACAGGAGAGCCTTGCCTTCCATGACCGGAAGCGCCGCTTCTGGACCGATGTCGCCGAGGCCGAGGACGGCGGTCCCGTCGGTGACGACGGCCACGGTCCGGGACTTCCACGTGAAGTCGTGGACGAGTTCGGGGCGTTCGGCGATCGCGGTGCACACCCGGGCGACACCCGGGGTGTACGCAAGCGTGAGGTCGTCGCGGCCACGCAACGGGACGGCCGATGCGACCTCGAGCTTGCCACCTCGATGGAACGCGAAGACCGGGTCGGCGTCGTCGGCCGGCGCGCCGTCGTGCGGGAACGGCCCAGACGTAGGGGGCTCTGGGGTCGGCGGCACGGACGTCGGGGGCTCTGGGGTCGGCGGCACGGACGAGGACAAGGAACGATCAGTCAATGAATCTGCAGACATGCAGGACCCTGAGGTAGATGGGCGTTGGTGCCTGGCGAACGTCCGGGCCAGCACCACTGGATGGAACCGGGACAACTCAGGCCTCGACAACCAGGTCTCGCGCCGGAGGCACCTTGCCAAACGGGGGTCACCCGTATGGGCAAGAGTCTGTCATACCATGTGTCGTCCTCGCCGCGGACAACGACCGACTCACCCGGCCGGAGCCTGTCTCCGGCCCGGTGGTCACCGGCTGGTTGCCCGCGAAGCACCTGGAGTCCCATGAAGCGCTCAAACACAGGCACGACACCTGTACTGGCACACAACACCGGTCCATTTCCCCGAATCGGCCGATCGCACACCTAGGTTCCACCTCTGACGACCAGACCACATGGCGGCAAAGGCGACGACATGGCGCCAAGAGCGAAGACGCCGCCACGAGCAAAAGGACGTGTCATGACAAGGCAGCTCATCCGCCGCACACTGGCGTCCTGCGGCGCGTTCCTCGCAGTTGGCGCCTTCCTCACCGGCTGTGGTGGCACCACTACCGAGCCGGAGTCGACGCCGAAGCCAACGCCCGAGGACGAGCTCGCCGCCCTGGTACCCGAGGCCGTCAAGGCCGACGGAAAGATCCGGGTCGGCACAGACGCGACGTACGCACCCAACGAGTTCATGGACACCGACGGCAAGACCGTGATCGGCATGGACGTCGAACTGTTCGACGCCATCGCCGCGAAGCTGGGTCTCGAGGTCGAGTGGGTGCCCTCGGACTTCGGTGACATCATCCCGGCCGTCCAGTCGGGCAAGTACGAAGCCGGCGTCTCGTCGTTCACGATCAACCCCGAGCGCGAGGAGCAGGCGCTGATGATCGCCTACTTCAACGCACCGATCCAGTGGGTCACCCAGAAAGGCAACACCGCCAAGATCGCGGTCGACGACGCCTGCGGGAAGAAGGTCGGCGTCCAGACCGACACGATCGAGGTGACCGACCTGCAGGCGAAGTCGAAGGCGTGCGAAGACGCGGGCAAGCCGGCCATCACCATCAACCAGAACCCTGACCAGGGTCTGGTCACCACCGGCGTCGTGACCGGCAAGGAAGACGCGATGTCGGCCGACCTCCCGATCGCCGTGTACGCGGTGGAGAAGTCCGCAGGCAAGCTGGAGTTGCTCGGCGAGCCCTACGGCAACGCGCCCTACGGCATCGCGGTCAACAAGGACGAGGCGAAGCTCGCCGAGGCGATCCAGAAGGCGACCCAGGCCATCATCGAGGACGGCACCTACGCCGACGTGCTGGAGAAGTGGGGCAACGACAAGGGCTCGATCACGGCCGAACAGGTACAGGTCAACCCGAAGGTCTCATGAGCACGGACACCCTTCCCGCTTCCCCGAGCACCGGCGACGGCACCGCCACCCCGGCCAAGGCGGTGCCGCTTCGCCATCCCTGGCGCTGGGTCGCCACGGCAGGCATCCTCATCCTGGTCGCGATGTTCGTCCACATGCTGGTGACGAACGCCGCGTTCCAGTGGGGCTTCATGGCCGAGAACATCGTGGCCGCACCGGTCCTCGATGGTGCCCGCAACACCGTCCTGCTCACCGTGGTCGCGATGGTCATCGGGGTGGTGCTCGGCCTCGTCCTCGCGATCATGCGGTTGTCCAGCAACCCAGTTCTGTCCAGCGTCTCGTGGGTCTACGTGTGGTTCTTCCGGGCGGTCCCCCGCGTCGTTCTGCTGGTGCTGTTCGGAAACCTGGGCATCCTCTACAGCCGGTTCGAGATCGGGATCCCGTTCGACTGGGTGATCGCCGACCTGTTCAACCTGAACTTCAGCGGCAGGTTCTTCGGGTTCGACGCACGTACGGTGATCTCCGGCTTCGTCGCGGCCACCCTCGGTCTGGCGTTGTCGGAGGCGGCCTACATGGCCGAGATCGTCCGGGCGGGTATCCAGTCGATACCGCAAGGCCAGATTGACGCGGCTGAGTCGCTCGGCATGCGGCGCTCGCTGACACTGCGCCGCATCATCCTTCCGCAGGCGATGCGGGTGATCGTGCCGCCGACCGGCAACGAGACGATCGCGATGCTCAAGGACACCGCGCTGGTCGCCTACGTTCCGGCCTACGAGCTGTGGTTCCAGCTGCAGGGCATCGGTAGCCGCACGTTCCAGGTGTTTCCGATGTTCGTGGGCGCATGCCTGTGGTACCTCGCGCTCACCAGCATCCTGATGGTGGTGCAGTACTTCATCGAACGCCGTTTCGCCCGCGGCTCCCGGACCGACTCGGCCCGGCTCAAGCTCGCCCGTGGCGGGGCAGGTGGTGCGTGACCATGCCGGACAACACGACTGACCACACGACAGACCACACGACAGACCACACGACAGACCACACGACCGGCAGCACGACTGACAGCACGACCGGCACCACGACTGGCAGCACGACCGGCAACGCCGTCATGGTCAGGGCCGAGCAGGTCCACAAGCGCTTCGGCCGCAACGAGGTGCTCAGGGGCGTCGACCTCGAGGTCGGGGCCGGCCAGGTCTGCTGCATCATCGGCCCGTCGGGCTCGGGCAAGTCGACCTTGCTCCGGTGCATCAACCACCTGGAAAAGATCGACCAGGGCCGGCTGTGGGTCGACGGCGACCTGATCGGCTACCGGCAGCGCGGCGGAAAGCTGTACGAGATGAAGCCCACCGAGGTCGCGGCCCAGCGGCGCGAGATCGGCATGGTCTTCCAGCAGTTCAACCTGTTCCCGCACATGACGGCACTGGACAACGTCATGGAAGCGCCCGTCCGCGTGCGCAGGGAGTCCAGGGCAAACGCCCGCGAGCACGCGACCAAGCTCCTGGACCGGGTGGGCCTGCGCGCCCACCTCGACAAATACCCCGGCCAGCTCTCCGGCGGTCAGCAGCAACGGGTCGCCATCGCCCGGGCACTGGCGATGCGGCCGAAGCTCATGCTGTTCGACGAGCCGACCTCGGCACTCGACCCCGAACTGGTCGGAGAAGTGCTCGACGTGATGCGCCAACTCGCCCTTGACGGCATGACCATGATCGTCGTCACGCACGAGATGAGCTTCGCCCGCGAGGCCGGCGACATGATCGTGTTCATGGCAGACGGCGTGGTCGTCGAGTCCGGTGAGCCCGGCGAGATCCTGTCCAACCCGCGGCACGACCGGACCCGCGCGTTCCTGCAGCGCGTGCAGGCGCCCAAGCCCGGTACAACCGAGTCCGCCGAGCCGTCACCGCCGGAACAGGTCCAGGACCCGACGCCCTAGCCGCACCATCACCGTCAGCACCCGCAACCGGGCCACCACCACGGCCTTGAGGCCCTCGGCTGGCACCGCACCGACCTGCCAGGAGTCGACGCCCTCCCGGGGGTTGTCGCGTTCGACCCACCAGCCGCCGTCCGGCTCCCGCCGCACCAGCCGCTTCACCGACAGCGGGCGGCCGCCCGGCAGTGCGACCACGACGAGCGCACCAGGCCGGGCGACGACGGTCTCTGGGTGGGAGTCGGCGGCATGACGCACCAGGAGCCGGTCGCCGTCACGCAACGTCGGAAGCATCGAGCGACCTCGCACGATCGCGATGCCGTATCGCGCCACAAGATCCCCCCTCGGTGGCGTTTAGGGGCAGGAGTAGTGTCGCAAGAAGGTCAAAAAGAACCGACCCAGACGGATCTGGTCGGCCACTGCGCTCCCGGGGCCTGGTGTCCCACAGATGGGCATGGTGCCGACACAGGTCCACAAGAAAGGACGAGGAATGCTTTCGCGTCTGATCGCGCCGGCGGTGGAGGTCTCGGCACACTGTGATCTCCCGTGTGGCGTCTACGACCCCGCGCAGGCACGCATCGAAGCACAGTCGGTCAAGGCGATCATCGAGAAGTACCACGGCAGCGACGACGCCGACTTCAGGACCCGCGCTCTGATCATCAAGGAAGAGCGTTCGGACCTCGTGAAGCACCACCTCTGGGTGCTGTGGACGGACTACTTCAAGCCCCCGCACTTCGAGAAATACCCGCAGCTGAACGAGCTGTTCAACCAGGCGACCAAGCTCGCCGGGGGCGGCGGCGGGACCAAGGCCAGCAACGACGTGGCGGTCGCCGACCAGCTGCTCGCGAAGATCGACGCGATCGCGGAGATCTTCTGGGAGACCAAGAAGGCCTGAGCCTGGTCCGTTCCGCCAGGACGACTTCTCCATCGCCACGAGCGACGAGTACGCACCCGGTTGTCGCGCCGCCAGAGGCTGGCGGCGCGGATGAGACCGGGTGCGGTCGTCGTTTCCGGCACTTGCGTACACCACAACGAATCAACAACGCACGGCTACGTTCCTTGCACTCTCCGTCCCGGACAGTCCAAAGGCGCGGTAGTCTCCGGGCGTATGGTCCGGTTGTGAGTGACGGACCGACCCACCGGCACCAAGCCGGACCGGTATCCGACGCGATGACAGCAGCGGTGGAGGAGTACGCGTGACCGACGTACCCGACGACCATGTTCCGGCCAGCAACGGGCGACCACGACGTGGACGTCGTCGAGCTCGGCGTACCAGCCCGGACGGCCTACGTCTCGGTGCTTCGGACCACAGCCGCGGCTCTGGCCGCCCGACTCGACTTCACCCTCGACGAGATCGAGGACCTCAAGATCGCGGTCGACGAGGCGAGTGCGCTGCTCCTCGCGCAGGCCGTGCCGGACTCTCCGCTCTCCTGCCGCTTCGAGCTCGGCGGTGACGAGCTCGTCGTGTCGGTGTCGGTGCACTCCCGGAACCCGCGCGTACCCAGCCGCAGTTCCTTCGCCTGGACGGTGCTCGCCGCCCTCGCAGGGCACGTCGACACCTTCATCGACCCGCAGCAGGAGCGAGCGACTCTCACCCTGACCAAGCGCGGCGAGGTCGCCCGCCCCGGCCGCCCGATGGAGTCAGGGCACGTACGCGACCTCGACGACGCACGCAGCGCCCGGCGGCGTGACCAGCCGTCGTCCAACCGACCCTCCTCCAGCCGGCCCTCGTCTGAGACGCCCCCGCTCGGTACAGATGCGGCAGACCAGTGATCGAGGGCCCCGCAACCCAGGACCTGGCATCGCCGGTCGACCTGCCGAGCGTCGATTCCGTGGTCGACACCCGCACAGTGACCCGCGAGCTCTTCAAGCGGTTGGGTGCGCTCACTGGTGACCACCCGCACCGCGGCAAGATTCGGGACCGGCTGGTGGAGATGCATCTTCCGCTCGTCGAACACCTGGCCCGTCGGTTCCGCAACCGCGGGGAGCCGCTCGACGACCTCGTCCAGGTCGGCACGATCGGCCTGATCAAGTCGGTCGACCGCTTCGACTCCGACCGCGGTGTGGAGTTCTCGACCTACGCGACGCCGACGATCGTCGGTGAGTTGAAGCGCCACTTCCGCGACCGCGGCTGGGCGATCCGCGTACCACGCCGGCTCCAGGAGCTTCGGCTGTCGTTGGCGACGGTGACAGGCGACCTCACCCAGGAACTCGGGCGCGCTCCGACGGTCGGCGAGCTGTCCGGCAAGTTGGGCGTACGCGAAGAGGAAGTGCTCGAGGGCCTGGAGTCGGCCAACGCCTACAGCACCCTGTCCCTCGACGCGCCCGACCAGGGGCAGGACGACGCTCCCGCGGTCGTCGACTCTCTTGGTTCGGAGGACGAGGCACTCGAAGGCGTCGAATACCGCGAGGCGCTCCGGCCGTTGCTGAGCCAGTTGCCCGACCGGGAGAAGCGGATCCTGTTGCTGCGGTTCTTCCGGGGGATGACGCAGTCGCAGATCGCGGCCGAGGTCGGTATCTCCCAGATGCACGTGTCGAGACTGCTCTCCCGCACACTTGCGCAACTCCGCGAGCGCCTGCTGCAGGACTAGCCGAAGGCGGCAGTAGACCGGGGCGCCACGACCAGACCGATGGTGACAAGAGCGGCGACCATCATCGCCGTACCCGCGGCCCACGTCGATCCGGACAGCAGTTCGTAGCCCAGTGGCAGCATGAGTAGCTGCGAGACCACTACCAGCCCGCGGCTCCAGCGCCTCGCCCGTGACAGCCCCCAGGCGACGACGCCCAGCCCGGCACCGGCGGCCAAGATGAACGCACCAGTAGACAGTGCGATCGCCAGCCCCCGTGGTCGCTCCACGATCGCTTCGACCAGCAACCACCCGCCGACGCCGACCGTCGCGAGTGCCTCGAGTGCAACGAGGGTGGCTGCCACCCACAGCGTGACGGGCACCCCTGTCGTCGGGGCAGAACCGCTCCGCGTCGTGAGATCCGCCGCCTGTGCGTGCCCTTGTGTCTTCTTTCGGGCGGATTTCGTACGACGGTTGGCCATGGCCGCAGGCTACTCAGCGTCCAAGGGTCGCGACCCGACGGCCGCGGTTAAGGCCGCATTTCAACTGCCCACATTCAATGGCCGAGGACATGTATATGTCGTGCATCGTGGGGAATTGAGATCCAGATGCGAACATTTCCAGCCCGTCGAAGGAGTCGGCCGCGGCTTCAGTGTGTCGCGGGGCCGGCACTGTCCGTGTCAGCTACCCTCCGTGAGTGTCACGTCGACTCTGTGACGTACCTGACATCGACTTTTCCCGGGGTTACCACGGAAAGGGTCTTGTGTATCGCAGAGGGAGTTGAAACTATCGAGCCTGCAGAGAGGCGCGGCGCCTTGCTGGCGCGAGCGCCGGGGGCTGACGTAAGCGATCACACTCCGTGTGGGTGTTTCCGGGAGGCCGGCGAGGAGATATTTCCACGCCAGTGATCGTGAAAGTGTTCACATAGCACAACTAAGATGAACCCGCCCTGCGTAGTCGGTGGATGCCGACACGCACAACGCAAGGAGTGAAACCTTGATGGACTGGCGCCACCGGGCCGCCTGCCGGGACGAGGACCCTGAACTGTTCTTCCCTATCGGGAACACGGGTCCTGCGCTCCTGCAGATTGAGGAGGCCAAGGCGGTTTGCCGTCGTTGTCATGTCGCCGACCTCTGCCTGCAGTGGTCCCTCGAGACTGGCCAGGACGCCGGTGTGTGGGGCGGCATGAGCGAAGAAGAACGACGGGCGCTCAAGCGGCGCGCCACCCGCTCCCGAGCCCGCATCATCTGATCGCGGCCCACTCTCGTCGCAGCAGGCCCTCGCCCATCGGGCGGGGGCCGCGCTCATTCTCGGGTCCCAGGTGCCTCAGCCGTCGCTGGGCACATCGATGATGACCCTGGTACCGCTGCCCTCTTCCCGAGGACCCATGGTCAGCTGACCGCCGAGCTCCCCCTCCACCAGCGTGCGGACGATCTGCAGGCCCAGGCGTCCGGAGACCTCTGGGTCGAAGTCGACGGGCAGGCCCTGACCGTCGTCCTCGATCACGACCCTCAACCGCCCCACTCGCTTGTCGGCGATGACCTCGACCCGACCGCCAGACCTGCCGACTCCGTGCTGCACCGCGTTCTGAGCGACCTCGGTAATCACCATGGCCAAGGGTGCGGCGCGTTCGGCATCCAGCATCCCGAAGCTGCCGGTGCGGTGCGGCACCACCCGGGTCTCGGGTATCGACACCTCCGCCACCATCGCGAGCACACGGTCGGCTACGTCGTCGAAGTCGACCCGCTCGTCGAACGCGGTCGACAGGGTCTCGTGCACGATGGCGATCGTGCCGACCCGGCGCATCGCCTCCTCCAAGGCCTCCCGGCCATCGGTCGTGCCCAGCCGCCGGGCCTGCAGCCTGAGCAATGCGGCCACGGTCTGCAGGTTGTTCTTGACCCGGTGGTGGATCTCACGGATGGTCGCCTCCTTGGTCAGGAGCTCGCGTTCCCGCCGGCGGAGGTCGGTGACGTCGCGGAGCAGGACAAGAGCCCCGGCCGGAGTGCCACGGGTGACGAGCGGGATCACCCGGACGCTGACGACCGCGGCGTCGTTCTCCACCTCGGTCTCGCGTGGGGCACGACCGGAGATCAGCACGCCGAGCGCCTCGTCGACCGGTCGTTGCGATGGAGGGACCAGCGCCGCTGTGGTCGAACCGAGATGGCAGCCGAGCAGGTCACCGGTCAGGCCGAGCCGACGGTAGGCCGACTGCGCGTTGGGGCTCGCGTAGGTGACGATGCCGTCGACGTCCAGCCGCACCAGTCCGTCACCTACCCGTGGCGCCGACCCCAGGTCGACCCGCTCGCCCTCCAGCGGGAAGCGGCCTTCGCCGACCATCTGGGCCAGGTCCGTCGCCGTCTTGAGGTAGGTCAGCTCGAGCCGGCTCGGCGTACGGACCGACAGCAGGTTGGTGTTGCGGGTGATGACTCCCAGGACCCGGTCGACGCGACGGACCGGGATGCTCTCGATCCGGACCGGCACGTCGTCGCGCCACTCGGGGTCGCCCTCGCGGCAGATCCTGCCTTCGTCGTACGCGGCGTCCAGAAGTGTCCGTCGCCCACGCGGCACGAACGACCCGACGAGGTTGTCCAGATGGGCGGTCGGCCCGGTGGTGGGTCGCATCTGGGCACACGCCCAGAACCCGCGGCCGTCGCGGTCGGGTACCCAGAGCACCAGGTCGGCGAATGAGAGGTCGGCCAGCATCTGCCACTCGGCCACCAGCTTGTGCAGCCACTCGCGGTCGGCGTCGTCGAGGTCTGTGTTCTGACGCACGACGTCGTCGAGGGAGGGCACGCCGAGAGCGTATCTTTCAATCCACGTCTGAAAGGATGGGCCCGTGGGCCTAAGGCCGGGATATTGGGAGCACGTCCGCGCGAGCGGCTACAAGCTGCCCGCCGACCGGCCGCTCGACGACCTCACGACCGAACTCGTCCAGATGCTCGGCGACCCCGACCCCGACCTGCGGGAGGGCATCGCCCGCCTCGCTCTGGCCAGCTGGATCAGGAACGGGGTCTACGACGACCTGCTCGCAGGCTTTGGTGACGGCGTGTCCGAGGGCCTGTTCACCAAGCTCGGCGAGGACGGCACCGACAGTGTCCTGCGTCGCTCCTACTCTGCCTCCCTGCTCGCCGAGGCCGTCCTGCGCGACCAGGTGAGCCGGGTCGCCCACTCCGATGCGATCTTCCGGTGGGGAGACCGGGCCGCGTCCTGGTTCGTCCGCGAGCGGGACCTGCGCGGGTACGTCGAGGGCCGGGGCTGGTCGCACGCGGTGGCGCACGGTGCCGATCTGATCGGCGCGCTGGCGCGGTCAGACCACTTCGGCAAGCTGGAGTTGACGGTCCTGCTGGACGTTGTCGCCGACCGGTTGCTGACTCCGACGCCCTACCGCTTCCACCACGACGAGGACGATCGGCTCGCCTTCGCGATCATGGCGGTGCTGCAGCGCAACCGGATCGGGATCGAAGTGCTCGAGCCGTGGATCGAACGGCTGGCTACCGCGGTGGTCCCGCCGTCTCCAGACAGCGGCACGGCCCCGTCCACAGAGTGGCCGACGCCTGCCGCCGGTAACACCGCAGACTTCCTACGCGCCCTCCACCTCCAGCTCGCACTGGGCGTGCACGGTCGGCCCACCCCGTCCGACATCGAGCTGTTCGGTACGCCGCCGAAGGTGCGCGCCGACCTGCTGCTGGTGCTGATCCGGGTGTTGCGCAGGAGCCGGCCGGAGATCTTTTCCGCTCCTCGTCCATAACCCACCGTTCGTCGCTTCGTTTCGTCCTTTTGCGGGCGTAACGGTCGCCGCATTGCTGCGGATCGGTCATCCTTGTGCCCGCTTGCGTCCGTGGCCGCACCTTCGCCTGGGAGGTTGCCGTGATGACCACGCAGGAACACCGGCAGACACCGCTCGTCACGCCGACGCGGATCGTGGTCGGAATTCTGCTCGTGCTGCCCTTCGTCGGCACGCTCTGGGTGCCTCTGTACGCCCGCGTCGAGCCGACTCTCGGCGGGTTCCCGTTCTTCTACTGGTACCAACTGCTGTGGATCTTCGTGTCCGCGTTCTTCACCGTCTGCGCCTTCCTGCTCCTGCAACGTGAGCGGCGCCACAACGGATCGGCGGGACGTCCGGACACCACCGGCGAGGAGGAGGTCGGTTCGCGATGAAGGAAGGGATCGACGCAGTAGCCCTGAGTGTCGTCATCATCTTGTTCCTCGCCGTCACCGTCATGGGCTTCATGGCGGCCAGGTGGCGACGGGGTACGACGCTCGCGAGCTTGGACGAGTGGGGCCTGGGCGGTCGCAGGTTCGGCACCTGGGTCACGTGGTTCCTGATCGGTGGCGACATCTACACGGCGTACACGTTCGTCGCGGTTCCGGCACTGATGTTCGCCTCGGGTGCGGTGGGGTTCTTCGCCGTCCCGTACACGATCATCGTCTATCCGCTGGTGTTCCTGTTCCTGCCGCGGCTCTGGTCTGTCTCGCACCGGCACGGGTACGTCACGCCGGCCGACTTCGTGCGGGGACGATTCGACTCCCGTCCGCTCGCCCTGGCCGTCGCGTTGACGGGCATTCTCGCGACGATGCCCTACATCGCCCTTCAGCTGGTGGGGATCCAGGCGGTCTTCGAGGTCATGGGACTCGGCGGTTCCGGCAACATCATCGTGGCGGACGCGCCGCTGTTCCTCGCGTTCGCCGTGCTCGCGGCCTACACCTACTCGTCCGGCCTGCGCGCTCCCGCGCTGATCGCGTTCGTCAAGGACACCTTGATCTACCTCGTCATCGCGGTCGCCATCGTCTACATCCCCACCAAACTTGGCGGATGGGGCTCGATCTTCGACGCGGCCAGCTCGAAGTTCGCCGCCGCGGACGGAGAAGCCGGCAACCCGGAGGGATTCTCCTTCGTCGGGCTCGGACAGTCCTGGCCGTACGCGACGCTCGCACTCGGGTCGGCAATGGCCCTGTTCATGTATCCGCACGCGGTGACAGCGGTGCTGGCGGCGCGGAACCGGACCGTCCCTCGACGCAACGCGGCGATCCTTCCGGCGTACTCGTTCCTCCTTGCCCTGCTTGCCCTCGTGGGCTTCATGGCTATCGCGGCAGAAATCAACCCGGTCGGGTTGAACGGGCAGCCGAACGCCCAGCTGTCCGTGCCGCTGCTGTTCGAGACGATGTTCCCGAGCTGGTTCGCCGGGGTGGCGTTCGCCGCCATCGCGATCGGCGCCCTCGTACCCGCGGCCATCATGTCGATCGCTGCCGCCAACCTGTGGACGCGCAACGTCTACAAGGCATTCCTCAAACGTGACGCCACCCACGCGGAGGAAGCCCGGCAGAGCAAGCTGGCGTCGCTGGTGGTGAAGTTCGGCGCCCTCATCTTCGTGCTGGGCCTCGACAAGACCTTCGCCATCAACCTTCAGCTGCTGGGCGGGATCTGGATCCTGCAGACGTTCCCGTCCGTCGTCTTCGGGTTGTTCACCCGGTGGTTCCACCGGTGGGCGCTGTTCGCGGGCTGGGCGGTCGGCATGACGTACGGCACCTGGACCGCGTACAACATCGTCAACCCGGTCACCGGTGCCCAACACTTCGGCGGCTCGACGGCCGAGATCCCGCTGCTCGGCGAGAAGGGCTACGTCGCCCTGACGGCATGGCTGCTCAACGTCGCGGTCACCGTCGTCCTGACGTTCGTGTTCCGTGCACTCAAGGTGTCCGAGGGCATCGACCAGACCGCGCCAGGCGACTACCACGCCGATGCCGGTGAGCCCGGCGTGCAGGCGATGCCGACCGAGGCCACCGAGACATCGAGCTCCAGCGCAGGTACGGGCACGGGGACAGGTACTGGCACAGGTACGGCACAGGTACGGGCACATCGCGGTAGGCGATGCGCCGGCCGGGCCGCGAACCCAGGCGGTAGGTTGCCTGGATGACTGACCAGACCGCGGCCAGGCCGGCCCGTACCGCCGCTTCCGCACCGCCCGCACCGGCGCCGGCAGCCGAGGGTCTGACGGAGCGGCACGGCGGCGAGATCGCGGTGGAGGTCGCCCGCGCGCACGGCGTGGAGACGATGTTCACCCTGTCCGGTGCGCACGTGTTCCCGATGTACGACGCGGCGGTCGGCGGCAAGGACCGGCCGCAACCAGCACCGATGCGGCTCGTCGACGTACGCCACGAAGCCACCGCGGTCTTCGCCGCGGAGGCCACCGGCAAGCTCACCCGTCGGCCAGGCCTGGCCGTCGTGACCGCCGGGCCCGGGGTGACGAACTCCGTCAGCGGGCTCACCCAGGCCTTCCAGGGCGGTTCGCCGCTGGTGCTGCTCGGTGGCCGGGCGCCCACGCACCGGTGGGGCGCGGGAAGCCTGCAGGAGCTGGACCATCCGCCGCTGGTCGCGACCGTCACGAAGCTCGCCCGCACCGTGGCGTCGGTGAACGGGTGGGCGCCGGCGGTGGACGAGGCGTTCCGAGTGGCTGGCACCCGGCACCGCGGGCCGGTGTTCCTCGACATCGCGATGGACCAGCTCTACAGCCGCACGACCGCTGAGATCCCGCGGCCCACGCCGGATGCCGACGATGTCGACGCCGCCCAGGTCGACGCGGATGCGTTGGCGGAGGTGGCCGGACTGCTCGCGGAGTCAGCCCGTCCGGTGCTCGTGCTGGGCTCCGACGTGTGGCTCGACGGTGCGGAGGACGCGGCTCGTACGCTCGTCGAGGAGCTCGGCATTCCGGTGGTCGCCAACGGCATGGGCCGCGGCATCCTCCCTCCCGGGCATCCGCTGTCGGTACCGAAGGCCCGCTCGACGGCCTTCGGACAGTGCGATCTCGCCATCGTGGCGGGCACGCCGCTGGACTTTCGGCTCGGCTACGGCGCCTTCGGCGGTCGTGACGGCGCGCCTCCGGCCAAGGTCGTCCATCTCGCCGACTCCCCCAGGCAGCTCGCGCAGCACGTCGCCCTGGCCGCGTCGGTGTCGGGCAGTCTCGCTGCCGTCCTCCGTGGACTGGCGACCGCGTTCGCGCAGGTGCTCCGGCGACCGGACTGGTCACCGTGGCTTTCCGGCCTGCAGGACGCGTGCCGGGCTGCGGTCGAGCGTGACAAGGCGCTGTTGACAGCGGCGGCCGACCCGATCCACCCGGCCCGCATCTACGGCGAGCTGGTGCCACTGCTGGCCGAGGACGCCGTGGTCGTGGGCGACGGCGGTGACTTCGTCTCGTTCGCGGGAAAGTACGTCGAACCCGGCCGACCAGGCTGCTGGCTCGATCCCGGCCCGTTCGGCTGCCTGGGTGCGGGTCTTGGCGCCGCGATCGCCGCGCGGATCGCCCGTCCCTCCGCGCAGGTGGTCGCGCTGCTCGGCGACGGGGCCGCGGGCATGTCGTTGTTCGACGTCGACACGTTGGTACGACACGGGCTGCCCGTCGTCATGGTGGTCGCCAACAACGGATGCTGGGGGCTGGAGAAGCACCCGATGCGCATGCTGTACGGCTACGACGTCGCCGCCGAGCTGCAACCGGCGACCTCGTACGACAGCATCGTGCAGGCACTCGGTGGAGCGGGCGAGACCGTGCGGCGACCGGAGGAGGTCGGTCCGGCCCTGCGACGGGCGTTCGAGGCCGGCGTGCCTTATCTCGTCAACGTCCACACCGATCCCGAGATCGCCTACCCCCGCGCGACCTTCGGCGTGTAGGAGCTGGGCGAGCAGGAGCGGCGGACTCAGGCCGGTTCGCGCTGGATCCGGAACGTCGTCCGGTACGCGTGCGGCCCCGTACCCACTCTGGCCGCGAAATGGTGCCGCAGCGCCGCCGCATTACCGAACCCGGCCCTGACCGCGATGGCGTCGATAGTCAGGTCGGTCTCCTCGAGCAACCGACGGGCCAGCAGCACCCGCTGTGTGGTCAGCCAGTCGTGCGGCGTCGCACCGGCCTCGGCCCGGAACCTGCGGGCGAAGGTCCGCGGGGCCATGTGCGCGCGTTCGGCCAGGTCGACAACGCTGACCGGCTGGTCGAGGTGGGCCATCATCCAGGTGAGTACGGGCTCCAGGGTCGATGTCCGGCGTTTCGGCACCGGCGTCTCGACGTACTGCTTCTGCCCGCCCGCACGGTGCGGCGGCACCACCATGCGTCGCGCGATGGCCTGCACGACGGCGGATCCCTCTCGCTCCCGCATGAGGTGGAGGCACAGGTCGATACCGGCTGCCGTGCCGGCACTTGTCCACACTGGTCCATCGGTGACGTACAGCACGTCCGGGTCGACGATCGCGGTCGGATGCCGGCGTTGGAGCTCCTCGGCGTACATCCAGTGGGTCGTGCACCGCCGACCGTCGAGCAATCCGGCCGCGCCGAGCACGAACGCGCCCGAGCAGACGCTGAGGACAAGCGCGCCGCGGTCGACGGCCCGCCGGAGCGCGGAGAGCAGAGCCTCGGTGTAGATCTCGACTGGAGGTGCCGCGGGCACCGCCACGATGGCGGCCTCGTCGAGCTTGCTCATGGGGTGGCGCGGCACGATGTCGAAGCCGCTCTTGGTGGGGATGGGGCGGCCAGGCCGCTCTCCACAGACCCAGAACTCATAGGCGGGAACGCCCTGCTCGGTCCGGTCGATGCCGAAGACCTCGCAGAGGACGCCCAGCTCGAACGGGGACAACTGGGGCAGCACGGGCACCGCGACGCTACGGGACATGCTGGTCAGTGTACTGGCAGTAAATCGACTGAGGATGGCGTTTCTGCCACTCGGCGAACCGGGTGACGGCGAGGATGCTGGAGGACATGCAGATGCTCATCCTGGTCGCCGTCTTCGTCCTCGTCGGGCTGGCGGCCGTCGTGGGCTGGACACCGGACACCCGGACCGGCCGCGACTGGCAACCTCGGTCGGGCTGGAAGCCCACCAAGACGCCTCCCGCCAGAAAATCCCGGCGACGCATCCCCTCACCACGCGCTATCAAAGAGGCGTGAACCCACTCATCCGTGAAGTCCGTCCGATCGAGTACGACGCCGTAAGCCGGCTGCTGACCGACACGTACGGCGGCGAAAGCCTGGTCCAACCCGGCTATCTTCCAGCGGTCGACAACACCGCCGCACGCGTGAAGGTGACCGGGACCGATGTTCTGGTCGCCGTGTCCAGAGCACCCGATGCGGCCGGCGAGGTGCTCGGTACCGCCACGCTCGCCCAGCCGGGGACCCGTCTGAACAGCGGTTCGACGGACGGCGAGGCGACGCTGCGGATGCTCGCCGTCAACCGTTCCGCACGGGCCCGCGGGATCGGAACGGCGCTCGTGGCGGAATGCGTCGCCCGCGCCCGGCTCGCCGGCGCTACCACGCTCGGCTTGGACACCACGGACGCGATGGCCGACGCCCACCGGCTCTACACCCGACTCGGCTTCGACCGGATGCCGGAGCGAGATGCGACGGCCCAGTCGGGCGGAATGCTGCGGGCCTACGTGCGAGGACTCCGGCCCTGGCCCACGATCCGTCCGGCCCGACCCCAGGAGTACGCCGCGGCCGGCGAGCTCACCCTCGACGCGTACGTCGACGCCGGGCTGATCGCCGCGCACGACGGGTACGCCGCGCACCTGAAGGACGCGAGCCGGCGCGCCGACGAGGCCGAGTTGCTGGTCGCCGTCGATGCCGAGCACGGTCTGCTTGGAACGGTGACGTACTGCCCGACCGGTTCGACCTACGGTGAGATCGCCCGGCCCGAGGAGGGCGAGTTCCGGATGCTCGCGGTCGCCCGGCGGGCACGAGGTGCCGGCGTCGGCGAGGCACTGGTCCGGACCTGCCTTCGGCGGGCGCGCGACGAGGGCAAGGTGGGTCTGGCGCTGTCGACGGCGACGAAGATGGAGACGGCGCACCGGCTGTACGAGCGGCTGGGTTTTGCCCGTGACCCGCAGCGGGACTGGACCCCCGAACCGGGGATCTGCCTGCTGGCGTACGCCAGGGAGATCTAGCGTCGTGCGTCCGAAGACCTGCACGCACTCGTGAGCCAAGCGCGGGATGCCTGCGCCGAAGACACGAGGAGCGCTCAGTCGAGGATGACCAGGACGTCACCTTCCTGGACGACCTCGCCCACCTTCACCGTGACCTCGCGGACGACACCGGCTTCCTCGGCGACGACGGGAATTTCCATCTTCATCGACTCCAGGACGAGGAGCACCTGCCCGGCCTGAACGGACTCGCCGGCATGGACGCCGATCTCGAAGACGCCGGCCACCATGTCGGCACGGACCTGCTCGGCCACGACACCTCCTCTGCGCACCGGATCGCTCGCCATCCAACCACGGACACGCTCACCGCGGCACCAGGGCGGCCCGGCCGAGAACCCGGGCCAGCGCGGCGACCACCCGCGGGTCGTACTCGTAGGCCATGCCGAGCCGGAGGGCCTCCAGGGCCTCGAGGCGAGCATCTTCGCTGGTGGCGTTGCCCACCATGTCGTCGTAGGCGTTGACGACCTTGATGACCCGGCTTTCCAGCGGAACGTCGGTGTCGTCGGGCAGGTGCGGCCGGCGGTAGGGCTCGGCCTGCGCCTCGACGATCTCCGCCACCTCCTCCAGGACACTTGCCTGGCGTACGACCTCGGCACCCAGACCGGCGATGCGGCGTCGCTCGTCGGGCGTGACGAGGACCGTCGCGCCGCCGGGGATCGGGTCGGTGAGCGAGAGTTGGCCGAGGTCGTGCATCAGCGCGGCGTACTGGAGCAGGCGGAGTCGGCGCTCGGGAAGGCCGAGGTCGCGGCCGATGGCCAGGGCGAGTTCGGTGACCCTGCGGGCGTGCCCGGTCTCGGTGTAGCCGCCGACCTCGGTGGCACGGGACAGCGCCCGGATGGTCTGGACCTGCGTACGCCGGATCGAGGCGTACCGGCGATAGGCCATCTGGGCGAGCAGCAGCGGGATCATCACCAGCGGCAGCGCCCACAGCCCGACCTCCCAGGTCGCGAGTGGGATCAGCACGCCGGTCGAGGCGATGGCGGCGCCGATCCCCATCAACGCCGCGAGTTCGTTGCGCAGCAGCGCGAAGAAGGGCCCCAACTGCCGGCTCGCCTGTACACCGGCCGCGAGCAACGCCTCCAGTGGCCAGGCCACGATGACCGCCAGCATCGTCAGCGCGACGAACGAGGGCGGGTGGGCGTTGAACCACGCGTACAGCTCGCCGTTGAGCACCAGCGGCCTGAACACCAGCGCCACGCCTGCCACGATCAGGATGCGTCGGGCAATGCCCTCGAGTTCGGACGCGCGGCCGGCGAACGTGTGCGGGAGGGCGCCGGCCAGCATTCCTCCGGAGGTGACGGCAACGGTCTGCAGGATCGAGTGGCCGGCGGGCGTCTCACCCGGAAGGTGGCTCAGCAATGCGTAACCGAGCGCGGCCGCGAGCCCGATCGGCGCCTGCACCCGGTCGTCGGGCAGCCGCAGGCGGACCATCTCACCTACGGCGATCACGCAGCCGAAGACGGCCGCGAGCAGTGGCGCCGCGACTCCGTGGACCGCGGTCTCGGCGACAGCGGTGACCACCAGGACAGCCGCGCATGCGACAAGGAGCGCCGACCCGTCGAGCAACGGGTGTGGACGCGTGGGGGCGAACGAGGTGTCACTCACGGCCGGCTACCGGGAGACTCTTCGACCTGCGGCGGATGGGCGGGGTCGTCGTGGTCGTACGCCGCCGACTTCGTGTCGGCCGGTACCTGCTGGGCTGGCGCGGGTACCCATCCCTCCCGGCTGATGGCGACCACGAACAGGTCGACCAGAGTCGGGTCGAACTGCGCGCCGCGGCAGCGCACCAACTCCTGGATGGCCTCCACCACGGGCCTGGCCGGCCGGTAGGACCGGACGCTGGTCATGCAGTCGAAGGCGTCAGCGATCGACAGGACCCGGGCGAAGACGGGGATGTCCCCGCCGCGCAGACCGGACGGGTAGCCGTCGCCGTCGTAACGCTCGTGGTGGTGCATGATCCCGGACCGGGCGTCTTCGAGGAACGCGATGTCGCCGACGACCTCTACGCCGTGCAGGGGGTGCAGCTTGATCGAGTCGTACTCGTCTTCGGTGAGCCGGCTGTCCTTTTGCAGGACCCGGGTCGGCACGCCGATCTTGCCGACATCGTGCAGCAGGCCCGCCTGGGCGACCGCTTCGAGTCGTGGACCGTCCCAGCCGATCTCCGAACCCAGCATCCGGGCGGCCCTGCTCACCCGGTCACCGTGACCCCTGGTGTAGAGGTCCTTCGTCTCGATCGCCTGCGCAAGGGCCTGCAGGGTCGCGCCGTGGGCGTCCTGTTCCGCCGCGTACTGCGCGAACGCCCAGTGAGCGACCAGCAATGGCGGCAGCAGGAGGACGGCGGCGAATGGTCCCAGCGGCCCGAGCCACAAGATCGCGAGCAGAAAACCGAGGTAGGAGTAGCCGACCGAGGAAACCTGTGCCTCGAACGGTACGGACCGCACGGCCTGCAGCATGCTCACGCCGGCGTCGAAGTGCAGCACAACAGCCAGCAGGATCATGTTGAGCAGGTGGTACGAGACTGTTGCGGCGGTCACGGGGATAAGAACGTACGGAAAAGAAGCCGTCGCAATATCGCCGACCGGGCCGCCGAGCCCGACGTAGACAAGGCCGCCGACAAAAGTGCAGAGGACATTCTGCGAAACGTTGTAAATCCGGCGAATCAGTGGCGTCGACGAGCGAAATGCCATGAGTCCGCAGAGAACTGCTGGAACTCCCCAGAGTCCGAGCACGGGATAGGTCGCGACTGACGCTACCGAGGCGAGCGAGGAGAGAACGCGCCCGCCCATGCCGAGAACCGACCGGAGCTGGTTGAGAAGGAAGAACAGCAGGCCGAACCAGATGGTGTCGACCCAACCATGGACGTAGACAAGAGAAACGATGCCGAGAGCTAGCGAGAGACCGAACAGGACTCCCACGTAGACGCGCGTCGGACGGACAGGCATAGAGTCTTGCGCCTCCCGCTGCTCATGACGCGACGCCGTTGCGAGCTACCTAGCTGGGAAAGGGATCAACCCCACTCGAAGCCGTCGCGAGAAAAGAGCTGCATGGTCACATCCTCCTCCCATGGATATATCGCACGCAGGTACCTCCGCATCGGGAAATGCGCACAGAAAACAAATCACGAGTCAGGTAGGTGAACACGTACCGCTTACAGCGCAGCTACTTCGAGGCCCCACGTCTTGCCGCCCCCCGGAACAGCGAAACGTTGTGGTGAAGAGTCAACGGCGAAGCGGCACGCAGGTCAAGTGTGAACCAAGGGGACGACTCCAGATAGTGACGATGACTTTCTGTAGCGACCGTGTCGGAGCTCCATCCGGGCAGAAACCGGCAACAACCGAAGTCCTCGGCACGCTGGGTGATCGACGGTGAAAACGATCTCCAGAGAAGACCGACAGATCGCCACGATGATCCTTACAGAACGTGAATCCAAACGGCCGTTGTGGCCACCGGCGGACGCGGAGACGGCTGCACGGTCGTGTGTGGTCGCTCGCTGTACTGACCCGAAGTGTGCGTACGGAACCAGACGCGCGCTCACCGTCTGTAGGGGGCAAGCGGGACGGACCGGGCATCGGGCCGAGATCGGCTGAGAAATTCATACGCAGCGTTACCCCTTTTTTCTGCATCCCTGCTCACTGCGCGGGTCCCGACTCCTTAGGTTCCGCATCGCGGATACCTCCGAGGCGTCCGGACCGGGTCGACGCCGTGCGCCAGAAGGACCGCCACGCAAAGACGCGCGCCGGTCAGCGCGAACACTGGGGCTAGGTGTGTGTGGTGTCGCCGGCGCGGAAGCCGCGCCTGTCGACCTGCGCGGCCGGAACTGTGGTGCAGCCGGAACCGCGGTGTCGACGGGTGCCGTAGGAACTCGTGGTCGTAGATCTGAAGTGCACCACATTTGATGGTGCCGTGGAGGCCGAATGGTCCGACACAACCCGGCGATCTGCAGGTCAGCGACATCTCGTACGGTGAAGGGCGAGGCTTGCGAAGCCTTCGCCAGCATTACTGCCAGCTGGCAACTACGACGACGATCGGATCCGACGATGGCTAAGAACGGCCGCCGGCGCCGCGCCCGGCGCAAGAAGTCCGCCAACCACGGCAAGCGTCCCAACGCCTCGCGCAGGTGAGCAGACGGCCGGGCTGACCTACGTGGCCGGGCTGACCTACGTGGCCGGGCTGGCCTGTGCGGTCGGACTGACCGCTGCGGTCAGTCCGGCTGTTGCGCGATTTCGATATGGACCTTGCGGATCCGGGTCACGACTTTCCGGCGCAGGTCCTCAGGGGGCTTGTCACAGCCACACGACCGGGCGACCAGCGCTTTCACCAGTTCCTCGAGGTCGTATTTCTGCAGACAAGGTGCGCACTCGTCGAGATGCGTCTGGATCTTCGTGCAGTCCGCGTCGTCCATCTCCCGATCGAGGAAGAGAAACATCCGCTCGAGGATCTCCGCACAATCGACCTCGTGCGGCTTACCGCAGCTCATGCCCCTTCGCCACCCTTCCCGTCGACCATCGGGACGAGCCCGCGCTCACGCGCGTAGTCATCGAGGAGCACCCGAAGCTGGCGCCTCCCACGATGCAGCCGTGACATCACGGTACCGATTGGTGTCGACATGATGTCGGCAATCTCCTTGTAGGAGAAGCCCTCCACGTCGGCGAGGTAGACCGCCATCCGGAAATCGTCCGGCACCTGTTGCAGGGCCTGCTTGACATCGGAGTCGGGCAGGTGCTCCAGCGCTTCGGACTCGGCGGACTTCAGCCCGGCCGAGGTGTGGGACTCCGCGCGGGCGATCTGCCAGTCTTCGATCTCTTCGGTGGCGGCACGTTGCGGCTCCCGCTGGCGCTTGCGGTAGCTGTTGATGAACGTGTTGGTCAGAATGCGGTAGAGCCAGGCCTTGAGGTTGGTGCCTTCGGTGAACTGGTGGAACGACGAATAGGCCTTCGCGAACGTCTCCTGGACGAGATCGTCCGCGTCGGCGGGGTTGCGGGTCATCCGCAACGCAGCGTTATACAGCTGGTCGAGGAACGGCAGGGCATCCCGCTCGAATCGGGCGCGTCGCTCCTCGGGCGTCTCGGCCTCGGCCACAGCTCTCATCGACCGCGAGGATAGCTCCCCCGGCCCCGCGACGGGGTCGGGACTCCACTCCCGCCACTGGATGGGCGGGTCCACCGATGTCGGGCGGGCCGGGCAGGCAGCGACCACGAAACGCCTCCTTCACGAAAAAACCTGAGCTCGACTGCTTGCAACACCCGGTCGAGACCGGTGATTCCCCGCGGCGTGGAGGTCATTGGCCCACCGTCCGGCCGATCCACTCGGCCACCGCCTCGACGATGACCGCGAGCCCGTCCTCCTGCCCGATGGGCGCTGCCTTGGCGACCCGGAACTCGTGATCGGCACCGGGCACGATGGCGAGGTCCGGTCCGTCCGGGAACTCCTCCGGACGCCCGAACGCATCCCGCTCGCCCTGTACGACCAGCGTCGGCACACCTGCTCCGAGGAGTTCGGACGAACGGGACTTCTCCGGCCGGCCGGGCGGATGGAGCGGGAACGCCAGCGACACACAGCCCATCGCACCGAGCCCGCGCGCGGTCCTGCACGCCACCCGGGCCCCGGCGCTGCGCCCGCCGACGACCAGAGGGGTGCGGGTGCGCAGGGCGTTGAGCGCCCCGGTCCACGCCCGGTCGAGCACCTCCGGGCGCGGAGCGACCCGTCGCCCTTCGAGTCGCCAGGGCTGCTCGACCCGGATGACTGTGATGTCGTACGCCGGGAGAGCCGTCGCCAGCACCTCCAGGTCTCGGGCGTCCGGACCACCGCCGGCTCCGTGGCCGAGCACGAGCGTCACTGTCGTGCGGCGGGCCCGGTTGTAGATCAGACGCGCCGGGCCCTCGGACGTCGTCACGACCCGCTTGGTCCACATCATGTGCATGATCGTCCCAAATCCCGTCCAGTTTTGGCACGGGTGCGGAGTACAGAGCGTGCGAAGGTGCCGGGTCGGCCTCGCGCATGGCTGACGGACGCCGGTCAAGCATCGCGTTTCCGTGCGCCTGCCTCGCGGTCCACCCTTGCCAGCCAACGACGCTGCCAGGGGGTCTCGACCGCCCGGCGGTGGTAGGTCCCGCGGACCAGGCCGAGCGCGTCGCGCGGTGTGAGTCCATCGAGGATCGCCAGCGCGGTCAGCGCGGTCCCGGTACGGCCGACGCCGCCGCCACATGCGACCTCGACCCGCTCGCCGGTGTGGGCCCGGCGGTGGGCTTCGACGAGGGCGTCGAAGGCGTCGGCGCCGTCGGTGGGTATCCAGAAGTCGGGCCAGCGGATGCGGCGGTAATGCCAGTCCGGTGTCGGACCTTTGGCCAGTACCAGGGCGAAGTCCGCGGGGCTCGCGGCGGCCACCAGGCGGCGGCCGCGCACCCGGACGCCGGTGGGCAGGCGGACTAATCCGGTGTCGTCCAGCCACTCCCCCGACACGTGTCCGCCGGGCACTAGTTTTCGGCCGGGAGCGGCTCGAACGAGGTCGGGACCGTTGTTGCGTACGTTGTTGACCGCGGTGGAGACGGGGTAGGCGTCGAGCCGACCCGGCGCCGCGGGCACGAGCACGGAGTGCAGCTTCTCGACGTCGTTGATCCGCGGGTCGAGCCAGGTCGCGAACTGCTTCGGCTCGACGAGCAACGGCATCCGGTCGTGGATCTTGCCAACGTTGTCCTCGGCGGACGTGGTGAGCACCGTGCAGGTCCACACGAAGCGGTCGTCCTCACCGTCGGACTTGGCCGGGTCGCGCCAGATCTCGTACAGACCGGCCATCGCCAACACGCCACCGTCCTTGCGGTGGATGAAGAACGGCTGCTTCTTGCCCTTCTGCTCGCCGTACCACTCGTAGTAGCCGTCGGCAGGCAGGAGGCAGCGCCTGGACGCGAACGCCCGGCGGTATGCGGGCTTCTCGTGCGCGGTTTCCAGCCGGGCGTTGATGAGCCGGTTGCCGATCTTGGCGTCCTTGGCCCACGACGGGATCAGGCCCCACCTGACGACGCTGAGCCGGCGTTCGGGCTCCTGCTCCTTGTCGCCGTCGGGGAACCTGTCGAGCACCGCCGGCACCTGCTTGGTCGGCGCGACGTTGTAGTCGGGCTCGAGCTTCTCGCGTACGTCGACCCGCGCGACCTCGAACTCGCGGGCCAGGTCCTCCGGATCACGACTCAACGAGTATCTGCCGCACATGCCGACCAGCCTCTCACGTCGCGGCGACACCGAACGGCGTCACAGGCTTCGTGATCATGGAGCGGCACGATATTGGCGGGCGGGCGCAAGCCTGCGCCGCGTACGCTGGGCGGCAACGGCGACGACGGAGACGAGTAGCGCCGAGGTCCACGAAGCACAGAGAGCCGACCGGTAGCTGAGAAGGCGGCCTTCGAACCCGGCGTGAAGACCCTCCCGAGCCGCGGAGAAAAACCGTGGGTCCCGGTAGTGCCGAAGGGCAAGTCCGGGCTCCCCGCTCAGTAAGCTCCGCCGGCCGGCCCCCGTGACCGGGCCCGAACGAGGCCGCCGAACCGGCCGGTCGCAACGCCTTCGGGCGTTCGGCGTGGTCGATGCGGCGGCGAAGGTGTGGTGGCACCGCGAGGCCCCCTCGCCCACACCCCAGGGGACGCAACCAGGCACGGGCCAGGAAGAACCTGACCCGTACACCCGTGGGAGGTGACCACCATGCAGCAGTCTGTCGTGCCACCGGGATCGCAGTCGGTCCCGCAGCCAGGTGCAGGCACTCGTACGCTCGCCGCCGAACTCCCGTCGAGGATCGGCGACGACGTCTGCCTTCAGGGATGGGTCCACCGCCGCCGGCGCCTCGCGTCCGTCACGTTCGTCATCCTCCGTGACCGCTCCGGGCTCGCCCAGGTGGTCGTACGCGCACCGGAGGCGGTCGCGTGGACGGAGGAGTACGGCGAAGAGACAGTCGTCGAGGTGACCGGAAAGGCCGTGGCCAACCCGCAGGCGCCAGGGGGCGTCGAGGTCGTCGACCCGGCGTTCGTGGCGTTGACCGACCCCGCGGCGACACCGCCGATCGAGCTGTGGCGGCCGGCTGTCAACGCCGCCTTGCCGACCGTGTTGGACCATGCGCCAGTGGCGTTGCGGCATCCGCAGCTGCGGGCGCCGTTCGAGATCGCGGCAGCGGCCGTGGCCGGTTTCCGTACGACGCTCGGCACCCTGGGCTTCACCGAGGTGCAGACGCCGAAGATCGTGGAGTCCGCGACCGAGAGCGGCGCGAACGTGTTCGCGATCGACTACTTCGGGCGGCCCGCCTACCTTGCCCAGTCGCCGCAGTTCTACAAACAGGCCATGGTCGGGGTGTTCGAGCGGGTCTTCGAGGTCGGACCGGTGTTTCGCGCCGAGCCGCACGACACCGTGCGGCACCTCGCGGAGTACGTTTCGCTGGACGCCGAGTTCGGGTTCATCACCGACCATCGGGACGTGATGGAGGCCGTCACGGCAGTCGTGACTGGGATGCTCGACGCGGTGCGTGAGCGGGCGGCGGTGGCGGTCGAACGCCTCGGCCTCTCTCTGCCGCAGGTTACGGCGCAGATCCCGTCGCTGCACTTCGCCGACGCGTTGCGGCTGGTCGGAGCGCCCGCCGGACGAACCCGACCTCGCCCCGGCGCACGAACGCGCGCTGGGTGAGTGGGCCCAGCGCGAGCACGGGAGCGACTTCTTGTTCGTGCTGGGCTACCCGATGTCGAAGCGGCCGTTCTACACCCACCCGCAGACCAGTCCCACGAGCGACCCGCGCTGGTCGAACTCGTTCGACCTGCTCTTTCGCGGAGTCGAGCTGGTGACCGGTGGGCAGCGCCTGCACCGGTACGCCGACTACGTGACGGCGCTGGAAGCGGCCGGCCAACCTGTGGAGGCGTTCGCTTCGTACCTCGAGACATTTCGGTACGGCATGCCACCGCATGGCGGCTTCGCGTTCGGACTGGAACGGTTCGTGGCCCGGCTGGTCGGGGTCGAGAACATCCGGCAGGTCACCCTGTTTCCGCGTGACCTGCACCGGCTCACACCGTAGGAGGTGGGAGGAGGACCCCGCGCTAGGTTCGGGACCGCCCCGGACGAGGTATGAAAGATCTCATGACGCTCGTGAGAATGCTCGCTCGACCCATGCTCGCGGCGGTCTTCGTCATGGAGGGCGTCAGGGCACTCAGGAACCCCGACGCGCTGGTGCCGAAGGCCAAGCCGCTCGCCGACCAGGTGGTTCCGACGGTGAAGAAGGTCGTACCCGAGAGGATCGCCGACCGGATTCCCGACAATCCGCGCACACTCGTACGCCTCAACGGTGCCGTTCACGTCGTCGGCGGCCTCATGCTCGCCACCGGCCAGGCTCGTCGTACCGCTGCACTGGTGCTGGCCGCGTCGATGGTCCCGACGACGCTTGCCGGCCACGCGTACTGGGAGGAGGACGACGCCACGCAACGTGCCAGCCAGCAGGTCCACTTCCTGAAGAACGTCGGCCTGATCGGCGGCCTCCTCCTCGCCGCGGTCGACACCGAGGGGCAGCCCGGACTGTGGTGGCGTACGCAGCATGGCGCGAAGGACGCGAAGCGAGCTACGAAACGGATGACCGGGGCGGCCAAGCGCGAGGCCCGCGCGGCCACACACGCCGCCAAGCGGGAGGCCAAGCTCGCCGCCAGAGCCGCCCGCCTGGAGGCGCGACTGGCGGCCGCGCACGCCAAGCCCCGCGACCTGCGACGGGCGGTGGCCCGAAAGAGCGGCAGCCTTGCCGCCAAGGTCAGCCACAGCTAGCTCGCGCGCCGGCGCCCCTTCCGCTGGATGGTGGTCGGTCTGGCCGGTGTCGCGGCAGCGCTGCCGGCCGGCTTGGCTGTGGCGGCACCCCTCGCGGTCGCGGTCCTGCTGGCGCCCTCGCTCAATGCCGCGACGTTCGGCTACCAGGTCGCGATCACCCCGGACGCGATGCAAGGGCGGGTTGACAGTGCCATCGGACTGCTGTCCATGAGCCTGCACCCCTTCGCCCCGCTCGTCGGCGGCCTGCTGGTGGACGCGTGGGGCGGACGGTGGGCCTTCGCCGCGTTCGCCGTCCTGCTGGCTGTGGCCGCGGTCGTCGGAACCGCCAGCCGGGGCATCCGCGCCATGCGCCCGTTGGACGAAATGGACGGATGACGCCCGGACCCGACCAACCCCGCAGGTCGCGCGTTCGGTCGGAGTGGTCGGATACGCTCAACGCACGATGGCAAACGACACGTCTCCGCGCCCACCCGCCACCGGAACAGCCCCCGACAGTTGGAGCGCCCCGGTTGCCACCGTTGCGGTGGATTCCGACCTGCGGGTGCCCGGATCGAAGTCGATCACCAACCGCGCACTGGTCCTCGCGGCGCTGGCCGACGCACCGTCGGTCGTCCGCCGACCTCTGCGCGCCCGCGACAGCCTGCTGATGGCCGGCGCACTGCGCGCACTCGGCGCCGGTGTCGGCGACCTGGGCGAGGACTGGGCGGTGACGCCCGCACCCCTACGCGGTCCGGCCACGGTCGACTGCGGGCTTGCCGGCAACGTCATGCGCTTCGTACCCCCGGTTGCCGCCCTCGCCGACGGTGATGTCGAGTTCGACGGCGACCCACGGGCCCGCGAGCGCCCGATGGGTCCCATGCTGCACGCCCTGGCCGCGCTCGGCGCCACGATCGACGACGGGGGCAGAAACGCGTTGCCGTTCGCGGTGCGGGGCCGGGGTGGCCTGCCCGGCGGCACCGTCGAGATCGACGCATCGGCGTCCAGCCAGTTCGTCTCGGCCCTGCTCCTGGCGGGCGCCCGCTACGACGCGGGTCTGGCACTGCATCACGTGGGCAAGCCGTTGCCGTCCCTGCCGCACATCGAGATGACCGTCGCCATGCTCCGCGAACGCGGAGTCGAGGTCGACGACACCGATGCCAACACCTGGCGGGTCGCACCCGGACCCATCGCGGCGGTCGAGGCCGAGGTCGAGCCCGACCTGTCCAACGCGGCGGCCTTCCTCGCGGCCGCCCTCGTCACCGGCGGTCGGGTGCGCGTCCTCGGCTGGCCCGCCGCGACGACCCAACCCGGCGACCGGGTACGCGAGATCTTCACCATGATGGGCGCCCACGTCCGGATCGACAGCGAAGGTCTCACCGTCCGCGGGCCGGAGGAGATCGCCGGTGTCGACGTCGACCTGCACGACGCGGGCGAGCTGACTCCCGTACTCGCCGCCGTCGCCGCCGTTGCCAGTGAGCCGTCGCATCTTCGCGGCGTCGCCCACATCCGCGGCCACGAGACCGATCGGCTCGCCGCGCTGGCGACCGAACTGGTTGGGCTCGGCGGCGATGTCCGCGAGACCGACGACAGCCTGGAGATCAGGCCCACGCGGCTGCACGGTGGACTGTTCCGCACCTACGACGACCACCGGATGGCGCAGGCGGCCGCCGTCCTCGGCCTGGTCGTCCCCGGCGTCGAGGTCGAGAACGTCGCCACCACCCGCAAGACGCTGCCCAACTTCGTCGGCATGTGGACCGCCATGCTCAGCCGGGAGGCGGCTGCGTGACGTCCGGGCGCCGGTTCGAGGTCGACGACCACGAGAGCTACGGCCGGCCGGCGCGCCGCTCCCGCCCACGTACGAAACAACGCCCTTCCCACGAGGACGCGACCACCGGAGTCGTCGTCACGATCGATCGCGGCCGCTACACCTGCCGGGTCACCTCGGACGACGGCGCCGACGGCAGAGGCACACCGTCCGCTCGCACGGTTACCGCGATGCGGGCCAGGTCGCTCGGGCGTAAGAGCGTCGTCGTGGGCGACCGGGCCAGGCTGGTGGGAGATGTCAGCGGGGAGCCGGGCACCCTGGCCCGGATCGTGGCGGTGGAGCCGCGGACGACGGTGCTCCGGCGGACGGCCGACGACGACGATCCGGTCGAACGGATCATCGTCGCCGGTGCCGACCAACTGGTCATCGTCACCGCGCTGGCCGATCCCCCGCCGCGGCCGCGACTCATCGACCGCTGCCTGGTCGCGGCGTTCGACGCGGGCATCGATCCGCTGCTCTGCCTCACCAAGGCAGACCTCGCCTCACCAGACACGTTGCTGGACACCTACCGGCCGCTGGGCGTGACGTCGCTGGTGACCCGCCACGACAGCGACCTCGTGGAGCCGATCCGCGAACGGTTGACCGACCGGGTGAGCGTTCTCGTCGGGCATTCGGGCGTGGGCAAGTCGACCCTGGTCAACGCCCTGGTCCCGGGCGCGGACCGGGCCACCGCCGAGGTGAGCGAGGTGACCGGACGAGGGCGGCACACCTCGACCCAGGCGGTGATGCTGGCTCTACCGTTCGGCGGCTGGATCGTCGATACGCCGGGCATCCGCTCGTTCGGGCTGGCGCACGTCGACCCTGGCCGGCTGATCAAGGCGTTCCCCGACCTCGACGAGGTGACCGACGACTGCCCTCGCGGGTGTATGCATGCCCGGACCGAGCCGGAGTGCGCGCTCGACGAGGCTGTCGCCGAGGGCCGGCTCGACGCCGCGCGGGTCGAGTCCTACCGTCGGTTGCTCGACTCCCGCGAACGCCGCGCCGGCGACTGACCGCTGCGCCGCTATCCGCGGGTCACGTTTCCGTCGAGGGACGCCATGCTCCCCCAGACCACGCGGGTGCCCTCGTCGCCGGTGCGTACGACCTGGACGCCGGCGCCGATGGCAACCACAACGAGCAGGGCCGCCACCACCACCTGTACCGGGGCGGCCGCACCGGCCCGCTCCCGCCCGTTCACCAACGCCGTGGATCCGCCGAGCATGAACACCGCCGCGACCGAGACGACGAAGAACGCGAGCAGGACCCAGACGAGCAACGCCCCTCGCGTGGCGTGCTCCTCCACGATCTCCTGGCCGCCCAACCGCTCCCAGAGCGCCTCACCGCTCTGCTTGGCGACGAAGCCACTGGCCAGACATACCGCCGACCCCGCCAGCAGCGGCCAGCGCAGCAGCCACCGCCACCTCGGCACGAGGGCGTACGCAAGCGCGACGAGCACGGTCAAAGGGACGAAAACCACTACGGCGTGGATCACCAGCGCGTGCAGTGGAAGTCCGGTCACCTGGTCGAACATGCGTGCCTCCTGCCAGTCGTGGAAGGACTCGACAATAGAGCCGGATCGACTACGGAGCCGCTTGGGGAGGGCTCCGGTGTCGAGCGAACGCCGCGGCATCGGTCAGGCGCGCCGGCTCCATGCGAGCCGAAGTCCCGCCGTCACCGGGCGTTCATAGGTCACACGGACGCCTGGACTGGCCGGTTCGATTCGGCGGGGCGGGAGCGCGAAAGGCCACTTGGTCGTTAGCGTGGCCCCATGCCCTCTCCGCACACCGACGACCTGCGGCTCGCGCACCTCCTGGCCGACGATGCCGACTCGCTCACGACGAGCCGGTTCCGGGCACAGGACCTGAAGGTGTCCACCAAGGATGACGGCTCCCCGGTCACCGATGCCGACACCGCGGTCGAGGAGTCCGTACGCCGCACCCTCGGCCGGGCGCGGCCGCGGGACAGCATCGAAGGCGAAGAGCTCGGCAAGTCCGGCTGGGGAGCCCGGCGGTGGATCATCGACCCGATCGACGGAACGAAGAACTACCTGCGTGGCGTACCCGTGTGGGCAACGCTGATCGCCCTGGCCGTCGAGGACCAGATCGTGGTCGGGGTGGTGACCGCGCCCGCGCTCGGTCGCCGCTGGTGGGCGTCCAAGGACGACGGCGCCCACGCCGGACGCAGCCTGCGGACCTCCCAGGAGTGCGAGGTGTCGAAGGTCGCGAACTCTGTCCGAGGCGTTCCTGTCCTACTCCAGCAGCGGAGGCTGGATCAGGACCGAGCGCGGCGCCGGCTTCGGACGCCTCCTGCAGTCCTGCGGACGCACCCGAGGCTTTGGTGACTTCTGGTCGTACATGCTGCTCGCGGAGGGCAGCGTCGACGTCGCCGCCGAGCCCGAGCTCAGCCTGCACGACATGGCCGCGCCCTCGATCATCGTCGAGGAAGCGGGCGGCAGGTTCACAGACCTGGACGGCAGTCCCGGCCCGTACGGCGGCAACGCCCTTGCCACCAACAGTCTTCTCCACGACGAGGTGCTGGGCCTGCTGGGCGACTGAGACGGCTGCGTCGGCTGGCTCCACCGCAGGGCTCAGCTCAGGCCGGCGCAGCGACCGGATCGGGTTGCCTGTCGTCGTCCCGACGCAGTGACCACACCGACCTGTCTGCCAACGTGAGCGCGACGATCACGGCATAGAGCCCCGCGCCGACGGCGATGACCTCCTGGATACCGAACGCCGCCGCGAGCGGACCGGCCAGCAACTGCCCGGCCGGCAGGGCGACCAGCGAGCCGAGCATGTCGTACGACGCCACCCTGGACAGCTTCTCGTTCGGGACGTGCTGCTGGAGCGCGGTCTCCCAGGCCACACTGAACAGCTCGACCCCGACACCGGCCACGAAAGCGACGAGGACGAGGAGCCAGACCGACGGGGCGAGGCCGAGGACGAGCAGCAGGGGCACTTCGCACAGCATGCCGGCCACCCCGACCCGCATCGGATGACGTGGCCGGAAACGCAGCAGGACAAGGCCTCCTGCGACGAGACCGACCGACATGGCCGAGCCAACAATGCCCCAGCCGATCCGGCCGAACGTCTCGTCGGCGACCACAGGACCGAGCGTGCTGAAGGCACCGGCCTGGATCGCGTTGAGCAGACAGAACGCAGCCACGACGACCCACACCCAGCGCCTGGACACGAACTCCCGCCAGCCGACGTGCAGGTCATGCAGGATGGTGCTCCGCTCCACCCGGTCCGACGCGGGCAGCCCGAGCCGCGACAGGAGAGCGGCAGCCGACGCGAAGCTCACCGCGTCGACGGCGAGACCCCAGCCGGGTCCGAGAAAGCCCACGATCACACCGCCCGCGGTGGCCCCGCCGATCATCGTGGTGCTGCGTACCAAGCCGTTCAGGGCGTTCGCCTGCTGCAGCTGACCGCGGGGTACGAGGTGCGGCATGATCCCTTGCATCGCAGGCAGTGCGAAGGCGATGGCCGCACCGTTGATCGCCTCGATCGCGGCCAGGTGCCAGACCTCTGCCATCCCGGTCAGCAGCAGCGTGGCCGCCAGTCCCTGCGTAGCGAAGCCGAGCACGTTGGCGACGACGAGCACCACGTGCCGGGGAAACCGGTCGGCGATCACGCCGCCGAACAGCATGAGGACGACCATCGGAATGGTTCGCGCCGCGAGCACGATGCCGAGCGCGGACACCGAATGGGTGAGGTCGAGGACCGCGAAGGCCACGGCGATCGGGGCGATCGCGTTGCCGAGCAGGGTCGCGAACCTCGCGCCCACGTAATAGCGGAAGGTGGCGTTGCGCAGCGGAGCCAACGCCTCGCCGCCGAACAGCCGGCCGATCACGGCGCGGACTCCTGCTCGCGGTGTGCCTCGTCGGCCTGGTTGTCGGCCTCGGCGCGGTCCGCCTGCGCGTTGTCAACCGGTTCTCTGGCGGCCCCGGCGCTGGCGGGAGCCTCGGCCATCTCGAACATCGCCAGCGTGGCGTTGACGTGCACCGTGCCATCGGTGCGGGGTGGATGTGCCCGGCGGTGCAGCAGATCGGCGGCCTCGCTGACGAGTCGGATCGCGTGCTTCCAGTCGTCCGGGTCGACCCACAGCTCGGCGTCGGTCATGAGTTGCCAACCGGTGGTGAAGTGTCGCGACCGACGGACGAGTTCCTCCGCCACCGCCTGGTAGACGAGGGCATGCGCCTCCGTGTCGCGTACCCCAGGTTCGTGCTGCCCTTCTCCCTTGGCCCCGGGCACGTGGGCGTAGCGCTTCGCGACTCCACCACGGATGTTCTCCTCGCTGACCTCCTCGAGGTAGCCCGCGGCCGCGAGTGTGCGGACGTGGTACGACGCGTTGGCCTGGGTGATGCCGAATTCGCGAGCGATCTCGGCCGCGGACAACGCGGTGCCGGTGAGGAGCGAGAGGATGCGCAGCCGGATCGGATGGGCCAGCGCTCGGAGCGAGGAGACCTCCAAAGACATGTTGGGGAGTATGCCGACCCGCACGCCGACCGTCAAGCAGTTCTTTGGCGGTCGGGCAACAGCGGCCCATCCGTGAGGATGAATTCTGCCGGTCAGATATCGACCAAAAGCCTTCACGATCGCCGAAAACCCTCACGACGCGTGCCCAAGGCATTCCTCTCCGCGGCCTTTCAGAGCTAGCCTGCGCTCACGGGTACCCGGCCGGCGCTGGGCGCGCCGGCAGAAGAAGGGAGGCCGGTGATGCGGATCAGCGACGTCATTCGGGGTAAAGGCGCCAAAGTCGTGACCATCACACCCGAGACCTCGGTCCGCCAGCTCCTTGCGGTGCTGGCTGAGCACAACATCGGGGCTGCCGTGGTGAGTACGGACGGCACGACCATCCAGGGGATCGTCTCCGAGCGCGACATCGTACGCAGACTCAACGCAGGCACCGATGTTCTGGACCTCGCGGTGTCGTCGATCATGACCATCGACGTCCATACCTGTGAGCCGGGCGACCACGTCGATGAGGTCATGCGCCTGATGACGCAACAGCGGTTCCGGCACGTCCCCGTGCTGGTCGGCGGCCGGCTCGCCGGGCTCGTCAGCATCGGCGACGTCGTGAAGACCCGGATCGGCGAACTCGAGTTCGAACGCGAGCAGCTGGCCGACTACATCCGCCGGTCCTGACCCGGACCCAGCGAGGTCCACGGCGCATCCGGACGGCCGTCCTTCCACACCGACACGACCAGTGGAACGCCCGGCCGGTAGGCGAGGTGTACGTACGACGGCGCGTCGAGCACGACGAGGTCCGCGCGCGCACCCACCCGCAGGGCACCGATGTCGTCGCGTCGAAGCGCCCGGGCGCCACCCGCGGTCGCCGCCCACAACGCCTCGGCCGGCGTCATGTCGAGCTCCCTGACCGCGAGTGCCAGGCAGAACGCCATGTTGGACGTGTACGACGTACCAGGGTTGCAGTCGGTCGCGAGTGCCACCGTCACCCCGGCGTCGAGCAGTCGGCGGGCGTCCGGATAGGGCGACCGGGTCGAGAAGTCGGCACCCGGCAACAGGGTCGCCACAGTGTCCGAGCCCGCGAGCGCCTGGACGTCGGCGCCGTCGAGGTAGGTGCAGTGGTCAACCGAAGCGGCGCCCATCTCGACCGCGAGCAAGACCCCAGGTCCGGGGCCGCACTGGTTGCCGTGCACGCGTACACCCAAACCGGCCGCCTTGCCGGCCCGCAGGATTGCCCGTGACTCATCGGCGTCGAAGGCGCCCTGATCGCAGAACACGTCGATCCAGCGCGCCAGCGGCGCACATGCGGCGAGCATCTCGCCGCAGACGAGCGCGACGTACTCCTCCCGCCGTTCGGCGTACTCGGGTGGCACCACATGACCGCCCAGGTAGGTCGTCTCGTCGGTGAGCGTGGCGGCCACCGCCAGCGACCTGGCCTCGTCGGCGACACTCAGTCCGTACCCGCTCTTGATCTCCACGGTCGTCGTGCCGGCCCTGCGCATCTCGCCCACCAGCCGCGCGGCATGTGCCCGGAGCACGTCGTCCGGTGCGGCCCGAGTCGCGTTCACGGTCGAACTGATGCCACCGGTGGTGTACGGACGTCCGCTCATCCGGGAGACGAACTCCGCTGCTCGGTCGCCGGCGAAGACCAGGTGCGCGTGGGAGTCGACGAACCCCGGGACCACCGTGCGACCGCCGAGCGCGACCTTGGTGTCGGCGGCCGGCGCGCGCGTGCTGAGGCCGACCCAGATCACCCGCGAGCCCTCCACCACGAGCGCGGCATCACGGAGCTCACCGAGCGGGCCGCCATGGGTCTGATCGGCCGTCACGAGCAGCCCGATCTCGTCGAGCAGGACGGTCGTCATGGCCCCGATGCTGTCAGAGATCGTCGCGGGACCGGTCGAGTCGCACGGCCATCTGGGTGAGAGCCCGATCGGCGTGCGCCCGGACAGCCGGGTCGGGATCGCGCTCCAGTACGCGGAGCGGCTGTGCGTGCTCGGCCTCCCCCACCACACCGAGCCCGCGCGCTGCCGCCGCCCGGACCCGGGGCGTCGGGTCGTCGACCAGGACTGCCGCGGCGTCGGCTCCCGCCCCGATCTGGCGAAGGGCGACCACCTTCGCCGCCATCTCGCGTGGCCGCCAGTGCTCGTCGGCCAGTGCGTCCACCACGGCCGGCGCCGCCGTCTCGTGCCAGGCGTACAACATCGCGCGCAGCGACCACGTTCGCAGCCAGTAGCCCTCGCGGCCGAGGCCGCGGTCGAGGAAGGCCGGACCCCGGCGCCCGCCGAGATACAGCAGCAGGTCGGGCTCGTCGTCCCACGACATCGTGCGCAGCAGTGTCGTACACCGGCCGATCAGCTCGTACGCGCCCCAGCGCTCCACCGCCAGCGCGACGAGGACAGCTGGACGCTCCGTGAGGGGCAGCTCGTCACGTCGGTCGCGCGGGGGCACGGGCCAAGGGTCCTGCAGGCGCGGGCATCCCGTCCAGGGGCCGACCGCCGGCGTGGGTACCCTCGCCGTCATGGTCGAGCCGTTCGAGGAGACCCGGCACACCTACGACGCGATCGCACCCGAATACGCACGACGTAACGCGGCCGCCTATCCCCAGCTTCTCGGGGATGTCGCCGACTTCGTCGCCGGACTGGCACCGGGGAGCCTGGTGGCCGACGTCGGATGTGGACCAGGTAGGGACATCGCCGTCCTGCGGGAGCACGGGCTTCGGGTCATCGGCTTCGACCTGTCCGTCGGACAACTGCGGGCCGGGCGGGAGACCGCCGACAACACACCGTCCGACGTCGCGCAGGCGGACATGGCCTGCCTCCCCGTCCGTACCAGCTCCGTCGACGGCCTGTGGTGTCAGGCCGCGCTCCTGCACATCCCACGTCGCAGGTTGCCGGCGGTGATCGGCGAGTTCGGCCGGGTCCTACGCAAGGGTGGCCAGGCATACCTGGCGGTGGCAGAGGGCGACGGCGAGGGCTGGGAGGTCGCCAGCGTGTACGGATCCCGACGCCGCCGCTGGTTCACGTTCCACCGCGAGCCCGACCTGACCGGACAACTCGCCGCCGCTGGCTTTCAGGTCCACCAGGTCCGCCGCTCGCGCTCCAACCGGGACTGGCTCGCCTTGCACGCCCGCCGCGCGGGGTAGCGCCGCCTCCGGCACCGAACCCCTGCGTCAACGAGCGCTTCCGGTGGTATCAAGAAGGCCGGGGGGACTCATATGGGAGCGGTTCAAGGCGGCGGGCGAGACGCACGCGAACGCCTCCACGAGCTCGAGGCGATGTTGGGGGCGATCACCAACTTCGCCATCGTCAAGTTGGACTTGACAGGACATATCGCCACCTGGCCCAATGCGGGCCAGTCGCTGACCGGATACGCCACGGAGGAGGTCCTGGGCCAGCCGGTCGGGATGCTCTACACCGAGGAGGACCAGGCCAACGGCGTTCCGCTACGGGAGCTGCAGACGGCCCGGGACGCCGGCCGGGTTGCGTTCGAGGGTTGGCGCGTACGCAAGGACGGCGACCGGTTCTGGGCCAGTGCCACGATGGCGCCGATCCGCACCAACAGTGGGCAGCTGACCGGATTTGTGACGGTGACCCGGGACTTCACCCAACGCCGCGAGCAGGAGATCCGGCTGCAACGCCAGCGGGACGAGATCCTCGAGCTGTCCACTCCGGTCCTGCAGGTCTGGGACAGGGTGCTGGTCCTGCCGATCATCGGCACCCTGGACTCCAAGCGCGCCACCCGACTCACCGAGGGCGTCCTGGACAAGCTCGCCGAGACGCAGAACGAGGTCATCATCCTCGAGGTCAGCGGTGTCCCGGTCATCGACACCAGTGTCGGACGGCACCTGCTCCAGACTGTCCAGGCAGCACAGCTGATGGGCACGGTCAGCATTCTCAGCGGAGTCCGCGCGGAGGTGGCGCAGGCGATGGTCAATCTCGGGGTCGACCTCGGCCGGCTGCGCTCCCGCACGACCCTTCGCGACGCACTGCAGTTGGCGTTCCAGTACCTCCGCGAGCAGCAGGCCGCTGCCGACGGTCAGCTCACTTCGATGCCCGAAGGGCTGACCTGACGCACTGGTGCACCAGACCTGACCTCGGAGCGGACAGGCACATGCGAGAGCAACTGGCCGGTTGGCTCCGGACAACCAAGGCGGCAGGGCTGTTTCGCCTCGCAGATGCGATGGCTACAGTTGCCGGGTGACGAAATTCCGGATCGGTGAGGCGGCCGATCTCCTGGGGGTCAGCGCGGACACCGTCCGCCGCTGGATCGACGCCGGCCGGCTGGCCGCTGACCGCGACGACCACGGGCACCGGCTGATCGACGGCAGTGATCTGGCCTCGTTCGCGCGTTCGCAGGCCCAAGACAAGGACGAGCGATCCCGACTCTCCTCGGCACGCAACCGACTCCGCGGCATCGTCACCGCCATTACGAAGGACTCGGTGATGGCCCAGGTCGACATCCAGGCCGGCCCGTACCGGGTGGTGTCCCTGATGAGCCGGGAGGCGATCGACGATCTCGACCTGGAGGTCGGGTCGATAGCCGTCGCGGTGATCAAGTCAACGACTGTCGTGGTCGAGCGTTCCGCGCCCGATCCAGCCAGCAGAGGAAGGTCCCACTCGTGAGAGCACGACTGGTCCGTCACGCGCTCACCGCGTTCACCGCCTTGCTGCTCGTGGCTCTGACAGGGTGCGGCAGCAACACTCCGCCGTCCGACCAGACCACCACGCCAAAGCCGAAGAGCGGTGCGGAGAAACTCAGCGGGACCGTCACGGTGTTCGCCGCGTCGTCACTGACGGAGTCGTTCACGGCCATCGGCAAGGACTTCGAGGCCACCCATCCTGGGGTGACCATGAAGTTCAACTTCGAGGGAAGTTCCAAGCTCGCCACGCAGATCAACGAGGGTGCGCCCGCCGACGTGTTCGCCTCGGCCGCACCGGCCAACATGGCGACGGTCACCGACGAGGGCAATGCCCTCGACAGCCCGACGGTGTTCGTGCGGAACCAACTCGTCATCGCCGTACCCAAGGGCAATCCCGAGGGCATCAAAACCCTTGCAGACCTCGCGAAGCCCGATCTGAAGGTCGCCCTGTGCGCCGAGCAGGTGCCCTGCGGCGCTGCCTCCAAGAAGGCGCTGGACGCCGGGGATGTCGAGCTCACACCGGTCACGTTGGAACCTGACGTCAAGGGCGCATTGACAAAGGTGCGGCTAGGCGAGGCCGACGCAGCCCTCGTCTACCGCACCGACGCGAACGCTGCCTCCGACGAGGTGGACGGCATCGAGTTCGACGAGTCGGCGCAGGCCATCAACGACTACCCGATCGTCGTGCTGAAGGAATCCGAGAACAAGGCCGGCGCGAAGGCGTTCGTCGACTACGTACTGTCGGAGAAGGGCAGGACGGTGCTCACCAAGGCCGGTTTCCAGGCGCCATGACCCTCTCGACGTGTACTCGCGACACCACTAGCCTCGCCGCCGCAGCACCCTCACGACGCCGAGCCCGACGATCACGGTGACCACGCCGATGGCCAACCACGCGGGTGACCCACCAGTGAGGGGTTGGCAGTCGGCGACGCACAGGATGGGCCGTATCCGTAGCACATCGGCCCCCTGAAGAATCCACAACAGGCCCAGCAGGATCAGCGCTGTCCCCACCACAATCCGCGCGGCACTCCGCCAGGTCACGGTCACACGACCGGGGTTGGGCTGGGGCACGGCACTCCGTTCGGCTAGGGTGAATGTCTTCAAGGAACCTTAGAAGGCGAGGTTATAAGGTGCCCGAACCATCTACAAGTCCGGCGCCGTTTTTGCCGCAGGTCATCAGCAAGGCGTTCAACCTGATCCTCGACGGGCTCTACCACCACCTCGTCGAGGCCGGCCACGACGACCTGCGACCCACCCACTGCCTCAACGTCTTCCGGTTCATGGACTGCGACGGCACGCGGCCCACCACCCTGGCCCGCCGTGCGGGGATGACACCCCAGGCGATGAGCGAACTCGTCAACTACCTGGAACAACGCGATTACGTCCGCCGCGTCCCCGACCCCACCGACGGCCGCGGTCGCGTCGTCGTCTACGCCGATCGCGGGACCCACGCTGCCGAGATCGCCACCGCCTACTTCGCCGACATGGAGGCCCGCTGGGGCGACATCGTCGGAGCTGACCGAGTCGAGGTCGTCACGTCCGCCCTGAGCCAGATCCTCGACGCCTCCTCCCCTCGCGTCGCCGAAACACCGAAAGTCCCCACATCGAAAGCCTCGGCACCGTGACCCGGTCGACCTCGACACTCGTCGGCTACTGGGATCGGCTGGCACCCACGTACGACAGGAGGATGGCGGGGATCGAGCGCCGGTTCTTCGCCGACAGTCGACGCTGGGTGTGCCGCCAGGCCCGCGGCGCCACGCTGGAAATCGCCATCGGCACCGGTGCCAACCTCCCCCACTATTCCGCGGAGGTCGAGCTGACCGGCATCGACTGGAGCCCCGCCATGCTCCACGCCACCCGTCGCCAGGCCGACCGCGTCCACCGGGCCGTCACGCTGCACCGAGCTGACGCGACCGACCTGCCCTTCCCCACGGATGCGTTCGACACCGTGGTCAGCACCTTCGCCATGTGCTGCATCCCCGACGAACGCGCGGCCCTCTGCGAGGCGCTCCGAGTGCTGAAGCCCGGGGGACGGCTGCTGCTGGCCGACCACGTGACATCGACCTTCTGGCCACTGCGCGCACTCCAGCACGCCGTGGACCTGGTGACCGTTCCCGTGTACGGCGAGCACTACACCCGCCGCCCCGTCACCACCCTGCGCGGTCTCGACGCCACCATCGAGGAGACCGAGCGGCACACCCTGGGCGCGATCGAACGCGTCAATGCCAAGAAGCCCCGCTGACTCGAGCCTCAGCCGAGCGCGGCAAGGCCTCGCTCGATCGCCTCGATCAGGCGCGGCCGCACCTGAGTCGCGCTGATCACCTCGTCGACCGAGCCGACCTCGACGGCACGTTGGATGCTGTGCACCCGGTCGAACCCGGAGGCGACCTCGCCGAGCTTCTCGGCCCGTACGGCGGTCCGCACCTCGGCCAGCTCGGCAGCCAGCGCGACACGCTCGGCTCCACTCGCCCCGGCCACCCGCTCGGCCAACGCCGACACCCTGGGGTCGGCCGACGTACGCGCGTCGACCTCGCCCGCGAACACCACGGCAGCAGCGGGCGCGCCACCGATCACGGAGGCGAACGAGCCCTCCACCGCCAGGACCGTGATGTTTGCGTTCAGCGCCTTGGAGAAGACCACGAACGCGCCACCGTGGTAGCGCGACACCACGCAGAACACGATCGGGCCGTCGAAGTTGACGATCGCGCGACCGATCTCCGCGCCGTACTCGAGCTGCAGGTTTCGCATCGAGTCGGGTGACCCGTCGAAGCCGGACAGGTTTGCCATCACCACCAACGGCCGATTTCCGCTGGCCGCGTTGATCGCTCTGGCCACCTTCTTCGAGGAGCGCGGGAACAGCGTGCCCGAGGTGTACGTGTCCGGTCCGTCGGTGGGCGGGAAGCCCCGGCGCGGTATCGACTTCGACTCGATCCCGAGCAGGCAGACCGGGTACCCGCCGAGCCTCGCGTCCTGGACCACGGCGGTGTCGGCGTCGGCCATCCCGGCCCACCGCTCCAGCACCGGGTGGTCCTGGTCGGTGACCGACCGCATCACCGTACGGATGTCGAACGCCTTCTTGCGGTCCGGGTTCGTCACCGCGGAGAAGACGTCGCCGACCGTGTGGAAGTCGCTGCCCGGCGCGTTGTGCGGGTACGTGGTGATGTCCCGGTCAAGAGGATCTGTGGTCTCTGCCCGCCGCGGCCTCGACTCACCGGGTACGACGTAGGAGTGGTCGTAGTGCGCCATCAGCACATCGCGGGCGCTCTTCAGGTCCGGCGCCCAGTATTGGGCCTGCCCGTTCGGCCCCATCACCCTGTCGTAGCCGCCGATGCCGAAGTTGTCCTCCGCGGAGACGCCTCCGGAGAAGTCCAGCGACTGCTTGCCGGTGAGCACCATCGCGCTGTCCGGCGTCATCACCAGGATGCCCTTGGTGTGCATCAACATCGTCGCCTCGGCGTTCCAGTACGGCTGCGCGCCGACATTGATCCCGGCGACCACGACGTTGACCTCGCCACCTCGCTGGGTGAACTCGACGATCCGCCTCAGTGTCTTCGCGACCCAGTCCATGTTCTCGGTGCCGGAGTCCATCGAGATCCGGGCTCCGGCCGACAGCGCGAACCACTCGACCGGCACCTGCATCCGCTCCGCCAGGTCGAGCGCCGCGATCACCCGCGAGCACTCCGCTTCGGCCACCGCGCCAAGCGACTTCGTCGGATCGCCGCTGAGCACCACGCGGGTGACGCCCTCGGGGTGCCGAAGCGTAGGCGTGCTGATCACGCCGACGATCAACCCCGCCTTGTTGAGACCACGCGGCCGGTCGACCGGAACCAACCGTCCGGCGTGGTCCAGGTCGTACTCGACGACCGACCCTGCCGGGCCCGCGACCATGTCGCTCAGCTCGTACGGGTAGACGGTGTTTCGGCGACGCGAGCGCTGGACCTTCTGCGCGTAGTCGTCGAGCGGCTTGAGCCGCTCGGTCGGCGGAGCCTCGACAGATGTGACGACACCGACTCCCGGCTGGTAGGAGAACCGCGCCGCGACCGGGGCCACCGTGCCGTCCGGGGCCTGGATCCGGCCCTGCGCCAGTACCTCCTCGATACCCGCACCTGCGGTCAGCGGTGCGATGTTGCGTTGCAGCGCGGTGAGCTCGTCGACGCGGGCGTCGACGACCGGCCAGATGTGCACCCAGACGTGGTTCATGTCCAGGCTGCCGCCCGCCACGGCGCGCGCGCTGCGGGCCCGGCGGATCGCCTCCAGGCAGTTCGCAATCGCCCGTTCGACGTGCGGCAACGACGTCACTCGCCCGTCGTCGTCCCGGACGACCGCGAACTGGCGGACCTGGGCAATGGCGACCAGCCGCCGGTCGGCCTCGTTCTCCAGGGCGACACAGTGGTAGAGCAGTACGTCATCGGGAGCGTCCAGACGGGTGATGCGGAAGTCGCGCAGCCGCCACAGGTTCAGCCGCCGCCCGACCATCGGATGGACGCCACGGACGTTCCCGTCCTCGGCCACCGAGTTGCCCGTCGGCCGGTAGGTGAAGTACTCCGCCGGCCGGTCACCGCCCGGCGCGATGGCGAGGGTGATCCGGCGTAGTCGCCGCGCGATCGGCAGCGCCGCGACGAGGCCGCGGAGCGCGTCCGCCGCCTCCGGCTGCCCTTGCGGGGTGTCCGGCCAGAACAGGTAGAGATCGGCCACCGCCTCGTGCCCGGCAGGTCGAGCGTCGACCTGCGCGGTGAGCGCACGGACCAGACCGCTGTCCGGGTCGGCGAACTCGGCGACCGTGCCGACCGTACTGACCACGCGGGTCGGCCTGTCGTCCACCGAGTAGTCGGCCGTCGCGAACGGCCTCCCGTCGACGGTGGTCTCGCCCAGGTCGTGCAGCTCGTACTCGCGGTAGTGCCGGCGGATCAGCACCTCGAGCATCGGCTCCCGTGCGGTGCTCATGGTCGCGTTCGGCTCTTCGCTCGTCCCTCGCTCGCTCGCCGAGCCGCTCTGACTCCAGCGGTGCTCCAGCCGCTGCGCCAGGAACCGGACGATCTGTTCCGGGATGGCCGCCAACGCCTCGATCCGCTCCTGCCGGTCCGGTGCCTCGGGGTTCGCCGCGAGCGAGGCGACCTCGTTGCCGACGCCGGCAAGCACCTCGGCCCGTGCCTCGTCCACCGACGGCTGGTCGAACCAGCGGAAGCGCACGCTTCGGGCCAGGTCGCCGACCACCGGGAAGCGCAGCTGGGTGGCGAGCACGAGCCGATCGAGAACGTCGTGTACGCGCTCGTGCAGCGGCTCGGCGGGCCGCGGCCCTGCGATCCAGCACTGCAGCACGGCGGTGACAAGCAGCACGTCCGGGGTCGACCGCTGCTGGGCGAGGAAGATGCGGAACACCGCCTCCTCCAGGTCTGCGGAGCGCTCCAGGTCGGTCACGCCGTAGTGGCCGAGCACGCGGGCGAGCCGTACGCGGAACTCCTCCGGCAGGCCACCGCGCTCCGGGTCGAGGCTCTGCAGGTAGGTGTGGAAGTGCTCGCGCGGACTGTGGATCCGGTTCTCGGTGCTGACCTCCTCACCAGCTGGCCGGTTGCGGCTCAGCTCGGCGAAGTCGGCGAACACCTGCAGCAGCTCGATCTCCGCCGGCACCGGCGCCTCGCCGGCGGCCGCCAACTCGGTCCGCGCGGCCAGGTAGCCGGCCAGCATCTCGCCCTCGTCCCGCGGATCGATGTCGAAGCCGAGCAGCATGCTGCGCAGGTCGTCCAGACCGCGCGCCGCCCGGTCCGAAGCGGACTTCTCCCCGGTGTCGTTCGGTAGGTCCAGGTCCACCGCGGTGCCCGCGGCGGCGTCGGGCGCCTGATTCTCGACGACGACCGGCTCGAGCCGGACCAGCGCGGCACCGGTCTCCACCTGGCTGCCGGTGGACACCAGCAGCTCCCGCACGGTGGCCCTGAACGGTGCGTGCAGCACCGTCTCCATCTTCATGCTCTCCAGGACCAGCACCGGCGCGCCGTACTCGACCTCGTCACCGGGCCGCACCGACGTCGCGACCACCAGGGCCGGCGCGGGCGAACGCAGTACGCCGCCTTCCTCACGGCTGACCCGGTGGGTGACGCCGTCCACTTCGACCAGGTGCACGGGCCCGTGCGTGGCGGTGACGAGCCGGAAGCGCTGGCCGGCGATGACCAGCCGACCGGTATAGGTGCCCAGCCGCTCGAGCTCCGCGTAGACCACCTGCAGGTCGTCCCCGGCACCGATGCCGACTCGGAACCGGCTCGGACCGATCCGGGCGACCGTCGCCTTGTACTCGATCGCTCGAAGCTTCAGGTCGATCGCCCGGCCCACCTGGTGCTGCACCTGCGGTCGGCCACCGTGTGCGGTCTCCAGCAGCCGGAGCCGCTCGACCTGCTCGGCGTCCTCGTACCCCTCGATCGCCGCGGCGACCAGCGCGACGCCGGAGTGCCGGTGTGAGACCAGCCGGCCGTCGCCGCGGACCCGGTCGATCCAGCCGGTGTCGGCGCTGCCGTCGATCACCTCGGGTTGGTTCAGCAGCTCGAGGATGAAGCTCTTGTTGGTAACACCGCCCTCGATGATCACCGTTGTCGAAGCAACGGCCCGGCGCAGGCGCGCGAGCGCCTCGTCTCGCGTTCTGCCGTAGGTGATGATCTTGGCGACCATCGAGTCGAAATCGGCCGGGATGGTGTCGCCCTCACTGACGCCGGTGTCCACCCGCACGCCAGGCCCTGACGGCAGGTCGAGCAGTGCGATCCGGCCCGGCGACGGCGCGAAGTCGCGGTCGGGGTCTTCGGCGCACAGCCGGGCCTCGACCGCATGCCCGGTCTCGGTCGGCCGGTCGCCTTCCAACCGGGCACCGGCGGCGATGCGCAGCTGGGCCTTCACCAGGTCGATGTCGGTCGTCATCTCCGTGACCGGATGCTCCACCTGCAGCCGGGTGTTCACCTCCAGGAAGGCGATGGACTTGTCGCTCGGGTGGTAGAGGAACTCGACCGTGCCCGCTCCGCGGTAGCCGACTGCGAGCGCGAGCCGCTCGGCCGAGGCCTTCAGCTCCTCGACCTGCGTGGCGGGCAGCCCCGGGGAGGCGGACTCCTCGATCAACTTCTGGTTCCGCCGTTGCACCGAGCAGTCCCGCACACCGAGAGCCCACGCCGCGCCCTGACCGTCGGCGAGGATCTGGACCTCCAGGTGACGGGCACCGGTGACCAGCCGCTCGAGCAGCACCACGCTGCTGCCGAACGCGCGCGCCGCCTCGTCGCGGGTGCGGTCGTACGCCTCCTTGAGGTCGTCGTCCGACGTGATCACCCGGATGCCGCGGCCGCCACCGCCAGCCGCCGCCTTGAGCATCAGCGGATAGCCGATCTCCCTGGCAGCCGCGAGCGCCGCGTCGATGGACTCGACCGGGCCGCGGCTCCACGGCCCGACCGGCACGCCGACCTCTTCGGCGATGACCTTGGAGCCGATCTTGTCGCCCAGCTTGCTCATCGCCTCCGGTGTCGGGCCGATGAAGGTCACGCCGAGCCGTTCGCACAGCTCAGCGAACGCGGGGTTCTCGGAGATGAAGCCCCAACCGACCCATGCGGCGTCCGCCTCCGTCTCACGCAGCGCGCGCTCGAGCACGGCGAGGTCGAGGTACGGTCGCGCTGCAGCCGGGCCGATCGGGTAGGCAATATCGGCCTCCCGTACGAACGTGGCCGTCCGCTCGCCGTCGGTGTAGAGCGCGACCGTCTCGATCGGTGCGCCGCCCCCGGCGTTGAGCTCGCGGACGGCGTTGATCAGCCGCATCGCGGCCTCGCCCCGGTTCACCACTGCGATACGCCTGAACACCGACTGGCCTCCCTGTCCGCCTACGCCTCGCGGCGCCGGGATCACCGCCACCGCACCACACAGGCTTTCAGGACATGAGCCTTACCGTCGAGTCAACTGCCTGGTCACGCTGCGTGTGTCCGACTTGCGGCGACTCGTCGATGATCTCCGGTTGGCTCAGCCGGAGTTCACAAGCGAGGGCCGTAGACGGCGAGCAGGTCATGTCCGATCTGAGCGAGCTTGTCTCGTAGTGCGCGAGGTCTGAGGACCCGGATCCCTGCGCCGAAGTAGATCAGATCGCAGACGGCGGCACTGATGGACGGGAAGGTGGCGCTGTACCGGCGGGGTTGGCCGCCGTCGACCGTGGTGTCGTCGAGCGGCTCGAGACGGTAGTTGGCTCCCAACGCCGCGGTCACGGCAGGCACGGTGGCTGCTTCGACCTGGAACTCGACCTCGATCTGCGTAGCCCAGTTGGGCATGTCGCGGTTGATCTCCTCCCACGTACGCGCGAGGTCGAAGTTGTCTGGGCGCTCAATGGGTTCCGTCGTGGCATCGGCGGCGATGACCCTGGAGACGCGGAACGTTCTGGGGCCGGCGTCGGTCCCGGCCAGCAGGTACCAGACTCCGGCCTTGCGTACCAGGCCGTACGGATGGACCCGTCGGACAGTCGGTTCGTGGTCGGGCTTGGCGTAGGTGAGGTCTGTTTGGAGGCCCGCGATGACGGCGGCACGCAAGGGAGAAAGGGCCGTCGGCGGCTGTCCGGTGTGCTCATCCTCGCCCCACCACGTCGGGTCGATGTGGATAGCTCCGTTGGCGTTGTGAGCCTGCGCTCTGGTGGATTCGGGTAGCGCCGCGAGCAGCTTGCGGACGGCGGACATGAGGCCATGTTCGATGCCGAGACCCGTCAGGAGTTCGCCGCTGGCGACGAGGAACAGGGCCTGGGCCTCCTCGCCGGTCAGCGCGGAGAGGTTGACCTTGTAGCCGTCGGTCAGTGCCCAGCCGCCACCTCGCCCTCGCAGCGAATAGAGAGGGAGCCCGGAGTTGAGAAGAGCGTCGAGGTCGCGCCGGATCGTCCGTTCCGACACCTCCAGACGCCGAGCCAGGTCCGGCGCGGTCATCTGTCCGTGGGCCTGGAGAAGCAGTGCGATGGCCACCAGACGATCCGCACGCATGGGCAAGAAGATAGCGAAGAAGCAGGACACAAGGATGTCCAGCTTCCGCCGGCCGGGTGCCTCAACCGCAGCAGAACGGGTTGTCGCAGGGTTCGCCGATTTCGCTGCCGTACGACTCGAAGTCCTGGAGGGGCGCCACGATCTCTTCCGCCGTGCGGCTCTCCAGCAGCGGAGCGGACTGATCGGCGGGCTGCCCCCACGTCGCCGGCGCGTCGTCGATGTCGAAACGCCTTACGCCGTTGACGAAGAGCGTCCAGAGCGGATGATCGGGAAAACTGTTGATCCGAAGTACCCACCAGTGGCCGTCGACGATCGCGGCGACGGGGAAATGGGTGTTGCCAGTCCTTCGCCACTGAGGTCGAAGATGCAATTCGGGGTGTGGCATGGGTTCAGTGTCCTTGTCGAGGAGGACCCAGTTGTGTGCAATACACGAGCGTGGCGTCGTCGCTGGTCCCGTCGGCTTCTGCTTGCCGAACGCGGCGGATGATCTCGGCGGGTCCTGATTCTCGAAGAACAGCCAGCACACCGGGCCAGTCGGCGAGCCCGTAGGGGTCCACGATGCGGCTGGCGCCATTGCTGAGCAGAGCGACCCCGGCCAGGTCTGCCACAGGTCGGCTGCCGGTGACCCCTTCGGCGGCGGCTCGCGGGCTGTCCTTGGCGACCCAGAACCCCCCAGGCTGGTTACGTCGAGCGCGCAGGGCCGCGATGGCCTCGTTTCGAGCCCGCTCGTACTCAGGCGTGCCCTCGGCCGCAGCCTGCATGGCGGCTACGACTCGCCGCCTGATGGTCACCTCGCGTTCGTCGGTGACCACCTGCGGCCCGTCGCCGGCCTGGTCGAACATGAGGAAGCTGTCTGCGAGTACGAGATAGTCGGCCCGGTCTTCGTTGAGCCGCAGCATGACGACGGTCGCCGACGGGCTGCTCGGGTCTGTGACATCGCACGTTGCCCGGTGATCATCGGTTACCTCCTCGATGGCTTCGCCGAGCAGTGCGGCGAGGTCTCGGTCGCCGTCGCGGGAAAGGCGGCCAATCAATGCTCCGCCGAGGCGATGGGTATACCAGGCAATGCCGTGGCGGCAGATCGACTCCGTGCCGACGATGCCAGCGCCGTCGAGCAGGACGGCCGCGCTCGGCACCGCACCGACGAAGTCCTCGTTGGGCCGCCCGGGCGTGCCAGGGCTCGTCGCCATCACGACCTGCATGGCTGAGCAGACTGCCACAGGTCGAAGCGGTGAGTTGGCCCCGCTCTACGGCTGGTAGACCGCTCCAGGTTTGGGCGTGCTCGGCGCGAGCAGGTCTGAGACGGTGACGAAGGTGAAGCCACGCTGTTTCAGTTCGTCGATGATTCCAGGTACGGCCGGAATGGTGCCGGGGTAGATGTCGTGCAGCAGAATGATTCCGTCCCGACTGGCCTGTTCCAGGACTCGACTCGTGATGAGCTCGGAATTGGTTGTCGCGTAGTCCTTTGCGGTCACGCTCCACAAGACCTGAGAAAGACCGAGTTCCGCACCTTCCCGTGCGACTTTCGCATTTGTGAGTCCCTGTGGCGGCCGCATAAGCCGTGGACGCTTTCCCGTTATCGCCTCGACCGCGTTCTGTGTCTGGCTCAGATCCCACTTGACTTGCCTGGGATCCAGCTCGGCCAGTCGCCGATGCGTCCATGTGTGGTTGGCGATTCGTGGCCTTCGGCCGCCATCCGTGCCAGGCCGCGCCAGAACCCAAACCAGCTGGACAACGGCGAGATCGCCGACCAGCTCGTGGTCGCCGAACAGACCGTCAAGACGCATGTCGGCCGGATGTTCTACAAACTCGACCTGCTGACCGTGCCCAGGCGGTGGTGCTGGCATTCGAAACCGGCCTGGTCGTCCCGGACCAGCCATAGGCCTGCGCCGGCCATCGTGCGGCAGACTGCCTCGCATGAACCAACCGGATCCCAAGGCTGACTTTCACAGCTACCTGCAATTCGCCCGCGACGCTCTGCTGTGGAAGCTGGAAGGGCTTTCGGAGTACGACATCCGCCGACCGTTGACGCCGACAGGTACCAACCTCCTGGGACTGGTCAAGCACGTAGCTTGCGTCGAGTTCGGCTATCTCGGCGACACGTTCGGACGGCCGTCCGGCGAGCCGCTCTCCTGGTTCGGCGACGGCACCGAACCCAACGCACACATGTGGGCCACCGCCGACGAGTCGCGCGAGCAGATCGTTGGACGTTATCGCGCGGCGTGGGCGCACTCGGACACCACGATCGGCGCGCTGGCGCTGGACGCGACCGGAAGAGTGCCGTGGTGGCCGAGTAGCGGGAACGAGGTGACGCTGCATCATGCCCTGGTGCGAGTGATCGCCGATACGCACCGGCACGCCGGGCACGCCGATATCGTCCGAGAACTCATCGATGGTGCCGTCGGGATGGGCGAGGGCAACAACGGCACGGCGCAGGGCGACTCGGCGTGGTGGGAAAACTATCGGAACGGACTGGAGCAGGTAGCTAGGCAGTCATCTCAGTTGCCATAGATCGCGGGGATGCGTGCTGGTGCTCGGGTCACGGGCTGGACGCGTCAGTTGCCTGGCGACGCAACCGCCTGCCACCCAAGGACGAAGGGCCGTCGAAGCAGCCCTCGCGATCCCCGGGAGCCTGTCCTAGCCGGGGCGGTTCGTGAGGCGTTGGCGGGCGACGTTCCACAGGTCGCGGACGCCGCGGTACCAGCCCAGGACGTACGCACCACGCAGAGCGGCGTCTTCGTCGAGCGGCTCATCCCACACCGCGTCGTCGCGTTCGGTGAACGAGTCGGGCAACTGATCCTGCCAGCCGTCCATCTCGTCGGGATCGGCCGTCAACGGGTCGAGGTGGTCGACCGCCGCCCAGCTCTGCTCGACTTCTTTGAGCTCACCGAGCGACGCGACCTCGATGGCCCACGACTCTCCGGCCTTGAACCCTCGCTGGTACCACTTCTCACGCTCACCCTGCAGCCGCTCGATCAGCCGTGCGACCTTCGTGTCGGCGCTGTCCGCCACGAGGGTGGGTCCCTCCACCATGTCCAGCTCCTTCTCCAGGGCAGCCGCGCACACCTTCGAGGCGTTCACACGATCCCTTAACCGGTCCAGACGCTCATACAACGCGTCGGGGATGCTGATGTTGAGTCGGGCCATGGACCTCTCTCGTTCCTCGCGAGTGGCCGGAAGCTTAGCCGCCGATGCGCATCATGCGCAATGGGTGCATGATGCGCATCGCCCGAGGAGCGTGCTGTGCCCGGAACCGTCGTCCGGTCAGGCCGCCGCGGACGGGACTCAGCCTGCTGTTGCTCACTGCACGAAGTCGCCGGGCCCGTTGACCTGCCAGTGGGAGGAGTCCGGATCGCTGATCGAGCGGTACGGCACGGTGAAGCTGAGCGCCTGCGAGGTCGAGCGCTTGATCGTCCACAGGGTCGGCTTGCTGCTCGAACGATCCCAGGCGATGCCCTGACCCTCGACCTCGGGGAGGTTGACGGTGGCGACCCACTCCAGCTTCGAACCCGCGGCTGGCAGGTTCATCACGTACGCCTCGCCGAGGTCGTGTCCGGTGAGCCACAGTCGGCCGTCGGGTCCCCAGGAGCCACCAGAATTGCTCATCGGCTTGAACCGGTCGAGGATCGCCTTCGGGATCGTGTAGGCCTCGACGACCCGGAAGTCGTTGTCCAGCCTCACGACCTGCGTGTTGTAGGTCCCGCCATACGGTTCGGTCTGGTCGTCAGGCACCACGTCGTAGTTGGCGAAGCCGGCCCACCAGGCCCCGTCATGGCGGTCCAGCCACGTCAGCGAGCCGCGTTCGACGCCGAAGCTGTAGGTGTGGATGTGTCGCATCGTCTTGGTGTCGAACACCTCGACCGAGCTCTCCATCGGAGACTCGTCGTAGTTGGAGTGCCCCGCGTACAGTCTGCCGTCGACGACTGCGCCGCTGTCCATGTGCACGATCGGTCCGTCGCTGTCAGCGGCGAACTGCAGCAGCGGCTCCCCGGTCGCCCTGTCGTGCTTGGTGATGGTGCGGTTGTTGACCGCGTAGAAGGATCGCCTGTCGACGGCGACACCCTGATTCGCGTCGAACGTGTCGTACGACCGGGCGAGCGTGGCCGTGAACACCGGCGGCTCGGTCGCAGCGCCGACTCCTCCCGCCTGCGCCGATCCTCCCGCCTGCGCCGATCCGCCGACGTGCGACGGACGCGACGCCTGTGCCGGCAGGAGACTCGCGCCCACCGCAAGGGCGCCGGTCACCAGCACGGCCGCGAGTCCGGTGGCGATCTTGGTTCGAGCGAGCATTGGGTCCTCCCCTTCACACCGTCCGCGCAGATCCTGACGGCTGTGGCCCTCGCGTACGCAAACACCACCCGACCACCCAGTGAACCGCTCCCGAACCCGGCCGCGTCAAGTGCGCGCAAGCAGGTGAACGGCGTCGGTGTACTGGGCGAGCTTGTCCGGGTCGAGGTCGATGCCGAGGCCGGGTTCGTCGGGGATGGTGAGCATGCCGTCGTCGTCGAGCTGCCAGGGCCGGGCGGTGAGGTCGTCGATGTACGGCGACCCGGTGATGTACTCGACGAGGTCGGTGTCGGGTAGCGCGGATGCGAGCTGGAGGTCGGTCGCGAGGCCCACTGCGGTGTTCCAGCCGTGCGGGATGAGCTTGACGCCGTGGTCGTGGGCCGCCCACCCGATGCGCCGAAGCTCACTGATGCCGCCGACCTTGGTGACGTCAGGCTGGACGATGTCGAGCGCGCCGGCCTCGATCCACGGCTGGAACGACTGTCGGCGGGTCAGCACCTCTCCGCCGGAGATCGCGACGGGTGCGAGGCGGCGCAGGTGGGTGTAGTCGTCGAGCGCGTCTGGAGACAGGGGCTCCTCGAACCAGGCGACGTCGTGGTCGCGCAGCATGTGCGCGGTGCGCAGTGCCCACTTGTAGCCCTGGGTCCAGGCGCTGTCGCTGCCGCCAGCGTCCACCATGAGCATCGCGTCGGGTCCGATGGCCTCGCGTGCGGTCGCGACGATGCGCTCGTCGAGGCGGTCGTCGGTGCGACCGAACGGTCCCCAGCCGATCTTGAAGGCCGTCCAGCCGGCGTCCCTCAGCTGGAGCAGGTGGTCGCGCAGCGGCTCGGGCTGGTCCATGAGCAGGGAGGCGTACGGACGGACGCGATCGCGATAGCGGCCACCGAGGAGGCGCCCGACTGGCTGGCCGGTGGCCTTGCCGAGGAGGTCCCACAACGCGGTGTCGATACCGCTGATGGCGTGTGTGATCGACCCGCCACGCCCCATCCAGAACGTGGTGCGGTGTAGCCGCTCGCTGGTGCGCTCGGGCTCCAGCGCGTTGGATCCGATGAGCTGAGGGCGCAGCACCTCGAGCGCGCCCCGCACGAGGTTCTCGCTGGTGAAAACGCTGCCGATACCGACGAGGCCGTCCTCGGTGTGGACGCTGACGAGGGTGTGCACGACGTCGTCCTGCGCCAGCTCCTCTTGCCAGCCACCTTCGGGCGTCGCGCCGCGTAGTCCCGTGGCCCTGACATCGGTGATCCTCACTGTCTCCCCTTTCGTGGCGGTCTGATGGCACAGTCAGCTTCGGGACAGGTACTCCCCCGCACGGGTGCCCAGGTGCTGGCTGTGGTGGACGACGAGCCGCCCGTTGACGATGACGTACGGGACCCCGACCGCGTAACGCCCGGTCCAGGCGAACGTGTCCTGGGCTGCGAGGGTGGCGAGGTCGAGCACGGCGAGATCGGCGTGCGCCCCCACTTCGACGCGCCCGCGCCCGCGCAGTGCGAAGCGGTCCGCGACCATCGAGGTCATCTTCCGCACCGCCTCCTCGAGGGTGAGCGTGCCGGCCCCGAGGACGTGGTGGGCGATGTAGTGGGTGTGGCCGGTGAAGAAGAGCGGGTCGCGCGTACGATCGGCGAGGGGTCCCTCGGTGCGACTGGTGAACCCGTCGACGCCGAGGCAGAACATCGGGTGGGCGATCGCCTCGGAGACGTGTTCGGGGGTGAACAATCGGCCCATCAGTTGGACGGAGTGCATGTCCGCCCTAGCGGCCTGGAGCACATCGAAGAACGCGTCCCAGCAGTCCTGTCCCCGTCGTTCGGCGATCTGCGGGAACGAAAGGCCCTCGAGCTCAGGTGTCGCCGGACTGATCGCCAGGACGACGCGGTCCCACTGGCCCTTGTGCACGAACCGCCAGTAGCGGTCGCAGTCGCCGCGCAGCCGGGCGCGGACCTCGGCGTTTCCCAGTAGCCGCGCGGCCTGGGCAGGCCCGTCGGCAAGCAGCCATGCCGGCAGCAGGCCGGTGGCGAGGCCGATGCCGTGCGGGTAGGGGGTCATGTCGGCGAGCACGTCGAGCCCGGTCTCGCGCTCGGCGGCGAGTCGGTCCACGGCGTTCTGCCAGGCGTGCGGGGGTGCGCCGGTGTCGTGGCGAACGTTGAGGTGCGACAGCTGTGCGCGGAGCCCGTTGTGCCGCGCGATGGCGAGGAACTCGTCCACGGCGTCGAGGAGATGGGCGTCCCGGTTGCGGATGTGGCTGGCGTAGATGCCGTCGTACCTGGAGAGCGCTGCACTGACACCGCTGAGCTCATCGGTGGTCGCGTCACGCCCGGAGCCGTATTCCAGGCCGCTCGACATCCCGAGCGCCCCGGCCTCCATCGCCTCCTCGAGGTGGCGGACCATCCGGGCGATGCCTTCGGTGTCGGCGCCCGCACCGCGTACCTCGGCTGCATCACGCAGAGCCGTGTGCCCGACGAACCACGCCAGGTTCTGGGACGTTCCCGCGCCCTGGCGATGGACGACGTCGAGCAGGTCTGCGAAGCCGCGCCACGTGACCTCTCCGTCGTACCCGTACGCGCTCAGCGCGTTGCGGGCTGCGTCGACGCCGGACGGGGCGATGGGGGCGTAGGTGATGCCGCAGTTGCCGACGACCTCGGTCGTCACGCCCTGGCGGATGGTGCTCTGGGCGTCACGGTTGCCGAGGATCGACCAGTCGCTGTGGCTGTGCGGGTCGATGAACCCGGGGACGATCGTCAGTCCCGTGACATCGATGCGTTGAGCCGCCTCGGCGCGCAGGCCGCTCTCGACGGCGACTACCCGGCCATCATTGACCGCGATGTCGGCCACCTGCGCCGGGGCGCCTGTGCCGTCGACGAGGTGCCCGCCGAACAGGAGGAGGTCGACGTCGCCCTGCTGGGCTGGTGTCCCTAGGGCCATGTCCAACCTCTCCGCGGGGACTCCCTGACGGAGAGGCTGACAGTAGACCGCAGATGGTGGATGGTCAACCATCTACCATCTGCTACGGTGTAACCGCTCCGCAGCGGGTGTCCTGCACCATTACCGACACCCTGGCCGAGCAGTCTGAGAGGAATGACCTGCCGATGCCGCTCGACGAGCTGCCCACGATTACAGACGACTCGCGCCGGCACCTCGTCGTACGCGCCCTCCGCGACGCGATCGTCACCGGCCGGCTCGAGCCCGGCGAACGCCTCGTCGAGCGGGAGCTCTCAGCGCGGATGAACGCGAGCCGTGGCCCTGTCCGCGAGGCGTTGCAGCAGCTCGAACACGAAGGGCTGGTCGTCTCCTACCCCTATCGCGGCACTCAGGTGGCGGAGATCGCCGGCGAGGAAATCGAGCAGGTCCTTGTCCCGATCCGACTCGTTCTCGAGCGCTACGCCGTGCGGTACGCCCTCCCCGTGCTGTCCGACGTCGACCTCGCCCAGCTCGACCGTCTGATCGTCACCATGCACGCGGCCGCTCTGGCGGGCGACCAGGGCACTGTCGTCGAAACCGACGTACGTTTCCACGAGCTGCTCATGGAACGCGCCGGAAAGCCGCACTGCCTGCGGCTATGGCGCTCGATCGTGCCGCGGGTCCGTGCCTACTTCCACCGAGACACCACCCGCCACGCATCGCTCGAAGACGTAGCCGTGGGCCACCGCGACCTGCTCGGCGCACTGCACAGCCGGGACATGACTCGGGTCGGCCCGGTGCTCGAACGCCACATCCTCGACACCTTCGACCTGGACGACGGCACGTGACCAGCGGGCCAGAGCTGCCTCCGGTGCCGGTCGAAGCGCTCGGCGCCTTGGCAATGGAGGCGGCACAGGCCGGCGCCGTTGCTATCCGGCAGTCGGCACGTTCGGCGACGCTGCAGGTCAGGCACAAATCGGGCGCCGCCGACCTCGTGACCTCCGCCGACCACGCGGCTGAAGCCGCCATTCTGCAGGTGATCCGGGACCAGCGCCCAGGCGACGCCGTACTGGCTGAGGAATCCGGCCACCATGTCGGTCATACCGGCCTGCGATGGGTAGTCGATCCGCTGGATGGCACTACGAACTTCGTCTACGGAAGACCCGACTACGCCGTCTCCGTCGCCGTTGAATGGCACGGAACAAGCATCGCCGGAGCAGTGGTGAGACCCGCAAGCGGCGACGGCGCGGCCGCATGGGGCCACACCGCAACGACCACACCAGACGGCAACCCGGTCGGGGTCACCGCGACCCGCACAGCTGCCGAAGCCCTCGTCGGCTTCGATCTCCCTGGACCAGTCGAGCACCGCAACCAGGTCCACGCCTGGCTACCCGTCCTCAGCAAGGCGGTGCGCGACTACCGGCGGTCCGGCAGCACCGCCTGCGAACTCCTCGACGTCGCTCGAGGGCGGCAGGACGCCTATCTCGGCTTCGGCGACCAACCCTGGGACGTCGCCGCCGGCCAGGTCCTGGTCCAAGCTGCTGGCGGCCGGGTCGAACGACTCCGGACCGCCAGCGGCATCAGCGCACTTGTCGCCGGAACCCCAACCATCACTGCCAACCTTCTCCAACTGGTACACGCAATCTGACGGTGCTCAGGTAGCCCGGCCCTGAGCCGCGCCGGCGTATACGCGTGCCGAAGGCGTTTCGCGGCCCACGATTGCCGGTGCCTGTTGGACCAGCTCGTCGTCGGTGAGGGCTTCGACCATGAACAGGGCGAAGTCCACGCGGCGCGTGAGGTTGCTCCTGAGAATGGGGTCACCTGCATGCATGCTCCACACCGGTAGGCCCTGGCTGTTGCCCTCCTGCAGGTCACTTCCCCGCACAACGGTCCACCGGGTGTCGCTGGCGAAGATTCGCCGGCACGCTTCCACCTGGTCATCGAGGTCGGCGAAGCGAGCGAGTTTCGCCAATGGACCGGCGATCTTCACGAGCGCTTTGAGCTTCCAGGAGTACACGTCCTGGCCGTCGCGCGTGATGTGCCACCCGCACGAGAACACCAGACGTGCACCCGGCTCCGCGTGGTCGAGCACGGCCTGGGCCGTTCCCGTCGAGTAGTGGTTGACCCCGTGCGGTACCAGCACGGTCAACACGCCGTCGCATCCTTCGACCGCGCGCCTGATGACGTCGCGGTCGTCGGTCGCTCCCGGAATGACGGTGATGCGTCCCTTGAACGCGTCGAGCTTGGCGACGCTGACTTCCCGGCATACGCCGACGACCTCGTAGCCGCGATCCAGCGCGTGCTGCACCATGTATCGCCCGAGTTTTCCCGAAGCCCCGATGATGCAGACTTTCAGCTTGGCAGGGCGACCGGTGTCATTTCGGTCTCGTGCTGTGTTCATGATTTCTCCTATGCATGTGGACATTGAGACCGATCCCCGCAGGAGCCGGCCAACCGTTGACGTCATACGGGACGAGGACCCAGGGCGGGTGTCGTCATCGGGTTTGCTCGGCGGCCAGCCGAGCCGAGCCGGCTTGGTGGTCGGAGGCCGGCGCCGTGCGCGCGGGGAGCAAAACCTGCAGCAGCAGTCCGGACAGCGCGGTGAACGCCAACGCGCCGAACGCACCGAAGATCGCGAACTGGTCGCTCACCGCGATTCCAGCCAGCGTGGTGACCGTCCAGCCCAATGCCCACAGTGCAGGCATCGCGGCAGCCCAGGCCCAGCGCCAGCCCGCCCGACAGGGCAGGGCAATGGTCTGCGCGGCGCCCAGCAGCACACCCGTCAGGGCGCCCATGACCGCAAGGTCGGAAAGCGAGCTTCTGTAGCCGACGGACTCGGCGCCGATGGCCAGGCCTAGGGACATGCCGACGGTGGTGGCCGGAATCCAGCGGCGCCAGTCGAGCCGGCCGCGGCTGGCCAACGACTGCCCGGCACCGACGACCAGACCGGCGATGGCGCCGCCGGTCACCGCTGCCTGCGGGCTGTCGATGCGGCCGGCGATCACGCTGGCGGCGATTCCGCCGATGGGAAAGGCCAGGAACCCGAGCATCCAGCTGAGCCAGGAGCGGACGAAGCTCGGCCGGGCCGCATTCCTCTCGGGAACCGTGCTCACCTTCTTGCCTCGGCCGCGTGTCGGCTCGACCGCGCGACGGGAGTGGCCTCAGCAGTATCGGCCGTAGCGAACGCAGCGGTGGCAACGATGAACAGCACACCCGTCATGCGGCGCGGTTCGGCACGCCTCGGTTCAAGGTCCATGGCGTTCACTCCGTCGTGGTGCTTGCTTGGTCATGTGCCGGTGCCGGCGGAGAGTCAGCGTTTGCGCCCGTACACATCGGGCACCGCGTCCGTGCCTGGCCGCTCGCGGTTGACCGCTCGGTCGAGGCAGGCTCGTCAAGGCGGCTGGCCCGGCCGGGCAATGGTGGCGCCGGTCAGGCCAGCCGTTCCTTGTCACACTTCCTTGGACTCATCAGTGGGTGCGATGACGGTGGTGGCAGGGTCTTTGCCGCCGGCGTCCAACCGGAACGGCGGGTAGGTGTCAGTCATCAGCGCGGTGTAGGCGGCGACTCTGAGCACCCACCGGTTCAGGCCGAGGATGAGGTCGTAGAGGCCGCGGGGGTATCGGCCGGTGAAGGCGAGGACGATCGCGGCGATGAGCACCAGCAGCCCGATCAGGCCGACGCCGGTCCATGTGTAGTCCTGGGTGTCGGAGTTCAACGCAAACCAGGCTCCGCCGCCGGCGAGGATGCCCACGATCAGCAGGTGGGGCAGGGCCAACAGCCACCACTTCACCAGAACCAGTCCACGGGAAAGGTGCTCCGGGTACGGCACGTGCAGGTGCACCGGGTAGTCGGGGACGTCGGCCAGCGCGAATGGTGGGTACTGGTCGGTGCCGAGAGCGCCGTATGCGTAGTAGTTGACACGCCAATTCCAACGCATCACACCGACGTTGAATTCGAAGAGCGAGCGAGGGTATCGGCCGGTGAACAGGATCGCGAAGAACGCGATCACGGACACCGCGCAGAACGCGATCCAAAGGGGAATCAGCACAATGTAGTGCGGAATGGCCAGGACCCATTTCACCAGCCATAGCCAGCGTGACAGGTGCGGATCCAGTTGCGCATCCACACGCACGGGATAGTCGGAAGTTACGGTCATGATCGGCGTACCTCCAGCGGACCGGTTGTCCCGACTGGTCCGCGGGCGCAAAAGCGCGCGACGGGATCAAGCGGTGTTTGCACGGGCCCGTCCGGAGGTCCGAGTGGCAGGCATCATGTCCCACGACACGCTGCGACGGTCATCGCCGCTGGCGACGTGCCGGTCGGGGTCCTTCTGCATCGCTCGGCCCTCCAACGCGGCGGTGCCGCGTTGTCGCTGCCGAGGTGGGGCAGCGCGCTTGGTGGGCGCCGGCAGTCAAAGACACTGACGAACCGATCCGATATTGACTGTACGCGCTATCTGCGGCCCTGCACCGTGATGGTCAACTATTTCGTCGCGCGATCCTCGCACGGGGTGGTTGTTGAAGACACCCGGCAGGCGCGAAATACGGTGGGATACGAGAGCCTCCACCGCGAGCGAGCCATCGAAGGCGTGCAGTTACGGACGGAGTGTCGATGAGACGACGACTGCTGGCCCTGTGGAGCGTGCCCCGCGCCAGGTCTACGGCCTTCCTGCGCATGATGGCTGAACGGGGCGATCTCACCGTTGTGCACGAGCCCTTCTCCCGGGTCCGCGCTCTCGGATCGGTCGACGTGGGCGGTCGGACGTGTCGGTCCGTCCCGGAGGCGATGCAGGCGCTGCAACTGCTCGCTGAGGATGGGCCGGTGTTCTTCAAGGACACCATGGACAAGCGCTATCCGGACGTGCTCGCCGATCTCGACTTCCAGCGGGCCGTGACCCACAGCGTCATGATCCGGTCGCCGGAGGCGGTGGTCACCTCCTACCTGCGGATTCACGCTGGCGCCGGACGGGACGAGATGGGATTCGAGAACCTCCTCGAGCTCCATGACGAGGTGTACGCCTCGACGGGACTGGAGCCGTTCGTGCTTGACGGCGACCAACTGGTCGCCGATCCGGGACGAACGGTGGAGGCGTACTGCCGAGGCGTCGGAATCCCCTTCCGGGCCGGCGCCCTCCACTGGCAGGCAGGGGCATTGGACGGCTGGAGCGACTTCGCCCACTGGCACCAGAAGGCCGCCACGACGACCGGCTTCGTGCCGACCCAACCAGAGCCCCTCCCTGTCGAGCTCCGTGGGGTCGCGGAGAGTCTCGTGGCCTACCACCGACCGTTCTACGACCGGTTACTCGCTCGAATCCGCACGCCAAGTGCGGACAGATGAAGCACCGGTGACGCCGATGTGGCATCGATCTGAAGCCGTCGAACCCTAACGTTCGGTGCGCGTATGTGTCCCGCGCACGCTCCAGGCACGGGTGTACGAGGGCGCCCGCATGCATGGATAGGTTCAGCGAGGACGGGAGTGGACGTGGCCACGCAGACACCACCTGGTGGCGAGGGCGGCGAAAGGGGCGGCAGGCCACAAGCCCCTCACCCTCCCGGGCCGTGGCAGCCGACGCCGCCGGGCGGTCCACCGCAATGGGGAGCGCCGAGCGGAAGCCGGCCGCCGCGACGCCGGATGCCACTCTGGCAACCAGTCGTCATCGCGACCGGCGCGCTCGCCGTCCTTGCCGCACTCGCCATCGCGGTCACGTCCTTCGCCGGACAGTTCACCGGCGGGCCCGACGGCACCACCGGCGGCGCGATCGGTACGCGGAACTCTGCGGACGCCGACGCGCGACCAACGACCGGGCCGGCAGGTAGCACAACGGGCACCTGGACGGCTCCGGCGAACGAGGGCCCGCGTCCCGGCGAGGTGATCCGCATTCTCGCCGCCGGCAACGATCTCATCGTGGTCGCCCAGCGCGACATCACGTCGATCGACCGACGAACCGGGAAGAAGAACTGGCACACCGGACTCGAGCAGTACGACACCGACGACGACCCGGTCACGTTCTGCGGCGCGAGCACGACCGCCGTCGACGACCAGCTCGCCCTGACCTTGGGTGTCGATCTCGATGCTCCCGCGAGCGGCAACGTCCTCCGCCCGACGTGCGGTCTGGTCACGTCGATCGACCTGCGGACCGGCACCCTGGCTGGGACGGTCCAGCTCGCCTACAAGGGCGGCGGTCGGGCGGCGGGCCAACAGGTGAGCGGGATGCCGGTGGAGTACGTCGGAGACCAGATCGTCGCCACCTGGAACGCCACGATCTTCGGCCTGGACGCAACCGGGTTCTCCACCCGGTGGAAGCTTGTCGTCGGCGACCTGAAAGGCCGGCAGGGCGATCTCTGCTCCATCGACGACATGGCCGCCGGCGGTGGCGGCACCAGCGTCGTGGCGCTTTCGCACTGCATCACCGAGCGCGGCGACACGATCAACTACGTGGACGAGATCAGCGACTCCGGACGCCTCGTGCACTCGTATCAGGTGACCAACTCCGACGCGAGAACCGAGATCTCCTCACTCGACCTCCTCTCCGCTTCACCGGTGGTGATCATGGTCCACCCTCGCACCAGCGCGGAGAAGGAGGGCGGATCGCTGATCACCCTCGACGACTCCTTCCGGGTGCGCTCCGTCATCCACGACGAGCGGACCCAGCTCAAGTCCGACGACGCCTTGACCACGGTCGGCATCGGCGATGCCACCCGGATCGGCGAGTACAACATTCCGAGCCGCTCCCTGATCGCGGGCGACACCATGATGTCGTTCACGCCGCCGAACCGCGGAAAGCCGAACAAGCTCGTCGCCACCGACCTGCGCAACGGACGAGACCTCTGGGAGAGCACGGCTCCGTCCGGCACCGTGATCTGGCAGGTTCTCGCAGTCGAGAAAGGTCGGGTCATGGCGTTGGCCGCCGACCTCGCGACCGATGGCCTCAACCAGTACGTCGTCAGCGTCGACGCGAAGACTGGGAAAATCCTGGATCGGAAGGCCAGCACCGTGAAGACACCGAACGGTGACCGGGTGCCCGCGGGTTCCCTCGGATACCTCTACGCGGACCGACGTGCGTATGCCGTGGAGTTCCAGTCTGCTGGCGAGACGGAGGGCACCTTCCCGGCATGGCTGGCGTTCAGCGTCGGCTGATCATTTCGACGCCAGAGCGTTCAGGCGCCGGCATCATGGGTGACGTTGCGGGCCTTCATGCCGGGTCGGTCCACGTTCCAGGAGATGATCCGACGTGGAACGATCCGGATCACCTCGTTGCTGAACCCGTCCATCAAAGGCTCGTCGAGGACGAGAAGCTCGGCAGATCCGCGGATCTCCACGCCCCGGCCGCGCTGCCCGCCCGGCCCCACCGGCTCCGGGGACACGTCGTCCACCACGAACGCGAGCCGCTCGTCCGACTGCAGGTTGCGGAACTTCTGGCTGTGTCGCAGTCCCGGGCCGCCGATGTCGATCGTCTCGGTGTCGACGTTGATCCAGTACGCGACCGGATTGACCTGCGGTGCACCGCCCGGGCCAGTGGTGGCCAGGCGTCCCAGCGACTGCGTGGCGAGATAGTTGCGTTCAGTCTCGGTGAGAACCATCCAGCAAGCCTGCAACATCAACCCCAGTCGAGGTCCAGTACTGGCGACTCTCGCATGGCGTGCCGGGCCTGAGGATGCCGAGCGCTACCGCATCCCATCGGCGCCGCAATCCCGATGTCCGATTCCCCTCACCAGTGCAGGAACCGGCCGAGGGTGGGCAGGACGGCATCGGCTCGGTGTAGGAGCCCGTGGTGGGTGGCATCCGAAATGACTGCCAGTTCGGCGTCGAGAAGCTGAGACCGGGTGGCCGCGGCATGCTCGAGGCTGACGAGGTCCCTGTCGCCCACGAGGACCAGCACTGGGGCAGTGATCTCCCGCAGTTGCCGGTCGGACCAGCCCGGGAGGGCCGCCAGCATCGCGGCCGCCTTGGCCTCGAACGCATCGAAGTGGTCGGGATCGGGTGCGACGGCACGGTAGGCGGCTCGGATCCCGTCGAGTTCTGCCGCGGTCGGTTCCGGACCCGCGACGCGTGCCTGGTCCTCGTCCGGACGTCCGCGGGGGTAGCCTGCTGGGCCGGTGTACACCGAAGCCAGCACGAGCCGGCGCACTCGGCGGGGGTGTCTGCGGGCAAGCTCCACCGACACCAGCCCGCCCAGGCTGAATCCGAGCACGTCGGCGCAGTCGACACCGGCGTCGGCCAACACCTCTGCGACGTCATCCGCCAACCGGGCCAGCGAGAGCGGGCGGTCGCTGTCTGGCGTACGCCCGTGCCCCTGCAGTTCGATGCCGACCACGCGGTGTCGCTCCGCGAGCCCGGGAAGGAGGGCCTCGAACGAGGTGGCGATGGTGTGCATCCCACCGGGCAGGAGGACCAGGGGCGGTCCCTCACCGCGCACTTCGTAGTAGACGCGCTGCCCGTCGACCTGAGCGAACTGGCCGGTGGGACCATCGATTTCCGTCACGAGGTGGACGCCACAGCGTACGTCTGCAGGACGACGCCGTGCGGGAACGTTCTCGCCTCCAGCAGAGTCAGCCCGATCGGGTGCGGCGACTCGGCAAACAGTCGCAGGCCGCTGCCGAGCACCACCGGAAACACCAACAACCGAAGCTCGTCGACCAGTCCGTGCCGTAGGAGCGCCCGGGTCAGCCAGGTGCTGCCGGCGACCCCGATCGTCCCGCCATCTCCGGCCTTGAGTGCGGCGACATCCTCCGGCACCCTGCGCAGGATGCTCGAATTGTTCCACTCCGTGACCGAATCCAGGGTCGTGGAGACGACGTGCTTGGGAATCGCATTGAGGTGATCGGCGAATTCGCCGGTTTGCGGTGCCCACGCCTCGGCGAACCCCTCGAAGGTCTGGCGGCCGATCAGCAGCGCGGCGGTCTCCAGCGCCTCGGCGAGCTTGTACTCGATCAGCTCGTCGCTGTGGTGTGGAATTGTCCATCCGGTATGGGGGTGACCTGGCTCGCCGCCGGGCGCTTCGGTGACCCCGTCGAGCGTGATGTACTCGGACACGATGAGCTTGCGCATGACCTCTCCTCGAGTTCTGGCTCGCCGCCTCTGCGGCCTGAACTCGAGCATGGCAAACCCAAGGCGGGCCGGGAATGTCCGAATCGGCATCACGATCATGCCGGATCGGCATCAGCACTCACAGCGGCGAACCAGGAGCATGGGCCGATGACCGACGAGCGCGCCAAGGTGCTGGCGTTCGCGCGGTCGGCAGATGTCGTCGAGTTGCGCCACCTTCGCTCCTTCGTGGCCGTCGCTGAGGAGTTGAACTTCCGCCGGGCCGCCGAACGCCTGTACGTCACGCAGCCTGCACTCAGCCGCCAGATCAGCACCCTCGAGCGGCTGGTCGGCTGCCAACTCCTGCGGCGTTCGACCCACCACGTCGAGCTCACTCTCGCCGGCGAGTCGCTGCTCGACCGGTCCCGCCGCCTCCTGCGCGAGGTCGAGGACACTCTGACGGCCGTCCAGTCGATCGGCGGCGAGATCAGCGAGCGGATCATGCGGCTGTGGCAGCCCGTGCTCACCAGCCAGGCCGAGCTCGCAGCTCGCGAGGAGCAGCGTGCCGCCTACGAGCGCATGCTCGCCCACGCCGACATCCCATCGGGCACCCAGGTCCAGCCGAGAAACGCGGGCGGGGCCCAGGCCCTCCTGGTAGCTGCGGACCCGGCCGAGCCGCCCAGCGTGCTGTACTTCCACGGCGGCGGATTCGTGTTCGGCTCCGCGTTCGGCTACCGCCCGATCGCCGGCGCGCTGGCGCATGCCGCCCACAGCGCCGTCCTCGTCGTCGACTACCGGCTTGCACCGGAGCATCCGTTCCCCGCAGCGCTCGACGACGCCTGCTCGGCCTACCGGTGGGTGCTCGAGCAGGGTGGCGACCCGTCGCGGTTGGTCGTTGCCGGCGACTCGGTGGGCGCTGGCCTCGCCCTCGCGGCCTTGTTGCGGTTACACGACGAGCAGGTGCCGATGCCGGCGGGCGCCGCGCTGTTGTGCCCGAACGTCGACCTGAGCAGGTACGACGGCGACGCCGGGCCGGTGGCCGAAGGACACCGGGCCATGATCGAGCTGGGACGCGCCTGCGTCGGCGCCTACCTCGCCGGCCACTCGAGCCGTGACCCGCTCGTCAGCCCGGTGCTTGGTGACCTCGCGGGCCTCCCCCCGCTGCTGATCCAGGCGGCAGACCAGGACGTGATGCTCAGTGACGCACAGGCCCTGCATGAGAGCGCCCAGCGCCACGGGGTGCACTCAGAGCTGCAGCTGTACCCAGGGGACGCCCACGTCTTCCAGCTCTTCTGGTCCTTCCTGCCCGAGGCGAGTGAGGCGATCGAGGCGGTCGGCGCGTTCGTCCGTGCCCGAGTCGCAGGCTCGACCTCATCGGGCCTGGGCCGGTCCGATCGGTGACCCATCCACTGCCGTCGACACCCACGCAAGAACTCGGCGGGCGATCAGGTCCGCATCCGCAACGTCGGTGCTGATCACGTTGGGGAACCGCTTGCGACTCTGCGCCGCGTCGGACATCGCATCGTCGATCCAGTCCGTTGGCCACCCACGCGCGCGAAGCCGGGAAAGGCGAAGCTCATCGGCACAGTCCAGGAGTACCCAGTAGACAGGACCATCGACGTCCTCATCGAATGAGGCGTCATCAGGCGAAGGCGTTCCAGAGAGCAGGAGTACCGGATGCCCCGCACGTCGGACGATGTGAATGATCCGGTCCCACATCCGGTTGTAAGCCGGCCAGATCGGCGGTCCAGCCTCGGGGTCTGTGATGGGAAGGCCGAGAAGGGCGCCGTCCTCGAAGAGCTCGTCCTGGTCCATCACCACGATGCCCCGCCCGAGTCTGACAAGGGCCGGTAAGAGGGTGGTCTTTCCGACCCCCGGAGCACCAACGACTTGGTACAAGGGTGCGGCCCTTCGGTCTGGTCCCACCCGCCGACGGTAGCCCTCGTACGGACCGCCGACACAAGTCGATTTCCGGCGCACATGTCACGCTGGGTGGCCACGGCGACGCGACCCAGACCTTCGCAGTCGGACAACCTTCGAGGCACCTTCACGCATCTACACTGCGGCGAAGTGCGGGCAACAATTCGGGGAGAAGCACATGATGAGTAATCGCATCCGTATCACCGACAGCGGCCGCGGTACTGGCCGCGGGGGGCCGCGGGTTGGTCTGCGCATCCGTGAGCGCGCAGCAGCCCTACGAGGGCGTGGTCACCGCCTAGTGAGTAACCGCAGTGTCGGCGGGATCGTCCTCGCGGCCGCGACGGCGGTCCTGCTTTCAGTGGTCTCGCTGGCCATCGCGCCGCAGGCTCACGCTGCGACGAGCTACCAGGGCAGGGTCACCACGGCGGCGCTCAACGTTCGGAGTGCCCCGACCTCGGCAGCCGCAGACGTCGGCACGCTCCGGCTTGGGGCGACCGTCACCATCCAGTGCAAGGTGTTCGGGCCGTCCGTGGGCGGCAACTCGCTCTGGTACAAGCTGTCCACCGGACGATGGGTGACCGCGCGTTACATCGCCAACATCGGATCGGCGCCGCGGTTCTGCGGCAACGGGCAGGAGTACGAGGGACGAGCGGTGTCGCTCCTGAACGTCCGCAGCGGCCCGAACACAGCGAACGCGACGGTGTCGTCGGCACCGCAGGGCACGTTCCTGGCCCTGGTCTGCAAGGTCGACAGCCAGGTGATCGACGGCAACCCCCGCTGGTACCAGCTCACCGGCGACAGCGGAGGTCAGTGGGTCGCAGCCCGGTACGTGACAAACATCGGCTCGGCGCCGCCGAACTGCTGACAGGGCCCTGGTGGAAGGGAGGTGGCGGGGCTGACCCGCCACCTCACCCCGAACAACCTCGACCAGGATCGCCGCGGACCGGCTGATTGCCGCCGCGGACTCGCCCGAACGGACCCTTGCCGCCGTCCGGTCCACTTTCCAAGGCGCCGGGTGCGTCGAGTTGCTCAGCACCCGACTCGGAGTGCGCCCAATGCCGGTCGACGGTGAGCCGATCGTCGGCGCGGTCGCCGAGGTCCCCGGCCGGATCGCTTCTCATGGTTGGGCGAGCCGACAGGTACTTCGTCTGAGCAAGCAGGCAAGGAGTCGTGGGTAGCCGTGAGCGAGACGGGTGGCGGACGTCCAGCTGTGACCCTCTCCGACGGCATGGTCACCCTCCGGCCTTGGTCGAGAGATGACGCCAGGTTCATGGCAGAAGCAAGCGCCGACCCAGCGATCCAACGCTATAACGGGGTCCACGACCGGCAAGGATGGCCGAGTCCGCCGCTCTCGATCTCGGACGCTGAGGCCGCCATCGGCCAGTTCGCACTGAACTGGCGTGCGTTCGCTACGACCGGGACACCCTCTGGTGTTGCGTTCGCAATCACGGACGCGAGGTCCGGCGAACTGGCCGGCTGCTGTGGCGTCGACGACTGGACCAACGAGGACGTAGCGCAGTTCGGTTACTGGATCGCAGCAAATGCGAGAGGATGCGGTTACGCGACTCGAGCGACGATCCTCCTCACACGCTGGTTGTTCGGGCTTGGCGCGGCTCGCGTCTTCTTGACGATCGTCGCGGGGAATGAGGATTCAGTCGCGGTGGCTCGCCGAGCCGGGTTTGTGCATGAGGGAACGATGCGCTCACATGGGGTTTGGCATGGCCACCGGTGTGACGTGATGTGGTTCGCCGCGCTGCCGCTCGAGTGGCCCAATGCCAGGAGGGCGCTGTCGATAATCGGCGATCTGGGTGCCGAGCAGCAGCGACAACCGAATGCGCCGCCGGTGAACGCGGATTCGTCGCCGACCGAGGCAGGCACCCCGCTTCGCGACACGCCGTTGCGCCTGGACAGAACGGAGTGGGCCAGAGGACTCTCTGCGGATAGCTGGCACCGCTGACGGGTCGATATGTCGGGCTTGTTCCGTGGGTGGTCCTGGTCGACCTGATGCGGCCTCGACAGCTGTGCTGATCGTCTAGGACGATGCCATCGTCGCTCGCCGCAACGGCTGACTTTCGCCAACGGCAGCACGGCACTCGACGAGGAGATGTCATGACAACTTTCACCCAGTCCGACGACCTGCAGGGAGCTGAGTTCTTCCGCGCAGGCCTGCATGGCGCCCGGTTCGTCGCGTGCGACCTGTCCGGCGTCGTGATGCGCGGCGTCGACGTGTCGGGGGCGGAAATCGACGCACCGTGGCTCTGCGAGGGCGGCGGCGGGAGCCCCTTGCTCGTCAACGGCGTCGACGTGGTCCCCCTTGTCGAGGCCGAGCTCAACCGCCGCTTTCCCGGCCGCGCCGACCGGTGCGCCACCGACCCGGATGGCCTGCGCACGGCCTGGGCTGCACTCGAGCGCACCTGGGCAGCCACGCTCGAGCGCGTCGGAACGATGCCGGCGGGCACGGTCGATGTGTCGGTGGCCGGCGAGTGGTCGTTCGCGCAGACGCTGCGCCACCTGATTGTGGCCACGGACATGTGGCTGGGCCGGGCGGTCCTGGAGATCGAACAGCCGTTCCACCCCCTGGGTCTGCTGGACGCCGCCACCGCCGGTGACGGCTCCGACAAGTCGAGCTTCGAGACGGGCACACCGGCGTACGCCGAGGTGCTCGAGGCCCGCTCCAACCGCGTCACGATGGTGCGGGACTTCCTCGCCAGCGCCACGCCGGAGGATCTGGCCGCGACCCGCAAGAACCCACACGCTCCCGACTACGAGGAGTCCACCCTCTCCTGCCTGCACACGATCATCGAGGAGGAGTGGGAGCACCACCGTTATGCCGTACGCGACCTCGACGCGATCGAGGCGAAGTCCGAGGCATGAGCCGATCAGGTGGCCGCCACGGACCCGTCGGTGGTCACGTACTTGACGAACCACGACATCAACGGCAGCAACCCATCGAATGACGCACCTACCCGGTCGACAACCTCCGCCGAGTGCAACCAGGCGCCAGTGCCGAGGTGGCGGCGGGCGATGACGGTTCGGAGGCGGGTCAACTCAGAACGCGGATGATCTTCCGGGTACCCGCGGGGCATCCGGGTCAGGCGGTCCTCGACCAAGGCATAACCCGCCTCGTCGAGGGCGGCGACGACCTCCACCAGCTCGCCGCCGGACTGGTTGTCGTCGACCCTGGCGCGGTAACGCCAAAGCTGATCGGTGTCGTTAGAGGTCCACCCACCCTCGACACACAACCCGTGCAGGTCGAACACGGCCGTCATGTGTACCCGCCGAGCGACCCACACGCTTGCGCCGGTCCGTTGCCACGTCGCTGGGTTGGAGCTCCGAGCGGACGGCCACGCCCGACCATGGCCACCCACGACACCGAGCGCGGCGCACAAGCGTTGCATCGGCTCCCGGACGAGTCGATCATGCTCCCCACGCTGGGCCTGGAGGGCCTCCGGTGACGGATCACCTTCAAGGGACAGCAGCAGGTCGTATGCCTCCTGCGGCCATCCGGCATCGACACTCACGCGCCCACCATGGCACTCTCGATGCGCCCCACACGCGTGCGACGGAAGGAGTGGATGTGGGATTGGCCCCCTTCGGCCGGCACGCGGCGACCATGCACCGTTCCCGGGAGGTGTTCTCCCATGAGACCAGGCTTGGCCGAGATCAAGGATGAGAAAGCTGAGGGTTCTCGGCGCGGCTGAGCACATGTTCGCGACATCGATGGCTTGGGCCCAGCCGGTGGCGATCGCTCAGAATGTGCTGAACGTCAACCCGGCTTCGACTGTCGCGACGTCGGTTGGCTTGCACCCGTTCCTGCGCATTCTCTACGCCCGACTCGCGGACGTCACCTGGCCGCGTTGCCAGGTGCCCTACCAACGCGGACGGCGCCGCTACTGACGAGGAGGCAATCGCGAAGGTTGGCCGGCGGTCGAACTCGTGCCGGTCAGGCGAAGGACCCGCTCGATCCGACGTCGGTTCGAGCCAGATGTGGTGCCTCAGGCCTCCGGCCCGGCCAGTTGGTCGCGGCGGCGGCTGAGGTAGGCGGTCTCGGCCGTGTTCCCGGCCAGGTCGATGGCTCTGTCGTACGCTGCCCGCGACTCCTTCGCTCGGCCCAACCGTCGCAGGAGGTCGGCCCGGGCGGCGTGGTAGGCGTGGTAGGCCGCCAGCCTGTCGGCGAGGCCGTCGATCGTGGCCAGCGCCACCTCGGGGCCGTCGAGCTCGGCGACGGCGATGGCGCGGTTCAGGGCTACGACCGGGGACGGGTCGACGCGGACGAGTCGGTCGTAGAGTGCGACGATCTGGGACCAGTCCGTGTCGCGTACGTCCTTGGCGAAGGTGTGGACGGCGTTGATGGCTGCCAGGAGCTGGTAGCGGCCGGGTGGCGGGCCACCGGCAGCCACCACCGCGAGGCGCTCGCGGACCAGCGCGTGACCCTCGGCGACCAGAGACGCGTCCCACGCGCCGCGGTACTGCTCGTCGAGAGTGACCAGCTCGCCGGTGGCCGACACCCGGGCGGCGCGGCGGGCCTCGGTCAGCAGCATCAGGGCCAACAACCCCACGACCTCGCCGTCGGACGGCATCAGACCACGCACCAGGCGAGTCAGTCTGATCGCCTCGGCGGTCAGGTCGTTGCGTACGGGATCCGTCTCGGCGCCGGTAGCCAGATAGCCCTCGTTGAAGACCAGGAAGAGCACCGACAGGACGCCCGAGACCCGCGCGGGCAGGTCCTCGGTGGCAGGCACGCGATAAGGGATGCGAGCGGCCTTGATCTTGGCCTTCGCGCGGGTGATCCGCTGACCCATGGTGGTCTCCTGGACCAGGAACGCCCGCGCGATCTCGGGCACGGTCAGGCCGCCGACCATGCGCAACGTCAGCGCGACGCGGGCCTCAGGGGCGAGGGCAGGGTGGCAGCAGGTGAAGATCAGGCGGAGGCGGTCGTCGTCGATGGCGCCGCGAGGCTCGGACGGGAGGTCGGACAACATCTGAGCCTCCCACTGCTTGTCGTCCCGCTTGTTCTCGCGGCGGATCCGGTCGATCGCCTTGCGGTTGGCGGTGGTGGTGAGCCAGGCGCCGGGGTTCGGGGGTACGCCGTCGAGCGGCCAGCGCTCGACAGCGGTGGTGAAGGCCTCCGCGGCGGCGTCCTCGGCGATGTCGAGGTCTCCGAACCGGCGGGTGAGGGCGGCCACCACCCGTGCCCATACCTCCTCGTGGGCCCGGGTGATCGCCTCGTACGCGTCGCTCACTGGCTCTGGAAGGGCCGCACGTCGACGTTGCCCTGGCACGCCATGGAGGCAGCCGCGGTGGTCGTCTGCTCGCGGCCGCCGAACATGACGGCGGGGCCGTGCACGGACAGCACGTACTGCATCAACGTGGTTTCCCTAGATCAGGCCGCCGGAACGGGAAGAACTCGCGGACATCTTGTGCGCAGCGGCAGGCGACCGCGACCTTTGCGGCCCACTCCAGGGCCGCCTCCCAGGTGGGTAGGTCGACGACGAAGACGCCGCCGACGAGCTCCTTGCTCTCCGGGTAAGGGCCGTCGGAGACCATCCCGTCGGTGGCCACAACGGCGTGGTTCGCGTCGTAGTCCAACCCGCCGCTGAAGACGAACACGCCGGCATCCTTGGCCTCCTGGACCACCGCGTGGGCGGCCTCGGCCACGTCGGGCAAGTCCTCCTCGGGGAAGTCCATCGCGCCGTTCTCGAACGAGATCAGGTACTGCGTCATCTCACCACTCCTGTCCCGCGGCCTCCTCCGGCCGCCGCTCACCCCTGCTACGAACGCCGCGCTCCGGATCCGACAGGCTGCTGGCAGACATTCTCACGGAAGCTCCGCGGGCTTCAACGCGACGTCGACGTCAGGGACTTGACGTCTTGCGCACACCGCGTCTCGGGAGGCGCGCCAAGGCGCTGTTGTGGGCCATCTGGGCCTGGGGCGACCCGGCGTCGACAGAAGGGATCAACCCTGGCACCCTCTCCCCATGAACACGATCTTCTGGGTGTCAGTGGGCATACTCGTCGTCGTGGCAGCGCTCGGCTACTTCGCGATGCGACAGCGCAAGAAGCAGGAGCTGGTCTCCTGGAACCCCAGCCGGGAGGGCTATGACCCGGCGAGCAACGCAGAGCTCAACTACCCCAGGAACGCCACCGGCGGGATCGGTTCTGCCCGCGGAGGCGCTGACGCCGGAGACGGTGGGGGCGACGGCAACTGACCTGCTGACCGCGACCGACAGCGTGGCGAGGATGGGGTGCGCCTGCATCGCCTAACGCCGCCACCGGACAGTCCCGTTCGCCGCGCCAAGGGGGTACGACCGGCGAAGACCTGGGGCAAGCTAATCAGGGCCGCCTACGGTTGCCGGGTCTTCGGTGATGTCGTTAGCGTCCCGCTATGCGTGTCGACGCCGAGGACGTGCAACGCCGGCTGCTGTTGCCCGATCGGACCGCGGCCTGGTTGCGATCGATCGCCCGTCCACCGGATGCGGCTGAGCCGGTGCTCCCGGACGACGCGGGCGCAGCCGACCTGCTCGACCGGCTCGGCGTTGTCGACCCGGCGGAGACACTCGCCGCTCGGCCGGACCGGATGGCGAATCCCGAGCTGTGGTGGGTGCTCGATCGCACCTACCAGGAGATGGTCGCGACGATGGGCGACGCCGCGCCGACAAACGGCTTCTTCGGCTGGCCGCCGATCCCGGACAGTCAGGGCGCGGTGGCACGCCACCTCTACGTCTGGCTCTTCCTCGCAACCGTGCCACTGGTACGCCGTTATCACGCTGAGCACGGCGTACCTGAGGACGTCTCATGGGAAAGTCTGGCGTGCCTCGGCTCGGCGATGGCCGAGGCTCGACGACAGTCCGGAAAACCTGGGTTGGACGGTGTTCTGGTCACCGCCATTGGCTTTCCGTGGTGCGCTGTATCCCTTGGGTCGCTTGACGTTTGAGCGCATCGAGCCAGTAGCGGATGGTGCCGACTTCCCACCGCTGCCACCCGGCACCTGCGCCATCGGCACTCACATTCCTGGCAACATGCCGCTCGAACCGCGGGCGTGTGACGCGTCGTTCACCCGGGCACGAGACTTCGTTGCCAGTCATTTCCCGGATCGGCCCGCTGCCTTCATCTGCCACTCGTGGCTACTGGATCCGCAGCTCGCCGACTATCTGCAGGCCGAGTCGAACTTGGTTCGTTTCCAACGCCGGTTCACGCTGGCACCCAACCAGTTCGAGGTGAGCGACAACGAGATCCTGAGGTTCGTCTTCGAACGCCGAAACGAGCGCCCGGAGGTACCCGAGGACGTCCTGGCCGAGCTTCCCCAGGACACCACTCTGCAACGCGCGTACGTGACCCACCTGCGGTCCGGCCGCCGCTGGTACGCCCGCACCGGCTGGGCGCCGCTCGATACGCACGCTCAGTGAGCGGAGGAGGAACGACGCGGGCGGCGCCATCCGAGTTCCTCTGGCTTCACCTGGCGCTGGCGCGAAAACGCCCCCGGAGGGAGACCCTCCGGGGGCGTTTTGCCTGGTAGCGGGGGCGGGATTCGAACCCGCGACCTCCGGGTTATGAGCCCGGCGAGCTACCGAACTGCTCCACCCCGCGTCGCCTGCACAAGAGTACGGTGCCAGTCCCGCGACAGCAAATCGGGGCATTCGAACCCGATCGACCCCCACTACAGCCCCGCAAGACCAAGACCTTGGCACCCATCTCCGCGCCCAGTTGTTGAAGGTTTGGCGGCATAGAAACGACCAAACCTCCAACAAGTCGACCGGAGCAGCACGAGACCCGCACCCGAGACAAGCCGACCAGCACGAGACCCGGACACCAGACCGTCGAGCCGCAGTCCGACGGCCCGGCACGCGGCACCCAGAACTCAGCCGGCGCCTTCGGCTGGCTCGGGCGTGGGGGTCGGCGAACCGCGGGGTGCGGGGGTGGCCTTCTTGGCGTCCTCGGCCCGCTGCGCCGCCTCTGCCGCGGCGACGGCTGCCTTGGCTTCCGCGACCGCATCCGCGTACCCCTGCAGGTCGCCTTCCTTCAGAGCCTCGTCGGCCTTGGCGAACGCCGCGTTCGCGTCCTCCAACGCCTTCGCCACCGCCCCAGAGATCGGCGGTGCCTGCGGGGGTGGTCCACCCGGGGGCGGCGGCTGGGTTCCGGTGCCACCCTCGCCGGTGTCGGCGCCGGCGTCGCCCTGGAAGACCTCGTCGAGCGCCTCGCGCAGCGTGGAACCCACTCCGGTCCGGCCGCCGAACGACGCGAGGACGAGCCGCAGCAATGGGTACGACGCGTCACCGGCGCGCTGGACGTACACCGGTTGGACGTACAGCAGGCCACCACCCACCGGCAGCGTGAGCAGGTTGCCCTTCACCGCCCGGCTCTCGCCCCGGGTCAACGGCAGCATCGCGTCGGCCACCGTGGTATCGGAGTCCAGCTTGTTGGCGATCTGACTCGGCCCGTCGATCTGGGTCTTGTCGGCCAACTGCAACACGCGGATCTTGCCGTAGTCGGGCGATCGGGCGTCGGCGTTGACCGCCACGAAGGCCGCGAGGTTCTCCCGGTTGAAGTAGATGTACGTGGACGTCAGCGAGAACTCAGGGTCCTGCTCACCCGGCATCCGCACCGAGAGGTAGTACGCCGGCTGCTTCGTCGAGTTCTCCCGCGTCGGGTCGGCCGGCACCCGCCAGCGCTCGGTGCCCTGATAGAACGGGCCCGCCTTCGTGACGTGATACTGCCCCAGCACCTCACGCTGGATCTTCATCAAGTCTTCGGGATAACGCACGTGGTCGAGCAGCGCCCGCGGCATCTCCGACTTCGACTTGACCGTGTCGGGGAACGCCTTCATCCACGTTTTCAGGATCGGGTCGGATTCGTCCCAGGCGTACAGCGAAACGCTGCCGTCGTAGGCGTCGACCGTGGCCTTCACCGAGTTGCGGACGTAGTTGAGACGTTCGCTCGGCTGGCCGACGATCGCCGGCTGCGGCGTGAGCGAGGTCGACGTCGCGTCGTCCAGCAACTGTCGCTGCGACATCGGGTAGTTGTCCGACATCGTGTAGCCGTCGATGATCCACTTCACCCGGCCGTCGACGACCGCGGGATACGGGTCGGAGTCGAGGTCGAGCCAGGGCGCGACCTTCTGCACCCGCTCGCGCGGATGCCGGTCGTAGAGGATCTTCGAAGCGGGGTTGATCCGCGATTGGTTGAGCAGGATGTTGAAGTCCTGATACTTCGTGGCATAGAGCAGCCGGTTGACGAACGACCCGACTGGCACGCCCCCGGCGCCCTGGTAGGTGTTGGTGGTCTGCGCGTCTCCGGTGCCGCCGGGCACGTCGAGCTCGACCGGCTCGGTGTCCCTCGGCGCTCCGACGATCGAGTAGGGCGGCGACATCTCGCCGAAGTAGATCCGCGCCTCGTACTTCCCCAGCTCGCCCTGGCTCGGAATTCCGCCCTGCAACCACTCCGGGCTTCCCTCACTGGTGCGCCGGTTGCCGTACGCGGCGACGATGCCGTGGCCGTGGGTGTAGACGGTGTGGTCGTTGTTCCAGTTGCGCTGGTCGGCAGGCACGCCGTCGAGGTTGACCTCGCGGACCGACACCACCGCGTCGCGGGTCTCGTTGCCGACCTTGTAGCGGTCGACGTCGAGCGGCGTCTCGAAGGTGTAGAAACCGCGTACCTGCTGCAGCTGTTCGAATGTCTCCCCCACGATCGCAGGGTCGATCAACCGCACACCGGGCAGGGTTTCCGCGTCGTTCGCGAGCTGCCCTTCGGTCACATCCGTCTTCGCCTCGTACGTCTGGACCTCGGCGTCGGCGACCCCGAACGCCTCGCGGGTGGCATCGATGTTGCGCTGGATGTACGTGGCCTCGCGGACCGGCTCGTTGGGACGGACCTGCACCTGTTGCACGATCGCCGGCCATGCCCAGCCCAGCAGGGCAGCTGAGAGTACGAGCAGACCGAGGCCCAGGCCCGGGAGCAGCCAGGTGCGGCGTACGACGTTGGCGAAGAACAGCAACGCACAGATCGCCGCGATGAACGTCAAGATGGTCTTGGCAGGCACCACCGCATGGGCGTCGGTGTAGGTGATGCCGGTGAAGCTCTGGTTGGACAGCTGGTGCGCTGCGACGGAAAGGCCGTACCGATCGAACCAGTACGCCACCGCCTTGAGGAGGACGAAGAGCCCTACCAGTACGGAGATGTGGGCCTGTGCTGCGGCCGAGGCCTTCTGGCCCTGGGTCTGCAGCCGGATACCGCCGTACAGGTAATGGGCGACCAGCGCGGCCAACAGGGACAGCAGGATGATCGCGAACCCGAACCCGATGAGGAAGCGGTACCACGGGTAGTCGAAGACGTAGAACGACACGTCCAGGCCGAACTGAGCGTCCTTCGTTCCGAAGTTGGTGCCGTTGCTCCACTGGAGGTAGGTCTCCCACCGCCCGGACGCGCTCGAGCCGGCGATCAGTCCGAGCAGACCCGCCACGACACCGGCGATGAGCCTGCGGTGCGGGTCGATGATGTCGCGGTAGCGGTCGAGCGTCTGCTGCTCGTTGGACATCGCGCGGTAGCGCGGCCGGAGCCGGTGCGCGAGTCCCATGTTGGCGAAGACCACCACCGCGAGGATGATCCCGAAGACGACGAACATCCCGATCCGGGTGACCAGCGTGGTCGTGAACACCCGCGAGTAGTCCACGGAGGCGAACCACAGCCGTTCGGTCCAGAAGTTGGTGAACAGGGCGAACAGCACCGCCAGGACCACGAGCACCACGATCGTGGGGACCAGGGCGCGGGTACGAACGTTGGTGCCCCGTGGCCCGCGGCGGAACGGGTCGCGGGGGGCGGAGAAGCTGGTCACGTTGTCCTCGCTCCTGCTGGTCCGTGGTCGGCACCCACCGGCCGGTGGTGCGATCCGGTCACGCCGCTGGTCCTGGGCGTCGGGGTTCTAGAGGGGCAACTTAGCGAAACCGTCCTGGGTTCCGTGGAGACGCCCCTCAGGCCGGCCGCGCCGGGGCCGCTGTCAGCTCGCACAGGCCGGCACCTTCGCGCCCTGGTTGCCGGCCAGCGTCTCCAGCGCCCGCACGGCTTCGCGCAGGGTGCCGATTCGGACCAACCGGATTCCGTCGACCTGCGCGGCGGCGGCCGACTCGCAGTTGTCCGCGGGTACGAGGAACGTCGTCGCCCCGCTCTCCTTGGCGCCGGCGATCTTCTGCTGGATGCCGCCGATCGGGCCGATCGCGCCGTCGGCGTCGATCGTTCCGGTACCCGCGATGTGGCGGCCGGCGGTGAGCTGACCCTTCGTCAGCTTGTCGACGATGGCAAGGGCGAACATCGTGCCCGCGCTGGGGCCGCCGATGTCCTGGCCGAGATTGACCTTCACCTCGAACGGAAACTCGTACCCGTTGAACGGCGTGATCCCCACGAACGGCCGCTTGGCGTCGTCCGGCGACTTCGTGGCGACGACGTTGACCTCGAGCGGCTTGCCGTCGCGGCGTACGGAGAACGTGATCGCCTCGCCTGGCTTGTTCTGACGTACGAGGTCGACGACCTGCTGGTCACTCGTGGCCGGCTTACCGTCGATCGCGACGATGACGTCGCCGGCCTTGAGCTTGCCGACCGCAGGGGTCTTCGCCACGACCTCGCGCACCTGCACCACAGATGTCACCTTCTGGTTGGCCTCCCGGAGCGCCGCCGCGATGGCGGCCTGCTGGGAGGTCTCCATCTGCTCGGCGTTCTCCTGTTCGACCTGCTGCGGTGTGGGATCGCCCGGATAGAGGTACTCGCGCGGAACGATGGCGACCCGCGGGTCGAGCCAGCCGGCGACCACGCTGAACAGGTCGAGCTTCTGGTCCGGGCTGCTGACGGCGACGGTGGTGAGGTCGAGCTGCCCCTTCGTGGGATAGGTGCGGTGGCCGTTGATCTCCACCACGGGCTTGTCGTCGACGGAGCCGAGGGTGTTCTCGGTGGGTCCCGGGCTCATCGCGGCGAATGGGACGTCCACCAGCGAGGCGACGGCCACGAGACCGACCAGCAGGACACCGGCAAGCGCCATCGTGGCGACACGGCGGGACATGGGTGCCAGGGTAGGTGACGAACCCGGGAGTGCCGGCGACGGTCGCCTCCTGCGCCGCACCCGTCGTGATCATGAAAGCCGTTCAGCCGGCACCGACCCATTCGGTGGACCCGTCGGTGAAGCGCTGGTGCTTCCACAGCGGTACCTCGGCCTTGAGGTCGTCGATCAGCCGCCGGCACGCCTCGAACGCCTCGCCCCGGTGCGGTGCGGACACGCCCACGACGACCGCTAGGTCGCCCACGCCCAGGTCGCCGACCCGGTGGACCGCCGCCACGCCGCAGACCACCGGAAAGGCCGAGACCACCGTCTCCGCCACCCGCCGCAACTCGGTGACCGCGCCCGGATGCGCCTCGTACCCCAGCTCCGTCACGGACCGACCGCCGTCCTCCTCGCGGACCGCGCCCATGAAGAGGCAGAACCCGCCGGCCCGCGGATCGGCGATCGCCGCGAGTACCTCGTCGACCGACAGCGTGCTGTCTCGTACGTCGAGCAGCCGGATGGTCTCTCCCGCCGAAACCTGCGTCACGTCGAACCTCGTGATCTTCTCCGCCTTGCCCGGCGGACGACGGCGGCGGTTCCGAGCAGGGCCACGGTCGCACCGGCAGCACCGAGTGTCGCGGTCTCCCGCTTCCCGATCCGCCGGCCCAGGGCCGCGTGCCGGCCTGCGACCTCGGTGGCAAGGACCTCGCAGGCGGTGACGTTGTCGAATATGGGCCGCCAGCCGGCCGCGCACAGCTTCGCCGACGACACGACCCAGGGATGGCTGACGTAGGCGAGGTCGCTGGCCGGCGCCGGCGTGAGTCCGAGCCGGTGCAGGCGCTCGGCCGCCCCCAGCGCGAGCCCCTCCGGCAGCTCCAGCCGCGGCAGACCGAACAGCATCTCCACCTCGTCCTGCTCCAGATATCCCTCGCAGCCCACCGTGACGGGACCCTCGACCTTGCCCAGCACCGCGTACACCAGCGCACTCACCAGGTCGTCGACGTGGCAGAACTGCCAGCTCGGGCGGCTGCCGCGGATCACCAGCAACCGGGCCGCCTCGAAGTGCCGCGTCAGGAACGTGTCGACACCTGGACCCACCAGCATGGACGGCCGGAGCACGGTCACCGACAGACCCGGGTGCGCCTTCGGTGCCCGGCGCGCCAGCCACTCCATCTCCAGCAGGTCGGACACCACGCCTTCCGGCCGGGCCCGCAGCGGACCGTCCTCGTCCAACGGCACCGGGTTGTCGGCCGAGGCGCCATAGACCATCGCGCTTGTACAGAGGACGACCCGGGGAACGCCGGCCGCGGCCGCGGCGGTCAGGACCGTCTGCGCTCCGCGGACGTTCCGTGCGCTGCGCAGCCGGCTGTCGGAGTCCGGCGAGAGGTCGACGTCGAGGTGGACGACCACGTCGCATTTGGCAATGCGCTGGGCGATCGCCGGGTCGCGTACGTCGAGAACCCGCCACTCCACCCCGTCGACGTCACCGCGGCGTTCGTCGACCCCGATGACCCGCTTGACCTCCGGCAGACCGACCAGTTGCGCGGCGAGCGCACGCCCGACTCCCGTCGCGGCACCGGTCACAGCCGTGACGAGACCTCCGCCGCGCCGAGTGGAGGTGGCAGGGCGGCGGGCCGTGCGCCGGCTACGCCGGGCCCGGACGGGGGTGGGTTCGTCGTTCAGAACGCGACTCCCGGGCTAGGTTGGACACTATGAACTGCTCGCTTCGTACGCCGACAGCGCGCCTGTGACAAGTCCCCCGCACGCCACAAACCGTACGCAGCCATCCTTCATCCTGCCGGAGGTCCCACCGTGAGCAACGACGAGCCCGGCGCCGGCCACGAGGGCGAGGAGCCCGAGAAGCGGCCGACCGGCGGTCCGGACAACCCGTTTGCCGGGTTCGACCTCAGCGCGATGTTCGGACAGTTGCAGAGCATGTTCTCGTGGCAGGGCGGTCCCATCAACTGGAACCTCGCAATGGAGACCGCTCGCCAGACCATTCGCGCCGCCGGCGACGCCTCGCTGACGGCGCAGGAGCGGTCGACCATCGACCAGACCGTACGCCTGGCCGAGCACTGGTTGGACGACGCCACCAGCCTGCCCGCCGCCTCCGCCGACGCCGCCCTCGCGTGGAACCGCGCCGAGTGGCTCGACGGGACGCTTCCCGCCTGGAAGAAGCTCATCGAGCCCCTCGCCACCCATGTCGTGGGAGCGATGGAGAAGGCTCTGCCGGAACAGCCCGGCCCGATGGGTCCCCAGCTCACCGGGGTGCTCACCCAGGTCGGCGGCATGATGTTCGGCGCCCAGGTCGGCCAGGGACTCGGTCAACTGGCCACCGAGGTGTTCGGGGCGACCGACACCGGACTTCCCCTCGGTCCGGCCGGGCGACCGGTCCTGCTGCCGGCCAACGTCGGGCACTTCGGTGAGGGGCTCGGCCTGCCCACGGAAGACGTCCGCCTCTACCTCACCTTGCGAGAGTGCGCCCACCAGCGCCTCTTCCACCACGCGTCATGGCTGTCGGCCCACCTGTTCTCGGCGGTCGAAGACTACGCGCGGGGCATGCACGTGGATACCGGCAAGCTCGAGGACCTGGCGGGTCGGATCGACATGGCCAACCCCGAGGCCCTGCAGGAAGCGCTCGGCAGCGGCCTCCTCGAACCCGAGGAGACTCCGCGCCAGAAGGCAGCCCTCGCCCGGCTCGAGACCGCTCTGGCGCTGGTCGAGGGCTGGGTCGACGACGTGGTCACCACGGCCGCCACCCCCCGGATGCCGTCAGCGGTCTCGCTCCACGAGGCCGTACGCCGGCGCAGGGCCGAGGGCGGTCCGGCCGAGCAGACGTTCGTCACCCTGGTCGGACTCGAACTTCGTCCCCGGCGGATGCGGGACGCCGCGACCCTGTGGGCGACCCTGCGGGAGTCCCGCGGCATCGCTGGCCGGGAGGCGTTGTGGGCCCACCCCGACCTGCTGCCGTCGGGTGATGACCTCGATGACGTACGCGGGTTCGCCGAACGCGCGGCCTCTCCGGACCGGATGGATCTCGGCGACCTCGGATTCGACCAGGCGGATCCTGACCCAGGCACTGACGCCGGTGGTGGCGATCCGCAGGACCGCGGTCCCGGGAGCCCGGACGATGCGGCCGGAGGAAGCGACGGCGGCGGCGCCGGACCGACCAGGTGACCGACCGGCGTACGGGAAACGACCTGCATGCCGACGCCGTACGCGTCCTGTCGACCTGGGCGGCGCCCGACGACGAGCAGGAAGCACTGCGACGCGCCTACCTCGCCCACCTCGCAGCCAACCCCGACGGGGTGTGGCGGGCGTGTCCGACGGCACATGTCACGGCGAGCGCGATTGTGCTCGACGACTCCGGCCGCCAGACGGCTCTCGTCCTGCACCGACGGCTCGGCCTGTGGGTTCAGCCCGGCGGTCACCTGGAGCCGGGAGACACCTCGATCCTGGCCGGCGCCGCTCGCGAGGCCGGCGAGGAGACCGGTCTACCAGCACTCGTGTTTCGCGCGGCGCCGCTCCAACTGTCCAGGCACCGGGCGCCCTGCGGTGTCGCGGAGACGCATCTCGACATGCAGTTTCTGGCCACCACATCGTCGGACGCGGCACCAGTGGTGAGCGAGGAGTCACAGGACGTGCGCTGGTTTGAGGTCACTGCACTGCCGGCGGAACTGGCACCGGGCGTCGCCCGCAGCGTGGCCGCCGCGGCGGCTGCCCTCACCCGCCGATGACCCCTGGGGCCAGATGATCCGGGCCCGATGACCTCTGGCGACCGGAGGTCGTCAGGAACCGGCAGCCACGGCCACCAGGATGATCACAACGAGACCGACAAGGATGACTCCCGCACCGACCAACGCGAGGTTGCGGGTGCGGTCGGGGGCCGGTGGTTTTAGTTCGGGCCCACCCTCGTCGACGAATCTCTGGAACATCGTGGTGCTGGCGCCAGGGTCCTCGTCACTCCTGCTTGCGTCCGACATGGCAGGAGACCATACCGGCAAACACCCTCGGACCGGTTATTACCGGACACGTGCGACCTGACCGGCCCGGCCAACCCCGCCGAAGTCGGGCACGGTTCGATGTCCGCGTACTCCGGCGAGCTTCGAGGAAGTCGGGGCTCCGGGCGAAGGAAGGTGGACGTGGGCGCGCTGCCAGGCGGAGGGACCGTACGGCCTATCACCCGATGGGGTGAGCCGGTCATGCATCGGCCGTGCCGCACGGTGGAGAAGTTCGACGACCAGCTGGCCGAGCTGGTGGCCGACATGGCCGCCACGATGGACGCCGCCGATGGTGCGGGCCTGGCCGCGAACCAGATCGGGGTCGACCTGCAGGTGTTCGTGTTCCGGTGTGCCGACGATGACCAGGTGATGCACGAGGGTGTGGTCTGCAACCCCGACCTCGAGTTGCCGGCGGGCGGCGACCGACGCCTGGACGAGTCGGAGGAGGGCTGCCTGTCCCTTCCTGGCGCGTACGAGATGTGTCCACGTCCCGACACGGCAGTCGTCCGCGGGGTCGACCAGTTCGGGGCCGCCGTCGTCGTCCGCGGGACCGGCCTACTGGCCCGCTGCCTGCAGCACGAGACCGACCACGTGCACGGGACGGTGTTCGCGGATCGGTTGTCCAAGCGGGCCCGTCGGCGCCTCTTCGAAGAGGCCGAGGACGCCGCCGACGACTTCGGGCCGGACTGGCCGGCGGGCTGAGGTCGGCGGACGCCAGGCTCACAGGCGCAGGGGAACCAGCCGCAGCTCGAGCGCGGCGACGACGTTCCTCGTCACGACTGCAGGACCGGCCAGGTGCTCGTACGCCGCGAGCAGCGCCGTCCGCAGACTCGTCCACACGGCGTCGCCCCCAAGCCGGTGCAGCGCGCCGCTCGCCCGCATCCGGTCGAGGACCAGTGGGTGTACGCCACCGACATGGAGACGTACCCCGCTCGCCCGCAGCTTGTAGTGCAGCTCGACCAGGGCCTCGCATGCCTCGTCCCCGATGTCGCTGCTCGCCTCCAGCGTCAGGACCACGACCAAGGGCACCGGATCCGTCCCAGCCACCTGCTGCAGCACCGTGTCGACCAGGATCGGTGCGACGCCGGCGTCCACCGGCGCGGTCGGCTGCAGACAGACGAGGTAGGTGCTGATCGACGAGGGCCGGACGGAGCGCTCCGCGGTGTCAGTCGCCGCGCGACGAAACAGCCTGCCGCCGGGCCGCCGAATTCGGATACCAGTCCCGGGAGCAGCTCGCCGACCCAATGAGAAAACGTTGTCGAGCAGCATCCCGTCCCCCGCAAAAGTCGTTCCCCCGGATGTCTCTCAGGAGAAGTCTTCGTGCGCAGAGGATGAGGGACTTCACCCACGCAGGATGATTAGCAAGACCACATGAACGCGGGGTTCTGGCCGACCGGACGACGACTCGACGGACCCGGCACAGACCCGACGCCGGCCCTGAAAGTGACTCAAGGGCCGGGCGGCAGCGGGTGAGAAGCAGACGCGGAATCGCTCAGAACTCGGGCAACACGTGACGACCCGGACGCCACTGGCGCCGGGTCGTCGAACTGGCCCTCAGCGCCCCGAGCGACGCTCGGACGGCCGGAGCTGAGCGGCCACGTACGGGCCCACCAGGTCCGGGCACGACCGCCTCGGCGCAGCGACCTCGACGATCGCTCCGTCGTCGAGTCGGAGACGCAGCAGCAGCGGACTCGGCCCGAGGCCCCGCAGGCTCGGCGGGCAGTCCTCGAGGTCCTCCGCGAACCGGCAGGCCAGCAGCAGGACCCGGCTCAGTGTGAAGCCGCGGTAGATGACCAGGACGTCGTGTACCCAGACGGCATGAGCCACCCTTTTCGACCATTGTTGTGTCAGGGTGTCGAGTCCCCATGACGAGCTTCGCAACCGACACCGGAATACACCCGAGACATTGACGATGCGATGGCGGCGCACCACCACAGCAACCGCCAGACAAACCAACGCGACAACCACGCCACCCAGCACCCAGAGCATGGACCGACACCTCCCCCTGCGCAGCAGCCCTCCAACGGTCAGCGTCTTGGACCGGGGGAACGGCGACCACATCCGCAGAGGATGAAAGAACTTCAGGTGGGGGTGAAACCGGTCGAGCCGGGTCGCAGGTCAGGATCGTGACCAGGTCGGTTGAAGTGACCATACGTACGATGCGGACTCGTCGCCCGAGAAGCTCCCTCAGTCGTCGCACTCGGCGAGCGGGAGGTTGGCGGCCGCAGCCACGCCCTCGAGGTAGCCCCGCGCCCGGTCGGCCTGCGGGTAGCGGCGGACCAGCGACCAGAACCGTGGCGTGTGCCCTGGCTCGATCAGGTGCGCCAGCTCGTGGACCAGCACGTAGTCGACGACCCAGGCGGGCATTCCACGCAACCGTGACGAGAGCCGCACCGTGCCGTCGCTCGGCGTACACGACCCCCAGCGCATCCCCTGGTTGCTCACCCAGCGCACGCTCGCCGGCTCGATGTCGTCGCCTAGGTAGCGGCGGCAGAGCGTGCGGGACCGGGTGAGGAGCTCGGCGTCGCTGGGGCGCCTGCGGCGGTCCTGGGCGGCCAGGCGGTCGAGCATCACACCGACCCACTGGCGCTCTTCGGCGCGGGTCATCCGAGCCGGAAGGAGGACGACCACCCGATCGCCCTCGCGGTAGGCACTCACGGTGCGGCGGCGCCGGGCACTACGGCGGACCTCGACCTGGAACGACTCCTCGCGCGTCCGCAGCGTGCGGGTGCGCGGACGGGCCCCCGCAGATGGTCTGGACGCCGGTTCGGCCACCACAGAAACGTACCCCCAAGTACGGACAGCGGCCCGGCGTCTGGCGCAAGGATGGCTTTTGTCCACAACCGCCGGATGGGACAAACGCCCAGCTCAGGCGCTGTCTTCTGGATCAGTCGGGCGAGCTGCCCCACAACGTGCTGCACAGCTCATCCACGACCTCAGCCGCTCACATGCACAGGTCTTCCCCAGGGTTATCCACAGGCAGTGGACAACGCCTCGGGGAGCCCGCCTGGACCCGCATTCCGGCCCCGGCGTTTGCGGTGCACGCGGTGGGGGTAGCGTCGACACGGCGACGTGCCAGTCGGCCATATACCGCGTCCATTCGGTACGCACAGGTATAAAGGTGGGCACCATGGACAGGACTGCGAAGATCATGGACATGAGAACCATGGGCAGGTCCGAGCCCCATGGCGCGCCGAGCACGAGGTAGTGCGCGGCGCTGGCATAAGGTGACCCGAGATCGGGCGGCCCGGGCGGGCCCGCCCTGCCCCGACCCAGCACAGCGAGGAGGGCCGTCATGGCGGAGACCTACACAGGCGAGTTCTACTGTGTGAAGTGCAAGGCCAAGCGCAACGCGACCGGCGAGGTCAAGGTGAACGACAAGGGCACCCGGATGGCCAAGGCCACCTGCCCAGAGTGCGGCACCAACCTCAACCGGATCCTCGGCAAGGCCTGAGCACCACACAAGAACAAACCTGATCAACCCACTGCGCTGGTCGAGCTTGTCTCGGCCAGTCGCGGTGTGTGTCGAAGGCATATGGGCGGCCATTGAACTGGCCGCCCTTCGCCTACCACTCTGGGCACCGGCTGACTCATCGCGTCGCGGATCTTTGGTGCGTACTGATCTTCAAACACGCTGGTCAGGAAGTCGTCGCGGTCCGTACCGGTGGGTGCCAGCTGGTCGCGAGCAGGAGCACGAACGCCGTCCCCTGAGCCAGCGCGAACGCCAGCACCACCCGCGGCTCGGGTGCCATGGGCGAGAGGCCCGTCCAGCCGGCCGCGACCGCGACGGCCGCCAACCAGGAACTCGTCGCCGCACGGGACCGGCCGAAGGCCAGCAGCATCAGTAGGAGCACGAGGTTTCCCAGCGCCACCGCCGTGCCTACTCCCAATCCGACCAGCGCCGCAGTCTCCATCTCCACGTCGGGTCCAAATGCCGCGCGCAGCACCGTCGGCAGCACCGTCGTCCCGACCGCCAGGGCGGCGACGGATCCGCAGATCACCCCCAAGACGGTGAGCCCCTGTATTTGGCGGATGTGCCGCATGTCGCCACGGACTGCGAGCTTGGTCAGGACCTGGGTGACCTGGGGCGTGACGCCGAGAGCGACGATGTACGGCGCACGCCAGACCGCGAGAGCGACGAAGAGCGACGTCACGGCCGCCGGTGCCCCACCGATGGTGGCGAGCACGACCGGTGCACCGGTGAGCACGACCTGCGCGAGCAGCGATCCGCCGGCCACGCCGGACGCGAGCGCCAGTGGGTTACGGACCATGGGTGCGTCGCCAGCCCCGGCGTCGAAGCGCAGGCTCCGCAGCCACACCAGTCCGATCAGCTGCCCACCCACCAGTGCCACGCCGAACGCCGCGGCTCCCCCACCCGTCGCCGCAAGGCCCGCGGCCGCCGCCACCCGGACGCCGTGCTCGCCCACCAGGGAAGCCGCGGTCGCGGTGTAGCGACGGCGCCCCGCGAGCGCACCGCGGATGAGCCCCATGAATAGGGAGCCCGCCGTGACCGCCGCGGTCAGCACCGGAAACACGAGGCCGTTGGAAGAGAACATCTCGTCACGAAGCGCGTAGGCAAGCAGACCGGACGCGACCGCGAGGACGACACCGGCGGCCGCGAATCGTGGCAGTGTCCGAGCGACGACGGCCTCGTGTCGGTCGTGGGCGAGTGTCCGGATCGTCCAATGTTGAACCGTAAAGGTCAGGACGGCCGCCGCCAGGGCCCAGTAGGTCCACAGCACCGAAACCGGAGCTGCCCTCTCGGCACCAAGTGACCGGGTGACCAGCGCGAAGAAGACGTAGGCGAGAAGACCGGCCGCCGCACTCCCCGTGGCGAGGACGCTGGAGTCGCGGACCAGGCGTTTGCTGAATCTTCGAGGGGCACCGGATCGTGGTCTATCCTCGGGTGCCGGCATCCTCGCTCGACTTCCTTCCTCGGGACGGACATGGACGCTACCACCCCGGCATCGGCCGGTGACGTACGCACATCACGCCCGAGCCGCCTCGTCCTCGACCGGAAAGCCTTCACCTACTCGATCGTCGTTCCCGTCTTCAACAGCGCGGATCTGGTGGGACTCACGGTCGACCGGATCGTGGAAGTGTTCGAGACAGCAGGGCTCTCGTACCAGCTGATCCTCGTCAACGACGGTAGTCGGGACACCAGCTGGGAGGTCATCGCCGACCGCGCCCGCGGCAATCCACACGTCACGGCGCTCAACCTGCTGCACAACTACGGCCAGCACCGAGCCAACCTCGCCGGGTTCCGCGAAGCGACCGGCGACTACGTCCTCACAATGGACGACGACCTGCAGAATCCGCCGGATCAGGCGCTGGTACTGATCGATCACGCCATGCAGGGTCACGATGCGGTGTTCGGTCGGTACGAGCAGAAGCAGGCCGCCGGTTACCGCCGGATCGGTACCAAGGCCATCAATGCCATCAACCGGCGAATTTTCGGACAACCGCCAGACCTAGTCGTGTCCAATTTCCGGATCCTGCGTCGGGACGTGGTCGACCGTATCTGCGGCTCGCGTACCGCATATCCATACATCACCGGACAAGCGTTGCTGTATTCGCGAAACCGGTCTAACGTCTCGGTTCGCCACGAACCCCGAACGATCGGCAAGAGTCAGTACAACCTGGCCAGGATCCTCCAACTGGTGTTGACGATTCTGTTCAGCTACTCGTCGTTCCCGCTTCGGCTGGCGGCGGCGGCCGGCTTCGCCGTCTCCGCGGTGAGCTTCCTCATCGGCGCCATCTACCTGGTCCGCGGCATGGTCGGCGCCACCCAGGTCGAAGGCTGGACAACTCTCGTTGTGCTGCTCGCGATCTTCAACGGTTTCACGATCGCGCTGCTGTCGATGCTCGGCGAATATGTCGTACGCACGTTGAATGTGGTCAGCTCACTGGAGACCTATCACGTCGTCGAACGCGTCTGACCATGGTCCGCCACCTCCTGGTCATCGGCGCCCAACGCAGCGGAACCACCTATCTCAGCAGGTTGTTCGACGCGCATCCCGACATCACGATGGCGCGGCCGGCGCGGCCGGAGCCGAAGGTCTTCCTCTCCCGGGAGTTGTCCGAGCGCGGCGTGGAGTGGTACCGCGACACCTACTTCTCCCACGCCACTACCGAGTCGCTGCTTGGCGACAAGAGCACGAGCTACCTCGAGCATCCCGAGGCCGCAGGACACGCCGCGTCGATGCTGGGTGCGGCCGAAGTCGTCGTGCTGCTTCGCGACCCCGTACGCCGCGCGGTGTCGAACTGGTCGTTCAGCACCGACAACGGCTTGGAAGACAGGTCTCTGGCGAAGGCGCTGACCGACAACCTCGCCGACGCCCGTGCGTGGGATGGCCTCGCGACCTCAGTGTCGCCCTACGCCTACCTCGAGCGCGGTCGTTATGTCGACTATCTGCAGCCCTGGCTGGACACCTTCCCCGGCACCGTGCATCTTCGTTTCCTCGAAGAACTCCTCGATGAGGAAGCCGTTCTGGGCGATCTCTATGCGGCTATTGGTGTGGATTCCTCCTTTCGCCCGGCTTGTCTGGGTGAGCACGTCAACCCGAGCCAAAAACAAGCGCCCGATCTCGCACCCGAACTCCTCACCCGACTTCGGGACTATTTCGCCGCAAGTGATGCGGCGCTGAGCAGGCTCCTCGATCGCAAGGTCCCCTGGCCAACGAAATGATGAACGATACGTATCCGGACAAACACTGTTGACGTCAAAGGTGTTCTCCACTCGTCTGTAGACAGCATGCAGAAATGGCCGCATAGTGTGTGCCGCGCGCGAATCGTCCCCGGCCGGGAGGTACCTCGCGATGGCAAGCGCCGGCAAGGCAACGGTCGGCACCGACCGGATCCGTTTCAACCAGGCTGAGGTCGAAGGGTGCGAGCTCGCCTACATCGAGGAGTCTCTGGCGACCGGGCATGTGTCGGCCTCGGGTCCTTTCTCGGCGCGGGCGAGTGCGCTGCTTCAACAGGAGACCGGCGCGCATGAGGTGTTGCTGACCACGTCGTGCACAGCTGCCCTCGAGTTGTCGGCCATGCTCCTCGACCTGCACCCTGGCGACACGGTTGTCGTACCGTCGTTCACCTTCACCTCCAGCGGCCTTGCGTTCGCCCGCGAAGGTGCCCGCATCCTCTTCTGCGACATCGAACCGGACACGCTGGGAATCGATCCGAACCACCTCGCGGCACTGCTCGACGACACCGTGCGCGCGGTGGTCCCCGTGCACTACGCCGGTGTTGCCTGCGACATCGACGGGATCCGATCCGCGCTCGCCGACTGGCCGGCTGTGTCGGTCATCGAGGACAACGCGCACGGACTGTTCGGACGCTGGCGCGGCGAGCCGTTGGGCAGCCTGGGCCGGTTCGCGACGCTGAGCTTCCACGAGACCAAGAACATCGTCTGCGGCGAGGGCGGTGCACTGATCGTCAACGATGCCGAGGACGTTGACCGGGCGCGGGTTCTCTATGAGAAGGGCACCAACAGGCAGGCGTTCTTTCTCGGCCAGGTCGACAAGTATTCCTGGAAGGACAACGGCTCCTCCTTCGGCATGTCCGACGTGCTAGCGGCATACCTGTGTGCACAGCTCGAGCAGCGCGAAGCCATCCAGACCAAGCGGAGAAGGGTGTTCGAGCGCTACCAGCAAGCCCTTGCCGGTCCCGCCGGGCAGCTTCACTTCCGGCTGCCAATCACGCCCTCGCACATGGATCAGGCGTACCACCTGTTCTACGTCCTGCTGCCCGACAATCGCGTGCGGGATGCGGTCCTCGCCGGAATGCGGGCGCAGGGTGTGCAGCCCACGTTCCACTACGTGCCGCTCCACAGCTCCGACGGCGGGCGACAGTTCGCCGCTCGACCGACGGCGTGTCCGGTGACGGAGGACGTGAGCGGGCGATTGCTTCGACTACCGTTCTACAACAACCTGACCGATGCCCAGATCGACCGTGTTGTCGACGTCTTCCTCAGCACACTTTCCGCGACTACGAGATGACCACCAACACGCACACGGGATCGGCCTCCCTGCAGCAACCGGACTACTGGTGGTATCGCGCGCGTTCCGACCTTCTTCAGGTCGCACTCGGCCCCTTCCTGGGCGATCCGGAACAGGTCCTCGATGTCGGTAGCGCGGACGGTCCAAGCGTCGGATGGATGCGAGGACGCGGGCTCCGCGTCGCCGTCGATGTCGATCCGCGCGGCCTGTCCGCGCACGGTGGTGTGTGCGGAAGCGCTCTGGCTCTGCCATTCGCCGCGGAGACGTTCGAGGTGGTTGGAGCCTTCGACGTCGTTGAGCACTGTGAGCCCGAGGCGCTAGCCATGGCCGAACTTGCCCGCGTACTCATGCCTGGTGGCCGGCTCCTGATGTCAGTTCCCGCCTACCAGTGGGCGTGGTCCGACCACGACGTGCGGGCCGGACACTACCGTCGCTATACCCGACCCCGGGTGCTGGCCGCAGTCGAGGAGGCCGGGCTGGAGGTCCGCCGAGCGACCTACGCGTTCAGCGCCGTGTTTCCCTTCTTCGTTGCCGAGCGCGTCGTACGACGGATGAGAGGGCGCATGCGCCGTCCGGCTTCGGGCTTGACGCCGGTGCCCGGCGCGCTGGACAGAGTGCTCATGGCCCTGGCCGGTCTGGACGGACGCGTACTCCGTCGATTCGATCTACCGTTCGGCTCGTCGGTCTTCGTTGCCGCGGTCAAGCCCGACAGAGATACCGCGGTGTAGGCTGCCGCGCGGAATCAGGTTGGAACGAACGATCATGGCGTTGAGGTGCTATGACAGAAAGAACCTCAGGGATCCGTTCCCTGCTGTCAATTCCGGCAGTCTATGAGTTCCTGCAGCGAACAATCGGGTCGCCGAATGTACGCCGGGAATTCATCGAACGCCACCTGCGTCCCGTCAACGGAGATCGCGTGCTCGACATCGGGTGCGGGCCGGGCCATCTTCTGACCTACTTTCCCGATGTGACCTACGTCGGGGTCGATCCCAGCGCCGACTACATCGCTTCGGCGAGCCGCCGATTCAGAGACAGAGGGCGGTTCTCGGTCGCCGGCGTCGACGATCTCGATGCCGTGCAGCTCGGCGAGTTTGACCTGGTTGTCGCCAAGAGCGTGCTCCACCACATCGACGATGCGCAGGCACGAAAGCTGTTCGCCGTCGCCCGGCAAGTCCTGGCGCCGGCAGGCCGCCTGGTCACCCTCGATGCCGGGTTCGCACCAGGCCAGTCAGTGCTTAGCCGCTTCATGGTCGGGCAGGACCGCGGTGCCAACGTCCGCACTGCGGATGCCTATGTCGAACTCGCACGCGAGTCGTTTGAGCAGGTGGAGGCTACCGTTCACCACGACCTACTTCGGGTGCCCTACACGCACGTCTTCCTCGACTGCTCCTCACCCAAGAGGGCCTCGGTGCGCCAGGAGCGTTCCCCCGCGACCTGATGCGCTGACCCGACTGGTCGGCGCGTGCGGGTGCCCGCGGGAACGCCTCGTGACCTCAAGGCCTCACGGCCGCATCCGGGCACTGAGCGGCTTCCCGGGGCCGCCAGGGTACTTAGGGTCAGAACAGAAGTGTCTGTCGTGATAGCGCTGGAATGCGAAGTTTGCGCTCTCGATGAGCTTGTGGCGGGCGGCCGGGTAGATGTAGGTACCTGACCGCTTGAAGAGTTCGCATCGCCGCTTGTCACTTCCCCGTGTCGTGTCGCCCAGGACGACCTCCCAGTTGATCGCCTCGACGGCCTGGTACTCGACCCGGTTGGCGCGCAGAGCCATCACGTTGCTGGGCAGCGTGATGGCGCCGATGGCCCCGACGATCACTGCCAGGACGATCCAGACCGCGACGGCACCGCGTCCGGGCACCAAGCGACCATGGCCAGGGCACCGAGGACCCCGCAGAGTGCCAGACCCGTCCAGGTCACCATCGCGTTGCGGTACAGCGTCCCCGGCTCGGTGATCATGCTCGTGCGACTGCTCGGACTCCCATCAGCGCCCATCAAGGCGGCGGTGACGACCGGCCCCGACCACCAGAAGCCAGCCGCCCGGCGACCACCGCCAGCAACATAGCCCCCGCGCGCGGGCTCACGCTGTGACCCCGGATCTGCGTCCTTTGCTCACGGTGGTCACCGAGGGGTCGGCGCGAGTCGCTGACCACAACATCAACAGCGCCGCCGCGCCGACCATGCCGAGCAGGACCGACCAACTGGTCGGCAGCACTGGGAACTTGCTCTCCCAGCCCACAAGGTCCAGGTCGGCGACGCAGCTCGTTGCGGCCAGCGCCGGGTACGGCCGACATCAGGTTGTAGCAGCAGTCCGGGCAGCGGCCATTCCGGGCGCGGGCGTGACTCCCTCGTAGCACTCGTCGTCCGCACACATCCTGGCGATGTAGAGCCGGATGGCAACGAACGCGGCGCAGAACGTGCCGAGATAGGCCAGCCTGTGTGAGTTTCGCCCGCAAGCCGGCCGAACGCCGTGCCCTGTCGGTCACCGGTACGAGCGGCTAGCGCCACCGCGGCGACAGGAACGGCCGCGTAGTTCAGTTCGTACGACAGAGCCGTAATCAACGCGAGGACGTCAAGATGCACAACCGCGAGGCTGGCCATGCGCCAGATCGTTCGGCCACGAGGCGGGTAAGCCAGAGCAGCAGTGCCCCCGACGCGAAGATGAGGACGGCCGCGCCGTAGGTGTTCACGGGGTAAGCCGTCCAACCGTTACGGGTCTGGCCCTGCGCCTGGGAACCGACGCCGAAGGCAATAGCGCCGGCGGTGCCCACCAGAAGCAACGTCCGGCGTCCGGCCCTGATGAGGGTGCCGTCCTGGTCGCGCCACCGAAGGCTCCGCACCAGACGCAAGGCTGCACTCAGCAGCTGCTCGTGGCAAGGACGAGTTTCAGCAGCGCCTGGTAGACCACCACCGGCGTCGCGGTGGCGACCGCCGCCTCGATGATCGCGAGGCAGGCGAGGCGCCGTTCGACCTGGGTGAGTACGTTGACCCGCCCGACCTCGGTGACAACGTGAAGACGCTCCCAAGACCAGCGGAACACCTCCAGGACGGACCCGTTGGAGCGGAAGCCGACCCAGAGATACCAGTAACGATCGTCAGCGTTGACTGGTGAGGCGAAGACAGGGAGCGAGAAGGGCAAGCGCACGACCGAGGGCGATGACAGTTGCGATCACGATGACACTGCGTCGGGACGGCTCGGCTGCGGTCACGCATAGGGCATCTGGGTCCTTCGTTGCCGTGGCGGTCTCAGACGATCACGGCAGCCTGAGTGACGCGGAACCGAACCGAAGCACCAGCCTGCAGCGCGACGAAAAGGTCGAACGCGTCGGCACTCTCGAGGTCGTCGCAGGTGACGGGCCGGAAGTACCGTCCACGCCGGCCGGACCGCAGGACGAATGTTGCGGGTTCAGACTGTGGTCGCCCCGTGGCCGGCTCCCACTTCCAGCGTGCGACCCGCGTTCCCCCAGCCATGGCGTCGACGTAGAACGCCGACGCCGCGTCGATGTCATCGAGTGCCAGCTCGAGCCGGATCCCCCGCGGTGTCGTGGCCGGAAACCGCACTCCCCCGTACGAATTGCCGGCCGAGACCCCCTCCGGGTCGGCCTCGAACTCGCACAGTAGGCCGTCGGCGGTGTTCCGGACGACCTGCTTGGTGACGCGTTTGGTCCATACGCTCAGACAGATGTCGCGGGAAGCCAGGTCGAACGCCCGGAACGCCCGAGGTTCGTTGGGACTGCCCGGCTCGGTGGTGAGGTCGGCTACCGCGAGACACGCGCGTGCAGCCCTTGCGCTGGGTGCCGACTCCGTGGAGGCCAGGACGAACGCCCAGGTGTTGTCGACCACGCTGACGTTGTGGGCGACCAGCCCGGCCTGCTCGACCATCGCACGCGTACGTTCGGCGGTGAAGATCGCCACGTGCCCCCAGACGTTCTCCAGCCGACCGAACAGCGGGACCGAGATCAGCAACTCCACCCCGTCCGGCAGGGCGCGGGCAAGAGCGGCGACCGCCTGCTCTGGGTCGGGCACATGTTCGATGACCTCGCAGCACACCATCAGGTCGGGGCCGAACTCCTCGACCTCGCTGCGGGTGAGCTCGTAGAGGTCGCCGGCGGCCAGCTCGGCACGGTCGCCGAGGTCGTTTAGTTCGAGTACCTCTTGGGTGGCGACCACGTTCTCGTCCAGGAGGTCGATGCCGCGGTAGGCGCCGGCGGCAGCTACCCGCAGGAACAGACCTGCAGAGTAGCCGCGACCAAGGCCGATCTCGAAGATGCGCTCGCCCGGCCGGATGAAGTCCATGGTGCGGCGGAACCGTGTCTGGTTCGACGGACTGCGATAGCTTTGCAACGTCTCCGGCGGCATCTGCGTGCCGGTGCGCAGCGATGACAGCTCCGGCCCGACCCGCGCCCGTTCCGCATCCCACCGGGCGCCCAGGAGCCGCCGCGATTGACCCTCACCGAGCCGGTCGAGCAGATCGACGAGTTCCCAGCCGGACCGGACGGCGACGCGTTCGTACGCCGCCCGTTCGTCGGCGGTGGTCGGATCTGTCACCGGGCTCCCTCCCTGGGCCGGTCAAAGTGTCCCGCCATCAGCTCGTCGACCACCGCGACCAGCTCGTGTGCCCGCGCCGCGAAGCTGTGTTCCTGCGCGAGGCGGGCCACGGTGTCGGGAGCTCCGGCAGGAAGGGCCCGCGCCTTCTCGACCGCCTGAACCAGCTCGTCCGGCGAGTGGTAGACGACCACGCGGTCGCCGAACAGGTGGTCGACCCTGCCCACGTCGTCGGTGACCACGCGGGCACCGCATGCCACGGCGTCGAACAGCCGGTTGGAGACGAAGCCGCCGTCGAGCATGTCGCTCCAGTGGTCGTTGAGGACCACGCCCGCGCTGGAGTAGTAGCGGTTGAGCTGCTCGTTAGGGATGTGCGTGCCGCGGATGAACTCGGCTGGGATGAGCTCCTCCCAGCCGGCGCCGTAGACGGCCGGGTGCAGGCCGGCGGCGATCGCGTCGCGGACGATCGTACGGAGGATCCGGCGGCTGTTCCCGACGAACAGCAGGTCCTCGCACATGGACGCGTCGGGTTCAGGACGGAACCGCGCGGGGTCGGTGCACTGGAGCAGCGGGCGGGCTGAGAGGTCCGGCCACCGAGCGGTGAGGGTCGCGGCGTAGGTCTCGCTGGCGACGAGTACGGCGTCGAACTGCCGCAGCTCCGGCCACCGCACGTGGTCGGGGTGGCTGATCACCCAGAGCAGGTTCAGTGAGCCCGGCTTGGGCTGGAATCGGTAGCGGCCACGCAACACCAGGTTGACGTCGGCCAGCTCGGCGCGCGGATGATGCCACACCGGATGTGTGTCGACGCGAACGTCCTCGCCGAGTTCGACCAGCGCGTCGCGGACCGCGCAGGCGAAGTGCCAGTCGCCCCAGCGGGCGGTCGGGTCCGGCGTACTCGTCTTGATCGCCCAGCGTCGACGAGGCTTGGACCGCCCGGCAGATCCGACCGGGCCGGTCGGACGCGTCGGCAGGATCGGCCACTGTGACCACGCCGGCAGGGTGTCCCCGGTCAACTCGGTCCGGGCTTGTTCAGCCCTGGATTGGGCGCGGGCCACGTCGTTGGCGCAGACCTCACGCCAACGTGCATAGACGTCCGCCGTGTCCTGGCCCGACAGGATCACCTCGAGCACGGCCGCGACCTTGTCCGACAGTGCCTGCTGCATGCCGGCGAAATCGGCGTCGGAGAGGTCGAACGAGCCACGAAATGCGAGGTTGTGCGCCTTGTCCGGCCGGAAGTCGACCTCGACGCCGATCGACCGGGCAGCGAGGTAGTGGTAAGGGAGGGACGTCACCACTGCCGAATAGCTACGGTAGCGCTCGAGCAGGTCCAGGGCCGCTCGCAGGTTGGTCGCAAGGTCTGCCCCGCGTAGGTCGTCGGCGGGGCCAGCCAGTCTGCCGGCCAGCCACTCGGCCAGCGACTCGGCCAGCGTCTCCGCACCTGCCGGCGCATGCCCGACGCCGACATAGAGGCGCGGGGCGTCCCGACCGGGCGCTCCCCCATCGTCGACGCCCTCGGGAAACACCAGGTGCAGGGTGGCCGCCACCGAACCCGTGAAGAACGCGGGCACTCCGGCCTCGAGCAGCAGGTCGACAGTGGTCCAGTCCTGACAACCCACCGGCCCGTGATCCCGCAGGTAGGCGATTCCGTCAGGCGTGAGCATCTCTGGGTGCTCGCACCGGAACGAGCAGAAGAGTGGCAGCAGGTTCGGATGCAGCGGGAAGTCGTATCTGCCAAAGATGCTCTGCAGGTATGGGCCGACGGCGAGCGTCCAGGTGCCCTCGGGAATTTCGTCGTAGTGGCTGGCGTCGCGGTGTGCAGGGACCAGCGTCACGTCGGCAGCGGCCGAGTCGAGCCGCAGCTCGGGCCGCACTCGCTGCCGCAGCTCGGACAGCACCGCCTGTAGGTCTTCCGGTCCGTGTAGCCGGGCGTTCTGGTGGCGGGCGACGTGCGCCAGTGCCGCGAGGAGCTGCAGGTAGTCATTGCTGCTCGCGGACGAGTGCGACCGGTCCGGCTGGCCGAGGTCGAGGAGGGCGATGGCGATGCCGTCGCTGGACGGCCGGGTCGGCTGGGGCGCGCGGATTGCCTTGTCCAGCCAGGGCCGCAGCCAGTCCCGGTCGCGTTCGGTGTCGCTCCAGGCATGCGGAGCCTCGCCGGCCAGGGTCTCGATGACCTCGAAGACCTGCCCGGCCAGCCGTACCTCACCGGCGCCGAACGCGGCGTGCACCAGGCCGAGCCACGACCGGGCGGGAACATCGAGTGGAGGGTCGGCAACCAGCGCGCGTACCTCCTCGACCGCGGCGTCCCGGTCGGCACCGAACGCCGCCCCGGCGTACTCGCCGAGGGCGTGCCGCCGCCGTAGGTCGCGGGGGGCTGCCTGGAAGCACCTCCAGGCGACCTCGTTTAGCCCGGACCGCTGCGCCACCAGAGCGGCACCGAGGTGTCCGAGGTCTCTGGTGCCGGGGTCGGCTTGGAGCGCTTCGGCGAGGGTGCGCGCCGCGGCGACGTGTCCCCCGTCGAGGGTGGCGCGGAGGTAGCTCAGCACGGCGTCGTCGAGCGGGCAACCGGACTCGAGCAGGTCCACGATGCTGGCCCGGGTATGGACGGCGCGGGCCCGGTCCCGGTCAGCCATCGACCGGTGGGTGTCTGGTGCGGTGACGCTGGCCGGCCCGACCTGGTCGGGCTCCAGTCCGTCGACGGCAGCGAGGAGCCGGCGGTATGCGTAGCCGAACGTCTTGGCGTTCTGCTGGGCGAGTTGGCTCTCGGCCCGCAGGTCGTCGCCTCGCTTCCGCGCGGCTTCCAGCGTCTCCTCGTAGCCGGCGAGCTTGGCGTCGCGGTCGCGGAGCTGGCAGCGCAGCGCGTCGCGCTCCCGGACGATCCGGCCGAGGCCGAGGGGCAGCCGCGCGACAAGCCCCTTGGCGAGCTTCCGCACCGCCGTCTGTCCGGACATCGTGCTCCTAGTGCTGCTCGTCCACGACCTGCAGGGGTGGACTGGGTGCGCCTTCACCCGACCTCGCCGGGGCGGAGGGCCGGTCGAGCAGATCGTGGTAAGTGGCCTCGACTGTGGTGACGATTCTGGACCAGTCTCGTTCGGCGACCACCCAGTCGCGGGCGGCCTGGCCGAGCGTGTCTCGCAGCTGCGGCTCGTCCAGCAGGCGTTCGAGCACGCGGGTCAGCGCCTCGGCCGAGCCCTTGGCGAACAGCAGGCCGGTCCGCCCGTCGTCGACGATCTCGGCGAGGGCCGCGACGTCGGAGGCGACGACAGCCTTCCCCATCGCCATCGCCTCGAACGGCTTGATCGGCGAGATGAGCTCGCAAACCGGCAGCGGGAGCCGCGGGAACGGCGTGATGTCGAAGAGCGAGATGTAGCGGCCGATCTCCGCGTGCGGCACTCGGCCCGTGAACGTCACCACGTCGGCCAGCCCGAGCCGGTCGACCGCGCCGCGCAGGGCCTGGTCCTGGTGTCCGTCGCCCACGACCAGGACGTGGAAGTCCTGGCGCCGTTCCTTCAGTGCCGCGGCGGCCTCCAGCAGCAGGTCGAGTCCCTCGTAGTCGACCAGCCCACCGGCGTACCCGATCACGGTCTTGTCCTCGACGCCGAGTTGTCGGGCGAGCTCAGCGTCGCGCGGGCGAGGAGTGAATCGGTCTCCGTGTACGCCGTTGGACATCACGACGACCTTCTCCGCCGGGATGCCGCGGCTGACCATCTCGCGACGGAGAGCGTCGGTGATGACGAGGACCGCGTCGGCTTCGCGGCAGGCGGCGTACTCCACTGCCGCGAGGAACCGGTGCCGGTCACTGCCCTCGAAGGACGGGTCGCGCGAGACCTTCATGAGTTCCTCGAGCCCGCGCATCTCGTACACGAACGGGATGCCGAGCCGCCGCGCGGCCGCGGCCCCGGCCAGACCGTTGAGGTAGAAGCTCGACGCGTGGATGAGGCGGGCCCGGTGCTCGACGGCCTGTTCGACGAGGCGGTCGGCGAAGCGCTCGGTGAACGCCGCCAGCGGATGTTGCGGGTAGTCGTACACGCCCTCCTCGACCAGCCGGTGGTAGGGAATCCCGTCGATCTCGTCGACCGGCGTGACCTCGCGGTCTCCGGTCCCCCGCCACCATGTGCGTGGGAAGCCAAGCCGGGTGACGGCGCGCACGTCCCAACCCCGGCTGGCGAGGCCGGTCAACACACCGTGGGAGCGACTGGCGTAGCCGCCGGAGGTGAACGGCAGGGACTGCGCGAGGACCGACAGCACTGCCTGGGGGCTCGGCTCGTATGGTGTCGCGCCGGACGGAGGAAGCTCGGGCCAGCCCTTGTCGGCGATCGCGACCTGGTCAACCCCGTCGTCGAGGGACCCGCGCAGCTTCTGGTCGCCGGGATCCGCGGCCAGGACGTGCCGGGCGATGGACACGGCAGCCGCAGTATTGCCGTCGTTGAACGCCTTGGTCGCCGCACGACGGAGCCTGCGTACGGTCGTCAGTCCCGTGATGCCCCGTCTGTCCCCGTGCAGGCTGTCGAGGTAGCGACCGAGCTCGTCCCAGGCCTGGCATGCCGACAGCGCATGGGTGACGATGCGCACCGCCCGCTTGCGTTCGGCGGTCACCTTGCGGAGCTCCTCCGGCAGGGACTGCGGGTTGGACTGGTAGGTCTCGACGAGGTGGAGTTCGGCTTCGACCTCGCGGAACTGCTCGGTCGCATAGTGTGCGCCGCCGTCCCGGAGCACCTGCAGGTAGCCTCGAATCACGGCAGGTTTGGCGTGTGCGAGTGCCTCCAGCGTCGCGGTGGCCTGGCGGGCGTAGCGGGGCGGGATCTCCACCAGGCGTTCCAGCAGCTCCTGGGCCTCGGCGTCGTGGTTGGTCCGCTCCGCCAACCTGTGGTGGACGAGCAGCACCTCGATCTCCGGCGTGGCCTGCGTGGCGTGGCGGGCGGCGTCCAGCCCACCCGCGTAGTCGCGGCGCCCCTCGCGTGCCAGCGCCGTGACGTACCACGCCCGTCCCCGGCGTCCGGTGTCGAGGACCGGAACCGCGATGGCCTCGGCTGCCTGGTTGTCGCGGCCCACCAGCCGCATGGCGACTGCCAGGCGGACCCGGCCGAGAAAGGACCGCCACCCTGTCGGGCCGGCGCCCATCGGGAGAAGACGCACGACGTGGCGCGCAAGGTGGATGGCGGCGCTCCTGCTGATCCGGCGCGAGGACGACATGAGTCGTCTCGTCAGAGCCATGATGGTCCGTCTCCTCGGGTTTCTGGCATCTGTCGTGGGTGCTTGCTGGTGGTTTGGCGTGCTCGTGGTTTTCGGTACTCGTGGTTTTCGGTGCTCGTGGTTTCGGTGCTCGTGGTTTGACGTTGGTCGGATCTGTCGTGCTCCTAGACGTCGACGTGGGTACGCGGGTCGCCGTAGAACTCCAGGCGACCCGAGGCCGTCATGAACGTCGTGTCGGTGACCTGCCACGTGTGGGACTGCCGGTCGGTACCGCGGACGCTCACGAAGTTGAACCGGTCGGCGGAGTAGATCTTCACGCCGTCGGCTGCAGCTCGGTCGAGGAAGTCGCTGTCGATGGCCCGGGGCAGCTCGCCAAACCGGAGCGTACGGGCGAGGTCGCCGTCGAGCAGCATCGATCCACCCTGGATGCGGCGTTCGTACCGGTGCTCGGCGTCGACATAGCGCAGGACCACGGCATCGCTGGCCTTCAGCCACACGTAGTGGGCCCACTTCCCGACCACGCCCGCGTCGGTGTAGTCGAACGCCGCCACCAGGTCGGTCAGGTAGTGGGCGCCGTAGAAGTTGTCGTCGTCCATCTTCGCGATGTACGCGCCGTCGGCGGCGTCGATGCCGAGGTTCATGCAGGCGCCGAACACGACGGAGGCCTCGACACCGACGATCTTCAGGTGCTCCACGCCCGCGGCCCGCGCCTGCGCCTGGATCTCGTCGTGCTTGAGGTCGAGGCCGTGCAGGACGAGGACGAGCTCTGTCTGGTCGTGGGCCTGCCGGGCGATGTTGTCGAGGATGTTCGCGATCTCGTGTTCGCGGTTGGTGGGGACGACGGCCGACACGGAGCGGGTCTGTCCCGACCGGCCGGTGGTGGCTGCTGGGGTGCCGAGGCTGGTGAGGATCTGGTCGACCCGGTGGGTGTACGTGTGGCCGCCGAGTACGGCTCGGTGCAGCCGCAGGGCCTCCCGGTCGCGCAGCTCGGGCTGGCTGATCCGGGCGACGATCTCACCGCGCAGGGCGGCAGACTCGTCGGCGGCCACCACGGACCGGGCGACCTCCGGCGGCAGGTTCGCGTGCTGGCTGCCCGTGGTGACGACCGAGGTCTGGGCGGCTCCGGCCTCGAGCAGGGTCCAGGACCCGGCCGGGTGCGCCCGACCCGCGTCGAGGAGGACCCGGCAGGTGTCGATGACGGGGGTGATCAGGGCGTACGGGCGGGTGCCGGCCCGGCGGTCGGCGAGCTGGTCGGGCAGGCTGCCGGCTGCCCCGGACGCACCGGTCTGGGTAGGACCGTCGGCTGCTCCAGGTGTGACCGCTGCGTCGTCGATCGTCCAGATCTCGAACTCCCGGGACCGCAGCGGCGACACCGCGGGGGCCACCACCGAGGCGAGCGCTTCTGCGGCGGACGCGTCCGGTCCACCCTGGTCGACCACCATCGCGGCCTGGTGGACGCGCCGCTCGCCCGGGCCGCCACGACCGGGGTGGTGGAGGCGCGGCTGCGCTGCCGGCGGCAGGACGTCGATCTGGCTGGTCGGGTATGCCGCCCGCCAGCTGTCGGCTGCCGCGGCCGCGTGCAGGAAGACCCGGTCGGCTGCGACGACGAGGTCTCGGACGGACTGCGGATCGTCGGCTCCGGTCACCCAGACCACGACGGGAACACCGGCGTCCCGACACCAGGCCGTGAGCTCGGCGAGGCGTGCGTCGGCTGCGGACCCCCAGCCAGGTACGGCGCCGTCGGCGAGCTGGACGAGCAGGAGGTCCGGCGCCGCGCCCGCGGCAACGACCTCGCGCCAGTCGGCCGGAGAGACCGGTCGTTGCGTCCACTCCCAGCCGAGCCCGACCGCCAAGCGGCCGTCGACGGCGACCGCAGCGGTGACCTCCACGCGCTTCGGTCGAGGCTCGCCCAGTTGGAAGGCGTCGACCTCATCACGCAGCGACGGGGATCGCCCGCGGCCACCGTCGCGGGTGTTCTTCGTCCCGGCAGGGCCGCCGGTCGCGCCGCCACCACTCGCGCCGCTACCACCCGCTCGGCCTCCCGCCCGGGAGGGCCGCAGGCCGATGCGCACCAGTGCCTGGCGCAGTAGCCGCCTGGCACCGGCGGGCAGGGGAACCCGGCGCGTCACGAGCGTGCCTCGTCGACGATCGGGGCCAGCTGCTTGCCGAGGAACGGAGCGAGTGTGTCGATGTAGGTCTTGGTGATGTGTGATCCCTGTCGGTACACGAGGACGTTGCCGATGACCGGTTCGCAGGTGCGGTCGGGGCAGATGTAGGGGGTGAGGTCGATGACGTCGACGTCGGCGAGCCCGTCTGCCGCCTCCTCCTGCTCGGCGGCCGCACCCAACCGGACGGCAGGTTCGCGGTCGAACCCGCAGGACGAGGGGTCGTCTCGATGGTCGGCCACGCACTCGTACACCGGCGTACCGCTCGGCGGATGCGGATTGTCGAGCAGGACGGCCACCCTGATCCCTGCGTCGGTCAGGGTCCCCCACCGGTCCCGCAGTCCGTTGACCATGGCGTCCTTGCTCTGGCCTTCGTCCACCGAGTCCGGATCGCGGAGCGCCGTGCTGCGGCCTTGCGAGGTGACCACGACGTCCGGCGGGTCGTCCAGCAGCATGTCGACCACGCTGTCGTTCCACTTCAGGCAGTTGACGTACGGCTCGCCTTCCACCGAGATGGCGGCGTCAGTGAACGGGCACGCCGACATCGTGTACGTGCGAACCTTCCAGCCCCGCTCCTCGCCGAGTTTGTCGAGTGCGGAGATCCACTGCAGCACCTTGGAGTCGCCGATCACCGCGATGGTGACTTTCCCGTTGGGATCGCCGTAGTCGCACGTCACCGGTTTGGTGTCGGTCAACTGAACCTGGCAGTTGCGGTCGTAGGCGTCGGGGACATCCTCGGTGGCATTGACGGGATCCGGCACGATCCCCTCCGGACGCCGGGATCCGGTCTGCCCGCCTGGCGACGAACCGTCGAAGACGGCGGCACCGCGTGCCTCCACGTTCCCGGCGTCGGCGGTTCGTGCCTGGGTGATCGCGACGGGTACCAACCCACCCGCCACACCCACGAGGGTCAGACAAGCACCGAGCGCCAACGCGAGCCTGGGCGACCGGGAGATCGGTCGGGAGTACCGGATCGGGTTTTCCACCAACTTGAAGGTGAGCCATGCCGGGACCACCGAGAGGGCGGAGACGACCGCGCCCTGCCAGACCCGCAGCTCCCCGAAGTAGGCGGCGGCGAACACGATCATCGGCCAGTGCCAGAGGTAGAGGGAGTAGGACAGCCCCCCGAACCAGCGGAAGAGCCCGGTGCCCAGCAGGGCGACCGGACCGGCTGGACCCGCGGCGGCGCCCGCGGCGATGACCGCCGCGGCGCCGAGCACCGGGAGCAGCGCCGCATATCCGGGCCAGGCGGAGCTCGTCGAGTAGATCAGCGCGGAGGTGGCAATGGCAGCCAGCCCCGCCCAGCCGAGCACGATCGCCACCGGGCGCGGCATCGACGCGAGCCGGACCGCCCCGAGCGCCACCCCGGCCCCGATGGCCAGTTCCCACATCCGGGTGGTGGTGACGAAGAACGCGGACGCCTGCTCGTGCTGGGTCCAGTACACCGACCAGGCCAGGGACGGCAGCCCGACCGCGGCGAGACCGATCCACAGGGACCGTCCGACGGCGGCGCCGTTGCCCCTGCGCCGAAGCGCCCACCACGACATCAGGAGAAGCAGAATCGGCCAGACGAGGTAATACTGCTCCTCGACCGCGAGAGACCAGAAGTGCTGGACCGGCGAGGCTGCGGCGTCCTCAGCGAGATAGTCGACCGAGCGCCCGGCGAGCCGCCAGTTGACGAAGTAGAGGGCCGACGACACGATGTCGCCGCCGACGGAAGACCACCGGGTCTGCGGCAGGAACAGCAGCGTCCCCACGGTGGTCGCGGCCAGCACGATGCCAGCCGCCGGCAGCAGGCGCTTGGCGCGGCGCGCGTAGAACCCTGGGAGCGAGATGCGACCGGTGCGTCGCAGCTCACTGACCAGCAGCCCGGTGATGAGGAAGCCGGAGATCACGAAGAAGACGTCCACACCGACGAAGCCGGCCGGCACGAACGGCACGCCGGCGTGGTAGAGCAGGACGAGTCCCACCGCGACCGCTCGCAGTCCCTCGACGTCGGCCCGGAACGCACTCTTCGTACGGCTCTCGGCGCCCCCACCGGAGGGCGCCGCCGCACGAGGCGAGGTTCTTACGTCGACCACTGGTGGAAACTCCCTCTCCGCTCGGCGTCTGTCAGGTGTCTCTGTCATCGCGGCTGGCCGGCGTGGCCTTCCTGTCCGCTGTCGCGCGCGGCCATCGGTGCGGCCAGCGCCTGGCTAGACCTCTGCATGGAAGTACGGCTCACCGTAGAACAGCAGTCTGGCCTGGCCGGCAAGCAACTCCGCCTCGGTGATCTTCCAGGTGTGCCGGGCCGGATCCGACCGGCGTACCGAGACGAAGTTGAACCGGTCGGCAGAGTAGACGCTCCCGCCCGCGGCTCGCACCTTGTCGAGGAACGTGGTGTCGACCCGGCGCGGTAGGTCCTCGAAGCGCAGCTTCGCCGCAGTCGACCGGCGTACGACGATTGTGCCGCCCTGCACGAGTGTCACGTAGCGGTGCTCCGCCTGCGGGAACCGGAGCAGGGTCGCTCCGGACCCTTCGAGATGGGTCAGGTGGGCCCACTTGCCCACCACCTCGGCGCTCGTGTAGTCGAACGCGCGTACCAGGTCACGCAGGTAGTGGCGGCCATAGAAGTTGTCGTCGTCCATCTTCGCGACGAACTCCCCGTCGGCGGCGTCGACGCCCACGTTCATGCAGTGGCCGAGCGTCGCTGTCACGTCGACAGTCACGGCGTGGAAGTCGGTGACGCCCGAGTCGGCGGCCCTGGCCTTCAGCTCGCTCTCGGGTGTCTCGAAGCCGTGCTGGACGAGGACGAGCTGAACCGACGGGAGCGACTGGCGCCCGACAAAGGCGAAGACGGCATCCAGCTGCTCGGGTCGGTTGGTGGGTACGACGGCGGAGACGCTGGGACCGTCGCCGCGGGCCGCATCCCAACCGGCAGCCTCGCGCCCAACCGTGTCGAGCCCCACAGTTTCGAGCCCCACAGTTTCGAGCCCCACAGTTTCGAGCCCGACTGTTTCGAGCACGGTGGCGACCCGGTGCGCGTACAGGTGCTCGTCGAACACTCGGCGATGGGCGCGAAGTGCCCGGCGGTCGCGGTAGTCGTCGTGACGGACCAGGGCAGCGAGTGCCTGCGCGGTCCCCTTCGCGTTCGAGACGACCTCGATGTCGTCACCGAAGAAGCGCTCGATCGAGGCGGCCGGCGCGGTCACCACGGCGGTCTGGGCGGCCGCCAGCTCGAACAGTCGCCGCGATCCCATCGTGGGTGAGGAGGTGACCGAGTTGACGTTGAGGAAGACCTTGTACGAGGTGTAGGCCGCAAGCATCCGCTCGTACGGAAGTGAGCCGACGACGTGCCGGCGGAACCGACGCGGGAAGCGGTAGCGGCGGTCGCCGTCCTGCATCCGGGAGTAGATGTGCAGGCCGAAGTCGAGCGCGGGACCGAGTACGTAGTCCATCTGGGCACGCCGGTCGGGGTACTTCTCGGCGAAGTACGTACCGGCGAACGCGACCGGGTGGACCCGCCCCGGCCCGTGCCGGACGGGGTTGTGGATCCGCGGCTGCGCGCCGAACGGGAGCAGGTGCACGCGGTCGTGGCCGAGGTCGGTGCGGTAGGCCGGGATGCGGTCGCCGTCGACGGTGAACACGTGGTCGAACAGCTTCGCCGTCTCGACGAACTTGGCGTAGTTGGGCGGGTCCTCCTTGTTCCAGAAGACCGTCGGCGTACCCCGGTCACGGCACCAGTCGACGAGAGCCCGCAGCTCCGCACTGGGGCGCGAGTGCTCGGTCATGTGGAGACGCCAGCGGCCGGCGTTGCCGTTCCATGCCGACTCGACGAAGAGCAGCTGCGGTGGGCGTTCGGCCAGGACCGTGCGCCAGTCGTCCGGTCCGAAGGTCACCTGGTCCCACTCGTAGCGGAACGCCAGTTCGGAGAACGGGTCGAGGATGGCCGCGACCCGAAGGCCGGGCCGCGCGACCGGGCCGTCGGGCAGGTGGGCGGCCGGGCCGGACTCGCCCGGTGCGGAAACGCCGACGGCAGTGCTGGCTCCGCCGGGTTGGTGCACGATGGTGCGGTCGACGAGGGCACGGGCGAGGTCGCGGGCGAGGGTGCGACGGCGGTAGGGCTCCCTGATCGCGCCTCGCACCAGCCGCGCCACAAGTCCGAACCGGGTGCGACGCTGGTCGGCGAGCCGCGCCTCGGCAGCCGCCAGCTTGCTGCGCAACTCGTCGACCTCCCGGTCGGGCGCAGCCTCCGGTGGCTGGGTCGCTGGCTCGGGCATCGGGCCCTTCCGGTCGTCGCTGGGACACGCTACGTCGCGGACATCGGTGCTCGCGGCGGCATGCCCTCGCCCACCGTACGGCGGTCGCCGCCCGAACGTCGCACACCGTACCCCACCTGTGTGGCCGCGCCCGACCCGAACCGAGGGGGGTCCGCCGGGATCTGACCACGCTGCCAACCACCTACGCGCTGAGGGCTGCGCGCGGGCCCAGGTGTGCGACAATCCCCCGTGCCTTGGATCAACGCCGTCGATCCTGCGCAGCATCTGGTCCGCAACGCACCGCTGGCGATATCGGTCGGATGGGGACATAGCGGCCGCGACGCCGTGCACGCTCTGTACGTCGGACTCCGGGCACTCCCGCCCAGCGTGCGTCGCCGGGTCGCCTCCCACCTGGCCAACTCGACCCTCGCCGTCCTGGCGCTCGCAGCCGACGGCCGGCGCGCTGAAGCCCTGCGGACCCTTGACGATCCGGACTTCGCGACGACGCCCCGCAAGCTCCGCCGCGCGATCGCGACGGCCGCTGCCCTCGACGCACCCGACGTGGCCGGTCGGCTGCTCGAACAGCTAGACCGGCGGGGCTACCCCGACCTGCGCCTGGCGGCCCTGGTCGCCGCACGGCTCGGGCACCTCCGGCAGGCCGAGGAGTTGGCGGGGCGGGCGGGATGGCGGGCGCGCCGCCTTCGCCGGCAGCTCGCCGGTGAGCTGGCCGCGCTGACCTACGAACCGACCTCCGTCCCGGCATCGTCCGCAGGGAGACGATCTCCGGGATCCGCCGCGAAGAGTGATGCGGTGGCCGCCGCGAAGAGTGATGCGGTGGCCGGTCGCATCCTCCACCTGGTGACCAACGCTCTGCCCGAGGTCACAGCCGGCTATACCGTACGCACACACAGCATCGCCCTGGCCCAGCGCCGAGTAGGGCTCGACGCCCAGGTGGCGACCCGGTTCGGGTTCCCCGTCACGGCCGGCGCCCTTGCCGCGTCCCCGCTGGTCGACGTCGACGGCATCGCGTACCACCGCAGCCTCCCGGCCCGCTGGCTGCCCTCGCGCCCCGACCGTGCACTCGCCCTCGACATCCAGGCCACCGGTCGGCTCGTCCGCCGGCTGCGGCCGGCGCTGCTGCACGCGCACAGTAAATACGTCAACGGCCAGGTGGCGCTGGCCCTCCGCGCGGAGTTCGACCTACCGGTGGTCTACGAGGTGCGCGGCTTCCTGGAGGAGACCTGGCGCAGTCGTGGGTACGGCATCGAGACCGACACCTACCGACTGGCCCGTGCGGCGGAGACCCGGTGCATGCAGGTGGTCGACATGGTCGTCACCCTGGGCGAGGTCATGCGCGAGGAGATCGTCGCCCGGGGCGTTCCGGCAGATCGGGTGATGGTGGTCCCGAACTCGGTGGACGACCGGTTCCTCGCACCACCGCCGGATCCCGCCGAACTGCGCAGAGAACTCGGCATCGCTCCCGACGAGGTGGCGGTGGGGCTGATCAGCACCCTCAACGCGTACGAGGGGATCGACACGCTCGTGGACGCGGTGGCCGTGCTGCGCCGCCGGGACGTGCCGGTCCGGCTGGTCGTGGTCGGCGCTGGACCGGTCGCCGCCGCGCTCCGGGACCAGGCCGCCCGCCTGGGCATCGCCGCCGCTTGCACGTTCACCGGACGCGTGCCGTTCGGCCAGGTCCACGCCTACCACGCCTGCCTCGACGTGTTCTGCACACCGCGCGCGGACGTCCCGGTCTGCCGCCTGGTCACACCCCTCAAGCCGCTGGAGGCCATGGCGACCGGCCGGCCCGTGGTGGCGAGCGACCTTCCGCCGCTGCGCGAGATCGTCGACGACAACCGGACCGGTTTGCTCGCACCACCCGGCGACGCCGACGCCCTCGCCGAGCGGCTCCACGTCCTGATCTGTGACGCCGAGCGCCGCACCCAGATCGGTGAGGCGGCTCGCCAGTGGGTCACGACCCACCGCAGGTGGACCGACGCAGCCGCCCTCTATCGCACCGCGTACGAGAAGCTCGGCGCGCTCTGACCGGCGGCGCAGGGCTAGAGGCGCTGGCCGCGGCGTACCCGGCGGGTGACGACCCGTTCGGCGTAGAACGACATGAACGGAATGGTGCCGGCCAACAGCACCAGTACGGTCCCGCGCAGGGACCAGCGGGCGCGCAGGGCGAGATCCGCGCTCACCACCAGGTAGACCATGTAGAGGAACCCGTGCACGGGTCCGACCACCGCGACCGCGGCGTCGTTGTCACCGAGGTATTTCAGCGGCATCGCGACGAGCGCGAGGACCAGCAGGAACCCACCGACGACGTACGAGATCACCCGGAACCGCGCGAGCCGTCCACGCAACGCCAGCGCCTGCTGTGGAATCGCTTCGGCTGGGCTCCCAGTCATGCGGCGCCCTGCGAGCGCCGGTGCAGCGCCGCGAGGTAGGCGTTGTAGGCCGCGAGCTCGGGGTCGTCATGGTCATCGACAGGCGGGCGCGCGTCGGCCGACCGGATCTCGGTCGCCGGTGCCGCCTCAGATCGGGCCGCAAGCGTTCGGTCGTCGGCGGCTTCGGGATCTGATTCGGGGTCTGCTTCGGCGCCCGCTTCGGGGTCCGCCGCAGCTGGCGGCGCGTCCGCGTCCCGGAGCAGCTTCCACCACACATAGACGGCAAAGGCGGCGAAGAACGGCCATTGCAACGAATAGCCGAGGTTTTGCCAGCTGCCGCTCGAGGACTCGAAGCGGCCCAGCTGCCACCAGGCCATGAAGACGAACGCGGCGACAGCGGCGGCAACAAGGAGGCTGAACGCGATCCAGCGCGGGGTCAGCAGTCGGCGTGCCGGCGTCACCCGGCGACCCTAACACCGCGCTGACCCGGCGGTGCGGCCGTCCAGGGCGGGACCGACATCCCGCCGCCGGCTGTGGACCGACCTGTGGACCGACCTGGGGACGGCCTGGGGACGGCTTGTGGAAAACTCGGCTGTGCCGTCGTCTGAACCTGGCACTCTTCGTCGCGTGCGACCACGACTCAAGCCGGCTCTCCGTCGGGTGTGGCGCGACCACGAGACACTGCAGGTCGGCCTCGACCCCGACCGAGCCCTGGTCGTCACCGGACTCGACTCACCTCTGGCCGAGGTCCTCGACAGCCTCACCGGACTGCGTACCGAGGAAGCCGTCGTCACCCGAGCACTGGCCCGCGGCGCCAGCGGGACCAGCGCGCGGACGCTCCTTCGCCTACTCGCCGAAGGTGGCGCACTCGACGACGCCGAGGCCGCCCGGGCCGGCGACGACCTGGGCCCGGCCGAACAGGAACGGCTCCGCCCCGACCTCGCGGCCCACTCCCTCGCCGACGGTGCGCTGGACGGTGGCGCGACCTCGCTCAGCCGTCGTCGCCGTACCAGCGTGGCCGTACACGGCGCCGGACGCGTCGGGGCGGCCGTCGCCACCTTGGTGTCGGCCGCAGGCGTGAAGGCGGTGACCATCGTCGACCGGACGCCGGTCCAGCCATCCGACCTGGCGCCGGCCGGTCTCACCACGGCGGACCTCGGGCGGCCGCGCGCCGAAGGCGCCTGCCGTGCGGCGGAGCGGGTCGCGCCGTCGACGCAGGTCGGCACGGTGCGGGCCGGCGAGCTGGCTACCCGGCCCGACGTCGCCGTCGTGGCGCCGGACGACGAACCCGACCGCGACCTCGCCGACGCGTTCGTCCGCGCCGGCATACCCCACCTCGTCGTCCGGATGCGGGACGGCCGGGCGATCCTCGGCCCGTTCGTCCTGCCTGGCGAGTCGTCCTGCCTCCGGTGCCACGACCTGCACCGGGCCGCCCGCGATCCCGGCTGGCCAGCCGTGCTCGACCAGGTCCTCGCCGAACCAGGTACCGTGCCCGCCTGCGACGCCACCCTCGCGACCGCCGCGGCGGCCATGGCCGTACTGCATCTCCTGGCATACGTCGACGGCACGGTCCCGCCCTCGGTCGACGCCACGCTCGAGCTGAGCCTGCCCGTCGGCGCGACGCGGCGACGCTCGTGGTCTGCCCATCCCACCTGCGGCTGCCAGTGGAACCCCGAGCCACCTCTACCCGGCCCGGCGTCCTGAGGGATCGGCGAAATCCCACTTGCTCAGACCCCGCGCTCTCGGGGACCTGCGGTGTCGGTGGTGTTGCGTATGGTCCGCCGCATGAAATACGGGTTCGTTCTCCCTGCCGGCGACGCGCGGGTCGCCGCCGAGTTGGCTACCGTCGCCGAAGATCACGGGTGGGACGGTTTCTTCGTCTGGGAAGGGATCTGGGCGGTCGATGCCTGGGTCTGCCTGACCGCCGCCGCGATGACTACCGGGCGCATCCGGCTGGGCACCATGCTGACGCCGCTGCCGCGACGGCAGCCCTGGGAGCTCGCCAGCCAGACCGCGACGCTCGACAACCTCTCCGGCGGCCGGGTTCTCCTGTCCGTCGGCCTGGGCGTCAGCGGCGACGACCGCTTCTGGCTGTTCGAGTCAGACCCGGGCCGGAAGGTCCGGGCGGAGCTGCTCGACGAGGGTCTGGAGATGCTGCAGCTGTTGTGGCGGGCGGAGCCGTTCCGCTACGACGGGAAATACTTCCGTTCCCGTGCCATACCCGACCTCAACCCCGCACCGCCACCTACGCCGGTGCAGAAGCCGCGCATCCCGATCTGGGCGGTCGGAGGCTGGCCACGCCCCAAGTCCATGCGCCGGGCGGCGTTGCTGGACGGTTGGCTCCCCAACTACACGCCGGTCGACCCCGCGACGGGGGGCGAGCTCACGCCTGCGCTGCTTGCCGAGGGCATCGCCTGGATCCGGGCGACCCGGGCGGAGGCGGGTCTGACCATGGACGACTACGCAATCGTCGCGGAAGGTGCCACGCCGGCCGACGACCCGGCCGCCGCCGCGGACAAGGTCCGGCCGTGGGCTGAGGCCGGCGCCACCTGGTGGCTCGACGCCGACTGGACGAGCTTTGATCCGGCGCAGGTGCGGGAGGCGTCCGAGCGGCGGCTCCGGGCCGGTCCACCGCAGCTGGCCAGCTGAGCCAGCGGCCACGCCCACCCCGGCCAGGCCCAACCCGGGCCAGGTTGGCCCAACCCCGGTCCGGACTCCCGCGACCCCGGTCCGGGACCGAAATACGCCGATCGTACGACGAGACCGTTGCGCCCGAGGCGGACAATGAACGGGTGAGTGATCCCCCGCGCAACGCCGTCGCCCGCACCGCCCGCCTCGCCAGCCTTCCGTTGGGCATCGCCGGTCGCACCGCCCTTGGCCTGGGCAAGCGGCTCGGCGGCAAGTCCGCCGACGCTGTGACCGCAGAGCTGCAGCGGCGTACGGCCGATCAGCTTTTCCGGATCCTCGGCGAGCTCAAGGGCGGCGCGATGAAGTTCGGCCAGGCGCTGTCGATCTTCGAAGCCGCACTCCCCGACGAGCTCGCGGCGCCCTACCGTGCCACCCTCACCAAGCTCCAGGACTCCGCGCCGCCCATGCCCGCCCGGACCGTGCACCGCGTCCTCGAGCAGGAACTCGGCCCGCACTGGCGCCGCCGCCTACGGCACTTCGTCGACGAGCCGGCCGCCGCCGCGTCGATCGGGCAGGTCCACCGCGCCCAGTGGGCCGACGGGCACGACGTCGCGGTCAAGATCCAGTACCCGGGCGCGGCGGACGCACTGCGCTCCGACCTGAACCAGATCAGCCGCATCAGCAGGCTCTTCGCTGCCTGGATGCCCGGGCTCGAGGTCCGCCCGCTGGTCGACGAGCTGAGGGCGCGGATCGGCGAGGAGCTGGACTACGAACTGGAGGCCGGCGCCCAGGCCGGCTTCGCGGCGGCGTACGACGGCGACCCCGAGATCGCCGTGCCCCACGTACGCCTGCACACGTCCCGGGTACTCGTCTCCGACTGGCTCGCCGGCACCCCGCTCAGCGAGGTGATCGCGCACGGGACACAGGAACAACGCGACCGGGCCGGCCTACTCTTCGTCCGCTTCCTCTTCTCCGGTCCGGCCCGCGCGGGACTCCTGCACGCAGACCCGCATCCGGGCAACTACCGCATCACCCCGGACGGCAGGCTCGGCGTCGTCGACTACGGCCTGGTGGCCCGGCTGCCTGGCGGGTTCCCGCCGCAGATCGGCCGGCTGCTGCGGATCGGCCTCGACGGGGACGTCAACAGCGTCAGCGACGGGCTGCGCGCGGAGGGGTTCATCAAGCCGGGCGTGGAGATCGATCCGTACGAGCTGTACGGGTACCTTCAGCCGTTCACCGACCCCGCGAGGGGTGAGACGTTCCGGTTCAGCCGGGAGTGGATCCGTACCCAGTTCCAGCGGATCACGGACGTACGCGGCAGCACCGCCCGGGTCGCCTTCCGGCTCAACCTGCCCCCGACATACCTGCTCATCCACCGGGTCTGGAGCGGGGGTATCGGCGTGCTCGCCCAGCTCGGGGCCGAGGCGCCGTTCCGCGCCGAACTCGAGCGCTGGCTCCCTGGCTTCGCGGACGATGACCCGCTCGCCCTGGACAGCGCGCCCACCGCGGACGCGGCCGAGGCCTGATCGCTGCCGCACCTTGATCGCGGCTGCTCCGCAATCCTGCCGGGGTTCTACCAGTACGCGCGTTCGAGCTTGCCCTCGATGCTGCGAAGGTTGTCCCGCGCGCACTCGGGGCAGTAGTGGCGCGGACCCGCGCCACCAGGCATGTCACGTTCGAACGACAGCACCCAGCTCAGGCGGCTTTCCTCGGACGACGCCTCGACGCCGCAGACGTCACACTCGATCATCGGTTCTGGCTACCTTCTCGAGAGTGGCCGCACGTCGGCGGCCGTTCAGGTCGTGTGTCGCGCACCATCGTCGCGCGCTTTCGTTACGACCGAACGACAGACACCCCCGCCGGGTTACTTCTTTGCAAGATTCGGGTTCCTCGCCCGCCGGCGTACCCACCATTCGCCCAGGTACTGGACGACTCGCCGGGAAGTCCCGGTATCCGCGGCGTGGGCCGCGGATACCGGGGACGACCTGGTTGGTGCCGGCTTGGCGTGGATGTCCCGCCTGCTAACTACTTCGTACTAGCTGAACCGCGCCCTGAGCAGGCGAGCCCGCAGTGCGGCTGCCTGCTCCTTGCGGCTCAACCGACGGGCGCGCATCAGCTGGGCCGATTGTCGTTCGAATTTCCTCGTTCGGGCACGCTCGCGTATCTGCGCGCGTGCCAGGTCTTCGTGAAGAAGATGCACGGCTGAACTCCTGAGTGGAAGGTCGGAGACGCTGCACCAGGTGGAGGTGCTCGTCGGCGCCGGTGCTGGACCGGCCATGGGGTGGTTGGTCATCGGGGTCTCTGTCGGTCGGGAGGCGGAGATCTGGGCCACCACGCTCAGTGCTGGACTCCACCGCCTCGTGCGATTGGTTGTCATGCCGCGACTTCGTTCTTCCGCGGACGTCCGCGCGGCCGCTTGCGCGGTACGACAACGCCGGCGATGAACAGCTGTCCGCCCCAGACTCCCCACGGCTCACGCCGCGCGAGAGCGCCGTCAAGGCACTGTCCCTTGATGGGGCAGTCGTGGCAGATCGACTTGGCGAACTCGACGTCGGCCGGGGATTCGGCGAAGAAGAGTTCCGGGTCGAACGACCGGCAGGGCAACTCCGGCTCCACCACGACCTCGGGTATGACGTCGAGGACGCTGACACTCACTTCCAGTCACCTCCTTGTGTTCTGGCTGCTGCTGCTGCTTCTCGGTGCTTGCTTCGGCTTGTCATCTGGCTGGCAAGTCCTTCGCTGGCAAAGCTTCGTGAGCAAAAGAAAAGGGCCACGGATCCCGAGTCGGGGTCCGTGGCCCTTGGAGGTGCCGGTCGTGTCTGTCTCATAAGACCGGATGTCTCCAGGCTGGGATTCCCGACAGTGGGCCCTTGGAGGTCAGGGCCGGAACGCCGGTCGGCTTGGCCAGTTCGATCTGGCGAGAGTTGTGATCGCCAAAGACTTTCCGGCCACGCGCGACGATGTTCGACCCGACACTGGGCACACTCGTCCCCTGGAAGGCGAGCTGAACGGGTGAGAGCCGACGCTTCGCGCCCGGCATCGGAGCGAAGGAGGCGGCGGACCCGAGCTCACGGCTTATCGTGATCATCGAAGCGCACCTCCTTCGGAGCTAGTCATCGGACGCGCCAAACCGCACAGCGGCGGCAGGGGTCGTGCCGACACTACGCCGACCCACATCGAACAGCAACGCAATTAACCCAGCCCGTCCAACCTTTACCGATTCGTGCTCCGAAGCCCGGGTGGTCACTACTCGACCTCCAGGTCGAGGGTGCCGCGATCGCCGCCGGCGTTGGCTTTGCTCGTACCTGCACAGATGGCGAGGACGTCATCGGCGTACCTGCTCAGCTTGGTCGAGCCGACGCCCGGGACCCCGGCGAGGTCTGGCCGGGCAGCCGGGCGGGTCTCGGCGATAGCGACCAGGGTGGCGTCGGTGAAGACGCAGTAGGCGGGCACGCCCTGGGCCTGCGCCTGCGCGAGCCGCCAGGTCCGGAGCTGCTCGAACACCTGCTCGTCATAGGTGGGCGGGCAGCCGTTGCAGCGGCCGACCTTGCGTTCGCCGGCATCGTGTAGCGGCCGGTCGCAGGTGCGGCAGGTCGCCACCCGCCGGCCCCGCTTGCGCCCCGCCCGCTCGCCGTCGGAGGCACGTCGGTCGGCGCCGGCGGTTCCCTCAGGGCGTACCCCGGCCAGGAAACGGGACGGAGACCGCCGGCCGCGTCCGCCAGGTGCCCGGGCCAGCGACCACGAGATCGACAGATCGGCCTGAGCCCTGGTGATCCCGACGTAGAGGAGCCGGCGCTCCTCCTCCACCTGCTCGGCCGTCTCCGCATAGGTGATCGGGACCGTGCCCTCCTGGATGCCGACCAGGAACACTGCCTTCCACTCCAGTCCCTTGGCGGCGTGCAGGGTCCCGAGCGTTACTCCGTCTCCGGCCGGCGCGTGTTGAGCCGCCACACGGGCGTCGATCACGCCGACGAACGTCGCGAGGTCGGCCGCCGGCTGCTCCCGGGCCACGTCTGCGGCGAGGGACGCGAGCGCGGCGACTGACTCCCACCGCTCCCGAGCGGCGCCGGAGCCAGTGGGTGCCTCCGGAGTCCAACCAGTCGCGGCCAGGACGGCCCGGACCTCGGAGACCAGGCGGCTCTCGGCGGCGGTGTCCACGGTGCGGGTGCCGGGGGCGGCGTCGGCGCTGGTGTCGGCGGCAGGGTCGGGCGCCAGGTCAGGAGGCTCCGCGGCCTTGGTGGCGCCACGAAGCAGGACCAGCGCCTCGCGGACCTCGGGTCGCTCGAAGAACCGCTCGGCTCCCCGGACGAAGTAGGGGACGCCGCGCTCTGCCAGCGCCTGTTCGAAGGTCGCCGACTGGGCGTTGACCCGGAACAGCACGGCGATCTCGCGGGCCTTCGTGCCGCTGGCCAGCAGAGCCTCGGCCGCCCGGGCCACTCCCTCGGCCTCGGCCACCTCGTCGGAGTATTCCGTGAAGGACACGGCCGGACCGTCCGGCCGCTGCGAGCGGAGGGTCAGCCGGTGTTTGCTGGCCGGTCCGGTCGCCCCGGCAAGCACGGCGTTGGCCGCGTTCACCACCTGGGGGGTCGAGCGGTAGTCACGCTCCAGCCGTACGACCGAGGCATCGTGATGCCGGCGGGTGAACTCGAGGAGGTAGGACGGCGTGGCGCCGGCGAAGGAGTAGATCGTCTGGTTGGGGTCACCCACCACACACAGGTCGCTGCGGTCTCCGAGCCAGAGGTCGAGCAACGTCTGCTGGACCGGACTCACGTCCTGGTATTCGTCGACGACCAGATGGCGGTATTGCGCGCGGACCGACTGGGCGACCTTGTCGGACTCGCTGAGCAGTGCGACCGCACACAGCAGCACGTCTTCCAGGTCGAGATGACCGCGGTCCCGCTTGACCTCCTCGTACGCGGCAAACACGTGTGCGACGGTCGCGGCGTCGTAGCTGGCGAGCTGGCGGCCGGCCTTGGCGGCGATGGCGGGATAGTCGTCCGGGCGCACGTTGCTGACCTTCGCCCACTCGATCTCGCCGGCCAAGTCGCGCCGCCCGGTGAGGTCCGCGGCCACCCTGCACCGTGCCGCGGCCTCCGCGACGTATCGCATCTTGCTCTCGACGATGGGAGGCAGCTCGCTTCGGTAGACCTGGGGCCAGAAGTAGCGCGCCTGGCGAAGCGCCGCCGAATGGAAGGTGCGGGCCTGGACACCGACGACCCCGAGCTCGCGAAGGCGCGTACGCATCTCACCGGCCGCCCGGGTCGTGAACGTCACCGCGAGGACCCGCTGCGGCTGCCAGCGTCCGGACAGCACGGCGTAGGCGATCCGGTGGATGATCGCGCGGGTCTTGCCGGTGCCCGCGCCCGCGAGAATGCAGAGCGGACCGTCGAGAGCGAGGGCCGCCTCCCGCTGCTCCGGGTCGAGCACCGCGAGGATGTCGTCGGCGGTGGCCGGGTCGGGCGACGCAGATGCTGGGCTCAAGGTGGGCGTCCGGCCGTTGGCGTCGATCACGTCGGCTCATGATTCCAGCCCGCACGGACATCCGCAGGAAATGCCGGCGGGCCTACGAAGGTGAAGGTCTGGCAAGCCAGGTGGGCTGCCGGATGGTGTCGCCGCCCGCGACGGTCAGGCGGGTACGCCGAGACGGTCGCTGACCTGGGCCAGCGACGGGTTCGTCAACGCGGAACCGTCCGGGAACACCACGGTCGGGACGGTCTGGTTGCCACCGTTGACCTTGGCGACGAGTTCCGCCGCTTCGGGCCGCTGCTCGATGTCGACTTCGGTGTAGGCGATCCCGGCCCGCTCCAACTGGCCCTTGAGCCGGTGGCAGTAGCCGCACCACGGTGTGGTGTACATCGTGATCGAGTTGGACATCGAGGTCCTTCCGGTGGATTCGACTGGGCGACTCACCTGGACAAGTACACCCATCAACGTACTCGGCACCATTTCCAACCATCACCGGCGCGCACATCTTCCCGATCCACACGCCGGGCACCACTGCCGGCGTGGGGAGACGGCCCGGGTTAGCAGACGGGGAATCGTTGACCGTCGGACCGGCTGCGGTCAAGCTGGCCGGCCGAGGTCGGGCTGACGGGACCAGCCAGGCTCATGATTCGGTGTCCAAGGGAAACCGGGCATTTCGGGCCGGTGCCGGCCGTCTTGTGGCACTCGATCAGGAACGGGCAGGCAACCTCGGCCAGGTCACCAGCCGCCGGGAAGCTCCCCGCCGTACCACGCCTCGATCAGCCGACGCGCGATCGAGACCTTGCCGGGCAGCAGGAGTTCGCCCGCGTCAGCTTGTTTGCGCATGTCGGCGCGGGAGAGCCAACGAGCCTCCGCGATCTCCTCCTCGTCGACCTTGATCTGGGTCGTCACCGCCTTGGCGAAGAACCCGAGCATGAGGCTGGAGGGGAACGGCCACGGTTGGCTGCCGGCGTAGACAGGGTCGACGACCTCGATGCCGGTCTCCTCGTGCACCTCCCGGGCCACCGCGTGCTCGAGCGGCTCGCCCGGCTCCACGAAGCCGGCAAGGGTGGAGAACCTGCCGACCGGCCAGCTCGGCTGCCGGCCGAGGAGGCAGCGGTCATCCTCGTCGGAGACCAGCACGATGATCGCGGGATCCGTACGCGGGAAGTGGTCGGCACCACACGACGGGCATCGCCGCACGTGTCCGCCGTCGGTCGGCGCGGTCCGGTTGCCGCAGCGGGCACAGTACGGATGGGTGGCGTGCCAGTTGGCCAGCGCGACCGCGTGTACGAGGGCACCGGCGTCCCGGTCGGACAGGAGCGCCCCGGCTTCCCGGAGACCGGCGGCACCGACCTCTTCTCCAGCGGCGACCTGCTCCGCGGCCGGGACCGCGAAGTACGGCACTCCGTCGTCGCCGAGACCGAGCAGGTAGCGCTCCTCGATTCGTACGCCCGCCTCGTCGAGGTCCGGCGGAGCGACGTAGACCAGCGTCGCTCCTGCGTCGGTGACGGCGACCTTGCCGTCACTGACCACGAGGACACGGCACCTGGGGTCGGCCCACCGGGCGTCCACCCAGGACGCGTTACGGCGGCGTTCGGTGGCGCGATCAAGCGTGGAACGGGCCAGGGCCAGCTGGGATAGTCGCGGCACGCTGTGCACTGTAACCGCCCTCACGACCTCGGCCGCCGACCCGAGCGGCGCCGTGGCCGGAACCGACACCCGACCGAACGCATACCGGGCCGAACGCCTACCGGGCCGAGCGCATACCGGGACAGGTGCCCCATCGGGTCCCGGTCCGCCGGTGGTGGAAGGATCGCCGGCCATGAGCATCCACATTGGCGCGGCACCCGGACAGGTCGCCGAGACCGTCCTGCTGCCGGGAGATCCGCTGCGGGCCCGCTGGATCTCCGAGACCTTCCTCGCCGACGCCGAGTGCTACTCCTCCGTGCGCAACATGCTCGGCTTCACCGGTACGTACGCCGGACAACGCATCTCCGTCCAGGGCACCGGCATGGGGCACCCTTCCGCCGCGATCTATGCACACGAGCTGATGGCGGACTACGGCGTACGCACCCTGGTCCGGGTGGGTACGTGTGGCGCCCTCACCGCCTCACTCGCCATCCGTTCGGTCGTCCTCGCCATCACCGCCTCGACCGACTCGGCCATGAACCGGATCCGGTTCGAGGGGTTCGACTACGCGCCGGCCGCCGACTTCGGGCTGTTGCGGACGGCCCACGACCTGGCCGCCGCCCGCGGCATCGACACCCATGTCGCCCCGGTTGCCTCGGTCGACGCCTTCTACTCCGACCGGCCGGAGCTGCTCGATCGGGTCGCCGAGTACGGCGTCGCCGCGGTCGACATGGAGACGAACGTGCTCTACACGATCGCGGCGAAGTTCGGCGGCCGGGCGCTCACGATCCTGACCGTCAGCGACCACCTCCGCACCGGCGAGCAGACCTCGGCGGAGGAACGCGAACGCACTTTCGGCGCGATGGTCGAGCTGGCCCTCGACACGGTGACGGCGACCGACCGGCCAGCCAGGCGCCAAGCGCCGTAGCAGTGCCCTGACCCAGAGCGCAGATCCTCGGTCTCACGTGGCCTAACAGGGCCACACCAGCGCTTTTGCTCCGAAGCTTGACGTATGTCATCGATGAGGTACTAACCTCTGCTCGGCGGGGACGGTTTGATCCGTTCCATGTGCCCGGATGCGGACAAATACTCAAACGCCCGCGTCCGGGATGGAGCCTCACGAAAGGGGCAGCCCGGTATGCCATCCAGGTTCCACCGTCTCGGTCAGGCTCGCCGTTCTCGGCGGCGCGCCGCGGTGCTCACCAGCGCCTTACTCGCCGGCATCCTTGCGCCCACCAGCGCGCTCGCCGGCAGCCTGACCCCCGGCAACTGGCCCGGCAGCGGCGCGCAGCAGGCAGCCACCGCCGGCGCGGTCGACTCGCCTGTCGCGTCCGAGGGCGAGCACGCCACAGCCGGCGACAAGCCCGAGTTCTACGACTCGCGCACCGACCCCGCCGCCAGGCCGACACTGCAGCGCCGTGCCGCGACCCTCGAGGCCAAGCCAGGGGTACGCGCCCTCAAGCGCTCCCTCGGCACCGAGGGCATCGTCAACATCGACCCGGTGACGGCCACTCCCCGCAACATTGCCCGCGCCAACGGGTTCCTTACCGGTACGAGCAGCGCGGGACCGGAGTCCGTCGCGTTGTCGTACGTCCGCGACCACGCGAGCGTGTTCCGGCTGTCCCAGGCCGACATCGACGGGCTGAAGCTGCGCAAGGACTACGTTGACGTCGCCGGTACGCATCACCTGTCGTACGTGCAGTCCGTCGCCGGCGTACCCGTCTTCGGCAACGGCCTGAAGGCCCACGTCTCCCGGGACGGGCGCCTCATCGGTGTCGACGGTTCGCCGGTCGCCAACCTTCCGACCAGCCTCGCCGCCCCGAAGATCAGCGCCAGCCAGGCCCGCACCGCGGCGATCGGCGACCTCTTCGCCACCGCGAGGTCGGCCAAGGCGACGACCTCCAGCGGCGCGACCAAGAGCACGACCTTCGCCGGCGGTGACCGGGCCCAACTCGTCGTCTTCGCGACCTCGGCCGGTCCGCGTACGGCGTGGCAGACCATCACCTCGCCGTCGAAGTCGCAGATGTACCTGCACGTGGTCGACGCCGAGTCGCAGCGGGTGCTGTTCCGCCGCAGCCTCGTCCAGCACGACAACGCGCTGGTCAGGGACCACTACCCGGGCGCGGCCAAGGGCGGCACGGCCAAGATGGTGAAGCTGCCGACCTCGTGGCTGCCGAACAACTCTCCCCGCCTCGCCGGCAACGTCGCGCACGTCTACTCCGACGTCAACGACAGCGACGCGGCCGAGGCGAGCGAGGAAGTCGCACCGAGTGGCCAGCGCACGTGGGCCTATCCCCTGCAGCGGGTCGATCTCGGCGGCGACTGTGCCGACTGGGTGTGCACCTGGGATCCGTCCACGGCAAACTCCTGGACGGCCAACCGCGCACAGGGTGCGGTCCAGCTGTTCTACTTCCTCGGCAAGTTCCATGACCGTCTCGCCGCCAAGCCGATCGGGTTCACCCGGCAGGCCGGCAACTTCGAGGCGGTCGACGGCGACGCCGTGCAGGGTGAGGACATCGACGGCGCCAACACCGCCGCGGGCCTCCCCGACCCCAACCACATCGACAACGCCAACATGGCGACGCCTCCCGACGGCGTTCCCCCGCGGATGCAGATGTACCTCTTCCGCCAGCCCGGCGCTCCCGACGACCCGTTCATTGCGACGGCGGGCTCCAACGATCCCGGCATCGTCTACCACGAGTACACCCACGGCCTGTCCAACCGCCTGGTCGTCGACGCGAACGGCGTGTCGACGCTCGGCAACATCCAGGCCGGCTCGATGGGCGAGGCGTGGAGCGACTGGTACGCCTTGGACTTCCTGGTCGCCGACGGCCTGGTCAAGGACACCAGTGCACCCGGAGACCTGGTGGTCGGCGAGTACGTCGGCGCCGGGGCCGACCTGATCCGCACCCAGCCGCTGGACTGCCCGGTCGCAAGCACCTCGGCCGAGTGCCCGGGCACGCCGGGTGCCGGTGCCGGCGGCTACACCTATGGCGACTTCGGCAAGATCATCGGTGCGCCCGAGGTGCACGCCGACGGCGAGATCTGGGTCGAGACGCTGTGGGACCTGCGGGGCAAGATCGGCGCGAAGCTCAGCCAGTCGCTCGTCACGCGGGCGATGGAGCTCTCGCCGGCCAACCCGTCGTTCCTCGACATGCGCAACTCGATCCTGCAGGCCGACACCGTGGTCAACAAGGGCCGCGCGCACAAGTCGATCTGGCAGGTGTTCGCGCACCGCGGCATGGGCTACTTCGCCGGGTCGGTCGACGGCGACGACACCCAGCCGGTGGAGGACTTCTCGATGCCGCCGCCGGCCGGTACGCCGACCGGTTCCCTCAGCGGCACGGTCGCCGATGCCGACTCCGGCGACCCGGTTGAGGGTGCCGCAGTGGCGTTCGGTGGCCACAACTCCGGCTTCGCCGGTGACCTTTCGGCGGTCACCGACGCGGACGGCGAGTACACCATCGAGGGCATCTTCCCCGGCACCTATCCCAAGGTGTTCGCGGGTGGACCGGGCTTCGACCGGGTGACCCGGACCGTCTCGGTCAGTTCGGGCGCGAACAGCGTCGACTGGGAGGTCCGCCGAGACTGGGCGGCATCCTCCGGCGGTGGTGAGATCACCGACTTCAACGGACCGGACTTCACCGAATTCGGTTGCGGTCCGGGTGGCATGATCGACCAGTCGCAGGGTTCCGGCTGGGGATCCGATGTGGTCGGCGGCACCAACGGCGGCAACATCGAACCACGCTTCGTGGTGGTGAAGCTGCCGGTCGCGGTCGACATCAGCGAACTGGCCATCAACCCGTCGGCCACCTGCGGTGACGGCGGTAGCGCCGCTGCGGGCGACTTCACCGTCGAGACGTCGACCGACGGGACCGCGTGGACGGAGGCGGCCGCAGGTCACTTCGGCCTGTCGGCCAGGAACAAGATGAACACCGTCGCGTTGGCCGACGGCAGTGGGAGCGGCGTGCAGTTCGTGCGCTACACCATTTCGGGTAGCCAGGTGGTCGACTCCGGCGGTACGTGCCCCGGCGCGTTCTCCGGTTGCGACTTCGTCGACTCGGTGGAACTGGCGGTGTACGGCTCGGCCAGCTGAACGAAACAACGAGGGGTGCGCCCCCGGACCGGTCACCGGTCCGGGGGCGCATCAGTTTGCGCGGCGAACAGAGGAAGGGAAGTCGTGGGTCCCCGTGCCGCGGGGCCGGCAGCGGGCATTCTCTCCGCCGTTGCCGAGAAGGAGTAGACGGAGCCGCCACACCGGGTCGTAGGGTTTGCGGGTGACCATCATGACGATCGGCGTTCTTCATCCGGGTGACATGGGTTCGGCCGTGGCGCGACAGCTCACCAGCCGCGGGCACGAGGTGCTCTACGCCTCGGCCGGCCGCAGTGCGCAGACGCGGGCGCGGGCGGAGTGGGCGGGCATGGCCGACGCGGTGACGGTCGACGCGCTCGCCAGCCACAGCGAGCTCGTGTTGTCGATCTGTCCGCCGCACGCCGCCACCGACGTGGCCGGAGCGGTCGCCGCCTCCGGTCCGGACGGCTACCGCGGCCTCTACGTCGACGCCAACGCGGTGGCGCCAAGCACGGTGCGCGGGATCGGTGCACTCATCGGCAAGCATGGCGGGGACATGGTCGACGGCGGGATAATCGGCGGCCCACCCGAACGCCCGGGGACCACACGGATGTACGTCTCCGGCGCCAAGGCCGGCGACGTGGCCGCCGTCTTCGAGGACACCGCCCTCGACGTGCGCGTGGTCGCCGCCGACATCGGTCTCGCCTCCGCCCTCAAGATGTGTTATGCCGCGTGGACGAAGGGCACCAGTGCCCTGCTGCTCGGCATCCGCGCCGTCGCGGCCCAGGAAGGCGTCGACACGGCGCTGGTCGAGGAGTGGGAGCTGTCGCAGCCCGCCCTGGTGTCCCGTAGCACCGGCGCGGCCCGGGCCGCACACGACAAGGGCTGGCGTTGGCAAGGTGAGATGGACGAGATCGCGGCGACGTTCGCCGCGGCCGGGTTGCCGGCCGGGTTCCATCAGGCTGCCGCGGAGATCTATGCACGTTCGCCGCGACCAGACGGCGGATCGGGTGCGAGTGAAGCCACGCTCGAAGCCATGGTGAACGCCCTGCTGCTCCCGCCCGGATCCAACGCTTCTCCCTCCAAACCGCGCTGAACCGGCGATTGATGCGCGTGCCGCCCGGCCGACTGGCGCGGGCGGGCGGCAGCGCACTCGGTCAGTCTTTGATGTCGAGCATCACGGACTCGCCGTAGTCGGTCTCCAGCAACAGGTCGCCTTCCCGGACGATCGGGACCGCGACCCAGCGCTCGCGATGCTCTTCGTACCAGAGCAGGTATTCGAGGAATCGGTTGAGACGGCGCATCGATGGACTCCTACCTGGAGGGATCACTGGCCGGCCGACCCTCGGTTGTCGAGACGCACCTGACGCACGACATCAACGCCTGCGCAGAGTTGCCACGACCTGTGCGTCGTCGCACGATCCCACCCGCCGCGCCGCCGATCAGCCGGCTGCTGACCGGCGCGCTCTGCCCGATGCCCTACCAGGCCCCCAGAGGTCTCGTGTTCGAACGCACGGCCGAATCGTAACCGCCCCCGCCGACAGTCGGTTCGGAGTGAGGCCGACCATGATCATGGCGAGGGGTCAGGTCGGGGCTGCGTCGGGAACCTCGACCTCCTGGTAGCGGTGGGTCTGCAGGATCGCGGCGAACATCGGGACGATCAGCACCAGACCACCGATCGAGATCGCGCCGATCAGCCAGGAGACGCCGACCATCAGCCAGGTGGCCAGGGTCTGTTCGGGCCGCCGCCAGGTGAGGCGGACGGATGCCCGCGCGAGGCCGACGAAGGTGAGCTCCGGCCGGACGGCGAACAACGGTCCCCAGTAGGTCGCACACACCGACCACACCAGGATGACCGCGGTGAGCACGATGACCAGGGGCGCCAAGCCCGAGGCCTGGGCGAAGAACGCGGCCCAGATGAGGACTCCGAAGGTCCCGTACAGCGGCGCGAGGGTGCGGAGGCTGTCGGCGGCACGTTCGCGAAGCACCTCCCAGGCGAGCCCCGCGTCGATGTGCTGACCCCGGCAGGCCTCCGCCGCCAGCCCGAAGAGCATCGCCGTCGCCGGCGGGAGGGCCGTCGCGGAGTACAGACCCATCAGGATCCGAAGCCAGCCGGGTATACCCGGGAACGCCAGCGCGAGACCGCCAGGTGCGACCTGCAACGCCCACACGACGTTGGCCGCGACGAGGCGTTCGACCTGGGACGCGACTGTGGCGAACGAACCCCAGATCGGCCCGCGCCGTTCGTCGCGCGGCCCGGTGTCATCGAGGAACGGCATCCCGGCCATCCCCAGCAAGGGAAGCGCCACTTTCGGCGTCGAAGAGGTGCACCTTGCTCATGTCCACACCGAGAGGCACTTCCTGGTCGAGGTAGCTGGCCGGCAGGCGAACCTTGAACGTCGCCACGAAGTCCTGCGGTTCGTCACCTCCGCCGGTGTCGGCGGTGTTCATGTAGACGGTGCTGCCGCTGGCGGTCGGTTCGACGAGGTTGATCACGCCCTTGATCGTGTTCTGCTCGGTCACCTCGAACGGCGCCATTCTCGGCACATGTACGTGTTCGGGCCGGACGCCGAGCTTGACGGTGCGGCCGACATTGTGGCGTACCCGCGCGGCCATCTCCGGGTGCAGGTGGAGCGAGATCCCGCCGCCGTTGGCCACGATGCCGTCACCCTCGTCGGCGCGCTCCAGCACGAGTTCGAAGAGGTTGATGCTCGGCGTCCCGATGAAGTACGCGACGAACAGGTTGCGCGGTTGGTCGTACAGCTCCGAGCCGGTGCCGATCTGCTGCAACTGGCCGGCGTTCATCACTGCGATCCGGTCGCCGAGAGCCATCGCCTCGGACTGGTCGTGGGTCACGTAGACGGTCGGCTTCTTCTTCTCCCGGTGCAGGGTGAGGATGTCCTCGCGCGCCTGGTAGCGCAGCTGGGCGTCGAGGTTGGACAGCGGCTCGTCGTACAGGTACAACGCCGCGGTCCGCACCATGGCCCGGGACAGCGCGACCCGCTGGCGCTCGCCGCCGGAGAGCTGGCGTGGCTTGCGTTCGAGCAGGTGGTCGATGCGGAACGTCCTGGCCGCCTTGGGCACCCGTTCCCGGATGTCGCTCCGCGCGATCCGCCGGGACCTCAGACCGTACGCGATGTTCTCGAACACCGTCAGGTGCGGGAAGATCGCGTAGTCCTGGAACACCATGGCCACGTTGCGGTCCTTGGGCCGGATCTCGTTCACCAACCGCTCGCCGAAGGTGATCGCACCCGAGGACGCCGGTTCGAGTCCGGCGAGCAGTCGCAGGGTCGTGGTCTTGCCGCAGCCGGACGGCCCGACGAGCACCAGCAGCTCACCCTCGTCGATCTCGAAGCTCACCTGGTTGACGGCGCGCTTCTCCCCGAACTCCTTGACCAGGTTGTCGACCGCGATCGCGCTCACCACTTCACTCCTACTCCTGAAGAAGACGTCAGGGGTGTGTGCCTAGAAGAGTTCCAGCACGCCCGGCAGGTGGATGGGTTGCTCGCCCTCGGCGGCGAAGAAGTACGCCCGATCCCAGTCCGGCGCGACTTTCACCTCCGACCGCTCCGGAAAGTCCACCGGCGCCGAAACCGCCACCGGTACGTCGCCGATGCTGCCGTAGACGAACGTTGCGCGCTCGGTCGGGATGCGCTCCAGATGTCTCACCTGCATCGCCACACCGTCGTCGCTGTCCAGAACCCAACCTTCCGGGCGCACCCCGATGCGCAAAGGGCCGATCGGCAGCTGTCCGGCCAGACTGTACGGAAGTTGCCAGCGAGCTTCGGCCGACCGCGATCCCAGCACCGCCACGCCGCTTTCGAGGAACGCGGGGATGACGGCCATCGGCGGCGATCCGATGAACGTCGCGACGAACAGGTTGGCCGGTGTGTAGTAGAGCTCGTCGAACGTGCCGAGTTGCTCGATGTCACCGTCGCGCATCACGGCGATCCGGTCACCCATGAAGATCGCCTCCTGCTGGTCATGGGTGACATAGAGCGTCGTGATCGCGAACTTCCGCAACAGCTTGCGGATCTCGATGCGGGTCTTCTCCCGCAGCTTGGCGTCGAGATTGGAGATCGGCTCGTCCATCAGGAACAGCTGTGGTTCGCGCACGATGCAGCGGGCTATCGCCACCCGCTGCTGCTCCCCACCGGACAGGGTGTCGGGCACCCGACCGAGCAGGAGCTCGAAGCCGACGCCCATCCGTTCGGCCGTCTCGCGTACGCGCTGCTCCTTCTCCTCCTCCGTGCGGGCGTGGACCTCGAAGTAGTAGGCAAGGTTGCCTTGCCCCTTCATGGACGGGTAGAGCGCGTAGTCCTGGAACACCATGCCCACGCCGCGTTCCTGCGGGCGGACCTGGGTGACGTCGTGGCCGTTGTAGAGGACGCGGCCACTGTCGGGATATTCCAGGCCCGCCACGACCTTGAGCAAGGTGCTCTTGCCACATCCGGACGAGCCGACCACGCTGACCGTCTCACCGTCGGCGACCTGGAGGCTCACGCCGTTCAACGCAGGCTTGGTCTTGGCCGCGTCCAGATCGACGATGCGCTCGGCGGCATAGCGCCTGAACGCGTTCTCTACTTCGATCCGGGCCATGGCGCCTCCCTCCCTGGTTCGACTCTGCCGGATGTCTGCGTCACTTCAGGCCACGCAGACGGATGCCCTTGAGCAGGTATTCGCGGCAGATGATGAACGCGATGAACACCGGCAGCGACTGCAGGATGCCAAGGACCATCAGACCGTTCCACGACATGCCGGCGGCCAGGATCTCCTGCATCTGTTGGGCCTGCGCCGATGCCTGTTCGGCATTCGTGGCGCCGGCCTGGGTAAATCGCTGTAACAGCAGGTAGATCTCGACCGAGGCAGGCATCTTCTCCGGTGTCTGCAGCACGATCAGGGGCCACAGGAACTGGTCCCACGCACCACTGAACGCACCCCAGATCGCCACGGCGTACACCGGCACGCTCATCGGCAGCACGATCCGGCGGAAGATGTTGAACTCCGAACCTCCGTCGACTCTTGCGGCCTGGATCACCGAGTCGGGGATCGTGTCGAAGAACCCCTTGAACAGCAGGAAGTTGAACGCCTGGAACACGATGGGCAGGATCACCGCCCAGTGCGTGTCCCAGATCCGCACGCTCGGGAACACCAGTTCGTCGCTGCCGGGGATCTCGGGTGTCTCCGGCAGGGCGAACGGGAAGTTCCGCGTCAACAGGTAGTTGGGAATCAGCGTCAGGGCGCCTGGCATCATCAGCGTGCCGATGAAGAACAGGAACGACCAGCGGGCGAGCGGTCCGGCCTGCAACTTGCTGTTGGCGTAGGCCGCCAGCGACGTGATCGGGATACCTAGGATGAGCACCCAGAACGTGATGTGCACGGAGTTGAGGAAGAAGAGCCAGAACGGGCCGTCCATCAACTGCTCGATGGCCGGTGTACTCCCCTGCACCAAACTGATCACGAGTTTCCAGCCGGCCATCGTCGGTTCCTGAGGGAACCACGTCGGCGGAAACGCCAGCACCTCGGTGCCTGACTTGAACGACGTGATGAGCATGAAATAGAAGGGGAACAGGTGCAGCGTGATCCCCAGCAACAAGAACGCGACGACCAGCCACCAGGCGATCCGAATGACCGGTTGCCTGCGTCCTACGCGTGGAAACAGCAAAGTCGTCTCCCTCAGGTGTCCGGGTCTTCGCGGAAGAACCTACGCTGGATGATCACGAGCACCATGGTGATCACGAACAGGAACACACCGAGGGCCGTCGCGTCCGCATACCGCAGGCTGCGCAGGAGATCGTAGAGGTACATCACCACGGTGCGGCTCGCCCCGCCTGGGCCACCTCCGGTCATGATGAGCGGAAACTCGAACGCCTGCGAGGATCCGATCACCGCGAAGATCAACAGCATCGAGATGACCGGACGCAGCCGTGGCAGCGAGATCGTCCACATCTTTCGCCAGAAGCCGGCGCCCTCGATCTCGGCGGCCTCGTAGTAGGACGTCGGGATCGACTGCAGTGTGGCCATGTAGATCAGCCCGGGACCGAAGAAGAGGATCCCGGGAAACACCAGCCAGAAGAGCACCTGGTCGCTGGAGTTGAGGAACGGCTGTGGTGGAAGGTGCAGGACCTCCGTGGCCAGCCACTGGAAGAAGCCGTACTGCGCGTTGAACATGTACCTGAACAGCAGTGTGCTGGCGATGCCCGACAGCGGCAGGAACCACAACAGCATCATCCAACGGATGTGCTTCTTGGGCATCTCCATCAACAAGATGGCGACCACGATCGGAATCATGAACGTGAGTGCGAGACTCAGCGCGGCATAGATGGCGGTGACCTTGAAGGCCTGGCCGACCAGTGGGTCGTTCCACATCCGGGTGTAGCTCTCCAGCCCGGTGAACTCGATCGGGCCGCGGAACCTGGCGTTGGTGAAGCTGATGACGAACGCCATCAGCAGTGGGTACCAACCCCAGGAGAGCTGGAAAAGGAACGCCGGCGCGACGAACAGTCCGCCCTCCAAGCGACGCCGCCGGCTGAGCCGGTGCGACGTCGCTGGAGTGCGGGGGGGCTGTCCGGAACCGGTCCCACCCACCAGGTCGATCTGCTCGTCCGTGCGTGGACCCGCGCGCTCGGCGGCACTCGGGTCCGCGTTCTGCGCGGTGCCGGTGGTCGGCTGCTGGCTGCTCATAGGCGGCAGGTTCACCCCTTCAACGCTGGAAGCACGGTGCTTTCGTACCAGGGCTGGAACACGTTCTGGTAGTAGTCGGGCGCATTTTCCTTCCAGTACGCGTCGTGTGCACCGAAGTAGGCCGTGGCTGCCTTGATGAACTCCTCGTCGGCGACGCCCGAGGTGAAGCTCTTGGCCTGCTGGTTGCGGGTGGAGTCGAGCTTGGCCAGGTCGGCACGGGGGCTGACGCCGCTGCGCTCGTTCGTCCACCGCGAGGTCATGTCCTCCCGGGCCGTCTCCGCCGGTGCGGCGTTGGGCTCAGGTGGGAAGTAGAACGCCTCGTTGGGCGCGATCGGGATCTGAGCCGCCCGACGCACCTCGTCCATGAACTTCGTGCCCCACGCCTCCTCCGGGGAGCTCGGCACCTTGTCGAGCAGATCCTTGTAGTGCGGCATGAAGTTCTGCCAGTCGTAGACCCGTCGAGGGTCCTTGGTGGACTCGTAGACCGCCTGACGTTGTGCGATCCACCCCGGCCCCTGCACGTGCAGCAGCAGGCTGACAGCCTTGTCGAGCTCGTCGTCATTCAGGTCGGGCGAGAACCCCACCAGGTCGACCTGTCCTTGCGAACCGACGTTACGGCCGTTGAGTCCGACCGGCTGCGTCATCCAGCCGACGACCTCCTCGACCGGCTTGTCCAGCTTGTCGGCGAGGTCGGCCGGCGTGGGGCTGTCGCCGCCAGGTGTCGCGGTGTAGAAGACCACGCTGTTGCTGTGCATGCAGGCGTCGCCGCGGGAGAACGCGGCCTGGACGTCGCCGTCCGGCATGGAGATGTCGACGAGCGCCGACTGGTCTTCGAAGATGATCGCCCGGAGCCGGTCGATCAGCGGGACCCAGACGTCGGCCTGGGCGGAGTAGTCCCAGCGCCAGTTCCAGGGGGTGTCCGGTGCGGGGACCTTGGCGTGGAAGTCCATCCCGTCGGAGTTGAGACTGCCGTTGAGGGCCTGGCCCTGCATCACGAAGCCCTTGCGCTTGCCCTCGGTGAGTCCCTTCGACAGCGCGCGCACGTCGTCCCACGTCCAGTCCGGCGTGGGTTCCTTCAGGCCCGCTTCGGCGATGAGATCGCGGCGGAAGTGGATGCCGGTCCCGACGTTGTAGAGCCATGGTGCGGCGTAGAACTTGCCCTCGATCCCCCACTTCTCCCAGATCGGCTTGACGAAGTCCTCGAGCTTGTCGTTGACCTTGTACCGATCGAGGTACTCGGTCACCTCGGCCGTGAGCCCCTGCAGCATCGCCGAACGGACATTGGCCCGGTTCCAGCCACCGATCACGTCGCCAGGGAAGGCCGCCGGCGCCGTACCGCCGGTGATCGCGGTGGTGAGCGCCTCCTGGTTCCACACGTCGAGCGCGGCGTTCTTGATCTTGACGCCCGGGTTGGCGTCGAGCCATTCCTTCAGGACACCGGCGTACGCCTTGGTGCTGGGATTGTCCTTCTGTTCCTTGGCGGTCGGCATGACCCCGAACGGCCATCCGTCGTGCGTTGTCAAGGTGACGTTGACGGTGCCACCCGAACCGCCGGAGCCGCCGCCATCCTTCTGGCAGGCGCTCAGCAGCCCACCGCCGACGGCGAGAAAGCCGCCGGCTGCCATGGCTTTGAGCACAGAACGTCGAGAGGTGGCACCCGGGCGCACACCGGGCGTTGCGGACTGGTCTAGGTAATCCATCGGTGATCGACCTCCGTCTTAGCGTTTCGTCGATGCTGTGTAGTCGGAACGTTTGGGTGTCAGGTCCGATGCGGGCTCGCTCGAATCCGTACGAAGGTCTCGCCAACAGACCCGGCCGCCGGTCATCAGGGCGTAGAGCCGGCCGTCGTGGACGTGCAGGTCGAGTACGTCACCGGCGGGCAGTCCGGCGTCGAGGCGTTCACCGCGGGTGCCGTCGGCCGACACGGGCCAGATGCCGCCAGCCGTGCAGGCAATGACGCCGGCCCGGCCCATGGTCACCGCACGGATGCCGTCGTCGAGGTCTGCCCACCTCAGCCAGCGACCGTCGGCGTCACGGGTGAACAGGGCACGGCCAAGGCTCAGCCCAGGCGGGTCCTCGACCGCCAACACCAGCGGCCATGGTGTGTCGGCGCGTGCCTCGCGGTGCCAGGTCTCTCCCTCGTCGATGCTCGCCCAGAGTTGGACGACCTCATGGCGGGGGTCGGAGGTGGCCGCGAGGATCATGTCGGCGCTGATCTGCAGGGCGCGGACGGGAAGTACGCCGAACGGCGCGGGGATGGCCTGCCAGGTGGCGCCACCATCAGTCGTCCGCAGCAGGTGGTCGCCGTGCCGGGCTGGAGCGGCGAGTCCGAACCCGTCGGGGCCGAACGCCATCACGCCGACGTGCCCCTGCGTGCCCTCGACCTGGCAGATCCACGACTGCCCGGGACCGGCCGCGTCTGTACCGCCGTAGCGGTAGAGGCCGCTCGGGTCGGCGGCCAGGAGCGTCCCTTCGGGCGTCATCGCTACGCCGGACAACGGGAACGGTTCGCCGGCCAGCGTGGTGGTGTCCCAGGCGCCGTCCGCGCCGAGCTGGACCAGCCCGGTCCGGCTGCCGGCCACCACCGGGCGGGCATCCGGTCCGACCAGCAGGCGGTCGAAGTCATGCGTCAGGGGCGCGGGCAGCGCCCGCCAGGACATGCCGTCGTCGCTGGTCGCGAGTCCCTCGGTCGTTCCTGCGTAGAGCCGGTCGGCGTGGGAGGCGAAGCCGTAGACGGTCCCGAGCTGCGATCCGTCGGCGAGCGATCCGTCGCTGACCTGGGTCCAGGTGAGGGCGCCGTCGGCCGATCGCCAGATGCCCCTGTCTGCGGTGCCGGCGATCAGGGCGGAGTCCGGTGCCGTGCCGAGTGCGCTCAGAAACTGGGAGATGGAGCTGCCAGCCGCCCACGTACGACCGCCGTCGGTCGAACGCAGGACCTCGCCGCTCTCGCACGCGGCGACGACGATGGCGGGCGGGTCCGTGTCTGGTGGTTCGGATCCGGCCAGTTCGGATCCGGCCAGTTCGGATCCGGCCAGTTCGGATCCGGCCAGTTCGGATCCGGCCAGTTCGGATGGGGCCAGTTCGGATCCGGCCGGTACCGAGGGGACGGCCACGATGCTGCTGATCGCCAGGCCTTCAGAACCCGGGCAACGCCGCCAGGCCCGGACGCCCGGGGTCGCGGCGAAGATGCCGGTGGCCGTGCCCGCGAGGACGAGACCTGCCGCGGTCACGAAGAGCGTGCACACCTCGGGGTCTTCCAACCCGAACCCGGCCGGCGACCACGTACGGCCGCGGTCGAGGCTGCGCAGGACGCCATCCCCGAGTGTGGCGGCGAGCAGGACCGGATCGTCGTAGCCCTCGTCGTCACGACCCTGGCGTTCGGCCGGGGTCGCGTCGGTGTCGTGACCACGGCGAACTCCGCCACCATGGCGCCGCCGCTCTGCACTTCGGCGACCTCCACCTCGGCATCGAGGACCCCGTCGGCCTTCACCTCCGACTCCCGCCAGCGGACGATCCCTTCCGAACCACCGGCGACCAACCAACCTCCGATGCGGCACAACGCGGCCACCGCACTGAGGCCGAGGGTCAACGCGACCGGCGCCGTAGCGTCCGACAACGAAGGCTCCCCACCCGTCACGCCGTTCGGCCACCAGGCAGCGACTCCACCCACCCCGCCGATCCACAGCGGACCGTCGGGCGACTCCGCTGCCGGCGGGAGCAGCGAGAGCAGGGGTGTCGGCAGCTCGATGGGCGGAAGGGAGTGCCACCTCGCGGAGTCAGCCACGGCCCGCCACCACCTCGGCCGAGACGAGCAGGGCCGCGGTCTCGCCGGCTGCCTCGAGGGCGACCGACAGCACGCCGGCCACGTCGCAGATGCCGGCCGCGCGCATGTCGACGTAGGACTGTGTACGCACGTCGATTCCATGGCCAGGTCCGAGCTCACGGGCCTTGCTCAACGCGACCCTCGGCTCGAGGCGACCGGCGTTGTGGACGATCTGCAGGAACGGCTGTTCCAGGCCGGTGCATACCGCATCCAGTCCGTACGCCTCGTCGGCAGTCGCACAGCCTTCACGTCCGGCCGCGACCGCGGGTATGCAGTCGATGTAGGCGACGCCGCCGCCGGGGACCACCCCGTCGCGCAGGGCCGTCGTCAGCAGGCGTACGGCCTTGCGGGCATCGGACTTGCGCGCCTCGATCTGCTGCTCGGTCAGCGCTCCGACCCGCAGGGCTCCGACCCGTCCGGACAACCGGGCCTGGCGCAGCCAGAGTCGTTCGCGGGTGCTTCGGTCTTCCGCCCGGGTCGACAGGTCGAGCTCCCAGGCGCGGGTACGCAACCGGGCGGCGCGGTCCGCTATCTCCGCGGCGTCGCCGTGGCCGCCCGTCACCGTGAGGTATCCGCGCTGCACCAGGACCCGCCGCGCACGCCCGAAGTACGCCGGCCGGAACGACTCCGGCGCCCGGCCGAGGTCCGGGGCCAGCACCTGCGCGCCGGTCAGGAGCGCGAGGTCGCCGAGATCGTCGCTCAGGTGTGTCTTCGAAGTCGTGATCACGACCGGTGCGCTCACCAGGGTGCCGCGCAAGTCGTTGAAGCTGAACATCGCCTTGGCACCTTCGGTGACCTCGCGGGCGACCACCAGCAGGGGCGGACGGTCAGGCAGCGCCAGCGCGGCTTCGAGCATCGGTCGTACCTGCTCGACGGTCTCGAGCTGCACATCGGCCACGACCACCACCGGCTCGACCAGGGTCAGCTCGGTCGTGGGACCAGGCAGGATCCCGAAGTCCGCGGGCCGGCCACGCCACCGCGCACCGTCGAGGTAGTCGTGGGCGAGACCGGTCGCCTCGTGTTCCTCGACCTGCACCGCCCCGTCGACGCCGAGGACGTCGAGCATCTCGCCCACCACGGCCCCGAGCTCCTCGTCACCGGTGACCGCGGTGGCGAGGCTGGCGAGCAGGTCCGTGGTCTCGAGGCCTGCTCCTCCGGCGGTTCCCGTGCCTGCGAGCGGTGCGGCCTGGGCCTTGAGCGCGTCGCAGGCGGCGGCGACACCCTGCTGGATCCCGTGGCGGACAAGAACTGGGTTGGCGCCGGCCGCCACCACTCGGGTCGCGTGCCGCAGGATCCCGCGCGACAGTACGGCCGCGGTGGCACCACCGTCCCCGTACCCACCGCCCACCCGGCGGACCATCTCCCGGACCAGCTCCGCACCGGCGCTGCGACGGCGACTTGGCAGCGACGTGATTCGCCGGGCGATGGTCGCCGAGTCGACCAGGCTCTCGGCCGAACCCCGGCCGATCTCGCTGAGCACCACACCCTGCGCGGGCCCGAGCGTCACCGCAAGCAGCTGCGCGAGGATGTCGAAGCCGGCGCGGAGTTCGCGCAGGGCTTCGTTCGCCTCGTCGTGTCGCCACGTGCGGGTGGCCCGCGGAGCAGGGGTCATGGGACGAGCGCCTGCGCACTCTCGACGTCGAACAACCGCATGCCTGCCGCGTCGACGCCCACCCGTACGACGTCGCCGGGGCCGAGTGCACCTTCCTCGCCGGCCCGAAAGACCGCCGCGAGCTGGGTCTGCTCGCTCGTCTTCAGGCGTACGACGGTCTCGCCGATCAGCGGCTCGACGTCAGTCACCTCGCCACGCAGCGACCCGCCGGCCTCGCCGTTGTCCGCGTCTGCGTCGGCACCGGTCCGCAGGACGAACGCGTCGGGCCGGATGCCCAGGGTCACCTTGTCCTTGCCATAGCTGGAAAGGACGCTCGCCCACTCCGGTGGCAGCGCGAGGGTGGCGTCGTTGGCCCGGGCGACATAGCTGCCGTCGGCAGCGCCCAGCTCGGCGGGGAGAAGGTTCATCGGCGGCGAACCGACGAAGCCCGCGACGAAGACGTTGGCCGGCTTTTGGACCAGCTCGTCCGGCGGCCCGATCTGCTGAGCCTTGCCGCCCGCCATCACCGCGACCACGTTGCCCATCGCGAACGCCTCGGTCTGGTCGTGGGTCACATAGACGCTGGGCTTGCCCTTCTCGCGGTGCATCGCCACGATGTCGCGGCGCAACCGGTGGCGCAGCTTGGGGTCGAGGTTGGACAGCGGCTCGTCGAACAGATAGGCGTCGGCGTCCTTGACCATCGCCCGGCCCAATGCCACCCGCTGCTGCTCGCCACCGGAAAGGTCGGTGATCGGCGAGGCCAGCAGAGCAGTCAGGTCGAGCTTGTCCGCCGCCTCCTTGACCCGCTGCTCGATCTCCTTGCGCGAGACCTTGCCGCGGGCCTGCAGGCCGTAGGCCATGTTGCCGAAGACGTCCATGCTGGGATACAGCCCGTACTCCTGGAACACCATGCCGAGGTTGCGGTCGCGCGAGGGCAGGTCGGTGACCGGCCGGTCGGCGATCAGCACCGAGCCCGCGTCGGGCTGCTCCAGGCCACAGATGATGCGCAAGGTGGTGGTCTTGCCACACCCGGACGGGCCAAGCAGGACGAAGAACTCGCCGTCGTTGACGGTGAACGTCAGGTCGTCGACCGCCAGGTGGTTGCCGAGCCGCCGGACGAGACTGCGGACTTCAAGACCAGGCACGTCGTGCTCCACTCCTCTTCGATGCCTCGATCCGCCCGGTGCGGATCCTTGCCGTCCCGGCCACCCTCATGGGGACGTCGCCGCGGGAACCACGTCGGCCATCCCGGCCCACTCCCGCCAGATGTCGGTCATGCAGGCGTTACGCACCGAGTCGTGGTCGATATGCAAGAGACGAAAGAACACGGCGTAGCGAATGTGCGGCGAGGCGTTACCGGCAATTCCGTGGCCGAGTTGGTAGTGCGCGAGTATGGCATCGCCGGCCCGGGCGGTCACCTGCTCCGGTTCGGGCAAGGACACCGTTGGCATTCCCTGCAGCAGGCTTTCCGGTCCGTGCTCGCGGAAGTGGGACTCATATGTACGGTGCGTACCCGGCCAGACCGTGAAGTTTCCGGCATACGGTCCGGGCACGTCGCTCAGGAAGACACCAACCAGCGCGGTGAAGTTCCAGATCGTCCCGGCCGGGACGCCGTTGTGCGGTGTGTGCATCCCGTCGATGTGCGGGTGCGGGTCGTGCGGTGGCTGGTCTGGCGAGGGAAACCGCAGGGCGATCTGACCCGAGTCCACCGGCGAGATCGCGCCGGGACCGATCGCCGACTCCGCCAGCTCCCACAGTGGCGAGGCCATCAGCAGGTCGGTGATCGCCTTGGACCGCTGCAGTTCTGGGCAGTACGACTGCGAGCGAAACGTCACAAGGTCCTTCGGGTCGATCCCGGCCGAGCCCAGGGAGCCGTTGACCCCCCGCAAGGCGGCGTTGACAGTCTCCGGCGGGACGATGCCCGGGAGCCTGACCAGGCCGTCCTCGTACAGTGACTGCTTCTGGGTCTGCGTCAGCTGCATGTACCAATCACCTTCGCTGTGGTCGTTCACTTCCGGTTGCGCTGTGGTGGTTCACGTCCGGTTGCGCTGTGGTGGTTCACGTCCGGTTGCGCTGTGCTCGTCTCACCTTCGGTTGCGCGGTTGTCATCGCCGGCTGATCGTGTCGTTTCGCCTGTGTCCGTGTGCTTTTCGACTCGGTACGCGGTGCGGTCGACCCCCGCTCGACCAGGTGAACCCGCAGGCGGGTCTCCCGTACACCCATGGCGGGATACCTGATCCGCTGTGCGAGGTTCCACACCGCCTGCATGCCCAGCAACTCCTTGTCGACCGCGATGGTCGTCAGTCTCGGGACGCTGTGGTCGGCCATCGCGATGTCGTCGTAGCCGATGACCGAGAACGCGCCGGGCACGGCGACACCGCGTTCGCGCAGCAGGTCGATGGCACCGAGCGCGGTGTTGTCGTTGCAGCAGAACACGGCGGTCGGTGGCGACGGCAGGTCGAGGAGCGCGGCCATCTGTTCCCGACCGCTTTCGGCCGTGAGCTGCCCTTCGCGGACGTAGTCGGGGTCGACGGTGAGTCCGGCACTGGCGAGCGCGGCGCGGTAGCCGTCGACGCGGTCCCGGGTGGAGGTGGAGTACGCAGGACCGGAGATGACGGCCGGTGCCGGGTCGACGTGGCCGAGGTCGAGCAGGTGTCGGGTGGCGAGGAACCCGCCTTGGCGATCGTCCGCGCACACCCGGTCGACGGCCAGGCCGTCGGGATCGTGGTCGATCACCACACAGGGGATGCCGGTCGACAGGAGCGCCTCGATGTAGCCGGCGTCGACATAGCCGGCGAGCAGCAAACCCTGCGCCTGCCGGCGGTTGACGATCAGCGGCAGTTCGTGTGTGTGCAGGTGGGTAGCGTGATTGCCGCCGTCGTGGCGCCTGCCGTCGTGCGGGTTCCCGTCGTGATGGTTGACGTCGTGAGGCCTGACGTCGTGGGGCCTGACGTCGTGGGGCCTGCCGTCGTGGGGCCTGCCGTCGTGGGGGTTCCCGTCGTGCAGTGTCTCCAGCGCGAGCGACAGGCCGAGGTCGCCGACTGCCCACTGGGCGCCGTACAGGACCGGGCCATAGAACGGGTTGGCCGGCCCGACGTAGTGCGCAGCCCGTGCGAGGAGTCCGAACGTCGTGACACCGGCGGCGAACGGCTGCGCCGGGCGCCGGCGCGGGTGGTAACCGATCTCGGAGGCCGCCGCGAGGACAGCTGCCCGGGCCTGCGCCGAGACCGAGGAGTTGGCCGTGAACACGCCGGAGGCGGTACCCACCGAGACGCCGGCGCGCTGCGCCACGTCTCTCAAGGTGGACCGCCGCCGAGTACCCATCGACGTACCGCCTTCATTTCAATGAACGTTCAGGAACGGCTTGGCTGGACGTTAGTCGCGGCCGGCAGCCCGATCCATGGGCTGTGCCAACATGTCCCAACGTGGACAGCGTGCGACGCCTGTCGGTACGCGTTCGCGCACGCGCAGAATGCGCGCTGAATGTTCAGTGCCGGCTGCGTCGGGGTCCAGCGGCCGTGGCACCGTCCAGCCGCCACTTTCCCCGCCCAACCGCTTTCGGCCCAGAGCCGCCTCGTCATGATCATGAAGGGGAACGGGGCGTATACGCCGATTTGGCTTCATGATCACGATCACGGGAGCGGGCTGCTGGAGGAGGGGAGCCGGGCTCTGATCGGGAGTGCCGGGCTCGGGTGTCGATCCGGGCGGGTGCTGTTCGTGTAGAGACTGAGAGGTGCGGACGCCCCGCGGGCGCAGTCACAAGGTCACCTCAGCCAGGGCTGGCCCAGACAAGTCCGGCCCACCAAGACCCAGACCAGGGAGGACGCAGATGAAGCGTTATCTGCTCAGCATCTACCAGCCCGACGGCGAGCCGCCTCCGCCTGAGGTCCTGGAGCCGATCATCAAGGAGCTCGACGCGCTGAACAAGGAGCTCCAGGCTGCCGGCGCCTGGGTCTTCGCCGCCGGACTGCACCCGCCGAGCACCGCCACCGTGCTGCGCTCCAACGACGGCGACGTGCTCGTCACCGACGGCCCGTACGTCGAGGGCAAGGAGCACCTCGGCGGGTTCACCGTCATCCAGGCGGCCGACCTGGACTCCGCGCTGGAGTGGGGCAGCAAACTCGCCCGCGTTCTCAGCCCACTGTCCATCGAGGTGCGGCCCTTCCACGACGAGGTGTGATGCCAGACGCGCCGGCGCCGTCCGCGGCCGAGGTCGAACGCGTCTTCCGGGCGGAGTACGGCCGCGCGGTCGCCGTCCTGGTCCGCGCCTTCGGCGACATCGACCTCGCCGAGGAGGCGGTCCAGGACGCGTTCACCGCTGCCGTCCAGCGTTGGCCGACCGAGGGCGTGCCGCCGAGTCCGGCCGGGTGGATCATCACCACCGCCCGCAACCGGGTGATCGACCGGCTGCGGCGAGAGGCCTCCCGCGACGACCGGCACGCCCAGGCAGCCCTGCTACACGTCCGCGACGAACCTGCCGAGGAGGGCGCCGTGCGCGACGACCGACTGCGCCTGATCTTCACCTGCTGCCACCCGGCGCTCGCCACCAGCGCCCAGGTCGCCCTGACGCTCCGGCTGCTGGGCGGGCTCACGACCGGGGAGATCGCCCACGCATTCCTGGTACCCGAGACCACGATGGCCCAGCGGCTGGTCCGGGCCAAGGGCAAGATCCGCGACGCGAAGATCCCCTACCGCGTGCCGTACGAGGCCGACCTGCCCGACCGGGTCCGGGCCGTACTCGCGGTCGTCTACCTCATCTTCAACGAGGGTTACACGGCGAGCTCGGGCGAGAGCCTGGTCCGCGACGAACTCTGTGCTGAGGCGATCCGGCTCGGCCGGGTGCTGGCCGAGCTGATGCCCGACGAGCCGGAGGTCCTGGGGCTGCTCGCCCTGATGCTGCTGGTGGAGTCGCGTCGAGCGACCCGGACCAGTAGCGGTGGTGATCTCGTCCTGTTGGCCGACCAGGACCGCTCCCGGTGGGACCGGGCGCTCGTCGACGAAGGTCAGGCGCTCGTCCGGCGGTGTCTGAGACGCGACCAGCCGGGCCCGTACCAGATCCAGGCCGCGATCAACGCCGTCCACAGCGACGCACCAGTCGCCGCGACGACCGACTGGCGCCAGATCTGCCAGCTGTACGACCAGCTTCTTGCGGTCGCTCCGAGCCCGGTGGTGGCGCTGCACCGTGCCGTCGCGGTCGGCGAGCTCGAGGGTCCCGACGTTGCACTGGGCCTTGTCGACGACCTCGACCTCGATGCCTACTACCTGTTCCACGCCGTCCGCGCCGACCTGCTCCGCCGACTGGGCCGCGCCAGCGAGGCCGTTCAGGCGTACGACGCGGCGATCGCACGCGCCGGCAACGCCTCGGAGCGGGCCTTCCTCCAGCGGAGCCGCGACGCGCTCGCTCCGGCTGGCTCCGTCACGAACCCGACCCGGCCTCCGCCGGAACCGAGGTAACGAGGGCCTCCAGGCCGGCGGCGTCGAGGAGGTCGACCGGCCGGACCGTGACGCCCTCGCGGACGTAGTGGAACGCCGCCCGCACCTGGCTGAGCGGACTTCCGGTCAGCTGCGCCCACGCCAGCCGGTAGGCGGCCAGCTGGACCGCACGCGCGGTCGCCTCGGCGGGGTCCCGTGGCAGGCGTCCGGTCTTCCAGTCGACGACCTCGATGCCTGCCGAACTCTCGTCGGACCCGTCCGTCGCGTCGGTCCCGTCCGTCGCGTCGGTCCCATCCGTCGCGTCGGTCCTGTCCGTCCCGTCCGGCACCGGGAACACAGCGTCGGCACGGCCCCTGATCACGACACCGGCCAGGACCAGCTCGAACGGCACCTCCACCTCGACCGGTTGCCGGTCCGACCATTCGGAGGCAAGGAACGCCTCCTGCAACGCGGCCAGGTCGGCATCGGGCGCAGCCTGGCCGTCGGCCGAGCCCGGAAGCTCGTCGACGTCGAGCAGCTGTGGCCGGCCATACCGCGCCTCCAGCCACGCATGGAACGCCGTTCCCCTTCTGGCCAACGGGTTTGGCGGCCTCGGCACCGGACGCCGGATCGCCCGGGCCAGCGCATCGGGGTCCTCGCGAAGCTGCACGAGCTGGCTCACCGACAGGCGTTCGGGCAGCTCGACGACGACGTCACGCCGGGTCCGGATGCGGGCGCGCTCGGCCAGCAACAAGTCGACGTCCCCGCTCCACTCCGCGGCAGCCGCGTCCACCGCGGGGTCCGGCGGCCGGCCCCTCGCCAGTGCGGTGCTCGCTTCGCCGACCAGCCTGGCACCGGTCTCGATGTGTCCGCGCCGCTCGGGAGTCAGCGGATCGTACGGCCAGGCGTGCCGCGTCGGCGTCGCGGTTACCGGGTTGCCGGCGGCGAGGTCGACAGTGTCCCGCCACACCGGGACGGTTCCACCTCCGGACCTGGCCCGGTCGGCCACCTCGAGGAGGTACTCGCCGGGCTCGCGGGGACGTTGGGTCTCGTCCCAGCGATAGCCCGACCAGACCAGCAACTGCCGTGCTCGCGTGGCCGCGACGTAGGCGAGCCGGCGCTCCTCCAGCCGGGCCCAGTCGCCGCACTCCTCGGCGAACCGGTCGAACGCCTCCTTGACCTCCCGCTGGTCGGTCGTCTCGCCGACGTCGAGGACCGGCAAGGCGTCGGCGTCACCGCGCAGCGGGAACGGCAGCGCGCCCAGATCGGTGAGCCAGGCCTTGTCCTTGGCGGCCGCGGCAGGAAAGACACCCTCGACACAACCGGGTACGAAGACGACGTCCCATTCCAGGCCCTTGGCCCCGTGGACGGTGAGGACCTGGATGCGTTCTTCGGCGACCTCGACCTGTCCTGGCTCCAGGCCTCGTTCTTCGGCGTCGGCGGCCTCGAGGTAGGCAAGGAACGCGGGCAGCGAGGCACCTTCGCCGCTCTCGGCAAAGCCGACGGCCACGTCCAGGAAGGCGTCGAGATCGGCCCGGCTGGCAGCCGCCTCGCCGGTACGCGCTGCCACCTCGACGTCGAGGCCGAGGGTGCGTACGACATCGGCCACCAGGTCGACGAGGGGTTGCGCGGCCCGTCGCCGCAACGCGCGGAGTTCGGCAGCGAAGGCGGTGAGACGTTCCCGACCGGCCGGCGACAACCAGCCCGAGGTGGGCAGCGCGTCGAGGGCGTCGACGATGCTGGCGTTGTCGACCTCATCCGGCGCGGGTTCCTCCGGTGCCAACGGGCCCGGGTCACGCCCGTTCGGGCCATTCCCGTTCGGGCTATTCCCGTTCGGGTCACGTGCGTCCGGCGCCGGCGGGTCCCCGGTGCGGTCACCCGCGGCACCGTCCGGCGGTTTCGCGATCAGCCGCGCCCACCGGCCAAGTGCTTCGAGGTCGCGCGGGCCGATCCGCCACCGCGAACCGGTGAGCAGCCGCATCAGCGCGTCCCCACGCCCGGGGTTGGCCAGCACCCGAAGCGTGGCCACGACGTCGGAGACCGCCGGCGTGGTGAGCAGCCCGCCGACGCCGACGATCTCGACCGGGAGCTCAGCAGCGCGCAAGGCGTACGCGATCCGGTCGATCTGGCTGCGTCTGCGGATGAGCACCGCCACCGTCCGCCCCGGCTGGCCACGGGCACGTCGGGACGCGTCGGCGTTCCAGACCGCACGGGCCCGCTCGGCGATGTCACGTGCCTCGTCCTCGACGGTGTGGTGGAGCGCCGCCACCACCTTGCCCTGGCGGTTTGCCGGATGGGCACTGAGACGGGGGACGTCAAGGCCGCCTTGACGGAGCGGATCGGCCAACGCGTTGGCCACCTGCAGGATCGCCGAGCCGTTGCGGAAGCTGGTGGTAAGGGGCCGTGTCGGCGCCAGATCTCCTTCGGACGTACGGAAATGCTGGCCGAACGACGTGAGAGTGGCCGCACTCGCGCCTCGCCAGCCGTAGATCGACTGGCACGGATCACCGACGGCGGCGATCGGGTGCCCGGTCTGGCCACCGAACAGACCGCGCAGCAGAACCAACTGCGCATGACTGGTGTCCTGGTACTCGTCGAGGAGCACGACCGCGTAACGGTCGCGTTCGCGCCGCCCAACCTCGGGAAACCGGTCGGCGAGCTCGGCTGCCAGCGCGGCAAGGTCGGCGAAGTCGACCGCCTCCCGGCGCCGCTTCTCGGCTTCGAACGCAGCCACCAGGGGAAGCAGCCGCAGCCGCACCCGCTGGCGAGTCAGGGCCTCGTCGACGTTGCTGTACAAAGCTTTGCGGGTGCGGGCGACGGACGGTCGAGCGGTCACCTCGGCGTGCAGGCGTTCGGTGAAGTCGATCAGCCGGTCACCACCCACCAGGTGCCCGCTCAGCTCACCGTGCAGCGTCAGAACCGAACTGACGACGGTCGAGAGTGCCTGTTCGACCTCGTCCATCGCACCGTCGTAGGCCTCGGCGACCCTCGTGGCGTACTGCCAGGCAGTTGCCGGGGTGACCAGCCGGGCGCCCGGCTCCCTTCCGAGTCGCAGTGCGTGCTCGGAGACGATGCGTTGTGCGTACGCGTCGTAGGTAGCGACCGTCACGTCCCCGGGCGAGCCGTCGTCGTCGCCGCTCAGGCTGACGTGGCCGCGGGCGCGCAGCTGGGCGAGCCGGTGCCGGATCCGGGCCGACAGCTCCCTGGCCGCCTTTCGGGTGAACGTGAGACCAAGGACCTGTTCGGGTCGTACGAAGCCGTTCGCGACCAGCCACACGACCCTGGTCGCCATCGTCTCGGTCTTGCCCGAACCGGCGCCGGCCACCACCGCCATCGGGCCGAGCGGTGCCTCGACCACGGCGGCCTGCTCCGGAGTCGGAGGATGGAGGCCCAGCAGGGCTGCAAGTTCGGCCGCGGTGTAGCGCACGCCGCTGGCGCGCTCGAGCGGGAGGCCGAGCTGGGTCGTCATGGCGTCACCTGTCCGCCCTCTGCGTGCACGGGGCACGAACGGCGCGAGACACAGACACCACACCAGCGGTTCTCGGCCGCGGCGAACTCGGCACCGGCCATCCCTTCGGCAGTGTCGCGCACCAGGCGTTCGGCCCAGGTCGGGTCGTCGGAGTCGGTGAGCGCTGGCTGTTTCTGCTCCCCCACCTTCGTCCCGCTGCCCAGGTGGACAAGGACCGCTCCGCCGGTCGTGGCGTCACCGCCCGCCAGCTCGGCGAAGCCCTCGCGTTCGACGGCCAACTGGTAGACGCCGAGCTGCGGGTGGTCGGCCAGCTCGGCCGCCGGCGGTTTGCTCCGCCCGGTCTTGAGGTCGACGACGACGAGGCGACCCTTGGGGTCACGTTCGAGCCGGTCGACTCGCCCGACGAGCTTGGCCCGACCGACCTCCACGTCGAAACCGCCCTCGGCGAGGACGAGCTCGCGCGGATTGGCGCGCAGCCAGCCGGCCAGCCGTTCGACCATGGTCGCGGCCCGGCCATGCTCCTTGCGGGAGTACCACCCGGTGCCGCTGTCGAGCAGACGCCAACGTTGTTCGAACGCCGCCGGCAGGTCGTCGGCGTCGATCGCGCCGGTGGCGACGTCGTGGGCGAGTGCGTGAACGAGGGTGCCGACACCAGCACTCAGGGCGTCGCCGGCAGTGCCACCGCAGCTTTCCAGCAACCATCGAAGCGCGCACCGGGTGTAGGCGTCGACCTTGCTCGGCGAGACCCGTACCGACTCCCCCGGCTCCCGCAGCGGCTGGTCGTCGGACAGGGGTGCATGGGCGTACCACTCGCGCGGGTCGGCACCGCGGACGCCGGCGGCAGCGAGCCGAGCGAGTTGGTGCGCGGCCGCCAACCGCCGGGGATCTGCGGACGTGCGAACCTCGGCGGGCTGTCCGTGGTCGATCCCATCGATGTGGTCCGGGGCCTCGAGTTGTTGGAGGTCTGGCTGGTCAGAAGCACCCGCACGTCCAACAAGTCCCGCACCCGCGCCCCCATCGACCACTGGGCCACCCGCGTCGTCGCCGGCAGGTGGCGCACACACGATGGACCGCAGCTCTGCCACCACCGCCGCCAGGTCGAGTCCGCGCGGCACTCGGGTGATCGGTCGCTCCTCCCCCGGGCCCGACCACGGCACCAGCTCGTCGAGGAACCGGGACGGGTGTGCCTCCTCGTTGGACACCGCGGTCACCAGCAGCCGCCGCCGGCAGCGGGTCACCGCGACGTAGAACAGCCGGCGTTCCTCTGCGAGCAGATGGCTCACGGTCACCACCGGCGAGGGATCGCGCCCCGCGACCAGGTCGACCAGCGACTCCGAACCCAGCAACGAACCACGCAGTCGCAGGTCGGGCCACACGCCTTCCTGTACGCCGACGACCGCCACCACGTCCCATTCCAGGCCCTTGGCCGCGTGCGCGGTCAGGACCGCGACGGTCTCGCCCTCGGGGGCGCGGGGAGCCAGCGTGTCACCGGGGATCTCCTGACCGAGCAGGTGGTCGAGGAGGACGGCCGGGCCCGCGGCCGGCAGCCGGTCGACGAACCTCGCGACCGTGTCGAAGAGCGCCGTGACGGCGTCGAGGTCGCGGTCAGCCGGGGCGGCGCCCGGACCTCCCTCGCCTGCTCGCCGCGCCCAGCTGTCGGCCACCCGGCTGGTCGACCACATGGACCACAGCACGGTCTCCGCCGTCGCACCGGGCGCCTCGACCGCGTCGCGCGCCGCCGCCAGCATCTCCGCGATTCGCCGTGCTGGTGCGACCGCGCGCGGATCGAGCGGTACGAGTACGCCCGGATCGTCCAACGCCTCGACCAGCAACTCCGACGACGGGCGCCCGCCGCCCGAGGCCAGTTCGTGCCTGCGCAACTCCTGCCGAAGGCGGCGGAGCGCGAGGGCATCGGCCCGGGCGTAGGGACTGCCGAGCAGGTCCAGTGCCAGTGGCGGATCCAGCTCACGTCTTCCGGCCGCGAGCTCCAACATGGTGAGCAGCGGGCGGACGGCCGGCTGGTCGACCAGTGGCATCTCCTCCAGCCGTACGGTCGCCGGGACGCCGGCGGAGGTGAGGGCGCGACGGAGCACGGAGACGTACGACGCCGCCCGGACGAGCACCGCCATCCGCGACCAGGGCACACCGTCGACGAGGTGCGCCTCGCGCAGCCGCTGGGCGACGAACGCCGCCTCCTGGTTCTCGGACCTGAGCAGATGGACCTGGACCTCGCCCGGCGGCACACCATCCTCCGGCGTCAGCCGGCGATGACGCGGCGGCCCACCGAGGCGCGCCACGAAGCGCCGGGACGTGTCGAGCAGGACCCGACCGGCGCGGCGGCTGCGGTGGAGGGCGACCGTGGCCGCCTCCTGGCCGTCGGCTCGGGGGAAGCGTTCGGTGAATCGGCGGATGCCGTCGATCTCCGCGCCACGGAACGCATAGATCGACTGGTCGGGGTCACCGACGACGACGAGGTCGCGCCCGCCGCCGGCCAGGAGGGAAAGGAGCTCCTCCTGTGCCGGATCGGTGTCCTGATATTCGTCGACGAACACCACCGCACGCGCCTCCCGCTCGCGCGCCAGCAGGTCGGCGTCGGCGCGCAACAGGTCGACAGCGGCGCGCACCAGCTCCGCCGGGTCATAGGCGGGCGCCTCCGGTCGGAGGGCGGTGACCGCGGTGTACTGCCGGGCGAAGCGTGCCGCGGCGACCCAGTCGTCGCGGCCATTGCGGCGCCCCAACGCCGACAGCGCCCGCGGGTCCAGCCCCCGCTCGGCCGCCCGTAGCAGCAGGTCGCGCAGCTCCTGGGCGAAACCACGGGTGAGCAGGGCCGGCCGCAACAGCGCCGGCCAGCTCGTCGCGCCGAACTCCTCCACGTCACCGCGCAGCAGGTCGCGAATCAACAGATCCTGTTCGGGTCCGGCGAGTAGCCGTGGCATCGGCTGGTCGTGCATGACCGCCTCGCCGCGCAGCAGTCCGAACGCGTACGAGTGGAAGGTGCGGGCCAGCGGTTCGCGGATCGTCCGGCCCAACCGGGCAGCGATCCGGTCGCGAAGCTCGGCCGCCGCACGCCGGCTGAACGTGAGCAGCAGCACCTGCGCAGGGTCGAGACCGTCGCGCTCGATCCGGTCGACGGCAGCCTCGACGAGGGTCGTCGTCTTGCCGGTGCCAGGTCCGGCGAGCACCAGCAGCGGACCGCCACGATGCTGGACGACCCACCGTTGTGTGTCGTCGAGCGCAGGCGCGGTCACATGCATCGCGGCGCTTACCCGAGTGCGCCTGACCAGCCGGTACGCGGGCTGCGTAGCAACCCGGCCGGGATGCTCGGGGGCAGGGGAAGTCGGGCCGAGAGACGAGGTCGGGTTGGCAGGTTCGGTCAGGTCGGCAGGTGCTGCGGTGTCGGGCAACGGCACGCTGCGCATTCCATCAGAACGGTCGGACAGAAGCGCTGCGTCTCGATATCCCGGCGCGTCACCGCGGCAGGACCATGCCGCTCGGACCAGGCCGTCGTTCACTGGCCTCTGCTCAGGCCTCGCCCTCCACCGAAGTACTGCTCCGGGCCCGTCACACCGGGATACGGGAAGCTGGCCGCGAAGAACGTCTCCGCCACCATGTTGTGGAAGTTCTCCTTCACCACGCCATAGCCAGGCACCGCCGTACTGATGCCGATGGTGTAGAACTCCTGCTTGGCGATCGCCAGGATCTGCTTCATCAGCGCGGCACGTTCGTCCGCACCGGGTGTGACGAGCAACTGGTCGTACAGCTCGAACTGCCGACGCACGGGAGCCGGCGGCTCCTCTCCTGACGCGCCGCCGGACTGGTACCACTGTGCCCAGCCCTGCGCGTAGCTCGTGTTGTTGGCCCCGGTCGGCAGGTAGTAGGTCGGTGTCCGGATCACGTCGAGTCCGCCGTCTCCGTCCCACACGGCGGCGTCGGTCTGGTTGGCCGTCTGCCGCTCGCCGAACAACGTCAGGTCCTCCGGCTTGACGGCGACAGCGATGCCGACCTCGCGCCAGTAGCCGCGGACCAGCTCGAGGCTGTCGGCCAGGTGCGGCTTGCCGGCACCGCTGCCGACCATGACAGTGAACCGGACCGGCTTGCCGTCAGGTCCGAGCCGCAGTCCGCCGCCATCGCGTTCGGTCAGACCCGCGCGGTCCAGGTGCTCGTTGGCGAGGTCGACGTCGTACTCCGTGTACTGCTTGGCCATCTCCTCGTCGAAGAACTCGCTCCCCTTGCTGGGCGCGACCTGCCATGGCTCGCCCTGGCGGGCATGCACGGCCCGGATGATCTGCTCGCGGTTGATGGCGTACGAGAGTCCGATCCGGAAGTCCTTGGAACGGAAGAGCTCCCGCTTCACCGGATCGCGACTCGTGAGGTTGAGCATGATCGTCATCGTGTTGAGCTTGTCCGGCACCAGGTCGAAGAACCCGAAGCCGGCCTTCTCGCGTTCCCGCGCCAGCACCGGCTTGTTCTGCGTGGTGTTGATGTGCCGGTCGATCATGTCGATCTCGCCGTGCAGCACCTTGAGCAGCAGGAGCTCGGGGTCCTGGACGAGGTCGAACGTGACTCCGTCGAGGTACGGCAGCTGGTTGCCTTCGGGATCGGTCTTCCAGTAGTAGGGGTTGCGTTCGAAGACCAGACGCGTGCCGGTACCGAGTCCCTGCCGAGGCAGCCAGGCATGCAGCCGAGGAATCTTCGGGTCCTGCCAGAACGCGCCGAAGACGTCACCGGCACTCCGCAGCGCCTCGAGCCCGTCCTCGTATCCCGCGTCCTTGGCCGCCTTGTCGGCGCCGGGGCTGTGCTTCTTGTGGTACTTCGCCAGGTGGTGGCGCGGCAGTCGGGTGAGCGCGTTGGAGGTGTCGGAGGCCATCCGCTCGAGGAAGAGGCCGTTGGGAACCTCGAACTCGAACTCGAACGACTTGTCGTCGACCACGTGCAGCTGTCCCGGCTTGTCACCGGACACGAACAGCGGCGGCGGTTCCGGACTGACGTCCTTGTCCAGCAGGCCGTCCTCGAAGGCGAAGCGGATGTCCTCGACGGTGAAAGGCTTGCCGTCCGACCATCGCATGCCCTCGCGGAGCGTGAACCTGAACCTGCGGCCGTCACTGCTCGCCGAGAACGACGCGGCCACGTTGGGGACCACCTGCTTCCAGGCGAGGTCCCAGCGGACGAGGTTCTCGTAGGCCAGCGTGTAGACGAGCCGGAACGCGTCACCGGGCCCGATGAGCGCGTTGCGCCACTGCCCGCCGTAGCTGCCCACGCGGTCGACCGGACGCACGACCAGCGGGTTCTTCGGCAGGCGCCTGCGCAGCGGCGGGAGCTTGCCCTGCTCGACCAGCTCCCGCAGCCCGGGCGCCTCGCCGGCCGCCTTGCCCGCGGGTTTGCCGCCGGTGGCCCCGTCCCGTTCGCTGCTGGGGTCGGTGGACAGGAAGCTGCACCCCGGCAGCGTGGCCGCGATGGCGAGCGCTCCCCCGGCGGCGAGCACCTGCCGTCGATCGATCTGCCGTCGTACCCTCTGGCGCCGCATCGAGGTCTCCCCTCGTACGAGTCGGGTCCTGGTGTGGAAGGTCAGTAGCCGTGGACGTCCGGCCAGGCCAACTCGACGCCGTGTCGTCTCAGCAGGTGCTGGTAGTCGGCCAGGTGCGCACCCCCGTCGCCGACCTGGTGGGGCGTGACCTGGTTGCGCAGGCAGTGCGCGGCGAGCAGGCCCGCGGACTCGCCGATGTTCCACTCCGGCGGGTGTAACCGGTAACACCCGTTGGTGATGTGGGTCGTCCCGATGTTCTTCCCAGCCGCCACCAGGTTGGTCGTCCGCACCGGCAGCAACGCGCCCAGCGGGATCTGGAACGGGCACGATCCCACGTCGATGTAGTTGTCGCCGCCGGTCGACGGGTGCAGGTCGATGCGGTACGAGCCGAGGCCCACCGAGTCCGCGTACTCCTTGGCGCCGCGCTCACCACGTACGGCCAACGAGACGTCCTGCTCCACGACCGTGTAGCGCGCGGCGATGCGGCGCGACTCGCGGATGTACGGCGCCATCGCCAACCCGTCGGGTGTCCCCATGACATCCGGGCGGAGCCGCAGCCCGGGCAGCCCGGTTCCGCCGTCCGGCCTGGGCAGCTCCGTCTGCAGCCAGTAGACGAACGCCATGCTCATCTCCCGGGCGCCGGCCAGATGCCGCTCCACCTCGCCCGGCTCGACGTCGAACACCGGCCCGTCGACGTAGTCGATCATCGGCCAGTTGACCAACGTGATGTCACTCGCGAACGCACCTGGCGCGAACTGCTCGCGGGCCAGGATCCGCCGGAACAGCCACAGGTCCAGGTCACCGGGCAGGCTGTTCGCCTCACTGCCGGGGTTGGGAACGACGATGCGGTGTTTCGGCTCCAGCGTCCGCGGGGTCGGAGCCACCATGCCCAACATCGGGCCGGGCCAGTAGTCAGGCTGGAACGTACGCCAGTAGTCGTAGTTGGCCGGTCGGTCGATGGTGTGGTCGGCGCCCTCCTCGTGGTCCAGGGCGAAGCACCACGAGACGGCCTGCATGTTCAGTGGCTGACGCTCGGCCGGCGCGCTCGGCTCACCGGTGTCGCCCTGCGACTCGAACCCGGTGACGTACTCCGTACCGGTGAGCGGCAGCAGGTCGCCGGTCTCGGTGGCGTCGAGGACGTACGCGGCCGACACGACCAGCTCGCCGCCGCCCTCCTCGTCGCGAAGCGTCACGCTCGTCACCCGGTCACCGTCGGTCGTGGCCGACACGGGTCGGTGACGCAGGCGTACGTCGAGGCGGTCCGCACTGCGGTGTGGCGCGACCATGGAGTCGATGACCGCGAGACCAGCGCGTGGTTCGGCACAGATCCGGCTGACCCGACCGAGGCCGGGGTTCAGGGTGCGGTCGGCCCGTGCCGAGGCGGTCAACGGGTACCACTGGCGGTAGTAGTCGCGGATGCCGTCGCGGAGGGCGCGGTAGCTCGCCGTACACCCGAACTGTTCGATCCACGGGTGCTCGTCCGGGGGCACGCCCTGCGAGGTGAGCTGCCCGCCAAGCCAGCTGGTCTCCTCCGACAGCAGGACCCGCCAACCCTCCCGGGCGGCAGCGAGGGCGGCCGCGACACCACCGAGACCACCGCCGATGACGGCGACGTCCACGTGGACTTCGTTGGTCATGAGCTTCCCTTCGAAGGTTGCGGTACAGGTCCGGTGGTGGCTCCCGCGACGACGCGGCAGCCCAGGACGATCTGCCGAGGTGGTACGTCGGCAGGGTCGCGCAGCATCTCGTCGAGCAGGCGTACGGCAGTGGCGCCCATCTCCAGCCGTGGCACCCGCAGACCGCTCACCTCGGCGCCGTCGGTTCCGGCGCCGTCGGTTCCGGCGCCGTCGGTTCCGGCGCCGGCCGGTCCGGCGCCGGCCGGGTCCACGAGAGTGACCACCGAGAAGTCGTCCGGCGGGCGGCGACCGGCCGCACCGGCGGCATCGAGCAACTCGCGCAGGATCGCGTCGTCCTCGGCCGTGAACGCGGTGACCCCGGACGCGAGCAGGTCGTCGAACGTCTCGCGCGACAGTCCGCCAGCCGGCAGGGCGAGCCGCAGCTTGGGATCGGGGTCGAGACCGTGGTCAGCGCGGGCACGAATGAACCCCGCCTCGCGGTCGATGGTGGGTTCGTGGTCCACATGACCGCGACCGAGGTACGCGACCCTGCGGTGCCCCAGGGCGGCGAGAGCCGCAACCGCTTCGTACGTCGCTCCGGCGTAGTCCGCGGCGACGTAGGCGATCTCCTGGCCTGGCACCTCACGGCGACCCACGAAGACGAAAGGGAAGTCCTCGGCCGCGAGTCGGTCGAGCTCTGCCCGGTCCTCCTCGTACCCCAGGAGTACGCAGCCGTCGGCCATCCGCAGCCGGTTTGCGTTGTCGCGATAGATGCGGCGCCGCCCGTCGGACCCGGCCGAGCTGGTGAACAGGACGAGGTCGTAGCCCTGCGCCTCAGCCTCACGTTCGACTCCGACGAGGAACGGGTGGTAGAAGTCCGCGCTTTCGGCGGGGAACACCGACTCGAACGTGAACACCCCGAGGAGCCGGTTGCGCCCACCCGCCAGGCTGCGCGCCGCCGGGTTGGCGACGTAGCCGAGGTCGGCGGCCGCGCGCAGCACCCGGTCTCTGGTGTCGGTACTGATCGCGGCGCCTTTGCCGGTCCGACCGTTCAGCACCATCGAGACCGTGGCCTGCGAGACCCCGGCGGCCAGCGCGATGTCGCTCTGGCGCTGGCGCGTGGGGTTTCGGCTGGTCGGCACGGTACGGACCTCTCGGGCTGTGGACTCTCGCTTATGCGCATCAGTCGATGGGCGTAACAGCTACTTTTGCGCATAAGCGCCTAAGTGAGAACGGTGAGCGCGGAAGGCGTCCGTCCCCGGCCAGCCGCGTCGTCCTGCGAAGCCGCGCGGCCTGCGGTGAGTCTGGACGGGTCGGGGCGTGGGTCGGGGCGTGGGTCGGGGGTGGCCGGTCGCGACCGTCGGGACGGGGTCGTCCACGGACTTGTTGGAGGTCTGGCGGTCTAGAAGCCGCGAGACCTCCAACAACCCGCGAGGCACCTGCCGCGTGTCGCGCCCGGGCGGACCGGTGCACGGCGTCCGGCCACCCGGCACCTGCGACGCCTCAGAAGCGGTAGCGCACCATCAGCCCCATGTCGCGCAGAACCGGGACCAGCCTCATCACCCGTACGGCGACGCGCACCGGGAGCGACGCCCGCGCGAGTTCCGGGAGGTCGAAGTAGCCGCTCGCCGCGACGAGAGCGAGTCCGGGTACCCACGTCTCCAGATCGCGCGGGTCGTCGAGGCCCCAACCGCCGGTGGTCGCGCCCGTCGCCTTGATGGCCCGCTGGAACCTTCCGACCCGGGAGGCGAAGGTGTTCCAGGAGTCGAAGACGAACTGTCCGCTCGGAAACCGCCCGACGATGGTGACCAGCAGCCGGACGAAGTTGTCCTTGCGTAGGTACTGCATGAGGCCCTCCGCGACCACCACGACCGGCCGGTCGGCGGGTACCTCGTCCAGCCACTCCAGTTCGGTCACCGACGAGCCGACCAGGTGGTAGCGGTCCCGGTCCGGCACAACAGCCCGGCGGAGCTCGACCACTTCGGGGAAGTCGACGTCGTACCACTCCAACCGCGCGTCCGGATCGAGCCGGAACGCGCGAGTGTCGAGCCCACACCCCAGGTGCAGCACGGTCGCACCGGGCACGCTCGCGAGCGCATCGGCCGCCAGCCGGTCCACGTACTTCACCCGGACAGCAATGCTCATCGCATCGGATCGGCTCACCTTGAGCTTTCCGAAGTCGTACTCGAGGCCCGCCACGATCTCGTCTGCCAGCCGGTCGCCCAGGACCGGGTTGGCCGAGCGTGCGTCGAGGGCCCTGCCGTACAACGTGGCGAGCATCGTCTCTCGCGCCCCGGTCAGCTCGACCTTCTGGCTTGCCATCGCCGTCTCCTTCCCCGTGTTGTGTCGCCCGCAGGTTGTCAGAGGTATCTCGGCCTAGAAGCCGACATACCTCTGACAACTTCCCGTGCGCCAACCTCTCGTGCGGCGCGTTCCCGTGCGGCGCGTTCCCGTGCGCCGCATTCTCGTGCGCCAACGTCCCGTCCACCGCATTCCCGTCCGCCGCATTCCTGTGTCGCCGGCGCTCGCCGCGACGTAGCCGTCTACGCGACGGGTAGGTCGCGGCGCCGCAGGCCGGACAGCCCGACGATGACGAGGACAGCAGCTATCCCGGTCAACCACAGCAGCGGCGGCCAGCTCATCGCACCTCCGGGCAGCTTCGGCACGTGGGCGTACGGCGAGATGTCCATCACGGCCTGGTTCAGCTCGAAGAGCGAACCGAACTCGCCGAGCAACAGGAATCCCACCAGCAGCACCCACGCGAGCGAACTGAGCCGCGGCAGCAGACCGAAGAGCGCGGCCACCAGACCGACCAACACCCACGTGGCCGGGATCTGGACCAGTGCCGCCTCGACCACTCGACCGAACGCCCCCGACATGTCGTTGGTCTGTGCACCATGCGCCAGACCCGCGGTCGCCCCCATGACGACGACCAGCCAGGCCGTGCCGACCAGCGCGATCCCGAGGTGGCTCAGCGCCCACGTCGACCGCCGGATCCCGGTGGCGAGTACGGGTTCGGCCCGCATGCCGGACTCCTCGGCTCGCAACCGCAGGGCAGCCTGCACGCCGTACGCCGACGCCAGTACCGACAACAGACCGAGCACGGCCGAGAAGAACGCGTCGGTCACCCCAGAAGCGCCACCCATCGCGGTGAGCAGGTCCCGGAACTGCTCGTTGTCGTCCATCATGTCGCCGACGCTGGCCGCGATGTTGCCGATGATCAGGCCGCCGAGCGCAAAGCCCACGGTCCATGCCAGCAGTGCCCCACGCTGCAACCGCCAGGCCAGGCCGAGCGGGGAGCCCAACCATCCGGCCGCGACTGCCGGCCCGGGACGCGGCCGGATCAGACCGGCGCCCAGATCGCGGCGCCCCGCCAGGACGTACGCGAACGTCACGACAGCGATCAGGAACACCGCGGGGATCAGCAGCACCCAGAACCGGTCTCCCGCAAACGGGCGCACCTGGGTGCTCCAGCCCGACGGTGAGAGCCAGGTGAGCCAGCCTGGCCCGGACGTGTCACCGACAGCCCGCAGGACGAACGCGACGCCGACCACGGCCGCGGCGAGGCCGTTGGCGGTACGAGCGTTCTCGGTGAGCTGCGCGGCGACCGCCGCGATTCCGGCGAAGACGCACGCGACCGCGATCCACTCCAACCCGAAGGCGATCGAACCGACCGCCGGCAAGCCCACCGCGATCAGGCCGAGCGCGGTCACCAGTCCGAGCACGACAACCGCGCCACAGGAGACCACGAGGGCCGCGGTCAGTGCGGCGTACCGGCCGACGACTCCGGCGCCGATGAGCTCCAGCCGACCGGTCTCCTCCTCGGACCTGGTGTGCCTGGTCACGGTGAAGATCGCCAGTACGGCAAGGAACAACGCGTACAGACTGATCATCTTGATCATCGACACGGCGCCGAGCGAGGTCACGTCGTACACCCGCCCGTACAACGCGACGAGCGCGGGAGCGGCGTTGACTGCGTTCGCCGCGGTCGCCCGCGACTGCTCGGTCGGGAAGAGCTCGATCGAGGCACCCGCCGAACCCACTGCCAACCCGGCGAAGATCACTATCCAGGCGGGCAGGACGATCCGGTCGCGGCGTAGTGCGAGCCGGACCAGCGCCCCGGTCCCCGCGAACTGCCCGGTCATCGGGCCACCTCCGCTTCGGGAACCCTGGACAGGTCGTCCTGGTAGTGACGAAGGAACAGCTCCTCCAGCGTCGGCGGCTGGCAGGTGAGGCTCCGCACGCCCACCGCGGTGAGCTGGCGCAGGAACGGGTCCAGCTTGTCTGTGTCGACCTCACACCGCACCCGGGTGCCGTCGACGTGCAGGTCGTGCACACCCGGCATGGCGCTCAGCCCGTTGGGAGGTCCGGCGAGGTCAGCCGCGATCGACGTCCTGGTGAGGTGTCGCATCTCGGCGAGCGTTCCGGTCTCCACAGCCCGGCCGAGCCGGATGATCGTCACCCGGTCGCAGAGCGCTTCGACCTCGGCGAGGATGTGGCTGGAGAGCAGGACCGTACGTCCCCGCTCGCGTTCCTCTTCGATGCACTGCTGGAAGACCTCCTCCATCAGCGGGTCGAGGCCGGAGGTGGGTTCGTCGAGGATCAGCAGCTCGACGTCGGAGGCGAGGGCCGCGACCAGTCCCACCTTCTGCTTGTTGCCCTTGGAGTAGGCACGGCCCTTTTTCTTCGGGTCGAGGTCGAACCGCTCCAGGAGTTCGCTGCGGCGCTGCTTGTTGAGGCCCCCGCGCAGCCGGCCGAGCAGGTCGATGACCTCGCCGCCGGTGAGGTTCGGCCAGAGCGTGACGTCTCCCGGCACGTACGCCAACCGCTTGTGCAGCTTGGTGGCATCACGCCATGGGTCGCCGCCGAGCATCTCGGCATGGCCGCTGTCCGCGCGGAGCAGGCCGAGCAGGATGCGGATCGTCGTGGACTTCCCGGCACCGTTGGGTCCGAGGAAGCCGTGTACTTCGCCTGGCCGGACACTCAGGTCGAGCTCGTCCAGGGCGCGGGTCGGGCCGAAGCTCTTGGTCAGAGCCGCCACGTGAATGATGTTTTCCACCCAAGCGACGCTACAGTTGCTTCACAAGTTTGTGAATCTAGTGTGATGTGTTAAGCATTAAGGATCCGTTAAGACTCAGCGAGCTTGGCCGATCGAGCGTGGACGCGCCCGAGGATGCCTGGATTGCGCCCGAGTTGCCCGAGCTGAGTCGCCCGAGCTGAGATGCCCGAGCTGAGACGCCCGAGCTGAGATGCCCGGATAGGAGGGAGGCATCGACATGCCCAGAACGGCGCGAGCGCGCGAGCCCGGCAGCGACGAGAAGTCCAGCCGCTCGGACGCGAGCAACCGTACCGACGGGGCCAGCCGTAAGGACGGGGCCAACCGTAAGGACGGGGCCAACCGCGACGAGGAGGCCGTCCGCCGGTTCGTCGAGCACATGGCGATCACCTTCGACGACATGGGCTTTCCGCGCATGCCCGCACGGGTCCTGGTGACGATGATGGCGTCCGACCAATCGTCGATGTCCGCCGCGGAGCTCGCCGAACGCCTCGAGGTGAGCCCGGCCGCAATCTCCGGCGCGGTGCGCTATCTCAGCCATGTCGATCTCCTGGCCAGAGAGCCGGCTCCGGGCTCGCGGACGCTTCGGTACCGGCTTCCCGATGATGTCTGGTACGAGAGCAGCGTCACCCGACGAGGCCTGGTCAGGTCTGTCGCCGACCTGGCTGAGGAGGGCGTCCAAGCATTGGGGGGACGCGACACACCGTCCGGGCGCCGAGTCGGGGAGATGGGCGACTTCTACCGCTTCGTCGATGCGGAGCTCGAGGGTCTCCTCGCCCGTTGGGAAGCCACCAAGGCCAAACGCAGGCCCTGAGTGCCCGTTGCCCATCACAGCGGCCGACTTGTTGCAGGCACGCGACCTGTTGGCGTACCCGACCTCTTGCAGGCACCCGACTTGTTGGAGGTCTCGCGGCTTCTAACCCGCCAGACCTCCAACAACCCGGGTACTTCCGCCAGCCAGCCATGAGCGTTGGTCCTTCGGCTACGCGCCGTTCCAGCGCGCCTGCGCCATGTCGACACGGTCGCTGCGGGGACCCCGAAACGGCGTGCCCTCCGACCGCAGGCGGCGTAGCGCCTCCCCCGCGTTTGTCTCGTGGGGGCGTCCGTCTGCTCGGACCACCCGCCACCACGGCACTCCACCGCCGTAGTGCGACATCACCCAGCCGACCTGGCGGGGGCCACCGTGCGACACGTACTCGGCGATGTCTCCGTACGCCATCACCTTGCCGGCCGGGATGCGCTCCACCACGGAGAGGATCAGCTCGACGTACGCCTCGTTGTCCACGCCCGCGCTTCGTCTGGTCGGCGGATGATCAGTACGCCGGCTTGTGCGGCTCGATCTGGCTGACCCAGGCCGAGATGCCGCCCGCGACATGGACCGCGTTGGCGAACCCGGCCCCCTTGGCCGCCGCGAGCGCCTCCGCCGAACGTCCGCCGACCTTGCAGTGCAGCACGACCTGCTTGTCCTTGGGCAGCCGCTCGAACGCCTGGCCGGTGAGGAACTCGCCCTTGGGGATGAGCACTGCTCCGTCGATGCTGACGATCTCGTACTCGTTGCGCTCGCGGACATCCACCAGGATGAAGTCGCGCTCGCCCCGTGCCCGCGCGTCCAGCCACTCCTTCAGGGTGCGTACGTCGATCGTCGAGTCGACGACCGCCTCGGCGGCCTCCTCGGAGATGACGCCGCAGAACGCCTCGTAGTCGATCAGCTCGGTGACCGGCTCGGTGTCCGGATCGCGGTTGACCTTGAGCTCCCGCCAGCTCATCTCCAACGCGTCGAAGATGAGCAGCCGCCCGATCAGCGGCTCGCCGATCCCGGTGATGAGCTTGATCGCCTCATTGACCATGACCGAGCCGATGGACGCGCACAGGACCCCGAGCACGCCACCCTCGGCGCAGGACGGGACCATCCCCGGCGGCGGCGGCTCGGGGTACAGGTCGCGATAGTGCGGGCCGTGCTCGGCCCAGAACACGCTGACCTGTCCCTCGAACCGGAAGATCGAGCCCCAGACGTAGGGCTTGCCGAGGATGACCGCCGCGTCGTTGACGAGGTAGCGGGTCGCGAAGTTGTCGGTGCCGTCGACGATCAGGTCGTAGCCGGCGAAGATGTCGAGCGCGTTGTCGGAGTCGAGGTGGACCTCGTGCAGGTTGACCTTGACGAACGGGTTGATCTCGGCGATCGACTCCTTGGCCGACAGCGCCTTGGACTTTCCCACATCGCTTTGTCCGTGGATGACCTGACGCTGCAGGTTGGACTCGTCCACGGTGTCGAAGTCGACGATGCCCAGCGTGCCGACGCCGGCGGCGGCGAGGTAGAGAAGCGCGGGACTGCCCAGTCCGCCGGCTCCGATGACGAGCACCTTGGCGTTCTTCAGGCGCTTCTGACCGTCCATACCGACGTCGGGGATGATGATGTGTCGCGAGTATCGGCGTACCTCGTCGATGCTGAGTTCAGGCGCTGGCTCTACGAGCGGCGGCAGCGACACGGCTGACTCCTCGTGTGGTCGGGATCGTCCTTCGCACCAACCTTCGGTTCGCCTCCCATGTTCCCGCGTCCACCGGCGCGGTGGCCACCGAGGGTGCGGGGGACTGTCCGTCGGCGCCCGCTCGCTGTGTCGCGCGAGGGTGCCGCGGGGTGGGCGTTCATGATCATGCGTCGGACAACCGGCTGTTTCCGGACGGGTCAGACGGTTTCATGACACATGATCATGGAGCGCCGAACCCCTCTCAATTGGCGCCACCGACTCCGCCGGGCGTCAGGGCGTCACGGGTCGAAGCCGGTCGAAGCCGGTCGAAGCCGGTCTCCCAGGTTCGCGACTTCGGTCGGCCGAGCGGATACCAAAGACCGATGTGTGTCGGATGGGACGGTTCGTAACGTCGACGCATGCCGTCCCGCTCGAGCGACCCGGAGTCCGCCACCGAATCGGAACCCGACCGCGGCCACCACGCGACCAACGAACCGGGCCCCGCCGCCAACCCCGAAACCAACCGCAGCCACCACGCGACCAACGAACCGGGCCCCGCCGCCAACCCCGAACCCGACCCCGGCCACCATGCCACCGGCGACCGGGAGTCCGCGCCCCGACCGCGCGTGGTCGCCCGCGGCGGCGTGCTGGCCTCCGAACGCGCCCTCGCGCCCGATCTTGCCCGCGGGCTGATGCTGGCGCTGATCGTCTTGTCCAACACGGGGTTCTACCTGTGGGCGGCACCGCACGGTCCGTCCGGATGGCATCCGGTCGGCGGCTCGCTGCCGGACCAGGTGGTCCAGTTCCTGATGATCACCATGCTCGACCTGCGGGTCTATCCGTTGTTCGCGTTCCTCTTCGGCTACGGGATGATGCAGCTGTTCCTGCGCCAGACCGCGGCGGGCACGCACGAGCGGGCGGCGGTGGGAATCCTGCGCCGACGGAGCCTGTGGCTGATCGTCTTCGGTTTCGTGCACGCCGCTCTCCTCATGGCCGGCGACATCATCGGCTCGTACGGGCTGATGAGTCTGCTGCTCGGCTGGCTCTTCCTGCGACGTCGTGACCGCACGCTGCTGGTGTGGAGCGCCCTCGCCGCGGCCGTGATGGCGACGGCGACGGCGCCGGGGATCTGGGCACTCGTCACCGGCGACCTGGCCCGGCTCGGCACGTCCTCGACCGAGCCCACGACGGTGGTCTACGCCTCCGGTGAGGAGAATCCGCTCGTCGCGGTCGGCACCCGGCTGACCACCTGGTCGTTCGTCACCGTTGCCGGCGGCCTGCTGTCGTTCGGTGCCGTCGCGCTGATGCTGCTGGCGTTCTGGGCGGCGCGACGCCGCATCCTGGAAGAGCCGCACAAGCACTTTCGGCTGCTCCGCTGGACGGCCGCCGTCGGGATCACCATCGGCTGGCTCGGCGGTCTACCGGCGGCCCTGGCACACGTCGGGATCTGGAGCGTGCCGGCGGCAGCCCAGACCGAAGAGGGAGCGTTGCGACTGATCCAGGACGGCACCGGGTTGCCCGCCGGGCTCGGGTACGTCGCCGCGTTCGGACTCCTTGCCCACGCCATGGCCAGGCGCCAGCATCGGCCACGTGTATTGGTCGCCGTAGCCGCGGTCGGCAAGCGGTCCTTGTCCAGCTACCTGGCCCACTCGTTGCTCTTCTCGCCTCTCCTCGCCGCCTGGGGACTTGGTCTCGGCGCGGCAATGGGCAGCGCGGGGATGGCGGCGTTCGCGGTCGGCGTGTGGCTGGCGACAGTGGTCGGCGCGTACGCACTGGAACGTCTCGGCCGCAGCGGCCCGGCCGAGGCGCTGCTCCGGCGGCTGATGTACGGCGAGGCACGGCACAGGGCGCCCGCCGCCAACCCCCGCGAAGCCGCCGGCCCGCACGAGGTTGTGGGAGGTCTGCCCGGCTAGTACCGGGCACACCTCCAACAATTCAGCTCAGGTGCTCGACGGAGCCGGCGGCTCAACGGCGGCCGGCAGGCGGGGGTACGAGCGCGTCGATCTCGGCGAGGTCCTCGGCCGTCGGCTCCCAGGTGCCGGCCTCCGCGTTGGCCTTGACCTGCTCGGCCGACATCGCGCCGGCGATCACCGACGAGCAGCCCGGCTGCGCGGCGAGGGCACCGACGGCGATCTCCAGCAGGGATACGCCATGCGTCTGACCCCACGCGACCAGGGCCTCGACCCGGGCGAGCTTGTCCTCCGTCACGTACCCCTCGCGACTCGCCAGCCGCGACCCCTCGGGCACCTCCTGGCCACGGCGGACCTTGCCGGTCAACAGACCGTTGGCGAGCGGGAAGTACGGCAGGATGCCGACGCCGTAGTGCCGGGCGGCTGGTACGACCTCGGCCTCGGCGCCACGTTCGAGCAGGGACCAGTGGTTCTGGGCGGACACGAACGGCGCCGTGCCGAGTTCCCGGGCGACATGGGCGGCCTCGGCGATCTGCCAGCCGGCGTAGTTCGAGTGGCCGGCATAGCGGATCTTGCCCTCCCTGACGAGGCCGTCGAGGGCGGACAGAGTCTCGGCCACCGGAGTCACGAAGTCGGGTACGTGGATCTGGTAGAGGTCGATGTAGTCCGTCCCGAGCCGGCGGAGCGAGGCCTCGACCGCGCGTCGGATGTAGCCACGTCCACCCTTGGCGCCGGCCGCCGGACCGTATCCCATGTCTCCGGCAAACTTCGTCGCGATCACGACCTCGGAGCGCCGGCCGGCGAGCACCTCGCCGAGCAGTTCCTCCGACCGACCTCGCGAGTAGACATCAGCGGTGTCGATGAACGTGATGCCGACGTCCAGCGCTGCGTGGACGACCGAACGTGTGCCGTCGAGGTCGAGGCGACCTCCGAAGTTGTTGCCGCCCAGGCCGACGACGGAGACCTGCAGGCCGGAGTTTCCAAGGGTCCGATAGCGCATGCGCCCGACCCTACGGGGCACACGTCCGCCACGGCGGAGTCGAAGCCGCCTTGTCAGGAAATGGCAGGCCAGGTCTTGTCGAACACCCCATAAGTGGTGGAACCTTTCGAAACCTGGGACAACCGCGTCATGATGTGCCACCTTGTTGGTCGACATTTTTGATCATCGTCGGCGCAGAGGCGGGCGGTCCCGGCACGGGGGGCCGAGCATCACCTGTCACACCCGCGCTACCTGCCACACCTGCCACACCTGTCACACCCGCACCACCTGCGACACCGCCGGTCCGGATATGCGGGCCGGCTGCTTCGGGATCACGCCACCACCGGTCCTCGCCCGGTCACCCCGAGCGGCGGACCGCCCGGAAGGAGTGCAGTGAGAGTTCGCAAAGGCAGTACGGCCGCCATTGCGGCCCTGGCCACCCTCGCCGCCACCGCGGCATGGGTACCGGCCTCCGCATCACCCTCCGCCGCACGCGGCGGGTCGGCCGGCAGCGAGGCACCGGATGCCCGCACCCACGCGCCCGACGACCTGCCCAACCCGCTCGCCGACAAGCAGCGCGAGACCCGCAAGGCTGCCATCGAGAAGGTGCTGCGCGGCGAGGCGACGGTCGAGCGTCGTGGCAAGTCCGACGTCGTACGCATGGCCAAGGGTGACTACGCCCAGGTCAGCATGGAGAAGACGGACAAGATCTTCACCATCCTCACCTCGTTCGGGGACCAGACCGACCCGCGTACCGGGGGGACGCCGGGACCGGTCCAGAACCAGATCGCCGAGCCCGACCGGCGCCAGGACAACTCCACCCACTGGCAGCCCGACTTCAGCCGCGACTACTTCCTCGACCTGTTCTTCGGTCAGGAGGGCGAGTCGATGTCGACGTTCTACCGGGCGCAGTCGCAGGGCCGTTACACGGTCGCCGGCGACGTGAGCGACTGGGTGCAGCTGCCCTTCAACGAGGCGCGGTACGGCAGCAACGAGATCGCCGAGTCCGACAGCTACTGGAACTACGTCAAGGACTCCGCGAAGGCGTGGTTCGACGACCAGATCGCCCAGGGCAAGACGTCGGCACAGGTGAAGGACTACCTCGCCCAGTTCGACGCCTGGGACCGCTACGACTTCGACGGTGACGGCAACTTCGACGAGGCCGACGGCTACATCGACCACTTCCAGGCGGTCCACGCCGGCGAGGGCGAAGAGGCGGGCGGCGGTGCCCAGGGCGGCGACGCGATCTGGTCGCACCGCTGGTATGCGTTCCAAGGTCTGAACGACGGCCCCGACGGCAACCAGCGCGGCGGCGTACCGCTCGGCGACACCGGTCTGTGGATCGGCGACTACACCACCGAGCCTGAGAACGGCGGCCTCGGCGTCTTCGCCCACGAGTTCGGGCACGACCTCACGCTGCCCGACCTCTACGACACCGCCGGTGGCGACAACAGCACCGGGTTCTGGTCGCTGATGTCGGGCGGCTCGTGGCTCAACAAGGGCAAGGACGAGATCGGTACCTCGCCCGGCTACATGGGCGCCTGGGAGAAGCTGCAGCTCGGCTGGCTCGACTACGAGGTCGTTTCGCCCAACCGCGCCTCGACCACGGTGCTCGGTCCGTCGTCCCTGTCGACGGACAAGCCGCAGGCGCTGGTGGTGCCGTTGCCCAAGGAGTCGGTGACCACTGACTACAACGACCCGTTCTCGGGGGCCTTCGAGTGGTGGGGCGGCAGCGCCGACGACCTCAACCGCATGCTGCGCCGCACCATCGACCTGACGGGTAAGTCCACCGCGTCGATCACCACCAAGGCGTGGTACGACATCGAGGAGGACTTCGACTTCCTGCACGCCGAGGTGTCGACGGACGGCACCCACTGGGAAGGCGTCGGCACCCCTGTCACCGGTGGCTCGGACGGTGAGTGGGTCGACCTGACCTACGACCTCACGCCGTATGCCGGTCAGTCGATCCAGTTCCGGTTCCGCTACGCCACCGACGGCGGCGTGCACCTGGCCGGACCGATGCTGGACGACATCGCCGTCACCGCCGATGGTGCGCAGGTCTTCTTCGACAACGTGGATGGCGGCACCAATGGCTGGACGGGCAACTGGACCCGGTTCGGCGGCAGCGTCACGGAGCTGAAGGGCACCTACTACATCGCGGAGAACCGTCAGTACATCGGCTTTGACGCAAACCTGAAGCCCGGCCCGTACAGCTTCAACCGCGCGGTCAGCAAGCCCGACTGGGTGCAGCACTACCCGTACCAGAACGGCCTGCTCATCACGTACTGGAACGAGAAGCAGGACAACAACAACACCTCGTCGCACCCAGGGGCGGGTCTGATCCTGCCCGTCGACGCACGGCCCGGCGTGATCGCCTACGAGGACGGCTCTCTCGCCAACGGTCGCGCACACTCCTTCGACTCGACGTTCGGACTGGAGAAGACCCAGCCGATTACGCTGAGCAAGGAGGTGAAGGTCGGCAACAACGTCCAGGTGCTCATCGCCGACGTCCCCGTGTCGAAGGCGATCCGTAGCTTCGACGACTCCGACCCGAACGCCTACTGGAACCCCGCCAACCCGAGCAAGAGCGTGAAGGTGGCGGGCTACGGTGTGAAGATCACCGTCACCGAGCAGTCCAGCAACGGCCGGCAGATGACGGTCGTCGTCCGGCCTGCCTGACGACGGCGTACGCCCGCGTGGTCACGGGGCGGCAGCTGGCCTGGCCCAGCCCGCCCCGTGATCATGATCGTGATCGTGAAGCCGTACGGGACCCATAGCCCCGTACGGCTTCATGGTCTCCGGATGACGCGAGCTCGAAGCCCGTCGCAGTTGGCCGTCGTCCAGGCGTCCCCGGGATACCGGTAGCTGCATCGGGCAGGATGGGCCGCATGGCGCCCAAGAGCAGGACGGTCCGGGTCAAGGTCGACGACCAGGTCCTCCAGCTGTCCAACCTCGACAAGGTGCTCTATCCGAAAGCCGGGTTCGCCAAGGGCGAGGTCATCGACTACTACACCCGTATCGCCGGCACCCTGCTCCCCCATGTGGTCGACCGGCCACTCACCCGCAAGCGCTGGCCGGACGGCGTCGACAAGCAGCCTTTCTTCGAGAAGAACGCGCCGCGTGGCACACCCCCGTGGGTGCGCACGGTCAAGATCGCCTCGCCGGGAAGCACGCGGGGTACCGAGGAAGTCGAGTACGTCGTCGTCGAGAGCCTCGCGACGCTGGTCTGGCTGGCCAACCTCGCCGCCCTCGAGCTGCACGTACCCCAGTGGAAGGTCGGCCCCCGCGGCGGTGTCCGCCAGCCCGACCTGCTCGTCATCGACCTCGACCCCGGCCCGCCAGCAGACATCGTGACCTGCTGCGAGGTGGCGCTGCTGCTCCGCGACCTCCTCGCCGCCGACGGTCTCACCGCGTGGCCCAAGACCTCGGGCAACAAGGGCATGCAGATGTACGTTCCGCTGGTCGAGACCTCCGGTGAGGTGACGTCGGCGTACGCGAAGGAACTCGCGGAGCGGCTCGCCCATGACCGGCCGGACCTCGTGGTGGCGTCCATGACCCGAGCTCTGCGGCCGCGCAAGGTCTTCCTCGACTGGAGCCAGAACAACACCGCCAAGACGACCATCGCGCCCTACTCCCTGCGCGGCGGCGAGCGGCCCACGGCCTCGACTCCGCTCACCTGGGAGGAGGTCGAAGCCCGGCCGACGGCTGCGGACCTGTCGTTCGGGCCCGACGAGGTGCTCGACCGCGTCGAGGAGCTCGGCGACCTGTTCGAGCCGCTCACCACCACCCGCCAGCGGCTTCCCTGACGGGGCTGAACGACGACGCGCCAGCCACCCTGTGCTGCCGGGCCAGCCGCAATGATCAACAGGCGGAAGCTGCCCGTCGCCGGCACCGGACATGGGCACCTATCGCCTGTTGATCATGCTCGGGGCGCCATGGCTTCACCCGATCAGGGCTAGGGTCGATGGCAGGGCCCAGCTACCCGCCACTCCGGTCACAGCACCACATGCCGACCAGAAGGAGGCGAGCACGATGTCCGACGTCGAGGTCCCGCTCGAGGACGCGTACGCGCTCGAGACCGACGAGGAGCCCGGCACCGACGAGGACGCGGCGATCCTCGAGCCGGACGAGCTCGATCTCGAAGCACCCGAAGCCGATGTGGTCGAACAGCGCCGTGTGGTCGAACTCGGCGAGGACGACTACCAGTGATGCGGCACCTCGCACCGCGGCGCACACTGCACCTGACGCGACAAATCGCGCCCCTGGGAGGGCCGCGAGCAGCCGCTGGCACGACCTGCGGGTCGATCGCCGTGTGGCACGATCGGGCCGGGTGTCGCTGACATGTGGCCGACCGGAGTCCCGACGCCCCAGGATCCACAGATCCGCCCGGGCCCCCAGCCCGCCGGTATGATCACGACACGCTGGTCTGACCGGCGTCAGCCCGGCAGTCGGCAGGCGTCTAGCCGGAGCCCACGAGGAGGAGTCGAAGTGACGATGTCCGACGCTCGCCCCCGTAGTGGTCGACTCCCGCGCCAGGCCCGCCGCGCCCAATTGCTCGACGCCGCCCGCGACGTGTTCGTCGCCTCTGGCTACCACGCCGCCGCCATGGACGACATCGCCGAGCGTGCCGGAGTCAGCAAGCCCGTTCTCTACCAGCACTTTCCCGGCAAGCTCGAGCTCTATCTCGCGCTGCTCGACGCCTCCTGTGACGGACTGGTCGAAGCCGTCCGCGGAGCCCTCGCCTCCACCAGCGACAACCAGGAGCGGGTGGCCGCGACGATGGATGCCTATCTCACCTTCGTCGGTGAGAACGACGGAACGTTCCGGTTGGTGTTCGAGTCCGATCTGACCGGCGAGCCAGCCGTGCGCGAACGGGTCGACCGGGTGGCGCACCTGTGTGCCGAGGCGATCTCGTCGGTGATCTCCGAAGACACCGGTCTCCCCCGCGAAGAGTCGATGCTGCTCGCAGCCGGGATGGCCGGCCTGGCCCAGGTGACGGCCCGCTGGTGGGTGTCGAGTGGCGGCTCGATCGGACGAGACGAGGCGGCTCGACTGCTGTCCACCCTGGCCTGGCGCGGCATTCGGGGCTTCCCCCGCGCCGAATGAGCGATCAGACCGACCAGCGACCCACCGCGAGCGACCGACATGGCGCCGTCCACTGCCGGGTTGCCTGCGGTTCACAAGTCCGGTTCGGCTAGCCTCGACAGCGCCGGTGCACCGCTTGGCCGAGCCGCCCGACGAGGCCGCTGCCGGCCCGAACGTACGAAAAGAGGATGGCCCGTGGAGGTCAAGATCGGCGTCCAGCACGCGCCTCGCGAGATCGTGCTCGAGAGCACCGAGCGACCCGAGGACGTCGAGGCCGCCGTCAGCAAGGCGCTGCAGGGTGGCGACGGCCTGCTCAGCCTCGTTGACGAGCGCGGCCGCAAGATTCTGATCCCGGCGGACCGGATCGCCTATGTCGAGGTCGGTCCGCAGTCCGAGCGGCGGGTCGGTTTCGGCGCGATGTGAGGGTTGCCGGCACTCTGTCGCCGGCGCACCTTCGACCGCGCTGAGGGTTTCGTCCCCGGCTGCCGAGCGCTGCCTCGCCGGTGATCCATTCCTACTCCACTGTCGGAGTACCGTGGATCACATATGGAGGGGGGACTCGCAATGTGGCATGTCATCGGCATCATCATCGCGGGGATCATCATCGGACTCCTGGGCAAGTGGATCGCACCGAGTAACCGCGACAACATCCCGCTGTGGCTCACAGTCATCTGCGGTGTCGCCGGGGTTCTCGTCGGCTACTGGCTCGCCGGCCTCTTTGGCGTCAGTGCGACGTCCGGGATCAACTGGGTCCGTTGGATCATCAGTGTTGTCGTCGCAATCATCTTCGTCGTCATCGCGTCGAGTGTGATGGCGCGGAGAGGGTCGAAGGTCGCGCACTAACGCCAGTTGTCACGCGCTAGCGAAAGGGTGAATACCCGACTGCGCGAACGGGGCAGTGGCGCGCGGTCAGGCTTGCAGGCCGAGCGTGGCCATCCGCTGTGAATGCTGCTCGGTGAGCCTTGCGAACATCCGGCCCACGGCCGCGAGGTCCATTCCGGGGCGGTCGACGCCGCCGACGAGGAGCGCTGTCAGTTCGTCACGCTCGGCCGCCACCCGTTGTGCCTGGGACAGGGCCTCGCCGACCAGTCGGCGTCCCCAGAGAGCAAGCCGGCCGCCGATCCGCGGATCGTCGGCGATGGCCTTGCGTACCCTGTCGACGACGAAGGCGACGTGGCCCGCGTTTTCGAGTACCTCGAAGACAAGGCCTCGGGTGTCCACGTCGACGTAGGCCGCCACCTCGCGATAGAAGTCGGTCGCGATTCCGTCGCCGACGTAGGCCTTGACCAGTCCTTCGAGCCAGTCGGCCGGTGCGGTGTGGCGGTGGAAGTCGTCCAGCGCGGCTCGGAATGGCTCCATCGCCGCGACGGGGCTCACCCCGAGATCGCCCAACCGGTCGCGAAGCCGCTCGAAATGGTGGAACTCGGTGACCGCGAGCGCGGCGAGGGCCGCCTTGTCCTCCAGGGTCGGAGCCATGGTGGCGTCTTCGGCGAGTCGCTCGAACGCCGTGAGCTCGCCGTACGCCAGCACGCCGAGCAGGTCGATGACCGCGGGCCGGTAGACCGGATCGTCCTGCGCCGCCACGCCGGTGGCAGCCACGGCCGCGCGTTCGCCGCTCGGTTCTGCTCTGACTTCCGGCCTGACCTCATCGCTCGGACTCATGCGCCTGAGCCTAAGGGGGTCAGATCCGTCCGTACCGATGAGGGAGCGGTCTGGGGCGGGTGTCGCGCCGGCAGTGGGTTCGAGCGGGACCTGGTGATCAAACCGGGCGTCTGTCGGACTCGGCCCGGGACCACACGCCGCGCTCCAGACCGGACGTCCCCTACGCTCCCGGCAGGCTCCGCGGCGGCGTGGGGCCTGCCTGGCCATAGGCCTTCGGAGGCCGGTCGTTAAACTCACGAATCGGGGAGCCATCCCATTGTCCGGGCAGTAGAGATCTGCCGTCTCGCCCGCCTCGTGCGGGACAGGCCCGGTCCATCAACGCCGTAGGGCGTTCGAACAAGAGGCGAGTAGCTCTGACGACCTTCAAGGAACTTGGCGCACTACCCGACATCGTGGACGCTCTGGACCAAGTTGGGATCACCGAGCCGTTCCCAATCCAGCAGATGGCGATACCCATCGCGCTCACCGGGGCCGACCTGATCGCTCAGGCGCGGACCGGCACCGGAAAGACCCTCGCGTTCGGAGTGCCCCTGCTGCAGCGGATCGTCGGCCCGCGCGACCGCGACTACCCCGACCTCGACGCACCCGGCAAGCCGCAGGCGCTTGTCGTCGCTCCGACCCGCGAGCTCGCCCTGCAGGTCACCGCCGACCTGTCCGTCGCCGGCAAGATCCGCGGAACCAGGGTGCTGACGGTCTACGGCGGCGTGGCGTACGACGGCCAACTCGACACGTTGCGCTCCGGCGTCGACGTGGTGGTGGGTACGCCGGGTCGGCTGCTCGACCTGGCCGACAGGCGCGCCCTCGACCTTTCCCACGTGAAGGTTCTGGTTCTCGACGAGGCCGACCGGATGCTCGACCTCGGCTTCCTTCCCGACGTCGAACGCCTGATCGCGATGACCCACGAGCTCCGCCAGACGATGCTGTTCTCGGCCACCATGCCGGGCGACGTGGTCCAGCTGGCCCGCCGGCACATGCGGCACCCGGTGAACGTCCGGGCCGAGTCGGCCGACGAAAGCCAGGTCGTACCCGCGACCGCACAGTTCGTCTACCGCTGCCACGATCTCGACAAGGCAGAGATCCTGGCCCGGATCATGCAGGCGGAGAACCGCGGCCGGGTCATGGTCTTCTGTACGACCAAGCGCCAGGCACAGCGCGTTGCCGACGATCTCGCCGACCGCGGGTTCGCAGCGGCCGCGATCCATGGTGACCTCGGCCAGATCGCCCGGGAACGCGCCCTGCAGCGGTTCCGGTCCGGACGAGTCGACGTCCTGGTCGCGACCGATGTCGCCGCCCGCGGCATCGACGTCGAGGGCGTGACCCACGTCGTCAACCACACCTGCCCCGACGACGACAAGATGTACGTCCACCGGATCGGACGCACCGGCCGAGCCGGAGCGTCGGGTGTGGCGGTGACGTTCGTCGACTGGCCCGACATCTCCCGGTGGAAGATGATCAACTCGACCCTCGGACTGCCGTTCGAGGAGCCGGTCGAGGCCTACTCCACCTCCGAGCACCTCCTCCACGACCTGGGCATCCCCAGGGACGCGATCGGACAGGTCGGCCCATCTACGGGCGAGCCGCGAACCTCCCGTGATCACGGCGGCGATGACGACCAGGCCGCTGGGCGTGGACGTGGCGGACGTGGACGTGGCGACCGCGGACGAGGTGACCGCGCGCGCAGCGAGCATGGCCGAGGCGAACGGGTAAGACGTCGCCAGCGTGGCGACCGGCGCGGCGCCTCCGCACCCGTGCGGGGTGGCGAGGGTGAGGCGTCCGAACCGGACGAGACGCGAGCCGAGGGCGCCGGGACCGCAGGTCCGGGTACCGGGTCCCGCAGCAGCCGGAGTCGGAGTCGCCGCCGGCGCCGACTCCGCTCGGGCGTCGTGGTCGCCGACCGGACGGAAGCCGAGGAGAACGAGCGCGCGGGACAGGACCCCGACAAGGGGAACGCCGCCCAGGGCACGCCGTCGAACGCCAAAGACAGCGAAGTCGGCCCGGCGTAGCGCGTCAGCCGCTCTTGGCTGCTCCAACCTGGTCGTGGCTTGGGCTCAGACCACGACCACGACTGGCGTACCCGTCGAGGCGAAGCTCCACAGCGCTTTCGCATCCACGGTCGACTGGCGGACGCACCCGTCGGACAAAGACTGGCCGAGCTGCGCCGACGACTGGACGGCTTTGCCGGTCTCGATGCTGACCGGGATGTTGTGGAAGCCGATCGCGGCGTTGGCGCCGAACGTGAAGGTCACCATGTATTCCATCCGCTCGGTCCCGTGGTAGCTGGTCGTGTGGCGCCGCTTGCGGATGACTTCGTAGGTGCCCGGCTCGACCTGGTCGAACTTCGTCCCGGACACGAGGTAGGTGCGCACGACTGTGCTTCGTCCCCTGACCAGCCACACGCGGTTGGAGCCCAGGGCGTAGACGACCCTGCTGACCGAGCCGGTGCCGGGAGGGAGCGCCTCGTCGGCGTCGGAGGGGGCGGGACTGCGCTCGGCTGCCTTGACCGAGGGGCTCGGAGCACGCGGCTCGGCCAGCGCCTCTTCGTCGGCAGCGCGGGACCGGTCGGCCAGGGTGCGTGCTCGGCTCTCCGGATCGATGTCGGCGGCAGTGGACACCGTGCCCACCGCGATCGGGAGGAGACCCACCGCGCCCAGCATGGCGACAGTGAGGGTGAGGATCGAGAGGCTCGCCCACATGACCCGGCGGTGGCGAGGCCGCAGCCGACGTGGTCGTGGCGCGGCGTGCCTCATCCCATGTTCCCCCGTTCAGGTGCGTAGGAGCCAGAAAAGAGGTGCCGGGTGGACCACGGACATGCTATGCGGTGTTTGACCCGCTTCGGCACGGCGCCGGCGCCTATTCGTCGGACGAAAGGCTAACGTGAGCGCCCATGAGTACGCCGAGGAATCTCAAGACTCCGGACAGTGTCCGGGCCTGTCGGCTGACAACGACGCGTGGGGAGTTCGCCGCACTGGAGACCGGCGGCCTCGGCCAGCACCCTGATCCTGCGCTTGGCCCGCCCGTACTCCTCCTGCCCGGGTGGACCGGGAGCAAGGAGGACTACCTCTCCGTCCTGGAGCCGTTGGCGACGGCGTTACCCGGAAGCCGGATCATCGCGGTTGACCTGCGCGGACAGTACGAGACGCCGGGCGACGACGATCCCGCCGCGTATGCCCTGGAGGCACTCGGCCTGGACGTGGTCGCCCTCGCCCGCAGCGTGGATGCCGGCCCCGCGCACCTGGTCGGCCACTCGTTCGGCGGCCTGGTCGCGCGGTCGGCGATCCTGGAGTATCCGCGGCTGTTTCGCTCCCTCACTCTGCTGTGCTCGGGGCCGGCGGGGATCACCGGGCCGCAGGCCGACCTGCTCAGGCTGATGGCCGAGGCGATCGCGGTGAACGACCTGGCCGACGTCTTCGCTGCCAAGCGTGCTCTCGAGGACGAGCGCGGTCGGACGCCGACCTCCTCCGCGGCGGTCGAGGAGTTCCTACGCCACCGGTTCTGTGCCAACCACCCGACGTCGCTGGCACAGATCACCCGCCAACTCGCCGACGCACCCGACCGGGTCGCCGAACTCGCCGCCTGCCAGGTGCCGACGTTGGTTGCGTACGGCGCGGACGACGACGGATGGGAGGTCGGCGTACAACGCGAGATGGCCGAGCGGCTGTCGGCCGTACAGACAGTGATCCCGGGCGCTGGACACTCACCCGCTGTCGAGCAACCGGTCGCAACCGTGCAGGCGTTGACCGCGTTCTGGCTCGCGGTCGCGGGCGTGGAGGTCGCTCTTCAGCCGACGCCACCCAGGGCGCCGTACGCGACCAGCCCGAAGCCCCACGCGACCAGCAGGTAGAGCCAGCCGCGCATGACCTTCTCCTGCTGCCAGGCGAGGATGCTCAGGACCACCACCGGCAGCAGTAGCACGGTCCCGGCCGGAAGGCGGCCGTCGGACTGGCCGAACACCCAGAGTGCCGCCACCACCGACAGGGCCACCGTCAGGCCGCCCAGCAGCTTGCGCGGCTCGGTCAGCAGACGGAGAAGGTCCATGCGCACAACGTAGGCGCCCGAAGCCGGTCCGGCGACACCAGTCGGATGAGCCAGCCGGTTGAGCTACTCGGATGAGCTAGTCGGATGAGCCAGCCGGGACGAGCCGTTGCTACGAGTCGTCCCGTTGCGGTGTCAACTGGCTTCGGTGTCAACTGGCTTCGGTGTCCAGGCCGTCCCACGGACGTCGGGTCGCGTAGGCGGCGCGTCCTTCCGGGCACTGGCCGGCGAAGTCACACCACTGGCACTGGGGACCGGGCATCGGGGGAAACACCTCGTCCTGTTCGGCCGAAGTCAGCCCCCGGGCGTGGGCCGACTCGGCTGCCGCCGCCTCCTCGCCGATGCCGTCGGCACGGTCGAGGTGACGCGCGAGTGACTCCTCGGTGTGCTCCCACCACACGACCGCACCGCTCGGAAGGTGGTGCAGCTCGACCCGACGGCACCGGCGGCGCAGCGTACGGGAGGTGGCGGCGGCGTAGACCGCCAGCGCGAGTGAGCTGCGTACGTCGGCCGTCGTGAGCGTCCGCCGCCCGGTCTTGTAGTCGACCACCACGAGTTCGACTCCGAGCTGTTGCCGGTGGTCGCGCTCGCCGTCGGCGCCATCGTCGAGCCGTTCGTCCATGTCGTCGTCGGGGTCCTCGTCGGGGCGTTCGTCGATCCGGTCGATGCGGCCGGACAGGGCGAGAGTCGGGGTCGTCACCGCGACGGTGCGCTCGACACCGATCGGTTCGTCGTGTGGGTCCAGGGTGGCCACATAGTCTTCGACCATCCGGCGGCTGCGTTCGCGCCAGCGGGAGCTGTGCGCGTCGTCGCGGAAGCCTTCGTTGATCCAGACGCGGTCCAGAATTTCCCCGGCGTCGGTCGGCGTCCGCCTGTCAGCCGGGAGTCGCCACCACGAGGCGAGTGCGGTGTGCACGCCGGCGCCCACGCTGTTGTGCGCCCAGGGCGCCCCCTTGGGCGGGGTCGGCCGGTCGAGATAGGTGAACCGGTAACGGCGCGGACAGTCCAGCCAGCTGAGCAGTCGGGTCGGCGTCGCCCGGAACAGCCGCTTCGGCATCGCCTCGAAACCGAGCTGTTGCGGTGCCGGTGCGCTCATGGACCCATCCTGCCAACGCCCACCCCCACCCGCGCACCGCGACACCGCCCGGTCGATCGACGAGGTGTCTTCCTCGGGCGGTCCGTCAGGGCAGGAACGCAACCGGGACCGTACGCCCGGCACGTTCGGCATTGTCGCCGGCCCGGATCAGCAGACGTTCGAGCTCGGCCGGCTCGGTAGTACAGCAGCCGAGGTCGTGCGCGCTCTTGCCGTGCCCGTGGTAGTCGCTGGATCCCGTCACCACCAGATCGAGCCCGGCCGCGAGCCCTCGCAGCTCGCGTCGTACTGCCTCGTCGTGATCGCGATGGTCGACCTCGATCCCGGCCAGGCCGGTCTCGGCGAGCTGTCCGATCACGTCGTCGGTGAGCAGGTCGCGGCTCGCCCGACCGCGGGCGTGGGCGAGGACGGGCACGCCACCCGCGGCGACGATCCGGGTCACCACTTCGGTCGGCTCCGGTGCATATCTCGTGACGTACGCCGGTTTGCCCTCGGCAAGCCATCGGTCGAACGCCTCGGTGCGGTCCCGGACGTAACCAGCCGCGATCATCGCGTCGGCGATGTGCGGCCGCCCCAGCGAGGTGGCCGCGTGCGACTGCGCGGCGACGGCGTTGACGGTGATAGCGATGCCGTGTCGGCGGAGGCGCTCGACGATGAGTGGTACCCGGCCGTTACGGCCCTCCCGGATCCGTTCGAGCATCTCCTGCAACGGCCCATCGGTCGGATCGGGCAGATACGCCAACATGTGCACGCTCGTTCCGGCCAGCCGGCACGAGACCTCCGCACCGAGTACCAGCCCGATCTCGAGCCGAGCTGCCGCGTCCCTGGCCTCGTCCCATCCGGCGAACGTGTCGTGGTCGGTGAGTGCGACGACGTTCGAGATCGGCACCGGCCGCGGCGGCCACCAGATCGGCCGGGCTGTCGGTGCCGTCGGAGCAGGTCGAATGCGTGTGCAGGTCGATGCGCACAGGCGTCTCCAGCAGCAAGGCTGTCGGTGGGTGCAGGCCAGGGTGCGACCAGGTACGACCGGGCTGGCATCAGGCCGGCCGCCCTTGACCGTTCTGCCTACCTCAGCGGTGACTGAGGCGTGGAGTCAACGCGCCGTACGGGAGGAGATCGACCTCGTGGCCGAGAGTGCCCATGTCGGCCAGGTCGAGCGGCTCGATGAGCAGGGCCCCGGCCGTCTCGGGATAGAACACCAGCCAGAGCCAGTGCGCCGCCGCCTCGCCGGCGTACACCGCACGGTCCGCGGGCGAGGGAACGAACCAGAGGGGGGTGGGGTGACCGTCGGCGTCGACCTTCGCCTGTGGGGCGCCGTCGCCGAACGACTCCCCCGGATCGGAGCCGGACAGGCCCGCGTACCCCGCGCCGAGCCCGACGCCCATCTCCTCCGCGATCAGCAGCACCTCGCCGGCGCCACCGAGCGGGTTAGGTCCGGTGCATGCCACGACCGTGGCGCGCACACCGTCCATGTCACTGCCGGCGTACCCGACACCTGTGATGACCCAACCGCGAGGCAACGGCCACGGCAACCACAGGGCCAGACGCGAACGCCCCGCCAACCACCGGACGAACTCGGCCGAAGGCTGTCCGAACGGACGCAGCGGCGGCACCGGTCCATGCAGCGCGCAGGTCCACGTGGTCCGCCAGGCCGAAGGCGGTCGCGCATTTCCATGGCATCTCGGGCAAACAGGATCGCCCTTCATGCGTACGACGTTCCTCCGGGTCTCGTCCCAGGTCAAGCCCCCACGCATGACCGCACCGACAGTCACATCGACGGGACGCCAACAGGCTCGACGACCGACCCTGCACCGGGCCCTGATGCCGGGCATGGCCGGCATGCCACGATTGCCCGCATGCCACCGACTCGACGCTCACTGCTGACCGCCGGTGCCGGATTCCTGGCGGCAGGTGCCGCCGGCGTCGGACTGCTCGAATCACAACTGCTCCCCGGGCGGGTCTACCTCCACAGCGCACTCGGTCTCACCGGCGAGGACGGCGTCATCCCGGAGGTCGAGCCGGGTGTCCGGATCACGCGAACGTTCAACTCGCGGTCACGGGGCCGGCAGGTCACCTGGTCCGCCGGGTACCCGCCTGGCGTACCCGACAACGCGAGGTTGCCCGTCGTTCTCGCACTGCACGGGCGTGGGGGTGACCACCGGTTCGCGTACGACCAACTCGGCCTCGACCGGTTCGTGGCGAGCGGAGTCGCCGGCTGGCCGACGCCGTTCGCGGTGGTCTCGGTCGATGGCGGCCCGGACAGTTTCTGGCACCGGCGTACCAACGGCGACGACCCCGCTGACATGCTGCTCACCGAACTGCTGCCACGCCTCGCCGAGCGCGGCCTGCGGACCGAGCGCATCGGCCTCATCGGCTGGTCCATGGGCGGCTACGGTGCCCTGTTGCTGGCCGAGCGGCATGCCGACAGGCTCGCCGCGGTCGCCGCCGTCAGCCCAGCGCTCTGGCAGGACTACGACGACGTGCCCGAAGGGGCGTTCGACGGACGTAACGACTTCCAGGCCAACGACGTCTACGCCAACCAGCGGGCCCTGCGCGGCCTTCGGCTGCGGATCGACTGTGGTCGCGACGATCCGTTCGTAGGTGCGACCCGAGCGTTCGTGGACGGCCTGGAGACCCCGCGGCCGAGCGGAGGATTCCAGCCGGGCGCGCACTCGCTCGGCTACTGGCGGCGGATGGTTCCGGAGCAGCTCGCCTTCCTCGCCTGGAACCTCTGAGACTCCCGCCTGGTTGGCGTCCGAGGCCCGTCGCCTGCTTGCGGGCAACTCGTACGCCGCGGCGGGCTCAGGAGTTCCAGCGTGCGATTGCCGGCGTCTCACGTTCCCAGCCGAGGACACTCACCGTCGCCACATCAAGGATCAGGTGCGCGCCCACCTCCGGCGCGAGTCCGACCCAGCGCGCGGCGAGGACGCGGAGGATGTGGCCGTGGGCGAACACCAGCGCCCGTTCGTGCGCCTCTCGCCGGACCCGCTCCACAATCCGGTCGGCCCGGGTGGCCACCTCGGCCGCGTTCTCGCCGCCGGGCGACGGGTGCGTCCACACCGACCAGCCGGGTACCTCGGCCCGGATCTCCTGGCTGGTCAGTCCTTCGTACTCGCCGTACCTCCACTCGTGGGCGTCGGGTTCTATCTGGACGTCACCGCCGAACCCGGCGAGGCCGGCCGTGTCGACGGCGCGCCGCAGCGGGCTCACCAGCACGAGATCGAACGTCGTACCGCTCAGCCGGTCGCGCAGCGCCTGCGCCGCCCGCTCACCCCGTGGAGTCAGCGGCAGGTCGGTGACGCTGGTGTGCCGGCCCGTGCGACTCCACTCCGTCTCGCCGTGCCGGGCGATCCACAACTCCGGCCGATGCGCAGCAGTCACGAGACTCGGACTCAGAGCGTTCCGGTCTGCAACGCCAGCCTGGCGAGCAGGTTGCGCGCGTCCTCGGCCTGCTTCGGCTCGCAGAGGACGTCGTAGGTGGCGGCAACCACCTGCGTGCGCGAGGTGAAGTCACGTTGGCCGCCGGTAGCGCGGTAGCCGACCCAGCCGAAGATCACGCCGAAGATCGCGCCGATCACGACACCCGTGATCACCAGCCCGATCGCGGTGCCAGGACTGCCGGCAACCAAGCTGAGCAGGATGCCGACGAACAGGCCCCACCAGGCGCCGGCGCCCGCTCCGACCCCGATCGCGCGCCCCTGGGTGAGGCGGCCGGTCACGCGTTCGACCAGCTTCAGGTCGGTGCCCACGATGGTGACGTTCTGTACCGGGAACTTGTTGTCGGACAGGTAATCGACGGCACGTTGCGCCTGTGCGTACGTGGGATACGAGCCGACGGGCAGGCCGGTCGGTGGTTCCGGGAGAGATGGCACGGGCATGGCGAATCCCCTCTGCGCGAAGGTCACTCTCACGCGTCTCGAACGCCTTTCGACAACTCCCACCAGGCCGTTTCGGCCCGGTGTCACACGACTGTCCTCCTTCGAGGATGCCCCGGGAAAGCGACGTTGACGCTGCTAGACTGACCGCCGGTCGCTTCGTCGCGTGGTCATGTCTCCGCAACGCCACAAGATGGTGTTGGACGAGTGGCCTCCTGTTCGTCAGCGCCCATCACAGTGGTGCTGCCCATAGTGCCCTCGCGAGGGCCCGGCGCCTAGGAGGTGGCCTCGGTGAAACCTGCCGATCCTTGCAGTACCACCGTCCTCCGTCGCCGCCAGAGCGACCCTCGCTGACCGTCGGCCCGGCTTCGTCACCGCAGCCTCCCCCCGACCGCTCGAGCGGTCTTCACCGCAGGTTCGAAAGCCTCGCCTGCATGTCGGCCTGGCCCTGATCCGGCCATCCGGCCCTGGAGCGCGGCCACGGAGGACCTCCGCCCGTCCACGCCATGTGCGTGGACACCTTCGTACCCAACACGTAGGACGAGGAGGTGGTCGATCATGGCCGCGCCCAACACCCACATCCGTCCGACCCGCAACGCCGTCCTCGCCGGGCGGCACGCCCGCGCAATGATGCGCGCACTGCGTGGGCGCTCCCGCAACGCAACGGGGACAGCTGTCGCACCACCTGGGCAGGAGCATGGCGCCACCTCAGCCGTCGTCGACTGGGCGTTCTACCGCGACGGCAAGCGCCAGGACGACGTGACGTCGTACGCCGAGGCGGTCCACCGGGCCCGGCGGGGCGGTGGCTTCGTGTGGATCGGCCTCTTCGAGCCCAGCGAGCGGCAGCTCGCCGGCATCGCCGAGGAGTTCGACCTGCACCCGTTGGCCGTCGAGGACGCGGTCACCGCCGAACACCAGCGACCAAAGCTCGAACGCTACGACGACTCGTTGTTCGCGGTGTTCAAGACCTTGCGCTACTGCTCGCAGGAGGAACTCGCCGCCACCGGTGAGGTGGTCGAGACCGGCGAGGTGATGGCGTTCGTCGGCGCGGAGTTCGTGGTGACCGTACGCCACGGCGACCACAGCGATCTCGGCGAGGTACGCCGCCAACTACAGAACGATCCGGAGCATCTGGCCCGGGGGCCGATGGCCGTCCTGCACGGAGTTGCCGACCGCGTTGTCGACGACTACCTCACCGTTGTCGACCGGCTGCAGGACGACATCGACGAGCTGGAGATCTCCGTCTTCTCCTCCCGTGGCGCGCGCAACGTGGGACGCGTCTACCAGCTCAAGCGCCAAGTCCTGGAACTCAAGCGGGCGGTCGCTCCGCTGGCCGTTCCGCTGCGTCAGCTCTCCGAAGGACGGGTCCGCGGTGTCGTGATGGAGATGCGCGAGTACTTCCGCGACGTCGAGGACCACCTCGCCCGCGTCCGCGAACAGGTGGCCGGCTTCGACGAGCTGCTCACGTCGATTCTGCAGGCGACCCTGGCGCAGCTGGCCGTCGCCGAGAACGAGGACATGCGCAAGATCTCCGCCTGGGTGGCGATCCTTGCCGTGCCCACCATGATTGCCGGCATCTACGGCATGAACTTCGAACACATGCCGGGGCTGGACACCGTGTACGGCTATCCGGTGGTGCTGCTGACGATCGTGGCGAGCTGCACCATCCTGCACCGCCACTTCAAGCGCAACGGCTGGCTCTGAGGTTCGTGGTGGGGAGTGGTCACCGGCCAGTGACCATTCCCCACCGGTCCCCCACCAGTCCCCCACTGGCCGCTAGGCGGACTCGGCCGCCTTCGCGAACAGCTGGACGAGGTACGGCCAGCCGCCTTCCTCGTCCCGTACGGAGTCGCGCATCGACACCCACGCCTCTCCCTGCCGGTCGAACTCCGAGTGCACCAGTACGACGTTCGTCCGGTCGGGTCCGTCGGCGGTGAAGGTGACGTCGACCCTGCTGCTGCGGTCGAGATCCGGCTCGTACTCCCACTCCAGGCTGATCTGCCAGGACAACGCGAAGTGGTGGGGAGGATCCCACACCACGACCGTTCCCCATGGACACTCCGTCCCGTCTGTTTCCCGGCCGTAGCACCGACCGCCTACCCGCGGCTCGATGACCTCCTTGTCCAACGTGCCTTGACCGAGGTGATGCCCGCGGGGCCACCAGGTGTCGATCCCTTCGGTGAAGACGTGATAGGCCGCCTCGACCGGTACGTTGACGGTGATCTCCGCACGGGCTTGGTGTTCACTGGCCTGCTCGGTCATTTCTGGTTCCCTTCCTGCTCACCGGTCCGGCGGCCGGTGTCGTCGAATGTGCTGCTACGGCCTCGCGCATGCTGACGCTCCGCGGCGGCCTTGAACGCGGACAGTGCGTGTTCCCAGAACCGCTGGAAGTACGCCTGCATGACCGCGACACCCGGTGGGTTCAGTCGGTAGATCCGGCGGGTGCCCATGGCCTCGTCGACGACGAGGCCGGCATCCTTGAGCACCTTGAGGTGTTGGGAGACAGCCGGTCTGCTCACCGGCAGGTCGCGCGCCAACTCGCCGACCGCGCAGGGTCCCCGGCCGAGACGTTCGAAGATCGCCCGCCGCGTCGGATCACCCATCGCGTCGAGTGCCGCGCTTTCGTAAGTCCCCACGAACCGTAAGCTACAGCTTACCGAGTAATCGAGCAAGTCTGGCGACTGCAGCGACCGGCAGTCACGATCATGTGTCAGGAAGCAGGGTCGGGAGCGAAGGGAGAACCCACCTTTCGACGCCTGATCATGAACGGGAATCCGGATCAGCAACCCGAACGATCGGCGGGGAACCTCCTGGTCGCCCGGCCGGGTGGCCCTAGCCCTCGTTCACAGGTGCCGTCGGGAGTGAGCGGAGCGCATCCGCCTGTCCCCGCAGGGCTTCGAGTGCGGCCTCGATGCCCACCTCTGCAGTGCCCGCGTCCCTCACCAGATCGGCCAGCGCCTGGTCGTCGCCCAGGGCGGCGATCGCGTCGCGGACCTTGTGGTGGATCGAGTCGGACCGAACGGCGGCGTCGACGGCTGAGAGCGTTCGGTCGACACGCCGGGCCGCGGCGGCATATCCGAGTACGGCGGCCACCCGGCGGTTGACCGCCTCCTCCGCGGTTGCCACCGCGGCGACGTGTTCGGGCAGCGCGGTGGTCGCGTCCATGAGCGTACGAGCCGAGGTCAGCTGGACGAGCGCCTCGGCGATGCGCCACTGTTCGGCGGCCAGCAGAGACAGGCCGTCGCCGAGATGGCCCTCGCGCTGTGCCCGCGAACAGGCGACGTCGACGACGGCGTCCACGACAGTCCGCATGGCCGGCTGGTCCTTGTCGTGCAGGTCGTGGAGGGGGATGATCACCCGCGGGCGGAGCTCGGCGTCCACCCGCCGATCGATCGCTCGCTGCCTGAGCTGCCAGCCGACGTAGACGGCCAGTGGCGTGCCGAACGCGATCAGCAGAAGGCGGGGCACCAGTTCCCACCCGAGCTGTACGAAGAGCAGTACCCAGACGAAGCCCAGCACCAGCAGCCAGCCGACCGCCTGCAGATTCACGGTGACTTTCGCGTTCTCCCACCAGCGCGGTGCCGCCCGGCGCACCTGGCGTCGTTCGTCCCGGTCGAGGTCAGGGGAGAAGAGAACGTCCTGCCCAGCTGATCTGATGACACCGGCGGCGTCGGGGATGTCCTCGTTCGACCGCGCGTCACGCCGGCCGTCACCCGACTCCGATGGATCCATGCACGCAGGGTAGGGCCTCGGCGCTGATGTGACACCCTCGAACGGTGACCACCGAGCAGTCGGGACTCTCGCCCGCGACCCTGCGTGCACTGGCTGCCGAAGCGACTCGCCGGTCGTCGGTCGGCTGGCTGCGTTACGGATCGCTCGAGCGGGCCAGACCCTTCTGGTACGTGTGGCACGAGAACGCCGCCTACCTCGTGGCGGCAGGGCACGCGGACAGCGCGGAGCAGGCTCTGCCCGACCTGGCCGCGGCCGCCACCGCCGCCGTGACCTGCCGGGCCAAGGACACCAGGGCACGACTGGTCACCTGGCGGGCGGAGGTCACCGTCCTGCGGCCCGGCACGACGCAGTGGGACACGGCTGTCCAGGCCCTGCGTACCGAACGCCTCAACGCGACTGACGCCGCACGTCTGCCCGAGCAGTGGGCCGCACTCGCCGTGGTCGTACGCCTCGACCCGACCGGCGAGGTCGTCGAAGGACCGGGGCAGATGCCCTCCGGCGACGCGGCCGCACCTCCCCCGGACAGCCCCGCCACCACGACCGGTCGGCGTCCCTGGGTCATACACCGGCGCAAGAGACGGCGCCCGCGCCTGTCGTGAGGTGTCCGCCCGCAGAGCGGCCTCGGGCGGCCCGACCGGTGGGTAAAGTCGTGGAGTGCGCCTGCGCGCCGGACGGCCTGCCGCGCGGGCTGGACGAAGGGGGCGCACGGCACGATGACCAGTACGCCCATGACCACCAACGCCCCCAGCCGGGTCTTCATCGCCAGGCTCGCGTCGACCGCGGTCTTCGACCCGCGCGGCGATCAGGTGGGCAAGGTACGCGACGTCGTGGTGACCCTCGGGCCGGCCGGACGGCCACCGCGGGTGCTCGGTCTGGTCGTCGAGGTCCTGGGCCGGCGGCGAATCTTCCTGCCGATGACCCGGGTCATCAGCATCGACGCCGGCCAGGTGATCACGACCGGGCTCCTCAACATGCGGCGGTTCCAGCAGCGGGCCACCGAGACGCTGGCGCTCGGCGAGCTCCTCGACCGGACCGTCACCGTCCGCGAGACGGGCGAAGAGGTCACCGTCTTCGACCTCGGCATGGACCTTGCCCGGGCCCGCGACTGGCTGGTCACGAAGGTCGCGGTGCGACAGGGCGGCAAGCGGTTCCGGCGGGGCCAGACGTCCGTCCTCGACGTCGACGCCGTGACCGGCCTGAGTATCGCCGAGGAGGAACAGGGGGCGACCCACCTGCTGGCAACGCTGGAAAGCATGCGCGCAGCCGACCTTGCCAGCGTCCTGCACGACCTGCCGGCCAAGCGTCGGTCCGAAGTCGCCGCGGCGCTCGCCGACGAGCGGCTGGCCGACGTCCTGGAGGAGCTGCCGGAAGAGGACCAGGTGGAGATCCTCAGCGGCCTCGACGTCGAACGCGCCGCCGACGTCATCGAGGAGATGTCGCCCGACGACGCCGCCGACCTCGTGGCCGAGCTGCCCACCGACACCGCGGAACACCTGCTGGCGTTGATGGAACCCAAGGAAGCCGACGACGTGCGGCGGCTGCTCACCTACGAGGAACACACGGCCGGCGGCCTGATGACCACCGAACCTGTCATCCTGCCGCCCGACGCCACTGTCGCCGACGCGCTGGCGCGGGTCCGCAACCCTGAGTTGACGCCCGCCCTGGCGGCGATGGTCTACGTCTGTCGGCCACCGCTGGAGGCGCCGACAGGTCGGCTGCTCGGTGTCGGTCACATCCAACGGCTGCTCCGCGAACCCCCGTCCGCACTCGTCTCCGCGGTGGCCGACACCGACCTCGAACCCTTGCGGCCCGACGTCTCCCTGGAGGACGTGACGAGCTTCCTCGCTACCTACAACCTCGTGGCGGCACCGATCGTGGACGAGGCCGGCAGGCTACTCGGCGCCGTCACGGTCGACGACGTGCTCGACCACCTGCTGCCGGACAACTGGCGGGAGCGGTTCGCGGAGGCAAACCGTGGACCATGAACCCCGCTCGGGTGGCTCCGCGCCGAAGCGCCGGGCGTTCCGCGACCGACTCGCCCGGGCTCGACCCGACCTGGCTCGATCCGGCTCAGCCTCCTCGTCCGGGTCCGCGTCCAAGTCCGGTCCCGCTTCCCGGTCCGGGCCGGCGGTGCGAACCGGCCGGGCTCAGTCCGACCGGTACCGCCTCGACATCCCGCGCTACTCAGGTCGGTCCTTCCGGGCGAGGTACGACCCGGAACTGTTCGGCCGGTTCGCCGAGGCGTTCGCACGGTTCATGGGCACGGCGCGCTTCCTCGCGTACATGACGGCATTCGTCATCGTCTGGATCACGATCAACCTGGTGGGAATCTTCGGGCTGCACTGGGACCCGTACCCGTTCATCTTGCTGAACCTGTTCTTCTCGACCCAGGCGTCGTACGCGGCACCTCTCATCCTGCTGGCCCAGAACCGCCAGGAGGCCCGCGACCGCGTGCAGTACGAGCAGGACCGCGACATGAGCACCCGCACCAGGGCGGACATGGAGTTCCTGGCCAGAGAGGTGGCCTCACTGCGTTTCGCGATGGGAGAGGTCGCGACCCGCGACTTCCTCCGGTCCGAGTTGCGCACCCTCCTGTCCGAGATCACCGAAATCGACGAACGCCGCGGCGATCCCCGGCGGCCGGATCAGGGCGACCATCGGCGAAACCGGGACGATCACTCCGACCGGACGGCAAGGCCGGGATCTGCCCGTGGCGGGGGCCCACCGTAGAGTCGGTGACATGCAGAAGCTGGCCACCCAGGAGCAGGTCCATGCCGCCCTCGGCGGTGTCCTCGACCCTGAGATCCGTCGGCCGATCACCGAGCTCGGCATGGTCCGATCGGCTGAGGTACGCCCGGACGGCACCGCGTCGGTCACCGTCCTGCTCACGGTCGCCGGCTGTCCGATGCGTGAGACTCTCACCCGAGACGTGACGAAGGCCGTCTCCGCGCTGCCGGGCGTCAGCACCGTCGACGTGACCCTCGATGTCATGTCCGACCAGCAACGCAGCGAGCTACAGGGGCGGCTGCGAGGCGCGGTGCAGGTGAAGGAGAACCCGTTCGCCCGGGCCGACTCGCTCACCCGCATCTACGCGGTCGCGTCCGGCAAGGGCGGGGTGGGCAAGTCGTCGGTGACCGTCAACCTCGCGGCGGTCATGGCGAGCCAGGGACTCAAGGTCGGACTGCTGGACGCGGACGTGTACGGCCACTCGGTGCCTGCGATGGTGGGCATCGCCGACCTGCGCCCCACCAAGGTCGAAGACATGATCATGCCGGTGCCGGCGTACGACATGAAGGTCATGAGCATCGGCATGCTCAAGCCCGGCCGGCAGCACGTCGTCGCCTGGCGCGGTCCGATGCTCAACAAGGCGCTCGAGCAGATGCTCGCCGATGTCTACTGGGGCGACCTCGACATCCTGCTGCTCGACCTGCCGCCGGGAACCGGCGACATGGCCATCTCGGTCGGCCAGCAGCTCACCAACGCCGAGGTCATCGTGGTGACGACGCCGCAGGAAGCAGCCGCCGAGGTAGCCGAACGCGCCGGGACGATCGCCTCGATGCTGCACCAGAAGGTCATCGGTGTCGTCGAGAACATGTCGTGGCTGCCCTGCCCACACTGCGGGCCGAGCCACCGGATCGACGTGTTCGGGACCGGCGGCGGCGGGCGGGTGGCGGCCACCCTGACCCAGCGGTTCGGCTACGACGTCCCGCTGCTCGCCGAGGTGCCACTCGACCCACGGCTGCGCAGCGGTAGCGACGGCGGCGTCCCGGTGGTGCTCGACGACCCGACAGCAGCCTCGTCGGAGGTGTTGACCGCGCTGGCCAAGGAGCTTGCCGAGCGGCGTCCCAGCCTGGTCGGGCGTTCGCTCGGCATCACACCGACGTCTGCCAGGTAGGCGTCAGGTCGCCTCGGTGTCGAACGGCGGGACCGTCGCGGTCGCCACCGACACCGCACCGCGTTCGGACGTGGCCTCGACCTCGGCACCCTCGGCGCCGCCATCGGTGCGGCCCGGGTCGCTGGCGGCCAGTTCGGCGGGGTCCACGTCGGCGCCGGCGGCCAGGTCGCTCGCGGACAGGTCGGTGGCATCCAGGTCTGTAGTTGCCGTGTCGACTCCTGCGCCGTCTCCTGAACCGTCGGCACCGGTCGAGGTCGCCTTCTCCTTCGCGGTGTCGGCGCCGTTGACCGCGCCGTTGCCGGACTTGCGCTTCGGCTTGTCGTCGAGGGTCAGGTCGTCACGGATGTCGAGGTCACGGTCGACGCGCAGGTCGTCCTCGTCGAGACCGTCGAGCACGTGCTTGCGGACGAACGACCGCGGGTTGAGATCGCGGATGTCGAGGTCCTCGAACTCCGGCCCGAGCTCACGACTGAGCTCGCGCCGGGCGTTGGCAGCCATGCCGCGCAGCTGACGGAGACCGCGGGCCGCCTGACGGGCCATGTCCGGCAGCCGCTCGGGCCCGAAGATGAAGAGCGCGGCAACAGCCAGCACGACGAACTCCAGGGCTCCGATGTCGAACACGCGCCCAGGGTAACCCGCCATCCCAGGCAGCGCTCCAGCCCAGCCCCGGAGATCCTGCTCCGGCCACGGCAGACCTGGTTGTCGGCGGCCTACCCCGGACGGTCAGGCGGCCAACAACCCGCCGCGTCCTGTTCCAGACACACGTCGCATCTGTCCGGAATGGGAGGGCTGCCGGACCTGCGCCCGACTGCCCCACCCTGCCTCGACCTGCCCGGACCTGCCGCCCGGATCATGGCCCGGCCCCCACCACCTGGGGGAGGCCGCTCCCCCAGCCAGCTCACCCCTCATGCCGGACATCTCCACCCAGCTGACAGACGGCGGGCCAGACCCCGGCCAACCCCGGTTTCGCACTGCACAATGACAGGAGAAGGAAGTGCTCTGCGGGCCCGCCCTGACGAGGGCCGGTCCAGTACCCGACCGGGGCGGGGGTGACATGAGCACCGACTGGCATTCGATGCGGGCGTCCGACGCCGAACGCGAGCGCGCGGCCGACGTGCTCAAGGCCGCCGTGGCCGAGGGCCGGCTGGACTGGGACGAACACCGCGAACGCCTCGATGCGGTCATGCGGTCTCATACGTATGGCGAACTGCAGGACCTCCTCGTCGACCTCCCGATCGGACCGACGCCTTTCCCGCCGTCCGGACCGCCCGCGGTAGGCACCCCTCCCGGCGTTCCGGAGCTTCCTCCGCAGCACGCGTCCCGCCGGCAGGCTCTCCCGTACCACCGCAGCGCACCGCCCGCACCGCTGACCAACCCGTGGGCCAACTACGTTCCCGCGCCGGTACGCCTGACGGAGCCGCTGGCGAAGGTGTCCATCGCCTGTGCTGTGCTCGGCCTGTGTACCTCTGGCATGAGCGCCGTCCCCGCGATCGTCACCGGGCACCTCGCGCTGGCCAGGATCAGGCGTACGAACGGCGAAGGCGTAGGCCTTGCGGTCACCGGGCTCATCCTCGGCTACCTCGAGCTGGCGTTCGTCGCGGTCTGGCTGATCCTGGCCGTGCTGATGGGTCTGTGACAGTAGGTCGAAACTCCGCCGCGGGCCGACATGATCACTGACGATGACACGGTGGGCTCGTCCTGGCAGACCTGGCGCCGTGCAGCGACGACGGCGTTGTACGGGCCGGCCGGATTCTTTCGCACCCAGGCCCCCGCCGACCACTTCCGTACGTCCGTCCACGTCTCGGCCGTCTTCGCGACGGCGTTGCTCCGGCTGGCCAGGTCGGCCGGTCTCGGCACGGTCGTCGACGTCGGTGCCGGACGCGGTGAACTGCTGACGGCGCTCCACCGGCTCGCGCCCGACCTGACGCTGGTGGCCGTCGAGGTGGCGGACCGTCCGGCCGAACTGCCGGACGCGGTGAACTGGACCTCGGCCGTGCCTGCCCGTCTGGACGCGCTCGTCGTGGCCAACGAGTGGCTGGACGACGTACCCGCGGACGTGGCGGAGGTCGATGCGGCCGGCGACCTGCGTCTGGTGGAGGTGGACCCCTGCTCCGGTACCGAACGGCTCGGGCCGCCGATCAGTCCGCGCGATGCCGACTGGCTGGACCGGTGGTGGCCGCTGCACGACGCTTCGCCAGGAACCCGCGCCGAGGTGGGCTGGCCCCGCGACGAGGCGTGGGCGGATGTCGTACGCGGGCTGCGGCACGGGATCGCCCTGGCGATGGACTACGGCCACCTGCGGCGAGGGCGGCCGGGGACCGGGACCCTGACCGGGTACCGGTCCGGTCGCTGCGTCTCGGCCGTACCCGACGGCTCCTGCGACATCACCTGCCACGTCGCCGTCAACGCCGTCGCCCGTGCCGGCGAGGAGGCGGGTGCGAGGTCCACTCTGCTCACCCGTCAGCGGGCCGCACTCCTCGCGCTCAACGTGGTCGCCAACCGGCCGCCGCTCGCCCTCGCAGAGACAGACCCGATCGGTTACCTCCGCGCGCTCGCCGGGGCCGGTGAGGCGGCGGAGCTGGTCGCCGCAGGTGGGCTCGGCGACTTCTGGTGGCTGCTGCAGACCAAGGGCATGGGGCTACCCGGCGAGTTCGCCGACCTCGGCGGCTGAGCGCGTGCCCGGCGGACTGCGGGCACCGATGATCATGAAGCCGAACCGGGCTATACCTCTTGGCTATCGGTCCACGTTGGTTTCATGGTCGAGATCATGATCACGGGAGTCAGTCGCGCGGTCGGTGGGCGGGTCGGCAGGATCGTCGGTGCGTACGACGTGGTTCTGCATCCACCGCTCCGGTCCGGCCAGCCGGCGAGCCTGGCGGGACCGCTCGGCCTGAGCCTCCGCCAGCCCGCGGGCCACGGCGCTCTCCCGGTGGATCGCCACCGCGTTGACCGGGCCGACCGGGGTGTCCACATGAACCGTGGCGAGGTCGAGGCGCCGCTGAAGGGGCCCCTGCGTGATCCGTACGCTCTGCATCTTGACGTGCGGGACCACCGCCGTACGACGGGTCAGCCAGCCGGCTTCGGAGACGAACACGTCTGCGTCGGTACCGTGGCGCAGATAGCGCCACCCGATCGGCCGTAGCCACCGGGCCGAGCGAGGCGCGGCGATTCGCTCCACCCCGTCGACGTCGACGCCCGGAAGCACCCGCTGCAGCAGGGCCCGCGCCACCGGCCACGGCGCTACCGGCAGCAGGATCGAACCGCTCGACCCCTCCACAGCCTTGCCGCCGTAACCCGCCACGTCGACGGACAGCTTGACCCAACCCTTCGGCCGCCACAGGAACTGCTGCTCGATCTCGACGCCCTGGACCCGGCCGGGCGGCACGGTCTGGGACCAGGTGTCGAGCATGCCCTTGCGGATTCGAAGGCCGTCGGGCGACTCGCTGACCGAGAAGCCGAACTGCGTGACGAACTGCCGCCACACCACACTCAGACCGCCGAGGGCCCATGGCACCAGGAACGCGATCCCGACGATCTCCTGGAGGACTGTCGAGGCCGCGGCCACCACCACGAACCCGAGGGCCGCGATGAGGAAGGGCGCGCTCACCACGGTCGAGGCGAGCAGAGTGCCGGGGGGTACGGCCACGAGGTGGCGCTCCGGCGCCTCTGGCGTGTCCGCGGCCAGCCCTGCCGCCCGGGCAAGGAGTTCGGCTCGCAACTGCTGGGCACCGGGTTCGGTGAGATAGGCCAAAGGCGCCTCGGTCTTCCCGCCACCGGCCACCTCGAGCCGGAGTTCGGCCACCCCGAGCAGGCGGGCCAGCACCGGTCGGACGATGTCCACGGCCTGCAGCCGGTCGATCCGGATCCGGCGCGAACGCCTGAACAAAAACCCGCTCTCGACCTGCAGGTCCTCGCCGTCGATGCGGTACTTCGTGAACCACCACGAGAACGAGCCGAGAACGATCCCCAGGACCAGGGCGGCGGCGAGCTGGATGCCGAACACCCGGAAGTCCAGGTTGCGGACCGCCTCCTGGCCGACGATCGCCACCACCACGGCGAAGTACTTCCATCCGTTGAGGAACGGTGTCATCGGGTGTAGGCGGTGGAGCTCGGTCACCTCTGCCGTGAAGTCCGGCTGGAGCACGGGCTCGGCAGCCGCCGCATCTTCTTCGGGATGGCCAGTTTCTTCGGGATGGCCAGTTTCCTCGGGATGGCCAGGATCTGTATGGCCAGGATCTGTATGGCCAGGATCGGGGCTACTCGTTTCTTCGGGATGCCCGGTTTCTTGCGGATGCCCAGGTTCCCCGGGATGTCTGGCCGCCTGCGCGCCGGCCGGGTCCCGGCGTCCGTCGTCATGTCCGGAGGCCGAACTCACAGGCCCGCCGCCCGCGCTTCACCCAGCGCCGCCAACCGGTCTCGTAGGCGTTCGGCCTCATCCGGCGTCAGACCCGGGATCTCGGCGTCGGTTGCCGGTGTGGCCGTGTGCAGCTGGACCTTGGCGATCCCGAACTTGCGCTCGGCCGGCCCTGCGGTCACGTCGACGAACTGCATCCGGCCGTATGGCACCACCACCAGCGTCTTGAACAGCACGCCGTGCGTCACCAGCAGGTCGTCACCGCGCTCAGCGTAGCCCCACGACCGCCAGTTGCGGCCGATCAGCCACCAGCCCCACACGAAGATCGCCGCGATCACCACGACCGCCAGGGCCGCCACCCACCAGGGTGCGACCAGGCCGAGACCGACTGCGGCCGCGACGACGCACACGCCCGACCAGAACAGCAGGAGCGCCCGGCGCAAGGACCGCAGCTGCGGGGACACCGGCTGCCAGCGCTCACCGGGTGGTGCGAAGAGGGTGTCCATACCTAGCGAGGCTAGCTGGCCGACGTCGCGCTGGGCACGGGCACCGCGCCGCCGGTGCCGGATCCGGCGCTGTGCCAGCATGAGCTACGTGACCACCGAGCGGATCGTGAGCCTCGGCGCCGGCGCTGCGGGACTCACCGACACACCGCGCGGCGATGCGGACGACCGCCGACCAGCCGATGATCAGCCGTACGAGCGCGGCGGTGGGAGCGAGCTCGCCACCCAGGACATGGTGCTCAACATCGGCCCGCAGCACCCGGCAACTCACGGCGTGCTCCGGCTGCGGCTGACCCTCGACGGCGAACGCATCGTGAGCTGTGAACCGATCGTCGGCTATATGCACCGAGGCGCTGAGAAGCTGTTCGAGGTCCGCGACTACCGCCAGATCATCATGCTTGCCAACCGGCACGACTGGCTGTCTGCGTTCTCCAACGAACTCGGCGTCGTGCTCGCGGTCGAGCAGATGATCGGCCTGGAAGTGCCTGACCGCGCGGTGTGGGCGCGCACGCTGCTGGCCGAGCTCAACCGGGTGCTCAACCACCTGATGTTCCTTGGCAGCTACCCGCTGGAGGTCGGCGCGATCACGCCGATCTTCTACGCGTTCCGGGAACGCGAGACACTGCAGCAGGTGATGGAGGAGATCTCAGGCGGCCGAATGCACTACATGTTCAACCGCGTCGGCGGCCTGAAGGAGGACCTGCCGGCCGGCTGGTTGGAGCGGACCTCCGCGGCGATCACGGCCGTCCGCCGGCGGCTGCCGGAGTTGGAGGGACTCGTCTTCGACAACGAGATCTTCGCCGCTCGAACCCGGGGTGTCGGAGTCCTGCCGCCCGCACTCGTGCATGCCTACGGTGTCTCTGGTCCCGTGGCGCGTGCGTCCGGTGTCAACCTCGACTTGCGCCGGGACGAGCCCTATCTCGCCTACGCCGAACTGTTCGGACCGGGCGGGCCTGGACGGGTCGTCACCCGCACCGAGGGCGACTGCTTCGCGAGGTTCTGCGTGCTCCGCGACCAGGTGCATGTGTCGCTGGCGCTGGCCGAGGCATGTGTCGACCGACTCCGGTCGCTGCCGCCTGGCCCTGTCAACGTCAGGTTGCCCAAGGTCGTCCGGGCACCCGAGGGCCACACCTACGTCTGGACCGAGAACCCACTCGGCCTCAACGGCTACTTCCTGGTGTCGCGTGGCGAGAAGACGCCATGGAGGCTGAAGCTGCGTTCGGCGTCGTTCAACAACATCGCGGTCCTGCCCGAACTGGTGCCCGGCTATGTGGTCGCCGATCTGGTGGCCATCCTGGGCTCGATGTTCTTCGTGGTGGGCGACATCGACAAGTAGCCGGGCCGCCGTTCGGAGCTGTCAGGCGCCCTTGCGGCGTCGGGTCCGGCGATTCCTGGACGACTTCGCCCGAACGGCCGGTTTGCCGCCCCCTGCGGCCGCGGCCTCGGCAGTCGCGGCGCCTGCGGCTCGGGCCTCCTGGTGGACCTGCTGCGCCGCCTCCTCGTCCTGGCGCACGCGCTCCTCCTCCGCGGCCAGCCGGGCCCGGACCTCCCACGCCATCAGGTCGACGACCGTCGGCGCGTCGAGGAAGTCATTCCACATCTCGGCCGGAGCCTCGTCGGCGTCGGCGTCGGCCGGACCGGGCTGGAGGGTCGCGGCGGCTGGCACGGATGCGGGTCCGGGCTGGTCGACCGGGGCGACCTCCGTCGCGACAGGCGCGGGTTCGCCCGGAGCGTCGGCGACCTCGACCGGTGCGTCGGCCGCTGGGACTTCGGACCCGGACCCGGGCTCGGTCGCGTCGACCTCTGCCTCCCGGTCTGCGGCCACCGCATCGATCTGGCCCGCATCTGCCGCGTGTACCCGCGCCGCGATCGCGGCCACTCGTTCGTCTTCCTGGTCGGCAGCGGCGCCCACCGGCACGTCAGTCAGATCAGGCGGTGGGAGGGTGGCCGGCATCTGGTCGACCGGTTCGTCGCCGATGCGGCGGCCCCGCTTGCCGAACAGTGGGTCGTCAACGGGAACCGCCTGCCCGCGCGCCCTGGCGGCGGGTGTACGGCGAGGGTCGGAGAGCTCGAAGCCCTCGGACATCACGCGTACGTGGGCGGCATACATCGCGGCGTAGGCACGTGCCTGTGCCACCCGATCGGCACCGTGGTTGCGGCGGCTCCGGAGCAGCTCTATGTCGAAGACAGACACGGCCAGGATCCCGGCGGCCAGAGCGCCGAACGCGGCGCCGGTGAGCAGGTCTGCCCCACCGTCGTACGTGGCGAACACGACAAGAGCCGCCGCCAGAAGCAGCGCCGGCGTGGCAACCCACCTGGCCAGGTGGCGGATACGGTGCTCGCCGCTGCGTGCCATGCGCAGAGGCTACGTGGAGTGACGGGAATAACGCCAGACATCCCCATATTTCCGGAGAGTCCGACACCGATGGTGCCAGCGCAGGCACTGACCGTGACCCGAGGGTGGCGCTCGACCAAGATCGTGCGGACGCATAGCGCCTAGCGGCCGTAGTGGCGAGTGCCTCCGCTACCAGGCGGCCGGTCCGGCGTCTCGGCGTCGTCCGGGTCCTTCGGCACCTTGCACGCCCGCTCCAACAGCAGCGCCCCCACCACGACCACGACCGCCGCCAACGCGGTCACAGCCCCGCGGATGATCTTGTCGCGGGCGTCGGAACTGACTGCGTAGTCGGGAGCGAAGCGGAGTGCGAAGCCGATATAGACCCCGGCGACGAGCGCACCCACCAGGGCGCTCGCCTTGGCCAGCGCGAGCAGCCGGACAGCGGTCAGTCCGTCGACGACGCGGCGCCGGCGATGCACCCGGTCGTACATGTACCAGGCACCAGCGAGCAGCAATGCGGCGAAGAACGCGAGCCCGCCCGCAGCCGACCAGGAGACCCGGCCCACATTCGTACCGGTGGCCTGAAGGACCGCCACCCCAGTCCAGCCGAGCGCGCCACCCAGGACCAGCAGGACGGCCAGCAACCCGGGACGGGTGGTCCGCACGGGCCTCATTCGAGCTTGAGCTCGAGACCGTCGACCCGCGTCACGGTCGTCGAGTCGATCACCCGGACCAGGTTGTCGACGCGGCCCTGCCCGGGGATCTCGCCGTCCATGTCGACCGCGGCCCACGGCACCAGCACGAACGCCCGCTCATGTGCGCGCGGATGCGGGAGCACGAAGTCGCTCTCGTTGACGACCTTGTCACCGACGACGAGGAGGTCGACGTCGAGAGTGCGGGGCGCCCCGGGCTCAGTGCGTACCCGTCCGAAGGCGTCCTCGATCGCGAGCGCCCGCTCCAGCAACGTACGGGCGTGGAGGGTCGAGTCGACGATGACCACCGCATTGAGGAAGTACGGCGACCCCTCGGGTCCCCCGACGGGTGCGGTCTCGTAGACCGGCGAGACGACGACGACCTCCACGTCGGGGGTGTCGGCCAAAGCGTTGAGCGCGCCCTGCAGGTTGGCCACCCGGTCGCCCAGGTTGCTGCCGAGTGCGACGACAACACGCCGGATAGGGCGCAGACCGCCGGTCAGGGTGTCGGCGTCGATGATGTGGGGGTTCGGCGTCTCGGTCACGTGCGGCTCCGGTGAATGGTCACGGCGACGTCGTTGAGGTGCACGCCGACTGGCGCCTCAGGCTTGTGGATGGTGACCTCGACCGCAGCGACATGGGGCAGGTCGAGACACACGTCGGCGACACGCTGGGCCACCGTTTCGATGAGATCAACTGGATCTTTGCTCACCGCATCGACCAGATCTGTCGCGAGGCGTGAGTAGTCGACAGTCTCGGCCAGCTCGTCCGACCGCGCCGCCTGGCGGGTGTCGACCTCGAGCGCGACGTCGACGACGAACGGCTGCCCGGCAGCCCGTTCCGCCTGATGGACACCGTGGTGTCCGAACACCCGGAGCCCCCGAAGCACAATCCGATCAGCCACAGCATCCTCCTCCCTGGCGGAAACCCCCTGCCCGACAGTACCGGCGTCCATATGTCAGGCGAAAACCAGAGGTACCCCGATTCTTCCGTTGATCCCGAACCTTCCGCCTTCTCCCATCCGGCATTCCTGGCGTTCCGGTCGGATTGCGCGGTCATTCCTACCCGCACCAGGCGCTTGGCCTGGACCACGCATCACGGAAGGGTGAGCCATCCCTGGCGATCCCGTCAATCCGGATGGACAGGGTTGTTCATTGCAGTTGCGTGACGCTCCCCGCCGGAGCCGCCGCGACCCCTCCTCGCCCGCGCGCCAGAGGAACCGGCCGGTGCCGTGCACTATTCCCATCGTGCGGCGACCTTCACCGCATCGAGAGTGGCCCGAACCGCATGGGAGCGTATGCACCAGGCTCCGGCCCGGGCGGCGAGGGCCGCGACCGCCGCGCTCGCATGATCGCGCTCGTCCGTACGCCGCGGATCGCCCGTCTGCGGGTCGGCCAGGAGGGCGCCCAGGAATGACTTGCGGGAGGCGGCCACCAGCACCGGGTAACCCAGGTCGTTGAGCCGGTCCAGGGCCCCGAGCACGGTCCAGTTGTGCTCGCCGGTCTTGGCGTAGCCAAGGCCCGGGTCGAGCGCGATCTTGTCAGCCGCGACGCCGGCGGCTCGGACGGCCGTGATCCGTTCCCGCAGCTCAGCGGCGACCTCCGCCACCACGTCGACGTAATCGGCTCGACTCTGCATCTGGTCGGCGTGGCCGCGCCAGTGCATGCAGACGTACGGAACGCCGGCCGACGCCACGAACGGCAGCATCCCCGCGTCGGCCCGGCCCCCGGACACGTCGTTGACCAGCACCGCGCCGGCCTCGACCGCGGCCCGGGCGACGGTGACCCGCATCGTGTCGATCGATACGAGCGCCCCGTCGGCGGCCAGCGCCTTCACCACGGGGAGGACCCGGCGGAGCTCCTCGGCTTCTGGTGGGCGGGCGGCACCCGGCCGGGTCGACTCGCCGCCCACGTCTACGAGGTCGGCGCCTTCGGCCAGCAGGTCGGTGCCATGGGCGATCGCCTGCGTTGGCTCGAGCCAGCGGCCCCCGTCGGAGAACGAGTCAGGGGTCACGTTGAGGACACCCATCACCAGCGATCTACCCGGCTGCGGAAGACCCGCCAGGTAGTGCGCAGGCACTCCGGTCACCGTGCCCACCCCTTTCTGCCCATCACTACCGCGTGGCCGACCTCGGATCCCCTTGGCCGACGTCGGAGGAACGTCTTGACGCGACCCGACACCTCCGCGACGGTCAGGCCGCGTACGGCGTCGCCAGCTGTCCAGCAGCAAGCAATCCGCCAGCAAGCAATCCGCCAGCCAAGCAAGAGCACTCCGCACGCTCTGGTCGTCGAGCTGAAAGGCCTCTCATGGATGCGTCGCGTCTTGCCGCCCCGACCGGGACACGTTCTACGGAACGCGCCGTGCCGTCGTCGCCGATCGTAGGACGTCCCGCCCACCGGTCACGTGCCACCGTGCTGCTCCTCAGCCTGCTCCTTCTCATCGGCCTGATCGGCACCGGCCCGGCCAGCGCCACCGGCACGACCACCGGTCGGGACCGCGCGACGGTCGTCGCCGAGGAACAGGTCGCGCCACGCCAACTCGACCTGACGATCGCCTCCCCCGCGCTCGACGCGGAGGCGAAGGTGCGGCTCCTCACACCGGTCGGCTGGGAGGACCGCCGCCCCGGCCAACGGTGGCCGGTCTTCTACCTCCTGCACGGCTGCTGCGGTGACTACACCAGCTGGACCAGCCTGACCGACGTGGCGTCGATCCCGGCCCTGCGAGACGTTCTCGTCGTGATGCCCGAGGCCGGAAACACCGGCTTCTACAGCAACTGGTGGAACGCCGGGGCCGGCGGACCGCCCGCCTGGGAGACGTTCCACCTGCGGGAGGTACGCCAGATCCTGGAGCGCGGGTATGGCGCCGGCCACCGCCGGGTCGTCGCGGGCCTGTCGATGGGTGGCTTCGGCGCGCTCTCCTATGCCGCGCGGAACCCTGGCTTCTTCCGGGCCACCGCGGCCTACAGCGGCGTCGTCGACACCCGGCACACCCCGGGCGCCTCCGACCTCGTCCTGCAGATCGCCGGCGGGTACGTGCCGGATCCGCTTGCACTGTGGGGAGACCCGGACGAGCAGCCGCGTATCTGGGCGGCGCACAACCCGGTCGACCTGGCTCGTCGGCTGCGGCACCTACCGGTGTACCTGTCCTGCGGCAGTGGCCGGGCCGGGCCCTTCGACCCGCCTGACGCTACGAGCGACCTGGAGACATTGCTGGAGTCGGAGAACATCCTGCTGGCAGAACGCCTGAACCGGGTGGGCGCGCGACATTTGGTGACGCATTTCTATGGCCCTGGAACACACAGCTGGCCTTACTGGGAACGCGAACTGCACCGCTCGCTCCCGATGCTGCTGGGTGGCCTGGACTAGGAGACACGAACTAGCCAGCACGCATTCGGTACGACACAACGTGGCGGTGGTGGGCCGACGAGGTCCACCACCCCATAGCACAGTTCCAATCTTTTCTTCGTTCATTCATCGCGACGTCGCGGTAAATAGCGACGAACACCCGTAGCCTGGTGGCGGGGTCGTGCGTTGACCTTGAAGGGGATGGGTCAGCAAGTTCATTTATGGGCCGCGGGCTAGGCCGCTGGCCGCTGAAAGGAGCGTCATGAGCACCGCCGCCGCCGGCACGGTTGCCCCCTCGACCGTCGTCGCGCCTCCTGAGCCCGTCACGCGGGTCGAGATCCTCGACGTTCTCGACGACGCGTTCGCCGTTGGCCCCGCCTCGCGCGGTCAGCTGATCGGCGCCGCACGGGCACAGGGCGCTCGGGTAGAGCTCGTTGCCCTGCTCGAGGAACTTCCGGATCGTCTATATGTCCACCAGCGCCAGCTCTGGGTCCACATGCCAAACGTTCCAGTCGGTCTCTGACGTCTCGCAACCTATGCGTCCTCGGCGGCGTTCACTCCCAGCGGAGTGGGCGCCGCCGATTTTCGTTGTCGTCTCGCCGGCTACCCGCCGATGATCAGGCTCATCGCCTCTGACCGGGTGGCCGGGTCGCGCAGCTGGCCACGAACCGCCGACGTCACCGTCTTGGCTCCGGGCTTGCGGACGCCGCGCATGGTCATGCACAGGTGCTCGCACTCGATCACGACGATCACGCCGCGCGGCTCGAGGATGCGGACCAACGCCTCGGCGATCTGAGTCGTCAGCCGCTCCTGCACCTGGGGCCGCTTGGCGAACACGTCGACGAGTCGGGCGAGCTTCGACAGGCCGGTGATCTGGCCGTCCGCGTTCGGGATGTACCCGATGTGCGCCGCCCCGGTGAACGGCACCAGGTGGTGTTCGCACATGCTCCAGACCTCGATGTCCTTGACGAGCACCATCTCGTCATGACCGAGGTCGAACGTCGTCGAGAGCACCACGTCCGGCGACATCCGCAGCCCGGCGAACATCTCCGCGTACGCCCGCGCCACCCGGGCTGGGGTCTCCTTCAGGCCCTGCCGATCGGGATTTTCGCCCACCGCCAGGAGTAGCTCCCGGATCGCGCGCTCAGCCCGCTCATGGTCGAACGGGGGAACGGGCGAGTCAGGTTCAGCTAGGTCAGCCACGGAGCATCACCGAGGACCTCACGTCTCGTCGGAGCCAGCACGACCCCGCGGCGGTCGAACGACACTGTCCGCTGACCGCGGTGGCCGCGACCAGGCTACGTGTGTGACGCTCCGTCGGCCGTAGGCCCGCCTGGAGCGGTCCGGCCCTCCTGGACGTCCGGCTCGCCTTCGGGCGCGGGCCCGATCACCAGACCACTGTCGGCGTTCTGGCCATTGGGTGTGAGCGCCGCCTTCGGCGTATCCACCGGCGGGATCTCCGAGGGGCGCCGGGTCGGCGACCCGGTCCAGGCCGGCCGGAGCTCCCGTCGGTGCAGGGCGGTGAACACCCGGTCGAGCTCCTTCTTGTCGAGCGTCTCGTGCTCTAGCAGCTCGAGGACCAGGTTGTCGAGAACGTGGCGGTTTTCGACCAGTGCGTCGAACGCCTCCTGGTGGGCGGCGTCGATCAACCGGCGGACCTCCTCGTCCACGAGCGCAGCCACCTCCTCGGAGTAGTTGCGCTGGTGGCCGAGCTCGCGACCAAGGAACGGCTCGGCGTTGTTCTCGCCGAACTTGATCGCACCGAGGCGTTCGGTCATGCCGTACTGCGTCACCATCGCCCGGGCCAGCGAGGTGGCCTTGTCGATGTCGTTCGCGGCGCCGGTGGTCGGGTCGTGGAAGACCAGTTCCTCGGCGGCGCGGCCGCCCATCATGAAGGCGAGCTTGTCGAGCATCTCCGAGCGGGTCGTGGAGTATTTGTCCTCTTCCGGGAGCGCCATCGTGTAACCGAGGGCCCGGCCGCGAGGCAGGATCGTCACCTTGTGCACGGGGTCGTTGCCCGGCAGCGCCGCCGCGACCACCGCGTGCCCACCCTCGTGGTAGGCGGTGATCTTCTTCTCCTTGTCGCTCATCAGCCGGGTGCGCTTCTGCGGGCCGGCGATGACCCGGTCGATCGCCTCGTCCAGCGCGGCGTCGTCGACCATCTTCTTGTTCTGTCGGGCGGTGAGGAGCGCGGCCTCGTTGAGGACGTTGGCCAGGTCGGCACCGCTGAAGCCTGGAGTACGCCGGGCGACCGCCATCAGGTCGACTCCCTGCGCCACCGGCTTGCCGCGGGCGTGCACCTGGAGGATCTTGTGCCGCCCGAGCAGGTCGGGGGCCTCGACGCTGATCTGCCGGTCGAAGCGGCCCGGCCGCAGTAGGGCGGGGTCGAGAATGTCGGGACGGTTGGTGGCCGCGATCAGGATCACGCCGCCGCGTACGTCGAATCCGTCCATCTCGACCAGCAGCTGGTTGAGGGTCTGCTCGCGTTCGTCGTGGCCACCACCGAGGCCGGCGCCACGGTGTCGACCCACGGCGTCGATCTCGTCGATGAAGACGATCGCCGGGGCGTTGGCCTTCGCCTGCTCGAACAGGTCACGGACCCGGGACGCACCGACGCCGACGAACATCTCGACGAAGTCCGAACCGGAGATCGAGTAGAACGGCACGCCGGCCTCGCCGGCCACCGCGCGGGCGAGCAGGGTCTTACCGGTTCCGGGTGGGCCGTAGAGCAGGACACCCTTGGGGATCTTGGCACCCACCGCCTGGAACTTCGCCGGTTCCTGGAGGAACTCCTTGATCTCGCCTAGCTCCTCGATCGCCTCGTCGCATCCAGCCACGTCGGCGAACGTCGACTTCGGGGTGTCCTTGCTGATCAGCTTCGCCTTGGACTTGCCGAAGTTCATGACCCGGCTGCCGCCGCCCTGGAACTGGTTCATCAGGAAGAGGAACAGGATCGCGATCAGCACGAACGGGAGCAGGGTGGAGACGAGGGTGCCGAGGAAGCTCGGCCGGGAGATCTCGACGTTGTAGCCGTCGGGAAGCTTCTTCTGGTCGGCCTTCTGCTGGAGCAGCTTCTGCAGCTCGAGGCTCTGCCCGTCGACCCAGGCCGCGACGAACTTCTCGCCACTCTTGGTGGTGACCCTGATCTCCTGGTCGGTGCCACCAACGATCACCGCCGACTGGATTTTGTCGGAGCGGATCTGGTCGACCACCTTGTAGGTGTCGGTGGGCTCGAAGCCACCGGACCGGGTGAGGATCTCGCCGACGAAGAGGATCACGATGATGAGAATCGCGATCCAGAAGATCGGCCCACGGAAGAAGCGCTTTAGGTCCATGCTCCCGGGACTTTCGGCCCCGTCCCTCCTGCTCATCCCCCGCAACGCGCAGGCGCTGCGGCGCACCAGAACAAACGTACGGACACTCGAGCGCGCACCGCACCGCTCCGCCCCACCGGCGTGGGGAGAGTATGACCGTACACCGGACTGATCGCCGGTGCTGCAGCGGCGCCCTAGAGGTTGTCCTCCCTCACCCCTCGAACGTTGCAGCCGAGGGACGGTGTTCCCGAGCCCGTCCGCAAAGCCACCTGAGCCACCCAAACCAGACGACAAAACACCGTCGTACCCCCTGATCGTCCTCGATCGCGCCGTCTTTTCCGGGTCACCCGCGGGAGGCGTGGTCAGCGGTATAGACGTGCGGGTCGAGCGTGCCGATGCAGCGGAGGTTCCGGTACTTCTCGGCGTGGTCCAACCCATATCCCACGACGAACTCGTTCGAGATGTCGAACCCGACGTACTTCACCGGTACGGACATCTTCGCGGCCTCGGGTTTGCGCAACAGTGTGCAGATCTCCACCGACGCCGGTCCGCGCGACCTGAGGTTGGCCACCAGCCACGAGAGTGTGAGACCCGTGTCGATGATGTCCTCGACGATCAGCACGTGCCGGCCGGTGATGTCGGTGTCGAGGTCCTTCATGATGCGCACGACGCCGGACGACTGGGTGCCCGAGCCGTAGGAGGAGTACGCCACCCAGTCCATCTCGACATGCCGGGCAAGCGCGCGGGCGAAGTCGGCCATGACCATGACGGCACCCTTGAGGACGCCCACGAGGAGCAGGTCCTGCCCGTCGTAGTCCTTCTCTACTGCCGCGGCGAGTTCGCCTACCTTGGCCTGGATCTCGTGTTCGGTGAAGAGGACAGCCTTCAGGTCGTTGTCGATCTGGTCGGGGTCCACCAATTCTCCGCGGGTCTCGTACGGGCGAGGTGACGCGGATGCCAGCGTGCCACATCACGACCACGCGATGGCCGGAGGTCTGCCCGTGTCCGGACTCCGTGCCTGGTCATGATCCGTTGCGCTCTGCCCGGGCCAGGCAGATCTGGCCGCCACGCCGGCTGGCCCTGACCCCGCCGGGGAGGTCGACCCAGGCCTGTCCCCGCCAGTCGACGACCAACGACTCCAGGGTGGCGACGTGACCGGCGGTGAGGTCGGTGCCCGGACTGCCGGCCCACAGAGCACCGCGCCGGAGCACCCGCCGGCGTACCGCGGGCGGGACGGCCTGCAACCGGTTGACCCACAGTCCGGTCGATCCCGGCACGTCCGGTTCGGTAGCGGTGCATTCGGCCCAGGCCCGGTCGGCCCAGGCGTCGAGCGCGTCGGCGTCGTCACGTAGCAGGTCGGCGGTGCGAGCGAGGGCGGCTGCGATGCCCGGGCCGAGCTCGCGTTCCAGGACCGGCAGGACGCGGTGGCGCACCCGCGACCTGGTGTAGACCGGATCTGCGTTGTGCGGGTCGTCCCACACCTCGTGCCCCTCGGCGGCGCAGGCTGCCCTCGTTACGGAGCGGTCCAGGCCGAGGAACGGCCGCCGGTACCGCACACCACCGGTCCCGACCTCGCCCTGCATCCCGGCCAGCGACCTCGCCCCCGACCCTCTGGCCAGGCCGAGCAGGACGGTCTCGGCCTGATCGTCGCGGGTGTGGCCGAGCAGGACGGTCGCCGCGCCGAGCCGGCCGGCAACCTCGTCGATCCCCGCGTACCTCGCCCGGCGGGCGGCGGCCTCCGGGCCACCGGATCCGCCGACGCAGACCCTCGCGAGTTCGACCGGCTCCAGACCTAGCTCGGCGAGCATGGCCGCGACCTTTGTGGCGCGGTCGGCAGATCCAGGTTGGAGGCCATGGTCGACGGTCAGCCCGGCAGCGGTCCAGCCGGCCTTGGTGGTCTCGAAGGCGGCCGCGGCGGCCAGTGCCACCGAGTCGGTTCCCCCGGAGCAGGCGACCAGGACGACGGCACCGGGATCGAGGTCGGCGAGTGAGTTTCGTACGGCGGAACGGACCGCTGCCACCGCCGGATCCGGCCCCATCGTCTGGTCCCTCCCCGTCTGCTCTTCGGCCCTGTCTGCTCTTCGGCCCCGTCTCCTGTTCGGCGCTGTGCGTTGGGAGCGGCACAGCCTCGTTCGGCCAAGCTTTCGTACGGCACTGCTTCGTTCGGCACTGCTTCGTTCGGCCAAGCTTTCGTACGGCACTGCTTCGTTCGGCACTGCTTCGTACGGCACTGCTTCGTTCGGCACTGCTTCGTACGGCACTGCTTCGTACGGCCAAGCTTCGTACAGCCAAGCTTCCTACGGCACAGCCCGGCGTGCTGGTGGGTCAGGTGGCGTGGACCCGGCGTACCCAGGCGGCCGGGTCGGTGATCTCCGGCCGGGTGGGCAGGTGGTCGGGTGACGACCACACCGCGTTGAACCCGTCCTGGCCCACCTCCGCGACCACGGAGCGGACGAAGGCCGCGCCGTCACGGTATTGCCGCAGCTTGGCGTCCAGCCCGAGTACCCGCTTGAGGAACTGGTCGAGCCAGTTGCCACTTCCGCGCCGCTGCTGGAACCGGTCGCGGATCGTGTTGACGGACGGGATCACCTCAGGGCCTACGCCGTCCATCACGACATCGGCGTGACCTTCCAGCAGCGACATCACGGCGGTGACCCGGTCGATGATCTCCCGCTGTTCGGGGGTCTGCACCAGGTCGATGAACGACACTTCGTCCCCGCCGCCCCGGGCGATCCGGCCGAGCTGTTCGAAGCCCTGCCGGAACTGCGAGAACATCGCGCCCGGATCGAGGTCGGTCTGTTCGAGGAAGCTGCGAATCTGGCCGCGCAGATGGTCGCGGAGCCAGGGAACGGCGGTGAACTGCACCCGGTGGGTCTCCTCGTGCAGGCAGACCCAGAGCCGGAAGTCGTGCGGGTCGACGTCGAGCTCGCGTTCGATGTGCGCGACGTTGGGAGCGACGAGGAGGAGCCGGCCGGCAGGTGCGAGGGTCGGCACGAGCTCGCTGGTCGTGGCGTCGGGTTCGCGGACGTCGGTGTGCGACCCCGACCCTGTCTGGGTCGGAACGGTGGCCTCGACGTCGGAGCTGTGCCGGGGTGCGGGTACCTGGCTCACGGCGTCATCGGACCAGAACGGGTCGAACTGCCCCAGGACCTTGCTGGACAGGAACGCCAGCAGTGCGCCGGCCTCGATTCCGGTCAGGCGCGGCCCGAGCGAACCGATCCGCAGCGGCTGACCGTTGCCGCGCTTCTGTCGTACTTTGTCCGCGAGCGGCTCGAGCACCTGGCGAAACGCGTCGATGTTCGCCTGCACCCAGCCACTGCGGTCGACCACCACGACGGGCGCGCGGGCGCCGCTGGCGTGCAGGCCGGTGTAGCTGCGGACGTGGCCCTCGGCCATGCGGGCAAACTCCCGGAGCTCGGCCACGACCTCGCGAGCCTCGTCCACGGTGACCTCTGGTCCGGGCCGGACCAGGCGCTGGGCCGTGCTCAGGGCGAGGTCCCAGTCGACCATCGCGTCGGTGCCGGAGGGGCCACCTGCCTCACCATTGCCGTGGCTGGAGGATGCGCCGTTTCCGGCGCCGAAACCGTCGGGGTCGGGGGTTGCGCCGGAGTCAGCACGGTCACTCATGCCCCCACCGTACGCGCTCAGCCCGAGCCTGCTCCGGGTTTGCCTACCGGCGCTCCCAAGGTCGCCTGCCTCACGCCAGCCGGCAGGTGCCAAACGGCACGCGGCGGGTGCATAACGGCTGCAATGCAGGTGCCGGGCGGCAGGCGCGGCAGGTGCCAAACGGCAGGCGGCAGGTGCCTACCGGCAGCCGCAGGAGGCGAGCACGGCGCCCACCTGGTCGATCACCGGCCGGGGATCGTTCTGCTTCACCTTGTCGGTCATGACGGCGAACGCCAGGACCGAACCGTCCTTGGTCGTGGCGACGCCGGCCAGCGACTGGACGCCGGTGAGGGTCCCGGTCTTCGCGCGGACGATGCCGACCCCGGGCGCGGACGGGTCGTCGTAGAAACGCTTCTCGAGGCTGCCGGTGTAACCGGCCACGGGCAGCCCGGTCAGCACGGCCCGCAGGTCCGGGAACTCCGGACGCGCCGCGGTCGCCAGCACCTGGGTGAGGACGTCGGCGCTGAGCCGGCCGTCACGCGACAGGCCGCTGCCGTCGTGCAGGTTGATGTGCCCGACATCCTCGACGCCGAGCCGGCCGAGTACAGCCTTGGTCGCCGCCGCGCCGCCCGCGAAGGTGGCCGGCTTGCCTTCGGCCACCGCCACGTGTCGCGCCAGGACCTCGGCGCCGTCGTTGTCGCTGATCAGCAGGACGTGCTCGACGATGTTGGCGAGCGTGGGCGAGCGGACCGTCGCGACGGCGGCGGCGTCAGCCGGGGCCTTACCCCGGGTCGTGGTCCCGGTGACCTTGATGCCGTAGTGCGTCAACGCCTCGACGAACCTGGTGGCCGCGGTCATGGCCGGGTCGCTGGCGCGCGGGAGCTTGGCCGGCCAGCTGTCCCGGCCCTCGTCGACCCACAGGGCGGAGACGGGCGCCACGACGCCGGTCGGGATGTACTGCCGCTCCCAGGTCGGGCTCACCGCCTCGGAGAAGAGCGAGTCGTCGACCAGTACCTGCACCGTGGTCTGCTTCGTGGCGCGCAGTTTCTTCGCGGCGCTCGCGGCCAGGTCCTCGATCGACGCCGGCGTCGGGTAGTAGCGCGCCTGTCCTGTCCGCCGTTCGACAGCACCCATGGTGGACAGCAGCGGGTCGCCGCCGCCCACGAGCACGATCTGGCGAGGCTTCGCACCCGCGACGACCTTGGTCTCGAACCGGTGGTCAGGTCCGAGCGCGGCGAGGACGGCGGCGCCGGTGAGGACCTTCGTGGTGGACGCGGGGATGAATGCGGCCGCCGAGTTCTTGCCGTACAGAAGCTTCCCCGAAGACAGATCGCGGATCGCGACCGACATGTGCGCGCCGAGGGTCGGCGAGCCGACCGCCCCGGCCAGGGCGCGGCTCAGGCCTTCGGTGGTAGGAGCGGTGCCGGCGTCGATGCTGGCCAGAACCGGGCCAGCCGGTGCACGCGTCGGTGTAGGTGTGGGCGTGGGTTTCGGCGCGGACTGCCGGACGATCGGCGCACCCGGGCGCGGAGCCGCCGATGGAGCCAGCGACGCCGCCCGCGGCCCGGCCCAGCTGACCTTGACGACTCCGGTGACGACCACCGCCGCGCCGGCCGCGACGAAGGCGACGACGAGGGTCAGTACGACCGTCACCATGAACACGGCACGCCGGTGCGGTCGCAGTCTCTGGTCCCCCACGCTGGTCCTCCCGTGCTGTGCGGCCTCGTGTCGCCCGCGGAATCGGCCTTGCCGACCTATCCATACCCCGGCGAAGGGACCTTACGTGCCCGAGCCGGACCAGTCCATCCGGGACCGCATACGACGGAAGTGGCGCCCGAGCGAGCACGCATGTGGTCGTGCGTGGGGGCGAGTGGGCGTACGCAAGACTGGCATCCGCGCGCGGCACGTACTGGTGGCGCGATCGTGCGCCACCCAGGGCGCGAGACCATCGCAGGAAGGCGGGGTTCGTGGACGTCGACGTGACGATCGAGATTCCCAAGGGGCAGCGCAACAAGTACGAGATGGATCACGAGACCGGCCGCATCCGGCTGGACCGGACCCTGTTCACCGCCACGCAGTATCCCGCCGACTACGGCTTCATCGAGGAGACGCTCGGCCAGGACGGTGACCCGCTGGACGCCCTCGTGCTGCTGCAGGAGCCCACGTTTCCTGGTTGCCTGATCCGGGTCCGGCCGATCGGGATGTTCCGGATGCGGGACGAGAAGGGCCGGGACGACAAAGTGCTGTGCGTACCCGCGAACGATCCGCGCCTGGAGCACCTGCAGGACATCGAGCACCTGCAGGAGTTCGACAAATTGGAGATCCAGCACTTCTTCGAGGTGTACAAGGATCTCGAGCCCGGTAAGTCCGTCGAGGGCGCCACCTGGGTCGGCCGCGCGGGGGCCGAGGCCGAGATCATCGCGTCCCAGAAACGTCTGACCGACCACGCCTCGCACTGACACCGGGCGCCTCCGTCTGGCTGGCGCATCGGCCGCGACAGGGACCGGTTGGGGGACCTCCTGAGCTGTCAGAGGCCGAACGAGCTGTCAGAGGTTTCTCGGCATAGAAGCCGAGGAACCTCTGACAAGTCTGCGGTGGATGCGGCGACCATGATCATGCGTCACATGATCGGGTCCCGAGCGCCTCGGGAGCCGGTTTCATGACGCATGATCATGAGTCCGCCGTCCAGTCAGGCCGCCACGCCGAACTTGTCGGAGGTGGCCGAGCCTGTCGGTGGTGGCCGTACCTGTCAGAGGTATCTCGGCCTAGAGGCCGAGATACCTCTGACAACTCTCGGACCTCTGCCCAACTCTCGGACCTCTGCCCAACTCACCAACCTCTGACCAACTCGACCTCAACCCGGACGGCGCAGCATCACCAGATCGCCGGCGTGGGCCCGCAACCGGACCGACGCGCTGCCACCGTTGACCGCGAGCGCGAGCCGGCCGTCCGAGTCCTGGTAGACGAGGAGCCGTCCCTCGACCACGTCGTCGAAGGTCGTTCCGACGCTCGCGCGGTCCCGGACCGAGCCGGCCCATACGTCAACCTGGCCTTGCGCGGCGAGGTGTCGTACCTTGGCGAGCTCGTCCGGTCCCCCGGCCAGCTGCACGTTGCCGTACCGGTCGACGTAGGTCACCTCGGCTGTCAGTGCGTCGTCGCCGTTTTCCAGCCGCGGCACCGGTAGCCGCACCAGCTGCTCGGCCGGCAACGGTTCGCCGACCTTGTCCAGCGCGAGACCGCGGGCGATATGTGCGGTGACGGGAGCGAACACGTCCCGGCCGTGGAACGTCGCATCCGAGGTGGGCAGCCAAAGACTCATGTTCGTGAGCACGTACGCCTCGTCGACACCGCCGAGCACATCGGCTGCGGGCAGGAGCAGACCATTGTCCGGTCCGAGGAGTACGTTCCGGCCGGCGCGCAGGACCACGCCACGCCGCGAGGTTCCCACCCCGGGGTCGACCACGGCGAGGTAGATCGCCGGCGGGAGATACTTCGCGACCCGGGCGAGCACGATCGCGCCGTGCCGTACGTCCTGCGGCGGCACGTCATGGCTCACGTCGAGGACCTGCGATGCCGGAGCGGCCGACGCAAGCACGCCGTGGCACACCGCGACGAACCCGTCCCGGGTGCCGTAGTCGGTGAGGAACGCGATGAGCTTCGGCATGCGCCTCAGGATGTCCCAACCGACGGTCGTCCCGCGCGGCGGGGCAGCCGGCGTTTCGCCCTGTGTTCCGAGGCGCCGTGTTGCGGCGCCTGTGTCGCCGCGCCGTGTTCCCGCGCGCAGAGTTCCCGCGCCGGTTCCCGCCTCAGCTGGCGGGACGCGGGAACGTCTCCCCGTCCAGCCGGTCACCGGCCGAGAGCCCAAGCGGGTCGGTGACCACGTGCGGCGTTCCCGCGTAGGTCGTGTCCGCGTCCATGTACACCGTGACGTGCGCCAGCCGGGCCCGGTCGGTCCGGTTGGGCGTGGCCATGTGCCCCGTGTAGCTCGAGTGGAACGTGCAGTCGCCCGCCCGCAGCGGCACCGTCACCCTCGGCAGCCAGCGCAAGTCCGGGTTGACAGTGAACAGGTCGTCCTCGTCGTGCAGGTTCTGCGGCCGGTATCCGGTCAGCGTCTGCGTACCCGGCAGGAACGTCATGCATCCCCGTTCGGGTGGCACGTCGACCAGTGCGATCCATGCCGACAGCGACGGACCGCCGACGTGTGGCCAGTACGGCCGGTCCTGGTGAAACTCCGTCGCGACCTCGTTGTGGGGTTCCTTGACCAGCATGTGGTCGTGCCAGATCCGTACGGGGACCCCGGACAGCTGCTCGGCGACCCGGGCGACGCGCGGATGGAGGGTCAGCTGCCGGATCGTCTCGTCCCGTTGCCAGACGTTGACGAGCTGGACGAACACGGCGTCCTTGGAGTAGCTGTCGGCACGGTACGCCGCGAGGTAGTCCTCGGCGGCCGCGCAGAACTTCGCCACCTCGTCTGGCTCGAGCACTCCTCGTACTCGGACGAAGCCGTCCTTGCGATAGGCCTCGACGAGCCCGGCATCGACCGTTCCGGTCGTGTCGACGTCACTATTGCGCTCCTGCGTCATGCGCCACTCCCCTTCTCGCGGTGGAGTCCACAGCCTGGTCGGCCGTTCCATCCCACTGGTCGGCCGTCCCATCCCACTGGTCGGCCGTCCCATCCCAGGCTCCCGGCAGCACCCGGCCGGTGCCTAGGCAAATGTCGACCGGCACTCAGACGATCCTGACCTCTCACGCCTTGGCCGGTCCATATTTCCCTCGTACGCTTCGCCGCGTGGCCGCAGAGCACCAGTCCGCACCGATCTATCGTGAGCACGAGCTCTTCGGCACCGCCGCGCTTCCCGTCCTCGCCGGGATATACGTCCTCGACGGTGACAGCGAGGTGCACGGCCACGACTTCTGGGAGATCGCGGTCGTCGGTGGCGGCACCGGCAGTCACGTCAGTGCGCAGGGCTCTGCTCCGGTGCGCGCCGGAGCGGTATTCGTCCTGCGGCCCGGTGCCTGGCACGGGTTCGCCGACTGCGACGGCCTCGTCGTCGCCAACACCTGCGTGTCACCGACGGCGTTACGGGCGGACCTGGCGTTCCTCCGCGACGACCCAGGCGTCCGCGACCTGCTCTGGACCGCGCCGTTGGCCGCCGGCCGGCAGGGCGTGCGGGAGACCCGGATCAGCGCGGCCGACGCCGAAGAGACCCTCACCGAGATCGGCGTACTCCAGCACCGGCTGACCGAACGACCCGACGACCGGGTGCTGCTGCTCGGGCACCTGCTCACGGTGCTCGGCAGACTCGTCGGCAGTGTGGCAGCCGCGCCCGGCGACCGCAGGATGCACCCGGCGATCGCGGACGCCACGGCCCGACTCGACGGAGCACCGGAGTACCCCTGGCGCCTCGACGAACTCGCCCGCGCGGTGAACCTCGATCCGGCGTACCTCACCCGACTCTTCCGGCGCCACCTCGGCCTTCCGCCGATCGCCTATCTCGCCCGGCTGCGGGCCGAGAAGGCGGCGGGACTGCTGGCCCGCACCACGCTGCCGGCCGCCCGGGTGGGCGCGCTGGTGGGCTGGCCGGACCCGACGTACTTCGCCCGCCGCTTCCACGCTCTCGTGGGCCTCACCCCGACCGCCTACCGACGCCGTCTCGACCGGTACGCGGGTACGCACGAGCGTGGTCGCTCGCTGGCCGGTTGAGGGCCGGGTCCAGCGCGTCCTCACGTACCGACATGCGTCGGCGGCACCTCGCCGTAGCGCGCCCGGACGTCCAGCAGCAGGACGCGGAGCAGTTCGGCGAGGGTGTCCTGCTGCTCCGGCGTCAGCGCTTCGAGCAGTTCCACCTCCTGGCCGAGTACCAGGTCGACGGTGGCCTCGACCACGGCATGGCCGTGCGCAGTCAGCTCGACCCATACCGCGCGGGACCGTCCGGTGTCCGGTCGCCGCCGCACGAGTCCCTGCCGCTCGGCCCGGGCGACGCGCTGGGAAACGGCGCCGGCCGTGACCAGCGTCCGGTCGGTGATGTCCCTCGTGGTCAGGGCGTACGGAGGCCCGGCGCGGCGGATCGTGCTCAGCAGGTCGAGTGTGGCCGCGTCGACGCCGGCGGCAGCGAGGACCCGGCGACGGTTCTCGCCGAACGCCTTCGCCAGTGCCCAGATCCGCGACACGATCCCGATCGACGAGACGGGGGTGCCTGGGCGTTCGCGCTCCCACGCGGCCGCGATCTCCGTCGCCAGGTCCGTCGCCTCGGCGAGCGCTCGTCAGGTCCGCCACCTCGTCGGTTGCTGCCGTTCGGGCACTACGGTCTCCTCCGGGTACGATGTTTAGACCTAAACGTACGCCTGTCCCAGGAGAACGTCACGCATGCAACCCCACGAAAGCTCCCAGCCGAACGAGAGCGCCGAGGCCAACGCCGGCTCCCAGGCCGACCCACCCACGCAGCACCACGGCGGCGCCCGACCGCCCGGTCCGGCCCGAGTCGTCCTGGTCACCGGCGGCGGCACCGGCATCGGACGAGCCGTCGCCAGCAGGTTCGCCGCCGATGGCGCGGACGTGATCGTCACCGGCCGCCGGCCCGGTCCCCTCGCCGAGACCGTCGCCTGCTTCTCCGACCGGATCCGCGCCGTGACCTGCGACGGCGCCGAGCCCGACCAGCTCCAGCGCCTGCTCGAGCAGCTGCCACCGCGCGTCGACGTCCTCGTCAACAACGCAGGTGGGATTGCCGACTCCCCGGCCGGCGATCCCGGGCCCGACGCCCCCGCCGGCAAGCGGTTGGCCGCGCTCGCCGCGAGTGGAACGCGGATCTCGCCGCCAACCTGCTGACCGCCGTCCTCACCACAGCGGCGGTCGCCGACCGGCTCGCCGACAACGGCAGCGTGATCTCCATCGGTTCGATCGCCGCGGTGAAGGGCTCCGGCTCCTACGGTGCGGCGAAGGCGGCGCTCGCCACCTGGAACCTGTCCGTTGCCGGTGACCTCGGCGGCCGGGGCATCACCGCCAACGTGATCGCGCCCGGCTACATCGCCTCCACCGAGTTCTTCGGCGACCGGATGACCTCGGAGCGTCGCGATCGACTCGTCGCCGCCACCATGAACCACCGGGTCGGCCAGCCCGACGACATCGCGGAGACCGCCCATTTCCTCGCCGGGAGCGGGGCGCGGCACCTCACCGGCCAGGTGATCCACGTCAACGGCGGTGCGTACTCCACCCGCTGAGTTGCTCCTAGGCTCGCGCGGTGGCTGCAGGAATGACCATCCGTAAGGTCGACGCCAAGGAGGCGCTGACCACGGCTGGCCCATTGCAGGCCTACGCGTTCGGCGCGACACCTGCCCCGCCGCCGCCCCCGCCAACCCCGGCAACCGGTGAGGTGCGACCAACAGCCAAGCGGCGCTCCGAGGACGAGCACCTCCGTATGGTCGCGTTCGAGGGCGACCAGGCCGCCGCGGTGGTGGTGGGAATACGGATGCGGCAGTGTGTGCGCGGTCGTACGCTCCCGATGGTCGGCATCAGCGGAGTCGCCGCCCATCCGACGGCCCGGCGCCGGGGACACGTCCGCACCCTCATGGACCGGGTGCACGGCGACCTGCGCGATGCCGGCCACGTGGTGAGCACGCTGTACCCGTTCAAGATGTCGTTCTACGAGCAGTTCGGCTACGTCGGATTCCCGAAGGCGCGCCGGATCCGGCTGTTCCCCGACGGCCTGCCCGGGTCCTGAAGGCCGAGGTCCCGGCTGAGGTCACGTTCCACCAGATCGGCGAGGTCTTCGACACCTACTACGACTTCACCGAACGCATGCTGTCCGAGCATCACGGCGTCTCCGTGTTCTCCCGCGACGGAACCCGGGGACTCGGCGACGAGAACAAGCACTGGGTCGCCTTCGCCCGGCACGGCGGCGAGATAGTCGGCACGCTGCTCTACCAGACGCAGGGGTTCGGCCAGGAACTGCGAGGGGCTCAGTTCCTCGCCCGTACCCCGATCGGCCGGCTGCTGCTGCTGCGCTGGCTCGCCGTGCATGCCGAGCAGTACGAGTCGTTCGTCTTCGAACTGCCACCCGACGAACGCCCTGACCTGTGGTACGTGGACGTGCAGTACACCGACGAGACGAAGATCTCCCGGCCGCTGTTCGCCGCACCGATGGGCAGGGTGCTGTCGGTCGAGGGGCTCGCCGGAATCTCCGTGGGCAATTCCCTCGCCACCGTCGAGGTCGTCGACGACCCGTTCGTCAAGGGCATCTGGACGCTGGACGGGTCGTCCGGCACGCTCGACGTCAGCTCCGGCCGACCGGCTGCGGGCGCACCGACCGCGACGCTCACCGCGCACGGTCTGGCCGGCCTGGTCTACGGCGTGCTCGACCCGGACGAGCTTCCCCTGCAGGGATACGGCACTGTCGAGCCAGCCGCGGCGGCCGCCCTCCGTACGCTGTTTCGCGCCGGCCGCTCCGTACCTCTTCAGCAGCTTCTGACGCTTACGTTCCCGCACCGAGGGATGGTCAGCAGCCACCGCAGTTGTAGTAGCGTGATGTCCCAGTGGTTGCTCTCCCGGGCGTAGATGTTGCCCGCGCCGGACTCGTACATCGCCGCACCGTCGCCGCGGTAGCCGATGAACGGGAACGTGCCGGTGATGTAGTTGCTGACGCATGCGTACGGGCTGATGTCGATCTTGTAGCCGTTCCAGTGGCTGTAGGTGCCGCCGGCGTGCCCGGTCTCGGTGCCTCCGGTGGCGTTGATGGCACAGCCGCTGGCGTTCTTGAGCGTGATGACGCCCTGGATCGTGGCGAGGTTGACCTGAGAGAACGACGTACACGTCGGGTTGTCGCGGTCACTGCAGTTGCCGCTCGACGACCAGGTGATGCCGGCGTTGCTGAGGCGGTTGGTGGCGTCGGCGTGGCTCAGCTTGGTGACGGCGACGCCGACCTTGTTCGCCGTGGAGGTCGTCGGGGCAGTGGCAGTGGCGAGGGGCGCTGTCGCAGCGAGTGCGGGCGTTGCGAGTGCGCCGAGGGCGAGAGCGAAGCAGGCCACGGGAAGCAATACCTTGCGGATGCGCATCTGTCGGGTCCTCTCCACGATCGGGCTTTGGGACGGGTGACGGCACCTACTCCGTCCACGTGTGATTCGGCGTCCACGTGGGACCTGGCGTTGCAGTGGGACCTGGCGCCGACTTTGGATCGGGCGTTGACGGTGGTCTGGCGTCGATGTGAGGTCTGCGTGCATGGGTGGCGGTCAGATTCGCACGCTATTGGTCAGATGTGCCTTGTTGAAGGCGTCCGCCACCATCGCGGCCTGTTGCTGCCAACCGCCGGCCGTGGCCGGACCGGATCCGTCCGACGCCCGACCCGTCCAACGCCCGACCCGTCCGAAGCGCGACCCCCGGCCAGCCAGTCGGCAGTCGCCGCTGCGGCCTGGCGAAGGGGGACGCACCCAGTTGTTGGAGGTTCCGCGCCCTAGAAGGCGCCGAACCTCCAACAGGCAGGGCCCCGACCGCCAACTCCCCCGCCGGCACCGGGCCGCGATGCAGCCAGCGACACCTTCTCCGGCGATGCGACCGGTCTCCGGCGATGCGACCGGGCCGCCCGAGTTTCATGATCAGGCGTCAAGAAACCGGCTCGATCGAGCCAGAAGGCCCCGTTTTACGACACATGATCATGATCGACCTCGCAGGCGGACGCCCTGATCGCGACGACCCAACGGCCAGCATCAGCCATCGCCCAAGCCTCAGATCCCGCGCCGCCTCGCGCCCTCCCACGGCCCCCAAGCCTCAGATCCCGCGCCGCCCCGAGCCCTCACAGCCCCAAGCCGGGGTTACCCGCAGACTCCGGCTCCTCGATGTAGGTCGAACTCCTGGACTCCGGCTGATCGATGGACGACGATCGAGACAGGGAGGCGACGACCATGAAGGGTGATCGGGTCGAGATCGTCATCGATGCGGGTGGGGAGACACGCACGTACGACGTCATCGCCACCCGGATCGGCCGCCGGGTCGAGATCACCACCGGGCGAGGCATCGTCGAGGTGAGTGAAGTGACCCGCGGAGGTACACCGGTGCGGACCGCGCGCTTCATGGCCAGCCGCGTGCTGGCCCTCGTCGAGCACCCCGCCTCGCGGGCCAAGCTTCCCGACGACGAACCGCCGCCGGACCTCCCGGCCCAGGTCCGCCGCGACCAGGCGACGTGACTGACGCACCGGCACCCGGACGCTAGCGATAACCGCGGGCCTGGATCTCGTAGAGCTCCGCGTAGGTGCCGCCGCGGGCGATCAGCTCGGAGTGCGTCCCCTGCTCGGCGACGGTGCCGCTGGCCAGGACGATGATGTGATCCGCGCTGCGTACGGTGGAGAAACGGTGTGACACCAACAGGGTGACACCGGAGCCGCGGCGGCGACGGGCCTCGACCGCGTAGCGGGCGAACAGGGCGTCCTCGGTCTGGGCATCGAGGCTGGCCGTAGGTTCGTCGAGAACGGTGAGCAGCGGATCGACCCGCATCAGTCCGCGAGCCAGCGCGACCTTCTGCCACTGTCCACCCGACAGGTCGGTACCGGCCGGCCAGGTGACGCCGAGCTGGGTGTCCAGGCCGTTCGGGAGGGCGTCGATCAGGTCGCGCGCGCCGGCGGCGGCGACCGCGCCGTCGACTGCCGCCGGGTCATGGCTGCGCGTCAGGTCTCCGAGTCCGATCGCCTCTCGGAGCGTGAGCTCGAACCTCGCGTGGTCCTGGAACGCCCCCGTACACCTGGACCGCCACGTGGACAGATCGACGCTGCGAAGGTCACGGCCATCCAGCAGGATCGTGCCGGCAGTCGGCTCGTACAGACCCAACAAAAGCTTGAGGAACGTCGTCTTGCCCGCGCCGTTGTCGCCGACGACCGCCACGACGCTTCCGGCTGCCAGCGTCAAGGACACGTTGACAAGGACGGGACGGTTGGTACCGGGATAACGGAAGCCCAACCCGCGTACCTCGATGCCCGCCCGCAGCCGATCGGGCAGCACCGCCGACACGGTGCCACGTCGCCGTACCTCACTGTGCGCGCGGTCGACCAGCCAGAGCATCCGGGCGCCGACGGCCAGGCACGAGACGAGCCAGGAGAACATGTGCGCGACAAGTCCCAGGTGGCCGCTCATCGTGGCCGCCAGGACCAACGCCAGTGCAAGGTCTCCGACACTGGCCTGTCCCGCGACCACCGCATGGCCGACGAGTGCGAGCCCGCCCACGAAGCCCACGGCGAACACCACCGACGCCGCCGCCTGCCAGCCGGCGTTGACCCACGTCACCCGGGCCCGCGCCGCATGCTCGTGCCGCCACGTACGCCTGCTCAGTGCCAGTAGGACGCCGTGCAGACCGAAGAGCCGAATCTCCTTACCAGGTGAGGATTTCGTGCCGAGCTCGACCAGGTGTCGTTGCCGGCGACGGGACTCCCCCAGGCTCTCCTGGAGGTCGCGTTCGCGGACGGCGATCGCGCGTCCGACCAGCAGCGTAGGGATACCGAACAGCGGCAACAGCAGCAACGCCGGATGGACGCTCGCCAGCAGGATGACGGTGAGCGTCACCTGGGCCACCGCGCCGAGCGTCTCCGCCAGCGCTTCCAGCGTCCAGTGGACGATCCAGGTCTCCTTGCGCAGCGGATCGAGCTTGTCGACGTACGCGGGCAGCTCCAGGTGGTGCACGGTGTCGGTGCCCGCCGAGACCCGGATCAACTCGCTCTCCAGCTCGACACCGGCCCTCTCCCGAAACGTCTGGCCCAGCCGCTGGCCGGCGACTGCGACCGCCCAACCCACGCCCTCGTTGACGACCAGCGCCACGACGGCGACGACGACCGCGCTGGTGTCGTGCCCGACGGCACCGTCGATGAGCAGCTTGAGCCACAGGGCCACGAGTGCGCTGGTGACCCACCCGATCGGCGTCAGGGACAGCGCGCACACCGTGAGCCACGGCTGCGACCCGAACGCGGTCCGGACAGTGAACACCAACGTATGAAGGAAATGTGGCAAGTCGCCGGCGCTCGGATCGGTGCCGTCGCCAGCAGGGGCGTCGCCATCAGTCACGGGTACGTCCTCCGGTGTCATGCGTACCTCCGGGGTGTCATCCGAAGCTCCGGCGTCATCCGTACCTCCGGGTGTCAGGCATAGGCGTCATCCGAGCCGCCGGCCGGCGCGGGCTGCAGGAACCGGTCCGCCTGCAGCCCGAACATGCGCGCGTACGTCCCTCCTGAGGCGACGAGTTGCTCGTGCGTGCCGTCCTCGACCACCCGACCGCCGCCGAGCACACAGATCCGGTCGGCGTGCCGAACGCTCGACAACCGGTGCGTGATGAGCAGGGTGGTCGTTCCCGTCGCGATTCCCGCTCCGGCGCCGGCCGCCGATCCGCCGCTGCGGAACCCCTTGAGCACGTGGTCGAACAGTTCGGCCTCCGCGCGGATGTCCAGGTTGGCGGTCGGTTCGTCGAGGACGAGAAGGCGCGCGCCACCATCGGCCGCGCGGAGCGCCCGCGCCAACGCGATGCGCTGCCACTGCCCGCCGGACAGGTCGGTGCCGCCGCGGTACTGGCGGGCCAACACCGTCTCCCACCCCGACGGCAGGTCGTCGATCAGGTCGAGAGCGCCGGCGAGGTGTGCCGCGCGGCGCAACGCCGCGTCGGTGGCCGGGGCGTCCTCGTCGCCCATCAGACGCCCGAACGCGATGTTGTCGTGGGCGCTGAACTCGTAGCGGACGAAGTTGGCGAACACCGCGGCGATCTGCCGCCGCCACGACTGCGGCTCGTACTCGCGCAGGTCGACGCCGTTGACCTCGACCACTCCCTCGTCCGGGTCGTACAGCCGGGCGAGCAACTTCAGCAGCGTGGTCTTCCCAGCCCCGTTCGCGCCCACGATGGCCAGCGAAGTCCCGGCAGGAATGGTGAGGTCGAGACCGTCGAGGACGGGCCGGGGCGCACCGGGATAGCCGAACCGCACGCCGCGTAGGCGGACCTCGCGCCGTGGCATGCCAGCCGCCGGACGCACGCCAGCCGCCGGACGCACACCAGCCGCCGGACGCACACCAGCCGCCGGACGCACACCGGCCGCCGGACGCACACCGGCGGCCGAACGCACGGCAGTGCGTTCGCCGACCTGCGTACGGGTACCCGTCAGCTGCGCCCGCGGCGACCGGGTGAGATCCGGCAGGCGGCTGATGTGCGGGATGGCCGCCGCACCCTGACGGACCCACCACAGGTCGAGCTGCCCGTGACCGAGGATGCCGGCGATCGCGATCGCCGGAACGTAGACAGTGAGCGCACCCGGCGTCACCCGGCCGGCGAGCGTCTGCATGGCGAGGTAACCGAGCACGATGCCGTTGGCGACCACGATGGTCGAGACGGTCAGCGCCGCCGGCCAACGGTCGGCTCGCCGGGCCCGCCACAGATGCGAGAGAAACTCCAACCGGTACCGGCGGGTCGTCGCGGTGAGATGACCGACCAGCCCGAACAACCTTGTCTCCTTGGCCGCCGGCGGATCCAGGGCCAGGTCGCAGTGGTAGTCGGCCCGCCGCTGGAGCACCGCGTACTCCTCCTTCTGCTCGATCTCGAGCCAGTCGTCGCGGCGCATCCACAGGTGGGAAAGCGCGACTGCACCCAGCAGTACGAGCGGCACCCACCAGGCCAGCCGGACCAGCAACGTGGCCGCACCGAGGGTGCCGACGACGCGGGTCACGACGGTCCCCATCTCCTCGACGATCCGGGTCATCGGGCCGACGTCCCACTCGATCTCCCGTCCTCGGGCGATCTCGTCGGCGACCGCGGGGTCCTCGAGGTGTCCGATACCGGGCGGCGCGAGAGTCGCGGCGAGGAGTTGTTCGCGCAGCCGCTGCACCACCGCGGACCCGATCGAGGAGCCCACTGCGTTGCGGACCGGCGCGAGCGCCTGCTCCGTGGCGAACAGCAGCCCGACCAGTCCGAGTGCGACAAACAGGTCTCGACCCGCCGGCGAGCCGAGTCCGTGGTCGGCAGCGGGCGCTGCCCGCGCGACGACCAGCCCAGCGGTGGCCATGACCGCCGGACTCGCCAGGCCGGCCACAGTGGCGAGCGCGATCAGCACCGCGGACCGCGCGGGAGCGGTCCTGCAGACGGTGGAGACGAGAAGCCGAAGGGAGGTGGCGAACGGGACCGACGTCTTCAACATGAGGGGAGCTCCGGTGTTCCGGGGCGGCCGGAAATCGGCACGCGCGGCTGGCCGCTCCACACGCGATGGCGGGCGGCGGGGCGAAGCTGTGTTCGGTGGCCGGCGCGGGCGGCGTCAGACTTCGACGCCAGCACCGACGACGCTACCGGGGCCGCGCTCGGGGCCGCACCTGGTTTCCGCGCCCGATCCGGAGCCGTCCGAGTCGCTCTGTCGCGATGGTTCTCACATTGGTTGTCGCCGCGTTGACCCCTACGCTCTACCCCGAACGTCACGCCGCGCGACCCACCGACCGGGGGCCCAGCTGACCAACGCCGACCGCAAGCCCACCGTCCGCAAGCCGTGGATGCCGTTCGACGCCCGGCTGCTGCGCCATGCCCGCGCGACCCGGGGTTACCTCGGCGCCTCGGTCGCCATCGGTCTGGCACAGGCGGCGTTCACCGTCTTACAGGCCTATGCCCTGGCGACGGTGATCGTTCGAGCGTTTCTCGACCAGCAGGCTCTCGAGGCGCTGGCTGTCCCGCTCGGCGTACTGGCTGGCGCGATCGCGGCCCGGGCCGTCCTCGCGTGGGCGGCAGAGGTCGCCGCTCACCGTACGTCGGCGGCCGTCAAGTCGGAGTTGCGTCGCCAGGTCCTCCACCATGTCGTACGCCTGGGTCCGCGCTGGATGACGGGTCAGCGCAGCGGAGAACTGGCGACGCTGGTGACCCGGGGGGTCGACGCGCTCGACGGGTACTTCTCCCGCTACCTGCCGCAGTTGGTGCTGGGAGCACTCGTCCCAGCCGCGGTGGTCGCCACGCTCGTCGCCACCGACTGGACCAGCGCCCTGGTCGTGGTGGTGACGCTTCCTTTGATACCGGCTTTCATGGTCGCGGTCGGCGTCGCCACCGGGCGTCGGGTCGACCGGCAGTGGACCTCGCTGCAGGGCCTTGCGCACCACTTCCTGGACATCCTGTCCGGGCTCGGCACGCTCAAGGCGTTCGGCCGGTCGCGGGCGCAGGTCGCCATCATCGCCCGCCTCGCCGACCAGCAGCGCCAGGCAAGTCTGGCGACCATGCGCGTGGCGTTCCTGACGTCGTTGGTACTCGAACTCCTGGCCGCGCTGTCGATCGCCACCGTGGCGGTGCTCCTCGCCGGGCGGCTGGCGGGTGGCTCGCTGGATCTGCGCGCGGCCCTGCTGGTGCTCCTGCTCGCGCCAGAGGCGTACGGTCCGCTCCGTCAGGCGGCCGCGCACTACCATGCGAGCGCCGAGGGGCTGGGTGCCGCCGCCGGTGTGTTCGACGTACTCGGGCAGCCCGTGCCTGCCCAGCGCGCAACCGACCACGCCGACCAGACCGCCGCCCACACAGACGTACCGCCTGATCCCCGGGCGCTCGCGATCCGGCTGGACGAGGTCACCGTCCACGGCGCCGACCGTTCCTACCCTCTCCTCGACCGCCTCTCCCTCGAGCTGTCACCGAGCCAGGTCACGGGCCTGGTGGCGCCGAGCGGTGCAGGTAAGTCGACGGTCCTCGCGGTCCTGCTCGGCTTCGTGCAGCCTGACTCCGGCCGGGTCCTCGTCGGCGACACCGACCTCGCCGCTGTCGACCCCGAGACGTGGCGGGAGGAGATCGGCTGGCTGCCGCAGGATCCGGTGCTCTTCTCCGGAACGGTCGCCGACAACATCGCACTGCGTGATCCGGCCGTCGACCGGAACGCCGTGGTGGCGGCCGCCAGATCCGCAGCTGTCGACGTACCCCTGACGATGGAGGTGGGCGAACGCGGCCTCGGGCTGTCGGCGGGCCAGCGCCGCCGGGTAGCCCTCGCCCGGGCGTTGCTCCGCGATGCTCGACTGTTGCTGCTCGACGAGCCCACCGAAGGCGTGGATCCGCAGACGGAGGCGGCGCTCCTCGCCCACCTTCCGCCGGTCCTCGCCGGCCGGACGGTCGTCCTCGTCACGCATCGGCCGGGACTGCTGCGGCTGTGCCATCACGTCGTACGCCTCGACCGGCTCGGGATCCGCACATGAGCGCGCTCGAACCGGGCCACCGGGCCGGATCGGCCGGCGGCACTCTGCGCTGGCTGGCCCAGGCCGCCCGGCCCGAACTCCTCCGGCTCGCCGGGGCCGCGGTCCTGGGTTCGGCCGCACTCGGCTGCGGCGTCGGGCTCGCGGCCTCCGCGGCGTTCCTGCTCTCCCGCGCCGCCGGCCCGTCGCCACTGGACGCGTTGACGCTCGCGAGCTTGTGCGTGTGGGTGTTCGCGGTCGGGCGCGGTGTCCTGCGCTATGCCGAACGCCTGGTCAGCCACGACGCCGCGTTCCGGGTGATGGCGCGGACCCGGGTGCAGGTCTACGACGATCTCGAACGGGCCGCACCTGCGGGGCTCGGCCGCCTGCACACCGGGGACGCACTGTCGCGGCTGGTGAGCGATGTCGAGGCCGTCCAGGAGTTGCTCGTCCGCGGTCTCCTCCCTGCCGGCGTCGCCCTCGTCAGCGGTACGGCGATCGTGGTGGGCGTCGGGCTGTTCCTGCCGGTGGCCGCCGTGGTCCTTGCCACCGGCCTACTGGTCGCCGGCGTCGGCGTACCCCTCGTCGCTCAGGCGGGAGCGCGTCGAGCCGACCGGCAGGTGGCGGCGGCCCGCGCGTCGTTGACGACCTCGGTGGTCGAACTGCTCGGCGGCCTCGGTGACCTGGCGGCCCATCGGGCGGCCGACCGCTGGCTCGATCGTCTCGACAGCCACGACCTCGACCTGACGAGGCTGGCCAAGCGCAGCGCTACCGGTACCGGGCTCGGCGCCGCGCTCACCACCCTCACGATCGGGCTCACCCTGCTCGGGGCGATGCTCGTCGGCATCCCCGCCATGCGTCGGGGGGACCTCGACGGCCCGTACCTCGCCGTACTCGCCTTGACGGTCCTGACGTCGTTCGAGCTCACCGCTCCCCTGGCCCAGGCAGCCCGGCACCTGTCGCGCGGCCTGCGCGCGGTAGACCGACTGCGGGCACTTGCCGCGCTCCCCCGGCCGAGCGCCGCGGCGGGTCATGAACCGGTGCCGATCGGTCCGCTCGCGCTGGAGGTAAGGGGCCTGACCGTGCGGTGGCCGGGAGCAGCCACACCCACGGTGTACGAGATCGACCTCACGCTCCGCCCGGGCCGCCGCGTCGCGGTGGTGGGCGAGAGCGGTGCCGGCAAGAGCACGTTGGTGACCGCACTGCTGGGGTTCCTGCCGCCGGAGTCCGGCAGCATCCGGCTCGTGTCTGGCGCCGACCGCGCCCTCGACCTGTCCGCTCTGGAGGACAGCGCCCGGCGGAATGTGATCTCCGCATGCGCCCAGGACGCACATCTGTTCGACAGTACGATCCGCAACAATCTCCTGCTGTCCCGGCCCGAGGCCACCGAGCACGACCTTGCGACGGCGTTGGAGACCGCTCGGATGTGGCGGTGGGTGGGCCGGTTGCCGCGTCGCCTCGACACCGCGGTGGGCGAGCGTGGAGTACGCCTGTCGGGCGGGGAGCGCCAGCGTCTGGCACTCGCCCGGACGCTGCTCGCCGATCCGGCGATCCTGCTCTTGGACGAGCCGACCGCGCATGTCGACGACGAGACGGCGGCGGCCCTGATGCGCGATCTCCTGGTGGCCACCCGCGGGCGGACCACGCTGCTGGTCACCCACCGCCTCGCCGGACTCAGCGTCGTCGACGAGATCGTCGTCCTGTCCGGTGGGCGGGTCGTCCAGCGCGGGGCGCCGAGGGACCTGATTCACATCGACGGCCCGTACCGCCGGATGTGGCTACGCTCCGCCGCCAAGGACGCGCCGAACGAGAACGCGCCGACCATGCAGATCTTCTGAGCCTGCGCGAGCCCTCTGACTCACACAAACTCCGGGCCTCACACAAGACTCCCGCCCCACACAAGACTCCCGCCTCACACAAGACTCCCGGCCGCACGCAAGACCCCCGGCCGCACGCAAAAGGTGCCGCCCCCATGATCCACATGGGGGCGGCACCAACCCGACAGGTCTACGGCTCAGCTGGTGAGGTACATCTCGAAGGCCTCGCGGGCCAGCTGGGAGACCGTCTTGCCGTCGCGGGCGGCCCGCTCCTCCGCCCTCGCTCGAAGCGCCGGCGGCGCGCGGAAGGTGACCTGTGGCGACCGGCCCTGACCACCCAAGGACGGACGGCCGCGCCCCGCCTTCACCAGACCGTTAGGCACGTCCGCCTCAGCGCGCTGGATGGGGATGCCGACGGCCTGGCCGTCAGCGATGTCGTCGGGCGCGAGCTCGATGCCGGGCGACACGTCGAGGGTATATTTCTGGTCCATCCGTACCTGCTCCTCTTTCGGTTTCGCAGCTCCGTGGAGTTGACGAGCGTCAGCGTTGTGGTGTCTCTCTCTTTTATTGCTCCAATTCGAGTCGCGTAATCTCGTGATGATGAACCTCGAATGCTGGGCTGTCGGATCGGATCCGTGGCAGCGAGGTGAAGTTGTGCCGTGGAGGCGGGGACGATGTTGCCCACTCCAGTGACCGCCCCCAGCCCCACGGATCGTCCACGCCGACCGGCGGGTTGCGCCGCGACACGACGAGGTTGAGCAGGAACGGCAGCGTCGACATGCCGAGCAGGAACGCGCCGATCGTCGAGATGATGTTGAGCAGCGTGAAGCCGTCCTCCGGCAGATAGTTCACATACCTGCGCGGCATTCCCTCCGCGCCGAGCCAGTGCTGCACCAGGAAGGTCAGCTGGAAGCCGATGAACAGGGTCCAGAAATGGATCTTGCCCAGCTTCTCCCCGAGCATCCGCCCCGTCATCTTCGGCCACCAGAAGTAGAAGCCGGCGAACATCGCGAAGACCACCGTGCCGAAGACGACGTAGTGGAAGTGGCCGACGACGAAGTAGGTGTCGTTGAGCTGGAAGTCCAGCGGCGGGGACGCCAGGATCACGCCGGTGAGTCCGCCGAACAGGAAGGTCACGAGGAACCCGATCGACCACAACATCGGGGTCTCGAAGGTCAACGAGCCGCGCCACATCGTCCCGATCCAGTTGAAGAACTTGATCCCGGTCGGGATGGCGATCAGGAACGTCATGAATGAGAAGAAGGGCAAAGAGACGCTGCCGGTGGTGAACATGTGATGGGCCCAGACAGTCATCGACAGCAGGGCGATCGAGATGGTCGCGGCGACCATGCCCATGTAGCCGAAGAGCGGCTTGCGGCTGAAGACAGGAATGATCTCGGTGATGATGCCGAAGAACGGCAAGGCGATGATGTAGACCTCGGGATGCCCGAAGAACCAGAACAGGTGCTGCCACAGCATCGGACCGCCGCTGGCCGCTTCGAACACGTGCGCGCCGAGTCGCCGGTCGGCCTCGAGTTGGAGAAGAGCACTTGCCAGCACTGGAAAGGCCATGATGACCATCACGCTGGTCAGCAGGATGTTCCAGGTGAAGATCGGCATCCGAAACATCGTCATACCGGGCGCGCGGAGGCAGAAGATGGTGGCGATGAAGTTCACGCCCGTGAGGATCGTTCCGGTACCGGACAGGTACAGCCCCATGACCCACATGTCGGCGCCGATGTACGGCGAATGCACGGCGTCGTTGAGCGTGGCGTATCCCGTCCAGCCGAAGCTCGCGGCCCCGTTCGGCGTCACCAGGCTTCCCAGGACGATCAAACCACCGAACAGGAACATCCAGTAGCTCAGCATGTTCAGCCTCGGAAAGGCCACGTCCGGCGAGCCGATCTGCAACGGCATGATGACATTCGCGAATCCGGCGAACAGTGGAGTCGCAAACAGCAGCAGCATGATCGTGCCATGAACCGTGAATAGCTGGTTGTAGAGTTCCGGTCCCTTGGCCTCGCCAAGAATCTGCATGCCGGGCAAGGCCAACTCCGCCCGCATGACCATCGCCATCAGGCCGGCGAGCAGAAAGAACACGAAGGACGTAAGAAGGTAGAGCTTGCCGATCACTTTGTGGTCAGTGGAGGTAATCCAGCTGACGACCACCTGACCGAGCCTGCGTCGGCGCAATGCCGTCGGCCTTGATTCGGTGGGTGACTTGAGCACCGCCATCGAAGATCCCCCGCACTCGACCTCGTGACAATGCTTGCCCATGGCACAAAACAGCAAACTGAAGGCCAAGTAACGATTTCACTGGTCGGTGCGAGGGCGGTTCAGCCTCGGCGGGTCCGGCGGAGAATGTGCACACCAAGGCTCAGGAATAGCCAGAACATCGGAAACATCGGCCAAAAGTAGGCCATGCCGGATGCGCCATCGGGCGCGCCGGAAGCCACCTCCGCGGGTCCGGGCGGTGCGGCCCCGGTTGCCCAGCGAGCCACCAGGAACGCCGACAGCACCACCACGATGACGGCGTGGATGGCGAGAGCACGACTTCCCCGCCAGTTCGGTCCACGGGCGGGTCGGCCGGAGCCACCGAGTGTCGAAGGGGCGTCTGCATCGAGAGCGACGGCGCCGGAGCCGTGCGGCTCGGTGTCCGGAAGGTCAACCAGCAGCGTGCTCAGCTCGTGCCGGAACCGGCTGCCGAACACCGAGTCGAGCCGTTCCTCCGCCTCCTGCAGGGTCAGCCGCCCCTGCGCCGTGGCCACCTGGATGCGGCGGGCACTGTCGTCACGCTCCGCGTCCGAGGCGCGGACGGGATGGTCGCTTCCTGACTGGGACTGGCGTGTCGTCATGGGTCCATCGTGGGACGGCGGGGTCCCATCCACATCCGCTGGCGGGAGGCACCTCACCTACGCCTCCGGTCGTACTCCGCCTCCCGGAAGTGCGCAGGTGGCCACGTTCGCGTCGAAACCCGAAGCGTGCCAGGCTGTACACATGGCCCGTCACGATCAGCAGAAGGACGCCGGGGCACCGGCCGAGTCGGCGAGCGACGCCGAGCCCGCGAAGGCAGGCGCCGACGACGACCAGCCGGACGGCGACAGCGACGACGTACGCCGCAAGTTCCGGGAGAGCCTGCAACGCAAGAAGGACCAGGGCGACCACCGCACCGCCGAAGGCGGACGTGGCAGCTCCAAGGTGCAGGACGGGTTCGGCCCATCCCAGCGCCGTCGCTCGTTCCGGCGGAAGAGCGGCAGCTAGCTCACATCAGGAGCTGTGGGAGGTCGGCGCGGATCCAGCCGGGCAGACCTCACGCAATCGTGCGGCGATGTGGGTCCCGGTTCAGCGCGTACGTCCACGGGAAGTAATCCAGCAGCGGGGGTGTGGAGCTACCCATCGCTGCGCACCTCCGCGCAGCCAGGTCCTCACGCTTCGACCGGAGACCTCCGGTGTCGCGGTCTCCTCGTCACCTGCGGAGGCCGCGTGCCGAGCCGGTGTGACGGCATCGCGCGCCGCTGCCGACGCTCTTGCCCGCCGCCCATCACGTTGACTGTCGATCCGGGTTCGTCACCCATGGCGTCGGCGATTGCTTGGGTCAGGTTGACGCGGAACGCAGGTGCCGCCGCGGCGGCGACCACGAGTCCCGACACCTTCGTCCGGTCGGTGACCCGCATCAGGGTGCACGGGGCCTCCACCTCGTGCGCCAGTCCGAGCAGGCGGGAGTAGAGCCAGTCCTGGCGGTAGTAGCTCCCGCCGAACGCAACCCGCTGGTCCGTAATCACCACCGAACCCCGGTCGACGACCCGCGCCTGGTCGGGCAGGTCCCGCTCGAACTCCACCGGTGTCGGCGCCGCCGTGAACTCCGCGCAACCGGGACGCCGCAGGCCATGCCATTCCGTGACCTCGATCAGGCGTACGGCCGTGATGTTGGCCCGGACCTTCTCCGACCGGCGGAGGTCGAGCCACGCTGGCACCTCACGCGGCGGCAGTGCCCGGAACCCGCGCGCGAGCGCAGCCAGTAGGCCTCGTCTCATCCTCTTCTTGCACCTCATCTACCTGCACCGGGCCCGTCACCACCGGACCGATGAATACCGGACACCCACCATCACCAACACCGGACACCCCCACCGGCGCCGACAACGGAAACCCACCGGCACCAACACCGGACAACCATCGGGGCGCGCACTGCTCCGGGCGGACGGCCAGCAAACCACCGATCAGTCCGCGATGTGAGTGGAATCGCAAAATTGCACGGCAATTGTCACCTGAGCTCGGCCCGTTCGTCGTCTGGACCAGCCCGCCGCTGGATTTTCCGGCGTGCGCGTGCCGTGGTCGCGCGAAAGTTCGTTACCGTTCGTTGCTGGGTAATTCATCACCATGTCAGTGTTGTCGCCTTGTGCCCGGCGGGGATCAGTTGGTCAGTGACGGCGAGGTTCAGGGGCTCACGACAGCCCCGACGGAAGCGCCAGCATGGCAGCGCGCCTCCGTGGGTTTGGGGACCCTTCCTCCAGCCGTACGCACCACAGATCTCAGGCTGGGTGTTGTCGTTCTCACGATGGGTGACCGGCCCGACGAACTCGCCGCGTTGCTGACATCGGTGCTCGCGCAGGAAGGTCCACCGCTGCAAGTCGTGGTGGTCGGTAACGGGACGCGCCTGCCCCCCCTGCCCGAGCGTGTCGAGAGCATCGAACTTCCCCGCAATCTCGGTGTCGCGGGCGGTCGCAACGCAGCGCTCGCGACGCTGCGTTCGCACGGCGACATCGACGTCGTCATGTACCTCGACGACGACGGCTACCTGCCCGACGCACAGACCGCCGAGAAGGTACGCCGGGCCTTCGCAGCCGATGCCTCGCTCGGCATCATCAGCTTCCGCATCGCGGACGAGACCGGAGCGAGCCAGCGGCGACACGTTCCTCGGCTGCGCGCCAGCGATCCGCTCCGAGCCTCACAGGTCACCACGTTCCTGGGTGGTGGGAACGCCGTCCGGATGGCCGTGGTCGAGGAGACCGGCGACTGGCCGAGCGACTACTTCTTCACCCACGAGGAGACCGACGTCGCCTGGCGTGCCCTCGACGCGGGTTGGCGGATCGACTACCGACCCGACATCCTCCTGCTGCACCCCAGGACCGCGCCGACGCGGCACGCGATCTACTTCCGTCTCAATGCCCGCAACCGGGTCTGGCTGGCTCGCCGCCACCTGCCGGCTGTCCTCGTACCCATCTATCTCGGCATCTGGGTGGTCATCACGCTTCTGCGTAGACCGCCCCTGTCGGGGTTGCGTGCGTGGGTCGCCGGATTTGTCGAGGGATGGACGACAAAGTGCGGTCCGCGTCGTCCGATGCGTTGGCGTACGGTCTGGCACATGACGCGGCTGGGCCGACCGCCCATCGTCTGACCACATCTGCCCCGCTCGTATCGCACCGAAACGGGTGGTACGGACAACTCGCCGCACCCTCCCAACCAGCCTGCGGGTGTCGGTTGCTGCCCTCCGATTGCGGGTAGGCGTCGGCCAAGCGCCGGAACTGGTACACCTGATCAGGAGGGGAAATCGCCATGGGTCGTGGTGGTAAGGCGAGGCGCAAGGCTGAAGAGCTCAAGGACAAGGCCAAGGAGGCCATGGGCGGCGGCGAGCACCGGGACGAGGCCGGCGAGGCTGGCCAGGGCATCCCGAAGCAGGCCGGCGAGCGCGAGAAGCCCATGGGCGACCGCGCGAAGCAGATGGGCGACCAGGCCAAGGAGACAGGCCAGAAGGGCAAGGACGCGGCGGACCGCGCCAAGGACCGGATGGGCGACAAGTAACTACAGAGTCGCCGAGACGTAGGCACCGGTTCGCCGATACCTAGGCACAAACCGGCCTGCGCGCGAGCAGTCAAGCGACGACCTGTCGGAGGAACCTGGGCGCGCCCGGGAATCCTCCGGCAGGTCGTCGTCTGCTGGTCGCGCACAGACGGTCGTCCTCAGAAGGTCGTGGTGAGCTCGCTCGCCGCTCCCGTCTGCGCCGACCGGTACGCGGACTCGATGATGTCGACGACGTGGCGCGCATGCTCGGCGGTCACCACGCTCGGACGGTCGTCCCGGACCCAGTCGACCAACTGCATGATGTCTTCGAACACGTGCTGTTCGTCGATGTCGCGGTGCGGACCGACGACGTGCGGAAGGACCCACTGCCGGCTCTTCCATCCAGGAACCTGCGCTGCCACGTCGTGACCGGGATAGGTCAGCGGCGCGCCGTTCAGGGTGAAGCCGACGATCGAGCCCTTCGTACCGAAGTAGCTGCCGGAGAAGCCGTCATTGATCCAGCCGGCCGCGGTGCCGTAGGCGACGGCGAAGAGCCCGTCGGCGAAGTCGAGCAGCATCACCGTGTTGTCGTCGGCGTCGCACGGAACGGTCCGGCCGCCGAACGTACGCTCCTGGATCCGGGTGCCGGACATCGCGGTGACCCGCCGCGCCGGCCCCAGCACAGTCGTCAGGCCGTGCAGGCTGTAGACGGTCATGTCGTAGAGGGGACCGCCACCTGGCTTGCGGAAGTACCACGACGGATCGATCGCGGCGACGCCACCGGTGCCCTCGCGTTCGGGCTCGTCCTCGTGGTAGGTGCCGAACGCAGCGCCGCAGGTGGCCCAGCACAGCGTGCCGATCGCGCCGTCGGCGATCAGCTCGCGGATGTGGGTGTAGTGGGGACGCAGAGCCTCACCCGGCGAGGCCACGATCTTCAGGCCTCGATCAGCCGCGATGTCGATCAACTCGTCGGCCTCGGCGACCGTGGTCGTCATGGTCTTGTTGACATGGAGGTGCTTGCCGGCCAGCAGCGCCTGTTTGCACTGCTCGTAGTGGAGTCCGATCGGTGACGCGATCGTGACCGCGTCGACGTCGCCCTTCTCCAGCAGGTCGGCAAAGGAGACGTACGCGCGGGGGATGCCGAACCGCGTCGCCACCTCGTCCGCCCGACCCTCCACCGGGTCGCAGACCGCCTGCAACCGAACGCGGTCGTGTACGTCGTCCTGAGCGAGATGCGGGAGAATGCCCCGCTGGGCAAGGGTTCCCGCGCCCACGACGCCCATCCGTACCGGCTCCGACACCATGCCTCCTCGAGCAGACCTCCACCTACTCTGACGGCACGGCGGCGCGAACGCCAGGCAGGCGCTAGGCCACGACCGGCTTGACCTTCTCGTCGTGCCACGCCTGGTAGACGTCTTCGTAGAACCCCGGCGCGTGCTCCTGCCAGAACTTCGCGTGCGCGTCGAAGTATGTCTTCGCCGCCGCTGCGAAGTCGTCGTCGGCGATGCTGGAGCTGAATCCCTCCGCCCGCCTGTTCCGAGTGTCCTCCGCCTTGCGCAGGTCGGCGGCGACGTCGGGAGCCTTACGGTCATACGTTTGCCCGCAGCCCTCAGGGCCTTTCATGATCAGGCGTCAGAAAGCAGCCTCTCGAGCGAGGCCAGAGCCCATTTCATGACGCTTGATCATGGAATCAGCGGGTCCGGCGCGCTCCCACCACTATCATCTCGAACCCGCACCACTCGGTGCAGGCTCCGTCATGGAATCGCCCCACCCGGAGTCTCGTCGCGGCACCCTCTCACCAGTTCTCACCAGTTGGTGAAGGAACCGTCCGCTCGGTGGAGCAGCGGCAGCTGCGCGCTTCCACGGAACTCCCGGGCCTGGGCCGCCTCGCGGTCGAACTCCACGCCGAGACCTGTCGCATCCTCGGGATACATCGAGCCTTCGCGTAGGGAGAACGCCTGCACCGGGAAGATCTCCGAGTCGATGCCCGGCGGGTAGGCCTGCTCCTGGATGCCGAACTGCGTCGCGGCAAGGTTGAAGTGCAGGCATGCCGCGGTGCTGACCATGCCCAGCGGATTGTGTACCGCGATCCGGATGTCGTGCGCCTCGCACATGGCGGCCACCTTGACAGCTTCGGTGAGCCCGCCGACGTTGCACAGGTCGATCCGCGCGTAGTCGATCAGCTCCTCCTCGATCAGCGGCTTGAACGCGGTCTTGGAATCGAGCTGCTCCCCGGCCGCCAGCGGCACCGTCGAGGCATGACGCAGCCGCCGGTAGCCCTCGACGTACTCCGCCCGCAGCGGGTCCTCCACGAAGAATGGCCGCTGCTCGGCGATCGCGGCGCAGAACCACGTCGCCTCGGGCAGGCTGACCCTGGTGTGGACGTCGATGAGGAGCTCGATGTCGGGCCCGAACTCGCTTCGTAGTGCCGCGGTGTAGTCGGCCGCTCGCCGGACCGAGGCCATCGGCTCGAGTACGCCGCCCTCGTCGTTCGGGCTGTACCGCAGGTGTCGCCACCCTGCCGCGACCGCCGCCCGCGCGGAGCCCAGCGGGTCGTCGTCGCCCGGCTCCCGCGCGTGCATCTTCGACCCGAGGTGGGTGTAGCACGCCACCGAGTCGCGGACCCTACCGCCGAGCAGGTTGTAGACGGGTTGGCCGAGGGCCTTGCCCTTGATGTCCCACAGCGCGATGTCGACAGCCGACACAGCAGCAGCGACCACGCCCCGGGCGGGAAAGAAGCGACCGCGCGACATCAGCTGCCACAGGTGCTCGGTCCGGAACGGGTCCTGCCCAACCACGAGCTCTCTGAGCGCTCGGACCGCGCCGGCCTCTGCCTCCTCGTGGCCGGAGATCCCGGCCTCGCCGACGCCGTAGATCGCCTCGTCGGTATCGACCACGACGATGAGTGACGAGCGGAGGTCTCCCCTGATGGGGTACGCGGACACGTCGGTGATCTTCATGCGGCTCCTTCGCTGGCGACATCGGAACTCGCTGGCTTCGGACCCGGCCCAACGTATCCAAGCCCCATCCGAACCTCTACGAACGCGTCATGACCCGGCCGACCCGTCGCGCATATGCCGCGTCGGATACAAAGCAGCCAGGTCCCGCAAGTCCCCTGCTTCCAGCAAAGTCGCCGCCATGAGGTCCGAATCAAGGCACCCACCCGGCGATGTCGGTCGATGCCCGTCAGCCGAGTGGAAAGGTTGCCAACAACGCTTCGACCGCCCAGCGGTAACGCGCTGTAGCATGCCAATATGGCCGTGTCGACGGACTCTTGTCGGGTTGTCTCCGTAGCCCACCTCAGGTCTGCAGCCGATGACCGATTCGGATTCGCGACAAACCCGCGCAGGTGATCGAGACCGTCCGCCAGACCTTCCCGACCACGAAATACCAGTCGGCCCACCCGGACCGGCCGGCGACGCCATGGTGCGATACGACGGTACGGCCACGACACGGCAACACGGCGAGAACAATGCAGTACGGCAAGGTGAGAGACCCAAGGCGTTCGGCGCCGCCCTCGACAGACGAACCGGTGAGCCCATGACCCTTCCGGGACAGCCACCAGACGTCGCGCCCGCCTTTGCGGTCCTGGCAGTCGCCTCGTCGGCCGGGGGCGTGAGCGCGCTTCGCACCTTGCTGAGCGACCTTGGGGCCAACTTTCCCGCACCCGTCCTCGTCGTCCAGCACCTCGACCCCCGCCACGAGACCATTCTTCCCGGCGTGCTCGCCCGCAAGACGCCCCTCAAGGTCAAGCTGGCCGAAGACCGCGAGCAGGCGATCCCGGGCGTCATCTACATCGCACCGCCCAACCGGCACCTGCTGGTCGGCCGTGGTGACGTCATGTCACTGACCGAAACCGAGCTCGTCCACTTCGTCCGTCCCTCCGCCGACCTGCTCTTCGAGTCTGTCGCGGCCCACTACGCTGATCGCGCCGTCGCCGTGGTCCTCACCGGCAGCGGCACGGACGGGTCGATGGGCGTACAGGCAGTGAAGACGCGTGGCGGCACCGTGCTGGTCCAGGATCCGGAGGATGCCGAGTTCAGTGGCATGCCTCGCGCCGCCCTGGAAACCAACACCGCCGACTTCGTGCTGCCCCTGGCCGAGATCGGGCCCGTCATCCAGCGCTTGTTCCAGCCGGAGGACAACCGATGACAGACGCCGAACCAGAGCTCAACGGGCTGCTCGAGTTCATCCGCGACCTGCGCGGGTTCGACTTCAGCACCTACAAGCCGTCCACCTTGGGCCGGCGCATCCGCAAACGGATGCAGGACGTGGGCAAGGCAAACTTCGCCGACTACCGCGACCTTCTCGAGACCGACCCGGACGAGTTCACGCAGCTGTTCAACACCGTCCTCATCAACGTGACGTCCTTCTTCCGCGACCCCGAGGCCTGGGACTACCTCCGATCCGACGTCGTGCCGTCAATTCTTCAGAACGTCAAAGGAGAGGTGCGGGTCTGGAGTGCCGGCTGCTCCTCCGGCGAGGAGGCCTACTCCCTCGCGATGACCTTCGCAGAGGTGATGGGGCTCGAGGCCTTCAACGAGAGGGTCAAGATCTACGCGACCGACATCGACGAGGACGCGCTCGCAAGCGCACGTAGGGGCACCTACGCGCAGAAGTCGATGGACACTGTGCCCGAACCGCTACGAGAGAAGTACTTCGAGTCCAACGGCACGACTATGGCGTTTCGGTCCGACCTGCGGCGGCGGGTCATCTTCGGCCGCCTCGACCTCATCAGCGACGCTCCGATCTCTCGGCTCGACCTGCTCAGCTGCCGCAACACTCTTATGTACTTCAACGCCGACACGCAGGACCAGGCTCTGCGCCGCCTGCACTTCGCGCTCCGCGACAACGGCGTCCTGTTCCTCGGCAAGGCCGAGATGCTGATGACCAACGGAGCCCGGTTCCTGCCGGTGAGCATGCCCTACCGGGTCTTTCGGTGCCGCCCCGGCAGCCATGTCGCGGTCGGACCACTTGCCCCGCTCGACGTCGCCCGAGCACTGTCCAGCGAGGCGCTCCGAAACCGCCAGCTGCGTGAGCTCGCGCTCGAGGGCGACACGACGGCACGCCTGATCATCGACCTCTCCGGCACGGCAATCCTCATCAACCGGGCGGCCAGGTCGATGTTCGGCCTGACCGAACGCGACGAGGGTCGGCCCCTGCGGGACCTCGAGGTGTCATACCGTCCGGCCGAGCTGCGGTCGTTGATCGAGCAGGCGCAGTCGGAGCGCCGGATGCTCCGGCAGAACGCGATCGAGCGCCCGCTCGGGCCCGACTCCATGCAGTACCTCGACCTCCAGGTCCATCCCATCGTGGCCGGCGACGGTCTCGTCCTCGGATCCAGCGTGACCTTCCTCGACTCGACCGGCTACGTGCGGCTCCAGCAGGAGGTGAAGACCAACCGGGAGGAACTGGAGACCGCCTACGAAGAGCTCCAGTCCACCAACGAAGAACTCGAGACCACCAACGAAGAACTCCAGTCGTCCAACGAAGAACTCGAGACCACCAACGAAGAACTCCAGTCCACCAACGAAGAACTCGAGACCACCAACGAAGAACTCCAGTCCACCAACGAAGAACTCGAGACGATGAACGAGGAGCTGCGGATCCGATCCGCCGAACTCGACGAGGTCAACGGGTACCTCTCGACGGTCCTCGCCAGCGTCCCGGTAGCGGTCGTGGTCCTGGACGCCGATCTCCGCGTACGCACGTGGAACCGGGTGAGCGAGGACCTGTGGGGACTCCGCAGCGACGAGGTGTCCGGTCAGGCGTTCTTCGGCCTCGATCTGGGACTGCCGACGGGACCGCTGCGAGACCCGGTCCGCGACTGCCTCAACGGCACTGAGGAGGCGCATCTCACCGTGGATGCAGTCAACCGGCGCGGTCAGTCGATCACCTGCACGGTGACGTGTACGTCTCTCACGACGTCCGGCGACGGTGTCGTCCTACTCATGGAAGCCAACGGCCGGTGACCGAGACGGACGCGCTGAACTCGCGCCTCCAGCAGCGTATCGAGGAGATCCGCAAGCGCTACGCGGACGACGAGGTCGTCCAGGAGGCGACGACTGACCTCGGGGTCGCTCTCGAGGAGCTCAGCACGGTCTCGGTGCAGCTCACCCGGCAGAACGACGAACTCGAGGCGACTCAGGCCGACCTCGCCGCAGAGCGCGAGCGCTGGCAGAAGCTCTTCGACCTGGCGCCCGACGCTCTGATCGTGACCAACAAGGCCGGCCTGATCCTCGAGTTCAACCGCCGAGCCAAGGACCTCCTGGGGCTCCAGCCGGCACAGGCTTCTCCGAAGCTCCTGACCCTCAGGTTCGCCCAGAGCGTCCGCCCGGCGCTCCTGCGCATGCTGCGTAACCCCGTGGGGGTGGGTGGCGAACCCGTCGCCGTTACGGTCGAGTCCGAGCCCGCCGACGGCTTCAGCGGCGAACTTCGCTGCGCGCTCGTGGGCACCGACCGGTTGCTGTGGCTGTTGCACGATGTGTCCGGCGCCACCCAGGCCCGTCACCACCTCGAGTCGGCGATTCTCCGAGAGCAGGAGGCGGCCGAGCAGCTGAGGGTCGTCGACGCGATGCGCCGGGCGTTCCTCCTTGGCGTCTCACACGACCTTCGGGCTCCACTTGCTGCCATCGCGGGGCTGGCCTCGCTGTTGAGAAACCAGGAACTCCAGATGGAGGAGCGGGACAGGGTCATCACCCAACTCGAGGAGTCGGCCCGGCTGACCGTCGCGATGCTCCGGGAACTGCTCGACTACCAACGCATCGAAGACGCCGCCACGCCGGCCCAGCGCCGCCGAATCGACGTCGCCTCGATCGTGAAACGCGCCGTCACCCTGGTCGACATCGATGAACACCACCTCGAGTTCGACCTGATGCCGACCCGCGCCAACGCCGACGGCGTGATCATCGAACGGATCGTCACCAACCTCGTCCGCAATGCCGTCCAGCACACGCCGGTGGGTACGACTGTCTGGGTGCGCTGTGGCCGGCAGCCGGACGGCATCCTGCTCGTCGTGGAGGACGACGGTCCCGGTATCCCAGCTGATCGCAGGTCTGCGGTCTTCGAGCTGTTCCAACGCGAACGGACGCAACACAGCTCGAGCGGACTTGGCGTCGGGCTGGCACTCGTCCGCCGGTTCGCCCAACTGCACGGCGGCTACGCACGCGTGGAGGAACGGCCAGGCGGCGGGGCGAGCTTCCACGTCCTGCTCGCCGACTAGGACATGTCGGATAGAGCCGGCCGCAACTGGGTCCGGCCTGGCTCACGCACGCGTACGCTGTCCATGGTGTCGGGGGACGCGCACGAAGCAGGCACGCTTGACCGCCGAGGTAGTGCACGAGCCAGCGGTGCACGAACGACTATGGATGGCGGACCTGTGACGCGTGTACTCGTTGTCGAAGACGAGCGAGCCCTCGCCAGTGCGCTCGAGGTGGCGATCGACGTTCAGTCCGACCTCGACTGCGTTGGCACCGCCGCCAGCATCGCCGACGCCCTCCCCCTGGTCGCCACCCGGCATCCTGATGTCGTCCTGATGGACATCCATCTGCCGGGCACCAGCGGCATCGAAGGCACCCGCCAGATCAAGGTCGCCCGCCCACAGACCCGGGTGGTCATCCTGACCGGCGATGCCAGCCCCGACCTGTTCACCGCGGCCGCGGAAGCGGGTGCGGCCGGATTCCTGTCCAAGGAGACGGCGTTCCCAGACATCCTCGACGCGATCCGAGCCCCCGCCGACGAACGGATGCTTGTCGAGCCCCCCACCCTCCACTCCCTTCTCACCGGCGTCGAGCGCCGGCAGCCACCACGCGACCAGGAAAACTGGGCCGGCCTCACCGTCCGCGAGCTGGAGGTGCTCAACCTGATGGGTCACGGGCTCGACCCGGCCACCATCGCGCGCCGACTGGTCGTGAGTGTGCACACCGCGCGCGGCCACGTGAAGAACGTGATGATGAAGCTCGGTGCGCACAGCCAGCTCGAGGCCGTAGTCATCGCTACCCGCACCGGCCTGCTCGCGCCGCCCCGCGGTCCTCGGTAGGGGTCGGCCCGCTCGGGACTCCGCGCGCTTTGCTCGCCGAATCCCGCCTGACGACACCCCACCAGCGCCATTCCACCGGCGCCACCCAGCCAGCGTCGCGCTACTGGCGCATCCCAGCCGCGCCACCCGACCAGGGTCGAATGGGCACAAATCCGACCATCTGAGGGCTGGAGTCGGACCATCTGGGGGTGTTCTCTGCCATCAGTCCCTTCCTAGCGTGGCCAGAGCCGGGATTTTGCAGGCCCGGTCGCACCGTGGATCCAGGTGAGGGAAAGGCCAGGTCGCCGATCGCGTATGGGGGTGTGGCATGACGGTAAGACCAGATCAGCTGGTGCACACCTTCGTCGAACTGTCCGACACGATGGCAGACGATTTCGACATCAGCGACTTTCTGCACCTGCTCGCGGGCCGGTTCGTCGACCTGCTCGACGTCGAGGCGTCCGCGGTCATGCTCGGCGACCACCGAGGCGAACTCCAGCTCATCGCGACGTCGAACGAGCGGTCCGAGCTGGTCGACCTGATCGAACACCAGCGCGTCGAGGGCCCGTGCCTCGACTCGTTCCGCAAGGGCGAGCCCATCTCCAGCCTCGACCTCGGCTTTGCCGACTTCAGCTGGCCGCGGTTTGCTCCGGAAGCGACCCGACTGGGCTTCGCCGCAGTGCACGCGTTCCCGATGCAGCTTCGCGCCGAGACGATCGGTGCCACCTGCCTGCTGCGTACGTCATCGGGTTCGCTCCCGGCCGGCCAACTCGAGGTCGCCCGCGCACTCGGTGACGTCGCCACCGTCGGTATCCTGCAACAACGCGCACGCAGCCAGCGCGAGGTGCTGGCCGGCCAGCTCCAGACCGCCTTGAACAGCCGCGTCATCATCGAGCAGGCCAAAGGTGTACTGGCCGAACGCCGCCAGCTCTTCATGGACCAGGCGTTCAACGAGATGCGGGGATTTGCCCGCTCCCACAACCGCCGTCTGACCGACGTTGCGTATGCCGTCGTACGCAACGAACCAGACGTCGGGGCGCTGACCAGACCGCCAACCGCGCCGGGGCACTGAGCGAAGGAGGACGGTCATGGCGAAGGTACGCAAGGTAGCCCAGGACCTCAACTACGTCGCCGAGGCGGGCCTCCTCGAGGCCGGGCTGAGCCTCCACTCAGGCATGATGCGGGCGACTCGCGAGGATGCCCGTCAGCACCTTCGCAATGCGCTCGAAGCGCTGAACCTCGCTGTCGGCGAGGTACGGATGGCGATCATCGACCTCGACGAGGGAGTCAGCATCAGGCACCGGTGCGCGCGGCTAGATGCCGCCGAGACCGGACGACGTGATCCCCTCGACGAAACGGCGCTGTAGCGCCAGGAAGACCACCAGCATCGGGGCCAGCATCAGCAGTCCGGCCGCGCCGATCAACGGGTAATTTTGGCTGAACCCCTGCTGGAATGCGAAGAAGCCGGTCGCCACCGGAAGATACTCCGGGCTCTGGATGAACGTCACCGCCAGCAGGAACTCGTTGTAGGCCGCGAGCGCCGTCACCAGGCCGATCGTGAGGAACCCCGGCCACGACAGCGGCAGGACGATCCGCAGCAGCACGGTCCACTCCCGCGCACCGTCGATGCGGGCCGCCTCCTCGTAGTCGCGCGGGATCGACAACATGAACGACCGCAGCAGCAAGGTCGCGAACGGCGAGAACACCGCCCAGTAGATGACGATCAGGCCGAGGAACGTGTCGTAGATGTGCAGCCGGGTCCACAGGAAGAACAGCGGCACGAGGAACAGCTGGATGGGCAGCGACCCGCCGACCAGGAGGTAGACCAGTACTGAGCCCGCACCGGGCAGGTCCAGGCGGGCCATCGCGTAGGCGGCAGAGCCACTGATGACACACACCCCGACCACCGTCCCGAGCACGATGATCGCGGAGTTGGCGAACCCCACCCCCATGTGCGCGGTCTGCCAGGCCTCCACGAAGTTGCCCCACCGCCACGACGTCGGCAGGCCCATCGGGTTGTCGCCCAGCTCGGCCTGGGTCTTGAGGGCGCTGAACAAGAACACCGCCAGCGGACCGAGCGAGAACGCCGCGAGCAGGCTGAGGACCAGGTAGTGCCAGCCGGTGAACTGCTTCGTCACGTGTCCCACCTCCGGGTCCGGCGCAGCAGCAGGTAGCTGCACACCACGACGAAGCTGATCGCGGCCATCACGACCCCGATCGCCGCGGCGTACCCGGCCTCGTGGGCGCCGAACGCCGAGGTGTAGAGCAGCGTGCCCAGCACTTCGGTCGCACCCGCCGGCCCACCCCGGGTCAGGATGTACACGTAGTCGAAGACGAGGAACGACCAGATCACCGTCATCAGCATGAGGAACACCAGCGTCGGCCGGATCGCCGGCAGCGTGACGTGCCGGAACTCCTGCCATGCGCTGGCACCGTCCAGCCGGGCCGCCTCGTACAGGTTCGGATTGACCCCCTGCATCGCGGCCAGGAACACCACCAGCAGGAATCCCCACCACTGCCAGTTGTTCACGAACGCAACCGAGGGCAGGGCGAGACGGCCGTCGCCGAGGAAGTTCACGTCGTCGAGCACGTGGATGCCGAGCTTGGACAACTGCGCGCCGATGCCGTAGTCGGGCGAGAGGATGTTCTGCCAGATGGCCGACGACACCACCGTGGCCACGATGTAGGGGACGAAGTACGCGAGCCGGAAGAAGATCTGGAACCTGCGCACCCGCGAAACCAGATAGGCGCCGAGCAGCCCCATGGCCATCGGCACGGTGAGGAAGAAGAGCGTCCACCACAGGTTGTGCACCAGGGCGCTGAGGAAGTCGGAGTCGGTCAGCAGCCGCTGGTAGTTGGCGAGTCCGACCCACTCGGCCGCTCCCACGCCCGACCACGAGGTGAACGAGTAGTAGACGCTCGCAAGACCGGGGCCCAGGATGACCACGCCGTTGACGAGGATGAGCGGCAGCATGAACGCCCACGCCACCAGGGCGCGCCGCCTTCGTGCGTTCCGGCGCGGTGCCGTGCTTGCCCGGGACGCGGGCGAGGCGGGCGCGCCGCCGTGGTCCTTGGATCGCCGGTGCGTCGTCGGAGCCACCGAGGTACGTTTCCCCGCCGAGGCGGCCATCGTCACCCGCCGGACGGCTCTGGGACCGGGGGCACCTTGTTGGCCGCGAGTTCCTCCTTGAAGACCTTGTCGAGTCCGGCGCAGTACTCCTTGGGAGTCAGCTTGCCGGTCAGGACCTTGTCCATCTCCTCGTAGATGAAGACGTCGGACTTGGGCGGCCAGAACGTCCACGTCACGTAGCCGTAGGCGTTGGCGCCGGCCATGTCGACGTACAGCCGTCTGATCCGTTCGTCGGTGTTGGACGGGAAGTCGTCCTCGGCGAAGTTCAGCGGGTACGGCTGGAACGCCACGTCGGCCACCGCCTTGGCGATGCGTTCGGGGTCGGAGATGAGCCAGGTGAGGTACTCCGCGGCCTGGTCGGGGTTCTTGGAGTCGGCGTTGATGGAGTAGGTGCCGCCGACCGAGAGGGTGTAGAGGTCCTTGGGCGCGGACTCGCCGAAGGACGGCAGCGGCGCCCAGTCCCAGGCGTCCGGACCCGCACCTGTCTTGCCGTCGAAGAAGCTGCGCATGTCACCGAATGCCCAGGAGCCCACGATGTCGTAGGCGATCTCGCCCTTGGCGAACTTCGTGTTCAACGAGTCGAACCGGTTGGTGAAGTATTCCTTGACCCCGCCGCCGAACCAGCCCTTCTGGAAGTAGCTGTTCAGCAAGGCGATGGAGTCGACGAACACCGGGTCGGTCCAAGGTGTCTCGCCCTTCAGTGCCGAGTACACCGCCTCCGGACCGGCGCAGTGGTTGAGGATCACCGACACGTGCCACTCGGTGGCCGGCTTCCACTCGGCACTGCCGGCGAGCACCGGCATCAGGCCCTGGCCCTTCGCCTCGGTGCAGAGACCCTCGAACTCGTCGCGGGTGGTGGGCGCCTGCCAGCCGTACTTGTCCAGGACCTCCTTGTTGACGAAGCCGATCATCGTCTCGAACGAGGTGGGGATCGAGTAGAGCTTGTTCTCGACCTTGCCGGCGTCGTAGGCCCAGGCTTGCAGCTTGTCGGCCCAACCGCCCTTCTCGGCGTAGGAGTCGAGCGCGGCGAGCTTGTCCGCGGTGATGTACTCCAGCGCGTACGACGGGCCACTGGTGACCACGATGTCCGGGCCCTGACCGGAGGCGATCGCCGTCTGCTGCAGGCGTTCGAGGCTCTCGATGTTCTTGACCGTGAGGTTGACCTTGAAGTCGTGGTCGGCGTTGAACGCCTGAATGATGTTCTTCTCGTAGTACTGCCGGTCGGAGTTGCGGTTGAACGCCGCCCAGAGGGTGATCGCGTCGTCCTGCCGACGGGTGGCAGACCCCTGGGCACACGCGGTCAGCGCGGCGAGGGCGGCGGTGCCGCCACCCAGGGCGAGGAAGTCACGCCGGGAGTACGGGCGTGACCGTGCCGAGGTCGGGAATGGAGCGGGCGAAGCCCGTCGGGGACTGGAGAAAGAGAGCGGCATCATTGCCTCCTCGAGCGAGCCACGGAGATGGTGCGTTCAGCCAGTGCGGAGATGCGGGACCCATCGAAGCCGAACAGCGCGCTGCGCAGGGTGTCACGCAGCGGCTCGGTCCAGTGGGACGGGATCTTCGCCGCACCGCACAGGACGCCGGCGGCGGACCCGGCGGTGCCGCCGTTGGAGTCGGTGTCGAGCCCACCGAGCACGGTCAGCGCGATCGTGCGGGTGAAGTCGCCGTCGCCCCACAGCAGGCCGGCGGCGACAACGGCTGCGTTGTTGATGGTGTGGACCCAGCCGTAGTGGCCGTAGCGCTCCCCGATCCCGGCCAGGGCGGCGTCCCAGTCGAGGCCGCGGGCGTGCATGTCGAGCACGTCCCGCAGGGCCTCGGCCAGGCGGGAGCGCGGTGGTACGACGGTGAGCGAGACCTCCAGCGCCTCGCGCGGTGTCGCCGCGGTGAACGACGCGGCTATCAGCGCGGCGGCCCACATCTCGCCGTAGATGCCGTTGGCCACGTGGGAGACCGCTGCGTCGACGTAGGCCAGGCGGGCCGCGGCGGCCGGGTCGCCGGGGTTGGCGAAACCGAAGGCGTCGCCGCGGATCTGCGCCCCGATCCATTCCCGGTAGGGGTTGCGGTGGGTCGCGGTGGCGGGCGGGCGGAGCCCGAGGGCGAGATTGCGGTAGGCGACCCGCTCGGCGGTGTAGGTCTGGTGCATGGGCAGCAGCAGCATCCAGCTGTCGGCCACCTGGTCGGAGGTGAGCTCCGTACCGTGCTTCTCCAGCAGGTGCAGCCCGAGGATCGTGTAGTCCACGTCGTCGTCGCGCGAACTGCCGTTGACGTTGCCTCGCGTGGTGTTGACCCAGCACTGCCGCAGCTCGTAGCCAGCCGGCATCGGGTCGAGCACCGGGAAGTAGTCGTCGAGCGGCCAGGCGTCGGCGAGCTCGAGGTAGGACCGCAGGTGTTCGGGTGTCCAGTGGTCACCCCACTCCACCGGCTTGCCGAGCATGTTGCCGGCGACGTTGCCGAGCCAGCCGCCGAGCACCTTGTCGTGGAGTTCGGCGTCGCGCAGGTCGGCGTGAGAGGCGTCGGCGGTCGCGGTGGGCGCAGGCAGGGTCAGCGTCTGGGCGATGTCGTCCCACGGAGTGGGTTCCTCGTACGGCCAGTTGGTCGGCGCGGGGAGTGCGTCGAGTTCGTCCAGCAGCCGGTTGAGCTCATTCGAGGCTCCGGCCGGCACCTCCTTGAACGCGCGCTCGACGGCAGCGACGTCGTGCCCGGTCTCCCGGCGCTGCACGATCTCGTTCTCGACCAGGTCCGCCAGCTCCACGGCGCCGTGTGGCATGCGTTCACTCCTTGCGGGACTAGCCTTGCAAATCGTTTTGTAGTCGGCATTTTGGTGGTGCTGGCAGCAGGGCGTCAATGCTTCGCGCTGATGGAAATTAGGTACGCTCGGGGAGGAATCGGGCGTACGGCAGGACCAGGTCGAGGTGCCCAGTGTCGGCAACGGTGCCGAGATCGGGGCGAAGCGTTACGATCGGCGCCGGATGCAGCACGGATGCCAATGGATTTGCACGCCACCCGGCCGTGCGGCGCGACGACTGGGAGGTCGGAGGTGGCAGCTCCACCGCGGATCAGGATGACCGACGTGGCAGCGCACGCCGGCGTCAGCACGACCACGGTGTCGCACGTCCTCAGCGACCGCCGACCGGTGGCAGAGACCACCCGGCAACGCGTACTCGAGGCGATCGAGGCGCTGGGCTACCGGCCGAGTGAACTCGCCCGCAGCCTCCGCACGCAGCGGACCAACACCGTCGCGCTGCTCATCCCCGACATCACCAACCCGTTCTATCCAATGCTGGCGCGGGGTCTGCAAGATTCGCTGAAGGTCGGCGGCTACCACAGCGTGGTCTGCAACACCGACGGCGACCGTGACGAGGAGCTCACCTTCCTCGACGAGATGGTCGCGCGGTCCGTCGACGGCATCGTGATCGTCGGGTTCGGCACGGACGAGAAGCACCTGCAACGAGTCGAGGCGGCGGGCATCCCGGTGGTCGCGTTCGGGCCGCAGTTCACCCTCGACGCAGCCGACATCGTGGGCGCCGACGACCAGGTGGGCATGGCCGAGGCCGCCCGCTACCTGATCGGAAGGGGCCGCACACCGGTCGGCTTCGTCGGCCCATCGTCGGATGCCGGGCCTGGACGGATGCGCCGGCTTGGGTACGAGGACGCGCTGGTCGAGGCCGGCCTGCCGCTGGATCCGGGGCTCGTCGCCGGTGCGGACTACACGCGGGAGTCCGGCGTGGAGGCGATCCGGGCCCTCCTCGACGGACCGGTGGTTCCGCGCGGTGTCGTCTGCGCCAACGATCTGATCGCGATCGGTGTGCTCGACGTCGCCCGCGAACGCGGCATCCGCGTGCCGGACGACCTGGCCGTGGTCGGGTTCGACGACATCGAGGCCGCCTCGCTGACCTCACCGCGCCTCACCACGGTCGTCAACCCGGCGTACGAAGAGGGACGGACGGCGGGCCAGCTGATGCTGAGCCGTCTCACCGGCGACTACGACGGACCGCACCGCAAGGTCGTGTTGCGGTGCCGACTGGTCGTCCGCGAGTCCGCCTGAGACGGGTCCGCTGCGCGGGTGCTGCCGCGGTCACCTCGCTGTCGACGCGGACGGGTGCTGAGCTGTCGGGCCGACGGGGTGCTGAGCTGTCGGTCGACGGGTGCTCAGTTGTCAGAGGTATGTCGGCTTCTAGGTCGAGATACCTCTGACAACTCGGGGACGGAGGCCGGCCGTTCATGATCAAGAGTCACCGAACCGGGTTCCGAGCGAGGCGGAAGCCGGTTTCGTGACGCATGATCATGAACGGTCCCGGCACTGGCGACGCGCACCGCGACCCGGACCCGCACTGATCCCGTGATCATGAAGGCTTTCGGGTTCGATAGCGCGAATTGGCTTCATGATCACGAACACGATCACGGTGCAGGATGCGTCGGATCAGGGCAGGGGTTGCGGGGTGTCGGTAGGACCGCGTACCTCGGGCTTGCCGTCCTTCCAGACCACCTCGTCCAGCCACAGCGGCCGGCCCGGCATCGCCGACCCCACGGCGTCGGCAAGCCAGGCGTGGTAGAGCATCCAGGTTCGTCCGGCCCGTTCGACCAGGCACATGTGCCCGGGACCCGCGGCCTTGCCACGCGAGGACAGGATCGGGTTCTCCTCCGCCTTCCGGCACGGCCCGACCGGAGACTCGCAGGTCGCGTAGCCGACCGCGTAAGCGTCGGAGTCGAACGCGTTGGCGGAGTAGAAGAGCTGGTAACGGTCGCCGTGCCGCCACATGAACGGCGCCTCGACCAGGTGGCCTTCCCACAACGCGTCCTGCTTGAAAAGTCGCGTCGGGTCGCCGGTGAGCCGCAGCCCGTCGGGCGACAGCCGCTGTACCCAGATCCAGGTGTCGGCACCGATCGCGTTGCCGTCGTTCTTCCAGTACAGGTAGAGCTTCCCGTCAGCGTCCTGGAACGGGCTGGCGTCGATGGAGCCGCCGAGTTGGTCCTGGCAGATCAGCGGCCCGGTCGACTCGTCCCGGAAGGGCCCGCCGGGCTTGGACGCCACGGCCCGGCCGACGCACTGACGCCCAGCCTGCACCGAGTCGGCCGTGTAGTAGAGCACGTACGTGCCGTCGGCCAGCGACAGCACCTCCGGTGCCCAGGTCTTGCCTGGGCGTACCCAGGACGCGAGCTCCGGCATCACGTCGCCGACGAATGTCCAATGCGCCAGGTCGGTCGAGCGCATCGACGGGACGTTGCCGAGCGAGCTGTTGGTCGCATACACCACGAACTCGTCCCCTACCGCGATCGCCTGCGGATCCGGAAAGTTCTCCGGATACACCGGATTGGTGTAGCTCGCCACAGCTGCGTCTCCTCGTTCGCGTGCAGGTGCCGGTGTCGCGCCAGGCTCCTCCCCCGCCGACCCCGTGTCTTCGCCGCAGCCTGCCATGCCGAGCAGGACGAACGCGACGCCCGCGACCACCGCGCGTCGCCCCGCAGTGCGCGCGGCACCTGCCGCACCGAGCCCGAGCCGCACCTCAGCCCTTCAGACCAGTGCAGGCGAACGCCGAGCCGGGGCGAAGCGGATGTGTACTCATGGCGTGCTCTCCCTTTCTCGATCGTGAAGGCTGCGGGGCTGACAGCACCTCGGAGTCTTCACACTCGGCACGATGTCCCCGGCCTACCGCAGGTCGGGCGCCTCACGGATGAACACGTCGAGTACCCCGTCGCCCAACCGCACCGGGCCCTGGGTGCGGGTCTCGCCCGGGATCGTCTCGATGGCCGCAGCCTTCTCCGCGAGTTCGGCCGCCTGGTCGAACCGGCGTCCCGCCAGCGCCTCGTCGCCGTCAACGCGGGCCTGCAGCCCGTCGAACGTCCGCGTGAGTGCCTCGCTCCACCGTTCCATTGCGTCAAGCCACGGTTGACAGTCCGTCACGAAGGCTGCGTTCCCAGCGTTCCCTGCGTCTCCGGCGTCCCCGACCCCCGAACGGATCCGGGCTGGTGCCTGGGCGAGCAACCGTGCGTACGGGCGGATCCTCGAGATCGCTCCGGCGCGGCCACCCGCCTTCCAGCGCGTACGGAAGTCAGCCAACCGCGCGGCGAGCGCCGGCGCCTGCGGCTGCCACGGCTGCTCACCAAACGTGGGCGCGAGGTGTTCGAGGTCGAAGAACGCCAGTAGCGCCTTGGCCGTCTGCTGATCGCCGCCAGCCAGGTACGCCGCGGCCGCCGACCAGGGCGGGCCCGGCCGGTAGCCGGTGTCGTGCCAGGTGAAGTCGGCGCCACCGAAGAGAGCGACCTTGCTCGCGGCGGCCTGGTTCATCGGGTTGAGCACGATCCCGGACAACTGTCGGTGCAGACCTGACTCGCGCTCGGCGTACGGAGCAAGCAGCAACCGCCCCTCGGCCCGGTCGTAGTCGTTGACCGGGTAGTTGTCCCAGACGAACACCTTGCGCCCCCAGACTGTGGCCGCCTTCGTGGCATCGGTAACGGTGATGCTCGGCGGCACGACGTCGGTGCCGGTCCACATCACCTCGACCCGTGGATCGAGTTGGGTCCGAATCGTGCGCTTGTACGCCGTTTCCTTCACGTCGCCGTACTCGGTGGGCACCATCTGCAGCGGCCTGGTGCCGGCGCGTGCGTCCAGGAAGTCCTTCTGCACCGCGTTCAGTAGGTCGACCTGCGCCTGCGCGGCGGCCTGCGCAGACGGTGGACCGTAGGCCGCCTGGTCGCTCGCACAGTTCCACTTGGTGTAGGTGATGTCGTCGAGCGGTACGGAGAAGCTGCGCACGCCCACGTCGTACATCGCCTGCAGCTTCGACTCCAACGCCCGCACGTCGCCCCGATCGCTGTAGCAGATGGAGACGCCGGGCGAGATGGCGAAGGTGAACCGGACGTGATGGCTGGCCGCCTGGTCGACCAGCTCGGCCAGTTGCGCGAGCTTGTCCACGGGATAAGGCTCGCGCCACTTCTCCCGGTGGTACGGATCGTCCTTCGGCGCGTAGACATACGTGTTCATCTTGACCTGGCCGTAGAACGCCAACTGGTCCAGGCGTTCGGCATGGGTCCACGGGCTTCCGTAGAACCCTTCGATCACGCCACGGAGGCGCATCAGCGGATGGTCGACGACCTTGACCGCGGCGATCCGCCGCTGGCCGAGCGCGAGTTGGCGGAACGTCTGCGCCGCGTAGTAGGTGCCGTCACGGTCCCGACCGGCCAGCACGACCACGCCGCCATCCGGCGCCGCGCGGCTGGCCAGCGCGTAGCCCTCGGCCGGCAGGTCGCCCGGAAGGTCGCCGCCGGCCGCGCGCAGCGCATTCGCGATCGGCTCGTCGGCGGCGGGTCCGACCAGCACCGTCAACTGCGCCTTGCCGGGCACCGGTCGGGCGAGGTCGTGAACGTCGACCTGAGCGGCACCAGCCGCCTTCAGCGTCGAGACCACGAGGTCGGTGGTCGGCCGGTCCGCGTCGGCGACCAGGACCTGGACCTGGCGAGGGACGCTGAGTGGCTCGCCGTTGTGGCCGAGCCCCTGCGGCCGAGGCAGGATCGGCGGCAGCTCGGCCGTCTCGCCCTGCTGGCTCCCGCCCCGGGACCCGTCGCCGGCATTGTCGGACCTGGGCGCCTCGGGACTGGGCGCGTCAGGATTGAGCGCCTCAGGATTGGGCGCCCGGGGATTGGCCGGCTCCGGACTGGCTAATCCTGGACTGGCCGTGGCACCCGGACCCGCTGCCGCCGGGGTCGACGACCCGAGGAGCGCCAGCATGGCCACTCCGACCGCGGCGAGCCGGCAGGTCAGGAACGTTCGGGACGTCGGCACTGATCGACCGTACCGAGAGGCGGTGCCTGGCCGCACCGGCCCCAGTCGCCGCGGAGGCCTCCCCCGCACCGGCCGGACCCCCGTTCGCCCACCTCGCGGGTGCCGCCGCAGCGGCATGAATACGTAACATCGACAAACGGGCCCAATCGCGACCACCGACAGCGAGACACCACCGACTGCGAGGAGCACGGATGCTGACCCGACCAGAGATCCTCGGCGACTTCGGCATGGTCGCCAGCACCCACTGGCTGGCCTCGAGCACCGGGATGAGTGTGCTCGAGCGGGGAGGCAACGCGGCCGACGCCGCTGCTGCCGCTGCGTTCGTACTTCAGGTGGTCGAGCCCCACAACAACGGCCCGGGCGGCGACGCTCCGATCCTGGTGTGGGACGACGACGCGGGCGACGTCTCGGTGATCTGCGGGCAGGGGGTCGCACCGCAGGCGGCCACCCTGGAGCGGTTCGACGAACTCGGCCTCGACCTGATGCCTGGCACCGGCCAGCTGTCGGCCGTCGTACCGGGAGCGTTCGGTGCCTGGACCCTGCTGGTCGAGCGGTGGGGTACGTGGCCGCTGCGTGACGTACTCGAGCCCGCGGTCCACCTCGCCGAGACCGGCTGGCCCGTGCTACCGGTGACCGCGCGCGCCATCCGTACGGTCGAGGAGATGTTCCGCCGCGACTGGCCCAGCTCCGCGGCCACGTGGCTGCCCGACGGCAAGGCGCCCGCGGCGGGTAGCCGACACCGCAACCCCGTCCTCGCGGCCACCTACCGGCGGGTGGTGGCCGAGGCCGAAGCACAGGCGACCGACCGCGAGGGCCAGCTCCGGGCGGCTCGCGACGTCTGGTACCGCGGCTTCGTCGCCGAGGCCGTCGAGGACTTCTGCGCCACCACCGAGGTGATGGACACCTCCGGACGTGCGCACCGCGGCCTGCTCACTGCGCAGGACCTGGCCGACTGGGAACCCGCGGTCGAGGAGCCGACGACCTTCGCCTACGGCGACTACACCGTGTGCAAGACGGGTCCGTGGGGCCAGGGCCCGGTCTTCCTACAGCAGCTCGCGTTGCTGGCGCAGACCGACCTCGGTTCGGCCGACCTCGGTTCGCCCGACTGGGTGCACACCATCGTGGAGGCGACCAAGCTGGCCTACGCGGACCGTGAGGCGTGGTACGGCGACCCGCGCTTCACCGACGTGCCGCTCGCCGACCTGCTCGACCCGGCGTACAACGCGAAACGCGCAGCGCTGATCGGCCCAGACGCGTCGTTCGAGCACCTGCCCGGCAGCCCGGGCGGACGTACGCCGGTCATGCCCACCCGCTGGACCGGTCCGGGCGGCGAACGCCGGGGTGCCGCGGCGGGCGCGGGCGAACCGACGCTGGCCGCCGGTACCGGCGAACCCACACTGTTGGCCAACGCCACCGATCCCACCAGCCCAAACTCGACCAGTACAGACGCGACCAGTACGGACGCGACGAGTACCGCTGCGGGCGAGAGCCGCGGCGACACCTGCCATCTCGACGTGGCGGACAAGAACGGCATGATGATCTCCGCGACGCCGAGCGGGGCATGGCTGCAGAGCTCACCGACGGTTCCTGCGCTGGGGTTCTGTCTCAGCATGCGTGGTCAGATGTTCTGGCTGGAGCCGGGTCTCCCCAACAGCCTCCGACCCGGAGCCAGACCGCGGACCACGCTCACGCCGTCCTTCGCGTTGCGGAACGGCAAGCCGTGGATGGCGTTCGGTACGCCGGGTGGCGACATGCAGGACCAGTGGACCCTGCACTTCTTCCTGAATGTCGTCCACGGCGGCCTCAACCTCCAGGAGGCACTCGACGCGGCGGACTTCCACTCGGTACACATGGCAAGCTCGTTCTACCCGCGGACGGCGGAGCCCGGGCGGATGGTCGCCGAGAGCCGGCTCGGCCGGGACACGATCGCCGAGCTTCGCCGGCGCGGTCACGACGTCACCGAGGTCGAGCCGTGGGCTCTCGGCCGGACGAGCGCGGTGGCTCGCGACGACGGGTGGTTGAAGGCGGGCGCGAACGCACGTGGAGCGCAGGGGTACGCGGTCGGGCGCTGAACGAACGGCCTCCGCGGTTGTCAGGAGGAGCCGCGAGTTGTCAGAGGTATCTCGGTCTCTAGGCCGACATACCTCTGACAGGTGCAGCGACCTCCGACAGGTGCAGCGACCTCCGACAGGTGCAGCGACCTCCGACAGGTGCAGCGACCGGCACACCGGACAAGTGCGGGCACCTTGACAAGGCAGACGACCTGAAGGCGTCGAGCGGGCAAAGGTTCATGATCATGTGTCATGAAACCGGCTCCCGAGGCGCTCGGGACCCGATCTTGTGACGCATGATCATGGAGATCGGCGCCCAGGGCGGAGTTGTCAGGGTCACCGCTCGCAGCTACCGCCGAACTCCCCGGCCCTGACCGCACGTCTTCCGCGGTGACCGCACGTCTTCCGCGGTGACCGCACGTCTTCCGCGGTCGTCGGGGTCCCGCGAGTTGTCAGAGGTAGTCGGCCTAGAGACCGAGATTCCTCTGACAAGTCGGGATCGCGGAAGTATGTGACATAGTACCGGCGTGCTGTCCGAGCGTTCTGCCGACGTCGTGGTGGTCGGCGCGGGCATCGTGGGCGCGGCATGTGCCTACTACGCCAGTGCCGCCGGTCTAGACGTCGCGGTCGTCGACAGCGCTGGTGTCGCCGGCGGAACGACCGGAGCCGGCGAGGGCAACATCCTCGTCTCCGACAAGGAACCGGGACCTGAGCTCGACCTCGCGCTCCGCTCGATCGCCCTCTGGCGCGAGATCGCGACCGAGATCGAACCGTCGAGCAGCTGGACCGGCGCCGATCTGGAGTACGAACCCAAGGGCGGCCTGGTCGTTGCCGAGTCCGCCGAGGGGATGGCCGCGCTGGAGAAGCTTGCCACAGCCCAACGCGAGACCGGTGTCGTCGCGCACCCGGTCGATGCGAGCGACCTCCCACGGCTGGAGCCGCACCTGGGTTCGGGGCTCGCCGGCGGGATGCACTATCCGCAGGACGCGCAGGTGCAGCCGATGCTGGCCGCCGCCTCGTTGCTGGCAACTGCCCGCGCACGTGGCGCGGCGGTGCATTCCGACACACGGGTGACCGCGATCCACCGCAGCGACAACGGGACCGGACCCGTCACCGGCGTCGCCACGGACCAGGGCACGATCGCGACCCCCGCCGTCGTCAACGCAGCGGGAACGTGGAGCGGCGAGGTCGCGGCCCTCGCCGGGATCGACCTGCCGATCCTGCCCCGGCGCGGCTTCATCCTCGTCACCGAACCCCTGCCGGACATGGTGCGCCACAAGGTGTACAGCGCCGAGTACGTGGCCAATGTCGCGAGCAGCTCACCGGGCCTGGAGACCTCCGCGGTGGTCGAGGGCACCCGGTCGGGCACCATCTTGATCGGTGCCAGCCGGGAACGCGTCGGCTTCGACCGCACGCTCTCCCTCGGAGTCCTGCGGCGGCTGGCCGAGCAGGCGGTCCGGCTCTTCCCGTTCCTCGCCGACGTCTCCGCGATCCGGGCCTACCGGGGATTCCGCCCGTACACGCCGGATCATCTTCCGGTCATCGGCGGCGATCCGCGGGTGGCCGGGCTGTTCCACGCCTGCGGCCACGAGGGCGCGGGCGTCGGACTCGCACCGGTCACCGGACAGCTGATCGCGTCGCTGCTGACAGGGCAGGCGCCGGACCTCGACGTGGGGCCCTTCCGACCCGAGCGCTTCGAGCAACTCGAGCAGTTCGATACCGGAGAGGGGGCCGTCGGGTGACCCCAGCCGATCATTCGTACGAGATCGTCGTCGACGGACGCAGCGTTCCCGCCCGTGCCGGCCAGACCGTCGCCGCCGCCCTGATCGCGTCCGGCCGCCGGTCGTGGCGGACGACAAGGCGCGGGAAGCCTCGCGGTCTCTTCTGCGGGATCGGCGTCTGCTACGACTGCCTCGTCACCGTCGACGGTCAACGCTCGGTGCGCGCCTGCGTCGCCGAAGCCGGGCCGGGAGACGCGGCCCCAGCCGGCCGAGGTGTCGCACCAGGCAGCACAGCCGCGGGCGACACGACGTACGACGTCGCGGTCATCGGTGCGGGACCGGCCGGACTCGCTGCCGCCACGACGGCGGCCGGTCATGGCCTGCGGGTCATGCTCCTCGACGCCGGCAGCCGGCCCGGCGGTCAGTACTACCGGCACCACGACTCGGCCGACGCCGACGGCCACGGCTCCGGGTTCCGGCAGCTCCGCAGGTCCCTGGACGAACACGTCGCCGCCGGCCGGATCACTTACCTGGCGCGGCACGCCGTGTGGAGAGTCGAGGGCGGCACACAGTTCGACCTGTACGCGACCGACGAGGCTGCCAACACCGCTGCCGCCAACACCGCTACCTCCAACACGACCGACACCACCGCTGCTGCCACCAACACGACCGACACCACCGTCGGCAACGCCGCGACCAACACAACCGAAGGCTCGACCGCTGCTCCCAGAAGCACCGCAGCCGACACCGGCGTCCCCTCGTCGCGCTGCTTCCGCGCGGACTCGGTTGTGGTGGCGACCGGCGCGTACGACCGGCCGGTGCCCTTCCCTGGCTGGGACCTGCCGGGCGTGCTCGCCGCCGGCGGTGCGCAGGCGTTGTGGAAGGGCAGCAGGGTCCTTGGAGGACGCCGAGTCGTCATCGCCGGAAGCGGGCCGTTCCTGCTGCCGGTCGCGGCCGGCCTCGCCGGCGCGGGTGCCCAGGTGCTCGGCGTGTACGAGTCCGCCCGGGCGCGCGGCTATCTCCGGCACGCGCGGGTGCTGGCGCGGCATCCGGCCCGGTTCGCCGAGGCCGCGTCGTACGTATGGCAGCTGGCCCGCCACCGGATCCCTTACCGCACAGGGCATGCCGTCATCGCCGCGTACGGGACCGGCCGGTTGGAGCGGGTGACGATCGCGCGCCTTGACCCATACGGACGACCCGTGCCCGACACCGACCAGGACCTGCACTGCGACACACTCGCGGTCGGGCACGGCTTCGTACCGCAGCTGGACATCCCCGTCGAGCTCGGCTGCGACGTGCGCCTCGACGCCACCGGAAGTCCGACCGTCGATGTCGACAAGGCCCAGCAGACGAGCGTGGCCGGTGTCTACACCGCCGGCGAGACCACCGGCGTCGGCGGCGCGGCGCTCGCCCAGGTCGAGGGTGAGTTGGCCGGTCATGCGGTCGCGGCCGCTGCCGGGCGCAAGGTCGATCCGTCCCGGCTCGGCCGGCTCCGATCCACCCGGTCGGCACTTGTCGACTTCGCCACGGTCCTCGGCCGGGTACACAGGGCACCGGACCAGTGGCCCGCCACACTTCCCGACGAGACCCTGGTCTGCCGCTGCGAGGAGGTTTCCGCGGGTACGGTCCGGCGCGCGGTCACCGACCTGGGAGCCACCGACCTTCGCGGAGTGAAGCTGCTGACGCGAGTCGGAATGGGCTGGTGCCAAGGACGGATCTGCGGTCCCTGCGTCGTGCCGCTGACTGCGCACCTGACCGGACGACAACCAGACGCCGCCGACCTGCTCGCGCTGGTGCGGCGACCCTTCGCCCAGCCGGTCCGGCTGGGCACCCTCGCGCGGCTCGACCTGCCCGCCGACCACGACCCAGAACCCGACCAACCGACCGCTGACCAAGTGGCAACCGCCCCATCGGAAGGAGAGTCATGACCACACCCGCACCTTCCCCACAACCGTGGCACGGTGTGCTGGTCGCGACCGCACTGCCGTACCACGCCGACCTCTCCGTCGACTACGAGGCCTACGCAGAGCACGTACGCTGGCTGGTCGAGAGCGGCTGCCACGGCGTGATCCCGAACGGCTCCCTCGGGGAGTACCAGTCCCTCACCGACGACGAACGCGCGCGGGTGCTGCGTACCGCCATCGAAGCGGCACCGGCCGGATCGTCGGTCGTACCCGGCGTGGCCGCCTACAGCTCCCTGACCGCGCGCCGCTGGGCCGAGGACGCCGCCGAGGCAGGGGCGCCCGCAATCCTGCTGCTGCCGCCGAACGCCTACCGGGCCGACGACCGCATCGTCGTCGCGCACTATGCCGAGGTGGCGAAGGCCGGGCTGCCGATCGTCGCGTACAACAATCCGCACGACACCAGGGTCGACCTGACGCCCGAGCTCCTGGCCAGGCTGCACGGAGAGGGCTCCATCGTCGCGGTCAAGGAGTTCAGCGGCGACGTCCGCCGGATCTACCAGATCGACGAGCTCGCACCCGGTCTCGATGTCCTGGTGGGCGCCGATGACGTACTGCTGGAGCTCGGCATCGCGGGTGCGGTGGGCTGGGTCGCCGGCTACCCGAACGCTCTTCCCGAGGCGTGTGTACGTGCGTACGAGGCCGCCAGGTCCGGTGACCTCACCACTGCCCTCGCCCTGTACCGGACTCTGCATCCCTTGCTGCGTTGGGATTCCAAGACCCAGTTCGTTCAGGCGATCAAGCTCTCCATGGACATCGTCGGACGCTACGGGGGTCCGTGCCGGCCGCCGCGGTTGGCCCTCACGCCGGAACACGAGGCGTCGGTACGCAAGGCCACCGAGCAGGTGGTGGCGGCACTGGAGTCCGGCGACCCGACACTCACCGGACGGAACGGCTGATGCGGTCCCGCCGGGTCTTCCACGCCGTCGACTCCCACACGGAGGGGATGCCGACGCGGGTCATCACCGGCGGCGTCGGCGTGATCGCGGGCGACACGATGGCCGAACGCCGGCAGCACTTCGTCACCCATCTCGACGATCTGCGCACGTTGCTGATGTACGAGCCGCGCGGTCACTCTGCGATGAGCGGTGCCATCCTGCAACCGCCCACCCGGCCGGACGCAGACGTCGGCGTCCTGTTCATCGAGGTGTCCGGCTGCCTTCCGATGTGCGGGCACGGCGCGATGGGAGTGGCGACGGTCCTGGTCGAGACCGGCATGGTGGAGGTGACCGAGCCGGTGACGCAGGTGCGCCTGGACACCCCGGCCGGGCTCGTCGTCGCCGAGGTCGCGGTCGCTGACGGCGTCGCGACGAACGTGACGTTGCAGAACGTGCCCGCCTATGTCGACGCCCTCGACCAGACCGTGCGGGTTCGGGGTCTCGGCACGGTCCGCTACGACCTGGCGTACGGCGGGAACTTCTACGCCGTCGTGCAGCTGGAGGAGATCGGGCTGCCGTTCGACCGCGAACGCAAGGACGACCTGCTCGCCGCCGGCCTCGCGATCATGGCGGCGATCAACGAGTCCGGCCCGCCGCAGCATCCGGAGCAGCCGGAGATCACCGGCTGCCACCACGTCTATCTGGCGGCGCCCGGATCAGACGCGAAACACTCGCGGCACGCGATGGCGATCCACCCCGGCTGGTTCGACCGCTCGCCCTGTGGCACCGGCACCTGCGCCCGGATGGCCCAGTTGCACGCGCGGGACGAGCTTCCGCTCGGGCAGGACTTCGTCAACGAGTCGTTCATCGGTACGACGTTCACCGGGCGCCTCGTTGCCGGGACGACGGTCGCCGGCCGGCCGGCGGTGGTGCCCACGGTGACTGGCCGGGCCTGGATCACCGGCACCGCGCAGTATCTGCTCGATCCTCAGGATCCTTTCCCACAAGGGTTTCTGCTGTGACGGCGGACGGGGACGCGGTTGCCGCCGGGTATGACGGACTGCCCTCGCTGCGGCGCTATGCCAGCCTGCGGGAGGAGGTGGCGGGTGCCCTGCGCGCGGCACTCGTGGCCGGCCAGATGCAGCCTGGCACGGTGTACTCCGCCCCGGTTCTGGCCGCCCGCTTCGGCGTCTCGCCGACGCCTGTCCGGGAGGCCATGCTGGATCTCGCCAAGGAAGGCCTGGTGGAAGTCGTACGCAACAAGGGCTTCCGGGTCACCGAACTGTCGGACACAGATCTGGACGAAATCACCGAACTACGGCAGCTGATCGAGGTGCCGACCGTCGCGAAGCTTGCCGGGAAGGTGTCGACGAACGCTCTCGCACAGCTGCGGCCGCTCGCCGTCACCATCGTCGAGGCCGCACGGGCCGGTGACCTGATCGCCTACGTCGAAGCGGACCGGCGCTTCCACCTCGAACTGCTCGGGATGAGCGGCAACACCCGCATCGTCGCGACGGTTGGCGAACTGCGGATGCGCTCGCGGCTCTTCGGGCTCAGGCAGCTGGCCGAACGTGGTCTGCTGGTCGCGTCGGCCGAGGAGCATGTCCGGCTCCTCGACCTGCTCGCCGCCGCCGAGGCCGACCCAGTCGCCGACCTGATGCGCCAGCACCTCGCGCACGTACGCGGCATCTGGGCGCACGGCTGACCCCCCAACCTGTCGGCGGCCAGCGGCTTGACAGGGCACAGCGGCAACGCCATGATCACGACCGTCGCGGCCGGGTCCCCCGCGCTGCCCCCACCGGGATCGGTAGGGAACGAACAAGAAAGTTGGCAGATTGCGCATGCTTGTGAAGTTGTCATGTCTGTGAAGCTGGGAAAGTACGGCGTCTTTCAACTTCACTTCAACCCCGCGGTGAGTCCTGAGTTCGCCGCCGAGGTCGAGGGGCTCGGGTACGGCGCGATCTGGCTCGCTGCCTCACCGCCCGCCGACCTCGCAATCGCCGAGCAACTCCTTGATGCGACGCAGCGCATCGTTGTGGGCACGGCGATCGTGAACATCTGGAATGCCGACTCCGCCACGGTCGCCGCGTCCTACCACCGGATCGCGGCCAAACACCCGGACCGGTTTCTGCTCGGCATCGGTGTCGGCCACCCGGAGATGAGCCGCGAGTACAAGAAGCCGTACGCCAAGATCCTCTCCTACCTCGACGAACTGGACGCGCTCGGTGTGCCGGCAGAGCGCCGCCTGCTCGCCGCCCTGGGCCCGAAGGTCCTGGGGTTGTCGGCCGAGCGCACCGCAGGAGCCCTGCCCTATCTGACGACGGCCGAGCACACCCGGCAGGCTCGGAAGATCTTGGGCATCGGGCCACTTCTCGCTCCGGACCACATGGTGGTGGTCGACACCGACGAGGCGCGTGTGCGCGAGACCGCCCAGGCAGCGATCGCGCCTTACCTGAACATGGCGAACTACGTCAACAACCTGCGCAGGCTTGGCTGGTCCGACGATGACCTCGCAGACGGAGGCACCGACCGGCTCATCGACGCACTCTGCCTTCATGGCGACGCCCACACCATCGTCGGTGACCTGAACGAACACCTCGAAGCCGGAGCCGACCACGTCGCGATCCAGGTCCTCGCCGGCAACGATGACCCGATCGTTGGCTACCGAAGGCTCGCCAAGGTCCTCTTCTGAGCCCGACGCTGAACGCAGGGCGTGGCGGAGCCGTGCACTAGTTCCGTGGCCGGGTGGGCACGACCGCGTCGACTCGGCGTAGGCGGTCGACCGCGCGGGTCCGTAGCGCCTCCGCCGGATCGTCGGAGGCTGCCGCATCGGCCCAGATCGCCCGGCCGGCAAGGAAACCCGAGGCGCCGCCGCGACAGGCTTGCTCCACCGCACCGGTGAAGTCGTCGGCACGTACACCAGTGGAGAGGACGACCCACGGGCACGGCAGCGCCGAGGTGATCTCGGCGCACCGGTCGCGCAGACGTTGCGGGTCGCCGCGACCGAAGGAAGGGACCTCGCCCTTGTAGAGCGCGGGCCGGTGCGCGCCCAGCTCGGCCGCCGCGGAGACGATGGCCTGGTCGCGTTCGTCGTCGGAGGCCCAGCCGGCGTGCGGATCTGCTCCGCGACGTGCGTCGTCGGCGCCGGTCCCCTTGCGTACGATGCCTTCGACGATGCCGGGCACCCCCGCCTGCGTACACAGTCGCAGGAACCGAGCGACGATGCCGTGGCGCCGGTCCGGGTCGTCGCCTGTACGCCACAGGACAAGGAGCTTCAGCGCGGCCGCGCCCGTGGACCCGACCAGGTCCGGGGTCACCTCGTCGTCGAGTTCGGTGTCCTGTACGGGCAGGCCAGCCGGCTGGATCAGGTCGTCGGCAGCCAGGATGAACGCACATCCAGGAGGCAGGTCGGGCGGCGCCGATCCGTCCAGACCGTATGCCCGGTCGAGCAGCACCGCTGACGCCAGCGGCGACAGTGTTGCGGCCGCCAGTCGTTTGAACGAGCGAAGGGCGTCGTCGCCCACAGAGTCGTCCACTGGTCCGTCCTTACGCCTGAGCATCGTGCGCAACGACTCACGCTGGTCGAGTGCCACCATGGCGAAGCCGCCGCCGGGCCGTTCGAGGGCCGACAGCCCCGAGGTCGCCGCGAGCTGTCCACTGGAGTCCATTTCGCCGCCTGCCACCATTCCCTGCGCGTACGCATGTGCGTTGCCGTGTTCATGTTCCTTGCCGTGTTCATGTTCCTTGCCGTGTTCACGTTCCTGGCCGTGCTGACGTTCCTGGCCGTGCTGACGTTCCTGGCCGTGCTGACGTTCCTTGCCGTGCTGACGTTCCTTGCCGTGCTGACGTTCCTTGCCGTGCTCACGTGCATTTCCGCCCGCGTCCCTCGCCGAAGCGTCACCCTCGCTTGTGGAACTCGCCTGCCTTGACGATGACCTGGATCCGGTCGACATCCTGCAGCACCGCGATGTCCTCGAGCGGGTCGCCGTCGACGAGGAGCAGGTCGGCGCGCTTTCCGGGCTCGATCGTGCCTGTCTCGTCGGCGATACCCAGCAGCTCGGCGTTGGTCCGCGTGGTGGCGACGAGGGTCTCGTGCGTGCCGAGGACCTTCGCCTTGATGGCGAGCTCGCGGGTCTTGTGCCGCGCGAGGGGCCCGAGCAGGTCCGATCCCGAGGCGATCTTCACCCCCGCTTCGCGAGCCCACTCCAGCCCGTCCAGACCCGCGCCGAGCACCACGTCGAGCTTGGCGAGCTTGCCTGGGGCGAACCCGTGCGCCCGACCCTCCTCGTACAACTTCTCGTACGCCACGAACGTCGGCACGAGATAGGTGCCACGCTCGGCCATCAGGCGCGCGGTTGGAGCGTCGAGGAAGTTGCCGTGCTCGATGGAGCGGACGCCGGCCTCGACCGCGGTGCGAATGGCATCGGCGCCGTACGCATGGGCCAGGACGTAGGTTCCGGCCGCTTCGGCCTCACCGACCGCGGCCGCGAGCTCGTCCCGGGTGTACTGCGTGCTCTCCAGCTTGTCCGTCGGCGAGGCCACACCCCCACTGGCCATCACCTTGATCGCGTCGGCGCCGCGGCGCAGCTGTTCCCGCGTCGCCCGGCGGACCCCGTCCACACCGTCGGCGATGTTGTCGACCATGCCGAGGTGGGCGCCACATCCGCAGCCCGTCACGTCCTGGGCCCGACTGCGGCTGTCGCCGTGCCCACCGGTCTGCGAAAGCGGTCGCCCGCTCACGAAGAGTCGCGGCCCGGGTATGAGCCCACGGTCTACCGCGGCCTTCATCCCCCAGTCGGCGCCGCCGGCATCTCGCACCGTCGTATATCCCTGGTCGAGAGTCTGCCCGATCACGGCGGCGATCTCGTACGCCAGCAGGCTGGTCGGGTATTCGTACTGCTCGCGGCCGACCTCGACATCGAGCGAACACACATGCACGTGCGCGTCGATCAGCCCCGGCATCAATGTGCGACCGTGACAGTCGATCACGTCGTCAACGCCGACAGTCGCAGAACTCGGCAGGATGTCCTTGATCACGCCTTCTGCGACGACGACAGTGGCTTCGAACGGTTCATCGCCGGTGCAGGCCAGGACACGCGCATGTTGGAACGCAAAACTCGTTGCTGTCATGGTGTTCACGCCTCGCTTCGCCGGGAGCGTCAACCGGCACCGATCCTAGCGAGTGCGGGCGAACAGCCAGCGAAATGACTCGAGGGCACCCGCGGGAAGGTATCTCACGCAGGTGCCCTCGATCAGACACTGGCTCGAAATTACCGCTGCGACAATTCTTGGGGCAAGGGCTTTCCGCCAAAGGTGAATGACCGTCGCCAGAATGTGACCTTCGGCTTCGCGCAACCTCATTCCGGTCGGCGCACAGTGACCGCCGCACAACAGACAGCCGAACAACAGACCGGCGCACACAACAGACCGGCGCACACAACAGACCGCCGAACAAGCAATCTGTCGGTCCCTCGTCATATCCTCCCGCGCATGGAGATTCATCCGGTCACGCCGGCTCGGCTCGGCGACGTGGCCGACCTTTTCGAGAGCAGCAACATCACCCGCGGCTGTTGGTGCATGTGCTTCCGGGTGACTTACCAGGAATACAACAGTGGCTGGCACACCGGCGCCAACCGCGTTCGTTTCGAGGAACAGGCCGGCACCGACGATCCTCCGCCTGGTCTGCTGGCCTACCGCGACGGATCGCCGGTCGGCTGGTGTGCGCTGGGTCCCCGGTCGCGTTACCCACGGGCCATCGGACCGCGGTGCGTCGTCATGAAGGATCGCGATCCGGTCGAGGACGACTCGGTGTGGCTGGTCCCGTGCTTCTTCGTCAGGGTCGGTGCGCGCCGAGCCGGCACCACCCAGGCACTGCTCACAGCCGCCGTCGCGCTCGCCCAGACACACGGCGCGCCGGCCGTTGAAGGGTGGCCGCTGGCCGGACCTGGTCGGCACAAGAGCGACCGCTATTACGGATCGGAGCCACTGTTCGCCGCGTGCGGCTTCTCAGCCATCGCCCGCCCCACACCGGGACGAGTCGTCATGCGTCGCGACCTCGCCCGCTGATGCTCAGTGCGTACGGCTGCTCACACCGGTCTGGCCAGTCTCGGTTGCCAGTCGGTACGCGGTCTGCGCGCCGACCACCCCGTCCTGTTCGGCCAGCAGCATGCGTTCACCGCTCACCGGTACGGATGCGATGTCGAGATAGCCCGCGTCGATCGCCAGGTGGAACGCCGCACGCGCACCGGCCATGTCACCCTGCTCGCGCAGGAGTGCACCGAGGTTCACCGCGGCGACCGGGACTACCGGCGTGTGTCCGGAGTCGACCGCCCGCTGGTATGCGTTCCGCGCTCCCACGATGTCGCCCTGTGCGTCCAGCAGCATGCCGAGGTTGAGCGCCGCCATCGGTGCCACCTCCGCGTGTCCGCTGCTGACGGCACGGTCGTAGGCCGCCCGTGCACCGGCCACGTCGTCGGCGTCGGACAGCAGCACACCGAGGTTGTTCGCCGCCCGCGGAGTCACGTCGCTGTGCCCGGACTCGACCGCGAACTCGTACGACGCCTTGGCCCGGGCCGTCTCGCCCTGCTGGGCGAGCATGACGCCGAGGTTGTTCGCCGCCCGTGGCCCGACGTCGGCGTGCCCGGACTCGACCGCCCGCTGGTAGGCCGCCTCAGCACCGGCGAGGTCGCCCTGTGCCTTGAGCAGTCCGGCCCGGTAGTACGCCGCCATCGGCACCACGTCGGCATCGCCTGAATCGACTGCCCGCTCGAACGCCGCCTCCGCACCCGCGCCGTCCCCGTGCTCACCGAGCAGCACTCCCAGGTTGAGCGCGGCCGCCGGGACGACGTCTGGTCGCTCCGAGTCGACCGCCCGCTGGTACGCCACCCGGGCGCCCGCGATGTCGCCCTGTTCGCGCAGGAGTACGCCAAGATTCAACGCGGCCACCGGCACCACGTCCGGATGCCCGGAGTCCACCGCACGCTGGTATGCCGCCCGCGCGCCGGTTCCGTCACCTTGCTCGCGAAGCAGCGAACCAAGATTCAACGCGGCCACCGGCACCACGTCCGGATGCCCGGAGTCCACCGCACGCTGGTACGCCGCCCGCGCACCGGCCCCGTCACCCTGGTCCTTCAGCAGAACGCCCAGGTTCAGCGCCGCCACCGGGACCACGTTGGCGTGCCCGGAGTCGGCCGCCCGCTGGTAGGCCACCCGCGACCCCGTCACGTCACCCTGCTCGCGAAGCAACGAACCGAGGTTGTTCGCCGCCCGCGGGACCACGTCGGGGTGGCCGGAGTCGATGGCCCGCTGGTAGGCCGCCCGCGCACCCCGGATGTCGCGCTGCTCGCGCAGCAGGGAACCCAGGTTGTTCGCCGCCCGCGGCACCACGTCCGCGTCGCCTGAGTCCATAGCGCGCTGGAAGGCGACGCGCGCACCTGACACGTCACCTTCCTGTCGCAGCAACAGACCAAGGTTGTTGGCAGCGCGCGCGGCATGCCGCGAGCGTCCGGACTCGGCCCGGCCGAACGCGCGCTCGGCGGCTCGTACGTTGTCGTACAGGCAGGCGCCGAGTCCGATGTCGTAGGCGTCGTCGGCAGGCACCGCGGCGATGAGCTCCTGCCACATCGCGTCGTGCACCGGACGGATCTCGTGCACCGGCTCCGCCTCGTCCTGCCCGTTCTGACCCTTCCGGTCGCCCTGACCGTGGCCGTCCGAGCCTGGCTCGCGTTGGCCGACCGTCCCTTCCTCGGCGGCGACCGCATAGTCGAGCACCTCCAGGTCGCCGGCCTCGTTCGCCGGTCGCAGGAGGGCCACCTCGGAGCCGACCGACTCCTTCGCCCAGGACATGCCCTCCTCGAAGAGGACTGTTGTCGGGTCGAGGTCGATGCGGACCCGGCGCAGGTACAGCGGATACAGCACCCGCAGCTCCGTCTCGGTGACCGGTCGGTTCAGGCCCGCGCGGCGGGCGTCGACGGCAGCCTGGACGATCGCGTAGCCGGCCGGGACGGACTCCCGTCCCACCCGGAACTTCTCGATCAGCTGCTCACCGCCCACCAGGGCCTCGCCGATGCTGGACCTGATCCGCTCGCGGGGGTACAGCTGCTCGGCGTCGGCCTTCTCCGAGGGGGTCAGGTCGAAGTCCAGCGCCACCTTGGTGGCACGGGCCAGTGCCGCCCGGGCGGTCGCGGTGACCTCGTCGGTGCTGTTCGAGACCTGGTGCCAGCGCTCCTGCGTCATCGTGGCGATCAGCACGCCCTGCAGTTCCACCCGGTCGACCACATCTGCGGACATGTGCGCGAGGTCGGCCGCGGTGATGTCGTCCATCCACACGACCCACGGCTGGCGGTCGGGCGGGAGCTGCGGGTCCGACCGCATCATCGCGGCCAGTTCGGCGCCGTCGTCCGGGACGAAGACGAAGGGATCCCTGCGGCCGAACGACGTCCGGACCGCCTCGAGGGCCGTCCGCGACTTGCCGGCCTTGGCTGGTCCGACCACGATCACAAAGCTGTACGGCGGGCCGTCGGCATTCAGCAGGGCAGCCAGGCGGGTGTCCGTGGCGGGCCGCTTCACATACGGCGGGCGACCACGCGAGCTGTACTGCGTCGGTGTCGGTCCGAGCTCGGCGTCACCCAGCTCCGACAGGTGGGGCAGCTCGACCGGTCCCGACTCCGCAGCTGCCTGCCCAGCGGCTTGACCCGCGGGTTGCCTCGATCGTTGCCCAGATCCGTCTCGTTGCCCCGGGACACCGCGAGCCTCGCGTTGCTGCGTACCCGTGCCGGTAGGCGCGCTGCGCGGACCCTGGCCGGGCCCGGATCCCGTCGTATTCCGGTGTGCCGCCCCAGGTGCTCCGGTGCGACCGGGTTGTCCTGTCACAGCGCGTGCTCCGCCGCGCTCGCCGGGCCTTGTTGTGCCCGACTGACCGGCCGTCTCTCCGTCGTCCGCGGACTGGTCGGACTCATCGTCCTGCGCCGACTCGTCCTGCTCGTCGATCTCGTCCTCATCGGCTTCCTCGTCCGCGCCCTGCGGGTGCCGTGGTTCGAACAGCCAGCCCGCTCCCGCCACGCCGAACGCCAGCAGCGCGATCAGAACAATCGCCCCCACGACGCCGCGAGCCCGACCCGACGTGACCGTCTCGGTCACCGCCGCCAGCGCCAACAGGACCAAGCCGACCATCGCCGCCGTACGGATCCAGGCCCGGCCACGAGGCGTGGCCGGTTGGACAGAATCGTCCTGCCGCTCCGACATCTCCGCACCCCCCTGGGCCTCGTGCCTCCCGCCCCGGTCCCGCAGCGCGACGAACGATCGGTCCGCGGAAACACGACGGGTCCCGGGAGACACCTCCGGGCCTCTTCCGTCTCAGTGTCCCCAGAAGCGGGCGGGAGAGTGCCGAAACGCTGCACTGAAAGGGATTCGCTCCTCCCGCCAACCCTTTTCGTCCCGGACAGAACACCTGTCGACCGGGAAATCGGCGCTCTTGTACTCGACCTGGACCAAGGTGGCTGTTTTCCGGGCGTCCGAAGCATCCACTTGGTCCTAGGGCATCCGCCCGACACAACCGCGGCCGCACCTGGCACCGCCGCATCTTCCCTGCCCCAGGCTCTGTAGTGCATCCTGGGTGGACGCCGTTACTGATTGGCGAGTCAGCAACGTTCCGGGCGGTGCCAGCTGGAGGGAGTGGTCTTCGTGGCCACCGAGTACGACGTGGTAATCGTGGGCGGCGGCCACAACGGCCTGGTCGCGGCCGGCTATCTGGCGAGGTCCGGCCGCAGTGTCGTCGTCTGTGAGCGACGGCCGGTGGTGGGTGGCGCCGCGGTCAGCGAGCATCCGTTCGGACCCGACTACACCGTTACGTCACTTTCGTACGTCGTCAGTCTGCTGCCGCCGGAGATCGTCCGTGACCTCCAACTCGAGGCGCACGGCTATCACGTCTACCCGCAGGGGCCGTACTTCGCGCCGCGCCGGGACGGCCGCCATCTGCGGCTGCCCGACGACCCGGCCGCCAGGTTCGAGGAGATCAAGAAGTTCTCCGCCCGGGATGCCGAGACCTACCCCGCCTGGGATGCGTGGCTCGCCCGCCTCGGCGGAGTGCTCGGACCGCTGCTGGAGGAGGTCCCGCCCCGGCTCGGATCCAGGCGGCCCGCCGACCTCGCCCGGCAGGCGCTCCTGCTCGGCAAGCTACGCGGGATCGACGTACGCGGCGCGTTCGACATCACCCGGCTGATGACCGCCAGCATCGCCGACCTGGTCGAGGACCGGTTCGAGTCCGACGCGATGCGCGGCGTCCTCGCCGTCTCGGGGGTGATCGGGACCTGGGCCGGGCCACGCAGTGCCGGCACCGCCTATGTGATGCTCCACCACCACGTCGGCGACGCAGGCGACGGGCACGCCGGCGGCTGGGGATTTCCCCGCGGCGGCATGGGCGGCGTGAGCGCCGCGATCGCCGCGGCCGCCCGTGGATTCGGCGCCGAGATCCGTACGGACGCGGGCGTCGGCCGCATCGACGTTCGCGACGGCAGGGTCACCGGGGTCACTCTCGACAACGGCGAGACCATCCGGGCTGGCACGGTGATCACCACCGCCCATCCGCGGATTTCGTTCCTGCAACTGCTCGACCGTGGTGACCTTCCGCCTGACTTCGTGGCCGACATCGAGGAGTGGAAGTCCCGGTCGGGCACTGTCAAGATCAACCTTGCAGTCGATCGGCTGCCCCGTTTTGCCAGCCACCCCGACCCCGACCCGCAGGTCCACGGCGGCACGATCGTGCTCGCCGAATCGCTGGACGACATCGAGAACGCCTACCAGGACGCGGTTTCCGGCCGACCCGCGAGCCTGCCGTTCGCCGACGTCTGCATACCCAGCGTCTTCGACCCCACGCTCGCGCCCGAGGGCCACCACATCGTGTCGATGTTCACCCAGTGGGCGCCGCACACCTTTGCCGCCGAACCCCACAAGGCGGAGCTGGACGCCTACGCCGAGCGCGTGGTCGCCCGGATGGAGGCGGTCGCGCCCGGGTTCACCGACTCGATCCTGCACCGGCAGGTGATCGGTGCGTACGACATGGAGAACGAGTACGGCCTGGTCGGCGGGAACATCTTCCACGGCGAGCTCAGCCCAGCCCAGATGTTCCACTGCCGACCCGCGGCCGGATATGCAGACCTTCGTACGCCGGTGCACGGTCTCTACCAGGCCGGCTCGGCGACGCACGGCGGAGGTGGCGTCACCGGTATTCCTGGACGAAACGTCGTCCGGACCATCCTGCGCGACCAGCGGGCGCGATTCCTGCGGCGCGGCCACCAGCGTGGGCCGGTGCGTTGATGGCGCGGATCCGGCTACCGGAGGGCGCCGTCGGAGAGTCCCAGCTCTCGTTCGGCCTGCTGGCGTACCCACGTGTCCAGTTGCCGCCGGGTAAGGATGCGCGGGTGGACGGTCACCTGCACGGCGAGCCCGTCCAACAGCGCAGTGATGCGCCAGGCCGCCGACCGCGGGTCGTCGCACCGGAACTCCCCCGCCGCCACCCCGTCGGTGATCACCGCCTCGACCGCCTCCCGCCATCGCTGGTCGAGGCGACGCGACACCGCGCGGAGTTCGGGAACTCGCGGTGCGGCTGCCCAGGCGTCGATCCACAAGGTCCAGCCCGGCGACGACGAGCCGCTCGGAGAGTAGAGCCTGAGCACGGAACGCAGCCGGGCCGCGGCCGGACCCTGCCTCTGCATCGCCTGGGTGAGCCGGCCGAGGTCGCGCTCGGCCGCGTGCTCGAACGCCGCCGCGAGAAGCCGGTCCTTGCTGACGAAGTGGTAGAACACCAGGGCCGGGCTGATGCCGAGCGCACCGGCGACGTCGGCCACGCGGGTGTTGGCAAAGCCGCGGTTCTCGATCTCGACAACTGCCGCGCGCAGGATCTCGTCCTGTCGGACCGCCGCGTGCCGCCGGATCCGGCGTGCCTCACCCACCACGAACCGACCTTAGCCCGGGGACGTCCATGAACTCTCCGTCCACCAGACCTACGGGAACGACAGGGCGACCGCCACCGGCGCCGCTGGGCACCGGTCGCCCAGAAGCCGATGTGCTGGAGAGCGCGCTCGGGCCGTTCGGCCAGGCGACGATGCTGCCGGCGCAGGCCTACACCTCCGCGGAGGTCCTCGGGTGGGAACGCCGGCATCTCTTCGCCGGTACCTGGACCTGCGTCGGCCGCGCAGCCGATCTGCAGACCGGAGGCGGTGAGGTCCTCACCCAACGAGCGTTGGTCGTCGGGGACGTCCCGGTCGTGCTCACCTGGCCGGACGAGAACGCCGGCGGTACGGCGTCGGGGCGTGCGTTCGCCAACACCTGCCGGCACCGAGGGCACGAGGTACTGCCGCCGGGTGGCACGGCGACGAAGCGTTCGGTCCAGTGCCCTTACCACGCGTGGATCTACGGCCTCGACGGCCGACTGGTCGGAGCACCCGGACTTCGCGGGGTGGTCGGCTTCGACCCGGCTACGCACGGGCTCGTCGAACTCCCGGTCACCACATGGCACGGTTGGATCTTCGTCAACGCCACCGGAGCGGCGGTTCCGTTCTCCACCCACATGGGCAAGATGGCAGCACTCGTCGCGCCGTACGCACCCGAACGGCTGGCCCTGCTTGCCCGACACGACTACACAGTGGCCGCGAACTGGAAGGTGCTGGTCGAGAACTACCACGAGTGCTATCACTGTCCACTCATCCATCCGGAGCTGTGCCAGGTATCGCCTCCCGCCAGTGGCGACAACTACGACCTCGCGGGCGCGTGGGTCGGCGGCGCGATGGATCTGCGCGATGGCGCCGAGACCATGTCGCTTTCCGGCCGGTCGCAGGGCCGTCCGATCGATGGGGTCGACCCGCGAAAGGTGCTTTATCTCGGTCTCTTTCCCAACCTGCTGGTCTCTTTGCATCCCGACTACGTGATGACGCATCGGCTCACCCCGTTGGCGCCCGACTCGACCGCGGTCGAGTGCTCGTGGTATTTCGTCGCCGAGGAAACAGATCCGCAGTATGCGGTGGAATTCTGGGACCGTACGAACAGACAGGACTGGGCGGCGTGTGAGTCGGTCCAGCGTGGGCTGAAGTCTCCGCACTTCATCCCAGGACCCTTTGCTCCCAACGAGGATGCGGTGCACCAGTGGGTCAGGATGGTGGCGCGTGCGTACACCGGGATTCCACCGCATCTGGCTGATTGCCCCTGACCACGGAGTTGAACCGTGTCTCGACGGACCCGAATTGGCCGCCCGCTCTGCCCTTAAGCTAGTCAGGGTTGGAAGAGGTTGCGAACAGGAAACACCAACTCAACGCGTGCGGAACCGCCGCCCATCCGCCCCCAGCTCAGTTCGAAGCGGTTCGCTCACCCGCGGACCTTCATGATCACGCACGGCGCAGCCAGTTGTCCTGAGAATCAGATAAACAAGCGATCACTATTCGACACCGCTCCCGGACGAGGACTTCACGCCTCACATGGGGATGTGGCCCGCGCCGTCCTCCTCGTCGAAGACCAGCCAGGTCCGGGTCGACCTGACCCCGGGAACGTCGGGAAGTTGCTGCAGCACGATGTGGCGTAGGGCGGCGTTGTCGGGGGCCCGGATGAGCACCAGCACGTCGAAGTCGGCACCGACCAGCGCGATGTGGTCGACGTAACGGATCGCCCTGAGCTGTGCCGCGACCTCCCGCCAGCTGTGCTGCTCGATGATGACCATCACGTACGCAGAAGTGCCGAGCCCGGCGCGCTCCGGGTCGATCCTCGCGCTGAACCCGGTGATGACCTGGTCGGCGAGCAGCCGGTCGAGCCGGTTGTAGGCGTTGGCGCGGGAGATGTGCAGGCGTTCGGCGAGGGCACGCATGGACACCCGCCCGTCCCGCCTGAGCTCGGCGATGATCTGCCGGTCGATCGCGTCGAGGGCCGGTAGCGCCCGCTCTCCGGGACTGTCTGAGTCATGCTCGTCGCCGTGGCCTGGACGATCGTCTGGCAACCTCGGCCGGCCCGCCGAGCGGCGAGACGATTTCTCGGCCATCGGCGCCTCCGGAAGCTAAATGTCGCGGAATCTCGGCATTCGTTGAGCAAGGCGTCTCACAGGGTAGACCATCACTACACCCGCGGCACGCGGTGAGCGCGGCACCTCACGACGGGCGCGGCTGCTCGGGTGTCACGCCCGTCACCCCGTGGAGGCTGGAGATGGTGGCGACCATACGAACGGCCGGAGCGGCATCGGCGGCGGGAAACGGCGCCGTGGTGCCCGACCAGATCAGCCGCCTGCTGCCGTCGCCGGATCCGATCCGGTTCCTCGATCCGGATGGCCGCCGGATCTCCCAGCACGGTGACTACCGCGAGCCGCCGATCGATCTGCTCGTTCGTGCCTACCGGCAGATGGTGGTCGGCCGGCGTTTCGACGCCCAGTGCACAGCCCTTACCAGGCAGGGCCGCCTCGCCGTCTACCCGTCCAGCCGTGGGCAGGAGGCGTGTCAGATCGGCGGCGTGCTTGCCCTGCGCACCACCGACTGGGTGTTCCCGACCTACCGGGAGTCCATGGCTCTGGTGGCCCGCGGCATCGACCCGGCACAGGTGCTCACCTTGCTCCGCGGCAACTGGCACTGCGGCTATGACTGTGCCGCCTGGCACACGGCGCCTCAGTGCACACCTCTTGGCACCCAGGCCGTGCACGCCGCGGGACTCGCGTACGCCCTGTGGCGTAAGGGATCTGACGCGGTCGTCCTGGTCTACGTCGGTGACGGCGCCACAAGTGAAGGTGACTTCGCCGAGGCGCTCAACTTCGCCGCGGTCTTCGCGGCGCCGGTGATCTTCCTCGTCCAGAACAACGGGTATGCGATCAGTGTCCCGCTGTCCAGGCAGACGGTCGCGCCTTCCCTGGCGTACAAGGGAATCGGCTCGGGCATGCGCTCCGAACAGGTCGACGGGAACGACGCCCTGGCCGTCCTCGCGGTGCTCGACGTGGCGATCGAGCACGCGCGGAATGGCCACGGTCCCTTCCTGGTCGAGGCACACACCTATCGGATCGAGCCGCACACCAATGCGGACGACGCTTCGCGGTACCGCACGGAGGCCGAGGTCGCCGACTGGCGGACACGTGACCCGGTCGACCGCCTCTGCGCATATCTGCGCTCAGTCGGCGCACTTGCCCTGGCGGAGGAGGAGGCGATCACCCGCGAGGCCGAGGACGTCGCCGAACGCCTGCGTCAGGAGCTCGGTCTCGATCCGGTACTGGAGCCGGACGACTTGTTCCGGCACGTGTACGCCGAGCCAACCACGCAGCTGTCCGAGCAGCGCGACCAGCTCGCCGCCGAACTGTCCGACACCGAACTGGCAACCGACAAAGGCGGTGCGGCGATGCCGGGCCGTACCAGATCAGGATGGTCATGATGTCGGACGTGACGATGGCACAGGCGCTCAACGCCGCTTTGCGCGACGCGCTGACTGCCGACGAACGGGTGGTGGTGTTCGGCGAGGACGTCGGCCCGCTCGGCGGAGTCTTCCGGGTCACCGACGGTCTCACCCGCGACTTCGGCGACCAACGTTGCTTCGACACTCCCCTGGCCGAGGCGGGCATCGTCGGATTTGCGCTGGGCATGGCGATCGGCGGGTTCCGCCCGGTGGTGGAGCTGCAGTTCGATGCGTTCGCCTATCCGGCGTTCGAGCAGATCACGTCGCACGCGGCAAAGCTCCGCAACCGGACCCGCGGCGTCCTGTCGGCGCCCATCGTGATCCGGGTGCCGTACGCGGGCGGCATCGGTGGTGTCGAGCACCATTCGGATTCCTCCGAGGCCTACTACGCTCATACGCCCGGCCTCAAGGTCGTCACTCCGGCGACGCCCGCGGACGCATACTCGTTGTTGCGAGAGGCGATCGACGACCCGGACCCGGTGGTGTTCCTCGAACCAAAGAAGCTGTACTGGTCGAAAGCCTCGCTGGCGTTGCCCGTCCGTACGCCATCCTTCGGCACGGCCGCGATTCGCCGAGCCGGCACCGACATCACGCTCGTCGGGTACGGCCCAACCGCCCCCGTTGTCCTGGCAGCTGCCGAAGCCGCGGCCGAGGACGGCGTGGACTGTGAGGTCATCGACCTGCGCACCCTGGTGCCGTACGACGACGACATGGTGTGCGCCTCGGTCCGGCGGACCGGCCGGTGCGTCGTGGTGGCCGAGGCCGCGGGCTTCGCAGGGTTCGCCGCCGAGGTGGCCGCACGTGTGCAGGAACGCTGCTTCCACTTCCTTCATGCCCCAGTGCTGCGGGTGACCGGGTTCGACATCCCATACCCGCCGCCGCAGCTGGAACGCCATCATCTGCCCGACGTCGACCGGGTACTTGACGCGGTGGCCCGGCTGCAGTGGGACGACCAGCCCGACACCCGTTGGGCGTTCGCGGCCGCGACCTCATGAACGTCTTCTGTCTGCCCGACCTCGGCGAGGGCCTGGCCGACGCCGAGATCGTGCGGTGGCGGGTCGAGGCCGGCGACGAGGTCGGCGTCGACCAGGTCATCGTCGAGGTCGAGACCGCCAAGGCCGCGGTCGAGTTGCCCAGCCCGTACGCCGGAAGGGTCTCGGCGCTGCACGGTGAGGCGGGCCAGATCGTGGCGGTCGGAGCTCCGCTCGTCACGATCGATGCGTACGACCATGCGACTGTGCCCGCGGGCGGAACGGCAAGCGCGACTGCGGATGGCGCGGCGCCTGGCCAGGTCCTGGTGGGTTCCGGTCCGGTCACGCCCGGGCCGAGGAGGCGACGCCGAGGCCGTTTGGCCGGCGGCTCGCCGTCGGGCGACCGGGTGCCCGCACCCCGACCGGCTGCCAGCCCGACGACTCGGCCTTCGGTGCCGGATGCGGTCCGGGTGCTGTCACCCATCGTCCGCAGGTTGGCCCGGGACAACGGCATAGATGTGCGCGTACTCACCGGCAGTGGGCCCGGCGGGATCATCCTGCGCGCCGACGTCCAGCAGGCAATCGAGGCGGGCCCGCCCGTCCTGCGAGAGACCGGTGAACGAGCCGATGAGATACCGACGCGCGACGCCAGAGCAGCGACCGGCGCCGCAACGAACCCGGGCCCGGTCCGGGTTCCACTGCGCGGAACCCATCGCGCGATGGCCGACGCGGTCGTCCGCTCGCACCGCGAGATCCCGGACGCGTGTACATGGGTCGATGTCGACGCGACGGGTCTGCTCGCGGCCCGACAAGACCTGCGGGTGGCCTACCCCGACCAGGGCATCGGCGTGCTTGCGCTGCTGGCGCGCATCTGTGTGGCCGGGCTGGGTCGATTCCCCGAGCTCAATGCCACCGTCGAAGGGGACGAGCTGGTCCGCCTGCCCACTGTCAACCTCGGCTTTGCAGCCCAGACCGACCGCGGGCTTGTCGTACCAGTGGTGCGCGAGGCCGACCGCCTCACCACCCTCGAGCTCGCGCACGAACTCACCCGGCTCACCACCCGGGCGCGCGACGGGAGTCTCACCCCTGCCGACCTCACCGGCGGCACGTTCACCCTCAACAACTACGGCGTGTACGGCCTCGACGGGGCCACGCCGATCATCCGACACCCCGAAGCCGCCATGCTCGGCGTCGGCCGCATCGCGGCCAAGCCGTGGGTCGTCGACGGTCAGTTGGTCGTACGCGAGGTCGCTCAGCTCTCACTCACGTTCGACCACCGGGTGTGCGACGGCGGCGTGGCCGGCCGGTTCCTGCGGTTCGTCGCCGACGCCTCGGAGCACCCGGTGGTTCTGCTCGGTCTGCTCTAGCGGAGCGCGCGAGGTATGCGCCGCCTCACTCGGGATCGGGGGCGTAGAACTGTTTCGTGTTCGTGGCCGCCGCGGCCGCCTCCTCGGCGCTCGCGCCGCCGGCCTCGTGCGCCGCCCCCCATGCCTTGCTGCTCGCGGTCATGAACTCCCTGGCCTCCGGCGAACTCTCCCACGCCTCGCGCTCCTTCGAGTCGGCCGCGATTCCACGACCGCGCAGGTACAGACCGAGGCCGAGGACCGAGAGGTCCCAACCCACACCAACCGCGCCGGGACCAAACTGGCCCCAGAACCCTTGGTCGACGACGGCGGCATGCTCGAGCTCGAACAGCGTGTGACCGTTGGGCTCCTGGGACAGGCGTACCTGGACCTCGCTGAAGTCGGAGTCGGACTGGTGCTCGGCGAGTAGCCAGCTCACCTTGAGCAGCCGGGGTGGGTCGCACTGCAGGATCTCGCCGCCGGCGTTGCCCTCCAACTGGTACTTGGCCCCGATTCCCAGGTCACTGGCGCGCGGGTTGCCGGCAAGGGGAAGGAACCACCGGGTGAGCCGCTCCGGGTCGGTCAGCGCGTCCCAGACGTCTTCGACGGGAGCGTCGTACGTACGCCGCAGCACGACGACATGCGCGTCACCTGCCGATGTCGCGCGGCCGTCGAGCTTGCGATGAATGGCGTTGGTCTCGCCGATGATGTCCATGCGCCGCGTCCTTCTCCCTCGGCGGCGCCGTCGATGCACCGCGATTCGCTGATTCCCAGACCACTTGGTGATTCCCAGACCACTTGGTGATTCCCAGCCCAGTCGACGAGCCCCAACCGAGTCGCTGAACCTCAGCCCAGTCGGTGAACCTCAGCCCAGTCGGTGAACCTCAGTCCAGTCGATGGACCCAGAGCAGACTGTGGCAGCTTCTGCTTATATAAGTCAAGCATGAAATTTGGCGTGGCGAGGAATGAGCCGATGGACGCAGCCGCCCAGCGTGCGGTAGGAGTCCGGGATCCATGATCATGCGTCATGAAGGCGGGTTCGCAGTGAGGCGCAGGCCCGTTTCCTGACGCATGATCATGACCGATCCGATCCCGGTCAGGCGTACATCGAACTGCCGGTCTCCAGCAGCGACTTCAGATCGCTGAGGGTCTGGCTCCACCCGCCGCCGGCATCCGGCAGCTTCCCGCCGACCTGCAGCGCGGTGTTCGGTGCGCCGGTCAGGTCGTGGATCACCGTCAGCTTCGTGACATCGCCCTGCACCTCGAGCTCGTAGGTGAGCCGGGTGAAGCCCTCCTCCATCCAGATCGCCCGCCACGTCTGGACGAGCCGGCGCGGCGGGTCGACTTCGATCACCTCTCCGTCGACGATCACGTCAGGTCCGCCATGCTCCTTCATCGCCGGGCTCGCGAAGCCCTTGTAGGCACCCCCGGGACGCAGGTCGTACTCGCTCGGGGCCTGATAGCCGTACTTCTGCGTCCACTCCGGCGTCGTGATGGCCTCCCAGACGGCGTTCTGGCGTGGCCTTGATGTACACCTCATAGACCTGGGTGGTCTCCGCGGCGGTCGCTGCGGTCTCGTTCATGCTCGCCTCCGTTGCGTTGGTACGTGCGTGCGTGGTCCCAGTGCTTGTGGGTTCAGTGCTCGTGGGTTCAGTGCTCGTGGCTTCAGTGCTCGTGGCTTCAGTGCTCGTGGCTTCAGTGATCGCGGTCCCGGTCATCGTCCGGCCGCCCTTCTTCCAGCTCGGTCTTGAGTTCTAGCAGCGCCGTCACCCGGCGCTCCTTGTACTTGTCGATCCACCGGTCGTGGATCTGCCGGATCGGCACGGGATTGAGGAAGTGGAGCTTCTCCCGGCCGGATCTTCGGGTGACGACGAGTCCGGCGTCCTCGAGCACCCGCAGGTGCTTCATGACGCCGAACCGCGTCATCTCCAACTCGGACTCGAGCTCGGTGAGCGTACGGCCGTCACGCGCGAAGAGCCGGTCGAGCAGGAACCGACGGGTCGGGTCCGCGAGTGCCTTGAACACGCGGTCGTCGTCGGTCATGCGGTCGAAAATAGGTGACCAGATGGTCACATGTCAAGGTCACCAATCACGCTCGTCAACCATGCTCGTCAACCATGCTCATCAACTGGGTCGACCTCTTAGGGTGTGGGCATGTCGAAGTCGACGGTGTTGGAGATCGCCGGGCGGGAGGTGACGATCACCAACCCGGACAAGCTCGTGTTCTCCTCCGGCGGTCACACCAAGCTGGATCTCGTGCGCTACTACCTCGACGTCGCCGACGGCGCACTGCGCGGGGTGGTCGGGCGACCCATGATCCTCAAGCGGTTCGTGAAGGGGATCGACCAGGAGGCCTTCTTCCAGAAGCGCGCCCCTGGCAACCGGCCGGACTGGGTCGAGGTCGCCGAGCTCCACTACGCCTCGGGCCGGTCGGCGGCGGAGGTCGTCGTCCGCGACGCCGCGTCCCTCGCGTATGTCGTCAACCTGGGCTGCATCGACCTCAACCCGCACCCGGTACAGGCGGAGGACCTCGACCATCCCGACGAGCTGCGGATCGACCTCGACCCGGTGCCTGGCGTCGCGTGGGAGCAGATTCTCGACGTCGCGTTCGTCGCCAAGGAGGTGCTCGAAGACCACGGGCTCACCGCCTGGCCGAAGACCTCCGGGTCACGTGGCTTCCACATCTACACCCGGATCGCCCCCGACTGGTCGTTCCGAAACGTACGCCTTGCCGCGGAGTCCGTCGCGCGCGAGGTCGAGAACCGGGTGCCCGAACTCGCCACCAGCAAGTGGTGGAAGGAGGAGCGACAAGGGGTGTTCGTCGACTTCAACCAGAACGCGAAGGACCGCACGATCGCGTCGGCGTACTCGGTCCGCCCCACCCCCGATGCCCGCGTCTCGATGCCGCTGACCTGGGCGGACGCACGCAGCTGCCGGCCCGAGTCGTTCACGTTGTCCAGCGTCTCGGCACGTTATGCCGAGACCGGAGACGCGTGGGACGGTATCGAGCAGACGACCGGCTCGCTGGAGCCGCTCCTCGACCTCGCCAAGCGACTCGGCCCGGCCGAGAAGCCGCCGAAGAGTACGGGACGGCGCCAGTCGACGATGCCGCTGATCGAGATCGCCCGCGCGAAGACCAAGCCGGAGGCCCTCGAAGCGCTGGAGCGGTGGAAGGCCCGGCATGCGTCCGTCGTCGACGCGCTGGAACCGGCCGACATCCTGGTCGACGGCATGCGCGGGCGGAGCTCCGTGTGGTACCGGATCCGGGTCAACCTGCAGCACGTACCCGAGGCCGAGCGACCGGCGCAGGAGCCGCTCGAGGTCGACTACGACCCGTGGGCCGACACGCCGTTCGCCCGCGACCAGACCTGAGCCGCTCACGTCTGGACCGTACGAGCTCACTCGATGCTGGCGTCCTCGGGTGACCTGCGGGCAAGCTCGGCGAGCAGGTCAAGGGCGCCGGCCAACGTGGCCAAGGGCGGCGACGCGAGCGCAAGGCGTACGGCCTGGGGTGCGCGGCCGGCATGGACGGCGAACGCGGCGCCGGGGCTCACCGCGATGCCACGCCTGGCCGCCGCGGCCACGAAGGTCTCCGCCCGCCAGGGCTCGGGCAGCTCCCACCACAGGTGGTAGGCGCGCCGGTCGGCCCGGATGGCGAACCCCTGCAGGCGCTCCGCCGCCAGCTGCTGTCGGGCCTGGGCGTCGTGGCACTTCGCACGCTGGATCTGGTCGACGACGCCGTCGGCGATCCATCGCGTCGCGGCGTCGAGGGCGAACCGAGGCGCCGACCAGCCGCCGAATCGCAGTGCGGAGGTGACCCGAGCGACATGTGCGACCGGTGGTACGGCGAACCCCAAGGTCAGGCCGGGTGCCACCCGCTTGCTCAGGCTGTCGACCAGCACGGTGTGGTCGGGTGCCGCGGCGGCAAGCGGCGCGACGTCGGCTTCGCCTGCGCTGAGGAAGCCGTTCACGGTGTCCTCGATCGCCATCACGTCGAGGTCGGCCAGGACGCGAGCCAGCTCGCGCCGCCGGCTGTCCGGCATCGTGACGCCGAGCGGGTTGTGCAGGGTCGGCTGCAGATAGACCGCTCGCAGCCGGCTCGAACGGTGTGCGACCGACAGTGCGTCCGGCGTGACCCCGTACCCGTCCATCTCCAGCGGGACCAGCGTGACACCGAGCCGGCTGGCGATCGCTTTCAGGACGGGATAGGTCAGCGACTCCACTCCGAGCCGCTCGCCCACGGGCACGAGGGCGGCGATCACGGCGGCGAGCGCCTGCCTTCCACCGCTGGTGCAGAGGACCTGGGCCGGGTCGGGTGACCAGCCGGTCCGGGCGAGCAGCCGGGCCGCGGCCGCGCGGGCCATCGGCGTACCGGCCGCCTCGACCGGGCCGAGCGCCGCTCCGAGCGCATCGGGCCGCAGCAGCCCCGACAGCCCGCTCGCCAGCAGCGCGGGCTGCTCAGGAAGCATCGGGAAGTTGAGCTCGAGGTCGACCCGCGCGGCCGAGGCCGGTTCGGCGAGCAGCGGCTCCGCCGGCGTCGGGCCGGCCCGCACGAACGTGCCTCGGCCGACCTCGCCCACCGCGAGTCCGCGCCGGACGAGTTCGGCGTACACGCGTGCCGCGGTCGAGGCCGCGATCCCCCGGCGGCGGGCGAACTGGCGTTGCGGAAGGAGCCGGTCGCCCGGCCGCAGCCGGCCGGCGGCGATGTCCCCCGCGAGTGCGTCGGCGACCGCGCGGTAGTCGTCCATCGATCACCTTCGTCGAGATTGCTCCGAGATCCACGGAACATGCTGCCGACTGCTCACAGCACCGACCTCGGAGCATCTACCACGACGGTCCGACCTGTCAACGAGCCACTCGACCCAGCGCGGCCGTCGATGTGTGATCGCGACGGGCGCGTGCCGAGCCACCGAAGGAGATAACGGCGTCGACGACGAGGGCGACCGTCCAGCCTGCACCGGGACCAAGGAGGCCCCACGGCTCCCCGCTGCGCACCAGCGGGGTCCCGAGCAGCATCAGGCCCACGCCGATCGACCAGGCGAGCAGATGCCGGTACCACTGCGTACGGGCCCGGCGGGCGCCGGCCGGTCCGGTCTTGGGTGGCTTCGGCGGCCGGGGCGCGCCGGCCAGCAGGTGGGCCGCCCAGCGGTCTGCCCACCTGATGGTCTGGTGGCCGAAGGCGACGCTGCAGCCGAGGAAGATCGCCGCCAGCGAGTGCGCGAACGTCGGCTCGCCCCCGGCGCTCAGGTCGATGGCGCCGGCGGCGAGGAGGACGACATCGACCAGGGGTACGCAGGCCAACAGGACGGCGCCGGCGATCGGTCGGCGGAACAGGTACCGCACGGACAGCCCTGCGGCCAGCAGAACCCAGAACGCGACCTCGCAGGCCGCGATGACAGCCAGCAGCATGATCTTTCCTCGTGCTCGTAGGCGGAACTCCGTACGCCGTATTTAATACGGTCGTGTTAGAACGTAACCTAGCACGACTGTGTTAGAAAGGCGTCATGCCCAAGATCGTGGACCACACCGAGCGCCGCGAGCAGATCGCCCACGCCCTGTGGCGGGTCCTGCGCCGGGACGGGATCCGGTCCGTGTCCGTACGCACCGTCGCCGCCGAGGCCGGCTGGTCGGCGGGGGCGTTGCGCTACTACTTCCCCGACCAGGCCGAACTCCTCGCCTTCGCCATGCAACTCGTCACCGACCGGGTGACCGCCCGGATCGGCGACCTGCCGGCCACCGGCGACCCGCTGGTCAGGGGCGTCGCGATCCTCGAGGAGGTGATCCCGTTGGACGCCGAACGCCGCGCGGAGTTCGAGGTCTGGCTGACCTTCGTCTCCGAGGCCCGGCCCAGTTCACAGTTGCGGGACCGGCTGGAGGCAGCACATGACTCGCTGCACGATCTGTGCCGGACCGTCCTTGCCGGCCTGGTCGAGCTGGGGATCGTTCGCCGCGACCTCTCGATGGCGACGGAAACGCAGCGGCTCCACGCACTTGTCGACGGACTGTCACTCCATGCGGCCACCCTGCCCCAGCAGGCGACACCGCGTCGCGTCCGAGCCGTCCTGAAGTCCCACCTGCAGAGCCTGGCCACGATTGAGTAGATTGCTCCGAGTGCATCTTCTTCTATTGCACGGATAGCTTCGCCTGCATAGCCTCGATGACGGCAAGCGCGACGGAGTGCAAAGACCGGACCGGAGGCAAGGCCATGAGCGCTCGGACAGGCACGGCAGGCACCGGCACACTGTCCGTCGGCGATCTGGCGATCCGCTACGACGACCACGGCTCCGGTGACGTTGTCGTCCTGGTCCACGGCCATCCGTTCGATCGCTCGATGTGGTGGCCGCAGGCCGAGTGGCTCGCCCGAGACGGCTGGCGAGTGGTCATACCTGATCTGCGGGGCTACGGCATGAGCGCCGTAGGGCGCAACCCAGCAGGGCACACCAGAACCACCCTGGATGTGTTCGCCGGCGACATCCGCGCCGTCACCGACCATCTCGGCACCGACCGGTTCGTCCTCGGCGGCCTGTCGATGGGCGGGCAGATCGTGATGGAGTTCTACCGGCTGTTCCCCGAGCGCGTACGGGCCCTGCTCCTCGCTGACACCTCGCCCGCGGCCGAGACTCCCGACGGGCGCCGCGTCCGTAACGACATTGCCGACCGCGTGCTCCGCGACGGAATGGGCCGCTACGCCGAGGAACTCCTCCCGATGATGCTTGCCCCGGACAGCGTCCGGCTGCTGCCGAGTGTGGCCGACCACGTGCTGGCCATGATGCGCCGAACTCCCCCGGCCGGCGCGGCTGCCGCAATCCGCGGGCGCGCCGAGCGTCCCAACTACGTCGACGTGCTCCGGGGGGTGGATGTGCCGACGCTGGTCGTCGTGGGGAGCGAGGACGCCTTCACCCCGGTGGCCGTGGCCGAGCAGATCCGTGACCTCGTGCCAGGTGCCGCGCTGGCGACCATCGAGGGTGCGGGCCACCTCCCCAACCTCGAACGCCCGGCCGAGTTCAACGCAGCGCTCGCCGGCTTCCTCGGGTCCCTTCCGGCCGACACCCAGGCAGAGCCTGAACTCAGCGGCTGAGCAAAGCGCTCTATCTCAGCGCTCTAACTCAGCGCTCGAACTCAGGGGTTGACCCAGGCGTCCGGGTCTTCGGCGTCCGGATCGAGGAGGTATGCGGCAGCCTGTGGCTCGAGGTCCTGCCCCTCGACAGCCGAGCGGAACACCAGGATCCGGACCCGCGCCACCTCGTCGGGCGGATACTCCAAGGGGTTCGCGCCGTACACGCTCACTCGACCACCACCGGCGAGCTTGGTCGGGTGGTCGATGATCCAGTCCTCCATGAGCGCCCGCGCGATATCGGTGCTGTCTCGGTCTGCGACGCTTCGGTCCTTTGCGGTCGTGGTCACGTTCCAGCTGCCGTCCTGGATCGTCTCGACCTGAAAGCTGTACGACTCGGCCATGGCATGAAGGTAGGCGAACGGCGACCGGCGCCGCTACGGAATCACCCGGACCAGCTCCTGCCGATACCTGTCGTCGTCGCCGTCGGGTCGGTAGCGGTTCTCGACGTTCCCGGCGATGTCCACGCTGAACCACTTCACCCGGGTGGTCGAGGTGAGCGTGAGTGTCTCCGGGCCCTCGCGGGGTGCGGACATCTGGAGCTGCGGCGAGCTCAGAGTCGGTCGGCTTCCGTCGAGGGTGTAGTAGATCGTCGCCGGCTCGCCGACGTCGAACGTGAAGTCGGTCGCGCCGCTTCGCCGGTCGGTGACGGTCAGCCTCGACCTCGGCGTGTCGTCGTCTCTCGCGTACCCGAGTGCGACCTCGAGCGTGGCGATCTGCCCGCTGGCGAACTCCATCGCCTCCTCGTGGCCCTCGGCGAACGGTGGCTGGAACCCGACCGGTTCGTACTCACCGGTCGCCGGGTCGTAGATGTCTGCGCCGACCTCGAAGTCCCAACCGATGATGCCGCGGTTGTACCAGTGCTCGTCGGCACTGTTGCCCGCCGCCGAGTAGAGGACATCGGTGACCGGGCCGGTGCGGCCGGGCCAGATCGCCGTCCCACGCCAGCTCTGCACGGCACTGAGGATGTGCTCGGACGACTCCCAGAAGTACGTGTCGGTGCCGAGGTCGACGTACGGCAAAGGCGTACGACCCTCCTCCTGGTACGCACCGGGAGGCCACATGAAGTAGCCGCCGTAGGAGTGCGTGTTCATCGCAAACTTGATGTTCGGGAACTCATTGGTCAGCCAGACCTCGTTCTTGGCCTCGGGTTCGGACAGCTCGGCCGGACCGGAGAAGTTCCCCGAACGGCATCCCGCCGAACCGCCGCTGTAGCCGTCGGCGTGCGAGCCAATGGTGTAGTTGCGGTTGAGGTCGACACCCCAGGAGTTGCGGTAGGCAGGGTCGGACTCGGCCGGACCGCAGTGGTTGGTCATGCTCTTACGCTGCTGGTTGAAGTCGTAGAAGCTGTAGTGGCCGCCGTCGGGGTTCATCGACGGGACGATGAAGATGTCGAGGTTGTCGACCAGCTTCCGGGTGGCGCTGTCGTGCTTGTAGTTGCGCAGCAGGCGCTCGGCGGCCTCGACGCAGACCAGCGGCGTCACCCATTCGCGGGCGTGCTCCTGGCAGTAGAGGAAGACCCCTGGCTGTGAGCCGTCCCGCTCCTTCCCGATCCGCAGCGCCTTCATCTGGAAGGGCTCCCTCGACACGCTCGCCGGCGCGTTCAGGTTGTCACTGAGCTGGGTGGCCGCAGCGGGGGCAACCACACCAGCTCCGTCGCTCCCGCGGTAGGTGCTCGCGCTCACCAGCCCAGCCGCTGTCGGGTGGGCGTTCAAGGCCTCGACGACGCCGGCGGCAGTCGTGGTGACCGCCGCGGATGCGTCCGTTGCCAGCGCGACCTCGATGTCGGCGTCCTCGACAAAGACGGCCAACGGCTGGTCGGCGGCTCCCGGATCGACCAGCGCGAGCGAGATGTCGTTGCCGCCTTCGGATCCGTATGCCTTCGAGCTCACGTAGAAGGTACTGGCCGCGCCGGCGTCCCCTCCGGCACCGAACTGCGCCTGGGCCGCCCTACGGTAGCCGTTTGTCTTGTACGGCAGGTCGACCAGCTCGGCGCGGGACGCGAAGGTGGCGGCCAGGTCTTCGAACCGCTGGTTTACCTCGGTCGGATCCATGTAGTGGTCGATGAAGTCGCTGACGTAGTGCGGACCCGGGCGCTTGCGCGGATCGCCGAGCCATCTCTCGACGTCGACGGTGACCGATCCCCCGCTGGTGCTGGTGATCCGCGCCCGGTTCGGCACGACACCAACCGGCAAGGGTGCGTCGAAGCGGTGGTACATGTACTGTCCCGCGTCGGTGAACCGGGACATGGTCGCGCTGCCGCCCGAGCCGATCTCGGTCCCGCGCCCGTTGTCCCAGGCCACCGTGAGGATGTTGGTGGCGGCCGGGTCGCTGGTCTTGACCTCGACACTCAGGTAACGCTGCTTGTCCGGCACGCTGGTGAACCAGTCGGCTCGCAGCGGGGTCAGAGTGTCGGTGGCCGCCGCGGTTGCCTGTGCGCGGAGGGTCTGCGCACGTTCCCTGCGTACGCCGGCCGCATCCTGCTGGTCGGCGATCGGGTCACCGACGTCGAATCCCTTCGTACGCAGGGCCTGTGACTCCTGTGGGCTCAGGACCGCGTGCACTTCGATGCCACCGTCGACCGGTCGGGTGTATTCGGCGAGGTCGACTCCCATCCCGTGTAGGCGTTCGATGCCGGCCTGGTCGGGTACGACGACACGCATCAGCGCGACACCGTGCTGTTGGTCGCTCGACTGCCGGTCGGCCGGAATGTCACTGCGGGCCGACGCCTGCGACGACGACGCGGTCGCGGCCAGCGCCGGGAACGACGACAGCGCCAGCACCAACGGGACTGCGATCCGGGCGACTCGCCCTGTCACACGGGTACGCGACGCTGCCATGGTGAGGTCCCTTCATACGCAGGTCCCGCTCGGGGTGGTGAGCCGCCCAGACCATAGAAGCTGGACGGGTCCGTGTACATAGCGCGCCCGAACCTGGCCGCGCGGCACTCTTCACCGGTTGCCGCCAGTCGAGTACGTTCCGCCCGTGGAACCCGGCCGGTGTGAAGGGGGCGTCGTCATGCGAACGCAGCGGATCACGTGGGCACTGGTGCTCGGCGTCGGCAGCGCGGTGGTCCTGCTGGCCCCACCCAGCTCGGCCACGTCAGCCGAGGCGCTGTGCCCCATCGAGGTCGCCGACGGCATGACGCAGCCGATCTACGACCTCGGTACGGCGGTCGAACAGCGGGTGTGGATCCAGACACCACTCGACAGCGACCGCGACGGTGCCCGCGACCGCGTCGTGGTCGACATCTCCAGGCCGCAGGTGACCGACACCCAGGGCTGCAAGGTGCCCGTGGTCTTCGAGCACAGCCCGTACCGCAAGGACACCTGGGACACCGTGCCGTACCCCAGCGTCGAGGTCGACGAGCTTCCACAGAACGCGTTCGGGCACCGCGAAGCCTCGTCCGCGACCGCCGACGAGTCCGGGGTGCGCGGCCGCCGCGGCGACGGAACCGGCGTCAACGCGGCCGGGCCAGTGAGTGACCTGCCGGGCTCTCTCGACAACTACTACGTGCCGCGCGGCTACGCGGTCGTCCTCGGCCAGAGCATCGGGACCGCCGACGCAGACGGCTGCCCCACGAGCGGCGATGCGGTGGAGACGCTCGGAACCAAGGCGGTCATCGACTGGCTCAACGGCCGGGCACCCGGTTTCGACGCCGCCGGCGCACCGGTCGAGGCGACGTGGACCACCGGCGCCGTCGGGATGGTCGGCACGTCGTACAACGGCACGCTTCCCAACCAGGTCGCGACCACCGGCGTCGAGGGCCTGAAGACGATCGTGCCGGTCTCGGCGATCAGCAGCTGGTACGACTACTACCGAGCCAACGGTCTGGTCGTCGCGCCGGGCACGTTCCAGGGCGAGGACCTCGACATCCTCGCCGACTACACCGCCGGAGAGGTCCGCGCGACGACGACCGGACCGGGTGCGCGGGAATGTGCCGACGAGATCGCGGCCATCACCGCGGGGCAGGACCGGGTGAGTGGCGACTACTCCCGCGTGTGGCGCGACCGCGACTACGTCCCGGGTGTCCGCAAGGTGCGCGCCAGCGTCTTCGTCGTGCACGGCCTGAACGACTGGAACGTCAAGACCGAGCACTTCGCCGCGTGGTGGGACCAGCTCGCGCGATATGGCGTTCCGCGCAAGATCTGGCTGCACCAGGGCGGCCATGGCGGTCCGGGTAACAGCGCGACGTACACCCTGCCCGGTGGACAGTCGTGGACCTACCAGCAGACCGTCAACCGGTGGTTCGACTACTGGCTGTGGGACGTACCCAACGGCATCACCGCCGAGCCGCGGGCGATCCTGCAGCGGGAGGACTCCAGCTACGTGACGTACTCCGACTGGCCTGACCGCGGTGCGCGAGCAACGACCCTCCGGCTGTCGGCGCGGGAGGGAAGCCAGCCGGGCGGGCTCGGGACGCAGCCGGCCGGACCGGCGGGGCATGGCGTGCGGCAGAGCTTTGTGGACGAAGGACGCACGATCCCGCCGGCCACCCTGGTCGCAGACCCCGACGTGGCAAGCCCGAACCGGCTCGTCTACCGCTCTCCCTCACTCGACCGCCAGGTGCGGCTGTCGGGTCGACCGGAGGTGCGGCTGTCCGTGTCGGTCGACAACAAACCGGACGCCAACCTGACGGCCTACCTCGTCGACTATTCCGCGTCGGGTTCGACAGCCGAGCCGGTCGTGGTGACCCGCGGCTGGGTCGACCCGCAGAACCGCTACGGTCGCGATCGCACGGTGCCGCTGCAGCAGGGAAAGCGGTATGGCATCCGGTGGACCTTGCAGCCGAAGGACTACGTCTTCACAGCGGGGCATCGGATCGGACTGGTGGTCTTCTCCACCGACCAGGAGTACACACTGCTCCCACTCGGTGGTACGCGGTTGACCGTGGATCCGCGCCGCAGCCAACTGACGATCCCGGTCGTCGGAGGCAAGGCGGCCTTCGGTTGAGAGCGTGTCCACCCCTGTCTCCTCGACGCCATCAACGCCGCTGCGGGATCGAGACTACGAGGCCAACCGCTCACGTGCATTGCGACCACGGCCGGCCGGTTCCGCACCACGTTCGGGCTGGTTGATCTCGGCCCACACCGCGTCGAGGGAGAGGCCGAGGACACCGGTGATCGCAGCGATCGTCGGGAAGGCGGGGGTCGCTACGCGGCCCGTCTCGATCTTGCGGAGGGTCTCCGGTGAGACACGTGCATCGAGCGCGGTCTCGAGCATCGAGCGCTCTCCCCTGGCGCGACGCAACAGGGCGCCGAGGCGCTGTCCGCGCTCGACCTCTGCGGAAGTGAGGGGCAACCTGACCATGGGCGCCGATTCTAGTACCGGGATAATATGGCCGGTAAAGTTATTGGTCGCGCGAGAAGGGCGCCGCTTGATCGAGATCCTGAGCACCACCGAAGTGGCCCGAGCAAAGGACACGGGCGCCCTCGTCGCTGACATCTTGCAGACACTGAAGAGCCGCAGCACGGTCGGCACGAGCCTCCTGGACATCGATCGGTGGGCCAAGACCATGATCGTCGAGGCCGGGGCGCAGTCCTGCTACGTCGACTACGAGCCGTCCTTCGGACGCGGGCCGTTCGGCCACTACGTCTGCACGGCCGTCAACGATGCCGTACTCCACGGACTGCCATCCGACTACACGCTTGCCGACGGCGATCTGCTGTCACTCGACCTCGCCGTCTCTAGAAGGGGAGTCGCGGCAGACTCGGCCATCAGCTTCATCGTGGGCGAATCAAGGCCCCCGGAGAGCGTCGCGATGATCAACGCGACCGAACGCGCGCTGTACGCGGGAATAGCCGCCGTCCGTCCCGGAGCTCGCATCGGTGACATCTCCCATGCCATCGGTTCCGTCCTCAGTGAGGCGGGGTACCCGATCAACACCGAGTTCGGAGGTCATGGCATCGGATCGACGATGCACCAGGACCCGCACGTTTCCAACGCCGGACGGCCCGGCCGTGGATACGAACTGCGCCCTGGGCTGTTGCTCGCACTCGAGCCGTGGGTCATGGCCGACACCGCCGAGCTCGTCACCGATGCCGACGGGTGGACGCTCCGCAGTGCGACAGGGTGCCGGACAGCGCACAGCGAGCACACGATCGCTGTCACCAACGACGGAGCCGAAATCCTCACCTTGCCCAAGCAGGTGCAGTAGCCACCTACGCGCGATGACCAACGTCGCCGATCGGCACACCTAGTGGGGCTTGTTCGGAAGGGGACTCTGTCCCGCGGCAGGCGCTAGCGAGCAGCCGCTCCCACCGACGGCAGTTGCTCGGCCGGGCCGTAGTACATCGCGTTGAAGATCATCTTCTGCTCGCCCCGGTTCCAGGTGCGGAACCCGGTCTGGTTGCCGAACGTCGCGACGTAACCGTCACCCACCTGCCAGGACACGCTGTTGACCGCGCCGTTCAGGTGCTCCCCGCCGATCAGCCAGCCGCTCTGCAGTTGCTCGCCGCTGTCGGGGTACTTCGACACCACCGAGCTTTCGTACTTCTCCGCGTCGGTGATCCGGTAGAAGTCGTCCTCCTCGAACCACACCGGGTTGTTCGGGTTCATTCCCCACGCCACCGGGTTGTCGGCGTCGATCTCCTGGCTGAGCAGGGATCCGGGCCCGAAGAACTCCGTCTCGTCGTCCGGGGTGAGCGCCTCCAGCGGCAGGTCGAGCAAGGACTTGGCAGTGTTCGTCGCACTGCCGTACGCGACCAGCGTGCCGCCGCCGTTCACGTACTCCCGCAGCGCGGTCCACCCTTCCTGCCCCACGCCGAACGCCCAGCTCCACTCCGGCGGATATCTGTCCTTGTTCAGGCCGTTGACGATGTTGTTCATGCTGACGCCGTGCGGCATGACCAGCGCGTCGTACTTGCCGGCCAGATCGGCGTAGTCGTCGTGCTTGACGATCTCGTAGTTGACGCCGTACTGGTCGAACATCCACATCAGCCAGCCGGCCGGCATGTTGTTCGGCGGCTTGACCAGCCCGATTCTCGTGCCCTGCTTGAGCTGGACGCCGGCCACGTCGGGCATCGCCGCGACTGCGTGCACCGGGATGCCGGTCTTCGCGGACTCGGTCTCCAGCACCTGGCGAGCCTTGTCGTCGGCCGGTACGAGGAACGTCCCGGCAGGGTAGCTCTGCTCGCCGTCGGTGAACTCGGCGGCCACCCGATACGTCGGCACTTCGGCCTTCTGCAGGGCGGCGACGATCCGGAACGCGCCATAGGACTCCGGACCGACCGCGTACGCACCACCGTCCGCGGGCGGCGGCGGCATGGTCACCGGCTCCGGCTTCAGCTCGGTGAGCAGCTTGGTGTCGGTGGAGAAGGAGTCCTTGACCGCGTCGGCGGTGAAGCCGAGCAGCATGGGCAACGTCTGCGCGGTGACGTCGTACGGCTGCTGCGGCGGACCGCCGGGATACTGCAGCAACTGCGGATAGTGCTGCACCTCCAGCAGCGTCTTGGCGAAGCCGCTGTAGGGCTGCTGCATGAAGATGACGTACGAACCGGCCGGATACTCCTTGCCGTCGGCGGTGAACGCCGCCTCCGCCTGACGTACCTCGACATCACCGGTCATCATGATCTCGAGGGTGTCGTGCACCGCCTGCGGGTCGTCCTGGCCGGATGGGATGACGTACGCGTACGGACTGGTGCGGGTCGACGCCTTGTGCCCGACCTTGTAGAAGTTGTAGAGCCAGTTGTAGCGGTCGTTGGCGAGTTCTTCCAGGCCGGAGAAGAACGTCTCCGTCGTGTAGTCGAGAATCTGCCGGAGCCGCCAGGTGTCGCTGTCGTACGGCTCCAGGAAGTTGGTGTCCGACTCCTGGTCGCCGCAGGGCCCGTCACACTTCAGTGGGTACGCGAGATCCGTGACGCTCGCCGCCTCGGTCAACAGGCGTGCCGCACCGTGGTAGACCTGGTACTGCCGCGACGGCGTCCAGTAGTCGTAGGTCGACCCCCAGCCGACGCCCTTCATGCCCTCGGCCGTCATCCCCCGCTGCATGGCCATACCGGCCTTGTTGGTCTGCTGCACGGTGATGGGGTCGATGTTCGGGTCGTACGGCGAGAGGTATGGCGGGGTGAACATCCGCGGTGAGCCGGATCCCGCCTGGTGGGCGTCCTGGAACAGCTGCGGGTGGTACTTGTTCTGGATCGAGACCATCATCTTGGACTCGACCTGGGTGAGCATGATCCAGTCGCGGTTGTCGTCGTGACCGGTGTACTTCTGGTACAGGTCGGGATACACGCGGGCGTAGTTGGTGCCCGCGGTCTGGGTGAAGTAGTCGTTGACGAGCTTCGTCCCGTCGGGGTTCTGCGACGGCACCATCAGCACGACGGCGTTGTCCAGCAGGCCGTCCATGTAGGTCGAGCGCTCCGTTGCCATCCGGTGCGCGATCTCCAGCATCGCCTGCGCGTTGCCCACCTCGGTGGAGTGGATGCCGGCCTGCACGTAGTAGAACGGCTTGCCCTTCCGGGCGAGCGCCTTGGCCTCGGCGTCCGACAGCCCGCGCGGGTCTGCGAGGCGGGCATTGATGTCCATCAGGTGGTCGAGGTTCTTGAGGTTCTTGGGCGAGCTGATGGTCAGCATCGCGTACGGGTTGCCCAGCGTCGTGTCGCCGATCTTCTCGTACGTCACCCGGTCACTCTTGCCCGCCACGAGCTTGTAGTACGTGTTCATCTTGTCGAACGCGGCGAGCCGGCCGTCCGAACCGATCGGGAACCCGAAGTACTCGTCGGGGTCGGGAATGGCAGCAGCCGTCGACGGCGCCCGCTGCGCCGTTGTCGACTGCGCCGTCGTCGATGGGGCAACGAGCTGGCTCGCGCCGGCCGGTGCGACCGCGACAAGCAACGCGAGCGTTCCCGCCACGGCAGCTCTCGGGACAGAACGCAGAGATACGCGCATCGATGCTCCTGTGCTCGACCGCTGCCGCGCCCTGCGACGGCGGATGGGTCGTGACCGCTCGCACATGGATCAGCAGACAAGCGCCGGGAACGCCCGTCCGCGCAAACTCAGTGGTCCACCGAGGCAGCCTTTCGCCGCATGCGCGGACTTGTCCAGCGTCATGTCCGGGATGTGGCGTGACCGAATGCGGCTCTCAAGCGCGCGTGGCGAGCCGGGCAAGGCGCCACAACGCCAGTGCGAAGAAGGGAGTGGACAGCCGGCCGAGCATCGAGGTGGCGAGCCGCGCGGCCCGGCCTTCCGGCGGGTCGAGCCGCTCCTGCCAGGTGAAGACACACTTCCCGGCCGCGGCTGGTCGGGTACGAAAGATGCCGACGCCCCGAAGGATCGGGCCCTCGTGCCGCATCACACACAGCCACGGCGGGTCCCACTCCACGACCTCCATCGGGTCGACCATCCGCAGCGGGCCCGCACCGGTCGCGGCCTCGAGCTTCGTACCCACGCCGTGCCGCGGGCCCGGCAGCACGCGGACGACAGTCGCCGGGATCCAGGCCGACTGCCGTTCCCAGTCGACGACGAGGGCCCACACCTGCTCTGCGGGCGCGTCGATCACCCGTCCAACCGAGATGTCCACCCAGCCGACGCTACGCCCTGGCGAGCGTCGCGAAGACCACGACATTGGAGTTGTAGCGGTGTCGGCGGTCGTCGTACTCGCCGCCGCAGGTGATCAGCCGGAGCCCGGCGTGGTCGATCGAGCCGTAGACCTGGTCGGTGGGGAACTTCGCCTTGTCGTACTCACCAAGGCGGCTGACCCGAAAGACCGCCGTCGTCCCGTCGGCGCGGTCGACGTCGATGCGGTCACCCGGACGCAGCTCTGCCAGGTCGAAGAAGACCGCTGGCTTGCGGTCCCAGGTCACGTGTCCCGCGATGACCGCCGGACCCGGCGCGCCTGGTGTGGGCCCGCCGGTGTACCAGCCGGCGGACGCGGGATCCTGTGGGACCGTCATGCGCCCGCCCTTGTCGCGGCGGAGCAGTTCCAGCGAGCTGGCGACGTCCAGCTTCGGGATCCGGATCCGACGGGGTTCGGAGACCGGGAGCGATGGTCCGGCGAGGCCCTCGACGACGTGGGCGGGTGCTGGGCGGCCAGCAGGCGACGTCGCCGTGGCATGTGCCCCGTGCCCGCCGGTGTCGCCTGCGGGCGGAGCTGGTGCGGGTTGCTGCGGGGCCGCCGGCGAAGGAGGCGTCGGGGGCGCCGGCGCTTGGGCGGCGAACCCGATGCCCAGGAACACCGCCCCGACGGTGGCTAGGGCCACCGCCGCCAGCATTGCGTACTGGCGACGGCGGCTTCCAGTCTCTGCGTTCATCGTGCGGCCCCATCCGGTCGGGTGGCTACGGTCAGCTCGAGCTGCCGACAACGCCCGCAGCGCTGGCGGTGCTCACCGTCCTGCGGCGACGCAGCACGAGGCCTACCGCGCCGGCCAGCAGTCCGCCACCGAGCCCGAGCCACCCCAAGCCGTCGACACCTGAGGTGCTGCCCGATCCGGTCTCCACGCCGCCGGCCGGAACGGATCCCGCCGCTGCCCCGGTGACCATGCCGCAACTGGCCGGGTCGGTGGCCTCGGCCGGGAGCTTGGCGTCGAGGTCGCTCTTGCGGTCGCCGTCGTAGCTGCCGCTGGCGTTGGTGTCGATCCCGTGCTGGACGATGTGCAGGTCGTGCAGGTGCTCGGCAGTCCCCTCGGGTAGGTCCGCAGCCGGGATGGTCCGCTGGTAGCTGAGGTTCCCGTCGCCGTCGGCGGTCGGCATCCGGTCGACGGCCAGCCCGCTGTTCGGACTCGTGTCACCTTCGGTGGTCAGCGAGATGAAGATGCCGCCGTAGTGCGGGATCCCTTCGGTCGTACTGACGATGCCGTCCCCGTCCTCGTCCGCGGAGGCCGGCGGACACATGAAGTCGTGCCCGTCGGTCGCGCCGTGGATGTGCTGGGCGTGGGGCGCGTTGGGCACGTGTCCCTTCGCGTCGATCTCGACCTCCAGGTCGCCGGAGGTGGTGATGGTCAGGGTGGCCGTACCGGAGACACCACTGTCGTTCAGAGCGTCGAGCTTGACGTTGACCGAGTTGTCGGCATGGGCGGGCACGGCCAGGCCGAGCAGGATCAGGGCCGACGCCGCGGGTATGCCAAGGGCCGCGTGGTGAAGTCGCATCGAGTTCTGCCTTCCTCATCGGGGGGCTGAAGATTCGCCACCCGTCCTTCGGTGCCGGACCCGCTGCGGATTGGTGGACGTACGCAGAAATCTCGGCGGGCTTGTCAGATGCCGGACAGGCGTACGTTCCGTCATCCTCGTGACCCTCGGGAGCGGCTACTGTGTCGGCTCATGGACGACGATCGACCGTCCGGAAGGTCACCGCGTACGTCGCTCCCCAGCCGCCGTTCGGTGCTGGCCGTCGCGAGCGCGGTACCGGTCACCGGTCTGCTGGCGGCCCCGGCTCATGCGAAGCAGCACCGCCGTGCCCTGGACGTACGCGGCGCGGACATCTCGTTCACCCTGCAGGAAGAGGCCGTCGGCAACACGGTGCGAGACCGGGACGGCCGGGTGCGTCCCATCGAGAGGATCCTCGCGGACTACGGCGGAACCCATGTCCGGCTGCGAGTCTGGACCGACCCTCCGCCGGGTTACAGCACGGTCGACTCGGCGCTCGAGCTCGGCCGCCGCGCGGCACGGTCCGGCCTCGGCATCCTGCTCAACCTGCACTACTCCGACTTCTGGGCCGATCCGGGGAAGCAGCCGACACCGGTGGCCTGGCGCGACCAGGACCTGCCGACCCTCGCCGAGACCATTCGCCGCTACACCCGGGACGTGGTCGCGGCGTTCGCCCGTCAGGGCACGCCGGTCGACATGGTGCAGGTCGGCAACGAGGTGACCTCCGGCATGCTGCACCCGATCGGCGAGCTGTACCCCACCGACGGCCGCCCGCAGCAGTGGCCCGCCTTCACCACCCTGCTCAAGGCCGGCATCACCGGAGCCAGGCAGGGCGCGCCGCGCCGGCACCAACCGCGGATCATGCTGCACATCGACCGCGGCGGGGACAACGGCGGTTCAGTGTGGTTCTTCGACCACATGGCGGAGTTCGACGTCCCGTACGACGTGATCGGTGAGTCCTACTATCCGATCTGGCACGGGTCGCTCGCCGACCTGGCGGCAAACCTGAACGACCTCGGGCCCCGCTACGGCAAGGACATCGTGGTCGTCGAAACCGCCTATCCGTGGACGAGCGCCAACGGCGATGAGTTGGGCAACTTCTACACCGGCGCTGTTCCGCTGCCCGACGAGGCCACGTACCCACCGACGCCCGACGGCCAGGCGGCGTTCTTCGAAGCCCTCCGACAGATCCTGCTCGACGTGCCGGACGACCGCGGCCTCGGCTTCTTCGACTGGGAGCCCGGCTGGCTGCCCGGCGTCGGCTGGGAGCCCGGTGCGGGTACGCCGAACGACAACCTCACGATGTGGGACTTCGACGGACGGAGCCTTCCGTCGCTCAAGGCGTTCCGCCGCCCTGATCGCGATCGCTGAGCTCGCCGGGTCCAGTCCTGAGAGCGGTGGCCCGCTGGGCTGCGGCTGACTGGTGGAGCAGGTCGTCGAGGGCGGATTCCAGCTCCGGATAGGCGAACTCGAATCCGGCGCGCGCCAGCCGGCCCGGTATGCAGCGACGGCCGGTGAGTGCGAGCGCCGGGTCGGTGTCGAGGAGCAGTGCACCCGCGCGGACCAACCACGCCGGCGTCGGCGGTGCGGGAGGTCGGCGCAGGACCCGCCGGAGACCGGCCATCAGTTCGGTGTTGCGGACCGGGTGCGGGCTCGTCGCGTGCAGCGTTCCGGACAGGTCCGGGTCGTCAAGAGCGCGCCGCACGATGGCGAGCAGGTCGTCGATGTGCAACCAGCTCACCCACTGCTGCCCACTTGCGATGCGGCCACCGAGGAAGAAGCGCACAACGCCGACCAGCCGGTCGAGGGCAGGCGTCTGCCGGTCGAGAACGACGGCGGTGCGCAGTGTCACTCGCCGGTCGGCGATCGCCCCGTCGGCCGACGACTCCCAGCTGCGGGCGACTCCCGCCATCTGTGGTGGGCCGTCCGCCGGCACAGCGCTCTCGTCCAGGATCGCCTCGCCGGCATCACCGTAGATTGCCAGCGTGCTCATCTGCAGCCACGTGGTCGGCGGCTGATCCAGCTCTGCGCTCGCCTGGACCAGTGCGCGGGTCGGGAGTACCCGAGACCGGGTGAGCAGATCGATGTTGGCCGCCGTCGGGCGCCGGTCGACGAGTTCGCCCGCCAGGTTGACCAGTGCGGCGCCTGAGAGTTCGTCCTTCCACGGCCCGACGGCGACTCCGTCCCAGGTGACCTGACGATGCGGAACGTCGGACCGGACCGACCGTGTGAGGATGACGACCTGGTGGCCCCGGCCGGACAGGTCGGCAGCAATCCGCCGGCCCAACGAACCCGACCCACCCGCGAGCACGACCTTCATGGGCCTCCCGTCACAGTCGTTGCGGGACGTCAATCGCCTTGCTGGGTATCAAGAATGTCGGGTGACAAGAATGCCGGGTGACAAGAGTACGCGTGACAAGACTACGGAGCGCTGGGTCTCGGGTGTCCCGGTGCCCCGTGCCCTGGTGTCACTCGGCCGAGGCCGCGGCGGTGCCGGGTTCCTCGATCTCGGGAAAGAGCGCCGTTTCGGGTTCGGTGACGGGACCCTCGATGAGGGCACGGATCGAGGCGGCAGCTTGTCTGGCCCGTTCGGCCGCCTGGCGGAACGTTTGGGCGGTGAATGGGCGACCCTGGTCGGTCGCCCGCCGGCTGAGCTTCTCTCGCAGCGAGGCCTGTTCGCTCAGGGTTTCCATTGCGGTCCAGAGCGCGTTCTCGACATCGACGGTCTGCTGTACCGCAAGGCTGCCTTGCGACCACGCGTGCCCGACGCGGCAGCGGTAACGCGTCAGGGTTCCTTCGCTTATCTCGAACAACGGGCCACTGCAGTCTGGACACGTCATCTCCGACGGCTTGCCTGGTCGCTCCGCCTGGTTGTTGCTGTCGGCTTCGGTGGTGGCCACACCGGCCTCCGCCGTCGCCACCCCGGTTTCTGCCTCCATCAGATCGGAAGCCGGTACGCGGGTGTCGGTGACCTCCTGTCCCACAAGCCTGTTGAGCAGCTCGGGGATTCTCGCGACCGGCAGCACGTACTCCACCACCGCGGCCTCGATCGCCGCTCGCGGCATGTCGGGACGCTGTGCATCGTCGGGATCCTGCACCACTCCGATACCACCCCGAAGCCGCAGAGCGACCATGCCGGCCGCGCCGTCGTCCATCGCGCCGGAAAGTACGACGCCTACAACCCTGGACCCGAGCGCCGTGGCGGCAGATCGGAAGAGAACGTCGACCGCTGGCCGATGCCCGTTCTCCCGTGGCCCGTGCGAGAGAACCACCTCCGAACCCTCGACGGCGAGGTGGCGGCCGGGTTGGGCGACCATGACCGTTCCCGGTTCCAGGCGGTCGCCGTCCTGTGCCTGCCGGGCCGGCAGGGGTCCCGCCCGATCGAGAATGCTCGCCAACGCACCGGCTCCGGTCGCGGGCATGTGCAGGACGATCAGAATGGTGCCGGGAAAGTCGGCGTGCAGGCCCGCGACCAGTATGCGCAGCGCTTCCACGCCACCAGCGGAGGCACCGATCACGACGACATCGCGTTGGGCCATGGCACTCCTCCTGACACAGCGGCCGCTGCCGCCCGTTCTGTCCTGGTTGTGTACCCGCGCCGGGGTGGCATAACCGTGGGCGACGACGGGGCCTGCAGGTGCTGCTCCTGTCGAGTTTCGGTGCTTAGCGTGAGGTCACGACGACTGAGCGTATGCCGCCGGCGCAGACTTCGAACCGATCGCAAAGCTCGGTACCGGGGCTATGCATAACGGGCCCGGATCAGGGAAATGGCTTGGTCGCCTGGTGCTTCCGCAGAACTCCCGTCGACCTGACAGAGGGGTGGGTGTGATGGTGACTGCACGACGTACCATGCGGACGGCAGCGCAGGGGCACCTCTTGGCGGTATTCGACATGGATCGACGATGACCGGTCTGGCCGATGGCCGGAGTTCGTCGGCGTTGTGCCATCGGGCCCTCCTCTACCGTGACGACGCAGAGTTCGCGGCCCGGACAACCACCTTCGTACGTGCGGCCCTCGCCGACCGGCGTCCCGTGCTTGTCGCCGTCCCGCAGCCCCATCTCGACCTGATCCGCAGTGCTTTGGGCAGCAGCGCCTCGCCGGTGCGGTTTGTGGACCTGGCCGAGTCCGGCCGCAACCCAGGCCGGATCATTCCCTCTGTATTGCTGGCATTCGCCGACGAACACCGCGGCCAGTCGGTGTCGATCGTCGAAGAGCCGTTGTGGCCGGGTCGGAGCCCCGCCGAGTACGCCGCCGCGGTCGAGCACGAGGCCCTGATCAACCTGGCCCTTGCCGACGTCAGCGCCACCATCGTGTGCCCGTACGACGCCGTGCGCCTCCCCCATGCCGCCCTCGATCACGCGGGACGTACGCATCCCCAGGTGAGCATGCGCGACGGTTTCCATCCCAGCCCCGACTACACAGACCCGGTTGACGTGGCAGGCACGCTTTCTGCACGGCTGCCTCCCCGCCCGGCAGAGGCGACGGGCGCGGCATTCGGCGCATCCGACTTGAGGTCGATTCGTCGCCTCATCGGCGAGGCCGCCCACGCGGCCGGGTTGAACTGGCAGCGCATTGCCGACCTCCAGCATGCTGTCAACGAGCTCTTGACAAACACAGTCGTGCACACGCGGCGGCCGGGCGACGTCTACTGCTGGCAGGACGAAGACACCTTCGTCTGCGAGGTCTGCGACAGCGGACGAATCGACGACCCGCTGGTAGGACGCCGGCTGCCCAGGGCTGACCAGTCGACAGGTCGCGGGCTGCTGCTCGTCAACCACCTGTGCGACCTCGTGCAGCTGAGCTCGTCCGAGGCCGGCACGACGGTTCGACTGCACATGCTGCTCAAGCCGTCGGAGGTGCTGTCCCGGTCGGGTCAGACATAGCCCGATATGCCCGGTGTGCCGGAAGTCGTCCGATCTGCGTGCAACTGATCGGGAATCTGTTCGAGCACCGGCCCTTTTTTGGCCGGATCGGCTGACAGGACAGGGATTGGTCGGACAAAATCTCCTCCCGGACTTCCCCCACGACTAGGGTTCCTGCCATGACCGTTCAGGCGAGCGCGCACTTCGGCGACGACGCGATTGCGCGCATCGCGTCGGTCACCGACTCCAACCTCGCCAACATGTCGGTCGAGGATCTCCTGGTCGAGTTGCTCGACCGTGTCGTCGATCTGCTGAAGGTCGACACCTGTGCCGTACTCCTGGTCGATCCGTCGTCCCAGCAGCTCGTAGCCACCGCGGCGCGCGGCATCGAGGAGGAGGTGCGTCAAGGCTTCCGGGTCCCGATCGGGGACGGGTTCGCCGGACGCATCGCCGCCGACGGAAGGCCGCTGATCATCGAGCGCGTCGACTACCGCGCCGTGCGGAACCCGTTGTTTCGGGAGAAGGGCGTGCGCTCACTGCTCGGCGTGCCGATGGTCGCCGAGGGCACCGTAATCGGTGTCCTGCACGTAGGTTCTCGGGCCAGGCGCAAGTTCAGCGAAGAGGAAGCCAACCTGCTGCAGCTCGTGGCGGACCGAGCTGCCCTCGCCACGCAGAGCCGGATGTCGGACATCGACCGAGCCGCCGCGGTTGCCCTGCAGCGAAGCCTGCAACCGGCCACGCCCCCCGTCCTCCCCGGACTCGATCTGGCCGCCCGTTACATCACCGGCGCGGGGGGCGTCGGCGGCGACTGGTACGACGTCTTTCCGCTACCGTCCGGGTCGCTGTGTCTGGTGATCGGCGACGTCGTCGGGCGAGGGCTGCGAGCCGCGGTCGTCATGGGCAGACTGCGGAGTGCCCTGCGTGCGTATGCCCTCGAGACCGAAGACCCGGCAGACATTCTCGCCAGACTCGACCGCAAGACGCAGCACTTCGAACCCGACATGATGGCGACGGTGATCTGCGCCATCATCGAACCCTCGTTGCACCGCTTGCATCTTTCGGTCGCCGGACACCCGGCGCCGATCCTCGCGATTCCCCGCCAGGAGGTCGCGTTGGCCGATGTCAAGGCAGACTTGCCGATCGGTGTCGTGCTGGGCCCCGAGCGCCACACCACCACACTCGACTTTCCTCGTGGCGCGGTCATGTGCCTCTACACCGACGGACTGGTCGAGCGCCGAGGCTGCCCGGTGGACGCGGGAACCGAGCTGCTCCGCCAGAGCGTCGTGCCCGGCCCCGCCGAACGGGTGTGTACCGCCATCATGCGTGCACTCGTCGGCAACACCGCGACGCATGACGACATCGCGCTCCTCACCGTCCGGCGCGAATTCCGCCGAGCATCCAGCACCTCCAGCGGTCGTCGAACGACGCGGTAGTCGGCCCGAAGCAGTCGTTGGCCGACCCAGGCTGTGGTCCGGCGCAAGCCCTTAAGTGTGCGGCACCCTGCGGCGTGGGTAGGCCTTTGGCAAACGCCACCACCTCAGATCCGGCTGGCGATGCGATCGAGCAGAAAGGGAGACCATGGCCAAGGTCGCCTTCCTCGTGGACGAGATCTTCGAGGACTCGGAGTTTCAGGTTCCGTACGACGAGATCCGGAAGGCGGGCCACGATGCCGTGGTCGTCGGGATGGCCGCGGGCAAGGAGGTGACGGGTAAGAAGGGCACGAAGGTGCGGATCGAGCTGTCCTCCGGCGACGCCCGGGCCGACGACTTCGACGCGGTGGTCATACCCGGCGGCTACTCGCCCGACAAGGTTCGTACCGACAGCAAGCTCGTCGCACTCACCAGACAGGCGTACGAGGCCGGCAAACCGGTCGCCGCCATCTGTCACGCGGGATGGGTCCTCGCCGAGGCCGACATCGTGCGCGGCAGGACGGTCACGTCCTACCACTCGATCAGGACCGACCTCGTGAACGCCGGGGCCAACTGGGTGGACCAGGAAGTCGTCGAGGACGGCAACCTCATCACGTCGCGTACGCCGGACGACCTGCCCGCCTTCTGCGACGCGCTGAAGCGCCAACTCGGCTGACGGCACGTCCGGGCACGGACGGCCCGGACCTTGCCGCTCGGCCGAGGATGTGGAGGATGGAGGGGCCATGGCATCCGAGCGTGGGCTCTCCGACTATCGACGCAAGCGGTCCTTCGACAAGACACCGGAGCCGACCGGCGAGCGTGATCGTGCGCGCCGCGACCAGGCCGGCAACCGGTTTGTCGTACAGGAGCACCATGCCCGCCGACTGCACTGGGACCTGCGCCTGGAACGCGACGGCGTCCTCGTCTCCTGGGCCTTGCCCCGCGGTATCCCGGACGATCCCTCCGCCAACCGGCTGGCCGTGCACACCGAGGACCATCCGCTGGAATACCTGACCTTCGAGGAGACCATCCCGTCCGGCGAGTACGGCGCGGGCTCCATGACCATCTGGGACACCGGCACCTACGAGGCGGAGAAGTTCACCGACCGGGAGGTGATCGTCCGACTGGACGGTGCCCGCGCCCGCGGTCGCTACGCGATCTTCCACACTCGTGACAACGACTGGATCATCCATCGGATGGATCCGGCGGAACCCGGTCGCGAACCCCTGCCGGCCGACGTGTCGCCGATGCTCGCCACACCGGCCCGGCTTCCCCGGCGTCAGGATGGATGGGCCTTCGAGATCAAGTGGGACGGTACGCGCACCCTGGCCTACGGCGAACCAGGTCGCCTCCGGCTGGTCAGTCGGGCACAGCAGGACGTGACCGACCGCTATCCGGAGCTCCACGCGATGACCAGGGCCCTGGGTGCCCGCCATGTCGTGCTCGACGGCGAGCTCGTCGCTCTCGACGCTGCGGGCCGACCGGACTTTGCCCGGTTGCAAGGCCGCATGTACGCGACGTCGGCCTCCGACATCCGTCGACGCCAGCGCGAGACACCGGTCACGTACATGATCTTCGACCTGCTCTTCGTCGACGGCCGCTCGTTGCAGGACCAGCCGTACGAGGAACGCCGGCGCGAGCTCGCCGCGTTGGACCTGTCGGGCCCGCGCTGGCACACACCGGCTTTCCAGCAGGGGAACGGGACCGCCCTGCTTGCCGCCGCCCGCGAGCAGGGACTCGAAGGCATCATCGCCAAGCGCGTGGACAGTGCCTACCACGCCGCTGGCCGCACGCCGGACTGGTTGAAGGTGATGAACGTACTCCGGCAGGATGTCGTCGTCGGTGGCCTGCTGCGGGATGCCCCGGACAGCGAGATCGACGCGCTGCTGGTGGGCTGCTACGACGGGACCGACCCCGCGTCGCAGCGCCTTCGCTTTGCCGGCAAGGTCAGTGCCGGACTCGATGCGCAGGCGCGGCGCAGGTTGCGACAGCTCCTCGTCCCGCTGCGACGGGAGACGAGTCCCTTCACCGGCCGTCAGCCCGCGCGTGGCACTGCGTTCGTCGAGCCTCGTCTGGTCGCCAAGGTCGACTTCGCCGAGTGGACGAAGACGGGCACACTGCGTGGTCCGACGTTCCTGGGGCTCCGCGACGACACGCCCCCGGAGGCCGTGGTCCGGGACGAGGAGCTGCCAACGGGTTAGTGGCCGGCGGACCTAGCTGTCGGTCCGGCGGCGGTTGCTCGGCTTGCCGGGGGGCGGCGTGGTCGGGGGCTGCTCCGCGGCGGCTTCGGTGTCGGTGTCCGCGCGTTCGTTGTCAGCGCGTTGCCTGTCAGCGCGCTCATTGTCCGGGCGTTCGGCGTCCGGGCGTTCATTGTCCGGGCGTTCATTGTCCGGGCGTTCATTGTCCGGGCGTTCATTGTCCGGGCGTTCATGGTCAGCGTGGCTGGTGGCAGCGCGCTCGGTGTCGAGCTGATCCTGGTTGGCGGCCCGGTCCTCGGTGCCGGTCCGGTCCTCGGTGCCGGTCCGGTCCTCGGTGCCGGCGCGGTCCTCGGTGGTCGGATCGAGCTCGCGCGCCCGCTCCTCCTGCTCCGCCGCTTCAGCCCGGGTCCGGTCGGCAGTCGACGCCCGCGACCTGGACGCGTCCTCCAGGCGCCGCGCCATTGCCTGCTTCTCCTCAGCCTCCGCCTGCTCTCGTCGTGCCTTGGCCGCCAGTTCGTCGGACCGTACGCTCTCGCGTTCGGCCTGTCGGGAGATGTCGGCGGCCTTGCGGTAGCCCTCCTCCGCGGCTGCCTGGCGGCGTTCCCGGCTGACCCGCTGCCGGAAGACCACAACGGCGGCGAGAGCGAGAAGGACGAGTACGGCGACGACGACAACGGTGATGATCGTGCTGGTATCCACGGTTCTGACCCTCCATCTCACCCCGTGACGTCAGGTCGTGCCAGAACCAGCTACCCGCATCGGCGCTGATCTACGCGTAACCGCGCCCGACGATGGGAAGGTCGTCATCCCTTGACGGCACCGGCCATCCCTTCGACGAAGTGCTTCTGCATCACGAGGAAGAACGCCACGACCGGGATCATCGCGATGACCGCACCGGCGGCGGCGGTCCGCGCGTCGGCGCCGAACGTCCCAGCCAGGTAGGCGAGTCCGAGCGCGACCGGATATCTGCTCGCGTCCTTGAGGACGACCAGGGGCCACAAAAAGTTGTTCCACACGCTGACGAACCCGAAGATCGCGAGTACGGCGAGCGTCGGGCGCACCTGGGGAAGCATGATGTTCCAGAAGATCCGCAGCTCCCCCGCGCCGTCGATCCGGGCGCTGTCGGGCAACTCCTGCGGGATGCCGGCGAACGCCTGTCGGAGCAGGAAGATCCCCGTCGCCGAGAGGATGCCCGGCAGGATCACCCCGGCGAACGTGTCGACCAGGCCGAGCTGGGACACGATCAGGAACCGCGGAATCAGCATGACCTCCGGCGACAGGAACAGCGTCGACAGGATCGCGTAGAAGATGACCTGTCGGCCGCGGAACCTGTACCTCGCCAACGGGTACGCGGTGAGTGCGGAGATCGCGAGGTAGGCCGGCACCGTACAGACGACGTAGACGACAGAGTTGAAGAGGTAGTGCCCGAACGGCACCGCCGTCCACGCTTCGACGAAGTAGTCCAGGACCGGTGGAAGCGGCACCAGCTGCGGCGGGAACGAGTACACCGGCTGGCCGGACGACTTCAACGCGGTGGCGAGCAGGATCAGGAACGGTACGACGAACACGGCGGCCAGCAGGACAAGCACGAAGACGTGCAGCACCGTGTGCCTACGAGGTGTCATCACCCGACCGGCTCCCCACGGGTCAGGCGGTAGTTTCCGACCGCGAACACGACCAGAACCGCCCACAGGACCAGACCGACCGCGCTGGCATAGCCGAAGTCGAAGTGCTCGAACGCCTCCGACCAGATGTAGAAGCCGAGGGTGGTCGAGGCACCTTGCGGACCGCCGCGGGTCATGACGTAGATCGAGGCGAACGACTGCATCGACATGATCCCGCCGAGCACCAGGCAGACGGCGGCGTACGGGCGAATGAGCGGGATCGTGACGTGACCGAACCGCCGCCACCAGCCGGCACCGTCCAGCTGTGCCGCCTCGTGCAGCTCGTGCGGGATCGACTGCAGCCCGGCGAGGTAGATCATCATGAAGTAGCCGGCCGCCTGCCATGCCTCGACGAGTACCACCGCCGGCAGCGCCCAGCCCGGGTCGAGCAGGAACTGGATCGGCGCATCGACCAGACCGAGCTCGACCAGCGTCCAGTTGAGGATGCCGCGGGGGTGGAAGACGAAGGCCCACGCGATCGCGATGGCGACCATCGAGGTGATGACGGGCAGGTAGTAGATGAGCCGAAAGACCCTGATGCCTCGCAACCTCGCGTTGACAGCCATCGCGAGCAGCAGCGGCACCACCATGACGAGCGGCAGGAAGAGTGCGAGGAACTCGACCGAGTTCCAGAACGCCTGCCAGAACTCCGGGTTGGTGGCAAGGGCCTGGAAGTTGGCGAGGCCCACCCACCTCGGCGGCGTCACGACGTCGTAGTGGAAGAAGGCGACCTGGATCGCGATCAGCGCCGGCCAGGCGAAGAACACCCCGAAGAACGCGAGCCCCGGCGCGAGGAACGCATAGGGCACCCACCAGCGGTGCGGTGCCGTCGCCATCGCGCCCTCCGTCAGCCGTGGTCCGCCGCCTTGACATCATCTGGCGGAGCCGTATCCTACCTCACAAGTAACGCATTTACGGCCGGCCATAATTCAAGCACAGCAGCAACATGCCGTGGCGCCACCGCCGGCTCACCTGTCGACCACGTCCCTGGCACCGGAGGTCCTCGATGACAAGGAGCACCAGGCTCCTGGCGGCCGCTGTCGCCGCTTCGCTCACGCTTTCGACCTGTATCGGTTGCCTCCCGGGCACGAACGGCGACCAGACCGGTCAGGCCGACCAGACCGAGCAGAAGCAGAGCGGACCGGTCGAGGTCGAATTCTGGACCATCAACCTGAAGAAGAACTACGGCGACTACATCCAGGGTCTGATCGACGGCTTCGAGAAGAGCCACACCGACGTCGAGGTCCGATGGGTCGACGTACCGGGACCAGACGTCGAGAGCAAGTTCCTGGCCGCACTCGCCTCGAACGACGTGCCGGATGCGGTCAACGTCGAGGATCTCCGCGTCGACCAGTTCGCCGAGAGCCTGTCCGACCTCGCGCCCTACTTCGACGCGGACGAGCTCACCCCCTACATCGACGGCCTGGTCGACTCCGTACGCCGCGACGACAAGCTGCTCGCGATCCCCTGGTACAACGGCGGCGCGCCCGTCGCGTGGTACAACACCAAGCTCCTTGACCAGGCAGGGGTCGACTCCGCGACACTGCCGAAGACCTGGAACGAGGCCCTGGACGCGGGCCGGCAGATCGCCGACCGGACCGACGCGTGCGCCTTCAACGCGCTGCCCACCCTCGACGTCCTGCTCTCCGAGGGCGCCAAGCCCCTGACCGGCGAGGGCGAGGCCGCCAAGCCCGCTCTCGACACCCCCGACAACGCGCGGGTCCTCGACCGGTTCCGGGACGCCTACCGCGACGGGACGATCTGCAAGGGAGCGGTGAGCGAGCAGATCCGCAACCTGCCGCAGACGGTGACGAACGAGCTCGCCGCCGCGGCCGTCGACAGCCTGCCGTTCGTGCTGCTCGACATCGAGAAGAACGCTCCGGACGTCTACGGCGACCTCGAGGTCGGCCAGGCGGTCACCGGATCGACCGGAAAGTTCGTCATCCCCGGCATGCAGACGTTCGTCGTCCCCGCCAAGAGCGACGTCAAGGAGCAGGCCGCCGAGTTGATCGAGTACGTCACAAGTGCCGCCGCCCAACTGGAGTTCTGCAAGCTCGTCACGATCTTCCCCTCCACCAAGGAGACTCTCCAGGACCCCTTCTTCACCGACATCGAGGCCAAGACGCCGGCCGACGCCGCGCGGTTGGCGGTGGTGGAGGAGCTTCCCGAGACGGTCACGAAGGACCTCGGCACCAAGGTCGACCTGGAACTGGACGAGGCCTACCTCGAGCACATCCGGGCGTTCATGACCGGCGACCAGCCGGCCACCGAGACACTCGCCGCGGTCGAGAAGGACTGGACCACCCTGCTCGCCGAGAAGTGAGAAGGTGGCCAGCATGGATCCGATCCGGTTCGGGGTCGTGGGCGCGGGCACGATGGGCGCCGCACATGCGCAGACCCTGGCCACCCATCCGGCCGTCCGGGTGACGGCGATCACGAGCCTGGACGATGCGGCGACCCGGCGGGTGGCCGAGCAGGTCGGCGCCCGACCTTTGCCGGACTGGGAGGCGCTGGTCGTCGACCCAGAGGTCAACGCCGTCCTGGTCGCGACACCGGACCACCTGCACACCGAGGTGACAGTCGCCGCGGCAGAGGCGGGCAAGGCCGTGCTGGTCGAGAAGCCGTTGGCCACCTCGTCCAAGGACGCGATGGAGATGGTCGCCCGCGTACGCAAGGCGGGCGTCGTGGCGAGCGTACTCTTCAACCACCGTTGGCTTCCCGCCTACGCACAGGCACGGGAGGCCATCCACGCCGGTGATCTCGGCGCTCCGGTCGTCGGCTATGCCCGCAAGAACGACCGGATCTTCGTACCCACCCAGATGCTTCGTTGGGCTGCCGCAACCACGCCGGCCTGGTTCCTGTCCAGCCATGACATCGACCTGATGACATGGTTCTTCGACGACGAGCCGACCGAGGTGTTCGCCACCGCCGTCAACGGGAAGTTGCGGGGCATGGGCATCGACACGCCTGACGCGATCCAGGCCCAGGTGCGCTATGCCGGCGGTGCGGTCGCGACGTTCGAGGCCTGCTGGGTCTACCCCGACACCTTCCCCACCATGACCGACTCGTTCATCGAGGTCGTGGGCACCGAGGGCGTGATCCACCTCGACCGCAAGTGCGAACAGCTCGAGATCGCCACGACACAGACGTACGAATACCCGCGCACGATGCTGCAGCGAATGGTGCACGGCGTTCCGGCCGGCGCGGTTCGCGACTGCTTGTGGCATTTCGTCGACTGCGTACGTTCCGGCGCCGAGCCCCTGGTCACGATGGAGAGCGCGGCGGTCACCACGGCCGTGCTCGAGGCCATCCACCGCTCCACGGAGTCCGGAGCATCGGAGCCGGTCGGGTCCGTGCCCACGCGCACCGCAAGGGGTCGCACACCCACGAGCGGGGAGGCGCTGCGGTGAGCTCGCCTCCCGTCACCGGCTCGGTACCCGTCCGGACCCAGCCGTGGCCCAACTGGCCGGTCAGCGACGAGGACGACCGCGCCGGGCTGGAACGCGCGCTGGCCGACGGGGTGTGGGCCGCGGCCGACGGTCCGCTCAAGACCGAGTTCGAACGCCGGTTCGCCGCGTTCACCGGGACCAGTCATGCGCTCGGCGTCAGCAACGGCACCGTGAGCCTGGAGATCGCGTTGCGCGCGCTCGGCATCGGCGCCGGCGACGAAGTGGTGGTGCCGCCGTACACCTTCGTGGCAACCGCCACCGCCGTCCTCGCCGTGAACGCGTTGCCGGTGTTCGCCGACCTCGACCCCGAGACCCTCAACCTCGACCCGGTCAGCGTCGCTGCCGTTCTGACCGAACGGACAAAGGCGGTGATCGCCGTCCACCTCGGCGGGCACTCGGTCGACGTCGATGCGCTGAGCGTCCTGTGCGATCGGCACGGTCTCGCCCTCGTCGAGGACGCCGCGCACGCTCATGGTTCCCGCTGGCGCGACCGCCCGGTCGGCGGGTTCGGCGCGTTCGGCTCCTGGTCGTTCCAGGCGTCGAAGAACCTCACCTGCGGCGAAGGCGGCGCGCTCACCTCCAACACCGACAGCCTGGCCGAGCAGGCGTGGGAGTTGCACAACTGCGGCCGGCGACGCGGCGGCGCCTGGTATGCCCACCACCGGCTCGCCGGCAACCACCGGCTGCCCGAATGGCAGGCAGCGATCCTGCTGGCGGGCCTGACGCGCCTCCCCGACCAGATCGCACGTCGCGAACGAGCGGCCGCGTTCCTCGACCGCGAGCTCGCCGGTATCCCCGGCCTGCGCCCGCTCGGACGCGACCCGAGGGCAAGCGTGCACGCCTATCACCTGTACCAGTTCCGCTACGACCCGAGGGAGTTCGGCGGACTCGACCGGGCGGGCTTCGTGGCCGGACTCGTCCACCACGGCATCCCGGCCGCCGAGGGTTACCCGCTGCCGCTGTACCGGCAGGAGCTGTTCGCCGACGCCGCCTTCGACCGGCAGGCCACCGGATGGGACCCGAACCGGCCGGGTACGCGCTACGACAAGCTCCGGCTCGAGGTCTGCGAACGCGCCTGCGACGAGATCGTGTGGCTGCCCCACCGTCTGCTGCTCGCACCGGTGGCGGAGATGGCCGACGTGCTCGAAGCGGTGTCCGCCGTACGCCGGGATGCCGGCGAACTCGGGGATGGCGTACGCCGGGACGCGGCCGGGTGACCATGCCGGTGCCGGGACGCGAACACGGAAAGGAACCGATGCAACCGACGCAGCCGGGAGCAGCCATCGACCTGTACGACGCCAACGCCCTGCTCGGCCCCGTCGCCACCACGCGCGGGGCCGACGACGCAGCCGCGTTGCTCGCCATGATGGACCGGCTACGGATCACCTCCGCACTCGTCACCCACACCCACGCGTGGCGACACGAGGTCTCCCCCGGCAACCAGATGGTGGTGGCGGAGGTTGCCGGACGGCCCCGGCTACAACCGTGCTGGATGGTGCTGCCCGACACCTGCGGGGAGGTACCCGTGCCGACCGAGTTCCTGGCGCAGGCGGCCGCCGCCGGCATCGTGGCGTTCCGGGCCAGCCCCGCCGACCACGGGTACGACCTGCTCGGGCCTGATCTCGCGAAGCTGTTGGCGGGCTTGGAGGAGTACGCGCGTCCACTGTTCCTCGACCTCGACCAGGTGACCTGGGGGCAGGTCGACGCGCTGGCCGAGCGGCACGCCGGGCTCCCGGTGGTGGTCACCGGGACCGGCTACCGCCAGGTGCGTCCGATGGCCGGGGTACTCGACCGCCGGCCGAACGTCCACGTCGACCTGTCCTATCTCGGTACCCATCAGGTGCTCGAGTGGCTGGTGGCGCGGTTCACCGCATCGCGGGTCCTGTTCGGCACCGGCTTCCCGTTCCGCGATCCAGCCGACGCGGTGACCAGGTTGCTGTGGTCCGACCTCGACGACGAGGCCGCGGCCGCCGTCGGCGGCGGCACCCTCCGCGAACTGCTTTCCGGCGCATCGCGCATGGTGCCGTCATGACCGACCTCGCCGACCTGGCCGCCCAGTCGACGCCGGCGGGCACCCAGGCACTCGCGGAGCTGTTCGCCCGACGGCCGCTCCGGCACCTGCGGGTGGTCGACGCCCACGCTCATGCCGGTGCGTACAGCCGATTCTTCATTCCCGACCATGGCGAGGCGGGGATGGGCCGCGTGATGGACCGATGTGGCGTCGATGTCGCGTGCGTCTCGAGCCATCTGGCGCTGGAGCTGGACACCGCGGGCGGCAACGCGGCCACCGCCGCTCTGGTCGAACGCGGCGACGGGCGCTTCCGCGGACTGCTGGTGGTGAACCCGCACGACGACCCGGAGCACACGCTGGCTGCCGGGCTGGACGACCCGCGCTTCGTGGGCGTGAAGCTGCACCCCGACCTGCACGACTATCCGGTGATGGGTCCGCGGTACCGGCCGGTGTGGGAAGCCGCGGCCGCGCTCGGGTGCCCGGTGCTCGTGCACAGCTGGGCCGGTTCGGACCTCGACGACCTGACCGCGTTCGCCGCTGTCGCCGAGCGCTACCCCGACGCCTCCGTGATCCTCGGGCACAGCGGCGCCAGACGGTCGCACTTCGACGCCACCGCCGAGCTGGCGGTCGACTATCCGAACCTCTTCCTCGAGGTCTGCGGGTCGTTCATGACCGGCAGTTGGATCAACCACCTGGTCGAGACGGTCGGTGCCGACAGGGTGCTGTTCGGGTCCGACTTCCCGTTCATCGACCTGCGGTATTCCCTTGGCCGGGTGCTGTTCGCCGGCCTCGCCGACGACGAGCTGGTCCAGGTCCTGGGTGGTTCGGTGAGCCGCCTCATCCACCGGTTCCGGCCAGCCGATCCCGCGTTCGGCGACGGGTGAGAACGCAGGCCGTGCATGGCTGAAGCGCCTGTGGAGAAGCCGGCGCACGCCGACGCCGTACGGATCCGCCACCTCGACGGCCCGGCACTGGTCGACGCGCTGGACCTGGACCGACCCGAGCTGGCCACCGTACGCCGTGCCCGGCTGGACCGCGGTGAGGGTGACGCCGTACCGGAACTGCTGGCCCACTTCGCCTCCGGACACCGGCCGCGGCCGATCCCGTCGATGCGTACCCACGTCGCCGAGCTCGGCGAGAACGAGCGTCAAGGAGTCCTTGCGGCAGCCGAGGCGGCACTGGAGACGGGTGGAGGGTCCTTCACCGATCGTGGACTGGGACGCTCCCGCCTCTACGGTCACCACTACCTGGGCTGGACGCGGCCGGTCCTGCAGGCGTACGCACTGACCGGCGAGACCCGCTGGCTCACATCGTGGGGTGAGATCTTCGACCGCTGGTATGCGGTGCGGGACGAGGTGCACGGTGACTGGCCCGGGCTGGACGTGATCTGGTACACCCTCGGAGTCGCCAGCCGGACCCGCCTCTTCGCCGACGCGCTCGACCTCGGCGGTGCCGCGCTGCCGGCCGCGACCCGGATTCGGTTGCTGGGCTCGGTGCTCGGCGGTGCGCGCTGGCTGGCCGACGAACACGACTCCTTCCGTTACGGCAACTGGCAGGTCGTGGGGGTGTGCTGCCTGGCCACGCTCGCGGCCCTGTTTCCAGAGTTTGCCGAAGCGCCGACGTGGGCGGGTGTCGCGCGCGAGCGGATCGAGGAGCACCTCGCGTTGGACATCGACGACGACGGCGGCCACCTCGAACGCTCGCCGGGCTACCACCGGCTGTGTCTGACGAGTCTGCACGACGCCGCTCTGCACGCGGAGGCCTACCTGGGTTGGGATCTCGGCCGCCATCCGCGACTGAAGCTCATGCACGACTGGCTGATCGACCTCGCCACGCCCGATGGCTGGCTGCCGCCGTTCCAGGACTCGGGGATCGTCGCCGTCGGACCGCTGCTCGTCCGCGGGCACTATCTGTTCGGCGTGCCGGCGTACAAGGGCCTCGCCTCTCGCCTCCTCCAGGACGAAGTGGTCCGGGCGCAGCTCACTCCCCTGCCACCGCGCCACGGCAACGATCCGTACGCGGTCTGGAAGGACGCCGACAGCGCGTGTCCGGAGCGGCCACTGGTGCACCTGTCCGGGAGCAGGTACGTCGTGATGCGGGAGGGTTGGGACCCGGGCGCGCTGTATGCGGCGCTGAACGCTGGCCCGGAGATTCCGCACGAGCTGGAGTCGCACAGCCACCGGGCCTGCCTCGACTTCGTCCTCTGGGGGCACGGTGTGCCACTGGCCTGGGAGGCCGGCGGTCCGCAGTCGTACGACGATCCCTCCTACTACTCGTGGTTCCAGTCGACCGGCGCACACAACACTGTGTTGCTGGAGGGGGCTCACCTCGGTCCCGACCGCGACGCCACGGTCGAGGTGGCCGAGCACTTGCAACTGCTGGACGTCGTCGTCGCCCACCACGACGGCTGGGGACCACGACACCGGCGCACCCTGGTCTTCGTCCGGCCGGGTCCGGGCCGGGACGGATACTGGATCGTCCACGACGACGTTGCTGGTCCCGGACAGTGGCGGTGGCTGCTGCACGGGCTGAGTCCGTGGGTCGAGCAGGCGCCCGGCACCTTCGCGTCTTCACAAGGCCCTGGCCTGGTTGCCCACCTGCCCCATGCCCGGTCGGCGGCGTGGACCATGGGCGAGGGGACGACATCTGTACCGCGGGTCGGCGAACCGTCCTGGCAGACCTTGTACGGCCTCGACGTCGCCCTGCCGTCGCAGCACCTCACGGCCGTGCTCGTTCCCTTTGGCGTACGCGGGCGTGCGGGCGTCCGGGTCGAGCGCGGCGACGGTAAGGCCACCAGCATCCGGGACGGTGAGGTTGTCGACGAGTTCGTCCCCGGCGCGTGGACGCGGCGATCGGGGGAACGGATCGTCGCTGCCGCCACCTGGAACGGCTCGAGCGCGGTCGTGGCAGGTCAGGTCGTCGCGGCGGCGCCGCGTTCCCGCACCCTGGTCGTGCGATGGCCCGACGACGGTGCCGACTGCGTGGTCGCGCACGTGGAGGCGACCCACCGCACCACGGTCAGCATCGCCGTGCGCGATGTCCGGGACGTACGCGTGGACGGCATCGCGGTGCCCTATGAGCAGAGCCGTACGGGCGTCTCGGTCACGGTGCCGTGGGCAGGTCGCTGGACCGTGCGGATCCGGAGTTGAGCCCGGCGCACAGGTCGTCCACGTCGACGACGAAGCCGAACTCCAGCGCCACCCTCCACAGTGCGAGTTCCTTGGCCAGCTCGTTCCGCGCGGTCTCCTTGTTTTCCACGGCCGTCACCGCCTGCCGGAGTACCGAGCACAGCACGCCGCGCGTACTCATCTCCGCCATCCCGCCGGGTGACAGTAGTAGGCACCAGTTGATCGCGAACCCCGCGTAGAGGAGATGGTTGACGCCCGCCTCGGCGCACAACTCGAACAACTGGTGGGAGTCTTCGGCAATCGCCTCACCCGGCATCGGCTCGGCGCCCGGCGCGAAGCCGAGGTGTGCCAGCCCACGCTCAACGTCGTCCTGGTTTGCCGCACCGGGGAACACGTGATCCCGCCGGAACTGACGGAGCCGTTCGAGCGTGGGATCAGACTCGACAGTCGGTGGAGGCGAGGGTGCAGGTCCTGCCCGCCTGGTGGTCCGCCGATAGCCAGGGTGGCGCTGGTAGTAGTCACCGCCGCCGACGACATGGAAAAGCGGGAGCGGCGACGCCCTGACTGCGGTCAGCAGGGGTGGCAGCACAGTCCGGCAGATTCGGTCGGCGCGGGGAATGTACTCAACCGCACGGTGCCAGCCGGGGAAGTTCTCGCGGCTACCGGTGTCCCATGCGTGCATGAGTACGACGGCGGTGTGGCGCAGGGAGAACTCCACCTCTGCCCGCTGCCAACCACCGAAGCTCTCGGCGGGAATCTCGCGGGTGAAGTCGGCGTCGAACTGTGCGTAGTAGCTGACCGGGAGCGAGATTGTGTTCGCAGGGTTCATGATTCCTCGTGCGCTTCAGCCTCGACGCCGTCGGACGCGACCCCACGTGCGCCAGCTTTCGGACACATGTTGACTCACTTTTGGCCTGCCATAATACTCGGTGTCAGGTCGGCGTCAGAGCCGCGCCAACGGTGCCACGTTAGGGCTGTGCGGCTCGGAGCGCCGGTGTGGAGGGAGTCGCCATGGGACTGTCAGTGCAGGTGCCCGGCACCGAGTTGCCGCGCGGCGAGACATCGGGGACGGGAGTGTCCAGCCGGCGGAGGATTCTCCGCCTCGCAACGCTTGGCGCTGCCGGGATGGGCGCCGCACCATGGCTGATGGCGTCTGGTGCTGCCGATGCCAGCCAGGACAGTGCTCACCTGAGCGGCATCGGTCCGGCCGACAGCGGTCTCGACTACACCGACCGGCGGACCTTCGACCTGTTCTACGAGACGTTCCAGTCGCTGCCGCAGCGGATCGGACACTCGACCGACCTGAACGAGACTCTCGGCGCGCTGGCCTGGGGCCAGTCCTACATCCAACTCGGCCTACTCCGGATGTACCTGGCATACCGAAAGCGCTCGTATCTAGACACGCTTCTCGGCCACATCGATGACGTGCTCGACACCCGGGACAGCGTCCGTGGCGTCACCGACTGGATCGGCCGCTCCCGTCCGGCCTGGCGAGCCGGACCGACGTACACCGCGGGAGTTGTCGATCTGGTCGATTCGGCTGGGCGGCCGAGCCTGCAGGTGCGAAGCGTCCGCACTCCGGTCGACACCGTCAACCCGAGCGACTGGACGACGAGCCCAAACATCACGGTCACGGTGTCGGCGGGCACCGCGCCCGGCACGTTCGCCATCAACCTCCACCACGCCGTGCACGACATCACCGACGTCTTCGACAACCTGTCGATGGACCCGGCCAGCCCGAACTACGTGGAACGCCAGGCCTTCCAGCGCTGGCCCACACCGATGATGGTGACCGTGAAGGACCTGCGGCCGCATCCGGATGCTGGCGGAGTTCCGGTGCCTGGCGAGTTTCCGGCTCCTGCCGCCATGGAGATCTTCGCGGTGCACACGGGCATGATCACCAACCCGATCGCCCAGACCGCGCGCGCCATTCGCAACTCGCCGCTGTGGCACCAGAAGTCCTACCGCCAACGCGCCGAACGCTACGTCGACGCCTGCCAACAGGCGGTCGGCGTGCACGACGCGGAATGGCGCGAGAACGATGCCGGCGAAGGCTGGTACGTTTTCGAGCCCGACGGTCCGACCATGTGGGACGGCACCGAGATGCCGGCCAACCAGTTCCTGGCCCTTGCCCGGACGCAACTTCACCTGGGCGCGTTGACCCGGCGGTCGATCTACACCGACCGGGCCCGGAAGATGGCGCGCACCCTGAAGAACCAGCTCAGCCTGGACGATGGCTCCGCTTACTCCTGGCACTACTGGCCAACGTGGGGATCGGTCTACCAGGGCTGGTCGAAGGACAATTCGCCATCCACCTACCGGTTGGCCTACTGCTGTGCACAGCAGATCGAGGACATCAGTCACGCTCACATCGACGTCGACTTCGCCGCCGACGCCGCACGTGAGCGCATGGTTTTCGATCGCGAGGACGTGAACCGACTCGCGCGGACGTTCCTCCAGAACGTCGCCACCACCAACGACGCCGGCCTGCCAACCGTGTGGAGCAACGTCGACGGGACCGGTGTGAAGGACTCCTTGTCGTTCGAGCTCATCTCCGCTGCCTGGCTGCCAGTCGCGGGTAGCGCGTCGGCCGAGCGCCAGGCCAGGCAGATCTTCGATCACGTGGTAGCGGTGTACGAGAAGACCGGCATCCAGCCTGAGCAGTCCCCGTCGGGCTACATCGTCTTCGGCGTCGCCAACATCGCAGCGGCAGCGGCCAAGTGACGCAGGGCCACCGTTCTGCGTCGCCGACCACAACGCCTTGCGGTGACGGCTCACCAAAACCTACGTTTGACCAGACCGTAATGACGCAAGGTGGCCGGCACGGGTCACCGTTCCCAGCTGTCGAGGTGACCTGACGGATGGCTTCCCTGCTGGCCTGCCACGGGGCCGAACCCGTTCGCACCAAGCCGTTTCCGCAGTGGCCCACCTCTGGCGGTGACGAAGCGGCAGCGGTGGCCGAGGTCCTCGCCTCCGGTCGGTGGGGTAGCACGCACGGCAGTGTGGTCGAGACCTTCGAGCGGGAGTTCGCCTCGTACCAGCAGGCGAATCACTGCGTCTGCGCCTCGAGCGGCACGTTGGCTCTCGCCGCCGCGCTGCGGGCCGTGGGCGTGCAGACCGGGGACGAGGTCGTCGTACCGCCGTACACGTTCATCGCCAGTGCCGCTGCCGTGACGTTCGTCGGTGCCGTACCGGTGTTCGCCGACGTCGATCCCGCCTCCCACCTGCTCGATCCGTCGGCCGCGGCTGCCGCCATCACCGGCCGCACGAAGGCGGTCATGCCCGTGCACATCGCCGGCCGGCCCTGTGACATGGACGCGTTCACCGCACTCGGACGCGAGCACGGCATCGCTGTGGTCGAGGATGCCGCGCAAGCTCACGGCGCGCAGTGGCGCGGCCGGCCGGTGGGCGCGATCGGCAGCGCGGGCATGTTCAGCTTCCAATCCAGCAAGAACATCAGCGCCGGCGAGGGCGGGGCCGTCGTCACCGACGACGAAGAGCTGGCCGACCGTCTCTACTCCCTGGCGAACGTGGGACGGGTACGCGGCGGCGGGTGGTACCAGCACGAGCACGTGGGCTACAACCTGCGACTGACCGAGTTCCAGGCGGCGATCCTGCGCGTGGCCCTCCGCCGGCATCCCGCCGAGCAGCAGGTGCGGGCCGCGAACGCGGCTCTACTGGCCGATCTGCTGAGTGACGTCGAGGGTGTCGAGCTGCCCGAGCCCGACCCGCGGGTCACCGCGCACGGGTGGCATCTGTTCGTGTTCCGGCTGCCGGGGATCGGTGGTGCGGCACGGCGGGACGCGTTCTGCCGGGCGCTGGCGGCCGAGGGCGTCCCGTGTTCCAGTGGGTACCCCGGCCTGCACCGCAACGCCGCGCTGCGCAAGGAGATCGCCGGACTCACCGCACGACTCGGCCTGCCGTACGCCGAGCCCTGCGTACCGGTGGCCGACCAACTGGCCACGAACACGCTGTGGCTACCGCAACCGGTGCTGCTGGGCAGCGAACACGACACCCGCGACATCGCCACGGCGATCACGAAGGTCCTCGCCAACGCCGCGAGCCTGGAAGCCGACTGAACAACGGTCGCGACCTGATCGACGGCAGCCGAACCGGACGGACCGGCCGGCTACGAGGTGGGACGCAGGGTGTACGTCGACGTTCCGGCGGGCAGGTCGGCGGTGAGCTCGAGGAACTTCCTGCCGTGGCGCTCGACCCAGGCCAGGGTCGCGTCGCCGGTGGTCACGGCGTACGCGGTACCAGCAGGCACCGCGAGCAGCACCCCTGCGCCGAAAAGGTCCGCCGACGACTCGACCGACACCCGCAGGCTCCCGTCGGGCTCCGCCGACACCTGCAGTCGGACGTCACGGCGGCGGCGCTCCCAGTCGTTCAGCTGCTCCGAAGTCCACCACACCATGCCGCGTCGTCGGGCCTCCGCGGCGAGGCGTACACAGGCCCGCCTCGTCGGCGGCCGCAGGTGCAGGTGCGTGGCGTGGAACAGGAAGTGGGCCACACCGTGCTCAGCGAGCGCCTGGTCGAGAATGACGTCCCGGTTTGCCTCGTGGCCCGCCCACGCCAGGTCCTGCGTGTGCAGCGGTAGCTCGAGGACGTCGATCCGGCGGTTGCCCTGGGTCGCGTCCGCGATCGGGAACCACAGGTGGCAGCTGCCGACCATGAACCCCACGTTGCCCTGCTTGCTGGGCCCGCGCGACTGGTCGATCTCGATGCCGAGCCGCTCGCACCAGCCGAAGAACTCCGCCCAGCCTTCCCAACGGGTGTAGTGGTTCTTGTTCGAGACGATCCGCTCCCGGCCGGTGAGCGCCTGCGCCCAGGCATACTGCGCCCGCACCTGCGGCCATCCCCACGAGGCGATGTCGGCGTCGCCCATCGCGTTGTAGTGCAGGGCCTGTTCGTGCCCGCGGTCGGCGATCTGCTGCACGGTCGCTGGGTCGTAGCCGCCCGGATAGCAGTGGCACCAGGTCACCCGGACGTCGATCTCGTCGAAGACCTCCAGCGCCGTCGCGGCGTACTCCGAGACGTTGCCGTCGGAGTCGTGCGACATGTGCGCGACGGCGGGAACGCCAGCCGGCCAGTAGTGCAGCCAGGGGACCACGATCCCGGCGGCGTCGGCCGCGTCCAGGAGCAGACTGAGGAACACCCGCCTCCACAGGTCGGCCTGCGGTCGGTGGAAGATCGGCGCCGCGGCCGGCGGCGGGTACACGTGCGGGAACGGTCCGTCGGCGACGCCCGGTTCGCCCGGCGGCAAGGCACGGTCCCGCTGGTAGGACAGTGCGATCCCGTCGTCGCACTTGAGGATCCCGTCGTCGACCGGGCACGAGCCGTCGGGCGCGGGCGGACCGTCACGCTCGACCAGGAACCCCTGCTGGATCCGGACGATCGACTGCCAGAGGTCGACGCCGCAGACCGTCACGGTTCCGCGCCCGACCTCGCGGCGGACGATGGCCGCCGCACCATCGCCAAGAGCGGTCCCAGTGCCGACACCGCCCTCCGGCGACCACCGGGCGAGGACCTCGCCGGCGCCGGCCAGCTCGTACCCGCCATGGGCGTGCAGGTCCACGTCCGGCGGTGCCGTCAAGGCGTCCTTGACAAGCTCGACGTGCCCTTCCACCACAGGCGCGGCAGCCGTCACGCCGACGACGTCGGCGAGTGCGCCCACGCCTCCACACACGAGCACGCCGCCGCCACCCTCGACCCAGGCCGACACAGCCTCGCGTACCACTTCACCGCCACCAGGAGCGGCGGTCGTCGCCAGCTCCGGCGGGGACGCGAAGACGAGGACGCCGCGACGCGCCTCTCTGCCGCCCAGCTCTTCGATGCCGCCCAGCTCTTCCATGCCGCCCAGCTCTTCCGGAGCGACCACGTCGTACGGCAGCCTCAGGTGGTCCAGGACCTCGGTGGCGTAGAGCCACCACGCGTCCTCCCCCCGTTCGTGCCGGGCCCGGGCGGCAGCGCCGTCGAGTACGAGAGTGATCGGTGCGGGCACGGCCACGTGGGCTCCTTGTCGTCGGCGGCCATTCCGGTTCGTGCGGTCGCGGCCGTCACGGGCGGGCGGCAGTCCCACCTCGTACCGGCAGGACGGACCCCAGCAGCTGCCGGGTGTAGGGATGGCCGGGCGCGGCGAACAACGACCGGGCCGAGCCTTCCTCGACGATCCGGCCGTTGTGCATCACCGCCACCTGGTCCGCCACCCGTTCGACCACGGCGAGGTTGTGCGAGATGAACAGGCAGCTCAACCCCAGCCGGTCGCGCAGGTCGACCAGCAGGGCCAGGATCTGCGCCTGGATCGACACGTCGAGGGACGACGTTGGCTCGTCACAGACCAGCAGCTCGGGTTCCAGCGCCAGTGCGCGGGCGATCGCGATCCGCTGTTGCTGACCGCCGGAGAACTGCCGCGGGTACAGGTCTGCCAAGCGCGGGTTGACACCGACCAGACCGAGCAGCTCCTTCGCCCGAGCCAGTCGGGCCGCCTTGTCGCCGATCCGGTGCAGCCGCATCGGTTCCACGACGTTGCCGGCAGCGCTGTAGTGCGGGAGTAGCGAGCCGTACGGGTTCTGGAAGACCATCTGCATCCGGCGTCGCAACCGGCGCAGGTCCTGCCCCCGTACACCGGCCAGGTCCTCGCCGTCGAACGTCACCCGGCCCGACGTCGGCGCCACCAGCCCGGTCAACAGCCTGGCCATCGTCGACTTCCCGCTGCCGCTCTCCCCGACCAGGCCGAGCGTCTCCCCCTGCCGCACCTCGAGGCTCACCCCGTCGACGGCCACCACCTCGCCGGCCCGGGACGAGAAGACCTTGCTCACCGCCTCGGCCCGGACCAGTACGCCGTCCGGCCGCGCCTCTGGTGCGGCGCCAACGCCTCCCTCAGGCATGTGACACCGCCTTCCAGCAGGCCGCATCCCATCCGCTCTGCAGCGGCACGAGGGCCTGGTCGTTCTGGCAACGCGGACTCTCCGCCCGGTCACAGCGTGGATGGAACGCGCACCCCACCGGCCGGCGGGCCAGGTCGGGCGGGCTGCCCGGGATCGGGGCGAGTGGCCGATCGGCATCGCCGAGCTCCACGCTGGACCCCAGCAGGCCGCGCGTGTACGGATGCCGAGGCGCGTCGAGCAGCTCCTGGGTGGGTGCCCGCTCGACGACCCGGCCCGCGTACATCACCACCACGGAGTCGCAGAAGTACCGAGCCACGCCGAGGTCGTGGGTGATCATGATGATCCCGGTGCCCTGGTCCTTCAGCCCGGCCAGCAGGTCGAGGATCTGCCGCTGCACGGTGACGTCGACCGCGGTGGTCGGTTCGTCCGCGACGATCAGCGCCGGGCCGGTCACCATGGCCATCGCGATCATCGCGCGCTGCCGCATCCCGCCGGAGAGCTGGAACGGATAGGTGCGGATCCGCTTCTCCGGTTCGGGGATGCCGACGTCGCCGAGCGCCCGGACCGCACGCTCGCGGGCCTCGGCCTTGCCGCAGATGCCGTGCCAGAGCAGGTGCTCGGTGAGCTGTCGTTCCAGCGTCAGCGTGGGGTTCATCGCCTCCATCGCGTTCTGGAACACCATGCCGATCTCCCGGCCGCGGGTCCGCCGCAGTTCGCGGCCGCCGAGCGCGAGCAGGTCGCGCGGCCTGCCTTCGGGTGGACAGAAGGCGGCTTCCCCGGCGCGAACCCGGGCGGTGCGCGGCAGCAGGCGCAGCAGGCTGCGCACCGTGACGCTCTTGCCGCTCCCGCTCTCCCCCACGATCGCCAGCGCCCGCCCCGGCTCCACATCGAACGACACTCCGTCGACCGCGCGAAGTGCGTCCCGACCCCGGCCGAACTCCGTCACCAGGCCGCGCACCGACAGCAGGGGGTCGCTCATCGCTGCTCCCCGCTGGCATCGAACGCGTCCCGGATCCCGTCGCCCACCCAGGTGAACGCCAGCAGGGTCAGGGCGAAAAGCACGGCGGGGAACACCAGGAGATGCGGTGCGGCCAACAGGTATCGCGTTCCCTCACTGATCATCGCGCCCCACGACGGCGTCGGCGGCTGGACTCCCAACCCCAGCAGGGCCAGGCCGGCCTCGGCGGCGATGGCCGCGGGGATCGCGAAGCTGGTCGTGACGAGGATCGGCCCGATCGCGTTCGGCAGGATGTAGCGCACCGCGATGGTCGGACCGCGCGCCCCCATGGCCCGCCCGGCCTCGACGTACTCCCGCTGTTTGAGGGTGAGCACCTGCGCCCGCACCAGCCGCGCCTGAGTCACCCAGGACGCGATCCCGATCGCCACGACGAGGGCGAAGATGCTGCGGCCGAGGACTGTCACCATCACCACGGCGAACAGGTAGCTCGGGAACGCATACATCACGTCGGTGAACGCCATCAGGATCTGCTCGACCCGCCCACCGAGATAGCCCGCGACCAGCCCGACGGCGAGGGCGAGCACCAGCGCGGTCAGCTCGGCACCGAAGGCCACCATCAGCGCGGTCCGTAGTCCGTAGATCAACCGACTGGCGATGTCGCGGCCGAGCAGGTCCGTGCCCAGCAGGTGTCCTGGCGCCCCCGGCTCGGCCAGCCGGCTGGCGAAGTCGGTCTCGGCGTAGTGGTGGGTAGCGAGCAGGGGCGCGCACAGTGCGACAACTACCAGCAGCGCGCAGAAGATGAGGCTGCCGAACGCCAACCGGTGTCGGCGGAACCGCCGCCAGGCCCGCGCGAGCGGACCGCGTGCCGGCACGCTCGGCGTCGCCGCACCCGCGGCCTGCTCGTCAGGAGCAGGCTCGCCGGGACCGGGCACACCGGGCTCGCCGGTCGCGCCGAGGGTCAGGTCGACGCCACCGAGACCTTCCGCTGTCGCGATCGTCCCCACCCCCCTTCGGCCCGGATCCGCGGATCGAGCACTCCGTACACGAGGTCGACGACCAGGTTGGTGACCATCAGAATCAGCGCGAAGAACAGGGCCGTGCCCATCAGTAGCGGCATGTCCCGGCTGGCCGCCGCGGCGGCGAAGTAGAGGCCGAGCCCGGGAATCCGGAACAGCGCCTCGATGAACACGGTCCCCGTCATCAGCGCAGCGAGGAGCGGTCCGACCACTGTCACCAACGGGATCAGCGAGTTGCGCAGGGCATGCCGGACGATGACCGTGCCGTACGGGCCGCCCTTGGCCAGCGCCGCGGTGATGTACTCCTCCCGCAGGGTCTCCAGCATGCTGGACCGCACGTACCTCGCGAGGACTGCGGCCGGCCCCAGGGCGAGGGCGAGCACCGGCATCACCATGTTGCGCGGCCCGTCCCATCCGCTGGAGGGCAGGACGTGCAACGTGGCGGTGAACAACAGCACCAGGAACGCGGCCGTGAGATAGCTCGGCAGGGCGTGCCCGAGCGTCACGAGGAACATCGTCCCGTGGTCGCTGAGGGAGTTCTGGCGCAGGGCCGCGATCACCCCGATCGGTACCGCGATCAGCAGTGCGAGGACGACCGCGATCATCGCGAGGGTCGCCGACACCGGGAACGCCTGGGCGATGATCTCCTGCACGTCGAGGGTGGCGTACTTGTACGACGGACCGAAGTCCCAGGTGACGGCGCCCTTCATGAAGATGAGGTACTGCTTCCAGACCGGCACCTCGTCGCCGTAACGCGCCTGAAGCTCACCGACCATCTGCTCGGTCCCGGTACCACCGATGTTCGTCGCCCCGCTGCTCACCCGGGCGATGTCGGCGAAGTTGCCCGGCGCGAGCTGAAGCAGCGTGAACGTGATCATCGAGACTGCGACGAGGGACAGCACCAGCCGGACGAGACGCCTGGCGAGGTAGCCCGCGAAGTCCACTGGCGAAGCCTCCTCCCGCGCGCCCCTCAGGTTGCCTTCAGTCCAAGGGCTTTGAAGTAGAAGAAGTCCGGATACGGCCGCAGGTTTATCCCGGTGACGCTCGGACGTACGGCGAAGAAGATGTCGGCCCAGACCACCGGCATGTAGAGGTACTGCTCCTCCCGCACCTTCGCGGCCTGCTTGTACAGCTGCAGCTGAGCCTGCTCGTCGGAGGCGGTGGTGGCCTGCGCCACCAGGTCACCCATCTTGCGGGCCTCGGCGGAGGCGTCCTTGGCCAGGATCGCGTCCAGCTGGCCCGTCTTCTTCGCCGCTGCCATCTTGGTGTCGACCTGGATGTCCTGGTAGCTCTGCCAGACCTGCGCGGGCAGGCTCATCATCTGCACGTCCTTGGGCGACCACAGGGCCCCGACCATCGTGGGCCAGGTCGGCAGACCGGCGAAGGTGCCGTAGTAGTAGCCGATGTAGTCGCCCTTCTGCACCTGCCAGCGGCGTTCGACGTAGACGCCGGCCTCGACAATGTTGGCGCGGGCCTTGATGCCGAGGTTGCGGGTCCAGGTGTCCACGATCGCGTCGACCATCGGTGACGTGACGCCGGCCAGGAGCCGGACCTCCGGCAGACCCTTGCCGCCGGGATAACCCGCCTCGGCAAGGAGCCTCTTGGCCTCCTCGACGTCCTCGCGTACGGCAATGCTGTCGTCCCATCCGGCAACCCGGTTGGTGACCAGCGAGACGCCGGGACGCAGACCAGGACTGACCTTCGCGAGATTCTCCCGGCCCATGCCGAGGGACAGCGCCTTGCGGACCCGGACGTCGTCGAGGGCGGGGTTCTGGCTCCGCAGCTTGGCGAGGTAGGCGATGCTGTAGGTGCTCACCGACGCCAGGTGCTTGGCGAGCTCGGGGTCCTTTTGAAACCTCAACACGTCGGCGTCGGAGATCTGCAGGACGTCGACCTCGTTGTTCTCATACGGCACCGTGGCCGTGGCGCTCGCACTCGGCTCGACCAGCTTGACGTCGATCTGGTCGAGGTGGACGTTGCCCTTGTCCCAGTAGCGGGTGTTGGGCACCAGCCGGATGTTGGAGTTCTTGACCCATCTCTGCACCGCGTACGCGCCGTTGGACGTGAAGTTCGGCGGGTTCTGCCAGTCCTCCGGCTTGGACTCCACCGAGTCCATGTGCAGGGGCAGCAGGGCGGGGTGGGTGAGGGCGAGCAGGAAGTCCGGGTTGGGGTTGGCGAGGGTGAGCACCAGTTCGCGGTCGCCGGTCGCCTTCACCCCGACCTCGGACCAGTCGGTGAGTACGCCGGCGAGGAACTCCACCGCGCCCTTGATCCCGGTCGAGGCCTGGTAGGAGTTCGCGCCAAGAGTGGTCCCGCCGGCGCTGGTGCCGGCCGGGGTGAACAGGCGCTTGTACGTACGCTCGAAGTCCTGTGCCGTGACCGGATCGCCGTTGGACCAGCGAGCGTCCGCGCGTAGCTGGAAGGTGTAGGTGAGGTTGTCGGGCGAGACGGTCCATTCCTCCGCGACGGCCGGAACGACGTCATCGCCCTTGTCGTTCTGCGTCACCAGGCCCTCGAGGATGCCGCGGGTCAGGATCCACATGCCGTTGGTGATGACCTGCGGGTCGAGCACCTCGACGGGTACGAAGCTGATCCGCAGCACCGACGAGCCGGCCTTCTTGCCGGCCGCACCACTCTTGTCGGCAAGGTCCTCCTCGCCGAAGATCCCGCATCCGGTGAGCGACCAGCCGCCTGTCGCAAGGGCGACCAGGCCGGAGATCCGCAGGAACTCCCGCCGATGCATGCCGGGCGGCGGAGTCCAACCTGTCTTCGCACGCAGGCCCATCGGGTGCCACCTCACTCCGCCTCGTGACCGCTCGCATCCGAGCAGACTTGCGGTCCTGACCGTAGGGCGCTTTATTGGGACTGTCAATTATCGGCACAGTCAATCGAGGATTCGGGCTGCCGTAATTCACTGCACCGTCCGGCGGCGTCGTCACCAGCGGAGGGTCCCATGGGTCGTTCCAGTCAGCTCGCGCGCGACGGCGGGACGCCCGTCCGCTCCCGCCCGTTCCCGTCGGTGAACTCGGCCGCCGGTCGGACGCTGGGCAAGGAAGAGGTCAGCGCCCTGAGCCGAGTCATCGCGTCGGGTCAGCTCAACTCGACCGTCGGCGCGGAGACGCGTGCGCTGGAGACGGAGTTCGCCGCGTACTACGGGGTCGGGCACGCGGTCGCGTCCAGCTCGGGTACGGCCGCCCTCCATCTCGCCGTTGCCGCCGTCGATCCCGAACCCGGCGACGAGATCATCACGACACCGATCACCGACGCGGGTACGGTGCTCCCGATCCTGTGGCACAACGCCGTACCCGTCTTCGCCGATCTCGACCCGGTCACCGGCAACCTCGACGTCGACTCGGTGCGGCGCCTCCTCACGCAACGCACCCGCGCGATCTGCCTGGTGCACCTGTTCGGGTCACCGGGTCCGGCCGCCGAGTTGCGTACGCTCGCCGACGAACACGGCCTGGTCCTGATCGAGGACTGCGCCCAGGCCTACCTCACCAGGTGTCCGGACGGGCGCCTGGCCGGAACAGTGGGACACATCGGGTGCTTCAGCCTGCAGCAGTCCAAGCACATCACCGCCGGCGACGGCGGGCTCTGCCTCACCGACGACGCCGCCCTCGCCCGGCGGATGCGGATGTTCGCCGACAAGGGCTGGCCCCGCGACACCGACGAGCGCACGCATCTCTTCCTCGCGACCAACTACCGCATGACCGAACTCCAGGCCGCCGTGGCCCGCGCCCAACTGCCCAAGCTGGCCGGCGTCGTCCGTGACCGTCGCAACGCGGCACTGGCGCTGGCGAAGGTGGTCGCCGGGCTGCCGGGTCTGCTGCCTCCGCCGGACAGCGGAGGGATGGCGTACTGGCAGTTTCCCGTGATCGTCGAACCGGGCTTGGCCGGCGGCAGCAACCACGACTACGGCAAGGCCCTCGCAGCCGAAGGCATCCCGGCCTCGGGTGGCTATCTGAGCCGGCCGCTCTACCTCACCCCGATGCTGGTCGAACGCCGGACCTACGGCCAGTCCGGCTACCCGCTGTCCGTGCCGCCGGCCGACCAGGTGCCGCGGTACGAGCGGGGGTTGTGCCCAGTCGCGGAGAGCCTGATCGACGAGCGACTGCTCGTGATCGCCTGGAACGAGCGGTACACCGCCGCGGACGTGGACGACATCGCCGAGGCCGTCGGCAAGGTTCACCGCGCCTTCACGGCCAACTGAGCGGACGGCCTGCAAGACTGGCATGGTGCGCGCAGGTGGACGCAAGGGACCCAACGTCGTCATCGGCGTGATCGGGCCGGGTGACGTGGTCGAACGCATCCTGCTGCTGGGTCGCTCTCCCCGCTCGGTGGACGGACCCTCCTGGCGCCTCGTCGGGGCGTCCTACCGTACCGAGTCCGAGGCCCCCGGCAAGACCGTCAAGCTGCAGGACTCCGTTGACGTACTGCTCTTCACCGGCCCGCTGCCGTACGACATCGTGCACGAGGCCGGTGGGCTGTCCGTTCCGGCGACCTTCGTCCCGATGAGCGGTGCGTCGCTGTTCAGCACGATGCTCCGGACGGTGCTCGAGCACGACGTCGACCTGACCCGGGTGAGCGTCGACTCGCTCCCCCGGGCCGATGTGCTGGAGGCGTACGCCGAGATCGGGCTGCCGGCCCGCCGCGTACGCGTGAAGTCCTACGACGGGCCCGCGTCGGCGGCGAAGTTCGCCGAGTGGCACGAAAGCCTCCACCGCCAGGGCAAGTCGGCGGCGGCCTTCACGACCGTGCGCTCTGTCGCCCGCCGGGTCGAGCGGGCCGGCGTACCTGTCTTCCGGGTGATCCCCGCCGTCGCGTCCTTCCGGGTGGCGCTCAGCACGGCCGCGCTCCTGGGCAGCGGGAGCCGGCTCGAGGACGCCCAGATCGCGGTCGGCCTGGTCAGGCTGCCGGCCATCAGCGAGGGCACGACCTCCCTGGGCTGGCAACACGAGATGCGGCTCGCCGTACACCAGGTCCTGCTCCGCGAGGCCCGGGCCGCGGGGGCGACCGTGCTCCCCCGCGACGAACGCAGCTACTTCGTCGCGACCACGCTGGGTTCGCTGTCCCGCGCGACCGAGGACTTCCGGGTTGCTCCGTTCGTGGCCGCCGTCTCCGAGGCCGTCGGGCTGCACGTCGACGTCGGGCTCGGGCTTGGCTCGACGGCGCTGGAGGCCGAGCAACGTGCCGCCCAGGCCGCCGACCGCGCGAGCCGGGACGCGACGACCAGTTGCTGTGTCATCAAGCAGGACGGAACGGTCCTCGAACTCCCCGTCCATCTCCAGGAGCGACCGCGGACCCTGTCCCCCGGACGGGCGAAGGGGCTCGGGGTGGTGGCGCAGATCGCGGAGTCCCTGCAGGAGAAGGAGAAGGGCAAGACCGGCCGGCCTCCGGTGGTCGACGCCGAACTGGCCGCGACCGCGCTCGGCGTCAGCGCTCGAACCGCCCGGCGGATGCTCGGCGACCTGGTGGAGGAGGGGCTCGCCTGGCCCCTGCCGACTCCGGCCGGCGCCCGGCGGGGTCGGCCGCGGAAGTTCTTCCGCCTCGTCACGCCAGACTGACGTCACCGCGGTCGCCCACCGCATGCTCGGAGCCTGGGCCGAGCATGCGGTGGGCGAGAAGCTCGAGGTTCTCGCGGATCCTTCGCTGCGAGATGCGGCGTTCGTGTCGTTGGTGGTCGTAGACCTCGGGCGCCAGCGGAGCGAGCAGAATCTCGATCAGTGGTCCGGGATCGTCGACACCCGCGTCCCGCAGCAGCACCCGGACGTGCGCTCGCCAGAACTCGTAGGCACCAGTCGTGAACCGGGAGTGTCCGATCTCGGCGCCCAGCACCAGGTGCACGTGCGTCTCCAGGAGCTCGACCATCGCGGCGTAGAACGCTGCCAGCCGCTGCGCCGGCGGTGCGCCCGGACCAAGGGGCGGCTCGCCGCGGATCAACTGCTCCTGCAGCTCCCGTTCGTGGTCGTCGAGGAGAGCACTCGCGATCGCGGCGATGTCCGGGTAGCGACGGTAGAGGGTGCCACGTCCGACGCCGGCCGCCTGGGCGATGTCTCCCATCGTGACGTTGCGGGCACCATCCTGGGCGAAGAGATCCGACGCGGCGGCCAGGACGCGCCGCCGGTTGCGCGCCGCGTCGGCCCGTTCAGCCCGGATCATCCGCTCAGGCTAATCGATTCGGACACCGCGTCCAGATCCAGCCTTCGCTGTCGATGCGGCTGCTCAGCACGCCCAGGAGAGCATGCGGCACGATGGGACGGACATGACTCCTCCCGCACCCCTCCCCGAGACGTCCGACGCCGATCCCGACGCACTCTTCGACGCGTTCTCCGGCTGGGCCGAGCAGCAGGGCTTCACCCTCTATCCACACCAGGAAGAGGCGCTGATCGAGATCGTCTCGGGCGCGAACGTGATCCTTTCCAGCCCGACCGGGTCCGGCAAGAGCCTGGTCGCGGCCGGCGCCCACTTCGCGGCCCTGGCGGGCGGCCGACGGACGTTCTACACAGCACCGATCAAGGCGCTCGTGTCGGAGAAGTTCTTCGCGCTCTGTCAGATGTTCGGCCCGGCGAAGGTCGGCATGATGACCGGTGACGCGAGCGTCAATGCCGACGCACCGATCATCTGCTGCACGGCGGAGATCCTTGCCAACCTCGCCCTGCGCGGCGGCCACGGGGCCGACGTGGGCCAGGTCGTGATGGACGAGTTCCACTTCTACGCCGAACCAGACCGAGGCTGGGCATGGCAGGTCCCGCTCCTGGAACTCCCGCAGGCCCAGTTCGTCCTGATGTCGGCGACGCTCGGCGATGTCAGCAGGTTCGAGGCCGACCTGACCCGGCGCACCGGGCGTCCCACCGCAGTCGTCGAGGCCGCCGAGCGCCCGGTACCGCTGGTGTTCTCGTACGTCACCACGCCGTTGCACGAGACGCTCGAGGAACTGCTGAGCACCCACCAGGCACCGGTGTACGTCGTGCACTTCACCCAGGCGGCGGCCATGGATCGGGCCCAGGCGCTGACCAGTCTCAACGTCTGCACCCGCGCGGAGAAGGACCGGATCGCCGACCTGATCGGAAACTTCCGCTTCACCGCCGGGTTCGGGCGTACCCTCTCCCGCCTGGTGCGCCACGGCATCGGTGTGCACCACGCCGGCATGCTGCCGAAGTACCGCCGACTGGTCGAGACGCTCGCCCAGGCCGGCCTGCTGAAGGTCATCTGCGGCACCGACACCCTGGGAGTCGGCATCAACGTGCCGATCCGCACGGTCGTGTTCACCGGCCTGTCCAAGTACGACGGCGTCCAGGTGCGGCTGCTCAAGGCGCGCGAGTTCCACCAGATCGCCGGTCGAGCCGGCCGGGCCGGATACGACACGCTCGGCACCGTCGTTGTCCAGGCCCCCGATCACGTCGTCGAGAACGAACGCGCGCTTGCCAAGGCGGGCGACGACCCGAAGAAGCGCCGCAGGGTCGTCCGCAAGAAGCCGCCGCCGGGAACGATCGGCTGGGGTCAACCCACGTTCGAGCGGCTGGTCGAGTCTCCGCCAGAACCCCTCACGTCGAGCTTCGTCGTCACCCATTCCATGCTGCTGAACGTGATCGCGCGGCCTGGCGACGTGTTCGATGCCATGCGGCACCTGCTCACCGACAACCACGAGGATCCGTCGACGCGGCGTCGGCACATCCACCAGGCGATCGCGATCTACCGGGCCCTGCTGGCCGGCGGCGTGGTCGAGCGTCTCGACACCACCGACGCCGAGGGACGCACCGTCCGGCTCACCGTCGACCTCCAGCTGGACTTCGCCCTCAACCAGCCGCTGTCACCGTTCGCCCTGGCCGCGGTCGAGCTGCTCGACCGGGAGTCGCCGACGTACGCGCTCGACGTCCTGTCCGTCATCGAGTGCACCTTGGACGATCCGCGCCCGGTGCTGTACGCCCAGCGGTCCAAGGCCCGGGGCGAGGCGGTCGCGGCGATGAAGGCCGAGGGGATCGAATACGACGAGCGGATGGAGCTCCTCGAGGACGTCACCCATCCCATGCCGCTCGCGGATCTGCTCGAGGCGGCATACGAGATGTACCGCCGCGGGCATCCGTGGGTCGCCGACCACGAGCTGTCGCCGAAGTCGGTGGCGCGCGACATGTTCGAGCAGGCGATGACGTTCGTGGAGTACGTCGGCGCCTACGGGCTGACTCGCTCGGAAGGGCTGCTGCTGCGCTATCTCGCCGATGGGTACAAGGCACTCCGCCAGACGGTGCCGGACGACGCGAAGACCGACGACGTCCTGGACCTGATCGAATGGCTCGGCGAGGTCGTCCGGCAGATCGACTCCAGCCTGCTCGACGAGTGGGAGCGGCTGCAGAACCCGTCCGACGAGGCGACGGACCCGGCTTCGATTCGACCGGCCACCCTCACCGCGAACGTGCGGGCGTTCCGGGTACTGGTCCGCAATGCGTTGTTCCGCAGGGTCGAGCTCGCCGCCCTACGCCGCTACGACGCGCTCGGCGAACTCGACGGCCACGCGGGCTGGGACGCCGACGCGTGGGCCGAGGCGATGGACGGCTACTTCGACGAGTACGCCGACCTCGGCACCGGACCCGACGCACGCGGCCCGGGGCTGCTCGCGATCGAACCCGAACCCGATCGGTGGGTCGTACGCCAGATCTTCGACGATCCGAACGGCGACCACGACTGGGGCATCACCGCCGAGGTCGACCTGGCCGCATCTGACGAGGCCGGGACCGCCGTTGTCCGCGTCACTGCCGTCGGACCCCGGTAGCGCCAAACAGTCAGGGCGCTACTTGGCAGCGGGATCCCTGGTTTCGTAGTCGAACTTGATGTCCTCGCCGTCGACCGACGTAACGTTCACGGCGACCTCGACGGTCCGACCCTGATGGGCGAGCGTGCAGGTCATGACAGCGCCAACCGTACCCTCGAGGTCGTCAGGACACTCGACCTGACCGATCGAGCTGCCCGTCTTCTCGGCGATGGACGTTCGCAGCTTCGTTTCGAGAGTTTCCTTGCTCATGTACTGCTTCGAGCCCGCGAAGAACGAGACTTCGCATCCCGTCGCGAGTGTGAGCGCGCACAGCAGCGCCAGACCCTGAGCCGCACCGCGCATGACAAGTCTTCTTGGTCGCCCCGGCATAGACATCTGACCGAGGATGGGGCCCGACGTTGCAGCGCCGTTGCAACCGGACTGCAGTCACGGACGCTCGGTCAGATCGGCGACTGACTCGGATCGACCTGCTGCGCGAGATAGTTCGCGGCACCGATCCGCTCGACGGCTTCGAGTTGGGCCTCGAACCAGTCGACGTGCTTCTCCTCGTCGCGCACCATGTCTTCGAACACGGCCGCGGTGCCATGGTCGTCCAGGTCGTGGCACTCCTTGGCGGCGGCGTTGAACTGCACTACAGCAGCGCGCTCGCTCTCCAGGCCGAGCCGGAGCACCTCTTCGGGGTCCTCGCCCACCTCGATGGGGTTCAGCCGTTGCACGTTCGGATGGCCGTCGAACAGCAGGATTCGCTTGATCATGTCGTCGGCGTCCCGCATCTCGTCGATGGACAGGTCGTAGAGCACCTTGCCCAGACGGTCGAACCCCCAGTTGTCCAGCATTCTGGCGTGCAGGAAGTAGGTGTTCGTCGCGGTCAACTCGAGGGTCAGGGCATCGTTGAGCAACTCGATCACGCGCGGACTAACCGGCTGCACTCTCCACCTCCACCGGGGGCAATGCGCTCATCGCCTCATGCTCGCACAGGAGCCGCTTCAGCGAGAAAACACACGCCCCACAGGTGCGTCCGGCACCGGTGGATCGGGCTAGTTGGGCAAGCGTGCAAGCACCGCCGCCGATTGATTCCACGACGTCGCGGTCGTTGACGACCTTGCAGTGGCAGATGATCACGGGAGGCTCGAGACGCCGGTGGCAGGCGAGACGTTGTACCGCAACCGCGCCGCCGTCCGACCCTGGCGCCCGACCGGGCGCCGCCGAGGCGGAGCGGGTGGGACCGTCACGGACACGAGATCTCCTCGACGACGGGGCAGAGCGGGCAGAATCGGACAACGATTGAGGTGAGCCTTACCTCATGAGAATAGAAGGCGTTCGAGGGCTCTGCAAGGCGGACGCCAAGATCGGGCGCCCGCCGCCTACGTCTCGTCGTACGCGTCGGAACGACCCAGTGCCTCGTGGCCTGCGTGCGCGGGATGCGCCTCCGGCCCCCCGGTCACCTCGCGACTGTGGGCGAGGAGCGCCGGGTAGTCGGCCGCGATTCCCCGTAGGAGCGACTCCACCGCGCACTCCACCTCGGCATCGCCCACGGGCGCGTGCCCGAACAGTGCGCGGTAGTGCACGAGCGAGCCCAGCATGTCGACGGCGAGCCCGACGTCGAGGTCGTTGCGCAGGTCACCACGTTGTACGGCGGCGTCGAGCATCCCCGCGACCGCGCGACGCGGAGGGTCGAACAGGGTCGCCATGAGGGCCTGGCGCAGCTCCGGCTTCGCGGCGCAATCCGCCAACAGCGGGCCCAGGACGGCCGGACTTATCCGTCTGAATGCCGCCACGAACACGTTGAGTCCCTCGTTGAGGTCGCAGAGCGTACATCCGGTGTCGGGCGGATCGATGTCTTCGAGCCGCCTCGCGAGGGCGGCGAGCACGAGATCCTGGCGGCTCGGCCAGCGCCGGTAGATCGCCGGCTTGGTGGTGCCGGCCCGGCGGGCGACCTCCTCGACGGACAGGGACGCGTACCCCGACTCCTCGAGGAGAATCGCCGTGGCGTCGAGCGCAGCGGCGTCGATCTGCGCATCGCGCGGACGGCCGGTCCGCGCTGGCTGACGGGCTGACGGCATGGGTGCGAGTGTAGACACTTCTGTTACGATCCGGCCCGTAACGAAACTATCGGGCGACATCGAACAGCTCGCTTCAACCGAGGCAGGTCGCACACCGGCCGACGTAGGCACGACCGACGAGGAGCACCTGATGCGCCGATCCCCCACGACCACGAACCGGACACCCGTCACCGTTCTCGGGCTCGGAGCCATGGGCAACGCGCTCACGACCGCACTGCTGCGGGCAGGCCACTCGGCCACGGTCTGGAACCGGACCGCCGGCAAGGCCGACCGGCTCGTCGCCCAGGGCGCGACCCGGGCAGAATCGCCCGCGTCGCGCTGCAGCCGCGAGCACGTTGGTCCTCGTCTGTGTCACCGACTACGCCGCCGCCCAGGCCGTCCTCGACGCCGCCGGAGACGCTGTCTCGCAGCGCGTACTGGTGAATCTCACGACCCAGTTGCATTGGACGACGTTGCTCGCGAGGTCCGGGACCGCACCTATCCTGCCGGCCCGGCGGCCCTGCCCGAGCACGCCCGCGTACTCGACCAGCTGGTGTCACTCAGGCAAGGCAGCGGCATGGATGACGCACACCTGACCTACGTCAACGGCCTCGTGCGCAAGCTCATCGCGAACGGTCGTGATGGTGGTGGTAGTGCCGGGGACGGGTTCACCCGGCTGATCGAGGAACTCACCGGTTCGGGCCGGTAGTGGGCCTGCGACGTCGTTTGGCCCGCTGTGGTTGGCGTGCTGGCTCGCGGGTAATCACGTACGAGCGTTCAGGAGGCCGCAATCTCCTGGCATGCGGGGGCGCACTTGTACGCGTCAACGACTGACGCGTTCCTCAATCGGAGAGGTGAGTTCTCATGACGACAACCGTCCTGTTGGTCATCGCAGCCGTTCTGGTCATCGCCGGGATTCTCGCCCTGGTACGCAGGCAACTGGTACTCGGTATCGCCCTCATCGTGGTGGGCCTCCTGGTCGGCCCCGGCGGCGTCAGCATCTTCACCTGACACGCTCGTCGGGGCACGACCCATCATCGAGACACGTACGCGGTCGACGGTCCCTACGCTGCCGCCGCGTCTGCGTGACGGCTGCGCTTGGATCCGCCTCGCGTTCTCCCCAGGTACGCGGCGCCGATCGTGAGTGCACCGAACACCACGAGCCAGATTCCCGCGATGGCGGCGAGCGCCATCAGTGAGATGCCCGGGATCGCGAGCACGACGATGCCGACGACCACGGCGAGACAGCCGGTCAGCACGGCGAGCGCGCGATCCCGGCCACCATCTCCCATGAGTGCTGCGAGGGCGGTGATCGCCCCGGTGACAAACCAGAAGATGCCGACCAGGAGCGCGAGGGTGGAAAGCGCGCGGGTGCCGTCGCGAAGGACCAGGATGCCGACGATGAGGGCGAAAACCCCAAACAGTCCCGCCACCATCCTCATCCCGTCCGCCCTCGTCTCGTTACCCTGCATCCCGCCGGTACGGCCGGCGAGCGCCGCGCGTCCCAGCGCGAAGGCCCCGAAGAGAAGGACCTGGATGGCAAGCAGGATCGCGACGACCGCGAGCGAGGCGCTCGGCCAGGCGAGCACGATGATCCCGAGCACGATGCTGACCGCGCCGAGCACCATTGCCGCCAACCAGAACGACTTCGGCGCCGCCGCAGCTTCGCCCATACCGCCCCTGCGCGCCGTGCCCTCCCCGCGGGTTCTTCTCCGTTCCTCCGTGGTGGCGCCTTCTTCGCGGGCCGCTGCCTGCGGTGGAACCTTGGGCGTAGATGTTGTCTTTGATGCTGACGAGCGTTCGGCGTTCGGTTGCTCGCCGCTTGTGCCAGTTGGCATGGTCCCTGCCCCTTCAGTTGGTACGTAACCGGACCGAGGTGCCGATTTCTCAAGCGTTGTCCGGGCCCGGGATTGTGCACCACCCGATGTGGGTGATGTCGGCACCCGTGCGGGCGCCCGAAGCACCCTGCGGGGAGGAGGCGACGGTCCGAGACCGCCCGTACGTTGCTCTGGTGCGTGCAGCGTGCCCGACGTGTCGAAAGTCCGGTCAGGTCCTAGTTGTCATCCACGCCATCAGCATCGTCGAGCAGGAGGGCGGAAGTACCACGGTCAGCCAGCTCTGCGCGACCTGCGAGGGCACCCGGTGGCTGAAGCAGGGCGTCACGGCCCTTTGAGCACGTACCCGCTGGCCCGTGTCCGTAGGCCGCCAGGGTCCCGCGCCGGTCCACCGCCGCCAGACCGGCACCTGTGGCACATATGGGGTCCCGCCGTCCCTGGCCTTACGGGTCCTGACACCAATGGCCCAGCCTCCCCTGTGTTGAAGGAAGTGCCGCGTCGAGGGCGCCCCGCTCAGGCGCGTTCCAGTCCGCCCAGGGCGTCGCGCAACCTGTCGAGCGCGGACGAGATCCAGGGCAGCGCGGTCGGATCGCTTGCCTCCATAGCGTTCCAGCGCTGGTCGTCGGTCGAGCCGTACAGCAGACTCGTCGCCGCGCGGAAGGTGAGCCGGTGCGGGTCGTCGCCGAACGACGTACCTGGCAGGACCGCGACATCGTGGCGTTCCAGGAGTGTCTCCGCCAATGCCTCAGCCGTACGCATCGCCAGCACCGAGCTGAAGTCGGGGTAGAGGTAGAAGCCTCCCTGGGGTGCCCGGCAGGTCGCACCCGCATCGACGAAGACTCCATGGACCGCTCGCGCGACACACGCGTGCAGCCGGCTTGCCTGCCGGACATGGGCGACGACCTCGTCGGGTTCGGCGAACGCGAAGGCGGCCACCTCCTGCATCGGACCCGGCAGAGCCGACCAGACCTCGCTGGCGAGGCGCAGCAGGGAGTCCCGCCAGGCGATCCCATCGCTGGAGTCGGGAAGCAGCGCGGCACCGATTCTCCATCCGCCTAGGGCGAGGTTCTTGCTCAGACCGGTGGTGATCACGGTCTGCTCGGGCAGGATCGTGGCCGCGCTGACCGGAGCCGCCTCCGCGTGGGTCAGGTCGGCGTAGATCTGGTCGGCGATGACGACCAGTCCGTGCTCCTCGGCGACGGCACACACCTGCCGCAGCAGGCTTTCGTCCGCGACGGTGCCGGTGGGGTTGTCAGGAACGGTCAGCACGAGGCTCCCCGGTTGCCGTCCGCTGCGCCGGAGCCGGTCCAGCGCGGCCGCGAGGAGTACGGGATCTGGCACACCGCCGGCCTGTTCGGGCACCGGAACTCGTACGACGTCCTTGCCGACCAGCCCCGCCTGCGCGGCGTAGCTCACCCAACTCGGTTGCGGCAGAACGACATCGCCAGGCAGGACGGCCTGCAACGCGTACAACAAGGCCTTGCTGCCCGGCGCGAGGACGACCCGGTCTGGATGCGCGGCGACGTGGCGGCGGGCGAAGTAGCCCGCGACCGCCTCCCGTGCCAAGGCATCACCAGCCACGGACGGATAGCCGCCGCGCCCGCTCGCCTGATGGAGGACGGACGCGAGGCAGGGAGGTACCGGTAACCCGGCCTCACCGAACGCGAGATGCAGCACGTCGTGGCCGGCCCGCTGGCGGGCACGTATCGTCTCGTTCGCGGCAAGAGTCGGCGAAACCATGCGCCCGAGCCTACGCATCCACCACGCGGTGGCAGCGGGAGTGAGGACAGGAACGTGTTGCGCGGCAGGTGTTGCGCCGCCTTGTCCGGCAGTTGCCAGTGGAGGGATGCCCAGCCAGAGTTCGAGGCGGGCGCCGAATCGGCTTGTAAACAAGGGCTTTGCCGTATGCGAGTGTGATCATCGGCCGATAGGATCGCACATGTGTTCGATGACGGGGTTCCTTCAGCGCCGCCGCCAGACCGACCGATGTCGGGTCCGAAGGTGGCTGTCGCGGACGCGCTCGACCTGGAGGCACTCGACAGGGCCGCCCCTGGCTGCGAGCCCCGTCGGACCCTTCGCGCAGACGGCTAGGAGGAATCGCGGCCGACATCGGGATGCAGAGCGAGAAAGATGGAGTACGGCCGCCCGGCGTTGCCGTGCCGGCGATCCTTGAACTCCTCCAGCAGGTCGTCGATGCGGCTGCTCAACTCGTCCAGGTCCTCCGCGGTCAGCCGCAGCCCGAGCCGGGAGGCGCGGATCTGCCTCTGGTCGTCGACCAGAGCTACCTCCTCCAGGAAGGCGTCGATCATGGCCCGCCTGCCACGGTCGGGGCCAGGCCCCTCGCTGATGTCGAGCGTCCACGACTTTCCGGTGGCCAGGTAGGGGATCTCGCGGGCACCGCGGGTCCCCCGTCGCTCTGGCTGAGCGTCGAGGAATCCGGTCGAGACCAACATGCGGACATGATGGAGCGTGGTTGCCGGGTTGGCGCGCAGGCGCCCGGCGATCTCCTTGTTGGTGAGGGCCTGGTCGAGGCACAGGCGGAGGATGCGGAGACGGATCGCCGAGGCGAGCGTACGGGCCTCGGCTTCGGTCGCGGGACGCCGACGGGTTGCCACAGCCGACAGGATAGGCGTAACTGATTGACGTTTCTCAATCAGTGGGCGATGATCCACCAATGCGCCGCTTCGGACGGTTCTTCGGGATCCTGCGAGAGCGCGACTTCCGCCGGCTGTACGCGGCGACCACGGTGAGCCAGGTCGGCTACCAGGTCACCGTGCTCGCCCTGCCGCTGGTCGCGGTCGAGACGTTGGTGGTGGACGAGTTCGCGGTCGGCATACTCACTTCGCTCACCACTCTGGCGTTCCTGGTGCTCGGCCTGCCGGCCGGTGCATGGGTCGACCGGATGCGCCGGCGAACCGTTCTCATCGTCTGCGACCTGGGGCGCGTGGCGGTGCTCGGCTCCGTCCCGGTGGCGTGGTGGACCGGCACCCTCACCCTCGCCCAGTTGTACGCGGTCGCGCTGCTGCTCGGCGCCTTCACGGTGTTCTTCGACGTCGCGTATCAGAGCTACCTCCCGCATCTCGTCGGCCGCGAGCACCTGGTCGAGGGCAACGCCAAACTCGAGTCCGTACGTGCGATCGCCCAGATCGGCGGACCCGGTCTGGGCGGCTCCCTGGTGCAGATCCTCACGGCGCCGGTCGCGCTCCTCGCCGACGCGATCGCCCTCGCCCTCTCCGCCGGCTTCGTGGTCCGCATCTCCAAGCAGGAGGAACGGCCACCACGTCCGGCCAAACCGCGCCTGGTGCGGGAGATCGCCGAGGGCCTGCGCTTCGTCCTGGGCAACCGGCTGCTGCGGGCGATCGCGGCCTGTACGGGTACCGGCAACCTGTTCGCCGCCCTCGGCATGGCGATGACGGTCTTCTACCTCCGTCGGGACGTGGGACTGGAAGCGGGCGTGATCGGCGTCGTCCTCGGGTCGTGGGGGATCGGCGCCGTGGCCGGTGCCTTCCTGGCCCGCCGGTGCGCGAGTCGGTTCGGCCAGGGACCTGCCCTGTGGATCGTCCTCGCGACGACAACGCCCTTCGCGTGTCTCCTCCCCCTCACCGAGCCTGGGTGGAGGGTCTGGCTCGCCGCCGCCAGCGGCATCGTCGTCTCCGCGGGCGTCGTGATCTACAACGTCATCCAGGTGAGCTTCCGCCAGGCACTCACGCCCGACCACCTACTGGGTCGGATGAACGCGACCATGCGCTTCCTGGTCTGGGGGACTCAGCCCATCGGTGCCCTGCTCGGCGCGATGCTCGGCAGCCTCCTCGGGTCGCGGACCGCGCTCTTCATCTCCGCGGCCGGCATGTGTATCGCGTTCCTCCCGGTCTACTTCTCACCGTTGCGCCGAATGCGGCAGCTGCCGGCGGCCGACCGCGAGCGTGACCTCACCGCGACGACGTAGCAGGATGGGCGGGTGGACGACACCGCGCGACGAACCGAGGACTTCGACGCCCGCAGGACTGCACAGGCAGAGGCGTTCGACCACATCGGCGCCCGCTACGACGAGGCGTTCCCCCACAAGGACGGGCAGGTCGAGGCGACCGAACGGCTGGCCGCACAGTTGCCGACCGGCGCCCGCGTACTGGATGTCGGCTGTGGCACCGGTGTGCCGACGGCCCGGTTGCTCTGCGACGCCGGCTTCGAGGTGACCGGCATCGACATCTCCGCCGGCATGTTGGAGCTGGCCCGCCGCAACGTGCCCGAGTCCGACCTCCACCAGCTCGACATCCTCGACCTCGAGGCGTCCTTCGGACCGTTCGACGCCGCGGTCGCCTGCTTCAGCCTTCTGATGCTCCCCCGCGCCGAGATCCCACGGGCCCTGGACCGGATGCGCGACCTGCTCCGACCCGGCGCGCCGCTGCTTCTCGGCATGGTCGAAGCCGATGTCGACGACATACCGATCCCGTTCCTTGGCGCGACGGTTCGCGTGTCCGGCTATCCCCGAGCCGATCTGGAGCCGTTGCTGCAGGCCAGCGGCTTCGCCGTCGAGGACCTCCGCGAGCGCAGCTACGCACCGGTCGACCCGGGCGCCCCGCCGGAGGTCCAGCTCTTCGTCACCGCCCGCCGGGGCTGAGGTCCAACGTCCGCCAGAACGCGCACCTGTGCTCGCGGGCGACGTCGACCGGCGCGATCTGGTCGGCGGCGATGGAGAGCGCGGTTCCCCGACGGTAGGGACGCCAGTCCGGTCCGGGTTGGCCGCTTCGGGCGAACGTGGTCCAGTAGTCGATGAGCTTGTCCCTCAGCGCGGACATCTCCGCCGACGCCCGGGTCTGAGCCTGTGCCGCCGGCGTAGGCCACCGCCCATCGAAGAAGTATGGAATGTCGACACCGTGGTGAGCGCCGAGCGGGAATCCGTCGATCACCTGCGGCGACGGCTCGGCGAACTCGTACGCGTACACCGGTGCGCCACGAGCGGCCGCGTCATTGGCCGGTAGCTGCGAGCACGTGCCGACCATCCCGCCCCGGTCGGTCAGCACGGTCGCGAGCGCCAGGCCCGGCGTCGGAAAGTCCGCGGCCGGATATCTCGCGAGGATCGCGCGGGCGTCCCTGGCCCCGAACAGGTCCCCCACCTCCGCCGCGTACTCAGAGGCCGTGACCAGATGCCGACCCGCGACCAGCACGGTCGAGCGCATCTCGTCCCGCGTACCGCCGTGGATCAAGGGCACGTCGGCGGCCAGGCCGAGCCGCAGCGCCGTCAACGGTTGCAGCGGAACAGCCGGGGTACCGGCGACCGGCCACCACGGACGGGTGCCGATGTCGCGCAGCAACAGGTCCTGCTCCTGCGCGTACAACGGAACGAAGTCGGCAAACGGCTTGGCCCGCAAGCATTCCATGGCGCCGGCCCGGTTGGGGCAGCCGAGCAGCTCAGCGGCCCGTACACCACGCCGTTGCGCCGCCGGCCGCGTGCTCACCGCGTTGCCACACGGCGCGCTCTGCACGATCGCCTTGTGGAACAGGCCCCGCGCCCCCGGAGCGGCGAGCTGGGCACAGATACTGAACCCGCCGCCCGACTCGCCCCAGAGCGTCACGTTGCCCGGATCGCCGCCGAACGCGGCGATGTTGCGCCGCACCCATCGCAGTGCGGCCTGCTGGTCGGCCAGGCCGAAGTTCCCGGCGTACGGGTCGTCGAGGTCGGGATGGTCGAGGAACCCCAACGCGCCGAGCCGGTAGTTCATGGTCACGACGATCACGTCGCCCGCGTCGACGATCCGTGCCGGGTCGTACGGCGCGCCCTGGCCGGTGACCACGCCGCCGCCGTGCACGAACACCATGACCGGCAACGGCTCGGTGATGTCGAGCGGCGTGTCGACGTTGATGAAAAGGCAGTCCTCCTTGCCGGAGATCACCGGCCCTTCCTCGGTGTCCCACTGCTGCGGACACTCTGCCCCCGCCTGGGTCGCGTCGCGAACGCCCGACCACGGCGTCACGGGTTGCGGAGCACGCCACCGACGTTCGCCCACCGGCGGAGCCGCGTAGGGGATGCCCAGGAAGGTTCGTTGGCCGGACTCGACGGTCCCCCTGACCGAGCCGTCGGCCGTGCGGACGACCGCGTTGTCAGGCACCTCGCGCGCCATGTCATCGGCAACGGCGGAGTTGGCCGCCGCGCCCACGAGTGCCAGCGCCACCACGGCGCCGGAAAACCCTGCCAGGAGTCGAAGTCTCATGGTTGCTGACACTTCCACCCACCCGCGGTCTCGGAATCGGCCGAAGATCGTAGGACCCCGTACGCCGCGGGACGTACTCCGTCAGCTGGCGCGACCCAGTGTCAGTGCCTGGTGTGCGGCGGGATCGATGCGCAGACCCGTCGGTGGTACAACGCCGCCAGGTCGTCGAAGTCTTCGATGGCCGACGCACGGATGGGGCTGACCAACCCGACGTTTCCTGGCATCCTCGTCTGCTACCGGACCTGCACGTGGCTGGTCGCACGGAAAATCGGTTCGAGCCGACCGATGAGTCTCGTGCCCAGAACCCGGTCACAAGGTGACGGACGAGCGACGGCCGATCGTGCCGCCGCGGCTGGGACGAAGGTCGAAGGAGCAGGCATGACTGGTGTACGAGTCCTGGTGGGCACCCGCAAAGGGGCATTTGTGTTGACTTCGGACGGCACGCGGGAGCGCTGGGACGTCAGCGGGCCGCACTTCGGCGGCTGGGAGATCTACCACGTGAAGGGGTCACCGGCCGATCCCGACCGGCTGTACGCGTCGCAGAGCGGCGGCTGGTTCGGGCAGGTGATCCAACGTTCCGACGACGGCGGCACCACCTGGAACCCGGTCGGCAACGACTTCAGCTACGACGGCACCCCCGGCACTCACCAGTGGTATGACGGCACGCCGCACCCATGGGAGTTCGCGCGGGTCTGGCACCTGGAGCCGTCGCACTCCGACCCGGACATGGTCTATGCCGGCGTCGAGGACGCGGGCCTGTTCCAGACGTCCGACGGCGGGCAGACCTGGCAGGAGCTTCCCGCCCTTCGCAACCACGAGTCTGGTCCGTCGTGGCAGCCGGGCGCAGGCGGGATGTGCCTGCACACGATCCTGCTCCACCCGACCAGTCCAGAGCGGATCTTCACCGCGATCTCGGCCGCCGGAGCGTTCCGGACCGACGACGGCGGCAAGACCTGGAAGCCGATCAACCGCGGCCTGGTCTCCGAGGGCATCCCGGACCCCGACGCCGAGGTGGGCCACTGCGTGCACCGCCTCGCCATGCATCCGGCGCGCCCGGACGTGCTGTTCATGCAGAAGCACTGGGACGTCATGCGCAGCGACGACGCCGGCGACTCGTGGCGGGAGGTCAGCGGCAACCTCCCGACCGACTTCGGCTTCCCGATCGACGTCCACGCGCACGAGCCCGACACCGTTTATGTGGTCCCGATCAAGAGCGACTCCGAGCACTACCCACCGGACGGCAAGCTGCGGGTCTACCGCAGCCGGACCGGCGGCGACGACTGGGAGCCGCTGACGAAGGGCCTCCCGCAATCTCATTGCTACGTCAACGTCCTGCGCGACGCGATGGCTGTCGACTCCCTCGAATCCTGTGGCGTCTACTTCGGCACCACGGGCGGTCAGGTCTACGCCTCGGCCGACGCCGGCGACACGTGGGCTCCCATCGCCGGGCACCTGCCGGCGGTGCTGTCGGTCGAGGTCCAGACACTGCCATGATCCGAGTCGTGCTTCCCGCGCACCTGCGCACGCTGGCGAAGGTCGACGGCGAGGTCGGGCTGGACCTGGCCGCGCCGCCGACGCAACGCCTGGTCCTCGACGCCCTCGAGGCGCGCTACCCCACGTTGCGAGGAACGGTGCGCGACCCCTCGACCGGACGTCGCCGGGCGTTCGTGCGGTTCTTCGCCTGTGAGGTGGACCTGTCGCACGAGGACCCGGACAGTCTGCTGCCGACGGAGGTCGCCGAGGGAAAGGAGCCGTTCCGGATCATCGGGGCGATGGCGGGCGGCTGAGTTCGTCGTCGGGACGCGGCACGCGTGGCAGGTGGTAGTTGTGGTCGGCGCGACGTGGTTCGTACGCCGCGACGGGTAGGTCGTCGACGACCCGCGTCGACCACCACAGCAGCCGTTCGGTGAGCTGACTCCGCACGTCGGCGACCTTCGGGTCGTCCCAGCGGTTGTGGAGTTCGGTCGGGTCGGCCTCGAGGTCGTACAACTCGCCGCGCCCGGTCACGTCGAAGAGCAGCTTCCACCGTCCGTGCCGCAGCATCCTGGTCGTGCCGCTCTGGGTCACGCTGTTCAGCTCGTCGTACGTCGTTCCCTCGTACGGGAAGTGCAGCGGCGGTCGCGCGTCGGCGTCGTACGGCAGACCACCGAAGCCGCGTTCGGCGTACACGCTCGCGAACTCCTCCGCGGGATAGTCGGCCCCGGTCAACAGCGGCCACAGGCTCCGCCCCTGTACGCCGTACGGGATCGGCTGGCCGACCACCTCACACAGGGTCGGGAACAGGTCGGCGAGGGACACGCAGTCCCGGGCGTTGTCGGCTGCGACGACACCGGGCCCCGCGACCACGAACGGAATCCGCATCAGCACCTCGGGCATGCCGGCGCCCTTGCGCTGCAGGCCATAGTCGCCCACGTAGTCGCCGTGATCCGCGACGAAGACCACGAGGGTGTCCTGCAGGGTCCCTTCCTGTGCGAGGTGTCCGAGAAGCCGGCCGATCTGGTCGTCGAGCAGCCGGAGCATGCCGCAGTAGGTCGCGCGGTAGCGGCGCCACAGCCGGTCGTACCCGGGTCGCTTCTGCTCCAGCAGGTCGGCGAGCCAGCGCCAGGCGCCGCCCTTGGCACGTGCCGCCTCCGGTCCGCACCACCGGTCGGGTACGTCGTCCTCGCCGAACATCGAGAAGTACGGATCCGGTGCCTGGTAAGGATTGTGCGGCTCGGGAAACGACACGAAGGCGAAGAAGGGCCGGTCGCGGTCCCGTGCCGACAGGCCCGCGATCGCGTCGGACACGATGCGGTACGGATACTGGCACTCCAGCGGAAACGGCGTCGGTTCCAGGCTCGGGCCGTGGTCGATCGACCGCAGCCAGGCCGAGAAGTCCCGCTCCGACGCAGACCTGTCCGGACCGCTCGCATGCCAGTACGGGCCGGCGAAGGAGTTGAAGTCGGCGCCCCCGCGGTACATGTGCGTCTTGCCGGCAAAGTGCAGCGAATACCCCGCGGCCCGCAGTACGTCGACGAGGTCGTCGCCGCGCAGCACTTCGTGCGTCGCGGAGTTCTGGCGTACGCGGTGAGCAGACGGAAATCGCCCGGTCAGCAGGCTGGTCCTGGCCGGCACGCAGGCCGGTGCTGTCGTGTAGGCGTTGCGGATCCGGACACCGGTCGCCGCCACCGAGTCGAGGAACGGCATCGTGTCGAGACCGAACCCCTCGGCCGCGGTGAACCCAGCCCGGTGCTGGTCGGTCATCACCAGCAGGATGTTCGGGCGTGCCTGGCTCGTATCCGTCATGCAGTCCCCTCGATCGACGTGATGCGTTCAGTTCCAGCGGACGCTACGGCTGAGGGTCGACGACCTCGGCGGCGATCGCTTCGATGGCTCGAAGGTATCTGTTCGTCGCCCAGTTCTGGACCCGCCCAACCAGAAGATCGCACCGGGCCGGCGAACGAACGCATGTTCGAAGGACTGGGGTAGGCTCGCGGGGTGGAACCCGCACTCCAACCGTCGCTCCTGGACTCCGGCGAGCCGCTCGGCCTGGGCGATCTCAGCGACGCCGTCCGCCGGGTGAGCCTGGACCAGAGCGCCTGGATCGATCTCGCCCCTGGCTGGGTGCGCGGATCCGACGAACTCTTCGAACGCCTGCGGGAGATCGTTCCGTGGTACGCCGAACGACGCCAGATGTACGAGCGCGTGGTCGACGTCCCGCGGCTGCTCTGCTTCTACGACGAGGGCGCCCGGCTCCCCGATCCGGTCCTGACCCGGGCGAGGGAAGCGCTCGACACGCACTACCGCGAGGCACTCGGTGAGCCGTTCACCACGGCGGGGTTGTGCCTCTACCGCGACGGCCGCGACAGCGTCGCGTGGCACGGCGACACCATCGGTCGCGGCCAGACGGAGGACACGATGGTCGCGATCATCTCCCTGGGCGCGCCACGGTCCTTGATGTTGCGGCCTCGCGGCGGCGGACCGGCCCACCGATATCCGCTCGGACACGGAGACCTCATCGTGATGGGAGGCTCCTGCCAACGCACGTGGGAGCACTGCATACCCAAGACGGCGCGCGGTGTCGGGCCCCGCATCAGCATCCAGTTTCGGCCGCGCGGCGTGCAGTGAGGTCCCGCTTCTGACAAGGAAGTGGCTGGCTAGGGGGCCGTGCGTCGGGCTAGGGCGTGCGCCGGGCCTATCGGTGTTCGACCGCCGCGACGTAGTGCGGCAGCAGGGTCTGCCAGCCGGCGTGGTTCCGCTCGCGCCACTCCTGGGCCCCTGCGCCCAGCCGCTCCCAACCACGATGCGCGATCTCGATGCGGGTGGACTCGGCACCCTCCTCGACGAAGCGGATGTCCACCTGGGTGGCGTCGGACCGGTCCCGGTGCAGGTGCCAGAGGTAACCCAGGCGGGTCGGCGGTTCCCAGATCGTCACCTCTCCCCACTCGTGCTCCGCCCCACCGGATACGCGTTCGTAGATGCGTCCGCCGACGGCTGGTTCGACGACGATGGTGCTGCCCGTCTCGCCGGTGACCGTGTGGTCGGCAGGCCACCACGAGGAGATCCCGGACGTCCACACCCTGAACGCATGCTCGACGGGGCAAGCGACCTCGAAGGTGAGCCGCAGGGGTTCGATCACCGTCGACGCCTCTCCTTGGTGTTCTCGGCGACCAGCCGGAATCGTGCGGCGGCATCACCCCAGACCTGCTCGAGGTAGGCCTGAACCGCCTGCAACCCCTGTTCCTGCAGGTGGTAGATCCGGCGCGTCCCCTGCGGACGTTCGCCGACCAGACCGGCCTCCTTGAGCAGCCGCAGGTGTCGAGACACCGCCGGTCGGCTGATCGGCAGCTCGGCGGCGATCTCCTGCACGGACCGCTGACCGCCCTTGAGCAGGCTGAGGATCTGTCGGCGGTTCGGGTCGCCGAGCGCCTCGAACGGGTCGCCGGCGCTCTGTGCCCGGGCCACGACTCAGCCTGCCTCGACGCGGCACGCGAGCCCGTCGGCGAACTGCTGGAACGACGGGCCGAGATCGGGCATCGATCGCCAGATCAGGCCAAGGAGCGGGCCGGTGTATTCCTCGCGCATGTGAAACGTCGTCGTGCCATCCGTGCCAGGTGCCAGCGAGTACGTACGGACGCCACGGAACAACCCGAGAGGCATACCGCCGCTGAACGTCAACCGCTGGGGCGGTTTGAAGTCGGTCACTTTCACCGGAAACGCCCGGCCGGGTGCCGCCTGCGACCGGATCTTGACTGTCTCACCGGGAGCGATCCGGCCATCGACGCCGTCGACACCGGAATCCCAGTGCGACCAGGTGCCCCCGTCGACAAGCACCGCCCAGACCGCGTCGGGGCTGGCGGTGATCGTCGACGTGGCCTCGTAGTAGCGCATCTCTCGGCCCCTCTCCAGTCGGCACCCATCGGTAACCGAGACGTTACCGTAACACGGGGGTTACCGCTGCGCCAGGACCTCGTCGATGTCGTGCCCGAGCTTGGCGATCTTCTCGGTGTACGCGACGGGGTAGATCCCCGGCGGGTCGGCCGGCTTGTGCGCGTCGGCGAAGCGCGCGCCGAGATTGGTGAACGCCACCACGATGTAACTGCGCTCCGGCATACCCGGCAATGACCGGACGATTCCAGCGTCCGCACCGGCCTGGTCGGACAGTCCGGTCTTGTGCGCGAACGTCACCTCAGCGGTGGCGTTGCACGGGCGGACGTCCTGCCCGAAGACCCGGCCGGCGACTGTCACCGTTCCGTCGTCGGCGTCGATCCAACGGTCCGGTACGCGTTGCGGGATCCCTGGCGCTGGGTAGTCCCGGCCACACCAGTTCGGTGTCGACAGCGCGTGGTTGAGGCCCTGGTCGGCCAGCTTGTCGAGGAAGAACGTACGCGAGGAGTCGCCCAGCAGGTCCGCGGTCACCGGCGTTCCGTCCGGTGCCCGCCAGAGTGTCCCCGGTGCGCCGGACACGATCAGCAGCAGACGAGCCGTGTCGAGCGCGGACATGTTGATGCCAACCCACGTGCCGCCGGTGGTGGGATTGGTGTTGCGCACCTGCAGCGTCGACAGTCCCAGCTCGTCGAACGTCGCGTTGAGCGGGTCGACCTCGCCGAGATCGTGCAGCTTCTTGAGCAGCGCGCAGGTCGCGCGGTTGTCCGAGATCGTGATCATCTGATCGAACCACTGTGCGGTGGTCAGCTGACCAGGCTCGCCGCAGCTCGTGTTCGCCGGCGCGTACTCCACTACCTCGTCCAAGGCGAGCTCACCTCGGTCGACGAGGCGGAGTACGCCGAAACCGACCATCAGCTTCAGCACGGAGGCCGGATACGGCGACATCATCTCCAGCGGAGCACCTTCCCGACCCGGTACGACATCCTCCGACCCCGTCGAACCCGCATCCCACTCCGCCGTGTTCCAGCGCCGCCACCGCACCTGCGTGGTCCCGAGGTCACTGTCCACCGGCACGGTCGCACCATTCGGATAGTCCTTGCTCAGCACGATGTTCGCCGCCGCAGTGGGTTGGCCCGAGGAGTCCAGCGCGATCACCGCCACGTCCGCGTTGGGGACCCGCGTGTTCGGTACGCTCGCCGCCGGGCTGAGCACTGGCTGCGTCGCCGAGGTCAGGGGCCCGGACGTCGGCTTCGGCTGGCCGGTCGTCATCCCGGCGGCCGCAGGGTCTGGTGGCAGCAGGTCGACGAGCCCTTCGGCGAACTCCTGCCGCTGGACCGCCGCCTTCAGCTCCTTGGCCAGTTGCGCGTTGTCGATGGCAGGTCCGCCGGCGGCGTCCGCCGATCCACTCGCGGACGCCGGCATGGCCGGCACGCCGGCAACGACCATCGCCATCAGACCTGCCACCAGGGGCCATCGGGGGCCTCGTCCGTCCACGCTGCGTCCCTTCCTCGATCCGGTCCAGGCTGGAGAAGCTGCACTGGCTCGAACGAGGCAGCGCGGATCAAGGGTGGCGAGGGATCCTGCAGCGATCCTCTATCGGGGCTTTGTCGACGAGCGAGTGCCCGTTAGCGCTGGGACGAGGATCGGCTGGTCCGCCGACGGTTCTCGACATCGCCGGGCACCGTCTTTCCGGGCGGTGTGTACGCGGCGAGCACGGTGTTGCCGATCAGCCCGGGCGCCTCGGCGGGGGTGATCTCCCCTTGGTGGACCGCCGTGGCCGCGGCGTGGACCACGCTGTGCATGATCGAGACGAGCCAACCGCTCGACATGTCGGACCGGAAGACACCCTTGCGCTGCCCGCGTTCGATCAACCCCTGCACGCGCTTCATGAGCTCGGCGTGCGCCTCGTCGATCCGCGCGGCCGGCATGGTCCGCTCCGCCGCGACGACCAGGGCACCGAACTGATGCGTCACCTGCCAGGTCGAGGCGATCAACCGGGTCACGGCGTCCCGGGGATCACCGTCCAGATCGATCGCATCGAGTGCCTCTTCGGCCTGCCGCATCGCCCGCGCGACAACGGCCTCCAGCAGAGTCGAGCGGGAGTCGAAATGCCCGTACAACGTGACTCGCCCGACCCCGGCGGCCTTCGCGATCTCGCTGATGCTGGCCTCGGGATTGGCTGCCAGGCAGGCAGTGGCCGCATCCAGGATTGCGGCGATGTTCCTGCGGGCGTCCGCGCGCTTGTGGTCCGCCCCGTTCGCCTGCCTGGTCGTGGCCATGGACCCTCCCGTCTACTCGTACAGCATTGTACGTGTTAGGCGAACCCACGGTCACCCCCGACGGGCGCGGCGTCGCCACGGGTGTGGTGCCGCGTATTCGTCTCGACGCAGGAGCATGGCGATCAGCATGAGCGGGAACATCGCGACATGCATGACCATCATCGCCGCGTCCGCGGACAGCACGTCGGCCCACAGCATCGGCAGGACGGGCACCAGTGACGCGAACATCGCGCCCGACATCTCGACGATCCCGCGCCAGCCGTGCCCGCGGAAGCGCATCCACAAGGCCATACCCGCCGTCATGGTGAACGCCATCTCGACCGAGCCGACCGCCGGATGCTCCGCGTAGGAATAGGAGAGTCCGGCAGCACCGAGCGCCGCCCCAATGGCCAGCCCGAACACCGCCATGCCCACGAACATCGCGATGACCATCTCGACATAGTGGAGTGCGAATCGAAGTATCGACGTACGACGGCGAGGTGGGCTGCTGGCGGGCGGTGCGGTGACAACCTGCGGGTCGGGCACTCGGTTGCTCATCACAGGACCTCCGATGACGGGAACGAGGACAAGGACGGGGACGGCGTCGGCTAGGACCCGTCGCTGGCGGGCTGGGCGCGGACGGTGAAGGCAGCCGTGACGACCTTGCCGTCGGGCAGCTGGAACTGGGCCCAGAGCCGGTACAGGCCCGGGTCGGGGAAGTGCGTGTCGACCTCGAGTTCGGGGCCGAACGTGGCCCCGGGCAGCGCCGGCACGGGACGACCGTCGGCGTCGTGGGTCTCGGCGTGCTGGTGGGCGAAGCTGCCCGCGTCCAACCCGGCGGTCACCACATGTCCAGCCGCACCCAGGAACGGCTGCAGCTCGGTGTACGGGCGGCCACTGCGCGCATCGGCGACCCAGATCCCGAGCGACTGGCCCGATCCGACGGTCGGGGTGCCGGTCAGGGTGAAGCGCAGCCCGCCCGTCTCCACGGTGCGCTCGGACACGACGAGCGGGACAGCTGCCGGCGTCGGTCCGGCCACCGAGAGCTGTCGGGTGTACTCGACATCGGCCATCTCGCCGCGACGGCGGAACTCGGCGTGCAGCGTGTAGTCGCCGCCGCTGGGAAGGTCCAGGGTCGCGGTCAGCTTGCCTGGCTCGCCAGTCGGAGTGGCGTGCAGGTGCCGGAAGACCGCCAGGTCGGAGCTCGTCACGATCAGGTGCATCCAGGCCTGGTGGGTGCGGGTCAGGTCGGTGACCGGCCGCCCGGTCGCGGTGTCGGTGACGGTGATCGTGGCTTTGGCTGGGCGCCCGGCGGTGGGTGGGTGGGTGAGGTCGACAGCGACGTCGATCCCGGCCTGTTCGGGGGTCAGCGGCGCGACGTCGAGTTCCTCCATCGCGCTCATCTGCGGGCGCATCGGCATGCCCATGCCCTGGCTCCAGGCGAGGATCCCGTTCATGCCGCGGGCGGCTGCGTCGGTGCGGGACGCGGCGGTGAGACCGGCGCCGATGGCCAGCGCGAGAACGGCGACGGTACCCAGATAGGCGTACGTGCCGATGCGCTCCCGGAGCGGCGGTCGAAGGATGTGCGCGGTGAGCGCGGGTGGGCGGTAGCGGCGCATCCGCAGTGCGTTGGTGACCACGCTGACCGAGCTCATCGCCATCGCGGCGGCGGCCAGGACGGGGTCGAGTTGGAGACGGTTGACCGCATACAGGGCGCCGGCGGCCACCGGAATGAGCAGGACGTTGTACGCGAAGGCCCAGAAGAGTCCCTGCTTGATGGTGTCCACGGTCCTGCGCGAGATCGCGAACGCCGTGGTCAGTCCGCGCAGGTTGCCGCCGGGCAGGGTGATGTCGGAGGCCGCGAGGGCGACGTCGGTACCGGTGCCGATCGCGACGCCGAGGTCGGCCTGCGCGAGGGCTGGTGCGTCGTTGATCCCGTCGCCGACCATCGCGACAACGTGGCCGCCGGCCTGCAGGTTCGAGATCACGGCGGCCTTGTCGCCGGGCATGACGTCGGCCACGACGTTGCTGATCCCCAACTCGGCGGCGATGGCCGCCGCGGTGGCCTGGTTGTCGCCGGTGAGCATGGTGACGTCCATGCCCAAGGTGGCGAGGTCGGCCACGACCTGGCGGGCTTCCTCGCGGACGGTGTTGGCGACGGCGATCGTCCCGGCCGCCTCGCCGTCGACGGCCACGTGCACGAGGGTCGCGGTGGCGTGGTTCGCGCCGGTGGTCGGTAGCACGGTGGTGTCGACGTCGTGATCGCGAAGATGGGCCAGGTTGCCGATCAGCACCGAGTGACCCTCCACGGTGGCGATGATGCCGCGGCCTGGGACGGCGGCGAAGTCCGTGGCGTCGGGCAGCGGGACCGGGCCGTCGTCGGACACACTGGCCGCACTGGCCGCGATGGCCCGGCCGATCGGGTGCTCGCTGAGACGTTCCGCGGCGCCGGCCAGGCGGAGCAGATCGGCCCTCGCCCAGCCCGAAGCCGTGGCGATGTCGGCGACCGCCGGGCGACCGTAGGTGAGCGTCCCGGTCTTGTCCATCACCACGCTGGTGACCTTGCCGGCGACCTCCAGAGCCTGCCCCGAGCCGACCAGGACGCCGAGCTGTGCCGCTCGTCCGGTGCCGACCATGACCGCGGTCGGCGTAGCTAGTCCGAGGGCGCAGGGGCAGGCGATGATCAGCACGGCGATGGTGGTGCTGACGGCGAGGGTGAGCCCGTCGGTGGTGGAGCCGAAGACGAGCCACGCGGCAGAGGTGAGGGCCGCGGCGACCAGCACGGCAGGGACGAACCACGCCGACACCCGGTCGGCGAGGCGTTGCATCGGGGCCCGGGAACCCTGCGCCTGTTCGACCAACCGGATGATCTGGGCGAGCGTGGTGTCCTGCCCGACGGCGGTCGTACGCATCGTCAACGTGCCGGTCTGGTTGATCGTCGCCCCGATCACCGGGTCGCCGGCCTGCTTGCGTACGGGCTTGCTCTCGCCGGTCAGCATGCTCTCGTCGACGGTGGAGGCACCGCTCTCGACGTGCCCGTCGACCGGCACCTTCTCCCCCGGCCGGACCCGCAGCACATCACCCACCACGACATCGGCGACCGGGACGAGTCGCTCGTCGGCTCCGTCGATCAGGGTGGCTGTCGGCGGGGTGAGGTCCAGCAGTGCCTTGACCGCGCCGGCGGTGGCCGCCTTGGCGCGCAGCTCCATCCACCTGCCGAGCAGGACCAGGGCGACGATGACGACCGACGTCTCGAAGTACACGTGCAGCGGCAGCCCCCACCGCTCGGCCTGGCCGGTCCACAAGGTGACGAAGACGCCATAGCCCGAGGCCACGAAGGTGCCCAACCCCACGAGGGTGTTCATGTTGACGGCGCGGTGCCGAGCGGCCTGCCAGGCCGCGGCGTAGATGTCGCGTCCGGCCCAGAACTGGCAGCTGAGGGCGACCACCATCACCAGCGGCATCAGCCAGTCCATGGTGTCGAGGTCGATCGGCCAGTACATGAGCGCCATGAGCCCGAGGCCGGTGGCCAACGCTGTCATCCAGCGCACCCGGAGCCTCGCCAGCTCGGCGTCTCGGCGGCTGCCTCGGTCCTCGCCGACGCCGGCGGATGGGTCCGCACTGGGCGCTGTCGCGTCTGCGGTCGGCGCCGTCACCGGCGTGCTCGCCGGCGTGCGCGTCGGCGTTGCGGCGTACCCAGCCTGTTCGACGGCGGCGACCAGCTCGGCGACGATGTCGGCCGACGTGGGCGCCGCGGCCGGCGCCAGGGTGATCGTGGCCGTCTCCGTGGCGAGGTTGACGTCGGCGGTGGCCACGCCGGGGACGCTGCCCAGCGCCTTCGTGACGCGACCCACGCAGGAGGCGCACGTCATGCCGTCGATCTCGAACTCCAGGCGTCCTTCGCCTAAGCCCTGCTGGATGGTCGGCGAGCTTGTCATCACACCAGCCTTTATCCCGTACGTCAGCGTCCGAGTTACCATACCCCCCCGGGGTTTAGCCCGCAACAAGACTCAGCATGTCACCGTTCGACCTCCGCCGGTTTGGTCCCTCGGCGTACGGGCAGGCACGTCGTAGACGCCGAGACACCCTCCTGGCGTGCAGGTGGAGGGGGAAGCTTGGACCGGAACGCCGACATCGTGGTGACGGTGCGCTGCGCCGACGCCGAGGCGGCTCGTCAGGCGCTCGCGCTACTCGGAACGCTCGATGCCGCCGGGCAGATCGAGCTGCGGGGCGGGATCGTGATCGAGCGGGCTCCGGACGGGGGCCTGCAGATGCCGTCGAGCCCCGACATGGTCACGGGTGTCACGACCGGAGGCGGCAGCCTGATCGGCATGCTGATGACGATTCTCGGTGGGCCGCTGGGAATGCTGCTGGGCTGGCGCGGCGCCGCCGTGATCGCGGCGGCAGTCGATCTGCGGATGGCCGAGAAGAGCGGTGAACTCGGTGAGCTGAGCGTGTCCGTACGCCTCGGCAACGCCGTCGTCCTGGCCGACGTCACAGAGCTCGAGGCGGGGATCATCGACACGGAGATGGCCGGGCTCGGCGGCACGGTGATCCGACGACCCGCCGACCTGGTGATGGCCGAGCTGGCGGCCGCCGAGGACGCCGCGAAGGCCGCCGAGATCGCGGCGGTGCAGGTGCTGCGCGCACAACACCAGGCCGAACGCCGAAAGAACATGGGCGAGCCCGACTGAACCGTCCGCTGTCCGCCGTCCGCCGTTCGCTCGACGTCGCCGTGAGTCTGGTCGAGGATGACCACGTGAAACCGCGCCGACAGCCGTACGTGCGAACGACGTCAGGATGGGGAGACATCATGCGACGGAGAACACTGCGCTGGCGCAGGGTCGTACGACGATGCGCGGCCGCAGCGGTGGCCGGACTCGCGGTCTGCGTGCTGGCGCCTGCGAACGGCAGTGCACAGGTCGCGCCCGCCGACACCCGACCGGCGGAGCGGTCGGCGGTCGCCGCGGCCGTGCCGGCTGACCATGACGGCACCCGGCTGATGGACGAGATCACCTTCTATCCGCGGGCGATCCGGTTGGCCTATTCCGGTCCGGCGAACGGGCGGGTCATGGTGTCCGTCGTCACCGACACACCGAGCCACACCGGTGTCATCTTCGAGAGCACCGACGAGGGACAGAGCTTCCGCGAGGTCGGCCGGATAGCTGACCCGTGGGGTGCCGCGCCGCGCGGTGGATGTTGTTCGAGCATCTTCGAGCTTCCGCGCCAGATCGGCGACATGCCGGCGGGAACGCTGTTGTGGGCCAGTTCGATGGGGCGCAATGCCGGCGAGGCAAGGATCCGGCTCTGGAAGAGCAACGACATCGGCCGCACCTGGAGCCATGTGTCGTCACCGTTCGCCGCTCCGAACGACCGCGGCGTCTGGGAGCCCGAACTGTCCGTCGACTCCGGCGGCCGGCTGGTCGTCCACTTCGCCGACGAGACCGAGCAACCCGACCACAGCCAGATCCTGGCCCGGGTGGTGTCCGAGGACGGCATCACGTGGAGCGCGAAGACCGCGACCGTACGGAGCACCGTCGGGCACTACCGCCCTGGCATGCCGGTCGTGGCCGAGTTGCCCGATGGTTCGTACGTCATGACGTACGAGATCTGTGCTCTGGCAGCGCCGTACCACTGCGACGTCCGGATCCGTCATTCGGCGGACGGGTGGAACTGGGGCGACCCGACCGATCTGGGTGAACGCCCGACGACGGTGGACGGGAAGTACTTCACCCACACTCCGACGATCGTCTGGTCGCCCGGCGACTCCCCGCACGGTCGCGTCCTGCTGATCGGCCAGATCCTGCAGGAGCGGTCGGGAGCGGTGGCGCAGGGCAACGGGGCGACGGTGTTCGTCAACACCGAGAACGCCCACGGGTACTGGTACGAGATTGCCGCACCGGTGGAGGTCCCGGATGCCCGCGACGCGGTGTGCCCCAACTACAGCCCCACGCTGCTGCCCTCACCCGACGGCGGCAGTCTGCTCGAGGTCGCGACGGACGAACCTCCTGGTGAGTCGACCTGCGCTGCATACTTCGACTCCGGTTCAGCTGCCGGGACGGGACAGGTGCGGAGGTTGCCGCGTGCCTGGCACCGCCTTGTCAACGTCGCCAGCGCGCACTGCATGGACGTCGCCGGTGGCTCGAGTGAGCCGGACGCCAACATCGCCCAGTGGCTGTGCAACGACCAGGCCCCGCAGGACTACCGGCCGGTGCGAACCGGCACGGATCTGGTCCGGATCGAGGCCAGGATCAGCGGCCACTGCCTCGACGTCACCGGACCCGTCGGGGCCGGTGCCGACGTCCGGCAACAGGTGTGTTCGGACGCGCCTTCGCAGCAGTGGCGCTTCGTCGATGTCGGACGTGGCTACTACCGCGTGACGGACCGGTCAGGCGCCTTCTGCCTCGAGGTCGCCGACGGATCCGCCGCGCCCGGAGCCGATGTGGTCCTCGGTACCTGCGTCGACCGGGCGCGGCAGACCTGGCGGCTCGAACGCCGGCCCTGACCCGGCGGAAGCGTCGTCCAGGAACCTCGGGGAAACGTTGCCGGCTACAACTCCTTGAGCTGGCCTCCGTCGATCACGAACTCAGCGCCCATCGTGCTGGCGGACCGGGGCGATGCCAGCAGGGCCACCAGATCCGCCACCTCCTGAGGGTCGACGAGTCGGCCGGTGGTGAGCGCCATCGATGCGGCCGCGCCGGTGGCGAGCACCTCGTCACGCGTCGAGCCGATGGCTTCGGCGATGATGTCCGCTGCGCCTCCGGCGTCGGTCCACCACGGGGTCAGCACCGGCCCCGGCGTCACCGTGTTGACGCGGATTCCCTGTGGGCCGTACTCGGCCGCTACGGACTTCGTCACATGCGCGAGTGCTGCCTTCGCCGACGAATAGTCCACGTTCAACGCCGCCGGCTGCCTGGCCAGCGTCGAGGTGATGTTCACGATCGAACCGCCCCCGCGCCGCAGGAGTCGCGGGATCGCCGCCCGGATGGCGCGCACGGCGGAGAACAGGTTGAACTCATACATCGCCCGCCAGTCGTCGTCGCTCGGCGCGAGGAACGTGAACCTCGGCAGCCGCGTACCCGGCGGTGGACCACCCGCGTTGTTGACCAGGATGTCCAGGCCGCCGAAGGTGTCAACCGCAGCTTGCACCACCTGCTCGGGCGCGTCCGGATCCGTCAGGTCGACGGGAACATGCACCAGGACCGGCGCGTCAGGCCCGCCTGACCCGTCGAGCGCGTCGAGTTCCGGTGTCGACTTCCGCGACGCCGCGACCACTCGGACCCCCTCCTCGAGGAGCGTACGAGCGATCGCGAAGCCGATGCCCTTGGAGGCACCCGTCACCACCGCGACCCTTCCGGACAGCCGCAGGTCCATGGTCCGTTCCTTCCGCCAGAGAATGCGTCCGGACTCCGATCGTGGTCGTTCAACTGGCTGCAGGCCGGCGGAAAACGGACGTCGCGTACGCATCGCTCCGCGCTCCGTGGCGGCGCCCGCCGACGCCAGGGCCCGGCGTAGGTTGGAATCTCGACGGGAGGATGTGCTGTCAGATGAGATTCCTTCGAGGGCTCTGCGCCATTCCCTTCTTTCTTGTCGCGACCGTTCTGTTCGTCGTCGCCGGGCTCCTGTGCGTGACGATCCTGCTGCTCCCGTTGGGAGTTCCGCTGGGATACGTCGCGATGCGCTTCTACACCAAGGGCATGAAGATGCTGCTGCCGCGCCGCCGCCGGACGAAGCGGCACGGACTCCACAAGGTGACCCGCCGAAGGAGTATGCCGGCGAAACGGATCAAACGGGTACGCAAGGACGCGCGGAAGCGCGTTCGCAGGGCGCGAAAGACCCTTCACGTCTGAGCTTCGCTGGACGATGCCACCTTTGTGCCGTTACGACGATGCTCGACCAGCCCACCTGGTCGGGCATTCTTCGGGACATCCGCGGCATCAAGGCCGTAGGTTTCTTATCACCGACGAGCCACCGTGTGAAGCGAGGAGATCATGAACGAACGCCGGCCCGACCTGGCGATCGAGACTTCGGGACTCGTGAAGTCGTTCGGGAAGACCCGGGCCGTGGACGGGATCGACCTCGCCGTGCCGACGGGGTTGGTGTACGGAGTGCTCGGTCCCAACGGGGCGGGGAAGACCACCGCGGTCAGGATGCTGGCCACGCTGCTCCGGCCCGACGGCGGCAAGGCCACGGTGTTCGGGCACGACATCGCCCGGGAGCCCGACGCGGTACGCCGCAGGGTCAGTCTGACCGGGCAGTACGCCTCGGTGGACGAGGATCTGACGGGCACGGAGAACCTCGTCCTACTCGGTCGCCTGCTCGGTCACCGCAAGCCGGCGGCGCGGACGCGGGCGGCCCAGCTCCTCGAAGCGTTCGGGCTGACCGAGGCCGCCGGCCGGCAGGTCAAGACGTACTCGGGCGGCATGCGCCGGCGCCTGGACATCGCCGCGAGCATCATCAAGACGCCGGACCTATTGTTCCTCGACGAGCCGACCAGCGGCCTCGACCCGCGCAGCCGAAACCAGGTCTGGGACATCATCCGGATCATCGTCGCGCAGGGTACGACCGTCATGTTGACCACGCAGTACCTCGACGAAGCCGACCACCTGGCCTCCCGCATCGCCGTCATCGACCACGGCAAGGTCATCGCCGAGGGGACGCCTGGTGAGCTCAAGTCGTCGGTGGGCGCCGGCTCGGTCCAGGTGCGGCTTCGCGAGGCGTCCCAGCGGTGCGAGGCGGAGCGCGTCCTGGCCCGCGCGCTGGGCGCGACCGTCCTGCTCGATCCGGATCCGGTGGCTCTGAGCGTTCGCGTCAACTCTGAACACAACGGAGACGGCGCCGCCGCGCAAGCCTCCCGGGCCCTTGCCGAGCTCGCCCGGTCCGGCATCACGGTCGACCACTTCTCGCTGGGGCAACCGAGCCTGGATCAGGTGTTCCTCGCCCTCACCGACCATCCCGCCCACGAACCCGCCGAGGAGCCGGCTTCATGAGCACCTCCACCACCGCCGCCCCGACGCCCGAACCGTCCACCACCACGTTCGTACCGGCGGCGGAGAGCCTCAACCAGGTCCTGGCATCCGGCCAGCAGCCACCGCCGCCTGGTGCGTTGTCCGCCTCGTTGACGTTCGGCTGGCGGGCCATGCTCAAGATCAAGCACGTGCCGGAGCAGCTGTTCGACGTGACGGCGTTCCCGATCATGATGACGCTGATGTTCACCTACCTGTTCGGTGGTGCGCTGGCCGGGTCGACCGGTGAGTACCTGCAGTTCTTTCTCCCGGGGATCATGGTCACCAGCGTCGTGATGATCACGATGTACACCGGTGTTGGCGTCAACGTCGACATCGAGAAGGGCGTCTTCGACCGGTTCCGCACCCTGCCGGTCTGGCGGCCGTCGGCCCTGGTTGGCGCGCTGCTCGGCGACGTGTTCCGCTACCTGATGGCCTCGACGACGATCCTCCTGGTCGGCCTGGTCTTGGGCTACCGGGCTCCCGGTGGGCTCGCCGGAGTGCTTGCCGGCATGGGCCTGCTGGCGGCGTTCTCGTTCGCGTTCTCCTGGGTCTGGACGCTGGCCGGTCTGACTCTGCGTTCGGAAAGGTCGGTGATGGGCGTCAGCATGCTGGTGCTCTTCCCGCTCACGTTCCTCAGCAACGTCTTCGTCGAGCCGGAGACCATGCCTGGGTGGCTGCAGGCGTTCGTCAACGTCAACCCGATCACCCACCTGGTCACCGCGGTGCGTGGACTGGTCGCAGGAACGCCCGACATGGGCGAGATCACCTGGGTCCTGATCGCGGGGGCTGCCATCACCGTGATCTTCGGCAGCTTGACCATGTACCGCTACAACCGCAGGTGAAAGCAACCAGGGTCGTCACCGCTCGTTGGCCGGACGCAGCTTCTCCAGCCGCGTACGCAACAGGTCCTTGCGGTGTGCGTTTCCGTGCAGGTCCAGGTAGTGGGTCCCGAAGACAGCCAGCAAAGCGTCGTCGAGTCTGCGGACCGCACCGGTTGGATACCTGTACTCCATGCGCGCGTTGATCGCCGCACTGTCGACAGAGGTGAGGAGTCCGGCCAGCTCGTCCAGTGACGTGATCCCCAGCTCCAGGAGCAGGCCCGAGATCCATGCATAGTGGTCGGTTCGGGACCAGCCCGCGTCGGCGAACGTGCCGCCGAGGAAGGTGGCGAGGTCTTGGGCGGCGATGCGTGGATCGCTGGCGTCCTGCTCGGGCAGCCGTTCGGCGGCCGTGGCCTGGATCCGTTCGTGGATCAGGGAGAACTCACGGTCGGCGAGTTCGAGCAGCCCGGCGGCGAGGGTAAATCGGCGGTCGAGGTCCGATGCGTGCTCGTCGGGAATCGTTCCCTTGTAGCGAATGGCGTGCTCGAACTCAGCCCACGCGTGTTGGAGTACGGTCCGCACCTGAACCTGCGCCCGGCGGTTACGCAACACGGTGGAGGCGGGCCGGTCCGGCTGCCCGGCCTCGAACTCGACGATCAGGTGTCGGCTGGCGTATCCGAAACGGCCCTCGCTGGCCGTCTCCTGACCAAGGTCCCGGTCGTCCAGAACGTTGAGCTGGTCTCGCAACAGGTCGGCGACTGTGGAGACTTCCCGGTGGAGGTAGGTGATGACCCGAATGCCTATCTGGTCGGTGATCTCCTCGAGTGGATCGGCATAGAAGGGCCTACCCCCGACGTCGCGATCGGCCTTGACCGCGAACGATGCCACGCTCTTTGTCCGTCCGGTGATGCTGAGGTAGTTGACCCCGGCGTCGTCGAGCAGGGTGGTCATCTGAACGACAAGGGCGTCGGTTGCCGCACTCAGCTCGGGATGCATCGCGGCGTAGGCCTGAACCGCCCTGCGCACGGGTTCCTTGCTCACGGCGTCCGGCTCGTTGGCCCCTTCGGTGACGGACGGCGGCGTTCGCGGAGCCGGCCGGTGTCCCTCGGGAAGGGTCGGCGTGACGATGTATCCCGACGCGAGATCGCCGTACGTGGTGGTCAGGTCGGGCCGGCACTGGGCGAACATCGCAACGTACGCACACATCACGGCATCGATCGGGTCCTCGGCCCTGCGCAGGTCGGCCTTGCTCGTCGCCGACCGCACGCCGGCCACCAGCGCGTTCCAGGCCTCGTTATGGCCCAGGCGCAGCGGAACCGACTCGCGCTCCAGACCGCACAGCAGATCGACGAGCCGCAGCAGCTCCGCCCGCATCTGCGGCAGCGGGCGGCCGGTCTTGTTCTTGTATTTCAAGGTCCGCCCGAGCCGGAACAGCGCCACCGTCGCCGGGTGCGGGTAGACCTCGATGGCCCGCCGCGCCGCCTGTGACGAGGGGTCCAGGTCGAGGTCCAGCCGAGCCGCCAGCCGGGCTCCGCGAGGTACACCAGCGAATTCCCGCCTGCTGGTATTAGCGGGATGGGCGCCGGCATCGAATCGGGCGAAGTCCCGGTTGAGTGCGGTCTCGCAGGGTCGGCTGCCGGTCGCGTTCGTCACCACCAGGGGAGCGTCGATCGCCACCACGCAGGGGCCGTCCAGATAGGGCGCGAGTGCGGCCAAAATCGAGTCGTCATCTCCCTGCGCGGACACGTGTGCCAAGCGCCCGTCGCCGTCCAGGACCGCCACGCCGCTCTGCCTCTGCTGACCCCAGGCCAGGTCGACGCCTACGAAGTGCATCCCCATACCCTGCCTCCTCCCAGGCTCCAGCGCACGCAAGACCCGGAAGCCGGCAACCACGATGCCTGTACGCGAACGGCTGGAAGCTCTGCAGCAGTCGCAGTGCACGGGCCCGCGGTGCAGCGGTTCTTCAGGAAGTTCCTGCCAGGACCGCCCGGTCGGCATGGGCCTCCCAGTGCCCTACCAGCTCGGCATATCGCGGAGAGTTCTCCAGCAGGTCGTCGTGGTTTCCGAGCCGGGCCGCCGTTCCGTCCAGGAGCAGAATGCGTCGCGCCCGCCGAGCCGAGCTGATGCGGTGGGCGATGACGATCAAAGTACGTCCGGTGGCGGCGAGAGCGGTCTCGACCCGAGACTCCGCCGCAGGGTCGAGATGGCAGGTGGCCTCGTCCAGGAGGAGAACCCTCGCCGCTGACACGTACGCGCGGGCGAGCGCGACAAGTTGCCGCTCGCCCGCGGAGAGGTCTGGCCCGTCGATGCCCAGCTGGACGTCGTAGCCCCCGAGTCGGTCCACCAGCGGACGTACGCCGAGAGCACTGACGGCTGTGTCGATCTCCGCGAGCGTCACGTCCGGACGAAGGTAGCCGATGTTCTCGCGGAGACTGCCCGTGAAGACGTACGCCTCCTGCGGAATCAGCGCCACCGTCCGCCGGAGATGCGCTTCGGGTATCTCCACGACCGGGGCGCCACCCAGGCGAACCGTACCGGCTTGCGGCGAGACGAGTCCGGCGACAAGAGCGGCGAGGGTCGACTTTCCGATCCCGCTCGGGCCGATGACCGCAAGATGCTCGCCTGCTCCGATGTCGAGGGTGAGGTCCTCGATGACGGGCTGTGCGTGTGGGCCGTACGCGAATGTCAGACCGGTGATCCGGATGTCGTCTGAATCTGGTGCGCCGTTGCCAAGGGGTTCGTCCGCCATGGGAGGCGGGGCACTTGTCTCGTGGAGCCGATGCAGGAGCACGCTCAACTGCCGACCCCAACCGCCGATCGTTCCGGTCACCGTACGCAGAGCCGGGTCCAGGGCCCCCACCAGGTAGGTGGTCGCGCCGACGAGCTCACCCGCGCTGAGCCGGCCCGACCGGTACAGCCACGGCGCCAACACCAGCAGCAGCACGACGGGTACGTGACCGCCCACCGCGAGAATGACGGTGCGCGATGCCGCTGCACGTGCCACCGAGAACCTTGCTGCTGCCTCGACCAGGACCGCACGGGCCACTGCCTGCCGAGCAGTCGAGACTGCACCGCACGCAACCACGTCCCGTACGCCCGCGAAGATCCGGGTACTGGTCCCCGACATCTGTTCCTCGGCCAGCATCATCGCGCGGTGACGGGCCGCAAGCGTACGCATCGACCAGCAGAACAGCGCCAGGCTGAGTAGGAGCAACGGAGCCGTCATCCCCGCCACGATCGGAGCCAGCGTGACGAGCCCGACGAGAGCGAGGACCATACCGACCACTGTCGAGCGAAGCGCCCGCAGCAAGGCCGCCACCAGATTTCGGATGGTCTCGGCCTGGCCGCTCAACCTTGCCACTGCCGCCCCTTCGTCGCCGCGCACGCTGTGGGCGGCCCGATGGAGAGCACCGGTCACCACGGTGGTGAGCAGCAGGTCACGAAGTGGCTCCACGATGTCGGGCAGCCATCGAAACGTGGCCCGGGTGGCAATGGCCCCGACCACCATGGTCAGTCCGAGCAATCCAAGCCAACCCAGCCCCACCAGAGGTCGATGATCTAGGAAGCCATGGTCCAGGGCCGCGGCGACGCAGACTCCAGACACCAGTACAGGCAGCGACTCGACCACCGACCAGGCGGCAAGCCAGACCAGCGCGCGCCGGCGTCGGGCCAGATCTGACAGGAGTAGCCGCCAGCCGGCCCAACTCGTGGTGCGTTCGCTCATGTCGCCCCTTCCTGAGAGCTGTCTACGACGCCGAACAGCGAGCGGTAGGCAGGCTCGTCCCAGAGCTCGGCATGCGCCGCGACGGTACGGATCCGCCCGTCGGCGAGCCAGACGACCAGATCTGCGCGGGCAGCGGTGTTCACCCGGTGGGCGACGACGATGCGGGTGCGGTCGGACAGCCCCAGCGTGAGTGTCGCCGTCACGTCCGCCTCGGTCACGGTGTCGAGGCTGGAGGTCGCGTCGTCGAGGATCAGCACCCGGCGTTCGCCGAGCACGGCTCGAGCAAGGCCGATCCGCTGCGCCTCGCCGCCGGAGAAGGGCGCCTCTGCTGTTGGTGTGTCGTAGCCGCGCGGAAGTCTTCGGATGAATCCGTCCGCCGACACGCTCCTCGCGGCGAGTTCGACCGCCCGCCGGGACGCGCCAGGACTGCCGTACGCGATTGCTTCGTGCACGGTCTCGCCGAGCATCGCGGGCCGTTCAAACGCGTAGGTCACCGTTCGCCGCAGGTCTTGCGATGCCAACTCGCCAAGGGGAATTCCATCGAGCAACACAGCACCGGCGTCTGGCATCAACAACCCGCCGGCGAGTGCGGCGAGGGTGGACTTTCCGGCACCTGAGTGGCCGACGATCGCGACCATGCGGCCCGGCGGGATCGTCAGATCGATCTGGTCGAGGACGAGATCGTCGTCGGCCCGGACGGTGACCGACCGGAACACGATCGTCCCCGGGCCAGCCGGAGCGGACCGGGCACCGTCCGGCCCGGGCGGCAACTCGAGTACCTCGGCCAGGCGCACGGCACCCGCCCGAACGTGCGCGAGTTCCAGCAGCGTGTCAACGACGTCGAGGAATCCCAGCGCGATGACGACATACCCGGCTACAGCGATCCACTCACCGGGGCTGACCCGTCCCGCCGAGACACCCACGCCCGCGACGGCGAGTACGACGATCTCGGTCAGCGGCGTCAGCAGCGAAAGCTTCCACACCGCCTGCTGCTGTGAGGACCAGGTCGCCCGCCCTACCGCTGCCAACTCCGGCAACGGCACCAGGACCCGCTCAACCTCGCGGGCCCTGGTCCCACTCGCCTGGATGGTTCGGGCACCCGACAAGGCCTCCACCAACCGTGCCGACAGCTTTCCTTGCGCCGCCTGGTATCTGGCGTACAACTCCGATACCTGACTCATGAAGCGCCGCATCAGCACTACGGCGACCGGTACGCACGCTACGAACGCCACGGCAATGCGCCAGTCGATCAGTACCAGTGCCACCAGACCACCTGCGGACACCAGCAGGGCGCTGGCCGTACCGAGGCATGCCGACATCAGCCCGGAGGCCTCGGACGCGCCGGACACCATGCGGCTGGTCAGGTCGCCGGCGGGAATTCGCCGCCTTGCGGTGACTCCGGCCAACAGCGCTCGGCCAGCCAACGAGGTCCGCAGCGCGACGATCACACCGGTGCTGGCTCCGGTGCTCGCCCAGGTGCTTACGACGCCGACCAGAATCGTCGCGGCGACCAACCCCGCCACCTGCGCGAGTGGTGCCGCCATCGACGACCCCACCAGTACGGCATCGACCGCACGGGCCAGGGACGCTGGCACCAGCAGGGGGATTGCCGTACTGGCGGCAGTGGTCAAGACCAGCAACGACGTCCACCCTGGTGCCGCGCGCATGGACGTGAGGAGCATTCGCCCGGGCGTACTCACCGCGCCCGGCGACAACAAGTCTGGCCCGCCCACTTTTCCACCTCCCACACGTCCGCTCGCATCTTCATCTCCCACCTCGGGGTGGACGCGACGTACGTGCCCGTCTCGCCCACCCACGCGCAAGTGGTCACTCTGTCTGGTAGCAGGTCCAGGAACCGTGGCAGCTGGCACCGCACGTCTCGCTGCCGCACGTCACCTCGCACTTCCGGAGTCCGCGTTCGTCGTCAGGGAACAGATCCAAAGCCATGACATCGAGCTCCATTTCTTACCTCCCTTCATCCACTTCATCGTGGTGCACCAGCTACTTGGTATGAGTTACCCTGCACGACTTGTGGCAGGTGTAGTCGCAGCTGGCTGGGCACGGTCCGAGACCCTGCTCCTCCCCAGGGAACAGGTCCAGAACAGCAACATCGAATTCCATTTCCTAGCCCCTCTCTCGCCAGGTTCGCGTAGCGACGTCAACTCGTGTATGAGCATGAGAAGGTGCATGTCCCTGAACAGCTGGCCGCGTCCCCACAGGTGACCTGACACGACCCGATATGGCACGTGGTATCGCATCGCACGAGTCCGCTCTCCTGAGTGGGGAGCAGGTCCAGAATCATGACGTCGAGTTCCATTTCTCACCTCCTTTCGCTCGCAACCTGACCTACATGCCACTTTGTTCGGATCGCTGGCACGTGCGCTGGCAGGAGAAGTCGTTGCACTTCGTCTCGACGCAGGTGAACGGTCGGCAGGGAGCCAGGCCTCCTCCTGCGGACAACAGCTCCAATGCGGCAACATCGATTTCCATATCGTCACCTTCATTCGACGTTGGTTGGCTGCTGCATTGGTAGGCGGCGGCATTGGCCGGCGACGCCGACAGCTTGACCAGCTTGCCGGACGTGCCGAACCATCGCCGCCGCCCGACCATGAATCAGGTCACGCCTTTGGTGACCGGGCAGGAAAAGAGACAGGTCTTCGTGCACGACTCGGGGCACTGCCCCAGGGCGTTCTCCTCGGCAGGAAGCGTGTCCAGCATCGCGACATCGAGTTCCACTAGCTTCACCTCCCCTCAGATCTGTGCGGGTGTTCGCAGCAGGGCTATTCGGTCAACATGCACGTAGAACTTCCCTTGCAGGTCTCCTGGCAGCTGACGCCACATGAGTCCCATGGCTGGCAATCCCGCAGGCCATTCACCTCGCCGGGAAGCAGATCCAGCATCGCAACATCGAGTTCCATGTTTCACACCTCCCTTCGACCTCACTGCAGGTGCTGATGCGCTGGCCACGATTCACGTTTGCTCAGCGCATGATTGTTCCGCCGACGCACGTGTCACCAGTGCACCTGCATGTCTCGTTCCCGCCGCCACACGTGATCGGGCGGCACGGCGCAAGCCCGTCCTGCTCGAAAGGGAGCAGATCCAACACCGCTACATCGAGTTCCATTTCTCTCACCTCCTCACCGGTCAGAAGGGTGTTCCGGTGGCGCGTCTCGGCACCGGAGCGTCAAGACCGTTCGGCTGTTCACCGGCAGCTGGGGTATGCAGCGGAGTCGTAACGTCAGGCACCGGTCTTTGTCGGCCTCGTCGTTCCGTCGCCAGTGCACCTAGCAACGCAAGAGACGTTGCACGTCACGGGCCGGCAGGGAGCAAGGCCGGCTTCTTCGAAAGGAAGCATGTCCAACATCGCCACCTCGAGTTCCATCTCGTCTCACCTCTCGCCGTCAGCCGTCGAAATATGTCACCAGGCAGGAGCCTGCCGGGCACGTCCGATAACAAACTGTTGATCCTCCGACGTCGTTGACGGGCAATCGATCGAGTGCGCTGAGATTGCCGTCCATCTGTTCACCTCCCGTCAAGAGGCTGTGGTCATCGCATCGGCTCGCGGCTGCGTGCCGAGGAGAAACTGAAGGATCCGGTGATGGGCGACAGTTCCACCGGTTCCTTCGAGTGGGTAGTGACCGCCGGTGGGAGGTTCCAGGTAGGTGAAATCCCTCCCCTCGCGGCGACCGGCCCGCACAAGGTGCGCTCTCAGGGCGCGGCTCTGCCCGACCGGTATCACCTCGTCGTTCCCGCCGTGAATGAGCAGAAGCCAGGCCGAGATCCGGTCGCAAAGACGGGACAGGTCACGCGGTCCGAGGTAGTCGTCGACGACGGTGCACCCGCCGAGACGGTCGATCAGGCTGCGTACGCCGACCGAGCCTTCTGCATACAGGCTCGGCGCTGAGACGAAGGGCGCCACCGCGACGCAGTGGGACCACAGTGCAGGTTCGGCGCTGGCCGCGAGTAGGGCGAGGAACGCGCCGTAGCTCTCGCCGAACAGCATCAAGGTGCCGGGTCGTCGACGCCCGTGCCGCACGTGCTGGGCAACGGCGCGTACGTCGGCGAGATCTGGGCCGCCCCATGCGTGGTGAATCGCCTGGGAGTGCGCGCGTCCGTACCCGATGCTGCCGCGGTAGTTGGGTGCGATGACCGTGATGCCGGAGCTTGCGAACGCCTGTATGAGCGGGTCGAAGCCGACCCGTGTAGCGGCCTCCGGGCCACCGTGCAGGAGCAACAGCACCTTCTCGGCATCGCGCCAATCCTCCCCGTAGACGACCGCTTCGATGGGTCCGGCTGGCCCCGGAAAGTCGCGCACGCTCGCACCGATCCAGGCGGTGTGGTTGCTGGCGTCACCGGTCACACACCAACGACGGTCCCCATCCGGCCTCACCGTTGCGATCTCTGTAGGACGAGTCGAGGTGGAGAACGGAAAGTAGAGCCCCTGCTGTGTCCAACGGCCGCTGCCAGAAATCACCCCGGCGGGGACAGGGATCTCCCTGATCTCCTCCCAGTCCGGCGTATAGACGTACAGGTGGGAACGCGCTCCGCGATCAACCCGGAGTGCGATGTGCTCGCCGGACGGGTCTACCGCCAGCGGGGCCACGCTGCCGGAGACGGAGTGGAGGTGTTCCGGGAACGTCGGGGGCCCGCTGCTCCCCGCTCGGGTGTGGCCGAGCGTGAAGTCACCGCTAACGTTGCCCGCGACCACAACCAACCCGGAGCGAGGGCCGGTGAGGAGGACGTGCTCGCCGGCCGTGAGGTGCGCGAGCGGTTCGACCCTCGCATGACGAAGGTCCACGACGACCGGCCTCGTTTCACCCTCCACGTGCTGGTTGACGACCAACCGACGTCCGCGTTCGTCCAGCCAGTGACCGCCAGCCAGAACTCCTGGGATCTCCGCCACCAACTGCTGCCACGGCGTCGTCGGCAGGATGCGCCAGATCGCCGACACGTCCCGGTCGAGCTGACCGATGGCGATGGCCAGAGCGGTCGGGTCAGGATTGTCGAGCAGGCGGAGTGCCGGGCCGTCCACGGTGAACAACGGCCGCTCGGTCAGGCCGCACTCTGCCGGCTCCACCAGGAACACGTGCTGCGTTGCCGCCCCTGGTCGATGAAGGAGAACCTTCCCGCCCGAAACGCAGAGAACCTGTGTCCAGGTCGAGTCATAACTGGACAGCAGCCTCCTGTCCTGGATGGCGCCCGGGTCGCCCGTGGAGTGGCGCTCCAGCGACCACCACTCCAATGCCAGCGGGCTCGCTCCTACACTCTGCAGGCAGGCCGCGTGGCGGCTGTCCGCGGCGATAGAAAAGCTGATCCTGGTCGGGGCGGTTGGCACCTTGGCGCGGGCGGCCTCTGCTGTAGTCGGTGCGCTCGGTGTCATGGTCGCGGTCATCGTTGGTCCGCCCCAGCCACGGCACTCGCCTCGCCGGCACGAAGCCGATCGCTTTCGTTCTCGAACAACTCGTCCAGCATCCAGAATCTGGGCCCGCCGTGCCGGAGCCGGAGCAGGAACGCGACGGCCCCACCGAGACCTGTGTTGAACCCGGCCGTGACCTCCGTGCCGGATTCGTCCGGCAGCACCATCAGACCGTCTCGGATGGTGTTCCGGGCGTACATGACCCCGGCCAGCTCCTCGGCCCACGTGTGGTAGCGGCGGTCGCCGGTGAAGTGCGCCAGGTCGAGGAGGTAATCGCCATCACCGGACAGGCCGTGGCAGGAGCTGATGTTCGAATACCACCTGTCGCGGTGGATCGCGGCAGCCCCGGCCTCGGCGAGGTCACGAAAGCGCTGGTCTCCGGTAACAGACCACAGGCGGATCAGGAAGGTGCCGACGCCGGACGACCCGCTGCACCAGTGGCGCATCCGAGCCCGCGCCCCTGGAGTCGTCTCCCCGCTCGGCCACCAGGCCAGGGCGCCGTCGTCGTCGGTCTCGATGTCAGCCACCCCGAGCAGGGTGTCGCCGGCCCGGCGTGCGGCGTCGAGGTACTCGGCGCGGCCGGTCATCAACGCGCCGTACAGAAGGAACGCGCCGGCGCCGGCTACGCCGTGCGCGAAGCCGTAGTGGACCAGGCCAGCCAGGTTCGAGTCGAAGTCCGCGGGAATCGGCCAGATCGCCTCACCGTCGCGGTCCCGTTCGGCGGCCAGAACGCAGTCCAGGGCTTGGATGCCGCGGTCCTTTAACTCGTTGTCACCGCTCGCGAGCCACAGGTGCAGCTGGGTGAAGCCGGCACCTGCCGCGCCGTGGCAGACATCTGGGTTTGGCCACTCGACCGGCAGCAGCTTGGCGAGATCGATCGCCTGCTCCGCCATCTCCTCGTCGCCACGCAGCCGCGCGGCGTCATAGAGGGACCAGGCGACACCAGCGCGGCCGAAGTAGAGGCCAGGCAGGAGCCGCTCGATGTCGAGTCGACGGTGACGAAGCCAGTCAGCCACACTCTCGACTCCCTCGTGGAGGTAGTCGTCACCGAGCGCCTCCGCCGCCCGAGTGAGGACGGAGAGCACCCCCGCCGCGCCGTGTTGCACGTTCGCCGGATCGTTGGACTGGCCATACTCGGTTGCGCGCCAGAGCCGACCGGACTCCGTTTGCCGGGTACGCAACATGTGCCGCAAGCCGTCCGCGATCAAACGATCGGCGAGCTGTGGGGCCAGCCGGTCATTGCTGGGCGTCGGGTCCGGCGCCTGCTCCTCGAAGCGGGCAAGAAAGTCCAGTGCCCGGGCAAGGCTCCAGCGCCGCTCCGGGTTGTGCTGCATGAGACCGAGGACCAGCGGGGCGAGGCGCGACACCGCCGGCATCCAGGCGCCAAGGAGGGCGGTCAGGTTACCCAGCCGGTCATGCACAGGTCGCTCGGCGGGTTCGTCGGCAGGCAGCAGTGGGTCGACGCCGGACGCCATGTACAGGATGGTCGCGCCGACGCTGAACAGGTCGGCCGACTGGCCCGGTGCATGGCCGATCCTCGGTGAGGTCGCGTACTCTGGCGCACCGTATGCGGGCGTGAATGCCCGCGGCACCCATGCACCCTCACGCACCATGTGCTCGAGATCGACCAACCTCGGCTGGCCGTCGGGTTGGACCATAACGTTGTTCGGGGTGAAGTCCCTACACACGACGCCGCGTTCGTGGATGCTGGCCAGCAGCTCGACGAGGTGGCGGGCCAATGGAACGGCCACGTTGAGGGGGGCACCTCTGCCACGCCAGGTGCCCGCATGCTCGTCGACCCACCGACGCAAGGGCAGACCGGGCACGAGTTCCTCGGCCAGGAACACGTTCTCCTGATGGGTGACCACAGCTACCTTTCGCGGAGTCAGATCGAGGTCGGCAAGCATGTCGAGGTTGCTCGCCTCATGGCGGAGCCCGTCCCGCGCGTCCTCACCAGACAGCTGACTCATCACATGCGGTCGCGCCTGCTTCAGGACCACTTCGGCCCCGGACTCGTTGTCGGTGGCCCGGTAGACGCCGCCACGGTACGACTGCCGGATCGCCTCGTGGACGACGAACCGATCGGCAATCAGAACAGGGGTGGGCTTCGAAGGATCGGCGGCGGGTCTCACCACGGCATCCGGCGCCGGCAGCGGCGGGGTCGCCCACGGCGGAGGGCTGAACCAGGCCTGTCGCTCGTCCTTTTGGTGTCGGCCGTCCGGACTCGTGACCACCGACTCGAACACGCCGTCGTTGGTCAGGACAGGCTTCGCGCCGAAGACGCCGAAGCGGTACGACACCAGGCTGCCGAGGCGTACGCGACGGTCGGACAGCACAACCGGGCCAGGCAGGCCCATCGTCACCTGATCCAGCTCGGCCGCGAGGCGGCGGAACTCGTAGTCGTCCGCGGGGTACGCGGTGATGAACTTCCCGCCGCTCCCGCGGTCGCAGTCGGCGGCGAGGAGGTCGCGAAGCTCGCTGAGGCTCAGCGCGAACTTGAACGCACACCCCGCCGCGATGAGGACCTCCGCGGCACGGGCAAGCACAACCGGCGCCGACAGTTGCGTGGCTGCGACATGAAGCTTCCAGCCCTGCTCCAGCATCCGCCCTTGCGCTGGTGTGTATCGGCACCAGAACTCGCCGGGATCGACCGCCCAATCCGCGCTTGCATGGCGCGCCAACACCGCCTGCGCCACGTCCTGCAGCAACGACGAGTCTTCCGGCCTGTCTTGCGCGCCCTTTGATGCAGCAGCCTGATCGATTGTCGACACCACGTACTCCTCTCGCCAACCTCTGGTTCGCACGTCTGATCCGATCGGTGAAGTGGTGGCCCGCGTGGCCGGCTCACCACCGAGCAGATAAGGTCGAGCGGCTTGCCGCCATCGTGACCGGCCGACTTTCGGCAGAGCTTGCAGAATCGTTGAATCGGCTGGTCAGAGGTTGCTGCGGCAGGTTTGGCAACTCGGCAGCGAATTGGCGGTAGCAGGGCGCATTGCAGACCGATTGCAGTAGCGAGTACGCCCACGACGCATACGGCATCGCCACCTTCCGCGCACACATTCGAGGTTCCGGGTCCGCTATCGGGCTTCGGTCAATTCCCCAACGGGCGAACTTGGAAATTCTGTCGACTACTCTTAGTCCGCACCGTTCACAGATTGCTTTCCACATCGTGAAACGAGGCCAGATGCCGGTCGAGTTTCGGCTACTCGGTGACGTGACGATGCTGGTTGACGACCAGACCGTGAACGTGGGACATGCCAGACAGCGATGCGTACTCGCCGCCCTGGTGCTGGATGCGAACCGTCCGGTTCCCACCGACGTGTTGGTCGAACGCGTCTGGGCACATCGGGTTCCACAGCGCGTCCGGAACACCTTGTCGGGATACCTTACGAGGCTGCGCGGACTGCTCCCGCCCACCGACGACGTACGCATCATCCGTGGCCAGGGGTCGTACGTCATCACCGTCGATCCACAGGCGATCGACGTGCACCGCTTCCGAGCGTTCGTCGGTGAAGCACGCCGGGCGGACGACGCCAAGGACGCGGCGCCGCTGTTCGCGCAGGCACTTGCCCAGTGGCGTGGAGATGCGTTCGCCACTCTCGACACCCCGTGGCTGGACACCGTACGCACTCAGCTCCAGGCCGAGCGGATGGCTGCCCTAGCAGATCACCACGATCTCGCCCTGCGGTTCGGCCGACACACCGAACTCCTAGGCGACCTGACCACCCTCGCCACCACCCATCCACTGGACGAGCGGGTGGCCGCCCAACTGATGCTCGCGTTGTATCGCTGTGGACGACAGGCCGAGGCGTTGTACCACTACGAGAAGATCCGTCTTCACCTGGCGGACGAGCTGGGCACCGATCCAGGTCCTGCCCTGCAGCGGCTGCATCGGCAGATCCTCACCGCCGACATCGGCCTTCCTGACCTCGACCATGCCAGCCGAGCGGCTTTGCGGCCCCCCGAAGCGAGCGAGCGCCCCGCGCTGTCCGACAACGACGTACTCGAGGGCGCGCAGGACCCACCTACTCCCCGGGCCAGCCAGGTCGAGCAGGAACGCCAATCTCCAGCTTTCTGGGCATCGGCGCATCCCGCCCAGCTGCTGGCACCACCATCTGCTTTCACCGGCCGAGAACGCCAGCTCAAACAGCTGGACGAGCTGCTCACCGGAGACGGCGACACTTTGCCGATCGGCCTACTGATCGGCATGGCCGGGGCAGGGAAGACTGCGCTGGCCCTGCACTGGGCCCGCGGCGTACGCGCCCGGTTTCCCGACGGACAGCTCTACATCGACCTGCGCGGGTACGCATCCGCGCCAGCCGTCCGTCCGCTCGACGCCCTGTCCGTCCTGCTGCAAGGACTCGGCATACCAGGCAAGGAGATTCCCGCCGAGTTGGACGCTGCGGCCGGCCTTTACCGCACTCTGCTCGCGGACAAGAGCGTCCTCATCCTGCTCGACAACGCAAGCGACATCGGGCATCTCCGGCACCTCCTTCCGGGAAGTCCGTCCTGCCTCGTGCTCGCGACCAGCCGGGACCGGATGGGAGGACTGGTCGCGGCGGACGGCGCCCGGCCGATCAACGTCGACGTACTCGATCCTGACGAGGCGGCCAGCCTGCTCGGCCGCGTGCTCGGGCCGGAGCGCGTACACGCAGAGCCTGAGGCCGCCGCCGACCTCGCCCGGCAGTGCGCCCGCCTCCCCCTGGCCCTGCGCATCGTGGCCGCAAACCTGGCGTTCCACCCGCATCGGACCCTCGCCAGCCAAGTGACCCGGCTCTCGACCGGCGACCGGCTCGGCAACCTGGCACTCGATGGCGACGAACGCAACTCCGTACGCGTCGCATTCGAGCTGTCCTACCGTGCGTTGGATGACAACGTTCGCTGGCTGTTTCGGCTGCTCGCCATCGTGCCGAGCGTGGAAGTCACCGTGCAGACCGCGGCCGCGCTCGCAGGCGTGTCGTCAGCAGACGCCGGCCAGCTGGTGGAACAGCTGGCCGGTGCCCACCTCCTCGTCGAGCACCTGCCGGGACGCTACGTCCTGCATGACCTCATCAGGCTCTATGGCATCGAGCGCAGTGCGGTCGAAGACGCCGCTGCTGACCGGGAGACGGCGACGGCTCGACATGTGCACTCGTACGTCGTCACCGCCCACAACGCAGCGGCCCTGGTCTCACCCGAGATGCTCCGACTTAGCGTTCCCGAGACAACCATGCCACCAGAGTCAGGTACGTTCTCCACCCCGGCCGAGGCGGTCAGATGGTTGGACGAGGAGTTTGTCAACCTACTCGCCATCAGCCTCCACGCGGCGACTCGTGGACCTGCGCAAGCCACCTGGCTGCTCGCCAGCAGCCTGCATGGTTACCTTCGGCTCCGGATGCGTACAGTCGACTGGTTGACCATCGCCCAGGCCGGTCTTGCAGCTGCCAAGGCGGCGGGTGACCTGAAGGCGCAGGCCGCATGCCAGTTCAGCCTCGGCGACCGCGATGAGCGGATGGGGGCTAACGACAGTGCGGCGAGCCACTACACCACCGCGCTCGAGTTGGCTGAACAGGCTGACTGGCTGGAAGGTCAGGCCGGCGCACTCGGCAGCTTGGGAGTCCTCTCTCGACAGGCGGGGCGGCTACGCGAGGGGGCCAGACTGCATCTCAAGGCCCTCGAGCTCGACCGACGATCCGGCTCGGTTCGGGGTATGGTCAGCCGACTGATTGCCTTGGGCAACTTCCACGGCGAGATGGGCGACCTGGACCAGGCCGTTGCCTTCTACCGAGAAGGGTGGGCGGCGGCGGACGAGATCGGTTCGCTCAGCGCCAAAGCGGTCGCCCTCGGCAACATCGGCGAGTGCCGCATGCTACAAGGAAACTTCGACGAGGCGCTCGAGCACTTCACTCGTGCACTCGTCATCAACCGCAGGCTTCGCCATCGCAGCAACGAGGCAAACATGCTTCAGTCACTTGCGAGGGTGCATTGCGACGCAGGCGATCTCACACAGGCCCGAGAACTCGCGCACGCCGCCCTCGGGTTGTCCCGAGAGACCGGAGACCGCCGCTTCGAGGCGGATGCGTTGAACACGCTCGGGGTCGTCCACCATCAGACGGGCCGCCACGAGTCTGCAGTCGAGCAGCATCGCCAGGCGCTGCACGTTGCGCAAGAGACCGGAGCACGTCGGCAGGAGGTCGAGGCTCTGGTTGGCCTTGCCAACTCCCACCAGGCCATTGGCCAGTCGGAATGTGCGCTCGACTACGCAGGCCACGCCGACGAGATGGCGAGGCACATCGGTTACCGGCTACTGGAAGCTCCCGCCGCGACCGCACATGCGAGTGTGGACTTGGCGCTCGGTCGGCTCGACGAGGCAATCGACAGGGCCACCGCCGCGCTGGTCCTCAACAACGACATCGGATACAAGCTCGGCCAGGCACGCACTCGGATGTTGCTGGCCGAAGCCCAGGACCGGCGCGGCGACCGGGCGGCCGCGCTCCTCCAGTGGCGGAAGGCGCTCAGCCTGTTCACCGAGCTTGATTTGCCAGAAGCCCACGAGATACGAAGACGTCTGGGCAAACCAGATCTCGAACGCGGGTGAGCGACTCAGGTCAGGCCGAGACGGGCCCGGACCTCGGGGCGGCGCAACGGAGGGACCTTCGGCGGCGGCACGCGGCGCGCGGGCATCTGGGCCAGAGCCGGTGAAATTGCGGACACACTGCAAGGCTGCGGCGTGGGCTTCCTCGTTGGTCGCGGGCGGTTCGAGTCCGCGCAGGACTGTCGTGCGTGCCCCAGGTCAGGCCACGACCGGCGTTGATCTTGCATGTCGCGGTCGCCGCGCCGACGATCGAGTGGGGCCGTTCCCTCTCGTGGAGGCGACATGACACCCTTCAGCTTCGGCACCAGACGCGAGACGAGCCGCCGGCTCCTCCTCACCGGCGCGGGCGGCGCCGCACTTCTCGCCAGTTCCGGATGCGACCTGCTGTCGACAGATCCCAAGGCGGTTCGCGACCGGGAAGCACCCGAGGAGAACGCGAGAGAAGCTCCGATGCTGGCGCGTCGGGTCCAGGCTGGCGAACTGCCTCCGCTCGCGCGGCGACTCCCCAAGAAGCCACTCGTCGTCCAGCCGCTGAACCGGGCTGGTCGCTATGGCGGAACCCTTCGGGGCACGTGCCTGGCTCCCGCCACGACGAGCGACCTGCAGACGACAATGGTGCCCGGCCTGTTCCGGTTCTCCGACGACCTGGCAGAACGCGAGCCGGAGGTGGCCGAGTCGTTCGAGTTCAACGACGACTTCACCAGCTGCGTCATCGACCTCCGCGAAGGTATCCACTGGTCTGACGGTGAACCGTTCACCGCCAACGACGTCATGTTCTATTTCGACGACTGGCAGTTCGACGATGATCTGTCGCCCATCACCGCGCCACAATGGGTTCGGGGTGGCGAGCGCATGCAGGTCGAGAAGATTGATGACCACACCGTGCGCTTCGGCTTCAGCGTCCCCACACCCTCCTTCGCACTGCTGAACTACACAGGGGCTCCGGCCGAACCGTACGTGCCGGCGCACTTCCTCCGTCAGTACCACCCCAAGCACACTCCGGAGGCCAAACACGCGGCAGATGACGCCGGATACGCGACCTGGCAGGACCAGTTCGCCTTCTTCGCCGTAGCCCACTACGGGACGCAGGCACCGCAGCGTCCGGTCCTGGATCCGTGGATGCCGGTGGAAATGAACGATGAGCGGCAACGCTACGAGCGCAACCCGTACTACTGGAAGGTCGACCCGGACGGACGACAGCTCCCCTACATCGATGAGGTCGTCATCGACTATGTAGGAGACATCGAGGTGACCAATCTGCGCGCGATCTCGGGTGACGTGAGCGTCGCCGGGCTGGATCTCACCGTTCGCAACTATCCGGTCATCAAGAAGGGTGAGAAGGACGGCAACTATCGAGCTGCCCTGCTCACCAGCGAGCGCGGTGCCGACGTCGCCGTGGCGCTCAACCAGGAGCACAGGGACAAGGCACTACGGGAGATCTTCCGGGACATACACTTCCGGCAGGCTCTGTCGGTCGCTGTCAACCGCGAAGAGATCAACAAACTCGTCTTCCTGCGCAGGGGAACGCCGCGCCAGGCGACCATCAACGAGCAGGCGACCTTCTTCCAGCAGGAGTGGGCCGATCACTTCGCCCAGTACGATCCGGACCTCGCCAACCGGCTGCTCGACCAGGTCGGCCTCGACCAGCGTGACGCCAACGGCGTGCGGCTACGTCCGGACGGGAAGCGGATGTCGTTCCAACTGGAGTTCCTGCCACACGAGGGCCCGAAGAGCGAGGTGACCCAGCTCGTCGTGGAGCACTGGCGGGCGGTCGGGCTGAACGTCAGCGCGCAACCTCGCGACCGCACCTACCTCATTACCAGGTTGGAAGCCGGCAACCACGATGCCAGCGCGTGGCACGTCGATCGCCAACTGGAACGAGCGGCCTACGCCTACGGCGCGTACTCATCCAAACTAGGCCCCGGCGGAGACTCCGCCGTCCTGTACGCGAACGGCTGGCGTACGTGGCTGCGGTCCGGTGGAGAAAGCGGTATCGAGCCGCCGGACGATGCCAAGGAACTGCATGAAGCTCTGCAGCAGTGGCAGTTGCACGAGATGGGCTCACCGGAGTACGACGAGCTCGCCCGAAGGATCCATGACCTCATCGCGGAGACGCTGTGGGTGATCGGCATCGTGGGCCAGTGCCCGGCGCCGGTGCTGGTGTCCAACACCCTCGACAACGTACTTCCCGAGGACGTGTTCGCCGGGGAGCGAAAGCTGTGGTGGGGAGCCGCGAACTGGTTCTGGCACCCGCACCGCGCGGAGCAGTGGTTCTTCAAGCCCTGATGCCGCGGTCAGCGACTCAGCTCAGGCCGAGACGGGCCCGGACCTCGGGACGGCGCAACGGAGGGACCTTCGGTGGCGGTACGCGGCGCGCGGGCATCTGGGCCAGCAGTCTCTCGGTGATCTCGGCGACCTCGGCGGCGGCCGCCTCGATCGGAGCGCGAGTCGCATTGCTCAGACTTCCTACGCCGGTGACCTTGCGGACATACTGCAAGGCTGCGGCGTGGATTTCTTCGTTCGTCGCGGGCGGTTCGAGTCCGCGCAGGACTGTGATATTGCGGCACATGCGTCCGACCATACCGGTGTGTTCCCGTGATCATGATCGTGATCATGAAGGCGTCGACGACGCCTGGAGCACACATTCATGATCACCGGTGTGATCGTTACGCCGGCGGGTAGATTCGGCAGCCAACGGTCCATGTCCTCCAGGTCGGTAAGTGCAGGTGCTGCAAAGTCATGAGGTTGTTCGCCTCCCGCTCCGCGCCCCTACGCCGGCTGGCCGCCTCGGCACCCGCACGCTATGTCGCGCAGCGCTACCGGAGGCAGACGGACTTCGTGCTCGACCGGCTTCGTCCCGGAGGGGCATTCGGGCTGGTCCTCACCATTCAGCTGACCATCCTTGTTGCGGCTGGGGTCGCCTTCAGCGAGCTCGCCGACGATGTGCTGGAGAACGAGCTCGTCGGCGTGGACGGCCCGATCGCACAGTTCGTCGAGCAACAGCGAGAGCCCTGGCTCACCACGGCCATGTTCGCGATCACCTGGCTCGGCAGCGCCACCGTTCTCGTTCCGGTGGCGCTCGCCGTGGGCATCCTCGCCGCCTACCGCATCAGGTCCCGACGCCCGATCGCGCTCCTTGCGCTCGTCCTCGTGGGCTCCACCGTCCTGGTCCAGCTGATCAAGCTCCTCGTGGCCCGGCCGCGCCCGGACTCGGGTCTCATCACAGAGCTCGGCTACTCATTCCCCTCCGGCCACACGACGGCCGCCACCGCCGGTTGGGGTGCACTCGCGCTGGTCCTGTGCGGTCTTGTCACGCACCGGCGTACCCAGGTGGCGATCTGCGTCGGCGCCGTCCTCGTTGCGCTCCTGGTCGGCATCACCCGGGTCTATCTCGGGGTGCACGAGCCAACCGACGTACTCGGAGGCTGGGCCCTTGGCGTCGGCTGGGTGGCTGCTGTCACCGCATCCCTGCACGTCTACTCCGCCCGCCGCAGACGTACCGGATCCGAGGGGTCACCCTCTGCCTGAGTTGTTGCCGTGACCAGCCATGCGGTCCCTCGGGTACGCACGGCGTCGGCCTGTTGGTGGGGCCGCAGCGCCGTGACCAGGGCTGCTCGCGCCCGGTCAGCCGCCGCGGCATCGGCCTGGTCCAGATGGAAACGGACCGGTCCCCAGTTGCCGAGGAACTCCGCCGCGTCCTCGACGTCGATGCCCCAGGTCTGCGGGACCTCGACAGCCGTCCAGGTCACCTGCGCGAAGCCGGCCGCGGTAAGGGTGTCCCGGATGCGGGCGGGATCGGCCAGCGAGGAGGGTCCCGGTTGGTCCGGATGGTCGGCGGTCCGGGTGGGGAGGTGCTGCCACATCGCGGCCAGCACCACGCCCAGGTCGTTCTCCTCCCGCTCCCGTGGGCAGACGAACGCCAACCGTCCGCCGGGCCGGAGCGCGCGCCGGATGTTCGCGAACCCGGCGACCGGATCGGCGAAGAACATGATGCCGAGCCGGCTGACCGCCACGTCGAACCAGGCGCCGGGGAACGGATGGACCTGCGCGTCGCCCTGTTCGAAGGTCGCGTTGGCAATGCCCTCGCGTTCCGTGGTGCGGCGGGCCTCGGCGAGCATCGGTGCCGACAGGTCCACGCCGACCGCGGCTCCCCGGGCCGCCTGTCGAGCGGCCAGCCGCGTCGTCTGCCCGGCCCCGCAGCCGATGTCGAGCACGCGGTCGGTTTCGCCGATCGCCGCGGCGGTGAGAAGGCACTTGTTGAAACCGTCGTGGACGGCGTTGTAGCGATCCTGGTGCTGGGCCCAGTGGCTGCCCTCGTACCCGTTCCAGGCCTCTGCCTGGTGGGTGTTGACGATGCGGGTCATGGCCAGCGCTCCCTTCAGCGGCTGAGGTGACCGCGCAGCTGGTCGACGCCGACTCCCGCCTGGCTGAGCACCTGCCCGGCCGTACCGGCTTGCGCCTGAAGCAGCCCCAACAGCAGATGCTCGGTGCCGATGTAGTCGTGGCCCAGGTCCGCCGACGCGCGAGCCGCCTGCTCGAGACTCCGCTTGGCTGGCCGCGTGAACGGAATGTGACCTGTCGGCACCCGCTCGCCGGGCTTGACCATCTCGTACACGGTCGTCCTGGTCGAACTCACGGAGACACCCAGACTCTCCATCGCCGTTGCCGCGCCGGAGGTGGGGTCGTCCGTCAGTCCCAGGAGCAGATGTTCGGTACCGATGTAGCCGTGCCGGAGCCGCCGCGCCTCATCCTGGGCAACCACCATGGCCTTACGCGCACGATCACTGAACAGCTCGAACAAGATCCCCACCGCCTCGCTGCGGGAGCCGTGCCACCAGGCTGCCACACATCTCGCTGTTCCCTGCAACGAGACCGCCCGGCATGGGCGTCGCCGCCCGATCGGTGACTAGCGGTAGGTGCGTAGGTGGTCGAAGTAGGCGGTGTGCCCGCCGCCGAACGCCGTCAAGGCGATTTTGACGTCGGAACCTGGCGGGAGGGTGTACGCCGATCCCCATGTCCACTCGGCACCGTTCGGGCTGGTGCCGGCGCGCAGGACGTGTTCGCCGTTCCCGGCAACCGTGTGGTGGAGGCGCAGGTACGTCGTCTCTTCACCGGGCGGGCCGATCCAGGCCGCTCCGGCGTACAGCTGACCGTCATGGGTCATCTCCTGCACGAAGTCGGTTCGGCGGACCGGACCATGTGCGACGTTCATGAGCCAGACGTAGGAGTCGTCATCGACGTACGCGCCGATCCCGGCCTGGGGGGTGTTGTGCGGCGTGGCGTCGCCGAACGCCAGGTCCAGCTTCGTCTCGACCATCCACTCACCCTGCGGGGCATCCCGGACCAGGAGTGCCGCCTCGTTGTCGGCCAGGTTGAACGAGCGATCCTGCAGCGGGAAGACCAGGCGGCCCTGCTCCAGCGTCGCCGCGGGCTCGCGAACCCACGTCCACGCCTTGTCGAGAGCTGTGCCGTCGAACTCGTCGCTGTTGGCGGGATCCATTGCCTTCCGCTTCGGGTCCGGCAGTCGCCGGGTGTTCGGATCGTAGAGCTGTGCGACCGTAACGTCGTCGACGTGGGTTGCCGCGTCTGTCGACAGCAGTCCAAGCCGGCCAGCAAATCGCTGCACGGGAAGTACGATGCTCGCCTCGGCGAGCGGATCGTACAGACCGGCGTTGGTCACCACCACATCCATCTTCTGCTTGCGCAGTTCGATTTCGAGCTCGTGCCAGTCCTCGTAGTCGAACGAGTGGTGAAGTGGGGCCACGACCTTGTCCACACCCCGACGAGCGACCACCTCGACGACAAGTGCGTGTTCGTGTCGGTCGATGGTGACGCGGACGGATGCGCCATGACCGTGCTGGGCCAGGACGAAACCGCTCGCACCGATCGATCCTTGCTCGGGCAGGCGGAACGCTGCACGGATCCGTAGGTCCCCCGACACAGCCCGGCGCGCGCGAAGGACGTGGGTGCCGCGGTGGGTGGCGGTGGCCAGGTAGTTCCCGGCCGCCTCCGTCTCGACAAGCCACTTCTTATCTGGCTCCCATGGGGATCGCAGCTCTTGCGGCGTGGGTTCGAACGCGTCGGCGATGACGGTGTCGATGTCTGGCGCGGCCTGGTGCGTGTCTGAGGGGCCAGCTCCACCGCGGGCGACAGGCCAGCCGTCAACCCAGTCGAGTCGGTCAAGTTGGAGTTGCCGCTTGAGCCGGATCGGACCAGAGGTGAAGGGGTTGTGTCGGTCGAAGCCGTGATAGAGCAGGTAGTCCTGCCCGCTCAGGTCAGTGGCAATCGCATTGTGTCCGGTACCGACGCGGGAGTTGCCGTTCTGCGTCAGGACGGGAGTTCCACCCGGTCGCGCACCCAGCATCGGATGCCCGAACCTGTCGAGGAACGGACCCTTGGGGTTGCGTGAGCGAAGGACATAGACCGAATAGCCAGACACGGGGCCCGAGCAACAGTTCGCTGTCGATACGAACATGTAGTACCAGCCGGCGCGATGGACCACATACATGGCCTCGTACCGATCACGGGACGCGATCATGGTGGCCTCGCCCACCGCGCTGAGCCCGTCGGTGGAGAGTTCGTTGACGTGAACGCCGCCGTTGTAGCCCCCGAAGTAGATGAACCGACGGCCCTGCGGGGTGGTGACTACTTCGGGGTCGATCGTGCCGGCGAAGCTTCGCTCACCTGGAAACGGTTCCCACCAACGAGGCTCGATGACCGGTTGCCCGGCATCGGTCCACGGTCCCGTCGGCGTCGGTGCGGTCGCGACCCCAATGGATCGGTTCGGCTTCTCGTATTCGGGCGAGTTGAGGGCGGTGTAATACAGCACGTAGCGGCCGTCGAAGTAGTCGATCTCCGGGGCCCACATCTCCTGGGTGGGATCGAGCCAGCGCGGAAAGTTCGACCCGTCGAAGACGTCGCCCTGATACTCCCAGTTCACCAGGTCCGCGGAGCGGATGATCGGAAGGTTGTGGCGCCGACCCGGATCGGTGTTCGGTGCCGCCGCGGTGGCATAGGCGTACCAATATCCGTCCCGTGCCCGGATGACGGTCGGATCAGGAAGTGACTCGCCGAAGTCCCCCCGCAAGGGATTGACGTACGCCGAGCCGTCGGTCGAGGCGACCGGAGCTGTCCCGCGGGACGCGACCGACAGGGGCAACTGACCGGCTGCCGCCACGGCGAGCGCCACCAGGATCACGATCACGCGAGCCATCGCGGGCACCTCACACCTCGGTGAGGAAGTACTGCGAGGGATTGGTGGGCATCAGGTTCGCATGTAGCCAGCCAGTGACCGACACCTTCGCGGTGTTGCGCAGCCTGGTGTCGACGAGGCCGTACTCCCGCCGACGTAGCGCGATGCCCATGCAGTAGAACTGCTCGACGGCGACGTCGATGATCTGGCGCATCAGTGCCAGCTGTTGGTCCTGGTCGACGGTCGTGAGCAGCTGCCGGTAGAGCGCGATCTGCCGCTTCGGCGCCGCCGGTGGCTCCTCGGCCCGCTTGTCCGCCGGGTCGTTGTACCAGTAGTACCAAGCCATCGCATATCTGGTGTTGAAGTTGTACGGCATGTAGTAGAAGGGGTCCATCGTGGCGCCGAGCCCGCCTCCGCCGATCCAGGTGCAGGCGTCGTGGGCGTTGGCGTCCATGCGTTCGAGGAAAAGGCTCTGGTCCTCGCTCTTGACCTGCATGTCGACGCCAACAGCGCGCCAGTAGCCGCGCACCAGGTCCAGCCCATCCCCGAGGTCGGGCTGGCTGGCAGCGGTCTCGACCTGGAAGGACAGCTTCTGTCCGTCGGGGCGGAGCCGGATGCCGTCGGAGTTCTTCTCCGGAACGACCTTGTCGAGGTAGTCATTGGCCAGGTCAGGGTCGTACTCGGTGTACTGCTTGGCGAGCTTCTCGTGGAAGTACGGCGACTCCGGACGCGGTGCCGCCTGCCAGGGCTCGCCCTGTCGCTGGAAAACCGAGTCGATGATCTCTTGCCGGTTGATGGCGTGGGACAGGCCGATGCGGAAGTCCTTGTGGGTGAAGATCTCCCGGAGTGGTCGGCTGCGGTGGGTGAGGTTCAGCATGATGATCATCTGGTTCATCTGCTGCGGGATGGTCTCGAAGAACTCATAGCCAGCCTTCTCGCGGGTGCGCGCGAAGACAGGTTTGTTGCGGAGCAGGTTGATGCCCGTGTCCACGAGGTCGAACTCGCCGTTGGTCGCCTTGAGCACGGCAGTCTCGTTGTCGCGGACCAGTTCGAACGCCACCCGGTCGACATAGGGAAGCTGACTGCCGTCAGCGTCGGTCTTCCAGTAGTACGGGTTGCGTACGGCCACGGGACGCGGCGAGTCGCCGATCGCCGACGTCAGCTGCCACGCGTCGATGACCGGCCGCTCGGCGTTCTCGGACCGGTTGGCCTTGCTCATGAACATGTCGACCCAGGTGGGTCGACCCGACTCCTTGACCAACGTGGCGATGTCCTCGGCGTCGACGTGGTCGGGGTGGAACTTGCGCAGGTAGTGCGCCGGGGTGTCCGTGATGGGGGTGCCGCGCTGGGTGGCGAGGTTGACCAGGAAGAGGCCGTTGGGCTCGGAGAAGTGAAACAGCACCTTGTAGTCGTTGATCTTCCGGACGGCGAACGGCCGATCGCCGGCCACAAGCCAGTCGATCGGAATGGGCGTGAGCTCCTTGTTCCAAGCGACGCTGTTGTGCCAGAACACGATGTCGTCGGCGGTGAAGGGGTGCCCGTCCGACCACTTCATTCCCTTCCGAAGGGTGAAGGTGTAGTCGCGCCCGTCGCCGCCGACCTCCACCGACTCGGCCACGTTGGGGAGCACCTGGTCCGCCGTGAGGTCGGTCTCGATACCGGACTTCCATCGCACGAGGTTCTCGTAGCCGATCGTGGTGTTGACGTCCACGGTCTCACCGAGCCCGAGCAGGTTGAGCTCTCCCCCGTACCGGCCAGACTCCTCGAGCGGCTGGAGAACCAACGGTTTGCTCGGGAGGCGCTTGTCGAGGTCGGGAAGCTTGCCCTGCTTCACCCGTGCGGCAAGCTCGGGCGCCTGCTTTCCCTTCGCCCCGGACCCGCCCGTGCCCTCCCCCTTTGGACTGGACGGGTTGGTCGACAGTGCGTCGCACCCGGGGAGCACGGTGGCCGCGAGCGCCAGACTGCCGATGCTCAACGCGTCACGTCTCGAAAGTGCGCGCTGATGACCGACCCGCGCTCGTCTCGACTCTGGCATGCGACCTCCCGGGGTGTTTCGGCCCAGTTTTACACCGGTGTATACACCGGTGTAAAGAGCTATCCTGAGGGTCGCCTCGGTAACCGGCAGGAGGGCAGGATGCCCAGATGACAGGGCAGTCGATCGGGCGGCCCAGGATGGCCGATGTGGCGGCGCGCGCGGGCGTCTCGAAGAAGACGGTGTCCAACGTCATCAACGATTTCCCGTACGTGGGAGAACGGACTCGCACCAAGGTGCTCGAGGCGATCAGCGACCTCGGCTACCAGCCCAACCTCTCCGCCCGCAACCTGGCCCGGGGACGCACGGGGATGATCGCGCTGGTGATCCCCCAGCTCGACATGCCCTACTTCAGCGAGCTGGCCAGGCACGTCGTCGACCAGGCGCAGCGCCGGTCGTGGGTGGTGCTGATCGAGCAGACCATGCAGGACCTGGCCCACGAGGAACGGATCCTCGAAGGCAGCCTGTCCCGGCGTATCGACGGCCTGCTGTTCAGCCCCAGCGTCGCCGGCCATGACCGGCTCCATGATCAGCCGAACGCGACGCCGATGGTGCTGCTGGGCGAGGTCATCCACGACGGCCGGTTCGACCACGTCTCGATCGACAGCGTCGCCGCCGCGCAGACCGCGACCCGCCACCTCGTCGACCTCGGCCGGCGACGCATCGCCGCCATCGGCGCCATGGGAAGTCGGGCGCGCGGTGCGGCCACCCATCGACTCCAGGGGTACGAGCAGGCGCTGACCCAGGCCGGACTGCCCGTCGAGCCGGCGCTGGTCCGAGAGACCTCGCGCTACATCGGCGAGCTCGGCGCGGCCGCGATGAACGAGCTGCTCGACCTGCCCAAGCCGCCCGACGCCGTGTTCTGCTTCACCGACCTGCTCGCGCTGGGGGCGCTTCGGGCCCTCCACCGGCGCGGCGTGCGGGTGCCCGACGACATCGCCATCGTCGGGCACGACGACATCCCCTACGGCCGGATCGCGACGCCCTCGCTCACCACGATCGCCCCCGACAAGCTGGCCGTGGCCGACCTCGCGCTCGACCTCCTGGACCAGCGCGTCGCCAACCGGCAGCTGCCGCCTCGCGAAATTCGAGTGGACTTCGAGCTGAAGATCCGGGAGAGCACCGCCGGAGGTGCTCCCTCCAACGCAGGGCCCGCCTCTTGACTTCAAGGCCGCTTGAAGTCGTTAGCTGACACTCGTGAGGTCGAGATCGAACGTGATGCCGCTGAAGCGGCGGGTGGTCATCAAGCTCGTGCGACAGTTTCACAGTCCACACGGGATGGCCGGACGAGTGGCCGGATGGGTGATGGCACACCGGGTCTCCAACCGGCAGCGCAATCTGTGGGTCGTTTCCTTGCTCGACGTGCAACCCACGGACCGGGTGCTGGAGATCGGCTTCGGTCCTGGCCTGGCGATCGCCGAGTTGTCGCGCCGCGCCACCCAAGGGCACATCTACGGGATCGACCACTCCGTTGTCATGGTCGGCCAGGCCAGCAGGCGCAACGCGGCCGCCATCCGCGACCAGCGGGTCACGCTGCTGCACACGTCGGTAGACCAGTTGCCGGCCTTCGACGAGCCGCTTGACGCCATCGTCGCGGTGAACTCACTCGGATTCTGGCCCAACCCGACGGAGCAGCTCCGTGAGCTGCGCGGCCTACTCCGCCCGGGCGGCCGCATCGCGCTCGCCAGCCAACCGCGCTGTGTCGGCGCCACCGCTGACACCACGGCCCGGGCCGGCCAGGAGCTTCGCGACCTCCTCACCCAGGCAGGGTTCACCCAACCCCGCTTGGAAACCCTCGATCTCGCCCCGCCGGTCGCCTGCGTTCTCGCCACCAATCCTTAAGGCTCAGGGTGTGTGAGGCTCCACGCGGGCTGCCAGACGGGCGGCTTGTGCTAGCAGATAACGCTGTTCGGGCCCGCTGGTCGCGCGGCGTGCCGCCCGCTCGTAGTGTTCACGAGCTGCCGCGGGATCCTCGTTCATCTCCAGTAGGTGGGCGCGTACGGCGTCGACACGGTGATGACCTGCCGTTCGCTTGTCGTCCTCGATGCCGGCCAAGAGGTCCAGTCCGGCCTGCGGGCCATGCACCATCGCAGTCGCTACGGCACGATTGAGCGTGACGATCGGGTTGGGCGCGATGCGGTCAAGGATTCGGTAGAGAACGTGGATCTGCCGCCAGTCGGTGTCCTCGATCGACCTGGCTTCGGCATGGATGGCGGCAATGGCGGCCTGGATCTGATACTCGCCCAACGCCGATGTGGCGAGGGTCCGGCTGACCAACTCGACGCCTTCGGCGATTGCGTCGCGATCCCACAGGTCGCGGTTCTGCTCGGCGAGCGGAACGAGGTCGCCATCGGGGCCACATCGTGCGGCGTGCCGCGCGTTCGTGAGCAACATGAGCGCCAACAGGCCAGTGACCTCGCCATGGTGAGGAATCGCTCCGTGCAGTGCTCGGGTCAACCGGATCGCCTCGGCGGTGAGCTCGACGCGTTGCAGGTCGGGCCCGGAGGTGGCGGTATACCCCTCGTTGAAGATCAGATACAGAACGTGGAGAACGGCCGCCAACCGGTCTGCCCGTTCATCTCGGGACGGCAGCCGGAAGGTCGCCCCCGCCGCTACGACGCTCTGCTTGGCGCGGCTGATCCGCTGGGCCATCGTGGACTCTGACACCAGCAGGGCACGGGCGATCTGCGCAGTTGTCAGTTCACCGACGATCCGCAAGGTCAGCGCGACCTGCGATGCCCGTGTCAGTGTCGGATGGCAACACAGGAGGAGCATCGTCAACGTGTCGTCATACCGCGCCGCGTCATCCTCATCCGAAGCTCGCACTAGCTGCTCGTGGCTTGGGATCTGCGCCGTTACTGCGTCTTCCCGGCGGTGGCGGGCGTGCTCGCTCCGCCACATGTCGGTCAGCCTGCGGCCGGCGACAGTCACCAGCCATGCGGTGGGTTGTCCGGGTACGCCCTGGTCGGGCCACTGGATGGCGGCGGCCAGCAACGCTTCCTGAACGGCGTCCTCACAGGCGTCGACCTGCCCGTGATGGCGGATCAGCACACCGAGGACCTGCGGCGCCACCCGCCGCAGCAGGTCCTCGATGTCCACCTCGGTGCTCACCAGACGTCTCTTTCCTGGATCAGCCCAGGATCGGACGGATCTCCACCGCCAGACCTTCGAACCTGGTGTCGGGGATCAGCCGAGCCAACTCGACAGCGCGCTCCTTGCTGACGCAGTCAACGATGTAGAAGCCCCCCATGAACTCCTTCGCCTCCGCGTACGGCCCATCGGACACCACCCGCGCGCCATCGCCCATGCCTCGCACGACCACGCTCTCGGCCGGACCGGCGAGCGCATCGACGCTGACCAGCTCACCGGACTCCTGGATCGCCTTGACGAACTCGCCGTGGCCGCTCATCACCTCGTTCCGCTCGTCGTCGGTCAAGGCGTCCCACGCCACAGGGTTCAGCTGCATGATCAACATGTACTTCATGTCCGGAGTCCCCTCTCGGATTTCTGCGAGCCGCCCGCGCGGCTCCTCGCTCCAACCAGTCGGAGCCGGACCTCGCGTCTCTACACCTACACCAACGACGCGCGCCGCTTCTACGACCTATGTCCTGAACAGACGGGTTCGGGGTGTCTCCCCCGACCGTGGCGGTGGCTCAGCGGACGGGAGTACGCTCTCTGGGTCCTTGCGTCGATCGAGGAGACCCATGCGTATTGGCAGCGGTGTCCTACTGCTTGTCCTTGGTGCGGTGCTTTACTCCGCGGTCGAGATGGACCTGCCCTATCTCGACGACAACGCCCTCGGCCTGATCCTGGTGGTGGGCGGGCTGGCCGTAACCGTCGCCGCCGTGGTCATGAACGCCGAGCATCCGCAGGCAGGGATCACCACCGGCCTGTTGTTGATCGCTGCCGGCGCCATCTTGGCGGTCGCGGTCCGCGTTGACCTGCTGCCGTACGTTGCCGACTACGCGCTCGGCACGATCTTCATCTGTGCCGGGGTCATCGCATTGCTCGCGACGGTCGCGACGATCATCCGGCAACGCATGCGAAGCGAGCGCCCGTTCTAGCGATCCGGGTGACGTCGGCCGCTCCGTCGACCTGCTAGGTCACGGCACGGCGACTGCGAGCGGCTCGGCGTACGAGATAGCCGGCGACCACGAACGGTGCGAGAACGACGGCGACCAGTATCAACGTCCCCACCCAGTGCGGTGGGACGAAACCCGTCGTCTCGCACTGTGGGACGGGAGCCGAGGCGGCGTCAGGCCCCGGGCTCGGCATCGGGCCTGTGCTGCATGACTCGCCACCTGTCGCCACCGCCGTGCCCAGGAAGAAGACGGCGGCGAGGCCGCCGGGCCACACGAGGGTGCCGAGAAGCTTCTCGCGCGTCGTCCAGTGCGCAGACGACCACGCCATGACGACCCCGACGATCCAGCCGATGCCCACCGCGAACCCTCCCACCAGGAGGAGCGCTACGGCGACCATCTCGAAGACGGGAGTGCCGGTGCGCGTTGCGCCTGGCGCAGCAGTGGCGCCACCGGCCGCCATCGAGTCACTGGCCTGAATTGCTTCGTGCACGATCTCCTCCGGAGTCCCCAGCCGCTCGAGGGCCTGTCGTTCGCCCACCTCATCACTGTCGGCCAACTCGGTGCGGAGGACGTCCAGATGCTCGCGTATCTGTCCGAGCAGTTCCTCGCGCTGGCCCTCCGGCAGCACCTGCGCGGCGTCGTCAAGCCGTTGGAGGTAGTCGTCGAAGAGGCTGACCGGGTGGCTCATGTCGTCTCCGTTCGCCCGGCGAGGAAGTGGTCGACTCCGTCGCGGAACCGGGCCCATTCCTCGGAGAAGTCGTCGAGTGCGTGACGGCCCGTGCGGCTGAGCCGGTAGTAGCGACGAGGTGGACCTGAAGTGGATTCACGCCAGGTTGTCTCGACGAGTTCCTGGCGGCGGAGCCGGGCGAGCAGCGGATAGATGGTGCCCTCGCTCGTGACCATGCCCTCGACGGTGCCGAGCACCTGGACGAGTTCGAATCCGTACCGTTCCCGCTCCTTGAGGACGGCGAGCACGCAATAGGCGAGCGTGCCACGCCGCATCTGGGTCAGCACGTTGCGTGTCTCGCCTGGTTCCATGCGTCACAAGGTACCGCCGCTATTGGCGCGGCACAAGCGTCGGGGCCGGTGCCCCTTGGGGCAGAGTCGGGCCAGGCGATGGTGCGTGCCCGTCGGGAGCGACACCATGTCCGACGGGCGCTTGGTGCCCATTCACAAGGTGGCTCGGCCAGGCGGGCGGCACGTCCAGATATCGGGGGTCGCGTGATGCGCAAGGTTGTGGCGGTCGTATCCGTGACGGCGTGTCTGGTTCTTTGTTCGGGGGTCGCGCAGGGCGACGATGTTGGCGCAGGCGGCGGGCCTACCTTCGTGCCCGGGGCACCCGGTCTTGGTGATCCCTACTTTCCCCTTGACGGCAACGGTGGCTACGACGTCGGGCACTACCTGTTGGACGTGGCGTACGAGCCGGACACCGATGTGCTCTCCGGCGTCGCCACGATCAGGGCCGAGGCAACCCAGAACCTGTCCAGCTTCAACCTCGACCTCGACGGGCTGGCCGTGCGGTCGGTCACGGTAGACGGGCGGCGGGCCAGGTGGAGTCGCGACGGAGCCGAGTTGACCGTCACGCCGCGACGCGGGCTGCGAGAGGACACCCGGTTCACGACGGTCGTCAGGTACGACGGGACGCCGCAGACCCTTCCCAACAACAAGGGCTTCTTCCACACCGACGACGGAGTGTTGGTGGCCGGCGAGCCGCACTCCGCGGCGACGTGGTTCCCGGTGAACGACCATCCGACCGACACCGCCGCCTACACGTTCCAGATCACGGCTCCGGCCGGCCTCGAGGTGGTCGCGAACGGCGAGCTCGAGCAGCGACGCACCCGCCACGGCAGGACGACCTGGACGTGGCAGGCCAAGGACCCGATGGCCTCCTACCTCACGACGATGGCCATCGGCCAGTACGAAGTCCGGACGCACAAAGACGACGGGATCCGCTACTGGGACGCCGTTGACGCCGACCTCTTCACGCCGTTCAAGCCACGTACCGGCACGCAGTTCGCGATCTCAGGCACCGCAAGCCCGTCGTACAAGCGGCTGGCGCGGACCATCAGTGTCCCGGCCGAGGGCGCCGAGCTGTCGTTCTGGATCACGAGGGACACCGAGAGCAACTGGGACTTCACGTTCGTCGAGGCGCACCATGTGGGGCAGGACGACTGGACCACTCTCCCGGACAGTCGCGGACACACCACTCAGAACACCGGCTTCTCCTGCCCGTACTGGCTGGACTTCCACCCGTTCATCGACCACTACCAGGCTGACAACGGTGACGGGACCTGCTCGCCACAAGGGAGCACCGGCGAGTGGTGGGCGGCCCACGGCGAGGTTCGCGGTGCCGAGCAGTGGACGGTTGACCTTTCCGCCTATGCCGGTAGCGATGTCGAGGTCTCGATCAGCTACGCCAGCGACGTCGTCGTCCAGGGCCCCGGTCTGTTCGTCGACGACGTGACGGTCTCGACGGGTGAGGGCACTACGTCGTTCGAGGACGACGGCGACACCCTCGACGGGTGGACGGTGCCGGGTGCTCCCGCGGGGAGCGCGGCCAACCCCAACGACTGGTCGGTCGGGACCACCGCCGACTCACCGGCCACGCGAGGCGAGGTGGCCGTCGATGCGCTCGGGCGGGGACCGCAGATCATCGACTTCCTGTCCGATGTGTTCACGCCGTACCCGTTCTCCGCCGGCGGGGGTGTCGTGCACGAGGTCGCGGTCGACTTCGCGTTGGAGACCCAGACCCGTCCTGTCTATCCGCACTTCGTCTTCGGCAGCCTTGGTGACGCCGACGCCCTGCTGGTGCACGAGCTGGCGCACCAGTGGGCTGGCGACAGCCTCGCGGTCGAGTCCTGGCAGCACATCTGGCTCAACGAGGGATTCGCGACGTACCTCGAGTGGCTGTGGAGCGAACGCCAAGGGGGAGCTACGGCGCAGGACACCTTCGACTACTACGCCACGGTCCCCGCGGGTGATCCGTTCTGGACGCTGACGATCGGCGATCCGGGCCCGGAGGCGATATTCGACGTGGCCGTGTACTGGCGGGGCGCGATGACCTTGCACGCGCTGCGTCTCGCCGTTGGCGACGACGACTTCCTCGCGATCCTGCGCAGCTGGGCGCGTACGCATGCCGGGACCAACGTCACCACCGACGAGTTCGTCCAGGTCGCCGAACGAGTCTCCGGACAACAGCTGGACGGACTGTTCCAGACCTGGCTGTTCACGCCGGAGAAGCCGGACCTCGGCGGAGCAGCCGGCGCCAACGGCACGCCAGGCTCGAGCGACCGGCCGGACACGACACTCGCGCCGCGCAGTCTGCTGTCGCAGCTCGACCACCAACACTTCCCGTCCCGCTAGCCGGCGACCGAGCACACCTCGCTGTCATCTGGCTCTCCCCCGTAGTCCTGATGGCCCCTGACACCACGCGACTGACTGGGTTGCCACGACGTCGACACGAATCGGGCCATGGGGACGTCTCGGCTCCATGATCACGACCTTCAAGCCGGACCACGGACCGGACGGGATGACGTCTGGACCAGGGGCGCTAGGAAGGCGTCAAGACGCAGACCCGCGCCGTTAAGGACCCGTCAGGACAGGTGTGCCGGCCCATCCTGGCGACTTGACTGTCGTGTGACCGGCGCACTGCCGCGGGTAGACGTAAGTCGTCCGACCAACGCATTCATCCCGTCCCAACCGGAGAAGGGCAAACCCCGTGTCCGACGTGCTCTACGTCGTCCTGACGATCGTCGCCTTCGCGCTGGTCGTCGCCGTCCTGCGGGGGGTGGCAAGGCTGTGAGTGCAGAGAACCTGATCGGCCTGATCATCGCGATCGGCCTGATCATCTACCTCGTTGTCGCCCTCGTGAAACCGGAGAGGTTCTAGATGAGCCCGGGTCTCACCGCGGTCCTTCTGGTCGCGGTCATAGTCATCCTGCTTGCGCTGGTTCACCACCCCCTTGGTGACTACATGGCACGTGTCTACACCAGCACCCGCCACCTGAAGGTCGAGCGCGGCCTCTACCGCCTGCTCCGTGTCAATCCAGACGCCGAACAGCGCTGGACCGTCTACGCCGGCAGCGTGCTGGCGTTCTCCCTCGTGTCGGTGCTGTTCCTCTATCTGCTCATGCGACTGCAGCAGTGGCTGCCACTGTCCCAGGGGATGGCGCCGGTGCCACCGGACGGCGCGTTCAACACCGCGGTGTCGTTCGTCACCAACACCAACTGGCAGTGGTATTCGGGCGAGTCGACGATGAGCCACCTGACCCAGATGGCCGGCCTGACCGTACAGAACTTCGTGTCCGCAGCGGTCGGCATGGCGGTCGTGGTGGCGCTCGTGCGCGGGTTCATCCGGCGCAACACCGCAGAGTTGGGCAACTTCTGGGTCGACCTCGTACGCGGAACGATCCGGATCCTGCTACCGCTTTCGTTCGTCGCCGCGATCATCCTGCTGGCCAACGGGGTGATCCAGAACATGTCGGATCCGACCACGGTGCACACCCTCGCCGGTGCAACTCAGCACCTTCCTGGCGGCAACATCGCTTCCCAGGAAGCGATCAAGGACCTGGGCACCAACGGCGGCGGCCCGTTCAACGCCAACTCCTCACACCCGTTCGAGAACCCAAACGGTTTCACCAACCTGCTCACGATCTTTTTGCTGTTGGTGATCTCGTTCTCGCTTCCGGCGACGTTCGGCCGAATGGTCGGTAACCTGCGGCAGGGCTACGCGATCGTCGCGGTCATGGGGGTCATCTGGGTCGGTTCGGTCCTAGCGATCTACGCCTCCGAGTTCTCCCACCCGGGCACCGCACTGCAGATTGCCGGCAGTGCGATGGAAGGAAAGGAGACAAGGTTCGGAGTCTCCTCATCGCCACTCTTCGCCGCATCGACCACGCTCACCTCCACCGGCTCGGTCAACTCGATGCACGACTCCTACACCGCGCTGGGCGGCGGCGTCACGATCCTCAACATGATGCTGGGCGAGGTCGCTCCGGGTGGAACGGGTTCCGGCCTGTACGGGATGCTCGTCCTGGCGGTGGTCGCCGTCTTCGTCGCCGGCCTGATGGTGGGGCGTACGCCTGAATATCTGGGCAAGAAGATCGGTGCCCGCGAGATGAAGGTCGTCGCGCTGTACATCCTTTCGGTCCCGGCACTGATCCTGATCGGCACCGGCATCGCGATCGCCCTGCCGGACGGCCAGGCCGGGATCCTCAACCCCGAGGCGCATGGGTTCTCCGAAGTGCTGTATGCCCTCACCTCGGCAAGCAACAACAACGGCTCGGCCTTCGCCGGACTCACCTCTGGCACGCCCTTCTACAACATCCTGCTCGGTCTCTGCATGCTGTTCGGCCGGTTCATCCCGGTGGTCCTGGTGCTGGCCCTGGCCGGGTCGCTCGCACGCCAGCAACCGGTGCCGGAGACCACCGGAACGTTGCGTACGCAGTCGCCGCTGTTCGTCGGCATGCTGACCGGCGTCACCCTGATAGTCGCCGGGCTGACGTTCTTCCCCGCTCTGGCACTCGGTCCTCTCGCGGAAGGCCTTTCATGACCACCCCGTCGTCCACCCAACTCACGGAGAGTCGAGTGCTACCACACGAGTCGGTACGGCAGCAGGTCACGCCGCACCGGATCGCCGGCGGACTGTTCGACCCCGGGCAGCTGATCCGCTCGCTGCCGGACGCCATCCGCAAGCTCGACCCGCGCCACCTGGTCCGCAACCCGGTCATGTTCGTGGTCGAGATCGGTGCAGCTCTCACGACGGTCCTCACGGTCTTCGACTCGAGCTTGTTCGGATGGCTCATCGTCGCCTGGCTGTGGGTGACTGTCCTGTTCGCCAACCTCGCCGAAGCGGTGGCGGAAGGACGCGGAAAGGCGCAGGCCGACACCCTGCGCCGGGCAAAGACCGAGACCCTCGCCCGCAAGGTCACCTCCATCAGTGCCGGTGCCGTCGAGGAACTGGTGCCGGGCACCGCCCTGCACGTGGGCGACCTGGTGGTGTGCCAGGCCGGCGACATCATCCCCGGTGACGGAGAGGTCATCGACGGCATCGCGAGCGTGGACGAGTCGGCGATCACCGGCGAGTCGGCACCGGTGATCCGCGAATCCGGCGGCGACCGCAGCGCCGTCACCGGCGGCACCAAGGTGCTCAGCGACCGGGTCGTCATCCGTATCACCAGCGAACCAGGCGAGACGTTCCTCGACCGGATGATCGCCCTGGTCGAGGGTGCGGACCGGCAGAAGACACCGAACGAGATCGCGTTGACGATCCTGCTGGCCAGCCTCACGATCGTCTTCCTGCTGGCGGTCGTGGCACTGCAGCCGATGGCCGCCTACGCGGGGCAACAGCAGTCCATCCTCGTCCTCGTCGCACTCCTGGTCTGCCTGATCCCGACCACGATCGGTTCCCTGCTGTCCGCGATCGGAATCGCCGGCATGGACCGTCTGGTGCAGCGCAACGTGCTGGCGATGTCGGGCCGTGCCGTCGAGGCCGCAGGCGACGTGTCCACCCTGCTGTTGGACAAGACCGGCACGATCACCCTCGGCGCCCGGCAGGCAGTCGACTTCATGCCGGTCGGCGGCGTCAGCCAGGAGGAACTGGCCGGCGCGGCCCAGCTGGCCAGCCTTGCCGACGAGACCCCCGAAGGCCGGTCCATCGTCGTTCTGGCAAAGGAGAAGTTCGCCCTGCGCGGACGCGAGCTCACCGGCTCGACCGTCATCCCCTTCACGGCCGAGACCCGGATGAGCGGCGCCGACCTGCCGGACGACCACCAGGTCCGCAAGGGTGCGGCGGCTGCGGTGCTCGGCTGGGTGCGTCGTGAAGGCGGCGTGGTGCCACAGGAGATAGCGGAGGTCGCCGACGGCATCTCCAGCCTTGGCGGCACGCCGCTCGTCGTCGCCGAACGACGCGCCGGAACCGGGCGCGTGCTTGGTGTGATCCACCTGAAGGACATCGTCAAGGAAGGCCTCCGCGAGCGCTTCGCAGACCTGCGCGCGATGGGCATCCGGACGGTGATGATCACCGGCGACAACCCTCTGACCGCGAAGGCGATCGCCGACGAGGCGGGCGTCGACGACTTCCTGGCCGAGGCCAAACCCGAAGACAAGATGGCCCTCATCAGGCGCGAGCAGGAAGGCGGCAAGCTCGTCGCGATGACCGGCGACGGCACCAACGACGCGCCGGCGCTCGCCGCTGCTGATGTCGGCGTCGCGATGAACACGGGCACGCCGGCCGCGAAAGAGGCCGGCAACATGGTCGACCTCGACTCAAACCCGACCAAGCTCATCGAGATCGTCGAGATCGGCAAGCAACTGCTGATCACCCGAGGTGCACTCACGACCTTCTCGATCGCCAACGACGTCGCGAAGTACTTCGCGATCATCCCGGCGATGTTCGCGGTCGTCTATCCAGGCCTGGCGACCCTCAACATCATGGGACTGGCCTCGCCAGAGTCCGCGATTCTGTCGGCGGTGATCTTCAACGCCCTCATCATCGTCGCGCTGATCCCGCTCGCTCTGCGAGGCGTGCGCTACCGGCCGACCTCGGCGGCAAACCTGCTGCGCCGCAACCTGTGGATCTACGGCCTCGGCGGCATCGTCGCGCCGTTCGTCGGAATCAAGCTCATCGACCTCCTCATCTCGCTCATTCCAGGAATCGGGTGACCCACGTGGAAGCAACGCTGCGACAGCTCGGCACCGGTTTCCGGACGCTGCTCGCGATGACCGTGATCCTCGGACTGCTCTACCCGCTGGCGGTCTGGGCGATCGGACAGATCGCCTTCCGCGACCGGGCCGCCGGCTCCCTGATCGAGCGGGACGGGCAGGTCGTCGGGTCGCGCCTGATTGGACAGGAGTTCAAGGGCGCCGAGTGGTTCCACTCCCGCCCGTCGGCCACCGGCGACACCCCCTATGACGGCCTGAACAGCTACGGCTCCAACCTCGGCCCGACCAATTCCGAACTGGTCAAACTCGTCAAGGAACGCAAAGCCCAGATAGCGAAGGAGAACGGCGTCGCCCAGACGGCCGTTCCCCCTGACGCGGTGACAGCCAGCTCCAGTGGCCTGGACCCGCACATCTCACCGGCGTACGCGGAAATCCAGGTCGAACGGGTTGCCCAGGAACGCGGACTCAACCCGTCCGAGGTGCGACAGCTGGTTTCCGACAACACCGACAAGCCTTCGCTCGGTTTCCTCGGCGAGCCCGGCGTCAACGTCGTCGAGCTCAACCTTGCCCTCGCCAGCGCCGCCGGGAGCGGTTGACCGCGGAAGCTCCGACGAGCCAGGGCCGCCGGCCGGAGCGGGTCCTGGTCGACGAGATCGCGCACACCGGCCTCAGACCGCTTGCCACCTGCATCGATGCCCGATCCTCGCTGGACCTTGCCGTCTATTCATATGTATATGTATAGTGGCCGTAGGTCAGGTGGACGGAGGTGTGTGATGCCCAACAAGACGATCTACGTCGCTGACGACGACATGCCGCTGTACCGGCGCGCGCAGGAGCTGGTCGGGGGAAACCTGTCGGCGGCGATCACGACCGCGCTGCGCCGGTTCATCGAGCTGGAGGAGGGCCGCCAGGAGGGCTACGACGAGATCATCGTCAAGGTCGGCCAAGGCGTCGGCCGGAAGGTCCGGTTCGCCGGAATCCTGCTCGGCGAATGGGGGCGCGCCACGCCGAGCGGCCTGGTCGAGGAATACCGGGTCTATCGGAGCCGCAAGGACAAGTACGTGGTGCACCTGACCCGGTCCGATGAGTACAAGTCCACCAGCACCGGCTGGCGCAGCTGGGTGGGCCTGGAGGAGTCCAACTGGGGCATCGTCAAGGGCGACGCGACGATCACGGTCGTCGACACCCTCGAGGAGCTCCGCAAGGCGATCCCCGACGAGTTGTTCGACATCGTTGCCCGCATGGCCGAGCAACCTGCCGTGGAAGACCTCAACATCTAGAGCTAGTCACCCCACACCCTCACACCCCACACCCCCTCACGACCCCACCCGTTGGCCGAGCGGCGGCCATTCGGTTACCGCCGCCTGCCCGAACGACCCCGACGAATCGAAGCGAGGAACCATGTCCACTCTCACGTCAATCCCAGCGATCGAGGCGGTGGGGCTCCGTCGTTCCTACGGCGACCACACAGTGCTCGACGGCCTCAATCTGCATGTCAAGGCCGGGACGACATACGCCCTGCTCGGCCCGAACGGCGCCGGCAAGACCACAGTGGTCAACATCTTGTCGACACTCATCGGCGCCGACGCAGGCGAGATCCGCGTCGCCGGCCACGACGTAACTCGCGATCCCGATTCGGTACGAGCGGTGATCGGTGTCACCGGCCAGTTCTCGGCCGTCGATGGACTGCTCACCGGCGAGGAGAACCTCCGTCTGATGGCGAACCTGTGTCACCTGGACAAGGCCGCCGTCCGCCCGAGAATCGCGCAGCTGCTGGCGCAGTTCGACCTCGTCGACGCGGCGAAGAAGCCGGCGGCAACCTACTCCGGCGGCATGAAGCGCCGCCTCGACCTCGCCATGACACTCGTGGGCACGCCACGCATCATCTTTCTCGACGAGCCCACCACCGGCCTCGACCCGCGCAGCCGGCGGACGATGTGGCAGATCATCCGGGACCTCGTCGCCGGCGGCGTGACGATCTTCCTCACCACGCAGTACCTCGAGGAGGCGGACCACCTCGCCGACCGAATCGGCGTCCTCGACCACGGAAAGCTGATCGCCGAAGGCACGGCTGCCGAGCTCAAGCGGCAGATTCCCGGCGGCCACATCAGCCTCCGGTTCACCCAGCCGGTCGCCCTCGACGCAGCGGCACACGTCCTCACCGGATCGATCCGGGACGACGAGGCGCTCATGCTCCAGGTGCCCAGCGACGGCGGAGTCCAGTCCCTGCGGAGCCTGCTCGACCGACTCGACAGCGCGTCGATCGAGGTCGCCGAGCTCACGGTCCACACCCCCGACCTCGACGACGTCTTCCTGGCGCTCACCGGCCAACCCAACACCGACCAGTCCGACACCAAACGTTCCGACGCTGAAAAGGAAACAGTCCGATGAGCACACTTACCTACGCGGCGAGCGACACCGCGACCATGCTTCGGCGCAAGCTGCTGCACATCGTCCGCTATCCCAGCATGACGCTGCTGCTCGTCGGCATGCCGGTCATCTTCCTGCTGCTGTTCGTCTACGTCTTCGGCGGAACGTTGGGCGCCGGCATCGGCGGGGCCGGCGGCGGCCGCGGCGAGTACGTCAACTACGTCGCACCCGGCATTCTGATGATGGGAATCGCCGCGTCCGCACAGGGTGTGGCGATCTCGGCGGCGATGGACATGACCGAAGGCATCATCGCCCGGTTTCGCACCATGGCGATCTTCCGGTCCTCGGTACTGACCTCGCACGTACTCGGCGGCGTGGTCCAGACCGTCCTCATCACCGTCGTAGTGACATGCGTTGCGCTGTTGGTCGGGTTCCGGCCGAACGCATCAGCGCTTGAATGGCTCGCGGTTCTCGGCGTCGTGGTGATGGTCGGGTTCGCGTTCACCTGGTTGTGCGTGGCACTCGGCCTGGTCTCCAAGTCCGTGGAGTCCGCCAGCAACCTACCGATGCCACTGACGCTCCTGCCATTCCTAGGCAGCGGGTTCGTGCCGACGGACTCGATGCCGATCGGACTGCGCTGGTTCGCCGAGTACCAGCCGTTCACGCCGATGATGGAGACCCTGCGGGGCCTGCTTCTCGGTACGCCGATCGGCAACAGCGCCATCCTCGCGGTCGGGTGGTGCGCCCTGATCGCGGCTGGAGGCTTCGTCTGGTCTCGCTCGCTCTACAAGCGGGATCCCTCGCGCGCCTAGACTCACCGAAAACAACTCTCACCCGACATGCGAATCGTGTCGGGTGAGAGTTGTTGCTGGCTGCCCGTTCAGAGGACGGCCGGCAGCTGATTGCCGGCGTCGGTGACAGCGCGCCGGGGATCTACTCGCCACAGGAGGAAGAAGCCCGCCACAAAGAAGACGACCAGCACGATGATCGCCGGCCGATAGGAGTCGGTCAGTTGGTGTACGAGGCCGAACACCAGGGTGCCCAGCCAGCTCGTGCCACGCTCCCCCGCCTGGTACAGGCTGAAGTACTCGGCCTCGCGGCCTTTCGGAACCATCTGGCTGTAGAGCGAACGCGACAACGCCTGCGTACCGCCCAGCACGATGCCGATGAAGACACCCAGCACCAGCACCGGGGCAACCTGCCTGGCGGGCAGGAAGTATGCCGCGATCACTATGCCGACCCAGACCCAGAGCCCGGCCATGATCGTCCGCCGGCTACCGAACCTGGCCGCGATCCGGCCGAACAGCAAGGCACCGCCGAAGGCGACGAACTGCACCAGCAGGACCGTCGTGACGAGCACGCTCACCCCGAGTCCGAGCTGGCCCGCGCTGTAGACAGATGACGCGTACACCACGGTCTGGATGCCGTCGTTGAAGAGCAGGTAGGCGGCAAGGAACAGCAGCGTCATTGGATAGGCCCGTGCTCCCCGCAGGGTGATCACCAGCTGCCCCACGCTCTGGCGTACCGCGCCACCCGACTCGGCGACGACAGCGACAGGCGGCCGGTTGCGCAGCCCGACGTACGGGATGATCGTGAACCCAGCCCACCACAGACCCGCCGACAGCAGGCTGAGTCTGATCGCAGTCGTGGTGGACAGTCCCAATGCGCTATGCCCCTGCACGACGGCCAGGTTGATCAGGAGCAGCAGTCCTCCGCCCAGATATCCGAACGCCCAGCCGCGGGACGAGACCCGGTCGCGTTCGTCAGGCGTCGCGATGTCGCACAGGATGGCGTCGTAGATGACGATCGACGAGGCCAGACATACGTTTCCTACGAAGATCAGCGCGACGCCGAGCTGCCAATTGGCCCCGGCGATGAACACCATCGCGGCTGCAGCCGCGCCACCTGTCCAGGCAAAACCGGCAAGCAACCCCTTCTTGCGTGGGGAGCGGTCGGTGAGCGCTCCGACGACTGGCAGCACGAACGCCGAAAGCAGGGTGGTCGCGGTGATCACGTACAGCGGGAGTGAGCCGGGCGAGATCGGGATGCCGAGTAGGTGGAGGTCAGTCGTGCACGGCCGCTCCGGGGTGCCGGGAGCACCGCACGCCGCGGTCTCGGCGACAGAGGCAAGGTAGGGGCTGAACAGTGCCGTGAGCACGGTGGTGCCGTAGGCCGAGTTGGCCCAGTCGTACCAGTACCAAGCACGGTGCTCGCGCCGGCGTTCGGCCGCCGCCGGATATGCCGTGGTGGCCGGTTGCACGGACACGATAATCCCTCCCAGCGACCATCGGACTGGCACAGGTGGCAGTGGCGGCCAATGCCGCAAGGCCCCCAGCGTGCCAGAAGGCAACCTATGCAGACGGTTACGCCGCGGTCGAGGTGGGGCCGTGACCCAGCTGTGGCGATGTGGCACCAGAAGGTCTGCTCGTCTCTCCTGCCGTTCGTGTACGGTGCGGCGCGTACCACGCACGCCCTGGAGCGCAGATGGCCGATCCACCCACCACGGACGAATGTGCGGCCGGCTCAGCGACGCCCCTGTGGCGCAACCGGCCGTTCGCGTTCTTCTGGACGGCTCAGCTGCTGTCTAACCTCGGCACCCAGGTGAGCGAGCTCGCCATCCCCCTCACCGCCGTACTCCTGCTGTCTGCGACACCGACCGAGATGGGTGCGCTGACGGCTATGGAGGCGCTGCCGAGCCTGCTGCTCGGGCTGTTCCTCGGAGTCCTCGTCGACCGGGTGCGCCGCGGGCGGCTGCTGTTGTGGTGCAACGTGGGGCAGGGCCTCCTGATCGGCACGATCCCGGTCGCGGCTCTGCTCGGCGTACTGACCCTTCCACAGCTGTACGTCGTGACGTTCGCGGCCGGCGGGCTGGCGCTGGCATACGGGCTCGCCCACACCGCATACCTGCCGGCCCTGGTCTCCAATCCTCGACAGCTCACGGCTGCCAACAGCAGCGTCTCCCTCAGCGACTCGGTGACCGCCGTCGGCGGCCCCGGCCTCGGCGGGTTGCTCGTACAACTCCTCGGCGCACCGATCGCGGTCGCCATTGATGCCGCGTCGTTCCTGGTCGCCGCAGTGCTCCAACGGGCTGGCATGCGAAGCGATCCACGACCAGCTCCGGTGGGGATCGAAGCCAGCGGTCTCGGGGTGTCGCTGCGCGAAGGGCTGGCGGCGTTCGCACGGCATCGCGGCGTGGTCGCCCTCACGATGGGAATGGCGATTCCGAACTTCCTCCACTGGGGCGTGCTCGCGCTCTACGTGCTCTACGCAGTGCGAGACCTGCACCTCTCGGCGGCGACGATCGGACTGATCGCGATGGTCGGATCGCTCGGGGCGCTCCTCGCTGGGGCGATCGCAGCGCCGGTCAGCTACCGGTACGGGGCCGCCTGGACGTCGGTCCTCGCCACCGTTGTGTTCGGTTCCGGCAACCTGCTGATCCCGCTCGCCGCCGGGCCCTCCTGGATGGTGCTCACGGTTCTGGCGCTCGGGCAGTTCCTCGTCGGCCTCGGTGTCGTGTACCTCATCATCGTGCGGGTGACGATGCTGCAGCAGTCGGTGGCACCGCACCTGCTCGGCCGGGTCGGCGCTGTGATGCGGCTGATCGAGTGGGGGCCAGGCCCGATCGGTGGCATCGTCGGCGGGCTGTTGGGTGAGGCGCTCGGGCTGCGCACCGCCCTGCTCGTCCTCGGACTCGGCGGTCTGCTCGGCGTGCCGTGGGTCGCCGTCGCGGCGGCTCGAGGGCGCCTGCGGCTCACCCAGGAGCGAGACTCCCCTTGAGCCTCCGCGTCAGTCGTGCTCAGCGCAGGGCGAGTTCGGCGAGGTATCCGGCGCCGTCGTCATCCAGTCCGGCAATGCGCCACGGCGAGCCTTCGGTCAGCTGAGCCAGCTCGTCGCGGGAGCAGAACAGGTAGTCGAACCACGGATCGGCGAGACGGCCGAATCTCGCCCGAATCCGGGTCTGCCCACCCATCCGGCCGTTGCGCCGGTTGCGTGCGTGATAGTCCAGATGGGCTTGGCTATCGGTGATGTACGGATCCCTGGTCCGGCCCAGGACCCTGGCGCCCGGCGCGGCGACCCGGGCGAGCGCGCCGAGCACGCTCGGAGCGTGCTCCGGCGATCCCAACAGCGCGAGGTTGTTGCCAAGAAGCAGGAACGTGTCAAAACTCTCGGGCCGGCCGGGAAGCGCCTCGATGCCGATCTGCTGCACCGCTCGAACGCCACGCGACCGGCTGACAGCACATGCCCCGGCAGACGGATCGATCGCGGTGACGTCATAACCCTGGCTCTGCAGATAGAGGCTGTGCCGGCCGGCACCACAGCCAACGTCGAGCACCCGCCCATGGGCCCGGGCGCAGGCGGTCCGGTCGAGTTCGTCCCACTCCTTGGGGCCCGCGAAGTAGAGCTGACCGTCGTGCGGGTCGAGCATGCCGTCGTCCCGTTCGATGGCGCCGGCTGAGCTGCGTCCGCCTGCCGCGGCGAGGAGCATTTCGCCGAAGGCGTCACCGGTCACGGGTCCGTCCACGCAAGGAGCCTAGCGACGTCCCCTCAGCGGCGGCCAACCCATTTCGCGCCACCGATCGGCATCGCCGACTGGCACGTCGGCGTAGAGCTTTCGTACCCTTGCAGGTCGAGTGTCCTATTCACAATCACCGGCGATGTCGGACACGGTGGTTATCTCGCCCTCACTGCTCAGTGTCGTCTTGGCCACCATTTCAACGCCCTTCCAATGGAAGGGTCGCAACCAATTTTGTCGAACCCGGGTCGCTCCTGGCGCAGCGCAGATAATCTCCTGGCTGAAGGGCTTCCGCTGAGTTCAGCTTCGTCCATGTGGGCTTCAGCAGTCCCAGAAGGGGAGCAGTCATGGCGTCCGAGAATCGTGAATCTCAGCAGCGACAACATGGCCGTATTTCGTGGCGCTGCACTGCGGCGCGATAGAGCTCCTCAGGACTGTTAACAGCAGCTCCGATCTTCAGACGTAAAGGTCAGTTTCCGCCAGCAGATCCCTTTCCGTTTCGTCGCGCCGGGAAAAGGAAACGCCACATGATGTCCCGGAGCAGACGCACGCCCAGTTTCTTAGAGAACCTCGTCATGTTCATCGCCGTTGCGGCGCTGGCCGGGGCCTTGGTAGCCGGTCTGGTGGTTCCATTCGCCGGCGTCCTCGGGCTGACCGCCAAGTCGATGACCGACTCGTTCCACAACCTGAGCGGTGACCTCCAGGATCCGCCGCTGCCTGAACGCAGTCTGCTCCTTGCCGTCGACGGCACGGTCATCGCGACCTTCTACGACCAGAACCGCGTCGAGGTGAAACTCGACCAGGTGGCGCCGGTGATGCAGCACGCCATCCTGGCCATCGAGGACGCGCGGTTCTACCACCACGGTCCACTCGACATGCAGGGCACGTTGCGCGCGTTCGTCCGTAACCAGCAAGGCGGGGGCGTCTCGCAGGGTGGGTCGAGCATCACCCAGCAGTACGTCAAGCTGGTGCTCTTCGAGAATGCCGAGACTCCAGATGAGCAGGGCAAGGTCATCGAGGAGTCCTACTCCCGAAAGCTCCAGGAGCTGCGCTACGCCGTCGAGCTCGAGAAGACGATGACCAAGGACGAGATCCTCGGGAAGTACTTCAACATCGTCTACTTCGGTGACGGCGCCTACGGCATCGAGTCGGCGGCGAAGTACTACTTCAGCACCACCGCCGCCAAGCTGACTCTCCCCCAGGCGGCGATGCTAGCCGGCCTTGTCCGCGACCCCAACGGCCTGGACGTGAGGCAGAAGCCGAAGGACGTCCTCAACCGGCGAAACCTCGTGCTCTCCCGGATGGCGCACGAGGGGATGATCTCGCAAAAGCAGCGGGCGGCGGCTGCGAAGACCGGACTCGGGCTGCATATGGCCAAGTTCGAACAGGGCTGCTACTACTCCAAGTACCCGTTCTTCTGCGACTACGTGCAGGCGGTTCTGCTCTCCGACCCGGCGTTGGGCAAGAGCGAGGAGGAGCGACGCCGGCTCCTTTACCGCGGCGGCCTGGTAGTCCAGTCCACCCTGGACGTCCGGGCGCAGGACGCAGCGCAAAAGGCAGTCTCGGAAACGGTCGCTCCGACCGACCTGGTGCACGGCGCGCTGTCCATGGTCGAACCAGGCACTGGGGCGATCAAGGCGATGGCACAGTCACGGGGCTATGGCCAGGGCAAGGGCAAGACATACGTCAACATCAACGTGCCGCAGAGGTATGGCGGTGGCATCGGCTTCTCGCCGGGATCGACGTACAAGCCATTCGTCCTCGCCGCGGCCATCCGCCAGGGCATGCCGATCACCGAACGGCTGCCGTCGCCGAGCCGCACCGCAATCAGCCGACCGGTGAAGAACTGCCCGGAAGGCAAGCCGGGCTACAACAGCGCCTTCTGGTCCATCGGCAACTCCACGAGCGCCGGATCCACCAGCGACATGATCAGCGGTACGGGTCGGTCGGTCAACACGTACTACGCCAACCTGGAAGCCGAGACCGGTATCTGCGAGCCGGCCGAGATCGCGACCAAGCTTGGCGCCGTCCGCGCTGACGGCCAGCCCCTGTTGCAGATCAAGCCGTTCACCATCGGGGTCAACGAGATCGCACCGCTGTCGATGGCCGAGGCCTACGCGACCTTCGCCGCCCGCGGCATGCACTGTCGTGCAGTGCCCTTCACCCGGGTGCTCGACCGCGACAGCAACCCGCTCCCGGTGCGCGGACCCGAGTGCGAGCAGGTCATCTCCAGGCACGTCGCGGACACTGTCAACTACGTATTGCGTCAGGTCGTCGACGGCAAGGACTCCGGCCGGACTGGCCAGGCCATGAGCATGAAGTCCGAGGGTCGCCAGGTCGCCGGAAAGACGGGTACCTCCGAAAGCCGCAAGGCCGTCTGGTTCATGGGCTACACCACGAACATGGTCGCCGCCGCCGCGGTCGCCGACGCCCACCCAGTCCTCCGTTCTCTTCTCGGTGCCGAGATCAACGGTCGGAGAGTTGGCGGCGACCAGGTTCTGGGGTGGCACGCTCGCCGGCCCGATGTGGCTGGCGTCCATGCGCGGCGCTCTCGAGGGCAGGAAGAGCCCGAACTTCGCCGAACCCGCTGTCACAGCGGACTGAGTTGGTCCACCGCCGCGTCTACCTCGAGCGGGTGGCGCCCTCGCGACGAATACGACAGCTGACGCACTGGTCTGCGTGGCGTGGGACAGTAGCTGTCGCGGCTGGCTCGTCGAGGAGGATGCCGGCCCCGCGGAGGAGGTGCGGAGAAGATGAAGTACGCGTTGGTGATCTGGCACCCCGAGGAGCACTCGGAGTCGCCGGAGGAGATCGACGCGTGGCCGGAGCACCAGGCCTGGCTCGCCGGCATACAGGAGCGTCGCGTGTTCGGTGCCCGGCTGCGGCCGGCAGCCACGACGAAAGTCCAGGTACGTAAGGGCGAGACGCTGGTGTCGGACGGGCCGTACGCGGAGACCAAGGACCTGATCGGCGGCTTTCTCGTGATCGAGTGTGCGCATCTGGACGAGGCGATCGAGGTCGCCGCCGGGCATCCGTTCGCCGCGTTCGGCACCGTCGAGGTCCGGCCGGTGTGGGAGTGACCGACGCTGTTGAGGCAGCGGCCACCGAGGCGTTCGCAACGGACTGGGGACAGGTCGTCGCGACGCTGATCCGGGTGACCGGCGACTGGGACCTCGCCGAGGACTGCGCGGCCGACGCGTTCGCGGTCGCACTCGAACGGTGGCGCCGCGACGGCATACCGCGCAGCCCGGGTGCCTGGCTCACCACGACGGCGCGAAACCGCGCGGTCGACCTACTCCGACGCGAGGCGGCCGGGGCGGCGAAGCAGCGGGAGGCGGCCGTTCTCGCTCGTACAGTTGATGAGCCGGAGGAGCCGGACGAGGTGCCAGACGACAGGCTGCGGCTGATCTTCACCTGCTGCCATCCGGCGCTGCCGTTCGAGGCGCGGGTGGCGCTGACGCTGCGGACGCTGGTCGGGCTGACGACCGCAGAGATCGCGCACGCGTTCCTGGTGCCCGAGCCGACCATGTACCAGCGGCTCACCCGGGCCAAGAAGAAGATCCGCGAGGCCGGCATCCCCTACCGCGTACCGCCCGCGCACCTGTTGTCCGAACGGCTGAACGCGGTCCTCGCGGTGGTCTACCTGCTGTTCAACGAGGGGTACGCGGCGAGCGCGGGTGCGGACCTGGTGCGGCAGAACCTCAGCGCGGAGGCGATCCGGCTGGCCCGGCTGCTCGTGCGGCTGCTGCCCGAGCCAGAGGCGCAGAGCCTGCTCGCGCTGATGCTCCTGCACGATGCCCGGCGTTCGACCCGTGTCGACGCGGCAGGAGCGCTGGTCACGCTGGACCAGCAGGACCGCTCGCGCTGGGACTCGGCCAAGATCGCCGAAGGGCTGCAGCTGCTGCCGGGCGCACCTGGCCCGTACCAGCTCCAGGCGGCGATCGCGGCCTGCCACGCCACGGCTCCGAGCGTCGAGGCGACCGACTGGCCGTTGGTGGTGCAGCTCTACGACGACCTGCTCGAGATCGCGGCCTCGCCGGTCGTCCGGCTCAACCGGGCGGTTGCCGTGGCGATGGCGGATGGACCCGCGGCCGGGCTTGCCCTGGTCGAGGAGCTGTCGGAGTCGGGCGAGCTCGCTGGCTACCACCTGCTACCGGCCACGCGGGCAGATCTGCTGCGCAGACAGGGCTCGTACGCACCCGCCGCCGAGGCATACCGCGAAGCTCTGGCGCTCGCCTCGACCGACGTCGAGCGCGCCTATTTGGAAGCGCGACTGGACGAGATCGAGCACTGAGTTCGTTCGCCGCCTGGTCGTGGCGCTCGGCTGGCCCGCACCGCGCCGGACCGTGCATCTATTGTCGCGGCCATGGGATGGGATGACTGCCTACCTGAGTTGCTGATACAGCTCGGCGATCGAGGGATGGTCGCGACCGTGAAGATGGACGGCGAACGCGAACGGCGCCGTTGGACAGTGCTGGTATCAGGTAAGCCGCTTGGCGGGGAACTCGTGCGCTGGGACGGCGACGACTTGGATGCCGGGCTGTCGCAGGTGGTGGCGGCGCTGAAGAAGCACGTCCCGGAACTGCTGGACTGACCTACGGAAGGCCGGCTCGCACGCCGGCTTCATGGTTGCTGCATGAGACCGTGCCGCCGGTGGTTCGCGATCAAGTCGTCGACGATCTCGGCGAGTCGGTGTACGCCGCGGGTGGTGGCCATCCGCTCAGAGACGCGGCGTGCGGCGTCGCGGTACCGGGGCTTGTCGAGCACGGACCGGACGGCGTGGCGGACCGCGGCCGGTGTCGGGTTCTCGGCCTTGATGCGACGCCCGACACCGGACCAGGCGACTCTGGCCAGGACTTCGGGCTTGTCCTCATGGCTGCCGCCGACTGCCACGATCGGCACGCCGTACCGCAGCGCGTACTGCACGCCGCCGTACCCGCCGTTGGTGACGTAGACGTCTGTCCTTGGCAGGAGGTCGTCGTACGGCAGGAACTCGGCCGCGCGCGCGTTCGTAGGCAGCGCCGGCAGCGACTCCACCGGCCGCCCGCCGGTCGCCACTGCGACAAACAGGTCTTCGTCGGCGAGGCCTTCGAGCGCAGGCGCGATGAGCTGGCCGAGGTCCTTGTTGGCGATGGTGCCTTGAGTGAGGTGGACGACGGGTCGTGAGCCGTCGAGTTCGTGCCACCACGGGGGAAGCGGCGCCTGCGAGCCAGAGGCCGAGATCGGCCCGGCGAAGTGCAAGGTGGCGGGAGCATCGGATCGCGGATATTCGAACTCGGGCACCGTGAACTGCACGATGGCGTTCGCATGACGCGGCCATTCGAGCACGGCAAAGGGAATCGACCGGCCGTGCAGCCGATGGAAGATCTGGTCGGCGAGCCGCTCGACCGACGAGAACACCACTTTGTTGGTGATCATGGCGAGCAATGCGTTGCGGAGCCGACCGAGCGAGCCGCGGAGCGGGGTGAGTCCCATGCCGAATGGTGCTGTGTCACGGCTGGAGATGGGCAGTGCGGTGATGCTGCACATCACGACCGGCGGCCGGATCCCGAGCGGGTGGCCGAGCAGGAACGCGCCTCCGATGAACGCCGGGTCGGCCAGGATCGCGTCCGCCGGCTCGGCCGCATGCGACGCCATCACGGCGTCGTGCTGGGCCAGTCCCGGGCGTACGAAGACGTGCTCGATGTCATGGGCGAGCGCCTTCGTGCCCTTCAGAGCGGCGCGCTCGGGGAAGACTTCGTTGAAGTCTCGACGGTCGTCGACGTCGATTTCGGCTGGCAACGGCAGATGCTCGGCGCCGGTTTCCTCGACGACTCGGGCGAACCGGGACCCCGTGAGGAAACGTACGCGATCTCCTCGCTCGACGAAATGACGTGCGACCGCGAGCAGCGGCGTGACGTGCCCGTGGACAGGCACGGTCGCGATCAAGATCGAAGACATGACGTCCCCCCGGTTGGCCCCGACGAGGCGAGGTAGTGTTGGGGCCCACGGAGCAGTATTCATCTGTATGAGACGGTAGTCAATATGCCAGATGCCGAGAACCACACCCGCACCTATCGGTCCGAGCTTCGGCAGCGCCAGGCAGCAGAGACCCGCATGCGCGTCGTCGAAGCCGCCGCGGAGGTGTTCAGCGAGAACGGATACCAGGCCGCCACGTTCGCGCAGATCGCGAAGCGAGCGGGCGTCTCGATCGAGACGGTGCAGAAGCACGGCCCGAAGACCGCCCTCCTGTGGGCCGCGGTCGAGGTAGCGTCCTTCGGCGTCGAGGGCGAGATCGACATCTCCAACACCGAGCAAGGTGCGGCCATGATCGAGGCCCGTGATCCGGACGGGTTCGCCGAGATCGTGGGCGAGACGATGCTCACGATCAACGAGCCGGCGGCCGGTGTCTGGACGGCGCTCACCGGCGCGGCCCACGGTGACGATGAGCTCCGGGACAATCTGGTCGAGCGGCTCGCCGGGATCAGAAGGCAGGTCGAAAATGTCCTCCGGGTGACGGCCGAGCGTGGCTGGTTGCGCACCGACGTACCATTCGACGACCTGGTTGAGGCGATGTGCGTCATCACCAGCCCCGAGAGCTATGTGCGCTTCGTACGCCTCGACGGCAAGTCGCACAACAAGTACAAGGCCTTCATCACGCGTGCGGTCCGGGACACGATCCTCCAACGCTGATCCGCCAGCCGAGGGTTCGGCCGCTACGAAACAAATGGACGACGCTGCGAGCTGTCGTTTACGTTGACCGCTGTGGCTTACACGACTGCTGATGACGGCTCTGGTCGTTCCCGGCTGGAGTCGTTCGCGCGGTCGGCGTTGAGTGCATATGAGTTGCCGGGCCGGATTTCGCTGCAGCCGTTGGCCTTCGGCCTCAACGCGACGTTCGAGGTTCAGACTGAAAACGCGCGCTACGTCCTACGGGTGCATCGGACCGGATATCGCACGCCGGCCCAGATCCGTTCAGAGCTTGACTTTGTGCGTGCTGCCGGCGCGGAAATGGGAGACGACCCGGCCGTGCCTTTGCCTGTTCCCGCTCGGAACGGCGACCTGGTTGTCCACGCGGAGCACCAGGGCGAAAGACGCAGTTGCGACCTGCTGCACTGGCTCGACGGGCGTGTGCTCGCACCGGGTTACGGCCTTGGTGTGGGCGGCGTTCGCCGGCTCGGACGTGCGCTCGGTCGACTGCACAACGCCGCTGCCAACTTCCAACCGCCGCCAGACTTCGCTTTGCCGGTCTGGGACGCGGACGGGATGTTCTCTGCCGCAGCGTCACCATTTCGGCCGGTGCTTGGTGTCGAGGAGGTGCTTGCGCCGAAGGCTCGTGGCCTGTTCGCCGAGATCGCCGATCGCACGCGGGCAGCATTCGACTCTCTTGGTCGAGGGGCGGACGCGTTCGGCATAACGCATATCGACTTCATCCTCGGCAACTGTTTCCTTCGCCGCAGCCGCACCAGCTGGCACGTCAGCGTGTTCGACTTCGACGACTGCGGGTGGGGGTACTTCCTCTACGACCTGTGCCCGCTGCTGGGCAACCTCGCCGGCTATCCGGGAGCGATTACTGGCAACCCGGCCTACCCGCGCTTACGAGACGAGCTACTGACCGGCTATCGAAGCGTCCGACCGTTGCCCGCGGAGTGGGAGAAGCACCTGCCTCTGCTGATGGCCGCGCGAAACGCCAACCACTGCTTGCTGACCGCCCGCCCAGATGTCTCCGATACTCCGACGAAGGATGCCGCTTGGCGGATGGACCTGGCGCGGCAATGTCTTGACCTGCCAGTGTGATGGTTTCTCAACCCCGTTCTTTGGCAGCGTGCGAGGGCCGACCCGCCACGTGGCGGCGCACAGTACTCTGCACCATGGGCTCAGTCGGGCCGATCCGGAAGCAACGATGGAGAGGACTCGGTCGTGAGTGACTTCGCTCGACCACTCGACGGCAAGCACACGTTGGTGATCGGAGGCGGAGGCGAGGGCATCGGGCGCGCAATCTCGCGTGCGTTCGCCGCGGCGGGCGCAGCTGTCGCCATCGCGGACATCGATTCGGATCGAGCATGTGACGCTGTCGATGAGCTGAAAGAGTTCGGTGCACGCGCCGTTCCGCTCGTGGGCGATGTTCGGTCGCTGCCAGATGTCGAGGGGTTCGTCGCCCACGCCACCGCCGAGTTCGGCAGGATCGACTCTCTCGTGACAGTCGTCGGAGGCCAGGTAGCCTTCGTGCCCGCGGTACGGCTGCATGAGATCAGTGACGACGACTGGGACCTGGCCTACGAGGTCAACCTTCGCTATGTGGTCACTGCCGCCCGCGCTGCAATCCGTACCTTCCTGGCCCAAGGAACGGGTGGCTCCATCGTCAGCGTCGGCTCGATCACCGGTGTGATGGCGGCGCCCATGCAGGCAGGCTACGGGGTCGCCAAGGCAGGACTCGCCAGCCTCGCCAAGACCGTTGCCGCGGAGTACGCCGGTGACGGCATCCGCATGAACGTTGTGGCGTGCGGTGCGATCGCGACGGCAGTAGCCAACTCCGCGCAGGATGCCGAGGGCGTCCCAGAGATCCCGATGGGGCGACTCGGCGCCCCCGCCGACGCTGCTGCGGCGGCTGTCTACCTTGCCTCGCCGCTCTCGTCCTATGTAACAGGGCAGAGCCTCGTCGTCGATGGAGGGGTTACGGTACGCGGACCGTTCCCAGACCACTAGCCTGCGCCCGGTCCACGCGGCAGGCATGATCAATCGCGACGACCATGACCGACTGGGTATGCCTACACGGATCTTGGGAGTAACCTGCCTGCACCCGGCCCGCTCGCCTGCGCGGAGCGTGCGTCCTGGCAGTGGGGCGCCGCCGCATCCCCCTGACGGGCGAGCGGGTTCGGGCTCGCCGTTCATCCTGCTCGGCATGGGGGCCGCATCGGGCGTTGACGCTGGGTTGGGCCGGGAATCCCCCTGAGGGCCCCGATCCAACCCAGCTCGCCTGCTAACGACACGAGCGGGATTGCGTCACGGTTCAGACGGAGGCCGGGTCTGCCTGGCCAGTTGGCTACTACCGTGCGGACTGCGGCTCGTTCTCGTGCGCGGTGAGCGCTGCCAGGTCGTCGGCGGTGAGGCGAAGGTCCACCGCGGCGACGTTTTCGACGAGGTGGTCGGGCGAGCTCGTACCAGGGATGGCCAGGGTCACCGGTGCCGCGGCGAGGAGCCAGGCAAGGGCGACCTGTGCGGGCGTGGCGTCGTGACGGGAGGCGACGCTCGCGAGGCGGGTGGGATCGATCTTGTGTTTGCCTCCGCCGAGTGGAAAGTACGGCACGTACGCGATGCCGTCCTGCCCGCACTGCGCGAGAACATCGGCGTCGCTCCGGTAGTGGATGTGGAACTGGTTCTGTACCGCGGCAACCGGGGCGATCGAACGGGCTTCGGCGAGTTGGGTCGTATCGACGTGGCTGACGCCGAGGTGTCGGATCAGCCCCTCGTCGCGCAGCTGCGCAAGGACTTCGAAGCGTTCGCCGAGGGATTCGCCGCCGGCTTCGCCCATGCCTCCCACGCGAAGGTAGACCAGATCGAGCCGGTCCCGGCCGAGGCGGCGCAGATCCTGTTCGACCAGGCTGCGCAGTTGCTCAGCGGCTGCCTGGACAGGTGGGCTGATCTTGGTGGCGATGAGCAGATCCTGCTGGTACGGCGACAGCGCTCGCCGAATCAGCTCGTGCGCTTGAAGGTCGCCGAACCCGTAGGTGCCGGCGGTGTCGATGTGGTTCACACCAAGCTCGACGGCACGACGCAGCACCGCGACAGCGACTTCCGGATCGCGAATAGAGCCACCCAGGGCGAGTCGCATCGCACCGAAGCCAAGCCGGTTGACCCGAAGGTCCCCGCCCAGGAGGAAGGTGCCGCCGGTGGCGGCCCTGGTCGCGTTCACGTTCAGGTTCCTTTCGTCTATGGCTCGAGGGTTCGCAGCTCAACGGCGGCAGTACGCCGCGCTGCCGTCTGGCAGAGAATAGATAGAAACTTGCGTGCACGCAAGATTGCGTGCACGCAAGCTCATCTGGGATGCTGGGGCGGTGACGCCAAGACGGCCGGGACTGCGCGAGCAGAGGAAGCAGGCCACCCGGGAGGCACTACGCCAGGCGGCGCTGCGGCTGGCTCTCGAGCGCGGGCCCGACAACGTCCGCGTCGACGACATCGCCGAGGCGGCCGGGGTCTCGCCGAGGACCTACAACAACTACTTTTCGAGCCGCGAGCAGGCAATCGTCGCTGCCGTCACCACCGAACGGGAAGCACGGGTCGCGGCGGCGGTAACCGCCAGAGCAGCCAGCCGACTCGCCGACGCCGTGGTCGAGGCGATCGTCCACCACTACTCCGACCCCGACGAAGCCGGTCGGGACGCCCTCGTGCTGATCACCACCCGACCAGCCCTGCGCGACGCGTTCGTCAACACTGCCACCACGATCGAGCAGCCGCTGGCCGATGCGATCGCTGAACGAATCAGCAGCGCCGACCTGCATACCGCCCGCATCCTCGCCGCGAGCGTGGCTGCGGCGATTCGCATCGCGCTCGAGCAGTGGATTCAGCCGTCAGCTGTCTCCGGGCTCGTCGTACCATCCGGCTCGCTACCCGACCTCCTCCGCACCGCCCTGGCGCCACTCACTCCCGCACTCGACGCGGCTGAGCGAGGAGGTCAAGGTGAGTCGGCCGATGCCTGAGTGGCCTGCCAGAGTTCTTCGCGGCCGACCGAGACGGCGATGTCGACCTCGTTGCCCTCCGGGTCGGCGAGGGTCCACCACTGCGGTGCCTGGTCGTCGTACACGATCCGTCCGCCGGCGGCGATGGCTGCGTCGACGCGCACTCGAGCTTCGTCATCAGGCACGAAGACGTCGACGTGGATGCGGTTGCGCTGCCTGCGCCGGGCTTCCTCCGACGCGGGCATCTGTTGGAAGAAGATCGGCAGACTGAGCCGGCGCGGATCGTAGATGTCGTGGTCGGAGTGAGACGCGTACCCGAGAGCAGCCCGCCAGAAGCCTGTAACCGCAGGGATATCGACCGCGTCGATACCCATCTGCACGAAGCGCAGGCGCGTCCTGTCCGCGGTCAACCCCATGCCGCGCGCCGCCGCCTGGACCTCGCGAGCCAGGTCGGCGAACCCCTTGTCGTACCAGTGGTCCTTGCCGGAGTCGATCGTGACGCCTGCCGGGCGCAGGTCCACCAGGAGTGGCAGTCCCGCGTCGTCGACCAGACCGGCCACGGCTAACGCCAGCTCGGCTGCCCGGCCGGGTGAGGCGATCGGGTAGAACGTCGTCGCACTCAAGACTGACCACCAGTCGGCGGTTTCGCGTACGTCGCCTAGCTCGTCGCCCGGCACAAGCGGGAACAGGTCTACCTCGTTTCCCTCGGCGTCGGCGAGCGTGGAATGCCCACCGAGATACGCCTCATGGCCTCCGACCGCCTTGACTGCCTCGACCCCTTCCAGGGTCACTGCCTGCGGGCGAGCGACATCGACGTGGATCCGATTGCGCAGTGGACGTGACTGGTCCTGCTGCTGGAACAAGATCGCCGGTTCGCGCCGCATCGGATCCACCAGGTCGCCCTCGCCTAGCTGTTCGTATCCAAGCGCAGCTCGCCAGAACACCATCACCGCAGACTTGTCGAGCACATCGATCGCAAGTTGCACGGTCTGCACCGCCGACGGATCGGCGGCCAGGCCGAGGTCCTGAGCCGCTGCCGAGATCGCCCGCGCCACCGCCACGTCGTCCCCGGTGAGGGCCGCGGAGCCGGGTGGGGCGATCCGCACATGGACTCCGCCGGGACGAACGTCCATATCCGGCAGGCGACCCGCGCTGCCGATCAGTTCGGCGATCCGGCGAACCAGGCCCGCGCCGGCGGACTGCGACGGCGCGTCGAACCAGGCGCTCGCCCCTAACGCGAGCACCCGCCAGTCCTCGACGCCACCGGCTTCCTGGAACTGCTTCGCGGTGAGCCGCTCGTCGTCAACCATCACGGCAGAATGCCACGCGTCACCGATGTCCGGCCATCCTCAGCCGCCCAGAGCCTGGTGACCATCGAGGCGGGCAAGGAGTTCTTTCCTCCGCTCCGGTGTCGTGAAGCTGGCTTTGATGGCTGTCCGTGTCATGTTGAGTAGCTCTCTCTTGGAGATGCCGAGTGATGCGGCCAGGAGATACTCGTGTCCGATGGTGGTGCCTACCTGGATGGGGTTGTCGGTAGCGAGCGTGACGTTGACGCCGGCTTCGACCAGCGTGGGCAATGGGTGCTCACCAAGCGAGGGTGCGGCGCCCAAGAAGGCGTTGCAGGTCAGGGCGCACTCCAGTGTGATGTCGCGTTCGATCAAGAGGTCCATCAGTTCTGGCGCGTGTGCGGCGTGGATGCCGTGTCCGATACGGGTGAGACCCGGCGTGTGAGCCGCCGCGTCGATGTTGGCTGTGGTCATCTCCCCGGCGTGGGCGGTGATGCCGAGGCCGGCGGCGCTGAGTCGCTCGGCGACCCGGTGGATGGGTGTCCAGTCGGCTTCGGTGATGTATGGCTGGTAGAGGAAGTCCACGCCTGCCAAGCCTTGGCTGCGTGCCCGAATGCATCCGTCGGCGATGGTCTCGATCGTGTCTGGAGGAAGACTCATCAGGATGATCGCGAGCGCTTCGGCGCGCAGCTGCGGATATTTGGCCTGTGCTTGACGCTCGGCTTGACGGAAGAGTTCCATGAAGCGGTCTCTGAGAATGGTCCGAGCCTCGCCTCGTACCTCGACCAGGTGGGCGCCTGCCGCTGCCTCGTACTCCAGCAGTTCGGCAAGACGAGCGACGACCAGAGCATCATCGTCGTCCCCTAGTGGCACCGGCTTCACTGTGCCGATCAGGCGCAGACGTTCGGGCCCAGGAGGGATCGCGTCACTTACCTCCTGCCGCCAAGCTGCCCAGTCAAAGGGCGATCGTCCTTCGCGACGGGCGTAGATCCGATCAAGGCAACGTTCGGCTTCTTGATGCAGATGAAGGTCTGCCTTGGGAATAGCCAAGATCGCAGCCCTGTCTTCTGCGGTTAACCTGTGCACAGAATCTGAGTGCATGCTTGCCAAGAAACTTTCTGTACCGGAGACGTTCTGATCCAGCCCACCCGCCTCGGCCGCGCCCGGGCCGATGGTCACCGGCCGCCATTGAGGATCGACGTGAACACGTCTTCGAACCGTGGCCCGTCGGCCGTGTACCCGACCAACTGCTGTGTTCCGTCCGGTGTGTCGATGGTCCGTCCGGACGAGGCGCCGTCGAGGACGACGTTGACATACCGTAGCCGGGAAGGGACGAGGGCGTCGCGCGGCCCCAAGACGAGCGAGGCGGCGGCGAGTGCATCCCACCAGAACATGATGTCGAGTTCGATCAGTGGCGGCATGTCTGGTTGGGTCACGATCGCGTGCACCAGCCTTGCCTCGACGGTGCGGGCGGAGGCGCCGAGCCGGTCGATATAGGCCTGGGTGATCATTGCGTGGTTCGTCGCGTCCAACGGAACGATCCGCACCCGGCCGGAAGGCATCGTCGCGAACACTGAGTCGGCCGCGATCGGGTCGATCCAGAGGTTGACCTCCTGGGTGTTGTCGAAGCCGCCGGTGGTCGAGCCGAAGAGGTTGCCCGGCACGTCAAACGCTCCGCCCATCACGTAAAGGCGGGCGATCCGCAGCGCGACAGCGCGGTCCTCGCGGAGCGCCGCCGCGACGTTGCTCAGCGGGCCGGTTGCCAGCACCGTCACGGGCCCCCGCGATGCCAGGACAGACCGCGCGATCAACTGTGCCGCGGTCAACGGCGACGGTTGGTTGGGCCGGTCTGCATTGTCGAGCGCTCCAGTCAGTACGCGTTCGAAGGTCTCGCGCGCCTCGGGTGGTGCAAGGTGCACGCCGGACGCCGAACCGTCGGCCACCGGAACCCGCGGCAGGCCGCACTTCTCGAGAATCGTCCGCGCGTGCGTCAAGGACCGGCCGGCTGTGCCGATGCCGTTGTTCACGACCGTAACCGCGCGCAACTCGATCCGGCGTTGCTTGTGGGCCTGGCAGAGGAACGCGAGTGTCGACGCGTCGTCGAAGTCCAAGTCGCTGTCGTAGACGACTGGAACGGGACTGTAGTGGCCCGCCGCTTCGGCAGGAGGGGCTGACGCCACCGCCGTACCCGAGGTCGTCATCACCAATCCGAGCGCAACGGTCGTGGCGACGATGCGCAAACACCGTGGCATGCCTGCCTCCGAGTCAAACGAAGCCGAGCGTGGCCCGGAAACGTTGGCAATTCCGAGTAATCCATCGCATCAGACGGCGACTTCACATCGGCTTCACACGAGTCTCATCGTGGCGACGACAGCTTCGGGCTCCGGCCACGACCGGGCCGGCTCATCGCGGTGTCAACTCGGGGCAAACTGTTAGTGTCTCGCCAGTGAATGCCCTCGCCGCCACGGCTACGTCCGAGGGAATGCCCGTGGTGGTGACCCTCATCGTTCTCCTCGCAGCGGTGCTGCACGCGACGTGGAATGCGGTGGCCCACAAGTTCACCGACAAGCTGGTCGCCATGACGGCGCTCTCGGGCGCGTTCGTCGTGGGAGGACTCATGGCTCTGCCCTGGGTCGGTCTGCCCGCGGCACAGAGCTGGCCCGCCTTGCTCGCCTCTGTCGGCGTACATATCCTCTACAACCTGGCGTTGATGCGGTCGTATCGGCTCGGCGCGTTCAACCAGGTCTACCCACTTGCGCGCGGCATGTCGCCGTGGGTGGTGGCCATCCTCGCGGTTCTCCTCGTCGACGAGACGCTCAGCGTCACCCGGATGCTCGGCGTCGCGGTCGTCTCGATCGGCCTTGGCTGTCTGATGTTCGCGAACGGGCGCCCCCGTCCACAGGAGTTTCCCGCCATTCTGGCCGCGGTGGTGACCGGCCTGCTGATCGCGACGTACACGGTCATCGACGGCATCGGCGTACGTCTGTCTGGCGCGCCGTTGGGCTATGCCGCATGGCTGTTCGTCCTGCACGGCCTGACGCTGGTCGCCTTCGCCTTCGCCCGTCGAGGGCCGGCACTGTTCCGCCAGGTCGCGGGAAGCCTGGGCCCTGGCGCCGTCGCAGGAGGCTCCGCAGTCGTGGCGTACGCCCTGGTCCTGTGGGCGCAGACCCGGGGATCGCTCGCGGCGGTCGCGGCACTGCGGGAGACGAGTGTGGTCGTGGGTGTGTTGATCGGCGCAGTGGTCTTTCACGAACCATTCGGGCGCTGGCGCACCGTTGCGACCGTCGTCGTCGTGGCTGGAATCGCCTTGCTCAACGTCGGCTGAGCCGCGCTGGCCGTCCTCACGACGACGGGGACACCTACTATCGAGCGATGGCAACGCAGCAACGAGCCGTCGTGGTCATCGGCTTCCGCCGGGACCGCACCAATCGGCAGCCCTCATGACGCGAGACGACGTGCTCGACGTGTGTGCCGCTCTGCCGGGAGCGGTCGAGGACTACCCGTTCGGCGAGGGCGTGGCGGTGTTCAAGATCGGAGGTCGCATATTTGCCCTTGTCCCGCTCGAGGGCGACCCGAGCAGCATGAATCTCAAGTGCGATCCGGACCTGGCCCTGGAACTGCGGGCCCGGTATTCATCAGTCCGTCCCGGCTACCACCAGAACAAGCGGCACTGGAACACCGTCGAACTCGACGGCACCGTCCACGACAGCGAGCTTCGTTCAATGATCGACCACTCCTACGAACTCGTCGTCGCCAAGCTGCCCCGCGCGGTCCGCGACCAGCTCGACCACACCTGACGGCCGCGGTTCGCAGACCGCAGCTACGCGCGAGCCGGCTTGACGGTGCCAGACAGGGCGGCCTCGAACTCCTCCCGAGTCGGTTGCGACACCCCCGGCGGAACTCCGGCGGCCAGGATGCCCCGGACCCTATCCACCAGAGCCACGTCCTCGTAGATGTCGGACGGCCTGCCGACCATGCCCATGGTCTGGAGAACAGCGCGAAACGCGACAGGATCGACCTGAGCGGCCGACTTGAGTTGCCCGAACGTGATCCGGTCGACGATCGGCGCGGGCGGTGGCGGTGCCGGCGAGCCCAGGACGGTATGCCGCAACATCGCCAACCGGGCCGAGTCGGTCGCCACCTGGTCGGCGAACCAGGGCTCGATGTGCTCAGTCACCGACCTGTCCATAGCGAGCGCCTGCGCATGAGGGTCATCAGGATGCTTCCTGAGCGTCTCGGCAAGCGTGACCACGCCGCGCATCATCATGCTCAGCCCACGGCCGAAGGTCGGGTTGGTGGTGCACACGGAGTCGCCGACGGCGTGCAAGCCGGTTGCCACTGGCGTCCCGTCGACGACGAGCCGGCGAAGTGTGTTGTGCAGCCCACCCATCACGGCGACGTCGCTGATCGGTTCGAGCACGTCGAGCCAGGAGGCGTACAACGGGACTGTCCGCACGACGGCCGTGAAGACGTCCGCATTACGGGCTGGTGTGAAGCGGCGATCCGCAGCCAGCGGCACGAGCGCGAGTTGCATTGTGGCGTTGTCACCACCCCAGATGCCGACGGTGAACTCGTCGAGTCCGGCAACGACGCGGGTCGTGGCCGGCCCGGGGAGGTCGACGGCACGCTGCCGGTACTGCCGGCTGAAGTACGCAAGCCCGCACTCGGCTGACGTCATCTGAGCGGAGCGGGCTCCTATCGCCGCCAGCCAGCGGTCCACCGGCGAACGCCGACCGGCGGCGTCGATGACCAGGTCCGCGGCGAGCTCGCCGTCGTTGGTGCGTACGCCTCGGATCCGGGGCGGGTCACCCGGCTCGGCCAGCAGCCCGGTGACCTGCACACCATGGCGTACGTCGACCGACGGTTCGGCCGCTGCCGTACGCCCGAGCACCCAGTCGACGGTCGCGCGCCGGCTCATGAGCGGCCGCAGCCGGTCGTCGCCAGGTGCGGATGTGCGATCGGCAACCGTCGGCGGCATCTGGGTCTCCACCGCCGCATCGGCGACCCCTGCGTCGAGCAGTCCCGCGTACACATCGGGCAGCCACTCGCGCAGGAGCTCTCTGAAGGTCACCAGCAGGACGTGCGGCTGGACGATCTGCGGTGCGGTGGCGCGAGAGGCTGCGGCGGCTGAGGTCTCGACGTCGGCCGCTGGCTGGAGGTGGTCGCGCTCGAGGACGGTCACCGCGTGCCCTTCGCGGGCGAGGACCAGCGCGGCGGACAGCCCGGCCACGCTCCCGCCGATCACGATGACACGCATGCAAACCCCTTTGATCAAAAGCCATGTGGCTGTTCGTCTGACCTCAACAGTTCAGGGTAGTGGCGAGCGATGCGTGTCTCTTGAGCAGAATTGACCTCCTCCCCCAGCCGCCGATCAGGGCCGGAGGGAGAAGTACAGCGGAGACTCTGCGTCAGGGCCGGGGACGAGATCTGTAGCCAGCTCGACGTTCCCGCTGAGATCCATCCGTACGACGGCCCAGTTGCCGTCCTCGTAGACCGAGGCCAGGACGTGGCTGTCGTCTTCCCAAACCATCTCGTTGATGTGGACCGGATCCGGGTCCCGCCTCTGGTAGTGAACCACCACGTCACCGGTCCTCGCGTCGAGGATCACCAGCTGGCTGGTGCCGAGCCCGCTCCGGTAGGGGTCGGTCCCGAGGAGGTACCGCCCGTCAGGGCTGAACCTCTCGAAGCTGAAGTCGCAGGTGTTCCACAGCGGGTCGAACCCGTCGGCACGGAGCACTCCCGAGCAGACTCCGTCGTCCAACAGCTTGGTGGTCCCTGCGATCAGCCCGTGCTCGGTGGCGCCCGAGGCGTCAACGAGACCGGGGACCTTGTCGGACCTGCCCTTGGTGGCGACGAACACCTCGGCCCGCTCGCCCTCGGTCTCGTAGACAACGGTCTCGTCGGAGAGGAAGCCGACGGAAGTGGCATCGGCCTTGACCGGGACGCGGAGCTTGGCCGACTCCGCTCCGTCGGTCGGCGCGAGTACGAGCTCCGTCGCACCGGACTTCGACTCCGCGGCGGTCACGTAGGCCACCTGGGAGCCGGACGCGTTCGCCACGGCACTGGAGCCAGGCTGGCCACGCTGGGTCGTCCCCTTGGCGTCGAGAAAGGTCAGCCGCGGACCCTTGTCGTCGTGCGAGCCGGCCAGCCAGCCCTGCGCGTACGGCGTTACCCATCTGTACCGACGGTCGAGCGGTACGCGTTGCCCATCCGGCGTGGCCAGGTCCTGCCCGTCGAGGTAGGCGATTCCGGGGTCCTCCCCACGGCTCAGACCGTCGAGGGTCAGCCGCACCGGACCGTCCGGGCGTACCGGGGTGGTAGGCGTCGGCGAAGGGGTCGTCGGGCGATTGGCCTCGGTGGCGCCGACGATGGGGGCCTCGACGATGTTGGGTCCGGTGCCCAATGCCAGTGCCGCCGGAACGGCCACGGCCGCCACCAGGACGGCCACCGCACCGCCGACCCAGTTGCGGCGCCGCCGGATCCGACGGGCGCGCTGCTTGACCGTGGCAAGGTCGATCAGGTGGCCCCCGACGTCCTGGGAGCGGACGTGCAGCTCCCTGACCAGCTGGTCCCTGTCGTAACCGCTCATCGCTCCTCCTCCCGGTCCTTCGCGAGCATCGGTTGGGTGTGCACACGCTCGCGCATTGCCGCAAGCGCGCGGCTGGCCTGGGACTTCACGGTGCCGGCGGAGATGCCGAGGATCTCTGCGACCTCTGCCTCACTGAGGTCCTCGTAGTAACGCAGCACGATCACCGCACGCTGTCTGCGCGGCAGCGTCTGCACGAAATCCCAGAGCGCGGACTTCTCGCCGTGATCGTGCCGGTCGGTGATCGACCCGCGGTCAGGGACCTCGCTCGTGCTCACTTCCCTGCGTCGCCACCCACGGCGCCACAACGAGTTGTTCTCGTTGACCAGGACCTTCCGGACATATCCGTCCAGATGCTCCCGCCGTCGGACCTTGTCCCAGGAGAGGTAGAGCTTTGCGAGCGCGATCTGCACCAGATCCTCGGCGCTGTGCCGTTCACCGGTCAGGAGGTAGGCGGTGCGCAGCAGGCTGGGTTGCCGCGCGGCCATGTACGCCTCGAACTCCGCGTCCTTGACGTCCTTTGCCGGCTGCCCAGCCCCTGTGCCCATGGCCCCGACCACTCCGGATTCGATCACAGCCTCCACCGCGCTCACCGTCCTCCGGGCATTCCTGCCACCAAGACGCGAGACGCCCCAGATTAGTTGCAGGATCGCCGGTCAGAATCCGACCCACTTCCAGCGACGCGTACGCGATGGCCGTTCAGGGGCCGGGTTACGACGTGCGCCATTGCGGTTCGGCAATCCATGAGGCACGCGATCGTCCTGCGCGCCTGCCAAGTCAGTCCGGCTCGTCCCACCCTGCGCACCGATCACCTGTGTCATGACCGAGCATTGAGAGATCATGAAAACCTCCATCAATCCCGCTCAGCGGCTCGCGCTTGTCACCGGCGCCAACAAGGGCATCGGGCTCGCCATTGCTGAAGGACTACTCAACCTGGGGATGACCGTCTTCCTCGGTGCCCGCGACACCTCTCGGGGCCTGGCGTCTGTGGCCCCTCTCACTGCGCGGGGGTTCGACGCGCGCGTTGTCCAACTAGACGTCACAGACCAAGAGTCAGTCGACGCGGCGGCGGACACGATCGCTCGCGACGCAGGAGCTCTCGACATTCTCGTCAACAACGCAGGTACTCTCGTCAGCCCTATCCGCCGGCCGAGCGAGACGTCCGTCGACGAGATCCGCACAACCTACGAAACCAACGTCTTCGGCGTCGTGGCGGTCACCAACGCCATGCTGCCCCTGCTGCGGAGGTCCTCTGCCGCGCGCATCGTGAATCTCACCAGCGACCTCGGCTCCCTTGGCCTCGCCTCCGGCGATGAGAACTTCCCTCAACTACTGGCCTACAACTCCTCGAAGACAGCGCTGAACGCCATCACCGTCGCGTACGCGAACGAGCTGCGTTCGGAGGGAATGCTGGTCAACGCCGTCTCTCCTGGGTCCGTCGCAACCGACCAGAACGGACACGCTGGAGTTCTGACCACCGAGCAAGGCGCCCGGTTGCCCATCCGGATGGCAACGCTGGCCGCCGGCGGACCGACAGGAACCGCCGTTACCGCAGCCGAGGACCTCAGTCACCATCTGCTTGCCTGGTAGGCCACGACCGGTGCCACACCCGGGCATCGGCAGCTGTGTCGACGCGCTACAACCGGTGGCCGAGGCCCTGGAAGCGATACTGCATCACGCGGTAGATGCTGTTGTCGCTGGTGTTCCACTGGCTGACTGTGAGGTGCAGGTCGTTGAGCGTTGACCCGGGTATCACGTAGCTGCCGTACAGCTGTGCGACGTGATTGGCGTCCTGGTTGTCCCAGCTCGTGCCATGCAGGAGAGTGACCCGCTCGGTCTGCCTCAGGTCCTGGGTGGGATGGTCGAGCACCATCGCGTCGATCCGGTAGTTGTCCCGGTCGAACCAGGTGAACACCCACCGCTTGCCGAGCTGACGCAGGGACATCTCGCCGATGATGTCGTCGATCACGGTGTCCGGCCCGGCGCCCCATCGCCAGGTGTCGCCGTCTCGGCCCCAAGGCTCCCACGCGTCAGGGTTGGTGAGGTCCCGCGGACGCACTCGATGCAGGATCATCGGGCTTTCGCGAAGGAACTCGGCGGTGTAGATGTACACCCAGCCGTCGTGGCCGAGTTCCCAGGTGCAGAGGTTCCACATCTTGTCGTACGCATCGCCGGGGAACCGGGCGCCCGAGTCCTGCCAGGTCGCGCCGTTGTCGGTCGACGTCCAGATGCCACTCCAGATCACGTTGCCGAAGCCCTGGTTGACCACGGCGTGGAGGTAGATCGTGTCGCCGAGTGTGATCACATCCGAGGGGATGATCGTGGAGATCTCATCGCCGTGCTCGTACGGGATGAGTTGCGCGGCCGGGACTCCGCCCACCGAGCCGGAGAAGGTCACACCCTTGTTGAGCACGCGGGTCTTCGACCACAGCGCGGTTGGAGAGCGCCAGTTGTCGCCCCAGTTGTCGCCGCTGAAGCTGTCGCCGAAGACGTACAGCGAACGCCCGTCCGGGCAGCGGGTCACGCAGCCGAGGTCGACCCAGTCCAGTCCGAACTTGCCGGTGATGTCGGGGCCGGTGAGGTTCTTGACTTTGGTGATCTTGATCCCGTCCGCCCAGACCGGCGGGTATTCCGGCGGCTCGGCCGCGGCCGGGGACGAGACACTCCCGGCGATCCCCGTGCCGATCGCACCGGCGGTGCCCCCGAGTAGAAGTCGCCGCGAAATGCTCGAGAGCGGACGACCAGACGATGGCGTCGGGTGGGACATGTGCACACTCCCTCGGGCCAGAAACCGATTTCTCGCGTACTTCGGCGGAACTCTAGCGGATTCGTCGTGGTTGACAAGACCGACTCCAGCATCATCGCCGGCATGGAGTGGCCGCTGAGATCCTGGCGCACTGGCACGCGCGATCGCGCCAAGCAGGCCGACGATCGGCCTCAGTCGGACACCCACACGGTGCGGACGGAACGTGCTCAGTGACCAGAGACGTCCGAGTCTGCTGCGGACGCCTCACCCCGGTCGAGCGCCGACAGCGCGGCCATGTCCGGCGTCGACAGCTCGAAGTCGAAAACCGCGAGGTTGGCCTGGAGCCGCCCTGGATCGCTCGACTTCGGGATCGCCACCAGACCGAGTTGGACGTTCCAGCGCAGCACCACCTGGGCAGGAAGGCGGCCCACTCGCTCGGCGATCTCCACCACGGTCGGGTGCCGCAGCACTTCGGCCCCTCCCCCGCCGAACGGCGACCACGACTCGGTGACGATGCCGTGCGCCGAGTCGTACGTGCGAGGGACCTCGCGCGTCACGAACGGGTTGAGCTGGATCTGGTTGACCTCGGGCGCCTGGCCTGTCTCGGCGATGACGCGGTCGATGTGCGCCGGCTTGAAGTTCGACGTGCCCGCCGCGCGGATCATGCCCTGCTCGCGCAGCTCGATCAGTCCCGCGAACGCGTCGACGTAGCGGTCCTGCCCGGGGTTCGGCCAGTGGATGAGCAGCAGGTCGAGGTAGTCGAGGCCGAGCCGCTCGAGAGCACGCTCACATGCCACCCGGGCTTCCTTCACTCCGTGCCAGCGCTTGTTGAACTTGGTCGTCACGAAGACCTGTTCGCGCGGGACGCCACTCGCGACGACACCGCGTCCGACGCCTTCCTCGTTGTGGTAGTTCTCTGCGGTGTCGACGAGCCGGTAGCCAAGCTCCAAGGCCTGCGCAACGGCCCGCTCGGTCGCCGCATCGTCCATCGGAGAGGTTCCGAGGCCGATCTGGGGCATCTCTGCGCCGTGCGCCAACGTCAGGGTCGGGACGCTCATGCGAGGTTCCTCCAGTGGACTGGATCAACCGCACCCGTTCGAACGAGCGGGTCGGGGCTCCACCTTATGGCCGCTGCGGGTGCGGAGAGTAGCCGCTGACGACCGGCCGGCTCACGAGTATCTGAGTTGCGCTGGTTGGTCAGCCGTCCGCAGCCCGTGGTGCGGGTTTCCTCTCCTCAGCGGTAGCGGAAACCGTCCATGAACCGGCGGAAGAGCCCGCCCTTTCGAGGCAGGGGCGGGGCGGGCGGAGGTGCCGTCGGCCGCTGGGACGCGATCGGCTTGTCGTAGTCGGTCCGCAGGATCGCGTCGATGATCTGCGGCTCGGAGTAGTCCTCGGAGCCTTCAATTGCCGGGACATAGCCGACCAGCACGCCATCGCGTATCACCTGGGCTTCGAGTGCCGCCGTGCCGTCGGAGTCCCACGTAGCCTCACGACCATCGGGGAGCTTGACGCTGACCCCGAACTGGTAGACGCCAACCCGGGCAAGGTCGGCGTCCGTGCCACGATCGCGCAGGGCGTCGACGACGCGTCGTGCTTTGTTCTCCTCCATCGTGTTACGAGAGTACCGGCGGCGTGGAGTGAGCGGGCCGGTTAGCACGTCCAGGAACCGATCGCTTGTGGCGCCGCCGCGATGAGGGTTGGCCAGGTGAACCGATGTGGCGGCCGGGCCGTGATCACAAGCAAGACTTCATATCGGGAGGAGCAATCCATGAAGCAGAGCTGGAGCCACCGTCTTCGTACCGGGCTGGGTGTCGCCACGGGTTCTCTGGCATTGGTCGCGCTACTCGCCTCGGTGGCCAGTGCGAGTCCGCTGTTCTGTGGTGCCGGACGCGGGCTGACAGCGGAGCAGGCGATCCAGGGTGCAGTCGACGATGCCCAGGTAACGGCCCAGTCCGAGGGGTTCTACGGCCCCTGCACGATCGCGGACGAGCCACAGATCTTCGAAACCTTCGACGACCCCTACTTCGGTCACATCTTCCGCGCTCAACTGACCGTCTCCTGCGAGCGGTAGAAGAGCGACGACCCGACCGCGGCTTCAAGGTCGTGGCTCCGACCGATCCAGTCTGCTCATTCTGCCCTGCGGCCAGGCGCCCCCAGGGCGCCTCCGGCCACCCTGAAGTCCACATGTGCCCAATCCCTATTAAACAGATGGGCATACTCGTCTATAGTGGCAACGTGACGAACGGCCGCCCCCACCGCACCGGCTCCACGATCTCCGTGGCGCCGCTGGTGATTCGCCGCTACGTCGACTTCCAGCTCACCTCCAGCGCTCTCTGTCGCTGAGACGTCCGCCCCGCCGACTCCGCGGGGCCGCACGAACTCCACGCGCCGACAGCCGCTCGAAGCGGCCCTGTCCAGGCCGGTCTGGCGCACCTCAAACGACAGCTTGGAGCCACGATGACCACCCTCCCTGCCCTCCGCCCCGACCAGCACCGCGACGCCGCGGACGATGGACTGCTGGCAACTGCCGTGCGGTATGCGGCTCGGCCAGACGACTGGCCGCTGGAGCCACGGTTCAATCCGCGGCGTCGCTGGTACCACCGCCTGGCCGAGGAACCCGACACGGAGATCTGGCTTCTTAGCTGGCTGCCGGACCAGCACACCGACCTGCATGACCACGGCGGATCGGCGGGCGCCTTCGTCGTCGTCTCGGGAACGCTGAGCGAAGTGCACGTGACCGCCGCGGACGACGGGACCGCGCACTTCGAGGCACGCACGATGCCTGCCGGTCGCGGCCGCTCCTTCGGTACGGAGCACATCCATCGGATCACCAACACCGGTTCCCGACCCGCGGTCAGCGTGCACGTCTACAGCCCGATCCTGCACATGATGCGGCGCTTCCGCATCGATCGTGGCCAGCTCGTCCTCACGGAGATCGACCGCGCCGACCCCGACTGGTGAGCTTGCCGTGGATCACACCAGTCGCGTGAACTCGCACCGCTCCGGGCGCAATCAAGAACCCGCTGCCGCCGGTGGGGTTCATCGCATGCCTGTCCGTCGCTGCACCCGCTTACCCGCCGGTGACCTGTGTGGAGTTGTCCCAGAAGCTGTGCTGGAGGTCGGCCGTTGTCGGCGCGGCGAGCAGGACCGGTCCAAGCTGCCCGTCGCTGGCAATCTCGATGGTGGCGCCTGCAGGTGCTGCTCCGATGACGATGAGGCTTGTCAGCTCAGCGAACATGGAGTCGGTTGCCTATCGGCGAATGGTGGTGGATCCAATGGCTGGCATGATCACCCGGGCGCACCCATCGTCGTCCGGAGCGGGCCGCGGCGGCCGTGGACGAACTTGCCGGTCTGGGCGTGGCCGCCGTGGTGGGCGAGTACCACAGCGTCGTCGCCCGCGCCGCCGCCGCCCGGGCCGACCCCCTCGGCGTGCCGTTCCTCTGCTCGTCCGCGGTGCTCGACGCGCTCACCGAGAAGCCGACGGAGTGGGCCGGCGTCGGATCGCCGTGGCGACCCAACCGAGCGTCTACTGGGCGTCCGAGACCCGGGTACTGCGGGACCACCTCGCTCCCCGCGGCGGCACCGTCGTCGAACTGGACACGAACGCGCTCACCCCCGCGGCCCTGTGCGACGCACTCGTCGACCACGGCGCGACGGCGCTTCTCCTGCTGGTCGGTCATCCGGAGCCGGCGGTGCCGATCGTCAGGGCCGTCCGGGGCGACCGGCGGCTCGCGGAGATCCTGATCGGCGCCCCGGCCGGACAACCGGAGTTCGCCGAATGGGCCGCGGTGTTGGGCGAGGACGGCCGGGATCCCGTTCTTGCGCTACCTGCCCGAGCGCCTCGGTCCGCTTGGCGCACGCGTCGGGAAGGACCTCCGAGAGCGGCTGGGCGAAGCGCCCTCCTTCGTCGCCTTCGAGGGCTGGGACACCGTCACCGTCCTCGCCGACGTGCTGCGCTCCCACGGCACGGACCGGGCGGCCATCGCCGAGTCATGGCCGCGCGTGGCGGTCGAAGGCACCCGCGGGCCGATCCGGTTATTTCAAACGCCGGGCATCAACGTTTGGCAATGGGCTTGGACACCAATCCAAGTCGTTGATCGGGACCCGGCGGAGCCCGACCGCGTTCGGATCCTCCACGCCGGCTGAGAGGGCACCGACGTCTGACAGGCTCGCCTCGTGATTGGCAGCGCTCTACTGCCGGACTGCCGGATCACCCATGGCGCAGCCGCCTGATGCGCGGCTCTGAGACCCTCGTCCCGTGACTGAAGTGCAGGGGCGAACCAACGCGGACAGTGCATCCACATTTTCACCCCCCGGGCAACCACGCGGTTTCGCACGCTGGATCGCGGCGAATCTCGGCTCGGCGGTTCCTCAGTCGATGGCGCCCATCACCTTCGGGCTGGCGACTCTGTCGCAAGGGGACCTCAACGGGGGTGCCCTGATGATGACGGCGATGACCGTCGCCCAGGTGCTCGGTGCGGTGCCTATCGCCGCTGCGGGCCGGCGGTTCTCCGTGAGCGCGTACGCTCGATTTCTCGCCGCGTTTCGGACCCTCGCGTTCGTCGGTCTCGTTCTCGCGATCGCGGCCGAAGCGCCGATCCCCGTCCTGGTGGTCGTGGCCAGTCTTGCCGGGCTGGTCAATGGGGCGATCTTCGCAGTGCTGCGGGCAATCTTGAACGACATGGTGGCCTCGAACAAACTCCCCCGCGCGCTCGGGGTTGCTGCGACCGCCAACGAACTCGTCTTCGTGTGCGGACCGATTCTCGCCTCGACGATCGGAGGCGTATCGGTCATCGCGGCCGTCGGCATCATGGCGATCACCAGCGCCCTGCCCCTCGTGGTGCTCCCCCGCATCGCGCATCGCACGCCGACGGAGTCGACCCCCGCCCGACAGGGATTGATCCGCCTCGGCACGGTGGTCTGGCTGCTCGCCGCTGCCAGCGCCTCAGCCTGCGTTGCTTCGATCGAGGTCGGCGCCGTGGCACTGGCGCTGCGCCACGAGTTCGCGCCCAGTGCAGCGTTCCTTTTCACGGTTCCGCTGTGTGTCGGATCCGTGCTCGGTGGCGTCTGGATAAGTGTCCGTAACCGCCGCCTGCGGCAGCGGACCGTTGTTGCGATGATCCTGCTGACCGTTGTCGGGATCCTCGCCGTCGCCTGGGACGTGTGGATCGGCACCGCGATTGCCGGTGTGGTCCTCATTGGCCTGTTCCTGGCTCCGCTCGGGACGTCGTTCTCGCTGTTCATCGACGACGTCCTCCCGCAGGCCCGACGCGCCGAAGGCTTTGCTCTGCTTCGCACCTCAAAGTCCGTCGGCCTGATCTTCTCGTCGTCCGTGATCGCGTTCGTCTCGCTGGAGGCGTCCCTCCTCGTCTCGGCGGCACTCGCCTTCGTGTCGGCGATCATCGTCGCCGTGCACGCACGGACGCCTGTAGCAGCCGCGGAGACCTGAGCAGCGAACACCGTCATCATCGCGCGAACAGTGTTCGCATACGGGTACAGTGTGCGCAGACGCCGCCCAGGAGGAGCCCCATGCCGACCGACGGACAGCTCATCCCATCGGTCTGGGCCCGGCAGTCTCGAAAGCGAAACCGGGCATCTCTCAGCCCGAGGCTGATCGTTGCCGAGGCGATTCGGCTACTGGACTCCGAAGGCCTCGAGGCACTGAGCATGCGGACCCTCGGCAAGAGGCTGGACGCCGGCGCCACCTCGCTCTATCGGCATGTGGCAAACAAGGACGAGCTCATGGAACTGGTCGTCGACGAGATCTACGGCGAGATCGAGTTGCCCGACAATGCCGACCCTGGTCGTCAGGGGCCGGGGGCGGTCGACCGAGCAAGCTGGCGGGAGTCCGTCGTGGCCAGTGCCCGCAACCTGCGCGCGACGATCCTGCGGCATCCGTGGCTCGCGTCCGTACTGGGCGAGATCGGGTTCGCCTATCTCGGCCCGAACGTGATGCGACTGAACGATCGGCTGCTCGCCGGCTACGAGGCGGTCGGCTTCCCGTTGGCCGAGGCCGACCAGGCGATCAGCACTGTCGCCGCGTACGTCGTAGGCACGAGCACCGCCGAGGCCGCCTGGCTGACGAGGCTTGCACGCAGCGGTCAGGACGACGGCGAGTGGGAGGAGAACCTACGCGCGTCGGCCGAGGTCGCGACCAAGGCGCATCCTCGTCTTCGCACGTGGTTCGAGGACTACGGCACGAAGAACCCCCGCCAGGTCCGAGAGGAGACCTTCGAATATGGCCTGCAGCGAGTCCTCGACGGTCTCGAAGTCCGCCTCGACGTCCTGTGAACGTCCGACCGACGACCTTCAACAGTGGCCGCCTCCCACCCGCCAGGCAGGATGGTGTTGTGTCTAGCGTCGTAGCGTTTGCGCGGAGCCCCGTCACGGGTCGGCGGGTGGTGTTCCTGCTGCTGGGCTCTGCTGTCGCGTTGTCGTTCTTCCTGCTCGACGCCACGTTGATCTTGCTCGTCACACCGCATCTAGGTGACTGGCCCACGATCGCGTTCGCTGTCGCCGTCATCACCGTTCCGCCGGTTCTGTTCGGGATGGTCTCGCCGGTACGTCGCATCGAGGCTGTGGTGGCGGAATCGCTGCTCGGCGTGACGTTTCCCGACGGCACTCCTGGACCGGCACAACGCATGGAGCAGCGGGTACGGTCCGCGTCGTGGTTCGTCCTGCACATCCTCGCTGGCGGACTGGTGGTCGTCGTCGTGGCGACCCTGGTCCCGCTCGCGCTGGCACTGTTCTCGGCACTGTTGAGCGTGCCCGCGGGTGAAGCCGTGTCGTCGATCGACTGGTTACGCCCGACCGGGAGCTGGGCCGACGCGTGGATGCCGATCGCCGCTGTCGCTTGCCTGATTGCCGCGGTTTCGGTCCCGATCTGGTTGGGAGCACTGCTGGCGCGCTGGGCTTCGAGGCTGCTCGGACCTTCGTATGCAGAGCGCCTGCACCGCCTGGAGGTCGAGACCGCGCGCCTTGCCGAACGCAACCGGATCGCCCGTGAGCTCCACGACAGCATCGGGCATGCGCTCAGCCTGGTGACGGTGCAGGCGGTCGCCGCCCGCCAGCTGGGCAGCCGCGACCTGGAGTTCGTGAACGATGCCCTGGAGACGATCGAGTCGACGTCCAGGTCGGCGACTGCTGACCTGGACCACATGCTCGGCCTTCTCCGCGCGGGCGAGCCTCGCTCCGGTGAAGCTACGGCGCCCGCCCCGGACCTCGACACAGTGGACGCGTTGGTCGCCGCCACCAGGGCTGCGGGGCTGAAGGTGCGAGCGAACGTCGACGTCGATCTGGGTCGAGTGCCAGGCGTAGTCAGTCGCGAGACGTACCGAATCATCCAGGAAGGGCTTACCAACGCCCTGCGCCACTCCACCGACAGGTCGGTTCATCTGGAGATCGAACGGAGAACCGGTCGGTTGCTCGTCACCATGACCAACCCGGCGGAGACAGCTGATCCGGTCCGTCGCGGTGGCGGCCTGCGTGGGCTGGAGGAGCGGGTACACGCCTTGGGCGGATCGATCACGAACACCGTCGACAGTGGCACCTGGCGGTTGGCTGTCGAGTTGCCGCTGCCCAAGGGCGGCGTCGCATGATTCGGGTGCTGATCGCTGATGACGAGCCGTTGGTACGTCGAGGCCTGCGGGCAGTTGTCGACTCCGAGGCCGACCTGGAGGTCGTCGGTGAGGCGGCGGATGGAGTGGCCGCGGTCGAGGCAGCCCGGCGTCTCCGACCCGACGTAGCCCTGATGGACGTACGGATGCCGCGTGTCGACGGAATCCGCGCCACACAGCTGCTCAGCCAAGCCGGTGCGGATCTTGCCGTACTCATCGTCACCACGTTCGAGAACGATGAGTACGTGTACGACGCGCTCCGCGCCGGTGCGCGCGGCTTCCTGCTGAAGCGCGCGGCGGCCGAGGAGTACGTGGATGCGATCCGTACGGTGCACCGTGGCGACTCACTGCTGTTCCCGACCGCGATCCGCGGCCTGGTGGGCAGTCACGGCACGGTGGGTAACGCGGGCTTGGACCAGGCGAAACTCACCGAGCGCGAACAGCAAGTCCTACGCATGATGGCGCGTGGGCTGTCCAACAACGAGATCGCCGCGGAAATGGTGCTCAGCGTGGACACGATCAAGACCCACGTCCGGAACGTCCTGGCCAAACTCCGGGTCCGCGATCGTGTCCAGGCCGTCATCGCCGCCTACGAGAGCGGGTTCATCCCGCTCTGCTGAATGGCACTTCTGATCGCTCACTCGAGGGAGGGAACTCACTCGCATGAGTGAGTCGTACGGCCGTCGCGACGGTGATCCTTGGGTGCATGAGGGACAAGAGGCGGCTGCCGCGAGGGCTACTGGGGTTGGTGGCACTGGGCGGGGCCGGGTGGTGCCTGGCCGGCGCCCTGCTCATCCTCTTGCCTGCGCCCGGCGAACTGCTGTCGTTCGCCGGTGTGGCGCTGACCGAGTTCTCGTTGGTACTCACGGCTGCCAGTGGGATCGGCTTGGCGATGGCGGCGATGGCCGGGCGCAGAGGATCGCGGGCCGCCGCACGGGTTACCGCTGTTGTCTCGGCGGGTGCCCTGGTGGTGTCCTTTGCGCCCCTGGTGAACGGGCTGTGGACGGCCACCGAGCAAGGCGTCACGTTGTCTCCGCTGCTGTATCTGCCCCGCTCTGGTGAAGGGATGCCGTCGGAGTCGGTCACCTACCTCCCAGCCGACGGGTCGTCGGACTCTCGGCGGCTGGATGTATGGCTTCCCGGTGGAGGCGCTGGCGCGCCGGGACGGCGGGATCCCGCGGTCGTGGTCGTCCACGGCGGGGGGTGGGACCAAGGCAGCCGCGGCGGCGGGCACCTCCCGGGATGGCTGGCACGTCGTGGCTACGTCGTCTTCGACATCGACTACCACCTCGCCACCCCCACCGGCCCGAGCTGGCAGCGCGCCACCGGTGACGTCAAATGCGCCATCGGTTGGGTCCGAGCCCATGCGGCACGGTACGGAGTCGACCCGGAACGGATCGGTCTGCTCGGTTCCTCGGCTGGCGGACATCTAGCCTTGCTCACCGCATACGCCGGCGATGAGCCACGGTTGCCGGGCTGCGGAGCCGGCGACACCACGGTGAAGGCTGTCGCAGCCTTGTATCCGGCCACCGACCTGGCCGCCTTCTACCGCGCCGACAGGCACTGGTGGAACCGGTCACCGAACACCCGGGCACTGCTGGAGACGTTCGTCGGCGGGACGCCAGCGCTCGTCCCGGACAGGTACCGGATCGCCTCCCCGATCAGCCATGTCGACAGCGATGTCCCTGCGACCCTTCTCGCCCACGGCGGCCGCGACCACGTTGTCCCGATCAGCCAGTCCCTGCTGCTGGCGGAGCGGCTGCGGCACGTGGGTGCGCCGCATCGCCTGGTTCGGCTGCGTGGCTCCGGCCACGGTTTCGACCTGTTCGGCGGCGGCTGGAACACCCAGACCACCTTGGCAACACTCGACGACTTTCTGCGCACCTGGCTTGCTCAGACCACCCCACGATGACCGGACCATCACCAACAGGAGCCTGCACCCGTGACCACCCACCGCACAGATGCCCCGCCACCGCACTTCGACCGCAACCGCGCAAGATCGCAGGTGCGGCACTGGCCGAAGTGGATATGTCAAGCGGCTGCGTCCTGGTCGCTGCTGTACGCCCTGCTCGGGCTGTACTGGGCGTTGGGTGGTGCAGGCTTCCCCTTCGGCGGTCCACTCGACGACACCGCCCTGGCTACGACCTCCGCCAGCTTCGCCGGACCGGCAATAGCCGCGGTCGGCTCGGCCAGCGGGACGCTCGCGTTGGCCATGGCCCGCGGCTTTGGGCGCGGGCCGGTCCGTCAGCTACTGATCGCCGTTGGCGCGATCCTGGCTCTCGGCCTGACTGTGGTGATTCCCGGCCACCGTCCCCTGATGGCCGTGGCCCGAACCCCGCTGGTCCTCATCGGCGCGCCGTTCGGCTGGCCGCAGCAACTCAGTCTCGCCGAGTTCTTCGCCAGCATGTATCCATGGCCGGTGATCAATGAACTGCTGTTGATCCTTGGCGGCCTGTTATGGGCCGCCGCCAGCCTCGGCTATACCCGACGGACCGCGGACGCCTGCGCCCATTGTGGCCGGACAGAGCAACCGGCCACCTGGACCACACCCGCCAGCGCTCGACGCTGGGGCACCTGGGCCGTCGCGGTCGCCATGGCCATCCCCGCTTTCTACGCACTTACCCGCTGGGCATGGGCGCTGGGCATCCCGCTCGGCTTCAGCCGCGAGGCCCTGCGTGCCGAAGCGATCGAGAGCCCAGGTATCTGGTTGGCCGGAGCGGGCCTGGCCACCCTCGCCGTCGGCGGCGCCCTGCTGACCCTTGGCCTCATCCAACACTGGGGAGAGGTCTATCCCCGCTGGATCCCGCTCCTGCGCGGCAAGACAGTCCATCCTCGTACGGCCATCATCCCGGCCACCATCGTCGCCGTCCTTGTCACCTCTGCAGGCATGGCGCACCTCCGCCGCGACCTGACCGGGAACGTCTCCCTGGACTGGGGAACCGGCCCCGCACTCCTGTGGCCCCTGTGGGGGGCTGCGCTTGCCACTGCCGCCCTCGCCTACCATTTCCGCCGCCGCAGCACCTGCCACCACTGCCACCGATCATGAATCCCCCACGGAGATGACTGATGGACTGGTATCCGCCGACAGAACCGTATGACTGCGGGATGCTCGACGTCGGCCACGGCAACGAGCTCTACTGGGAAGTGTGCGGGAACCCTCGCGGCAAGCCCGCGGTCTTCCTACACGGCGGACCCGGTGGTGGCCTGCTCCCGGACAACCGAAGGTATTTCGACCCGTCCAGCTACCAAACTGTGCTGTTCGACCAGCGAAACTGCGGCCGTAGCCTGCCCTTTGCGGGCGACCCGAAGGTCTCGCTTACACACAACACCACCCCGCACCTGCTTGCCGACATCGAGCGGATACGCGAGCACCTGCGGATCGAGCGTTGGCTCGTCTTTGGTGGCAGCTGGGGCAGTACGCTCGGCCTGGCCTACGCACAGGCTCATCCCGCGCGGGTAACCGAGCTGGTGCTTCGCGGTGTGTGGCTGGTCCGCGAGTCTGATGTGGCATGGGCGTTCACTCCGACCGGAGCGGCCCACCTGTTCCCGGCCGAGTGGGCGGCGTTTCGCGATCCGATCCCCGCCGGCGAGCAGGGCGATCTCATTGCCGCCTATGGCCGCCGCATCACCGACCCCGACCCTGCGATCCACGTCCCAGCCGCCCGCGCCTGGTTGGCCTGGGAGCTGTCGGCCAACACTCTGCTGCCGGTGGCGCCGCCCGACCTTGACAACCCCACGCTGTTCGCGTTCGCCCGCATCACCCACCACTTCATCAGCAACGGTGGGTTCCTCCCGCCGGACGGCCTCCTGGCGAGGATCGACCGTGTTCGGCACATCCCGGCGGTCATCGTGAACGGCCGCTACGACAGCAAAACACCGCCGGACCAAGCGTGGGCCCTCCACCAGGCATGGCCCGAGGCGGCACTCCACATCGTCGAGGACGCGGGCCACAGCGGCTCCGAGCCAGGCACTCGCCGCCTGCTCGTCGAAGCCACCAACCGCTTCCGCTCCTGATCGACGAGCAGGCAGCGGCCTCTGGAAAGCCGGCGAGGCTGAATCTCGTTCGCCGGTCTTGTGCTTGGGTGGCTAGTCTCGCTGCCGAAGTGCGAGCCGAGGAGGCAAGGAACCGATGTACGGCGACGACGCGCCGATCGGCCTACCTGGCCGGTCGATCGATGGTGCGCGAGGACACCGGCGTACTCATGGTCGATAGGGCGGGTCGGCCGAAGGCGTTTGTCGGTGAGCGGTGGTTGCCGTTCCTGGACCGGCGAGGTCTTGGCGGCGCAGACTGGTGGGCACAGCGGCTCGATGGCATTACGAATGAGACCTGGCTGCTGACCGGGGCCGACGGTGACCGTCCCGACGATGCCTACGTTCTGCGCCATTACCGCCGGACGAGGGGCGACGCCGATTTGGTGTTCGAACTGTCGGCCCTGCGATATCTGGCCTCGCGTGCGTTTCCGGTAGCGAGCGTGGTCGACGCGCTCGACGGTGCCGGCTTCGACCAGGTTGACGGCAGGCCGGCCGTCCTGTTCGAGTACGTTCCCGGCACCGTCGGCGAGAGTTTGAGCGAGACCGGATCACGCGACCTTGTCGGAGGCATCGCGGCGGCAGGTCTACTGGCCCAGATGCACCTGGTCTCGCGCCACCAGACCTTCGCCGGGTCGCGCGCCGAACGAGGTGATCCGTTGACGCGGTTGACGCGATGGATGAGTCGCGACGGGTCTGACCCCGAGTTTCTGACAGTTCCCGGAGCAGCGGACTTCCTGCACAGCCTCTCGCGCCTCATCGACGACATCACATCTGCCCTGGACCGCCGTTCGGACCCGTGGGTGGGGTTGGTCCACGGTGACGTCGCACCCAACAACTTGGTGCTCGATCCTTCAGGACGAGTGGCGGCGCTACTGGACTTCGACGACTGCATGTACTCCTACGTCCTCTACGACCTGTGCTCGATTCTCTGGTCGTGGGGTCGCTCATCCAGTGGTCAGATCGATCCTCAGCGAGCTCGACAGCTGGTCGAGGCCTACGCAAAGGTCCGCCCGCTACCAGTTGACGAGCACCGGCTGCTGCCTCACATGTTCGCGGCGTACATGGCTGCCGATGGTGTGGACAAGATCAGCTGGTGGTGGCGTGGTGAGGGGCGTCCACGACCCGTATCCGACAGCTCAGCTGCAAGGGGTTTCCTCGAGCTGGTCGACAACGCCGAGCTCCGCCGCAGCCTGGAGTACCCCTCCCGGTGACGTGGCCTTGTACGGACCATGATCGGCCGAAGCGAACGCCCGGCCAGCGAAGTCGCCCGAGATATCGTCGCCCGCGCAGGCTGGGCCGGTCCGATTGAATACTTCGAAATCCCGGCGGGCTGCGACCTGCAGCAGTCCGCCGAAGACAACGGACTGACCTGCGAAACGAGGCGTACGGTGCACAACGAACTTCTCCAGCTGCGCAAGGAAGAGCGGGCGCGGCTGCTCGAGCGGGTCCGGGTAGCCACTGACAGGCAGTCCTGCGTCCACGCGGCCTGGCTGTTTGGCTCCCATGCTCGTGGCAATACTGACGCCCTGAGCGATCTGGACCTGTCGGTCGTGGTCTCTGACGACGCCATGAGCACTGTCGCCGGTGACCCATCCAGGCCGGTGGACTACCGTCAGGTCCTCGCATCGCCGCGCGGGAGGTGGGTGGCACAGGTCGTCGAACCGCCGCTGCTGCTGTTGGAGGCGCCGCAGAACGCACCCCCTGGCGGCGCCGCTTTGACGTCGTTCTTCGCTGGTGAGGCCGGTCCGCAGCAGGTCGACTGGCAGTGGCTGCCACTCTCGACTGCACGCCGCCCGCGGGAGTCGCTCCTGCTGTTTGACCGTGCGGGCATGCCGTACGAGGCGAGTCCGTCCGAGGTCGGCCCCGGCCCGGCACCGGACCGCACTCCGTTCGAGGTGGCCGCGCACGCAGTCCCATGGTTCTGGGCAACGCTGATCTGGAACGCCAAGCATGCGGCCCGCTCCCCTCGCGACACCGAAATGCCGATGCTCGGGCAGACCGTGCGGGCCGTATTCGACGTCGAACAGTTTCTCGACCCGGACGCTGGGCCTCCCACTGGCGAGCCCACCATCGAATACCCAGAGGACCGGTTACGCATCCTTCGCGACCTCAGCGACCGGATGGAACGCCTGATGCCCCGCGCGCGGGCGCTCAGCGCCGGCATGCCACCTGACCTTGTGCCGCAGGCACGCCGGTTCCTTCAACTCACCGAAGAAATCATGCTCCAGCACATCGTGTGAGGCGCCCGACCCCCGACAGGGCGAGGAGGTGTCAAACGGTTGGACGGCATCCCTCACCGGGCCTAGCGTCACGGGCATGGATCCTGCCGAGATCAGTCGGTTTACCGACATGAATCGCCGCGCATGGGACGCGATCGCTGTCGTACGAGGCGACGGACTTCATCCAGGCGAGCTGTTCGCGCAAGGTGTGGCCAACCTCGCGGCGAACGAGCTGCCGATCTCGGACTGGCACGGGCTGGATGTGTTGCACCTCCAGTGCGCCTCCGGCGAGGACACGCTCAGCCTGGCACTCGCCGGCGCGACTGTTACCGGAGTCGACATCGCGCCGGAGAACATCAAGCACGCCCGGCGAAAGGCCAAGATCGCAGGCTTGAACGCAACCTTCGTCGTCTCCGACGTCTACCAACTCCCAGCCGAGCTGATGGCTGCCCGTTTCGACGTCGTGTTCGTGAGTTGCGGAGCACTCGGCTGGCTGCCGGACATCACTCGGTGGGCGCACATCGTCGCTGCGGCGCTGAGGATTGGCGGTCGTCTCCTGATCGACGAGATCCATCCGATGTCCATCTGCCTCGAGTTCGATGGTGAGAGATACGTAGCCGTCGAGGACTACTTCCGGCGCGACAAGCCGCAGTGGAACAATGCCGGCCCGCCTGGGCTAGCTGGCACAGGGGACGACGACATCATGCCCGGAACGGTCGAGTTCCGCTGGCCGCTAGGTGACGTCATCACCGCGTTGGCGCAGGCAGGCATGCGCATCGAGCTGCTGGATGAATACCCCAACGACAGGCCCGACGTTCCACCCGCCCAGGTGGAACAGCTTCGCACGCTCCCAGGCGGCTTCATCCTGCTGGCAACGAAGGATCGACCGCCCACTTCCGCCGCCGAGTAGGTCTGTGGGCCCGTGCGGGTCCCGCCGCGACGCAGCGTTGTAGCTCATGTCACGCTGCTAAGGGTTGCGCGTGCATCTCGACCGGAGGGATTGCCGATGGCTCTCGAGCGTGGGGAACCACTCGCAGGACCCTGGCATGTGGAGCCACTTGCTCAACTCGTACGCGCGTTGGTTGCGGACGTCAACGTTCACTCGCGGCCGAAGGTCCTCGCCATCGACGGTCGGAGCTCGAACGGCAAGACGACCCTCGCGGCCCGAATCGAGAACCTGATTCCTCGATCTGTCGTGATCCACACCGACGACATCGCATGGTCGCACTCTCGATTTGGTTGGACCGACCTGATCATCGACGGGGTGCTGATCCCCGCGCGCAGCGGCCAACCCGTGCGCTATCGTCCGCCGGCGTGGGACACCCACGACAGACCAGGATTCATTGAGGTTCCGGCTGGCACCGAACTCCTCGTCATCGAAGGAGTTGGGGCTGGTCGTCGCGAGCTGGTGCACCTGGTCGACGCGCTCATCTGGATCCAGTCCGACCTACGTGTGACCGAACAACGCAATGTCGACCGAGTGGGGCTGCCGGGCGGATCACCAGACGTAGCCGCGCACCAGGCGTGGATGGCCGAAGAGATCCCCTTCGTGGCCGAGCAACGCCCCTGGGAACGCGCGGACATCATCGCCTCCGGCACACCCCGCCAGGACCACGATTCACGCACCGAGATCGTCGTCACATCGCGCCGGAATTGACAAGTGATCGCGCCGCCTTGACTCCGACGACCAATCCTGGATCTCGGGGCAGGCGGTTGCTTTGGCCATAGCCGGTCAGGCCCGGCCGGCGGCCATCATCGCAGGTTGACCTGACCTCCGTCCGCGGAGAACGCTGCTCACGTCGCAAGTGACCGAGAGGACGATGCGGGCCATGGCGAGGGGCAGCTATCGGGAGCTATTTCGCAACCGGTCGCTGACGCTCCTGTGGACCGGTGAGGCTCTCTCGACGATTGGTGACGACTTCTTCAACGTCGCGGTCATGTGGGTCGTCTACAGCCAGAGCAGCTCGGTCCTGCAAACCGCGTTGGTTCAGGTGGTTTGGCAGCTCCCCGACATCATCTTCGCTCCGTTGGCCGGCGCGTGGGCCGACCGGCTCGACCGGAAGCGAATCATGATCACCACGAATCTCCTGGCGGCGCTGGCAGTCGCTGTTCTGGCCGCGATCATGTTCATCGTTGGGCATCTTCCCCTGGCTGCGGCTCTGGCAGCAGTGTTCGTCCTGAACACACTGACCACGTTCATACGGCCGGCTCGCGCGTCGATAGTGCCTCAGATGGTGGGCGCTGCGGCACTGGCAACGGCCAACGGGCTGTTCTCGACGATCAAGCAGGTCGCCTCCTTCGCAGGGAGTGCGCTGGCCGGCCTGGTGGTCGCGGCGGTGGCGGCGGCCTGGGCGCTGTTGGTCGACGTTCTCTCGTTCCTCCTGGTCGCGCTGTGCATCCTGGTGGCTCGCCTACCCGCCCGTACGGTGATTTCCCCACGCCCTACTGGGAAGCGGTTCCTTCTCGGCACGGAGCTTCGCGATGCATGGCACGTGATGGTCGGGCACCCAGTGGTCAAGGTGACCGTCTTCCTGACCGTGCTCGGCAACATCGGTTCGATGTTGGGCCCGCTCTATCCCGCGCTCGTCAACGACCGGTTGCACGCGGACGCGGCCGCATATGGCGCGATCGGTGCCGCCGCGGTGGTCGGTGGCGCGATTGGCGGCGTACTCTCCGGGCCTGTCGAGCGGTTCGTGGGCGCAGGAAAGCTCATGATCGGTGGTTGGGTAGTCGCAGGTGGTGCAACGCTCGGCATCGGACTGTCCACGAACCTGCCGCTGACCCTCGTACTGGAATGCCTCATGGTCCTCGGCCTCACGGCGGGAGGCGTCGCGATGGGCGCGGTCACCGGCGTGTTGGTGCCGGAGAACTTCCGTGGCCGCGTCTTCGGACTCTCCAGGTCCCTGGCCGTCATCCTGATCCCGCTGAGTGCCCTGATCGGCGGACTCCTGGCCGATGTCGTGGGAGTCGTACCGCTCTTCATCGCCTGTGGAGTGTGGACCATCCTGCTTGGGTTAGTGGCGGCAGCCAGTCGACCCCTGCGCGAGGTTCGACTCGGTCAACCGGCGGCCGACCCAGCCGAGTCGAGCTCTTCCACGTCGCTCTGACGAGTGACACCGCGCAGGATCCGCCAGCATAGATTGCGCTGGGCGAGCGCCCGCGCCGATATGGCCGAAGCGGCAGGAATTCAGACGTTCCGCTATTCGGCTTAGGTCACCTTCTGACTGTCACCTTGATCAGATCGACCTTGAACCCCAGTTCTATGGACTCTTCCGGATACTGTCCGAGATACACAAGGTGGCAGGAAACGGGGGGTCCCTCGAAACGCCTCGAGAACTCACCCTCTACGCCGAGCGCGTCACGCTGATGGACCTGTTCAAGGCCTCGCTCCCTCACATCACTCATCGAGCCGAATGCCTTCGGCCATCGAGCCGACGCCATCTCCCCGGAAGGCGAATCATCATGCGCAAGTTCATCTTCCCCGCCGCACTCCTAGCAGCAGGCCTACTCCTCACCGGATGTAGCACCCCCGGAACCGTGGCCACGACCGTGCCGGAGGCAGCGAAGTCCTCGGCCACCGAGGTCGAGAAGTCAGAGCCCGAAACGGCCGATCCTCCCGTCGAGGTTACTGACGACCCGTCGTTCGGCGAGTCCTACGAGTACGAGGACGGCACGACGATCGTCGTCTCGACGCCGCGCCGCCTTGCCAGTCCCGGGGACGGCCTGACATGGGACGACTGGGCCGAATTCAGCACGGTCCCGAAAGGCAAGGCCCCCATCACGATCACGATGACTATCACAGCCGGTCTGTCGTCCATCGATCCGACCGGTGCGACGATGACCGTCCTGGCAGATGACGAGCAGATCGATGCGGAATGCTTCGGCGAAGGCGTCAACTGCTTCGTCAGTCTGACCTCCCTGCGACCAGGCAAGTCGGTCAAGCTGGTCGAGTCCTTCTGGCTGTCGAAAGGTGCAGTCGTGACCGTCGAGGGCTCACCGACGTTCCTGCACGAGGCCGCGCTCTACGGCGACTGGAAGTAGAGCAAGCCCGGACCGAAACGAACTACAGCCAAGATGGGCGAACAGATGCCAACCAGCCTCGACAGCATTCGGCGAACGATGACGGTCAAGCTCGTCATGGCGGCGCCTCGGATCTTGACCCAAGAATCACTACACAATGGTTACACTAAACGGTCAAGACAACACACACAGTAGCTAGGTCGCTGCGGCGACAGCTTCTCGGAGCTCCTCGAAGGCCTCGGTCAGGTCGCTGCTCAGCCAGTGCTCCGGCTGTAGGTGGACGAGGACGGAGGTTGGGCCGAGGGTCCCCTGCACGTACACGGCAACCTCGGCCTCCTGCAGGTACCGAGCCGCAATCGGCGTGACCTCCTCCGCAGTCGGCTCCTCGTTCCACCGTGCCGGGCCCTCGACCGTGACGTAGCGGTAGGGACGATTCTCGGCCTGGACGCAGAGACTGAACCGCCCGGCAGTCCGCAGGAGCCGGTCCTTCAACGTTCCTCGCTCCATCCACACACCCACGTCGCCACCCGGGCTGTAGTCGTACCAGACCGGCACCGCCAGTGGCGCCCGGCCGTCGCGGGCGACGACGAGTGTCCCGACGCGGGGCTCGGCGAGAAACCTCTCACGTGCTTCGACGGTCATCGGCATCGGCGATCTCTCCTTCTTTCGTCGGTGGATCGAGATCCAGCCAAGCGCGCCGTGGCAAGACAGACGATGGCTGAACGTCTGCCTCGCATGTCTGCGCGTCTACGCTGGACGGCGTGGACGCGCTGACGGACCTGCTCGACCGCACCCGCGCCCGCGGTGCTGTCCTGGGCAAGACCTACCTCACCCCGCCCTGGTCGTGGCGCTTCGCCGACGCCGCACCGCTCACGGTGGTGGCCATGGTGCGCGGAACGTCCTGGATAGACGTCGGCGACGGCCCGACACGACTTGCCGGTGGCGACATCGCGGTGGTCCGTGGGCCGCAGTCGTTCGTCGTCGCCGATCCGCCGCAGACAGCCGTGCAGGTCGTGATCCATCCCGACGACACGTGCCGGGACTCTGAGGGCCGTGACATCGGTGAGGTGCTGGCACTGGACACCCGCACGTGCGGGGACAGCCCAGACAGCCCGGCTCTCCTCCTGTTCGGGGAGTACCGCGTTCATGGCGAGGTCGACCGGCGGTTGCTGTCGGCGATGCCGCGTTTGATCACCATCGCCGGGCACGAGCTCGCGGACTCACCCCTTGCCCTCGTGGCCGACGAGATCGCCCGCGACGAGCCCGGTCAACAGGCCGTCCTCGACCGGCTGCTCGACCTCCTCCTCATCCGCATGCTGCGAGCGTGGTTCGCTCTCCCAGGCGCGCGACCTCCGTCGTGGTACCTCGCCCGTACCGACCCGCTCGTCGGCGAGGCGCTCCGACTCCTGCACGACGACCCCGCGCATCCTTGGACCGTTGGCGAACTCGCCACCAAGGTCGGCATGTCGCGTGCGGCATTCGCCCAGCGCTTCGGCGACCTCGTCGGCGAGCCACCGATCGCCTACCTCACCGGATGGCGGCTCTGCATCGCCGCCGACCTACTCGCCGACACCGACCACACCGTTGACACGATCGCGCGACGCGTGGGTTACGCGAACGCGTACGCGCTCAGCGTGGCGTTCACCCGCCACTACCGAGTCCGGCCAAGCGACTACCGCCGGCAGAGACGGACAGCCCCTGTGTGATCCCCTCCCTGGCGGAGGTCAGCTCTGTGCCCTTTTGGGCAGTCCACGGGTCTTTCGACCGAAAAACCGTCGAGCTGGACGATTGTCCATTTACGCTGCGTTCGCACACATCCTGGGTCCCAGATGCCGGGCTGTGCAGCGCGCCGCGTCACCGTGAAGCGGTGACGCTGGGGTGAATTGGGGGATCAGATGGCAAGCCAGCTCAGAACGCCTGGGGCATCGGAGCCGCCGGAGCCAGCGGGTTCAGCGACACATTCCGAGGGGCCGGGGATCACCCGCCGCGCGTTCGTTGTCCTTGGCACCGGAGGCCTGGTGGTGGCCGGGATGCAGGCCAGGGGCTTGTGGCCGGCCTGGGCGGACGGACCTTCGCTGACGTTGGACCTGCTCCGGCGCGAGGACATGCTGGCGTTGCGGTTCGACTTCTACAACCTGGTCCTTTCGACCGGTACGACGCCGCCGAAGCTGGTGCCGCAGGATGCCACCAAGCAGTCGTACGTCGTCGTGGGCTTCGGCTCGCAGCACGTGATGGAACAGCCGGTCTACGAGACCGACGCCCCGCCCGGCCCGGGCAAGATCCATACCAAGGCCGTCGCCGGGAGCCGGGTCGCGTTCCAGGTGCCGCGTACGGTGAAGTCGCTGCCGTTCACCGAGGAGGGTCTGCTCGGTTGGTGGCAGTGGGTGATGTCGGTGGTGCCGGCGGCATTGCCGCCGAACGCCGACCCCGAGACCCCACCTTCGAACACAATCAAGCCGGGCGACCTGCAGACCGACCTGTTGTTGACGGACTGGGTGCACCTGTCACCCGACCGCAACTCCACCTGGGCGCACCCGGCCCACCCCGTGACCCGGGGCGGTCGTACCGAGCTCTGGCACACCCGGCTCACGCTCCGCGCGAGTGACGGCGAGCCGGCCGTCAGCGGTCCGGCCGCGACGGTTCGGGCGATCTACACCGACGTGGACGAAGTGCCGACCACCAGCCCGTTCTCGATCTTCGAGGGGCCGCACCCGCGCCAGCTCGTGTCGCAGACCAGCGACTTCAACCTGGACTGGGTCAGGCCGGCCACGGTCGACCTGCTGCTGTTGAGCGCGATGGGTTCGTCGCTGGAGTTGGAAGCCGACTGGGACAACGGTCCGCTGGCCAAGTGGCGGCACCGCTCGTCGCTGGGCCGGGACAACTACGTACGAATCGAGGACCGCGGCTACTTGTTCCCGTTCGGCCACCGCGCCGTGCAGGTGAGCGAGACGCAGCGCAAGGTCGCCGACGACGGCACGGCATACCTGATCAAACGGAAGTTCATCGTGGTGCGGGAGCCGATCAAGACCTACCCGGGACCGCACCAGCCGCACGAGCGGGCCTTTCCCTATCGCCGCATCCGCGTGACGACGACCGTGACGCCGACGCTTCCCGAGACGCCTCCGGACCCGATCGCGCCCGGGGCGCAGAGCTACTGGATCAAGGTCGGCGATCCGGCGCAGGACCTGCCGTTCACGGTGGTGGCCACCGACTGGGCCGGGGCGACGAGCCGGCTGACCTGCCCGGTGGCGTTCATCTTCTGGGAGGAGGCGACTGACGTCGGTGCGGGCACGCCGCTGCGGAGTCTGCTCGACGCATACGGCAGCTACAACGGTGTCGCCGACGACGAACGCCGGGCGATCGCGCTCAACGGCCAGAAGGTGGCGTACGCAGCGCCGACCAAGCCCGACGACACGGCGTTCCCGACCGCGCGCCTGTACCTCGGCGCCGACGACGCCGGCCAGGCCGTCGCGGGCGACCTGAAGGATCAGGACCGGCCGAACTTCTTCCCCACTATGTTGGGCGCCGACGTGCGGCTTCCTGCCGTCGAAGCCGTGGCTGCGGCGGGTGCGACGTCGACGATCGGCTACGACCCCGTCCATGTCGACACTCCGCCGGCGCAGGCGGCTGACGCCAACCCGGCCGCGTTGTTCGCTCGGCTCCAGCAGGACGTCGGCAGCATCGGCGAACTCCTCGACTATCTCCGCAACGGCGACCCGAACGACCCGAACCCGCCGAACAACCCGGTGAGCGCGGCGTTCGACTCCGCCTCGGACAAAGTCGGCGGCGTCGCCACGCCGAACCTCAGCATCGGTGCGCTGTCGAAGACGTACGGCCCGTTGAGCGGCAGCCCGAACGGGCTCGCCAAGCTCCAGCAGGGCGAGTTCGATCCGGAGGACTATTTCCCGGAGGTGACCGGGGCCGGCCTGCTCGGCGACCTCACCCTGGCACAGGTCATCGACAACGAGCTGACGCTCGCCGACGGCAACTCCGGGCCGACGATCGTGACGACGACGGAGTACCCGGACGGCGACACGTCCAAGCCGCCGCTGGCCGTCGTCACCACGCTGGACTGGGCACCGAAGATCAAGAACACCAACGTGGGATTCTTCGTCCCGAAGCACCTGGACACCGACGAGCCGGCGACGCTCACCTTGCACGGGGAGTTCCGGACTGAGCTGGCGACGGGAACGTCCAGCTCCACGATTCATGGGGAGCTGCGCAACTTCACCCTCGACCTGCTGGTGCCCGAGGACGGCCACCTGGACTTCATCGCGATGGTGTTTGACCGGTTCACCTTCGAGTCGCGTGACGGGGCGAAGCCGAGCCTGGATCCACAACTCTCCCGGGTCGAGTTTCGTGGGCCGCTGTCGTTCATCAACACCCTGCAGCAGTTCCTGGCGACGTCGGGCAAGGGTCCGAGCATCGACGTCCGGCCGACCGGGGTCGAGGTCGGCTACACGCTGCCGATCCCCGACATCGCGATCGGCGTCTTCTCCTTGCAGCACCTCAGTTTCTCGGCCGGGCTCAGACTGCCGTTCGACGGATCGGCAGTGACGGCACGATTCGCCTTCTGTAGCAGGGAAAACCCGTTCCTGGTCAGCGTGTACGTCTTTGCGGGCGGCGGCTTCTTCGCACTGGAGCTCGGCACCGACGGACTGCACGAGCTGGAGGCGGCGGTCGAGTTCGGCGGTAACCTCGCCCTCGACATCGTGGTCGCGAGCGGCAGCCTCACCGTGATGGCGGGCATCTACTTCAAACTCGAGCTCACCGAAGACGACGAGGGCGAAGAGACCGAGGCCGTCACACTCACCGGCTACCTGCGCGCCACCGGCCGAGTGAGCGTCATCGGCCTCATCACCATCAGCGCGGAGTTCTATCTCGGCCTTTCCTACAAGAGCGTCGGCGACGACAGCGTGGTCGAGGGCGAGGCATCCCTCGAGGTGTCGATCGACCTCCTCGTCTTCAGCGCCACGGTGACTCTCCATGTGAAGAAGACGTTCGTGGGTGGTGGAGGCACGGCGACAGCGCTCACCTCGACACAGAACGGGAAAGCGCTGGCGGCCGCGGCGCCGGAGTTCGGCGAGTTGATCAGCCAGCAGGACTGGAACACCTACTGCGACGCGTTCGCGGTATAGCCGGGCCGGACCAAGGGGGACCCGATGGCAAACCAGACGATCGTGTGGACGGCCCTGCCGAACGGCGTCCACGACGGACTTCTCCACCTGTCGGTGTTCGTCTCACCACGACTGACAGTCGAAGCAGGCGATCCGGGCACTCTGGAGCCCTTCCAGGACTGGCACGACTGGCCGGCGAAGGAGATCGCGTTCCAGGTGTCGATCGGCGGCGCGTCGGCGGTCAGCGCCACGTCAGCCGGACCGGCCCCACGTTCGGACTTGTGGACGAACCTGTTCCCCACGACGACTCCGGTCACCAGCCACGCCGATGCGGTGGCGGTACTCGCCGACAAGGTGAAGATCCGCTCCTGGCCCGCCAAGGACGTCCGCGACTTCGTTCGCCAGCAGTACGCCCTGATTGGCGCCAGGAACGCCGTTGATCAGCCCACGCATCGCGACTACGGCCGCGGCGGCGGTGCGGGGGCTGCTCCACAAAACGGCGGGCCGCCGCCGATCCGCCTCGCCGACGTGCACATGAACCGCCAGCGCAAGCAGGACGCCATCGACGCGATCCGGACCGAGCTCGCGACGAAGGGCTACTTCACCGGAGGTGAGCTGGGGGACTTCTCGGCGACAGAGATCAACTTCCTGCTGGCCGAGCAGTTCCAGAACCGCAGCTGGGCCGACAACAACGCCGAGGAGCCGCCACCGCCTCCGCCGCCGAAGATCGGCGCGGCGCAGGACGAGCTTGACGGTCTCGACTTCCACACCGCGCTCGGCGCGCTCGGCGAGTATCCGGCCTTGCTGCGGCTGCTCGGTCTGGTCCGCGACATCACCGTGCCGCTGCCGGATCCACTGCCGGCAAGCCCCACGACGGTCCAGCTCACAGCCGACTGGCAGCCTGACGTCGCAACCACGCCGGTGTATCCCACGACCCGGTGCGAGCTGACGGCCACCACATTCGTGCCACAGGCCGACTCGGCCCTGATCGGTGGCGGGCTCTATCGGCTCGACCAGCCCGACTTCTCAGTCGTGGAAATCGACCCGGACGCGGGCGCCCCCAAGATCAGCGGTCTGGCGAAGACGATCGTCGAGGGTGACTCGAGCGCAGACCAGCAGCCGCCGCCGGCCATCTCGGGCACCGGACTGTCGCTCAACCAGAAGACCCGCGCGCCGATGCTCTACGCCGCGCTCACCAAGGCCACCACGCTGGACGCGAAGATACGCACGCAGGCCCGCGAGCATTCGCTGGCCGCCGACGACCTCGACATCTCAGCCGAGGACATCACCCGCGGCTTCCGCCTCGACGTCTGGGATGACGTCACGAACGCCTGGCACAGCGTGTGCCTGCGTAAGGGGACTTACGTCATCGGCGGAGTGACGGTCACCGCCGACGACGAGGGCGCCATCGTTCCCGCGCACACCAAGCAACTCGACGACGACACCCTCTACCTGCACGAGTCGCTCGCCCGGTGGGTCGGCTACAGCCTGGCCGCGAGCCGGCCCGGTTCGGGGATCGGCAACGACGGGCAGCCGACCGGCGGCGACAGCGAACCCGGTGAACTGTTCGACCTCAAGGCGATGTTCGCCGCCGCACCTGGCACCCTGCCCAAGCTGCGTTACGGGCGGACCTACCGGTTGCGGGCCCGCACCGCCGATCTCGCCGGGAACGGCCTCGGCCTCGGTGACCTGCCGGCCGACGACTTCAGCGCGGCCAGCTCGCCGATCACCTACCACCGCTTCGAACCGGTCGCGGCACCGTTCGTGCTGCTGCGTAAGCCCCGTACGGAAGGCGAGTCAGCCGAACGCCTGGTGATCCGCGGCAACTACGAAGCACCCGCGACCGGCGACACCGAGCGGCATCTCGCGCCCCAGCGCACCAGTCAGCTCACCGCCGAGCAGCACGGTCTGTTCGACGTGCCCAAGAGCTGGCCCAATCCCGGCGGCATGGACAAGTCCGCGTACGACCTGATCGCCGCGAAGGACCCTGGCTCGTTCGCCACCGGCGGCACGCCGGACGAGGGTGGCCACGGAGTGCCGTACTTCGACGTCGACCAGCTGAAGCTGCCCTACTTCCCGGACGTCTTGAGCCGTGGCGCGGCTTTTCGCGGTCTGCCCGGAACGGACGACGACGAGGTGGTGACGGTCGACTTCGACCATGCGTTGGGCAAGGAGTGGCCGGATGCGCGACCGTTCCGCATCCGACTCGTGAACGGGACAGGAGCGCCGAGCTTCCACTCGTTCGGACGCGTGCTCACCGTCGAACTGCCACCCGGGCGGGTCCAGGACGTGCGCTACAGCAGCCGGATCAACGCTGGCGGTCGGGACCTGCTCGGCCTGTGGGCGTGGCTGGTGGAGTACGTCGAAGACGGCGGGACCTTGCCTTCCGGCGTGACGCTGGACCTGCTGCGGACGTGGGCTACCGAGGGTCGGCTCTGGCAGCTGACGCCATATCGCACGCTGACGCTGGTGCACGCGATCCGCCAGCCGCTCACCGCTCCGACCTTCAACAAACCTGTTGCCGTGCGCAAGGTCGGCGAGACGTTCGCGCGCATCGTGGACAAGGTCACGCTCGACCGGCGGAGTACGAGTCGACTCGGTCTGCAGGCAGCGTGGACCGATCCGATCGACCTGGTTGACCAGCCGGCACCGCAGTCGGTGGACGCGACGGCGCAGGCGTTCGAGGTGCAGGTCGACTCCGCCGAAGGCGCCTCGGATGTCATCGCGATCAACGAGGCACACGAGTTCCACGACACCAAGTACCACAAGGTGTCCTACAACGCGGTGGCCACCACGAGGTTCGCCGAGTACTTCGTCGAACGCGTGGCCAAGACCCTCAGCATCGACCCGGACAACCCGACCGCGATCTCGACCGTGGGCATCGTGCCAGGCACCGACACGGTTGCGTCGAACGGCAACGGGACGTCCGGTCGGGTGACGTACGTCCGCGGCACGCACTACAGCGTCGACTACGCCGACGGGACGATGGTCGCTCTGGTCGACAACCTGCCGGCCGATCTGGAGGTCGCGTTCGTCGCCCCGCCAGTGACCCGACTCAGCACCGAGGCCGAGCCAGCGGCCGTTGTCAACGTGCCGAGCTCGGCCCGGCCGGCCGCGCCGGATGTCGCGTACCTTGTCCCCACGTTCGGCTGGGAGAAGGAAACGACGCCAACGTCGGTCGCCAGCACGCGGCTCGGCAATGGCCTGCGGGTCTATCTACACCGACCCTGGTGGTCCTCCGGCGATGGTGAACGGCTCGGCGTCGTCCTGCTCGGCGAACCAGTGCCACCGCCCGGCACCGAGAGGACCAAGCTGCTCGCCAAGCTCGACCGGTACGTCTCGGTATGGGGCCAGGACCCGGCATTCGCCTCGGCAGCCCCCACCAACCCGCCGTTGCTCGCCGACTTCCCAACCGCCGTCCATCCAAAGTCGGGCCTTGCCCTGGCCGAGTCTGACAAGGATGCTTCGCTGACCGAGAAGGTGGCGGTGGCGCCGTACGACGTGGGCTTCGACGCCGACCGCCAGTTGTGGTACGCGGACATCACTGTCAAGTCGGACTTGACGTACAGCCCGTTCCTGCGGTTGGCGTTGGCGCGCTACCAACCGATCTCGATCACCAGGGTCGAGTTGTCCACCGTGGTGCTGGCACAGTTCGCGCAACTGGCACCCGATCGGGCGCTCAGCGTGGTGTTCAGCGCCACCGACCCGACGAAGCTGACCGTCACGGTGACCGGGCAGACCTACACGCCGGTGAGCGGGTATGCCGACGCGGCCAGCGTCGTCGTGCTCGTACAGACCGCCAACCCAGCCTTGACAGGTGACCTGGCCTGGACGACGGTCTCGCAGACGCCACTCGCCGCGAGCAGTCCGGTCGGCTCCTGGTCCGGCACTGTCACGCTGCCGGCCCCTCGCGGGACCAAGCCGTTCCGGCTGGTGATCCAAGAACACGAGAAACCGTCCATGGGTGGCAGCCGGCTGGTCTACGCCGACGCCGTACAGCTGTGAATGGGGTAACCATGCGCAAGCACTACCGACTCCTTGCTCCTGTGGCCGCGCTCGCGGTTGCCGCCGCGGTGGCCGGCCCGCTCAGCCCGGCCGCGCATGCCGACGACAAGGGCGGCATCGGCCCACGCACTCCAGCCGAGCTCAAGGCCGCGGTCGTCGAACGGGCCGCTGACCTGCGCAGACACCTGGCGAGGTCGGCCCCTTCCGACACCGGCACAGCCACCGGTGCGGTGACCCCCGCCGCGCTGCCGCCCGGCGGGGTAGGCAATGAGATCTTCCAGGTGTACGTCGAGCAGAACGCGGGCCTCGGCGCTGGCGCGTTCACGGTGCTCACCGGACCCGGCAACGCCGCCGGTGCCGCCCGCAACGTGCTGTTCGGTGACGGCATCCCGGGCACCAGCTATCTGATCATCCGCGACGAGGCCCCGGACGGCACGACCACCGACTACGTGCAGGGGCAGCTGCTCACACATCCGAACGAAGTCTCACTCGACGACTACTCCCCCGACGTCACGCCGCTCGGCAGCACCGGTTTCCGCACGACGTGGTTCGGATTCCCCTCCGGCACCCTCACCCAGGACGTCATCGTCCACGGCACCACCCAGGCCGACTCCACGGTCGAGGTCACTGTCCGGCTCGATCCCTCCGCCGACGCGGCCGACCACACATTCAGTGTCCAGTACCTGTGGGACGTGGCGCTCGGCGAGGACGACGGGCCCGCCTTGCAGGCCCAGCCGGCGAACGCGGAGTTTCGGCCGTTCGCGCCAGTAGTCATCAACGAGGCGACGCTGGCCGACACCGACGACAGCCTCGCCGTCGTCGACAACGACGCCAATCCCGACACCCCGACGCTCGCGATCGGCACCACCATCAGCGGTCCCGCCTGGGTGACACCCGCTCCGACAACGCCTGCCACGACGACGTACGTCTGCTGGCCGCAGGCCATCTACGCTCCGATCGGGGAATACCAGCCTGACCCGACGCTCGACATCAGTACGCCGGCGTCGAGTTGCGAAGGACCCGAGGGTGGCAACGACTCCGCGATCGAGCAGGTGTGGAGTGCGGACGGATCGGCGCCCATCACCGTGTCGGCGTCGCTGTTCATGAGCCCTCGAACGCCGTACAGCACAGCGATGACCGCAACTCCGGTCCTGCTCCACTCACCGGCCTTCAGCGCAACCCTGACCGACACCGCCGGAGGGCCCACACCCGGGCGGCTTGTGGAGTTCAGCGTTGGATCGACCGTCCGCTGCACGGCGATCACCAACGAGAACGGAGTCGCGCGTTGCGGCACCCTCGCCGACGCACTCGCCGCCACCCTCGCCCTCGGCTACACCGCCCGCTACCCAGGCGGGGCCATCTGGGCGCCAGCATCAGCCAACGGTGGCCTGCTCTGACCCCCACCACGGTTCGCCGTCGACTCGCATCGCTTCGAGGTAGTCCTGGTCGAGGTCCAGACCGAGACCTGGCAGTGTCGATACCTGCATCCGGCCGCTCTTGATGACCGGTGGGTTGCTCGCCGCCATCGCCGCCTGGGACTTTCCGCGTTTGCACTCCATCATCGGGCAGTTGAAGACGGCGGCCGACCACTGTTGGGACGCCATGGCCAGGACCAGGCCGCTCACGTTGTGCAGACACACCGGAATTCGGTACAACGCGGCGAGGTCGGCGATCATCTTCGTTCCAGTAATGCCGCCGGAGTTGATCAGGTCTGGCTGCAGGTAGTCGACTGCCTGGTTCTGTAGGAACGGCATCGCGTGTTCGGGTAGCTCGATGTTCTCCCCCGTCAGGATCGGCAGTCTTGTCGACCTCCGCAGCGCCAGCCAGGCGTCGGAGTATGCCGGTGCGAGCGGGTCCTCGAAAAACAGCGGGGCGATCGGCTCAACAGCGGCCGCGACCTGGATCGCGCTTGGCACGTCGAGTTCGGCATGACAGTGCACGATGATGTCGATGTCCGGTCCGAACGCGTCGCGGGCAAGGGCGTAGGCGCGTTCGACTTTCCGGATCTCGCTCGGGCGGAGCGTCGGCGTGTACTGCTGCATCGGTATGCCGAGCGGGTGGTGGATGTCGACCTTGAACGCCGTGAAGCCGTTCGGGTCCTCGCGCAACTGCTGCGCCCTGTCCTGCCACTGGACGGGATCGAGATAGTCGCCCCCAGGGCAGTGCGAGTAGAGCTCGATCTCGTCACGGAACGTGCCGCCGAGCAGCTTCGCCACCGGCTGCCCGAGCAGCTTTCCGGCCAGATCCCACAACGCGATGTCGATCCCGCTGAACACGCGCACCTGGCGTCCACGCTGCGGGTACGCATGGAACATGTTGTGGAAGTGGACCTGGATCGCGAGCGGATCCTTGCCGATCAGTCCAAGGTGTGGCAGCCGCCCGCCTTCGAGTTGCGCGATGGCTGCCCGCGCGAACGGCCCGCTCCCCCACGCCTCGCCGTAACCGCAGAGGCCGATGTCGGTCTCGACCTTGATGAGCGTGCCCTGGTCCTTGACCTGCATGGCCTTGACCGCCGTGATCTTGGCGCTTCCTGCCGCCTTCTCCGTGCTGGCTTCCACCGGACCGGATCACCTACTCGCTCTGGTCTCGCCGACGACCGCCGATCGCCGGCCGCTGGCTGGACGATCGCGGCGGCTGTCTCGTCGGGTCGTCGGGTCGTCGTGTACGAAGGGTTACGAAATTTGATCCTCCCACCGAAGCCGTCGAAAGGACGAGCACGTGGTGGCCGTCACCGGGCACGGACTCGGGCTGCAAACAGGTCGCGCCACTGACGCGACTTGACCCAGCGCGGGTCGCATGGCTTGACTTGGTGATCCGGGTCTACGACCCATCTCAGGCCGACGGAGCAGGATGCAGGCTCGACACCGCTCGACCGAGGTACGTCCTCGGCGAATCGCAATCGCCGTCCTCGTCACCACGTGTGCCTGCGGGTTCCTGGCAGCCGACGGACCCCGTCCGATCCAGGCGCACTCACGCGTGTCACAGGCGGCGGAGTCGCGACTGACCGAGGCGGCGCGGGCGCAGGCGGCGAACCGTACCGATCGCTTTCGCCGCGTCTCCGACGACGTAATCGCCGGCGGTCCGTCTGTCGCCCCTTCGGCAGCCGTACGACCAACTGAGCCGCCGCTCGCGAAGTCGACCTGGAAGCCGTCACCGACACCGCGAACGACGCCGACCCGCCGCAACACGTCGAAGCCGGCCACGCGTGAGCCGGCGCCGAATGAGCCGGCGCCGAATGAGAAGGTCATCACGGCCGCGTACGTCACGGGCTACTCCTACTACGACAACACGCCGCCTGGATCGGCTGATATCGCGTACCCCGGCACCCGGCACGACGTCGCCGCCGGCACCGGCAGCTACGACGACCCGATCACGCTCGCAGTCGGCTGGCACCGCACCGCCGGGCCCCAGTGGCCCGTCGGCTCCAGGTTCTACCTTCCGTTCCTTCGCAAGTACGTGATCGTCGAGGACCAGTGCGGAGACGAGGCCGAAGACGGTCCGTGCTACCAACTGGACGAAGCGCCCGAGGGCGCGACGACCTGGATCGACGTCTGGGTGGGCGGGCAGGGGGAGTCCAAACAGGCCGCCGACGACTGTATGGGACGGATCACCGAACTCCACACCGTCGTCTACCGACCGGCCAAGGACTACCCCGTCAACCGCGGCGACATCACTACGGCGTGCAGCAAGGGCCAGCTCTGGAGTGAGTCCGTTCCGCCGCGCTAGTCAGCTCGAGGAGCTGTAGGGCCGCCAGCTCGAGGAGTGCTGGAGCGCGACTGGCCGCGCTCCAACACTCCTCGGCCTTTGTGGTGGCTACGACCCGATCGCGTACGCCCGCACGACCGTGTGGCGCACCGAGTTGCCCTTCGAGTCCGTCGCCGTCGCCCGCAGCGAGACGTGCTCGGCGCCAGACGCGGGGGTCTTCACCTCTGCTACCCATCGGTTGTCACCGGCGGGGATGGTCCTGGCGGGCTTCCAGGTCTTCCCGTCGTCGACAGACACCTCGACGTCGAGATGCTTGGTAACCCCGGCCTTGGAACCCGCCTGCGGTATGACCGCCACCGGCACCATCGCCTGCGTCCCCTCGTGGTTGCGGTTGCGCTGGTCGAGCGTCGGGCTGAACCGCACCGCCAGGAGCGGCAGCGCCTGCGGCACGTCGCCGGCCACCCGGCCCGAGGTGAAGGTCCACCTGGTGTCGAGCGTTGTGGCGAGTCCGGAGTACGACGGCCGGGTCGCGGTCACCTGGAGCCGGAAGGATGCCTTCGCACCCGGAACCGTGACCAGGTCGTCGAGGACACCGGCGTAGTCGGACTCGGCAACCTTCTTGCCGTCGCGGTACAACGTCGTCCGTGCGGTGTCGGTGAGCGAGTCGCCGACGTGACCGGCGGCGTCTGAGTACATCGGTATCCCGACGTACATCTCGTTGCCCAGCCGATCCGCCCAGGCGAACTCCGTTTCAGGGAACGCCGGCCCGAAGACCGCCGAGTTCCACTGCTCCTTCACGGACTCGCCGGGCTTGTACCTTCGGGACTGGGACGCCAGGAAGGTCTGGTCGCTCGGGAAGCCCTCGCCGTCGAGCACGTACTCGCTGACGTTGGCATTCCACTGCACCGACTCGGGTTCGAGGAAGCTGGTCACCTTCGCCGGCAGCCCGTACGTCAGAACGACACTCGACGCCCAGGAGACGCCGTCCACGAACCCCGTGACAGAGCGCGCCGCGCTGCGGTCGGCCACCTGCTGCGCTACCCGCGAGGTCACCTTGGCCAGCTCGCGGTCTCGCACCGTCCGCTCGAACCCGGTGAAGAAGTGGCCGCGCTCGGTGTCGGCGACGCCGTAGAAGTACGGGCTGTCGGCGAAGTCCTCCTCGACGCCCGGGTCTGCCCACTGGCTGGTCAGGTATGCGACCATCTTCGACCGGGCGACCTGCGGCCCGAGGTGTCCGGCGTACAGGCCGGAGAAGCTCTCCGCCCAGAGCCCCGCGTTCAGTGAGTTCGTCGCGGTCCGCTCATAGCCGAGGTCGATCAGGACCGGGCGTACCGACGTCCGCTGGACCGTCGTGGTCACCGGCTTGGCCTTGCGGGCGTCGGCCCGCACCGTGACGGCCTTGTCGAGCGTGAGCAGCGGCTGCGCAAGCGTGGTCAACTCCGAGCCGTCGGCGTCGGACACGTACACCTGCACGAGGTATCTCCCGCGGGGGAGCCGCACCTTGGTGGTGCCATTGGCGTTCGCGACGACGTCCTCCCAGACGTACTCGTCGAGTCCGAAGACGAAGCCGTGTCCTTCGACCGGCGGCTTGCCCTGCCGGTCGAGGTACCTGATCGTCAGGTCGTAGCTCTCGACCTCCTTCTGGACCCCGAGCGGTGTCGAGACGGTCTGCGTTCCCGCGGTGGCGGCGAGCACTCCGCCGTAGAGGCCGTCCGGCCCGTCGTGTGCGGTGTTCGAGGTGACCTCGACGTCGGCACTGCCGCCGGCCGTAACGGTGACCTGATCGACGCTGAGGTCGACGGCGGACGCCGGCGCGGGCTCGCCGTCCGGCCCGGTCATCGCCGCGGTGAGATCGAGGGTGACGTCGTCCGGCCCGCTGTTGCGGTAGGTGACCTTCTTCGTCACCGGCTCGTCGTCGGCATGGGGCCAGCGGGCGAGGCCGAAGGAGACGCTGCCCGGCTCGCTGACGACCGTCTGCGTGATTGCCTTCGCGACGTCGACTCGTCCGGACCCCTGGTCGAAGGCACCCAGGTCCGGGTTCGCAGTCGCCGAGACCGTCAGCGTCGGCTTGAGCTGCTGCGCTTTCCAATCGGGGTGTTGCTGGGCGAGCAGCGCCGCTGCGCCGGCGACGTGCGGCGTCGCCATCGACGTACCACTGAGCGTGACGTAGTGCTCCCCGACCGGTTCGCCCAGCTCGGTGTCCTGGGCACGCGCGGCGACGATGTTGACACCCGGTGCGGTGATGTCAGGCTTGATGGCGCCGTCGCCGACCCGCGGGCCGCGGCCGGAGAAGTCCGCGATCTGGTCCTGCTTGTCGACCGCGCCGACGGTGAGCGCGGCGTCGGCGCTGCCCGGGGAATCGATCGATCCTGCGTCCGGTCCGTAGTTTCCGGCCGCGATGACGAACAGCGTCCCCGTCTCCTCGGTCAGGGTGTTGACCGCCTCCTCGAGCGGATCGACCTCGGGGGTGTCCGCGCCGCCGAGACTCAGGTTGACGACGTTCGCCTGCTTCTCGACGGCAGCCCACTCCATGCCGGCGAGGATGGCCGACTCCGAGCAGCCACCGCCGCTGTCGCAGACCTTGCCGTCGAGCAGCGTGGCGTCCGGTGCGACGCCCTTGTAGGTGCCGTCCGAGGCCTGAGCAGTGCCGGCGATCGTAGACGCGACGTGGGTGCCGTGCCCGAACCCGTCACCCGGACCTTCACCGGAGAAGTCCCTGGCCTCGGTGACCTGGCCGGCCAGGTCGGGATGGGTGGCGTCGATTCCGGTGTCGAGGACGGCCACCGTGACGCCCTCGCCGGTGTAGCCCGCCTGCCACGCCTCGGGTGCGCCGATCTGGGGGACGCTCTCGTCGAGCGTCGGCCTGCGGATGCCGTCGAGCCAGACCTTGTCGATCTCGCTGGACAACGTACGTGCCGTCCGCTCGTCGGGTCCCCCCGCGGTGACCGACGTCCAGAAGCCATCGGCCGATCTCTTCGGAACTGTGACGGCGGTGGCGTCGACGGCCGGCAGGTCACGCTTCTCCCGCGCGCCCGCGGCGGCCAACCGGTCCTGCCCGCGCGCCTGCGCCGACTCGCCGTCGTAGCTGACGATGAGGGGGACGTCCGATCGGTGGGCGTCGTCGTACTTCGCCTCGATCAGCCCAGTGACGTTGAACAGTCGGCGGTCGAGGGTGCCCGACCGGACCAGCGGGAGCGCGTCGGACGGGATGACCGACAGGTCCCCGTCGACGCGGTGGTGGACGAAGCGGATGTCCCCGCGACCCGGACCCGGGACGATGCGGGCGGTCGTCGCCTTCGCCGACGGCACCACCACGCGGTCACCGGTGACCAGCGTGACTGAAACCTGACCGCCGGACATCGGAGCACCGGGACGGACGGCGGCCACGCCGGTGCCCGGCGGGCTACCGCTGGCCCCGGCTGCCACCTCCGAACCGGCCAAGGCGGCCGGACCCATGGCCAACGCCAAACCTGCCGCCAGTGTTGCGAACCCCAATGCTCGGACGCAACGTCGCTGCGAACTCATGCGGTGCACCCCCGTAGTCAAGGCCAATCCCTGGATGACGACGAGCAGGTCGTCATTGCGCCGTTGCCAGCCATCGCCGGACCGAGTGTGTAGACCGTGCCTCTATCCGTGCTGTATCCGAGTGGAGGAGCAGCTGCGAAGTGTGGAAGGCGCGTCAATGAAATCATGAACGGGACGCATGATCCACAAGTCCGCGTACCTCCTTTTGCCGAGGGTCTCCCGCTGGACCTACCGAGGAACGTCCTCGTGCGATGGCACCTGGTTGCTGTCGATCGAGGCGCGTTCGGTGTAGCTCAACCCGCCTACGGCGAGGATCTTCTGGACCATCGCGTTCTTGCCACGGCCGTAGTCGTCGATGTTCGCCGCCGAGGCACCGACCTGTCTCTTGACCTCGGCGTACTCGTTCCGCAGGTCGGCGTCGGCGCGGAGTGTGTCCCGGACGACGAGGTGGTTGCGCAGCGACAACGATCCTTCAATCACCACGTAAGTATTGGTGCCGGGAAAGCGGTCGGGTTCCTTGAAAGCCCACCGTCGCGGGATGCCGAGTTCGCCCAGCGGTCTGAAGCCCAAGGACACCAGGACATCCGAGGCGGCAGCGACATCAGCCTCGGAGACAATGATGTCGCAGTCGATGACCGGCTTCGCGGCCAGGCCAGGCACCGAGGTACTCCCGACGTGCTCGATTGCGACCACGGGTACGCCAGCCTCTGCCATCGCTTTCGCGTACTCCAGCCGCAGCGCCTCGAACCGCCGCGGCCATGCAGGGTCATAGTCGACAACCGTGATCACGAGACTGCACTCTAGCCAGGCTTGGTTGGCACCCCGTGCGCGTACGTCGCCGCGCCTGCGGGTGACGACGGGCAAGGGCGCGCCGGCACGGATAGTGGAAGGGGACACTTCGCCGTCCGCGCCGGCGCACGACTAGTGGTGCTTCGCCTGTACCACGATTGCGGCGGGACTCGGAGCTGCGATCGGTTTCACCGAGTGGATACCCGGGCCAGGAGCGTGGCTGGCTCGTCGAGCACCTCGATGCTCATTCGGCCGTTGGGCCATCGGCGGTACCGAACAAGTCCTTGCGATGTGGGATGCACCGAAACTGTGCTTGCGACGTCGGCGTCACTCTTCGTCTCACGCGCGCCGTCGCTGCCTTCGGCGGTGTCGGTCGAGTGGCGCCGCCAGAATGTGATCACGGGATCGTCCTCTGCTCGGATGGCGTTCGGGTGTGACGGACTGCGTGCCGGGGCCGCATTTGGCACTCCTGCGGCTCTGCCATGGCATCAGACGGCGGATTCACTTTCGCTGCGGATGGGTTTCGTCGCGGACAGGCCGTAGGCACGGCGTACCCTAGTATGAGCACGTGCTCATACCGGCAGCTCGAGCTTCTAACGCGAGGTCGCCCGCGGGGGGTGCGCGTCTAGATTGGATCCCCATGTCGCCTCGTGGAGTCGCGATCACCGATCTGCGGCAACAGCTCTTCGGTGCAGCTCACCGCGTTCTCGTCAGGGAGGGACCTGGCGGGCTCACCGGCCGGGCCATCTGCCGGGAAGCTGGGTGCGCGTCCGGTCTGCTGCACAACCACTTCGGCACTCTCGACGACTTCCTGGCCGAGTTCGCCATCGAAAGGGCGCGGCTCGCGGCGACAGGCGCCGAAGAGCTGCCCTCGCGTGCGGGCACCGGCACCGTCGCCGACAATCTGGCGGCGGCGGCGTTGGCCCTTCCTGCATCCAATCTGCCGGCATACGCGGGACTGATGGCGTCGAGGCCAGCTCTGGTTGCGCGGGTTCGTGAGGCGTTCAAGGCCGGGGCGCCGGGCCTCGACGAGATCCAAAAGGCGTACGGCCACTATCTCGACGCCGAGAAGGCCCTTGGGCGAATTGCGGCAGACGTGGACACCAAAGCGTTCGCCGTCGCCCTCATGGGCGCCTTCAACCTCATCCTGCACCAGTACTCACCAGGCGAACCAGACCCGACGGCACAGATCCACCGGGTGACGACAGCGCTGGCGGCCCGAATGGCACCCTAGGATCAACAGCACACGACTTCAGACACCTGACCGGAGGCGGGCAACCGAGGTTTGTTGCGTCTGGAGGTCCTGAGAGTGGAGATGTCTTGGCCGGTTTGACGGTTGGCGTACTCGGCCAACTGGAGGTCTCCGTGGATGGCCGCGTGGTACGGCTGACCACGCGCCGACTGCGCACGCTGCTGGCCGTACTGGCGGTGACGGCGGGCCGGACCGTGTCGATGGAGCGGTTGACTGCGGCGGTATGGGCTGACGACCCGCCCAGCAATCCACGGCGCAGTCTGCAGACGTATGCGGTGCGGTTGCGCGCCGAACTCGGGGACAGAGTGGTCACCCAGACAGGCGGGCTTGCACTGGACGTCGGGGCTGAGGACGTGGACGCACTGTCGTTCGAGCAGATCCTCGACGACGCTGCCGGCCAAGCCACGCCCGACGCTGAACGCCGGCTCCTCGACGACGCCCTTGGTCTGTGGCGCGGCGAGCCGTTCGAAGGGATCGCGTCTCCCTGGCTCGAGCAGATCGAAGCCCCGCGGCTGATCGAGCGGCGTCTCATCGCGCTGGAGCGACGGATCGACCTTGACCTGGCCGCCGGCCGGCACAGCGAACTCGTCGGCGACCTGAACGAGTGGGCCGTGCGTTATCCGCTGCGGGAATCCCTGTGGGTGCGGCTGCTGATCACGCTGGACCGCTGCGGTCGGCGCGCCGACGCGCTGGAGCGCTACGAGCAGATCCGGCGGCGCGTCGCCGATGAACTCGGCGTCGATCCCAGCCCAGAGCTCCGGCAGGTGTACGCCGATCTCCTCATTGATCACCCGGTGACTGCAGGATCCGCGCCGGCCGAGGAGCAGGAGCCGACGACTCCGCTGACCCTGCCGCAGCAACTGCCTGCATCTCCACCCGCGTTCACCGGACGCACCGCCGAACTCGCCCAGTTCGACAACATCGACGACAGCTCCGCGGTAGTCATCACCGCAATCGACGGCATGGCCGGAGTGGGCAAGACCGCGCTCGCCGTCCACGCCGCGCGACAGGTGGCCGGCCGGTATCCGGACGGGCAGCTGTTCCTCGACCTGCATGGCTTCACCGAAGGCGTCGCACCCGTGGATGCAACTGACGCCTTGGACCGGATGCTGCGTTCGCTCGGGGTGCCCGGTGAACAGATCCCATCGCAGCTGGACGATCGCGCCGCACTCTATCGGAGCCGCCTGGCCGACAAGCGGATGCTCATCCTGCTGGACAACGCTGCGACCGAAGCGCAGGTGACTCCGCTGTTGCCAGGTAGTCCTGGCTGCCTGGTGCTGGTCACCAGCCGGCGCCGGCTGGTCGCCCTCGACCAGACGCGCGAGGTCTCGCTGGACGTACTGCCGCCCGCCGATGCCGTCCACCTGTTCACCACGACTGCCGGCGCCGATCGCACCTCCGGCGAGGCGCCGGAAACGCTGATGGAGATCGTCGCGCTCTGCGGCAGACTGCCGTTGGCCCTGCGGATCGCCGCCGCCCGGCTGCGCGCGAACCGCACCTGGACAGGGCGGCACCTCATCGACCGGTTGTACGACCGCCAACAGCGTCTGCTCGAGCTGGAGGCTGGAGAACGCAGTGTCGCGGCGGCCCTCGATCTGTCCTACCGGCAGCTGACCACGACCCAGCAGCGCGCATACCGGCTCGTCGGCCTCCACCCCGGTCCGGACCTGGACCTCTACGCGGCAACCGCGCTGCTCGACGGCGACCTGCCCGGCACCCGGCGGCTGCTCGGTCAGCTGCTCGACGCGCACCTGTTGCAGGAGCCCACCCCGGACCGGTACCAGTTCCACGACCTGGCCCGCCAACACGCCGTGCTTGTCGCGACCAGGGATGAGCCGGAGACCGATCGCCGCTCCGCGCTCGACCGGTTGTTCACCCACTACGCGTACACGGCGGCGGTGGCGATGGACGCCAGCTACCCCTTCGAGCGTGAACGCCGTCCGCAGCCGCCGGAGAGCTGGCGCCCGGTGTCGGACGTACGCACCGCGGACCTTGCGACGGCCTGGCTCGACGTCGAACTCCCCAACCTGCTGGCCGCGGCGAGCTACTCGGCCGAACACGGCTGGCTGGACTATCCGACCCGGGTCTCTGCCACACTCGACCTGCATTTGATGAGCCGAAGCCGCACCAGCGACGCCGAAACCCTCCACCAGCAGGCGCTGAGCGCAGCCCACACCGCCGCCAACCCGGTCGCCGAGATCAATGCGCTGGTCCGTCTTGGCGTCATCCAACGCCGTGCCGGCCAGTACGCACAGGCGGAAGTGCACTACCAGCGGGTCCTGCAGCTGGCCCACGAGAACGGATACCGTCACGGTGAGCTGGATGCGCTGCACGGGCTCGGCCAAATCCAGCGGCTGCGGGGGCAGTTCACCGAGGCCTCCGGTTCCTTCAACCGCGCTCTGGACATCGCCGGCACGATCGAGTACCCCTCCGGCGAGTTGCAAGCGCTACTCGGGCTCGGCGGTGTATACCGAGACTCCGCCCGACACGAACGCGCCGCCAAGTACTTCCGCCAGGGCCTCGCCGTGGCGCGCGAAAACGGCCACCGCCCCTGTGAGCTTGATGCGTTGATCGGGCTGGGTTGGGCGCACCTGGCACACGACGACCATGAACGCGCTACGCATGACTTCGGCCAAGCCTTGGACATCGCACGCACCCTCGGATATCGGATCGGTGAGATGGTCTCGCTGATCGGACTCGGCTCCGTTCACCGCAAGCAAGGCAGGCATGAGGCCGCCGCCGGTCTCTATGAAGACGTCCTCGTCCGAGCCCGCCAGATCGGCAACGGCAACTGGATCTTCGAGGCTCTCCAGGGGCTAGGCCGTACCCGGCTGAGCCTGGGCCGGCCAGACGACGCCCTTGCGTACCATCGGGAGGCCCTCGACATCGCCGACGAGATGGAGCAGCCGACCGACGTCGCCCGGGCCCACGACGGCATCGCCCACGCCCACCGAGCCCGCCAAGAGCATGACCAGGCTCGGCGCCACTGGCAGCGGGCGCTGGACATCCTCACCGAACTCGGTCTCGACAGCACCGAGGACTGGGAAGCCAGCGACACCGAGATACGCCGCAACCTGGCAACGTACAAGGACTGACCAGTCGCACACTGCCGCCGAGCCGATGCAGCGGAACGAATCTGCGCATGCTTCATAATTCATTCGTGTCTGCGTCATCGTGTTGTCGGCGGAAGGCTCAGTCTTACGACCGCGTCGTCAGTGACGTACTGTGCCGGCAATGGTGGCTGGACGACCCAGCTGCCCACGACAAGGGCAGACGGGAGTGAGGCGTGTGGACCACTTCATATCTGTGGTGCTTGTCCTGCTCCTGGTGGCGGCCACTATTTCGACAGTACGCAGTCTCGGCAGGAAGTCTCGCTCCCGAAAGAGATGGTTCGGCAGGTCGTCCTCCACCTACAGCGGCAACTATGTCGGTGACTCCGGCGGCGGGAGTAGCGACTGTGGCAGTGACAGTGGCGGGAGTAGCAGCTGCTGACGCCGGGAGCGGTTGGAGGTGGGTCAATGGCAGAGCTGGCCCCTGTCGCGTTCGTACTCGTCCTTGTTGCGGTCATCTCGTTGCCGGCTTGGCTCCTGATCCGGAGCGTCCGGCGCAACCGCGCCCTGCGTGACCCGGCCGTGGGTCAGGCGCTCGCCCAACTCGCTGCTGGAAAGGGATGGCGCTATTCCGCACGAGACGACCAGTTCGTGAAGCGGTATGACAGCTACCCGTTCTCGCGGAGGCGGCCTGCCCGGCCGGCGCTCGATCTGATCACAGGGACACATCGGGGCCGGCAGTTCGCCTGTTTCCAGTACGCACCCTCGCGGAAGTTGCCGCCTGGCGAGCACCCGGTGGAGATCGACTACATCCGCGTCTTTGCCGTCTCGCTTCCCACCAAGGTCCCTTCCATGCTGATCGCCGATGCCCGTAGAACTCCTCGCTGGCTCCGCCGCTACACCGTTGGCGACGACACGTTCGACCGTACGTTCGTGGTGGGCACCGAGGAGGCCGAGTTCACGGACCGGGTTCTCACCGAGCCGCTCCGGCGGTGGCTGCTTGCCAATCCCCCGCCGGGATCGCTGCGCCTTCTCAGTTCGGACCTCATCTGCTGGCATGCCGACACGATCGGCTTCGACCTCCACAATGTCGAGCCAGCACTCGAATACCTGAACGATCTCGTGGACCGAATCCCACTTCTCGAGAAGCGCTAGCTTCCAGGCACATGCGGGCGCGTGCAGGCCGTCCTGCCATGTCGGCGCGGCCTGCCGACTGACCGTCCGGCCCGAGCAGAAAGATATGGTCGCGCCAGTGGCGTATTCGTTGGCGGAGGCATACGCCCACGGGGAAAGGGCTTGGCCACGCCTGGTATATGACGGCGAGCAACTCGTCGGGTTCGTGATGGGTGCCTTCGACGCGGAGATCCCGCCGAAGGTGTCCGCCATCTGGCGACTCAACATCGCCGCCGACCACCAAAGACGAGGCTACGGCCGGTTCGCGGTGAAGTCCCTCTGCAGGGAGGTGCTTCGGCGTGGCGCTCGGCGCCTGACCGTGCGGTGGGTTCCCCACGAACACGGCCCAGAAATGTTCTACCACCGCCTCGGATTCCGCCCCACTGGCGAGATAGTCCACGGCGAAGTGGAAGGCGAGCTGCTCATCATGGACAAGCTAGCTGCCGAGGTGTGACCGAGGAGCATCAGAGCGGGTCGAGGCGGGCCTCGAGCAGGCAGAACTCATTGCCTTCGGGGTCGGTCAGGACATGCCACTGCTCCTCCCCTGTCTGGCCGATGTCGGCCGGGCGCGCACCAAGCTTCAGAAGGCGTTCGAGCTCGGCGTCCTGATCGCGGTCGGTGGCGTTGACGTCGATGTGCAGCCGGGATTTCCCCTTCTCCGGCTCATCCCTGCGACTGAGGATGATCGTCGGCTGCGGACCACCGAACCCTTCGCGCGGCCCGATCTCCACCGAGCCGTCGCCCTCGCGATCGAGCACGACGAAGTCCAGGACCTCGCACCAGAACCGCGCCAGCACCTCAGGGTCCCGGCAACCGAGCACGAGCTCACTGATACGACATGCCATAGCGAACCTGCTCTCAGCCTGTTCTGCTGCACTGATCTGAAGCCGATTTGAGACCGTAGGTAGCAAGGCTAGTGCGGCGTCGGGTACGCGGCCGCTCGACCTCGCGGAGGACCATCGATCGGCTGGCGTCCGCCGCAAGGACTAACCTCATTGGAGAGGAGGGCGCGTTGCACGCACGATCGAACTGATCGGTGCGTGGACGTGGCATCGCATGAGTGAAGGACTGCAGGTCATCGGCGTCGGGATGCATCGGACCGGATCGATGTCTGTGAAGGCAGCGCTTGAACGGTTGGGATTCGGGCCGTGCTATCACGGTATGGAGGCGCTGCGCCGAAGCACAGACGGCGACCATTGGCTGGCGGCGTACGAGGCCGGCGGTGCGTTCGACTGGTCGCTCATCTTCGACGGCTTTCGAGCCACCATGGACTGGCCGACCATCTACTTCTGGGAGCAGTTGGCTGCCGCGTATCCGGATGCGAAGATCCTGCTCACCGACCGCGATCCGGAACGCTGGTGGGAGAGCCACGTCGCGATGTTCCAGCGCGGCGGCGCGTTCATGGAGGAACTCACCGACGAGCAACGACGGTGGGCTGAGGAGTCAGGCTTCGCGCGGATGCAGGCAGCCCTGGGCACGATCGCGCCGGCGATCTTCGACGGGCGGGTGTTCGACAAGGAACACTGCCTGCGGGTGTTCGAGCAACACAACGAACGGGTCCGGCGTACCCTGCCCGCTGAACGGCTGCTGGTCTATCGCGTGCAGGAGGGTTGGGATCCGCTGTGCCGGTTCCTCGGCGTCGAGGTTCCGGATGAGCCGTTCCCACGTGTGAACGTCGGCGACAGCCTGCTGGACAACATTCGTACGGCGATGCGACTCGCCAGGGCACAGACGGGGGAGCCGGTCTGGCGCTGACGCCTGACCGGCGACACCGACACCTGGCCTATGGCCTCTGCACCACGTGGTCGTCCGACGAACCACTGCCGACGACCCGTTCACTGGCGGCTCGGCGGCCCTGGTAGCTCAGTGCGGCCCGAGCGAGAGCAACGCCCCACAGCGGCCAGAGCAGGTGCGGTAGCGACACCAGTGGCACCTCTGCGAGCTCGCGCCACGCATCCGCCCTGGAGTCGATGGCTCCCACGACGATGGCGCGGGACGCGGCGAGGATCAAGCCGGCGACCACCAGGGCCGGCATCACCGCCAGGTCGGGGGGCACCCGTCGGCCCGCGAGCCCCACCATCCAGCGCGGGAAGCGCTCGCCCCACGGTCGGATCAGGCCCCAGGTCAGGACCGCCCCGACGACTGAAGCGAGTGCTAGCCCAAGGCCCGCCATTCGAGTCTCCTCGTCGAACCCGCGGAACCCGGGCGCCTCGACGAACATCAGCACCCGGGTGGCGGCGTACGCCATCGGAGCCTCTATGGCGATCAACGTCCAACGGCGCGTGCGATTGGTGGCGGAGGCGAGCTCGGCCGCCGCGAGGGTGGGATCGTGTCGGTCGGCTGCGGTGCGGCGCCGCAGCCCGAGCAGCAGCGCAACCGCAGCAGCGGCCACGAGGAGCTGCAAACCAAGACCCGGAGACGCGAGGTCGCCGAGGCCGCGGGTGTTTCCCATCAGCAGGCGTACCGCGATCATGGGCAGGTAGCCGAGCATCATCAGGAGTGTGTGGTCGAGAGTGAGCAGTGCCAGCACGGCTGCGCCGACCACGACGCGGCCACGGTTACCGCGGAGCGGCGTGGCTGGTCGATTCATGAGTACGGCACCACCAAGAGCGATGCCCGCGGCTACCAGCAGGCACCAGCCGCCCGCAAGCACGTCACCGAGCGGTTCCAGGGAGCTGCCGAACGCGTCGGCCGGGTCCGCCAGCGGGTGGCGGACGCCGGTGTCGAATCCGCGGAAGGCGGCCCAGCACAGGGCGACGGGCGCGAGCACGAGCGGGAGGGCACGGCGGATCAAATCCATGGCGATATCGTCGCCGCCCGCGCGGGCTGCGAACCTCCCCTATCCGTATCGGAACCCTCCTGCAAAAGGAGGATTCAGAAGATCCCGCTCCGGTACGCCCAGACCACGACGTGCAGCCGGTCCCTAGCTCCCACCTTGCGGGTCAGGGAACTCACGTGGGTCTTGACCGTGGACTCGGCGACGAACAACTCCCGAGCGATCTCGGCATTGGAGAACCCCCGCCCGAGAAGGGCCAGCACATCCCGCTCTCGTGGCGACAGCTCAGCCGCGACCATCGCGGCATCCGGCCTCGCCCGTGCGATCCTGTCGATCAGCGCCCTCGTCGCTCGGGGAGAGACGATCGAGCGGCCCGCGTGGACTTCGCGGATCGCATCCGCGACCTCCACTCCGGGTGTGTCCTTGGTGAGAAACCCAGCCGCTCCGGCCGCTATGGAGCGGAACAGGTACTCGTCAAGGTCGAATGTCGTCAAGATCAGAACCCGTGTGTCGGGCCGGCGCCGCCGGATTTCCGCACACGCCTCGATACCGTCCATCCGCGCCATCCGGATGTCCATCAGTACGACATCCACCGACGCCTCATGGACCAGTCGTACAGCGTCCTGGCCGGTGGCGGCCGATCCAACCAGACGCAGGTCGTCCGCGACATCGATCACCGTCTCCAGCGCTGACCGCATCAGCTCCTGGTCGTCGGCGACCAACACGCGGATCACTTCGTCGGCAACCATGCGCTGACCTTGGTGCCCGTACTGTCGCTGCCGATGTCGACGTGCCCGCCCAGACTTCGGGCGCGCTCCTGAATTCCGAGGATGCCAAAGCCAACCGAGGCGGTATCGCGGTCGGTCAAGCCCGGCCCGTCGTCACGGACCGACACACCCACCTCGTGATCGCGGACGCAGATCTCCACCCGACAGCGCACCGGAAGCGACCCGTGCTTGACAGCATTGGTGAGCGACTCCTGAACGATGCGATACACGGCCCGGGCGATCTCCGGGTCGACCCGCTCGACATCGCCGTCGACGAGCAGATCTACCTGCACGCCCGCCGTCCGAAACGACTCGACGAGTTGGCCAAGGTGATGCAGCGAGCGCACCGGTGCCGAGGACGGCGCGCCGTCCCTCAACGCCCGCACCACCCGCCGCATCTCCGCCATCGCCTCGCGGCCGGTCCGGACCGCGTTACCCACCATCTCGCGCGACCGCTCCGGGTCCACGTCCATGACCAGCAGCGCCGCGTCAGCCTGCGCCACCACCACGGTCAACGAGTGCGCCACCACGTCGTGCACCTCACGCGCCATCAGTTCACGTTCCCCCAGAGACAGCGTCCTGCACACGGCGGTCCTGGAGCTGGTGGCGTTTCCAGTCCCGTGCACCAAGGACACAGCTGCCCACGAGCACCAGCGCCGCGGACGGCATGAACACCCAGAACGCAGTCCAGCTCAGTGGGTCGGGGATGTCCAGCGCGATCCGCCCCAGTACCAGACAAAGACCAACGACCGAGACCATGAACGGTAGCCGCCACCTGCCGGTCTCGGCGACCACGGCATGCACCACGAAGACGTGTACGAGACTGACCGGCAACAAGACCATCGAGGGCCCATCCGGCAGACTCGGCAGCAGGAGCAGCACCAAAAGCGCGGCGCAGCTTGCCCAGAAGCTCAGCCAGGGACGAAACCGGCGGGCGAGCAGCGCCGCCACAAAGACAACGACGCAGCACCCGGCAACAGCGGTCGACCAGCCAGCGGCCAACCACACCAACCCGACCGAACTCGGCACCGTCAACAGCAGAACCACAGCCACTACGAACGCGTCGGCCGCGTGGATCAATCGCCGTCGCCACATCGCTCACCAATCCTGCCGCGCAAGCGTTCGCGCGCACTCAGCGTGGGATGCGCCATCCCTCTGGCAACGTCAAGGAAAGCGGTGCGGCGTCCTTCAACGTCAGCCGGGGCAGCTTCGCCGGGAAGGCGTAGTTGAAAACCTGGGTTTGGTCGTATCGTGTCTGCTCGCGTCCGTTGGTGTCGAGCGTGGGTGTGGCGCGTTTGATCGACACGACGGGGAGCAGTGTCCTCTGGTCGAGGTAGTAGACGACGTGCAGACCCTGTCCAGGGCCGAAGCCCGTGTGCCACGGCCAGGTGTCCGGATCCTCTCCGGTCGTCTCGAATGCCTTGGTGAAGATCACCGTCCCCCAGAAGCGGCCGTCCTCGAGCTTGATCGGCGTGTAGTCGACCACCTGTCGGATGTAGCGCTTGCCGTCGACGCTGATCAAGGTCGGTTGACGGGGATGGGCGAAGCCCTTGTGCTCATCTCGCAGACTGGCAACCACAGTGTCCGCCTGCGTTTCGGACAGACCGTTGGCGACGATGCCGTCGGTGGCCGCACCGAGTCGGTATTCGGGGATGGTCGAGCACTCGTCGAAGATCTCGCTGACCCGCCACTCTCCATCGCGCGCACTCCGAACGTATCGCTTCCCGTCCACGCAGCGGCCCATGTCCAACATGCGCCCGTCCAGGTAGTTGGTCGTTGCCAGCGCGTACTCGCCGCTTCGGTGATCGATGGCCAGCTGGCTGATGTCGTACGATCCACCCAGCCGAAACCTGCCGGGCTTGAAGAATGCCGAGCTGATCTGACTGATGGGCTGTGTCATCTGGCGCTTGAGCGAAGCCCAGTAGAAGTCGGATCCGGAGATCTGTGCCAGTTGCTCGTTCGTGACCTGCTCGCCGGGACGGACCGGTTCGGCGACGGTTGGGCGAGGAGGCTCGGCACTCGGCGAGTCGGTGTCGCCGGCGATGCCGCCCGGGCCATCGGTGTACCTCACCAGGACAGCAAGGGTCACGACAACGGTGACGACCGCCAGGACCGCAGCGACAGCGACCCAACCCCAGTTCGGGCCGGGTTGTCGGGGTCGCTGCGGGGTTGCCGGTGGTCGCGGGCGGCCGTGGGACGGCTTCAGTTCACTCATGGATCCGCCAGCGACTCGAAGGTGTCGGCTCGCATCTCACGGGATCGCGAAGATCGTGTGGACGCACCACCCGTCGTCTTCGAGGAAGCCGGCGATCCACCCCTCAGATATGGGCCTGCCGTCGAGGGTGCCCTTCAGATCGATGCCGACGTAGTCGCCTGTGTCTCCCACCTCGTCGCGGTCGATCTGCAGCCTCGCGGTCCCCCGCGCGATCTCGTCGACGTTGGCTTGGCTCTCGCTGTCTGGGCACAGGAGGCGTTTGGCCCCAGCCGCGTCTCCATCGTTGAGCTTCTCCAGCACACCCTCGGTGAACTCGACACCCTTGCCGACAGCAGGATCCGACGTCGGTGTCGGGCGTGAAGTGTGGCTCGCCGGCGGCTGGGTCTCGTCCCTGTCAGCACTGGCAGCGGGGCTGATTCGATCACCGTCGCCTAGGTTTCCGAGGACTGCGTACGCGCCGACGCCGAGCGCGAGGACAAGGACCACCGCGCCCAGGACGGCGACGATGGCTACCGTGACCTTCCTCGACGTTGATCCGCCACCGTGGACGGGACCCGGTTGGCGGCCCGGGCGGTACGGGTGCTGCGGGCTGGACATCACGCTCCCCTGACGCGTCGGCTGGCTCGCGACGTTTTTACCGACTCTCGGCGTCATCGCGGCTTCGGATCTGCGTCACCGGTCTGCAGTGATCATGTGGCAAGAGGTGCCGGGCCCGCCGAGCGCTCATGGCTGGATCACCGCGTGGGCGACTGATCTACCTGATAGTCGAGTTCGGCGTCGTCACCCTTGACCGACGTGACGGTGACGGTCACTCCGAACTTGGTGCCGTCCATCGCCTCCAGGGTGCATCGGGTCTTCGCCTTGGCCTCGACATTCAGCTCGTCCGGACAGCTGACTCCTCTTGCTTTCGCACCGACCGCGGTCTCGAGCTTCGTCTTCACGCTGGACTCGAGCTCGCCACGATCGACGACGTTCGGTTGCGAGCAGCCGGCCACTGCCAACATGCCACCGATCATCAGTGCCCGAGCGGCGAGGAACCTGCGATTCACTGTCTACTACCTTCCGATTCGACTGTGGGGTAGGTCGCTGTCTGGTTGCGCAGACAGGAGGCGTTGGCTGCGAAGGCCCTTCCGAACGCCATCAAGTGGGAGCACCAGCGAGTAAGGGCCGGTGCTCCCACAATCCGGATGGTTCGGCTACCACTCAGCGGGGCACAAACGGACGACGAGTTCCACGCCGTCAACCCGCCATTCGCGGTCCATGCGCATGGCCTCCTCCTTTCCAGACCGGATAACTCCGACGGATCAACTTCATCAGATGGCGGTTTCATTTCTGCGCCGAGATGAGGTCACGGTGGTAGCTGAGGACGGAGGTGGGGGACCCGGAATGCCGCTCCGACGACGAGAGCGCCGACCGAGCCCGCCGCAGCACATATCGCGATCGCCATGGAAGGTGACACCATCTCGGCGAGTCCGCCAGCAAGCAGAACGCCTGCACCCTGGGCGGTCTGCAACCCGGCGGACGCGAACCCGATCGCGCGGCCTCGTACGGCGTCCGGCACCCGCTGCGTGAACGACACCTGCGCGAGCACGAGGTATGTCGCCAGCACGCCGGACAACGTCCACAGCACCACGGTGAGCGCCAGCGGCGGTCCCGCCACAGTCGCGACCAGCGGTGCTCCGGTGGCGATCGCCAGGGGCACGGTCAGTCGCTCGCGTAGTCCCGGACGGATCCGCGCGACCAGCAAGGCGCCCACCATCCCACCGATCACGTTTGCCGCCATGAGCACGCCGACCGCGGTCTTCCCGACGCCGATCTGTCCGGCGTACGGGACAGCCAGCGGTTCGGGTGCCAGGAAGAAGCCGTAGAGCCAGACCAACGACGCCAGACAAAGAAGCTGACGGTCGCGGCAGACAAGCGCGAACCCCGATCGGACGGACCGTCCGCCAGCACCGCCGGACATTTCCGCCGTCGAGACCGGGGCGGGAGCGGCCAGGTGTGGCCTGATCCCCCAGCGCACCAGGGCCGCCGAGAGCGCGAAGGTGACTGCGTTGGCGAAGAGCAAGAGATGCGGGCTGGTGAGCGCGACCGCCACCCCGCCGACGGCGAACCCGATGATCTGGGCGAGGTTGTCCGTCGAGGTGATTACGCTCATGCCGACCGGGAACCGGTCTCCCACAAGGATGTTGGGCAGTGTGGCGTTACGGGCGGCGGCGAACAGTGGTTGCGGACAGGTCGCCGCCACCACGAGGACGGCGAGCACCGGAAGCGGAACGTCAGGGATCGCCATCACGCCGATAAGTACCGCCCGAAGCAGATCGACGACCACCATGACCGAGCGACGTGAGTACCGATCAGCCAGACCGCCCAGCAACGACGCGGTCAACAACGGCGGAAGCAAGGTCAATGCGTACACCGCTGCGGTCAAGCCCGCCGAGGAAGTACGGTCGAAGACCAACAACGCCAATGCAACTCGCGCGAACTGGTCACCCACCCTCGACTGGGCCTGGGCGAGCCAGAGAGCACGGAACTCAGCAACCGCGAAGACATCGCGAAACCTGGCCGCCGGCAGTCCCATACTCCCCCCTCGTGAGAATGACTTGATCCGGCGGTGGGCCGCGGAAGACCCGGGGTCGACGGCACGACTCGCCGCTCAGGAAGGGCCGATCTCGTTCGTGGACGACCGTAGAGGACGGCAGTGTCAGAACAGCTTCAGTACGTTCTGTTGGTCGGCGGCTGGTGCCACCAGGCGTCGTTTCTCGAGACTGGTCGGCCATCTTCCTGGTGAGCGCGACAGCAGCCAAGCAGGTCCAGGACTTATCGTCTGGGCATGACTGATCCGGCTTGGCCAGCTCAACGCCGGGGGTCGGCCGTCCTGGCGGCGATCCTGCTCGCATTGTTCGGCGCCGGCGGCCTCGCGCTGGGAGTCGCCTCCGCATTCACCGACGGGGCTGGTCTGCTCCTGGTGGGGAGCCCGTTGATACTGATTGCAGCCGTAGTCGTGTATCTGTCCCGGGGACGTCGGCCCGGGGCCAGCCGCCTGGCCGTGCGCGAGGTGGCCGAACTCGGGGAACCCGGGATCGTCCTGCCGTACTCGTCCGCCCTCGGATGGGGGTACGTGGTGACGGGCGCGTACTGCCTGCTGTTCTTCGGGCTGATCGCAGCCGGCGGGCTGGCGAACTCGGGCTCCGCGTGGACGCCACTGAGTGTGGTGCTGCTGGTGGCTGCGCTGCTGGTGTGTGGGTACCTGCTGTGGTGTGGGGTCGAGCTGACACGTGGGTGGGTCGCGGTGGGGTTCGTCGCACTGACCAAGAGCGGTATCTATCACCGGTCGTGGGCCATGCGCTCGTACTTGCCGTGGGCCGACGTGGTGGCGGTGGTCCCGGCCGATGCGCGGGGGCCGCTGGTGCAGGTGATGGTGGCGGCCAACACGACCGGGTGGGTGCAGGGGACCTCGTGGGCATGGCGGCAGGGCGAGCTGGCGTTCGCTCCGCACCTGGCCGTACAGGGTCGATTCCTGGCCGTGGACCCGGAGCTGCTTTACCGAGCGTTGCGCTTCTACCACGAGAACCCCGAGACGCGAGCCGAGCTCGGCGGCGAGACAGCACTGCGCCGGGTGGCGAGCCTCTCACCGCGCGGGCGGTGAAATGCACTCGAAGCTGATCTGAAGCATCGTCACGACAGACTCTCCGGCAGATGACTACCGGCAAGAGCCGGCCGGGTCACGCTTTCGAGCATGAAGATCCGGCTTCTCGACCGTTCGAGATTCGCGGGAACGGACAGATCGCGGATGCCGAACACACCGTCACCGAGACATTGCGGAGGAACAGGTGGCCAGCGGGCAGGATCCTACGCCGGGATACCAAGGTGGCGCCGATTTCTACATGGACTTCGGTGAGGCGCCGAAGTTGCAGAAGATGATCGTCCAGGCGAAGGACTACTGCAAAGACACCGAGGAGTTCATCCGGAACCACGAGGAGTTCAAGGGCGGCGAAGGCTGGTTCAACGAGATGCAGGACGGACACCATGCTGTCGTTGAGCAGGCTGCGTCGTGGTTCCGTAAGGCGGCCGACCCCTTGATGGCGACCACCGCCGACAAGATCGACGGGACTATCAAGAGCTTCATGAAGACCGAGAACGCCAACGCGGCCGCGCTCGACGCCGCCGTGCCTTGGCGGGTCGACACCGTTGACGTGTCGCTGCCCGAATGGGACAAGAGCCAGACCCCGATCGAAAGTACCCCTGTCGGAGACATCACACCGTATGGTCCCTTCGAATACGTCGAGGATCCGGCTGAGGCGCTTCGCGAGCCGCACGACTACACGGACGACCCGCAGTTGACGTTCCAGCCGCAGATCTGGGACCTCGACAACCCGGCCAGCGCGGCCCGCTCCGCGGTCGTCAAGGTCACCGACTTCCTTGCGGGGCTGGGCTTGATGCCCGGCGGCCATTCGGTCGACCCGTACGACGTGTTCGTGAAGCCGATCGTCGGTGACTGGGCCGGCCTGCGGCAGTTCGCGGACGTGCTGCGCCAGGCCGGTGACGCGGCCGAACGCACCGGCATCGGCATCGACCGCTCCCGGCACATGCTCGAGCCGGTGTGGCGGGGCCATTCGGCCGACGCGTGCGTAGTGTGGCTCGGCGCGGTCGCCAAGCCGATGCGTGACGCGCCGAACGCGCTGGACGCGATGGCGGCCGCGTACGAACGTGCCGCCCAGGGCGCCGCGGACTACCGCGCGGTGATCGACTCGCTTCTCGACTCGATCATCAACAAGTGCTTCTTCATCGGCGTCGCGCTGTCGATCGGCGCCGGCGGCGCCGCCGCCACCGGCGGTGTCAGCGCTGGCGCCGCCCTGCTGATCTGCGGAGTGGAGATCTACGGGGTCATCGACGCCGTGCAGGACCTGATCAGCGCGGCCGGAACCCTCGACACGATCATCGCCGACGTCAAGGCCGCGCAGAACGAGTACGGAGTCGTGCACGCCGGCAACGGGCAGATGCCGAACCTACCGCCGGTGAGCGGCGACGCCAGCGCCCTTTCCGTACTCCCATCCTGAGATGAGGTTTGCCATGACCGACCAGCCCGCCGCCAGTGAGCCCGCCGACGGTGAGCCGGGCGATGTCGCCGAAACCGCCACCGCGGACCTCTCCGCGATCATGCGGCTCGGTCCAGACAGCCAGCATGGCGACCTGATCGCGCACGAAACGCTCCGTCGCCGGACACTGTATGAGGCGCTCGCCAACTCCGACGATCCCATGTGGAAAGAGATCGGCACGCAACTCCGCGACGGTCAGATGCAACCGCGGGACGTGTTCGGAGTTGACGCGTACCGCAGCCACTTCATCGACACCATCGACAAGCACGGCAGGGATTTCCCCACGGCACTGGCGAAGGCCCGGGAAGAGCTCGAAGCCGACCAGCCCACCCGCCCATAGCTGTGGGACGCATCCTTCACCCCACCCAACCAGTCCCACTCCTCGCCTGGCCGCTTGTAGGCGAGATCGGCATCAGACACCCGGATGGTCGAGCTGAGGACCGTGGAGGGTAGTCGGAGGCTTGGCTGATTAAAGGCCGCGAAACCTTCAACAAGCGGACAACTACCTCGGTTACGTGCGTGACCTACCGCGTGCTGTCCTGAGCAGGAGGGCGGTGTTGCACGACGGTGTTTGCTTCGGTCGGGTTCAGAGGACCTTGCCGCGTCTGCCGGACAGCCTCCCGCGTCGCCTTCCAGTTGCCCACGCCGCGATCACTACGAGTATCACCGCGAGGGCGATGCTAACGATCCACCGCACCCAGTCGATTCCAGGAGTTGCCGCGACCCCGAGCGCGGCGGCCAGGTAGTACCCGATCAACACCCCACCGACTCCGCAGACAACGGTCAACCAGAGCGGGATGTTGTCCCGGTTACTGGGGGCGATCCATTTGCCGATCAAGCCGATGACAATTCCGGCGATGATGACGCCAATGACTTCCATCTGATGCCCCTTCCAGGGATGAGAACAGCTAGTTGCCGGCACTCCGGTACTCGTCCGCGCACGTTCCTTAGCTGGAAGGTCGAGTACCAGCGAACGTTGGCCCGCGGAGCACGTAGGAGCATGTCGGAGTGTGCGTGATCATGAGGTTGTCTTCTGTGGTGTGCGGAGGCAGGCGCCGACTTGGTGGAGGTGGCTGAGCACCTCGCCGTAGGAGCGGATCAGCCTGCTCTCGTGGTAGGAGATGCCGAGCTCGTTGCAAAAGGTCTGGACGAGTGGTTTGGCGCGGGAGAGGTTGACCATTGGCATGGTGGGGAACAGGTGATGTTCGATCTGGTAGTTCAGGCCGCCCAGGGCGTAGTCGACGAACCAGCCGCCGCGGACGTTGCGGGACGTCAGGACCTGCTTGCGCAGGAAGTCCATCTTCGAGTCCACGGTTGGCATGCCCTTGTGGTTCGGCGCGAACGAGCTTCCCATGTAGAGCCCGAACACAGCCTCGTGGACGGCCAGGAAGACCAGTGCCTTGCCAGGCGACAGGACGAGGAACAGCGCCGCCAGGTAGCCGACCGTATGTACACCGAGCAGCAGTCCTTCGACCCTCTTGCGTTTGACCTCGGGCTGCCACAGAGCCCGGATGCTCTGGGCGTGAAGCTGGAGGCCCTCTAACAGGAGGAGCGGGATGAAGAGAAACGCCTGCCAAGCGGCCAACGCCCGGGACGCGACGCCACGGCGTTGCTGCGCATGTTCCTCGGTCCAGGCGATTACTCCGATGCTGATGTCGGGGTCGGCGTCGACATGGTTGGGGTTCGCGTGATGCCGGGTGTGTTTTCCGATCCACCAGCCATAGCTCAGGCCGATCCCCAGGTTGCCGAGCAACATCCCGACCACCTCTGCCGCGCGTTTGGAGCCGAACACCTGGCGGTGTCCAACATCGTGGGCGAGAAAGGCGACCTGGGTGAAACCCAGGCCGAGGCAGGCGGCAATGAGAATCTGCAGCCACGAGTCACCGAGTGCGAAGAAGACCGCTACCGCGCCCAGGATCAGGGCAACAGCGACGGCGAATCTCACCGCATAGTGTCCTGGGCGACGTTTCAGCAGCCCTGCCTCGCGGATGCGCTGCATCAGCCTGGCGTAGTCACTGCCGCGGGCGGGGTCGGTCATCACGTCAGCGGTCGGTTGGGCGTCCTGGCTCATGGCTGGCCCCGGGTGTTGTGCCGTGAGTGTCGGATACCGCGGCGCAGTTGCCAGATCCGCCCGGTGCCGGGGATAGCGGCCAGGAGGACGCCGGCGAGCGCGGAGAAGAGCATGGCGACGCCAACGGGAAGCGCCCCGTCCCACCACAAGAAGTGGATGTCGGTGCTGGCCGGGTTCTGCAGGATGAAGATCAACAGAACGACGAAAGAGACGGCTGTGCCAAGCAGCACGGCCCACATGCCGCCGAGACGGCTTCGCCGCACCGAGAAGCGCCTGGCCGGCGCGCTCGGTGCGGCTACCGCCGCGGAGTCGGTACCTGCAGGAACCGACTCCGGGCTCCGGTCCCCACCCCGCTCCGGTGGCGTGACACCAGCGGGCGGGACATTCGAGGATTCAGGTGTCCTCATGATGCATGCCCTTGTCTCGAGGGGCGTGGTCAGACGCCGCGGGAGCGGCCGTAGCGGTTCATGCCATAGAGCGCGACAGCGCCCACGACGATGCCGATGAGGACGAGCGCCCACCAAGGTACGACGCTGGCCAGGAGGCCGCCGACGATGAACGCGGCGACCAGACACATGGCGGTGGTGCGGGAGTCCATCGGCGCGGTAGCCCCGCGGACGGTGGAGTCGGCCGACGGTGGGGTGGCGGGCTTGGCGGTGTCCATGGTCGCTCCATGAGTTGGCGTGTCGCTCTGGGAGGAAGGTCCCTGAGCCCGCCGGGGTCTCGGCGAAACGAAACGAGGGGCGAAGGCCGGACACTCCGGGTCGTCGCGTAGCCCAATGGCGTAGGACCAGTGAACGCCTCCCCACATTCAATGTCAACGACGTAGGTCTACAGTGAAGACCTACGGTCGGTTGTGTGATGCCGTCACTCACACCGCGCGACCACACAACCGGCCAGTGCTCGGGTCCGTGCGAGGGTCGAGGAGGAGGCACCAACCGATGTCCACCAACGCAGCCGACCAGGCCGCAACCTCCCGTGACCGGCACGATCAGTCACCAGCTGCTGAAGCCGCGACGGGTCGACGGGCACGGATCAGCCGCGAGGTCGTGTTGGCCACCGCACTCCAGCTCATCGACCGACATGGGGCCGACGGCCTGTCCATTCGCCGCCTCGGTCACGCGCTGGGACGAGACCCGATGACGCTCTACCGGTACGCCCCCAACAAGGCCGCCCTGCTGGACGGTGTAGCCGAACTGGTTCTGGACCAACTCGACGTCGATTCCTCCGACGGCGACTGGCCCGCACAGCTACGTACAGTGGCCCGCGCGTTCCGCGGACTCGCACTAGCCCACCCACATGTCGTCCCGCTGCTGGTCACCCGGCCCCTGGCCACTCCGCTCGGCCTGCGACCGTTGGGCACGCTACGGCCGCTGGAAGCGATCCTCGACCTGCTCACCCGCGCGGGATTCAGCCCAACCGACGCCCTACACATCTACCGATCCTTCTTCGGCTTCCTGCACGGCCACGTCCTCAACGAACTCCAGGAACTGGTGGACAAACCTGAAGAGACGGACGACCTACTCCGCCTCGGCCTGCACCGACTCCCCATCCGAGAGTTCCCCCTCCTGCGCAGCCTCGCCCCCGTCCTAGCCCGCTACGACGGCGCCGCCGAACTCGAACGCGGCCTGGACATCCTCCTCACCGGCCTGCAAACCAAACTGCCGCCGACCTCCCCATAACCCGAACACAGCGAGGAGGCTGCCGCACCCGCAAGCCGGATCACTCCTCGACCCTGGTCGTCGTGTTCAGGCTTGAAGAACTGATCACCGGACATCGCGGACCCGCGGGGACATAGGCGACATTGCCACGCGTCTCGACTAACGTCCTGGTCGCATGCCAGGCTCGCTGGATGACGAGCGCGATCGTCGGGCGGGATGCCGTTCTCGAGACTGCCTGGCGGGCATTGGAGCAATCTCGCCCGGTCCTGATCGATGGTCCGGCCGGTATCGGCAAGACGGCGCTCTGGGATGAGCTTTGCGCTGAGGCCGAACGGACCGGCTGGCTGGTGTTGTCGTGTGCGCCGTCGGAGGGTGAGGCGGGGCTTGCGCTGTCGGCTTTGGCCGATGTTCTCCACCCGCTGGCCGACCTAGGGATGGACCTGCCGGAGCCGCAGCGCTTCGCCGTGGAACGGGTGTTGCTGTCGGCGAATACCGACAACGCTCTGGACGAGCGTGCGCTCGGCGCCGCGGTCAGGTCGTTGCTGGAGGCCGCGGCTGTGGGTGGTCGGGTACTCCTGGCGGTAGATGATGCCCCTTGGCTGGACCCGCCGAGCGAGCGCGCGCTGCGATTCGCGATCCGACGGCTTACCGGTCGAATGTCGGTCCTGGTGGCTCGTCGCACGGGTGATGCAGGCCCGGTGGCTGCTCCGCTCGAGTTGGATCGGTCGTCGGTTGGCGAGGTGGCCCACATCCACCTCGGGCCGTTGGGTATCGGTGCACTCCAGCTCGTGCTTCGCCGCCGGTTGGGAGGTGGGTTGAGTCGGCCGCTGCTTGCCCGGATCGTGCGCGAGGCAGGCGGTAACCCGCTGCTGGCGATCGAGCTTGCTCGGGCAGTGTTGCGGCGAGGGCCGCTTCCCTCTCCGGGGGAGGATCTTCCCGCGGCCACTTCGATGCAGGACCTGGTTGACGACGCGCTGAGAGGGATACCGGAGGAGACCCGGCGCGGCGTAAGGCTGGCCGCGCTGCTGGCATCGCCTGGGCTCGCGGACCTCACAGCGGCCGGAGTACCGCCTGCGGTATTCGATGCGGCAGAGGATGCCGGCCTGCTCCGCGTCACCGATGCCAGGAGGGTTGAGTTCGCTCACCCGGTCTATGTCTCCGCTGTTCGGTCCGGTATCCCGGCGGGGGAACGTCGCCGCCTCCACCGCAGGCTTGCTGAGGTCGTGGCCGACCCCGATGAACGTGCTCGGCAGCTCGCCTCTTGCACAGTGGGCCCTGATGCGGACGTCGCCAGGGAACTGGCCGCAGCGGCTGAGCGGCAGCGTGCAAAGGGAGCTCCAGAGCTCGCCGCCGTGCTGTACGGGAGAGCGATCGAACTGGACGCCGACGTCCCGCGATGGACCCTGGATGCCGCACGCTGCTCCTTCGACAGCGGTGACTACGAGTCCGCTGCGGCCAAGGCCGAGACCATCGCTGCCGCGAACGGTGGCGACGTTCGCGCCGACGCACTCCTGCTGCGAGCGATGGTGCACTGGACCGTCGAGGACAGCGGCGACAACGCGGCCAAGACCGCACACGAGGCGCTCGCCACTACCAACATCACCAACACACTCGCTGGGCGGGTCCACGCGTACATGAGCTTGTACCTCGACGAACCGGCGGCGGCGTGGTGTCACGCCGACACCGCGTGCGCGCTGCTGGCCGACAGCGACCCTGATCGCGAACTGCTGGCCGGCGCGATGATGGGGCTGTTCCTGAACGAAGTACGTCTCGGCCACCAGCCGAGGGTCGACCTGCTCGAAGAGGCGTTGGCTCTGGAGGACGGCAAGCCGTCGTGGTTCGCCGGCACCGTACCGGCTGTGTGGTGGAAAGCGGTCGACGACCACGATCGCGCTCGGACCCGGCTGACCGCATGTTTGGAGCTCGCGGAGGCTCGCGGGGATGAGCCGTGGCAGCAGGAGTTGCACGCCCATCTGGCTGAAGCAGAGTCGTTGGCCGGTCGGTGGTCGGCGGCCGAGCGTCACCTTGGCGCCGGCCTGGAGCTCGGTGAGCTGTTGGGGTCCTCGGTCGTGGGCGAGCGGCTGCTGGCGGCGGCGCTGGACGCGTTTCGGGGCAACCTTGCCGCTGCCGGCCGGGTCGCCGAGGACGGGTTGCGACGTGCCGCGGAGCTGGACGATGCCTGGTACCGCCGCGCCTATCTGCAACTGGCTGGGCTGGTCGCGTTGAGCTCGGGCAGAGCATCGGACGCGGCCGCCGCCTACGGGGAGGTCGCCAGCCTCGTGGACGCACTCGGCATGGTCGAGCCCTTGTCGCAGCGGATCGAGCCTGACTGGATCGAGGCCAGTGTCGCCAGCGGGGACGTCGACACTGCCGGTGCCGCCTTGGAACGCCTCGAGGTGCGCCACTCCCGGCTCCCTCGACCGTGGACCACGCTGGGTTTGGCCCGCGGTCGGGTGCTCCTCGCCGGCGCCACCGGTGCCGATCCATCCGATGCCCTGGACGCGGTTGCGGAAGCCAGACGGGCAGTGGCGTCCGACGTTCTCCCGCTGGAGCGTGCGCGCTGTCTGCTCGTAGCCGGCATTGCGCAGCGCCGCATCCGGCACAAGCGGGCCGCCCGCGACGCACTCACCCAGGCGATCGCCGAGTTCGACACCCTGGGCGCCGGCGTCTTCGCCGCCCAGGCCCGCCACGAGCTCGACCGAGTGGGCGGCCGCCCACCGGCGCCACTGGCCCTGTCGGCCACGGAGGAGCGAGTCGCTCGGCTGGCTGCGGCCGGAGCGACCAACAAGGCCATCGCAGACGCTCTGTTCATCAGCCCGAAGACGGTGGAAGGCAACCTCGCACGGATCTTCAGGAAGCTTGGCGTCTCCAGGCGTACTCAGCTCAGCACCGCGCTGGCCGACCGTCGGTCAGCCAAGGGTGCCGCTACCCAATAGAGGGGGAAATTCCGGGTTCATCGCCGGCAGCACCGCCGTAGCGTCGCGTGGCATGACCAGTCGGCTGTTCGCGCTCGAGCGCTACGACCTCGGCGACGAACACGTACCCGAGCCCGACTGGGCAGCCGCGACAGTCGGCGGCATCCGTCTGGTGGGCATCGTGCTCCTCCCCGCCGACTGCGTCTACCTCGCCCTTGTCGAGGGCCCCGACGCAGAGACAGTCATCGCCGCGGCAGTGGCCGCCGGCTGGCGGATCGACCGGATCAGTCCAGCCACCTGGTTCGGCCCACCTATCCCAGCGCAGGAGGAAGACGCATGAAGATCCGTCGCTTCATCCCCGCGGCGTTCGTCGCCGTTCTGGCGGTCACGGCGTGCGGCACGCCAGCAGAGCCCGCCAACGACGTCCAACCCGCGGGCCGTGGCGAGCCAGCGAACGCGTCGCCGACCCGCCAGGCCGCCGCCCCCAAGGCCACGCGTACTCCCAAGCCGGCGGCGAAGGTCGACGCTTGCGAGGTCCTTTCCACCGACGAGATCAGCGGCGTGATCGGCGGCCACGACGGCGGCAAGGGCGACTCCAGCTCGATCTTCGCCATGTGCACCTGGAAGAACGACGACGCTGACATGGTCGTTCTGTTGGTCGGCTCCGCAGGCACGGCGCCAGGCGGGAAGCTGCCGACCGACCCGTCCATCCCCACCACGCCCGGGCCGGACGGCCTGGTCTTCGGCAAACCCGCCGACAACGCGCGGTTTGCCGTGGGCGACCGGATGTGCTCGATCCAGGTCCTTGCCCGCCAGGACGACAGCACCCGCAGCTCCACTCTCATCCGCCTCGCCGGCCTCATCCGGGATCGTGTCTGAACTGCAGGAGGAAGCGGTCGTGAAGGTCACGAGGTTTGCCCAGGCGGTGGTGTTCAGCGCGGTACTGGCCGTCGTCGCCGGGTGCGTCGGGAGCGGCGACGGACCGCAGGGCGGTGGCGCGAGCTCATCGGATCCCGACACGCCGGTTTCGCCGGAGATCGTCGCCCGCTACGGAGAGGCCGCGCAGCAAAGCCCGCGCGGGATCACCTATCAGCCGGACGTCGTGGTGGTCGGCGGTGGTGCAGGTGTCGTCCGTTCGGTGAGTGACGACGGGCTGCAGTGGACTGTGGACAGGGACGCCAAGGGCCTGTCGGAGCTCGACGAGGGCGAGGTGCTGTTTCTGACCTCCCGTGCCGCTGGCCGAGTGGTGACCAAGGAATCGTCTGGCCAGAACGTCGTACTCACCCTGGCTCCGGTGCAGTTGCAGGAGATCATCCGGGACGGCCGCCTCGAGTTCGACTCGGCCATCGAGCCCGGAAACGTCTCCTACCAGAAGATCCCGGGCATGCACGGCACGGTGTCGGTTCCGGACAAGACAGATGCCGTGGCCCCGGCGGAGTTCCGGGTGGGCCGGCCGCGAGTGATCCCAGCCGTCTACCGCACGGGAGGGTCGGCGAAGGCGATCCAGGCGCCGACCGGCGAGTTGCCGCCGCCGGCCGAACACAAGAGAGGGGTGCAGCTCAATCTCGGCCAGTGGTCGGTGTCCGCGGCGAGCACCCAGAGCGGCCTCGTCCTCGGGCTGACCGCCGCATCGACAGGGCAAACGACCGGCCGCTTCAAGGCCGGCGCTGACATCACCTTCGGATACGAGCGGCTTCGCCTGCGCGGCGCCGTCGCGGTTTCCGGTGGTCGGTCGGCCGGCCCGATGACGGCCCTGATCGATGGCCTCGAATACATCGACGCATCGGTGTACGCCGGCGTCGGGGTAGGCGGCAGCAACAACAACAAGAAGGTGAAGATCGAAATCCCGCTCGAGATCATCAACAACCAGGTCGAGGTGTACGGCATCCCGATGGTGATCAACGTGAAGGCCACGATCTTCATCCAGACCGCGTTGTCCGGCAACAACTCCACCATCAAAGCCCACGGCAGGTGGGCCCTCAGCGGGGCGCTCGGCCTCCTCAACGGCGTCGTCTACATACCGAAGTACCGCGTGATCAAGAGCATGGCGAGGTCGATCGACGGCATCGCGATCGGACCGAGCGGTCTTGTGTACGGCGCGGAGATGCGGTGGATGCTCGGCGTCGGCATACCTGGGTCGGCGGCGGGGCCGTACGTCAAGGTCAAGGTGTCCGCCGGGGTGGCCAACGGGTCGGCGCTCGGTTCGGCACTTGCCCGGTGCACCCAGTCGGACCTGGCCCTGATTGCCGGGACAGGCGTCGGGCTCTCCCTCAGCACCGCGAACAAGGTCGAGCTGGGCAAGGCCATCCCCGGGCTACCGAAGTTCGGCGGCGAGTTCGAGCTCGAAAAGCTCTGGACCATCAGCAAGTCCCACCAAGTCCAGCCCGACGTGCGGCTGTGCAACAACCCGCTGACTGACTACTGACTAGGTAGGAGACGCACTCATGCGTACCGCATCACTACTCGTTGCCTGTGCCTCGATCGCCGTGCTCTCGGGCTGTGCGAGCACGATCGAGTCCGCGGCACCGAAGCCTGCGCCTCCGGCCACCAAGGAGGACCCCAAGACCACACCTGCTGGCAAGGAAATACTCCCTCCGCCCGACCTGACCAAGCTCGAGCCGTGCAAGGTACTGACGCATGCCGAAGCCGAGAAGCTGGCGCAGACACCGCTGGACAAGGGTGTGGTGGGAGCCGACCTGGAAAGTCCGTCCTGCACCTACAACGGGCCGACCACCGGGCCGAGCGCCCAAGTGGGGCTGGTAGTCGGCCCTGGTGCGAAGAAGTACTTCGAAATCGACAAGTCGCTCGGCAAGCGCCCACGGCTCGAGGGACTTGCGGACGAGGCCTACACCTATGCGGAGAGCTACAGGGTCTACTTCCGTAAAGACTCGACCTGGGTGGTGATGTCGCTGGTCCGGCTGGAAGACCATCCCTATTACATGAAAACTCTGGTGTCGCTGGCACACACCGTCGCCGCCCGCCTCCCGAACGGCTAGCCGCCGCGCTCGGCGTGACGAAGAGCCCAGGGACCACCAACGCGCCGGCCAGCACGGGCCGGCGATCCCATCGATCGAGGAGTCAGCAATGAACGGCCGTGTTCCCGCCGACTCGCGGCCCAGGTTGGCCCGCGCGATATTCGGTGGAGTGTTGAGATCGCGTTCCTCACGACGCGCCACGTTCATGCTCTTCGGGATCTTCATCGTCATAGGCGCCATCCTGTTCGGGTTGGGATATGTGACCAACCCCTGGGCGCACCCGCTGCCCGGCCGTCCGGCGCTGGTTGGTTACTGGGCCGGCACCCTGACCTTTGGACCGGAGGACGAGCGCGCCTTTGCGCTCCAGCTGAGCCAGTCCGGCGGGCGTGGTGTTCCCGGCTTCAATCTGAGCGGCAGAGGCCGGATCTGTGGGCACGGGGGCACAATGGATTACCGGGTCGGGGGCAGGACGAAGAACTTCTCGGGCACCCGCATCTCGTTCGGACTCGTATCCGACAGCGAGCCGCCAGGCCCGCGGCTGGGCGCGATCGAGGGCTCCTGGGATGGTGCTGAGCTGCTCCAACTGCGTACCCGGCTCTACACGGTCGGTACCGACGGATTAGGGCGGGCCAAGGTGTCCGCCCATGCCAAGAAGGGCAACGTCGACGATCAAGGCGACACGATCGTCTTCGAGCTACGGCGTAGCACTGAGGACGCGTTCAAGGCGACCTGCTGACATGGTCACGCACGCACGCACTCGCCAACGCCGAGCCTAGACTGGCCAACGTGGATGGCCCGTCTCAGGACGACCTAGCAGCTGCAGCTGCAGTGTGGGCCGATTTTCCGATCGCCGTACAGCCTCGACCGTTGGTGCTGACCGGACCGGTGCTGAGCGTTACGGGCTTCCGCGTCGGACACGCCAAACTCAACTTCATTGAAGGACAGGTCGCCGTTGAACCAGACGTGGCCGAGGATGCGGTGAAGTCCTTCTGGGCTGCTTTTACCCGTCCACCGAGACTCCGGCGCGCGACAGGAACGCATATACGGCTTTATGCAGCGGACCGGGCGGAGCATACGTTCCCAACCGACCGCGGGCCGCGCCTCCTACCAGCGTGGCACCTGCACTTTGCCGACAGCCTCGGGCCCATCTACGTGCTGGACAAGAACGAGCTGGACGCAGCATGGGCACCACCCGGCACGCGCAAGCACTCACAGTTGTCCGGCGGCAGCGTAACCATCAGCGCCGACGGCCTCCGAGGCACCTGCAGATTCGGCACCGATCCGGTACGCCATCATGCGACCCAGCCTGCGCGCATCCTCGAACGGCCAGCAGCGGTTGTGATCGGGCCAGAGACCGTCAAGGTCGAGCGGCCGCCGTCGAGGGACAGGGGGTGGCTTGTAGACGAAGGGCCGCGGTCCCGCCGCGCCATCAATCCAGAGTCATATCGAAGTCGAGTTCACTACGCCGTCGCTTACCCGGAGGCCTTTCATCTCGAACGTCCGCTCGGGAACCGCGTCCTTGTCAACGACCGAGCGATGCCGATCAGCGTGACCACCGCGTCGGGAGAGTCGAGCTAGCCGACGGTGGCCGTCAGTTCTGTCTTGCGGACACGAACTCGCCAACACACCTACGCCGTGCTCGATCGCCTCACCCGAATCCGCCGGCTCCGAGACCTCCGTCGCCGCGGGTCTCTCCGACCTCAGGGATCCGCGGCTGCTCCTTCGCTTGCGGATTCTGGTCGTGGCGTACGAATGGCAGGTGCCCGCGGGCACGCAACCGGCCGACGACGACCAGGGCGATGCCGAGGACCGCGATTCCTACGAGAATCCAGAACAGCATCATGTGGACAGAGTGGCAGGCAGGAGATCCTGTGTCCAGGTGGCCGTGTGGTCTGTGGCCGCGGACTCTGACTGAATTCCCCGCTGAGAAGTTCGGCTCACAGGGGCAACCGGACGCGACGAAGAGACTCGAATGCTGAAGCCGTTGCCTGGATATCAGTGCCGTCGACCTCATGGCCCTCGGCTTGGATCCGGCTCCAAAAGGCGACACCACGCCGAAGGCGCACTCGTATGAGCGGGATCAAGGAATCAGACGGCTGAACAGGGCCACCCCCTTGCCGGTACGCGGTCAGAAACTCCAGCGCACGGTCCAGCAGGAGGGTGCCGCCCGTTGGCGACTTCCCGAACTCCCAGACCGAAATGGCCAGTTCAGTGATCAGCGGCCCCCACTCGACTTCGTCCCAATCGACCAAGCCGACGATCTCCCCTTGCCGCGACAGGATGTTGCCCGGAAAGAAGTCCCTGTGCATCCACCCGATCTGTTCTCTGGCGGCATGGCTGTCCTGCCACGACCGCAGCCACTCATCCAGCTCACCGTCGGGTAGTAGCCGCGCTGCCTCAGAATCGTCGCGATCTGGGGATTGGCCATCACCAAGACTCGGGCACACCAGCGCTGCTGCGTGCAGCCGCGCCAAGAGGCGAGCCGCCAGCCGTAGCTGTCCGAGGTCATGGCGGTCCAATGGCAGGCCATCCACAAAGGGCCACACGGTAACCGGCTGGCAATCCCAGAGGAATGCTGACTCACCGCCTGAACCGATGAGCGGCTGAATCGCCTCCGGAACCAAGCGAGAGAACTCGCTGGCGAGCCTGCTCGACCGCTGCAGGTCCTCCAACTGGTAGTGCTGCGACACTCGCACCACAACTGGCGGAACCGAGTCCAGCCGCCAGACCTTGGAGGCAGTCCCCCCGCCCAGCACCTCGGCGCTCCCGGCCACAACACCATACCGATCGGCAACCGCCGACAGCAGTTCCTTGGGAATGGCTTGCACGTGACAACCTCGCTCGTATTGGTGGCAGCATTGCGAGATCAGTGGACCAGAGCATCAGACTGTCGGCAAAGGCTTCAGGCTCGTGGTGCGTTGACAGGCACTCACGGGGAGACAGCTTGAGCGACGCAACCCCGCCTCTGGCGTGCCTTCCTACAAGTGCACGGTCCGTCGGTTTGATCTGTCGGACGGGCAGCACGTACACCCTCCGCGCACTACGCTGGCAACGCGTCCGCGTTGACGTGCCCCGGGGCGGCGGACGCGCTTGGCTGCGGGACATCGCGGGCCGGCAGCGGACGTGCCGGATCGGAGCAGTATCCGATCCCGTCGCGGCAGTCCCGGTCGCCTCGATGGGAAGGACTCGCGGTCATGGCCGAAGTGAGCGAACGAACCCCGCGACTGCCTCCCCGCTGGTTCGTCTTGGCTGCGTGGAGGGTGCATCGCGCCCTGTTCCGGACCACTGGTGGTCGACGCGGCCTGTGGCCGGCGCGCGAAGGCAAGTGGGGAGCGATGCGACTGACTGCGACCGGGCGAAGGAGCGGTCAAGAGCGATCGGTGATTCTTGGCTACTTCGAGGACGGCTCCAACCTGGTCACCTTGGCGATGAACGGCTGGGGTGCTGCCGAACCGGCCTGGTGGCTCAACCTCCAGGCACATCCGCATGCACGTGTGCAACTCGTCGACGGCACCCGTGACGTCATCGCTCGCTCCGCGACCGGCCAGGAGCGGGACAGGCTGTGGGAGCGCTGGCGGGCTCTCGACAAGAACCTCGACGGCTACGCCCGCCGCCGAGCCACCGAGACCGCCGTAGTGGTCCTCGAGCGCCCCTCACCACTGGGCTGACCGCGGCGCCGGCACAGAGCCAACCGTCCAACAGCTTCGAGTTCGCGCCACTAGGTGTCTACGTGGCGGAGGTCTCGGCGGCCCTCTTGATCGAGGCGGCCTCAGTCTCGACGTACCGTTTGGTCAGCGACCGTGTCAGCAGCCAGCCGACGCCGGACAGCGGACCGGACACGGTCAGGGCGAGGATGAGCCGACTCCCGTCGGGGTGCGGTTCGACGAGGTGCGAGGCCGTGACGGTGACGCCGGGCGAGCTCGACTTCCAGGTGTACGACGACCCGTCGGTCAGCTCGGTGACCGTCCACACCTCTGTCGGCAGCCGGGGCTGCTGCAACCGGGTTCGGGAGCCGACGGCCAGCGGTCCGGCGTCGAGACGCTCCACGGCATCGACCGTCGGGATCCGCTCGGGCCAGCGCTCGACGTCGACGACCACCGCCCAGACCCGCTCGGGTGGGGCCGCGATGGTGACGGTGTGCTGCATGCCGGGCATGCGCTGAGTGTACGAGGAGAGTTGCGATGGCCAAGGTGGAGGCGAACATCTCGATGTCGCTGGACGGTTTCGTTACCGGCCCGAACCTCGACCGGTACCCCGGGCTGGGCGAGGGCGGCGACGTCATACAGGCCTGGGTCGAGGAGAGCCGGGCGATGGACTTCGCCTTCGGCGAGGAGCGCCAGATCGCCGGGTCGATCATTGCCAGCCGGAGGGTGTACGACGAGACCGGAGGCTGGGCCGCTGAGGACGGGTTCTACCGGATGCCGGTGTTCGTGGTCACCCACCGCCCGCACGACGTGGTGGTGAAGGGGGAGACCAGGTTCACGTTCGTCACCGACGGCATCGACCACGCCATCGAGCAGGCGAGCGTGGCTGCCGGGGACAAACTGGTGCACATCATGGGCGGTGCCAGCATCCTCCAGCAGGCACTGGCGGCCGGGCTGGTCGACGAGCTGTTCCTGCACGTCGCTCCGGTGATCCTGAACAGCGGTACCGGGTCCTGAACTAGCCGGACCTCCAGGTCGTGACTGGCTGGCCCTTCTCCTACTCGCCCGCCACCACGTCGAACCGCTGCCACTAACGGCCAAGCCAGGTATGCGAGATTGGGCAGGCTGTAACCGTCCGTTCTTGTTCACCCGCCAGTGTCGGTGACCGTTCGTCCGGCTGCTGGGCCACGCCCAGGCCGTCATCGGGAGGGGAATATGCATAGCCATGCGCGTCTTCGCGTCGCCGTACTCACCACAGTCGTGACACTTCTTCTGGCCGCGCTCGGGCCGACCACCACCGTCCTTGCCGACACGGAGCGGCCTGTCGACGTCATCGCCCACCGCGGGTCGTCCGGCGCTGCTCCAGAAAACACGCTGGCCGCCATCCAGTTGGCCATCGCGCAGAAGGCCGACGTGATCGAGAACGACATCCAGCGCACCCGGGACGGCGAGTTGGTGATCATGCACGACACCACGCTCACTCGCACCACCGACGTAGAGCAGGTCTTCCCCGACCGCGCTCCTTGGAACGTGGGTGATTTCACCCTGGCCGAAATCAAGCAGCTCGACGCGGGTTCGTGGTTCGCCCCGGAGTTCGCCGGAGAGCGGGTGCCCACCCTTGCCGAATGGGTCAACGCTGTCGGCCGGCGCGGCATGCTGCTCGAACCGAAGTCGCCTGAGCTCTACCCCGGCATCGAGATCGATCTGGACAAGGAGCTGCGGTCGCTGCCGGCGTTCAACCGTGCCCTCAAGGCCGACCGGGTTGTCGTGCAGTGCTTCAACCAAGGGTGGCTGCGAACGTACAAGGACCTGGCTCCCGACGTGCCGGTCGGGCTGCTCTACGGCGACAGGCCAACCGAGGCCGACATCGCGAGCGCGGCCAGCTGGGCACAGCAGGTCAACCCAGCGCTGGGGGCGATCGACCTGTCCACCGTCGAGCAGGTTCACGCGCAAGATATGGAGATCCACGTCTGGACCGTCAACGGCGGAATGGACATGCGGCGGGCCATCAACTGGCAGGTCGACGGCATCATCACCAACTATCCCCAGGTCCTACGCGACATCCTCCGCCGCGGATGAGCCGCGCTGGGATCGCCGCGTTGGTGCGCTGACCTGAGCGTCTTCTTGGACATGTCTGTGACGACGACACCCACTGGTTGGCGCTCAGCCTCGAGGAGCGGTTCGAGAGGTCGAGTTCGTCTGGCAAGCATGGTGTGAGCGCGCCAGCGGTGGGGTCTGGGTCCGGTTGTGGACGTTGAGCTGCGCGTCGTTGTCGCCGGTGTTACGGTGCCGGCCACGGCATGACGCGTACGCCGTTCGCCGTTTGCCTCCGCGCCCACGCCGCGGTGGCATTCGTCGGCCAAGGTCTCCTGGGTCCCGCGCAAGCTTCCGCCTGGTTGTCTCTGGTACCGGCGGTGCGTGGGCCTGCTGGGGAGAGATGCCGAGATGCCGAAGAAGCAAACAACCAAGGCCCGGAATGCCCGTGCTGCGGCCCGCGAGGGCGAGAAGTTCGCCACCGCGCTGCGCCGCCTGTCATCCGCGTCGGCGGTGCGTGCTGGCGAGGGAGATGTCCGCCTGCAGGTGGAGTTCACAGGCGAGATCTTCCAGTGGCGCGGCCCGGCGCCGTACTACTTCGTCAGAGTGCCCGAGCAGCAGAGTCTGGAGCTGAAGGCGGCGTCTTCTGGCACCAGCTACTACCGGGGAGTGCTCCGGGTTCGGGCGCAGATCGGTGAGACGGAGTGGCCGACATCGCTGTGGCCCAAGGACGGGCGTTACGTCCTCCCGATACGGGACTCGGTGCGCAAGCCCAGGGGCCTCGCCGACGGCGACACCGTCACGATCCACCTCACGGTGGATGCTTCAGCGCTGGAGAAGAGCCAGGATCCCGCTGGTGCGCGTTCTGCTCAAGCCACTCGAAAAGAGCCTCTGGCGGCCCGGCGACGCCAACCCCGTAGCGGGAACGGTCAACGTGGGGGCGGCGGAACAGTCGTCGTCAAGGGTCGCAGGAGTCCACAGGTCGCCGACGATCAGCTCCGGATCGTCCCCGCGAACGAGGCGACCTGGGAAGACCTGCAAGCCATCTTCGGCGTACGCGGGGGTTCGTCGAGATGCTTGTGCCAGCTGAACAGGCTGCGACGCGGGGAGGACTTTTGCGGCTCGGCGAAGGTGAGACCGGACGGGCACGAGCTCGCCTCCCGGCTCCGGGAACAGACCGCCTGTGGACAGCCGGACTCGACCACGACGACCGGTCTGGTCGCCTACCTCGACGGTGAGCCGGTCGGCTGGTGCGCGGTCGATTCGCGACCTGGCACCCCGCGCCTGTTGAGCCACAGTCGGACGCCCTGGGCGGGCCGTACCGAAGACAAGACCGACGCCAGCGTGTGGGCGGTGACCTGCTTCGTCACCCGGGCCGGCTTCCGGCGCCGCGGCATCAGCCGGGCACTTGCCCGCGCCGCCGTCGACTTCGCCCGACAACGCGGGGCGCGCGCCCTGGAGGGCTATCCCCACACCAGCGAGGCGTGGCACCTGGGTGCTCCCGGCGTCTTCGCCGCAGCCGGCCTGGTCGAGGTGTGCAGGCCCACCCTCAGGCGCATCGTCATGCGCATCGACTTCTAGCTGCGTTCGCATCAGCGAGGGCAGCGACTTCGCCGGCCGGCTCTGCAGGTCGAGGCGGCCGTTGTGGCGCAACCACTCGGATCTGTCCAACGATGTCGGGCAAATCAACGGCTTGTTCTGGCTTGTTGCCGAATCCGACCTGGAATGCGGCTGGGGTGGCGGCAGAACCAGATGCGCGTTGCCTTCTTCCGGGGCACCGCGACGGGAACGGCAGCATGCGGCCTAGCCTGAGCTTGTAATGCACCGCTACCAGCTCCAGCTTCCGGCTGCCCCGGAGAAAGTCATCGCTGCGGAACCAACATGCGAGCTGATCAAGGAGTATGGCCGGCACACCGGGCAAGCTGATCTGGCGGCGGAGGCAGTGACGGGCGGGTCGGGGAAGATCCGGCAGGCTGGGTGCCTCCGCCGTACCTCGTCTATCGACCGATCCCGGATCGAGTCAACAGATCTGTCCTGGGTGCCTTCTGGTCTTGCCTGCCGCTCACTGGCTGGCAACAATCGATTCGATCATCTGATCGCGATTCGGTTCCTGCTGCGACGCGAAGTCGACAGGGGTGGTAGCGAAGCTGACCACACTCACGATGCCATCCTTGCGCTGGATCACAGTCGTGGATCCCGACACCTGATAGCTGTTGCCCGGCCTCGTGACGGTGCCAGACCAAGGGATCGACCCCATGAACGTGACATTTGGATTGCTCGGCTGCTTGATCTCAGGCTTCTCGATCTGCAAGCCGCTGAGCCCGTACCCCTTCTCGTCGTCCTTCAACTCGGTCTGCAGCAGATCCGGGCCGGCGACCCCGGCAGGGGCCTTCTTCACGGTCAGATCGAGGAAGGAGTTCCTGTCCGCGGGCGCGAGGGAAATCCCTCCTGGCGCGTGCTCGACCCGGGCATAGCCTGGTGCCGGCTGGACGAACACCCCGTTGCCGGCGTCAATGCCCTTGTCCACTTCGCCTTCGGCAGGTTGGCCTTCTGACTCCGTTGCGGGCTCGCTTGGCTGTTCGCTGCCCGGCTGGCTCTGCGGGTCCGATTCGGGTTGAGCGGTCGACTCGCCAGGCTGATTGTCGAACAGCTGCGCGAGACCGAGCCCGATCGCGACAAGGACGATCCCACCGACAGCGAGCAGCAGGATCTTCAGGCCCTTCTTCTTGTCCCCCGGAGGCCCGCCGTACGAACCGACGCCTCCGGACGCTGCGGGACCCAAGCCCGGCTGACCATGCGGCTGCCCGTAACCCGGCTGCCCGTAACCCGGCTGCCCGTAACCCGGCTGCCCGTATCCCGGCTGCCCGTACGCCGGTTGCTGGCCGTATCTGGGCTGTTGCGTATACGGCGGCTGGCCGGGCGCCTGCTGACCGTAACCTGGCTGGCCGGGCGCCTGCTCACCGTGCCCCTGCCGACGTGGGTTGTTCTGGTCACTCATGCCTAGGTCTCCCCGTCTCGAGTCGATGTATCGGACACCGTGGCGGTCATGGCCGGACCTCTCCCTGCACGAGGACACATCGAGCCAGAGACGGTATGCCACACAGCTTTCAGAACCGCTTCATCCGGGCGTCGGCGACGTCCAGCCGCGAAGGACCAGCCGGCACCACGTCGGTGGCCCGCCAGCTGCCGCATGGGGCAGGCTTGTTGATCAGTTCTGCGGTGACGGGTCGATCCCGAGTACTGGCATACAGTCGGCAACTGCGACGAGTTCGATGTCGTCACGCCGCTGTTTGATCCAGTGCGCGCGGGTCAGCCTCCAGCGATTCAGCTCCGCGGACTCGCCCCGCCGGGTGGCCCAGGTGACGCCGTTCGGCACGTACCCCACGGCTTCGGAGACACGGTTCGAGGCATGGTTGTCGACGAACGCATCGCTGTTCGCCTCGCGGGCCCCCAACCCGTCGAAAGCCAGATGCAGCACTGCCTGTCGCATCTCCTTTCCCAAGCCGCCACCCCGCACGTCGGGGCTGAGCCAGGAGAAGGTGGAGACCGTTCCGAACGCGGCGAAGTCGGTACCGATCAGATCCTGCATGCCCATCGGCTCGCCGTCGACGACCACGACGAAGTAGAGGCGCCAGAAGCTGGCACTGACACGGCCTCGGCCGGACCACACTCCCCTCAGCCAGGCCCACACGCGTTCTGGGCCGTCCTTGTAGAGGGACATTGGATCGTCGAACGGCCACGGCGCCTCCGTCGCCACCCCCTTGCGAACCGTCGGGACCAGGCGATCCAGGAGTTCATCTGTCGCGCCCAGCAAGGACAGTCGGGGTGTGTGCACCTGCACGTTCAACGGAGGATACGCGGACAGGATCGAGGCAGTCGTCGACACAGGCGCAAACCTAGCGGTGAGCCAACCCGGCGTGCGCACTGCCACGAACCAGGCCGTCCGTGCGCAGGACTCGACCCTGCGTTGCTCTTCGGTGGCCTCGACGGTGGGGCGCCGCCGTGTCGATCGCCATCGGACAGGTCACAGTGTCTTCCGCATACAGAGCAGCGTCGTCTCGTACACGACGATCTTCCCGTCCGGGTCCCCCTCGTTCCACGATGCCGAACGCTTGCCGCAATGCTCATAACCCAGCCGTGCATGGAGTCTGGCCGGACGGGTTCGCTCTGGTCGACAGCGATCTCGGCACAGGTGCGCCCGCGAGCCCGCACCCGATTCTCGCAGGCGCGGATCAGCGCCGTGCCGATCCCGCACGACTGCAGCTCTCCGAGCACAGCGAACTGCATGAGCACACCTGCGCCAGGCACCTCGTCGTACGTGATCCCACCCTTCCCGACCGGCTGCCCGGACGGCACGCACGCGACCATGTAGTCCGACAGACCTGCCGGCACGCGAGCCAGGTGCGTCGCCACGCTCTCAACGTGGCAATGAGGGCAAGCGATTTGCAGCGACGAACCCTCGTCGGCGCCGTGGTACAGGCATTCTGGCGCTCGACCTGGACCGTGACCTACCGATAGCGTCGGCCGTATGTTCCGCGAGGCACAGCCCACGGACTTCAACGCCATCATGGCCCTCTACCGCCAACTGCAACCCCACGATCCCCCCATCACCGACGGATCCGAGGGAGCCACTTTCAACCAGATCCTCGCCACCGAGTGGCTCCGCCTCTACGTACTGGAGCAGGACGAGACGGTCATCGCCACCAGCTACCTGAACATCATTCCCAACATCACCCGATCCGCCTCGCCGTACGCGGTGATCGAGAACGTCGTCGTCGACGAAACACGACGCGGGCGCGGCCACGGGAAAACGATCATGGCTCATACACTCCAGCAAGCTTGGGACGCTGGCTGTTACAAGGCCATGCTCATGACCGGATCCCGTCGGGAATCAACGCACGCCTTCTACCGAGCCTGTGGGTTCTCCGCAGACGACAAGACCGGCTACACCGCTCGGCCGCCCTGGTGGACGAACGACCACCGCAGCGTTCGGGCGGCCCGGATCCTCTGATGCTGCCCGCCCGGCCAGCGCACGCTCCGGGCGACCTGCGCTGCAATGATTGACTCATGTGGTTCCGACCAGCCACGGAGACTGACCTGCCTGACCTGGTCTCCGTCCAAGAGGAGGGTGCAGTCGTTGCGCTCGCCCACGTGTTCCCGCAGAAGACACATCCGTTCCCGCGCGCAACAATCCTGGAACGATGGAGGGATGAACTACAGGACCCGAGCATCGCCGTCTACGTGTCGACTGATGAAGCGGGGCACGTGACCGGGTTCGCCGCCCGCCGGCACGACGAACTCCTCCACTTCGGAACGGCCCTCGCGACCTGGGGAACAGGGGTCGCGACTGCCTTGCACGACGCACTGATCCAGACCTATCCCCCGGACCTGGACAGGATCTGGCTGCGCGTGTTCGAAGAGAACCTCCGGGCTCGGCGCTTCTGGGAAAAGCTGGGATGGCAGTCGACAGGTCGTACATCGCGATCACTGTTCGCGCCCTACCCGGTGCTAGTGGAGTACGACCTGCGCCCGCGAGATCGCGCATAGGGAGCCATAGCCACCGGCCCGCGGAACGACCCCGAGCCAGCTGCCACAGCATGCGGGGACGTGGACACGGTTGCGGTCCTACCGGACGACAACGGCACACCTGGGCTCGAGCACGAGGTCGGCGAGGGTCACCGGCGCCACTCCCCCTGGAAATCGGGGTGGTCGGCGTAGACCCGGGCGAGCGACTTCATCGCGCGATAGTAGGCAGCTAGGTGCCGCTTGGCGGTGCCAGCAAGCGCCTCCACGCGCGACCCACTGTCCCGCAGGGCCATGCGGTACTCGGCGACGATTTCTCGCTTCGCCTGGCACTCCGCGACGACGCGAGCGGGTTCCCAGGTGACGATGTGCGAACCGTTGGCACCGTCTTCGACGGCGTACACCCTCGCGATCTCCACACGGTCGGCGCAGACGCGTCCTCCATCCACCGAGTCGACCTCCTGGTACATCCAGGGGCCGGGAGACGTTGAGTGTGCCTTCGCCTCGTCTTCTGCGATACGGGCGAGCAAGAACTCGACAATGGTCGCCTGTACCTGCGCCAAGCTCCGCCGCAGGTCGTTGCTGTCCGGGGTCACGGGCTGGTCTCCTAGAGGATCTATTCCAAGCGGGGTTCATGGGCTGCCGTACAGAGGCGGGCCCTAACGACAGCGACTTGGCACAGACGACTGTAGGGCCGTCCCCGGCACCCACTGACGGCTGGCCTGCTGCCGGATGGCTGCTGGGTCGCCCCGCCGCGATCGGCGCCTCTCATATCCAAGGTCCATGACTCTCGGCTGGTTCTTTGTCGAGACGCTCGCCGCACAGCCGTCACCGCTCCTGACCGCGCTGTAACATGACCGACCATCTCAGTGCGCGCAACCGACCGAAGGATGGGTTACAACATGCTCGGCTCGATAGTGATCAATGTGCCGGACATCGACGCGGCGACAGATTTCTGGGTCAAGGCGCTCAAGCCAAACTACGAGCTCGTCCATCGCGATCACAATAGTGCGACGTTCTTTCCGAGCACGGGATCCGGGACTGGAATCGCGCTGCAGTTCAACACGGTCGACCAAACCCACTTCGATCTCAACACCGACGCGCCGGATGGCGACCTCACGGCACGCGATGCCGAGGTCGAACGACTCCTCGCCATTGGCGCTACACGCGTGGACTGGCCCCATCGCGAGGACGTTGTGGTCCTGGCCGACCCGAATGGTTTCCGTTTCTGTGTCATCGGCTGAGCTAGTCCACTCAGGGAGTCCATCAAGAGTGGCCAAGTGAGTTCGCGGTGAGAAGCCCGCACGCGGGTCGGCGGCGCTAAGCGACGAGGCGCGCCCTCAGCGCACTGAGCTGGTTGTCGTCCAAGCCTCCCTGACGGAGATACTCCTCGGCGCCGCCGTATTTGTCCTCGAGGTGCTTGAGTGCTGCGAGCATCGTTTCCGGTCGAGCGGTGAACGACTCGGCCAGTTGGCTCCGTTCGACCGGGTCGGTGACGTGGGCGAGTTGTTCGTCGAAGTGCGTGCGCATGCGGTCGTCCAAGACCCCGTAGTCGGCGGCGACCACGTTGGCGGGTACTCCCGCGAGGCTCAAGGCCAACGCGACCACGTTTCCGGCGCGGTCCTTTCCGGCGTGGCAGTGGACTACGACTGCGCCGGTCGGCGCGTCCGCGATCGCGCCGACTGCTGCAGCGATCATGTCGGGGTTGAGGTCGAGCATCGCCACGTACTGCTGGTCGATGGTCTGGGTCGGGTCGTAGGGATCGTCGGCCTGTTCGAGCGGCATGTTGCGGTAGAGCGGTTCGTTGGCGAAGGGAGACGGATCGCCTTCGCATTCCGGCGGCGTCCGAACGTCGATGATGCGGCTCACGGAGGCCTCCCGCACCGCCTTGACGCCGGCTTCCGTCAATCGGGTGAGATTGTCGGAGCGGATCAGCGCCCCTCGCGTGATTTGGCGACCGTCCCTCGTGGGTAGGCCACCGAGATCGCGGACGTTGAGACAGTTTGGCCACTGCAGACGCATGGGTCCTGTCACGGGTACCTGTACCTCTTCCGTTCGGCCCTCGATCGGCCGAGTCGATGAGACTAGCTGCGCGGGAGCGAGTCTGCGCCACTTAGCGCCGAAACATAAGTCTTGAAGTTGCCACGCAGACCTGCGAAAAATGGAATGGAAGAAGGACGTCGGTCGGCGGCGACGCAGTCGTTCGAGCCAACCAGCCCAACTGCTCGCCGGCGAGGTGAGCCTGCAGTGGCCGCTTCAGCCCTGGAAGGCCGACACTGTGATCGGGATCCGCTGCGTGTCGAGGAGGATGTCGAGCCGCACTGTGCGCGGGCCGGTGGTCAGGATCAATCCGTTGAACACGGCCGGATCGTCCTGGCAACCGACGAACCGAACCGTACGTTCGCCGTCGGAGAGTCCGTAGACGTTGGCCTTGCTGAACCGGTCCCGGTCGTAGTTGAGCGATGTCCCCGCCGACACTGCCCGTACCCGCGCGTCGGTGCCGGGTTCGAGCCGGACCATGACCTTGAAGTTCCTGGCGGGCGAGCGTCCGGACGGGACGGGCGAGACCCTGAACGCCACCAGCGACACCGGCCCGGCTTCGACCGTCCTGGACTCCAGACCCGCGTCGAATTCCTCGGCGTAGTGGCTGCCGCACCGGCGCGTAACCGCCGAGCCGGGTCTCGGGCGGTCGGATGCAGCCGGCAAGGTCTGGACCGCCGAGCCGGGTCTCGGGCGGTCGGAAGCAGCCGGCAAGGTCTGGACCGCCGCGACATCCGATTCGGACGCCGTACGGCAGCCATTGGCCAGGCCGCAGCCAGCCACAGCCACCGCGACGGCGATCGCCACGCGTACACATCGCATGTCGTAGCTCGCGCTCACAGGCCTGGTACACCTCCCGCCCCACCCAGGTTCCCACCAGATCAGGCAGCCAAGCGTCACTCTGGCCAAATTGCCGGCCCGGCCCCGATACTTTCGGCCGACAGGTCCGTACTGATGGCCGATCCGTCGCCCTGGAGGTGGCACCTAACGTGCGGACCATGGCCAACTTCTTTCGATTGCGGCGGATCGCGCCGGTTCTCGGTCTCTTCGTACTCGCACCGATCTGCGCGGAGTACCTGACCGGTTACGACGACTCGGTTGGACGGCCGATCGCACTCCTGGCCGGACTGTTGTTCCTTGCACCGCTGTACGGCGGACCTGCGCTGATCATCCGGGAGGTGGCGCGGCGTACCAGCCGTGGTTGGCCCACCATCCTCGTGCTGGCGGCCGCGTTCGGCGTCCTCCAGGCGGGGTTGGTCGACCAGTCGCTGTTCAACACGTCGTATCGGGACATCGACTACTGGGCGGACATGATGGGTCCGACGTTCGTGCCAGCACTCGGGTTCAGCCCCTATCTGGCAGTCACGTTCGTGGTCGGGCACATGATCTGGAGCATAGGTGCGCCGATCGCAGTCGTGGAGTCGTTGACCACGCGCAGATCGGCTCCGTGGCTGGGCAGAGGCGGACTCGCGGTCATCAGCGTCCTCTACGTTCTGGTGTCCTTGGTCATCTTCACCGACCACGTGACGACGCAAGACTTCCTCGCTCCTGTACCGCAACTAGTGGTGACGTCGATCGTGGTAGTGGCGTTGGTCGGCGTGGCGTTCCTGCCAGGAAGCCGATGGTGGCCAGGGCGCGCGGACCGGCAGTCCGCGTCAGCGGACCGGCCGGAGTCCCCGCCCGAAAAGGACGCGCCGAATCCCTGGTGGCTCGCCGTGGCGGCGTTGGTACTGCTCAGTGCCTACGCCATGCCGCCGCCGACCTGGTGGGGCGTCGCTGTGGCGGTCGTGCTGCTCGCCGTGACCGCGGTCCTTGTCGTCCTGATGTCCCGCAGGAACGGTTGGGGCCAGCTCCACCGCCTCGCGCTTGCCGCCGGTGCGTTGCTGAGCACCGCGTGGACGGCGTTCACGGTAGAGCCGCTCGGCGATCCGAGCGCGCTCAGAAAGTACGGCCACAACGTCGGTCTGACGCTCGGCCTCCTGGTACTGCTCGCGATCGCCGCTCGGCGCGCTTCTCGAATCACACCAACCGGAACGGACGAAGCAGACGCGCCGACCGCCCACATCGTCTAGGTCAGCCAGCTCACCTAGGTCGGAGCTGGTTGCCGACCGTGGGCTATGGAGTGGTGGGAAGTGGTGTGGCGGTAAAGACACCATCAGGGTCGAAGAGCTTCTTGGCTCTCCGGAGCCGTTCGGTGTTGTGCCCGTACGCCTTGGCGATCTGCTCGTGCTCGTCGGGGCCGAGCAGGTTCGGGTATCCGCCCGGCAGAGCGCTGGGTGCTAGTGCGGCGGAAACCGACTCGGTCCACGCGCGATGAATGGAGCCGTCGCCAGGCTCCCATGCCGCCACGATCTCGAATACGAAGTGATCCTGGCGGAGGCCGAACGCGGTGCTCTCGAGCGGTACGCGCGTCGCGGCGCCGTGGAAGTGGTGGACAGCGATACCTGTCTGTGGTGACGGCAGGGCTGACCCCGCATCGGCCAGCGCCGCGATGACGTCCGGAGTGAGGCTGGCGACCGTCCGGGTTTTGATCGCGTGGTGGTTCCCCGGGACGATGTACGCGTCGAACAGGCCCAGCAGCGCGTCGTACGACATCGGCGCGACCTGCGAGACCATGGGACTTCCGAGTCCCTGCAGCTCCTGGATAGCTTTCTCGCCCGCTGCCAGGTCCGCACTCCACGCCGGGCTCAGGAACAGTGCAGGGCTGCCGTCCGGACCCGCAATGACCCCGCTCTGGACGGTCAGCTCGTCGGGTGCGGCAGCGAGCACACCGGACAGCCCGCTCATCACCTCGGTCATCTGAGACCACGGAAACAGGATGAACCCGGCCAGCAGCCGCTCCAACGGGTGGAGCCGGATCCGCATCGATGTGACGACGCCGAAGTTGCCGCCGCCGCCTCGGATCGCCCAGTACAGCTCGGCGTCGTGCGTGGTGTCGACAGTGACCAGCCGCCCGTCGGCGAGCACGACGTCGGCGCCGACGAGGTTGTCGAGGGCAAGGCCGAAGCGACCGTTCAGCGGGCCATAGCCGCCCGCCAAGGTGAGTCCTGCCATGCCGACGCTGCCGACCGTCCCAGTTGCCGCGACGAGCTGGAACGGGACGGTGGCCTCGATCACGTCCCCCGCGGTCGCGCCGCCGGCAACGACGGCGATCCGAGCGTCCGCGTCCACCTCCACCTCACGCATGCCGGTCAGGTCGATGACGAGCCCTCCGTCACGCATCGACCGGCCGGCCCAGTCGTGGCCGCCGCCGCGCACCGACAGCGGCAGTTGGTGTGCGCGTGCCGCGCGGACGGCGGCCTGTACATCTGCCGGAGTCACGGCGCACACGATCAGTTTCGGTCGATGATCCACGGCACCGTTCCAGATCCGGCGAGACTCGTCGAACAACGGTCCGGACATCACAACCCGGTCCGTGTCGAGTTGCGCCCGTAGGGCCCGCGCGGCAGCGACCGACGACACATCAGCGTTCATGACTGGCTCCCCTTGCCCGGCGGAAAGCGCCTCGGTAGTTGACTCAAGCTCAACTGCGACTGCTGGATAGGACTCGATTCATCATAGTCGGACTCTAGTTAGTAAGGGCACTACATCGTCGCTAGAGAAAGGCTCTGCCAAGTAGAGAGAGGTAGGGTCGTGCTCATGACCGAGAAGTCCCAGGCAAGCGATGGCCGGGGCAGCCGGCGCGCCGAATACGCCGAGGCGACCCGGCAGGCGATCGTGGACGTGGCGCGTCGGCTGTTCAGCCAGCAGGGCTACTTCGCGACAAAGGTCGACGAGATCGCCGCAGCCGCCCGAGTGTCTCCGGCCACCGTGTACGCCGTCACCGGCGGCAAGCAGGGGCTGCTCAAGACACTCGTCGACGACTGGTCCGCCGCTGCGGTGGTGGCCGAGACGGAAGAGCGCATCGAGTCGCTCGACGACCCTGAGGAAATCATGCGCGTAGTGGCCTGGGTCACCCGCGACATGCGGCAGACGTACGGCGACATCATGCGTGTCGTCCTGGCCGCCGCACCCCACGACCCGGCGGCCGCGAAAGGTCTCGACACCGCCACCTCGCGCTATCGCGGAGGACTCGCCCTCGTGGCCAGGCGCCTGGCCAAGCTAGACGCGCTCCGCGACGACATCGACGCTCGGCAGGCCCTCGACATCTTGTGGTTCTACTTCGGCTACGCCGGCTTCTTCACACTGATCGACGAGAACAAATGGAGCTACGCCAAGGCCGAGCGGTGGCTTCTCGAGGCCGCCAACCAGTCGCTGCTCCGCACGGCTTAGTGCCGCGGCCTTCCCGCCCATGCACGCCCGCTGTTTGCCCATCAGGTGGAACGCCGGCATGTACTCGTTGTCCGTCACTGACGTCAGCGTTGACCGTGACAGGCCGGCGATTGTGACCGTATAGTCGTCCTTGCGCTGGAGGGCGCTGCCGGGTCCGCGGGCAGGACTGAGTCCACCTCCAGCATTCGATTGATTCTTGTTGGCCTCTTCCTCGGCCTGAGCGCGGACCACGGGCATTCGGAGGGAGACGGCATGTCTTCTCGTACGCTTCCCACGCGCCCTGATATCGACCAGCTTCGCCGGCAGGCGAAGGATCTCCACCGAGCTGCGGCGGCCGGCGATCCGGACGCGCGGGCGCGGATCAGCGTTGTTTCACCTGAGATCTCACTCCACACGGCACAGCTCGCGTTGGCCAGGGAGTACGGACTCGCCAGCTGGCCGCGCCTTCACAGCGAGGCCAAACGGCTCCGACTCATCGCGGACGGGGATGTCGACGGATTCGCCGCCCTGGTGGCCGCAGATCCAACACTCGCGACCGACGACATCATCTTCCCGGTCAACGACACAGCTCTCCCGGTGTTGCAGTACATCGGCATCGGGCTACTCCACGGCTGCTGGAACCACCATCGGGCAGGTGACCTGACGCGGGTCCTGCTCGCACACGGTGCCTCCACCTCGGGATCCGGAGAACCCCCGCTGATCACCGCGGCGAGCCATGGCGAACCTGAGATGGTACGTGTCCTCATCGACGCCGGCGCGGAACTGGAGGCGACAGGACCAGCCGCGCCCGGCAGTGGTACCGCACTCGCCCATGCCGTGCACTACGGCATCGTTCCGGCCGTTGACATCCTCGTCGGCGCCGGTGCAGTCGTTCACGACCTGGTCGAGGCGGCAGGTGTCGGCGACATCGACAACTACGACCTGGCCGACATCCCGCCCGAGACCCTGGTCGGTGCTCTGCGCGCCGCAGCCGTGTGCGAACGGCTGACGGTCATCGACCAACTCCTCGATACCGGCCTGAACGTCAACTCCGAGTTCCGGACGCTCACCGAGCCCGGCGGTGGCACCGCCCTACATTGCGCGGCCTGGGAAGGCAAGGACGCCAGCGTGGCACACCTACTTACCCGCGGCGCCGACCCGAACCGCACGGTCGAAGGCGCCGACCCGATCAGGAACGCCACACCGCTGGCCTGGTGCAGACACCGCTCCGGGGTAGGTCACGGCGGCAACCACACCCAGGTCGAGGCAATCCTCGAACCAATCACGAACTAGATCACGCCGCCGCTACAGCCTGGTGCAGAGCTTGGCGTCGGGAGCACCGCGGATGCAGGTCGACACCTCGGTCTCAGCTGAGCCGTACAGGACACAGGATGTCCCCTACAGCTGCCAGGCTCGAAACGAACCCAGCCGTCCGGAATCCGGAGGCAGCCGCCTGCAGGGATGCTGCCTCCGGCTTCCTCTCGCGCAGGTGTCCCCAGAGCCGAGTGAAGGGAAGCAGGAGCATGCTCGCGGTCATTCGGAACGTCACGTTCGACTGTCCTGATGCAAGGGCGCTGGCGTCCTTCTACGCCGAGTTCGTGATGATGCCGATCCGGCACCTCGACACCCCAGAACAGGGTCGTCATCGGAAATGACAAGAGCCGCACGAGGCTGGCGTTTGCCACCCTAGACGACTATCGACCGCCGACGTGGCCTGATCCGGCGTATCCGCAGCAGTTGCACCTGGACGGCCCAGCCAGTGTCTTCGGGTATGAAGCTGAGAGCCCGACGGAGATGGCGCTGAGGCTAGGAGCGACACGGCTCCCGCACCTGGGCGGAGGCTGTCCGGTGTACGCGGATCCAGCAGGTCACCCGTTCTGCCTATGCTTTGGATACCCGGCTAACGAACTGGAACAGGCGCTGAGAGGACAACTGGGCGGTATCACCTTCGACTGCTTTGACTCGCCTCGCGCCCTCGCAGCGTTCTATGCCGAGTTCCTGGACATGCCGGAGCGGATGGAAGATGAGGACGGCTGGGTGACGATCAGGGCCAAGGATCCGACGCCACGCGATCTCGCCTTCGACCTCTCGTTCGATCTCGCTTTCCAAGGGGCGAACGGTCAGCGACCACAGTGGCTTGACCCTGAGCGCCCGCCGCAAGTCCACCTGGATATCGAAGTCGACGATCTCGCGGCCGCTGAGAACCTCGTCGCCCGACTCGGCGCCACCAGGCTCCCGGACATGGGTGCCGATTGCGCTGTCTACGCCGACCCAGAGGGACACCCGTTCTGCCTTTACACCAGCTGACCGAAGAGTTGCCCGCCGGCCGTCCGAGGCACGCCCAGTTGCTAAGTCAACTTCGCCCTGTGCTTAGCCCAGAAGGGGCTGTCGTAGTTGCTGTTAGCCATGACCAGGCGCCGGGTCCGAGGTCGTCGGCGTCGGCGCGGGTGGCGTGTTTGACGTTGGTGATGACGGCCCGGCTTCGTCTGAGGGGCGTGAGTCGGAGGGCGTGGCTGAGGATGTCTCCTAGTTCCAGCGAGCTGGCGTAGTCAGTCCAGGCCTGAAGGTAAGAGTCGATGATCATCTGTAGGGATGGATGGTTGAGACTGTCACTGAAGGAGTCTGGCAGTGACCAGCGACGGCGACAGAAACGGTGACAGAAGAAGAGGATCTGCATGAGCGAGAGGAACGGATGCGTCCAGGCAGCGTCGCCAAAGTCGATGAAGCGGTGGTGGCCACCGGGGCGGGGGATCAGGACGTTGCCTGGCCAGAGATCACCTTGGTCGATGCAGAACGGGATGGGCGAGTTGACAAGGACCGTTCCGGACACAGTAAGAGCGTCGAGGTGTGTCAGCAGTAGATCCCTTTGCACAGTGGTGATGCGGCGTGGATCCGACCTGGGCAGCTCATGGAGGATGTCGGCCTGTTGCTCGGCCTCATGCGCGGCGTCGGCCGGATCCCAAGCTGGTAGGCCGGCTGCCTCGGCTTGGCGTTGACGGCCGATAGTGGCGTGCTGCAGGTGGGCGTAGTCGGCAACCATCGAGGCGATCGCTTCGGGAGTGGGCCGTGCGAGCCAGTCCTCACCTGCCATCGTCAGGCCGCCGTCACTGAACAGGATGCGCGCTGTCGGAAGATCATAAGCCAGTGGCTGATCGACATACTCCGGTGCTGCGTCGGAACAGAATGCGTGAACAGATCCTTCGACGGCTCTGGCAGTCGAATTCTGCTTCAGCAAGACGTCGCCCCGGTTCGTCGGAATGCGCCAAACCCACGACCAGCGCTGGTCTGACAGGTTGGTCATCGCACCGACTGGACGGAAACCAAGCCGATCGAGCTGCAGATGAGCCCAGTGCTCGGCGGCGTCGCGCCAGACCCTCGATCCCCATGGCCCCGTACCCTCCGCAGAACCCAGCATCGGCCCGTGTCGGCCTCCTGCCTCGTCGTCTACGCTCGCCGCCATGTCCCGGGACCCTAGCCACCACGGATCGTTCTCTTCCAGCAGTTATTCCAGAAGGGGCGCGGCGGGGCTTCCCACCCGCGGGGCCCGCTGCCCCCAAGGCGACGACCCACTCCGCGGACCGTTACGCCAGCTGATAGGTCGCCAGCCAGTAGTAGGACAGCTCTGTCCACTGCGGGCCGGTGCTGACGGCGGCAATGTCGGCGAGGAACTGCTCCCGCGTCGGGAAGTTCTTGAGGATTTCGTAACTGCGCCCGTCGTTGAGTACGCGCCGCTGGTAGGTGTCGCCCTCTTCGGTAGTGCGGGAGATCGGAGTGCTGCTGCCGGGGACGTACCGGTTGTCGAGCATGATCACACTGGCTCCGGTGCCGAGGCGCGACCGCAAGCCGTCAAGGAAGCGGCGGACGTCGGTGCGAAGGATGTGGGACCAGAAGAATCCGATGAACGCCGCGTCGAAGTGTCCTGGCACCTGATCGAGCGCATAGGCGTCGGCGGTCTGAAACGCAACGGTGGCGGGACCGTACTGGCGGGCGCGTGCCACATCCAACGTCTCGGTGTTGAGATCAGTCGCTGTGACAGCGGTGGCGGAGGTCGACAGGGTTCGTGTCCAGTAGCCAGTGCCTGCAGCGATCTCCAGGACGCGGTGGCCCGCGACCAGTTGTGGCACCAGGGTGTGGAGGGTGGCGAGGTCGTCCTGACGTTCCGGCTTCGTATAGACGGCGTCGTATTCGGTAGCGCGATCGCGGTAGTAGTCAGCGAGCTGGGCCACTGGTGACCTTTCTGTCCAAGGATGTCCGTACGACCCAGGGGCCGAGGCTACTAGCCAACGCTGGTTTGCTTCACCCGAGATACCTGTCGGGCGCGAGATTCGTGGACACCGTCCCTCAGGAACGGCGTGGATCGGACCTGTGACACCTCGCGTTGTCTGCTGTTGGCAGAAAATGCTGTGCTGTCGGCGTTGCGTGCGGAAGCCTGGGCCGCATGACATCACTCGGATTCGGTGGCGAGGTCGCTGAGTTGTATCAGCGTTTCCGGCGTGGGTATCCGGAGGAGACCATCGATGCGATCACGCAGGCGTTCCACCTCAGTTCGGATGACGTCGTACTGGACGTGGGCTGCGGCACTGGACAGCTGACGTTGCCTCTTGCCAGGCGGGTTCGCGCGGTGATCGGGCTGGATCCAGAGGCGGACATGCTCGTTCAGGCTCGAGCCGCGGCCGGGGATCAGCACAACGCCACGTGGGTCCTTGGTTCCGATCATGACGTTCCCGCCCTCGCACAGCTCGTCGGGCCGCTCGGTGGCGTCACCGTCGGCCAAGCGCTGCACTGGATGGACCACACGGAGCTGTTCACCACGGTGCGTCCACTGCTGCGGGATGGCGGAGGCATCGCGATCGTGACCAATGGCGTTCCACTCTGGCGACACGACAGCATCTGGTCCGCCGCGCTGGCCGAGTTCCTCCAGAAGTGGCTCGGCACGACACTCACCGCCGCCTGCGGCACCGACGAGCAAAGCCAGCAGATTTACCGCCGAAGTCTCGCGTCGACCGACTACGTCGTTCGGGACACGAGCATGCGGTATTCGGCTCCGCTCACCTTCGCCGAACTTGTCGGTAGTGTTCTCTCGGCAATGCCTCGTCAGCACCTGCCGACCGGTGGGGAGCGAGACGAATTCGCCACCAGGCTGCGCGAAGCCGTCGGCCCTGGCCCATTCACAGAAGACGTCGACGTGCGGCTTCTGATCGGACAGCCCGCCTGACTGGCACTAACTGACCGGATGGAGTCAGACCTCTCGTCGAGCCCGACAGGGGCCTCCAGGAGACTGAGTGACCGAGTGCCTCGCCGGGTTGCTGATCGGCACTTCAAGAGGGGTCAGGCCGGGTCGGGTCGTGGGACCAGAGCACCGAGCGTCCTGATCGGCGCGGACGCGTTCGTTGGGTCGATCTCATAGCACCCGCCGCGAGCGGCGGGCACGGAAGCGGGAACGCGGAAGTATCCCGCCGCGAGCAGAGCAAAGAGCGGGACGAGATCGCCATGCGCGCTGATCGCCACCCGACCGCCAGCGCCCACGGTTTCCTCGATCGTCGCAAGTGTTCGCATTACGCGCCCCAGACCTGCCGCGGCATGCAACTGGGAGCGCCACTGCGGATCGAGCTGCCACGCGTCCCAACTCTCGTGCTCGGTGACAAAGGTCAGTTCGCGGAGGTCGTCGTTCAACTCGATCTCCGCACCGGAGGCAGCAGCGATCGGTTCGACAGTCTCCACGCAGCGGCGGGCTGGGCTACTCACGATCGCATCGACACGTCCAACGAGCGGCGCGAGCCTGGCAGCTTGGCTTCGACCCAGGTCGGTCAACGGCCGGAGATCCTGGTCAGACGTCCACTTGGTGCGGTCGCCAGCATCCGCATGGGGCACCACGACAAGGATGGGAAGAGATCCAAACACGAGGTGACATCCTTTCGTTCGCACCCGGTCTTCTGGAGTTCCCCGGGCTTTGCCGGACAGGCTTGATGTGTTGCGTCCTAGCGGCGAACGTCTCGATCAGCTCGGCGACAAGAACGCTGCGGAACGCATCGGTTCCGGTGATGGGACCAGTAGTGGGGTTGGACGGCGCCAGGCCTGGCGAAGGATCGAGCACAGCGTCGCGATCTTGTCCTCGGGAGAGACGTCGACCTCGTTGAACGGCTGGTCAAGTGACTCCATCAGCATCGCGTGGCGGTCGGTGTCGTGGGCGAGCAGGCAGACGTATCCGTGTCCGTCCGCGTCGATGAGGGTGCGTACCTGGCCACCGAAGTTGTGTTCGGGCACCGCGAGCTTGAGAACGGCGTCCTGACCGTCCGCCGTGCGGGCCCGTGCGACGTATGACGTGGTGCCGCCGGACAGCGGCGGGCCGACCTTGACGGCGTTGATGCTCCCACACGGACAGCGACAGCCCCTGTCAATCGTTCTTGTCGATCCGTGTCCATGTCGATGCTTATCCGTGCTGCAGGTAAACCCCGGTTCGGGCGGCTGCGGCGGCGGCTGCGGCAGCGCGCTCGGCTGCGGCCTTGTCTGGTAGCTGTCCGGTGGTGAGTAGCTGGTAATAGAGGGGGGCGGAGACGGCGCGGATCACCTCGCCTGAATCGGTTCCGGCGGGTAGCTCGCCGCGGTCGATCGCCTGGTCCACGCACGGCGCCCACTCGGTGATGCGGATGTCGTAGAAGCGGCGCAGCGCCTGCGCGGTGGTCTCGTCGCAGGTGGCGGCGGCGATCACTGCCTTGAACAGTGCGCCCTGGCGGCGGTCGGACAGGGTGCGCCGCACCAGGTGAGCGTTGGCCTGCAGGTCCCCGAGCAGCGAGCCAGTCTCGGTGCGCGGCAGGGACTGCTCGGCCATCTCCTCCAGCAGGTCGGCCACGAGACCGGTGGCGGAGACCCACCGTCGGTAGACGGTGGTCTTTCCGACGCCGGCCCGGCGGGCCACCTCGGCAAGGTCCAGGTGAGCGAAACCGCGCTCGGCCAGCAGGTCGCCGGCCGCACGAAGCACGCGGGCCCGCACCTGTGCGGTTCGCCCTCCGGGACGGACGGTCCCGGGCACGCTTCCCACATCCGCCATAACGGGTCCTCAGTTCCATTAACTTGGCGCCTCGTGCTACGGTCTGATCCGATGCTAACGGAACTGTGGACCTGTTAGGGGGCTTGGGATGGAGTACCGGCGACTGGGCGCATCCGGCCTGATGGTTCCCGCGCTGAGCTTTGGCGCCGGCACCTTCGGCGGCCGTGGCCCGCTGTTCGGCGCCTGGGGGAACACCGGCGCGACCAAGTGCTCGTCTCCACCAAAGCCAGCCTGCCCATCGGCGAGGGGCCCAACGACGCCGGCTCGTCCCGCACTCGATTGGTCGCGGCCTGCGAGGCGGCGCTACGCCGGCTGGGCACAAACCATATCGACCTGTTCCAGCTGCACGCGTTCGATGCCGGCACCCCGATCGAGGAGGTGCTGTCCACGCTGGACCAGCTGGTACGGGCCGGCAAGATCCGCTACGTCGGCGTCTCCAACTTCGCCGGATGGCAACTGATGAAATCCCTCGCGATCGCCGAGAACCACGGGTACCCGCGCTATGTGGCACACCAGGTCTACTACTCGCTCGTGGGACGCGACTACGAATGGGAGCTGATGCCGCTGGGCCTGGACCAGGGAGTCGGCGCAACCGTCTGGAGCCCACTGGGCTGGGGCCGGCTAACCGGCCGAATCCGCCGCGACCAGCCGACGCCCGTCCACAGCCGGCTGCACGCCACCGCCAGCTACGGGCCGCCCGTCGACGACGAATATCTGTACACCGTGGTCGATGTACTCGACGAGATCGCCGCAGAAACCGGCAAGGCCGTACCGCAAATTGCACTCAACTGGCTCCTCCAGCGGCCCACTGTCTCCTCGGTCATCATCGGAGCCCGGGACGAGACACAACTGCGACAGAACCTCGGCGCAGTCGGCTGGACCCTCACCACCCAACAAACCGCACGGTTAGACGCAGCCACCACCCGCACCGCCCCGTACCCGTACTTCCCCTACCAGCAACAAGAAGGGTTCGCCCAACTGAACCCACTACCGGTGTAGTGCACCCACGAGGTCGAGTCCGTGACTGAGGCGGCGCCCTCGGTGACTCCTGCGTGCGGACTGGCTGTGGACGTTCACATGCACAACTGGTCGATACCTGTGCGCTGACAGCCGAGACACGATCTGCAAAGCTCCCAAGGATGGACCTCAGATAGCCCACCCGGTACGAGTACGTCGTCGATACCCCGGCGCCGTCTAGGAGGACTCTCTGCGGCAGTTGCATCGTGACGACTTAGGAATGCGCACAGACATGACCGTTGCACTCGGCGCCGGCGACGAGCCGGTGACTTCCTGGACTGCCTATTTGCAGCACTGTGCCGCCAAGTACCTTTGCACGCTTGATCTTCGGGCGCCCGACGGCGTTACCGGACGCGACGATGTTCGCGTCGCTGACCTAGGCCCCCTGCGACTGACCACGGGATCAGGCCCCAACCGCTACGTGGCAGAACGCTCTCTCCGCCACATTCGTCGATCAGATGCAAGTCTCGTCAAGGTCGATCTGGTCACGGCTGGGGAGTGTGTCGTCGAACAGGACGGCCGCGAAGTGTGCCTGCACGCTGGAGAGCTCACTTTCGTCGACCTTTCGCGCCCGTGTCGATGGGCAGTCTCGGCAGGCCAAGTGACCGCATTTGTCTTCCCGCGGTCGCTGTTGGGATTGCCGGACAAGGTCCTCGCCACCATTACTGCTGTCCGCGTGCGTGGAGACTTCGCTGCCGGCGCCCTCCTGACCTCGCTTACTCGGGAGTTGGCGAACCGCCTGGACGACTTCGGCGACGTCGACCGTTCCCGAGTCGGGAGCGCACTGCTCGACCTGATCGCCGCCACGCTGGCGGGCCGGATCGAGCGCTCAATGCCGCTGCCACACCGCTCAGGGCACAATGCCCTACTGCTACGGATCAAGTCCTACATCGCACACCACCTCGGCGATCCGGCGCTGTCGCCTAGCGGTATCGCGGCCGCCAACCACATCTCCACTCGCCGGCTCTACCAGCTCTTCGAGCCCGGGGACACCACCGTCGGCCGCTGGATCAGACGGCAGCGGCTGGAGCGGTGCCGCCGCGACCTTCACGACCCTCGACAGCGGAGCCGACCTGTGAGCGCGATCGGCCGGCAATGGGGCTTCCCCGATGCCGCACATTTCAGTAGGACTTTCCGTGCCAGCTACGGAGTTTCACCAACCGAATTTCGCCGCTACGTCCAGCAGGCCTGACCCGTGCAACTCCCGTGCCACCCGCGGGCACGCGGACTCGTGCTTCCAACGGCCTGCCTCAGATGGGGCTGTCGTTCGGCGGGCGCACGGTAGCCCTTAGCTGCGGAGCCCTCAACCTAGGAGCCGCCGTGACCACTCTACGAGACACCAACGTGCGCAGGGCGTACGACGATCTGGCCGATGTGCGCCGGGCGCTAGCGTTCTTGCACATAGCCGACAGCGGAGTCCGTGACGAGATCGGGACGGTCCTGTCATGGCTCGACTGGGACGAGTCGAAGCCATGGGACAGCGCGAACCATGTCGGCCGCGGCTCAGCCAGCGGAGTAAGCGAGATGCAAACCGCGATCGACGAGTTGTCAAAGCAGCGCAATGCCCTCGCGGTGGCGTGGAAGGGCTCCGCCGCCGAGGTGTTCCAGGATTTCGCGAAGGCTGTCCTGGACAACTGCCGTCGCGTCGTGAAGGAGCTCCAGTCGATGGTGAACGTCATGGCATCCGGCGAGGGGACGACACACCAGGCGATGAAGGATCTGACCAGGGACGTGTGGAGATGCGCTGGCGGCATCGGCGACGACCCGAGGGTCAAAGAGGCGGTGGACGACATCTTAACCAGCAAGGGCCAGAAGCAGGTTCGCAGCGATGCGCGGTTGGAGCTTCTCGGAGCGGTCGAACGCCTGAAAGGCAGCGTAGTCGCGGAGATCAAGCGGATCGACGAGAATGTGCTGCCGCTGGTCAAGCCCTTCTCATACGAGCTGTCTTTGACGAATCCGCTCTCCGGTGCTGGCGGACCGCCCGCCGCGACGGAAATCGACTTGGACGTCGCACGCCAAGTGGGACGGGCGATGCTTCCAGCGATCGCCGGGATCAAGCGGGCGGCGAGATCCATGGAAGAGGCGTGGCACGCTGTCGACCAGTACTCCTTCGGAACGTCGTCCAATGCCCAACAGGTCCTCAAGACCTGGCGTCAAGGGCTCGTCCACCGGCGAACAGACATCGCCGACTGTTACGGTCAGGCCAAGGGCATGTACGGCGGATTGGGTGCCGTCATGCACCGGTACGCCTACATCGAGAACAGCAATCAGGACCGCATCGACATGGTCCTGAGCGCCGACATGCAACGACAGCGGCTCCACGACTATTGGCACAGGAACGCCGCCGGCAAGGATCCTGACGGCATCGGTCCGATCTACAACGAAGTTGCCGGAACCGAGGCTGAACTTGACGCGCTGGACGAGGGATGGAATGGCAGGGGCCCGGTGCCATCCGACTTCAAGCCCGGAGAGATCAAGGATCCACAGCCTCCCACCCCGGCGGAGATAGCAGAACAGATCGCCAAGAGGGGTCTAGAGCAGCCGCCCAAGGGCGGGTTGAGATAGGCGATTCGGCGCCCTGCCGAGGATTTGCAGGCCGCCAACGCTGCCGGCCAGCATCGCGGCGGTGAACAGGGCGGCTAGGTCACTGCGCATAAGCCTGCGGCGGTGGGTGATCCCGGGTACCTACTCAGATTGCTCGGCGACCGGTGGGCTCTGCATCTGTTGCCGGCTTGTGGATCAATTCGGAGGCGCGGTGTGCAACGGCTATCACAGTGAGATTGAGATTGGAGCTGGTGGCGTCCGGAAGGACGCTCGCGTCGACCACATAGAGGTCTTCGGTGCCGATCACCCCGTGTTGACCATCAAGCACCGCACGTCGGTCCTCCGACCGGCCGATGCGGCAGGTTCCGGCGACGTGACGATAGGGCAGACAGTGCTGACGAAGCCACGTGCCTCGTCGCGCGCGGTCCTTCCCGAGGTCGAGGGGTTCGCCGTCGGTGCCGAGCGCCGGTCCGCCAGCTATGCGGCCAACATGGGACGACCCCAACAGTTGCTCGAGCTGCTCGAGTCCGTGCCACAGTCGGTCGACGTCACTGCCGGTCGCCAGAAAGTCCAAGCGTGCATCGATCTCATCCGTACTCTTACCGAGTGTGATCCGTCCACGCGACTCCGGGTGCATCAGAGCAACGAACGCGCCGCCGAATTGTGGCCCGATCGGTGAGAAGTTGAGGCAACCGAGGTGGAGCTCGTCGGCAGGAGCGGGTGCGGCGCCATCGGTCGTACTCCGGCGTGCCGGAAGTTCTCTGGGCGTACGCAGCAAGCAGTTGCCCTGCCGTGAGTGTTGCGCCGTGGTCTGGTACTTCGCTGGCAGGGGAAACAGGCAGGCAATGACCGGGTGATCGACAAGATTTTGTCCAACACCCGGGCGATCCGATACCGGCTCAATGCCACGGGCGCGGAGTTCGTCTGCGTCGCCGATTCCAGAGCGCAGGAGCAACGCCGGTGTCTGCAGCGCTCCGGCGCAAAGGATGGTCTTGTCCGCATGGACAAGCTCGACCTTCCCATCACGTACTACTTCAACACCGATGGCGCGCCCGTCGTTAAGGATCACTCGACGCGCGTAGCAGCGGTCCCGGATTTCAAGTGACGTTCTGTCCGCGGCAGGGTCAAGGAACGCATCGCTGGCCGACACACGGCGCCCGCCATCGACAGTCATGGGGATAGGCCCGGCACCGGCTGCGTCCGGCTTGTTCAAGTCAGGCGTCCAGTCGAACCCGGCGTCCAGGACCGAGGCGGCGAACGCGTTGTCGACCGGTCCCCATGCGTGGCGTTCCAGCCGAGAAATCTTCAATGGCCCATCAGCACCGTGCACGGCGGCGTCGCCGAAGTCACGGTCACCCTCGGTGGCGATGTAGGCAGCTTGGAGTTCGTTCCATCCAATGACGTCACAGCCCTGTTCGGTCCAGGTGTCCACGTCACCGGGCCGAGCACGCAGGGCCCACGTGTTGTTGACTGAGGAGCTACCTCCGACTCCGCGTCCCTGCTGGAACGGTTGATAGCCCTGGTCCGGAGTCAGACACGCCTGAACCGGCCACATGTAGGCGTCGTCCGCTGTAACAGCGAGGTTGTTGGGGCTGGCGACCTCGTCGGGCGTAGTTGCTGTCCGATAGGCAACACCTGCCTCTAGGACCAGCACCCTGTGCGAGGAGTTGGCCGACAACCGCTCAGCCAACACGCAGCCCGCTGAACCCGCCCCCACAATCACATGTGTGTAGCCACTCACAGAACCATCTCCTGACGACCGGGATCCACCCGCCCAGTCTCCGAATACATGACCCGCATGGCTTGTCGCCCTTCGCATATTCCTTGACTGTGAATGCAGTTCCGGCCGGCAGGTCGTGGTGGCGGCCAAGGATTCGGGACCTTCAGACTGTCGCGACCACACCCAACCTTCTTGTGCCGTCGGCTCGTCTAGTTCGCAAGGAGGCGCTCCGCCCCTGGTCGCCTGTTCTACACGGAGGTTATGGCGTGGACCGAGACGACATGTTCGGCGAGTTCGTCGCGGCCAGGGGCCGAGCGCTGATGCGTACCGCGTACCTGTTGACTGGTGACAGCCACCTGGCGGAAGACCTGCTGCAGACGGCATTGAGCAAGGTCGCGTCGAGATGGTGGCGGATCCGGTCGGCGGCAGCGGCTGAGGCGTACGCCAGGACTGTGCTGTATCGGGAATTCGTGTCCTGGCGCCGCGTGCGGCGAAACCAGGAGGTACCGACGGCGAGCCTGCCCGATGTGTCTGGCGGCGATTTCACCGAACATGCCGTCCGCCGAATGGCCGTCCAGGCGGCGCTGCGCCGACTTCCCGCCAAGCAACGTGCTGTCCTCATTCTGCGGTACTACGAGGATCGCGACATAGCAGAGACCGCGGATCTGCTCGGTTGCTCTGTCGGCACAGTGAAGAGCCAGACCCATGACGCACTCGCCCGGTTGCGGGCCTCTGACCCGGAGCTGGCAGTACTGCTCTGCGACATCGAACCGGCTAGGACTGTAGGAGAGACCTGATGACGCGCTTCAAGGACGCGCTCGCTGACGTGGCGGAGCAGGCGCCGCCGCTGGGAGATGTCGCTGACCGGGCACTCGCCCAGTGCCGCCGACGGCGGGTGACCAGCGTGGCCGCCTGCGTCGTCGCGCTCACGATCACGGTTCCAGTCGGCCTCGAGCTCGTAGATCTGGCTCCGCCCGGCAAGACCAAGATCGCACCGATCGAGATTCCGACATCATCGCCACGACCGTCCGAGACTGACCCTGCCCGAAGCGGTGTGATCAAGCCCGACATCGATCTCGACAGTCTGCCGCAAGGCGATCCGCCGGCGATCACGTGGTATGCCGACGGCAGCATCCATGACGGAGATCGGGAAACGCCGATCGGCGAGGTGGGTCAGCGCACCACTGTGAACTTCCAACCAGTCGCCGGGGGCTATCTGGTCATGACCTCCCGGCCCGGCACCGGCGTGGTCGAAGCCCGGCTGATCGGTGACGACGGCGGGACGAGGGCCGAGCTACCCATTGACACATTCCCGGTTGTCTCGACCGACGGTCAGACGATCACGTTTGCCCAAACGGCCGCTGACGGAGGGAACACGACCCTCGTAGCCATCGACGCCGACACGGGTAGCGAGCTGAGCCGAACGTCAGTAAAGGGTTCCCCGGGTGCCCATCCATTGGGATTCGTCGGCGACCTCGTGGTATTCGCGTTCTCGGAGACTCAGCAGAATCGCTGGTGGAACCTCGATACCCGCGACATTGGCCCGCTCGTGGACAATCCGGTGACTGCCGCCACGGACGGGTCTCACCGAACCATTCAAGCGTTCGACCCTACGTCGCCACACGACCTGGACTTCCAAAATGCCTGTTACAAGGTCGTCGACATGAGCGATGGCAGTGATCGCGGCGCGAAAGTCTGGGGGACATGTGAGATCAGCTTGTATCTCTTCACTGCGGACGGTCGATACGTAGTCGGCCACGATTACAGCGACCCGAACACCGTCGCCACGGTGCTGCTCGACGCTGAAACCGGGAAGGCGATCCTCGACCTGAGCTTGGGCGGCAGAGTCGAGAACCTAGCGATCGAGCCCACCGGCGACGTCATCATGGAGTCGACCCAAGGAGACCAAAAGGCCATCGTGCGCTGCACTCTTCGGGGTGAATGCGAACTCGCTAGCGAGGTCGTCCACGCGCCAGACGGCTTCACCAGAGTCGTGGGGCTACCAGACCCCCTCCCGGGCAGGTAAGACGCCATACCGCACCGAGTACGCCCATCCGGTGACGCCACCGCCCGGGGCCAGTCCGCCTGCTGAGCATGCCGCTATCGTGGAAGCCTTCCGCGGTCATGGAACGGAGCGACGACCCGTGACAGTAGCAATGGACTCGGGTGTGGTACCCGCCGCGGAGCAGCTCGACTACGCGCGCGACCTTCTCCGTCACTCGTTGGCATTGGATTTTCGTCCCGGCGGCCGGTGGGACGAGGCGCATTGGGGCCGCGGGTCGATCAGCACTCTTGGTCCTCTCACGGTCATGGTCGCTACCGCGGGACCCGCACGGGTGTCTGTCGAGCGGAGTCCTGCTTTCATCCGCAAGGTCTGGTCGGACACATACAAGCTGGAGCTACTGTTGTCCGGCGATCTCGTGGTCGCCCAGGACGATAGGCAGGCCGTTCTGCGACCGGGCGACCTCGCGATCTGCGACATGACCCGGCCGATGTGTCTCGGCCTGCCGGGCCGGGCCGCGACCCAGGTCATGGCGTTGTTGGTGCCGCGCGCTCTTGTACCCGTCCCCGCAGAGGACGTGGCGAGGTCGACCGCGGTCCGGCTGTCAGGTCAGGGCGGTACTCCGGCCCTGGCGTCCGCTCTGCTCGAACGACTTGCCGGGCACGTCGAGGAGTACGGTGCCGCCGACGGGGTCCGGATCTCCACCGCAGTGATCGACCTGATCGGCGCCATGCTGGCGGGACGGATCGACGAGCCAGCCCTGCTCTCGGCGGACCGGCGAAGAAGCGTGCTGCTGCAGCACATCTACGCCCACATCGAGGACCGCCTGGCCGCTCCAGATCTGACACCGGGATCCATCGCGGCCGCGCATCACATCTCCGTTCGCTATCTACACAAGCTGTTCGAATCCGAGGGATCTACGGTCGCCGAGTGGATCCGGACCCAGCGGCTTGCGCGGTGCCGGCGCGATTTGAGCGACCCCAGTCTGCAGCACTGCACGGTCAGTGCGATCGGCGCCAGCTGGGGATTCTCCGACCCGACACATTTCGGGCGGGTGTTCCGGGCCGCCCACGGGATGTCCCCACGCGAGTACCGCCTCCTGCACCGTCTCGACTCGCCACGACTTTGATGGCGCCCGTCCAGCCGGTGCGCGACGGTAGACACGTGATCGCGGAGGCCGCGGGAGCGAACGGTCTTCGCGCACGCGACCGCCTGGCCCACAGCGAGAGCACAGGGGAACCTGTCTAGCGTGGCGTCGCAAAGGACGTGGGCTTGCGTGTGGTCCGCAACGGGAGGAGTTCGAGATGGAGCCGCCACTTCCTTCTGCCAAGGGTGTGGCCGGTGATCTACAGGCCTGGCGGGTGTGGCAATGACGAACCCTCGCTGATCTTCGACGGGTGTATGTCTCTTGTAGGAGGTCCAGGCCAGAAGGTGAGCGCTGGGCCGGTCTCTTCGACGCACTCCGCCCATGGACGGCTGGCCGCGGACTGGCCAACTTCGCCGAGAGCCGCACGGCCGACAGCCGTGCATTCTTCGACGCCCACACCCTCCGGAGACTGCAGCAGGTCAAGTCGTCGGTCGACCCCGACAACATCTTCCTCGCCAACCATCCCATTCACGGCACGTAGGGCAGGGAGGTGCGGTGTCGTAGGCAGCCGTGAGGATGCCGACGAGTCGGTTGCCGAGTACTCGAAGGGCTTGGTGGTGGAGGTCGTCGGCGGCTCGTCGTACGTCGTAGCAGGTTCGACAGTCAGGGCTGGCGGTGAGGGAGCAGTAGGCGCACTGATACATGGCGTCGGCAACGCGTTAGCAAGGAGCGACGCACAAGCCTTGGGTCGTGCGCACGTCGGCGGATGATTGGGTAGCACCATGGACACCGTTCGACTGTTGACGTGGAATCTCTGGTGGCGCTTCGGCGACTGGCAACGACGCTTGAAGGCGATCCATGCTGTGCTCGAGGAGGTCAAGCCAGACATCTGTTGCTTCCAGGAGGTGTGGAGCACTGAGTGTGAGGATGCCGCGGCCATGCTCGGTGAGCAGAATGGGCTTCCGTATGTTGCGCGCAGTTACTCGAACACGCCAGAGCGCTGGCAGCAATGGATCGATCAACCTGGTGTCGATTACGGCAACGCAGTAGTGAGCCGATGGCCGATCATCGCGACGAAGGTACGGAACCTACCCGGTGCCCACGGCCGTACGGCGCTGGCGACACGCATCGCAACACCCTTCGGCGAGGTGCCAGTCCTCTGTACACACCTTGCCGCGCACCCAGCGGCATCCGCCGAGCGTGTTGCGCAGGTCAGGGCCGTTGTCAACCTCGTAGCGGGCACCGGGCGGAGCGCCATCCCCCCTGTAGTGGCAGGTGACCTCAATGCCGAGCCCGACTCCGACGAGGTGAGGCTTCTCGCTGGCTACAAGACGGCGCCCGCGGTTGCCGGGCTCTTCCTCGTTGATGCATGGCGGCGTGCCGAAGATGCGCAGCCAGGCTGGACGTGGCTGAGGGAGAACCCACACGTCCCGGTTCAGTACGCCTTCAACGCCCGCATCGACTACATCCACGTCGGCGAGACCGGCCCAACCGGGGAAGGCACCATCCATCAGGTCGGGCTCGCGGGCGACCGCGAAGTGGACGGCATCTGGCCTTCAGACCATGCCGCCGTCGTTGCCGACCTCACGATCTAGTGCCAGCCGCTAGACGTTCGACATTGGGTGCTGCGGGTCAGTATTCGTCGCGGAGTCGACACCAGTCGACGGGCGTTTCGTTGCGGCCGAGCGGTGCCCGGTCGAGCCACTGATACATGCCCCACAGCACGTCGCCACCTCGCGCGTATGAGGAGTACGTGTGATAAACGGCATCGTCCTGCAATGCGAAGGCGCTGGTGCCAGGCAGGTCGTGCGGCGCGCTGTCCGGGTCCTGCATGGGCGGGAGCTCCCGGAAGTTGTACTCGGCACCCTTGGCCAGCTGCGCGTCGGTGAACGACACGCCGAGGTCGTAGTTGAAGTCGCTGCCCACCGACGATGCCCACTCGAACGCCCAACCCATCCGCCGCTTGTGCGCGATCAGTTCGTCGATCGGTGTCCGGCACACGGCAGTGAACGCCACATCGTGATTCTCCAGGTGCACGACGAAGCCATTGAAACCGTCGGCCATCGACGCGCAGCTCGGACACGACGGGAACATGTAGTGATAGATGAGCAGTTGCGAGTTCCCACGGAAGAGATCCTTCAAGGTGGCGGGTCCGTGTTCGGTTTCGAAGCTATAGTCCTTCTCGACCCGAACCCAGGGCAACTCCTGGCGTCGGCGCGCCAGCTCGTCACTCTGCCGAGTCAACTCCTTCTCTGCCTCGAGCAGCTTCAGCCGCTCGGCTCGCCACTCCTCGCGCGTTCCTACGCTGTGCAACATTGCCTACCCTTCCGTAGACCTCTGCGGCTACAAGGTAGAGACCGACTCCAACCGCCAGAGTCATCGGTCGAACGACCGCGGTCTTAGGCTGAGGACTCTCCGCCGGTCGGCCAGGACCTCGGCGATGGCCGGCAAGCCCATGCCGAGCTGGCGGATGAGCAGGATCCGCTGTAGCCGGGCGACCGCGCTGGGGTGGTAGTGGCGGTACGTTCGCGCCGACGCGGGACGGCCCGCCACGGTCCGATTCGGAGGGCAATCTGTCCCTAGAAGGGCTACAGGTTGTACGCGGTCGGGTGGCGGGGCTCGTACAGGCCGAGTTCCGCACCGCTCGGCAACCGGATCGCGGTCAGCAGTCCGAAGCCTGCGTCCTCGACCGGGCGTACCAGTTCCACACCCTTGTCGGCGAGGTCCGCCACCGTCGCCTCGATATCGTCACACATCAAGTACATCTCGTGCGCTGGCGCACCGTCGGTCGGATGGACGCCGATCTCGGCAGGTGGCAGCTTGAAGATGAGCCACCCGGAGCCCGACTCAGGGTGCTCCACATGGCGAAAGCCGAGAACGTCCCGGAGAAACGCTCGGTCCGCGTCAGCGTCAGCACTGTAGATCAACAGATGGATGGCATTGATCATCGACTACTCCTCGCCCGAGCTGAATGAGCCAAGCTCGTCGAATGGATTCCGGGGCCAAGTTCTCGCCACCCTGTCATGCCCACTGAGCAGATCGGACGCGGGACCAGCGTCGACACCATCGACTGGACACCCAGGACGTCTGCGGGAGCATCTCACTGCTAGCTTCCGCGAGCTCCTTGAGGTCGGGGATTCCGCGTATCGCGGCCGTATCGAAAATCGCATACGCCCGCGATACAGTCGTCCGTCTTCACTGGAGGCATGGACCACAGCGCATCAGTGTCAGCCCAAGCCCGTCGTACGCGCCGGATCGTGATCGGCAGTCTGGCGGTCCTCGGTGTAGCGGTCGCTGCGTTCGGCCCGCTCGATGCGGTGCTGAAGATCTTGTACATGCCGATGCGCGGGCCGGAGTGGGACTTCTTGGTCGGTACGTTCAATGGGGTGGCGCTCATCACGGTGGCCTCGCTGCCGTTGGCCGCGCTGGCGGTGTGGGCTCTGGCACGCCGCCGGCGTGCCGCCGGCGTCACGCCGGCGTGGCGGACGTCTCTGGCTGAGGTCGGCATTGTCTACGGGACGGTGCCGTGGATCTGGATGATCATGTTGCCGGGCGCCGGGGCTGGCCTCGTCCCCGGTCGGGTGAGCCTGGTACCGCTGCGGGACCTTCACACGATCCTCGCAGCCGGGGCGACGTCCCAGATCGTCGGCAACCTGCTGGTGTTCGCGGCGCTGGGGTTCCTCGCCCCGCTGCGGTTCGCGGCGCTGGCGTCCGTACTGCGGATCCTGGCTCTCGCGGCGGGCTGTTCGGTCCTGATCGAGACCGCGCAGTACGTCCTGCGGCTGGACCGGGTGTCCTCCGTGGACGACGTACTGCTCAACTCCGCCGGCGCCGGGCTGGCCGCGCTGGCGTCGCGCCGCTGGTGGCGCACGCCGGCAAAGGCGTCCTCCGACCAACCTCGATCGGCCCCGGCATCGGGGCGCTGAGCCTCGCGCGGCGTTTCTTCACATGTCGGTGTGCGGGGCTGTCGCGGGTAGTTCTACCCAGCCGCATCCAAGCTGCCCGCCAGCTGTCCGTTGGCGTCGCTGACGACCGTTCGCCCGTGCTGTGGCGCGCTTCCCTGGCGGCGATCGATTCGGTCGGGCCAGTTGCTATCCGAGCAGGTCTGGTTCGAAGCGAGCGATCTAGTGACCGAGCTTCGGACCAAGTGCTTGGACGATGGTCGCCCCGCGTTCGCCCGGCTGGGGCAGGTTCTCGATGAAGGACACTCCGGTCAAGTTGTCGACGTCGCCGTCGATGTCGCCGCTGAACTTCAATTCGATGAGGTCCAGGAACACCCGCACCTGAACTGGCATGCCGGTACCGGCGTCGACGCTTGCTGCGTACGTGCGAAGCATCTGGTCGGTGATGTCGTCGAGAAGAACTGTCGGCAGTAGCTGACCGTTCTCAGCGACGTGCTGACGCACCCTGTCATGGAAGGACGGGACTGCCGCGACCAAGCCGGTCGACGAGGTCCGTGGTCTGCACAGGAGGCTGGTAGGTCTGCTGTGACAGCACAGCGTTGAGCTGCCCGAGACGGGTGCGCAGCTTCTGTCCAGCGAGTGCGACCACGGATGGTGACCTGTCGCTTCCTGCAGTCAGGGGTCTGAGGAACCCGTCGATCAAGCCGTCTGTATCGGCATCCCCGCCGTACTCGCGCCCATCATCCGTACGTACTCGGCCCCTGCGAGCCCGCGACCGATTTGACCCAACTGTCCACACGCCTGAGGCGGTGAGGCGGCCGTGGGGGTGACGGTTCGGAGCCGCTCCGGCGAGGAGTCGGGGCGCGGTGAGGGGTCGGCGCACAAAGCGAGCGAAGCGCATGCGCATGCGCATGCGTTCGAGCACGACCTGGCATGTGGGTCCCGATGGGTAATTCGGTGCATCGGTCGCGTCGGGAGATGCAGCGAAAGCCCGATGAATGCGAGCAGCGACCTGCATTACTTTCGGCTACCTGGTTCCCGAGGAGGAGGCACACTCATGCCGAGGTTCGTCATCGAACGCGAGATGCCAGGGGCAGGTTCGCTATCGCCCGAGGAGCTGCGAGCGGCAAGTCAGAAGTCGCTGGACGTGATGGCCGAACTCGCGCCCGCCATCCATTGGCAGCAGACTTACATCACGGGCGACAAGGTGTTCTGCGTGTGGTACGCCGCCGACGAGGATGCGATCCATGAGCACTCCCGCCGGTCCGGCTTCCCAGTGACCGCGATCCACCGAGTTGCCGAGGTCATCGACCCGGCGACGACCGGCCGCTAACGTTCAGACGGACTCAGGCAGCATCTGCGGCCACCGCGAGGGTGCCACGGTGCCCGCGCCACGGCCCGATCCCTTCGGGATCTGACGCCGGGAGCCTGCAACTTCACCAAGCTGGGTGCGGCGCCGTGTCCCCTCGGCGTCGCACCCGCTCGCTACGAGGATCTCGATCCCACGCCGCTGCTGCCGGCCTCCTCGCGTTGCCGTACGGGCTCGTGCCATGGGGAGGGCACCCTGAGCTGCGTGGCGGTCCGTAGCAGTCCTAGCTCGGAATCGGATATCGCGTCGGGTCCGAAGTGGAGGCAGCCATGGCCGATGTAGACGACACGCTGGCAGACGCCGGAGGGCAGGCAACGGCCACCCGCCGAGATGTCCACCGGGCGTACCGGCAGGTCCTAGAGGGCGCCGCGACCCGAAGCTGCCTCCGTGCGACCCCAGCCGGTCGAGTCCACCTACTAGAAGCAGGCAACGGAGCACCTGTCGTCATGCTGCACGGCACCGGCAACCCAGCCGGATTCTTCCTGCCACTGCTGAACCAAATCCGCGGCGCCCGCGCGATCGCACCCGACCTTCCCGGTATCGGTCTGAGCGATCCAGTCGAACTTCCCTGGCGCACATACCGTACGCATACAGTCGCCTGGCTCGACGGCCTGTTCGACTCCCTCGGCCTGGACACCGTGTCGCTGCTTGGCCACTCCGGCGGCGGGGTCTGGGCACTGTGGTATGCGCTCGCGCGCCCGCACCGCGTCGAGCGACTCGTGCTGGTGGCGACACCCACGCTGCCCAACACACGATGCCCACTGCCACTACGCCTGATCGGCACACCCGGTGTCCGAAAACTGCTGGACAGGTTGTCGCCGCCAAGCCGGCTGTCAGTGCTCAAGTTTGCCGAACTCGTCGGTGAGAAAGAGACACTCTGCAGCTACCCTGACCTGGTCGACCTGCTTGTTGCCGTGCGCCGGGACCCGATCGCCAACCACGCCGCGAAGAACGAGTTCCGGGCAATGATCTCACCATTCGCCCTCCTGTCGCCGTCCGGTTTCCGGCACCGCTCACGAGTGCGGACCCAGGAACTGCGCTCACTCGCCATGCCGACGCTGGTGCTGTGGGGCGATCGCGACCCGATCGGCTCCGCAACAGTAGCCGAGGAGATCGCCGACCTGATCCCCCACGGGACAGCACTGGTGTTGCCCGCAGGACACGGACCGTTCCTAGGACATCCGGCCCGTGTCGCAACGGCGCTCGAGGAATTCATCGCCTGACGGGTGACTGTTCAGTCGTCGTGGCCAGATGGAGCGAGCTGTATCCGACCATCGCCCCGCCGACAAGTGGAATTGGTATGGCTTGTGCGTCGCCGCGGGAAGTATCAAAGTCATGGCGAAGCGTCCCGAGCGGTTGGCGAGCTGGTCATTGGCAGGCTCGCGGCATCTGTCCCGCAGTCTGATCGTCCCCGTTCCATCCGCATCCGATTGAGGGTCTGGCAGGGCTCTACAGGCGACCGGTACGGGCGGTGCACGTCGGGTCAGGTCGACCCGACCGGTCGAAGGTGGCATCGAGGTCGAGCGAGACAGAACTGGTACTTCCTGTGTATATCGGCGACGTCGGCATGAGGTAGTACCACGTGCCGAGCCTGCGGTCGTCTTGCGAAGTGTGCTGGAACTTCTGCGTGTCGGCCTCGTACATTCGCAGCCTGGCGTTGCTGTGGTTACCAGTGCCAACTCCCAGGCCGTCGAGCTTGTACGCGAACTGGAACCACTCGTAGAGGCCGGAAGCGTTCGGCACCGTGCGATACCAGGCCATGACGCTGGCGTTGAAGTTGTACGGATGGTCGAGGAAGGTATTTCCACCACTGACGGTGCAATGTCCTTCGGGGGTGTGCTGGGTGACAACGGGCTCCAGTCCGCCGGTCCAAGGTGTCAGGACCATGCTGCGTTGGGCTTCGGCCTGAGCCGGTGTGATTTCGCTTAGTTGGATGGGTTGGGATGGACTGGGCTTGGCCGGTGCGAGTTGGGGTGGTTTGGCCGGCAGCAGCTCGCCGGGCTGGGCGGGACTGACCTGGGAGACGCGGACCGTCTGGGCGTCCGACAGGCCCACGTGAGGTGCCTTGTCGCGTGAATCCTCCTGAGCGGTGATCGCGAACCCAGTCGTGATCGCACCCGCCGCTACCGCCGTTACTAGTACGGTTCGCAGAAACATCGGTCGCCCTTCCCTCGGCTCGTGATTCGTTGCGGCGGCCTGGCGGCTGCGATGTAGTTACGTATCAGCGTCCATTTACGGTTCGCGGAAGTTTGAGCGGGCTGAGCTGTGCCGACCTCGCGTCGAGGTGCTGTACTACACCAATGACGAATACGCGTTGTCCGGCCCGATCACGGTTAGTGGTCCTGGCCGGCTTGGCGGCCTGGCCGTTGCGCCCACCGATCGCCGTGGGTATCGGGGAGGCTGGACCGGCGGGGTACCAATACGTTGTCTGCGCCGTATTTCCGCGTCGGATCGCCGGAGGTAGTCCAGGTGAGGTGGCTGTAAATGGTCGAGCATGCTGGCGCCGAGGCAAAGGCGGAGATCGTCGCGCGGGCGCGAGCGGCCTTCGGGAGCCGGGATTGGTCCGCCGCCCGAGCCGGTTTCAATGCCGCTCCCGACGCTGAGCTGTCCGGCGATGACTTGTACGCCCTGGCCGAGGCTGCGTGGTGGCTCGGAGCCATCGATGAGTCCCTGGCGGCGTTCGCGGGTGCACACCGGTGGTACAGCGAAGCCGGCCTGCCACGCCGCGCGGCGATGGCCGGAATGTTCCTCGCGGCCCACAGCCTCGAGCGCGGCGAGTCAGCTATCGGTTCTGCCTGGATCAGTCGTGTTCGGCGCCACCTCGAGGAGCAGCCGGACGATGCCGAACATGGCTACCCGCTCTACTTTGACGCCTTCGAGGCCATGGCCGACGGAAGGATCGAAGACGCGGTCGCGATCGCTGCCCAGATGCAAGAGGTCGGCCGGCGCTTCGGCGACCACAACCTTGCCGCACTGGCGACACTTGTCGAGGGCCGAGCGCTGGTCAAGCTGGGCGACGCCAGCCAGGGCATGCGACTCCTCGACGAGGCCATGCTCCTTGCGCTTGGCAATGAGCTACATCCGGTCTGGACCGGCGCGATCTACTGTCACCTGATGGACGCCTGCCATGAGCTCCTCGACCTGCGACGTGCCGCCGAGTGGACCCAGGCCGCTGCCCGCTGGTGCGAGAGCTTGCAGGAGGCATGGCTCTACCGCGGGATCTGCCGTGTCCACCGCGCCCAAGTGCTGCAGCTGCAGGGCGAATGGGTCGCCGCCGAGTCGGCGGCTACCCAAGCCTGCGAAGACCTGCTCGCAGTCCATGTCCACGCCGCTGCCGAAGCGCAGTACGAACTGGGCGAGATCCACCGGATGCGTGGCGATCTCGCCAGCGCAGAGGCTTCCTACCGGGCGGCCCACGAGCTCGGACGTGACCCGCAACCCGGTCTGGCCCTGTTGCGCCTCGCCCAAGGACGGACCAAAGCGGCATTGGGGTCGATCAGTTCCGCGCTTGTCGCGAAAGGAGTGGACCGCCTCGCGCGGGCCCGGCTGCTGGCGGCGCAAGTGGAGATTGCAGGCGGCGCTGGCGATCTCGACCTCGCCCGTGCGGCCTGCGAAGAGCTCGAACAGACCGCGGCCGTCTACGGGAGTTCGGGGCTGCGGGCAACCGCCAGCAACGCCCGCGGTCTGCTCCAGCTCGCTGCCGGCTTGACCGACGAGGCTCTGCCAACCTTGCGGGCGGCGTGCCGGCTCTGGCAGGAGCTCGATGCTCCGTACAACGCAGCCAAGGTTCGGCTGTTGCTCTCGCAGGCCTACTTCACACGTGGCGACGATGACGCCGCGGCGCTTGAGCTCGATGCGGCGGCGGTCGTCTTCGAGCGGCTCGGCGCGGTCGGTGAGCACGATCAGGTCAGCCGATTGCGGGGTAAGCCGACGTTTCCGGATGGTCTCACCGAACGCGAAGCCGAGGTTCTCCGGCTGGTTGCCGTCGGGCACACCAATCGTGAAATCGCGGCCCTGCTGGTCCTGAGCGAAAAAACCGCTGCCCGGCACTTGGCGAACATCTTCGCCAAGATCGGTGTCTCGTCGCGGGCAGCTGCCGCCAGCTATGCATACGAACACGGTCTCGTCACGCCTGCAGGTGGTTAGAACCACCCACCTGGGCACACGCAGCCTGCACACTCAGACCGACGCGACTGGCCCGGTCGTCGTCGTAAGGTCTTCCGTCAAGGCGCTGTGAAAACACGACGACGTGGGAGGAGCACACCCGTGCCCAAGTATCTGATCGAACGAAGCGTGCCGGGAGCAAGCTCCCTGTCGGCCGAGGACCTGAGCGTCGCTGCGGCGGCCTCCAATAGAGCGCTGGCGACCCTCGCCCCGCGCGTGCAGTGGCAGCAAAGCTACGTCGCCGGTGACAAGATCGTCTGCGTCTTCATCGCCGACGACCAAGATGTCGTACGCGAACACGCCCGGCTCGCAGGGGTGCCAGCCGATGTGATCACCGAGGTCAGCACGGTCCTGGACCCCACGAGCGGAGCCCGATAGGACTGATGCGGACGCGCCGCCGTGACCCCGCGACCCAGTGAGATCGCACAGGTGGCATGACCCAGCGTTGCACATGACCGCATCGAGGACAGCCAGCTAGTTGGACGCGCAAACTATCTGTCTAGCCATCGAAGGAATCTGCGCATGAACGGATTTGAACCCGTCCTGGACGCCGCCCGCCGCAGAAGCGCCGCCCTGGTCAACAAGGACATTGACGCACTCACGGCCCTGTTGCATCCTCAATTCCTGTACGTCAACTCCAGCGGGCAGGTGCTAGACCGCGCTCAGTACTTCGACGTCTATGTCCTGCCTGAGAACGTGCAATGGACCAAACAGGACATCCACCAACCCAAGATCACCGGAACAGACCAGGCGGCCGTGCTGACCTGTCTCGTCCACGACGTCTTCAGTTTCAAAGATCACGACCTCGACACCACCTTCCGCAGCACCCTCATGTGGCTCCACACCGAGGAAGGTTGGCGATGCCTGGGCGGCCAGACAAGCCAGATTCTCTAGCCATCACCCGCTCCGCCGAGTGCTGGGAGAGGCATTGGGCGGCGTCAAACTCGAACCTTGCGGTGCCTGATTTCGCGGGGGCTCTGATCAGCCCAAGACCCTTTGCCCCACCTCGAGGTGGGCAACTCGGACCCGGCAGCCGGCGCACGGTGCGGGTGACCTGCGATTGCAATGCTTGGCTCATGTGGTTCCGACCAGCCAGGAGACGGACGGGTCTGCCCCAGCTTCAGTTGACTCCTTGGCTGTGAGGATGCGTCCTTGCGGGAGGGATCAGTGCCTGTGCCTACCCCGTATGTCGGCGCCTGCGCAGACAATGCCGCCATGGAGTCATTCTTCAGGCTGCTGCAAGAGAACGTTCTCAACCGCCGCCGCTGGACCACCAAGGAACAACTCCGCCTGGCGATCATCACCTGGATCGAGAACACCTACCACCGCCGACGACGACAAGACACCCTCGGCAGAATCACACCCATCGAGTTCGAGACACTCACAACGCCGCTCACGCGGCCTGACCGCTCCTACCGAAACGAGTCAATCGAAGTGAGGGCAGACCCGGCCGACCCGGCATCGGTCACGTTGTCGTCGCGTCGGTGGGGGGAGAACCGCTGAGCTGGTCCCGCCGTACCTGTGATGCCCGCACGTCCTGTCGGGCTCGACTCGGAGGGATCATGAAGACACGGAACGCAGGCCGCTGGGTCGTCGCCGGTGTAGTTGCCGGCGTCGTCGCTGCCGTCGGTATGACGATGACCGCAACTCCTGGTGTTGGGCAGCTGATCCTCACTGCCGGCAACCAGGCCGCGACTCCTGTCGGCGCCGAGCGGGCGCAGCCGACCGGCGCGCCGACCACCGTCAAGGTGGGTATCGGTCGGCGCACTCCGGCGCCGGGTGCGTCTCCGGTCGGGGCCGACAAGCCGACACAGTCCAAGCCCCCGGTCGCCACCAAGCCGGATGACGGCCAGCCGTCGCCGTCCGACATCCCGACCGCTGAACCGGTCCCGCCCGGCGGACCAGACTCCGGCCCCGACGGCACCACAACTGTCGGCGGCGAAATAGTCCGCTTCGTCCGCACCGTCCTGCCCGCCAGCTCAGCGTCCCGCAAGTCCGCTGCGGCCGAGTGTCCGAGTGGCACCAGGGTCTACGGCGGTGGCGCCAAAGTGGTGAACGGGCTCGGCCGCGTCACGATCAACACGCTGCGGCCCGGCACCCTCGTCTCCACCGGCCTTGACCGATTCACTGCCGCCGCGGCCCGGCGTCCGTCTGGCGGCGGGTTCGGCAAGGCGCACGCGTGGTCGCTGGAGGTGTACGCGGTCTGCGGCAAGGCGCTACCCGGCTACGAGCGGGTCATCGCCAGCAACGACGAGAAGCTCGACGCACGCGTGACGGCCAGGGCCACCTGCCCGACCGGCAAGAGCGTGATCGGCATGGGCGGCCAGATAGGCCCCATCGGACAGGCATCCTTCGCCGAGATGCGCACGAACCTCGCGCACAATTCTGTGATCGTCACCGGGGCAGACGACCTGTCTGACGGGCCAATCAAGGTCCTCCACGGCACCTCGGCCACTGCCATCTGCGCAAACCGGCCGGCGAAGTACCACGTCGTCCAGCGGCAGAGCCCGGTGGTCACCGGCAACCAGGTCCTCGACGTGCCTTGCCCTGATGACGGTACCGTCGCCGTCAGCGCGGGAGTTCTGGTCCAGGACGAGATCGGACACGCCTACGTCGACACCGCGGCGCCCGCACTGAGCGATCGGTCCACGCCGGATCCGCGCCTGGTGCGGCTCGCGGCCCAGCAGTCGCCGACCTTCGCCGACGTCGCCCTCAAGGGGTTCGCGGTCTGCATCGCCTGACAAACCCGGCCACCCCAAGCTACGACCACACCAAGCCGGCAACACACGGACATCACCACAGGTTGACGAACCAGGAAGGAAGGGCATGAGGCCCGCCGAGCGAACCGTTCGGCGGGCCGATCGCCGTTGAGGAAGCTAGTTTGGACCTCGAGACGGACCAGCGCGTCGCCAGCAACGCCGTACGCGCCGCCCTAGATCTCCTTCAACGCCGTCGGCACCACGAGGAGACCCGCGCCGCCCCCTCCCGGGCGCTGGCTCTCGCCCGCAGCGGAGCACCGACACCACAGAACGTCGAGAGCCTCGGCGGCGGATGGGTCGCCGAGGAAGCACTCGCCATCGGCCTCTACACAGCCCTGATGTTCAACGACGACGAACAGGGCTACCGACCACTCACCCTGGCGGTCAACCACTCCGGCGACAGCGACTCCACCGGATCCATCTGCGGCAACCTCATCGGCGCCCAACACGGAAGCTGGGCACTCCCCCTCGACTGGACGGCAGAAGTCGAAGGACAACAGACCATCTGGAACCTCTCCGTCACCTTCACCCACCAACTCTCCGACCACCCATAACCACCGCCCACAGCCGCATCGCTTCGAACCGGACGTACGTCAGGACGCGTCGGGCAGCGGCGCCTGGCGGACGTCGTTGAGCACGGGTAGATCGCTTGGCGACCGAGGTCGACCTGACAGGAGTCGCCGGGCCGGTGGTCAGAGGGTGGGTACAGGAAGCCGGCGGCACGCCGACTCTCCCCTTTGCTGAACGGTCCTAGCCGGGTGCGATGAAGCAATTCTGAATGCGCTGGGCGATACGGTCGCTGGCTCGCGCGGAGCTGAGTTCTCGGCGCGCTGTGGAACGTGGTTGTTCCGAAGATCGGCCGGTGCTGCCGCCTCGACGGTCCACCGTCCGACCCGACGCCCGATCACCGTCGACACCACCCAGGATGGGAACCCAGTCGTGAGCGACCCGAGGAAACCCAAGCCGCCGGCCTACGGTGATCGGCCAGCGCCGGCCACGCAGCAGGGACCGCCGTCCAGGCAACAACAGGGACCGCCGTCCAGGCAACAACAGAGCGCGCCGCCATACCCGCAACAACCGGAGCAATCTCAGCGCCAGCCTGGCTACGGTCTGCAGCCAGGACATGGGCGGCCGATCCAACCGCCGCCAAGGTACGGACAGCCAGGTCCGCCACGGTTGGGACACGGGCAGTCGCATGGTCAGCTGGGGTCGGCCGGACCGGCGTGGGGATCTCCGAACCCGCACGTTGAGCCGCCGGAGGGCAAGGGGAAAGGCCTCAAGGTCCTGCTGCTCACGGTCGGGGGAATCGTCCTGGTTGCGGTCGTGGGCCTCGGTGTCAACTTGCTCGTCGCAAGTCTGGGCAGCGAGTCGGCTGGCAAGCCGGATACGGCAGAGCCGCAGAGCCGGTCAGGCAAGGAACAACTGAGCGAGTCCACCGACGAACCAGCCGAGCAACCACGCGACGGAGTGGACACGGGAATCGACGTCGGCAACGGTGTCTTCGTCCAGCCCGCGCCCGGGTACACCCCCGAGCACGAGTCCGAGGCCAAGGGCGAAGTCATCCTCTACACACAGGACGAAGCGGGCTGGCTCTACTTGAAAGTGCAGAGTTACAAGGGCGGCCTCACGGGCATTACCGCGCTACGCGAGGCGACCAGTGTGGAAAACCAGGACTACATGAGTGGCTTCAAGACTGGAGAACCTGTGACCACGCAAACCAGCAATCCCGACATCGCGTTCATGGCATCCATGCCTTGGTCCGCCACGATCAACTCGGACAAGAGGGGTCGGGTGAAGGTGACGGGTCACACCACCGTGATCCAGCGCAAGGACGGCATCGAGAGCTGGGTCCGCTTCATGACCCCTGCCGACCGGGCATCGCAGGAACTACCGAAACGCGAGCAGATGGTGGAATCCATTCTCGCCAGCCAGTGACACAAGCCAACGGGCCTCGAAGCGTCGGAGTCGCTCGGCCAGCACTGCGCCGCTGCGGCGTTCGGGGTCAGCCTCCCAGGCAACATGACCGTGCCAGGTACCGTCGATGCGCTCCCAAGCAAAGAACTGCCCGGTCCAGCCTGCCTCCGGCAGACGTCAGCCGAGGAGGTCGTACAGCAGGTTGCGGAACGCCCGCGCCATACCGGCTCGAGCATGTACCTGGCGCGGTCGATGCCCATGCCGGTGCGCTGGGCCGCGTCAGCGGCTTGGCGTAGCACGTCCGCGAATCGCTGTAGCCCGGCCCAGTCACCGACGACCGGCTTCGCCGGTTCGTCCAACGGATCAACCGGGTGGGGAATCCATTCCAGCCGCGTCAGGAACTTGGAGACTTCGATGACAGTGGCGCGGGCCGCGGCGCCGGGGCCGGTGAAAGCGGTCAGACGCAAGTCAGTGTTGGCGAAGTCCTCGCGTAGCCAGGTTTGTCTCCGGCTGGGCCGCGGGTGACCCGCCTACGAACCTACGCGGGCCAGGGACCTAGCCTCGCATCTGTCAGCGGAGGAGGAGTCGCCATGTCTGATGCCCGCGAACACGCTGAATTGCTCGCCGAGCTGATCGGCCCGGAAGCAACTCCGGACCTCCTCACGGTCCTGGTCGACACGATCGTGCCGGCGGACGAGTGGCCGTCGGCGGCCGCGTCGGGAGGCCTGGGATTCCTGCACCGGATCCTCACCACCGACCGTTGCGAGTGGCTGCCACGGACTCGCGACGCCGTCCGGGCTGTCCTCGCGGCCGCCCGAGAGCTCGGGGTCGGTGACTTCGCCTCGGCCGCCGACGCCGAACGGCTGCGAGTGCTGGACGCGCTGGCCGAGGACCCGGACTACCGATGGTTCGCGACGCTCGTCCAGCACGGTTACTACGCCGATCCTGGCAACGGCGGCAACGCCGAGGCGGTGTCGTGGCGGATGCTCGGCTGGTCACCTGACCCACCGGGTGGGTGGCCGGCCAGTGTGCGTTCGGACGAGGGCGTGCGGACGCCGGAGGTACTCGACCGCTCGGCGGTGGTCCGGCACGACCAGATCGAGGACCGGTACGACGCAATCGTGATCGGGTCCGGGGCTGGGGGCGGCGTCGCGGCCTGTGTCCTCGCCGAGTCTGGGCGTACCGTCCTCGTCGTCGAGCGCGGAGAGCTGCCCAGCGCCGACCACCTCGCCACCGATCACCTCAGAAACGCCAGGACCTCCGTCGGCTTCGACGATCGCACCGCACCGCCCGCGGCAGCGAACCCCCGGACTCTGGAGGTCCCCGGCGCCGTTATCCCACTCCTCCCGACCGACGGGCGGTGGGGCGCCAACGCGATGACGGTCGGTGGTGGTACGCGCGTGTTCGGTGCCCAGGCGTGGCGGTTCGCGCCGGAGGACTTCGCGATGGCCAGTACGTATGGCGTCCCGGACGGTAGCGCACTCGCCGACTGGCCGGTCACCTACGCCGACATGGAGCCGTGGTATGACCGCGCCGAGTGGGAGATCGGCGTCAGCGGGAGCGCGGAGGGCGACACGTCAGGCGCGTGGCGGGCACGCGACTACCCAATGCCGCCTGTGCCGTCCACCAGGCCGGCCGAGGCTCTCGCGCACGGAGCGAAACGGCTCGGGATCAGCACCCTCGCCGTCCCTCTGCTGATCAACTCCCAGCCCTATAACGGCCGGAACGCTTGCGCTGGATGTGGTCAGTGCGTGGGCTTCGCCTGCCGGGTCGAGGCCAAGAACGGAGCCCACAACACCGTCCTCGCACGGGCGCTCGCCACCGGACGTGCCAGCCTGGTCACCGGGACTCGGGTCGAACGCCTTGTCACCGACGCGAAGGGTCGAGTGGCGGCAGTCGCCGTCGTCGGCGACACCAACGGTGCCGTCTGGCGCCGTACTGTCGCCGCAAGCGAGTTCGTCGTCTCGGCCGGTGCCATCGAATCCGCGCGCCTGCTGCTGAACAGCGCGAGTACGCAGGAACCGAACGGCCTCGGCAACAACACCGACCAGGTGGGCAGGCATCTGCAGGGGCACGTCTACGCGGGCGCGACCGGGTTCTTCCCCGACCCGGTGAGCGACGGGCTCGGGCCCGGGCCCGCGATCGCCACCAACGACTACCGGCACCACAATCCCGGCATCGTTGGCGGCGGCATGCTTGCCAACGAGTTCGTGCCGACGCCGGTGAGCACCCACGGGCACCTTCGCGGGGCCGGGATCGTGCCGCTGCATGGCCGGGAGTCGAAGCGGATGATGCGCCACTACCTGCCGCGTGCCCAGCGGTTGGCTGGCCCGATCCAGGAGGTCACGACGACCGGCGCGCGGGTACGCCTCGACCCGGACGTCAAGGACCCTCTTGGTGTCCCGGTCGCTCGCCTATGCGGATCGCTCCATCCGGAGGACCTTCGTGCACAGGAGTTCCTGACCAGCCGCGCCGCCGAGTGGCTGGAGGCCAGCGGAGCCACGATGCCGCAGTGGACGGGTCGCCGGCGTACCGCGCACGGCGGACCGAGCTCCGGGCAGCATCAGGCCGGAACCGCCCGGATGGGAACCGACCCGGCCAGCTCTGTGACCGACCCGTGGGGACGCGTCTGGGGCCACGACAACGTGCGCGTCGTCGACGGTTCCCTGCACGTCACGAACGGTGGCGTGAACCCGGTTCTCACCATCTTCGCCAACGCGATGCGGATCATGGACCACATGGTGCGTACGGAACGAACGTAGTTTGGGTAAGGCCTATCTCACGACGGTGAACACGACCCTTCGCAATCTAGCGGAGCTGATCGGTCCCTGATCGGCTGACATGGCAACACGCAGCCCGGCCGTCTCGCCACCTGAGCCGCCGGAAATCCTGTCCACAGGCGAGGTTGCCGTTCAAGATGAGCGACGCACAATTTCATGCCATGCCGCGACCATCCCAGCTGTTACCAGAGCGAGTCCATGCCGTTGACCTGCGGAAACATGGGAGCCGCCTGTGGGAGTCGAACCCACGACCTACGCATTACGAGAACCCACGCCAACGCGTACTAGGCGCTCCACCAGCAACTACGTGCACAGACGGACGCTCATCACGCCCATGAAGCACACCAGTGACCGGAAACTCGCACCACAACCCGCACCACGGTCGCCCCAGATCGAGCCGTCTCGCATTCGTCGTCCCCTCAGCGTCAGAGTCACAGTCGAGACAGGAGGCGGTCGCGTAGCAGTTCGCCCGCTGTGTCGACCTGGTACTCGTCCGGCAGCGAGCCGATCAGTGGTTCGAGATCGGAACGGAACGCGTTGTCGGCCAGCTTGGCGTCCAGGTTCGCGATCGCGGTAGCAGCGGTGTAACCGGCTGGCCGGTAGGGCGCGAAGCATGCCAGGATCTCGTCTGGATCGGTGTCCAGTTCGGTGAGCGCCAGCCAGAGATCGAAGAGGTCGCGTCCCTTCCTTCGTTGGTAGAGAGCACGCAGCTTGGTGGCCATGAGTTCGGCGGGAGTGAAGGTAAGGACTTGTGCGGTCCCGGTGAACCACGCATTGTCCACACTGAACGGGATCTGGATCGGCGGACGTGCCGTCGCGGTCTCGTGGGTGTTAATCTCCACCTTGATACGCAGCGGCAGCGCCGGATCGTCCTCTGCGAACGTACGGAGCAGAATCTTTGGGTACTGCCGCATGATCACCCCACGCACCTGGAGACCAACCCCGACGGCGACGTCGCGCAGCGCGTCCAGTACCGGGCCGATACCTGTGCGAGTACGCCTGACGAAGTCCAGATCCTCGCTGTAGCGGCGCGGGATGGCCAGGTGCACCTGGTGCAGACGGGTCCCGCCGCGAAACACCAGCTCCGAGCCGAGGAGCGGATGCTTGTAGATGGCGACGATGGTGCGGGCCAGCAGCAGATCTTGCTCGATCGCTGGCCGGGTCGGCCACGGCCGGGTCGTCCCCCACGCGGTGATCGCAGCCGATGGGATCACAGGTCGGGCTCCACTTCCATATTGACCACGACACCCCACCGTTGGTCCCCGTGGCCGCTATGTGGAGCGGCTGGATCTAACAGGGTGACTGGACGGCGCCGTTGCGGCTCCTGTGCCGAGATAGCGCGACGCAGCGGTTCGACATCTATCGGTGCCTCTACGTACTCCAGCAGCCAGCCCAGCCGCCGCAGGCTCGCCATCGGATAGTGTTGGGCGACGCCGACTAGATCGGCTGTCTCCAGCCCGGACTCCCCCGCCAGCTCGCTCACAACTGTGGCGACATTACTCAACCCGCCGGCCTCGCCCGGGCGGGTTACTAGGTCCAGACACGTCGCCTCTGGCGTGGACACCCGCACCTGCCCGGTAGCGGAGTTTCGCTGCTGGACCGGGATCGAGCCGAGCCTCGTGTGGCTGTAGAAGCGCAGCCGCACCCGCTCAAAGTCACGGTCGGCTACCACTCGATCGACCATCACCTGGAACAACTGGGGTCGTTGATGACTCGAACCGTGCAACTCCGCCGCCGACAACAGCCCGACGTAATAGCGGCGTCGCATCATCTGCATCATCGGATCGATGAAGTCCAGGGCCGGAACGACTCCCCACAGCCGATACTGCGGCGGAACAGCGACGTAGAGGCCCCGATGCGGGCTAAACATCTGATGCGCCCGACGCAGCCGAACCAACGCATCGGCCGCCGCCTTGGTCGTCAGCCCGGTCAGCGCCGCAACCTCGGCCAACGTCACCACCGGCCGCCCATGCGCGAGCAGATGATCAGCTAACCGCCGCGGTGGCACCACCCCAACTTTGGCAGGATCAGCCATCAGGCCTTCCGATGTGCCTCGAGGTCTGGCAAGACCGCAGCCAGAACGGTCTAGCCCACGATCACGATACATGACGCTGTACCATGATCGCCGGAAACGCCGGCCGAGATGCCGTGTTGCCGACGATCATGCAACTTGCCACGGTTCTGCCGCAGATCATGTAGCGGAGACGGCCGCCTCGGTTGCTTGCCCAGGCGGTGCCGAGCCCGGACCGTCCTACGCAGGATCAGAGCCACACGTAGCCGAAACAACGCACCGATCCGGGCTACTCGCCGATTCCGCCTGTCCTGTGCTCCAGTGAACACGATTACGGTGTGGCCATGGATCTCGGCATTGAGCAGCGCGATGTGGCTGGCATTGCGAGAGAGTCGGAGAACCTTCGAGCGCAGACTCAACGTCTGCGTACCGAGAACGCGCGGCTGTTGCGTCTGCTCGAGTTGACCCCGAAGCAGGCAGCCCCGCCCGGCCCTGTGCAGACGGGATTCTTCGAGGCGCCGCCCGGCCCTGTGGACCGGGAGACATCGCCGGAGGTGAAGCTCGACTTCTTCGGCGCGATGTTCGCCGCCCGCGGCGATATCTATGCAGTCCGGTGGGTGAACGAACGCACGGGGAGGGCCGGCTGGCTTCCTGCGGTACGTGGTGGGTGGCGTAGAGGCGCACGGCACGAAGAGCGGGAGTACCTGCCGCTCACCAGGCAGGTCCTTCGGGCGCATCTGTCCGAAGAGCTGCACGTCGGACTGTATCCGCTGCTGGACGGCGACCTGTGCAACTGGCTGGCCGCCGACTTCGATGGGCAGACTGCCATGCTGGACGCATTGGCGTATCTGAAGGCGGCACGAACCTGGTCTGTCCCGGCTGCATTGGAAGTCTCACTTTCCGGGACCGGCGCGCACGCGTGGGTGTTCTTCACCTCACCGGTGTCTGCCGACGCGGCTCGCCGTCTCGGCACTGGCTTGTTACGCGAGGCGATGGCCGTACGCGGGCGGATGGACCTTTCCAGCTATGACAGGCTCTTCCCGTCCCAGGACGTGCTACCAACCGGTGGGATGGGAAACCTGATCGCGGCTCCGCTTTCCGGCAAGGCTCGTCGGCACGGTGTCACAGTGTTTCTCGACCTGTCCACGATGGAGCCCCACCAGGACCAGTGGGCATTCCTATCCTCGCTCAGTCGGATGAGCCCCAGTGACGTCAGCAGCGTCGTCCGCAAATTGGTCGAGTATTCGTGGGCACCGAGGTCGATCGGGTGACCACGCCGACATCAACTCGGATACATGTCGAGCCGCCACCGATCGTGCACGCGCGCCTCGGAGCTGAAATCCGCATCGAGGCAAACGAACTGACCCCAGCAGTCTATGCGAGTTTGAAGCACGCGGCCTCCATGACGAATCCGATCTTCTACGAACGACAGCGCCTCCGCATGTCGACCTGGGACACGCCGCGCTTTCTTCGCAGCTACGACGAGACAATCGACGGCGGCCTCGTCCTGCCACGAGGTATGACAGACACTGCCACCTCGCTGATCAGCCAAGCCGGAAGTCGCCTCGAACTTGCCGACCATCGAGCCTTCGGCGAACGACAGGAATTCACCTTCACCGCCACTCTCACACGCCCCCAACACGCATCCGAGACACCGAAGTTGAGGACACCAGATGAGCTTCCGCGACGTCGCCCGACTGATCGAGGCCATCACCGTGGACGCCTACGGTGACGACGAACAGCTCGCCGCCTTCTACGAGGTGTTCGCTCAGGAGGTGAAGCGCTCCACACCAGCGGGCATTATCGGCGTTGACGTCGAGGTCATCAGGTTCGACTACCGTGATGAACGCCAGGGACTCGTTGTTCTCTGCCGCAGAGATGGCGTGCAGCAGGAAGTCTCGGCGGCCGACCTCGTGTTTCCCCCCGACACCGAGGCAGCCTGGATCCACGCCGCCTATCGGCGTTGGCTGGGCCTCAAGCCGCATCCTGCCACCATGCCGGCAGGCTGGCAGCCCGCGTGGCTGTGACCGCATGGCACCGCGACCCTACCCGGAGGTAGGACGAATTGATGTCCGACCAACTCGCCATCTTCGAGCCGCCGACAGACGACCGTCGACCGGCCACGTCCCGAATGCGCCCGGGAGATGGATCAGGCGTCGGCGACCGCAGTTCGTCTCAGCTGGACTGTACGGATCAAGCTTCACGACATCGCCGCGCTCCGGGCGCGCGCGTTGGCCGTCTGCCCGCACGACAACCAAGCGCGTCGACGTGAGATCGAACAGTCGTTCGCCGCGGTGTGGCAGTGGGCAGTTGAACCCTACCTGCCGTTGCGGGGCGTACCCGGAATTAGATGGGCTCCGGTGAACGTTGTCGTGACGCAGGTGTATGCCCGCGACCGCGGCACAAGCTGACATCAATACCCTTTGCGAGCTTGACCTACGGTGTCACCTCGGTGGCCAGCATGGCGAGGCGGCGATTGAGCTCGTCCTTGTCGAAGGGACGAGGCTGTTCGTCCGACTCCGGGGTCCAGTCCTCGACGGGAGCATCGCCGCGGCCGCTCACGCACGCGGTAGTGCCCAGGACAGGCGGAGCGCGGTCTCGTCGCCGCAATCATCCAAATAGCAATACGGGTCTGAGTATTGTCGTTCGCCTGCGGTGAAGGCGTGCAGGTGGTCGTCGTCCCAGTCCATGACCACCTGGATGATGTGGTGGAGCACGCCGAGATGGGCGTGGGACGGGACCAGAACGCGACGCCACACCGCAGGCCGCACCTGCCGCAGCGAGATCCTGAGCTGAAGCACCTGGGTAGGCTCGCCGTCAGTCGCGGTGTAGGCATCGATCGCCCCGCGCAAGGTTGCGGCATCCGGATGGGAGGTCCGATCCAGGACATCGATGCCGCCGTTCTCGGACACAACATGCCATGCCTCGTCTACGCCACTGTCGATGAGGGCGACGAGAACTACCCGGCGACCAGCCAGCTGACGTCGTCATCGCTGACCGCGAGACCATGCTCCGCGGTGGCGAGGGCCGCGCGGGCGTGGGCGGCCAGGTTCGGTACGTGGACTACCCCGCGCCAGGCAGCACCTGCCGCTTCGCCGAGCTGACGTACGATGCCGACGGCGATGACACGCTCGGGTGGCGACGCATCGGCCGCGGTCTGTAGGAGCTGCTGAGCGGCCTCACGGCTGCCGCGGCATTCCAGCCACTGCCCTGCCTCGCGCATGACTTCGTCGTCGGGCAGGGAAGACAGCCGCGTCAACAGCTCCCCGGCCGGCATGTCACCAGTAATCGGTTCCACGAGCGCCAGCGGCGGCTGACGCCGTGCCTTGGCTACTCGTTTCCCTCCGGGCACACGACCGCTGCCGCCGCTGGCTGGGGAACACTGGCCCTGGTCTTGTTCGGTCTCACCCAGGGGTGGGTTACGCGGGTGGCGATTGCCACCGGCACCGTGACTGTCGTGCTACTGGTCGGCATCTCGCGTGTCTACCTCGGAGTCCATGAGCCGACCGACGCGCTCGGAGGTTGGGCCCTTGGCGTCGGGTGGGTGGCGGCTGTCACGACATCCCTGCAGGTCTACTCGGCGCGTCGCAATCGAGCGGCACGCAGTCAGGACGCCAACTGACCTCTCCATCGGTCACCCGACGATCACGTCAGAGCCCCGCAGTCACAACTCGACTCGATGCCGTTCGGTTCGTCGATAGGGGATCGCCGGTCGTGACGGCCACTCTCCGGCGCTGCGGGCCGCAGCGGAAGGGTGCGCCCATAGACCTCTGGGCTGTGCTCGTAGCCGCTCGCTTCCAGCTGCCGAACATGCCCGCGGACGTCGGCGACCGTGCGCGGACGCAGCTTCTGCACCGCCACCAGCTCCAGCTCTTCCTGCTCGGGGTCTGAACCCGTCCAGTCCACCCGTACGTTGCCGACTCCAGGTGCATAGAACTTCACCTGCGCGGCATCGGGCTCGTCCTGGGCAGTTTCGTGGATCACGACGGCGTTGTCGAAGAGGGCACCGCCGACGCAGATCGAGACCTCAGTCTTGTGCACCCGTGACCTGTCGGTGAAGTCGACGGCGGGCGCAATGCCGGCAGCGTAGTCACTTGTCCCCTTCCTCGGCTGGGCTCGCATGGCGATGCCAGGCCGAGCCGCCTGCACGCCTGCGAACCAGGCGGGCGCGGCCTCGAAGTCACCGTTCTCGTCGTACTCTTCGGGATACTGACCTAGTTGCCAGACATTTCTCTTGTCGTCCTGGGCGAAGAACGCGAGCTCTGCCTCCACGAGGCGGCCGTCGTTGAAGTCGCGCTCCCAGACGACGCGGCTGGGAACACCGTCGATCACCTTCACCAGGTCCGTGACCGTGAAGACGACGCGGCGCTCGACCCGCTGGCCGTCGGGTATTGCTGTGCCCACGTAGACCAGCTGGGTTCCGGGAACGAGCGGGAACCACACGTTGTCGACATCGACCGACCGGCCGAAGGTCACTCGTGTGTAGTCGTTCTCGGTCGCAGGCCGTCCAGCGAACTCGTCAGCTCGCGCTGCGTGGGCGGCGCGCTCGCTGGGCTGCCATCCATGTGGTCCTGGCGTGCCGTCAAGCCCTGGGTGTCCCGCCGGGAAACCCGCGGACGTAGTGCCCATTCCGAGCGCTTCTGCAGCTGCAGTTCCACCAGGACCAAGCCACAGCTGCAAGGCGATGAGTGAAGCCGTGGTGATGCGTCTTGCGTGGGAGCGTGGCATGGGAGTCCCCCGTGGTACGAGTGGCGAAGTGCACCTCAGGTGTGCGCTAGCTACCTATGCCCGGACGCCAGGTGATCGCACACCCTTCCCACGGGGTGATTGGCATGTGTCGGGCAGTCTCGACCTCACGATGCCGGCGAACTTTACGCCGCCGGGGACAGGGACCGTCTGCTGCGGCCGAAGCGCAGGTACAGGGACGGTAGGACGAAGAGGTTGAGCAGCATCGAGGTGAGTAGGCCGCCGAGGATGACAACCGCGAGCGGGTGTTCAATCTCGTGACCAGGGATGTCGCCGAGAATCACCAGTGGCACCAGAGCGAGTCCGGTGGCGAGTGAGGTCATCAGGATCGGCGAGAGCCGTTCCAGCGCACCTCGCAGTACCAGCGTCGGACCGAATGCTTCGCCCTCCTCGCGTTCCAGGTGTTGGTAGTGGTTGATCAGCAGGATGCCGTTGCGTGCGGCGATGCCGAAGACCGTGAAGAACCCAACCAGCGAACCGAGCGAGATGATCCCTCCACCGAGCCACGCGGCGATCAGCCCACCGACAAGTGCCATCGGAAGGGTCAGGAAGGTCAACGTGGCGAGGCGCCAGCTGCTGAAGGCGACCTGCAGGAGGAGGAAGATACCGATCGCGGCGACGATCGCGAAGATCAACAACCGATCTGCCGCCGCTTGCCGCTCGGCATACTCGCCAAGGACCTCTGCGTTGTATCCGCGCGGGAAGTCAACTCCTTGCACGCCGGCTTCGATGTCGCGGGCGACGGAGCCGAGGTCGCGGCCGCTGACGTTGGCGGTCACGTCGAGCCGGCGAGACATGCCTTCGTGTTCGATGATGTTGGGGGTCGGTCTGATCCGGACGTCAGCGACCTCGCCGAGCTGCACCCGGCCACCGGATGGCGTGTCGATCAGGAGTTCCTGGATGCTGGTGAGACTCCGCCGGGTCTCAGGCGTGCTCCACACCTGCACGTCGTACGCCTTCCCGCCGCGGTAGAGGTCGCCGACCTCCTCGCCAGCGATCCAGGTGCCCGCCGCCCGCCGGACGTCACCCGGCTTGATGCCGTAGCGCTGGGCGGCGGCGAGGTCGACCTGCACCTCCACCTGTGGCACGTCGACCGCGAGGTCGACGTGCTCCTCGACGACACCGTCGACGCCGGACATCAGGACGCGTACCTCTTCTGCCTTGGCCCGCAGTGTCGGCAGATCCTGGCCGTAGATGCGTACGACAATGGCGTCGCCCGCTCCCGTGAGCACCTCCCGGACGCGTTCCTTCAGGTATGTCTGCACATCTCGGTAGAGCCCCGGGTATCCGTTGACGACACCCTGGATCGACGCGACCGTGTCGTCGTAGTCGACCGACGGGTCGACGCTGATCCAGTTCTCACCGAAGTTGACGCCGACCACCTCGTCGGCGATCAGTGCCTGCCCGATGTGTGCCCCGAAGTTCCGCACACCCGGCACCGCCCGCAACTCCTCACTGGCCGCCTCGGTGATCCGAACCATCTCCGGATGCGATGTCGCCGGCTGGGTCACCCAGTGCATCAGGAAGTCGCGTTCCTTGAAGGACGGCAGGAGCGACTGACCGAGCATCGGCAGCACCGCCAGGCCGGCGACCGCCAGGACGCCCGCCGTCGCGTACGCCCGCTTGGGCCGGCGGAAGATCCGGGTCAGGCTCCAGGAGTAACCGCGCTTCAGCCCGGCCACCAGAGCGGAGTCCCGACGCTGCAGTGACGTCTTGCGCAACAGGATCAGTGCGAGCGCCGGTGTGAGCGTCAGTGCCACCACCAGCGATGCGAGCGTGGCCAGCGTGTAGGACAACGCGAGTGGACGGAAGAACGCGCCGGTCAGCCCTTCGAGGAAGAAGATCGGTGCCGCCGCCGCGACAATGATGAGCGTCGCGTAGATGATCGGGCCCCGGACCTCCAGCGATGCATCGAGGACGATCGACGCGGTCGATCGCTGGCTGCCTGCCTGCCGGTGCTGCCGAAGCCGTCGCATGATGTTCTCGACGTCGATGATGGCGTCGTCGACGAGCGCACCGAGCGCGATCACCAGACCCGCGAGGATCATGGTGTTGATCGTCGTCCCCATCAGGTGTAGGACGAGTGCCGCCGCGGTTAGCGACAGCGGAATCGTCACGATGCTGATCAGTGCGGCTCGCCACTCGAAGAGAAACGCACCGACGATGAGGATCACCAGCAGGAATCCGAGTAGCAGCGATCTGGTGAGGTTCTCCAACGACATCTCGACAAATGTCGCCGGACGGAAGATGGTGGTGTCGACCTCGATGCCGGGCAGCCCGGGCTGCAACTGTTCCATCGCCGTCTCGACTCCGCGGGTCACCTCCAACGTGTTTCCCCACGGCAGTTTCTCCACGATGAGCATCAGCCCGGGACCGTCGTTGATGACGGCATCGCCGATGAGCGGCTGGTGGTCCTCGACGACGTCGGCCACGTCACCGAGCCGCAGAATCTGTCCGTCGGCTTCCCGGATGGGCACCTGCGCCATGTCCTCGGGCGTCACGATCGGCTGTACGTGCCGGACGCTCAGTCGTTGGTTCGGTGTGTCGATGAAGCCGCCGGTGCCGATCAACGCACCGTCGGAAAACTGCAGCAGTCCGGCGTCCAGTGCATCGGCCGTGACGTTCATGACTGTGTCGAGCGTGACGTCGTGCGCCTGCATCCGCTTGGGATCGGCCTGCACCTGAAGCATCTGCAACCGCTCGCCCCAGATGGCGACGTTGGCGACGCCTGGCACTCGTAGCAGGCGTTCCCTGATCTTCCAATACGAGATCATCGACATGTCGATCAGCGACCGGGAATCCGAGGTCAGCCCGATCTTCATCACCCGGCTGGTCGCAGACAGCGGCTGCAGCATCACCGGCGGGCTTGCCCACGTCGGCAGCGAAGGCGTCGCCAGCGCGATACGTTCGGACACGAGCTGGCGAGCGTGCAGCAGATCGGTCCCTGGCTTGAAGATCAGCCGGATCGACGACAGCTGCGGAACTGACTTGGAGCGTAGGGCGTCCAGCCCTTCGACGCCGTTCAAGGCTTCCTCGAGCGGGACCGTGACCAGTGCCTCGACCTCCGATGCCGACAACCCCAGCGACGGCGTCTGCACCTCGACCTGCGGCGGCGCGAACTCCGGAAACACGTCCACCGGCATGTCGCGCACCTGCACCACGCCCACGAACATCATCGCCGCGCCCATGGCGACCACGAGATAGCGGAACTTGAGGCTCGTGCCGACGATCCACCGCATCATGGTTGCGCTGTCCCCTATGCCCTCAGTGATCGACGCCGAGCTCGGCGCCGAACAGTTCCGCAGCACCGACCGTCACAACCGGCGTGCCCTCTGTCGGACCGGCCGACAGAACGGCCAGGTCTCCCTCCACGTAGTCGATGGTGATGGAGCGCCGCTCGAAAACCATCGCCTGCGGGTTGGCATAGGCGAAGGTGCCACCGGACTCGTCGTACAGGACTGCGGAATAGGGGATGACCTTGACCAGGGCCGGTTCGGCGCCGCCGTGGGCCATCGTCGCCGTCCGCACCTCGACGGTCTGCACCCCGATACGCTCGACGGCTCTGGTCTCGAGAGTGACCGTTCCGAGCTGGCCGTTCTTCCCACTTTGCACCTTCGCGGGTTCGACGTGAACCACCTCGTCCGCCGGCGCCTGAGAACATCCCGGCAGTGCAAGGCCCAGGGCGGCCACCCCTGTCGTCACCAGCCAGGCACCGACAGGCCAGCGCTGGCGGCGGTCCTTGGGCTCGTTTGTCGCTGATGCGACGGTTCGCCTGTTCCCCATCTCACGGCCTCTCGGGTTGTGTCGCCGCGGCAAAACGCAGATAGAGCGGCGGTACGACGAACAGGTAAAGCAAGGTCGTGGTCACCAGGCCCCCGAGAACGACTATCGCCAGTTGACGGACCGGTTCGCTGCCGAAGATGTCACCCACGAACAGCAGCGGCAGCAGGACCAGGGCGGTTGCCAAGGACGTCGTCACGATCGGTCCGAGCCGCTCCCCCGCGCCCCGGAGCACCGTCTGCGCCGCGGTGGCTTCCTCGTCATGTTGCGACTGCTGGAGAGTCCTGAGCAGCACGAGGCAGTACCGTGCCGCGATGCCGACGACGACCAGTAGGCCTGCGAACGACGCGAGGGAAAGGACCCGACTATCGGCGAACCCGGCCAGTACGCCACCGGTTGCCGCCACCGGCAGGCTCAGGAACGCCACCGTGGCCAGCCGCCAGCTCTGCAGAGCCGCCTGGAAGAGCAGGAAGATCAGGATCGCCACGACGATCCCGACGCCGAACAGGCGCCCGGGCGACTGCCGGTCGGCGCTGGTTTCGAGGACCTCGACGTGGTGCTCGACCGGGAACGTGACGTTCTCGAGGCGATCTGCGACGTCCCGTTTCGTCGCACCAACGCTGCGTCCGCTGACCTCGGCCGTCACGTCGACGTATCGGGAGACGGCGTTCCGCCTGACCACCGTCGGGTTCGGTGCGACGCGTACGTCCGCGACATCCGCGAGCCGGACGTGACCGCCGGCCGGCGTATCGATCAGGAGGTCGCGGACACTCGTCAGACTGCTCCTGGTCGACGGCGCCCCCCACACCACGACTTCGAAGATCTTCTGCTCCTCGAAGATGTTGCCGACCAGCACACCGGACAACAACGTGGCCGCGGCGCGGCGAACATCGCCCGGTTTGATGCCGTTCTCCCGAGCGGCGTCGAGCCTCACCTCGACCTCGACGGTCGGCTCCTGCGCCGGGGCTTCAGCACGTGCGTCGACAACGCCATCGACGCCGCCGATCAGCGCGCGTATTTCGGCTGCCTTGGCGCTGAGGACCTTCGGGTCGTCTCCATAGATCCGCGCGACGATGTCGGCATTGGCGCCGGTTCGGAACTCGCGGACCCGCTCGTCGGGATAGCTGCCGATCTTGGGAGTAAGACCCGGATAACCCGCGGCCACGGCCGTAATGGCACGCATCGTGTCGCCGAAGTCCGCGTCCGGATCGATACTCACCCACATTTCAGTCGAGCTGACATCACTCACCCGGTCCGAGGTCACCGCCCTGCCGACATGTCCCCCGACGTTGCGCACGCCCGGAACCTCTTGCAACTCGCGGCTGGCGGCAGCGGTGATCCGCGCCATCGCCGGGTATGACGTACCGGGATTTCCCTCCCACTGGATGAGCACGTCGGTCTCTTTCGCGGTCGGCAGCAGCGACTGGGCGGAGAACGGCGCGACGATGAGCGCGGCAAGCACGGCCACGCCGGCGAGCGTGTACGGCAAGCGCGGCTTGGCCATCGTCCGCGCCAGCAGCCCGTCGTAACCACGCTGCATCCGGACGACGACCGGTGGAACGGCCCGTACCGCCGATTGCGACCGCGGCGCGAGCAGCAGCGCGATCACCGGCGTCACCGTCACTGCGATCACCATCGAAGCGAGTACGGCGAGCAGGTAGGTGACGGCAAGGGGAGTACTGAAGGCGTCGGCAACACCGGTGAGGAAGAACAGCGGCACAGTCGCTGCGACGATGACCAGAGCCGCCGTGACGAGCGGCACGTACGCCTCGGCCACTGCCGCCACGAGCGCTCCGACGGTCGACCGCTCGCTGCCACCGGACCGGTGCTCCCGCAGCCTGCGCTCGATCGTCTCGGAGCCGAGAACAGCATCACCGACGACCACGCAGGTCGCCATCACGAGTCCGACCGCCACCATCGCGTTGAAGGTCGCCCCCTGGAACGACAACACGAGCACAGAGGCAAGCAGCGACAACGGAACTGCCACGAGACATGTCAGCGCAGTACGCCAGGAGAACAGGAACCCGATCAGCAGGAGCATCAGGAGTACGAGCCCGAGCACCGCCGCCAGCAGGAGGTTGCCGACAGACGCCTCGACGAACGTGGCCGGCCGGTAGACCGTCGTGTCCACCGTGATTCCGGAAAGGCCCGGCGCGAGCGCGGCGAGGGCCGACTCCACACGTTCGGTCACCTCCGGAGTGCTCTCACCAGGGAACTTCTCGACCACGAGGACCAGGCTGGGACTCCCCTTGACCACGCCGTCACCGATGAGTGGCTGGTGATCTTCGACCACTCTGGCCACATCACCCAGGCGGAGCGACTCCGCGTTCGGCTCTGTCTCCTCACTACGTTCGTCAGTCCCCGGACCCTCGACGGTCACGGTCGCCAGGTCTCGCGGCGTCTTGATGGGCAGGATGTGCTGGATGCCGATCCGCTGATTCGGTGTGTCGATGAACCCGCCAGTACCAGGTGTGGATGCTTCGACGAAGCTCAACGGCGACACCCACATGGCGTTCGCCGTGGTCTTCATGACCTGCAGGAGCGACACGCCATTGCTTCGCAGCTGCTCGGGGTCGACCTGCACCTGCAGCTGGCGTTCGCGCTGCCCCCAGATGGAGACGTTGGCAACGCCGGGAACGCCCAGCAGCCGCGGCTTGATCTTCCATCGGGCGAGGACGGACAGGTCGACCAGTGACACGTCCTTCGACGAGAGCCCGACCATCATGACCCGGCTGGTGGCAGACAGCGGCTGCAGCATGGTCGGCGGCTTCGAAACCTGCGGCAGTGCGTGCGCCTGCGTCATGCGTTCCTGGACGAGCTGGCGAGCCCGCATGATGTCGGTTCCGGGTTCGAATATGAGCTCGATCGACGACAGTCCCGGAACAGATTCAGAGCGGATCTCGTCCAACCAAGCCACACCGTTGAGCAGGTCGGCTTCCATCGGAACAGTGATCAACTGCTCGACCTCGGCCGCTGAGAGGCCGAGCGCCTCGGTCTGGATCTGAACTGTCGGCGGCGCATACTCCGGAAACACGTCGACCGGCATGCTGTGGAGTTGCACGATGCCGAGCACCATGAGGGCGGCGGCGACCGGGACTACCAGGAACCTGAACTTCATGCTCCCCCGGACGACGCGGCTGATCACGCGTACCTACCCGGCGTTGTCGCGGTGCGACCTCCGCGGCCCCTTGCGGGTTCGGGGAGCGACATCGCACGGTGCAATGACGGCGGACCGCTCACCTTTTCTCCTCACGCCCCAGCTGAGCGGTGACGCGACCGGCCCCCGCCCGAAATCGAACTACCTGCAATGTAGTACAAAAACGAAACTTGTTAATCTTCGTGAGAGAAATGCCATTTTCTGGCGGAACATAGTGGGGTAGCTACCAACTCCTACACCTGACACGTTTGGTGCGACCGCGAGGTTCACACTGTTGGTGATCTTCTGAGAAAGTTCGGGCTACCGTCGGTTGCGCCGCGCTGAGTGTTGCCGCCGGCCGTGGACCAGCACCCTGCAACCCGGCCATCGGTGCCGGTGCGCTGCGACCAGTGGAGAGACATGGCAGGCAGGCACGACCACGGCCCCGATGGCGTAACGTGCGGTCAGGCTTGTCGGACAGGCATCACGAGCGCGCGTAATCGTGACAGGAGGTCAGGCATGGCTCTGGCTGGATGGATCGGCTCCGAGGCTTGCAACAAGTACCTGGGTACAGGCCTACAGCCGGGCCATGTGCGCTTCTGCAGACACCATCACGGACGCGGTCCGGACTGGGTTCCGGCCGCCTGGACCCTGCCCACCCTCGAGCAGCCGATGCGGGTCGCCGAGTTCGACGAGCCGTTCGGCACCGCCGTGCGAGCCATCGACCGGTCGGCCGCGACCCGGCTGGATGGCGCCGCCGAGGCGAAGACTCGGGACCTGACAGAGATGGAAAACGCCTGCTGTTCGTTCTTCACACTCACCATCGGCCCCGTCGGTGCGGGCAGCCTGCGGCTACGTTGAGATGCCTGCCACCCAGATCGAGGTGCTGGATGCCCTCGCCGCCCGAGCTGCCGCGGTCGCAGGCTTGCCAGCAGCCGGCAGGTCGACGCAAGGGGCATGTTGTCGGCGGCTTCCTTTTCGGCGGGCTCCGTAGGTGCGGTGTAGACCGGACGCAGAACTCTGGCGATGCGTCCAGTACCTGCGGGAGGGCCTAGCGGAACGTGTTGCGGATCAGATGCAGTACACATCTGGAGAGTGCCTGCGTGAAGACTCGCCCGTGACGCGTGACTACAGAGGCTGGAGTAAACGCCAGCAGGCGCAATCTCGCACCACAACCGGCACCACTCAACTAGGGCGAACCGGACATCAATCGAACCGTAGATACCACGACATCGCCCCTGACCTGCGGCGATTCATGGAGCCGCCTGTCGGAATCGAACCCACGACCTACGCATTACGAGAACCAACGCCCACGCGAACAACACGCTCCACCAGCAACTTTGCGCACAGCCAGACACTTACGGAGCACCTGAAGCACACCAGTGACCGGAAACTCGCACCACAACCCGCACCACGGTTGCCTCTGATCGAGGGCACCTCGATCCGTCGGGGCCGTACCGTGCGCGACGCCGGCGAGTGGGCTTGACTCAGCCGGCATGCAATTCGGCGGTGTTTGGATGGCGTACTTCGCGGGATCTTGACCTTGTCGCTACGTGAAGGTGAGGGATGGTGCCATGACAGGGCGTTGGTCGCCGGGTTGTTCCAGACGTAGGAGTAGCGGTTGTAGTTCTGGCTGTTCAGTGGGTCTTGCAGGATCGGGTCTGGGCTGAGGAATTGGCGCGTTCTCGGGTCGTAGATCCGGCCGTTCGCGTTGGCCAGGCCGGTCTCGCCTTCGTCCTCGAAGCCGGTGAAACCGAGTCGGACCCCGCCACGACGCTGGTTGCCGAGCGGCTTGTTGTCCGCGTCGATGCGGCGTCCGAACGGGTCGTAGAACAGCTCATCGAGGAAGTCCCCACCCCCCGTCGACCCGTCTGCCAGCTTTGTTCGTGACCACCATCGTGCTGGCCTGATGGTCGGCGTGCAGGTACCAGGGCCTGGTGGTGATGAGCGGGCCGCCGCCGGCGGCCTGGACCCGGTTGATCTGAGCCACGACACGGCCGTCGGCGATGATGTAGTGGAGGTTGTGGATCTCCTTGGCACCGGTGCCGGCCGCCGTCCAGCGCTCGAACACACCGCCCACGTAGGTCACGGTCTGCTCGGTGTCGTGTTTACGAACCCGCGAGCCGGTCGCGTCGTAGAGATAGCCGGTCTCGACCTCTGCGCTCCCCTAGGTGACGGAGGACGGGAGGTCGGCCATGGTGTAGTCGACCTGACGTTGTGGCCCGCTGATCTGCCGGCCGGCGTCGTCGTACCGGAAGCGCTCGGTCTCGCCATTCACCGTGCGGGAGGTCAGCGCGTGCGCAGGGGCGCCGTCCTCACCATGTCCGTAGGTGACGTTGCGGTCGGCCTCGCCTGCGAAGGTCTCACTGACCAGGCCGCCGATGGGGTTTCTCGGTCTGCTCGCCTCGACTGGTCACCGTCCACGACCGCAGCCGGTTCAGCTGGTCATAGCCAAATCCCTGCCGGATTCTTGATCTGCTGCAGGTAGCCATGGGTGTTGTAGGTGTAGTTCACCCGGAGCCGATCCTCGACGCCCTGATCTGCGGGTAGGTCAGACTCGTCTGCCGGCCGAACTCGTCGTATCCGTAGTCGAGCTGGTAGGACTCCTCGCCGATCGTCCAGGCCTTGGTTCGCTGGCGCCCGAACTCGTCGTAGGTGTGCCGGGTCACCACGCCATCCGCACTTCTGGCCGAGGCCAGGTAGCCTATGCCGTTCTCGGCAGTGTCCCCTGGTCGCCGTGCCATCCGGCGAGGTGGTCTGCTTCAGGCGGCCCAACTCGTCATAGGTCAGCGTGGATTCCTGGTCGGGCACCGTTGGTCTGGCTGACGGGCTCACCGAAGGCGTTGTACGAAGTTTCCGACGTTCCCCGGCTCGGGTCGGAGTGCCGCCCCCAATCTCCTCGACCTCCAATTCCATACCGATTTTCCGCATGACCAGCGGTGCGCCTGCCCCGTTGCGGCACTGCACTACCGCATGTGCCTCGACGAAGCCTCTTTCGTTCAGGACCGGCCTGTCATCTATGCGAAGGACACAGGTGCCGACCTTGTCCGGCGGTGGAGGCTTGCACGGGGGTCCTGGCAGACGTTCTGGGCTGTACCGGCTGAGACCTCATCCTCAGCCGCCGAAGCCAGACCTGGGACTGTGTTGGCACCTCTTGCGTCTTCCTGCGCCAGGGCGACGTCTCCACACAGAAGCGCTCCGGCAACGCCGAGCACGACCCATTCCACGAGGTGTGGACGGGGCCCCTCTCATGGCCCACCCCACTGCTTCATCGGCATGCGTCCACGGCCCATACTGACGTTGACGCGCAAGCCCAACATTGCTGCCCCCAGTCAGTCCGGCCAGGACAGTCGGGCCTCCTCTGCGATCGCTTCACTTCTCGCTCCCATCTCGCCGATTCTCGTTGGTCGTCAAGCCACACTCGAGTGCGATCCTCGCGTGCAGTTGGACCTAGGAGAACGTTGTATTGGCGCTCCGATGCCCAGTGGGGCCCTCAGGCTGGCGTCCTGCCGATCAGATAACGCATGATGTTTCCCTGGCGGGTCGCGCCGTTTGTGTCACAGGTCGGGCCTAGCAGTCCGTCGAATGCTCGTCGGACCATGTCGACGCCGGAATGGTCGATCGCGCGGGCGAATGGCCCGGCGGACGAATGCACGCGCCATGCGGTGTCCAGGTCCGAGTACGTAAGCTCCAACTCCACTTCACCGTCGCCGACGACGTGGAGCCTGTGGCTGTCGAACATCTCCTCCAGGACTCCGGGAGCAGCAAGGTTGAGGGGCATGGGTCCTGGCGCAACAGGCATCAATCCTGCCAACGCGCCGAACAGCGCATCGGTCTCGCAACGCGCCGGATCGCCCCACATGCCGACCGCGACACGTCCGCCTGGCCGTGTCACCCGCACGAGTTCACCGAGCGCACGGACCCGATCTCCGGCGTACTGCAGCGAGTTGAAGGCAGTCACCACATCGAAACGGCCGTCGGCGTAGGGAAGCTCCTCCAGATCGCCGACACGAAAGTCAGCGCCAGGGCTGCGGGTCCTGGCAATCTTCAGGAGCGGCTCGCACGCATCGAGCCCGCCTACTCGAGCACCAAGTTCGTTGCCCATCGCCGCCATCAGCCCAGACCCGCATCCGGCGTCGAGGCAGTCCAGGCCGTCCAGCGGGGTGAGCGCCGCGAGTGTCTTCTCGTACAGCGGCGTCATCTGCGTTTCTTGCTCGTACGCCCAGTCTTCGGGGTGGCGTCCCCAGAGATCGCCCTGAACAGCCGCAGTTCCCACGTTTCGATCCCTTTCAATCGTTCCAGCTCGTATCAAGCTTCAGCATCCTGTGCTGCCGGTGACAACCGCCAGCGAGATGCACCTGGACGGCCGTCGAGACATCCCACTTCTTGTTGGCCGACCATGTTGTTCAGGTCGGCGAGCTGTACCGGAAATTGGTGGCGAACCCACACCGGCCTTCGACGGTCCACACCAGTGGGTCGTCGTCTACTCGAAGGACGTCGGTCACCCACTCCTGACCCGGGCGGTCATGGCCCGGGATACCGCAGGAAATCGGCCCGGGCGCATCAACGGGATGGCGTGCACGTACCACGATGTGATCGGGCACGTCGATGGTCGGCTGCCCATCTGGCCGATGGTCGAGGTGGATCGCAGCCCGACGAACGTCGTAGATCTCGTTGATCAGTCCGGCGAACTGAGTGAATGTCGAACCTCCTGCCTGACCGAGGAAGATCCGAGTGACCGCATCGTGTTGAGCGATGCTGGCTCGCTGATCGATGTAGAGGGTGACACCCCACCTGCCGTGGCCGCGCCGTGATGGCTGGGACAGATCGTCGTCGTAGGTCCCGGCCATCACGACATCCAGGCGGGAGAGATCCAGTGAGCCGGCTCGACCGTCGAGAATCCGCCATGACAACGCGAAGTCGCAGTGACCGTAGGTGGATACACCGCCAGCTCGGTCTCCGATCTTCCGGCAGGGGCAGATTGCCTGGCAGTTGCAGGCCTCGAAGTAGGTTCCAGCCACGACCCAAGGGCCAATTCCCGGTTCTACCCGCGCGTTCATTGCTTGCCTTCCTACATGCCTGCGTGAACAAGGCCAGGGGCGAGCCAAGGCAGCCATACGACTCCTGCCGCAAGGGCGAGCGACGCGACGCCGACAGCCCGGGCAAGGGCAGGCCCGAATGGTGCGAGCTTCTCGGCAGCGATCACGGTCATAAGGCCGGCCATCGCCCACAAGTTCATGACACCGAAAGCCATGACCAACGCCATGATCGTCCAGCAGCACGCGAGACAGTAGGCACCGTGATGTGCGCCGACACGCACGTCGCGCAGGTTGCCGCGCCAGGACAGGTACTCCAGAAGCATGCCGATCGGCATGCGGCACTTGGCCAGGCAACGTTGCTTGATCTCGCTCAGCTGGTACGCGCCGTTCGTGGCAAAGATGATGACGGCCAACATGACGCCCACACCATGGTTCCAGCCAACCAGGCTGTCGATCAGCTTCGCGGCGATCCATGCCACCAGTCCTGTGGCTACCCAGACTGTCCCATAGCCCGTCAGGAACATGACCAGACGGGAAGCGCTGCCGGTGCCGCTCCCCCTGATCGAACGGACGTACAGCGACGCCATCGGTGCGGTCGGCGGAAGCATCATCGCCGCGACCATCAGCGTCCACATCGCCAGGAACACCCCGAAGCCCAGACCCATCGCGCCAGCCATCGCACCCATGTCACCCCAGGTCACGACGACGGCAACCCAGGCAACCACGGCCGCCGAAAGCACCGCCGAGGTCGATACGACGACACCGGCGTCCAACCAGCTGCGGACGTTGAGGGAATCCGGGGCGGCGCTCGTCAAGGGCATGCTCATACCGACCTGGAGATTGTGACCGACCGGGCAAGGGTCGCCCTCGAGCCGGCCGTAGCGGACACAAGCTGCATCGTGTCTGATCCCCGAGTCGACAACGACTCACTTGGGCGCGGGTAGCGCCGCCATCCCGAGCAGGGGTCGATACGCGCATTCGCAAGGCTGGCCCACGAGTCCGACCGCAGTGCGCCGAATCGCGTCCTCCGAGCATCCCTGCGGTCCACCGCCTCGGACTCCTTCTCGACCAGCGGCCGCATCTCCTCGAAGTTGAACAGCCCCTCGATCACCTCGATGTCGATGAATGCATCAGTTCTCCTTCCTCCCTCCCCTGGTGAGACGTGACCTTCCCGGCTCAAACGCCGGCGTCCATGCTGTGACCTGTTGTCTCGCCCGGCAGCATGTCGAGGTTGACGCAGAAGCGTTCCATGGCTTTGACCAACGCGTGCAGTCGTGCAGAGGCGGCGGTGCCCTCGGGCACTCGAGCACATGCTGGTGGCGAGCTCCTCGAAGCCCGCTCTGACCGCCAGGTCGTCGAGGCCGCGCACGTCGAGGTCGCAGCTCACCTCCACCTGGACATCAACCAGGTCGATGCCGAGCAGGAGGTCGGCAGTCACGCGGATCGTCCTGTTACAGCAAGCTGCGCATGTGGAGGCGAAATCGCCGGGGTTCGGGGCGTCGTAGAGTCCGCCGACGTGACGAGGCCGAGGCGCATGTTGGCGCCGTAGCCATCGCCGGCCTCGACCACCCGTGCAAGGGGCCTGCCGTAGGCGCTTCCCATAGCTCAATCCTCCACTCCCGAACCGCACGATCGTGCTTTTCCATGCCTGGGCCGGAGAATAGCACGGTCGTGCGGTCTAGGCTATGACCCGTGGCCACAGTCAGGGAGCATGAAAGGAAGGGCCAACGAACACGCGCCGCCATCCTCGACGAAACGGCGAGTCGCCACCGTCGAGGGCCACGATGGCCACTCGGCCGGAGGGCTAGCTGCCGCGCGACCGGGCTGAGCAAGAGCGGGCTCTACGCACACTTCGGATCAAAGCGCGACCTTCAGCGGGCGACGATCGAGACGGCGCGCGCGACGTTCATCGAGGAGGTGCTACGCCCTGCCCTACCCGCCAACAGGGACACGTCGCCTGCTTGCCGCCTACGAGGCATTCCTCTCCCACGTCGAGCGCCGCGTCTTTCCCGGCGGCTGCTTCTTCGCCGCCGCGACTGCCGAGGTCGGCACCCGACCCGGGCCAGTGCGCGACAAGAGCGCCGACCAGCAACGCGACTGGATGGCCCTGCTCGAGCGCCTGGCAAACGAGGCGATGGACGCCGACGATCCTCTTCGAACTCGAAGCCGGAGAGGAAGACATCTGCTCCCTATTGAATCAGGTCATGGGTGAACCCAACTTCGGCTCGGGTGCCGATCTTGCGGAGTACCTGAAGGCGATATCGGAGCTGGAAGCCCAGCAGTAGATACGAGTTCGCGAGTACTGGTTCGACAGCGGTCGTGCCGTCTCTGGAGACACTCTGATTGGGGGTGCTACAAGGTCTGCAACGGCATTTGGCTCTGACTCGGCCGAGCAGATATGGAGGTGGAAGGACGGGACGCCCATCGGCAGAGTGTGCAAGTGGCCGACACCTAGCAGGGCGAAGGCAATTGCGGCGTTTAGGAGGTAGATGCATGTGCACTGCTACTGGGCGCCACTGGGCACATCAGTTGTCAAGGTCAGGATGTCTCGTCGTCGGCTTCATATTCGGCTGTGCACCGGGGGTGCCCACGGCGAGATACGGTCGCAACTTCGGGCTGGAATCATTTACGACATGCTCACGCTCAAACTGAACGACGCGGCAGCCCGAGTACTCGTGATGGCCGATGGTCCGCAATACACAGCGCTGCCGGCCAGCCTGACGGCGAGCCTTCAACAACGCATAGACCGGGGCCTCACGCGCCGAGCTTCGGTACTGACGTGGGCTGACTCGGTTGGATCCGCCGAAGTCGCGCCGTTGCCCTTCAATGACCTTACGGCCTGGGAGTGCTTCGACAGCTCGTTTCACATCGAGGATTTCGTCCCAACGAATGTTGTCACGGTCGATGGCGCCCCGCTGATTTCCGACACCGACCAGCGAATCCTGCTGCTGTATGGCCTCGCGTTTGCGGTGCAGTTCAGCCGACTGGTCTACGTTCTCGACCCACCTAACTCCGTGCGCTGCATAGTGGGCGCCAACGACACGAACGCAACGTTCCGATTCCACCAGATCCGACCGGGCGAGCACTGGAACCGGCCCGACCTGGACTCGTACCGGCAAGACAAGGTGATCACGCTGGACATCGGATCCGGCGCCACGTGACCCCACGTGGACGGAGGCGGTTCGTGGCAAGCACCACCCGTGGCGTCCTCCGTCGCGGCTGATGCCCGCGCTCGTGCGCTGTCCGCGTGCGTACGCCACGCCGACACCTCCCCGTGCAGGCGTCGGCGCATGGAGAGCACCTGCGACAGGCCGATCAGTCGTCTGGCGGGGCCGAGCGCGCCGCGCGGACGTGCTCTGCGGTCAAGGCCCTGCCGCCGATCGCCCATTCACCACTCGGCGTCTCCGTGATTGTCGTGTGCGTGAACTTTCGCAGGGCTTCGCCCTCGACGGCGATCACCGCCTCGGATACCTCTTCGACCAGCCGTTGCTTCTCTTCATGGCTGAACACGCCCTCGATCACCTTGATGTCGATGAATGGCATCGATGACACCCTTTCATTGGTAGGACCCTAACCAGCCGGTTCAAAAACCGGCGTCCACGTGAACCTCGATTCCGTTCCGCAGCGTCTCGAGGTTGACGCAGAACCGCTCCCCTGCGGCGACCAACGCCCGAAGGCGTGCTGGCGGCGTGCCTTCTGGCGCCCGAACGCGGATGCGGCATTCAAGCGCGTCGAAGCCCACCTTGACCGTGTGGTCGACATCGAGGCAGCCGCGCACGTCGACGTCGCCACCCACCTCCACCCGGAGATCGACGAGCTCGATGCCGAGCAGGTCGGCAACCATCCGGATCGTCCCGTCCGCGCAGGCAGCCAGTGCCGCACAGAGAAGGTCCCCGGGATTGGGGGCATCGTGGAGGCCGCCGACGTTGCGATCCAAGCCGAAGCGCACGAAGGTGCCGTAGCCTTCGCCAACCTCGACCTCCCCGTGGAACGGGTCGGTAGCCGGCACTCTGCCACTCGATGTTCGCGCCGTCTTGCTGGTGAGCGCCTCCCGCGGCCTGTACTCGTACGCGTGGCGCAACGGCTCCTGCCGTGCGGCGACACGCGACCCACGGGTGGGGGTCCTCATGACTCGGTTCCTCCCAGCAGCTAAACCAGCACGATCGTGCTTTTCGATGTCCGGCCCGAGAATAACACGGGCGTACTGTTTATGCTATGGCCCGTGGGCACAGTCGCTGAGCATCCGACAAAGGGGCAACGGACCCGCGCCGCGATCCTCGACGAGGCGGCGCGTCTCGCCACCGTCGAGGGGATCGAGGGCCTCTCGGTCGGCGGGCTGGCCAACGCCACCGGGCTGAGCAAGAGCGGGCTCTACGCTCACTTCGGCTCGAAGCGCGAGCTTCAGCTGGCCACGATCGAGGCCGCCCGCGGCACGTTCGTCGACGATGTGCTTCGTCCTGCGCTGCGTTCACCAGAGGGTCGGGCTCGACTGGCCGCCACCTGCGAGGCCTTCCTCTCCCACGTCGAACGCCGCGTCTTTCCTGGCGGGTGCTTCTTCGCTGCCGCGGCGGCCGAGGTCGGTACGCGGCCCGGACCCGTGCGGGACAGGATCGCCGAACAGCAACGCGACTGGCTGGCCGTTCTCGAGCGCCTGGCCCGCGAGGCGATGGACGGTGGCGAGCTCGCCGACAACGACCCGGCGCAGCTTGCCTTTGAACTCAACGCACTGCTCGTCGCGGCCAACACCGCATTCATCCTCCAACGCGATCCCGCCTGCCTGGACCGCGCCCGCACCGCGATCCAGTCCCGGCTGGCGCCGTCCCCGCGCGGGGGTACGCGGCGACAACGCCGGAAGTGATCCCGGCCGCTCCGAGGCAGGCACACTTGCCTACACAAGCGTGGATCAGGGGCCTGGCGCGCCAACCCAACCTGCCGAACCCGTTCCGGTCTGCTTGACGTACAGCCGGTCGGCCTCATCGCTTCGGACGTATTCCGATCCAACCGGTGCGGCGACGACTCCTTCGGGTGTCCCGGTCCCACGGAAGTGGGTGACGGCGTTCGTGGTTACGGGCGTGGTGACCGCCGGCGCCCAGACGTTGTCGCAGACGACGGCTTTTTCGAGCGAGCCAGGCCCGCCGTCCAGGACGAGATCCACTCCAGTCGTCTGCTCGTCGACAGTGTTGCCGCAGATGGTCACAACGCCAAAGCCGGTAGGAGTCTGCGTCTGGAGCCGGACGGCCGCACCTGCGAAGTGCTGGACCGAGTTGCCGGAGATCTCGACCCCGTGCCGTGTCAGGCCGTCATCGACCGGCAGTTCGAAGTTGATGCCGTAGCGCTCGTCCGACCCGGTCAGCTCGTTGCCGCGGATGATCAGTGGGCCACTGTCCTGCCGGAGCCAAACGCCATCTCCGCCTGTGGCGTGGATCTCGTTTGTCTCGAGCACGAGCGTGCCGAGGTTGGCCGCCGGGTCCCGGGCGATGTTCACGACAGGACCGCTTGCGCTACCGCGTTGCAGGGTGTTGTTGCGTACGGTCATGGTGCCCGTGACGCCGCCGACATGCAGCGTGGGGATCACGCCCGTGTTGGTGATCGTGTTGTGCTCCACGACGACGTCCGCGGTTCGCAGGAAGCTGACCGCGCCATCGTTGATGGTGTTGCCGACGAAATCGATCCGTTTGGCCGGATGAGCGACATTCTGGCCGGCGACGATCACCGACAGCGGGAGCGCGTCCACGCGCACCATCGTGTTTCCTTCGATCGTGATGTCTTCCGGCCCAGGTCGGTTTCCCGTCGGCTCGAAGTCGATGTCCTGGTCGCTGGTGCCCTCGAAGTGACTGTCGACGAACTCCGCCTGTCGCACTCCCCCTTGTACGCTGATGCCGCTTCGACCGTTGCCAAGGAAGGTACTGTCGCGGACCACGAGGTTTTCGGTCAACGCGTTGAGCTCGCCTCGAGATCGAACACCGTCGCCAACCAGGTCCTCGAAGGTCACCCGCTCGAAGGTCGTGTCGACAGAACCACTCACGACCACTCCGTGCATCTGTTCCTTGCCGACCATCCCAGGATCGTGACGAGAGCCGTCGAGCAGCAGGTCACGGTAGGAGACCGCCGAACAGCCATCGCACCAGAACATGCTCGGTTCTTCGAACGGCGTCCAGTCACGTGGCCTGAGCTTGACCCTGGACACAGGTCCGTCGCCCAGGAACTCGACGCCGCTGACACCCGTCAGATCGAGCATGCCGAACCCGCCCTGACTGGTTCGGTCCAGGAGAAAAGTACCGCCCGGGATATAGACCGTCCCGCCACCGGCGGCGTCGGCGGCCGCGACCGCGTCACGAAATGCCGGAGCGTCGTCGGCATCGTCGTCCGCGCCCGCGCCGAAGTCCCGCACATCGAACACTGCCTTGGTATCAATCGGTCCGGTGCCGGCGTATCCCGCATCGACGACGCGCGGAGTGCTCGTGGCAGCCACGGATCCGCTCCCCACCAGCGCGACCGCCGCAAGCGTCGTACTCATCGTCCCCACCATGCGCGTCTCCCCTTCTGTCGCGGACCATCCGCCCCGTGCGGGGCGCGGGCCAGTGTCGGGCTAGTGTCTGAGCCGGAAGGTCGCCGTGTGGGTCACGCCGTCGTCGAGCATGACCGACAACGTGTGGAGGTCCTCCGACAGCTCGCGTGGATCGAGCAGGAACACGTAGGTTCCGTTCGGCTTCTCCTTGGGACCCGACCACGCCTTCGCCGGCACACCGTCGACGAGCACCTGCGCCTCCGCGCCCCGAACGCCCTTGTGATGGGCGTCGGTCAATCGGAACACAACCGGAACCGGGCGGTCGAGCGGGAACGTCGCTCCCGGCGAAGCCAACCGACCGAGGAAGCCACTGAACCAGTAGCGCACCCAGTAGGTCGCATAGGTGACCGCCATGTTCGTCGCCTTGTCCGAAGCGGACGCGACGAACGTGTACTGCCCAGCTCCCGTCGCCGTCGACGGTTGGTCGAGAACCCCTTTGTGCCAAGCCAGAGCGCGATCGTCACTCGCCTTGTAGGTCGGCACCGGCTCGCCTCCAAGAAGGTAGCTCCCCCGGTCCGAGACACCTGATACGGCGACAGTTGGGACGGTGCGGTCGACCGATCCCACCGTGACGGAAGCCGCGCTACTCGCCGGAGCGTTGCCGACGGAGTTCACTGCGACGATCCGGTAGACGTACGCCTGACCCGGTTGCACGCCAGTGTCGGTATACGACGTTCCCCGAACCTGTCGATAAACCGGCTCGAACGGACCTGCGGCAGACGTTGCGCGTTCGATCGTGTAGCTGACGGCGAGGTCCGCGGCCTTCCACGACAGTCTGACGCCCGCGGGGTTCTGGCCAGCCGCGAGTCCAGTTACCGTTCGGGGCAGCGTCGGGGTTGACTGCGGGGTCTCCGACGCGACCTCGGAGAGCTCGCTCACGGCCTCGACATCGGCTTGCTGCACGACGTAGTAGTAGGTCTGCCCGTTCCGCAGACCGGTGTCGGTGTAGGAGAACTCCAGCTCCAGGTCGGCCACGGTCTCAAACGGTCCCATAGGAGACGTCGCGCGCTTGACCGTGTACGTCGTACCCGGCGACAACGGGTCGCTCAACCAACTCAGCTCGATCTGGCCGTCACCCGCCACTGCCGGTCGGAGTCGAGGCGTAGTGAGGAACTGCTCCGCCGCGAACGGCGTCTCGACCACCTCGGCCGACGGCGTTCCCGTACCCAGGCGGTTCCGGGCGACCACCTGGTAGTAGACCGGCTGACCGACCGCCCGACCCACGTCGAGGAAGCTGTTCTCCCGTACGACAGTCTCGAACGTGTACTCTCCCGATGCCGAGCCACGGCGCACCAGGTATTCCGCCGCGTCAGCCACGTGGTTCCACGTCAGCTGGATCCGGCCAGACGCCGAGCTGTGGTGGCCATGGTTGAAGCTGGTGAGGTCCGCTGTCGCGGTGAGGGCCGACGGCGTCGAGGGGACATCCGCGCTGTCGGCCACCGGAAGGCCGATCACCTCGTTCGACCGGGCGCTCTCGCCATGTGGGTTGATCGACGTTACAACGTAGTAGTACCGAGTGCCGCTCTCGACGTTCGTATCGACAAAGCTGCGACCAGCGTCAGCCCCGACCTCGGCAATGACGTCGTACGGGCCACCGCTGGTGGCTGATCGCTTGACGCGATAGGACTCCGCGCCACTGCCCAGGCGCCAGGTGAGCTCGACGAAGCTGTCGCCCGACGCCGGGAAGCGACCCAGCCCTGGATAGTCGGGGACACGCGGATAGCCGTGGTCCGTCAACCAGCCCGTACGCGCCTCCTCCCACACCTGAGGATCAGTGGTCACCGTCACGCCCGGCGGTAGAGGGAACGGATAGGGCCCGGACCCGAGCCAGACCAGGCTGACGTTCTCGGCGGTGAAGTCTGGTGGGAACGGTTGAGCGTTGGCCACGCCGCGCTCTTCGACGAGGAGCACGGAATCACGCATGACGATTGGTGGTAAGCCCTGCGCGAGCTTCCACAGCCGGTTGTGGGCGACGCCGTCGAGAGCTCGGGGTGCCACCGGATCAGGTAGCGGCTTCAACCGCATCGCCACGTCGTCGATGACCAGCGGCACGTCCTCCTCGTCCGGGTCGACATCCAACAGGCCACCTGGATCGACGGAGATTCCCATATAGCAACCGTCAAGCAGCGAGTCCTCGATCAACCCGCCGGAAAGTACGTCGTTCTCCACGCAGTCGTCCCGAATGTTGCTGATGTAGGCGTTGCGGAGCACGAAGCCGTCACCGAGCGGCATGAATCCGTCTTCCGCCTCGTCGATCCGCGTTCCGTCGGCAACGTAGGGATGTCCCTCGACACCCTCGACATAGAGGGCGTGGCCGGCATACTTCTGCTTGACGTAGGGACGTGGCATGTCCTTGACAAGCGGGGAGCCGGTCGCCGTTCCGCCAAGCACACACACATGACGCGCCTGCTGCTGGAGCTTCGTTCCCACCACAAAGGGCTCCGTTGTCGAGAACGGCATCCCGATGGACTCCGCCCCGCGGAGGTCGTAGGTGCGGTTGTCCGAGGGCGCCGGATCGTGGAAGGCGGCCGGCAGCGTGCCGACGACGCGCGTCGTATGGCCTTCGGAGCAGACGCCCACACCGCCACCACCGGTCGCCGGTTCACCTGGTGGCCCGGCGAGCACCTGCGGCCTCTCGTAGACCGCCAGTGCCGACGAGGCGATCATGGTCACCACTACGAGCCCCCACGTCGTGCGCCACGGACCGCGGCGACGGCTTCCCCGTCTCGTTGCCGTCATCCCCACGCCTCCTCCAGCTGGGTTCGGCTGCCCGACGCCCTGCGCTCCCGGGCGTGCGGCGATGTGACTGGTGGGCGGCCACGTTGGCACACGAGATCGCGACCGTCCGTCAGTCCGACCTGGCGCTTCTCCAGTACGCCGACGAGACTCTGCCGCAGCCGGCGCTGCTCCGCCTGAAGTGCGGCGTTGCCGGCCAGATTCCGCAACTCATAGGGATCGTCGGCAAGTCGGAAGAGCTGCTCACGCTCCTCGTCCGGGAACCAGATGTACTTCCACGTGTCGTCCACGAGGTAATGCATGGCGACCGCCTGGGGGGCCCGGGACTGCTCGCCATGGATGAACGGCCGACATGGGGCGTGGTCGCCGCTCATGAGCGGAAGCATGCTGGCACCGTCGACGGTCGCCGGCGCCGGAACGCCAACGACGTCGAGAATGGTCGGCATGACATCCTGCAGGCACACCGGAGCATCCACCCGACGACGAACCCCACCTCGCATGCTGGTGGGTAGCCGGACGATCATGGGGATGTGGACCGAGCCTTCATAGGGCCGCGTCTTCCGCCAAAGGTGGTGGTCACCCAGCATGTCGCCATGGTCACTGGTGAAGACGACCATCGTCTGCTCGTCCAGACGTTCCTCACGCAGGAAGCGCATGATCCGTCCGAGCTGATGGTCGATGTGGTTGATCGCGCCGAAGTATCCGGCTCGCGCGCGCTGAATGTCACGCCGCGACAGGCGACCGCGGCGAGCGTTCGGGTCCGTGGCGCCTCGTCGATCGTCGTGCCTCACCGCCCACTCCCCGACGGCGGGTGCGGGAAGACGCATGGTGTCGTAGCGGTTGTAATAGACCGCTGGCGGGTCGTAGGGCGAGTGTGGGCGTGCGAACGACGTCTTGAGGAAGAACGGCAGGGTCGGATCGCGACGTTGTAGAAAACGGATCGACTCGGTGGCCGTCCAGGTCGTCGCATGGAGGAATTCCGGCAAGTGGAACGGTCTGGCCAGCCAGGAGTTCTGGTCGATTCCGTGGTCGTATCGGCCGACGTCTGCGTCCTTGTTCAGCTCGAACCAGCGGGCGTAATCGGAGATGAAGCCTGGGTCGCGTACCCGCGCGGACTCGTCCAGAACCGTGTGGTGGAAGCCCTGCAACGACCGTTGCGGGGTGAAGTGCATCTTCCCCACACCCTGCGTGTGGTAGCCAGCAGCCGAGAGAACCGTCGGAAGGGTGTTGGGGAGATTGGCACAGGGCGGGTCGTGCGGCCCCATTCCCAGGATCCCGGTGTGCCACGGGTCCATACCTGTCATCAATGACGCACGGGCCGGTACGCAACTCGGAGTGGCCGAGTACGCCTTGGTGAAGACGGTCCCCTCTTCCGCCAGCCAATCGAGGTTCACGCTCTCGATGATGTCGTTGCCATAGCAGCCGAGCGTGTCCCAACGCTGCTGGTCGGTGATGACCAGGAGCACGTTCGGACCCACGTCATCGCTCATCGACGCCACCTCGATCCGACACCGTGGCTACGGGCTCGAGCCGGTCACCGTTGGCTGCCAGCGCCTGAAATGCGAACGCCCAGCCTCCGTGGTTGGAGCCCTTTGTGTTGTTCAGCTTCACTACGACGGCATGTGTCCCGACCGGCAGCGACACTTCGACGGTCTCGCTGCGGAAGGCATGATGACAGCCCAGTGCGAAGCGCCTGTCGTCCACCCACAGCACGAGGTCGTCGTCCCAGGCCAGTCGAAGGCGCACGGCGCCGCTGGTGGGAACTACGATGCTCGCGCGCGCGACCACGACGGCCGGGTAGGTCACCGCGGCCCCACGCCCCCGTGGCCGAAAGGCATGGTTGACGTCGACGAACCCGTGATGGGCTGGTCGGCGGACCCAACGCGCCACATCGACACCAGCCGCTCCGGAGGCCTCCGACAGCCACAGCGACCCCACCTCGTGGTTGCCCGGATACGTGTCCCCGACGCTCAGCCGTCGTTCGGGCTCCAGGGTCTGGACCATCGCCCGGTCCCCCTCGTTCCCGAACGGACCACACAGCCACCAGGAGCCACTCTCGGGCAGCGGCAGCTCGGTCCGGCTTCTCGGGAGATCGCCGCCGGGTAGCAAACCTTCCCAGTCCGGCAAGGTGAAGAACTCGCGCACCGGCCGAGTCTGGTACCAGTAGACGGTGGAGGCGATGTCGTTGGACATGCAACCGAACCGCATGTGCAGCGACTCGTCGAAGTGGATCGCGTCGGCCTCGAAGAACCGGTAGCCGGTCAGGCGTTGCGCCGGCCGTGCCGACCCGACGTCCGCATGGACGTAATAGGGCATCCCGGCGTAGTGGTGAGACTCGGGAGGATGGAGCGCGCCGCCATAGCCCGCCCCGAACGTGTCCTCGCCGCCGATGCCACGCAGGTATGCCGGCTCCGATCCCTCGCCATCGATGTAAATGTTCTCGGATCCGCCATGGCTCCACCGGTCAACATCGTCGGTCAGCCGTACGCCATAAACGAACCCGAGGAGATCGCCTGGGCCATCCGCGTCGACCATGAGGAAGTCCTCGCCGTAGCGCTCAGTCGGCATCTCGCGACGCCATCGGGCGCAGAAGCGTCTGGGCTCCTCCAGAGCGGCACCCGGATAGCGGTGCCAGTCCACCTGCAGGTAGATCGGGCACGCCTGAGGACCGTTCACCAGCTCGATCCGCGCCCCGCGGGCGAACGGCATGGGGAAGTAGCAGTTGTAGCCGTTCCACGCCTTGACGGAAAGGTAGTGATTGTCGATCGGGTACCAGTCCTCGCCATGCATCACACCGAAGAAGTCGCCGACCGGGACTTCCACATGGGCGATCGGCGAGTCGTCGAAGGCGATGCGGATGAGCATCCGTCGGCTCATCGCCCAGGTCGGAGCCCGGCGAGGGTTCGCACCGATGACGAGGAAAATGTGATGGATGCAGCCCGGACCGTCGAGCCTCGCAACCTCCCGGCTCTCATCGGGCTCCAGCGGGACCGTGATGCTCACCCGATCTGACACCGCTCGCCCTGGCAGGACCAGCCCGCTGCCTTTGCCCACGTCGACCTTCCTCCCCCTGGCTCAGCTGACCCGCTCCCAGGGTTGGTCGCCCGCCTCGCGCTGCACTCGATCGAGCTCGGATTCCAACTCCTGACGGATCGTCGCGTAGGCCGGGTCGTCGTGCACGCTGTGCAGTTCCATCGGGTCGCGCTCAAGATCGAAGAGCTCCCACTCAGGATCCGTGCTGTGGTCCGACGCCCCGGTCACTCCCAGGCCCTGCCCGTAGTAGAAGATCAGCTTGTACCGTTCAGTTCGTACGCCGTAGTGCGCACGGACGTGATGTGGATGGTCGTCGTGCATCCAGTACCGGTAGTAGATCGACCGTCTCCAGTCGGCCGGACAGTCGCCACGAAGCACCGGGACGAAGCTACGCCCCTGCATGGTCGGGAGCGCTGGGACACCAGCCAGATCGAGGAAAGTCTGAGCGAAGTCGAGATTGAGGACCATCGCGTTCGCGACCGAGCCTGTCGGGACGATCGCTGGATGTCGGACCAGCAGCGGCATGCGAAGGGATTCCTCATACATGAAGCGCTTGTCGTACCAACCGTGGTCGCCCAGGAAGAATCCCTGGTCGGAGGTGTAGACCACAGCTGTGTCTCCGGCCAGCCCCGAACTGTCGAGGTAGTCGAGGAGCCTCCCCACGTTGTCGTCGACACTCGCCACGCAGCGGAGGTAGTCCTTGATGTAGCGCTGGTACTTCCAGGCGAGATCCGCCTCCTCGGTCATGTTCGCCGGGAGCGGCACCTTCCAGTCCCGTTCACGCATGTCTCTGCCGACGCGCATGCGAGCCGCCGCGGCCGCGGCGCCACGATCGGCGTAGTCATCACGCAGCGTCGGCGGTTCGGGCACATCCTCGGCCTCGTACAGGCTGGCGTGCTTCGCGTCCGGCTGCGACCAGTCTTCGCCGAGGTGGAGCGAGTGCCGCGCGACGGTGGTTTGTACCGGCTCGACATCGCCAACCCTGACTGGACATTCGCTGACGGCGAAGGGACCACCCACACACTGCAAGGCCCGCGAGAGTCTCGGCATAATCTCAGCACCGTCACCAACGAACGTCTCGCTCGACGGTTCAGGCTGCTCGGTCTCTGGGAGCACGGATCGGGTGATGCCAGCGCGACACCGGGGACGTGGAACACCTCCAGGCGATTGCGCCACGCTGGCTCGAATGCTGGGCTGCAAGAGACACCAACCTGTAGCACCGCAGCCTGAGATCCGGACCCTCAGCGGTCGTCGGCTTCCGTGCTGCCGTCCGCTTCGTGGATCCTCAGCCATCGTTGCGCGACGGGATCGGCCGGAACGCATCGAAGCAGGCCAGTGAGATCGGCACTACCGCAATGTTCCTCGATTGCCGATCGGAGTCTGCGCGACTCGGCGGGCGGCAATCGGTACATCTGCCCAAGTGCGTACTGGTAGAGCCAGCGCACGTCTGGAGTCCGACTCTCGGGCAGAGCCGTCAGCAGGTACGGCAACACGACACGAGTGCTGAGCAGATGGGACGTGAGCGCGAACCCGGCGGGACGACGCCAGCCACCGTTCCGAAGTACCGTTCCGCCGCCCCATTGCCCAGCCAACCACTCACCGCGGTCGAACAGCAGCTCGCACACCCACCGGGCGAATCCGCCCGCCACCGCGGATGGCCCGACCGCCAGCTGGTCCACGAGCTCCGCCAGGGCCGCGTGCGCGTCGGAACGACGCCCGTCGTCCCAAGCAGCAACATAGGCGAACCACGCCACACGGCACGGCCCATCCGGCTGCGGCGATCGTCGTAGATCCTCCACCGAGAGGCTCATGACAAAGGCTCCCATCCGCGGTGTAGTCAGTTTCTCATTCCGCCTTTAGACTGACGGTCCAACCGTACGCCGAGCGTGTTGCGCTGCTGTTGCAGCCCCTACGTCAGTCAGCCGGCGAAGGGCCGTGGAGCCCGCGCCGAGAGAGGAGCCGCGACCGTGCAGAGGTCGGACTGGTCGGAGCTGCCGAGCAAAGCGGTGTTCGCGGCGGCGCTGCTCACCGCGTTGGAGTTGTTGTTCCTCGGCCTGCACGGTCTGGCGCTGGGCATCGCCGGATGGCTCCTCGGTATATTCGCCTACTGGCTTTTGTCGGTTGCCGGCGTCGTGGTCGGACCGGTGGCGGTGGTCATGCTCGCCCGTCGTCGCCGCTGGATCATGGCCGGCGTGGCAACGCTCCTGCTTCTGCCGGGGCTGGTCCTGACGGCCACGGCACTTCCGGTCGACACCAAGGCCCACGTGGTGCTGAGGTTCCAGTTGCAACGACCTCTCTACAACCAGGTGGCTGAGATGGCGCGCCGCGGCGACCTCCCTCTCGCACCGAGGGGCTCGCATGGCCGGCGACTCCCCCTCTACTTGTGTCCGGTCGCTGGGACCTGCCACATCTCGACGATCGGGCAGGGCTCGAACGGGCACGACATCATCTACCTGCCCAACACCATTACGGTGCCTGACGGCGACTCGTCGGGGTACGCCCACTTCATCGGCCCGCCGACGATCGAGAAGGCGTTGGTTCTCTCCGGCTGCCCGCTCTACTCGCTCGGCGACGGCTGGTGGTGGTTCGAGGATCAGCCACGCAGCGCCGACCGGTGCCAGTGGGCCGGTCGCAGGTAGCTGAACCATCGAATTGGCTACGTGGTCGCACTGGCCTTGGTCCAGCCAACGCCCGTGCGACCAGCCGTTTTGCCATGCTGCACTGCGCGGAGACCTGGGCCATTAAGGCCTAGCCAAGCGCATTGGCGCAGATAACGTGGCCACGAACACTCCAGTCCCGCAGTGGTGCCTTCTGCACCGCCCGGACGGCGTACCGGTGCGTAAGGCCCGCGGCGTCGGCCTGCTCCGGACTCGCACCGTCGACGTACGCATGACCGACCGGATCCACCTTGTTGAACCCGAAGCTGTACGCAAGCCTGCCATTCGAGCAGGTCGCGCGACGCAGCTTCGAGGCTGCCGAGTCCAGCGGTGACGTCACGCCGGCGACGACCTGATGACCTGCCGGAGCTGTCGCGCAAACCCTCGCACATGAAGGGTGAACGACGATGTCGGGTCGCCATCGGTGGCGTCGTCGAATGCGGTCACCAGCGCTGACCTGCCGTCCGCGGCCGGCTCAAGGGCGCCGAGCGAGATGCGCCCACGCTCGTCGAAGGATGCCGGCGTTGCCATACCGCCCACTGCGAGCAGCTTCTTACCCGACGGGCATGTCACGGTCCGCGAGAGCTTGTGCGCGTCACCCGTTACCGGCGCCGCCTCCACGTGTTCGTACCCCGGTGGCCTCAGCCCACACAACGCCCACATCTCCAGCGCCCATTGTTTGGCGTAGCCGGGCCTGGCAAAGGCGCTCGCGGAATAGACGTAGGTGCCGCTGTCTCCGATGTCGAACGGCTGCAGGGCCGCGAACTTGATGTCGCCGTCACTTCCAGGGCCGTCCGCAGTGCGGATGTCGGCGCCGCCCCCGAGGATCACCTTGCCGCTCGGACACGACAGCTGCCCGAACCTGTGGTCACCCGTCGAAAGCTCTCCCCCCCGTGGCGAAGCTCCATGCCGCTGGTCGGCGGCGGCTCCGCCGCCTGTGGCCCCACGTCCGGACTCGGTCGTGCCATGCCATGGTGGACACCGCAACGACCGCGACACCCACCAGTACTTTCCACGTTCTTCCGTACGCCATCATGTAGCTCTCTCCCTTCGATCCACTTCACGGACTCAGTTACCGGACCCGGCCAGCTCTACGAACTGCGAAGGCGGGGTCAGCCCGCGTCATAGACTCGGCGCACGAGGTCGTACAACGGCTCGTTCGCCGCCTTCAGGAATGCCGGCGTGTACTCGGTGCTGAAACTCGGTGGCGGGGAACACGCCTCTTGGGTGTTGAAAAGCGCGGCAGTGGCCTCAGCCCAGTACTCATCCACGTTGGACAGCACGTAGTCGTCATCGCAACCGACCGGCTCGCTGTCGCTACCAAAGATCGGCGCCAGCACCTGGATGGCTCGCAGCTGGTCGGCATCTTCGATCAGCTCCGACGCTCCGACCGACAGCACGACGTGGCCGAGCTCGTGCGCCACGGTGTGAGCATTTCGCTCCTCGCCCATGGCCACCGCCGCGGCTGTCGTCCCACTCGTGTAAAGCGCGATGCCGCGCATGTCACTCCAGGTCCGATCACCGTCAGCCGCGTTGTCGGTCCTCTCGTCCGGATCAAGGTGACTCCATGGACGCAAGTCGGTCAGCTTCCGATCTGGCGGAATCTGGTGAATCTCCAACATTCGGCCATCGAAGCCGCTCAAGTACTGCGGCTTGACCGCCTCCATGACCTCCTTCGCCATCGCATCACGAATCGTGTTGCCCGACGAAGCTTCCGAACGCGCGACCAACCCCCCATTGCTCGACTCGACGTAGTTCACGAACCGACCGGCAAGGACGAACTGCCGACCCCACTCTCCGGACCCGGTTCCGAACAGCGATCCGCGAACCGACAGATTGCGACTCGTCGGCACACTTACCTGCATGCTCCCAGTCAGCCCGACCTGTTGACCGTTCACCGTGAAGACGAGACCACTACAACCCGGGTCGATATTCCACGAGTAGCGGACCGATTCGCCGAACGTCACATGCTTGTCCACCGAGGTGCTGACCCGCGTCCTCTCCAGACACTGCACACCGGGCCTCGTGGGGGCGTCAGGATCGCCGGGATCTCCCGGCGGGATCGCCCCCGCCGGGCCCGCTGTCACCAGCACGGCCACCAAAGCCCCCATCACAACGCTGGCCGGTCCAGTCCGCCACCACTGACGGGCACCCGAACTCTTCATCGATTCCTCCTCACGAGGCCACGCCGCACCGCGGGCCAAGCTCTCGCCGGTACAGCTGACACCGGCACCGCATCCGATACGACGCACAGACCGCTTTCAGTTCGCAAGCCGGGCCAACTCGTGCCTTCATGTCCCACCTCGCCAGCGCGTGGCATGGTGCGGTGGAGGTCGGCCTTACGGCGTTGGCGAATCGACGGCAGCTGACGCCCGGAGAGTCGGCTCCTCAACAGCGGCGACAGCGCGAACCAGGCCCAACGTCTCCCGAGACAGCCTCGTGACGCTGAGAGAAGCTCCACAGTTCCGCCGCCATTGTCCGCGGGAAGCTCCCCGAGCCCGTCTCGGTACGCGATCTCGCCATCCGCAGGTGCTTGCCACGGAAGGAGAGCAGCAGCTTCAGAACCCGTACGAGAGAATCTGTCGTCTGCCTGAGCCCGTGGGACGAGGCTGCGCCAGGTGCACACCATGCTCGGACCACTTGCGTGGCCAGTGATGGGTCCCGCTCCACGAGTCAAGGCACGATAGCCATGTGGGGAGCATGTAGTGCATAGACTCCCACCAGAAGTACCTAGTCCCTATCGGCGTAATCGGATGCCCAAAGTGCCAACGTCGACGACGGGAAAGGGAAGGTGGGCAGGAGCCGGCCCTGCGTACGTTCGGCCTGAGCACCCGAATGGGGTCAAGGAACGGTCGCAACACACGAGCGAAGAAGTCCGAAGCCACACTGTCGATCACCGTGTCCATCGCCCGGACCAGCTCGCCAGGGTCCACAGCCAGATCGTCAAGGTGGCGGGTTACATCTGCATCTCGGGGTCGAGCGACCGCATCCGCCGGCATGTCTCGACCGCCCGACCAAGGCAAGGCAATCAGAGCGGCACAGCGTTTTGCATTGCCAGTTCCATGGGTACGCCGGTGTAGAGCCTCGCACGTTCCGGTTCTGGAGGAGACCACAACGCACAGTGATACACCGTGTCGCGAGGCACCATCTGTGTTCGCTTCGCCAGCGTCATCAACACCGGCTCAAGCTCCGGAACGACCTCAACAGGTTCGACACCTTGGCGCTTCAAAGACCCCAGGAACACGCCGAGGTCCCGCATCGATGCCAGACACTCCGCGACCGAGAAATGCTCCACTGTCCCCGTCGCGGGTACGAGGCGGAGGAGCGCTGTGGCAAGTTCCGCCACTTCGCGACCGGTATTCATCTGCCATGACGTCCTACAGTCCGCGTCTGCCCGAAGTGGATCCAAGGACTGCACGCCACGAGGGTCGAGAAATTCGATATCGGTAGCCAGATCGCTGGGCTGTCCCGGCATCAGAGCTGTCCGTTCGGGAGGTGAGCGCCGGTCACATCCATATCCGCCGCGGGCGCTCATCGATTGCATGCTCACGTCGACCGACCACTGAGGTCAAACCGCGACCTGGTGTAGCCACATGGCCTCCCAGGCTCGAGCGCCCGCTGTCAGCTCGTCAGTGCTAGTTGATCGTCAATAGATGACGGCGACGATAGCGGCGATGTTCGGCGGACGCAAGGCCGACCGCCCGGCGGAGAGGTCGTGTGGAGGTGAGTAGAGTTGCGGGCAGAGAGAACTCACTCCGGAGGCGAGAAATGAGCCCGGTTCCGGCCGATGATGCCGTCTTGCGTATCGCTGTCGCCTTCTGCAACACGCGCGATATGTTGGCAGACCCTCCGGACTACCTGACACTCGACAACGCTCGGAAACTACTGCGCAGCTACGACCCGACCATCCGCCCGCGGCAGCTGCGCGAAGCCGACCTCGCCGGCCTTCGTGTGATCCGCGGCCGGCTCTACGACATATTCGCCGCCCGGTCGATCGGGGCGAAGGTCACCGCGCTCAACGCCCTCCTGGACAGCCAGCATCCGCAGGTCCAGGTCACGACAACGAAAGAAGGAACGCTCAGAGTCGGCGCCACCGGTGGGGAAGGGCCGATAGGCCGGTTCACCGTCGGCCTCGCGGACGCCCTCGCACGAGTCCTGGCCGATGGTGGCGCCGAACGCCTCCGCACCTGCGTCGCGGATCCCTGCCGATGCGTCTATGTCGACCGCACCCGCCCAGGGCGTCAGCGCTACTGCTGCGAGCTCTGCAACGACAGGGTCGCCTCAGCCGCATACCGTCGTCGGCGATCCACCTAACGATCGCCGGCCGTGAGACGCCGCTGGCATCGATCCTGCATCGATCCGTGGCGATAGTGCAGGAGGACGATGCTGGTCCTCCGACCTTTCGACGGGACGGAGGACCAGCGTGGCTTGGACGATCTGCCCTTGCAGAGTCTCAGTCGGCGCAGATTGCGGTAGCCGCAAGGACGATGCCTTGGTCTGCCGGACGCTGTGAGTCGGGGGATGCCACCCGCATGCCGGCGGGGCTGGCTGACGAGCGCGGGTTGAGGCTGAGTGACGTCACGACAGCGTGCCCGGCGTCGTCTCGTTTGGAGAAGCCCGTACCGTAGATGCGCTTGTCGTCCGGGCATGAGGCCGTTGCCGTTCGTAGCGTGGCGTCATCCTGTCCGGTCGCGCTCGCTGGCCGGCTGACCTCGTAGCCCTCCGGTGGGAACGCACAGACCGCGACCGCCAGGACGGCGCGGAGTCCGGGCCGTACGCCGTCGGTGATGTCGTCGACCCCGGTGACCGTAACCGAGGTTCCATCGGAGTCGGGGCCTAGCTGGTCGAAGGAGAACATGCCGAACTGGTCGCCGATGCCACCACCCGCACCGATCACACGCTTGCCGGTCGGGCAGGCCACGGTCGACGTGACGCGCTGGTCGGAGTCGACGTTCTTAGCCGCCACGTGCTCATAGCCAGGTAGCTCCGGGCCGCAGACCGCGAAGGCCTCCAGTGACCAGTTGAAGCGGGCCAATGCTTGATCCTCGACGAACCGCCGGTTAGCCGTAGCGACGAACGAGTCAAGGCCGTTCGGGTCCGCGACGGGGCGAAGCACGTTGAGCATCAGGCCACCCGTCGCACCCTCGCCTCGCTCCACAGGTTTGATCTTCCCGCCGCCACTGTAGATCCGTGTGCCCGTCGGACAGGTAGCGACCGCGACCTTCTCGTCAGCCTTCGACACCGCGGACGTGGCAGTCACCACCTGGGGACCGCCCGCGCCGCCGATGACGCCACCACCCCTGTCGGGCGCCGGCTCGGCGGGCAGAGGCGTCTTCGTGCCACCCGGCGCAGGTACGCGCTTGGCGGTCTTGTCACCGGTCCTGTCATCGTCAGGAGTGACGACGATCGGCGGGCCAGCCTCGCCAACATCACCGCCCGCTGACACATTCGTATTGCGCGCTGCCAGCAGAATCTCGCCGACAGTGCCATCGGTGGTCCCGACCGATAGACCGATCACCCCAATCAAGCCTGCAGCGACTCCGCACAGTGCCAGCCGCCGGGCGTCTCGTGCCCTCATGATCTACTCCAACGAGTTCCTTGTTCGGGTATTTCCTCCAGTACGAACTGATGACCTATCTGGTTCTCGTGCCTCAGGAGCGTTACGCCGCTGCTGGTTTTCTCGCGGCGTCCGCCCGATACACGTCTTTGACACCTACGAGCGAACCGATCTGGATCCACGTCCGTATCGAAGAGGACCGGGCCCGCCAAGGGCTCCAACCGATCACGGAGATCCGATGACCCTCAGCGTACGTACGATGACGATCCGAGCGGCCGTGATCCTGGCCGCCGCCGGGCTGACAGTGGGCGTTGCTGCCACCGGTCCAGCGCCGAGGGCCGCGGAGGCCGCGTTGGCACCCCGGGTTACCGGGACGGACACCGTGGGATCAGATTCCGCTCATAACTCTCTTCCGCTCAAGACCATGACGGCGGTCTGTCCGGCAGGCAAGCAGGTGGTCGGCGGCGGCGCCGATACCAAGCCGCGCGGCAGCACGGTGCTGACCCGCCTTGAGCCACACTGGACCGGCAGCCGCTTCGCCTTCACCGCCAGCGCAGCAGCACCCCTCGGCGCAGGCAATCCAGAGTGGTCCTTGCGGGTCTACGCCGTATGCGTCGACCCAATTCCGGGCTACCAGATCGTCGAGAGGCCCTTCGACTCCAACACCACCTACACCAAATCGGCCAGCGCGCCGTGCCCCAGTGGCCAGCGCGCGCTGGGATCCGGAGCCCGCCTCGGCTACACCGACGGGTACCAGAACGACAGGGGCGTCGGCCTGCAGGTGGTCCGGGCCTCCGCTACTGGCGACATCACCCGCGCCCAAGCACGAGCGCAAACGTCCTACGGGCTAGCGTGGGGACTTACCGCGATCGCTGTGTGCGCCCAGACACCCCAGCACTACGAGGTCGTCTCATCCAACACGAACCTCGATGGCTCATCTGGAACGTACGCCACGGTGGAATGCCCGAAAGCCTGGGACTATTCAATCCCAGGTGTGCCGCCGCAGAAGTTCCGCAAGCAGATGCTCGGCATGGGCGGTGCCGTCGACGGCCAGCTCGAATCAGTCAAGTTCTTCGGCATCGTAGACAGCCCTCCCTTCGAAGATCAGCTCTTTGCCCAGGCGTTCAACCGGCCCGACAGCGATGACGACTTCGTGATGGTCCAAGCCATCTGCACCAGGTGACCTCGACACGTTGGGCCGTCCCCGCCAGGGTCTGGCGGGGACGGCCCAACTCATGTCCGCCGTCGTGACGGCCGGGTTCTGCATCCGCGCTCATTACTGGCTCTTGAACTCAAGACGTATACCCTGCTCAGTCGAGTTCTTGGTCAGGAGCGTGTAGCGGCCGAGCCGGAAGCCACGACGGAACTGATTCGACGCTGGGGCGCGCTGCCGTTGGCATTGCACATAGCCGCGGCCGGACCCAGCATCGACCCTCACCAAACGATTGCCAGCTTGGTGAGTGAGTTGGCCAACGAGCAGCGGCGCGCCTGACCACCTTGTCGGTGATCGGCGTCGAGCGGAGTGCGGTGCGCCCGGCGTTCGATCTTTCGTACGAGAAACTCGAGGCGGACTCCCGCCGCCTGTTCCGGCTACTCCAGCCTGATGCCGGGGCCCGAGATCACTTCCGAGGTCGCAGCGAGTCCCTCGGACACCACTGCGATGGAGGCAGCTCGGCTCCTGGATCAGCTAGTCTCGGCACATCTGATCGGCGACCACGCGCAGGGGTTGGCGTGGCTTGAGGCAGAACACGCGAACCTCTTGACCGTCGTACGCCATACCGCTGACCACGGACCGCACAAGATCGCCTGGCAGCTGGCCCACACGTTCAGGGGAAGTCTCGAGCGCGGAATGTACGTCGTCGACTGGCTTACGGCGGTCCACGCGGGCCTGCAAGCCGCGAAGGCCGATGGCGACCTGGCCGGTCAGGCGGCCGCCTACCCGAGTCTCGCCGCGCAACTCGACCGGCAGGGTGACTTGCATGCGGCAGCGGATCGCAACACTCGCGCGCTCGAGTGCGCGCGGCAAGCTACCTGGCACGAAGGGGAGGCCATTGCACTTGCCGAAATCGGCGTCGTGCACCGACACGCAGGCAGCTTAGACGAGGCGGCGGTGTACTACCGGGAAGCGCTCGAGATCGCCCAGCAGACCGAAACCACGTCCTCGTCATGCAACGCCTACGCAATCTCGGCAATCTTCACGCTGAGGCGGGAGAACTCGCCCACGCGGCCGACTACTACACACAAGCGCTACCGCTCATTCGTGCGGTCGGCGCTTATGGCAACGAGGAGTTCGTCTCCGCGAATCTCGGGGAGCGCAATCTGGTGCTGGTCACCTGGACAACGCGATCGAGAGCTTCCACAGGGCATGGGAGCTGAACCGTGCCATCGGCGCCCGCGGCCAGGCCTGCGACAACATGCGCACACTGGCCACCGCCCACCGCGACGCCGGCCGCTACACCTAAGCGCTCAAGCTTTGCCCAAGCCGCGCTCGCCGAGAGCCGCGCAACACGTGACAGGCTCTATGACGCGGATGCGTTGAATATGGTGGGTACGGTCCATCAGCGGCTCGACGCGTGCGACACAGCCGTCGACCATCATCTGGACGCCCTGCGGCTCAGCGGGGAGATCGGTGTCCGCAGGCATGAGGTCGCCGCCTTGATCGGTCTTACACACGCCTACCAACACCTTGGCGACTCCGACAAAGCCACCGCCAGCGCCGATGAGGCCCTCAGATGGGCCCGACAGACCGGCTACCGACTGCTCGAAGGACCCACCCTCACCGCCTCAGCGCGACGAAGCTCGCACAACGCGACCCCGCCCAGGCGGACGAGACGGCCAACGAGGCACTCCAGGTCCATCGCGCAATCGGCTACCGCGCCGGCGAGGCCCAAACCTTGGACGTGCTCGCCCAGGCACTCCAACAACTTGGCAACCCGACCACCTACAACGACGCCCTGCAGTCCGCGCGCGAGATCCTCGCCGAGCTTTGGACATAGGCACGAAACCACAGACGTCGCCAGCCGCCTGCCTGCTGATCCGGTCACGGGCCCGCGGTGGTGGTCTGTCCGCCGCCCTGTCTGACTGGGTTTTCGTACCAGATGACACCGAGGCCGGGGCCGACGCGGCGGTTCTTGTCGGTGTCCTCGTGCTGCTCGCTGGTTACTACGTCGAGGTCCCCGTCGGCGTCCAGATCGGACCAGGCCATGTTGTCGTACTTGACTCCGGAGTCGGTTCCGCTTATCTCGTGGCGTTCCCATGCCGGTTCCGTCGACGTCCCGGCGTTCTTCCACCACACAACACCGGACACGCCCTCCGCGTGGGAGAACGTCGCCGCGACATCCAGCGCGTCGTCGCCATCGATGTGGTCGGCGGTGACATGCTGGCACTGGCCAACACCCGCGCCCGCCAGAGCCGGACCCGGTATCGCGGTCCACGACCGGCCCGCTTCATTGTTGAGCCAGATCTTGAGCGCATTGATCTTGGCGTTGTCGGAACGGCAGTCGATCACGTCCTTGGACCCGTCTCCATTCCAATCCACGAACGAGAACCACTTGTGGAAGCGCTCGCGCTCCGGGGTGATCTGGTGTGGTGTCCACGTCGGATCCGGGCCGCCCGAGTTCCTCCACCACCGCACCCCCATCTGGGAGCGGTCGGGGGACGGGACGCCGATGTCGATCGGATCCCGGTCGGAGTACAAGACGTCGAGGTTGCTGTCACCATCGACATCGACCGCCCTCATCTGCATCACCCAGCCGACCGGGGTAATCGGATGATAGGTCCAGCCGGTCTCCTGGCGCGGGTCGGCAGGTGGGCTGTAGTAACCCAGTCCCGCCGCGGTCGACGAGCCCTCCTTGCCTCCAACGAGGATGTCGTCGGCCCCGTCACCGTTCATGTCGGCGAGCGCGACCCGCATCGCCTTCATACCCGTCGAGGCCTCGACGTCGACCTTAGTCCAGTCCGACTCCGCCGGCGAATCGGACGTGCCCGGCGGGCCGAACAGGATGCTGACCTTCGGGTCGGTGCCCTCGGCGGCCACGATGACGTCATCTCCGCCATCGCCGTCCACGTCCCCGAACACCGCGTCTTCGGCGCCGACCAACCGGTCCGCGACAGGCAGGTCGAGGGTCTCCCAGGGGCGCCTCGGATCCGAGCCCTCGCCCGGGTGCAGGGACACCGAGACTCGGTGTCCCTGCTCGTATGCAGAGGTCACCTCGGGGAAGCCGTCACCGGTGATGTCACGCAGGTCCACCCCGTCCGAGCCGTCGAAGCTCCCCGACCCGACAGCACCTTCCTGGATGGTGTGCATGCGCCACGGCGCGGTCGAGGCCTGTTCGGGCACATCAGGCGGAATCATGAAAGGTAACGGCGCGAGAACCGCCAGACTGCAGTAAAGCCTTGTCAAGTGCCGCAATCGCATCACGTGGAACCAACTCCCCTTACGACCTCTGCGGCCTTTCACCGGACGGCCGTCCTCTGACCACGAACCCGGCGCAGAATAGGCCTTCCAAAGTCACCGTTGGAACTGACGACGATATGAACTTGCATTGCAGCGCCGTTGCACCCGGCCGGCGCACGGCCCGCCTGCCCCATCGCAGGCAGGCAGAGCTCGTGATCCCACGGGGATTGGCCGGTGAACCGCCCCCTTGCCTTCCCTGCCGTGAGGTTCGGCCTGGTGCAGCTACTTCGGATCGTCGGTCTGCCACGGATAGAGAAACTGCTCAGGACGTAGCTGCCATGCTTAGAGCAGTCCGGTCAACTCAAGCTCACCTGCAGCCATCGCTGCCCGGATCAGGACCGCTCCGACGTCGTGGTCGAAGCCGGCGATGTGCTCGGCGTCGTAGCCCCAGTGCTGCAGCTGGAAGTTGCGGGCGCGATCAGCCCGTTTCCAGCCTTGCTGTCGGGCTTGGGCGTCGGACGGGGTGCCGAGCGGGACGATGTTGATGAATGCACGTCGACCAGCTTGGGCAGCGGGGACCTCGGTGACCAGTCGTTGCCCGAGGCGTAATGCGTTCAACTTGTCGGCGGGCCAAGGCCGGGCGTTGCGAGCCGGGCTTGTTCGGTGTGCTCATGCGGCTGCCTCTGCTGGTCCTTCGACGAGCTTGCTGCCAAAGAACGCACCGCCCGGTCCTTGACCCCGTTTGAACCTGGTCAGGTCGCGCACTTGACAGTAACGCCGACGTTCTCCTCCGGCAGGGTGGTCCCTGCGGCTATCGCCAGCCCAACTGTTGCACTGGTGGAGTGGATCCGAAGCGACTCGACATTCCAGTCGGCCACGTCGTCGATGCCGAAGCCGACGCTGTAGGCGCGCGTGCCGTTCGGGCACGCCATCGTCTGGCTGTATCTGGGCTGATCGACCAGAGCGATTTCGCCGACATGCTGAATCTCGTATGCATCGCTCACTCAGACGGCCTGGGCAGTGGCGGACAGGGCCGCGGGATCACCAGCAGGTGTCTCCAGAGTGGCCATACGAGCAAAGCCAGCGCCGGCGCCGATGGCGATGGCGGCCGTCGAGGGTCTCCGATCTCTCACGAGAGGGTCGGATCCGCGTCCAGGTCGAGCAGGTTGCGTTCGGGGTCGGCCGGATCGAACAGCACTCGCGCGTGCGTTCGGCCCAGTAGCCTCGGGCCCGGATCGTGTCGAAGGTGGTCGCTGGTAGCGGTGTAGGTGCGGCCGCTCTGCTCGTCGCGCCAGGTGGCGTGAACGACGTAGGGGTGCCTGCCATTCAGCGAGATGGTGAAGTCCGGGCCGACATGCGCGATCTCCGCCCAGGTCGCCTGGCCGTGCCTTCGCAGCCAGGCGTGCTGTGTCACTGCCCGGCGTGCCTTCACCAAAAAGATGGTGCCGATCGGGGTGAACAACAGGCCCAGCCCGCCGAAGACCAGTGGAGCCAGATACGACGATTCGAAGGATGCGATCCTGGCGTCGCCCGGATTGTCGGGGGCGTACGCGACCTCCACGGTGTCGCCGACGCTGTACCGTGGCGGGCTGGAGCTTGTACTGCTCCGGAAGGTGTACGCCTTGCCGTCGACCCGGAACGTCACCGTCGGATACCACGTGCTCGAGGACCTCACGCCAGTGGGACCCTGAGACGGCCCCGGGCGCTGGGTCATCTCGATCACCTTGCCGTCGACCCGCTCCGCCGAGCCGAGAAAGAGCACGGTCCAGAGGCCGCTCCAGACCCCCACGATCAGGGCCACCAGGCCTGCAAAGCCGAAGGCGCCACCCAGAATCGCAAAGAACTTGGTCTTGCTCATACGTGCGCCTGCCCATTCCGTGATCGGGTTCGGATGCTGATCTCCCGGCTCGGCCGCCGGAGGTTGGTGGCATCGTTCCGGCCGTGGCGTAGGTTCATCGGTGTGTGACGAGAGACTCTCGGTGATTGATCAGGTCGTACGCGAGCTGGGGATGGCGGCCGCTTCGTAGGCCGAGGCGGGCGAGGACGGTCGTGCCATTCGACTGAATGTCCCGGAGGTCCAAGGTCTGCCTCCACGGCTCGTCGGTTGCCAGCGACCGCCCGTTCCTGATGAGCCTGCGCAGGGCGTCTGCGTTGGTCTGCGCGTCCTGATCGCTGTCGTGGACGTAGGCCAGGATGACCGTTGCTCCTCCAGCGTCGCTTGCCAAGCCAGCCGCGACACCTTTGAACGGTCGAGGCAGCGCCGCGTCGCTGCTGGTCGCGGCTTCTGCCGGCGAGAACCGCGGATCGAGCTCGTGGTGGCCGCTGGCGTTGAACAGCGCGGAGTATGCTTCGGCGTCGTCCATCGCGGCCGCCAGGGCCTGTAGCACCGAGTTGTCGGCTAGGGTGCGGCCGCTGTCGTCGGTCGCATCCTTGACCAGTTGGGTCTTTCGTCCGACAACCAGCCGGTCGTCGTCGAGGACGAGGCGCAAGGCCTGCCCGAACGGTCGCGCGGCAGTAATGGCACCGACAGAAGCGGGCTCGTCCTCGGCAGGCCCGAGCCGCCAGACGCCCTCCCGTTTCCGTCCCATGGCTTGGGTGAGCCGATTCTCCTCAAAGCTGCCCCCTGCCACCATGAGCGCGTTGAGTGGATCCAGATACTCGATGAACCAGGAGACATCGAGGAGTGACCATCCGACCTCGTCCTCGAACTCGGCGACGCTTTTGAAGTTGCGGACATTCGCCGCGTCAGGCATCAAGGCTGCGACGTTCACCGGCGCTTCGGTGTCCAGGTCCCGGATCCCGGTGAGTCCACGGATGTAGGTGAGGATGGCATCGGCTTGTCGGACATCCGTTGGACGGTCGACATCAGCCAACTCAGCTGCCCGACTCAGATCGGCCATGGCAACGATCAGATTCTCCGGCTCCGCAACCGCGGAGGCGGGGATCAGCTCCAGGCGATCGGTAAAGTGCCCGGACCCGCCTACCTGGCCATGCCCACAGCCAGAACAGAGCATGAGTGCTGCCACGACGATCGCACCGCACGCGACCCGAACGTCCGTCCTCACGCCCTTCGTGGAGAACCGGCTGGCAAGCACGCGACGCCACGCACTCGGCGACCAACAGACCAGTCGTCGAACGGTCCTGACGTCCCCGATACGCATGTTCGTACCTATTCCCTCGTCTTGACATGGACCCGCGGTCAAGTCAGTTCGTAACGCCGGCATTGTAGCTGATGGATGCGTCCACCGCGGGTGTGCACGGTCGATGGTGTGTGGCAGTTGGACGGGCCATGTCCACAGGTGTGGAAGTGCACCGCCGTTTACGCCCGTTGGAGCACCAGCAGGTGGTATTCCAGCCAACGTCGAGATAGCCCAACCTGTAGCGCCGAACCACCGATCATGTTGGCCCAGAACGGCTTCTCGACCATGCGATCGCGAACCCAGGACAGCACACCACTGCCCCTCACCACCAGGTCGACCACTCGATCACGTGGCCGACCCAGGCGCAGGTATCCGGTGAGATCGACATCGTTGACCAGCCGCAAGCCGGCACGTTCGGACATCGCGGCGAACTCCGCGACCGTGTGCAGACTGCCGATGCGCCAGCCGGTGCGGAATTGTTCCAAGCATTGCTCGCGGACGTGAAGTCCACGATCCTTGTCTGTCATCCAGTCGTCGCACAGGACGATGCGGCCGCCCGGGTACAGACGCATGGCAAGAGACGTGATCAGCTCCGCCAGCGACGGCGAATGCACGACAGACTCGATGCCGACCATGGCGTGGTAGCACGGCTCCGCGGGCAGCTCGGCAAAGTCACCGCAAATGACGTCGCAGCGCTCAGCCAGCTCCTCGGCCGCGATCCACTTGGCGCCGATCTCAGCCTGCACCTTGCTGATGGTCACGCCCGTCACGCACGCGTCCATGTCCCTGGCAAGACGGACCATCGTCGCGCCGACTCCGCATCCGAGATCGAGAACCCGCCCCTCGCCCGCGGGCACATGGCCTCGCAGACGATCCAGCACTAGGCGGTTCACTACCTCAGCGGCTTCTGCCGTACTCGCGGTATCCGGCATCCACACGCAGCGGTGGATGGCCCCGCTGCCCGAGTTTTCGCCGAAGCGCAGGAACCGCCGTGTGTTGGCGTCGTAGTAGTCGGCGACAAGAGAAACGTGCTCAGACCGAGCCGTTCTGGATGAGAGCGAGACCATCCGGCGCACCGTAGGGACGCCGATTGCAGTCAGGTTGCAGGCGCATAGCAGCGCTCACCGTGTGTGGAGGCACATTCCGGTGTGGACGTCGCAGTGCAATCGCACCTACGTCCTTCATGCCGTACGGCCGACGGGCCGGCAGTGGCGAGGTACATCCATCAGTTGTTGACGTACGCAAGTGACTGCGGCTAGAGTCCTCCTACGTTCCGCTGGCGAGTAAGTCCGGTCATCTCCGCCGTGCGGAGACGTTGGCCGAGTGTCGGATGGGCTGTCGCGTTGTGTGCAGTCCTCGCCACGACGTAACTAGCCACGACCAACGCGACAGCCGTCACGGCTATCGAACGCGCATGTAGGTGTAGAGATGAGTTACCGTCGGCCGGCGCAGGCGTCCCAGCAGTGCAAGCAATGGATGGCGTTCACGCAGCACAATCGCGCGTTGTTCGACAGGGCGGGCGTGCCGGGCTTGATGGCAGAAGATCGTCGGCACTTCGACTACTTCCTTGGCCATGGATATTCAATGAACGACGACGGTTTCGCGCTGGATTCGCTTGGTCTCGAACAGCGCGCTGCGCTCCGATCGCTCGTCGAGGCCTACCTAGCGTCCGGTCTGGATCCAGGGTGGGGCGTCGAGCCCGGCGTGAAGCGGCTGATCGGATATTCGGGGGGATCCGATACCGGCGTAGACCGCTACCGTCGTGGTTGAAGGCTAGGGTTGTCCTGTGATGACCGCGGCGGAGATCGGCGATGAGTACCGGCGAAATGGTCGCATCAGCGGCAGTGCGATGGTGTCACTGAGACGGTTGCTCAGAGAAAGCGCGGATCCCTACGGTGCCATCACCCTGGCCGGGGATGTCGCCGCGTTCCAAATGGCCGACGACATTGCTCCCCACCTCGCCAGCACAGATAGCATGGTGCGCTGGAACGCAGTTGGAGTTCTGTTCACAAGATTTCGGGACGTGCGCCTGTCACGGCTCTGTTGTGAGTTGCTTGACGCAGAGACTGACACCATGGTGCGGGGGATTGCTCTCATGGGAGCAGGTGAGTTGCTGCCCATCATCGAGGACCAGGACCTTCGCCAGCGCCTGGCATCCAGACTGCTGCAGACGCTGGACGCCGTAGACGAGCTCCCCGAGCTACGGGACTCTGCCTACCTGGGCATCGAGGCGGCGATCGGTCTTGCTCCGGCAGAGCGGTCCCCGGCACACCGAATGCTTGATCCGGAGACGGAGTACAGGAACGTCGTCCTCGATGACTTCCGTCGCACTTACTGCCCCAATCCATGACCTGGTTGCTCCTGCCCTTTGACGCACTTTAGGTTAGGCTCCCTAAGCTCGTAGTCGTGGTGCCCTTGGGCGTCCGCGTCGATGGTCTTGCTCCGACACGTAGGACAGTGGGCCCACCCCGATGGTTCGGGTCGTAGTGCGAACGATTCACTTGATGATGACAGCCAGGACGCCTTGTAGCCGAGCTCCCGTTTCCACCCGGCCGCTTCAGCATCATTTCTCAATTCCGGCGTACGTCATGTTCGGGCCCGTCGCACTTGTGTTAGCAGCTTGTGCTGGTTGGCCGAGCGAAGGTTCGAGCGCTGGTTCGGCAAGCACCAAGGGCGGCCGGGCCTCTGGCGAGGAGCGTACGGTTGACGTTGGAGGCGGGCCAGTCGATGTTCCGGCGAATCCTCGGAGGGTCGTCGCGCTCGACGCTGGGACGACTCTGCCCACGATCCTCGACCTTGGCGTTCCGGTGGTGGCGTAGTCGCTGCCCGATGACGCACCGGCCACGACCCTGTTGAACGACGCCGAGTTGGAGGGAATCGCGTCGATAGGTTTCCCCGATCGACCTCGAAAGGGTGGCCGCCACAAGGCCCGACCTCATCATCGGTTTCGCCAACGACGCCACCGAACTCGGTGACACCCTGGCAGCGATCGCGCCCACGCTGCTGGTCGTGTCGGACCGGTCCGACTGGCGTGCCGACGCAGAAACCTTGGCCAAAGGAGTCCGCCGCGAACGCGAACTCACGAAAACGCTGCAAGCGTTCGACAATTGGATCGCGTCGCTCGCCGGCGAGCTCGACTCGTTCACAGGTGACGTGTCGATCGTGCGTGTGATGCCCGACGCAGTGCGTGTCCACACGAGGTTTCACTTCAGTGGACAGATCGTCGACGAACTCGGCCTGGCCCGCCCGCGTAGCCAACAGACCGATGACCCGACCGAACGCCGCATTGATCTCAGCTTAGAGGAGATCTCCCAACCCGACGCCGACGGCATGTTCCTCTTCGGAGCCGGCGACACCGGCCTGGGCAGCTCCGAAGCCGACATCAAAGCACCGATCGGCCGACTCGCATCAGCTCCGATCTGGCGCCGGCTGAGCGCCGTGCCAGCCAACGCCGTCCACGTCGTCCACCCGCTCGCGTGGCAACAGGGCGGCATGCGGGCGGCGGACCCTGTGCTCGACGACATCGCCGATGCACTCACCTGATTAGCGCGTGTGATCACCACTGGACTTTGCGAGGCCCGAACGATGGTCACGGTTGCTGCTCTCGCTCGATCTGTCGAGGAGGCGATGACCGGGCCGTTGCGGCTCACTAGCGGTTCGAGGCGGCCTTGGAGCCCGCTGAGCTGACGGACGTCCTGGCGACTCAGCCCCGCTATGCATCACGCCTGGCGCGCACGCCCGGCACGCTCCTCTACGAGGAAGTGCACAAGTTGTTCTCCCTCAGCGGCGAGATCCACACGCTCCGCTCCCTTGGCATTCACGCCGACGACGGCCCCGTCCACCAGTTCACACAGGATGTTCGTCGCCGGCTTACCTCGGAACCGGCCACGGCGAGGGAGACACACTGTCGAAGACTGGAGCCGGGCACTCTGGTGGTACGCGGAAACCCTGGAACTCGATCCCGGCGGCGGCCACTAAGATGAGGACGAACCGAAAGCCCGCGAGCATGTGGATGTAGGCATGAGTGAGCGTCAGTGACCAGCCTCCGTCCGCCCCCAACGACGCCGCTCGGGTATCCAGATAAGGGCGTCGGCCACCGTTGGCTCGGTCAGCGCGACGACGGATTCGTCGAACAGGTGCCACTCCTGCTGGGAGTACGCTTCGGCGGCTATGAGCAGTGTCGTCGCATTGTCGCAGTGCAGCAGGACCTCGGTCACGAGTCCGGGGTCCCGACCGCCCTTCACGGCGGTGTCGTAGACGACTTCCACGTAATTGATTCGACCGCATACGAGTGGAATGGATCGACGGGACCGCCGTGAGCCGAGATCGACCTCCGGCAGTCGAAGTTCTACCGGCGGAACGAAGCTGAGACCGAAGAGGGCGTCATCTTGGTAGACGGTGACCACCGCCGAGGTGTCGGCGCCGATTGCGCGTAGCCACGCATAGGGCGTTCGTGCGGCGTCGGGTTCCGACCACACGATCGCCATGCCGTCAGGGTCGGACTCGAGCGCCCACTCCTCTCCCTCCCATGACTCGACCTCCTTGGATGCCAGCACAAGGGCGGTAGAGATGTTCTCAGCGATCCAGCCGTGTTGGTCAGGAAGATTGGCGGCTGCCAAAAGCTCCGACACGGCCTCGCGCGTCATTGCGTCTAGGTGGTCCGTTGAAGGCACGATGTGCCCACGCGTCGAGGAGAAGACCGGGAAGGGGCCACCGTCATCGCGCAACACCGCCCAAGCCGGTTGACCGTCCTGGCTGGTGAACTCCCAGCCAACGCCCTCTCGTGCACTCCCCTCGCCTGCGACAACCGCATTCCACAGAGAACGCCAGTCGGTCATCAGTCGTCTCCTCTCGCGCGATGGCCGTTGCCTGGCAGAGATCCCCTCCGGACGGGCACATCCGTCCCACGCGCTGCTCGCCAGCGGCTATGGATCGCGCATCGTCTCTAGAAGCGTGGCCGGCAGGAGATCATTGGCACCGAGGATCTCTACGCCAAGTATCCGACCTTCGGCATCCAAGTCCAGGACAACCATTCCAGCAACGCGGTCGTCGTCCACGACTACTTGAGCGACTGACTCACCTGTCCCGATGCGCTCGGCCAAGTAAACATACGCGGCGTCGCCCTCATCGTCGTGCGTGACACGTAGCCCGACCACCTTCTCCTGCATGGAGCCATAGTCTCAGTTAGAGCGTACTCATCGGTCGATTGTGGCCCAGGGTTGCTCTCTGGCCTACATCAGGTCGGTCATCCTCGCGGCTGTTGTCGTCAGGGCCTGGCAAAGTTTGGCCCAACTCGGTACGTTCAGAGTCATCACGCAGTTCTAGAAATCGAGGGTTCAGCTCGCCCGCCATTGCTAGAAGGATCAGACACCTTCAGTGCGCACGATGCCGGCAAGAGTCTCTGCCAGATAGTGTCACTGGGGCCAATCTGGTCGACGTCCTTCTCGACTGCTCGACGGGCACGATCGCACATTTGAGGCTCCCTGCCGTATCCGTGGGTGGCCCCGGGACTGCTCTGGTGACGCACCCGCATGGCTGGCACGGCTTGATGTCGACGTCAGACACCAAGAACACCGGACGACCGGGACTTCGGAACGACCGCGCAGCGCGCCCAAGATACGTCAGAAGAGACACCTTTGAGCGGGGAGATCGGGCGGTGGTCCCGCCCGATCTCCGGCTGTCGGCCTGCGACGGGAGCCACATGTCCATGGGCCGGGCCGCAAGCCCGTCAGTAGTCCTTCAACGGGTCAGGGTGCATCGGTCCATACGAGTCGCCGAACATGCTCCTCGTTGGCGTGCTGACGCCAGGTCGCGTGGAAGGGACCGTCCGGCCCGGGGACGTGAAGCCGTGGCTTCGGGAGCCGTGCATCTGCAGCTGGTAGCCGGCACTCCCGCGGACTACGCCCTTTGCGCCGCCAAGCAGATTGTGAGTGCTCGCCCCCAGCTCAGCAGCGGCGGTGTCTCCCGTCAGCCAGAAGACGAGACCACCCAGCCAGTTTGCGGTCACCGCGTCCAATTGCCGTCGAATCGGACTCTTCGACTGCGGCCCCCTCGACTTGTACTGCATCGAGGGATCATCGGCATCCGGCGATACAAGTCCGACCTCTGGAGGCGTCTCATGGAGCTCTCGCACCGGAGGAAGGCTGACACCCACCGGGCCGACGAGGTTCCGGCTCGCGACGTCGAAGGCATCCGGTGGGACGCTGCAGTACTCGGCGAGCCTGGGATCGCTGGCCGCCAGCCCGGCCAGGTAACGGTCGATCGCCTGGGGCTTCAGTAGATCACCGGCGAACACCGTGCCCGCGAGGACACCGAAGTTGGCTGCGACGTCAACTGGTGTGACGACAATGGGCTCGTTGCCGGGAATCTGCTGCGCCCACCTCAACCACGTCATGTCTTCCTGGCTCAGGTAGCTGGAGGGATGGCTGACGACGAGGGAGATCGTGTTCGTACCAAAGCCACTTCCGAAGACGAACGGAGAACCGTAGAAGCCGCCCTTGTCCTCGAGGGTTATCTCGTCGCCGCCGTCGGGGTCGAAGCCCGTCGGGTCCGTGAGGTTGACGGGGTTGTTCCACACGTAGCTGTAACGGTTGAGGCTCTGGCTGTTGAGCGGGTCGGTCACGTGTGGATCAGGGGTAAGGAAACGGCGGGCGCCAGCGTCGTAGTAGCGGCCTCCCATGTCGATGACGCCGATCTCGTCGACGTGGTCGTGCTCGGTGTAGCCCTGCCTAGGCCCACCTCGCCGCTGGTGGCCGAGTGGCTTGTTCTCGGCGTCGATCCGTCGTCCGAACGGGTCGTAGATCAGCTCCTTGAGGAAACCGTCGTCTTCTGGCCCGACTCGCTGTCCGGCCTTGTTGGTCACAGCGATGGTGCTGCCCTGGTGGTCGGCGTGCAGATACCGCGGCTTGGTCGCCACCACTTGACCACCACCGACCTTCTGCACTCGGTTGAGCTGTAGGACAGTGCGTCCTTCGACAATGACGTTGTGCAGGTTGTGGATCTCGCTGTTGTTGGTACCGGCAAGCTCGCGACGCTCGAACAGTCCTGGCACGGAGGTGACTGTCTGACCTTCCGGTCCCGTGTCGTGCTTGCGGACCCTCGCACCCTCGGCGTCGTAGGAGTACTGAGTGCGTCGCTGTGGCTGCTCTCCCCAGGTGAGCACCGTCGGCAGGTTGAACCGGTTGTACTCGATGGTGCGTTTCGGGCCGATGATCTGCCGTCCGGCGTCGTCGTAGTCGTAGCGGTCGGCGTTGCGAGAGGTCAGCGCGTGCTTGGGCGCCCCATTCTGGCCGTAACGGTAGGTGACGTCGCGATCCTGCTGCCCGGCAACGGTTTCGGTCTCGAGGTTGCCAGCCAGGTCGTAGCCGTACGTCGTGTTCGTGTTGTGTTCGCCGTCGGTAGCCTGCCAGTTCCCTAGCCGGTTCAGCTTGTCGTAGCCGTAGGTCTCCTTGCGTCCGGTTGCCAGGTCGTCTCGGTACTTGACGTTTCGCACCGGGTCGTAGTCGAGGCTCATCTTGATCAGGTCGCCGCCGTGGCCGTATGCGGCGAGGTTTCTCAGCAGTCCGGTCTGGTCGTCGTAGCCGGTGTCGGTCTGCACACCATTGCCGAGCCGCTCCCTGGTCAGCGCTCCGTCGGCGTTGCGCTCGATGCCGGACCAGTACACCTCGTCCTCGTTCGCGGCGTTCGAGACCTGCTGGAGGTAGCCGTGCTCGTTCCAGCCGTAGACGATCTCCAGCCGGTCGTCGACGCCCTGGATCTGCGGGTACGTGATCCTGGACTGCCGGCCGATTTCGTCGTAGCCGTAGTCGATCCGGTAGGGCGTGTCCTCGATCCGCCACGTCGCAGAGTCGGCGTGGCCGAACTGGTCGTAGGTGTAGCCGGTCGTCACGCCATCGGCACTCGTTGCCGAGGCCAGCATCCCTTTACCGTGCTCGGCGGTGTCCCACGTGCGGGTTTCGGTGCCGTCCGGCGAAGTGACCTTCTCCACCCGGCTGAGCTCGTCGTAGGCGAATTCCGTCGTCTCCTCGGCGCCGTTGGTCTCGCTGACCACCTCGCCGAAGCCGTTGTACGTCGTCTCAGTCGTCCCGGCACTCGGGTCCGTATGGAGTGTGCGTCGGCCGAGCACGTCGTAGTCCATCGTCTGCACCGACTCGTCTGGCGCCTCGACCCTGGTCACATCACCAAACGGGTCGTAGTCGTACGTCGTCTCGATCACACCGTCGGCGGACGCCGGATCTGGCTCGATCCGCTTGAGCACGTCGCCGTCGACACCCGATTGTGTCGAGAACTCGATACCTCGTGCGTCCCTGGTTTTGGTCGTGAACCTGTCATAGCCGTACGACGTAGCCATGCCGTCGGGGTCAACCACCCTCGTCCTTCGTCCGCGGTTGTCGTACTCGTATGTGGTCTGGTGCGGCGACGGATCCGCTGACTCCGAAGGGCGCGACTCAGTTTCGACCAGACCCAGCATGTTGTAGGTGCTGAAGACGCGTCTCCACTCGCCGTCGAACCCACGCACCCGGCGCAAGACCTCCCGACCAAGCTGATCAACTGAACGCACTGCCTCGCTGCCGTCGGCACGGGTGGTTGTGGTGACCTGACCGCCGAAGATGCTGAGGTGTCCGATCCGCTCGAAGTCGCCGTCGGCATAGTTCGTCCGGCGCAACCGACCGAACTTGTCGTACGCCATAGTCGTCCTTACACCGTTGGCGTCCTTGGTCTCCAACGGCACACCGAGGCCAGAGTGGAACGTCGTCTCGCTCGTGTGGCCGCGTGCGTTCGTCACCTTCGTGGGATGGAGGAGGTCGTCGTCGTGGTCGAACTCCTCGACACGCTGCTCCCCTGTCTTGTCCTCGACCGTGACCTTCCTGACCTCGCCGGCATCGCCGACGTCAGTGGTGGTCTTCAGGTAGACATCCGCGTCACCGTCCGGCTCGACGATCGTCTCGGTCAGGTTGCCGGCATCGTCGTAGTCGGATGCCGTCTTCCGGGTGGCACACTCGCCGTCCACGTCGCACCCGGTGACCTTGACCTCCCGCTCCAGCCCGATCAGCCAGTTTGTCTCGTCGTTCTCGACTGTCGTCTCCGTGGTGGAGCGTCGACCCCCCGTGACCTTGCTGGACGCCTCTGTCTGGTTGCCGAAGTCGTCATAGTCGAACTCCGTCGTACGCACCCGCATCGGTTGCGGCCAGTCAGTCCCGCCGGCTGGGCGCTCATTCTCCTCCTCGACGGTCTTGGTGAGTTCGACCGTGTAGCGTCCAGAGCCGAGTCGCCGCAGCTCGTAGTTGTTGGCGACCGTCATGCGGTGAGTCGGCCGCTCCGGGGTGCTGACGAGCGTCGTGACCTTGGCCGGCAGCCCGGCGTACGGATAGATCGACGACTTCCCGTCGGCTCCGCCGTCTCGGGTGGTGTTGTCGAACTCCGTGATGGTGACCGTTCCCGTATCCGTGCCGACCACCGTGTGCCTGGCGAAGCCCAGCGATCCGCGGCCTTGCACGTCGGTCCTGGCGTCAGCGTAGGTGTGGCGGAACCGCGCCCATCCATCCTCCACCTCCGGATTGGCCACCCGATGCCTGGACACAATGGTCCCGCCGCGCCGTGGGCACATCTGCGGGAACTCGCACGTCCCCACCTTCGCGACGCTCCGGTTAGCCAACGTGGTGTAGTCGAACTCCACCCGCTGGCCGTTCGGCCGGATTCCGGCACCGGTCAGCAGGTCCGGTCTGTCGCCCGTACGCTTGGCAATCTTCAGACGGCCGTCACGGTCCACGTCTCCGTCATCGTCGTCCTCGAAGTACACAATGTCGAGCACGCCGTCACCATCGAAGTCCAAAGGCTGGACCACACTCATCCCGTTGGAAGTACCAAAGCCAACGTTCGCGGCGAACGGTGCCTTGACGAACTTTCCGTTCTGCCACAGCCACAGGTGCGTACCCTTGGACGGCGGATAGTCTCGATAGCTGCGGTAGAACACCAGCAGGTCGTCGGCACCGTCATTGTTGAAGTCGACATAACGGACGCTGGCCGGGATTACATTCTGCGACGAGCCTGAGGTGACCGGCGGCTTCCAGCCGTCCGGGCTCTCCGAGAGCGGACCGAGCCCGTTGCCGGAGTTGATCCGTGCGTGCAGCGAGTAGTCCCGGTAAAGCTTGCCGTCCGGGCCCTCGGCGAACGCCCACCAGCCGGGGTGGACTCGGTCCTGCAGGCCGTCACCATTCAGGTCGGCATAGTCCCCGGTCTCCACCCAACCCTTGCCGTCACCGTCGAGATCCACCGCTTCTGCACCACCAGAGTTGGTGGGCGCCTCGGGCCAGACCTTGTCGGTCTCCACCGTCTGTCCCCACCGTGCGTGCGGCGCCTTCCCGGTGTTCAACCGGTAGTACCAGGGGCTAACCCAAGGCGTTCCTCCGTAGTTGGAGGACATGTAGTCCGTCGTCCCATTGCCGTCGATGTCGATGAAATGCGCCGGGTCCGGGTCCTCATCTGCTCGACCCTCGTCGACATCGACCGGCGACGGCACGAACTTCTCGCCATCGGACGTGTACAGTCGCAGCTTCTTCCGGTGTCCAGGCGAGCCCGCGACCTGCACCTCGGCCATGACATCCATCCGACCGTCCCGGTCGACATCGGCCTGGAATAACTGCGACAGCTCTTCAGACGTGACATTCGGGATGCCAGAATCCTGCTCCGGACCGAAACCACGATCGGTCGACCACCGCATCTTCCAGTCGTTGTCGGAATCCGGATACAGAATGTCGTCCCGGCCATCCCCGTTGACGTCACCGACCGTGAGCCGGAAGGTCTTCTTGACGTCGGCACTGGCCACTTCCACGTTGGTGTCGATCACCTCGTAGTCGTAGCTGCCCTTCGAATACGAGAACGAGAGGGGTTGCTTGGGCGTACCGTCCTGATCCCGCTCCTCCACCGACGCCAGCAGGCTCCTGCCCGTGATGGTGGTCGACTCCTTGTGGTAGCCAAGGTCGTAGTCCCGCAGAACCTCAGCTTTCCCGCCCTCGGGACCGCCTGACATCCGGACCCTGCTCAGCCGTTCAGAGGTCCGTGTGTGCACACCACCGACGAAGCTGTCGATCGGGTCCGCACGCTTGGCATAGGAGAACTCGACAAGCCGATTCGGCGCGTAACGTATCCGCTTGGGCCGCATCTCGGCATGCCACAGACTGGACTCACCGCCCTTGAGGTGCTCGTACTCCACCGTCGCCGCGTTGCCGTTGCGGTCCTCGATCCGGTTCAGCGCCCACGACACGGTCACCGGCGTCTGCGACACCGGCACCAGTGTCGGCTTCGCCGCCGTGCCACCCTCCTTCAGCTTCAGCGCCCGCAGCTGGGCGCCGGCGTCCCCCTGCTGCCCGCCGTAGGTCCGGATCAGGCCGTCCTTGCCCCACACCTTGAAATAGTCGGGGACGCCATCGCCCATGTTGTAGCCGAGGATTCGGGCGAACGTCTCCTTCTCCGTCTTGAACGACCGGTGCTTGCCCGTCGAGTCCTGCCGCAGGAGTCGGTTGCCGTCGAGGCAGTAGGCGTCCGTACCGTCGAAACCCACCCCGTCGGACTCACCATCCACGGCAAACGTGCGAGCACACGGCGTGATACTCGACAACCCCTCCAACGCCCAGCCAACGCCCGCAAGCCCGTTTCCAGCGCTGCTGTTGTACGACAACGCCAGGCCCGGTGCGACCTCACCACCCCGAGCCTCAGGCACCCAGAACGGCACCCGATACTGCGCCGAGCCATCATGACCTACCGAGAAACTGCCCTCGGTAAAGCCATAGCCGCTCGCGCTCTCCACCAGCCCACCGGCCGGCTGCGCGGCCGCCCGAACGGCCGCGGGAGCCGCAGTCAGTGACCGCCGCACGTCTGCCCCCGCCGCGATGCCCACCGACGTCGCCTGCTCTGCGTTTCCTGCTGCGCGCGTCGGATCCGGCGTCGACACCGACACCAAACCGAGCACCAGAGCGCTGACCAAGCCCACCCCGAGCAGTGGTCGGCCAACGCGCGGCACCATGGTGCTTTCCTTACGTGTCACGACGGTCCCCTCGTGGTCCATTCGCACCGGACGTTGCTACCGGTACGTCCGAGTTCCAGGATCGGTTTATACGGCAGGTATTCGACTGACGCGCCACGATATGACCGGCGGATTGCAGTGCCGTTGCAGTCATCAACCTGACCAGGCGGGACGCGGGGTTCGTGGTCGAGAACGGCCACGATCGTGACGTGACGTGGCGTAGGCGGCTCGCACCTCGTCGGCGGGGTTGTCGCGGCTGCCGTACACCCCGCCAGGTGTGGGAAGCTGTCGCTACCGGCCAGCCCCATCATGGCCAGGGGTGCTGTCCTTGATGCCGACCACCTGAAGCCACGGTGGCTCCGAGTTCGGATTGGTTTCGATGCGCATCCCGAGCCTCTCCATCACCCGGCGAGACGGCGCATTGTCGTAGGTGGTCATCGCGATCACTCGCTCCAGGTGCAGCTCGGCCAACGCCCACTCGACCAGCGCGCTCGCCGCCTCTGCCGCATAACCGTTGTTTCGCTCGCTGGTCGCGACCCGGTAGTACAGGCCAACCTCCGGAGCATGGCGCTTGACGTAGTCGGTTGGTCCCGGATCAGCGACCCGAGGGAGCGGAAGAATGCAGGGCACCAGACCCGCGATTCCGACCATCCGCCCACCGTTCTTCACGACCATGGCGCGATCACCGTACGGCGGCTGCATCAGGACGGCCAGCTGCTGCTCGCTGAGCACGGCCCACCGCAGCCACCGCTCCCGCTCCTCGAGCGACCCATCACCGCCATCCTCGATGTCGAGCAGTTGGTGGCAGGCATTCAAATCGGACAGTTTGAGGGGACGGATGGTCAGGCGCTCGGTCTCGAGCGTCGGCATTCGCATCGACTGGCTCCTCTGCGACGTGAAACAGACAGTACCGGGCACCGCCCGCCCACCGCGGTGTGGGCGAGCACGCGGCCAGGACGCCTCGTAGGTCTTGCCTACGCCGCCCACACCCCCCTTGTCTCCCCATCCCGTCAGCTGTTGAGCCATGTGATCCACTGACCGGCACGGGTTCAGCAGGCCAAAGCGCGACCTTCAGCTGGCGACGATCGAGGCGACACTCCGCTATGCGGCGTAGCCATCGCCTGTCACGACAACGTGCCCTCGTGTCATTTCGCTTCCAACGTTCTTACCAGCACACCCGCCTACTCTGGTCGGTTCTTATTCGCCAGTTGTAACTGGCGAATATGGATCCACACATTGTAGGGCGTTGCACCTCACGGGAGTCACGACGAACGGACGATCACGAGGTGACTTGTCGCCCGGGACTCCGCGGCCGCCGACCCGCACGCACGCGGCAATTTTGACGGTTGACAGCGGCAACGGCAGTGCGGCGCCGACAACGTACCGTCGTCAGTCCCACACGGGTTAACCAGGTGTCGTGTGGTAGAAGAACGCCGGGACGTCGACGGCACCGGGATGGGAACGTCACGAGATACGCGGCACCCGTCCGGGGTCAAGTACGACAACCTCGCCTGCGCGGGCCGGACGACGACGGCGACCTCGAGGCCGTCGACGGTGGCCAGACGTGCAGCCTCATCGAGGATCGAGGCGCGTGTGCGCTGCCCTTCATCGCGTCTCGACTGTTCGGTGCTCGGTAGCCACGAGGCATCGCAGAAACAGAACGGTCGTGCTATTCTCCGGTGCGAAGCCAGAAACGCACGGTCGTGCATTTCCTGGGCCGGAAGGAGTCGTGCGATGGACGCCACCACGCCGACGCGATGGGCGCCCCGTACCAAGGGCTCGATGGTCGTCGAGAGCCGTGAATCACTGCGCGACCTCTATGCCCGCTACCCGTGGGAGGCACTCACCCGCTAGGCAGCTCGGACATCGACACGCACCGGGGCAGCCAGAGACCCCTTCCATGGGCCAGCTAGATGCAGCGGCACTGCAATGCCTTGAACCTCAGTCATCGACGGGCCCTAGTTACGAACTGACGCGAAAGTGTGAACGTACCAGTACCGACGCTTGACGTGAACACGAGGGGACTGTCGTGACAGGTAAAAGGAACACCGAGCTGCGGCGCATTGGCCGACCGGCTCTCGGGCTTGGCATCGTGGCCTGTCTGGTGCTCGCGCTGGTGTCAGCGTGGACACCGGCGCCAAGTCGCACAGCCGGTAGCGCCGAGCTGAAGGGATCAGCCGTGGTCGTCGCGGCGGCAAGCGGTGTGCAACGGACCGCGACGCGTGTGTCCGTGGGCGCACGGCCAGCCGCCCACGCGGCCGATCGGCTGGCGGAGAGTGCGAGTGGGTATGGCCTCACCCTGGGCAGCTTCCCGGTGTGTGAGTTGGCTGTCACGAACGAGGTCCAGCGGCGAACCGGTCCGGGCAGCTCCATCGACCCCTCGTCCCCCAGGCAGACCGGTGGGGGCGGAGCGCCGATCGTCGCGCGACCAGAGCAGTACACCTCGCGCATGCCGCCGCGGCCGGACAACGGGCCCCATTCCTCGATCGACCCCTCCGCACCGACTGCGACCGGTGGAGGCGGAGCCCCAGTCGTTCACTCGTGCGTGACGTCCCCAGGACTCGGGCGCAGCGGGTGGTGAAGATCACACGGACGGCCAAGGATCGGGTTCGGCTGCGCCGTTCGTGGCTGAACCGGATCGAGTCCGAGTTCACCGCGCTGCGGCACTTCGCCGTCGACGGCAGCGACTATCCCGGCAATGCCGCCCAGCAGGCCGCCATCGCCAGCTACATCCGCTGGCACAACACCCGAGCACAACCGAACGACGCTTCGCCGTCGACTCCAAGATCCGCCGACCCGACTACCTACCCAACGTTGCTTGACGCGGCACTAGTCCGCGCGCCTGGGCCCGGTAGGAGGTCAAGAGTGGTGGCGTCCATCGGCTGGTCGCATTCGGAGCAGTGCAGTTCGACATGGCTGACCTTCCCGCAGGCACGGTGGCGATAGAGCACCGGCGGACCGGCCTCGCCGGCCAACCAGCGATCGCCCCAGCGCACCATCACCAGGAGCAGGTCACATAGCTCCGTCCCCATCGCCGTCAGGGTGTACTCGTACCTTTCGGGCCGAGTGGAGTACGCCCGGCGCTCCAGCACTCCGGCCTGGACCAGGTGCTTCAGGCGCTCCGCGAGCACCTTGCGGGAGATTCCCAGCTCCCGCTGGATCTGGTCGAAGCGCAACATGCCGGCATAGACATTGCGCAAGATCAGTGGCGACCACGGCTCACCGATCACGTCGAGCGTCCGGGCGATAGAGCAGGTCATGTCGCCGAACGGGGTCCGCTGCATGAGTCGAGCCTACGCTAGGGAGTTCCCTAACGGAACTAACTCTGCTACGGTCCAAGAAAGTTTTCTCAAGGAACTGACATGGGAGTGCTCGATCATGGCGAACTTGCCAACCGCCAGACTCCTCTTCGGTGCCGACGACGCGACGCCGATGAGCACCGACGAGTCCACGCTCAAGGACTGGTCCGACGCGGAGTCCCAACTGCGCGCCGCACCGAAGATCTGGCTCGCGACTGTCCGGCCGGACGGCCGACCGCATGCGATGCCGGTGCTCGTGGTGTGGGCCGAGGGCGCGCCGTGCATCGCAACCAGGCCGGGATCGCGCAAGGCCGACAACCTCGCAGCGAATCCGGCCTGCGTGCTCACTGTTGCCGGAGATGATCTCGATCTTGTTGTCGAAGGCATCGCGATCGGGGTCGAGGATCCGCTGGCGGATGAGCGGATCGCAGCAGCGTTCCTGGCGAAGTACGAGTGGGGGCTGTCCGTACGTGACGGCGGTGTGTTCGACGATGGTCTACCGGGCTCACCGCGGTATGGGTTCTACCGAATCACTCCGGTGCGCGCGTTCGGCTATGGACCTGACGGGCTCACGGCGACACGCTGGCAGTTCGCCGTGTGAGCAGGCAACAACCAACCATCCCGAGGAGAATCATGGGGAAGATCATCGTAACGGCGTGGATCACAATCGACGGGTACGTCGCCGGACCGGACGACGAGATGGACTGGTTGTTGCTCGACAGTGATCTGATGCGGTACGAACAGACACTCGTTGCCGAGGCAAGCGCGCTGTTGCTCGGTCGCATCACGCACGCAGACTTCGCGAACGCCTGGCCCAAGACAGCAGCCGATCCCAACGAAGATCCGGCGACGCGGGACTACGCCCGGCGCGTCTGCGAGCTCGCAAAAGTCGTGGTCTCAGGTAGCGGCGACATCACACCATGGGAAGGCAGCACGCAAGTCCACTCGCTGGATCGGGCTACGATCGACGAGCTCAAGGCCCGCCACGATGGGAACCTCGTGGTCTACGGAAGCTTGAGCGTCGTCGGCGCGTTGACCCGGCTTAACGCAGTCGACGAATACCATCTGCTCGTCCATCCGGTCCTACTCGGCGCGGGCAAACCGCTCCACCGCAAACGACTGGCACTGCGCACGCTATCTGTCGAGCCGTTCTCCTCGGGCGTCACTCTCAACCGGTACGCAACCGCGTGAGTTCCCGCCGCGCCCAGCGAGGACAGTTGTTGGGCGAGCGCTAGCGGAGCTCACCGTCCGGACCTGGAGCCCGGGCTGCGACGCGCTTAGGGACCCGACACGGACGGCCAAGGATCGGGTTCGGCGGCGGCATGGTGACGGACTGGTCGGGCGTTGAGGGCCGCTGTCACCGGCAGTGATTCCGGACGAAGGTTGCAGACGTCAGAGCCCGTTCCTGGCGTCCTCGGCCTGGCGCTCACCTACCCGCAGTGCTACTCCCACTAAGCCTGCGGTTCGCGATCAGGGCCTCTGACCTGGGCTTTGATGAGCCGCCTGTGGGAGTCGAACCCACGACCTACGCATTACGAGAACCCACCCCAACGCGTACACCACGCTCCACCAGCAACTACGCGCACAAACAGTCGCTCACCATGCACCCGAAGCACGCCAGTCGCCGGAAACTCGCACCACAACCCGCACCACAACGGCCGTGAATCGAGGGCCTCGATTTGGCCTGCCTCGGCACAGCCATCGAAGCTCGATCGTCAGATCCAATATTCCATCCGGACCTTCTGCCGGCGTCCAGGGACGTCTGCTACGCGGAGGCGCAGAGGTCGGATCGTCCGGTCAGGTCCAGGTCCGTCCAGACCAGGTGTTAGCAAGCGCGTTAGCAAGCTCATCCCTGAGATAGCCAGCTTGGAAGATGTCGAAACAGCCCGGCAAGTCCATCGATCGGGCGGAGATCGCCGGCCACGAGTGACCTGGAGTCTCCTTCGTTCACCTGGGCTAATGGCCCGCTAATGGCCCGGCGGCCTCGCCCAGCGATCGACTGCACCACTGCCGTGCAAGGACCGTCGCGGCCTTCCGCTGCGCTGAGCGTAGATCGTCGCCGTGCCGGAGTCCGGTTGTCATGACCGTCATTTACCGCTGCGGACCCTGATCGGCCTTGGCTTGGGGCACGCGGAGGGCACACCAGGCCGATCCATCGATCTGCGTCCGTCCCCGGCCAACTAGGAGCATGCGGCCTTCTTGGGGTTGACCGGTTGTGCCGGGGTCGACACCGTGGGGTCACCTCGCAGGGCAGGGAAGGGGCAGGCATGGCGCGTGGCGGCTATCGCGAGCTGCTGCGCAACCGACCCTTGGCGCTCCTGTGGACCGGCGATGCTCTCTCAACGATCGGTGACGACTTCTTCAACGTCGCCGTCATGTAGGTCATCGACCAACAGAGCAACTCGGTCTTACAAACGGCGCTGGTCCAGGTCATCTGGCAGCTACCCGACATCATCTTTGCGCCACTTGCGGGCGCATGGGCAGACCGGCTCGACCGGAAGCGCATCATGATCACCACCTGCTGGCGGCGCTGGCCGTCGGGAGCCTGGCCGCGATCGTGGTCACCCTCGGCCATCTGCCCCTGGCCGCCGCACTTGGTGCGGTGTTCGTCCTGAACTCACTCACCACGTTCCTGCGACCGGCTGGGGCCTCCATCGTGCCGCAGCTGGCGGGCGCCTCGGCACTGGCGATGGCAAACGGGCTGTTCTCCACCATCAAGCAGGTCGCATCCTTCGCCGGGAGCGCCCTCGCCGGTCCGGTAATCGCGGCGGTGGCTGCCGTGTGGGCATTGCTCGTCGACGTCGTGTCGTTCCTGGTAGTCGCGCTGTGCATCTTCGCCGCTCGTCTACCCGGCCGCACGGTCACCTCGTCACGGCCGACGGGAAAGAGATTCCTCGTCGGCTCGGAGCTGCGAGACGCCTGGCATGTCATGGTGAGCTATCCCGTGGTCAAGGTGACTGTTTTCTCAGCGTGCTTCTCAACATCGGCTCGATGCTGGGCCCCCTGTATCCCGCACTGGTCAGCGACCGCCTGGACGCAAACGCCGCCGCCTATGGCGCGATCGGCGCGGCTGCCGTACTTGGCGGCGCGGTCGGCGGCGTACTGTCCGGTCCGATCGAGCGGTTTGTCGGCGCGGGCAAGCTCATGGCCATCGGCTGGGCGCTCGCAGGTATGGCGACCGTTGGCATTGGCCTGTCCACGGTTCTGCCGCTGACACTGGCCCTGGAATCGGTGATGGTTCTGGGCATGACAGCGGGTGGTGTGGCGATGGGAGCAGTGACTGGGGTCCTGGTACCGGAGAACTTCCGAGGCCGAGTCTTCGGACTGTCCCGATCCCTCGGGGTCGTCTTGATCCCGCTCAGCGCCCCGGTCGGAGGCCTCCTCGCCGACGTCGTGGGAGTTGTGCCCCTGTTCGTAGCGTGCGGGCTTTGGACGATCCTGTTGGCGGGAGCCGCGTACGCAAGTCGACACGTCCGTACGGTTCGACTGGGCGAGCCCGCCCCAGATAGCCCAGTGGAGTCAACCACGGAGCAGCCACCCTCGCCCGCACGGTGAGGCCGCACTGGCTACAGATGCTTGGGAGCCTGGTCGACGCTGGTGCAGGCAACCACACTCTCCCGTCGTCCTCGCAAGCAGCCAGATGTCGTCGCCGCATGGCTCGACAGTCCGGGCGACAGGGCCGTCCTGCTCGGCTGCGACTCCACGGCGGTTGGCCTTGGCATTGTCATCGGGTCCGAAGGCACCTGGTGGACCGCGGACTTCGGCTACAGCTGACGACAGCCGTCTGACGTCCTGGATCGCATCCTGACGCGGCCCGCTTGAGCTTGGTGTCGCAGGTCGGCGGCGAACGCGGCCCATGGCGCTTCCGGCATCACCTCTTCCCGGCTGGCTCTGGCGGACAGCCAAATGTGCTCCCCCACCCCCTACTCCCGCATCGAGCCCATGGTCGTCGTCGAGATCCGCGCCGACACCGCCACCGACCACAGCACACGATGGCGCCACGCCGTGCACTACCTCAGGAGTCGGGCGGAGTTGCGTCTGGAGGACGTTCCGCCAGATCTCGATAACGGTGCAGGCGGCTGAGGTCAGTGACGTGGCGCAACTCGATCGTGCACATTGGCGTCAAAGAGGCGCCGGTTTCGCTGACACTTGGGCGACCGCGGCCGAGGATCCCCTGCACCGTCGGTACAGGACGCTGTCGTTGATGAGCTGGACTTCAGCCCGGCGATGAAGCTGGCGGCCGATGCTGGCATCAGGACTCCACTTGGGCAGACCATCACGTGGGACGCGATGATCCAGTACGGAGCGGGCGGCGACAACGGAATGTAGGCGATCATCGACGAGACAGCCGCAACGATTGGCAAGGTCTCGGGCAACGAAAGCCGAGTCGCTCAGCACCTTCCTTGACGCCCGGCACCACCAGCTCGGTCATCAGTACGCCAGAACGCAGGGTGCGGACACCTCGTCGCCCTCACGCCAGGTCCAGGTGGGCATGAGTCGATCCGCAGGTTCGCGTGTCCATCGCTGAGTGGCTCGGCTTGCGGGGCGACCGGTCGGTACCCGCACAATCAGCTCGGCGCTTTGAATGGCGCACGTTGAGGGAGGCCGGATGTTCGCGAAGGTGCTGGTTGCCAACCGGGGCGAGATCGCCGTGCGGGCGTTCCGGGCGGCGTATGAGCTGGGTGTGGGAACGGTGGCGGTATTCCCGCAGGAGGACCGCAACTCGGTGCACCGGTTGAAGGCCGATGAGTCGTACGAGATCGGCACGGCCGGCCATCCTGTCCGCGCCTACCTCTCGGTCAAGGAGATCGTCCGAGTCGCGCTGCGTGCAGGGGCGGATGCCGTCTACCCTGGCTACGGCTTCTTGGCTGAGAACCCTGATCTCGCGGCCGCCTGCGCCGAGGCCGGCCTCACCTTCGTCGGCCCACCCGTCGAGGTGCTGCGGCTGACCGGTGACAAGTCCCGCGCGATCGCTGCGGCGCGCGCGGCCGGCCTGCCGACGCTGCGGTCAACGCCGCCGTCAGACGATGTGCACGCCCTGCTGGCTGCGGCCATTGAGATTGGCACGCCGCTGTTTGTAAAGGCAGTCGCTGGTGGCGGCGGCCGGGGCATGCGGCGGGTGGATGATCTCGCCGGGCTGCCCGAGGCGGTCGAGGCGGCGATGCGGGAGGCGGAGTCCGCGTTCGGTTCACGGACCGTGTTCTGCGAGCAGGCAATGCTGGCCGCTCGGCATATCGAGGTGCAAGTGCTCGCCGACGCGCAGGGCAACGTCGTCCACCTCTTCGAACGCGACTGTTCGGTGCAGCGGCGACACCAGAAGGTGATCGAGATCGCGCCGGCGCCAGGCCTCGACCACATCACCCGCGAACGCATCTGCGCCGACGCGGTGGCATTCGCCCGGGCCGTCGGGTACCGCAACGCCGGCACGGTCGAGTTCCTTATGGGCGCGGACCGCAAGCACGTCTTCATCGAGATGAACCCCCGCATCCAGGTCGAGCACACAGTCACCGAGGAGGTGACCGACGTCGACCTGGTGCAGGCGCAGCTGCGGATCGCGGCCGGCGAGTCGCTTGCCGACCTCGGGCTCGCCCAGGAGACGATCGGACTGCGCGGAGCAGCGATGCAGTGCCGGATCACGACCGAGGACCCCACGAACGCCTTCCGCCCTGATATCGGCAAGGTCACCGCCTACCGTTCGCCTGGTGGCGCCGGCATCCGACTCGACGGCGGGACCGCTCTGGGTGCGGAGATCGCCGCGCACTTCGACTCGATGCTCGTCAAACTCACCTGCCGCGGCCGTGACTTCCCGACCGCGATCGCGCGGGCACGGCGGGCGTTGGCGGAGTTCCGGATCCGTGGTGTCTCCACTAACATCCCGTTCCTGCAGGCCGTGCTAGACGATCCTGACTTCCGGCGCGGCGGCGTCACCACGTCGTTCATCGCCGATCGGCCACAACTACTGACCGCGCGGCATTCAGCCGACCGGGGCACCCGGCTACTGGCCTTCCTCGCCGACGTCACCGTCAACCGACCGCACGGAGACCGGCCGGCGCTGGCCGATCCGGTGACCAAACTGCCGCGTGCCGACCTGTCCGTCGACCCGCCGGCCGGCACGCGGCAGCTGCTCGACGAGCTGGGCCCGGACCGCTTCGCCTCCTGGCTGCGCGAACAGGTGCCGGTCGGCGTGACCGACACGACGTTCCGAGATGCGCACCAGTCCCTGCTGGCGACCCGCGTCCGGACGAAGGACATCGTGGCGATCGCTCCGTACGTGGCGCGGCTGGCGCCGCAGCTGCTCAGCCTGGAGGCATGGGGCGGCGCTACGTACGACGTGGCCCTGCGGTTCCTGGCCGAGGACCCGTGGGATCGGCTGGCGGCGCTGCGCGAGGCGGTCCCCAACATCTGCCTGCAGATGCTGCTCCGCGGCCGCAACACCGTCGGCTACACCCCCTACCCGGTGCAGGTCACCGACGCGTTCGTGGACGAGGCGAGCGCTACCGGGGTCGACATCTTCCGGATCTTCGACGCGCTGAACGACGTCGACCAGATGCGACCGGCCATCGACGCGGTCCGCGCGACCGGCAGGTCGGTCGCTGAGGTCGCGTTGTGCTACACCGCTGATCTGTGCGACCCGGCCGAGCGCCTTTACACACTGGACTACTACCTGCGGGTCGCCGAGCAGATCGTGCAGGCTGGCGCACACGTCCTGGCGATCAAGGACATGGCCGGGCTGCTACGACCCGCCGCGGCCGGCATCCTGGTCCGGGCACTGCGGGAGCGATTCGACCTGCCCGTCCACCTGCACACACACGACACCGCCGGCGGCCAACTCGCCACCTTGACCGCGGCGATCGACGGCGGGGTGGACGCCGTCGACGCGGCGGTGGCGTCCATGGCGGGCACCACGTCCCAGCCGTCGCTGTCGGCCCTGGTGGCCGGTACCGAGCACACGACGCGCCACAGCGGGCTCTCGCTCGGTGGGGTGTCGGACCTGGAGCCCTACTGGGAGCTGGTCCGCAGGATTTACGCTCCGTTCGAGTCCGGGCTGCCCTCGCCGACCGGGCGGGTTTATCACCACCAGATCCCCGGCGGTCAGCTGTCGAACCTGCGCCAGCAGGCGGCCTCGCTCGGCCTGACGGACCGGTTCGAGCGGGTCGAGGAGACCTACGCCGCGGCCGACCGCATCCTGGGCCGACTGGTCAAGGTCACGCCCTCGTCGAAGGTGGTCGGCGACCTCGCCTTGCACCTGGTCGGCGCCGACGTCGACCCGGCGAAGTTCGAGGCCGAGCCCGAACGCTTCGACATCCCGCATTCGGTCATCGGGTTCCTGCAGGGCGAGCTGGGCCAACCCCCGGGAGGCTGGCCGGAACCATTCCGTACCAAGGCTCTCGCCAACCGCCCGCCCAGGACCCGGCAGGTGGAGTTGTCCACTGAGGACCTCGCCGGACTCCGCACCGACCGGCGGCGCACACTCAACCATCTGCTGTTCCCCGGTCCCACACGCGCCTTCGAGCAACACCAAAAGAGCTTCGGCGACACCTCCGTACTTACCACCGTCGAGTTCTTCTACGGACTGCAAACCGGTGCCGAGCACGTCGTCGACCTCGACCCCGGCGTACGGCTCCTCATCGGACTCGAGGCGATCGGCGACGCCGACCAGCACGGCCGACGGACCGTCGTCTGCACCCTCAACGGACAGCTGCGACCGCTGACGGTTCGAGACCACTCGGTCACCCCAAAGGTCCCGCCCCTGGAACGCGCCAACCGCGCCAACCCCCGCCACATCCCAGCACCGTTCACCGGCGTCGTCACACTCACCGTCGCAGTAGGCGACCACGTCGAGTCCGGACAACCGATCGCCACCATCGAGGCCATGAAGATGGAGGCCGCCATCACCGCACCCCGCGCCGCCACCATCGCCCGGCTGGCAATCAGCACAGTCCAACAGGTCGACGGCGGCGACCTCCTCCTCGAACTCGCCGACTAACACCGTCCACCCCTAGCACAGGCTCCCTTTGGGTCCGTAACAGAAACCCAAGCGACCCAGAACCATTGGCTTGGAAGTTCGATGATCGGTCGTGGGATCTGCTCGGCGGGCGCTACCCGCACCGGCGAGGATCAAGGTCCACATCGCGCGTCGCGGGATCGAGTACAAAGCCAAGCTCGACCGCCACCGCTGGGTCGTCGACCGCACCATATCCTGGCTGCTGCGATTCAACGCTCGGACGCGTTACGACCGCACACGGCTCACCCTGCGCCCGCTGCTCACCTTGGGCTACGTACTGATTGGCTTCGGTGGACATACACGTGTACGGCTCCACTGCTGCCCAGAACTCGGTACTGCACCTGCCGCGAGTCCCCGGTGGGCGGGTGTTCGACACCTACCTGCAGTCGTTCGACACCATCACCCGAATCGCTCCGCCTTGTTCAACCACGCGTAGTAGGTCTTGCGGGACACGCCGAACACCCGGCACGCCTCGGCGACATTGCCGATCCTGGCGGCGTACTCGATGATCCGGACACGACGGTCATAGACAATGCTCCCGTGGGCCACGGGACGACTCCCTCTCTAGATCTCAGCAATCCAGAGACTGCCTCCCGTGGCCCACACCCGCACGCAGGCTGGCCGGGCCAGGCGTCACCCCAACCCGTGATCACTACGCTCTAGGCGTTCAAATGCGCCATGCTCACATTAGGCACGAATCGTGGACGTGGAGGGGCGGCACGGGCACGCCCATCGCCTCTGGAGCAAGTTGTGACGGTGAGGTGTGCGGAACGCTCGACTGGCCAACCGGCCCGACCTGGCCAGATCGCGCACTCGGTAGGAAGGCGGGGTCTCCTTCGGCCGAACAACGCGTTGCCTGCGCATCACGTCCTGCCGACGGATACCCGCCTTCCGTCCTACCCGACCCAACGCCAACCGCGTCACCAACCTCATGAGCCGCGGCTAGGTGCCGACCCAGCCGGTCACACCGGTGCCGGTCTGTTTGACGTAAAGCCGGTTCGCCTCGTCCGTGCGGATGAACTCACTGCCGATGGGGGCGGCGACAGCGCCTTCGGGCGTGCCAGTGCCCCGGAAATTGGTCACCTTGTCAGTGGCCACCTTGGTTGTCACCCCGGCGCCGAACACGTTGTTGCACACCACCGCCTCGCCGACGCTGCTGGCGCCAGACAGCTGGAAGCGGACGCCGAATGGTGCGTTCGAGATGGTATTGCCGCAGGTAGTAACGGTGTCGAACGCTGCCGTACCCACCGTGTGGTACTGGACGCCGGCCTTGTCGAAGCCGCTGATCGTATTGCCGGTCACCTCTGAGTCCGCGCGCAGGATGCCGTCGCTGACCGACAGGTCGTACTGGATCCCCCGGCCTTCCGCGTCACCTCCGACTCCTGAGATCTCCGAGTTGTTGCGGATCACCATCGGACCGAGCGCACGGTGGATGGTGAGACCGTCGCCGATGGGGTCGAGCTGGCGAATCACGTTCTCCTCGATCAGGAGGTCGCCGGGCAGGTCCGGACCCTGCGCGATGACCTCGATGACAGACTTGCCGGGGTTGTCGTTCTGCAGGGTGTTGTCCCGGACGATCGTGCCCGTCGTCGAGCCCATGATGTGCAGTAGTGGCCCGTTCTGCACCACGTCGTTGATCAGCGTGTTGCCCTCGACCGTCACGTCGTCGGTCTGCAGGAGCCGCACCGCACCATCGGTGATCTGGTTGTCCAGTAGCTGGACGCGCTTGGCCTTGTTCGACGCGACCTGCCCACCGATAGTGACCGCGAACGTACAGGCTTGCACCCCTTCCACAATGTGGCAGGCGGCGTCCTCGTCGCGGAGGAAGGTGTTGTTCTGGATCAGGATGTCCTCGGGCCCCGGCCGCGGTGGATCAGGTTCGGTCGGTGGCGCGCAGTTGTCGTGGTCGGGGTCCGGGAATGACCCTGTGGGCTCGAAGTCGATGTCCTGATCCGAGCCCGCCTCGAAGTGGTTGCTCACGAACTCCATCCGGCGCGTGCCTCCCTGCACGCCGATGCCGCTGCGGTTGCTGGAGAAGAACGTGCTGTTCGACACGACGACGTCCTCGGTCAACCCGCCGCAGTTGCCTATCACGGCGACGCCGTCGCCGAACGTGTCGGTGAAGTCAACGTTGTCCACGGTGATGTCGGCCGAATTGAGGAAGAAGAGGGCGTGCATCTGTTCCTGTCCGGCGAAACCAGCCTCGCCGTGCGTCCCGTCCACGGCGAGATCGGAGAACGAAACGAACGAGCACCCGTCGCACGAGAAGAGATGCGGATCGGCCCCGGTGGACCAGTTGCGTGCCTTCCACTTGACGATCGAGGTCGGGCCGACGCCGACCACGTCCACGTTCGTAACACCATCCATCCGGATGATTCCGATGACGTTGTCGGCGGGGCGGTCCAGCACGTACGTACCCGCCGGAATCAGGAGCGTGTTCGTGCCGGCCGCCGCGTCGGCGGCCGCGATCGCGTCGCGGAACGCCTCGGAGTCGTCGGTCACGCCGTCTCCGGTCGCCCCGAAGTCGGTGACGTCGAACACGGCATCGGCCTGCGCGGCGTCGGGCGAGGTCGCTCCGACAAGCGGCATTCCCACCAGCGCGGCAAGCATGACCGCAACCGATGTCAAGCGTCTGTTGACCATTCCAACCACCCGCTCCTTTCGAGACTCATCCGGTCACTGCGTTCTCGCGCTGCTCCTTCCGCGGTCAAAGCTCCGGGTTCTCGTACCAGACGACGCCAAGGCCTGGACCGAGCACCGCGTCGTCATCGGTGTCTTCGTGCTGCTCACTGGTGAGCGCGTCCAGGTCGCCGTCGTCGTCGAGATCGCGCCAGATGAGGTTGTCGTACTTGATGCCGACCTCGCTGCCGCCTATCTCGTGCCGTGTCCAGCTGGGTGAGGTGGGTGTCCCACTGTTCTTCAGCCAGATCACCCCGGACTTGGTGTCCGGATCGCCGGTGAGCTCTCCGGCGTCGGCGAAGGTGAATCCGAGGTCCTTGCCTCCGACCGTGTCGACATCGGCCACGGTGGCGTGCTGGCACAAGCCGATGTCGTCGGGAACCGGCACCGACAGCTCCGTCCAGCTGGCCGCATCGCCACCGTTGAGCCAGATGGACATCTCGTTGTCAGGAGTGAGGTCGGTGGCCGATCGGCAGTCGATGATGTCGGGTTCGCCGTCGGAGTCCCAGTGGTCGAGGGTGAACCACTTGTGGTAGCGCTCGCCCACCGTCGGAGAGATCATCGGCGAGATGTTGTGCTCGGTCCAGTCGGGAGTCGGCGCGCCGTCGTTCTCGAGCCAGCGAAGGCCCATCTTCGACGTGTCCGGTTCTATGACACCTACGTCAATCGGGTCCCGGTCGGTGTACACGATGTCCAGATCGAAGTCGCCGTCCATGTCGACGACCTCCATCTGCATCACCCATCCGGCGGGCGTGATGGGGTGCCACACCCAGGAGCTCGCCACCCGCGGAGTCGGTGACGAGAAGTAGCCGACACTCGCCGGCCGGTTCAGTTCCTTGCCACCGACCACGATGTCGGGATCGCCGTCGTCGTTCAGGTCCGTGAGGTGGACGCGCATTGTGGCCATCGGCACCGGTGCGACCGCTGGAAGATCTACCCGGGTCCACTCCAGAGGGTCAAGGAGTTCGGGACACGGCGGGTTGCTCGCGCAGGCAGGAGCGAACAGCACGCTTACCCCCAGGCCCCCTTCCAGAGCCACGATCAGGTCGATGGCGCCGTCGCCGTCGACGTCACCGGTGTTGACGTCCTCCGGCCCGACGAGGTTCGTCGCGGGCAGCTTCACCGTTGGCCAGGCGTCGCCCGGATCTCCGGAGTCCGGGAAGAACGAGAGCGAGACGCGGCGACCCTGCTCGTAGCCCGAGGCCACGTCAGGCTGGCCGTCGCCATTGATGTCGTCCAGGACCACTCCGTCGGAGCCATGGAAGTTACCAACCCCTGTGGTCCCCGCGACAATGGTGTGTCGCGTCCACACGGTGTCGGGCGGCGGAGTGGACGAGGTCACCGCGACGGCCGAAACCGCAAGCAGCGCCACCGCGACGTTCCTGTTCGAGTGAAGGCGTGGCATGAGGCAACTCCACCTTTCGGCGGGATCGGATCGATCGGGATATGTGTCGGGGTGAGCCGTGCCCGCCAGCCGGTTGGCGTAGAGTTCCGCTCCGACGTCCAGCCCGATCAGCCCTCGATGAAGAACTGCGCAGGGTTGCCGGGGCCGGGGTGAAGGTAGGTGGTCCCCGCGTCCAGCATCGACGTCGGTACGTTGTGCAGGTCGTTCCGCTTCACGCCGTACCCGCCCTTCGGGAGCACAGTGCCGATCGAGTAGAACTCCTCTTTGGCGATCGCCAGCACCTGCCGGAACAGGTCGGCCCGTTCAGCCTCGTCCTTGGTCGCGAGCATCTGCCGGTACAGGTCCATCTGCTTCCTGACCTGACCAGTCGGCTCCTCGTTGGGTTCCAGACCTGCGTACCAGCTTCCCCACAGGACCGCGAACTTCGACCCGTTGTCCCACGGGAACACCCACCGCGGACGTAGGAGCCCATCGTTCAGCGCGCCGCCGTCGACCGCGACCGACGCGTCGTGGTCGCTCGCCGTCGTGCGTTGGTTCCACAGGTCGGCGTCCTCGGGACGGATCTGCATGTCGATGCCGGCAGCCTTCCAGTACCCCTTCACGAGCTCGAGGGCGTCGGTCCAGCTCGTCGCACCCTTGCCGACGGCGTACTCGACGAAGATACGCAGGCGCTTGCCGTCTGGCCCGAGCCGGAAGTCGGCTCCGTCCCGCTCGGTCAGCCCCGCACCGTCCAATCGCCGGTTGGCCTCGTCGAGGTCGAACTCGGTGAATTGCTTGGCCATCTCCTCGTCGTAAAAGTTCGACTCCGGGCGAGGTGCCACCTGGAATGGTTCGCCCTGCCCCTGGTAGACGGCCTCGATCAACTCCGGGCGGTTGATGGCGTGCGACAGCCCGATCCGGAAGTCCTTGTTCTGGAAGAGCCTCCGCTTGGCCTGGTCCTTGTGGTTGAGGTTCAGCGAGATGACCATCTGGTTGCAGAACGAGCTGGGCAGGTCGAAGAAGTCGTACTCCCCCTTCTCGCGGTGCTGAGCCAGGACCGGCTTGTTCTCCAGGGTGTTGACGTGCCGGGTGTCCAGGTGCAGCTCACCGTTGGTGAACTTCAGCAGGATCACCTGGATGTCCTCGATCACGTCGAAGACGATCGAGTCGATGTACGGGAGCTGCCGGCCCGCGGGATCGACCTTCCAGTAGTACGGGTTGCGCTTCACCTCCACCTGCGGGCTCTCACCCAGCGGCTTGGTGATGATCCACGGGTAAATGCTCGGCCGATCGAGGTCGGTCCAGGCACCACTCGGCGAGGCGAGGATGTTGAACATCTCGATCCAGTCGGCGAACTCGCGCTCCTTGGCCATGGCCTCCACGTCGGGGTTGTACTTCTTGTGGAACTGTTCGACGTAGTGGCGTGGCACCACGAGGTCGCGGCCGTCGACAGTTGCGAGCATGTCGAGGAAGAGACCGTTCGGTACCGCAAAGGTCACCTGGAACGTGTGGTCGTCGACCTTCTTGAACACCGCCGGCTTGCCGTCTGCCATCAGCCACTGGGGCACCGGGCCCCAGACGTCCTCGTCGACGAACATGTCGTCGTAGGCGAACATGATGTCGTCTGCCGTGAACGCATGCCCGTCGGACCACTTCATCCCCGCTCGGAGATGGAAGGTGAAGGTCAGTCCGTCGGCGGAGGTCTCCACCGACTCGGCGATGTTCGGAATCGACTTTGAGAAGCCGACGTCCCAACGCATGAGGTTCTCGTACCCGACGGTGCGGAGCAACACCTGGTCGTCGGAAGGTCCGTTGAGGACGGCGTTCCAGGTGCCCCCGTACGCGCCCTCACGTTCGGCCGGGTCAACGATCAGCGGCTTGGCCGGGATCCGTTTCGCCAGTGCCGGCAGCTTTCCCGCCTTGACCTGGCTGGCCAGGTCGGGCGCCTCCAGCACGGCGGCCTTCGCCGGCGGACCGCTCACCTTCTTGGCCGCCGGGTCGGTCGACAGCGCATCGCAGCCGGTCAGTGAGACGACCGCCAGGCCTCCCCCGATCGCGAGAAGGCGACGCCGACTCAGAACAGTGCTCTTCATGTCGCTACCTCACTCATGTCAGCGCGGGTCTCAAGCGTCCCCCGCCACGCTTTGTGGGTGCCCACATGATGTTGCGGTCATGTCCGGAAGTCAAGGAAAATCCAACCACGAATTCATAGGACGAATGACGATTCGAAGGACACGACGCCGGTTAGAAGTCGGCGGTGGCCTCCGTGCTGGGGTGGGTCACGGGAGGCAGTCTCTGGATTGCTGAAGATCTAGAGACAGGAAGCCATCCCGTGACCCACGAGGAAATTGTGTATGACCGGCCTGTCCGGTTGATTGAGCACGCCGCCAGAATCGGTAACGTGGCGGAGCGTGCCGGGTGTTCGATGTGTCTCGCAAGACCTACTACGAGTGGCTCAAGCGGGCCGAGCAGTATGGCCTGTCGGCGTTGCTGGCCGGGCCGAGTGTCACCCCAACCCGTGATCCCTACGAGCTAGGAGACCGAAGCGCGACGAGCCGTGTATTCCTTCGATTTCTACTGAGGTTGGAGGCGATACGCGTGCTACGGACAGATGCGACGTCTATCGGGCCAAGCCATCCGCCGTCGACTGGCAGGATCGCGCCGCGGACGTGGTCAGAAGCCAGGGAGGCGAGGAATACCGCGGCGCCGGCGATGTCCGTCGGCCGGCCTCAACGGTTCGCCGGGATGCGGTCTAGGATCGCTGCTGACCGGTCCGGATCAACTCGCAGGTGGTCTGTCACCCGCGTCTGAATGTGTCCGGGTGCGATTCCGTTGACATTGATTCGCAGAGGCGCCCATTCGTTGGCCAGCAACCGTGTCAACCCGGCAAGGCCGCTCTTCACGCCGTGTATGCCGCGACATTCATGCCGCCTTGGAACGAAAGCATCGAGGCGATGTTGATGACCTTCCCTCGAGGCGAGCCATTACCAGGCTGGCGCAACAGCGGAGGTGGCGGCCGACGGCCTGGGTGAGTAGAAAGGTTTGCCGTCAGGTTGATGTGCAGAACCTGATGCCATTGGCTCTCGGTGACCTCGAGGGCGGGACACCGTGTGATGGCTCCGGCGTTGTTGACGAGCACGTCGATTCGCCCAGCCGCAGTGAGGGCTCCTTCGACGAGCGTCGCGCAGGTCGACGCGTCTACCACCGAGAGGACCGCCTCCAGCGCGTGAAACCGGCGCCCGGTGTTCTCGACGGCCAGCCTTGTCGTGTCTATCGATCCACGGTGGATGCCCACAAATGTCCGCACCCGCTTCAGCCAGGGCCACGGCAATCGCCTGCCCCAGACCATTACCTGGCCCGGTCACTAGGCGACCTTGTCTCCGAGGCCGAACAGATCGAGCATCCGGACCTACCCACCTCCTCCTGGAAGGTAATGCATTATTAACGGCAGGCAGCCTGGCTGTCAACCTATTTGACAGCCTGGTAGCTGCAGGTCCACACTCGACGCCTAACGGCGACGAGGAGGTGCACGAACGGACGCTTGGGCTGGAGAGGGCAAACGTCCACACCCATGCAGATCAGGTAGCGGGACAGGTCATGCGGTATATCGAGCCCGTCGGGTTGATGTCCGCGGTGAAGGCTTGTCGAGCGAGTTCAGCCTTCCTGCGGAGTTTTGGGCGTCGCCCGCCGGATGGTGTGGAAGGCGATTCGAGATCTCACCGGCAAGGGCGTGCCTTAGGTCGTCAACGGCCGAGGCGCGGTCCTCCCAGCCGATTGAGGTCCAACCGCTTCAGGGGCTTATCCACTGCGCGATCCTGGTTGGCAGTGACGACACGGCCTCGAGTGATCGAGGTGCGCCGATGACTTGAGACGGTCAGCCAAGGCTTGCGGCAACTCGGCCGAGCGCACCGGCTAAGCCCGATACCCGAAGTGCCGCGGACCAGCAACAGGGAGCCAACTTGCCCACAGCGCCTTTGTCTATGCCGAGTGGCCACCATTCCCAGATGGATGGAAGAAGGTTCGCCGAGATCCGCAACGAGCTGTTCACAGCAGTCGTTGGTGACGTCATGGACGCGGCCGGGCTCACGAACCAGTTCCTACCGCCGCAGGTGCGGCCATTGCGGCCAGACATGGTCGTCCTAGGACGCGCCCTGCCCGTGCTCGAAGCTGACGTCGGCGACGCAGGCATCGCCGGCGATCGCGAGCAGCGGCCGTTCGGCCTGATGTTCGACGCACTGGACGATCTCCAACCGGGCGAGGTGTACATCTGCACCGGCGCCTCGCCGCGCTACGCTCTCTGGGGGGGACTGATGACGACACGTGCGGCTCGCATAGGTGCGTCCGGCGCCGTGGTCGACGGCTACTCACGAGACACGCGTGAGATTGCCAACCTGACCAGTTTCCCAACGTTCTCCTGGGGTTCATACGCCCAGGACCAGGGAGTTCGCGGGCAGGTCGTCGACTTCCGGTGCACCATTCGATTCGCAAACGGAACGGTCGCACGCCCGGGCGATCTCGTCTTCGGGGACGTCGACGGCGTGCTTGTCGTTCCATCTGAACACGAGATCGACATCCTTGCAGCGGCCCGCGCAAAGGTCCGCGGCGAGAACGTGGTCCGCGACGCGATCGAAGCCGGGATGTCAGCCAGGCAGGCGTACGACACGTACGGGATCATGTGAGTTCCTCGCGCGAGACGAGGGCCGAAGTCATGGATAGTTCCTGACCTGCGACATGGCCGCGTCTCAAGACCCAGGCGCTCGGTCATCGTCACGTCCAGCGCCGTCTTGACAACCGTCTCAGTCAACTGCGTCAATCACGGATCCACACCGGTCAGTGAACCGGGATCCTGTGCCTGGGCCCGGCGCACACCACATCCGCTCTTCAACCGTCTGCTCAAGCACCCATCGCAGTCAGGCTCTGCGGTGTCGCCGCATTACGGCGCGTTCTCCGCAAAGCCCCACTCGGCTCGGCGTGTCCGGGCCGAACCCCGCTAGGCCACGTGGCCAACGTCGCGGCGTGGGCTCCCTCGGACTCATCGGTGGCGTTTCCTGACTTCGATCGCCACGTGACGAACTCTCCAGACCGTGGTCCGTTCCAACCACGAGTAGGCGGCCTGCCGCCGACGAACACAGGTCGCCACTCTTCGCCGTACCTCCCGTTCCACGGGGGTCAGCCCGCGAACGCCGCGCAGGCAGGTGCCGAGGAGGCTGGGCACTTCGCTTCTCGGCACCAGGTGGTAAACATTGGGCTCTCTGGCACCGGGCGTGCTCACTGCCTGCGGAGTTGGCGTCGTCAGCGCCTGGACCGTCGACGACCCGAGCTACGGAGGCAGCCACAATGTCGATCCCACGCATCCGAAGCAGACTCCGTGACAGGTTAGTGACAGCCGTCCGGCTCCGGTTCGCCTTAGCCATGACGGCCTCCACCTGTCGGGTCTGGCTCGGTGAGTCGGTGCCGGTCCCAGGGCCTATGTCGACCATCGGACACTTCTGGTCCAGCACGCCGGTCACAAGGTGTCTGGCTATCTCATACCCAGGCCCCCGGCTGTAAGATAGCCATACTTCTCACGTCTTGTTGACGCAGCTCGAGGAAGTTGGTGGCGGCGAACCGAAGGGAGTCTGATGAGGCAAGATAAGTTCGCGCGGGTGCGGCGTCAGACTCTGGCCGATCAAGTCGCGGAGAGCCTGCTGAGCTATATCGGTGCTGAGCGGTTGAAGCCAGGTGATTTGCTCCCGCCGGAGTCCAAGCTGGCCGAGGAATTCGGCGTCAGCCGACCTGTGATCCGGGAGGCCATGAAATCGCTCGAGGGCAAGGGCGTCACCATGACCGTCAATGGGCGAGGAGCCGTCGTACGCACGACCGACGGTGAGCCGCTGCGGTTCTTCTTCGAGCGTGCGGTGCACCTGGAGGCGAGAACCGTCGTGGAGCTGATGGAGGTTCGATACGGCATCGAGACCCGTTGCGCTGCGCTTGCAGCGCAACGGCGTACCGCAGAGGATGTCGAAGCGCTCACCGAGACCATCACCGCCATGCGAGCGAATCTGGGCAGTGTCGAGGCCTACGCAGAGCTGGATCTACAGTTCCACCTCCGGATCGCCGCGGCTACCGGAAACTCCATGCTGTACTTCCTAGTCGAATCGATCCGGCAAGCCCTGAAGAACAGCATCATCGAGGGCCTGCATCGAAGGCCAACCCTTTCGGACCTCGAGTTCGTCCAAAGATTGCACGAGGACGTGTTCGCTGCGATCAAACGCCAGCAGGTCCAGAAGGCACTGAGGGCCATGGTGAGGCACTTCGACGAAGCCGTGTTGGCTCTCGTGGACGATCCAGAACCAGCCAGCGAATCCGAGCTCCGTCCGGCCGAAGTCCCCACAGGTCCCGCCGAGCGTGCCCGACGCGCCACAGGTGGAAGACGAAGGAGCGACTAAGCCCGGATGCACCGCGGCGGCTTTGAGGTCGGTGTAGTGGATCTTGTGTTGGTTGGTCTTGTTGGTGGCAGGGTGGATCGGCCGGTGTTCCCGGCGCCTCCATTGGTGTCCTTGGGTTGGCCTGTCGGGGTTGGATGGGTCAGGCGTGTTGGGGTGGGCCGGTGGTGGCGGTGAACAGGTGTTGCCATGCGGCTGCCCATGGCCATTGCGCGGGGAGCCGGAGCCTGGCGCGGCGTGCGGAGCGTGTGATCCGGGCGGCGACGTTGATCAGCTGGGCTCGGATGGTGGCGGTGGCTGCTTTGGCGTGGAAGGTCGAGGCCAACGTGCCGGCGGTTCTGGTGAGGTTGAACGCGATCGCCGCCAAGACGAGCCAGGCCGAGTTGGCCATGAAGTTCCCTGAGGGCAGATGTGCCAGTGGCCCGTTCTTCAGGTCGGCGATGACTTGTTCGATGATGGCGTGGCGGCGGTGGTCGGCTTCGGCCGCGAGCATCGGCAGGGGCGAGTCGGTGAAGATGGCGTGGTGGCGCCAGACGGGGAACAACTCGCCTTGGGCGTTAGCCACTTGGTGGTCGGGGTTGGCGTCACGGACGCGGCGCACGATCAGCCGGGCGGTGATGTGCTGGCTGATTGGGCGTGAGGTGAAGGCGGTGAAGGGGATCTCGGCAACTTCGGCGTCGGAGACCCACTGACCGAGTTGTTCGTCAAAGACCGCGCGTGGGTAGCGGATCGGCGTCCACGCCGTGTCGCCGATGGAGGCGATCGCTGCGGTTACGGCTTGGTTCTTGCGTGCGGTGATCGAGAAATGGGCGTGGTGGCGGTGGGCGGCGGCGATGACGTCGTGGCCGTAGTAGGCGCTGTCAGCTCTCAGGACGAGCCGACTCTGCGCACCGCAGGCTCGGGTGGTCTTGATGGCGTCGGCGACCAGTCTGGCGGCGCCGCGGGCCGAGCCTGCTGATCCCTTCCGCAGCCTGGTGGCGACGATCAGCGGGGCCGACCCGGGGCTGGAGGCCGTTGCCAGCAGCGCGTTCAAGCCCTTCACACCGGTATAGCCGTGGCCGGCGCCCTGCTTGGCATAGCCATACGTCGCGCGGCGGCTACAGATGTCCGTGTCGGGGACGGCGGACGAGCCGCGAGCGAGCCCCGAGTAAGGTCCTCCCAGGCAGTCGGTCGTGACATGTGGGACGGCAAACACGGCCATGACTCCCGCGGGTGCGAAGACGGCAGGTACCCCGGCTGGCGCACGCCGGCCGACCTCACCTATCCGGCTGAGCCCGCCGCAGTCGGGGCCCGGACGCGCGCCAGTTTCACCGGCGACGGCAGGCCGGTGGCGCCCCCCGACGAGAAGGCGGGCACTGCCTCCCTCAAGGAGGCCAGCCGCGGCGAGGACCCGGACCCGAAAGCGTTCGCGGAGATCGCTCGGCAGGTGATCGTCGAGTGGAGCCCGCAGGCCACTGCCGAAGACAAGCGCGACGCACTGGCCGAGCTCGACGTCACGACGCGCACTACCCTCAACGCCCACACCAGCGGTGGCGCACCCGACGTTGACCTCGCCACAGTGGACGGATCCCGCGAAGTCGCGCTAACGGCGCTGAAGGCAGACCCGGCAGTTCTGTCCGCCGAACCCAACCAGGTCCTCCACCACGCCAAGAGCCAGACCCTCGACCTCCTGAAGTGCTTCAACGACCCACTGTTGATCGACGGCACGCAGTGGCACCTGCAGGGCAAGAACACTGAGCCCGCCAACAGGTACGGCGTCGACGCCGCCAGCTCCTGGAATAAGGGGATCAAGGGCGACCCAGCCATCTACGTCGGCATCGTCGATGAAGGCGTCGACATCTCCCACGTCGACCTGGCTCAGAACAAGTTCGTGAACTACTGGGACCCGATCAACGGCATCGACGACGACCACAACGGCTACATCGATGACCGGTACGGCTGGGACTTCTGCAACAACGACAACATCGTCTTTGACGGACTCGATCCCAACGACCCCGACGACTTCATCGACGCCCACGGCACGATCGTCGCCGGCGAGGTCGCCGCCGCGCAGAACAACACCTTCGGTGTCTCGGGCATCGCTCCCACGACCAAGTACATACCGGCCAAGTTCCTCTGCCCAGACGGAGGCACCATCGCCGGGGCGATCGCAGCCCTCGACTACGTCACCGACCTCAAGCATCGACACGGCTTGAAGATCGTCGCCAGCAACAATTCTTGGGAGGGCGACAGCGAGGGCTCGCACGCCCTGGAAGGGGCCATCCAGCGGGGCGCGGATGCCGGCATCCTGTTCGTCACCGTCGCCGGTAATGGAGACGAGAACGGTGGGTACGACATCGACCGCACACCCAACTACCCCGCGTCGCTTCGGTGTCGGCTCCCCAGCGGAGCCGACTGCATGGTCGTCGTCACGGCGATCGACTTGAACGGTGACAAGCCGGAGTTCGCGAACTGGGGGAGGCGCACGGTGGACCTCGGGGCGCCAGGGGTCGAGATAGCGTCGACCTTCCCGTTCAACAGGTTCTTCTCCTACACAGGCACGTCCCAGGCGGCGCCGCTCGTGGCGGGCGCTCTGGCCTTGTACCGATCGGAATACCCGTGGGCAAGCCCAACCGACGCACGCCGCGCCCTGCTCGAATCGACCGCACGCACAGCATCGATGAAGGGCATCACCCGCACCGGTGGACGCCTCGATGTCCAGGCGCTGCTCGACATCGAGCCCGACCCGTGCCCATGCGACGACAAGCGGTCGAACACCAGCAGACCTCACCCACCCCGATGAGCAATCCTGCTGCCCGGCAGACAACCTGCCTCCGACTAGTACCAAATCCTGCACACTTACGGATCTAGTGTGGAGAGTTTGCTACTCCGACCTTCACCACGCGGGAGGCCGAACGCACCCTGCTGTCGCGCCAAGCCCGCTGAACTGCTCGAGTATGCCCGCGCACTCGACGTCGATCGGACCAGTGCGCGCGGCGGTCGAGGCGGTGCTCGCTGATGTCGCCTATGCGTCAGCAAAGTCATGCTCGCGACGCAGGTTAATAGCCACTTCCCTGGGCCTTCAGGCAATCCCAGAGCGGTAAGTCACTGGTGAAGGACGCACAATCTCGCACCACGAGAATCGTGCATAACGGACACCTCGATTCATTCCGCTGGCGCCTCGTGCCGTCTGACCTGGGGAGATGATGTGAGCCGCCTGTGGGAGTCGAACCCACGACCTACGCATTACGAGTGCGTTGCTCTGGCCGACTGAGCTAAGGCGGCTGGTGGGTACCCGGAGCAAGCCACGCTCCGAGGCACGGCCGTTGAGCATACCTGGCCCCCGCCGCGCCCTGGTGCGGGCGGGTCATCCTGCCGGGCATTCGAGGCCGTCCTTGGGGACCCGGCCATGCAGGAGGAACCCGTCGACGGCCCGGTCGATGCAGCTGTTGCCCTGCATGTATGCGGTGTGCCCGTCACCGTCGCGCGAGATCAGTACGCCGGCGGAGAGTTGGCTGGCGAGCCGCGTGGACCAGTCGTACGGGGTGGCCGGGTCGCGGGTCGTCCCCACCACGAGGATCGGCTTCGAGCCCTTCGCGCGGATCGCGTGCGGCTTGCCGGTGGGCTTGATCGTCCACTCGGCACACGTCAGCGAGCCCCAGAGGATGAACGGGCCGAACCGGGGTGAGGCCTTACGGAACGCCGGCTCCTCGCGTACGGCGTCGGCAACCGAGCGTAGGTCGGGGCGGTCGAGGCAGTTGACGGCCAGGATCGCCTCGCCGGAGTTGGAGCGGTAGTGACCATCCGGTCCCCGCTCCGCGTACTCGTCGGCCATGCTCAGGAGGCGGCTGCCGTTGCCGTCGAGTGCCAGCCCGAGCGCCGACCGCAGTCGCGGCCAGTATTCCTTCACGTACAGGGGCATCACGATCCCGGTGACCGCGAGCGCCTGGGTCAGTTTGCGCCCCGTGCCGGTCGGCAACGGCGTGCGGTCGATGTCGGCGAGCAGGCCGTCGAGAGTGGCGTACGCCTCGTCGACGCTCGACCCCAGCGGGCAGTCTTCGCGCTGGACGCAGTCCTCGATGAACGCGCGCAGCGCCACCTCGAAGCCCTTGGCCTGTTCGAGGCCGAGATCGCGGGCACTCAGCGTCGGGTCGATAGCCCCGTCGAGTACGAGGCGGCCGGCCCGGCTCGGGAACAACTCCGCGTAGCTTGCGCCGAGGAAGGTGCCGTAGGACTTGCCGAGGTAGGTCAGTTCCTTGTCGCCCAGCGCGCTCCTGAGGATGTCCATGTCCCGAGCGGCGTCGACGGTCGAGACGTGTCCGAGCAGTTCGCCGCTGCGGGCCTTGCAGCCGGCGGCGAACTCGCGGGAGATCTTGGCGAGTGCCTGCTGTTCGGCAGCGGTGTCGGGTGAGCCGTCGGCGGCGAGGTAGGCGTCCATCTGCTTGTCGGTCACGCAGTCGACAGGTGCGCTCCGGCCTACTCCACGCGGGTCGAAGCCCACGATGTCGTAGCGCTCGAGCACTGGACGGCTGATCACGAAGGGGGCGGCCGCGGCGTACTCGACACCCGACCCGCCCGGCCCGCCGGGATTGACGACCAGGGAGCCCAGGCGGGTGTTGGCATCCTTGGCACGGAGGCGGAGTACGGCCAACTCGATCGACCCGCCGTCGGGTTTGGCGTAGTTGCGCGGCACCTCGAGGGTCGTGCACTCGAACGACTGGCTCTCCTCGCAAGGCTCCCACGCGAGGCGCTGATCGTAGAACGACTTCAGCCCGGCCGGGATGTCCGTGGGTGCCGGTGCCGGCTCGGCACCACCGTCCGGCGGCTGGCCAGACCGGCCCGCGCTCGGCGACGGACCCCCGCTACGCGCCCGGTCGGCGGCATCGACGGCTCGGGGCGCGAGGCAGCCGGACAGCAGGGTGGAGACGACCAGTAAGACCACGGCGACCAGCACGCCCGGCAGACCAGCCCGTCGCCGAATCGGCCCCCCGCTCCCGCCCGGCTGGCTTACCCGGTCCCCCGCCGCTTGCCTATATCGCACTCGCGTCCACCCTTCGGTTTGTCCCACCGCGCGCGAGGGAGATCGTCATCGCCTCGATGGCGAGAAGTGGAGCGACATTCGCCTCGATCGCCTCGCGGCAGGCAAGGATCGCGTCGATCTGCCGCAGAACGTGCTCGGGCGGTGTGGTGGCGGCACGGCGGGCGATTTCGTCGCGCAACTCCTCGTTGACGAGCTCGGCCTCGGCCCCCAGAGCCATCACGAGAACGTCGCGATAGTACGCCACCAGGTCGAGCAGGGCACGGTCGAGCGAGTCCCGCTGCAGCCGCTTGGCCCGGACCTTCTGCTGGTCACCGAGCTCCTTCTGCATCGACTGCAGCTGGCGGGACCGGCCGCGTCCACCCGACCCACGGCCGCGTCCACCGCCACCACTGAGGCCGTACGCGTGCTCGAGCTCGGCCTTCTCCGCAACATCCAGCTCCGCGGTCACGGCGCGGGCCTCGTCAGCGGCCAGCTCGACCAGGCTCGCGGCGGAGGCGAGACAACCGCCCAGAGTGCCGACCTGTCCCGGCACGGCGAGGACGCGCTGGCGCCGCTCGCGTACCTCCGTCCGGGTCGCAAGGGCGCGCGCCCGGCCGATGTGGCCCTGAGATGCGCGGGCCGCGAATCCGGCGACCGCGGAGTCGACGCCGTGCCGTCGGACGAGGACCTCGGCCACGGCGTCGGACGGAGGTGTACGGAGGACCAGCAGCCTGCACCGGGACCGGATCGTGGGTACGGCATCCTCGGCGGTCGGTGCGCAGAGCAGCCAGATGGTACGGGCCGCCGGTTCCTCGAGGCTCTTCAGAAGGGCGTCGGCGGCCTGCTCGGTCAACCGGTCAGCGTCCTCGACCACCAGGACCTGCCACCGCCGCCCCACCGGTGACATCGCCGACTTGCGAACCAGCTCGCGGATCTCGTCGACCCGCAGGGACAGCTGTTCGGTGCGTACGAGGGTGACGTCGCCGTGGGACCCGGCCAGGGACGTACGGCAGGCGGTGCACTCGCCGCAGCCGTCGTTGTCGCACTGGAGGGCGGCGGCAAAGGCGCGGGCGGCGTTGGAACGTCCGGACCCGGGCGGGCCGGTGATCAGCCAGGCGTGCGTCATGCCGGCCTGCATACTTCCCGGCCGGGTCCGTCCAGCAAGGCGGCCGGCCGCCGCCTGCACCGCGGACCGGAGGATCTCAACCGTGGGTTCCTGGCCGACGACCTCGTCCCACACGCTCACGCTGGCTCCCGTCCGCTGGTCACCGGCAGGTGTGTCGGCGGGTCGCCCCGGCCTGACCCCGCCCGCCCCGTCCCGGTCTGGTCCGACCCGACCTGGTCGCCGCGGCCGTTTCGGGTGACGGGACCGGCGTCGTCATTGTCCTCGCCGCTGGGTGGCTTGGTGCCGTCTCGTACGTTCTCCGCGTCCGCGCCGTTGGACCCGCGAACGCGGAGGTCGGCAAGCAGCGGCTCGACCCGTTCGCGAATCTGCGCAGCCACCTCGTCGGCCGGGGCCTGCGCGTCCACCACCAGGTAGCGGTCGGGATCCAGAGCCGCGAGGTCGAGGAAGCGCTGGCGGGCACGGCGATGAAACTCCAGTGGCTCGCGTTCGAGCCGGTCGGGCGCCTCGGCTCCACGGGTGAGACCCACCTCCGGCGGCAGGTCGAGCAGAACGGTGAGATGAGGACTCAGCCCGCCGGTGGACCAGCGCACGAGGCGCAGCACCTCCTGCTGGCTGAGGTCCCGGCCGGCACCTTGGTAGGCGAGGAACGTGTCGATGTACCGGTCGGTGACCACGACGTCCCCGCGCTCCAGCGCCGGCCGGACCATCGCCTCGACGTGCTCGGCCTTGTCCGCGGCGTAAAGCAGGGCCTCCGTCCGCGCCGCCATGTGCCCGCTGTGCAGCAGCATCCGGCGAAGCTCGGCACCGACCTCCGTGGCACCGGGCTCGTACGTCACGACGACCCCGAAACCGCTCGGTTCGAGCCATTCGGCGAGGCGACGGGCCTGTGTCGACTTGCCGACGCCCTCCCCGCCCTCCAGGGCGATGAAGAGGCCGGCGTCGGAGGTGGTTCCCCGGTCGTGCCCGCCGAAGACGGCTCGCACGTCCCGGGCCAGGGGTACGCCGCTGCGGTCGTCCATCTGGCGGTAAGCCACGACGCCGACCACCGTCGCCGCGATGCCGGCGAGCAGGAACGTCAGAGCCGCGCCGTTGTAGGTCAGGGTCGCACCGCCCGGGAGATCCACCTGGTGGGCGCCGATGGCCCCGGCGATCACCGGCGCCGCGGCGAGCACCGCCGCGAGGGCGACCTTGGTCAATGACTGGACGAACGCGAAGGTCCGGCCACGGATCGAGTCGTCGACCTCGAGACCGAGCAACGTGTAGCCGTTGATCCAGCTGATCCCGGCGCAGGTGCCGAGCAGGACGGTCCAGAACGCCACCAGCACCAGATTGGGAAGCAGAGCCACACCGGCGAGCGCGATGCCGGACGCGGTGAGCGCGATGCCGAACATCCGCCGCCGGGACAGTCCGGGCAGCAACCGAGGTCCGACGAACATGCCGACGGCCAGGCCAAGGAACAGTGCGCCGAACACGACGCCGTACCCGGCCTCGCCTCCACCCAGGTCCATGACATAGGTGCGACCGAGGCCGATCACCACACCCCCGGCCGCGAACGCTCCGACGACGCCGAAGACCAGGCCACGGATCAACCGGTTGCCGACGACGAACTTCCAGCCGTCCAGGACCGCACGGATGACGCTTGCTTGCTCCTCCGCGTCGCGGGTGGTCGGTCGACCGGAGATCTCCCGCAGCCGCGCCACCACGATCGCCCCGACGAGGAACGTCAGCGCGTTGAAGTAGAGCGCGAGGTCGACCGGGTTGGCGGTGAAGAGGTGAAATGTGGCCGACAGCGAACTGCTGACCAGGGCGAGGAGGGTGAAGAGCAGCGCGGCCGGTAGTGCCGACCCGTACGTCGTGACCAGCGAGATCTGGTTGGCGACGGCCAGGCGTTCGCGCGGCACGAGGTTGGGCACGGCCGCATCCTTGGCCGGCAGCCAGACCAGGCTCACCACCTCGATCAGGACCGTCGCTACGAACAGCCACCACAGCGTGCCGATGATCGGGATCGACGCGAAGAGTACGAAACGCAGCACGTCTCCGACGACGAGGGTCCAGCGGCGGTCGAGCCGGTCGGCGATGTAACCACCGAGCGGGCCGACGACGACCGCCGGGAGGAGGCGTAGCAGGAGCACACCGGCGATGGCGAAGTTTTCGGCGCGGTAGTCGCCGGCAGCGAGCTGGCCGGCCATGGCGGTGAGGGCGAGGAGGCCGAGCCAGTCACCGAGGCTGGAAAGGCCCAGAGCGATCCACAACGTGCGAAACGGCGCGATCCGCAGCACCGCCCGAAGGTCGTGCGGCGGCGCGGTGACGAGCTGTCCGCCGGTGCGGTCGGACCATCCCTTCCGCGACTCGCCTTGCTCAGACACGTGGTCTCGCTCAGACACTTGGCCAGCCTAACCAGGGATCCCCCCACGCCCCGCCCGACACCAACCTACGCCGACAATGGCGGCGAAGGCCGTGCTTCGACAGCGGTCGGGACGGGACTTTCCGGACATCTACCAGGGGTGCCGCGGTGCGCCTCGCCGATCAACCTCGGGACGCGCTGGACTGCTTCGCCGCGGACTTCTTCGCCGCCGTCTTCTTGGTCGTGGACTTCTTGGCGGCGGCCTTCTTCGTGGTCTTCTTGGCGCTCGACTTCTTGGGCGCGGCTCGCTTGGCAGTCGACCGCTTCCCCGTCGACTTCTTCGCGGTCTTCTTCGCCGAGCGACGCCGCGGGCTCGGCCCCTTGGCACGCTTCTCGGCCAGCAGGTCGGCCGCCCGTTCCAGGGTGACGGTCTCGACGTCGTTGTCGCGGCGAAGCGTCGCGTTGGTCTCCCCGTCGGTGACGTACGGACCGAACCGGCCATCGCGAACCACCACGGGCTTGCCGGTCTCCGGATCGTTACCGAGCTCGCGCAACGGCGCGCTCGCCGCACCTCGGCGTCCACGGGCCTTCGGCTGCTTGAACAGCTCCACCGCGCCGTCGAGCGTGATGGTGAACAGCTCCTCCTCCGTACCCAGGGAGCGGGAGTCGGTGCCTTTCTTGACGTACGGTCCGTAACGGCCGTTCAGCGCGATGATCTCCTCGCCACTCTCGGGCTCGTTGCCGAGCGAACGTGGCAGCGACAACAGCCGCAGCGCGTCGTCGAGGGTGACGGTGTTGAGGCTCATCGACTGGAACAGCGATGCCGTCCGGGGCTTGGCGTTCTTGGGCGCGTCGTCGGGAAGGATCTCGGTGACGTAGGGGCCGAAACGACCCGCCTTCGCCACGATCTGCCGGCCGGTGTCGGGTTCGGCGCCGAGTTCGTGCTCCGCACCCGCGGGCTGGCTGAGCAGCTCGTGCGCGCGTTCGAGGGTCAGCTCGTCCGGCGGCAGGTCTTCGGGGATGTTGGCCCGGTTGCCCTCGCTGTCCTCGACGTACGGCCCGTAGCGTCCGACTCGGACGACGACGCCGTTGCGCTTCTCATCCTCGGCCGCTTCGCCGTTGTCCTTTTCGCCGTTGTCCCTTTCATCGGCGCCCGTTTCACCGGTGCCGTTCTTGCTGGCGGGACCGCGACCGTTGGGCACGCCAGCCGCGCGGGCGACCCCGCCTGCGTGCAGCGGGAACGTCGAGATGTCCCGCGCGTCGATCTCGCCGAGCTCGGTGACGAGGTGCTTCAGGCCGTCGTCTCCGTCGCCGAAGTAGAAGCGGGCCAACCACGTCTGCATGTCGGACCCGCCACGGGCGATCTCGTCGAGCGCGTCTTCCATGCTGGCGGTGAAGTTGTAGTCGACCAGGTGCGCGAAGTGCTGCTCCAGCAGGCGTACGACCGCGAACGCGAGCCACGTCGGCACCAGCGCGGTGCCCTTCTTGTAGATGTAGCCGCGGTCGAGGATCGTGCCGATGATCGAGGCGTACGTGGACGGCCGGCCGATCTCGCGCTCCTCGAGCTCGCGGACCAGCGTCGCCTCGGTATAACGGGCCGGCGGGCGGGTCTCGTGCCCTTCCGCCTCGACCCGCGTCGGGTCCAGCGTGTCGCCCTCGACGACGTTGGGCAGCCGGCGTTCGGCGGAGTCGGTCTCGGTGGTGGGCTCGTCGACGCCTTCTACGTAGGCCTTCAGGAAGCCGTGGAACGTGATGACCTTGCCCGACGCGCTGAACTCGGTGTCTTCGCCGGACGCGGCCCGGGCACCGACGCGGATGGTGACACTGCGTCCCTCGGCGTCGCGCATCTGCGAGGCGACCGTGCGCATCCAGATCAGTTCGTACAGCCGGAACTCGTCACCACGCAGGCCCGTCTCCGCCGGCGTACGGAACCGGTCGCCGGACGGCCGGATCGCCTCGTGCGCCTCCTGGGCGTTCTTGACCTTGCTCTTGTAGACCCGCGGGGAGTCGGGCAGGTAGTCGGCGCCGAACAACTGCCGCACCTGCGCACGTGCCGCGCTGACCGCGGTCTCCGACAACGTGACGGAGTCGGTACGCATGTAGGTGATGTAGCCGTTCTCGTACAACCGCTGGGCCACCTGCATGGTGCGGGCAGCACCGTAGCCGAGCTTGCGCGCCGCCTCCTGCTGCAGCGTGGTGGTGCGGAAAGGCGCGTACGGCTTGCGGGTGTAGGGCTTGGACTCGACACCGCGGACGGTGAACGTCGACTGGCGGAGCCCGGCGGCAAGGGCGGTGGAGCGCGCCTCGTCCAGATGTACGACCGTCTCGCGGGCCGAGTCCTTCAACCCGCCGTCGGAGCTGAAGTCGCGCCCCTGTGCGACCCGGCGCCCATCGACCGTGGTCAGGCGTACGGCGAGGGCTCTTGGGTCTTTGGTCTCACCTGCGTCGAGGTCGGCGACGATGTCCCAGTAGCCGGCGGCCCGGAACGCGATCCGTTCCCGCTCGCGGTCGACCACCAGCCGGGTCGCGACACTCTGCACCCGGCCGGCCGACAGCCGCGGCATGACCTTCTTCCACAGGACCGGCGAGACCTCGTAGCCGTACAGCCGGTCGAGGATGCGGCGGGTCTCCTGTGCGTCGACGAGGTTGTCGTTGATTGCCCGCGGGTTGTCGACGGCCGCGCTGATGGCCTCGGGCGTGATCTCGTGGAACACCATGCGGTGGACGGGCACCTTCGGCTTCAGCTCGTCGAGCAGGTGCCAGGCGATGGCCTCGCCCTCGCGGTCCTCGTCTGTCGCGAGGTAGACCGCGCCGGCGTCGGACATGAGGTCCTTGAGCCGCTTCAAGGTGGGCTTCTTGTCGCGGGGGACGACATACAACGGGACGAATCCCTCATCGACGTTGACGCCGAGCCGGGCCCACGACTCGCCCTTGTACTTCGCCGGGACCTCCGACGCACCGCCCGGGAGGTCGCGGATGTGCCCGACACTCGACTCCACGACGTAGCCCTGCCCGAGGTAGCCCGCAATCGTCTTCGCCTTGGCAGGCGACTCGACGATGACGAGCCGGTGACCGTCCTCGCTCGGCGCGGATGTCTTCTTGGCGGGCACGTCGTACCTCTCTTTATGTCCTTCTCTTTATGTCTCTCGTGGTCAGCTGCTGTGGGAGGCCACCGCCGATCCCCGCCCACCACAGTCGCGCCGGGCGGACTCGGCCGGTCGGCCGGCCCGCTAGACCGTAACCGTACGGCGGACCGGATCGTTCCGCGGGTGCCTCATTCGTTGCAGGCCGTATATCCGCAGTTGTCGCCGAACGACCGTCCCGCGACGAATCCGGGGCTACCCCACAGTGGCGACTCGTACACGTCTGGTCGTCTGGTCGAGACGGACCCGGGTGCTTCCGACCTACTATGCGAAAGGTGAGGGTACGTCGGACCGCTCGATTCCGCACGCCCGCCGCGCTGCTGAGCGGGATGAGCATGCTATGTGCGGTAGTTGCGGTGGCCTGCGCCGACATGTCGGGACAGACCGGTCCCGGTCCTCGCTCGAGTGCCTCCACACCGTCGTCGACCGCGCCTTCGGGTACGCCCTCGACAGCTGCGCGCCAGTCCCCGACCGGCCAACGTGTCGGCCCAGCCGTCGGCGAGCCAGTCACCGACCGGACGGTCCGACGATACGCCCAGCGCGCGGACGCCGCCCGTGGTCACGGTCACGGTAGCGGGCGACGTGATGCTCGGGCGCCGGGTGGGCGATCGGCTCGCCCGCACCGGCGACTACGCCGACGCCCTCCGGCCGACCGCACGCCGACTCGCGTCCGCCGACATCACCGTCGGCAACCTGGAGAGCACCCTCTCCGAACTCGGGCCACCCATGCAGGGCGGTGACTCGTTCGGAGCCGATCCGCGGGTGAGGTCCGGCCTTCGCCTCGCGGGCTTCGACGTCCTCAGCCTCGCCAACAACCACACCGGCGACTACGGATCCCGTTCGCTGGTCGAGACCGTGCGGCTCCTGCGCGCCGGTGGCCAGGTCCCGGTCGGTGCGGGGGCAGACCGGTGGGAGGCCTGGCGGCCGGCGGTCGTGCCCCGGCACGGGATCCGGTTCGGGTTCCTGGCGTTCAACGCGATCGGCGAGACCCGGCGCGCCGGTTGGGACTCCCCCGGTGGGGCGAGCGTGTCGATGCAGCCGCGTACCGGGCCCCTCGACCGGGACGACCTTGCGTACGCCACGTCGGCAGTACGCAAACTGGCCGGCCAGGTCGACGTGGTGATCGTGCTTCCGCACTGGGGCGACCAGTACACCCATCGCCCGGTCGCCGACCAACGCACCGTCGGGCGGGCCCTGATCGACGCGGGTGCGGACGCGGTGGTGGGCGGGCACCCGCACTGGGTCCAGAGCGCGGAGACCTACCAGGGCCGGCCGCTGGTGCACTCGCTCGGCAACTTCGTCTTCGACATGGACTGGGAGCCTGAGGTGCGTGAAGGCGTGGTGCTGGAGTTGCGGTTCGTCGGGGACCGGCTGGCGTCGGCGCGGTTCGTGCCGTACGTCATCGGCTCCGACTTCGCGCCTCGCTGGGTGTACGGGGATCGCGCGGACGGCATCCTCGCCGACCTGCGGCTGCCCGACAGGGCGCCGTACCGGGACTGATCACAAGAAATGACCCGGACTCCCCGGACTGTTCACCGGCTTGGAGCGTCGCGCCGGCGCCCACTACAGCGTGCCGACGTCCATGCCGAGGCTCCCCCGCAGGCCCGCGACCCCGGCCGGCGTGATCGACAGACCGCGACCGGTGTCGACAGCGCGTATCCAGCCCTGCTCATCCAGGGCCGTGCGAATCCCGGCCCCCAGCGCCCCCGCGACATGCATGCGGCGCTGCGTCCAGTCGAGGCACGGCCGGGCGAACTGCCGGCGGCTCCGGCGGCACGCCTCGACGTCGACTCCGAGCCGGCCGAGTTGATCGGCGCCGGCGGGACTCACGGTGAAGCTCGGACCGCGTTCGTCGTAGTCGGGCCCGAGCCACCCGCTCTCCAACATGGCGTCCAGCAAGGCGACACCGAGTGCGCCCGCCAGGTGGTCATAACAGGTGCGGGCCCGTCGGAGCGCCCGGGCGCCGGAGGCCTGCCGCAGCGACCGCACCGGCATCGTGGGACAGATCATCGACAGTGCTTCCAGGGCCTCGGCCACCCGCGGTCCGGCCAACTCGTAGTAACGGTGCCGGCCCGCGTCGACCACGGTGAGCAGGCCCCCGTCGACCAGCGCGGACAGGTGTTCGCTGATCGTCGACGGTCGTACGCCCGCCAACCGCGCCAGCTCGCCGGCAGCCAGCGGGCGGCCCTCCGTCAAGGCGTCCACCACGCGGGACCGGGACTGGTTGGCCAGCAGGCGGGCCACGGCCGCGAAGTCGGTGGGCATGTCGAGAGCCTACGACCGGCACAGTTCGGGAATCGCCGAAACGTCCCGGTCCTAGCGTTGCGGCGACCACAGCGGGAGTGCACGAGTCAGCCCTCGCGCAGCCACGCCCGAAGCAGCCGGCCGGTCTGGTCGAGCGCGGCTCGGGTAACGACCGAGGGCTGGTCGGCTGCGCTGTGGTAGGCCGCGTACGGGTTGCCACCGATCCGTGCCGCCGCGAGCCCGACCTTCTCGAACGACCAGTGGTCGCTGGCCTGGTTGATGCCCCGGGACACCGGGATCTCACGTCGTCGGGCGAGAGCCTCGAGTGCGTCTGCCACCGAGTCAGGGGCGCGGCCGCCGGTACGGATCCGGACTGCCGGTCCCACGCCCACCCGGTCCAGCGAGACCATGCCGCGAACCGCCCGGCGTTCCGTGGTCGTCAACTCGGCGACGTAGTGCCGCGAGCCGTAGTGGTGCCACGCATCGCCATCGCCGCGGGGTTCCTCCGCGCCGAACGCGACGTACACGACCGGCAGTCGGCTCCCGGTCCCGCCGCGCGCGGCCGCCAGCGCGTGCAGGCGGGCAACTTCGAGGAGAACGGCGACACCGGAGGCGTTGTCCTCGGCACCGGGGGCCTGCGGCACGGTGTCGAGATGGGCGCCGACGACCAGGTGCGGGGCCCGCGGGTCGAAGCCCGGGAGGGTCGCGACGACGTTGGCGGTCCGACCTGCGGGCACCCGGACGCCCCACGAGTTGCCGGCAGGGACGCGGACCTGTTGGCGCGCCACCCGGTAGCCGGACGCCCGCAGCTTCGCCTCGACGTAGCGCGCGGCCCGGCGGTAGGCGGCCGATGTCGCCTCCCGCGGCCCGATCTCGCCGGCCAGGTGACGTACGACGGCGAGCGCGGCGTCGGCATCGAACCTGCCCGGGCCGCCCGGTACCGCGCCGGTGGTGCGGGTCGGCGACGGTGTGCCGCTCGGTGTGGCGGGCGTGGACGCCGAGGCCGAGGCCGGCGGCGAGGACGGGGTTGGGGATGGAGTCGGCGTACGACCCACCCGGGGAGACGGCGGCGACTGACCGGCCGGGTCGTCGCGGCACCCGGCCAGGCCGATCCCTGCCAGCCCGGACCCCAACAGCCCGCCAGCCAGCAGCCCGGCCGAACAGAACTCGCGGCGACGCACTCCTGCTGTCTAGCTCACCCGAACCGGAAGCGAAAGGTAGCCCTCCTCGACGAACGTACGCACCCGCGGCAGCAGCCGGTCACGCAGCTGCTTCACGTCTTCGTCCAGCAAGCTCCCGAGCGCGCTGACGATCTGCTCGAGGGTGAGCGTCCCGTCGCACGCTCCGACCAGACCGGCCTCGGCCGTGTCGACCAGCATCGACCGGCAGAGCCCGGATCGCTGCCGGAGGACGATGTGTTCGGGGTCGGCGGCGCCGGGGCGACCGATCTGTTCCTGGTCGAGGTGCGCCGAGACTTCCAGGCAGGCGGCGAGCAAAGCTCCGTCGTCGTACGCCCGAAGCTGGTCGATCGCATCGAGCCACCGCTCCACCTCCGGGCCGAGCGGCTGTACGACGGGTCCGGCCCACTCCTCCACCCGGGTACGCGGCGGTCCGGACGCGTCTGCATCGCGGCGGCGGAGCGTGATCCAGCCGTACCCGATCGCCTCGACGTTCTGCGCCTCGAACCAGCCGAGCCACTCGTCGTAGCGTTCCTGGTAGTCGGGCGCACCATGCCGGCCCGCGTCCTGCAGCCACTGCTCGACGTACTCCGCCGGGTCCGACACCTCCCGCTGCACGATCCAGGCATCACAGCCGGTCCGCACCAGCCAGCTGCCCAGCCGGTCCCGCCAGTCCTCGCCACGGACGTGCAGCCAGTTGGCCAAGAGCTGGCAGACCGCGCCCGGGGCGAGGTGTCGAGGTGCTTCCACCACGATCCGGCGGCACACCTCGTCGCCGGCCAGGCCGCTGTCGCGGTAGGCAAGCTCGCCGCGGGGCGAGATGACGAACGGGGGGTTCGAGACCACCAGGTCGAAGGTCTCGCCGTCGACCGGCTCGAACAGGCTGCCGCGCCGCAGGTCCAGGAGTGGTGTTGCCGGTCCCGCGGGTTCTGCAGGTCCTGTGGGTCCCGCCCGTTTTGACCGCTCTGCCTCGGGCGTCCCGCCGACGCCGGCTGGTCCGACGACCGGCAGGTCGTTGAGCGCGGCCGTGAGCCGAGCCAGCGCCAAGGCACGTGGGTTGACGTCGGTGCCGACGATGTGGTCGGCGGAGGTGGACAGGTGAAGGGCCTGGACGCCGCAACCGGTGCCGAGGTCGAGTACCCGGCCCACCCGTCGCGGCACGGTCAGCTGGGCAAGCGTGGTCGCGGCGCTGTTGACCCCGAGGACGTGGTTCTGCGGTGACAGTCGGTCGAGCACCGTTGAGGCCGGGCGTGAGGTCGGCAACGACCCACCAGTCCTGGTCGCCGGAGAGTTCCTGCGCGATCGTGCCGAGCCGGCCCGGGGTGCGAGGACTACCCGTGGCACCGTACGGACGGACGTCGACCAGCGCACACACCTCGTCGCCGTACGCATGGAGGATGCCAGCCGCGAGGAGCGGGTCGAGAAGGTCAGGGAGCGCTTTGGCCGCCTGGCCGCGCGGTACCGGCGTCTGCAGCAACCAGAGCCGGATGAGTGTGGCCAGCGGTGAGCTGTCCGCGGTCTCCCGAAGGCCCGGAGTGGTCTCGTTGCGATGGAGTGCGGCATGCGCGAGCGGGCCGAGCCTCTCGTGCACCCCCTCGACGGTGTAGCCAACCGAACGCAGGTGGCCCCGGAGCCGAGCGGCATCCGTGGCCGGCAGGTCGAACAGCGTCCTTCACCACCGTCGAGGTCGGGTCTGGTGCTGCCGCGGTGGCGGGCGGGATGTCCCCGCCCGCGCCCGCGACGAGCAGATGGTCAGGCGACCTTCGCCGGCTCCTTGTCGCCCTCGTCGGCACTGATCGCGATCGGGCGCCGCCTCGACACCGTGACCGCGGCCACGACGACGAGCACGGCGAGGACAGCGATGCCGACTCGGAGCGGAGTATTGGCGTCCGGTCCCACCGAGAGCTGGACCACAGCCGGCGCGATCAGCACCGAGACAAGGTTCATCACCTTGATAAGGGGGTTGATCGCCGGACCGGCCGTGTCCTTGAACGGGTCACCCACGGTGTCGCCGATGATGGTCGCCTCGTGGGCGTCCGAACCCTTGCCGCCGTGGTTGCCGTCTTCGACCAGCTTCTTGGCGTTGTCCCAGGACCCACCGGAGTTGGCGAGCAGGATCGCCATCAACGTGCCGGTGGCGATCGCACCAGCGAGGTAGCCCGCGAGCGGACCGACACCGAGACCGAAGCCGACCGCGATCGGCGCCATGGCCGCGAGAAGTCCTGGCGTCGCGAGCTCTCCCAGGGAGTCCTTGGTGCAGATGTCGACGACCCGGCCGTACTCGGGGCGCCCCGTCCCCTCCATGATCCCGGGGATCTCCCGGAACTGGCGGCGGACCTCGTAGACGACGGCACCGGCGGCCCGGCCAACCGCGCTGACCGCAAGGCCGGAGAACAGGAAGACCACGGCGGCACCCAGGATGATGCCGACGAGCACGTTGGGCGCGGAGACCTCCGACAGGAAGGCCGTCGTGAGGCCACCCAGCTGGATGCCCGCCTCTCGCACCGCCGTGCTCACCGCGTCGTTGTACGAGCCGAACAGCGCCGTCGCCGCAAGCACCGCCGTGGAGATCGCGATGCCCTTGGTGATCGCCTTGGTGGTGTTGCCGACCGCATCCAGCTCGGTCAGGATCTGGGCACCCTCGGCGTCGACATCGCCCGACATCTCGGCGATGCCCTGGGCGTTGTCGCTCACCGGGCCGAAGGTGTCCATCGCGACGATGACGCCGACCGTCGTCAGCAGGCCGCAGCCGGCGAGTGCGATCGCGAACAGCGAAACGATGACCGACCCGCCGCCCAGCAGGAACGCCGCGTAGACCGCACCACCGATCACCAGCGCCGTGTAGACCGCCGACTCGAGGCCAAGAGCGAAGCCGGACAGGATCACCGTCGCCGCACCAGTCAGCGACGTCTTGCCGACATCCCGGACCGGGCGGTGCTCGGTGCCGGTGAAGTAACCGGTCAGGGTGAGGATCACGCCGGCGAGCACGATGCCGAGGACCACCGCGCCGGAGGCGATGAGTTCGGGGCTGCCGTCCAGCCGGGCGATCTGGGTGGACACACCGGACAGGTCGCCGAAGGTCGACGGGAGGTACAGGAACGCGGCGATCACGCACAGGACGCCGGAGATGGCGGCCGAGATGTAGAAGCTGCGGTTGATGGTGCGCAGGCCGTTCTCGCCCGGACGCGGGCGGGTGACGTAGACGCCCAGCACCGCGGTGAGAGCACCGATGGCCGGGACGATCAACGGATAGACCAGGCCCTCCGACCCGAACGCGGCCTTGCCGAGGATCAGCGCGGCGACCAGCATGACGGCGTACGACTCGAACAGGTCGGCGGCCATGCCGGCGCAGTCACCCACGTTGTCGCCCACGTTGTCGGCGATGGTCGCGGCATTGCGCGGGTCGTCTTCAGGAATGTTCTGCTCGACCTTGCCCACCAGGTCGGCGCCGACGTCGGCGGCCTTGGTGAAGATGCCTCCACCGACACGCATGAACATCGCGAGGAGAGCGGCTCCGAAGCCAAATCCCTCGAGCACGCTGGGAGCGTCGCTGCGGTAGAGGAGGACGACCACCGCGGCGCCGATCAGGCCGAGGCCGACGGTCGCCATACCGACGGTGCCGCCGGTGCGGAACGCGATCCGCATCGCCGAGTCGCGGCCGTGGTCGGCAGCTGCCGCCGCCATCCGAACGTTGGCACGGACCGCGAGCCACATGCCGAAGTAGCCGATCAGCGCCGAGAACCCGGCACCGACGAGGAAGAAGATCGACCGCCCGATCCGGATGTCCCAGTCGGCCGGCAGCAGGAACAGGAGGAAGAACACCAGGACGGCAAATCCGGCGAGAGTTCGGAACTGCCGGTTGAGGTATGCCGAGGCGCCCTCCTGGACGGCCTGGGCGATCTCCTGCATCTTCGCCGTACCGTCGCCTGCGGCCAGGACCTCGCGCCGGAACACCGCGCCCATGACGAGCGCGACGACGCCGATGCCGGCAACGGCGACGACGTAGCCGAGATTGCCCCCGGTGAGCGAAACGATGTCCCCCTCGGCGGCGAGTAGGAACGTGGACATTCGTCCTCCTTGGCAGGGACCCTCTGGCGGTCCCCTCGTGAGCACCCAACAACACGCAGGCGGTGCGGACGGGACCTGTCGGATCCGGGCGACCGTCTCCGACCCGGCTGCGCAGGGATTCGCGCGTAGATTCGGCCTATGCGCGTGCCGCGGCAGCTGGGCGCGAATGTGGGCCCCGGGCACGTCCGGGTTCCATCCGCATCCCGCCTCAGCACCGGTCAGCATCGCCTTCGGTGCATGGACAGCTGGCGCCGGAGGATTGCATCTCCGGGCGGGGCCGGAGTCTAGCGCGCCAGCGGTGCAGTACGACCATGCGGCCCCCGTCCCAGCGTGTCTTGCGGGCGAACGCCCGGTGACGACGTCGTGCCTGGCCGGGAGGGTTGGAGCAGGCTGCACAGACGCGGACGAACTGGTACGGACGGCCGTCGGCAGGGCCGCATGGGGTCGAGGTAGCTGGACCGTGTCGATCCACTCATCTCGGCATGGCCCCGCCACTCAACCCCTGGCGGGGCCCGGGCCTCTCAACTCGGCCTGACCCACCCACTCAACTCCGGCATGACCCAGCCACTCAACCCAACGCGGGCCAGGCGCTCGTCACGGCGTGAGCGGTGACGCGAGGAACCCTGCCGCCACGGTGGAGTCGCCCTCGACGACCAGGCGACCGGGGTCGAGGCGGCGCCACAACACGAGGACGAGGTCGGCCGCCGTACCTCGGAGGACGGCGGCTGCTGACCCGGACTCTTCCTGCGTACGTGCGACCGAACTCCCAGCCGACCCGTCAGCGGGGGCCGCCTCGGGCGCCTCGGCTGCGTCGACCGCATCGACCGCCCCGCCATCGACTGCCGCGGTGGGCGGACCGGGCCCCGTGATCTGCGGTAGGCCATCACCGTTCGGGGTGAGAACCCACTGTTCGGGCCGGTCGGTGCATGCGATCAGCAACCTCGCACGGACGTCAGGCGGGCTCTCGAGGTATGAGGCGACGGCGGGCATCCATACGTCGAGCACCTCGCCGATCCCGTCGACGGCAAGCTCGGCGTCGAACCCCGGCTCGAGGCCGGCTGCCAGTTGCGCGTCGGCCCGGTGGACGGCGACCTCGTGGGCCTGGCGACGAGACCAGTAGGCAGCGACTCGACGTCCCTCCTGGTGCGTCCAGCAGTGCTTCTCCGGATCGGTCCCGGCGAGCGTGGCCAGCAAGTCGCTCACCCGCTCGTCGTACCACCGGGTCAGGTCGTCGCCCTCGCCCACGCCACTCAGGCGATCCCGCCCGGGGCGCTCCCCAGTACCGCTGGAGACGATCAAGCTAGCCCACTGGTGGACTACGCCGAGATGGTCGACCAGGTCGCGGACCGTCCACTCCGGGCAGCTGGGTACGCGGGCGTCGTGCTCGGACGCCCGCACGGCGCTGATCAGCGCATCGGCATCGGCGCGGATGTGCACCTGGTAGCTGCTGGGGCTGAGGGAGCCGTACGGCACCTCCGTCATGCCTGCAGACGGTAGCCAACCGCGCCCGCCGACGAAAGCGCTCAGACGGGCTCGGCGACGGCCTCGTCGATGGAGTCGTGGATCGGGAAGACCTTGGTGAGCCCCGTGATACGGAAGATCTTGAGGAGCCTCTCCTGCGTACACACGATGCGGAGCGAACCGTCGTGGCCGCGGACGCGTTTCAGCCCACCGACAAGAACGCCCAGCCCGGTCGAGTCGAGAAAGTCGACGCCTTCCATGTCGACGACAAGGTGGTAGTGGCCGGCGTTGACGAGCTCGACAATCTTCTCGCGGAGCCTGGGCGCGGTGTACACGTCGATTTCCCCGCCGACCTCGACCACCATGTGGTCATCTGCGGGGTGATGGGAGAGGCAAAGATCCACAAACTCCTCCAGCACTTCGCGCCTAGTTTCACGTGCCTGGCGACAGCGCGATGCTATGGGACGATTGCTCACTGCGCACGGCAATCGGCTCCTCAGCGCGAATCGCGACACGCTTGACATCGAAGAGCCAGCCGCGGCTTTGCCCGTCTGCCACCACACAGGACGTGTTCAGCCGACACGCAACGATCCGGACAGGTCGTGATCCGGACCGGCCATCGTCCTCGGTCGAAAGCCGTTTCATGATGTCAGAGCCTTCGCTGCGCACACTGTCAGGGATCACCGGCGCAGGAGCAGGGGCGTAGGCCCCCGGCCCAGCCCGCGCCCGTGACCGGACGACGAAGAGACCGCCGAGTCCCGCGACGTTGACCTCGACCGCCACCTGTACCTGCTCACCCGTCACCGAACAGGCCGCCAGCTGCGCACGGTGGGCATGCACCACCCGCAGCGCCACCAGGCAGGCGGATCCCGATGGTCCCGGCAGCCGGGCGGCCGCGGAGAGCGCGGCGAGGTCTGCGGCCGTGTCAGCTCGCCGTCCAGCCCCAGCAACCGACGCGACCGTAGCCGCGACGACGCCAGACATGACGAGTATCAACGCCATCGCCAATACCCAGATGGTGCCGCTGCCGGACTCGCGGTTGCGGGAAGTCTGCGTACCTGAGGCTCGGTGGGTTGGGCTCATGACACCCCTGGTTCGAGCGCGACGACAGCGCGAGCACTGACGCGGATCGGAGGCAGCCGCGACAGGACCGGCCACGAAGGCCGCGCGTCGACGTGGACGTCCACCGTCGCGAGACCGTTGCGTATGTGGGTGACGATCGCCGTTCCGGCCGGAACACTCCGAAGGCCTTCCGCCCGGCTGGCGGCCACCGACTCGCCTCGCGCGACTGCGCGTGCCGTGTCGCGCGCGGCATCGACGCAGCGCGCGTGCAGAGCGACGACGGACACGACCCATGTCATGCCGGCCGCCACGAAGACGAGCGCGAGGAGAGCGAGCGCGGTCTCGACCGTCACCATGCCGCGCTGCCGGTCGCCTCGTATGCCGGCGGTGGCACCCGCCCCCGCTGCGGTTCCGCTGGTCACTGACCTTCCTCCCGTTCGATCTGGCTCGTGTGCTCGACCGGGTGGCGGGCCTGCCGCTCGGTCGCGAGGTTGCATGGGCAGATGACCGGCCGGCCGGGCGATCGCGACCGGGCTGCTCGACAAGGCCACGCGGCTGACCAGCTCGACCCTGGTCACCCAGCCGACCAGTCACCTGCGTGTCGTCAGCTCGCCAGGCGGAGCGCGGCAGTGACGATCTTCATCAGCAGCTCCTGTACCTCTTCACTGGTCAGCAGCTTGATCAGCAGGCCGGCGAAGCTTGCCGCGGCAACCGTGCCGATGGCGTATTCCGCCGTGGTCATGCCTCGCTCGTCCCGACCGATCGCGCCTCGCAGTCTGCGCATGCGTACCTCTTCCGTGGTCCGGCTTCCGGCCGGCGCGGACGCCCCGAGCTGGAGCGGACTTCGACGATGCGCCTGGGCCGGTTGCGCCCGCTGGCGTCGGTGGCCAGCTGGGGATAAGTGCCCCGACCGACGGGTTGTGGACAACTTCGGCGCCGGCCACGCCCCGCCGCTCACGGCCCCGGTCGCGCGGCGAGTCAGGGCACCATTCATGGCAGCAACCCGCCCACCGCGCCCGCGACCAGCGGTACGACGCCGACGAGGATGAACGCCGGCAGGAAACACAACCCGAGCGGCGCCGCCGCCTTGACGCCAACGGCCCGTGCCCGTCGGTCGGCCTCGTTCCGGCGCCGCCGGCGGGCGTCGTCGGCGAGGCGATCGAGGGCGTCGGCCAGTGGCGACCCGGTGTCCCAGACGCGGACCATCGCCCGGCCGAACGGCGCAAGGTCGGCCTCCCGCAGGAAGCGCGACCACGCTGCAGGTGCGTCTGCACCCAGCCGGAATGCCGTCGCTACGTGGGCGAACTCCTCGGCCAGTGGCCCGGTCAGCCCGGCGGCGACGGCTTCCACCGCGAGCACCGGGGACAGGCCGGCACGAAGGCACGCGGACAGCAGATCTGCCGCCAACGGGAGATCGACGAGCACGCGCGTACGCCGCAACCTGACAGCTCGGGGCTCGAGCCGCCCGAGGTAGCGGTCGACTCCTACCGCAACAACGAACGCGAGTCCGACGCCTACAGCGCCGCCGACGAGGAACCCCGCCGAGCAGCCCGCCAGTGCAGCCGCGACCATCCGGCGCCGACGAGTCCCAGCCACGGCGGACTGCCCGGCCGCCCCGGATGTCCCGGACCCCTCCGGCGAGGCGGACGGAGGGCCCCGGCGGCCAGGCAGTGTCGGCCCCGGCCCGTCCACCTCCTGACGAAGCCGGGCCAGTCGGACCCGCGCGGTCGGTGGGGCGCGCCACACCAGAACGGCGAGCCCGGCGAGCACCGCCACCAGCGCGGTCACGGCGAGTTCTCAGCCGCGCGAGCCAGCCGCTCGACCCAGGCCAGTCCGGCGGCGGTGAGAACGGCAGCAGCGACCAGACACAGCCAGCCATACGGAGAGCCGAGAAGGAATCCGACCGGATCCGCGCCGACTCCGGTCCCGAGGGCGAGTCCAAGGAGCGGCAGAACGGCCAGGACCCGCGCGCTAGCCCTCGGAGCCGCGAGCTGGGCGGCGACCTCGTTGCGAAGGGCCTCCTCCTCCCGAAGTCCGCCTGCGATGCGGTCGAGAACTCCGGCCAGTCCGGCGCCACTCGTAGCCGCCACCGACCAGGCGACGGCCAACCGACCGAGCGACTCCTCCCCGGACCGCTGCACCGCGCGCAGCGCCGCCGGGACGTCGCCACCCATCCGGCCGGTGGTTGCCACCTGCATCAGCTCGGGCAGGACGGCTCCCGCCGCCTCCAGTGCGTGACCTGGGCTGTGGCCCGCGCGCAATTCCGCCACCACCACGTCGCAGGCCTCGCGGACGGCGGCCCTGCGACGTTCTGCGCCTCGGCGCCCCACCCACAGGTCCTTGGCCCGGGTAGCTCCCTGCGCTGCGAGGTCCCGCACTCCCACGACCCAGCTACGACGCCCGCCCAGCCGGACCCGACGCGCCAGCAGTCGATCCGGCCGGGCCGGCACGGCCAGGGCGAACCCTGCCGCCACCAGGCAGATCGCGAGGAGCGTGCTCACCGGCCAACGTCCTCGAACGGGGTGGCGCGTCTCAGCAAGCTACGCAATCTTGTGTGACCTGGACCCTCCGCCACCCCGCCGTCGGGATCGAAACCGAATGCCGGGAGTGCGTGGACGAGTCCGTCGGCACCACGTTCGAGTACAGAGATCTCGGCGATCCGGCGCCGCCCATCGCGACCGCGGACCAGATGGAGCACAGCGTCGACCGCGGCGCCCAGCTGGCTGTGCACTGCGGCTCGCCCGAGACCTGCCGCGACTCCGAGCGCCTCCACCCGGGCGGGCACCTCCCGTGCGGAGTTGGCATGGAGGGTGCCGCAGCCTCCCTCGTGTCCGGTGTTGAGCGCCGCCAGCAGGTCAACGATTTCGGCGCCGCGCACCTCGCCCACGACCAGCCGATCGGGTCGCATCCGCAGAGCCTGGCGGACAAGCGTCCGAACGGTGATCTCGCCGGCCCCTTCGATGTTGGGCGGGCGAGCCTCGAGCTTCACCACGTGTGGGTGCGCGGGCATGAGCTCGCCGGCCTCCTCGACCAGGACCAGACGTTCATACGCGGGCACCAACGAGAGCAGCGCGGCCAGCAGGGTCGTCTTGCCGACGCCGGTGCCGCCGGAGACCAGGAACGCCAGCCTCGTCGCGACGATGCCGCGGAGCAGATCGGCTCCTTTTACAGGCACAGAACCATCGGCGACGAGCTCGGCCATCGTGAACGCGCGCTGTCGCGGAATCCGCAGGGACACGCACGTACCGGCGACCGCCACCGGAGCAAGGATGGCGTGGACCCGGACACCATCGGCCAACCTCGCGTCGACGAACGGCGTCGCGTCGTCCAACCGCCGGCCGGCCGCGATCGCGAGCCGCTGGGCAAGTCGGCGTACGGCTGTGTCGTCGTCGAACCGCACACCAGCAGGTTCGAGGCCACCCCCGCGGTCGACCCACACCTGGTCGGGGCCGTTGACGAGGACGTCGGTCACACCTGGCTCGGCCAGCAGCGGCTCGAGCGGCCCGACTCCCACGATCTCCCGACGCAGCGTCTCGGCGATCTCCAGCACCGCGTCGTCGCCGAGCAACCGACCGGCGTCCCGCAACGCTCTCGCGACCCTTGCCGGCGTCGGCTCGACGGCCTCCGCGGCCAGCGTGTTGCGTACCTGGTCGAGCACGGCCACATCGACAGCCGGGCCACTCACGCCGCCACTCCGTCGCCGGCGGGCGTCACACCGAGGTCGGCGAGCAAGGAACGGCAGAGGGTTGCCAGCGGCCCCTTCCCGCGTCCGGCTGGTGGCTTGCCCTGCTCGAGCATCGCCCCCAGCCGTGGCTCGACGGCCAGTTCACCGGCCAGCGGAAGGTCGAGCGCGGCAGCGACCGTACGCCCGTCGAGGCCCGCCGGTGCCGGGCCGCGGACAACCACCCGAACGTCGGGGATTGCGCCGGCGACGAGACGCGCGACCCGCGAACCCGACCCCACGGCCCGGACCTCGGCGGGCACGACCAGAAGCACTGTCGTACACCGCGACAGAGCCTCCTTCGTAGCCTGGTCGTGGTGGCGCGGCAGGTCGACGACCACGACATCGGCCGAACGCTGCGCGGCCTTGAGGACCGAACCCATCGCCGCTGCTGGAATCGTGAGCAGGTCGCCGCGATCCCACGACAGCACGACGAGTCCGCCCGCAGCTGGCAACGCGGAACGCAGCGCAACCGGGCTCACCCGGCCGGCAGTTGCTGAGAGGTCGGGCCACCGCATGCCCACCCTGTCCTCCATGCCCAGCACGAGTTCGACCCCGCCACCGAGTGGGTCTGCATCGACGAGGAACGCCGAGCAACGTCGTCGGGTCGCCGTCACGGCAAGCGCCGCAGCGAGTGTGGACGCACCTGCCCCTCCCCGCCCGCCGACCACCCCGATCGTGACCGCTCGTGGCGTGGCCGCGTCGGTGCCTGCCGAGATCCTGGCCACGACGCGATGTTCGTCGTCAGGAATGCTGAGCACCTGCTCCGCCCCGATCGCCAGCGCACTCTCCCAGAGCGCTGTGGCATCGATACCGCGACCGACGACGGCGAGGTCGGGCCGTCGTGGCGGTGGGCTCGCGGCGATCGTGCTCACGACGTCGGCGCCGACGAGCACCAGTGGTGCCGACACCCACCTGCGAAGCCCTGCCCCGGCATCAGGGGCTACGTCGAGGACGACACCAGTCACGGCGGCCAGGCGGATCAGGTCGTCCAGCAGGTTCTCGTCCGCAGAGATCACCAACGGACAGCGGTCATTGGGCGCAGCAGGCATCGGCCACCTTCCAGAGCACAAAGGGTTTCCAGAGCCCACCGACCATGCGGCGCACAGCGGGCTGCCGTCCAAGATGGACGAATCGCGCCCATGGCATGCGGTGTCGGACCCGGCCTGTGGACAACCGCGCCGATTCAAAGGATGTGGACAAGTTCGGTGCACAACGGACTTGCCGGCCAACTCGACAAGGGACTCGCCAGAACACAGTCGACAGGCGACTCGCCGGCCGACCCACGCGGACCGCGTGGCGCGAGGTTGGCAGGCGGAGGTCGTGGGCAGGAAGGAGAAAGGCGACAGCCCCCGCCGGGGGGGAGAGCGGGGGCTGTCCCTGGCCGCTACTCACTAGGTGAGCGGGCCGGCACAACGACTACGATGGCCGCCTAAAAATCACGTTCCCGAGTCACGAGCAGTCAAAACTCACACGGGCACGATCCAGTGTGGACCACAACTGTGCGGTTCGCCAATCCTTCCATCTAAAGGAGTCGGCCGCATGCTCTTCGGGACGGGTCGGATGGGACGGGTTGACCAAGAATGTCCGAACAACCGCAACCGAAGGACGGCCCGAGGGCCTAGGCTCGGCAGAGATGACTAGCGACCGGATCGACACTCCCGACTCGCCACGCCGCGACCCGCGGCCATCCGATGTCCTACCAAAGTCCAGGGCATCCGACGTGTCCGCTCCCACCGAGCCGACAGCGGCGTTCTTCGACCTGGACAAGACGATCCTCGCCAGGTCGAGCACGCTGGCCTTCAGCCGGCCTTTCTACCAAGGCGGTCTGATCAATCGGCGTACCGTGGTGCGTTCGGCCTACGCACAGTTCGTCTATCTGCTGGGCGGCGCCGACCACGAACAGATGGAGAAGTTGCGCGCCCAACTGTCGAGGCTCGTCACCGGGTGGAACGTGCAACTCGTCAAGGACATCGTTGCCGAAGCGTTGCACCACGTCGTCGAACCACTGGTATATGCAGAGGCCGTCCGCCTCATCGACGAGCACAAGTCGGCGGGACGCGAGATTGTCATCGTCTCCACCTCCGGACAGGAAGTCGTCGAACCGATCGGAGAAATGCTCGGCGCGGACCGGGTGATCGCCACCCGCATGGTGGTCGAGGCCGGACATTTCACCGGACAGATGGATTTCTATTCGTACGGTCAGAACAAGGCCTCGGCAATTTCCGATCTGGCGCGCTCACAGCATTACGACCTGAGCCGTTGTTACGCGTACTCGGACTCGATCACCGACCTCCCGCTCCTGGAGGCGGTCGGCCATCCCTATGCCGTCAACCCCGACCGGGCCCTGCGCCGAACGGCTGCAGAACGAGGCTGGCCGGTGCTCCGGTTCAGTCGACCCGTCACTGTTCCGAAGCGTCAACGTCGGCTCGGCATGAACCGACCATTCCTCACCGCCGCCCTCGGAGCGGGTGCCGCGGTCGCGTTGTTGTGGGCGGTACGCCGAGGACGTTCGACCCCGACCACGATGCGCGCGTCCGATCTTTCGGCTGCGCACGTCCTGGCCCGACTCCGTCCAACCCTCGCATCGAGCACAGGTGAACACCGTCAGACCGCGGCACAAAGGTAAAGATCTTGGCCAGACTCTTCACTCCTGCGGTCGAAGGTCGTAGAAAGGCAGTATGTCCCGCGGGATCAGAAGAACCGCTCTGGCGAAGCTTCTGATCACACGAGACGTGCACGGCACTCGAGCACCCACGCGTCGACCAGCCCATCCTTAAGGGCGGTCGTTCCAGGCTGGTCCTGGGGCGACATTGAAGAAGCTGCACGCCTGGTAACTCGAGCTGACGTGCCAAGCGGCGGCGCTCTCAACCACCTGGGAGCGCCGTCCGCATGTGTGCCGACCACGTGCGCACCACCTCGACGCACGAGTGTCCACCGCATCTGTATCCACCGCATCTGTATCCACCGCATCTGTATCCACTGCACCTGTGTCCAACCGCATCTGTCCACTGCACCCGCTTACGACCGCATCGCAGGAGCGCTGACGACACCCACCTGTGACCTCGTTTCGCGCGGGAGGACTGCTGGCGCGGCGCGCCGGTGTACGCGAGCACGGGCCGTCACCACGCACACTCCGTAATTTCGCGTAGCATCGCGGCACAATGGACGAGTCGGTACAGCGGTCGCGGAGTCGATCATTCGGATCCGTTGCCGACGTGTATGAGCGCAGCCGGCCCGGATATCCGCCCGACGCCGTGCGCTGGTTGCTTGCCGACCACCTGGTCCGATACGACGAGCCTTCGCCACTGTCAGGTTCGGTGTTCGACTCCTACGCCGCTGCGGACGCGGTCGGTTACGGAGCTGACGGCTACCTGTCCGACGGGCCGCCGAGGGAGCCGTCGTACGTCTCCAGCACGTATGCCGACGCCGACGAGCCGGAGCCGGCGACCGTCCTCGAACTCGCCGCCGGTACCGGGAAGATGACGACCGCCCTGGCCGCCGACGGCCACCGTGTCATCGCCATCGAGCCGTCGGGCCCGATGCTCGCCCGGCTGGTCCGCCACGTCCCCGCCGCGGTTCCCTTGCAGGGCGTGGCTGAGAAGATCCCGCTGGCCGACTCCTGCGCCGACGCCTGCGTGGTCGCGCAGGCGTTCCACTGGTTCGACACCGACGTCGCCTTGGCCGAGATCGCCCGAGTGCTGCGGCCGGGCGGCACCCTGGGCCTGATCTGGAACTACCGCGACGAGTCGGTGCCGTGGGTGCGGCACCTGTCCAGCCTGCTGGCCGCGGCCGAACGCATCGAGGCCCGGCAAGCCGAGGAGCTGATCGAAAAGCTCGAGTGGAGCCGGCTCTTCGCGCCGCCTGTCTACTCCGGCTTCCGGCTGTGGCAGAAGCTCGATCGGGACGGGTTGCTCCACCTCGTCGCGTCCCGCTCCTACGTCGCGACCCTTCCGGCTCAGGAGCGCGAGGAGGTCCTGCACCAGGTGGGCGAGCTCTATGACATGACGGCCCGGCAACCCGACGGGCTCGTGATGCCGTACATCTCGACCTGTTATCGCACTCGGGTACGCAAGGTCTGACGGCCGCTGCTGCCGAAGGTCGGTCCGAGCCGGGCTGCTGAAACACTGGCACCATGACGCCGGACGGTGAAAGCGCCTCTGCCCGCGACATGTCCGATGAAATTACCGACCGTTCCGACGGCGGAAGGCCGGGCGCCGGAAGGCCGGACGGCGGATGGCGGGGCGCCGGACAGCCGGACGGCGGTACGCCGGACGGTGGAAGGCCGGACGATGCCGGTCGGCGCCTGCATGCGCTCGCCATCGAAATGGCCGCGATGGCGCACAACGGGCTCCACTACGCCACCGACCGCTACGACCTTGCTCGCTACCACCGGATGGAGTCCATGTCGGCGGAGATCATGGGGCTGCTCGCCGACTCCGATCCGGCCGGCTTCCGGTCCGCGCTCGCCGCCGAGGCCGGCCATGCCACGCCGAAGGTCGACGTCAGGGGTGCGCTGATCGAGCGCGACCGCATATTGCTGGTGCAGGAGGCGCGTGACGGCCGATGGACTCTTCCCGGCGGATGGGCCGACGCCATGGACGCTCCGGCCGAGGCCGTCGAGCGGGAGTTTGGCGAGGAGGCGGGACTCGCCGTACGCGCCACGAAGCTGGCCGCGGTCTACGACGGCTCCCGCCGCAACGGTCACGCGCACAGTCCGTGGCACATCTACAAGCTGTTCTTCCTCGTCGAACGCCTGGACGATGCCCAGCCGCGCGCCGGCCTCGACGGCGAGACGAGCGCGGTCGGGTTCTTCGCCCTCGACGAGCTGCCGAACCTCTCGTCGCCGCGTACGACAGCAGAGCAGCTGGCCACCCTCATCGCCCACCACCACGACAGGGCCAGGCCCACCGACTTCGACTGAGGACCGGCGCCCGCTGGCCGGTCAGTGATCATGACCGTGATCGTGAAGGCCGATCGCGCACATGGTCCCGTACGCCTTCATGATCACGCGTAAGGCCACGTTTTCCGTGATCATGAAGCCAAAGCGGGCTATATGTCCCGTACGCCTTCATGATCACGATCATGATCACGGTGAAGGGCCGGCGCGGCCGGGGGCGTACTGTTCTCGGGCGTGAGGGAACTGCTGCCGCCCCTCGCCGTGGGCCTGGTTGTGGTCGCTGCGGCGGTGGTCATGGCTCGGCTCGTGCGACGCCGCCGAGATTTCGGCACGCCCTCGGACCTGGCGACATTCCGCACCCTGCACACCGCATCCTTGGCGTCTCCGCCCCTGCGCGCCGGCCTGAACGACGTCAGTGCCGTACGCGCCGTGCGCCACCTGCGCGTCCTCCTGGGCACCACCGCCGTCGCGCTCACCGACTCCGAACGCCTGCTGGCCTGGGACGGTACGGGTAATCATCGCCACGACACGCAGGCCATGCCGTTGGCGAAGGCCTCGCTGGAACAGGGACGCACCGCAGCCCTCGGCCCCGACCAGGTGACCTGCGGGGCCACGGACTGTCCGGTCCGGCACGTGGTGATCACGCCCCTCACCGTGGACGACAAGGTCGTCGGCACGCTCCAGGCCTACAGCCGGGAGACCTCCGTCGGCCTGGTCCGCGCCGCCACCGAGGTCGCCCGCTGGGTCTCAGGGCAGCTCGAACTGGCTGAGCTGGACCGGTCCCGTACCCGCGCCATGGAGGCAGAGGTCCGCGCACTCCGCGCCCAGATTTCGCCGCACTTCGTCTACAACTCGCTGGCTGCGATCGCCTCGTTCGTACGCACCGATCCCGAGCGTGCCCGCGATCTGCTGCTGGAGTTCGCCGACTTCACGAGGTACTCGTTCCGCCGGCACGGCGAGTTCACCACGCTGGCCGAGGAACTGCGCTCGATCGACCGCTACCTGCTGCTGGAGAAGGCGCGGTTCGGCGACCGGCTGCAGGTGATGCTCCGGGTTGCGCCGGAGGTGCTGCCGGTCGCGATCCCTTTTCTCTGCCTGCAGCCGCTGGTCGAGAACGCCGTACGCCACGGCCTGGAGGGCAAGCCCGACACAGGACGTATCACGATCGACGCGTCCGACATGGGCAACGAGTGCCTGATCGCGGTGGAGGACGACGGGGTGGGCATGGACCCGGACCGGGTACGCCGAACCCTGGCCGGTGACCCGTCCTCGGACTCGATCGGGCTCGGCAACGTCGACGAGCGGTTGCGGGCCGTGTTCGGCGACGAGTACGGCCTCGTGGTCGAGACGGCCGAAGGCGCCGGGACCAAGGTGAGCATGCGGGTGCCGAAGTACCACCCCGGCGTCCGCGCCTCCTGACCGGCTCCCGGATCGACCCCGCTAGCCCAGGGGCAGGCCGCCCGGGGCCGCCGGCAGGGTCCGGGCCGGCCCGGTTCCGCACGCGCGAGTACCAGGCGCGAGCGGTCACCCTCCGTTCCTAGTCCGCCTCGCTGTAGCGAGGCTGTGCCCTCGCTATGGCCGGGCTGTTCCGGCGCACGCGGCCGTCCCGCCTGCCCGGGCGGACGGCAGCGATGGTGGCCCCCGCGGCGCCCGCCGGCGCCGACGACGGGGCGGGCGTGACCTGGGGGATCGCCGTAGAGTCCCGTCATGCTCCGCGTCCTGGTCGTCGACGACGAGCCCCCCGCCCGGGAGGAGCTCGTCTACCTCCTGCGCCACGACGAGCGGATCGGCGAGATCCAGACCGCCGGAAGCGGCGCCGACGCGCTCCGTGCCCTCGAACGCGAGCCGGTCGACGTGATCTTCCTCGACATCCGGATGCCTGGCCTGACCGGTATCGAGCTGGCCCGCGTGCTGGCGCGCTTCGCACACGCGCCGCCCGTGGTGTTCGTCACCGCGTACGAGAACCACGCCGTCGACGCGTTCGAGTTGGACGTGGTCGACTACCTGCTCAAGCCGGTACGTGCGGAGCGGCTGTCCGAGGCGCTGCGCCGCGTCGTCGACCGCGCAAGCACTGCCCGCCTCACCTCGGGCGGGGATGCGGAGACCATCCCGGTCGAACTCGGCGGTGTGACCCGGTTTGTCCAGCGCAGCGAGGTGCGATATGTCGAGGCGCACGGCGATTACGCACGGCTCCACACCAAGGACGACAGCCACCTCGTCCGCGTTCCGCTCGCCACGCTCGAGGAACAGTGGCAGGAGGCGGGCTTCGTCCGTATCCACCGCAGCCTGCTGGTCGCGCTGCCACACGTGTCGGAGGTGCGGTTCGACGCCGGCCGGTGCACGGTCTGCGTTGGCGGGGCCGTGCTCCAGGTGAGCCGCCGGCACACCGCGCACCTGCGCGAACTCCTGGTCCGCCGCGCCCGACCCGGACGGGCCGAGCGCGCATGACCCGGCCGCGACCCGATCCGCACCCCGAGTCCCGAGCCGACCCTCCTCAACGGGTGGTCGTCACCAGCCCGCGGATGCGCGCTTCTCTTCGCCAGCACCAGCATGCCGCCCACGAGATCGGCGAGCAGACGCCTCTCGGCCAGGTCTACATGGCTTCCCTGATCAAGGCCCAGCTCCGACTCGCGGTCCTGGTGCTCGGTGTCGTCGGCGCCCTGTTGCTCGGCCTGCCGCTGCTCTTCGCGACCGTGCCCGCGCTGGGCACCGTCAGAACCCTGGGCCTGCCGCTGCCGTGGCTGCTGCTCGGTGTCGTCGTGCACCCGGCGCTGATCGCGGCCGCCTGGTTCTACGTCCGCCAGGCAGAACGCAACGAACGCGAGTTCGCCGAACTCGTCGAGCGGTCGTGAGCATGGGACCGGCTGCCGGGCTGCTCGCGGTCTGTACCGTGACCGTGCTGACGCTCGCGATCGGCGCGTACGGATTGCGACTCTCGCGCACCACCTCCGACTTCTACGTCGCCTCCCGCACCGTCTCGCCGACCTGGAACGCCTCGGCGATCGGTGGCGAGTATCTGTCCGCCGCCTCCTTCCTCGGCGCCGCCGGGCTGATCATGGCCTACGGCGCCGACATGCTGTGGTATCCCGTCGGCTGGACGGCCGGATACCTCGTCCTCCTCGTCCTGGTCGCCGGTCCGTTGCGCCGCTCCGGCGCGTACACGCTGCCCGACTTCGCCGAAGCCCGGCTCGCATCGGGCACCGCACGACGCGTCGCGAGCCTGCTCGTCGTGCTGATCGGCTGGCTCTATCTGCTGCCCCAGTTCCGCGGCGCCGGGCTCACCCTGCAGACGGTGACCGGTGCTCCGCCATGGGCCGGTGGGCTGGTCGTCGGCGGTGTTGTGCTGGTGAACGTGCTGTCTGGCGGTATGCGGAGCATCACGTTGGTGCAGGCGTTCCAGTACTGGCTGAAGCTGACCGCGATCGCCGTACCGGTCGCGTTCCTCTTCCTCGCCTGGCGCGGCGACGGCGCGCCGGGAATGACCGACCAGCCCGCGCCGGCGTTTCGCGAGCCGACGACGGTGCGGGTCGAGTCCGACGTCGCGCTCTCGGTGCGGACGCCGGTGACGGTCGCCGTGGACGGCGTGGTCGACGGCGTCGACCGGGACGGTACGCGAGTGCGCCTCGGCGTGGGCGAGCACGAGGTGGAATCCGGTACGGCACTGGGGTTTCCGGCCGGAGCGAGGGTGCCTGGACCTTCGTCGCTGCGGCCGCTCGACAACGCCGATTGGCTGCTGCCGTTCGGTGGTGGTCAGCCGCATCCGCTGTACGCGACGTACTCGCTCATCCTCGCGACGTTCCTCGGCACGATGGGTCTCCCACACGTCCTGGTGCGCTTCTACACCAACCCCGACGGCCGGACCGCGCGACGGACCGCCCTCGCCGTGCTCTGTCTGCTCGGCGCGTTCTACCTCTTCCCGGCGATCTACGGCGCCCTCGGCCGCATCTACGCACCGGAACTGTTGCTGACCGGACGCACCGACGCCGTGGTGCTCGAACTCCCGCAGCACCTGGTGCCGGGCACCGCCGGCGTGGTGATCGGGATGCTGGTCACCGCCGGGGCGTTCGCGGCGTTCCTGTCCACCTCGTCCGGCCTCGCCGTGTCCGTCACCGGGGTGCTGTCCCAGGACCTCGTACGCCGTTGGGTCGGTGGCATCGGCGGCTTCCGGATCTCGGCGGTGGTGGCGGTCGCGATACCCGTCGCCCTCGGGCTGGCGGCCCAGCGGCTGAGCATCGCCGGCGTCGTGGGTCTGGCGTTCGCGGTCGCGGCGTCGACGTTCTGCCCGCTGCTGGTGCTGGGGATCTGGTGGCGGCGGCTCACCCATATCGGCGCGACGGCCGGTCTGGTGGCCGGCGGCACGCTGGCAGGTGGCGCCGTGGTGGCCGCCCTGGTCGCCGACCACAGCGGGTGGACGGCAGCCCTGCTGGCCCAGCCGGCGGCGTGGACGGTACCCATCGCGTTCGCCGTCATGGTGCTCGGCTCGCTGCTGACGAAGCGGCACGCCGCACCGCACGTGGGGCGGACCATGGTGCGCCTGCACGCGCCGGAGCAGCTCGACGTCGGCCGCGGTGGACCCGAGCGGCACTGACCGGAAGGCTCCGTACGCCCGCCCGACGACCCGTTCGGCGCGGGTGAGTGACCCGTTCGGCGCGACCGGCCGACCGCTCGTCGCCATGCCGACCCCGCACAACGATTGCCCGGCGCCACTCGCCGCGCGGTGCGGAGCGCCGCCTTTCGTGCGCTGCCCTTTCTCCTTACCCTCGGCGGGATTGTCCGTCCTGACCGGTAGGAACCTGTACGTGCCCGGCTGGTCGGACCTGTACGTGGCGTAGACACCATCGTGTTCTGAGGAGGTGGGCAGCGTGGCCGAACCTACGGCCGTCAAGCAAGAGGCGTACGCCGAGATCGCACGAAGTGACGACTTTCGCGAGCTCCGCAAGCGCTACCGATCGTTCGCGTTCCCGTGGACCGTCGCCTTCCTGGCGTGGTACCTGCTCTACGTCATCTGTGCGAGTTGGGCACCCGGGTTCATGGGCACCAAGGTCCTCGGCAACATCAACATCGCCTTGATCTTCGGGCTGTTGCAGTTCGTCTCCACCTTCGTCATCGCCTGGTTGTACGGCCGGCACGCCCGCCGCGAGCTCGACCCGTTGGCCACGAAGCTCCACACGCAATACACGGAGGTGGTCGACCGATGAGCGCCTTTGGCTCGGCGGCACTGCTCGCCAATCCCGCGGCGACTCTCGCCGCCCCGCCCGCCGCGGGCACCGACCACCGCACGCTCACGCTGGTGCTGTTCCTGGCAGTGGTGGCCGTCACCTTGTACGTCACGTTGTGGGCGAGCCGGCAGAACAAGACGGCGGCCGACTACTACGCCGCCGGTCGTACGTTCTCCGGCTTCCAGAACGGCATGGCGATCTCCGGCGACTACATGTCAGCAGCGTCCTTCCTCGGCATCTCCGGCGCCATCGCCCTGTCCGGATACGACGGGTTCCTCTACTCGATCGGGTTCCTGGTGGCGTGGCTGGTGGCGCTGCTGCTGGTCGCCGAACTGCTGCGCAACTCCGGCCGGTTCACCCTCGCCGACCAGCTTGCCTACCGCATGCGGCAACGCCCGGTCCGTACGGCCGCGGCGGTCTCGACGCTCGGCGTCTCGATCTTCTACCTGCTCGCGCAGATGGTCGGTGCGGGCTCGCTGGTCGCCCTCCTGCTCGGCGTCAGCACCGACCTGGCCAAAAACCTCACCATCGTGCTCGTGGGCGCGCTGATGATCTTCTACGTCACGGTCGGAGGCATGAAGGGCACGACCTGGGTCCAGATCGTCAAGGCGGTCCTGCTGATGGGCGGCACCGTGCTCGTCACGGTGATCGTGCTGGCGAAGTTCGGCTTCAACCTGAGCGAGCTGCTCGGCACGGCCGCATCCAACACCGGCAAGGGCCAAGCGTTCCTCCAGCCTGGTCTGAAGTACGGCACGAGCCTGCTGGCAAAGATCGACTTCCTCTCGCTCAGCCTGGCGCTGGTGCTGGGTACCGCTGGCCTCCCCCACATCCTGATCCGCTTCTACACCGTCCCGACGTCTCGGGCGGCGCGGACCTCGGTGCAGTGGGCGATCGGCATCATCGGCTCGTTCTACCTGATGACGTTGGTGCTCGGCTTCGGTGCCGCTGCCCTCATCGACACCGGACCCGACTCGCAGGTGGCCGCGACCGCCGGCAACGTCGCGGCGCCGTTGTTGGCGCAGGCCGCCGGTGGCGGCTCGGGCTCGACCGGAGGCGCGATCCTGCTGGCGCTGATCGCGGCGGTGGCTTTCGCGACGATCCTGGCCGTGGTGGCCGGACTGACGCTGACCTCGGCGTCGTCGTTCGCGCACGACATCTACGCCCACGTGATGAAGCGTGGTCAGGCGAGTGAGAAACAGGAGATCCGCACGGCACGGGTCGCCGCCTTCATCATCGGCGGCATCGCGATCCTGCTGGCGATCCCGGCGCAGAGGCTCAACGTGGCGTTCCTGGTCGCGTTGGCGTTCGCGGTAGCGGCGTCGGCCAACCTGCCGGCGATCATCTACAACCTGTTCTGGCGGCGGTTCACCACCCGGGGCGCGGTGTGGAGCATGTACGGCGGGCTCATCAGTGCCATCGTGCTGGTGTTCTTCTCTCCGGTGGTGTCCGGCAAGGTGCTGCCGACCGGCGCGACCGGGTCGCTGTTCCCGCTCGGTGTCGACTTCTCCTGGTTCCCGCTGGAGAACCCCGGCATCGTGTCGATCCCGCTCGGCTTCTTCTTCGGCTGGCTCGGGTCGGTGCTGTCCAAGCCGGAGACCGGCGAGCGCAGCTACGACGAGCTGGAGGTCCGGGCGCTGACCGGAGCCGGAGCGGAGACAGCCGTACGCCACTAGCAGGACGGCGGCGGGCCTGACGGCCTGGCGGCCTACGCGTGATCATGGAGGGTTCTGGTCGGATGTCGACCGGAACCCTTCATGATCACCGGGCCGCGACCTGGTGGCGCCGTCTGGCCGGGTTCTGCTGCTGACTGGACTGCGGGGCAGCGGCTAGGGTCAGCGGAGCAGGCGCAGGGTCACGCGGACACCTGAATTCGTGGGGGGACGATCCCCACACCCCCGCCAGCGCGAGAGAGGGGCACCGACCTGTGAGCAGCGAAGCACTGTCGAACCTTCTGCACGAGGAACGCCGGTTCCCGCCGCCGCCCGAGCTCGCCGCCCGGGCCAACGTGACCGGGACCGCCTACGCGGAGGCCGCCGCCGACCGGATCGCCTTCTGGGAGGAGCAGGCCCGTCGCCTGCACTGGGAGCGCGACTGGGACACCGCCCTCGACTGGAGCAACGCACCCTTCGCCAAGTGGTATGTCGGCGGCCGGCTCAACGCCGCGTACAACTGTGTCGACCGCCACGTCGAGGCCGGCAACGGCGACAAGGTGGCCTTCCACTGGGAGGGCGAGCCCGGCGACACCCGCACGATCACCTACGCCGACCTGCTCCGCGACGTCTCGAAGGCGGCCAACGCGCTGGTCGAGCTAGGCGTAGCGACCGGCGACCGGGTCGCGATCTACATGCCGATGATCCCCGAGACTGTCGTCGCCATGCTGGCCTGCGCGCGCATCGGCGCACCCCACACGGTCGTGTTCGGCGGCTTCTCCGCGACCGCGCTCCGCGACCGGATCCAGGACTGCGACGCCCGCGTCGTCATCACCTCCGACGGCGGCTACCGCCGCGGCGCACCCAGTGCCCTCAAGCCCCAGGTCGACCAGGCCGTCGCCGAGTGCCCCGACGTCCGGAGCGTTCTCGTCGTCCGCCGGACCGGCCAGGACGTCGCCTGGACCGACGACCGCGACGTGTGGTGGCACGAGATCGTCGAACGGCAGAGCGACCAGCACACTCCGGAGGCGTTCGACGCCGAGCACCCGCTCTACGTGATGTACACGAGCGGCACCACCGGCAAGCCGAAGGGTATCCTGCACACCACCGGCGGCTACCTCACCCAGGCGGCGTGGACGCACTTCGCGGTGTTCGACGTGAAGCCCGACTCCGACGTGTTCTGGACCGCCGCCGACATCGGCTGGGTGACCGGGCACTCCTACATCGTCTACGGTCCGCTTGCCAACGGCGTGACGAGCGTGATGTACGAGGGCACGCCGGACACGCCGCACAAGGGCCGCTGGTGGGAGCTCATCGCGAAGTACGGCGTGACGATCCTCTACTGCGCACCGACCGCGATCCGCACTTTCATGAAGTGGGGCGAGGACGTCCCAGCGAAGTTCGACCTGTCCAGCCTGCGCCTGTTGGGCAGTGTGGGTGAGCCCATCAACCCCGAGGCGTACGTGTGGTATCGCACCCACATCGGTGGCGAGCGCACGCCTGTCGTCGACACCTGGTGGCAGACGGAGACCGGCGGGATCATGATCACTCCGCTGCCGGGGGTGACCAGCGGCAAGCCGGGCGCGGCCATGACCCCGCTGCCCGGGATCAGCGCCAACGTGGTCGACGACGCGGGCAACCCGGTCCCCGACGGTTCGGGTGGCTACCTCGTCCTCACCGAGCCGTGGCCGGCAATGCTGCGTACGTTGTGGGGCGACGACGAGCGCTACATCGAGACGTACTGGTCCCGCTTCCCCGGCCGCTACTTCGCCGGTGACGGTGCGAAGAAGGACGAGGACGGCGACATCTGGCTGCTCGGCCGGGTCGACGACGTGATGAACGTGTCGGGTCACCGGCTGTCCACGACCGAGATCGAGTCCGCACTCGTCTCGCACCCGAAGGTGGCCGAGGCGGCCGTCGTCGGCGCGACCGATGCGACGACTGGCCAGGCCGTGGTCGCCTTCGTGATCCTGCGGGGTACGGCAGCAGGCGGTGGACCGGACGTCGCCAAGGAGCTGCGCGACCACGTGGCCTCGGAGATCGGGCCGATCGCGAAGCCGCGCCAGATCCTGGTCGTGGAGGAGCTGCCGAAGACCCGGTCCGGCAAGATCATGCGCCGGCTGCTGCGGGACGTGGCCGAAAACCGGGAGCTCGGAGACGTCACGACGCTCACCGACTCCTCGGTGATGGACCTGATCCGCACCAACCTCGCCAAGCCGGGCGGCGCCAGCGACGAGGAGTGAGCACGCCAGGCAACCGAGCCACCTGCGAGCTCGCCGCGTGAGCGCCTTCGACGAAGCGACGATCACTGCGCAACGGCTGGTCCTGACGCCTCTTCGCCAGGCGGACGCGGACACCATGGTCGACGTTCTCGGCGACGAACGACTCCACGAGTTCATCGGTGGACGTCCGGCCAGCCACACCGAACTGCTGCGCCGCTACGGCAAGCTCGCCGCGGGCTCGCCGGATCCCAACGACATCTGGCTCAACTGGATCGTGCGTCTCAGCACCGGCAACGAGCCGGTCGGAACCGTCCAGGCCACCGTGACCCGCCACGGCAAGGTCTGGATCGCCGAGATCGCCTGGGTCATCGGCGCGGCGTGGCAGGGGCGGGGCTACGCCACCGAAGCCGCGCAAGCCCTGGTGACCTGGCTCCACACCCAGGGGGCGAACGTCATTACGGCCCACATCCATCCAGACCACCACGCCTCGGCCAAGGTCGCGACAATGGCCGGTCTCACCGTCACGACCGAGGAAGTCGACGGCGAACGAGTCTGGCAACTGCGCGCCTCAACCGATGTCGCACCGCAGCACGGCGCCCACTCCGGTGATCATGATCGTGATCGTGAAGCCAGATCGGGCCATACACCCGACAGGCGTTCATGATCATGGGGATGCGCACCCTGCTGGTGGTGGCACTCGTCCTCGTCCATACCGTCGTGGCGGCCGGCTGGCTGGGCGGGATGCTGTACAGCCTGCTGGTGGTGCAGCCCAAAGCGGCCCGGTACTTCGGTCCGGACGAGGGCGCGTACGAGGAGTTCCAGGCCCTACTGGCCAGCGGTAACCGCTGGAAGGTACTCGGCATGATCGCCCTGCTGGCCCTCACCGGCGGCGTCCTGCTCGTCCTCCACCCACCCACCACGACCACCCAGCTCACCCTGCACCTCGCCGAGGCGGGGCTCCTGGTGGTCGCCCTCGGCGTCTTCGTCCACGTCTCCTGGCGCCTGTGGCCGCAGCGGGTGTTCGCCTTGCCGGCGGAGCAGAAACGCCTGCGGCAGCAGTTCCTGCACTGCGCGTACGCCCTGGTCTGCCTGGTCGGAGCGGCGTTCCTGCTCGGCGTGGTGGGATCAAAGCTCCGCTGAGCCAGCCGATCAGGTGGAATTCGGCCGCACCAGCCTCGGTTGACGCGAAGAGAAGCACAGGTCCCCTCGAGATGACCAGGATGTGTCTTGCGATGCGTGCACTCGTCGCCGATCCCGCCGGCCCAGCCGGCATCGCACTCGCCGAGGTACCCGAACCGGTCCCCGACGCGGACCAGGCCCTGATCGAGGTCGCCGCCGCATCGGTCAACTACGGCGACCTGAAGGCCGCGGCCAACCAGAAACCGGGCAGTCTTCTCGGCTGGGACGCCGCCGGTACCGTGCTCCGGGCGGCCAGTGACGGGTCGGGGCCGGCCGAAGGCAGCCGCGTCGTCACGTATGCCGGCGCGGGTGCCTGGGCCGACGTCCGGGCGGTCACGACCACCGATATCGCGGTCGTGCCCACCGGAGTCGACCTCGGCGCCGCCAGCGCACTTCCAGTCGCGGGGGTGACCGCGTTACGGGCCCTGCGCCGGTTCGGGTTCATTGCCGGTGAACGCATCCTCGTCACCGGAGCATCCGGCGGGGTCGGACGGTTCGCGGTCCAGATTGCCGCCATCGCCGGAGCCCACGTGATCGCCAGCGTCGGACGACTCGAGCGCGGCGCCGGCCTCACCGAGCTGGGCGCCGCGGAGGTGGTCGTAGGACTCGAGGGCGTCGATTTGCCGGTCCACGGCGTGATCAACACCGTCGGCGGCGCGCAGTTGGCACAGGCGTTCGCGCTGCTCGCGGAGGGCGGATCGATCCAGTGCATCGGCGGTACTGCCGGGGAGCCGACCGTGTTCCCGCCGTACGCCACGGTTGGTGTACGCCGCAGCATCGAGGCATTCACGATGGGCGACCACCTCAGCAACGACCTCGGCTACCTGCTCGAGCTGCTTGCGGCTGGGAGGCTCGATCCGCAGATCGGCTGGCGCGGCAGCTGGCACCAGATCGGCAAGGCCGCCGACGAGCTGCGCAGCCGACGCGTGGCCGGCAAGGCCGTCCTCGACGTCGACTGACCTAGCCGCCTCACCCGCCGGTCGTGCCGTCGATGCACTCGCGAAGCAGATCGGCATGGCCGTTGTGCCGGGCGTACTCGTCGATCATGTGCTGGTAGATCCAACGCAGGGACATCTCGCCCCAGCGCCCGTCCCGGAAGGTCTGTTCAAGCGGAACACCTGCGACGGCCCGCCGGCTTTGGTCCCATTCCGCCCGTAGCGTCGCAACGTCTGCCTCGGCTCGCGCCGGGTCGACCTCCCGGATCGCCACGCGTGGAACGCCTTCACGGGAGAACAGCGGCTCGACCGGTTCGCCCAGGAAACGCAGGCGAAACCAGTGCCGCTCGACCGAGGCGAGATGCCGCACCAGGCCGAGCAGGGAGAGCTCGGAGGGCGGCACGGACCGGCGGGCCAGCTGTTCACCGTCGAGGCCGGCACACTTGTGCAGCAGGGTTTCGCGTTGCAGGTCGAGGAACGCGTCCAGCATCGTGCGTTCGCTGCCGACGAACGGTTCGTCCTTGCGATCGATCTCGGGAACGGTCCACGTCATCGCACCATCATGGCGTCAGTCGTCGACCTCGAACGGAAGTCGCCGGCGCGCACGGTCGCGGACCTCCTCGGGCAGATCGTCGCAGTCGACGAGCCTCGGCAGGAGCTCGGGTTCGAGGGTCAACGCCCGAAACGTCAGGCCGACCGTGACGTCGTGGTCGGGACGTTCAAGCATCGTCACCTCGTCGCCGGAGCGGATCTCCCCCGGCGTGACGACCCGCAGATATGCGCCCGGCACCGCCCGGTGGGTGAAGGTCTTGGTCCAACCGCGTTCATCCAGCCAGCCCGCGAAGGTCGCGCACGGGATCCGCGGCACCGCGACCTCCAGAACGACGTCGGTCCCGATCCGCCAACGTTCCCCGATCAAGGCATCGGTCACGTCGAGGCCTGAGGTGGTGAGGTTCTCGCCGAACGAACCGTTGGTGAGCTGCCGACTCAGCTCCGCCGCCCAGGTGTCGAGATCCTCGCGGGCGTAGGCGTACACGGCCTGGTCGTCGCCGCCGTGGTTGCGTCGGTCGCCGAGGAAGTCGCCGACGAGGCCGCTGCCGAGCCCGCCGATCTTCGGACCGGGAGCGCGTACTTCCACCGGACCGTCCGTCGGCCGCTTGTCGATGCCGGTGATGCCGACCGACTTGTGCGGGTTGGACTGGGCCTTGCCGACATTGACCGAGAGAACGTATGCCACCGCGACCTCACAACTGCTCGACATGAAAAGGCTTCGGCATTCGCAACAACGCGAGTGCCGAAGCCCTTCCCTGGTGCGGCGCGGCGCTGCCCGGGCGTGCCCAGCGGGCGCCGGCTAGTTGGACGAGCTCTTCTTGGCGTCGCCGCCGGGGGCAGCCGCGCCGAGGAGAGCGGACGGGTCGGTGCCGGACAGGGTGGCAAGCATCTGGCGGACGTTGGACAGCTGGGCGTTGATGCTGTCGCGCCGCTGGGTCAACGCCTTGAGCTCACGGTCGGACTCGCTGCGAATCCGGTCGGCCCGGGTCTTGGACTCCGAGACGATCTCGTGTGCCTTGCGCTGGGCGTCATCGACCATTCGCTCGGCCTTCTGCATCGCTTCGGCATGCACCCGCTCGGCTTCGGCGTGGGTCTGCTCGGACCGTTCGAGGACGGCGGCGAGGTGCTGCTCGGCGGCTGCCGTGCGCTCGACGAGGTCCTGCTCGGCGCGCTCACGGCGCTGGGCGAGGGTCTTCTCCATGTCTGCCGCGGCCTGGGCCGCCTTGGCACGCTGCTGCTCGAAGACCGCCTCGGCCTCCTCGCGGCGGGCGACCGCGTCGTGTTCGGCCGCGTCGACGACCTCGGCCGCCTTCTCGCGGGCCTGGTCGACGATGTCGTCGGCTTCGCCGCTGGCTTCCTTGCGCTTCTCCGCGGCGTAACGCTCGGCTCCCTTGCGGATCTCCACCGCCGCCTGCTGGGCCTCCTGGCGTACCTCGTCGGCCTGGGCAGCGGCGACGGACCGCAGGTCGCCCGCTTCCTCCTCGGCAAGTGCGAGGATCCGCCCGATCCGCTCGCCGAACTCGGCGAACGAGGGCTCAGAGGACTTGGCCTCACCGTTGCGGCTCGCCTTCGCCTCCAACTCCTCCACCCGCCGGGCCAACTCGACGCCTTGGCGCCGCGCGGAGTCGACCTGATCGTTGAGGACTCGAATGCGGTTGTCGACCTGGGACGGCTCGTAGCCCCGGCGCACCAATCGGAAAGCGCCGGTGGTCGTCTCACTCATGTGCTTTCATCCCTTTGCTGGTACGCCCTCTGCTGCGTGGCGGCGATGCGGGACACAGCTACTCGGGCTCCTACGGGTGGAGGCAATGTCGAGGGTGCGACCGCACACGATTTGTCCGTTCCGCGGCGGCGTGCGTGCGATCTTAGCCACCGAGGTGGTTGCCTCACCAGGGGGCAGACGCATTCCGGCAGGCGGCAAACCGCGCGCGTCCGGCACCGGATCGTCACGTTTCCGCGAATCAATCACGGTACGCAAACGGTCGAATGCATGTGGTGGCGAACGGTCTTGCGTAGACCGGTTCGATGGGCGGTTCGGCCGGCGGTTCGGCCGGCGGTTCGGCCGGCGGTTCGGCCGGCGGTTCGGCCGGCGGTTCGGCCGGCGGTTCGGCCGGCGGTTCGGCCGGCGGTTCGGTCGGCAGTTCGGTCGGCGGCAGACACTGCTTCGCCCGTCCGACGAATGCTGTGCCAGCATCGATGTCCGTGGCGAGCAGAACGCCGAGGAGAACACCCGGCGACCGACAGAGCGACGCGCGTACGCAGGTGCGCTCCCGCGACGCCCGCTTCCAACAGTGGCAGGCGTTGCTCGACAACCGGACCAAGCGCAACCAGCTGCGCGAGTTCGTCGTCCAGGGCGTGCGACCCATCACGGTCGCCGTCGAACACGGCTGGCCGCTCCACGCCCTGCTCCGGCCCGCCGGGAGTTCGCCGTCCCGCTGGGCGTCCGACATCGTCGCGCGGGTCGGACCCGAACATGTCGTCGACGTGGCCCCGGACCTCCTGCAGGAGTTGGGCGAGAAGGACGACGAGACGCCGGAGCTCGTCGCCATCGCCTCGATTCCGTCGGACCGCCTGGACCGGATCGCCTTCCCTGCCGACGGTCTCGCCGTCGTCCTCGACCGCCCGGCCAGCCCCGGCAACCTCGGCACTCTGATCCGGTCCGCCGATGCGTTCGGTGCCTCCGGCCTGGTCGTCGCCGGCCACGCCACGGATGTCTACGACCCGCGAACGGTGCGCGCGAGTACCGGCTCGCTGTTCGCCGTTCCCGTCGTACGCACCCAGTCTCATCGTGAGGTCCTTGCCTGGGCGGACGATCTGCGTGCGGCGGGAACGCCGGTGCGGCTCGTCGGAACCGACGAGAACGGCACCGTCGACGTCGACCAGGCCGACCTCACCGGTCCCTGCATCCTGGTTGTCGGCAACGAACTCCGCGGCATGGCAGCGGCCTGGCGCGACGCGTGCGAGCTCGTCGTACGCATACCGATCACCGGAGCGGCCACCTCGCTCAACGCCTCGGTCGCAGGATCGCTCCTGTGCTACGAGGCGCGACGCCAGCGCCGGGACCGGTCCGGCACGTAGGCTTGGTCGCGGTGTGCCGGGAAGTCTGGTCGGCGAGGCAGGTGACGCACGTCCCGAGTCGCTTCCAGAGGCCCGCGGGCCACGTGTGAACCGCCTCCAACCCGGAGAACTCTGACCAGGAGATGAGGCGCACCGTGTCAGACCCGGCCCGCCGGTTCCGACGGTTCGTGGTTCCTGCCCAGGCAGACCCAGACCGCACAGCCGTCCTCGACGCGCTCCGGCAGGAGACGGTCGGCGGCGCGCTCCTGCTGATCGCCGCGGTCGTCGCGTTGTGCTGGGCAAACTCGCCCTGGCGCGACAGCTACACGCAGGTGATCGATCTCCCGCTCGGCCCGCTGACTGTCCACGCGTGGGCGGCAGACGGGCTGCTGGCGATCTTCTTCTACGTCGCCGGGCTGGAACTCAAGCGCGAACTCGTCACCGGCTCCCTGCGCAGGTCCGCCGAGGCCGTCGTCCCGGTGGTCGCCGCGGTTGCGGGGATGCTCGTGCCCGCGCTGCTGTTCGTGGCCGTGGTGCTCGCTGCAGGTGACCGGGACGCGCTGGGGGGGTGGGCGGTACCGACCGCCACCGACATCGCGTTCGCCCTGGCCGTCCTCGCGGTCGTCGGCTCGGCGCTACCGCCCGCGCTCAGGGCGGTCCTGCTGACGCTTGCCGTGGTGGACGACCTGGGCGCGATCACGATCATTGCCGTGTTCTTCACGGAGTCGCTGCACCTGTTGCCGCTCGGTGGGGCAGTCGCCGTCCTGGCGGTGTACGCGGTACTCCAGAGATCTCGGGTGCTCCAGCCGGCCGGGATCCCTTACGGACAAGGAGATTCGTGGCACCACCGGTTCCTGGCTTGGCACCGGATTCTGGCGCCACTGGTGTACGTGTCGTTGGCCGTCGCGCTGTGGTGGTTCGTCTATTCCAGCGGGATCCATGCCACGGTTGCCGGCGTCGCACTGGCGTTCGTCACGAGGGCCCGGCCCGACCGCGACGAGGAGCACTCTCCGGCCGAGCGGTCGGAGCACCGCCTGCGGCCGCTGTCCGCGGGCATCGCCGTTCCGGTGTTCGCGCTCACCTCGGCCGGCGTACCCGTCTCAGGTGACGCGCTCGCTGCGGTGGCCTCCGACCCGGCGGCCGTCGGAGTGATCGTCGGCCTGGTCGCCGGCAAGACCGTGGGCGTCTTCGGTGGCGCGTGGCTGACGGCCCGGCTCACCGGAGCGGAGCTCAACGCCGACCTGGAGTGGTGGGACATCCTGGCCGTGGCCGTACTGTCAGGCATCGGCTTCACGGTCTGTCTGCTGGTCGGTGAACTGGCGTTCGCCGCAGACCCGGACCGGCTGGCGCGGGTCAAGATGGCGATCCTGGTGGCATCGGTAACCGCGACAGCCCTGGCGGTCGTCCTGCTCCGGATCAGGCAACGGGCCAGTCGACAAGTGGTTACATGACCATGCGGGGCAATCCGCGCACCATCCTTCGGCCGCGTCGGCCGGAGGCCAAGGTATGCGGCTCACCGCCGCGGGTACCACGCACACGGACCCCCCTGCCACCCACCAGGCAGTCCAGCCGACACCTCTCATACGAGTGGGACCTTCGGGAAGGAGGGGGCATGCCCGGTCAGGACGATTCGACGCGCCGCCACACAGACGGCGGCCGGCCAGCCGGCACCGCGCACACCGACGCCGACGGGGACAGCCCCGAGACTGCTTACGACTCAGCCCAGGACACCGCGCGGGTCCCGCGCCAGACCGGACGTCGCCGGACATCCGCCTCGGCCGGGCGGCCGGCAGCCGGCCAGACCTCCGCCGCCCAGAACGCAGGCGCCCAGAACGCAGGCGCCCAGAACCAGGCGGCCAGAACCCAGGCGGCCAGAACCCAGGCGAGCGGACGTCCCCGGCGTCGGCGCAGAACGCGCCGGACGCCCACGGCCACGACCAGCGGAGCCTTGGCCAGCTCGTCGCGAGCGCGAGCCAGGACCTGTCCGCCCTGGTCCGCGACGAGATCGCGCTGGCCAAGGCCGAGCTCAAGGAGAGCGCCGCCGCGGCCGGGAAGGGTGCGGGACTGTTCGGAGCCGCCGCGTTCCTCACCTACGTCGCGTTCCTGATGCTCTCCATCGCGGCCGGCTACGGTCTGGTGGCCGCAGGTCTTCATCCGGCGATCAGCTTCCTGATCGTCGCTGGGGCATACCTCCTGATCGCGGCGATCAGTGCGTACGTCGGCATGCGCAACCTTCGCAAGGCCGGCAGACCAGAACGTACGATCCACTCCATCGAGGAGGCGAAGGCCCTCGTCTCCCGCGGTAACCACAAGTAGCCGGGCCAGCCGCCGCCACCGGCCCACTCGACCAGGCACCAACAACGCACCCCACAAATGCCGGGTACGCCACAACTCCAGGCAACCCATTCGCCCGGCCGCCGTGGTGTGGGCGTGCAACAGTGGAACGCGTGAACGCAAGCGCGGGTGGCGTCGTCGACATCGACGGCCCATGGAGCCACCGGTGGGTCTCGGCCAACGGCGCCCGCTTCCACGTGGCCGAGTCGGGCGACGGTCCGCTCGTACTCTTCCTGCACGGGTTTCCTGAATTCTGGTGGGCATGGCGCCACCAGCTGCCGGCGCTCGCCGAGCTCGGATACCGCGCCGTGGCCATGGACCTGCGGGGTTACGGCGGGAGTGACAAGACGCCACGTGGGTACGACCCGGTGACCCTCGCCGGTGATGTGGCCGGTGTCGTACGTTCGCTCGGCTACTCCGACGCCGTCCTGGTCGGACACGGCTGGGGTGGCTACGTCGCCTGGGCGACGGCGGCCCTGCACCCGCAGCAGGTCGGACAGCTGGCCGTCGCCTCGGCGCCCCATCCGCTCCGGCTCCGCCGTGCCGCCCTGGGCGGCGGGCGGCAGTGGCGCTCTGCCCGGCACGTCCTGTCGTTCCAGGTGCCGATCGTCCCTGAGCGGCGGCTCGTCGCGAACAACAGCGCCCTGGTCGAGACCCTCCTGCGGCGCTGGTCGGCGCCCGGCTCTGCGTTCCCAGACGCGGAGGCGGCCGATCGTTATCGTCGGGCCATGCAGCTGTGGCCGGCACCGCACTGCGCACTGGAGTACTACCGGTGGCTGGTCCGCGCGGCGTTCCGTACCGACGGTCGGCGCTTTGCCGCCCGGATGCGGCAGCCGATCCGCGGACGGGTGCTACAGCTGCACGGGACGCTGGACCCCACGGTCCTACCGGCGACTGCCGAGGGCTCGGCCGTGTACGTCGCGGGACCACACCGCTGGCGACTGCTCGACGGGGTGGGTCACTTTCCCCACGAGGAAGCACCCGACGCGTTCACGAAGGAACTCCTCGCCTGGCTGGCCGACGCCTGAGCGGTCGTTGTGCCGGCAGGCTGACCGATCAGGCGCAACCGCCGGTTGACACCTCGCTGTCGGCCCGCACCCCTGCCCGTGCGTCGCTTTGCACCTCTTCGACGGTCAGGGCATATCCGGTACTGCTGTCCTCGACGGACGCGGCGAAGACGAGCCCGATCACGGTCCCGTCCGTCGAGACCAGCGGGCCACCGGAGTTGCCCGGCCTCACTTCGGCGTAGAGCGAGAAGACGTTACGCACGACCTGGTTGTCACCGTAGATGTCGGGTCCTTGCAGGCGCTGCTCAGACCGCACCCTCGCAGGCGCGCCGGTGAAGGGCCCGTTGCCGGGGTATCCGAGCACCGCACCCTGGTCGCCCGACTGGGCACCGTCGTCCAGCGTCAGGGCCCGCAACTCCAGTCCCGGCACCGCGAGGACCGCCACGTCCCGGTCAGGGTCGTACAACACGACCTCGGCGTCGTAGCTGCGTCCACCCGCGGTCTCCACCTGCGGGTCGGACACACCCGCCACGACGTGTGCGTTGGTCATGACCCGCTCGGACTCGTACACGAATCCAGACCCCTCCAGCGACCGCGAGCACTGCTCGGCGACGCCGGTTACACGTACGACACTTCGACCAGCCTGCACGACCTCGCTGTCCCTCAGCACGGCGCTGGTCGGTGGCCGGGCCGGAGTGATCTGCTCGGGTGCGAACGGCTCGAGATAACGCGGGAACAGTCCGGGGTCGACGACCCGGCTGAACGCGAGCAGCGCCTGCTCCGCCCCGCGCGGCATCAGCTTGTCGACAGCCGACAGGACCTTGGAGGTGCGGACAGTCCGGGACACGTCGCCGAACTGGGCGCCTGCGACCGCAGAGCCGAGGATCCAGGCCACCACCAGCATGGCGACCACGCTGAGCACCGCACCACCGGTCGCGTCGACGAAGTGGGCCGGCTCCCAGGTGACCCTGTCGCGGATCGCGGCACCGATGCTCGCTCCGATCGTCTGACCGAGCAGAGCACCGACGAGCACGATCCCCAGGGCGGCCAGCGAGATCGTCACGCTGGGCGCGAACTCGCTGAGGGCCGCGGGCGCGATCGCGGCGCCGGCGACTCCCCCACCGATCAGGCCGACCACACCGAGGGCACCGACCAGGAAGCCCTGCCGGAAACCCGACACCGCGTACCCGACCGCGACCACGATCAGAACGACGTCGAAAACGTTCACGCCGTCCCCCCTTCGTTCATGCCTTCGTCAACGACTGGCGTGCGGTCAGCGATCCGGTCGGGCGGCGGTTCCCCGCCCACGACTGGCTTGCCATCCGGCAGACGGCCGGCCAAATCGACCAGGTGGGCCGGCAGGTCCTCTACCCGGTCGCGGTCCCAGGGAAGCTCCCAACCCGCAAGAGCGAACAGCCGGTCGAGTACGCCACCGGTGAAACCCCACACCACCAGACCCGCCACGGTGAACGCCGGTCCGACGAATCCGGACGGATGCCGGACCCGTATCCGGTTGGTTGCCGCGAGCATCGACGCGAGGGGTACGCGGTGCACCGATGCCACCTCCGCCGGGTCGACCACGCTGACCGGCGAGGGCGTGCGCCACCATCCGAGCACCGGCGTCACGAGGTAGTCCGACGGCGGGAGGTAGAGCGCCGGCAGCGTACCGAAGACCTCGACTCCCGCCGGATCGAGCCCGGTCTCCTCCACCGTCTCGCGCAGCGCCGCCGCTATGGCGTCCGCATCGTCGGGGTCGACTGCACCGCCCGGGAACGCTGGCTGGCCGGCGTGCGACCGCATCGTGTGTGCCCGCTCGATCAGCAGGATGTCGGGACCGTCGGGGCCCTCGCCGAAGAGCAGGAGAACGGCGGAGGAGCGGCCGCCTCCATCCGGCGGAAGCGACCCCCGGAAGTCGCTCGGGCGAGCCCGCTCAGACAGTTCGGCGAGCGGCCGGAGCCATCGCGGCAGGGAGGCCGACCCGCCCTCACCTGACTCGCTCACGTACGCACCCCCAGAACGGCGTCAACGAGGACCGTGGCCGGAAGGCGGGCGTTACGGACTTGGCTGCCATATCGACCGTACGCCGGATCGTCGTGCCTGGTTCGAGCCCCGCTCCGCACCTGGCCGGCGACCGATCCGCTTGTTCTGCGTGACAGCGTGCACGGAGACCTCATGGCTCGTCGGTGGCCTCCGCCACGTCGCGGACCAACTTGGCGGCCTGCTTGGGATCGGTGGGGCCTTCGCCGTACGACGGGCAGAGCGGAGCCACCGGGCAGGCACCGCACGCCGGTCGGCGTGCATGGCAACGACGGCGACCATGCCAGATCAGCCGTTGGGACAGCATCGTCCACTCCCGCTTGGGGATGAGCGAGCCGACCTCGGCCTCGATCTTGACCGGGTTGGTCTGCGTCGTCCAACCGAACCGGCGTGATAGTCGCTGGAAGTGGGTGTCGACCGTGATGCCGGGGACGTCGAACGCGTTGCCGAGAACGACGTTGGCCGTCTTTCGTCCGACACCGGGCAGGGTGACAAGATCCTTGAGCTTGCCGGGCACCTCACCCGCGTACCGCTCGCACACGGCCGTCGACATGCCGATGATCGACTTGGTCTTGGCCCGGAAGAACCCGGTCGACTCGATGATCGTCTCGACGTCTTCGGGGTTGGCGGCGGCGAGATCGGCCGCTGTCGGGTATTTCGCGAACAGCGTCGGGGTCACCATGTTGACCCGCTTGTCCGTGGTCTGCGCCGACAGGATGGTCGCGACGAGCAGTTGGAACGGACTTGCGAAGTCGAGCTCGCAGTGCGCGTCGGGATAGGTCTCGGCCAGAACCTTGTTGATCCGCCGGGCCCTGCGTACGAGCCCGATCCTCGTCTCGGGCTTCGACGTCCGTCTGCGGCGAGGCCTGCTCGAGACGGCCCGATTCGACGCGGCGGCGGACGTGGACGTAGCCGGCGAGCCGGCCGATACCGGGCTTTGCTGAGTCACCGGTCCAGGAGTCACCGGGCAAGCCTACGTGCGCCGCTACCCTGATCGCCGCCCGGCGCGGCACACTATGAGCGCGGCCGGCGCAGACGCTGGCTGCCTGAGGAGGATCACACCCGTGAACGACGTGCTTCGGCAGGCACCGATGTTCGCAAGCCTCGACGACGCGGAGGCGTTGGCGCTCCGCTCGACCATGCACGCCGTCCGCCTCCGCCGGGGCGAGGTGCTGTTCCGCGAGGGCGACGCCGGCGACGAGCTCTACGTCGTCATCGACGGCAAGGTCAAGATGGGGCGTACGTCGTCCGACGGGCGGGAGAACCTGCTGTCCGTGCTGGGGCCCGGTCAGATGTTCGGCGAGCTCTCGCTGTTCGATCCCGGGCCGCGTTCGTCCACGGTCACCGCGGTCACCGACGCCGACCTGCTCGCTCTTGGTCAGGACCAGTTGCTGTCCTGGCTCACCGGGCGGCCGGAGGTGGCGCGCGGCCTGCTGCTGCAGCTCGCCTCGCGCCTGCGTGGCCTCAACGACCAGGTGGCCGACCTCGTCTTCTCCGACGTACCCGGGCGCGTCGCCAAGGCGCTCCTCGACCTGGCCCGGCGGTTCGGCAAGCCCAGCGACGGCAGTGTCCACGTGCACCACGACCTGACCCAGGAGGAGCTGGCCCAGCTGGTCGGAGCGTCCCGGGAAACTGTCAACAAGGCCTTGGCAGACTTCGTACACCGGGGCTGGATCAGGCTCGAACAACGTGCCGTCGTGATCCTCGACGTCGAACGGCTCACCAACCGCGCCCGCTGACCCCGCCCGCGGCCACGGGGCAACTCGACCCTCAGGGGTCGCCGCCACCGGCCTCGCGGAGATAGTCCAACTGCGCCCTTACACTCAGCTCCGCGGCCGGCCACAGGATCCGGTCCACGTCCGCGTACACCCGCTCCACCACAGCCCGCGGCGTTCGCGCCCCTGCGGCCACTGCCGCGCGTACCTGCTCCAGGCGTTCGGCCCGATGGGCGCGGTAGAAGTCCAGGACTCCCGCTGGATCGTCCACCACCGGCCCGTGCCCGGGCAACAGGCGGATGACCGGCACGTCGTCGACGAGCGCCCGAAGCCGCGCCAACGACGCCAGGTAGGGCCGGAGAGCTCCGTCCGGATGCGCCACGACGGTCGTACCCCGACCCAGCACGGTGTCTCCGGTGAGCAGCACTCGCTCGTCCGGCAGCAGGAACGACACCGAGTCAGACGTGTGTCCTGGCGTACCGACCACCGACAGCTCGAGTCCGCCAGCCGACACGACGGACCCGTCCGCCAACCCCAGCGCGTCCGCCACGTCCGCCCAGTCCTCGCCGACTTGGTACGCCGGATCGACGGCGCGAACGGGGCACCCGGCCAGCTCCGCGAACCGCCGCGCCCCACCCACGTGGTCGTCGTGGCCATGTGTGAGCAGGACGAGCGCCACGCTGGCGCCCCGGGACCGTACGACGTCCAGGACCCGTTGCAGGTGGTCCTCGTCGGCCGGGCCTGGATCCACGACGATCGCCTCAGGTGCTTGGGGATTGTGCAACACCCACGTGTTCGTACCGTCCAGCGTCATCGGACCCGGATTGTCCGCGCGTACGCAGACGATCCGCGGTGAGACGGCACCACCGTGCCAGGCAGCCGCACTCATTCCGGCAACACCCACCGACCCTCGTCGCCGGAGACGTCCACCAGCGGCATGATCCGCACGATCGGCCGGCTCTGTGCGGCCGCCATCGCCTCCGCCACCGACGCACAGTCCTCCAGCGCGGCGAGAGCCGCGGCGGTCGGCGGCAGCATCCGCATCTCGCCCGCCCGCAAGGCTGCCGCGGCCTCGGCCGGGCGGATCCAGGCGACCCGGTCCGCCTCGCCGGACACGTCGCGGGTGCGCTGGCCGACCGGCAACGCGGCGAGGTAGAAACGCGTGTCGTAGCGGCGTGCCTCCGCCTCCGGGGTCACCCAGTGCGCACACGCCGCCAGGAGGTCCGAGCGCAGCAGGAGCTCGCGGCGGATCAGCACCTGGCCGAACGACAGTTCCCGGCCGAGGAGCGCCAGTCGGTCCCGTTCCCAGTCGGAGCCCGTCGGGTCCGCCACCACGGAGTCGGGAGTATCTCCGGCCAGCAGGACGCCGGTCTCCTCGAACAGCTCGCGTACGACCGCACAGACCGAGGCGCGCGCCGCCGGCTCGTCGTCGAAACCCAGCCGTGTCGCCCAGACAGCCGCAGGTGGTCCGGCCCAGCCCGGGTGTGCGTCGCCGTCCCGGGCGTCGACGGTTCCGCCGGGGAACGCGTACATCCCCGCGGCGAACGCCATCGTCGTACGCCTCCGCAGCACGTAGACCTCCAGGCCCTGCCGACCGTCGCGCAGCAGGAGCACGGTGGAGGCCTGCCGCGGCCGGACCGGCGTGAGGTCACCGGCGGCGAGCTGAGCCGCCCGGGCGACCACCGCCGGCGGCACCGGGAAGAGCCCAGGATCCAGCGCCGGCACGTCCATCCGCCCGAGCTCAGCCGGTCTCGACGAGGAGGTCGAGTTCCACCGGAGCGTCGAGCGGGAGGACGGCGACCCCGACCGCACTTCGGGCATGCTGGCCGGCGTCCTCGAACATCGTTCCCAGCAGCTCCGAGGCACCGTTGGCCACCGCCGCCTGCGCGGTGAAGTCCGGGGCGCTCGCGACGTAGACCACCAGCTTGACCACCCTCGTCACCGCCGCCAGGTCGCCCAGCTCCGCCTTCACCGCCGCCAGCGCGTTGAGCGCACACTGGCGCGCACAGGCAGTCGCGTCGTCGGCGCTGACGCCGGCGCCGACCTTGCCGGTGGCGATCAGCGTGCCGTCGGCGAGGGGCAGCTGACCGGAGGTGTAGACGTGGGTGCCTGTCCGCACCGCTGGCACGTACGACGCTAGCGGGGCGGCCACTCCGGGTAACGTCAGGCCCAGCTGCTCAAGCCTCGACTCCGGGCTGCTCACGCCTTCGCCCGCTTGAGGTAGGCGACGACGTTCTCCGGATTCGGACCCGGAACGACCTGGACGAGTTCCCAGCCGTCCTCGCCCCAGTTGTCGAGGATCTGCTTGGTGGCATGGATCAGCAGCGGAACCGTTGCGTACTCCCATTTGGTCATGCCGCCGAGCCTATTGCCGCCCTGGAGCATGCCTCCCGGCTGGGCGTACGCAGGGGAACGCGATGTCGGTGACGAGTACGGCGGCCCTAGGTTGTCGGAGGGTTGGCGGACTGGTTGTTGGAGGTCTGGCGGCCTAGAAACAGCGAAGCCTCCAACAACCCGAGGTCCCGGGCCGCCGACCGCCCGGCAGCCGGGTCCGACCGCCGACCGATCAGCCCCGACCCGCCGATGCGGGCCTCGTGTCTGGCGGTCTGGTGGGTCGGTACCGGGTTCAGCGGCTACGCTCAGCGAGCGTGACGCGGCGCGAGAGCGACTGGGAAGGCGTCCGCCTGCACGTGGTGACGGGCAAGGGCGGCACCGGCAAGACGACGGTCGCCGCCGCCCTGGCACTCGCGCTCGCTGGCGACGGTCAGACGGTGCTGCTCTGCGAGGTCGAGGGCCGCCAAGGCATCGCCCGGCTGTTCGACGCCCCGTCCCTGCCGTACGACGAAAGCCGCATCGCGACCGTCCCGCACAACGGCGGAGCGCCCAGCCGGGCGCCCGGCCAGGTCTACGGCATGGCGATCGACCCTGAGGCGGCTCTCACCGAATACCTCGAGCTGTACTACAAGATGGGTCGGGCGGCGCGGGCGCTCGACAAGGTGGGTGCGATCGACTTCGCCACCACGATCGCGCCGGGCGTACGCGACGTACTCCTCACCGGCAAGGTCTACGAGGCCGTCCGCCGCAAGGACAAGAAGCGCACCCGGGACCGGCCGACGTTCGACACAGTGGTCCTGGACGCGCCGCCCACCGGCCGGATCGCGCGGTTCCTGGGCGTGAACGAAGGCGTCGCCGACATCGCCCGGGTCGGACCGATCCGCCGGCAGGCCGACTCGATCATGACGATGATGCGCTCGCCGCAGACCGCCGTACACGTGGTGACATTGCTTGAGGAGATGCCCGTGCAGGAGACCGCCGACGGGCTGGCCGAGCTGCGGGCCGCACGGATACCTCTGGGTTCGGTCGTGATCAACCTCGCCGCCCGCAGTCCGTTGGACGCCCGGATGCGCAAGGCCGCGGCGGCGGGCACGCTTTCCCGAGACGACTTTCATTCGGCCCTGCAGGCCACCGGGCTTCCGGCCGACGACGCCACGATCGACGCCCTGCTCACGGATGCGGCCGAGCACGCGACCCGAGTCGCGCTCGAGGACACCCTGCGGACCAGGATCACCGACCTGGGCAGGCCGACGTACGAGCTGCCCCGCCTCACCGACGGCATCGACCTCGGCGGCCTGTACGAACTTGCCCACGCACTCGGCAACCAGGGGATGGCGTGAGCAGCCGCACCACTCCGCCCAGGCGACCGGGCCGAACAGACCGAGCAGACCGATCGGGCGGATCGGGCCGATCGGGCTCGGCGGACCGGCCCGGCGGCACCCCTCTCGCGGGCCTGCGCGGCCTGCCGATCGACGCCCTCCTGGACGATCCGGCAGTGGAGATCGTCGTGTGCTGCGGCTCTGGCGGCGTCGGCAAGACAACCACGGCCGCGGCGCTCGGGCTCCGGGCCGCCGAACGAGGCCGCCGGGTGGTCGTACTCACCATCGACCCCGCCCGCAGGCTGGCCCAGGCGATGGGGCTGGCTGAGCTCGACAGCGTCCCGCGTCGGGTCGAGGGCATCGCCACGGCGAAGGGCGGCTACCTCGACGCGATGATGCTCGACATGAAGCGGACGTTCGACGACGTCGTGCTCGCGCACACCTCGCCGGACAAGGCCCAGCAGATCCTGGACAACCCGTTCTACATCGCGCTGTCGTCGTCGTTCGCGGGGACGCAGGAGTACATGGCGATGGAGAAGCTCGGCCAGCTCCACGCCGAGGCCGCGCAGACCAAGAGCCACGACCTGATCGTCGTCGACACGCCACCGTCCCGCTCGGCCCTGGACTTCCTGGACGCACCGAAGCGGTTGTCGTCGTTCCTCGACAGCAGGCTGCTGCGGATCCTGAGTACGCCGGCGCGCGGACCGATCAAGCTGTTCTCGGCCGGCATGGGCGTCATCACCGGAGCGCTCACGAAGCTGATCGGCGCACAGGTGCTGGCCGACGTACAGACCTTCGTGGCCGCGCTCGACACGACGTTCGGTGGGTTCCGCGAGCGTGCGGAGCGCACCTACCAGCTGCTGCAGGACGGCCGCACGGCGTTCCTCGTGGTGGCGACGCCCGAACTGGACGCACTTCGCGAGGCGTCGTACTTCGTCGCCAGGCTCCGCGACGACAGGATGCCGCTGGCCGGCCTCGTCCTGAACCGGATGACGGCGCCGACGGCCACCCACGTGTCGGCCCAACGCAGCCTGTCCGCGGCGGAAGCGCTCACCGAGTCGGGCGAGCGCGAGCACCGTGCACCCGCCGCTGTGCTGCGGCTGCACGGCGAACACATGCTGCTGGCGGCGCGCGAAAGCCGGCTGGCCGACCGGTTTGGCTCGGCACACCCGGGAGTCGCGATCGCCGGCGTGCCCGCACTGCCCTCAGACGTCCATGATCTCGACGCGCTTCGCGAGATCGGCGAACGTCTCGGCAACGACTGACCTGCCCCCGCCGCGCCAACCCGCCGCGGCAACCGACGCGTGCCTACGGCGTCGGAGTCGTGGCCTGCCCCATCCTGGCCGCGTACCCCGACACCGTGGGCAAAGGTTGTGCTATCCGGCCGCCCTGATCGGCGGACCGCCATGTCGGGCATATGCCCTGTCGTACTCCTGCTTGGCCGTTTCGAGGAGACGCCGCCAGGACGTCACCGTCGGGCGCCTCCGGAGTACGGCCCGGCGCTCCCGCTCGGTCATTCCTCCCCAGACCCCCCATTCGATCCGGCCGTCGAGGGCCTCGGCGAGGCACTCGGTCCGGACCGGGCAGCCCATGCAGACGGTTTTGACGTCGTGCTGGGCCGCGCCTTGGACGAACAGCTTGTCGGGTGCCTCCGAGCCGCGGCATGCGGCCAGGCGAACCCAATCGCCGGTCCATGTCATTTTGTTGTCCCTCCCCTGACGTCGGTCACCCAAGGTGACCGATGCGCGGACGTTCCCCCAACGTCCTGGCAGAACGGTAAAGCCAAGGACGGCCAAAGCGACAGCCCCCAATGGCCGTTTTTGTGATTGTGTCGCCGTGGCCGCGGGGAAGACCTGCTCAGGAGGTCGTCCCGCGTGAGTCCAGCATCGGCCCCACCGAACACGTAGGCTATCCCGCTATGGGCCCGATCAGCATGATGTCCCGGACAAGACGAGAGCGTGGATTTGTGTCGCATCTCGTCATGTTCGTGGTTGTGGCGGCGCTGACGGGCACGCTCGTCGCGGGCCTGGCGATCCCGTTCGCCGGGGTGATCGGGCTCACGACCAGGTCGGTGACCGACGCCTTCCAGAACATGAACGGCGAGCTCGAGGAACCACCGCTGCCCGAGCGCAGCCGGCTCCTTGCCGCTGACGGCTCGCTGATCGCGACGTTCTACGAGCGCAACCGGGTCCAGGTCAAGCTCGACCAGATCGCCCCCGTCATGCAGCGCGCCATCCTGGCCATCGAGGACGCCCGGTTCTACCACCACGGTCCGCTGGACGCCCAGGGCACGGTCCGGGCGTTCGTCCGCAACCAGCAGGGCGGCGGGGTGTCCCAGGGCGGGTCGAGCATCACCCAGCAATACGTCAAGCTCGTCTTGTTCGAAAACGCCAAGACGGCCCATGAGCAGGAGCAGGTGATCGAGGACTCCTACGGCCGCAAGCTGCAGGAGCTTCGCTACGCGGTCGAGCTCGAGAAGCGGATGACCAAGGACGAGATCCTCGAGCGCTACCTCAACATCGTCTACTTCGGCGACGGGGCCTACGGCGTGCAGGCGGCCGCGAAGCACTACTTCAACACCTCGGCGCCCAAGCTCACGCTCAAGCAGGCGGCGATGCTGGCCGGCCTGGTACGCGACCCCAACGGCCTTGATGCCCGGCAGAACCCCGACGCGGTGTTCGGTCGGCGCAATCTCGTGCTGTCCCGGATGGTGCACGAGGGCATGATCAGCGAGAAGGTCGGCGCCCGAACCGTCAAGTCCGGCCTCGGGCTGCGGATGACCCAGAGCGCGAGCGGGTGCTACACCTCGCCCTACCCGTTCTTTTGTGACTACGCCGAACAGGTCCTGCTCGCCGACCCCGCACTGGGCCGCACCCGGGAGGACCGGCAGCGGCTGATCGACCGAGGCGGCCTGACCATCCGCACGACGCTGGACCCCAAGGCCCAAAAGGCCGCGGACAAGGCCGTCCTGGAGACCGCGTTCACGACCGACTCGGCGGTGGCAGCGCTGTCCATGGTCGAGCCGGGCACGGGCGAGGTCAAGGCGATGGCACAGTCGCGGAAGTTCGGCAAGGGCAAGGGCCGCACGTTCGTCAACTTCAACGTCCCCAAGCGGTACAACGGCGGCATCGGCTTCTCACCCGGGTCGACGTACAAGACCATGGTGATGGCCGCCGCGATCCGGCAGGGCATCCCGCTGTCCGCCACCTTCCCCTCGCCCCCCCGCACCACCATCAGAGACGCCGTACGGACATGCCCCGAGGGCAAGCCGGGTGTTGTCCGCACGCCGTGGGATGTGCGCAACTCGACCGAAGCCGGGCCAGTCAGCAACATGCTCAGCGGCACGGCCCGCTCGGTGAACACGTTCTACGCCAACCTCGAGGTGAAGACCGGCATCTGCGAGCCTGCCGACATCGCGACCAAGCTCGGCGCCACCCGCGGCAACGGCAAGCCGTTGGAGCAGTACAAGCCGTTCGTGCTCGGCAGCAACGAGGTCGCACCGGTGTCGATGGCCGAGGCGTATGCGTCCTTTGCCGCCCGCGGAGTCCACTGCCGGGCCATCCCGGTCAAGTACGTCCTGGACCGCGACCGCAACCCGATCAGGATCCGCGGACCTGAGTGCGCGCAGGCCATTCCCAAGGAAGTGGCCAACACCGTCAACTACGTGCTGCGTCAGGTCGTCGACGGGGGCGACCCGGGCCGTACCGGCCAGCGGATGAGCATGAAGGACGAGGGTCGCCAGGTCGCCGGCAAGACCGGTACGGACGAGGGCCGACGCGCCGTCTGGTTCCTGGGCCACACCACCAACCTGGCCGCCGCCGCGGTCGTCGCCGACAACCACAAGAAGATCCGCACCCTGCTCGGCCAGTCGATCCACGGGGAGACCGTCACCGAGAACACCGTCTGGGGTGGCACCCTGGCCGGTCCGATCTGGCTGGCCTCGATGAAGGGCGCCCTCGCAGGCAAGAAGAGCCCCAACTTCGTCGAGCCCAGCCCCCGAATGATCCAGGGCCTGCCGGCACAGGTCCCGTCGGTGATCGGCAAGTGGCAGCGCGAGGCCACGCCGATCCTCAAGGCCGCCGGATTCAGCCTGGTGGTCAACGGCGAGGTTCCGTCCAACCTGCCCAAGGGCATGATCGCCGTCCAGACGCCAGGGGCCAACACGCAGGCACCCATGGGCTCGGCCATCACCGTCCAGCTGTCCAACGGCAAGCCACCGCCCAAGCCCAAGCCCACCCCAGGGCCAAGGCCGCCCAAGCCACCGGATCCGCCTGGCCCCCTGCCGCCCCCTCCGCCGCCGAGGGACTAACGCGGCGGCCCGGCCCCGGCTAGTCAGCAACCGCCTCCTCAGGGCGTGAAGCATTGGAGCCTTTCCGGTGTGGGAGCACCGGAAAGGCTCCAATCCTTGGTCAGTCGATTGCCGTCCGAGACGTGGGCGCCTAGCAGACTCAGCCGAGTTGGGCTCGTACGATCGCGGCGACCCGGCCGCCCTCGGCGCGCCCCTTCACCTGGGGTTGGACGATCTTCATAACCGAGCCCATGTCCTTCATGCTGCTGGCACCGGTCTCCGCGATCGCCGAGCGGACGAGCTCAGTCAGCTCGTCGTCGGACAGCTGCGCGGGAAGGTACTCCGCGATGATCTCGCCCTCGGTGCGCTCCTTGGCCGCGAGGTCCGTACGCCCGGCCTGGTCGTAGGCGTCGGCGGCCTCGCGCCGCTTCTTCGCCTCCTTGTCGAGGACGTCCAGCACCTCGTCGTCACTCAGCTCACGGGCGGTCTCACCGGCGACCTCGGCGTTGGTCAGGGCGGTGAGGCTCATCCGCAGGGTCGACGACCGTAGCTTGTCCCGAGCCTTGATCGCCGTCGTGAGGTCGGCACGCAGACGCTCCTTGAGGGCACTCATCTGCCCGATCCTAGGCGTACGTCACGTCCGGCGGCCTCGGGCCTGACGGTGTGGCAGCCTGGACCCGTGCATCCACTGGTCAAGATCTCCCTGGGTACCCTCGCCGGCGGCGCAGCACTCGGCGCGGCCTGTGTGGCCTATGCCGCGGCGTACGAGGTCCATGCGTACCGCCTGCGCCGATTCGACGTGCCGGTGCTCCCGCCGGGCAGCGCTCCGCTCAGGGTCCTCCACCTCTCCGACCTCCACCTCGTGCCAGGGCAACAGGACAAGATCGACTGGGTACGCGGACTGGCAGCACTCGAGCCCGACCTCGTGGTCAACACCGGCGACAACATCGCCCATCCCGACGCGGTACCGCTCGCGCTCGAGGCCTACGAGCCGCTGCTCGCGAGGCCAGGCGTGTTCGTGTTCGGCTCCAACGACTACTTCGCGCCGGTGTTCAAGAACCCGCTCCGCTACCTGTGGCTCCGAGGCGGGCCGCGCGCACTCACCACGCCGGGGCTGCCGACGGAGGACCTGCGGCGCGCGTTCACCGAGGCAGGCTGGCTCGACCTCAGCAACGCGAAGGCCGAGGTGAAGGCCGACGGAAGGCGACTGGCGTTCGCCGGTGTGGACGACCCGCACATCCGCTGGGACCGGTACGAGGACGTCGCCGGTCCGGCCGACAGCTCGGCCGAGCTGACCATCGGGGTCACCCACGCGCCGTACCGCCGGGTTCTCGACGCCATGGTCGCCGACGGCTACCGCCTGCTGCTGGCGGGGCACACCCACGGCGGCCAGGTCTGCCTACCCGGCTTCGGCGCACTGGTCACCAACTGCGACCTCGACTCCCGCCGCGCCAAGGGTCTGTCGCGTTGGGGACCGTCGTGGCTGCATGTGTCCGCCGGACTGGGTACGTCGCCCTACGCGCCCGTGCGCTTCGCCTGCTACCCGGAGGCGTCGCTGCTGACGTTGCGGGCAGCCCAGGGCGCGGCTCGGCGGTCGCGATGACAGGGCTGCGCGTCCCTGCGCGGGTCGACACTCCGCGCCTGACCCTGCGGACCTGGCAACCGGACGACCGACCGGCGTTCGCCGGCGTCAATGCCGACCCGGACGTGATGGAACACCTAGGCGGTACGCCGATGAGCCGGGCCAACAGCGACGCTCTGGTCGACCGGATCGTCGACCACTGGCAGGTGCACGGCTTCGGGTTGTACGCGGTCGAGCTTCGCTCCAGCAGCGAGTTCGTCGGCTTTCTCGGTCTCGGCCACCATCGTGCGCTCCCCGACGACGTGGAGATCGGTTGGCGGCTGGCGACGTCCGCGTGGGGCCGCGGGCTGGCCACCGAGGGCGCGATGGCGGTACGGGATCTCGCGTACGACACCCTCGGGCTGCCCGAGCTCGTCTCGATCACGATCGCGGCCAACACCAGGTCGATCCGGGTGATGGAGAAGCTCGGGCTGTCCTACTGGCGCGAGCAGCCGTTCGAACACTGGCAGCTCCGGATCTATCGTGGGACCCCGCCCAGCTCCGCCGTCGATACCCCGTCGCAGACGTCTTCGACTGCCGGGTAGACTCGCCGCGTTTGCGGGGTGTAGCGCAGCTTGGTAGCGCGCCTCGTTCGGGACGAGGAAGTCGTGGGTTCAAATCCCGCCACCCCGACGCGCAAATCGGCTGGTCAGAGATGCAAGGCGAAGTCTCGCCGAATGTCTCTGACCAGCCGATGTCCGATTCTGGGGGCGAAGTGGGGGCGACGGTCGCCAAGCGCGTACGTCTACTCCTGTCAGAGAGGCGCCTTCCGGAGCACGGAAGCGCTAGGCAGAGGCCACACACAGAAGGCCGCTGCCTAGCCGAAGAACCAACGTTCCTTGGCGCGCCGCTCAGGCAAGGCCATGCGGGCGGCCACCGGGGGCTGCTCTCGGGCTCACCGAGTGTGGGGTTCTTTCCACCGCGCTGGGCAGGCGCGTCCAGCAGGGTGACCAATCTCGGTCCCGCACTTGCGGCTTAGCCTGGCGCTCCCATGCAGGACCGGGGTACGGCGCTTCCCGAGAGCCGGTCAGGTGAGAGTGACGGGTTCTGGGCGGTGTAGGAACACTCGCACGTGCTGAGACCACACGTCCGGCTTCTCGAACTGGCACTGGTGTGCGGCCTGTTCGATCACTGCAAGTTCGCTGCCGGGTATCGCCGCGTGCAGTCTGCGGGCTACCTGAACAGGGAAGCCCATGTCCTTCTCGCCGTGCAGGATGAGCAGCGACTTCCGGGCCTTCTGCAGGACCTGTACGGGGTCGTCCGGGCACCAGGGATGCAACGTCTCGGAATAGTTGGGTGTGCTGCGCCCCACGTGCCGGTGAACCGCACACGGTCGAGCAGCTGGAGGTACGCCGGCATCAGCTGAAGGTCCCAAATAGCGGTCGTCGCAGCGTTCCTCGCCCACGCCTCGTAGGTGTCCGAGTCAATCTTGGCCTCGTCGGCCTGCTGGCGTGCTCGTTCCTGGTACTCGTCCCAGCCCTCCAAGTACTGCTCGAAGTCTGAGTACGCAGTGGTGGAGGCAAGGACCAGCCGGCGCACCTGCTCGGGATGCTTTCCCAGGAAGTGCATGGCGACACGGCCGCCGGTGGAAAAACCGAGCAGATCCACTGGACCGAGCCCGAGCCTGCGTATCAACCGGTCAACGTCGTCGACAACGTGCTCGGGCTGGTAGGCCTCCGACGGCAAGTCCCGGCTACTACGGCCACAGCCCCGCATGTCGAACAGCACCACATGGTGGTCGGCAGCCAGCGGCTCCAACCCCGGCAACAGGTAGGAGTGGTCCCAGTCCGGACCACCGTGTATCACCACCAGAGCCGGGCCGTCGCGGCGCACGCCGAGCTGCCGCACAAACAACGTCACGTCACCAAGGTCGACAAGCTCGCCATCACTCATCCGGACAGCCTGGCACGGCGCGTTGCCGAGAGTTGGTCCGCTATGCGCAGGAACGGTTGGTCGGATTGACCGGGGTTTCTGCCAGGAGCTTCCCGGATTCGTTATCGCGAGCGCGGACCACTGTCTGCGGTACGTTCCTCACCCGGTGGTCGCGTTCATCCGTGGGGATGAGCTGCAGCGTTGGGCGGTGGGGTGGCGGGGCCGTCACACGTTCGCTTGCCAGCACCCGACCCTGGTGTACGAGCTGGACGAGCAGCACGACAGAGAACTCCCCGCTCACCTGGACGTCAATGGCGCGGCCGCCGGTCGGCCCACACCCCTCCCTAGCGCTCAGAACTACTCGAGCGGCTACGTCCGACGGGGTTGTCTTCGTGGTGCGCGGAGTCGGAGACGACTCAACGGCTGGCTTGTCCGGGGGACACGCCGTGACAAGGCTAAGAAGAAGCAGCACCAGCGGACCCAACAACGCCGCCCGCCGAACACAAGTGGTCACGACGCCTTGACGCTGGTCGACCGGTGTTAGGTTGCCCAGCGCGTGATCACGCCTGCCGCCAGGTTCCGGGTCGTTGCCGTCTGGTCTGCGTCGGACCACAGTTGCCTTGGCAGCGCGGGCCATTAGCGCCAGTGAACGAGGGGGACTCCAGGCAAGGTACAGGCTGGGGAGGCAGAGCTGTCGCCGTCTACGGAGGTCGTGCGGGCTACCGGTGCGCGCTGGCAGGCAGAGGCCGCTGAGCTTGACCGCCAGGGGTGGCCGTCCCAAGCGTCCCAAGCGTCCCAGCCCAGGTCAGCTCCGGGACGGCTTACACCCCTGGGACGGCTCATGCCGTCCCAAGCCGCTGTCCGTGGCCGAGCGCGCGAGTGCGAAGTAGCCCGTCCAGCGTGTGGACTGCGGAGCGCGAATCGATCCGCGCTCGCTGCTCCAGCGACTCTTCCCATAGCTCTTGCAGGGCAGTCACCAGCCCCTTTCGCATGCGCTCGCTGACGTGTGCATAGACGCCCCGCATGCCCGGGACCTCGTGCCCCATGCGTTCGGATTGGAGTACGTACGAGGTGCCAACCTCGTCCATCCAGGTCTGGTGGCCGTGCCGCAAGCCGTGCGGGGTGAGCCCCGGCAGGACAGGCAGCCACGTCGCCGGAGCCGTCTGCTCGGTAATACGGGGCCTGCCTCGCCCTCGTGGCGCCGTGTAGACCGCGCCGCCCGAGGGCGCCGGCGGCCAGGGCGGGAGCGGCTGGCCCGGCCAGTACCCTGCAGCGTCAACGAGGACGGGCATCCTCGCCCGCGCCCGCGCACCGTCCCTCCCGGGGTACCAACCGTCGGCGGCCGGGCGCATGACCCGTTCGCTGTACTTTGAGCGGCCAAAGTGGCCCCTTCGCTGTCCAAGGAACGTGTACTCGGACCCGGCACACCAGTCGATGTGGTCGGTATCCTCACGTGCCTCACAGGTACATCTCAGCGTCGGCGCCCTTTCGAGATGCGTAGCGAGCATGTCACCAAGGAATGGCGGCAGGTCTGCAGTGCGCATTGAGCCGTCCTTAGGGCGGCCGCGGTAGAACCGGCCCTTCAGCTCGTACAGCTTCCAGTGAATGTCGAGCATTTCATCATGGATGCATTCCGGCGGGAGCCCGAGAACCTCGCTCCATCTCATTCCGGTGTAAGCGAGCGTCAAGATCATCACAAAGTTGGCTTCATACCCAGTAAGCACAGCGGCGCGCTCGGCTACAAGAAGTGCCTGGAGGGGTGTAGCCCACGCCTTGCGCTGTTTCTCGATCCGCGCGATTCGTCGTTGACCCTTCCGGCCCTTGCCGCGACGTCGCGCGGCAGGATTCACCTGGATATATCTCGGAATGGCGTCTGCCAGAACCGTCGTAAGCGTGGTCCGCGCGTCCTGAGCCGTACGGCGTGAGAGTCCGCCGGTGACGAGGTTCAACTCCCACAGGGCGATCTCCTCAGTGGTTAGAGATACCAATGCGCGATCGCCGAATGCCGGCAGGATGTGCACCTCGATCATGTACCGGTAGTTGTTCAGCGTGCTCGGCTCCAGGTCGAGCGTCGGGAACCAGCGATTCACCCAGTCGGTCAGCGGGATGCGGCCAGCTCGGATGTCAATGTAAATGTTGTTCCGGATCGCGCTCTCTTGGTCGAGGGCGTAGGCCTCTGCCGCCTTCCTAGTCGTGAATCCTGACTTGGAGTGTCGGGTTCCGTCAGGACCCTGCCAACGTGCGCGCCAGATACTGCGTCGCTTTCTGCGTGTGCCATTCAGTGGACTCCGATTCAGGGTTGTGTCAGGCGACTCTCTGTTGAGTGCGTGGCCGTGGCCTGAGCGGCATGGCTTCGCTCGTCGCCCGACCGGCGGTGCCATGGCGAGAGATCCGCGATGGGACTTGCGGTGACGCGGCAGCCGGGATCGGTGTGGACTCGAAGATGCGCACGATCTGGGCCAGGTGGTCGGTGGTGAACCGGTAGCTGCCGCCGAGCATGGTGAAGGGAACCTTGCGGGCGGCGGCTTGCCGTTCCAGCCAGCTCTGACGGACGCGAAGGACCGTGGCTGTTCCTCCGCCGTGTAGTGCGTGGGTACCGCGTCCAACGTCGTCCTCCCGTGGTCAAGCAGTCGCGCAGCTTGGGTGGGTGTGGGTGCCGTCGTCGTAGCTGAGGGGTGTTCGGCATTGGATGCAGACGGGTTGACTCGGGTTGTCCGTCCCAGGTGTCCCGTAGCCAGTGCGGCTGGGACGGCCTGAGCTGTCCCAAAGGGGCAAGCCGGCGCACGCCGACCTGGGTTGAGACGGCTGGGATGCCGCCATGCCGCCCGGTGTGTCAGGTGGGCAGTACCGGCTCCACGCGTCGAGGAAGTCGGCGCGCTGGTAGCCCTTGGCTTGCCGGCCATCAGGAAATCGGATGTTGGCTGAGCGGATGTCGTACTCGCGCAGCAGCGAGCCCAGCTTTGCGGGGGTCAGCCCGTTGGGGCCGTAGCTGGCCCATGGCGCTTCATCGTCGTCTTTGAGCCGTTCGAGCAGCTGCGTGGTGGGGATGGCGTCCACGTCGGCGATTGCAGTGCGACAGTCGGCAAGGAGCCGCGTCTTCTGGGAGGCGGCGGCAGCGTCGCCGTGGGCGGCCGTGAGTGCGAGGGTGGCTTGGCGGGCACGGGCGGGCCAGTGGTTTCCGGCGAGGTCGGCGACCGCGACGAGGGGCTCCCACGTGTCGACGGCACGGTCTTCAACGGGCATGTCTGGCTCGGCTTCTTCGAGTGCCGCCAGGTTCGGGCGTAGCCAGTTGTGCAGGGCTTCAGCGACGGCTCGCAGTTTGGGACCATCGCGACGGACCCGGTACGGGGCGACGGTCTCGCCGGGAGCGCGGCGGCGCATACGTACGATGACGGCGCGGTCTTCGATGGTGTCGGGCATGGCACCGATCCCGGCGAGGGCGGCCATGGCGAGGCACGGTGCTGGAGAGCGGGAGGTTCCAGCACTATGCCGGCGGAGCACGTCACCTCGTCCACGACGTCATGCATCGCATCCTGATCGGCGACCACACCGACGCCGATCGGAAGTTGATCGAGACCGTCCTGGCCTGGTGGAAAGCGCGCCATGTTGACGACCTTCGCCGGATCGTGCTCGGACTCGACGGCCAGGACTACAACGACCTGAAGCGTCGCTACGGCGGTCTGGCACCGGCGATCACTGCCGCCGCGGACACCTCGCCACTGGCCGATGCCGCACTGACCCATCTGGCCGAGAAGACCGCAGTCGGCGTCCGGCTGCTAGCCCCGCTGATCAGCCGAAGCGAAGTATCGGTCGCATTGGCCGGGGCGTTGGCGACCTCGGCCGCGTTCGCCGACAGGATCACACGATTCTTGACTGCCCGTTCCGAACCCAGCATCAGCGTTGCCAGTGCCGCACTCGATCCGCTCGGCGGCGCAGCCCTGATGGCATTGGAGTCCGTCGGTATCGCCGTCACTCCCCAACTCCTCAGGCGACTTCAGGCTTCGACCGGTCGCTCGGACTGACAGCTTGGGAATCGTACGGATCGTGGCGCGCAGGCGGGGCTGCTGGCGCCAATCGGTGGCCTGGAGTGACCTCGCGAGCCCCGCTGGGCCTCGGCTAATGGCACATGGATGGCACGGCGAGCCAGTGGTCGACACACGGTTTGGAACCCATCATCACTCGTCCAGATCAGTCCAGACGGGCCCATTCGGCGCTGGACCAGAGGGTGTCGGCGACACTCGGTTGTCCAGGCCAGTCCAGGACCGTCCGGCTGCTTGTTGCACGTGGGTTGCACGTCGTCCCAAGCTCCACGAGTCGTCGTCGACTACCGTGCGACCTTGTGAATGTGTGCTGGGAGGTGATCGGCGACCCCGCCGCCTACGCCGTCGCGATTTTGGCGAACGAGGCGTCAGACATCCCGACCGAGCTGATTACCAGTCACGACTGGTTCCAGGACACCCTGAGCTTGGACACGTTGGATGTCAACGAGGACATCGTGGCAAGGCACGACGCCGACCCCATCCATGTCGCGCGACGTGACGGCTTCGTGGATCGCATTCGCGTCGGCGAACGGATCCCGCCGCTGCTTGTCCTCGGCGCGAGCCTCCATTTGGTGGACGGGTACGCGCGCTGCCGGGCACTGCGCAGCCTGGGAGTCCCTATGGCAGCCGTACTGCGACAACGGATGTAGGTGACATCCCTGCGACCATCAGATCCGCAGAGGCAGGCAACTCGATCGCGACCTGCTCGTCCGCGCTCCGGAGGTTGTCGACCAGGTGCTCACCGTCGCCCGGTGCTGCAGGTCGTTGGGGTCACGCTGGGGTCAGGACGAGCTACGCCAACGCATGTCGCCGTCGCGATCTTGAAGCGCGTAGGTCAGTCGGATCGAGCGTCGTCGACACCGGTTTGGTGTGACACTTGATGTCCTGTCACCCGCTTGAACCCGCCGGGCAACCAGGTCACGTCCCGTCACGTCTAGGAAGCATGAGCATGCGCCAACAGCTTGCAGCTATCGTTGCGCTGCTTCTCCCGCTCAGTGCCCTCGCCGCTTGTACTCCCTCGCAGCCAGCCGGTGAGTTACCTGTTGCCACTGCGTCCCAGGCAGTGAGGAGGTCGGACGCCGTGTCGGAGCTGACGTACTTCGACGTGCCGACGCAAGCGTGGCGGGTCGGGCAGCCCGCGAAGCAGGCACTACTCTCCGGTGTTCTGGGCTTCACCTCGGCTGGTTGTCCCTTCCTCGCCCTAGAAGCAAGGCGAGTCCTGCTCGCCTTCCCTGCAGGCGCCCGCGGGGTCATCGAGGAAGATGGCACGAAATCGATCGTCGATGCTGACGGTCGCGTCTACGGCACCGACGGCGAGACCGTCCAGTACGGCGGCGGCGGGCTGCAGAAAGGCCCCGTGCACAACCCCTGCCCGGGCCACCCGGAGTTGAAGGACTATTGGTCCGTCCAGGTCCCACCCAGCACCCGCCTCCTGCAGCCGCAACCTAAGTGAGCGTCGTCCCGAACGTCTCCCGATCCACGATCCGTAGATAGCCAGCTTGGAAGATGTGCTACGTCCTCCGGATCGCATCACGCGGGCGGTGAGCCCGGGGGTCGACGCTCCACCGCCCGGCGGAATCGACCGTTGGTGACCGCGACTGACCCGGGATTGCCGCACGATCGGGCACGTAGCGGGCACGATGACCATTGTCAGCTTGGGAGTCTGAGGAGGGCGACGCTCGACCGACCGCTTGCCGCTCGGACCGGTCGTTCGTGGGTGCCCGTGAGTGCCCCTCGAAGCCGACGCGCATAGCACGCAGATAGCACGCGCACTGGCGGTCGTGGGGACTCGATTGGGTTACGCAGTAGGTTGCCTCCACGGTGAATGGCCCGTCCTGGGCACCAAGTCCGTCGACGTTTCGAGGCAGAGCTTCAAGCTGGCTGACGTGAGGCGGCTGCCTCTATGCTCCTGCCCATGACCGTCCTAGACGAGCAGGGCCGGCCGGAGCCTCCTCTGGTCGCTGATGAGAACGCGACCCTCGTAGGGTTCCTGGACTACCAGCGAGCAACGTTCGCGTGGAAGTGCGCTGGCCTAGACGCGGCAGGTCTGAAGGCGACCGTGGGCGCCTCGACGATGACGCTAGACATCCCAGGGTTGTAACTTGTCAAGCGGCGTCGGCTGTGGATGTTGTGCGGTGGGCCCAGGCGGTGTTCTCGTTGTAGTGGGTGCGGTGGCGTAGGCAGCCGTGGAGGATGCCGACGAGTCGGTTGCCTAGTGCTCGTAGGGCTTGGTGGTGGAGGTCGCCGGCGGCTCGTCGGTGGTCGTAGAAGGTGCGGCATCCTGGGCTGGTCGTCAGTGAGCAGAAGGCCCATTGGTCGATGGCGTCGTAGAGTCGCCGGTTGCGGATGTGGCGGGCGAGGACGGCTCGTTTCTTGCCTGAGGCGATGGTCAACGGTGACGTGCCGGCGTAGTTTTTGCGAGACTTGGCGGTGGTGTAGCGGTCGGGGTCGTCCCCGAACTCACCGAGTGCCCGGGCGCCGAGTACATCACCGAGTCCTGGCAGGGAGAGGTAGATGTCGGCGTCCGGGTGCTGCTCAAAATGGTCGGCGAGACTGGACTCGAGGTCGGTGATCTGCCGGTTCAGCTCACCGATGATCCCGACCGCGGCGGTGGTGGTCGCGGCGAACGCGGCCGTCACCGGCTCGGGTGCGCACAGGTGCTCGGTGCGCAACGCCGCGGCGATCTCGCTGGCTTTGGTGTCGAGGTTGCGTTGCCGGCCGGCCCGCCTCAGGGTGGCTCGGATCGCTGAGATCGATAGCCGCCTACCCGCACCGGGTGTCGGCGCCCGGCCCAGGACCGCTAGCGCGTCACGATCAGCCAGGTCCGTGAAGGCTTGAAGGGCTGCCGGGTAGTACTCCCGCAGCGCCGAGCGCAGCGCGTTGGTCTGCCTGTTCCTGGTCCAGATCAGGTTCTGGTGCCCGCGAGCGAGCACCTTGATCGCCTCCGCGGCCGGGCTGTCACCGGCGACCGGGCGGTGGTTGTGCCGGTCGGTACGGACTAGATCGGCCAGTAGCTTGGCATCACCGGCATCGGACTTGGCCCCGGAGACGTGGTGCCGGTCGCGGTAGCGGGCCACCGCCAGCGGGTTGACCGCGTACACCTGATAGCCAGCAGCAGTGAGTGCGTCTACCCATAACCCGCGGTCGGTCTCGATCCCGATCACGACCTTGTTCTGGGCCCTCGACGTGTTCGGCGACGAGTTCGTGCACACCACGAATCCCGGCCAGTCCTTCGCCCAGCCGCCGTGCTGCCAGCCGGGCACCGGCGGCGTCCATCACGTAGACGTCGTGGTGGTCTTCGGCCCAGTCATCACCCACAAAGATCATCGGATGTCCCTTCTCCATCCCGAGTCCGATACGCCTTCGAGCCGAAGGATGCCCGGCGGCGACCTAATGGACCAGTGCTCGACGGCACGCCACCCCATCAGCGCTACAGGCAGCCCTCACCGACCGGCCGGGGCACGATCTAGCGCTAGGAATCAGATACTCCAGGCGAAAAGAGTGCTCACCAACCGGCGGCTCAGCGACCAGCCTCTCCTTCAGCGACCCGATGCCAGTGAAGGAAACGCCGGTAGGAACCCATTAGGCGGGATGCTCAAGCACCTGGCCCGCGTCGAGGACAACTGGTTCTCCCACCGCATTTGGGGGAACCAGCGCCAGGCCCCGTGGAACGCCGTCGACTTGGACGCCGACCCCGGTTGGGAGTGGAACACAGCTGCCCACTCCCCCGAGCAGCTGCACGCCCTCTGGCAGGACGCGGTGTCCCGCTCCCGCGAGTTGCTCTCCGAGGCCCTGGCCGACGGCGGACTGGACCGGCCGGCACAACGCCCCAATTGGGACGGTCGCACTGCCAGCGTGCGGTGGATCGTGATGCACATGATCGAGGAGTACGCCCGACACAACGGACACGCAGACCTCATCCGGGAGTCGGTGGACGGCTCGACCGGCGAGTGACGTGACAGGCCGACGACCCCGGCGGCCGGCGAAGGTTTGGCACCCTTAGCCCCCAACCCCTGCATTGCAAAGGAACGTCGGGCTCGCACGCCGCGCTGAGCGTGAGTCGCCTCCGCGTCCCAGCTCGGCTGTCGTTACCGTGATTGACCGTTGCGGACCATGATCGGCCCTGGTGTGGGGCACGCGTAGGGCACGCCGACCCTCTTATCCGTAGAGGCAGGCAACTCGATCACGACCTGCACGTCTGCGCTCCGGAGGTTGTCGACCAGGTGCTCATCGTCGCCCAGCGTTGCAGGTCGTTGGGGTCACGCTGGGGTCAGATCGACCCAGGGGCACGGGCCGTTTTCGTGGCTGGCTTGTGTCGCATCTCACCTGTGAGTACCGTGCTCTTTGCCGTCACTGCACACAACCGGCGGCCTTCCACGTGGAAGGAGTGTGTGCAGTGTCCACTGATCGTGATCTGAAGGCACCCTCGCAGCTGCCTCGAAGCACCGCGTCGTTCGACGCTGAGCAGCTTGAGATTGGCGATGTAGCGCGCCAGCTCAGTCTGTCTGAGTGCGCCGTCTCCTGGCTGCAAGGCATCAACCGACCTATGGACCTTCGCGGGCCAATCCTGCCCGACGATCAGGAGGCAGAGCAGCTGCTGAGGCAGCTTGAAGTCGACCCCGCTGACCGAGCCGACACTCTGGCCGCGCGGCCTGACCCCCAACGTCATCCCGCCCTGTGGTGGATTCTCGATCGCATCTTCCGCCACACGATTGATTCGATGGGTGCCGTTGTGCCGATCGACGGCCACTCCGGCTGGCCTGCACTACCGGCGAGCACCGGCGCTGTGGGTCGGCACCTGACCGTCTGGGCGTACCTCGCAGTCGTGCCCGAGGTCCGCCGGTACCACGGCGCCCGCGGAATCCCTGAGGACATCTCCTGGGCCAGTCTCATGCTTGGCGACGCGATGGGCGCCCACCGAGGGGTAACTGGCCAGAGTGGCCTCGGCCTGTTCGATGGTCTGTGGGGCCCGCCTCTACAACTGCGGGGCGCGCAGTATCGCCGGTTGGGACGTTTGGAGTACAACCGAGGCGCCATCTCCTTCTCGGATGGGCCGTGCGGATACACGATCGGCGTCCACATCCCAGGAGGAACCCCGCTGGAGTCCGCTGCATGTGAAGACTCCCTCAACGTGGCGCGAGAGTTCTTTTCCCGGCACTTCCCCGAGGAGCCGATAGCCCTGTTCCATTGCTCCTCATGGCTGATGGATCCCCAACTCGCCGAGTACCTTCCCGCTAGCTCGAACATCGTGCAGTTCCAGCGTCGCTTCCAGATACTGCCTCTCGCGCGAGGTGATGAGGAGTCCGCCCGATGCGAACGGGTAAGGGAATACATCTTCGGCGGCTCAGGTAACTCACCCGACCTCGACGAGCTACCGCAGGACACCACACTCCAACGTGCCTATGTCGCGCACCGACGATCGGGACGGTACTGGCACACACGAACCGGTTGGCGCCCCTATTAAGAGGACTAGGCGGAGTGATCTAGGCCGTCTTGAGCCCGTGATGACACACGGGTTAGGAACCCATGCTCACCTGTCCAGATCAGTCCAGCCCCTCATGTTTCAGCGGTGGGACGGTCGTCGACAGGGCTTCTCTGTCCACGTCGGTCCAGATCAGTCCATCCGCTTAATGCACGTGGGATGCACGCTCAGCCGGCGCTAGTCGTCCTTGTGGCTGTTGACGTTGATCACATTGCCGTCGGGCGCGCGAACAAAGAACCTCCGTACACCCCAGGATTCCGTAGTAAGCGGATGGACGATCTCGAAGCCGCGACGCTTTGTCTCCTCGTACGCCTCCTCGATGCTGTCGCCGACCGAGACCGAGATCACCGAGTCGTGTGGAGCGGTCGCGTCACGGGTAACGAGCTGGACGACGGCACCACCGTCGGGCGACTGGAAGTTGGCGACCCAGCCCAGGTTGAATCCCTCGACACTGAGTCCGAGGTAATCGACGTAGAACGCGCGAGCTGCGCCAATGTCTGGGACCGACAGGTTTGCGGTGAGGCCGGTGACCTGCATCAGTGACTCCTCTGGTAGCGCGGTAGACCAGGCCACTCTTGCGCCTCCCACGACGTCAGTCCAGCTCGCTCTGCATGTGGCGGGACGTCCCTGTGATTAGGAGGATCGGGCACGTTGATCTGGAACAGTTCGGTCGCGCTCCGTCTGGTACGGCACACGTGCCGACTGGGGCCTGCTGGCGGCTAACGTTGGGGTCACGCTGGGGCCAGAACGCTGAGCGTGTTTCCGGCGAAACTGATCACGATGCCAACGATCACGAGGGCGATCGCAACTGCCTGCCGGCGACGCCTCACTTCGAGGAGTGCCGCTACCGCGGCGACGGTGCGTCCGATCTGCACGGGCGTGATGCGGTACCGGGTCTCAAAGTGATCCAGCGCCATGAGAGGGTCGGCAGCTCTCGCGTCCTGCTCTGCGATGCGGTCTGCGTCGAAGCTGTCCCAGGCACGTCGGCTGTCCCGCACTTCCAGCACGAGGAGGACAACGCCACCGAGTTCCGTCAGGAAGCCCACTACGTACAGCATCACTAGGGTTGCCGTCATAGTCCGGAGAGGCTACAGCGAGGGTAAACGTGATCGCCGGTCGGCGTTCAGCCTGAAAAGCGGAAGGTCGACGGTTCGATCCCGCCCCTGCCCACCAGTCCTGACCAGCCAAAACCCCAGCCTGAGCTGGGGTTTTGTGTTTCCAGCCCGTCCAGGTTCATGACCGTGAGTACCCGTGAATACCCGCAGATCGCTGTGGCTAGGGGCACGCCAGGGGCACGTGCCTCGGGGAGCCTAGGTGCGCCTCAGCCTGCTACAGGGTGGGCCGAGGAAGGGTCATCGGTAGAACCGTCCACGCCGCATAGAGCCAAGGGGCGGCGATTCCGATATGTGGGTCATGAGCGTCTGCCTGGGGCTAAAGTCCCGGTAACCGATCCTCGGTCTTCATCGTTGGGAGCAGCCGTGAGCGTTGAGCCTGGCCGAACCTGGAGACCGAGCCGTATCGGTGATGAGGAAAGGCACAAGTGTGCCGACCTGCTTACCGATCATCACGCCCACGGCCGGTTGAGCCAGGAGGAGTTCGAGGAACGACTCGCCGTCGCCCTGACGGCTCAGACCCCTGGCGAGCTGGGTCGCGTCCTGGCCGATCTCCCTTTGCCCACCCGAAGCCAACCCGCGCCGCGCCCGTCCCGTGCTCGATCGGCTACGACATCGATCGTTGGCACCATTCGCCAGTTCGGACTCGCCGTCGCTGTCCCCCTGATCGTGGCACTTGTGCTGATCTGGCCGATGGGGATCGCCAACTACCAGGCAGCACAAACATTCTTCGTAGCGCTTGTCAGCAGCATCATCGGCGTCATCGCCGGGGTCCGCGCAACATCACGTCGTCGTGGCCGGGACCGCTAGACCGAGGCATTGCCGTCCACAATCTGCCGCGCCCGGTGCAGCGCTGTCCGCTGAATGTCGCGCAGCTCCTCAAGTTCGTCCACATGCGTGGCGACCCACTCCGCCGCATCTCGAAGGCGTAGGTCGTCGAGCGCCTCATGCAGGCGGCTCCGGGCCTGCCACTCGGCATCGGCGACTGCCATCGCCCGTTCCTGCTCACACGGTTCGTCCCAGCCGAGCCCGAACCGCTCAGCCGCCGCCCTGGTCGCCTGACCTGGACCATCAACCGAATAGCCGGCACACCGCATCCCGGCCGCGTACACCCCGGTCGCCCCGCGAACAGCGGGATCGTCGTGCGCGTCGGACCGACCGCACCGCCGAATGCCCTGGGGAACGTAGTGCCAGCGCAGGAAGTCGCGGGCGGAGCCGAACAGGGCCGCTCGCGCGACTGCGGCGCACCCGGCCGTTGGGATCCCCACGGTCATCCCGTCGAACAGCGTGATCTGCTCGGTCGGCGCGTTCGCGGGCGAGAGCGTCTCGCCGTAGGCGCGTTGCCGGTCCTCAGTCAACGTTGCGAGGTACCCCGCCACCAGGGCAGGGATGTCCTCGCCCGGCCGCGCCGGTTGAGTGCGGATGCGGTACCGATAACCATGCGCTCGAGCCTCGTCCAAGCCCAACGGCTCGGCGCCGATCAGCGCACCCGCAACCGTCGACTGGTGTGGCCGAGCCCGGATAACGACCTTCAGCGGCGGGTAGCGAAAGCCGTTCCGCTCCATGCAGCGAGCGGTCAGTATGGCCTCTGCCACAGCGAGTTCCCGAGGCGGACGTAGAAGCTCACCCAGAGCTCTCCGTCCCCGCTCACTCGTCACCCCTGCGTCGGAAGTCACGCTGCCAACCTCCCACAACCACGGGAACGTCGCAGGTGCCACCTGTGCTTCATCGCCACAGCGCTGCCGCAATACGTCACGTGTGAGGCTCATCTCCCGTCGGTCGGACAGCTTGCCCGCACCCGGGTTCTGGGCAGGGTCGCCAGGCTCGACGCGTCGACCGTCAGGCTTGGCCTGGCGACCCTGTGCAGGTTCCGGGTACGCCGCTTGCGGTGGCCGACCGATGGGAGATGAGCCCGGCGCTCCCCTCCCCGAGAGAGGATCGGGAGGTTCGGAGGGCGGAGCCCTCTGAGGTCTTCGTTGAGCGAGTCACCGTCGGCTTCCGCCCGGCGAGCCCGAGGACGGCGCCCCGGCGCCGCCCGCAAGGGCGGTAGCCGGGCGGTGCGCCGCGTCAGCGGCGCCTTGATCCCCCCCCGTAGAGGCGGAACCAGCAAAGCAGAGGTTCCTGGTCCTGCCCTGGTCCAGTGTCTTGGGTCAGTGTCCGGTCCGGAAGAGGAGAGGGTGTAGAAGGAGCCGGTGAGGACTCGGAGGTCCGATTCTGGGGGCGGAGCGGGGGCGGAGTGGGGGCGGCAATCGCGGTGAGGTTCGGTCAGACGCCGGATCCCTAGCGCGCTGACCTGCGCCCATGCGAGCCATCTGGATGGCTATCGGAGCACGGGCCTCGTTCGGGACGAGGAAGTCGTGGGTTCAAATCCCGCCACCCCGACTCGCAAACTGTCAGGTCGGAGGCACAAGGCGAGGAATCGCCGAGTGCCTCCGAGCCCAATGTGCCGGCCGTGCGCGCACGGCTGTGCTACGAGGAGTGGGTCTGGTACGTGTCGGATCTGGACGCCGAGCTCACATCGTTCGTGTACCGGTACGAGCAGGCCACCAACCGTCATGACTTCGACGAACTGGTGCCGCTGATCGCCGATGATGCGACCTACTGGTTCACCGAGGGCTCCTACGACGGCATCGACGCGATCAGAGCGGCGGTCGAGCGCACCTTCGCCACGATCCTGGATGAGGTGTACACGATCGAGGATCTTGAGTGGGTTGCCATCGCCGATGACCTGGCGGTCTGCCGATACCGCTTCCGTTGGTCGGGCGTCATCGACGGCGAATCCGCATCCGGACAGGGCCGTGGCACCAACGTCGTGACGAAGCGCAACGGCAACTGGAAGATGCTCCACGAACACCTGAGCCGGTAACCGACGGGTACCCTCACCGATCAACGGCAGTGGCGCAAGAGGCCTACTGCTTGATCGCCGCCAGGGCTCCGAAGAATGCAGTGTCAGGCAGGTCGAATGGCCGCAAGGAGTTCGGAGAACTCGATCCCCTTGACAAGGACAATCTGTGCTCCGGCGGCGACGGCTGCGCTGGTGACCTGCGGTCGGGAATCACCGCTGAGGACGAGGACGCGCGCGTTCGGATGTGCCGCTGTGAACTGCCGGGTGCCCTCGATGCCATCCACGCCGGGAAGGCGAACGTCCATGATCACCACGTCGGGCGGATCGACGGCGGCGACCGCGATGGCCGCCTCGACGGTCGGGACCGCGCCCACGCAATCGAGGTCCGGCTGGGCGTTGATTGCGAGCTCCAGAGCCGTCCGGAGGGTGCGCGCGTCCTCCACCACGAGGACCTTGGTCATCGGCCGTCATCCTCCCCGTCGTGTGCCTTGCCAACAAAGTGCGCCAATCGAGGGCGCGCCTGCATGCGTCCGTACAACGGCCTAGCTGCGACGCTATCCGAAGGTCCTGCGAGCGAACAAGCGGCCTCTCCAGGCTGAGTGCTCATACGCGGGGACTTGGCTCCTCTCCCGCCACCCCGACGCATAACTCAGTGGTTGCGCAACCCGTCCGGTGGCAGGCTTCGCCGGGTGCGTGATCCTGATCTAGTCCCTTTGCTTGGCATGCAGTGGCCGGCGCTTGATCATCGCTTCGCGCGTACCCAGCTCGAGCGGCTGGGTTGGGAGATGTGCGGTCAGGGCGACTGGGCGTTTGTGTATCGGTCGCCCGGTGGTCGTTTCGTTGCTCGGGTCAGTCCGTTCGAGCCGGGGTACGGGTATTTCGTCGATCTGTGTGAGGGATGCGCGGGCAATCGGTACGTTCCGCGGGTGGAGTTGGCGACCCGGCTGGAAGGTGGCGGGCATCTGGCCGTGCTGGAACATCTGGACGTTCCCGATGAGCGCGTGGTGGAGCGGTTTCTGCGGCGCTGGGAGCACCCAGAAGAAGCGGAAGCCGATGCCGATCTGCGCGCTCTCCGGCATGAGGTCGACGCGATCGATAGCTGGGGCCGTCAGAACGTGCGCTGGTGGGGGCCGCGGGTCGACATCGGCGAGCGCCACGTCCTGCTCTCCAAGGACGGATATCCCAAGCTCATCGATCTGTTCTTTGTGGAAGGCGACGACCTTCTTGATGAGCTGATCAAC
>CAVRFE010000002.1:0-1186691 GCA_963720325.1 uncultured Actinomycetota bacterium | reverse complement strand
TGCGGGCACGGCAGCGATCTGGCGCAATGTGACGAGTCTGCGCAACGTCCGGATGACCTGCCTGTATCCGACTCCGGACGGCGTACTGATCGGCACCCACGACGCTCACCTCCACCGGCTACAAGACGGTCGTGTCGAGGCCGTCGAGTGGACTGAACTTCGTCGAGGGCCGGGACAAGTGGCACACGCCATGGGGAGACCCGCCAGCGATCCGTTCGATTGGCGTCGACGACATCGGGACGACGTTCATCAACGTGCATGTCGGCGGCATCCCGCGGTCTACGGACGGGTGCCGGACCTGGGAACCCACGCTCGACATCGACGCGGACGTGCGTCGGGTCTGGCACTACCCGGCGACGACGGTCCCGTGTTGGCGGCCACCGCCCGCGGTCTTTCCACCAGCTGGGACCACGCGGTCTCGTGGAACGACCGTCAGCTCGGGCTTGGTGGCGTCTACTGCCGCGCGGTCGCGGTCTGCAAGGACACTGTGCTCGTCAGCGCATCACATGGACCCGACGGTCGCGACGCAGCGGTCTACCGAGGTGGGCTGGAGGGCGTCCGGTTCGAGCGCTGCCGCAAGGGGCTGCCCGACCACTTCGACCAGAACATCGACACCCACTGCCTGTCCGGCGCGGGTACGACGGCCGCCTTCGGCACGGCTGACGGCGCCGTCTACGCCAGTAGAGACTCCGGGGCGAGCTGGAGCTTCTCGCCGAGGACCTCCCACCGGTGCGCTGCGTCCTCGTCCGCTGACTTGTGGGCGGGCCCAGAGTTGTCAGTGGCGGGCCCAGAGTTGTCAGAGGCGGGCCCCAAGTTGTCAGAGGTTTCCACGCATCTATGCGCGGATACCTCGACAAGTCGCAGCCTGCACCTCCGACAACCCGCGACCGTCCCTCTGAGAGTCCGCCGACTCTGCTCCGTCCGAGTGATCATGATCCAAGTCATGAATCCAGAACGGGCTATGTGCCCCCAACGGCTTCATGATCACTCGGACGGCACGCGGACGCCCCAGCTGACCAAGAACGCGGCACGCGGACGCCCCAGCTGGCCAAGAACGCGGCACGGACGTTCCATGATCATGAAGCGGTTGAGGGCTATGGGCCCGAACGGCTTCATGATCAGGATCATGATCACGGGAATAGGGCTGGAGCGGGGTCTGCAGCGATCACGGCGCGCCCGTCCGCGCAGCACTGGTTCGGGTCTGGGTCGCGGACCCGGGCGGCGAGTAGGACTACAGGGCGTCCCAGTCGAGGACGGGCGCTGCGAGGTCGCGGATCGAGGCGAGCAGGCCAAGGCGAGCGGCTCGTACCGCCGGGTCCTCCGCCATCACCAAGACCGCGTCGAAGAACGCGTTGATCGGTCCGACCAGGGCGGCCGCCGCGTCGACGAACTCCGCCAGGGTGTACGCGCCCAGACCGGCACCCGCACCCGCGACCCCACCCGCGCCGACATCCGCACCCGGGCGTACACCCAACGCCTCGCACACCTTCGCGAGCTCCTGATGCAGACCGAGTTCCTCCGGCTCCGACAGGGCTCCCGGCTCGTAGCCAGGCACGACGTCGGCCGGCACGATCCGGCGTACCCGTTGCAGGGCCGTCACCAGGTCGGCGAAGGCAGGTTCTGCGACCAACCGGCCAAGCTCGCCCAACGTCTGCTCCGCCCGCGCGGGCATGGGGGCGAGCGGAAGTACCGCCTGCACGTGACGGTAGTCGGAGCCGGCGTCGAGCAGCTGCTGCTCATATCGGCGTACGACGAACTCGCGTGCCTCCGCGCGCTTGCTCGGAGGCACCTCCACGCCATGGTCACGGATATCGGACAGCGCTCCCGCAAGACCTGAGTCGAGCGTCACCTTGGCGAGCTCTGGCCGGGCGCGCAGGATGTTGACGATCCCGAGAGCCGCGCGGCGCAGGGCGAACGGGTCGGAGCTCCCTGTGGGTTCGGCACCAACCGCGAAGAGTCCGGCCAACAGGTCGAACCGATCGGCCAGCGCGAGCAGGGCACCCGGAAGCGTCTCCGGCAGCGGTCCTCCGGCTGTGCGGGGTAGCTCCATGTCGTACAGCGCCTGGGCGACGGCCGGCGTCTCCCCCGCACGCACCGCGTACTCCCGGGCCATCGTCCCCGCCAGCGAGGTCAGCTCGACCACCATCTGCGAGCCGAGGTCGAACTTCGCCAGTGATCCGGCTCGGCGCAGGGTCTGCTTCTGCTCATCGGTCAGCCGGACGATCACGGACAGCGCGAGCGCGAGGCGGAAGATGCGATCGGCGCGGTCTGCCACGGAGCCGAGGCGGTTCTCGAATGCCAGCTTCGAGAGTCGCGCCCGCAACTCCTCCGGCGGCACCTCCAGGTCGGCCCGCCAGAAGAACGCCGCGTCCTCGTACCGTGCCCGCAGTACCGACTCATAGCCCGCCCGGACCAGGTCGTGGTCACATGACCCGTCCGCGACCGCGACGAAGTGCGGCAGCAGCGACCCGTCGGCTGCCCGCACCGGCAGGTAGCGCTGGTGCTTGCGCATGACCGTGGTCAGGATCTCGCTCGGCAGCTCGAGGTAGCTCTCCTCGAAGGCGCCACGGATCGCGACCGGATGTTCGACCAGGTTGGTGATCTCGTCGACGAGCGCCTGCTCGCCGTCCACCTCGATCCGGCCGCCGACCTCTTCCGCCAGGCCGGTCGCCGCCGCCACGATCTGGGAGCGCCGCTCGGCCGGGTCGGCGGTGATCCCGTGCGTACGCAGGAAGTCGAGATAGCCGTCGGCGGCCGGGACGTCCACGACCGGTTGGGCAGCCGTTCGGCGGACCCGCGTCGTCCGCCCAGCCGCCAGCGACGACACCGCGACCGGCACCGGGGTCTCGCCGAGCAGCGCGACCAGCCAGCGGATCGCCCGGCTGAACGACAGGTTCGGGTCGTTCCAGCGCATGTTCTTCTCGGCCCGCAGCTCGCTGACGACGGCGGCGAGTATTCCACTGACCGCCTCGGCGGCACTCCGGCCGACATCGGTCCGCACGGCCGCAACGTGTTCCACGCCGCCCTGCTCGACGCGCTGCAACGACTCGACGGACACGCCCTGGCCACGGGCGAATCCTTCCGCCGCCTTGGTCGGCTTGCCGTCCGCGTCGTAGGCGGCACTGGTCCGGGGACCGCGGACGGTCCGCTCGCTGTCGGGCTCACGCGGCTCGACCGCGTCGACGAGTGCGATGATCCGCCGCGGCGTCCCGTACGTACGGACCTCGCCGTGGCCCAGCCGGGTCTCGGCGAGCTTGGCCGTGAGCGCCTCCCGCACCGAGTTGGCCGTCCGGGTGACATCGGCGTGGGGCAGTTCCTCGGTCCCGATCTCGAACAGCAGGGTGCTCGGCCGGTCGATCTCGGGGAAGTCCGTCGGTGCAGGGGCGAGCGGCAGCGGTTCGGTGCGCCCGAGCGGGTAGTCGAGCTCCTCCCGGCGTTCGTTCCACAGGTTCGACGCCTGGCGCGCCAGCGACCGCATCCGGGCGAACGCGTTGGCGCGTTCGGTCGTGCTGATCGCGCCCCGGGAGTCGAGCACGTTGAACGCGTGCGAGCACTTCAGGACGTACGTGTGAGCCGGCACCGGCAGCCGCTCCTCGATACAGCGCCGGGCCTCGGCCTCGTACGCCTCGAACAGCGTCCAGTTGGTCGCCACGTCGGCGTCGTCGAGGTAGTAGCGGCTCATCTCGTACTCGGCCTGGCCGAACGCCTCGCCGTAGGAGATGCCCGGTGCGTAGGCGATCTCCTTGAAGTGCGTCACGCTCTGGAGCGCCATCATGATGCGCTCGACGCCGTAGGTGATCTCGACGCTCACCGGGTCGAGGTTCTTGCCGCCGGCCTGCTGGAAGTAGGTGTACTGGGTGATCTCCAGCCCGTCGAGCCAGACCTCCCAGCCCAGGCCCCAGGCCCCGATCGCGGGTGACCTCCAGTCGTCCTCGACGAACCTGATGTCGTGCGCGTCGATGTCGACACCGATCGCCCGCAGGCTGTCGAGGTAGATCTCCTGGGAGTTGCCGGGGTCCGGCTTGAGAATGACCTGGAACTGGGTGAAGGTCTGCAGGCGGTTGGGGTTTTCGCCGTACCGCGAGTCGTCCGGGCGCACGCTCGGCTCGACGTAGGCCACCCGCCAGGGCTCCGGACCGAGCACGCGGAGGATGGTCGCCGGATTGTAGGTACCCGCGCCGACCTCCGTGTTGAACGGCTGCACGATCATGGCACCGCGCCGCGTCCAGTAGTCGGTGAGCGCGATGAGTACGTCCTGCATCGTCGGCGGGGCCTGCGTCGGCCGGGCAGCGTGGTTCGTCACCTCATGTGCCACGGCGACCACCCTAATGTCGTTGGTCGGGCGACTCGTCGGTGGTGCTGGCAGCCGGGACGTACGTCAGAGGCGCGCCGCCCATCTCCAAGCTGTTCGAACGATCGACACCCCTCCGGGCTCGACGAGGCGGTACGGGCTCACCACTGTCGGACAGGTCAGAGCCGGCCCACCACAATGAGGCTGATGACAGAGCGGACCTCCACTCCCCCCACCGCGGTCCGTGGTCCCGTCACGGCCACGGAGCGTTCGCTGGCGCCGGACCTGGCGCGCGGCTTCATGCTGGCCCTCATCGCCTTGGCCAACGCCCCGCTCTACCTGTTCGACCGCCCGTACGGCCGGCGGATGCACGTCATCGAGGACGACTTGCTCGACCGGGCGACGACCTTCGTGATCGCGACGTTCGTGGACGGTCGGGCTTATCCGATGTTTGCGGCATTGTTCGGATACGGCATGGTCCAGCTGCTGCGCCGGCAGATTGCCGCCGGTGGAACGCAGGCCACCGCGTCGTGGCTGCTGTGGCGCCGGAGCGGCTGGCTGCTGCTCATCGGCTTCGCCCACGCACTGTTGCTGTTTCCCGGTGACATCCTCGGCGGGTACGCCCTGGCGGGGTGGCTGACCGTGGCGGTGATCCACAGCTCGGACCGGCGCCTGCTCGCGGTGGCCGCGGCACTGGTGATCCCCGTCGTCCTGCTCGGGTCGACGACGGGCCTCGTACCCGCACCCGAGGACACGATGGTCGCCGCCGGGCTCGACAACACCGACCCGGTGACCGCTGCGGTGGCGCGCGCGACCGACTGGTTGCAGACCTCGCCCTTCACCGCCTTGATCGTGCTGCTGCCGATGGTTCTGGGCATCTGGGCCGGCCGGCGGCGGTTCCTGGAGGATCCGGAGCGGCACAAGAGGCTGCTCCGGCGGACCGCACTCGGCGGGCTTGGCCTCGCGGTCGTCGGCGGGCTGCCGCTGTCGCTGACGGTGGTGCGGATCCTGCCTTCGTACGGGACCGGTGCCGATCTGGTCATCGGGGCGCTGCACTCGCTGAGCGGCGTCGCCGGCGGGCTCGGGTACGCGGCGCTGATCGGTCTGGTGGCGGCCCGGCTGCACGGTCGTAGCGGTCCTGTCACCACTGCGATCGCCGCGTGCGGGGCGCGCTCGCTGTCGTGCTATCTCCTTCAGTCGGTGGTGTTCGTGCTGGTGCTGACGGCTGGCTTCGGCGGGCTCGGCGGCACACTGGGCAGCGCGGGCGTGGCTGTGCTTGCGCTGGCGACCTGGGCATTGACCGTGGTCGTCGCGGACCTGCTCCGCCGGCTCGGGCGCCGCGGCCCGGCCGAGGTGCTGCTCCGACGGTTGACCTATGGCAGGGTCGGGCCGTCGGGAAGCGGGCGGTCGTAGGCGATCCGCTGCCTTCTCACCGTGAAGCCGAGCCCTTCGTACAGCCCGAGCGCCCCGGTCGCACTCGCGGCGTCGACCATGAGCGATGCCGTCTCGAAGCCGGCGTCCTTGGCCGCGGCCAGCAGGTGGGACATCAACGCGCTCGCCGCTCCCTTTCCCCGCCACGGTTTGCGGGTGCCGACCCGGCCGATGTACAGGTCGCGGACGCCGCTGGCCGCCACGTCGGCCTCGTACTCGTAGCAGAGGGCGTACGCGGCGACCGGTTGGCCAGCTGCCGCCGCGTCGTCCAGGAGCAGGAACGACAGGTGCGGCCGAAACGCCCGCGAGCCCGTGGCCCACTGACGCCAGTAGTTCTGGTCGCGGGGCTGATATCCCCAGTGGTCACGGAACGCCTCGTTGTGCGCGAGCCGAGTGGCCTCGTCGTACGCGGGATCGAACGACGCCAGCCGGAGCCCGGCCGGTGCTGTGAGCATGGGGATGTCGCTGTCCAGCGAGCGGGTCATGCCCGAGTAGTAGCGGATGGGTTCGAAGCCGGCGCCCTCGAGCAGGGCGCTGGCGCCGGCGTTGGTGGCGATGGTGCCGACCCGCAGCGTGCCGGGGATGGCCGGGTTGATCTCCTGGTGCGCGGCCGCGCCGCGTTCGCACGACCAGTCGAGCACCCGCCGACCGAGGCCGCGCCGGCGCAGCCGCGGATGCACGGCACCCTCGACGTCGACCCGGTCGAGCTCCTGGTCGCTCCGCGAGCAACGCACCATCGCGTACGCCACCATCTCCTCGCCCTGCCACATCCCGAGCGTGTCGGTGGCCGGGCTCAGGGCCGGGTCGGAGAGCTCCTCGGCGAGATCGTCCGCGTCGTAGTGGTCGCCCTGCTGGTCGGTGCGCTCGACGGCCGCCAGCAGCAGCGCCCACGCGTCGACGTCACCCGACTCGATCGGTCGCGAGACGAGGTCCGGGCGGCGGCTCTGCGGGTCGTCCGGTGCGACCCCGTTGTTGGCGTGCATCTCGCGCAGGCTACGGCCTCGCTCCCATCGGGCGTCCAGTGCCGTACCAACCAGGTGACCCGGTGACCCCGGTGACCCCGGTGACCCCGGTGACCCCGGTGACCAAATGTCAGCGAACAGAGCCGGACGCGAGACCACCCACGATCAACCGCTGGAAGACCAGCACCAGAATCAGCGGTGGAAGCACCGCCACCACCCCGGCCGCCGCCATCGAGGTGTGCGAGACGTTCAGGTCGGTCGCGAAGTTCGCGGCGATCACGGGAATCGTCTGCGAGTACGACGTGCTGGTCAGGAACAGTGCGAAGAGGAACTCGTTCCAGGCCGTCATGAACGAGAAGATCGCCGCGGCTACGAGGCCGGGTGCTGCGATCGGCAGAAGCACCGACCACATCGTCTTGAACCATCCGCATCCGTCGACCCGCGCGGCATCTTCGATGTCGGCGGGAATGGTGCGGAAGTAGTCCTTGAGGATCCAGATCGTGAACGGCAACGAGAAGGTGGTGTACGACAACACCAGTGCGCCGTACGTGTCGAGCAGATCGAGCTGCCGCATCACCAGATAGAACGGAATGATGATCGCCACACCCGGCACCATCCTCGTCACGAGGTAGACCATCAGCAGCAGCTGGCTTCCCTTGAAGGACAGGCGCGCGAACGCGTAGGCGGCCGAGATTCCCAGACCCAGGTTGAGCAACGCCGTTCCGGTCGCGACCACAGCGCTGTTGAAGAGTGCCGGCATGACCGCTTCCGCAGCGCGCGAACCCACCAACGCCTGCGAGCCCTTCGGGTCGAGGAAGGCCCGGTAGTTGTCGAGCGTCGGTGCGTGCGGAATCCACTGGGGCGGCGTCGCCAGCGCGTCGGCTTCGCTCATGAAGCTCGTCACGATGATCCAGTAGAACGGCACGATGATCCACAGCGCGAAGAGCACGGCCAGCGTGTAGACGACGATCCGACGCCACGGGATACGCCGGTGCGGCGGCCGCCGTGCGGGCGCACGCTGAGCTACTCGCGAGGTCGTGACGGTCGCACTCATACTGGTCCCCTCTCGCATGACCGCTGCGGTGCCTCACTCCGGCACACCTCGTCCCTCGGCCTACCTCCGTCGGGGGCTCCTCGCACTCATACCTCGACCTTCCCTCTCCGGTAGAGCAACGCGAGATAGGCCACGGAGATGACGAGTGTGATCAGGGTGATGACGTAGGCATAGGTGTTGCCGAGGCCGAAGTTGGTGTAGGTGAAGGCGGTTCGCACGGTCAGGAGCGCGATGACGTTGGTCGCGTCGCCCGGCCCGCCTCCGGTCAGGACGTAGATGACGTCGAACGCCCGGAACGCGTGCATCGTCTCGATGATGAGCACGATCAGCAGCGGATGGGTGATCCAGGGCAGCGTGACATTGCGGAACCGCTGGAGCACACCGGCCCGGTCCACCCGGGCCGCGTCGTACAACTCCGTTGGTATGGTCTGCAGCCCGGCGAGCAGGATGATCACCGCGAGCGGCAGCAGGTTCCAGACCTCCGCGACGACGGCCACGAAGAACGCCACCACCGGCGAGGTCAACCAGGCACGGTAGCTCTCGATCAGCCCGAGACTCGTCAACGCACCGTTGAGGGCGCCCACCTTGGCGTCGAACATCCACCGCCACATCAGGCCGTTGACCACACCCGGCATCGCCCACGGCAACAGCATCAGGCTTCGCAGGATGCCGCGGCCGACGAAGACCTCGTTCAGTACGAGAGCGAGGGTCAGGCTCAGGCCGATCGTCAGCGCGACGACACACAGCACGAAGCCGGCCGACACCTGGATCGACGATAGGAACGCCTTGTCGTCGAACAACGAGACGTAGTTGTCGAACCCGACGAACCGCCGTGCCGCCGGCTGCTTCAGGTTGTAACGCTGCAGGCTCAGCCAGAACGAGTAGACGATCGGGTAGGCGACCAGGGCCCCGATGACGATCAGGGCTGGCGCGTTCATGAGGTACGCCCGGCGGTGGTCGGACCAACGGCGCCGTCGCGGCGATCGCTGGCCCGGCCCCGATGCCACCGTGGCAGCCGTCTCAGAAACGCGTGACGATCCCGATCTCGCGAGAATGCCCATGCGGAGCATGACCTCTCAGGAGTACTGCTTCTTGAGCGTCGTCGAGGTCTCGGCCATGTTCGTCACCGCGCTCGACGGACTCAACTGACCCGTGATTGCCCGCTGAATCGCCTTCTGGCTCTCGGTCTCGAACTCCGTGTACCACGGCTCGGAAATCACCGTGCGCGGCGTGGCCATCTCCGCCAGCTCCGAGTAGACCTTCGGATCGGCCCACTTGGCCAGGGCTGCCTTGACCTCGGGGTCGTCGGCCATCTCCTTGAACGCGAAGCCGAGTCCCTCCTTCTCGAACCAGAACTTCGCGGTGTAGGGCTCGCCGTTGTCGTCGTACCCACCGAGGTAGGACAACAGCTTGTACGCCTCTTCCTTCTTCTCCGTCTTCGCCGACAGGCAGTACATCCTGGTGTTGCTGACGGTGCCGGCCGGCTTGGCGTCCAGACCGGGCATGAGTGCGATCTTCGCCTTGCCGACTACCTTGCTCTCCTTGGGATTGTTGTAGGTGCGCAAAGCGTAGCGGGCACCGATGGTGTACGCGTACTTCCCGGCCATGAACGCCTTGTCCAACGGCACCGGCAGCAGCTGGGTCACCGCCGGGTCGAGCACCTTCGACTTAGTGGCCGCGCCCGACAACCAGCTGAGTACCTCCTTCGCGACCGGCTCGGAGGTCGCCATGACCGGCTGCATCTTGTCGTCGAACATCGTGCCGCCGCTGGCGTGGATCAGACCCCACCACCACGACCACCAGGTGTCGGAAAGCTGGGCGGGCACACCGATGGGGTACTCGAGCAACCCCTTGGACTTGATCGTGACGGCCTGCTGCTCGAGCTCCTCCAGGCTTGCCGGTGGAGCGGAGATCCCTGCCTTGGAGAGGATCTCGGAGTTGTAGATCAGGCAGGTCGAGTCGGTGTAGTAGGGGACGCCGTATCGCTTGCCCTGGTAGGTCATCGTCTGGGCATTGCCGGGATAGATGCTGTCGTAGATCTTGTCCAGGCCAGGCATGCCGTCCAACGGCTGCAGGTATTCCGCGCCGACCCATGCGGCGAGTGAGTCGTCGTAGACGTACAACGCGTCCGGCGCCGTGTCACCGGTGTACTCGGCGACGATCTTCTGCACATACTGCGCGCTGGTGATCGGCGTGTAGTCGACCTTGATGTCCTTGTTGAGCTTCACGAAGCGGTCGATGTTCTGCTGCACGAGCGCGGACTCGAAGTCCCAGCCCTGGAAGCGCAGCGCGTCGGACTCCCCACCGCCCCCACCGCCGCTGCGCTGGGCACCGGGTCTGCCACACCCGGCCAGGCCTCCGAGGGCCGGCATTCCGAGAACGAGGGCGGCTCCTCCCAGCTGCAGGAGACGACGACGGTCGAGCGACATGTCCAGACCTCCCGGTGGCGAAGACGTACGAGACGGTTCGCGGCAGTGCACGAAGGCTGCTCCTGGCACCCAAGCCTGTGCCCAGTTCGTACCGGATTGCAAGGAGAAGCCCTGAATGTGCGGCCTGATTGTGCACCGGTATGAACGCCCACAGTCACGAGCGACGTGCTCTCACGTTGCGAGTCGTCCCGGACTCCCCCACTCAGTGGGAGTGAAACGTCGGGGGCCGAATCCGGCCGAAAACGGGCACGGGCCCGGCCGTTCCGGGACCGAGCGGCACCGGACTAAACCGTGCCGGGAACGAGCGGCACCGGACTAAACCGTGCCGGGAACGAGCGGCACCGGCTAGACCGTGCCGGGAACGAGCTCCTCCGCGACAAGCTCGGCGATCTGGGCCGTGTTGAGCGCAGCGCCCTTTCGCAGGTTGTCGCCGCACACGAACATGTCCAGCGCGTGCGGGTCGTCCAGCGACTGCCGGAGTCGCCCCACCCAGGTCGGATCGGTGCCCACCGCATCTGCGGGGGTCGGGAACTCCAGCTCCTCAGGCTCGTCGTAGAGCAGCAGCCCGGGCGAGTCGCGCAGGATCTCGCGTACCTGCGTCAGCTCGATCTTGCGTACGAACCGCGCGTGCACCGCCAGCGAATGTGTCGTCACCACCGGGACCCGGACACAGGTGGCCGACACCGCCAGCTGCGGCAGGTCGAGGATCTTGCGCGACTCGTTGCGTACTCTCAGCTCCTCGCTGGTCCAGCCGTCCTCACGCAGCGTGCCCGCCCACGGCACGACGTTGAACGCCAACGGCGCCGGGAACGGCCCGAGGTCGTCGCCGACGATCCGCCGGACGTCTCCGGCGCGGGTGCCGATCTCGCGGTGTCCAGCAACCTTGGCCACCTGGTCGTACAACGTGTCGATGCCAACCTGTCCCGCGCCCGACGCGGACTGGTAGGACGCGACGACCAGTGACTCCAGCACGTACGCCCGGTGCAGAGCGCCGACGGCGACGATCATCGCGAGGGTCGTGCAGTTGGGGTTGGCGATGATGCCCTTGGGGCGCTCGCGCGCGGCCTGGGCGTTGACCTCGGGGACGACCAGCGGGACGTCGGGATCCATCCGGAACGCGGCGGAGTTGTCGACCGCGACGGCACCCTTGGAGACGGCGATCGGCGCCCAGCCGGCCGAGACCTCGTCGGGTACGTCGAACATGGCCACGTCGACGCCGTTGAACGCCGCCGCCGAGAGCGGTATGACCTCGACTTCCTCGCCGCGGACCGAGAGCTTCCGGCCGGCCGACCGCGGCGAGGCGATCAGCCGGATCTCGCCCCAGATGTCCTGCCGGGTCGAGAGCAGTTCGAGCATCACGGCGCCGACGGCACCGGTCGCGCCGACCACCGCCAACGTTGGTTTCGTCACCTTGCGGGAACTCTCCGTGAACTCGGTGGACACACCCGATCCGTGTACCGCCTCCAGCGGGGTCATCGACCGGTACCTCCGTAGACGACGGCTTCGACCTCATCGGCGTCGAGATCGAACGCGCGGTGCGCCGCGGCGACCGCTGCGTCCACGTCGTCCTCGTCGACGACCACGGACACCCGGATCTCCGAGGTGGAGATCATCTCGATGTTGACGCCGGCTTCGGCGATGGAGGAGAAGAATCTTGCCGCAACACCTGGATTGGTCCGCATACCGGCGCCGATGAGCGACACCTTGCCGATCCGGTCGTCGTACAGCAGCCGCTCGTAGCCCACCTCGTCCTGGATCTTGGCGAGCGCGTTCATCGCCGTCTGCCCGTCTTCGCGCGGCAGCGTGAACGAGATGTCGGTGCGACCGGTGATCACGCCCGAGACGTTCTGCACGATCATGTCGAGGTTGATCTCGGCTTCGGCGAGCGTCATGAATATCCGGGCCGCCTCACCGACCTTGTTGGGGACGGCCACCACCGTGATCTTCGCCTCGCTCCGATCATGGGCGACGCCTGCGATGATCGGCTGCTCCATCTCGGCCTCCTCTGGCGTACTCGGTGCGTCGATCGCGTGCACCCCGCGCGCCGCGCGCACCACGTCGGGGTCGGCCACCCAGGTGCCGGGGTTGTTGCTGAACGACGAACGGACGTGGATCGGGACCCCGTAGCGGCGGGCGTACTCGACACAGCGCAGGTGCAGCACCTTCGACCCACACGCGGCCATCTCGAGCATCTCCGCGTAGCTGATCTGCGGGAGCCGGCGTGCTTTCGCCACGATGCGCGGGTCGGCGGTGAAGACCCCGTTGACGTCGGTGTAGATCTCGCACACGTCGGCTTCGAGGGCCGCCGCGAGCGCGACCGCCGTGGTGTCGGAGGCGCCACGACCGAGCGTGGTGATCTCCTTGGTGTCCTGGGAGACGCCCTGGAATCCGGCCACGATCGCGATCGCGCCTTCCTCCAGTGCCTGCCGAATGCGTCCGGGCGTGACGTCGATGATCTTGGCCCGACCATGCTGGGACGTGGTGAGGACACCGGCTTGACTGCCGGTGTAGGACTTGGCGACCTGGCCGAGGTTGGCGATCGCCATGGCGAGCAGGGCCATCGAGATGCGCTCGCCCGCGGTGAGCAGCATGTCGAGCTCACGGGGCGGGGGCAGCGGGCTCACCTGCTGTGCCAGGTCGCGGAGATCGTCGGTGGTGTCGCCCATCGCGGAGACGACGACGGCGACGTCGTGGCCGGCCTTCTTCGTCGCGACAATACGCTGAGCGACGCGCTTGATGCACTGCGCATCGGCCACCGACGAGCCGCCGTACTTCTGCACGACTAGGCCCACGGGAGACACTCCTGGTTTGGCGGGTCGGGATCCGGGACCGGTGGGAGCCAGTCCAGGGAGGCACCGTTGCCGGGCCACAGTCTACCGAGGGCAACCTCGTGCGAGCGGTCCGTCTTCGTGGGTGGGCACCGTAGAGGGGTCGAACGCCGTCCGGCGCGCCCATCCGGTGGACCGTCCGGCGCGCCCATTCGGTGGACCGTCCGGCGCGCCCATCCGGTGGACCGTCCAGAGCCCCATCGTGGACCGTCCGGCGCGCCCATCCGGTGGACTTGTCCGGCGCGCCCATCCGGTGGACTTGTTGGAGGTATTGGCGGGCTAGAAGCGGCTGAACCTCCAACAACCCTCCCGTCTGCCTCCCAATCACCCCACATCCCCAGTAACGCGCGTCGTCCGCTCGGCAAACGCTCATCGCCCGCTCGGCAATCGCGCATCGCCCGCTCAGCGATCGCGCATCGCCGCTCGGCAAACGCGCATCGCCTGCTCGGCAAACGCGCACCTCGCGGTCGTATGGGGCGGCACGGTTACGATGCGGCAGACCGGAGGAGTTGGGCACCTTTGACCACGACCGCACCACACCAGCAGGTGGCCGCGAGCCGCGAGGGGTCTCGGCTGGCCGGTCTGTGGCGGACGGCCCGCCCGCGGCAGTGGATCAAGAACGTCCTCGTTCTGGCCGCTCCGGCCGCGGCGGGAGTCCTCGCCCAGGTGGGCGCCCTCCTCGACGTCGCGGTGGCCTTCGTCGCGTTCTGCCTCGCGGCCAGCGGTACCTATCTCGTCAATGACGCCCGCGACGCCCGGGCCGACCAGGTCCACCCCCGCAAACGCGAGCGCCCGGTCGCCGCCGGCCAGGTCAGCCCCCGGCTCGCCTACACGGTGGGAGCGGGCTGCCTGGCCGCCGGCATCGCCCTGTCGTTCGCCACCGGACGCTGGCCCCTCGCGGTGGTCCTCGGCGCCTATGTCGCGCTCACCACCGCGTACTCCCTCTGGCTCAAGCACGTGCCGATCCTCGACCTGGTGAGTGTCGCGGGCGGCTTCGTGCTGCGCGCGGTCGCGGGCGCGGCGGCGGTCGGGGTCGGTGCGTCGAGCTGGTTCCTGACCGTGGCGACGCTTGGCTCGCTCTTCGTCGTGGCTGGAAAGCGGGAGGCGGAGCTGCGCAACGCGGGGGGTGCGTCCCGGCCGACGCTGCAGATCTACACCCGCGAGTTCTTGTGGTACGTACGCGCCACGACGTCCGGCGCGGTCCTGGTGGCGTACTGCTTGTGGGCGTTCGAACTGCATGAGGGGCTGTCACAGGTCGCGTTCGGACTGTCGATCCTGCCGTTCTCGATCGGGATCTTGCGGTACGCGATGCTGGTCGACGGCGGCTCCGGCGAGGAACCGGAGGAGCTGCTTTTGTCCGACCCGATGTTGCTCTGTGCCGGCGTGATGTTGGCGGGCTGCGTGGCGGTCGGGGTGTATGCGTTCTGACGCGCGGGACGCGTGCGCAGCGGCCGACGCGCGGGACGTGCCGGCCAGTCGGCAGGTGCTCACCGGGTGGGGACGTACGGCCGCGACCGCCGCGCAGGTCGTACGTCCCAGGTCGGTGGAAGCCGTGTGCCGCCTCCTCGCCGATCCTCCGCCGCGGGGCGTCGTGGCCCGCGGCCTTGGTCGCTCGTACGGCGACGCCGCGCAGGACGCCGGCGGGCTGGTCCTCGACTGCACCGGGCTGGCGCCGAGCCTGACCATCGACGCCGAGAGCGGTGTCGTCACTGCGTCGGCGGGCCTCTCCTTCGACCGGCTGCTGCGAGACCTGCTGCCGCTCGGCTGGTTCGTGCCCGTAACGCCCGGGACCCGCTACATCACGGTCGGCGGAGCAGTCGCCGCCGACGTACACGGCAAGAACCACCACGTAGACGGATCGTTCGGGTCGGCGGTCCTCGGGCTGACCCTGGTGCTTCCGGGCGGGACGGTGGTGCGGACTGGACCGGGGTCCGAGGAGGACCCGGACCTGTTCTGGGCGACGGTGGGCGGGATGGGCCTGACCGGTGTGATCGTCGACGCGACCTTTCGGTGCCTGCCGGTCGAGACGTCCCGGATGGTCGTCGACACCGAACGGACTGACGACCTCGACGACACCATGGCCCGGATGGCAGCGACGGATCACCGATACCACTACAGCGTGGCCTGGATCGACCTGCTGGCCACCGGTCAGTCGATGGGACGCAGCGTCCTGACCCGGGGCCGGCACGCCCGGATCGCTGACCTGCCGGCGCGGGCCCGACGGGATCCGCTGCCCTTCGCGCCGACACAGCGCCTGGCCGCGCCGCCGTGGGTGCCGAGCGGGCTGCTCCGGCCAGCGACCGTGCGCGCGTTCAACGCCGTCTGGTACGCGAAGGCGGCGGCCTTCTCGGGCGGACTGCGGCCCGCCCAGCAGGTGCAGCCGCTCGCCGGGTTCTTTCACCCGCTGGACGGCGTCGCCGGTTGGAACCGGATGTACGGACGGCACGGCTTCGTGCAGTACCAGTTCGTGGTGCCGTTCGAAGGTGCCGACGCCCTCAGGTCGATCGTGGCGGACCTGTCCGCGGCCGGGATGGCGTCATTCCTCGCGGTGCTGAAGCGGTTCGGGCCGGCGAATGCAGGGCACCTGTCGTTCCCGCTGGCCGGGTGGACGCTGGCGCTCGACATTCCGGTGGGCGACGCGCGACTGCCGGGGATGCTGGCCGACTTCGACGCCAGGGTCGTGGCGGCGGGTGGGCGGGTCTATCTGGCCAAGGACTCGACGCTGCACCCGGACCTGCTGCCGGCGATGTACCCGAGACTGGAAGCCTGGCGCCAGGTGCGGGCCCGGGTGGACCCAGATGCTGTGCTCCGCTCCGACCTGGCCCGCCGGCTCGGTCTCTGACATTCGTACGCCATTGGTGGAGGAGGTTCGAAACAGGTGAGGAACGCGGTCGGTGCCGTGGCAACGGTGCTTCTGCTCGGCGGCCGGAGCGAGATCGGTCTGGCCATCGTGGGTGAGCTGGTCCGGCGAGGTGCCCGCCGGGTCGTCCTCGGCGTACGGGACGGCAAGCCCGACGAGGCCGTGGTCAGGTCGTTGCACGACGCGGGCGCGACGCTCGTCGAGACGATCGAGCTCGACCTCACGGTGCCCGAGTCCCATCCGGCGGCGATCGAGCGTGCCACCGAGGTGCTGGGCGACCTGGACGTCGTGGTCGATGCCGCCGGCGTCCTTGGGTCGACGCGAGAGTACGAGGCCGACCCGGTCGCCGCCGCCAGGTCCGCCGTCGCCAACTTCTCCGGCCACGTCTCGGCCGGCCTCGCGGTCGCCGCCGTACTCCGCCGGCAGGGACACGGGACGTTCGTGGTGGTGTCGTCGGTCGCCGGCGTCCGCGTCCGCAAGGCCAACTACGTGTACGGCGCCGCGAAGGCGGGATTGGACGGCTTCGCCCAGGGGCTCGGTGATGCGCTGGCCGGCACTGGGGCGTCGGTGATGGTCGTTCGGCCCGGCTTCGTCCGCACCCGGATGACCGCCGGGCTGGCCCCCGCACCGTTCGCGGTCGGACCGGACGAGGTCGCGCGTGCCGTGGTCACCGGGCTGGCGCTCGGCCGGGAGACGGTGTGGGTGCCCGCCCGGCTCGGTCCGCTGTTCGCGGTCCTGCGGCTTCTTCCTCGCCCGATCTGGCGGCGCCTCCCCCGGTGATGGCTACGCCCGGTACCCTTCGGCGGGTGAGGTTGACCAGCCTGTGGCGGCGGTTCGAACACCTCGTCGCCGAGTTGGTCAAGTTCGGCACGGTGGGCGGAGCAGCCGCTGTCGTCGACATCGCCCTTTCCAACCTGTTGCGGTTCGGAATCGGGCTCGGACCGCTGACGTCGAAGACCCTGTCCGTTGCGGCCGCGGCGACGATCGCCTTTCTCGGCAACCGCTACTGGACCTGGCGACACCGAGCGCGGAACAACCTCGCCAAGGAATACTTCCTGTACTTCGTCCTCAACGCGGTCGGCCTGCTGATCGCCCTGCTCGTGGTCGGCTTCACGTACTACCTGCTCGGGCTGCACGGCCCGCTCGCGTACAACATCTCCGGCAACGTCATCGGGCTCGGCCTCGGCACACTGTTCAGGTTCTGGTCGTACAAGAAGTGGGTCTTCCTCCCGCCGGAACTCCCGGACGTCGACCCGCACACCGGCCTGCCCATCCCCCGCAACGGCGCCTCGAACGAGGCTCCCGCGGCACCCCATGCGACGACGAACGGTGCTTCGAACGGGGCTACGAATGGCGGGCCGAACGGCAACGGAGTTCAGCCCAGGGGTGGGTCAGCCACATCTCCACACGCGGCGAGCCCGCCTGAACAGGCACACAGAGACCGAGACACCTCGGGCAGCTGAGTGGCAGGCAGTACCCCTACCTGACCAGATCGTCGTCGAGTACGCCCGTGGCCGGAGCCTTGCCCGCCTGTGCGGCCTCGTCCACGACCGAGTCGAGCCGGGCGTGCGCCACCACCGAGTGCAGGGCTCGCAGCACGGCACCGGCCTCGGCGCCCCAGCTCGAGAGGTAGGAGAACTGCCACCACCACAGGGCCTCGTCGATCCGACCAGCGCGATGGTGCTTCAGGCCGTGCACGAGCGCGGAGGCGATGCCGGCCAGGTCGTCGGAGAGGCGCCCGTGCAAAAGCTCAGGCTGTTGGGCGTACGGATCGAAGACTTCGGTGTAGACGTCGACGTCGGCGAGCAGGTAGCCCAGCCGCTCCCGTAGCTCGTCGAGGTCGGGATCAGGCCCGGCGTCGGGCTCGAACCGCTCGACGGGTACGACGTCGGTGATGGCACCGAGCCGTCCGCCCGCCAGCATCAGCTGGCTGATCTCGAGCAGCAGCATCGGCACCGCCGTCGCCTGGTCCTCGGAGCGGGCGATCTCCCGGAGCGCGATCAGGAAGCTCTCCACCTGGTCGGAGATCTCCTGGGCGAAGTCCTCGACATCACTTGCTGGCACGTCTGCAACCCCCCGGTTGATCGTGGCCTACGGATGCTAGCTGGTCCTGCGAAACGAGCGTGGCGGCGGCCGACTCAGGCATCGAGCAGCCTCCTTCCCTCGAACGCGCGGCCGAGCGTTACCTCGTCGGCGTACTCGAGATCGCCACCGACCGGCAGTCCACTCGCGAGCCGCGTCACCCGCAGGCCCATCGGCGCCAGCATGCGGGCGAGGTAGGTGGCCGTCGCTTCCCCTTCGAGGTTGGGGTCGGTGGCCAGGATGACCTCCTGCACGGCGCCGTCGGCCAGCCGCGTCATCAACTCGCGAACCCTGAGCTCGTCGGGACCGATCCCCTCGATTGGGCTGATGGCTCCCCCCAGCACGTGGTAGCGCCCGTGGAACTCCCGGGTGCGCTCGATGGCCACCACGTCCTTGGGCTCCTCGACGACGCAGATTATCGAGAGGTCGCGGCGGGCGTCGCGGCAGATCCGGCACTGCTCGTCTTCTGCGACATTGCCGCACACGTCGCAGAACCGGATCCGGTCCTTGACCAGGAGAAGGGCGTCGGCGAGCCGGCGTACGTCGATCGGGTCGGCCGCGACCAGGTGGAACGCGATCCGCTGGGCGCCCTTGGGCCCGATCCCGGGCAGCCGACCGAGTTCGTCGATGAGGTCTTGTACTACGCCCTCATACACCGTGCGGCCCCTTTGTCATCGGCCTGCCTGTTGGCCGGTCTATCGACCCTGTCCATTGGCCCGGTCCATCGGCCCGGTTGTCGGTGGTAACTGCCGTGCTCGTTGTGTCGTGTGTCCTGTGGTGGCGCCACCTGCGTACGTCATGTCGGCGTCGAAGCGAGCTAACCCGGTCAGGTGCCTGGAAGGCCGAGGCCGCCCGGCATGCCGCCGAGCCCCTGCGCGAGCGGGCCGAGCTTCTGCGCCGCGACGGCCTGCGCGTTGGCCGCTGCGTCGCGTACGGCGGCAACCACGAGGTCGGCAAGCGTCTCGGTGTCGTCGGGGTCGCACGCGTCCGGCTTGATCTCCAGTCGCTGCAGCTCACCGACACCGTTGACGGTCGCCGTCACCAGGCCGCCCCCCGCGGTGCCCTTGACCTCGGTCTGGGCGAGCTCGTCCTGCGCAGACATCAGGTCCTGCTGCATCTGCTGCGCCTGTTGCATGAGCTGCTGCAAATCGGGCGTTCCACCAGGGAACACGATGATCTCCCTCGTCTCTGCGGCAGAGTGTCCGCCCCCTCGAGTCCAGGGCGGGATAGCCGGCGTACGTCGAGCCTACGATGCCGCACCCCCCGGTGCGAGGTCGGGCCGAAGTCGTTGGGCCTCTGGTTTTTGTCCACAACTGCCCGATCGGCCGAGTTCTCCACAGGCCAGCCGTCACGGCGGCGGCGGCCTGGATCCGCAGCCGACCATGGTGCCCGCTGGCGACGGTGCCGGCCGGCCGAGGATCTCGCCCCGGCCGGTGCGGCGCCCGTTGCCTCTCCACACCGATCCCGACGGAGGAAATTCGTGTCCCTGACCAGCCGACCGGCGCGTGCCTGGACCATGGTGGCCATGTGTCTCGCCGTTCTGAGCATGATGCTGTCCAGTACGCCGGCCCTCGCCGCGCACCCACCTGGTTCACCGCCACCGGCGTCGGGCAGCCCCGACAATGACGACGCCGACCGCACAGGCACCGGGGTTCTCGACGGGTTCGTGATCAGCTCGCTGCCCTCTGGGCTCGGTCCGCTGGTCACCGACTTCGCCTACGAATGGGAAGACGTCACCCACCGCAGCCGGGTGTGGGAGCGAGGTCCCGACGAGGCCGGCGCCTACCAGGTCGACCTCACCGTCAAGGTCCTTCGCGGAAGCAAGCTGCGGAGTCTGGCCGCTCTGCGTACCTACCTGGCCGACTACCACGAACGGGATCCGGGCCGGTGGGACCTTGAACCGTTCCGCCACCTCGGCAAGCCCGGTTACCACGACGACGACGAGGCGTTATGGCTCGAGCGTCGAGGGATCGCGGTGGAGGTAAGGATCGTCAATCCACGCTTCACCGAAGGCGATCTCATGCAGACGGTCCGCGGGATCCGTCCGGCCGGCTGACGTCCACGCCGTCGTCCGAGGACCCGGCCAGGCAGGCGTCCTGGTCGGTCCCTCGGGCGGGGGCGAAGCCGTCAGCGCCGGTACGGGTCCCCGGCTCGGAATCGGTGCCGGCATCGACGTGGCTGGTGTGGTCGCCGGTCTGAGCCATTGGAGTCCACCGTGTCTCCGGCATCCGAAGGGCGAGCAGAGGCCCGAACACCAGCACCCCTGCCGTCGCTCCGAACGCCGCACCGAACGACAGGCTGTCGGCGAGCATCCCCGCGACCAGGGGACCGATGATCGAACCGAGGTCGGCCGCCATCTGGAACACGGCCACCATCTGACCGCCTCGCCCGCGCATGACGTCACCCACGACGGCCGCGGGCGCCACCCCGAGGTGGGCGGAGCCGACGCCGAAGAGTGCCATCGCGATCAGGAACGCGGGAACGCTGGAGGTCAACGCCAGGATCAGCATCGCCACGATCGAGAGCCCGCCACCGATGAGCATCGCCGGACGCCGACCCACGGTGTCGACGAACCGGCCGGTCGGCAGGAGAAGGACCGCCTGGACAAGCGAACCTACGAGAAAGCCGATGCCGGTCCAGATCGCGCCGACGTTCAGGCCCTCGACCACGAACAGCGGGACCAGGCTCGACCGCACCCCGAAGAGGGCCCAGCCGGTCCCGAGGTTGGCGGCCAGGGCAGCTTGGTAGGCGCGGTTCCGGAACGCTTCGCGCAGACTCGTGCGCCCCTCGCCCGCGATCTGACCGGCAGCCCGTTCGTGCAAGGTCGTGTGGGCGAGGAAGAACGCGGCGATCAGGCCGGCGACCGTGAGCGAGCCGCCGTACGCGAAGAACGGCACCCGCGGAGAGATCTCGGTCAGCAGGCCGCCGACCACCGGGCCCATCAGCCCGCCGACCAGGAAGCCTCCCGTGAACAGGCCGTTCGCGCGTCCCCGCTGGTCGGGGGCGACCACGCGCATCAGCAGGGACACCGCAGACACGGTGAACATCGCACTGCCGACGCCGCCGATCGAGCGGAGCAAAAGGAGCTGGACGTAGCTTTGGGCAAGGCCGGCGATGGCCGTCGACCCGGCCACGAAGAAGATCCCGAGCATGAGGACCTTGCGCTCGCCCCATCGGTCGACGAGCCTCCCGCCGCCCAGCGCAGACACAAACCGCATCAGTGCGAACGCCGAGATGACGGCCGCCGCTGCCGTGTGCCCTACCCCGAAGTCGCGGGCAAAGACGGGGAGCGCGGGTGCGACGACTCCGAAGCCGACGGCGACGGCAAAGGCGACGGCGGCGAGGACAGGAACCTCGCGGGGCATGTCTGCAAAGGGATTTGAAGGTCTCCGCACAGCTTGTCATGGTGTCACAGTGGTAAGAGGCACTATGTCCCGCGTCCCATGACTAGTCAGATGATCGGACGAAATAGCCGGCCGTTGTCCGCGTCACCGGCGGCTCTCGGATCCAGCACCGTCTCGGGTCGGCAGCCAGCGGCCAGCGCCTCCCGGTCCTCATCTATTCAGGGGTTGGTGATCGGGTCCGCGCTTGGTGGTCGGTCCCGGCTTGGTGATCGGTACTCGCGGCGGGGCACGCCGTTCGCGTCAGTCGGCGGAACGTTCCTCGATCAACTCGGCCCCGAACTCCCGCCTGAGGAGGTCGGCGTGCGACGTGGGAGTGTCTGGCAGGACTGTGTCAGTGTCTGGATCGACATCGCTGTCGGCATTGTGACCGGCCCGGTCCGAAGTCCACGCCGATCCGGCATCGCCCCGCGCGGCGGCGTTCCGCCCAGCCCCTCCGTACTCCTGCTGGCCACCGGCACGGCCACTTGCACCTGCAGCCGCACCCTGGCCGGCGTCCCAACTAGTAGGACCCCGACCTCCGCCGTCCTGACCTGCACTGCCCTGTCCATCACTGCTCTGTCCTGCACTGCCTGTCCCCTGCCCTGTCCAGCACTCCCCTGTCCAGGGCCGGCCCGACCGGTGGCACCCCGACCGCTGCCCGCCCGACTCGCACCGGCTCGACCAGTGCCACTTCGACTGCCGCCGCTACCAGAGCCATGACCGCCCGTGGCATGACCGCCGGCGACCTGCCCACCAGTACCCGGCTCGGTGGCTCCTGCGCTTCCGGCACCTGATCCGCCAGTAGGGGAGGCCGAACGGCCGGCTCCTGGCGTACCGCCATCCGGGCCGCCACCCGAGGCCAACCCGCCGCCTCCGCCCCCGGTCGAGGGATCGACGACGGCCTCGATTCGCCAGTCGACGCCCAGGACATCGCGAAGTGCCTGCCGCAGTACCTCTTCGCTTCCACTGCGACTGAAGGAATCGCGCGCGCCCGCGTTGACGAGACCGACCGTGAGTACACCGGCGTGGAGCGCGGTGACCTGTGCGTTCTGACTCAACATGACCCACGCGAACCGGCGTGCGTTCTTGACCGACTCGAGGATGTCCGGCCACAGTCGGCGGACGTCACCGAGGCTGAGGTCGCCCGGAACGGGCTCCGCGGAATCGGCCGAGCCGGCCCGCCCGGATTGCGCGCCAGCCTCCTGCTCCTCCGCCCCGACAACTGCACCCGGCCCGGCCCCGGCACCTGCTTCAGCTCCGGCGGGCGGATGCTCAGCGGCGCCGGCCGCCTGCTCCGCGGCTCCAGCCGCCGCCTGACTCTCGGCTCCAGCCGCCGCCTGACTCTCGGCTCCAGCCGCCGCCTGACTCTCGGCTCCAGCCGTCACCTGTCCCTCGGCTCCAGCCGCCTGGCCCTTGGCCTTCGCAGCCGCGCGCGGTTTGCCGGACCCACCCGCCGCGGTTCCTCGGACTGAGTCCGCCGGAGCTGTCGACCCGGTGGACCCCGGCGCCACCGGTGGGGCGTCGGCAGCAGACGCAGCCGTCCCGTCCGCACCGGATGCCTCGGACATGCTCGACGTACGCGACCGCGCGGGCGGACGGGTGGCCTCCACGCCGGCCTCGCGCCCCTGGCCCCCAGACGCTCCGTCGTCGTGGCTCGCGATGGACAGCCGCCGCTCCACGCGGTCCAGTCGGGCGTGCACGCCTTGGTCGGAGTCGTCAGCACCAGGTAGCAGGATCCGCGCACAGATCAGCTCGAGATGCAGGCGTGGCGCGGTCGCACCACGCATCTCGGTGAGGCCGGTGTTGAGTACGTCGGCCGCGCGGCTGAGTTCGGCCGCACCGAACCTGGCCGCCTGTCCGCCGAGGCGTTCGGCCTGGTCGGGCGGGCCCTCCAGCAGTCCACGGACAGTGGCGTCGGGAACCGCGGAGACGATCACCAGGTCACGAAGTCGCTGGAGCAGGTCCTCCGCGAACCGGCGCGGGTCCTGGCCGGACTCGATCACCTTGTCGATCACGGCGAAGACGCTGGCACCATCCCCCGCGGCCAGCGCGTCGACGACCTCGTCCAGCAGCGACTCGTGGGTGTATCCGAGCAGCGACACCGCATGTGCGTAGGTCAGCCCGTCGCCGCCGGCACCACCGATGAGCTGGTCGAGGACGGAGAGGCTGTCACGCACGGAACCTCCCCCGGCTCGTACGACCAGCGGAAGTGCGGCCGCTTCGACAACGACGTCCTCCCGCGTACACAACTCCGCGAGGTAGTCCTGCAGCACCTTCGGCGGCACCAGCCGGAACGGGTAGTGATGCGTACGGGACCGGATCGTCCCGATCACCTTGTCTGGCTCGGTGGTCGCGAAGATGAACTTCAGGTGCTCCGGGGGCTCCTCGACGAGCTTGAGCAGGGCGTTGAAACCCTGCGTGGTGACCATGTGCGCTTCGTCGACGATGTAGATCTTGTAGCGCGCGGCGACCGGAGAGAAGAACGCGCGCTCCCGCAGGTCCCGCGCGTCGTCGACGCCACCGTGGCTTGCCGCGTCGATCTCGATCACGTCGATGCTGCCCGGCCCGCCGCGAGCGAGGTCCTGGCAGCTCTGGCAGCTGCCGCACGGTTCGGGAGTCGGGCCCTTCTCGCAGTTGAGGCAGCGCGCGAGGATCCGGGCGCTCGTCGTCTTGCCGCAGCCCCGCGGACCGGAGAAGAGGTATGCATGATGGACGCGGTTGCTGATCAGTGCCTGCCGGAGCGGCTCGGTCACATGATCCTGGCCGATCACCTCGGCATAGGTGTCGGGCCGATAGCGGCGATAGAGGGCAAGCGGCGCTTCCACCCCCCGAACCCTAGCCCTCCACACCGACCATCCACGCGTCCGTCTGGTGCATTGCGTACGACATGGAACGACCGGGACAGCTGGTTCGAGACAAGTACGACACAGAGAGGACTCCCCGCGCACCCGGTAGAGCTTGCTTACCCTTGCTGCCTTCCGGCCCTGGGGGGATTGGGCAAGGTACCGCCGCGCGGGGAGCCGACGAGCAGTTTACGCGAGCCGCCAGGGCCTCCACGCCGGGTGTGGAAACCCCGGCAACGACGTCCCGGGAGCAGGGCCGTCGAGGCGTGACCCGATTCGGCTGTCGTCGCCACGAGCGGGTAATCTCTCGCGCGGAGGATTCGCCTAGTTGGCCTAGGGCGCGCGCTTGGAAAGCGCGTTGAGGGCAACCTCTCAGGGGTTCGAATCCCCTATCCTCCGCCAAGTCTCACCAGGCAACCTCGGGGCCGCACTGAACCCTGAGACCGCGTCGCTACCTCGATCCGAGGCGGGCCGGACTCAGGGGCCGGACTCAGCCGTACTCGTCCACATCGATTTCCGCGCGGGTCACCGCGAGGAAGTCCAGGACCCGCCGGCCGAGGTGCCATCCGAGCAACTGGTGCTGGCCGGCGAGCTTTCGCAGCGGCTCGTCGGGCTGGCTGAGCTCCTCCTCTTCCCCGTGTTCGTCGTCGAAGTGCCGAACGACCGAGAGGTACGAGCCGCCGCCGTCCCGCTCCAGTTCCTCGGCCAGTGCGCCGATGGCTTCGGCGTACGACTCGAGCCGGTCGACCAGCCGTTCGACCTGGTCGTCGACGCGCAGACTCGACTCCTCACAGCGAACCTCCCAGATGTGGAAGACGGGGCGGGGCGGCTCGGCTCGCCTGCTCCCGCGGACCAGGATCCGGTCGGGTTCCAACCCCAACCGGGCGGTCATGTCGTCCGCCGTCACGCTCGTACTGGTGAACCCGATGGAGCAATGCTGGCGGATCCGCATCCGGCGATCCTAGGTCGATCATGTCGACGCCGCGTTCTTGACGGGAGTACGCCAGTGCCGATTCCTCCGCGGAAGAGTCCAGGCCCGCCGGCCCATCGCCGCGATGACGCGACAGTCCAACGGAAACGAGCGATGAAACGCGATCGGACGGAGATCGGCCGGATAGGGTCTGCCGATGCGCACGGATGATGTGCGCCAAACGGTGGACGCGGCTGACGTACGCCGGATGATGTGCGCTAAGGATTTGCGCCGGAGGCCGCCCGCGTACGGACGCATCCCGACCGCGGGTCGGAACGATGGCGACCACGACAGGTGGCCGTGGCCGCCGAAGCAGGAGGGGATCCGATGTCGTATCCGGAGCCGAAGTACCTGGGTGACTCAGGCGAGCTCAGCGCGGTGGTGACACCGGCCGACGCCGATCCGCACCTGTTGATCGGCAGGGGCACCCCCACCGGTGGGCCAACAGACCAGACACGGGTGACCTACCTCGCCACCGGCGCCTCGACCAAAGGCGAGTTCGGGCTCTACAAGTGGGAGTTCGGCACCGCGGTGACCGGGCCCGACCCGCACTTCCATCGGACCGTCTCCGAGTCGTTTTTCGTCCTGTCCGGCACCGTGCGACTCTTCGACGGGAAGGCGTGGGTGGACGGGAAGCCAGGCGACTACCTGTTCGTTCCCGAGGGCGGGATCCACGCCTTCCGGAACGAGTCGGGTGAGCGGGCGTCGATGCTGCTGATGTTCGCCCCGGGGGCGCCACGCGAGGCGTACTTCGAGGGGCTCGCCGAGTGGGCGGTGTCAGACCGGAAACCCACCGCGGAGGAGTACGCGGACTTCATGAACCGCCACGACAACCACTGGGTCTGACCGCTCGTCAGCCGGAGTTGCGGGCCGCCGACTGCGCGCGGCGCCAGACCCTGCGATAGGCGTCGAGGCCGTCGAAGCTGAGCGGGCCGGTGGGTCCGGCCGTGATGGCAACGCGCTCCGGTGCGGTGCCCCAGACCGGATACCCCGACTTGGACCAGTTGTCGACCGCCTCGTGGTAGCTCCGGGTGAAGGTCCGAGCGGAGCAGATCACCAGCCCGGCCGGGGTGCCGTCGGGGACGATCTCGAACAGCGCCTCGACCCGGGGTACCTCGATCCCACCGACGCGGGTGGGCACGACGACAACGTTGGCGTGGGAGACCGCCTTCGCCGTCAGGCGCTCGTGCGCGGGCGGCGTGTCGACGATCACGACCCCGTCGGACTCGGCCTTGTTGAGTGCGCGGGTCAGCAGACGGTCGGTCGGCGCCTCGACCACGGTGATGCGCTCGAACCGCTCGTCATCGGAGTTTTCGATCCACTCGGCGGCACTCGCCTGCGGATCGGCATCGATGAGAGTGGCCGTACGCCGGTTGGAGGCCGCGGCCAGCGCGGCGAGGTAGACCGACGTGGTGGTCTTGCCAACGCCGCCCTTCAAAGCAGCGGTCACGACTATCACCTGGGTGACGGTACAGCCAAAAGGCCCGGCCAAACGACTTCCCGACGCACCTTTGGACAGCACACTTCCCGATCTGGCCACATGACGTAGCCGGAAAAGTGCGCACCGTATCAGCCAAGCGCCGGCAGCGCGAAGAGCTCGTCGCCGCCTGTTCTAGGCTCAGTCCGCATGAGCGCGCCATGGCCACCTCCCGCTCATGGATCCCACGCGGGTCCAGGCATGCCGATACCCGCACCCACCGCGGGTCCGATGCCGCCGAGCGGGCCGGGTACGTTCCCGCCACACCGCCCGTGGGCCGCCCGCCGCCGCCGACGGGTGCTCGCGCCCGTGGCCCTGCTCGTCCTCATGGCGGCGCTGGCGCTCCCCTTGGTCGGACTGACCGTGCTGGGTGCGGGCGCCATACCCGCAGCACTCGGCACCACGTTCGCGCTCCTCCCGGTCCTTCCCGTCGTTGCCGCCTTCTGCTGGGTCGACCGGTGGGAACCCGAGCCAGGCCGACTGCTGCTCACCGCGTTCCTCTGGGGCGCCGGTGTCGCCACCCTGGCGGCCGCGATCGGCAGCGTCGTCCTCAACTTCGCATGGAGCGCGGTCGTGGGTACGCAGGTCGGCGACCTGTTCGGCACCGTCGTCACCGCACCGGTCGTCGAGGAGGCGTTCAAGGGCCTGTTCCTGATCCTGCTCTACGCCACCAGACGCCGTGAGTTCGACGGAGTGGTCGACGGGATCGTGTACGCGGGCCTCGTCGGCGTCGGGTTCGCCTTCACCGAGAACATCCTGTACCTCGGCACCGCCTTCTCCGAGGCTGGACTCCAGGGCGGCATCCAGCTGTTCGGCCTGCGCTGCGTACTCTCGCCGTTCGCCCATCCGATCTTCACCGCGATGACGGGGATCGCGGTCGGCGCGATGGCACGAAGCACCCGCGGCGCCAAGGTCCTGCTGCCGGTCATCGGCTACCTGGGTGCCGTCCTTCTGCACGGGATCTGGAACGGTTCGGCCAGCCTGCTCGGCGGCACGGCGTTCTTCTTCGTGTACGCGGTGGTGATGGTGCCGCTGTTCGTGGTGATGGCGATCGTCGTGGTCTGGCAACGGAGGCGGGAGCAGCGCATCGTCGCCACGCAGCTGCCGAGGTTCGTGGCTGCGGGGTGGATCGCGCCCGACGAGGTACGGCTCCTGTCCAGCCTGTCCGGACGCATCGGCTGGCGCACGGCAGTGAAGAGGCACTTCGGATCTGCCGCCGCCCGGGCCGTCCGCGACTACCAGACGGCGGTGACGGAGCTTGCGTTCCTGCACGACCGGATGGGCCGGGGCGTAGTCGGCCCGGATTCCCGGCAGTGGCTGCACGACCTCGTGGCCGCGATGCTCGTCGCCCGGCAGCAGCTCGCGCTCCGCTATCCGCAGGCGCTCGTGGCCGCCAGCCGTCTCGCTGCCCCGCCGGGCCGTTAACCGCGACGGTCACCGCCGCCAGACGACGACGGCGGCGGGCCCTGCACCCCACGCAAGGCCGCCTTGACAGCCGGCACGGACGCGGGCGCCATCGACAGCTCGGTCACCCCGAGGTCTACCAGCCGCCTGGCCATGTCGGGGTCGCCGGCGACCTCGCCGCAGACCGCGACCGCACATCCCGCCGCGGCCGCCGCCGCGACCAGGTCCTCGTACAGCCGCCACAGCGCTGGATGCTCGGGCTGGTACAGGTGACCCACGGCGTCGTTGGTGCGATCGGCGGCGAGTACGTACTGCGCGAGGTCGTTGCTGCCCACACTTACGAAGTCGACCTCCGCGCAGATCTCGGCGGCGGCCAGCGCGGCGGCAGGCACCTCGACCATCACACCGACCCTGGCCGGCCGGGCTGCGGCGACTCCCTCCTCCACCAGCTCCCCCGCCACCGCGTCGACACACTCCCGGAACGCCCGCGCCTCCGCAGCCAGCGTCACCATCGGCGCCATCACGGACACCTCGCCGTTGGCCGTGGCGGCCGCCCGGAGTACGGCGCGCAGCTGGGTGCGGAGCAGGTTGGGGTGGTCGAACGCGTACCTGATCCCGCGTACGCCGAGCGGACCGTGCCGCCAGGGATCGAGGTCCAGGGCCGGCAGCAGCTTGTCGCCGCCGACGTCGAGGGTGCGGACGACGGCTGGCCGCTCGCCCAGGACCTCGAGGATCTCGACCAGCTCGGCAGCCTGTTCGTCCTCATCCGGCGCCACCGGCCTGCCGATCCAGAGCAGTTCGGTTCGCAGCAGCCCGACGCCGTCGGCGCCCGCGGCGACCGCCGCTCGGGCCTCGGCGAGGCTGCCGACGTTGGCGGTGACGAGGATCCTGCGGCCGCCGGCCAGGACGACCGGTGGCGCGGCCTCGACCCGATGGCGTTTCGTGGCAGCCGCGCGGGCCCGGCTCCGGTCGTCGGCCGCACCGCGCTCGGACTCGGACGGATCGATCCGAAGCGTGCCGGCGTCCCCGTCGAGCAGTGCGGGGACGCCGTCGCGTGCCTCCAGCACCGCTCTTCCCAGGCGTACGGCCAGGGGCACCGCGAGCCCACGGGCGAGCAGGGTCGCGTGTGCCGTGCGACCGCCACGGGCGACGGCGACGCCGGCCACACCGGCCTCCGCGAGCCCGAGGACATCGGTGGGGAGTAGTTCGTCGGCCACCACGATCGCGCCCGCCACATCGTCGGCGTGGATCGCCGGCCGGGTGTCGACACCGAGCTCGGCGAGGACCGCGCGGCCGACCTCCTCGACGTCGGCGGCCCGTTCCTGGACGTACGCGTCACCGCCGGCGAGCAGGACGCCGGCCGCCTGGATGCCCTGCCACCAGGCAGCCTCGGCCGGGAGTCCCGCACGAATGCGCTGCTCGGCCCCGTCCCGAAGGATCGGATCGGCCAGCATCGCCTGGTGCGCGGCTGCGAGGTCGGCGTCCGGTCCACCGGCGACGGCGCGGCGGTGCAGAGTCGCCTCGACCTGGGCGATCGCGGCCTCCAGGCGCCGGCGCTCGGCCGCGCCGTCGACGTGGGGGCGGTGCGGGAAGGCGGGTTCGGTACGCCGGAGGTGGTGCACCGGGCCGACGGCCACGCCAGGGGACGCGGGAACGCCGTGCAGGATGCCTGGGCGCTCGGCGGGTGGAGCGCCTTCGACCTCGGCGGGTGGAACGCCTTGGGTCTCGGGAGGTTGAAGCAGCCTAGGTTCGGCGGGCGGCTCGACCGCGGGTGCCTCGCGCTCGCCGAAGCCGTCGTCGACCAGGGCGACGACCGCGTCCAGGGCTGCCTTGGCCTGCGGCCCGGACGCACTGACCGCGACTTCCTCGCGCACCCGCAGGCCGAGCGCGACGACCCCGAGCACGCTGCGCACCTCCACGCCGGGACCGTCGGGTCGGCCGAGCTGGACCCGGGCGTCGAACCGCCCGACCAGTCGAGCCAGCTCTGCCGCCGGCCGGGCGTGCAAGCCGGCGGCGTTGTGGAGGACGCGGCTGGCGGTCAACCTGGGCGCCGCTTCCACCGGCTCCTGGCCAGGCCCGGCTCCGGCCGCCTCCACGTTCGGGTTCCGGCCGGTCGCCGCAGCCTCGGCGGCCGCGACCACGGCGTCGAGACTCGCGTTCCCGGCCGCCGTGGTGGCCGCGGCCAGCGATCCCTCCACCAGGGGCGCGTCGACGATCCGTACCCGGGCGGCTTGGTCGGGGTCGAGCGTCTCCGTCACCAGTTCGGCCGTCATCTGCGCACTTCCGAGGTCGTACAGGAGCGCGACCCCGCTGCCGTCGTCGACCTCCAGTACGGCGGCCAGCACCTTGTCGAAGCTGGTGCCGATCCCGCCCTCGTCGGTGCCGCCGGCCGCGGCGATCGCGATACCCGGCGCCATCTGCGCGGCGAGCACGCGTACGCCCTCGGCCAGCTCGGCGACGTGGGCGACGAGAACGAGTCCGACCGGCATGGGTACGCAGTCCCGTCAGTCGCCGGAGCTGTCGGCGGCCAGGTCGGCCATCGCCCGGAAGAGCAGGGCGGTCGAGGTCGCGCCCGGATCCTGGTGACCGGCGCTGCGTTCGCCGAGGTAGCTGGCCCGTCCCTTGCGCGCGACCAGCGGCACGGTCGCCCGCATGCCGTCCTCCGCCGCGTCGGCCACGGCAGCAAGGAGGCCAGCCAGCGGAGTATCCGCCGCGAGCGCCGCCTCAGCCGCGTCCAGCGCGGGCGCCCACGAATCGACCATCGTCTTGTCGCCGGGCACGGCCTTGCCGCGGGCGACGACACCGTCCAGGCCCGCCCGGATCGCCGCCACGACCTCGTCCGGCCGGAGTTCGGGCCGCTCCTTGACCGCCGTACTCGCCCGCAGGAACGCCGTCCCGTACAGCGGACCCGCCGCGCCGCCGACCTTCGAGATCAGAGTGGTGGCCACGGTGCGCAACACGTCGGCCGGAGACCGGTCGCCGTCCGCGTCGGCGAGGCTCGCCAGGGCCGCCTGCATGCCGCGGTGCAGGTTTTCGCCATGGTCCGCATCACCGATCGCCGCGTCGAGCTCGATGAGATAGGCCCGGTTGTCCGCGATCACGCCCGCGTACCTCGAGACCAGTTCCAGCACGTCCTTCGTCGTCACCGGCACGGCGCCATCCTCCGCCCTCTGTCCCGATCTCCTGAGTTGTCAGAGGTATCCGAGCATCTATGCGCGGATACCTCTGACAACTCAGCCACGTTCGCACCACCCGACGCAGCTCACATGCCCCAGCGCAGGGCGGCAGTGTGCACCGGAGCGTCCCACAGCTCGACCATCTCGTCGTCCAGCTTGAGCAGTGTCAGCGAAAGGCCCTGCATCTCCAGCGACGTGACGTAGTTGCCGACCAGGCGACGCTCGACCGTGATCCCCTGCCCGGCAAGGACCTTCTCCGCGTGCCCGTACGCGAGATAGAGCTCCATCAGCGGCGTACCACCCATGCCGTTGACGAACAGCAACGTACGGTCCCCCGCACCGGACGGCAGGTCCTCGAGCACAGGCGCCAGCAGCCGCTCGACGAGCGCGTTGGCGGGTTCGATCGGCCGCCGCTCGCGACCTGGCTCGCCGTGGATGCCGATGCCGATCTCGATCTCGTCGGCACCGAGTTCGAACGTCGGTTTGCCGGCATGCGGCACCGTGCACGGCGTGAGGGCCATCCCCATGCTGCGGACATTGGCGTTGACCCGGTGGCACAAGGCCGCCAGCGCCTCCAGACCATCACCGCGTTCGGCCGCGGCTCCGACGATCTTCTCGGCGAGTACGGTCCCAGCCACACCGCGACGACCTGCGGTGTAGAGGCTGTCCTTGACGGCTACGTCGTCGTCGATCACCACCGACTCGACCTCGATCCCCTCCGCGGCGGCGAGTTCGGCAGCGGTCTCGAAGTTGAGTACGTCGCCGGTGTAGTTCTTGACGATGTGCAGGACGCCGGCACCACCGTCGACGGCCTGGGTCGCGGCCAGAATCGGGTCGGGCGTCGGTGAGGTGAACACCGCACCCGGACAGGCCGCGTCGAGCATGCCCCGGCCGACGAACCCACCGTGCAACGGCTCGTGCCCACTGCCGCCACCCGACACGACGCCGACCTTGCCGGTGCGCGGCGCGTCCACGCGTACGACATAAGTCGGGTCGACATGCACCCGGAGCAGGTCGGCATGTGCGGCACCCAGGCCCACCAACGACTCGTCCACGACATCGGCTGGATCATTGATGATCTTCTTCATTCCCGCCATCCTTCCACCGCCCGTTATATTCCAGTTCGACCGGACCTGGCGCCGTTCCGCAGTGGCCGCGAGTGGATTGTCCGCGGTGATCGTCGATCTCACTGCATACCGGCATATTCGGGCCACAGAATTCTCCCGGTCTGCCCGCCCACGTCGCCGGCCGGCGGCTGCGTGTCCCCCACTACACTGCCGAAGCGTGATCTTCAAGCGTGTCGGCGATGGACGGCCCTATCCCGACCATGGCGCGACTCAGCGGGAATGGGCGCAGCTTCCGCCGCGTCCCATTCGGCTGGACCAGTTGGTCACAACCAAGCGAACTCTGGACCTCGACACCCTTCTGGCCGAAGATTCCACCTATTACGGCGATCTGTTCGCCCACGTGGTCGAATACCGCCAGGAGTTGTACCTCGAGGATGGCTTGCATCGGGCATTGCGCGCCGCACTCCACCAACGGATGGTGCTGCATGCCCGAGTACTCCGGCTCGACGGCTGAGTCAGTGTTTGACGTGGGAGTACGGGGAGGGAAACGTCATGGCGCTGGACGACACCTTTGAGCGCAGACGGCGTTGGCGTCGACGGGTCCGCGGACCGTTGACGCTGCTGGTCCTCGTCTGCCTGTTGTCGGTCGCCGCGTGGTTCGGCTACGAGTCCGTGCTGAACGTACCGCCACCTCCGGTGCCCACCGAGGTGTGCTCGACGCCCTCGGCCAAGGCCAAGCAGCACATCAGCTCGGCGTCCGTGACCGTGAACGTCTACAACGCCAGCAGCGTGGCGGGTCTGGCCGACCGTACGGCGAGCCTGTTCCGACAGCGCGGCTTCACGGTCGACGAGGTGGGCAACGATCCCTATGACAGCAAGGTCGCCCGGGTGGAGGTCCGGGGCCGGGCGAAGAACGCACCCGAGATGCTGCTGGTCGCCGAGCAGATTGGCGGCGAGATACTCCGGGCCGACGACCGCACCGACGCGACGGTCGACGTCATCGTCGGGGAGAAGTACGTCGGGCTGGTGGACAAGGCCCCGAAGGCGATCGACGTGCGTACGCCTGTAGGGGTCTGCGTGACCGTCACCCCCACCCCGGTCGCGCTTCCCTAGCCAACGGCCCGGGCGGCGGAGGCGGGGGTCACCGTCCCCGCGCCAGCCACCCGGCGAGGCGCCCGTGCCGGCTCACCGCGCGCAACCTGCGTTCGGTCGTGTCACGGAGGCGGCGTGGGCTCACGACGAGCAGGTCGTCACCGACCTTGAGCACGGTCGTGGCAGCTGGCACGATGCTGCGGCCCTCTCGGACCACCAGGGCGACGGACGCACCCTGCGGCAGGCGTAGCTCACCGACCTCGACGCCGGCCAGCCGGGAGGTGGGCAGGATCTGGACCTCGAGCAGGTCGGCCTCGATGCGTTCGAGCGGCGCCGCCTCGATGTCGAGATCGCGTACCTCGTCCCCGCCGCCGATCCGGAGCAGCTTGGCGACCCAGGGCAGGGTCGGCGCCTGCACCAGCGTGAAGACGACGACCACGACGAACACCACGTCGAAGAGCTGGTCGGCGCCGGCCAGGTCGGCCGCCAGCGGGATCGTCGCGAGCACGATGGGTACGGCACCACGCAAGCCCGCCCATGCCACGAACAGCTGTTCCTTCGCGGGCATCCGGGACCGGAACGGCGCCAGCGGCAGCATCGACACCGCCACCGTGAGGGGCCGGGCGAGGAACGTCAACGCGACTCCGGCTACCAGCCCGGCCACCACGTCGGACAGGCCGAGCCGCGACGGCCAGGCCAGCAATCCGAGCATCACGAACAGGCCGATCTGCGCCAGCCAGGCCAACCCTTCCACGAACGACCGGACGGTGGGCCGGTGTGGGAGCTCGGCGTTGCCGAGGACGAGTGACGCGACGTAGACGGCCGCGAAGCCGCTCGTGTGCACCGCCGAGGCAGCCGCGTACGACAGAACAGCCAGCGCCACCGTCGCCAGCGGGTACAGGCCGGACGCCGGCAACGCGACCCGGCGCAGCATCCACGCGCCCACGAAGCCGACGACGAAGCCGAGGACGCCACCGGCGCCCAGCTCGAGGAGAATGGTGAGCCCGACGACGGCGGGGTTCTGGTCCGCATACGACGCCGAGCTCAACGCGATCACGACCAGCACCGTCGGGGCGTCGTTCAGACCTGACTCGGCCTCCAGGACACCGGCCAGCCGACTCGGCAGCGGAACCCTGCGCAGCACCGAGAACACCGCGGCTGCGTCCGTCGGCGAGGTCACCGCTCCGAGCAAGAACGCCAGCCGCCAGTCGAATCCCAGCACCGTGTGCACGACCACCGCGACCACCGTGATGCTCACCCCGACGCCGACCGTGGCCAGCAGCAGGCCGGGGAGCATGGCGGGACGGACGTCGCTCCACCGGGTGGTGATGCCGCCCTCGGCGAGGATCACGACCAGGGCGGCGAAGCCGAGCGCGTGCGCGAGCTGGGCGTTGTCGAACTGGACGCCCAGCCCGGACTCGCCGAGCGCGATGCCCATCGCGAGGTAGATCAACAGGCTGGGGAAGCCGAACCGCACCGACGCCCTGACAGCGAGCACGCCAAGGAGCAGCACAACGGTGCCGTACAAGAGGAACAGATCGAGCTGGGCGACCGTCATGCCGCAACCCCCTACCTGCCCCTTTTCCACCACGATGAGCCTGGCGAACAAATGTCGTCGAAGGCCTGGCGGACCGCGGAGCGCCCGCATGGTGGTACAGGCGTGCCCGGCCGGCTGGGCCGAGGAGGGCCACCGCCGGCGTCAGGCGGTGGTGGCGCGATTCTTGCGGGATCCGGACGGGAAATCCCAGGTCCTCGCCAAGTCGTTCGACGATGGCATGGACACGGCGGTCATCGGTCGGGCCGCCAGGCATCTGCCAGCCGGCACTCAGCTGCGCAGATGACCGTACGACGGATCGGCGTGGTCTCAGGGATGGACTGCGGGGTGATCGGAAGACCACCCCGCCACCCCTCAACTACCCAAGCGGTGGCGGCGGGATTTGAACCCGCGGAGGGTTGCCCCTCACGCGCTTTCGAGGCGCGCTCCATCGGCCGCTCGGACACGCCACCGCGGGTAGGTTACCGGACGGGTGATCGGCACGGCCCGCCGCAACCTCGGGATGAGATGCGACCCATCTGCGCCCGCCGCGACCTCGAGTCGAGACGCGACCTGTCCCCTCCGCGCCCGCACCCGACTCAGCGCAACTTGCGCCGGACCGCGAAGAACTGACTTAGCATGGCTCCGCATTCACCGGCCAGGACGTCGCCCACCACGTCGGGCCGGTGGTTGAGGCGTTTGTCGCGGACGACATCCCACAGGGACCCGACCGCACCTGCCTTCGGGTCGTACGCACCGAAGACCAACCGGTCGACCCTCGCGAGGACGAGGGCACCGGCACACATGGTGCACGGCTCGAGCGTGACGACCAGGGTGCACCCGGACAGGCGCCAGCCACCGATCACCTCGGCCGCCGCCCGGATCGCGACCATCTCCGCGTGCGCGGTCGGGTCCGCCGCGGCCTCCCGCGCGTTGTGACCCCGGGCGATCACCTGACCGTCGGGGCCGAGGATGACGCAGCCCACGGGTACGTCGCCGGCCTGCTCGGCCAGCACCGCCTCGCCGAGCGCTTCGCGCATCACGGCGTCCCAGGGCCCTCCACCCTTGGCGGGCCCTGATTCTGCGCCGTTCAGCGGACCGTCTCGAGCGCTTCGACGAATCCCAGCCGCTCGGCCAACGTCGCGACGACGTTGGAGGGCGTGGTGCCCGTCCCCCCGGCCAACCGGGCCAGCTCACCCGCCCGGACGCCGAGGTCGTCGAGCAAGCCGACGTCACCCAGTGGCTCGGCCGGCAAGGCGCTCGCGTCCCCGTCGGTCTCCACCTGGTATTCGCCGGCCAGCTCACTCAGCGCGGCTTCACCCACGACCGAGCGAGCGGCCTCGGCGGCATCGGAGACGTAGACCCGTGGGTCTTCGTCGGTCTCGACCCGCACGACTCCGAACCAGTCCTCCTCTTCCAGGAGAACGACGACGAGCCCGTCATCGGACTCGACCTGTAACGCCACATCGGCGATTCCCTCGATGTCTTCGACATCGTTGAGATCGATCTCACTCGCCAGCCACTCGCCCTCAGCGCGAGCAAACGCCGCCGCGAAGTAGGACACCGCAACTCATTCCTTCGGTCATGTTTTCCCGCCTGCCTCCACCCGACTACCCGGCGAACGACAGTCAGCCACCTACGCGCACCTACAGCACGCCGACCGCCTTGCGGAACGCCGGGCCGCACCCTAGCCGCTCAGCAATCTTGTCAAGCATCTCGTCGGGGTAGAGGTCGAAATCGTCGCACAGCGCGCCCATTTCCATGGCCGCCATGCCAAGGTCGGCAACGATGGTCAGGTCTCCCGCCGGTTGCGCCCGCTCCTCATCGTCATCGTCAGGAACGGGCAGTGCCAGCCGGTCGAGGACAGCCCGGGCGAGCGGCCATTCGGTAGCCGCCGTTACGTCAGACAGCAGGTAGCGGATGTGCGCTCCATCCACGCGTACCAGAACGAAGAAGTCGTCGTCGACCGACACCAGCCCGAGGACGCCAAGGTCACCCGGCTGCTGCTGAAGCGTACGTACCAGGGTGTCGATGTCACGGGCGGCCGTTCTCGCGAGCGACTCTGCCCGCCAGCAGCCCTCTTCGACGAAGGCGACGACGGCAAAGTCGACCGCCGTGCCCGTGTCCTCGGTCATAAGGGAGATCGTGACACGCGACGGGGAGAATGCACCGGATTTTTCGATCGCTTTTTGCGTACGGCGGGGGCGGTCGAGGGCGGTCCTACGACACGCGGTAGGTCGCCTGCCGGAGGGCGTCTCGGAGCCGGGCCAGCCGGGTACGCCGAGGACGGACCCGCGCCCGCAGTTCCTTTGCCTCGGCGAGGTCGCGCAGAAAGGCGGCGCGGCGGCGGAGTCGCTCGGTCTGGTCCGCCGGTCGATCCGCGCGTCGGTCTGCGCTTCGGTGATCTTCGGGCTGGTGATCTTCGCGCTGGTGACCTTCGGGTTGTCGTCGCTGCCACTTCGCCATGGAATCGACTCCCGGTGCCGCTCGACGAGATTTCTCCGGTCGTGGTGCCGCCGAACCCCCGTTGTGCGCTGCCTGGCCTGCATGGCCCCGTCACCATTAGTGCCCTGCAGAACGTAGGCCATGCACAAGGTCTGCGGTGCGGTGCTCCCGCCTGGCACTACTCATGCCGTGGCCCGTCCTACTAAGGTGGCTGGGCGCCGCTGGGACGGGCAACTCATCGGCGGGGCCGGTTCCGGTCGAGCCCGTCGAGCCGGGTCGAGCACAGTCCCCTGCCGCCGACTGCCAACGAGGTGTCCATGCGGATCCACGTCGCCGACCACCCGCTGGTGGCGCACAAGCTCACAGTCCTGCGCGACGCCGAGACCGACTCGCCCACGTTCCGCCGGCTGACCGACGAACTCGTGACGTTGCTGGCTTACGAAGCGACGCGGGACGTCCGCACCGAACCAGTCACCGTGAAGACGCCCGTCGCACCGGCTCAGGGCGTCCGGCTGGCCGCACCCAAGCCCCTTGTCGTACCGATCCTGCGGGCCGGGCTCGGCATGCTCGAGGGTCTGGTACGGCTACTGCCCATGGCCGAGGTCGGGTTCCTCGGCATGATCCGGGACGAGCACACACTGCGGGCTTCGACGTACGCCCAGCGCATTCCGGAAGACCTCTCCGGACGACAGTGCTACGTTCTCGACCCGATGCTGGCCACCGGCGGCACCCTCAGTGACGCGATCGCCTTCCTGGTCGAGCGGGGTGCCGACGACATCACCGCGATCTGTCTGCTGGCCGCACCCGAGGGCCTGTCCACCCTGAAGGAGCGGCTCCGGACGATCGACGTACCAGTCACGGTGGTGGTCGCCGGCCTCGACACCCGCCTGAACGAGCAGGGCTTCATCGTTCCCGGCCTGGGCGACGCCGGCGACCGTCTCTACGGCGTCGTCGACTGACGGCGTCCGCGCTGGCCAACGGGTTGGCGGCGACCCGTTGGCCAGTGCATCTCACCGCCAGGTCGTCAGTCTCGTGAGGGATGTACGACCTGGGGTTTGGCGCAGGTCCACACCATCTTCTTGCCGTCTCGTACCAACGATGGGCCCGGGTAGGGCTGCACGATCCGGTCAGGGTCGCCCGGCCGGGCGGACACCATGCGCGCCGAGCGCTGGTCGGCGACGACGTACGGAACGACGACAGGATCGCTGGTGGGCCGAGATGACAGCTTGGAAGTCTTCGGAGTCCCCTCTCCCTGGTAGAGCGGTACGGCCCACTGGAGCGCGACCGCATCCGGGCTGAAGCGGCCCGCTGCCTTCTCCGCTCGAAGGATCCGGCGGACGGTCGGGACGAACGCCGCCGACCTCGCCTTCCCCGGCGCCGTTACGAGCACGATGTCACTCGTGCAGACGTCTTGGTGCGTTCCGACAACGATGTCGAACTCTTTCAGGCCAGACCGCAGTTTCCGCAAGAGATGCTCGACCTCGGCACGAGACTTCCGGTGATCAGATACCGACGACGCCGAGAGCCGCTCGGAGCCTCGCGGCTCCCCCCAGCCGGTCACCAGGCCGGTGGTGGCGACAACCCCGGTCACGGAGACCATCGCGGCTCCGGAGGCGACCACCGCGGCGAGCTTGCGCCGCCTTGCCTGCCGGGCCCGCTGCGCGGCGTGTACCGCGCTGCTGACGTCACCTGGTGGCGCGGCCTCGGCCGCTGCGCGCAGCCTGGTCCGCAGCTCCAGTTCCTCTGTGGTTTCCATCCGCTGGTTCCTCTCAGGGTCAGGTCGGCGCCGTTTCGGCGTGACAGAGCAGCTCGCGCAGGCCCGCCAGGGCGCGAGCGCGTTGGGATCGGACGGTGCTCTCGCCGATATCGAGCAGCTCGGCGATGGTGCGGTCGTCGAGATCCTCGTAGTAGCGAAGGACGACGATCGTTCGTTGGCGCTGCGGGAGAGTTCCGAGGGCCCGCATCATCTGGTCGCGCTCCCCGATCAGGCCGGCGTGATCGTCGACCCGCCCCGACGGCTGCGCAGCCTCGGGCTCCTTGGGGAGCTCGCTCGTGGAGCGGCGCCGGACCCAGTTGATGTGACTGGTCACGATGACGCGCTGGACATAGCGTTCGGGCAGATCGGCGCGGCACACTCGGCGCCAGCGGCGGAAGCACTTCGTCAGCGCCTCCTGCACGATGTCCTCGGCCAGGTGCCGATCGCCGCACAGCAGGTACGCCATCCGCAGGAGTGCGCGTTGGCGCGAGGCCACGAACTCCTCGAAGTCCACCAGGTCACCTCCCATCGCGGATCAGGACCCGACCGCGTAGGCCCGCAGGATCGTCTGCTCCACAGAGGTGCCGTCCGCGGCGGTCGCCCTGGCCCGCAGTGACACGAAGGCCGCGTCCTGCGGCGTCTCGACGGTGGCCACCCACTGCCGCTCGCCGGTCCGCGTGAGGACAGCCTCCGACCAGGTGGCACCGTCATCTACTGATACGTCCACGGCCAGCTCTGGTTCTCCGGCCGTCGAACCGGGCTGCGCCTCGACCGTCACCGGCACCTGCGCCGTGCGACCTTCGTGGTTGCGGTTGAACTCGTCGACCTTGGGGCTGAACCGGATCGTCGACAGCGGAAGGGCCAGCGGCTCGTCTCCCGCGACGTGTCCCGAGGTGAACGTCCACGCCGCCTCGATGCTCGGCGAGAACTCCGAGAACGACGACCGTCGCACGCTGGTCTCGAGCCGGTAGGTGCTCTGCTCGGGAGGTACGTCGACCAGGGCAGGGATGCTGCCGGGCAGCGTCGACTCCGCGATCGTCTCGCCGTCGAGGGACAACGTGGTCGTTGCCACGTCGACCGCGGACGAGCCCGGGTGGCCGGCGCCGTCGCCGAACATCGGCAGGATGGCGCGGATCTGGTCCAGGCGCCGACCGACGGCCGGCACCGGCTGTTTGACCGGCCAGGTCGGACCGAACACGGCCGAGTTCCACTGGTCCGTGTACGACTTCCCCGCCTCGTACACCTTGTCGGCCGAGGAGAGGCTTGCCCGGGTCTCCCACGGCTCATCCTCGGGCAGCCGTTCGCTGAGGCCCGTCTGCCATGGTGTGCCCGGCTCGAGGAAGCTGGTCACCTGGGAGGGGAGGTCGTGCTGGAGCGACCGGCTCCACACATCGGGATTGTCGGCGGCCGGAGTCATGTGCCGCTCGGCCACTCGGCCGGGCTGTTGCCGGGCGTGCCGAGATGTCAGCCGAGCGAGCTCGGAGTCGCTCACGGTGCGGTCGAGGCCGGTGAAGAAGCCCCCGCGCGCCACATCGAGGAGGCCGTAGAAGTACGGGCTGTTGGCGAAGCTGCCGTCGCCGCCCGGCTCGGCCCACTGGCTGTTGACGTGGGAGATCATCTCCGGCGGCGCCTTGGGCCCGAGGTGCGCGGTGTAGAGGTCGCCGAACTGTTCGGGGATGGCGAAGGTCTTCACCCCGCCGGCGGTGCCTTCGATCCACTCGTACCCGACGTCGATCAGGGCTGGCTCCACCGAGGACCGTTGCACGGTGGTCCGCACCGGCTTGGCCTTGCGGCCGTCGAGAACGACCGTCAGGTCCCGGTCGAGCGTGACCTGTGGCTGCACCAGCCAGGTGACGTCGGGCGCGGCGTCGGTGAACTGGGCGACGTCGACGAGGTAACGGCCGGCGGGCAACTCGAGCTGGTACGTACCGTCGGGCTCCGCCACGCAGCCCTCGGCTCCGCAGGGGAACAGGTCGTTGTCCAGACCGTAGATCATGTCGGTGCCGTCAGCGGTTGGTTGGCCCTTGCGATCCAGCCGCCGCACGGTGAGGGTGTGCGTCTCGAGCGGCGCCATCAGGGGCCGCCTGCGACATGGCCTCCTCGCGGCCCTTCTTGCTCTCGGCGGCGCCCGCGAGCGAGACCTCCTCCACAGCGCGTCCTCGCGACCCTGCGTGCCCCTCCGCGGCCTTCGCCTTCGCCGCGAGCTTCTGCCAGAAGGCTCCCGCCCGCTCCTTCGCGACCTCCACGGACCTGGCGCCAGTCGCCGAGGACGTCACCGCCAGCGGGAGCGTGTCGCGCCGCGCGTCGTCGTAGCCCGCGTCCACCAGCCCGGTGACGTCGAACAGCCGGCCGTCCAGCGCGCCCGACTGGAGCAATCCCGCCGCGTCGGTCGGGATGACGTACAGGTGGTCGTGGACCACCCGGACCACGAACGCGACGTGGCGCCCCTTGCCACGGACGACCTCACCGCTGGTCGCGTCGGCAGACGGCAAGACCACCCGGTCGCCCGTCACCAACGTCACCGACACCGGGACACCGGCAGCGCCTCCGCGGTCCCTTTCGGCGGGCGATTCCGCGGCGGCAGTCGCTCCCGTTCCGGTTGCTGTTGCCAGCCCGGCCGCGAGCGCGGCGTACCCAAAGATCCTCACCAAGCGTCGCGCTGGACTCATTCGCGCCCTCTCCTCGTGATCTTCGATGTCCCGCCACTGGTACTGACGGGTCGGGCCGAGCGATGTGCTGCAGCAATCGGCCATCCGGAGGAGTCGACCGGCATGCGCGGGCACGCCGACACGCCGGGATTACCTGGGTGGCACCGGGATTAGAGGTTTGTCACGGCCTCGAAATGACGATGCTGTGGACGTGGGGAACTGCTGCCAGGTACCTAGCACCGAGTCGCGCGTTCCCCTGGTCGTGGAATCTGCCGGGCGATTTCGAGAGGTCCGGCCACCGTGCATGTAAAAGTCAGCGTCGTCGTACCCCTGCACAATCCGGGGTCGTGCCTCGACCAGTGCATCGAGTCCCTGCTCGCCCAGACGCTGACGGCTGCCGAGTACGAGATCCTCTGCGTCGACGACGGGTCGGACGACGGCACCGCGGGACGACTCGCCACCCTCGCTGCCCAGCACGCGCACCTCCGGGTGATCCACGCCGCCGGCACCGGTGGGCCCGGCCGGCCGCGCAACATCGGGATCGAGGTCGCGAGCGGCGAGTACGTGTACTTCCTCGACCCGGACGACCGCCTCACTCCGTCGGCACTGGAACGGATGTACGCACAGGCCGTACGCTCCAGCGCCGACGTGTTGCTCGGCAAGATCTCCGGCAGCCGTGCCGGCCACACCCGTCCGGCCGCCTCGCGCCTGGTCACGGCCGGGATGGTTGCGGCGCGGATGGCTCCCCCGATGCCTGTCGAGCCGGCGGCGGCCACCACCACGTTCCGCGAGTCGCGCGACACGGCCGATCTGCTGGCGGACGACCTGTTCGGGTTCGTGTCGCTGCACCATCTCTTCCGCACCGGCTTCCTGCTCCGTCACCGGTTGCGGTTCGCCGATGGACCGGCCTGGTTGGACGAGGAACGCTTCGTCGTGGCGGCGTACTTCCACGCCAAGGTCATCTCCGTACTCGCCGACGAGGTCACCTGCCAGTGCGCTCCGGCCAGCGGCCACGCCCACTTCACCGCACCGCGCTTCGACGCCTCGACCTACCTGCGGTCGGTACGTCAGGTGCTCGACCTCGTCGACGCGTTCGTGCCGCCCGGTGATGCACGCGACCAGATCTACGCCCGGCTGTACGACACGGCCGTACTCGTTCCGCTCGCCGGGAGCCCGACCGCGGGTCGTCGGATGCTCACCCGGTCACCGGGCGGGGGCGGGCGCGGTGGAGGGCGTGGGAGCGGCGCCCGGTTGGTCCCGACCATGCGGGTACACCGGCAACGCGGTTACCGGGAGACGCGTCAGTTGGCCCAGGAACGCTTCTCCCCTTCGGTCGAACGCTGGCTGCCACTGTCGAAACGGTGCCGCGCCCGACTCCTGGACGCCGGCGCGTACAGCGACCTCGCCAGGCTGGCCAGCGCCGAGCACGGCCTCACCGTCCTCCCGACACTCGAACGACTGGACTGGGACGACCATGCGCTCGTCGTCCGCGTCAGCGGCCGGCTGGTGTACGCGGACGGCCGGGCGGTGACGTTCAGGCGCGAGGACGGCCGGCTGCTGTGGGAGCCGCCGGTCTCGCTGCGGACCAAGGTGCCGTCGAGCACGTACGACGTGACGACGATGATCGAGCAGAGCCGGCTCGACGTCTACGTCCGCAACCGCGACGATGCGGGCGACTACCGGCTGCCGACCGACAGCCACCTCGTGCCGGAGACCGGTGACGACGTTGAGCGGATCATCCTGCGGGGTACGGCGCGGCTGGACGCGCGGACGGCTCAGCTCGGTCGGGCACTCGGGGTCGGCACCTGGGATTTCTTCGTACGCCTGGAAAGCTGCGGTTGGTCGGTTCAGGGCCGGCTCAGCCGGCCGAGCCTCTACCAGACATCGGCACCGGCAGCCAGGCAGACCGTCGGCTCGGGCACCGTGGTCGAGCCGCACTGGACCACCCGCGGAGACCTCAGCGTCAAAGTCGACTGCCCGCCCACCGGCTAGCGGGCCGGGTCGGGGTCGGGTCGGCGTCAGGCTGACTTGAGGGCGGCCACCAGCTGCGTCAGGGAGTCCTTGGCATCTCCGAAGAACAGCGTCGTCTTCGGGTTGTAGAGCAGCTCGTTCTCGATACCGGCGAAGCCTGGCCGCATCGAGCGCTTCATGAACACCACCTGGTTGGCCTCGTCGGCGTCGAGGATCGGCATGCCGGCGATCGGAGACCCGAACCCCTTGCGGGCGGCTGGGTTGACGACGTTGTTCGCTCCTACCACCAGCGCGACGTCGGCGCCCTTGAACTCCGGGTTGACCTGGCTCATCTCGACCTGTTGCTCGTACGGGACGTTGGCCTCGGCGAGCAGGACGTTCATGTGGCCGGGCATCCGGCCAGCGACCGGGTGGATGGCGTAGACGACCTCGACTCCGCGGTCGGCCAGGACATCTCCGAGCTCGCGCAACGCGTGCTGGGCCTGGGCCACCGCCAGACCGTAGCCAGGCACGATCACGACCCGTCGTGCGTACGCCAACAACACTGCGATGTCGCCGGCTCCGGCCGACCGCACCGGCCGGGTGCTCTCGACGGTCGCACCGAGCGTCGAGCTGTCACCGGCGAGCGCGCCGAACAGGATCGACGTCACCCGCCGGCCCATCGCCTGCGCCATCAGCCGCGTCAGCAGGGTGCCGGCGGCGCCGACCAGGGTGCCCGCCACCAGCAGCAGCGTGTTGCCGAGCAGGTAACCGCTGGCGGCGACCGCGAGACCGGTGAAGGCGTTCAGCAGCGAGATGACGATCGGGACGTCCGCACCACCGACCGGCAACACCAGCAGGACGCCGAGCACCAGCGACAGGACGCCCAACACGATGGCGACGATCGGCGCACCGGTGACCACGGCCACCACCGCCGCGGCCAGCGTGAGGGCCAACCCACCGCCGTAGACCCACTGCACCTGCGGCGGCACGATCGGACGGGTCGGAAGGAGGTCCTGTAGCTTGCCGACCGTCACCGCGGACCCCGACAGGCTCACCGCACCCACCAGCACCGTGAGCGCCGCCGCGATTCGCGGGAGTGCGCCAGCCTGGTTCAGCTCACCGACCTCGAGCAGGGCGACCAGGGCGGCCGCACCGCCACCGACGCCGTTGAACGCCGCCACGAGCTGCGGCATCGCCGTCATCACGACCCGCCGGGCGGTCACCGCGCCGGCGATGCCGCCGAGCGCGATCGCGCCCAGAATCCAGGCCAGGTAGCGCGGCGGCTCTGCCACGAACACGAGAACAACGGCGAGCACGGCCCCGGCCGCTCCGACCAGGTTGCCGATCCGCGCGGTACGTGGCGACGAGAGTGCCTTCAAAGCAAGGATGAAGCAGACCGCGGCGACGAGGTAGCCCAACTGGATCCAGGTCGGGGTCGACGTGGCCGCGTCACCCATTCCGCACGTGCCTTCGGGTCCGGAACATCTCCAGCATCCGGTCGGTCACCACGAATCCGCCCACCATGTTGAGAGTTGCGAGGAAGACCGCGACCAGGCCGACCCAGAGCTCGAGCGTGTTGGTCGCCCGTCCGGCCACCAGGACCGCACCGACCAGGATCACGCCGTGGATCGCGTTGGCACCCGACATCAAGGGGGTGTGCAGGACCGTGGACACCTTGGAGATGACCTCGTAGCCGGTGAAGGCGCTGAAGATGAAGACGGTCAGCAAAGCGACGCCTTCGGTCACCTATCCCACCTCCCCGATCAGGTCGTTTGTCAACCTGTGCTTGACGTCGCCCAGGTGTGTCACGCAGGTGGCCGCCACGATCTCGTCGTCGAAGTCGAGGTGCAACTCGCCGTCGCGAATGAGCAGCAGCACGAGGTTGACGATGTTCTGCGAGTACAGGTGGCTGGCCGGCACCGCCAGCTGGCTGGGTACGTTCTGGCCGCCCCAGATCAGCACGCCGTTGACCATCAGCTCCTGGCCCGGGACGCTGCCCGCGACGTTGCCTCCCTGGTCGGCCACCAGGTCGATGACCACCGAGCCCGGGCGCATCCCGCCGATCATCTCCGGCGTGACCAGCAGCGGGGCGGGCCGGCCGGGGACGGCGGCGGTGGTGATGAGGGCGTCGGCCTTGGCGACGTAGGGGGCAAGGAGCTCGCGCTGCCGGTTGGAGCGTTCGCGGCTCATCTCCCGCGCGTAGCCGCCTTCGCCCTCCAGCGGCGGCAGCTCGATCTCGACGAACCGGGCGCCGAGGCTGGCGATCTCCTCCGCCGAGGACAGGCGTACGTCATAGGCCTCGACGATCGCACCCAGCCGGCGGGCGGTGGCGATGGCCTGCAGGCCGGCCACACCCGCGCCCAGCACCAGGACGGTTGCGGGCTTGACGGTGCCCGCCGCGGTCATGAGAAGGGGAAAGAACCTCGGCAGCCGCTCCGCGGCCACGACCGCCGCGCGGTATCCCGCCACCATCGACTGCGAGGACAGCGCGTCCATCGCCTGCGCCCGGGCGGTTCGGGGTACGAGGTCCATCGAGAACGACGTGAGCCGGTGCTCGCGCAGCCGACGGACGAGGGGAAGTTCCTGGATGGTCGGCAGGAACGAGACGGTGACCGTTCCTTCGGGCAGCGCACGAGCGGTGGCAAGGTTGATCGGCTGCACCGACAACACCATGTCGGCACCCTGCATCGCATCGTCGCCGACGTAGGCACCGGCGTCGGCATACGCCTTGTCGGGCACGCCGACCTCAGCACCGGCGTCGGCCTCGACGGCAACCTCGGCACCGGCCTGCAACAGTCTGGTTAGTTGTTCAGGAAGCAAGGCGACCCGGCGCTCGCCGGGCCGACGCTCCCTGAGGACCGCGATCCTCACGGGCGGCCACCCTACGGCACGGCAGGGTGTGCGGGGTAGGTTCGGGTCGACCTTGCTGCACGCATGTCGTGCTCGGCACTGGTCTGTTGTCGTGCTTGCCTGTTCCGCGTTCGTGTTTCGTGCGTGTCGGATGTTGTCTTGCTGGTTCGCCGGAGGTGGTCTGAATGTGCTTCGCAGTCGACGCCGTACCTCCCGACCCGCCGGGCGGAGCTGCCCACGTCGAGGGATCGCGCATCGTCCTCTCGTCGGCGGACGGGACCCGATTCGCGGCGTTTCGGGCCGAAGTGTCGGACAGCGCTCCCGACGACACAGCGGAGGCCGAGGAAGGCGCGGCGGCCGAGGCCGCTGGTTCCGGTCGCCCGGCCGGCGTCGTGATCCTGCCGGACGTACGCGGCCTGTTCGGGTTCTACGAACGCCTGGCCGAGCGGTTCGCCGGCGTAGGTGTCGACGCGGTCGCGATCGACTACTTCGGTCGTACGGCCGGAACAGGACACCGCGACGCCGACTTCGAGTTCCGTCCGCACGTCGCCCAGACGACGCCGGACGGTGTCGCCGCCGACATCGCTGCCGCGGTCGCACACCTGCGCGAGCGCGGCCGGGTCGGTGCCATCGTCACGGTCGGTTTCTGCTTCGGCGGGAGCTACTCCTTCATGGAGGCCGCCAACACAGACCTGGCTGGCGTCGTCGGCTTCTACGGCGGCATGCGCCCACGCGTGGAGAACGGTCCTACGCCGATCAGCCGGGCACCGTCGGCAAGGGTTCCGGTCCTGGGACTCTTCGGCGGCGCGGACGAGGGCATCCCGGCCGACAAGGTCGAGGAGTTCGGTACGGGGCTCGCCCAGTCCGGGGTCGACCACACGCTTCACACCTACCCTGGCGCACCGCACAGCTTCTTCGACCGCAGCTTCGACGCCTACGCACAGGAGTGCGCGGACGCCTGGCGCCGGGTCCTCGCGTTCATCGAGCAGCACCGCTCCTGACCACGCCCGCGGCCGCCCCGTACGGTGGACCGGAGGTCCAGCGCCGAGGAGGACACGATGCCAGCAGGAGCCGAGCGGTCTCCCCGTGTACCCGTCGAAGCCGAAGCGACCACGGCCATCGGCGGGCTCAGGCCGTGGGAGGCACCCGAGCTCACCGGCGTCAACCGGCTGCCCGGCCGGGCAACGCTCCTGCCCTATCCCAGCGCGGCAGATGCTCGCGCACAGTCGAACGCCCGGGTCCTGTCGCTGGACGGCGACTGGTCGTTCCGGGTGGTCGACCGGCCCGAGGACACCCCGCGTGAGTTTCCCGACCCTGACCTGGACGTCTCGGGCTGGGACACGGTCGCCGTTCCCGGCAACTGGACCATGCAGGGCCACGGCCGCCCCCAGTACACCAACGTGCAGATGCCGTTCGCGCCGAACCGGCCACCGGTCGTGCCGGACCGCAATCCCACCGGCCTCTACCGCACCGCCTTCACTGTTGGCGAGGACTGGCGTGACGGGTCGCGGGTCGTCCTCCACCTGGGCGGCGCGATCTCGGTCGCGTCGATCTGGCTGAACGGCCTGCATGTCGGCATCGCCAAGGACTCTCGGCTGCCGAGCGAGTTCGACGTCAAGGACGCCTTGCGCTCGGGGCGCAACACCCTCGCCATCCAGGTGATCCAGTGGTCTGACGCGAGCTACATCGAAGACCAGGACCAGTGGTGGCAGGCTGGCATCCACCGTTCCGTCTACCTGTACGCCACGGCGCCAACCCACCTCGCCGACGTCGCCGTGACCGCCGGCTACGACCACGAGAGCGGCGCCGGTTCGCTCGAGGCGTGGGTCAGCGTCGGCGGACTGCCGGGTCCGGGCTGGACGGTGCATGCCGTTCTCGACGATCCGGAAGCGGCGGCGGCGACTGCCGAGCCGCTCAGCAGCGAGCCTTTCCTGTTCGCCGGCGATCCTCCCGGCACGGGCACCGCGGTACTCCGCGCGGACCTGCCCAAGGTCCGGCCGTGGTCGGCCGAAGTGCCCGAGCTGTACACGCTCATCGTCAGCCTGCGCGACGTGGAGGGCCACGAGGTCGAGGCCACCCGTACCCGCGTCGGTTTCCGCACGGTCCAGGTCCGCGACCGCGAACTCCTCGTCAACGGCCGTGCGGTCACCATCAGAGGCGTCAACCGGCACGAACACCATGACCGATTCGGCAGCGCGGTCCCCCGCGAGACGGTGGAGCAGGACGTCACGGTGCTCAAGGCGTTCAACGTCAACGCCGTAAGGACCTCCCACTATCCACCCGATCCGTACTTCCTCGAACTGGCCGACACGTACGGGCTCTACGTGATCGACGAGGCCAACATCGAGGCCCACGCCAACTATCCGACCCTCTGCAACGATCCGCGTTATCAGGCAGCGTTTGTCGACCGGGTGAGCCGGATGGTGCTGCGGGACCGGAACCACCCGAGCATCATCGTCTGGTCGCTCGGCAACGAGACCGGGTATGGATCCAACCACGATGCCGCTGCGGGTTGGGTGCGTCATGTCGACCCGTCCCGCCCCCTCCACTACGAAGGCGCCATCGCAGCCGACTGGGCCGCCGGCCATCCCTCCACCGACCTGGTCTGCCCCATGTACCCCTCGATCGACCGCATCGTCGAGTGGGCGACGACCACGACGGACCATCGGCCGTTGATCATGTGTGAGTACGCCCATGCCATGGGCAACAGCTGTGGCAACCTCGCCGACTACTGGCAGGCGATCGAGTCGCACCACGGCCTGCAGGGCGGGTTCATCTGGGAGATGCTCGACCACGGAATCCTCAGGTCGCCCGGTGATCCGCGACCAGGGTTCTCCTCCGGCGACCAGCCCGCGCATTGGGCCTACGGCGGCGACTTCGGCGACGATCCGCACGACGGCAACTTCGTCTGCGACGGCCTGTTCTGGCCCGACCGCACTCCACATCCGTCGATGTGGGAGGCAAAACGGGTGTTCCAGCCGTTCGACGCGGAGCTGACCGAGGCAGGACGTCTGCGCGTACGCAACAAGTACGACTTCCGCGACCTCTCCCATCTCACCGTGTCCTGGGAGGTCACGGTGGACGGCAGCGTGGTCGCCGCGGGCACCCTGGGCCCGCTGTCAACGCCGCCTTGCTCCGTTGAGGAGCTCGACGTTCCGTGGCAGATGCCGGATCTCGGTCCCGGCCAGGAAGCCCATGCCCGCCTGACGTTCGCCCACGCCGGCGGGGTCCCGCTGCTGGGCGTGGGGCACGAGGTCGGCTGGGTTCAGGTGGAGCTTGGCCGAGGCGACACCGCGGCTCCCTCTGCGGTGCGAAGCAGCGGTGGGCAACGGGGCGAGTCATTGTCGGTGGAGGAGTCCGACGCCGGCTGGACGATCCGCGGGGAACGGGTTTCCATCACCGTGCGCCGCTCCGACGGTCAGGTCGCGGACTGGCAGCTGAGCGGAACACCTGGCGACACGGCACAGACCTCGCTGCTCCAGTTCGGTCCCGTCGCCAACGCCTGGCGGGCACCGACCGACAACGATGGCGTACGCGGATCGAACGACGCATGGCACACGAAGCGGCAGGCGTACTTCCGCTGGCGCGAGGACGGCCTCGACCGACTCCTCGCCCACGTGCACGACGTGAGTGTCGAACCCGACAAGGACAACCGGATCGTCGTCGTACGCAGCGAACGCCTCGTCGCCGAGGGCCAACCGGCCGGAATCGCACACCGCGCCCGGCTCGAGTTCGCCGCGGACGGCTCGATCACTGCCGAGCACAGGTTCGACGTCGAGGCCGAACTCCCCGATCTTCCCCGGATCGGCGTGCTGTTGACAGCTCCCGCCGGGCTCGAACACCTGGAGTGGTTCGGCCGCGGTCCGCACGAGAGCTATGTCGACCGCAAGCTGGGCACTGCCGTGGGCCGCTGGCAAGGCACGGTTGACGAGCAGTATGTGCCGTACATCCTTCCCCAGGAACACGGCAACAAGACCGACGTCCGCTGGCTCGCTCTCCGCGGTGCCGACGGGGCGGGCGTGTTGGTCAGTGCACCGACGCCGGTCGAGGCCAAGGCGACCCACTATTCCGACGCGACCCTGGGATCGGCTCGGCACACGATCGACCTCGTACGCGATGATGTCGCGTACCTGACGATCGACGTGCGTCAACGCGGTCTTGGCGGTGCCAGCTGCGGCCCAGACACCTTGGAGCGTTACCAGATCCCGTCCGGCGCGACCTACGAGCTGAGCTATCGGCTGGTTCCGTTGCGGCCAGGCGACGACGCGGCCAGACTGCACCGCGGATATACCGGATGACTACCGAGACGTCACCTCCGCCTCCGTCCGTCGTCTTCGCCAGCGGGAAGGGCGGGGTCGGCAAGAGCACGCTCGCGGTGAATGTCGCGGTGTCCCTGGCGCAGAGCGGCCTGCGTGTCGGTCTGGTGGACGCCGACATCTACGGTCCGGACATCCCGGCGATGGTGGGCATCACCCGGCGGACGCCCGCGCGGTCGGTCACGTTGTGGCAGGCCGATGTGCCTCCGGTCGAGCCGGTCGACTATCGCGGCGTGAAGATCATGTCTGCGCAGTTCCTCATCAGCGAAGACCAGCCGCTCGACTGGCAGATGCCGCTCGTGGGGTTGCTGCTCCGGCGACTGGTCCATGACGTCGCGTGGGGCGAACTCGACGCGCTCCTGGTGGACCTTCCGCCGGGGACGGGCGACCTGCAGCAGGAGATACTCGGCCTGCTGTCGGACCCTCAGGTGCTCCTCGTCGTCACCCCGCAGTTCGCGGCACACCTCGACGGCCGCAAGCTGGTGTCGATGCTGCGACGGCGTGACGTCCGCATCCTGGGTGGCGTCGAGAACATGAGCGGGCTCGACTGCCCGTCGTGCGGGGAACAGATCTCCCTGTTCCCGCGCGTCGCGGAGGAACATTCGATCTGGAGCCAGGATGTCGTCCGTCTGGGCGCGGTGCCGTTCACGCCCGCCGGCGCGGGTCCGACTGCGCCGGTTCCGTTGGTACTTGCCGATCCCCAGTCCGCCGCGGGTGGGGAGCTTGCGGCCGTGGCACACAAGGTCAAGGCCGCGCTGGCCTGATCTGAACTGCGAGCTGCGGGGGCCGCGGCGGTGCCCGCGCGGTGCGGGTTCTGCGTGTGCCAGCGCAGGTTGTTGGAGGTCGGGCGGCTTATAGGCCGCCAGACCTCCAGCAAGTTGGCGGTGGCGGCAGCTGGCGTTGGCCGCCGGCAGACGTTGACAGGGGACAGTCTGGCCGTGAAGCCCTGTCCAGCAAGGGATTCCGGGGTTGCGCTCGGTCCCGGGCTTGTCGGTGGTCGGGTTTAGGATCTTGGTTGTGGATGTGATCACTTCGGGTCGGACCCGGCATCGGTTGACGGTGTTGTTGGGTCGGATGCGGGACCGGCTCGCGCAGGAGTCGCCGCCGGTGTGGTGGTCTGCCGAGCGATGATGATGTGGTCGAGGTGCTGCGGGAGTTGGAGGCGCTTGTCGGCGCAGGTGGCGGCGTTGTCGCTGGCGGCGGTCGCCGAGGTCGACCGGCGGACCACGGCGAAGCGGCAGGGCGACCTCGACGGGGAACTGGCTGTCCGGGCGCGCTGCGGATGCGGCCCGAACACGCGGCGCGGGCGGTGAAGCTGGCCCGGGAACTGGACGGCGACCTGGCCGCCACCGCCATCGCGCTGCGGGCCGGTGTAGATCAGCGCCGACCACGCCCAGGTGATCGCCCGGGCGGTGCGGGACCTGCCCAAGGAAGCCGGCCAGCAGACCCGTGCCGCCGCCGAGCAGTTCCTCCTGGACCAGGCCAGGGTGTTCCATCCCAAGGATCTGGCTCGGTTGGGGCGCAAGGTGTTGGAGGTGGTCGATCCGGAGTTGGCGGATCGGGTGTTGGCCAGGCAGTTGGCCGATGAGGAGGCCAAGGCCGAACGGGAGCGGGAGGTGTGGCTGTATGAGGACCCGTACAGCGTGTCCACCTGGCTGCGCGGCAAGCTCGACCCTGTCACCACCGAGATGCTGCGGACCGCGTTGGAGCCACTCGCCAAGCCGCGGCTGGTGCCGAAGGGATCGCGACGCCTGGGCGGGTTGGACGAGCAGATCATCTCCTTGTACGCCGGCGGGATGACCGTGCGCGACATTCAGCACCATCTGGTCCGCACGCTGGGCACGGAGCTGTCACACGAGACGATCTCGAAGATCACCGATGCCGTGCTCGAGGAGGTCAAGGCCTGGCAGTCCCGGCCACTGGAAGAGATCTACCCGATCATCTACCTCGATGCGCTGGTGGTGAAGGTCCGCGACGGCCACCATGTCCGCAACCGCTCGGCCCATATCGCCGTCGGTGTGGACATCGACGGGGTCAAGCACGTGCTCGGCATCTGGGTCCAAGCCAGCGAAGGCGCGAAGTTCTGGGCTGGCGTCTGCGCCGAGCTACGCAACCGCGGCGTGCGCGACGTGCTCATCGTGTGCTGCGACGGACTGTCCGGCTTTGCCGAAGCGATCGAGGCGACCTGGCCCCAGACCACGGTGCAGACGTGTGTGGTGCATCTGATCCGGGCCGCGATGCGGTTCGTGTCCTACGGCGACCGCAAGAAGAACAAGCCGATGCCGACCACCGCGGACGGGCCCGACCCGAGGTCACGCTCGCAGCGGCTCGGAGATGGGTTCGCCGAGCTGCTCCGCCGGTACCTGAACGCCGGCGCCTCACCCACCCAGGGCGGTGAGCGCCCGCACGTGGTGATCACGATCGACCACGACCGGCTCGTCAACGGCACCGGCACCGGCACCCTGCTGCATACGGGCACCCCGGTCTCGGCGCGGACCGCGCAGGAGTACGCCTGCGACGCCAAGATCAGCTGGTACACCCCCGGCAACAGGAACGACACCGCCGGCAACGGCACCGGCAGGAACGGCACCGGCGGGAATGCGGCTGGAGCGAACGGCAGCGGCGGCGGTAGTCCCGACGAGAAGGGCGCGGACCAAGGTCGAGCGGAGGCGTGGGCCGGCGCTCTCGGACCCGACCCGGCTCTACACCGGCAAGACCCGCCGACTCCTCGAACTCCGAGACCGCGGCTGCGCCTTCCCCGGCTGCGACCGCCCACCACCCTGGACCCACGCCCACCACATCATCGCCTGGAGCCGCGGCGGACCCACCACCGTCGACAACGGCGTCCTGCTCTGCGGCCACCACCACCGACTCATCCACCAAGGACACTGGACCGTCACCATCGCCCACGACGGCCAACCAGAATTCACCCCACCCCACTGGATCGACCCCCAACGCAAACCACTCCGCAACCACCCACTCCGCACCTGAAGAGAGATAGCGTTCTCGCCTCATCACCGGATCTGCTCGTATCCGTAGAGCTGTCAACAAGACCTTGACGCTGGCCTCTCTCCAGGAGGGCTCTCGCCGCCTTCCTGATCCGACGTCAGACCTGGCCAAAGCTGACACCGAGCCGGGTGTGCAGCTTGTCGATGACGTACTGGGCACGGATCTCCTCGTCCGGCGTCCCAGCCGGGTGGGCATCGATCCGCAGGTGCTCAGTCGCCGGCCGCCCAGCTTGTTGCCAGGCCGCCAGCGAGTCGGCCAGCCGCCGGGCCAGCACGGCACCACGCGGTCCACTGGCACGAATGGTGATCTCGAACTGCTCGGGCTCCTCGTCATCGGAGCGCGCCGGATCCTCGACGGCCGAGGTAGCCGAGGCAGCCGTGGCAGCTGAGTCGGCCGGCTCCGCAGTGCTGCGTACCGCAATCGCCAGACTCTCCCCGTCTACCAGCGCTCCCGCGCCCAACGACTCCGGCAGGTGCAGGCGGACGTAGTCGGCGTCGGTCAGCGCCAGCCACAGGCTGAGTGACGTCCACACCTCCCGCGCGGTCACCAGCGTGCCAGTCCGGTGGTCCCTGGCGGGCTCGGCCAACGCGTGCTGGATGGCATCGACGTCGATGTGACGGTCGTCCTCGAGCCAGAGCGAGTTGTCGTCGCCCAGGCCGATCATGCGGGCCGGTCCCGCGAACCCTCCTCGCATCTGCATGAAGCCGCAGGCGACGATGCTCCGGCTCTGCCAGGTTTCGGTCCGTACGCCATTCGTCCGCGTGACGGGCCCCTGCGACGGTGCGCCGGCCACCCGCTGTGCGACTGCGCGTTCGAAACAGATGGAGCACTGTGGCCCTCGCAGACCCAGCGGAACCACCAGCCGGCCATCGACGCCGAGTTGGTCGAACCAGGCTGGCGGAAGGTCCCACGCTCCCACCGTCACGATGGTGCGATCGTAGGGAGCACCCGGCGCGTATCCCAGGCCACCGTCACCGCATTCGACCCGTACGGCGGAGAGTCCGGCCCGATCCAGGTTTGCCCTGGCGCCTTCGACCACCTCGGGATCGATGTCGACGGTGGTGACCGATCCCCCCGCACCGACCATCGTGGCAAGGAGTGCGGCGTTGTAGCCCGTGCCGGCGCCGATCTCCAGGACCCGCATGCCGGGCGCGAGTTCGAGCTGCTCGAGCATGATCGCCACGATCGCCGGCTGGGACGCAGAGCTGCTCGGCATGCCGGCCTCGTCGCGTCTGGTGACCACGGCGTCGTCGGCGTAGGCCTGCGGAAGCGGCACACCCGGAAGGAAGAGGTGCCTGGGCACAGCACGCAACGCGTTCTCCACCGGGGTGGTGGTGACCACCGCCCGTGCCCGCAGGTAGTCGACGAGTTGGTGCCGCAGCTGCTCGGCATCGACCTCGAGGTCATCACCCTCGATGTCGTCGCCGCTGTCGCCGTTGGCCATGGTCCCAGTCAACCAAAGGACCGGCCCTCGCCACGGTAGGTCGGTACCGATGCCGCGATCCTGCCGCCCTCCACCAGGTGCAGCGTGTCGAAGCGTTCGCACAGCTCGCCGGCCTTGGCGTGCCGGAACCACACCCGATCTCCGATGGCCAACTGCTCGGCCGCCTTACCCCGGACCGGTGTCTGCACCTCACCCGCACCCTCGGTGTCCACCAGGGCCAGACCGTCCGGCAGGTAGGGGCGAGGCAGCCGGCTGCGACCACTCGGTCCCGATGCCGGATAGCCACCGGAGAAGAGCGTCGCGACCCCTGCCGACGGCCTGCGTACGACCGGCAGCGCGAAGGCCGCGGCGGGCTCCGGACGGAACTCTCGATACCGGTCGAACAGCGCGGGTCCGAAGAGCCCGGAGCCGGCGGTCACCTCCGTGACACCGTGCCCTCCCGCACTCACCTCGACGCTTCCGGTGCCGCCGGCATTGACGATCTCAAGCGTGGCATGGTCGGCCAGCGCGGTGAGGATCTCCCACCGACGCCGGTCGATCTCGCCGGCCGAGCGTACTTTCATCCACCGGACAAGGGCATTGAGGTCCTGCAGACCCGCGATGTGCGCCTCGTACGTCATCACGCCCACCAACCGAAATCCCTTCCGGCTGAGGATCTCGCGCGCGAGAGCGACCGCCTGCGCCGGCCGGCGGACGGGTGAACGACGTGCTCCGACATGCATCCCCAGCGGGCGCCACGCCGTGTCCAGGTCGATGCACAACCGGAGTGTCGCTCGCGCGGACGGAAGGACGGACTCGACGAACCTCAAGTACGCCACGTCATCGACCATCAGAGTGACCGTCTCCGCCAGCCCCTCATCGGCGGCGATCCGCCCCAGCGACGTCCGGTCCACGGACGGATAACCCATCAGGATGTCGTCGACCCCATGACCGGCGAGCCACACCGCCTCTGCCAGGGAGTACGCCATCACCCCGCGAAAGCCCGACTCGCCGAGCAGGTCCTGCAGCAAGGAACGGACCCGGACCGACTTGGTTGCCACTCGTATGGGCGTTCCGCCGGCCCGGCGCACCAGATCGGCGCTGTTGGACCGCAGGGCCGCGAGGTCGAGAATCGCCAACGGGGGTTCCAGATCCGCGGTCGCCGCGTCGTACCTTGCGCGCGCATCCGACTCTGCCATGGGACCATGGTGGCAAATGCCGACCCCTGGTGCAGCACATGAGTAGCCTATGAGCAGCCCAGCCTGGAACAACTGGGCGCGCACCGAAGTGGCACAGCCGATCGGCATCGTGCGTCCGGCCGACGTCGACGAGCTCGTCTCGATCGTCGGATCCAGCGCCCGGGCGGGTCACCGGGTGAAGGCGGTCGGGTCCGGACACTCCTTCACCGGCGTCGCGATCACCGATGGCGTTCTGCTCGATCTCACGCAGCTCACGGGCATCACGCAAGCCGACGTTGACACCGGCCTCGTCACCGTGCTCGCCGGCACTCCGCTGCACCGGCTCTCCCGCCTGCTCGACGATCTCGGCCTGGCAATTGCCAACCTCGGCGACATCGACCGGCAGACGGTCGCCGGCGCGATCTCCACCGGTACCCACGGCACCGGGTTGCGGCACCAGGGGCTGGCGGGCCAGGTCCACGCGCTCGAACTCGTACTGGCCGACGGGTCAGTCGTCACGTGTTCGGCCGCCGACCGCCCGGACCTCTTCGCCGCCGCCAAGGTCGGACTTGGTGCGCTCGGCGTCATCACCAAGGTCACCCTGCAGTGCGTGGCCGCGTTCCTGCTCCACGCCGACGAGCGCCCGTTGCCGCTCCTACAGGTGCTCGACGATCTCGACCAGCTGACCGAGGCCAACGACCACTTCGAGTTCTACTGGTACCCGCACACGTCGCGCACCTTCACCAAGCGAAACAACCGGGTGCCTGCCGACGCCCCGGCCCACCCACTCGGCCGATTCCACGCGTGGTTGGACGACGAATTCCTCAGCAACGACGTGTTCGAGTGGACCAACCGCGCCACGACCGCCTTCCCCCGCCTCACGCCGGCCGTCAACGCTGTCGTGGCCCGGGGGCTGTCGGCCCGCACCTACACGGACAGGTCGCACCGGGTCTTCGTCTCACCGCGACGGGTGGTGTTCCGGGAGATGGAATACGCCGTGCCGCGGAGTTCGATTCGCGATGTCCTGTTGGCGATCCGCCGGTGGATCGAGGCGAGCGGCGAGCTGGTCTCCTTCCCGCTGGAGGTGCGGTTCGCGGCACCTGACGACAGCTGGATGTCGACCGCGTACGACCGCGAGTCCGCCTACGTCGCCGTGCACCAATATCACCTCCGTCCGTACGAACGCTACTTCCGCGCCGTCGAGGACATCGCCGCCGAACACGACGGCCGGCCACACTGGGGCAAGATCCACTGGCAGGACGCAGAAGCCCTGCGCAAGCAGGTCCCACGCCTCGACGACTTCCGCCGGATACGTGGCGAGGTCGACCCGGACGGAACGTTCAGCAATCCCTATCTCGACCGCGTACTCGGCCCGGTCGAGCCCTCCACCTGAGGCAGTTCGGCCAACCGGCCTACGGCACGCGGGCTTCCAGGGCCTCGTCCTCCGGCGGGACCTCGGGCCCGGCCTCCTCCTGCTCGGCCTGGGCCAGGTCGATCCGGTCGGTCCAGCGGGCGTCGGGGTCGGGCTGCGGAACCGAGGACAGCAACATCTTCGTGTAAGGGTGGCTGGGCGTGTGCATGACCTCGGCCACCGGTCCACGCTCGACGATCCGGCCGCGGGTGATCACCATGACCTCGCCGCCGACGTAGTAGACCGTCGACAGGTCATGGGTGATGAAGAGCGTCGTCATTCCGTACGCCTGCTGGAAGTCGACCAGGATGTCGAGGAACAGCTTGCGTACCTGTGCGTCGAGCATCGACACGGGTTCGTCGGCGATGATGTAGGAGGGACGAAGCATGTGCACCCGCGCCAGCATGATCCGCTGCCGCTGACCGCCGGACAGCTGGTGCGGATAGCGGCCGAGCACCTGGTCGGGGTCGAGTCGCACGGCCCGCAGCGACTCCTCCATCAGGTCGCGGGCGGCCGGTTTCGTCTTCGCCAGGCCAAACTTCTTGGCCGCGCTCCACAGCACCCGGTCGACCCGGTACACCGGGTTGAAGATCGCGTACGGATCCTGGAAGACCGGCTGCACGTTGCGCCGGTAATCGTCGTACTCGGCCCGGGACAGCTTGAAGATGTCCTTGCCGCCGTAGGTCACGCTGCCGCCGGTCGGCTTCTGCAGGCCGAGAATGATCCGCGCGATCGTGCTCTTACCGCTGCCGCTCTGCCCAACCAGGCTGACGATGTGCGGCGGGTCGGTGCCCAGCGTGAACGAGGTCGGATGGACCGCCGTCAGGAAACCGGACGCCGTGCCGCGGGCGTGAAACCGCTGCTCCACGTTTCGCAGCTCGATGTCCTTGGACTCCCGCGTACGAGCCCCGTTTGTCCGAGCCCCGTCTGACTGAGTCCCGGCTGTGCGAGCCCGGCCGGTCTGAGCTGCGTCGTTCATGGCACCGCACCCCGCTTCTCGCTCTGCCACGGTGCCTCACCGATCCGCGGAATCGACTCGATCAGGCTGCGGGTGTAGTCGTGCCGGGGTTGCTTGAAGACCTGGCGAACGTCGCCGACCTCGACCACCTTGCCCTCGTACATCACCGCCACCCGGTCGGCGAGCTGTGCGTGCACGCCCATGTCGTGGGAGATGACGACGAGCGTGACGCCGAACTCGTCACGCAGGTCGCCGAGCGTCTGCAGGATCACCCGCTGGATGGTGACGTCAAGCGCCGTCGTGGGTTCGTCGGCGACCACGAGGTCGGGTTCCAGCGCGATCGACATCGCCATCAGGACGCGCTGCTTCATGCCACCGGAGAGCTCGTGCGGGTACATGCGCGCGACATGGTCGTCAAGGCCCACTTGACGCAACAGCCGCGGAATCATGGCACTGATCTCGCCCCGCCGATCGCCACCATGCTCGAGGATCACGTCACGGAACTGGTCTTCGACCCGCATGACGGGGTTCATCGAGTTCATCGAACCCTGCGGCAGGTAGGAGAGGTTGCGCCAGCGCAGCGACCGTAGTCGACGCTCGTCCAGCGACAGCAGATCGACCGACGGGGAGTCCTTGGGATGGAACGCGATCTCACCACCCGCGACGTAGCCCGGTGGCCGCAGCAGGCGCAACAGCGCTACCGCCAAGGTGCTCTTACCGCTACCGGATTCCCCTGCGATACCGAGGATCTCCCCACGCCGCACGCTCAAGTCGACGCCGTCCACCGCCGCGACGTCGCCGTGCGTCGTGCGGTAGTGGACCTCGAGATCCCTGATCTCCAGAACAGGCTCGGCCTCGTCCGGCCGGGTCTGCGTACGACGGTCGGTCGCGTCGACGTCAGGCACCTGCCACTCCTCTCAACCGTGGGTTGTAGACCTCTTCCAACCCGATGTTGATGAGGTTGAGTGCCGCGAAGAGCACGGTGAGCAGGAAGATGGGCGCCACGAACATCGGCCAGGCACCGAGGGTCATGGCACCGGTCCCGATCGAGCTGAAGATGATCTTTCCTAGGTCGATCGTCTCGCCCGGTCCGAGGCCGATGACCTCCAGGCCGACGAGCGCGAAGATCGCACCGAGTGCGGACGAGGCGAAACCGACGCCGATGTAGGGGAGCATGTTCGGCAGCAGCTCGTAGACGATGACCTCGATGTCGCGATACTTGGTGACCTTCGCCAGCTCGACATAGGGCCGCGACCGCAGGCTCAACACCTGCGAACGGATCGTGCGGGCGGCGAACGGCCAGCTGAAGACCGCCAGCATCAGTCCGACTTCTACGATTCCGACGTTCTTGGTGTAGGCCGACAGGGCGATCAGCAACGGGAAGCTCGGCACCACGAGCACCATGTCGGTCACGGTCGACAGCGTGTCGTCGATCCAGCCTCCTTTGTAGCCGGCGACAAACGCCATGATCACGCCGGCCACCGTGGAGATGATGCCGGCGATGGCACCGACCTCCAGCGACACCCGGAGGGCGCCGATGACCATCGCGAACAGGTCCCGCCCGAACTGGTCGGTGCCGAGCCAGTGCGCGGGCGAGGGAACCAGCCACTTCTGATAGGCCGCGACCGCCACCGGATCCTGGCCGTTGCCGACCAGGGCCGAGATGACCGGGCTGAGCAAGGCAACGGCGATCAGTGCGAAGAGCAGTATCAGCCCACTGGTCAGCTTCCAGTTGGTCGTCAGCGCCTTGCCGATCCCACGCAACACTCTCATCGAGTCCCCTAACGCCAGTACTTCACACGCGGATCGAGCAGCGGAAGGATCAGGTCGAGGACCAGGTTGGCGGACAGGACCGCGAAGATCGCCAGATTGGTGACTCCCATGATGGTGTTGAAGTCCAGGATGTTGATGGCGTTGACGAGGGTGGCGCCGAGGCCCGGATAGTTGAACAGCTGCTCCACCAGCACGTTGCCGTTGAAGATGAAGCCCAGTGAGATGCCGAACGCCGTCACCTGCGGGAGGTAGCAGTTCCGCAGCGCGTACTTGGTGAGGATCCGGCGGGGACGCAGTCCCTTGGCCTGTGCGTACGTCAGATAGTCCTCACCGAGCACCGGCACCATCAGCATCCGCGTCGACAGCAGCCAGGCGAAAACGCCGATCACCACGATCGACAACGCCGGCAGGAAGCCGTAGCGGACCAGGCTGGCGATGAACTCGAACGTCACGCCGGGTTCGAGTCGCGCGTCATAGGCAGACCGGGCCGGTAACCAGTTCAGCTGGTAGGCGAAGAGGAAGGTCAGGATGAGGGCGAGGAAGTAGTAGGGCACGTGCGACAGTGCGATCGACAGGTTCGTCGCGAGGTCAGCTCCGGGCTTCCCACGCCGCCACCCAGCAACGGCGCCGGTGAGGAGCCCGATGATCCAGGCGAGCACGGCCGAGATGCCGAGCAGGCCCATCGTCCACGGCAGCGCACGGAAGATGACGTCCTGGGCGGGCGTCGGATAGTTGAGCAGGGACGGGCCGAAGTCGTGCTGCACCAGGACCTGGTACATGTACCGGAAGTACTGCGTGATCACGTTGCCGTCGAGGCCGAACTCCGCGCGATACTTCGCGATGACCTCGGCGCTCGCGCTGGCGTTGTACACGTAGTTTTGCTGCAGGGTCTGGATGAACGTCTGGATCGGGTCGCCGGGAATCATCCGGAAGAAGAAGAACGCGACCGTCACCGCACCCCAGAGCTCGACCAGGTAGAGACCGAACCGGCGGATGGCGTAGTTGGCCAGTGGATGCCGCCCGAGCCAGGTCCTTACCGGGCCTAGCTGGGGCGACTCCTCCTGCTGCGCTACTGCCGTCACTTCTGCCCAGTCGCCTTGAGCTTGCCGATGACGAACATGAACTGCCCCCACCAGTTGTTCGGCACCTGGTATACGTCGTTCTCGGTCGGCCAGCCGGTCCAGAACGTCGTGTTGTAGTAGGCGGGGTATGCCGTCTGGATGACCGGGATCACCGGCAGCGTCGTGTAGTACTCCTCCAGCGCCTGCTCCAGCAGCGGCTTGGCCTGCGCGCTCTCGGGGTCCATGTTGTCCAGCTGCCGGGAGAGCCGGTCGAGCTCGGTGTCACGCAGCCGCACCTGGTTGCGCCCGACCGCGTTGACGCCCACCTTCTTGGCGTACCGGCTCTGCAGGTGGTTGTAGAGCTGGTTGGGGTCCCACGACATGTTGCAGACCCACTGGGAGGAGATGTCGAACTGGCCCCGCTCCCACTTCTCGCTGTGCACCGAGCCGCTGTAGCTGCGGACACTGGCTGTGACACCGAGTTTCTTCAGTTCCTGCACGACCAGCTGGCCGATGATGAACTCCGCGCCGTCGACCTCGACGGGCGTGATCACCTCGACGCTGGCCGGCTTGCCCTTCCACATCCGTTTGCCGTCGCCGCCCTTCGTCGCGCCCATCTCGTCGAGCAGTTCGGCGGCGCGCTCGGGGTTGAACTCCAGCTTGTGCTTGTCGGCGACGCCCGGGATCTCCCACTTGTCGTTGCCGTCGTAGTCGGCCCAGGGGTACTGCGCCGCCGGCGTCTTGACCGGCCACACGGTGTTGCCGATCTTCTCCCGGTCGACGAGATAGGAGATCACCCAGTGCATCCGTGGGTCGCCCATGATGCCGCGGGCCGGGTCGGAGTTCAGCCACAGGGCGCGTGGGCAGGGGTCGTGGAACGGCGTGGTGATGAGGTTCTTGTAGCCCTCGCTCCGCAGCAGCTTCGCGTGCTCCTCGTCGAGGGAGCCCACGTCGAACTCCGCTCGCCGGAACGCCTGACTCGCCGCGTCCTGGGACTGCGCGGTCGACTGGAAGATGACGAACTCCGGCTCCGGGTCGAGCTTGCCCTTGTTCCAGTAGTCGGGGTTCTTCTTCCAGACGAACATCTTCTGGTTGGCGATCGCCTTGTCCAGCATGTACGGCCCGGTGCGCACCGGCGGGTTGTCCTTGAACTTCGTCGGGTCCTGGTCCTTCCAGATGTGCTCGGGCAGGACATCGAAGCTGCCGACGATCGTGCAGATGAAGTCGTAGTGCAGGCGCGGGTTGGCCTTGCTGAGCTGAAGTGTCGCGGTCTGCGGATCAGGGGCGTCGACGTTCTTGACGAAGTCCTTGAGGTTGCCGCCGCCTCCGAGCAGGTCGGGGTTGTCCCGCATGAGCTCGACGGTGAACTTGAAGTCCTTCGAGGTGAACGGCTGTCCGTCGTTCCATTTCGCACTCGGGTCGAACTTGAACGTGAGCGCGGTGAAGTCGTCGTTGTACTCGTAGTCGGTCGCCAGCCAGGGCATGAGTTCCCCGGTCGGAAGATTGAGGTAGAACAGGTATTCGCGGATCATCGTGTCGAAGCCGTTGCCGGCCTGGTTACCGTTCGGGATCCGGGTGTTGAAGCTGTTGAATACCTGGAAGTCCACCTGGCCGATGATGAGCGTCTTGTCGCGAGGAGTGGGGATGTTCGCGCGCCCGATGGCCGGTTGGTCGGCGCCCTCGGGAGCCTTTCGGCCTTCCCCCGAATAGCTGCCGCCGTCCGAGCAGGCGCTGAGCGCTCCGCCACCGAAGAGTAATGCCGCTCCGGCGCCCAGGCCGGCCTTCAGCGCCCCGCGCCGGTCCATGCCCTGATGCCGTAGGACGTCCTCGACGTCCTCGAACTTCTTCCTCGCCGACCCCATCACGCCGCCTTCCAACTTCGCGATGCACTGCCGGATGGCGTACTCGCGCGTCGAGACCGGCGTCGTCACGGCGCCGGTCGGTTCGCCAAGTACAAAGGGGCTCACGCGGCAAGTCAACAGATTGTGATGCCCACATCAGGCCATGTGCGGCGGCGTCTGGTGGGGTCGTCCGGCGGGTGGTGGCGGGCTTCGCCCGGGCCTCATCGGAGCCCGCACGGCGACGTCGGGATTTCTCCCGGGAATCTTGCGGAAGCTTTCGGGCCCCGCGCGGCTACGGCGCCGCAGCGCGTCACCCGACCGCGCAGGAGTGAACCGGCTACGTCAGGGTAAGGAGGGCAGGAACTGAACCGATCTTGTCAGCGGGGGCAAGAACCCGGGCCAGAAGCATGGGGGCCAGCAACATGGGCAATGGCAACGTGGGCGATGTCAGCGGGGATGGGATGGCTCGCGAACGACGGTTGAGCGAAGCGTTCGTCGCACTCGTCGACACACAGCGGCCGGCCTTCGACATGGGAGATCTGCTGCGACGCCTGGCCCAGGACTGTGTTGAGTTGCTGGACGCGTGCGCCAGCCGGGTCCTGCTCCGCGACGACCACGAACAGCTCGAGCTGGCGGCATGCGGCGGCCCGTCGACCCCGCTGGCTGCACTCCCTGATCCGCACCACTCGGACGGTCCCGGACCGGAGGCCTACCGGTCGGGACAGCCGGTGGCGTGTCCTGATCTGGACACCGCGCCGCCCAGCTGGCGCGACCTGGCGACTCCGGCCCGGGCGGCGGGCCTGCTCGGCGCGCACGCCTGGCCACTCCGGCACCGCGACGAGATCCTCGGTGCCGTCGAGGTCTACCGGGCCACGCCCACTCCGTTCGCGGGGCACGAGGTCCGGCGCGGGGTGGCCCTGGCCGCGGTCGCCACCATCAGCATTCTGCGCGAGCGCCGCCAGCAGCGGGCCGACACCTTGGCCGAGCAGCTGCAGCATGCGCTGGACAGCCGCCTCGTCATCGAGCAGGCCAAGGGCATCCTCGCTGAACGCGGAAAGGTGGACGTCGACCAGGCGTTCCTGCTGCTCCGCGGATATGCGCGTCGACGCCAGATGCGGATCGCGGCCGTCGCCCGGCAGGTGATCGACGGCTCCCTCGAGGGCTCGCTCGACGAATCCCTCGATCGGGCACCAGGCCCCGGACGTTCCCGTACGCCGGCCCGCGCCCCATCCGAGGCGCCCGTCGCGTACGTGGGGCGCGGGTCCGAATCTCCCGGAGAGCACTCCCGCCAGCGCCCGCTACCTGGCGGGTAGTGCTCTCACGTCCAGCGCGCAGGTCAGCGACGGCCCTTCGGACGCATCCGCTCCTTCATCCAGCGCTCCAGTTCGGGGCCAGACTCCCAGCTCGTGATCATCGCGTAGCGCGGCTTGGTCCCCGGGTGGTAGACCGCGTGCCAGAGCCGCTCGGTGTCGACCACGAACTGCGTGTTGCGTGGCAGCGGGACGTGCCGCTCGGTCGACGGGTCTTCCTTGTCCTCGCGCAACACCATGTAGCTGTCCGCGTCATCGGTCAGGTTGAGCCACGAGCGGACGACCCAGCCCTCGCCGTCGGCGTTGAGCCGGTTGTTGTCGTCGCGGTGCAGGAACCGGTTCTGCACCTCTTCGAGGTTGCTGGACGGGTTGAGCTTGATGATCCGGACCCGGCCGTACCGGATGCCGGCCTCTTCCACGTACCGGCGCAGCGTGGGGGCCTTTTCGATGTTCGCGGTCCACACGCCGTCCTTGTCCGGCTTTCCGTACTCCCAGAAACCGCGCGGGTCATCGGAGCCGTCAGCGGAGGCAAGGACCGCGAAGTTCGTGTCCCCGCCCGATTTCCAATCCAGATAGTTGAGCGATTCCCACTCCTGCGGATTGATGGATCCCTTGTACGGCTCCAGGATCATGAATCCGTCGCGTTCAAGGAGTTCGAGTTTGCGGTGCGCCATGGCGATTCCTCACGATTCTTGCATGGGCCAGTCCGCTAGTCCCGTTCCCGGGATAGCCGGCGTCAGTTCACCCGCCACGGGTGACCGCGTTGTCAGAGTGGACGTATTAACGCGAATGGCGTACTCGTGACCCTCTGGCGCAAAGGATTGTCAGCCAGGGCACCGGTGACAAGTTCTACCGGGAGTGCCGCCTTGGAGACGGCTCGCACCGTCCCGCCGAAGTCGTTGATGTCGACGATCGTCACACCGGTGCCGATCTTTGCCTCGAGTTCGTTGCAGATCTGTTCGGCAGTTTCGGAGTCCAGCGGCGGAAACAGGCGGTCCTCGTACGGCGAAATTCCGCCGTCGATGTCACGGGCCGGCGGACCGGCAATGCGGTAGAAGGTCCCGCGCACTCCGAAGACCCGGGTAACCGCCGCGGCCGCGGCGGCAGTGAAGATTCGGGGCCGGCCGACGGTCTGCAGCACCCATTCCATCTTTGTCGGTGTCGAAAGGCCGTAGGTGCTGTGGTGAGTACGCACGAAGCGCGACAGCAGGCGCGCATCCCAGCTGACATGCCGTGGATCGACGATCAACGAACGACCGGTGAGGAGGACTGCGACCTTCTCGCTGACCGCAATTGTGTCGCCCGGTCGTCGGTCTGCCGTATATTCGAGCAGAGCCGCACTGAGGTCATCGGAGTAATCAAACCACCGGGTGCGAATGGGGAGGCGTTGAAAGCACCGCCCGTCGACCGTAATCATGGACCATTGCCCCGACATAGCGAACGACATTTGAATCTCCCCGGGCGCGACAACAACGGTGATGCAATCAATTGCGCGATGAAATTCAGTATCGCAACCGTCGTCTAACTGCACGGGCAGATGAATGAAACCGAGTACGCGAAAAGCCGTCACCCACCCACCGGGGCGAGAATGGGTGTGACGTATTACCTCCGGGCTCCTTGTGCTCCCGGAGGCATCTCGGTCACCGCCGGCGGCGGTTCAGCGCGTCGTCGCGGTCTCCCCGCGGAGCCGCGGGTGATGCACGCCTTCTTGGACCGGCTCGTCCACGAGGCGGTAGCCGACACCCCGGACGGTTGCGATCCGCTCGGCTCCGATCTTGCGCCGCAGATAGCGCACGTAGACGTCGACGACGTTCGAGCCGGGGTCGAAGTCATAACCCCACACGTGCGAGAGCAGTTGCTCGCGGGACAGCACCTGGTCGGGATGGCGCAGGAAGAGCTCGGCCAACAGGAACTCCCGCGTGGTGAGCTCCACCGGTCGTCCACTGACGTACGCACGGCGGGTGCGCAGGTCGAGGGCAAGGTCGCCGTGGCGAACGACCGTGGTGGTCACCGTACGGGGCCCCCGCAGGCGCAGCTTGATCCGCGCCAGCAGCTCCTCGAAGCGGAACGGTTTGCTCATGTAGTCGTCGGCGCCACCCTCCAGGCCGGCCACGGTGTCGTCGATCGAGCCTCGCGCCGTGAGGACGACGACGGGGATCGAGTTCCGCGCCTCGCGCAGCCGGCGCAGGACGGTGAAGCCGTCCGTGCCCGACAGGCCGAGGTCGAGGATGAGGAGATCGAATTCACCGGTCGCGGCCTGGCCAAGAGCGCCGTCCCCGTCCGCAACCGTCGTACTCTCGTAGCCGTTGGCCCGCAGACCCTTCTCGATAAAACCCGAGATTCCAACCTCGTCCTCGGCGATGAGGATGTTGTTCATCCCCCAACCCCCGTTCCGTATAGCTCCACCTTCTGTCGCACAAAAGAGTCATTCTGAATGGTCAGATGATCCTGATAACTACGATTCGTGCAACAAATCAGGCCAATGCTTAGATAATTGGCCCATTACCGAGAGTGCGAAACGGGGCAATGTGATGACTCCGACCGCTGGCCGGGTCCAGGCCGGTGCGACGGCTCCGGCGGAGCGGTCGAGAGGAGCGTGGTGGATCGGGCGAACTCCGCGCTGGCTACGCGGCATCCGCCACCGCGGCATCCGCGGCCGGTGGACGTCGGAGGTGCTCGACGACGTAGGCCACGAGCTGCGGACTCCGATCACCGTGATGCGGGGCCATCTCGAACTGCTCGACAGTGGCAACCGGCAGGAGGTGGCCCAGACGAGGGCGCTGGTCCTTGACGAGCTCGACCGGATGAACCGCCTCGTCGACGACCTGGTCACCCTCACCGGCGCCGAGCGACCGGAGTTCCTGCGACCACTCGAGATCGACATCGGGTTCCTCGTGGACGAGATCCTGGAGAAGGTGCGGACGCTGGGCGAGCGCTCCTGGCGGGTGGAGGCACGCGGCTCGGCCTACGTCGTCGGCGACCCGCAGCGGTTGACCCAGGCGGTGTTCGCGCTCGTACACAACGCCGTCAAGTACACCGCCGACGGCGACGTCGTGGCGCTCGGCTACGGAGCGGACGTCCGCACCCGCACCGTCAGACTCTGGGTGAGGGACACCGGTCCAGGCGTGCGGCCCGAGGACGCCGCGCGGATCTTCCGGCGCCGGGCGCGCGGCACGCTCAGCCCACGCACGGGCCCGCGTACCCACGCGCCACGTGGCGGATCGGGCCTCGGCCTGGCGATCGTCAGCTCGATCGCGCAGGCGCACGGCGGCCGGGTCGAGCTCGACTCAGAGCCGGGCGTCGGCGCGACCTTCACCCTCGTCATCCCGCTCCTGCGGACCGTGGACCGGACCGCCCAGGCATGGAAGGACGGTCAGGCGGGCACCGGTGGTGACAAGGCCGGCCGCCCAGCGCGGACGCGGGTTGGCAGATGAGCATGACCAGGCGGGCGGTCGTCCGCTCGTCGGCGCTGGTCGCCATCCTGGCCGCGTCGAGCCAACTGCTCGGCTTCGTCCGTGACGCCGTGATGGCCGCGGTCTTCGGTGCGTCCGCCGCCGTCGACGCGTTCCTCGTCGCGCAGGGCCTGATGAACCTCGTCCTCGGTCTGGTCACAGGGGCGATGGCGCGGGCATTGATCCCGACGGTGGCCCGGGCGGTCGACGCCGGCGAACCCGAGCGCGGCCACCGCACCGTGCGCGTCGCCCTCACCGTCACCGTGTCGATATTGCTCGCGGGCTCGGTGGTGATGTTCCTGGCGGCCGAACCGCTGCTGGCGCTCCTCGCCCCGGGCTTCGACGACGCCACTGCACTCGAGGCCGTCCACTTGACCCGGATCCTGCTCGTGGCGACGGTGTTCATCGCGGGTACGAACCTGCTCGCCGCCACGGCGCAGGCGCACGGGAAGTTCTTCTGGTCTGGCCTGGAGGGAATCCCGTTCAACCTGGTGATGATCGCGGCGGCCGGGCTCTTCGGTGCGATGTACGGCGCGACGTCCCTGGCCGTCGGCTTCGTGGTCGGATCGCTGGTTCGGTTCGTGTTCCAACTCCCGGCGGTACGCACGATCCGGCTGCGGCTGCGGCCGTCGGTACGCCTGCGCGATCCGGGGTTCCGGGAGATGCTGCCGCTCGTCCCGCCGCTGCTGGTCGGCACCGCGATCGTGAACGTCAACACGATGGTCGACCGGGCGGTCGGGTCGGCGCAGGGCAGCGGAACCATCGCGTCGCTGAGCTACGGCTGGCGCATCGTCACCCTCTCCGAGGTCGTCCTCGTCCTCGCCTTCACCGCCACCTTGTTTCCGGCGTTCAGCACCCTCGGCGGACCCGAGCAACGCGACCGGCTGCGGCGGGCCACCGAACGCGTCCTCGGCATCGTGGTCGTGCTGATCAGCCCGCTGGTGGTGGTGCTCGCGGTCGGAGCCAAGCCGATCGTCGTCCTGGTCTTCGCGCGGGGGAACTTCGGGGACCATGCGGTCTCGCTCACCGCACTGGCAGTGGCGATGTACGCGGCGGCACTGGCCGGGCTCGCCGTCCGGGAGGTCGTGGCGCGGACCTGCCTCGCGGTGGGCGACGGGCGTACCCCCGTACTGACAGGCGTCGGCGCGATGGTGCTCAACGTGGTCGGTGACCTGACCCTGGGAATTCGGTACGGGGTCGCCGGCCTGGCGGCCTCGACGTCGCTGTCCGTGCTGTTCGCGGCAGCGTCCTTGAGCGTGCTGACCGCCCGGCGGCACCGTGCCGTCGCGCTGCGCCCACTCGTCCAGACGGCGTGGAAGGTGCTCGTCGCCTCCGCCGTGGCGGCGGTGGCCGGCTGGGGCGTACTGCAGGCGTTGCCGGTCGACCACGCGGGACACGCCGTACTCGCCCTCGGCGGGATCGCGACGGTGTGCTTCGCGACGTACACCGGCGTCCTTTTGGTGCTACGCGTACCCGCACTCGCCGAACTCCGCGACACTCTGCGCGACCTCCGGCTGCGGCCGAATTCATGAGGCCGTTCTCACAAAGCCCCGGACAAGGCGGCCGGCCGCGGGCCATACGGCTGATTTCCGGACGCCTCGGAGTGTTCCGACCTACCATGAAGCTGGTTTTCGTCACGCCGCGCGACGAGCAGATGTCGAGGCCATGCAACGCCTTACCGACGAGCAGTTCCGCAGCCTCTTTGTCTTCCGCTATGCGCTGCGGCGTTTTCTGCTGCGCAGCGCCGAAAGCGCCTCGCGGGTCGGCCTCACCTCCCAGCAGCACCAGCTACTGCTGATCCTGCGGGCGTGTCCCTTGCCAGCGCCGCCGAGCATCCGTGAGATCGCCGAGTATCTCCTCGTACGCCACCACAGCGCCGTCGAGCTCGTCGCCCGCGTCGAGGCAATGGGTCTGGTCAGCCGACATCCCGATCCCACCGACCAACGGGTCGTACGCCTGGAACTCACCGCGCGGGGGCGGCAGCGAATCGAAGACATGGCGCCGACCCATCTGGAGGAGCTCAACGAGGTCGCCGGCGCTCTCAACATCTCCGAAGGACTCATTAGCGACATTTCACAGACATATCTTCAGGACGTTTTCCGCGATATTGCCAGCACTCGGGAAGGCCATCACCCGTAAGCTGAGCGACAATAGCTCGTGACCCGATAGGTTCACCGCTCTTCGGTACGGCGGCGACCCTGCGGGTGAACGGAATGGCCACCACGGCGGATGGCCATCCGGCGAGCGCACCGTGGCCAGTCGCTGGAAGATCGGAGGCGAGCCGTGGGTGTGCCGGAACCACGACACGCGAGCCACGGAGTCGTCGAAGGCGATGACCTGCTGGCCAAGGCCCCGGGGGAAAACTTCCCGGTCGCGCTGCGGGTGTTGCCCATCCGTGTGCGCGAGGACCTGCAGGCTCTCTACCGCTTCGCTAGGCACGTCGACGACATCGGCGACGAGCCCCTGGACGATCCTGCGCAGGCCGACGGGCACCACCCTGGGCGTCGGCAGGCGGGCAACGGTCACGCCGACATCGAGCGACGGCTCCTCGCCCTCGACGAGGTTTCCGCCGACGTCCGCGCCGTCTACGACGGCTCCCGCCCACCGACCGATCCCGTCGTCGCCGCGCTGGCCTCACCCATCGCCCGGCGGCGGCTGCCGGCCGACCCGTTCCTCCGCCTGATCGAGGCCAACCGGCAGGACCAGCTGGTTACCCGCTACGAGACCTTCGAGGATCTCGTCGGCTACTGCACGCTGTCGGCCAACCCGGTCGGCGAGTTGGTGCTGCACATGTTCGGCCGGGCGACACCGGACCGGGTGGAGCTGTCCGACCGGATCTGTACGGGCCTGCAGCTCGTCGAGCACTGGCAGGACGTCGCCGAAGACTACGCGCGAGGTCGGGTGTACCTCCCGCAGGAGGATCTCCGCGGCTTCGGCGTGGCCGAGGCCGACCTCGCCAGGGCGGAAGCGACACCCGAACTGCGAGACCTGATCGCGTTCGAGACCGAGCGGGCCAAGGCCTGGCTCGACGCAGGCGCACCGCTGATCGCCGCGTTGACCGGCCGGGCCCGGCTCGCGGTGTCGGGGTACGTGGCCGGCGGACGGGCGGCGTGCACGGCCCTCGAACGCAGCGGGTACGACCCGATCCGCCAGGTCCCGAAGCCGGCACCGCGCCACGTCGCCGGTGCCTGGCTGCGAAGCCTGGTGAGGGGTTGGGCATGAACATCGCGTTGGCGTACGCGGAGTGTGAGGCGATCACCCGCCGGGAGGCCCGCAACTTCTCCTACGGCATCCGGCTGCTGCCAGCGGCCAAACGGCGCGCGCTCTCGGCGGTCTACGCAACGGCCCGCCGCATCGACGACATCGGCGACGGCGACCTGCCGCCGGACGAGAAGCTCAGCCAGCTCGCCGCCGTACGCCAACAGCTCCGCGACCTCGCCTCGCACTCTGATGCCGGCCACCCAGACGACGCCGTATTCTCCGCTCTCGCGGACGCCGCCCGGCGCTTCCCGATCCCGCTCGCCGCGTTCGACGAGCTGGTCGACGGCTGCGAGGCCGACGTGCGCGGACGCCGCTACAAGACGTTCGACGACCTGGTGTGGTACTGCCGCTGCGTCGCAGGCTCGGTCGGCCGCCTGTCGCTCGGAGTGTTCGACCCGCGCGACCACGCCACCGCGGCACCGCTGGCCGACGCACTCGGCATCGCCCTCCAGCTCACCAACATCCTCAGAGATCTTCGCGAGGACCGCCAGAACGGCCGGGTCTACCTGCCGGCGGAGGATCTCGACCGCTTCGAATGCCAGCTGGCACTCACCGACGGACCCGACGGGGTGCTCGCCGATCCGCCGGCGTTCACCGACCTGGTGCGGTTCCAGGCCGACCGGGCGCAGGGATGGTACGCCCGCGGACTCACCCTGCTGCCCCTGCTCGACTGGCGCAGCCGCGCCTCGACGGCTGCGATGGCAGGCATCTACTACCGGTTGCTGGGCCGGATCCGCGCCGATCCCGACGCCTGCCGGCGGGCGCGACTGTCGCTGCCGGCGAGGGAGAAACTCGCCGTCGCGGCACGTGCGTTGACCCGGGGAGCGGCATGAGCCCCGACCGCCGAGCCGGCACCCCAACCGTCGTCGTGATCGGCGGCGGGCTGGCCGGCATCGCCGCGTCGCTCAGGTTGGCCGACCGGGGCGCGCGGGTCGTGCTGCTGGAGACCCGCCCCCATCTTGGCGGCGCGACGTACTCCTTCCAGCGCGGCGACCTCACGGTCGACACCGGACAGCACGTCTTCCTGCGCTGCTACGACACGTACCGCGAGCTGCTCGGCCGGCTCGGAGTCGCCGACCTGGCACCGGTACAGGACCGCTTCGCCATCCCCGTCCTGCACCGGCGGCAGCCGGGCGGTGACGTCCACCGGGCGTGGCTGCGGCGGGCGGCTCGCGGACCGGCGCCGTTGCACCTCGGTCCCGCGCTCGCGTCGTACACCCCGCTGTCGTACGCCGAGCGGTGGCGGGCGATCACCGCCGCGCTCGCGTTGCGCGGCGTCGATCCCGACGACCCGGCCGCCGACCTGACGACGTTCGGCGACTGGCTCCGCGCCCACCGGCAGTCGGCCCGGGCCATCGACCGGCTCTGGGGTCTGATCACGGTCGCCGCGCTCAACCTGCACCCCGACCAAGCGTCCCTCGCCCTGGCCGCACGGGTGTTCCGGACCGGGCTCCTCGAGCACGCCGACGCCGCCGACCTCGGGATTCCCGCGGTGCCGCTCCGCCAGCTGCACGCCGAACCGGCTGGCCGGCTGTTCGGCCGGATCGGCGTACGCGTGCACACCAAGACCAAGGTGACGGCCGTCGAGGCACACCCCGGCGCGCAGTCCGGCGACGGGCGGGACGGACGTTCGCAAGCCGGTGGCGGCTTCGTCATTCGAACCCAGGACGGCGAGGTCACCGCCGATGCCGTCGTCGTCGCGGTCCCCCATCCGGCGGCGGCACAGGTCGTCCCGCTCGGTGCCGCGCCCGACCGGCACCGGTGGGCCGAGCTCGGCTGGTCGCCGATCGTCAACGTCCACCTGCGCTACGACCGCCAGGTGACCGACCTGCCCCATGCCGCCGGGCTCGACTCCCCCGTGCAGTGGGTGTTCGACCGCACCAGGTCTGCAGGCGTCGACGAAGGGCAGTATCTCGTCGTCTCCGTCTCCGCCGCCCACGACAGCATCGACGTCCCCGCCGAACAGCTTCGGCAGACCCACGCTCACGCAATGGCCGACCTGTTCTCCGCGGCGCGGCAGGCCCGCCTCGTCGAGTCGTTCGTGACGCGGGAACCGCACGCAACCTTCCGGCAGGGTCCCGGCACCGCGGCCCTCCGGCCCGAGCCGACCACCCTGCTGCCCGGCCTCGCGCTGGCCGGCGCCTGGACCGCCACCGGGTGGCCGGACACGATGGAGGGCGCCGTACGCAGCGGCCTCCTCGCGGCTGACTCGATCAGCCGGACCACCACCCCCGCTACAGGACGGGCGTTCACGGAGGCCACGTCATGACCATGACCCCTGACCGCTACCGCGTCGACAGTCCCCGGCTGGTCGAGCCCGCACTCCGGGCCGCCGTCGACCGGTTGGACTCGCGTACCCGCCTCATTGCCGGCTACCACCTCGGGTTCTGGGACGCCGACGGCCAGCACCACGGCGGTCGGGCCCGGGGCGGGAAGGGCATCCGTCCCAGCCTCGCCCTGCTCTCGACCGTGGCGGCTGACGCGCCCGCCGGGCAGGGTGTGCCGGCCGCCGTCGCCTGCGAACTCGTCCACAACTTCTCCCTGCTGCACGACGACCTGATCGACGGCGACACCGAACGCCGGCACCGGCCGACGGTGTGGGCGCGGTTCGGGATGGCCGACGCGATCCTCGCCGGCGACGCCCTGCTGTCCCTCGCCAACGAAGTGCTGGCCGAGGCGGACTCCAGGGCCGCACCGGCCGCGGTGAAGCGGCTGGGTACGACGGTCCGGCGGCTCATCGCCGGCCAGAGCGCAGATGTGGCGTTCGAGAAGCGGATCGACGTCTCGCTCGCGGAGTGCCTGGCGATGGCCGCCGACAAGACGGCCGCGCTGATCGCCTGCTCGTCGTCACTCGGTGCTGTACTCGCGGACGCACCGGTGCCGCTCAGCCACGGACTGTCAGAGTTCGGCGACTATATCGGGATGGCATTTCAGCTCACCGACGACCTGCTCGGGATCTGGGGAGACCCGGAGGTCACCGGCAAGCCCGTGCTCTCTGACCTGCGGGCCCGCAAGAAGTCCGTGCCCGTGGTCGTCGCCCTCACGTCAGGCACGGCGGCCGGCAGCCGGCTGGCCCAGCTGTACGCAAAGTCGGAACCGCTGTCCGAGGCCGACCTCCACGACGCCGCAGCAGCGGTCGAGTCGGCCGACGGACGAGCCTGGACCGAAGCCGAAGCCGACCGGCAGCTCGCGGCCGGCATCCGGGCGCTCGACCGGCTCGACCTCCACTCCGAGGTCCACTCCGAGCTGGCCGGCATGGCCGAACGCCTCAGGGGGCGGGAGCGCTGATGGCGAGCCCCCTCACCTCCAGGTCCAGCCTCGCCGCCTCAGGTCTGGACGACCGCGCACACGCCACACTCGACCGCGCCGTCGACCATCTGCTCGAACTCCAGCACAACGACGGCTGGTGGAAGGGCGAGCTCGAGACCAACGTCACGATGGACGCCGAAGACCTGCTGATGCGGCAGTTCCTCGGCATTCGTACGTCCGAACAGACCGAGCTCAGCGCCCGGTGGATCCGCAGCCAGCAACGCGCGGACGGTTCGTGGGCCAACTTCTACCGTGGGCCCGGCGACGTCTCGACCACGGCGGAGGCCTACGTCGCGCTGAAGCTGGCCGGCGACGACCCGGAGGCGCCGCACATGGCGCTGGCGCGGGAATACGTGCTGAGCGGCGGAGGACTCGAATCTACCCGCGTCTTCACCCGGATCTGGCTCGCCCTGTTCGGCGAGTGGAGCTGGCACGATGTGCCGGCGATGCCGCCGGAGCTGGTGTTTCTGCCCCACTGGGTGCCGTTCAACCTCTACGACTGGGCGTGCTGGGCCCGCCAAACCGTCGTACCGCTGACCCTGCTCGCCGCGCTCCGGCCGGCCCGCGAGCTCGGCGTCACGACCGCCGAGCTTCGCACCGGACGCCGGGCGACCAGCCCGGGTCAGCCGCTGACCAGCTGGAAGGGCACCTTCGGACTGCTCGACAAGGTGCTGCACGGCTATGAACGCCACGCGTTCCCGCCCTTGCGGAAGCAGGCGATGCGTCGGGGCGCGGAGTGGATCGTCGCCCGGCAGGAGAAGGACGGCTCCTGGGGCGGGATCCAGCCGCCGTGGGTCTACTCCCTGATGGCCCTGAACGCCCTCGGCTACCCGCTCGACCATCCCGTCATGGCGAGCGGGATCGCGGGCTGGGAACGCTTCACGATCTACGCGGACGGGCCGGACGGACCCCTTCGCCGGATCGAGGCCTGCCAGTCGCCGGTGTGGGACACCGCGCTGGCGATGGTGGCGCTCGGCGACGCCGGCACGGCTCCCGACCAGCCGGCGATGGTGCGGGCTCGCGACTGGCTGCTCGGCGAGGAGATCTCGGTCCGCGGCGACTACGCGGTCCGCCGACCAGCCGCACCGGCTGGCGGTTGGGCGTTCGAGTTCGACAACGACAACTACCCCGACACCGACGACACGGCCGAGGTGGTGCTCGGGCTGCGCCGATCGGCCGCACTGCCGGACGTCGACGACGCCGTCGGCCGCGCGCTGGCGTGGCTTCGGGCGATGCAGTGCAGGGGCGGCGGCTGGGGGGCGTTCGACGCCGACAACACCCGCGAGCTCGCCTACCAGCTGCCGTTCTGCGACTTCGGCGCGGTCATCGACCCCCCCAGCGCCGACGTCACCGCGCACATCGTGGAGATGTTCGCGCAGGAAGGCCTCGCGCGGGAGCCGGTGGTCCGCCGTGCTGTGCGCTGGCTGCTGGCCGAACAGGAACGCGACGGCTCGTGGTTCGGACGCTGGGGTGCCAACCACGTCTACGGCACCGGCGCGGTCGTCCCCGCGCTCGTCGCCGCTGGGGTGTCCCGCCACCACCGGTCCATCCAGCGGGCCCTTGCCTGGCTGACCAAGCACCAGAACGACGACGGCGGGTGGGGTGAGGACCTGCGGTCGTACGACGATCTGGCCTGGCAGGGCACCGGGCCCTCGACCGCGTCGCAGACCGCTTGGGCGCTGCTCGCGCTGCACGCCGCCGGGCAGGCCGGCTCGGAGGCTGCCTGCCGCGGGGTCGCGTGGCTGGTCGAGACGCAGCGCGACGACGGCAGCTGGGACGAGCCGCAGTTCACCGGCACCGGGTTCCCAGGTGACTTCTACATCAACTACCACCTTTACCGGCTGGTGTTCCCGGTCAGCGCACTCGGCCGGGTGCTGCGCCGTGCCACGTTCGGTACCCGGACAGCGCCGCGGAACGACGGCGCGGGGGACGGGGGAAAGTAGTGATGGCGCCCGCGTACGTCGTATGCGCACCAATGGTCGTCGAGGCACGAAGCCTGCGCGCTGGCCGGCGGGATGGCCTGCCGGCAGGCGTGGTCCGACGGACCGGCGTCGGTCGGGTCCGGTCCGAGCGCGCCGCCCGGTCGGCCGACCTGCGCGACGCCTCGGCGGTCGCGGTTGCCGGAGTCGCCGGTGGCCTGCGGCCCGACCTGCTGCCAGGTGACGTGGTGGTGGCGACGGAAGTACGGGGGGCGGGACCGCCGGTCCACTGTGCGAGTGCTCCGCTGTTGGCCAGCGCGCTCAGACGGGCGGGCCTGCCGGTCCACTCCGGCCCGGTGGTCAGCACCGACCATCTCGTCGACGGCACCGAACGCCAGCAGCTGGCCGACGCTGGTGCCCTCGCCGTGGACATGGAGTCGGCCTGGCTCCTGAACGGACCCGCGCGACCGACCGCATGCGTACGCGTGATCGCCGACCCGGCCACCCAGCCCCTGCTGCACCCGTCGACGCTCGGCCACGTGCGCACCGCGTTGCGGACCCTGACCGCGGTGGCTCCCGTCCTCGGTGCCTGGGGGGCGGCGGTGGCTCCGCGCCGGGTACTCCTGGCCGCGCCGCGTTCGTTCTGCGCCGGGGTCGAGCGTGCCATCGACATCGTCGAGCAGGTCCTCGACCAGCGCGGCGCCCCCGTCTACGTCCGCAAGCAGATCGTGCACAACGGCCACGTCGTCCGCGGCCTGGAGGCGCGCGGTGCCGTCTTCGTCGACGAGTTGGACGAGGTGCCCGACGGCTCGACCGTGGTCTTCTCCGCACACGGCGTCGCGCCGGACGTCCGTACGACCGCCAGCGACCGCGGGCTCGCCGTGGTCGACGCGACGTGCCCGTTGGTCGCGAAGGTGCACAGCGAGGCGCGCCGCTTCGCCGACCGTGGCGACACCGTGCTGTTCATCGGGCACGCCGGCCACGAGGAGACCGAAGGCACCATGGGTGAACGCCCGGGCAGCACTGTCCTGGTGGAGGACCTCGAAGACGCCCGACGGGTTCGCGTACCGGACCCCGGCCGCGTCTCCTACCTCGTCCAGACCACCCTCGCCGTCGATGAGGTGGAGCAGATCGTCGGCGCCTTGCAGGAGCGGTTCCCAGACCTGCAGGCGCCCGGATCCGACGACATCTGCTACGCCACCACCAACCGCCAGCGCGCACTGCGGTCGGTCACGCAGGAGGCCTCGCTGGTGCTCGTGGTGGGTTCGGCGAACTCGTCCAACTCCAACCGCCTCGTGGAGACAGCCGAACGGCTCGGGACGCCGGCCCGCCTCGTCGACGACGCCTCCGACATCGAGCTGGACTGGCTCGCCGGTGTCGAGACCGTCGCCCTCACCGCCGGCGCCTCCGCACCGACCGAACTGGTCGACGACGTCGTGCGTGTGCTCGCCGGGCTCGGGCCGGTGGACGTGCACGAACGCGAAGTCATCCGGGAAGACATCCGCTTCACACTTCCAAAGGAGGTACGGCCGTCATGAGCATGCCGCTTCGGCAGAGCCTGCGGATGGCGGGCTACCTGGCAGGTCAGCGGCTCCGCGGCCGCACGAAGTTTCCGCTGCTGGTCGAGCTCGAGCCGCTGTTTGCCTGCAACCTGAAGTGCGCCGGGTGCGGCAAGATCCAGCACCCGGCCGACGAGCTTCGCCGGCGGATGCCGGTCGACCAGGCGGTCGCCGCGATGGAGGAGTGCGGCGCCCCGATGGTCTCGATCGCCGGCGGCGAACCCCTGATGCATCCGGAGATCGACAAGCTGGTGGGTGCGCTGGTGGCGCGGAAGAGGTACGTCTTCTTGTGCACCAACGCGGTGCTGCTGCGCAAGTGGTGGGACCGGTTCGACTTCAAGCCCTCGCGCTTCTTCGCATTCGCCGTCCACATCGATGGCCTACGGGAGCGCCACGACGAGTCGGTGTGCCAGGACGGCGTCTTCGACGAGGCGGTGGCGGCCGTACGCTTCCTGCAGGACAAGGGTTTCCGGGTCACCACCAACACCACGTTCTTCACCAGCGACACGCCGCAGAACGTCATCGACGTGCTCGACTTCCTCAACGACGACCTGCGCGTCGACCAGATGATGATCTCGCCTGCCTACGCGTACGAGAAAGCACCCGACCAGGACCACTTCCTCGGCGTGACGCAGACGCGGGAGTTGTTCAGCAAGGCGTTCGCCGGCGGCAACCGCAAGCGCTGGCGGCTCAACCACTCGCCGCTGTTCCTGGACTTCCTCGAAGGCAAGGCCGACTTCGCCTGCACCGCCTGGGGAATCCCGTCGTACTCCCTCTTCGGTTGGCAGCGGCCGTGCTACCTGATGAGTGACGGGTACGCGAAGACCTACCGCGAGCTCATCGATGACACCGACTGGGAGGCCTACGGTCGGGGCCGCGATCCGCGCTGCAACAACTGCATGGCGCACTGCGGCTACGAGCCCACCGCGGTCCTTGCCACGATGGGCTCGCTGCGCCAGTCGCTGCGGGCGATGACCAGCGGCTAGCCATCACCAGCGGTCAGCCATGACCAGCGGCTAGCCATGACCAGGGCACAGAACCGCCCCGCGAACACCGGGCGACTGGGGTGTCGCGCAGGGCGGTTCCTACCTAGCTATTCGGTGAGAGCGCGGTTGAGGTTCACCCGACCGAAGCCGAATTGGGTGTCGCGCCCCGCCGCACCGAGATCGTCGGCCGTCTGGTTGAGCTTGGCCCGGGTCTGGGCGGCGTTGAGGCGAAGCCTGCCCATGACGACTGCGGCCGCGCCGGCGACGTAGCCGGATGCGATCGAGGTTCCACTGAACGAGACGTAGCCGCCGCCACGCTTCACCGACACGATGTCGACGCCTGCGGTGGCGAGTTCGACGTCGGCGTTCATGTTGGAGAACGCGGCGTGCTTGTCGAAACGGTCGGTCGCGGCCACCGAGATGACGTTGGGGTAGGCGGCGGGATAGGTGAGGGTGGCGTTGCCGTCGTTGCCGGCCGGCGCGACGATGAGGACGCCCTGGTTCACGGCGTTCTGGACGGCCGTCTGCAAGGTGGTGGACGCGCCCCCGCCGAGCGCCATCAGGACGACCCTGGTGCCCTTGCCGACGAGGTAGGTCAGGCAGTTGGTGACGCCGGTGGTGGTTCCGCTCGCCGACGAGCCGTGCAGCGCCTTGCACACGGCGAGCTGGGAGTGGAACGAGACGCCGACGATGCCCTTGCCGTTGTTCGCATGTGCGGCCACCATGCCCGCCATGAACGAGCCGTGGTCATTGTCGTCGGTACAGCCGCGCGACTCCAGTGGGTTGTCGTCCCCGCCGATCGGTAGCCCGAGGAACCCTGGTTTGGTGGCCGCGCAGTTGACGACCTTGCCGGACAGGTCCTCGTGGACACTGTCGATCCCGGTGTCCACGAGCCCGACCTTGACCCCACCGGTGGCCGGGAAACCGCCCAGGCCGGCCGAGTCCCAGCCCTCCGGCGCGTCCATGTCGGCGTCGCCCTTCCCGCCTGCCTGCCCGACGTTGCTCAGGCCGTACAGCTCGCCGAAACGCGGATCGTTGGGGACCGACGAGGCGGACATGATCATGTTGGGCTCGGCGTACTCGACCCCCGGGAGGCGAGCCAGTCGTGCTGCCGTGGCCTTCGGGTCTCCGTCGACACGCATGACCTGGGCGCCGGTCGCCTTGACCTCGCCGACCTTCTCCCGAAGTCCCGGAGTGGATGCGGCGATCGCCGTACGCCTGGAAGCTGTGGCCGACTCGGCGTACTTCACGATCACGGTGTGCGGGTCATACGCGGCTGGCGCGGGTGCCGGTGCAGCCGCAGCCACCGGTGCTGGCGCAGCTGCCGGTGCAGTCGCGGGCACTGGTGACCCGAGCGCCGGTGACCCAAGCGCAGGTGACCCGAACACCGTGGCAGCGGCCACGCCGGAGACGATCACGGCGGTCCAGCGATGCCTGTTCATGTCTGTTCCCTTCGCGACGCCTGACGTCGCATGCGTACGACGTCCGTGCCCCGGCATCGTCGCGGCCGCCTCTTGCCGCCGACTTGACGCTGAAGCGACGGTGATCGTGAAGGCTTCCAGTCACATAGCGATCAGAAGTCTTCGTGATCACCTGAGCACGACGGAGACGCTCACTGGGCGCCGCGGGCGAGTCGCGCGTACACACTCGGCGCTACCGCCTGCAGGACCACTGGCACCCGGAGCCAGGCCGGCACGATCACCTCGGCCCGGTTGCGTTCGACGGCGGCAACCAGTGCGGCGGCCACCCGCTCCGCTCTGATCGGACGCGGGAACCGGCGGGTGTACGGGCTCCCCCGACGGGCGAAGAACTCCGTCTCCACCACGCCCGGCGCGACCGTCGTCACCCCGACACCAGCACCCGCGACCTCGACCCGCACGCTCGCCGCGTACCGATGCAAGGCGGCCTTGACAGCGGCATAGCTCGACTCCTCCGCGACCCCGAGCAGTCCCGCGATCGACGTGACGTACGCCAGATGTCCGCGCCGCCGGGCCAACATGCCGGGCAGCACGGCCTGCGTCAGCCGGACCGGCGCCAGCAGGTTGACGGCGAGAAGGCGGTCGAGATCGGTGCCGTCCGGCGCGGCGGCTGGTCCCACTCCACCGAAGCCGGCGTTGTTGACCAGCAGATCCGGGCCGGGATCCAGGGCAGCCAACCGCCCGCCGAGTGCCGCCGTGGCAGCCGGATCCGCAAGATCGGCGACGACGACCTCTCCCTGGGTGAGCCGGGCCACCTCGGCCAGCCGTCCGGTGTCGCGCCCGACGAGCCAAAGCCGACAGCCCTCGGCGGCCAGCCGGAGCGCGACCGCGCGCCCGATGCCGCTCGACGCCCCCGTCACGACGGCGAAGGACCCGCTGATCCGCACCGGGCCAACGTACCGAGGAACCCTGTCACGGCGTGACCTATGGCTCAGGCGCACGACCGGACCGATCGGGTACGCAGGTAAGACAACCACCCTCGCGCATGTGATCCAGCCGAAGGGAGGGTTCTTCGTGAACTCCGACAAGAGGGTCATTCCCGTCTCGACCAAGGACGTCGGCCGCCTGATGCAACCCGTACTGGTCGACCTGCTCGCGCTGACGCTCAACGCGAAGCAGGCGCACTGGCACGTACAGGGCAGGCTGTTCACGCAGGTGCATCTGCAGCTCGACGCGCTGGTCGAGGACGTCCGCCGGCTGTCCGACGACGTGGCCGAGCGGATGGTCGCCCTCGACATCACCGTCGATGGTCGACCTGCCGCGGTCGCGACGACGACCAACCTGCCCGAGTTCGACCACGGGTTCCTCGCCGACGACAAGGTGGTCAGTGCGATCGTCGACCAGATCGACGGCACCATCAGCCGCGCCCGCGCGGCGCTGGACCCGCTGGGCGACATCGACCCGGTGAGTGAGGACGTCATCATCGAGCTGCTGCGGACTCTGGAGAAGCACCGCTGGATGTTCGCTGCACAAGCCACCTGACCTGCTGCCCGTTGGTCGGCCTGGGTCAGCCCTTGGCGTCGGACCAGCGGCGTACGCAGGCGATGTCGGCGACGAAGCGCACACCGCTGCCCGATGCCCACGTCGTGGCCGTCGAGTCCAAGGCGCGCTCGAGTACGCCGGTCGCCTCGTCGGCGTGGCGCTCGGGCACGTGGACCAGCAACTCGTCGTGCAGGCACAACACGATGCGCCCCTCGAGAGGCAGCAGGGCCACGCGGACATGCGCGGCCCACGCCTTGAAGAGCTCCGCGGCGGCACCCTGGATGACGGCGTTGCGGGCGAACCGGCCCCGGCCGAGTGAGACCGGCGCGCGGGACCCGGGCGGAACGTCGACCGAGGCGAGTGCGGCCGACGGTTCGTCCGGGGCGTCGGGCCAGTCCAGGCGGATCAGCCGACCGCCGAAGGTACGCAGGTCCTGGCCGGCGTGCCCCGACTGCTCGGCCGCACGCAGGTAGGCGATCGCTTTCGGGTACGAGCGTTCCATCCCGGCCAGCGCGGTGCCGGCGGCGCCGGAGGTCTGGCCGTACATCGCGGCGAGCACGGCCACCTTCGCCGTCGGCCGGTCGCTGCGGAGTGCCTCGGCCACCGGGGCGTACAGGTCGTCGGCCTGCGTCGCGGCCGTGAGCCCGGCATCACCGGACACCGCGGCCAGCACCCGCGGCTCGATCTGTCCCAGGTCGGCGCGCACCAGAACGTGCCCGGGTTCGGCGACGACCGCGACCCGCAGCCCGGCCGGCAGATTGTGCAGGCCCGCCTGTGCCGTCATCCGCCCGGCGGCGGCGTCCGCCGCACCCCAGGCCCCGCGCAATCGACCGTCGGAGCCGACGTGCCGGTCGAGCCAGTGGTAGCCGTACGTGGTCGAGATGCGTTCGGCCTTGCGCCAGTCGAGCAGCGCGGCGACACCGACATGGGTGCTGCGGAACGGCTCGAGCCGCCACGACCTCGTGTCGGGATAGTTGAACCCGCTGCGGGTCAGCAGTTCGCGCACCTGAACGGGGTTGCGCAGGTCGCACGAGCCGCCGGGTGGGAAGAGGCGCAGCACCTCGGCGTCGCGGCGGGCCCGCGTGGCCGCTTCCTCGGCGGCATCTCGGGGGCGCGGTCCCACGTGGCCGGCGATGAACTCCTCGGCGGCGCGCCGGTCGAGCGGGAGGCCGTCCAACTCCAGCTCGACCGCGAGCAGTGCCGCCGCCGACTCCGCGTACGCCGTCAGCACCGAGAGCGGCAGCGACAACGGTGACGGTCGGGGGTCGGGCCACGAACGCAGTTGGCGGTCCTGACGGGCCTGGACCTCCAGTGCCAGAGCAGCCCACCGCGACGCGTCGTCGAGGAGTTGATCGGGCGCGTCGGCCGAGCGCCGGTCGGGCGCGTCGACGGGGCGCCGGCCGGGCACGTCGGCTTGGGACCAGTCGCGGCCCGCCCAGTGCGGATCGAGCTGCCCGTCGGCACCGACCGGGTCCGGCGGCGGATCGCTGGTTGCGGAGCCGGACAGGGCGCCGCTCGGACCGAAATCGAACAGTGTCGCCTCGCTGCGCGGCGTCGGCCGAGGCGGCTGCGGCAGGGTGTGGGCGCCGGCCCAGACCGCGGCCGGATCGTGCCGGTGCCCGCCGGACAGCAGCAGGTGCACGGCGGCCAGATCCCAACAGGCTCGGAGCCGAAGGCCAGCCGCCAACACCCGTACGGTCGACCTCGCCTCCCACCACACCCAGCGTGGGCCGAGCGCGTCCGCGACGTGGCGGACGACCTGGACCGGATCGGCCGCGACGCTCCACCGCTGGCCGCAGGCCGCGAGCCCGACACCCGCACCCGACACCACCGCCAGCCCGACCAGCCCTGCGCTGCGCGATCTGTCGCCGTCGGCGAGCGCGGTGGCCAGTCCGTCGAGGAGCGCGGGAAGCTCCGCCCCGTCGAGGGTGGTAACCGGAGCGGCTGCCGGGTGCACAGCCGCATCTTCCTCGACCCCGCCGACAATTGCCCACCGGCCCACGGCGTTGCGGTGCCTTAGGCTGACGTCGACTCGTACGCATCGGGTCGGCCATGACGCTCGTGCCGGCCCAGCCGAAGCGAGCGGAGAGCGGGAGAGCACCGGTGCAGGCGTTGGGCGGCGAGGATCCGCAGCGGATCGGCGCATACACGCTCCACAACCGGCTCGGTTCTGGAGCGATGGGCACCGTCTACCTCGGCACGTCACCAGGTGGTCGTCCGGTGGCGGTCAAGGTGGCACGCACCGAACTGGCCAACGATCCCGACTTCCGCGAGCGGTTCCGGCGCGAGGTCGAGATGGCCCGCTCCGTCGGCGGCTTCTGGACCGCCACCGTCGTCGACGCCGATCCCGACGCGACCCGGCCATGGCTCGCGACCGAGTACGTACCAGGACCCAACCTCCATCAGGCCGTCTCCGAGCATGGACCGTTGCCGGAGGACGCCGTACGCCGGCTGGCGGCCGGCCTCACCGAGGCACTGGCCGCGATCCACACCACGGGACTCGTCCACCGCGACCTGAAACCGTCGAACGTCCTGCTCGGCGCGGACGGTCCACGAGTCATCGACTTCGGCATCTCCCAGGCGCTGGAGCGGGTCAGGCTCACCGCGACCGGAGCATTTCTCGGCACACCGGGTTTCCTCTCCCCCGAGCAGATCGAGGGCTCCGACGTCGGACCCAAGAGCGACGTGTTCGCGCTCGGTGCGGTCCTGGTCTACGCGGCGACGGGATGCGGGCCGTTCGGGGATGGCGAGATCCCCGCGGTCATGTACCGAACCGTGCACGGGGCACCAACGCTGGCCGGCGTACCCGAGTCGCTGCGACCCGCTGTTGCCGCTTGCCTCGAACGTGATCCCGACCGCCGGCCGTCGCCCGCCGCATTGCTGGCCGAATGGGGTGCGGCCGACCGGGTACCCGCCTCCGCTCCCAGCTGGCTACCCGCCTCGGTCCAGACGCTGGTCGACCGCTACTACCTCCAGCTTCGCGACCACCGGATTCCGGGTCCGGGCGAGCAGAGCCACGACCTGGGCACGCCGAACGGCGAGAGCGCGCGGGTGGCCTCGACCGCCGTCGTCGTCAGCCCCGGGCACGCCGTGCCGGGGCAAACACCGAGTGGGCCCACACCGAATGGGCCGACACCGACGCGGCCGTACACCAGGCTCTTCCAGCCGACCGGGGACGCCGCTCCCGGAACACCAGGTGGCGCCGGCGTACCCGGTGCGGCCGGCTCGGCTCTTCCGGGCGCGGTCGTCCCGGCGGCCTCCGACCGGCGAGAGCCCGAAGGCCGAGGCGACCACGGCGCCGTTGCGTACAACGGTGCGCACACCGGCGGCGTACGCTTCGGGACCGCCCGCGTACCCGCCCTCGTGTGGGGGTCGACCGGGGTCGTCGTGGGCCTGGCGGTCGGAAACGCCGCCGAGCAGGCATCGCGGGAGGGCCATCCCGTCGCCGGTTTCCTGCTCCTGGTCGGATGCGTGTTGCTCCTGCTCGCCGGCGGCCGCCGGCTCTACCACGCGGCACGACCGGCGCCCACGCTGGAAATCGGCCGCGACGGTCTCACCGTCAGCAAGGGGCGGGACCGCTGGCATCTCCCGTGGTACGAGGTGGCTCGCACCCGGGTGGTGACGCACAACGGCCGACCCTGGCTCGCGGTGTGGCTCGCACCCGGGGTCATGCCGCGGCGGACACTCGGCGGAATGCCGCTGCGGAGCTACCACGGCGGCGTCCGCCTCTTCCCGGTCGCGCCCGAGCGGCGCGGGTCGTGGCGGGCGCGCGAGGTCCGCGAACTGCGGGCCGCCCTGGCCTGGCACGGACCGCAGGCGTACGACCGCAGTCCCTGACCAACACCGCGCTGTACGACCGCAATCCCTGACCCGCGCCGCTTGACCTTGGCGGAGTCGCGCCGCCGGGTTCGCGATCGGGACCTTCCATGATCATGCGTCATGAAACGGTCTCCCGAGCGACGACAGAGGCGGTTTCATGACGCATGATCATGAAACCGGCTCCGCTAATCGCGTTGCGGGTGGCCCGACCTGTCTGGCTAGCGTTGCCGTCCATGACCTCACCGCCGGTCGCTGCTCGCCACGATCGCGCGTACCTCATAGCCGCTGTGGCCGCCGAGGGTCGCCAGGTCGACCTGACCGACGCGACCCTGAGCTCAGGGTGGGAGAACGTCGTCGTCGAAACGGTCGACGGTTGGATCCTGCGGTTCCCGCGCGAGGAGCACCATCCGTTCGACCGCGAGTTGGCGATTCTCGAACGCGTACACGGTCGGCTGCCGACTCAGACTCCCGAGGTGGAGTGGACCGGCCGGCACACCAGGTTCGCCGCATACCGCAAGCTCGAGGGTGCGGAGTTCGACCCCGACGCCTACGCCGCGGCGCCCGAACACCAACGCGACCGCACGGCACGTTCGCTCGCCGGTTTCCTCGTCGCGATGCACGGCATCTTCACGCCCGCCGAGGTGGCGGAGCTTCGGATCCCGGGGTCAGATCACCAGCCATGTTTCGATGAGGTGGTCGCTCGACTGGACCAGGTACCCGCCGCGTCGAAAACCGCCGTCGGCGCGCTCGTCGAGGAGTACGCCGCGACCTGGCTCGAGGGTACGGTGGCCGGTCCCCAGGTGGTGCTGCACAACGACTTCCACACCAGCAACCTCGTCCTGTCCGGACCGGTCAGCGAGGTCACCGGCGTCTGGGACTTCTCCTGTGTGCAGGTCGGCGAACCGACCTTCGACCTGCGCTACTTCGAGGACGGCCCGCCGGACCTGCTCCACCGACTTGCCGGCCACTACCGGCAGCTGACCGGCCGCGACCTCGACATCGCAGCGGCCGTCGTGGCCAACCGGATGGAATCCCTCTGCGACGCGCTGACCGCCGGCCAGCCCGTCCCGTCGTGATCCCGGGTGGCATCCGGCCCACTGCCTGGACGACCATCGGCAGTCCTCCGCGCGTGATCATTCTTGCGGTACGAGGACAAACTGGTAACAATCTGGCCACTCCCTGCAACGTGCCCGACCCGGCCGGCGTCACCAAGGGAAACCGGCAGGTGAACGCCACCTGCCGGTCACGTCTGCAAAGGGGATGGATGCATTGAGTTCTCGGCACGGGGGTCGGCTGCTCGCCGCCGTAACAGCAGCGACAGCACTAGCCGCCACGAGCACAGCGTTCGCAGCACCCACCAACGGACCAGCCAACGCGACACCAAGCGCCAGCGAGCCGCAGATTCGACTGGTCGCAGCGTCGGAGTCCGTCACTCTCGATCGGTACGAGGGCGAAGGGGTCTACCTCCTGCTCGGCACGCATATCGTCGCCGGCAGGAAGCCGTTCGAGATCTGGGCCCAGCGGGCTTCGTACAAGGATCCGATCCGGGCCACCCAGCTCATCCGCCGCGAGGGTGGAGACCGGGTGGTCCCGCTGCCCGACGGCATGGTGAAGGACTTCCGTGGACTGGTCGACTTCACTCACCTGACCATCAAGGACGCCGCCGGCAAGACCGTTCTCCAGCGCGACGAGGGCTTCTGCCCCAGCAGCTTCGATCCCGTTCGGACCCGTCCCGACGCGCCGGACACCTCGCCGTACTCGTGGGGCTGCGCGAGCAACCCGTTCACCCTCGGCGGGGTCTGGGGCATCCAGGCCGGATGGGGTACGCCGACGACCGACCCGTGGGAGGGTGAGCCGGCCGACCTGGAGGACGGCACCTACACCGCGACCGTCACGATCAACCAGCGTTATCGCGAGCTGTTCAAGATTCCAGCCGCGGCCGCGACGGCCAAGGTCGACGTGACCGTCGTGACGGAGGACCCCTCGTGCGAAGCGCCGCACGGATGCGTCCAGGCCGGCGAGTCAGCCGCACGCGCCCGGCAGGCAGCGAGTACGCCGTCGCCAGCGCCCGCGCCGAACCGGCCGACCGGGCCCGCGAGCGTGCCGAAGGGTCCGAAGCCCGACCTGCGTTCGTTGCCGGCTTGGGGAATCGAGCTGACCGGCGAGGACGAAGGTGAAGGGGAAGGCGCCGCTCCCGCGCGGCAGTTCCTCGCGTTCAGCGCCACGGTATGGACGGCCGGCTCGTCGCCGCTGGTGGTCGATGGCTTCCGGCGTTCCGGCGAAGACGTGATGGACGCCTTCCAGTACTTCTACGACAGCAAGGGCAAGCAGATCGGGTACGCGCCGGTCGGCGAGATGGAGTGGGATGCCCGCAGCGGCCATGACCACTGGCACTTCACCGACTTCGCGCAGTACCGCCTGCTCGACGCCGACAAGGAGATCGCCGTCAGGAGTGGCAAGGAGGCGTTCTGCCTGGCCAACACCGATGCCGTCGACTACACCCTGCCCAAGGCCAACTGGCGCCCGGGCAACACCGACCTGCACACCGCGTGCGGCGACAGGACCTCACTTGCGGTACGCGAGGTGCTCGACATCGGCTCCGGTGACACGTACGCGCAGTATCTGCCGGGCCAGTCGTTCGACATCACCGACCTGCCCAACGGCACCTACTACGTCGAGGTTGCCGCCAACCCCGACCACCGGCTGTACGAGGTGAGCACGAGCAACAACATCTCGCACCGCAAGGTGATCCTCGGCGGGACGCCTGGTGCCCGCACGGTCAAGGTCCCGCCGCACCAGGGGATCGACGGCTGAGCCGACCAACCGCTCGGCCAGGTCAGCACGGGTCGGGCCGGTACCGAACGAACGACTGCAGAACGTCAGGATGCGAACGTGGTGAGCGCGAGGGTGCGCTCACCGCGGAGCATCCGCGGTCGGATCCGCAGGAACCGGCTCGGCCCGTCGTGCTTCCACGCCGGCAGCGAGAGCGCGCCCAGCCGGGCAACCGCCAGCGCGTCGGTCACGATCTCGGCCTGACCGATCGCTGTCACCACCCACCCGTGCATCCTGACGGGCTCGATCTCGTCGACCTCGAACCCCACGACCGTGTCCGGCGCGGCGATACCGAGGCGGGAGGACGTCCCCGTGCGAACGACGATCACGTCGCCGTCCATACAGAACGACACCGGCTGTACGGCCGGAAGGGCCTTGTCGGTGAATACGACCCGCCCGATCGAGCGCTGACTCAACAGGTCCACGCACTCCTCCGGCGACAGGATCTCCAGGGCCCGGTCGTGTTTGGTGCCGGCGTCCGGCGCAGCGTCCGCTGCGTTGGCCGACCCGCCATTCGGCCCGTCATTCGGCCCGTCGTCCGGCCTGTCATTGGGCACGCCGGCCGGTGGCCGGCCGCGTAGTTCCGCGGCGTCCCGCACGGCGTGCCCTCCCCTCCGGTGTCCCGTTGTCATGTCGTCCTGATGATCGGACCCACGATCGAGCCTCTGCCCACTACCGCAGGCGGGCATCACGTGCTTGCGCCATTCGGCCGGACGAGCGTCCCATCACCGCCGCACGAAGCACCGGGCAGGGTGGACGACCAACGCGACGCGGGAGCATCTGGACACCGGCCTCATTCCACCCAGGTGTTCAGGAATCCGCGGAATCGGCCCCGCCCGCCGCGTCCGGCTCGTGTTCGACGACCACCCGCGTGAGCTCGACCCTCGTGTTGATGCCGAGCTTGGCGAAGATGTGGCGTAGGTGGGAGTCGACCGTGTGCCGGGAGAGGTACAGCTGGTCCGCGACAGCGCGGTTCGTCAGGCCCGTGGCGACCAGCCGGGCGACCCGGCGCTCGGAGGTCGACAGACTCTCCCATCCGGTACGCGGCCGGGCCGGCGGCACCCGGTGATGGTGGACGCCGAGTTCGCGGAGGGAGCGTCGCACCCGGTCGGCGTCGCCGGTGGCGTCCGCGGCCACGTACAACCGCAGCGCCTGGTCGAGATATGGGAGCGCGTCGGCCCGCCCCGACCGGACCACGAGGGTCGTGCCGGCGTCCTCGTACGCTGCCGCTCGCGGCAGCGGCCGCGGGCTCTTTCGAAAGTCCTCGACCGCCCGCATCAGCAGGTCAACGTCGTCGTCGAGCAGACCCGCGGCGTGCCGGGCGGCTCCGACGATCGAGGCCACCTGCGGGTTGAGCGCGGCCAGTCGGGCGCCGGCGTCGGCGGCCAGCACGGCCCGGTCCCGGTCGCCCGCACGCAACGCGATCCGTACGAGCATGGGCGCCGCCGGCGGCGTGAGCGCCAGGATGCCGAAATGATCGGTGAACGCCGACCAGATCGGCGACATCTGCTCGACCGCGCCACGCGGGTCGCCAGCGGCATCGACGACCAGGCCACGGGCCAGATCCAGCTCGAGCTCGTACACACTGTCGTCGCGCGCTGGCGCCCGGGCCACGATCTCGCCCGCCTGGGCGATGTCCCCGCGCGCTACCGCGACCCGGGCGAGGAGCGCGAGCGCGGTCGGCAGCAACGCCGCCAGTCGCAGTTCTTCCGCCACTGCCACGGCTGCCTCGCCTTCGGCAACCGACTCGTCGAGCCGGCCCGCCGCGAGTCGCAGGCCGGCGCGGTGCGCGTGCCAGACGTGGACGAGCACGCCGAGGCCGAGCGAGTCCATCTCCCGACGTGACCGCAGGTACGCCGCATCGGCCTCCTCGAACCGGTCGAGGGCCGTCAGCAACCACGCATGCCAGCGTCGCGGCTGCAGCAACCGGGTCGCGGGCGCCTCCCGGTCGGCACGCCGGGCGGCCTGCTCCGCGAGGGAGGCACCGTCGGCGAACCTGCCGGCCAGCCGCTGGGCGATCGCCTCGGCCGGGAGCCCCATGGTCACCGCGGTCGGCTGGCCGGTGCGTTCGCCCGCACTGACCGCGGCCTGTGCTGCCGTGACCGCCAGCTCGACCTTCCCGGTCATCGCGAGGTACAGGGCCTCGACCGAACGCAACAGAGCGCTCGCCGCGTCCGGACCACCAGCCGGCACCGCACCTGAGTGCCTCGGGCGGGTGGACTCCGATGCACCGGAGTCCAGCGGCCCGGCGTCCGGCTCGACTCCGAGCTCCGCCAGGGCAGCACGTGACTCGGCCAGGGCTTCGCCATAGTGGCCGGACAGTGCCTCCCCGACGGATACCGCGTACCGGATGTCCGCCTGGCTGACCGGGTCGAGGCTGGCCTCCAACGCCCGCTCGGCGATCTCCTGCATCTGGTCGAGCCGGCCAGCACGGACCAGGACGGGCACCGCCTCGACAAGAGCCTTCGTGTGTTCGGGGCCCGGTCCCGGGGCGAGCTCGAGGACCCGGGCGTAGAGGTCCGACGCCGTACCCGGAGACCGTGAAGCGGCGTCCCGAGCGGCCCGCAACAACAGGCCGACGGCCTCGGAATCACCGGTGTCGGCTCCTTCGAGCAGGTGCCCGGCGACGTCGAGCGGCGGCGCCCCGGTCGTCAGGAGCGCGGTGGCGGCGTCCCGGTGGAGCGCCCGCCGGGCCGCGACCGGCAGATCCTCGTACACGGCCTGCCACAGCAGGTCGTGTGCGAACACCAACCGCTCGCCGTCCTCGAGCAGTACGCCACCTTGGACCAGCTCCCGGGTTGCCGGCATCAGTGCGACCACCGGCTGGCCGAGCATCACGCTCACCTCGCGCAGGGTGAAGCGCCGCCCGAAGACCGCGCCGACCTCCAACAGCCTGCGCCCGTCCGGATCGAGCCCGCTCAGGCGGGACCGCGCACTTGGCGCGAAGCCGGCCGGCAGGCGTGCAGGTCCGCCGACCTGCTCCCCTACGCCGGCGTCGCCGCCGCCATCCCCCGGCCCGTCCTGGACGGACGCGCAACGGACGGCTTCGACGACCAGGAACGGGTTGCCCTCCGCGCGCCGGACCAGGTCCAGCAGCGGCTGGTCCGGTGTCCTGCCAAGAAGATCACCCGCCAACGCACCGGCCGCGTCCTGCGACAACGGCCCGAGCCCGATGCCCACCTGCTCCTGGCCGGCAAGCTTGGCCAGCAAGGCCGCGAGCTCGTCGCCGACCGGGGCGCCACGGCGGGCCAGCAGCCATCCGACCGGTACCGCCGTCAGCTGGGTCGCGAGCGCTCCGACCGCCCACAGGGTCGCTGGTTCGGCCCATTGCAGGTCGTCGACCGTCACCAACACGGGACGCCGGCCCGCCTGCTTCTCCAAAGCTGTGCGGAGCCGGTCGAGGAGCCAGAACCGTTGGTCGGCGAGCTCGGCCAGGCCGGCCATGTCGTCGACAGTCACCAGGGGCGGTTCGCAGTCGCGGAACGAGTCGAGCAGGGCAGCCAGGGGCGCGACTCCGCCCAACTGGTCCGCCCGGGCGCTGGCCACCACGAAGCCGTCCCTGGTCGCCAACTCCGCGGCCTCGGTCAGCATCCGACTCTTGCCGATGCCGGCAGAGCCCTCGAGGACGGCGACACCGCCTCGCCCCGCACCGACGCGGCGGAGCCAATCCCGGACCACGGCGAGCTCGTCGTCGCGTCCGTACAGCCGAGTCATCGCACTCCTCACCCGGGCTGCCGGCCGGTCTCCTCGGCCAGAGGATTTTCACGGTACGACGGGGCCGGAGAGGGTCGCGGCGCACATCCAGCCAGCGACCTCGAATGCTCCGGACTGCGAGCAGTAGGTGACGTCTCGTGCTACCGCGCATAGCGGTTGTTGTGGCTGCCGCCGCCGTCAATCAGACGATTCAGTTGCGGTCGGCATACGCGTCGCGTTCGTACGACACATGGGATTCAATATCCGGCCGGACCAACCAAACCGGACCAAGAATCCCGCACAGAAAGATGGGTTCTGGGCACTCCGGCCGGACTCGGGAATTTGTTCAGGAGCTTGGGCAGTCCGAGAATGTCGGGATGAGTGTCAAAGAGCTGGTCTGGGACATAGACGGCACACTGCTGGACACCACCGCCGTGGTACCTGCCGCGTTCGTTCGGGCAGTGCGCGCGCTGAGTGGACCTGACCTCGATCCCAGCGACGTCGTCGGCGCTTACTGGCGCGGCACTCCGGAAGTCATTCTGGAGCACCTCCTGGGGCGGCCACTGACGCCGACGGAGACCGACGTGTACTACCGGGAGCTCAAAGGGGTCGAAGTGGCACCGTATCCGGAGGTGGCCGACACTTTCGCTGCCCTCAGGGTCCAGGGCAGGGCTTTGGCGGTGTTCACCGGCGCCAGTACGCGGGCGGCCGGGATGCTGTTGAAGGCCGCGGGCCTGCCGGTTGACGTGCTGATCGGTGGAGATCAGGTTGCGCGTTCGAAGCCGGCGCCCGACGGCATCCTCCTGGCTGCGAAGAAACTCGGTATCGGGCCCGAGAACGTGGCCTACATCGGCGACTCGCCGCTGGATGTGCGTGCCGCGACGGCCGCCGGCAGTCAAGGTGTTGCGGCGGCCTGGGGCCATCAGTACGACCAGGCCGAGCCAGCGGACGTTGTGCTGACGTCGGCTGTGCGGGCGCTCGACCTCCTGTCCGTCGCCAATGCGTGATGTGCCGGATCACCGTTCAGTTTGGTTCAGGGTCCATCGCGGGTACCCGCGGACCGAGTACGGGCCCAGGCATGACGAAGCGGCACCCATCGCCTCCTGCGGGTGCCGCTTCGTCATCTCGATCGCGGGGACCGAACTACGTCAGCGATCGAAGTCACCGGCACGGATGCCGGCGACAAAGCTGTGCCACTGCTGGGCTGAGAATGTCAGTACCGGTCCGAGCCGGTCTTTCGAATCCCGAACTCCCATGCCGGCCCCGCCGAGGGACGCAACCTCGACACAGTCGCCATTGGAACAGCTGTAACTGCTGGTGCGCCACACCGGCGCTGGCATCGTGGAATTCATGGGCAACCTCGTTTCGGCTCGAGCTTTCACGGGCTTTGTTCCGTACGACTGGCGAGCATCGCTCTGCTCTCGCCAGGGTCATAGGCCATCGCACTCAGATGCCGGTACGCGAGGTTGTGCCGGTGCACCTCGTCGGCATCGGAGAGGTACATATTGCGGGTTAGTGTCTCGACGTAGACAGCATCTCCTTCCCAGGACTCAGGAAATTCGACAATGGCAAAGGCGCCGGACAGACCTGGGTGAGTGGCTTTACTTGCCGGCAGGATCTGGATATCGACGTTGGGAAGTTCGGACAGCTTGAGCAGGTGCGAGATCTGCTCGTGCATGACCGCCGGGCTTCCCACGACGGCGTCGAGCACTGACTCGCCGATGATGGCCCAGAGTTGGAGCGGGTCGGGCTCGCGGGTCAATGCGCTCTGTCGAGCCATCCGAAGCTCGATCCGGCGTTCGATCTCGCCCGGGGAGAGGAGGCCCATCGAGTGACCCTGGATGATCGCTCGTGCGTAGGCCTCGGTCTGCAGATGCCCGTAGATCACGGCGGAGTCGTAGGTCCTCCACGCCGACGCCTGGACGGCCAGCTCGAGGGACTCCACATAGTCGGGCGGGACGTACTGCTCGTAGGCGGACCACCGCCGGGACCGGGAAGCAGCCACCCGCGCCAGCAACTGCTCGCTGCGCTCGGAGTCGACCTCGTAGTAGCTGAGAAGTGTGCCGAGGTCGGCCACGCTGATGCCGCTGGCCGCCGTCTCGATCCGGCCGAGCTTCGCCGTCTTCCACCCGACCGCACGTGCGACCTGGGAGAGCGTCGCGTGTCTGGTCTCGCGTAGAAAGCGGAGCTCAGCGGCGAGTCTGCGCTCGCGGAGGGTGGGCTGCCGTCGGCGGGGCATGTGCTGCTAGTCCTCCGAACTTCGTTAGTCAAGCGACCATTTGGGGGGTAATTGTGCCCTAATTGCGAGGATGCGCGCATTACAATCCCGGTGAGAATTCTCACCGCATACTCTTGTCGCCCGTCGGGTATGCCTACTACGGTCGGTTTCGTCCCGCGGGTTGTCGCCTTTGGTGCTCACGATCTGCTCGACCACTCGCGGGCCCGAGAGCGACCGGCAAGGGAGGTGTCGCCCGGCTCCCTGGCCGGTCGCTCTCCCCCGTGGGTCCACCGCCGGAGTCACGGGCTCGTCGGGAGAGGCGTGTGTGCGATGACATGGGCAGAGTTGCAAGCCGCTGCGGAGCGCCGCCTTGCCGAGAAGCGAGACGTTCAGGAGCGCCACGTCCGCACGCTGTGCGACCGCCTCACCTCCGACGGATATGACGCGGAGGTCCTCGAACACAGCGCCGACGGTTGGCAGGTCCGGGTCCGCTACCCGCAGTCGTCCGACGTGTGGATCAGCGTGCGGTGCATGGTGGCCGATGGAGAGGCGAAGTTCGAGTGGTGCCGGTGGCTGCCCAGCATCTCCGCCGCGCATGACATCGACGGCGCTGCGACCTACCTCAACGCCCTTCTCGGCTCAGGTGCCTCCGGCCGCTAGTTCGCCGCGTACAGGTCAGTTCGGCGGCTCTGGTGCTGCGACGACCTTGCCTTCGTCGAGGAACTGCTCGAACGATCCCCACGGCGTCTTGCCGTCCTTGTTCATGATGACCTCGCCGGAATACTGCGCGAGGTAGACCCTGCGCAGATTGTCGGTGAGGTTGGGCCCGCTGCGGTGCATCACGACGCTGGAGAACACCACGATGGTCCCGGCCGGCCCGGTCATGGGCACACCCGGGTCGTCGCCGAAGTAGCACACCCGGTCGTTGACCTTGGGGTCCTCGATGTGCTTGACGTACGAACGGATGCCGGAGCGGGAGTACGGGCGAAGATAGACCGAGCCGTTCTCCTCCGTGACGTCGTTGAGAGCGATCCAGCAGGTGAGGTAGGGCTCGTGGTCCTCGTGTACGTATCCCGAGTCCTGGTGCCAGGCGAACGACGTGTCGGGGTCGGCGGCCTTGATGACGTACTGCTCCCAGAACAGGTATGCGTTCTCGCCCAGCGTCGCCTTGCAGATCTGGGCCATCGTGTCGCTGAACAGGAACTCCCGGAGTATCGGGAGATCCTTGTAGATCATGGCGCTGAAGTAGCGCTTTCCGCGGGCATTGATGCCGATCCGGTCGACTCCGCCGGCGTCGAAGGCCGCGTCGAGCTTGTCCATCGAGAACCGCGCACCGCCTCGCAAAAGCTCCAGTTGGCCCTCGGTGAGGGCACGCTCGAGGACGAAGTAGCCCTCGTTGACGTACTGCTCGCGCATCTCGTCGGTGACCAGGGCGCCGAGCGCGGCGTCGGTCGAGGTCATGGGATCCTCCGCAGGCAGGCGTGTGAACGGGCTGATCTGGCGGTCGGCACTTTAGGTACGCCCACGACGCTAAGCCGCAAACCAGGCGATCGGAATGGCTGGACCCGACGCCGGACATGTACGTTCTGGCGCGGATGCGGCCTTGCCGCTAGGTTCGACGGGTGGATCCGCGCGCTCGCATCGCGGTGTCCGACGCGCCGCACACCCGGCTCGGCCAGCTCGTCCTGGCCGGCGAGATCGTCGACGACGAACCTGTCATGCCATCGTCGCTGCGGATCATGCAGGCGTACGTCCTCTCCGTCGTCATCGACGGAACAGGCCGTTACCGCGATGCCGACGGGCGCGACGAGCCGATCAACCCCGGCGCACACACGGTGGTGCCGCCAGGCTGGCCACACTGGTACGGAACCGCGCCGGGCGAACGCTGGACCGAACTCTTCGTCGTCTTCACCGGACCGCTCTTCGACACGCTCGCCGGTGCCGGCGTCCTCGCTGATGCCGGGCCCCGATATCCGCGGCCGGCCCCGTCTATGGCGGCGCTGCGGACCGTGCTGCGCGCGACGCCGCGCTCGCAGCGGGCCGCCGAACACCAACTTCTGGCGCTGGCCGACTGGCTCGTCGACACGGCCGAACCGGTCGGCGACAACGCGGACGCCGCCGACCGGAGCCCGGCCGTTGCCGCCGCCGCCGACCGGCTCGCGGACGACCTCACCGCCAACCTGGACATGCGTGCGGTGGCCGCGGAGGTCGGCCTCCCCTACGACGCGTTCCGCCGCCGTTTCACCGCGGAGGTCGGGCAGCCACCGTTGGCGTTCCGTAACGGGCGGCGGCTCCAGGCCGCGGCGACCCTGCTCCGGCTGACCGACATGACGCATCGCGAGATTGCCCGGACGCTGGGGTTCACCGACGAGTTCCACCTGTCCCGGCGGTTCCGCGCACACTTCGGTCAGCCGCCCCGAGACTTCCGCAGGTCCTGAGGAGTCGTGAGGCGTCACGCGCTTCGGGACGCCCGAAGTCGCAATCGTGTTGACGGCGCCTGTCTGCCTGGGCAGGCTGGCCCCACCAGACGACCGTACGAGCAAGCAGGGAAAGGGGGCATCGCGTTGCTGCTGCTGAGAACGACCATGCCCACGCCGCCCCCACCTGCGTCGTCCGACCCAAGGTGTCGGAGACCTGCCCGCCACTGACCGGGTAGACCTGCGAACAGCTGAGCACCACGCAGGCGGCGGCGTACCACTCCTTCGGAGGCCAGGTTGCCGCACTCTTCGCGCCGAGCGTTCCTCGATTCGCTCGGTGTCTCTCCCGACACATTCCAGCTCCAGGCGATGGACGCCCTCGAGGAGCAACGGTCGGTACTCGTCATGGCGCCCACGGGCGCGGGCAAGACCCTCGTCGCCGACTACGCGATCGCGCGTACCCTCGCGGCCGGCGTCACCGCCGTCTACACCACGCCGTTGAAGGCGCTCAGCAACCAGAAGTACCGCGACCTCGCCGGCCGGCTCGGGCCCGACCAGGTGGGCCTCATCACCGGCGACCGGACGGTCAACCCGGGCGCGCCGGTGCTGGTGGTGACGACCGAGGTGCTCAGGGCGATGCTGTACGACCGGACCGGTCCGGGATCCGGGTCGCGCATCCTTGCCAGCTTGGGCGTCGTGGTCCTCGACGAGTTCCACTATCTCCAGGATCCCGAACGCGGCGCCGCGTGGGAGGAGGTCGTGATCCACACGCCCGCCCATGTACCCCTCGTCTGTCTGTCGGCCACCATCCCCGACGTGGAGCTCGTGCACTCCTGGCTCGGCGAAGTGCACGGCCCGACGACGCTGGTTGTCGCGGACCAACGACCGGTCCGGCTCAACCAGCTCTACGCGGTCGGGAACCTGCGCCGGACCGCGCCCATGCTGCTGCCGATGTACGTGGACGGCCAGGTCAACAACACCGCGGAGCTGCTCGACGGCGGCCGCCGGGTGACCCGAGGCGAAGGCCTACGCGAACGAGACCGGGACCGCCCGGTGACACCGAGCCGGGCCAGCCTGATCGCGCACCTGCATACCAGCAACCTGGTACCGGCGATCTGGTTCGTGCTCTCCCGCGCCGGCTGCGACGAGGCTGTGTCCGACTGCGTAGCCGACGACGTGCAACTGACCTCGGAGGCGGAACGCGTACGGATCCGGTCGCTCATCGGCGAGCATCTCGCGCCACTCGACGCCGCCGAGCTGCGCACCGTCGCCGCCGCGGACTGGCAACGAGCTCTCGAAGCGGGTGTGGCCGCCCACCACGGTGGCCTGGCGCCGGTACAGCGCGAGGTGGTCGAGGCGGCGTTCGCCGAGGGCCTGGTGAAGGTGGCGTTCGCGACCGAGACCTTGGCTCTCGGGATCAATCTGCCGGCGCGCACTGTCGTGGTCGACCGCGTCGTTCGGGCCAGCGGTGAGCTGTTGCATCCCGGTGAGTTCTCCCAGCTCGCCGGTCGGGCCGGTCGCCGCGGCATCGACGACACGGGATACGTGGTCGTGCCGTGGTCGCCGCACGTACCGTTCCATCGCGTCGCCGCCATGGCGGGTGGCCATCTGGCCGCGGTCACGTCGGCGTTCCGGGTGACCCCGGCGATGGCGGCCAACCTGGTCCGCACGGGTTCACCGGACCGCGCCCGCACGGCAGTGGAGTCCTCGCTCAGGCACCGGTGCGATCTGCGCCAGGCGGCGCTTCACCGCGCGGACCTCGCCGCCCGCCGGGACGACCTGGCTGACCTCGGGCCGGACGATGAACCGGAGCCAGCTGGAACTGAGCCAGCTGGAACTGAGACAGCGCGACCGAACGGGGAAGCCGCAACGGCCGAGCACCCCGAGGTCTCGACCCGTGACCTCGTGGCCACCGAACTCGCAGCACTCCTGCCAGGCGACGTGGTCGTCGACTCCGCCCGACCCGACCGGCCGATGGCCGTGCTCGGCGTTAGGTCCAAACGTGGCACCGCCTGCGTGGAGGTGATCCGCGACGATGGGCGCCGGGTCCAGCTGACCCCCACCTCACTCCGGGGGCGACCCGTCGTGGTGACCCGGGTGGACCTGCCCGCATGGGCGCCGACCAAGCGGGGTCACGCCAAACGTGCCACCGATGTCCTCTCCCACCTCGATCTGCCGCCGGTCGAGGTGTCAGCTCCGCGGCCAGACCGGCGGGCCCGAGCGGCCACGAACGATCGAGCCCGCGCAGTCCGCGAGCGGCGACGCCTGACGAAGGCGATCGCGGACCTCGACGCCCTCCTCACCGAGACCACCACGGCCAGCCGGGTCGAACTGGACAAGGTGGTACGCCTCCTCGAGCGTCGCGGTCACGTCGTCAACTGGACCTTGACGACCTCGGGTGATGTCGTACGTCGTCTCTTCCACCCGGCCGGTCTGCTGCTCGCCGAATGCCTGGTGACGGGAGTTCTGGACGAGCTCGACCCTGCGTCCCTGGCCTCCGCGGCGTCCTGGTTCACCGTACGAACTCGGCTCGGCGGTCCGCGTTCCACCGGCATCGCGACGCCGGAGCTGTCCCGGCGTTGGGAGGCGGTGCGCGCGTGTGCCCGCTCGGTGCACGCCGACGAGGTGGCGGAGGGTCTGCCGCTCACGCCACACCCCGAAGCCGCACTCGGCGTGCCGGTGTACCGGTGGGTGGACGGGGCTCCCCTCGACGCTGCGCTCGCGGGCAGCGGGGTGCCCGTCGGCGACCTCATCCGCGAGATCCGGCAGGTGGCCGAACTGCTCGAGCAACTCGAGACCGTCCCCGGCGGCCACCGGGCGGCGGCCAAGGAGGGCGCCACCGCCCTCCGCCGTGGCGCCCTCGTCACGGCCGGGGAATGGGCCCCATCGGCGGTGTGAAACTCCTCCGCGACTACCTGTTCGAGCGCTGGCCGAGCTCGCTCATGGCTGCGTCCACGTCGAGCTCGCCGCGGGCTACCGCGTCGAGCACCTGCCTGCGGTCGAGGGGCCGGTCGGCGGGCCGGGGCGTGACGCTGAGTGCCGCGAGCAGGTCCTCCAGACGCGCCCGGGCCGTCGGGTAGCTGACGCCGAGATGGCGTTCGAGCTCCTTCGTGTTGCCCCGGGCGGCGAGGAAGACCCGCAGCAGTTGGCGCTGGGAGTCGTCCAGCGCACAGAACTCGCAGTGGCGGAAGTGCCCTCGTACCTCTGTGTCGCACCGGTCGCAGTGCAGCCCAGAGACGGCCAGCGGTCCCTGGCAGGTGGGGCAGCTGCTTGGCGCCGCGTACTGTCTGTCGCCCATCTCTTCGCTTCCGGCCCAGTCACTCGACCCGCAAGGAGACGGAGCCCGGCGTCCCGGTGATCTGCAGCGTGCCGGCACCCGCGCCGACCGCCCACTCACCACGCCCGACCTTGCGCAGGCCCGAGGCGTCGATGTGCGCCGCGCACCTGACGGCCACCCGTACGTCGGAGTCGCGCTGGAGGGCGATGTCGAGAACGCCGACGTTCGCCTCGATCTCCGACTCGCCGTAGGTCAGGACGCCTTCGACGCGGGCGTGGCCGACGTTGAACAGCGCGCGCAAGGTGCCCCTGACACCGCGTACGAGTGCCTCGGCACTGTTGGCCTCGACGTCGAGATGTGCCTGCGCCGGAAAGACGACCAGCGCGTCCTCGCCCACGTCGCCGGCCACCTCGGTCACCTCGCCGGACTCGTGCACCGAACAGCTGTGCGGACCGTCGATCCGGGTGTCGCGGGTGGTGTCGTCGCCGGCGAGCTCGATCTGGCCGGGGCCGGAGAGCTTCGCCACGACCGTGCCCACGGCACCACGGTCGCCCGCGCCGGACTCGCCGCGCCCTGTCGTTTCGAGGCTGGCCGCTTCGATGGGTGTCGTTTCGATGGGTGTCGTTTCGATGGGAGTGGTGTCGAGGGGGCGGGTGTGGATGTCGGCCACGTCCTCGGGCTCCCGGGCGGATGGCTCCCGTGCGTCGAGTGCGGCCAGATGGTGCTCCGCCTCTTCCGGCGAGAGCTTGCCTTGCGCCAAACGTTTCAAAACTTCTCTTCTCTGGTCGACAAACATGGCAGTTAGTAAAGCGCTCATTGTCAGATTGTCAAGACATCGGTGGTGAGCAGATTTCTGTCACTCAGAACCACGGGATCGCCACTATCGTTCACAGCTGGGGTCGTGCGTGGCGAGCGTCCCGCGGACGCTGCCGGCGAGGCTCACCAACCGGCGTCAGCTGGAACCGAGACGGTCTGCTCGGAACGGAGGGGTGCCATGAGCGCAGCGAGATGGCTCGCCGTCGTCGGCGTCGTCATCATGGCCCTGCTGCTCGTCCTGCTCCTGACCTGGTACTTCGTACCGGACCTGATCACCCAGTGGCTGTGACGCGGCTGACCTCCACCGGTACCGGCCGCGACCGGCGGCAACCGGCGGCGACCGGCTGCGTCCGCGTTTGCTGGGGACACTCGCTCCGCTGACACACTCGGCGGAGAATCGAGCGCGGACCCCGGACCGACCCCTTGGAGTAGGCATGCCCGTCCCCTGCGTCGTGCACCCCGCAGCACCCGCCCCGTCCGCCGAACTGGTCGAACGCCTGGAGCGGCTGTCGACCTCGCTGGTGTCCGACGGGTTCGGACGCACGGGCGGTGCGCCCGGGATCCTGCCGGTGGCCGGGCTTGCCGCCGGTCGGGTCGTGGCCGGCCCCGCACTCACGGTGCGGACCCGCCCCGGCGACAACCTGGTCGTCCACAAGGCGATCGACCTCGCGCGACCGGGCGAGGTGCTCGTGGTCGCGGCCGGCGGCGGTACGGATCGAGCCATCATTGGCGGGCTGCTGGGCTACTACGCAGCCACCAAGGGCATCGCCGCGATGGTGATCGACGGCGCCGTACGCGACGTCTCCGAGCTCAACGAGCTCGCTCCTCCCGTCCTTGCGGCAGGCGTCTGCCACCTCGGCCCGTACAAGGACGGCCCCGGCGAGATCCGCGGAACGGTCGCGATCGCGGGACTACCCGTCCACAACGCAGACCTGGTGCTGGCTGACGAGGACGGCGTCGCGGTGATACCCCGCGCCATCGCCGAGCAGATCATCGCCGCCGCCGAACACAAGCAGGCCGGCGAGGAGCAGGAACGCGCGGCCATCGCCGCCGGCACCTGGGACCGTACGTGGCTCGACGCCGCACTCACCATCCAGACGCCGGACGCCTGAGGCGAGGTAGCGTCCGACCATGGTGACCTTCCATCAGGTGGCGGCCTTCGCGCTGGTGTCCTTCGTGGTCGTCGTGATCCCAGGGCCGAGTGTGATGTTCGTGATCGGACGCGCGTTGGCCCACGGCCGGCGGACGGCCCTGGCGTCGGTGGTCGGCAACGCGGCGGGTGTCTGGGCTGTCGCGGTATGCGTGGCGCTCGGGGTCGGTGCGATCGTGGAACGTTCGGCCTTCGCCTTCATGGTGCTGAAGTACGGCGGTGCGGCCTACCTTGTGTGGTTGGGCATCCAGGCGATTCGCCGGCGCCGCTCCGTGCTGCACGAGATCGTCGGGGAGGCGCCGCCACGTAGCGAGCTGCGGGCCGTCGGCGAGGGTTTCGTCGTCGGGATCACCAACCCGAAGGCCTTCATCCTCTTTGCCGCGTTGCTGCCGCCGTTCGTCGACCGGGCCGCCGGACACGTGCAGGTGCAGATGATCGTGTTGAGTCTGGCGTCGTTCGCCATCGCGATCGCGTGCGACAGCGTGTGGGCCGTCGCGGCCAGCGCGGCTCGAGCCTGGTTTGCCCGGTCGCCGCAGCGGACCGAGCTGGTCGGCGGAGTCGGCGGGCTGTGCATGGTCGGCCTGGGCCTTTCGATCGCCGCGACCGGACGTAAGGACTAGCCGGCAGGTCGGTCGCCGGCGACCGCAACCTGCGCTACTCGCCGCGCAACAGCGCCTGCGCGAGGATCGTCTCCGCGACCTGCATGGTCTTGGCGGCGTCGCGAAACGGCGAGCTGGTCCGTTCCTCCCCCGCTCGGATCGACTCGACGAACTCCCGGCTCTTGGCCGCGAATCCCCCGAACACATGGAACTCGTCGCTGCCGGCCACCTCGCGCGTCTCGTACGCCACCCCCGCCACATCGTTGTCGGCGTACAACCGGCCCTCTCCCTCCGGGTCGGCGTCGCAGGCGATCCCGTGGCCGTGCATCTCCACCCGGAAGATCCGGCGCCCACTCGCCCAGTTGGCGATCAGGATGCCGGTCGCCGCATTGTCGAACTGGAGGGTGGCGGTGACCCAGTTGAGGTCGGGTACGCCGACGCGGCGAGCATGGCTCTCGACTCCGACCACCTCGCCGCCACAGATCCAGCGGAGCGTGTCGATCGCGTGTACGCCGTCGTCGAGCATCCGGTCCCGCGCGGTCACGAATGGCCGGCGGTCGCACTTGTAGAACTCGCACACCGCATGGACGATCGGCCCGCGCGCCAGGCAGGCCTCCCGCATCGCCACCAGCAGCGGAGAGGTCCGGCGCTGGTGTCCCACCTGGGTGATCACGCCGTGCTCGGCGGCGAGGTGGGTCAGCATCTGCGCCTGGTGCCAGCTGAGTCCGAGCGGCTTCTCGATGAACAGGTTCAGGCCCTGCTGCAGGCACCAGACCCACACGTCGTACATCAGGTGCGGCTGGCCAACCGCATAGACGCCGTCGGGGGCGAGCTCCTCGACCATCGCGCGGTAGTCGGTGAAGCGCCGCTCGATGCCGTAGTGGTCGGCGACCGTCGCCATCCGTTCGGTGTCGAGGTCACATACTCCGGCGAGGCGTACGTCCGGCATCGACGCGAGCGACGGCAGATGCACGCGCTGGGTCATCGCTCCCAGGCCCACCAGGGCGATGCTGACCTGTCCCACGGACGTCTCACCTTCCTCTCAGGCTGCGGGTTTTTCAGGTGGCGGCCGGCGGCGCCGTCGACCGGCGTACGACGAGCTCCGGCGTCGCCGTGGTGTGTTCGGGCGGTCCGGCCAGCCGGCCCTCGAGCCGCGCGATCAGCCGTTCGGTCGCGACGCGCATCATCTCCTGCACCGGCTGGCGGACCGTTGTCAGCGGCGGCGAGGCTACCTCCGCCAGCACCGGCAGGTCGTCGAACCCCAGCACCGACACGTCGGTCGGCACCTGCAGCCCGAGATCGCGTGCGCCGGCGTAGGCGCCGATGGCGTACATGTCGTTGATCGTGAAGAGTGCCGTCGGCCGGGACGACGCGGGCCGGCTCAGCAGATGTTGCGCCCCCGACCGGCCGAGCTCGGCGCCTTCGGCGTCACCGAACGTCGTCACCGAGGCGCCCTCCCACACCAGCGTCGGGTCGGGCTCGATGCCGGCCTCGTCCAGCGCCTGCTGGTAACCCGCGAGCCGCTCCCGACGGCTGACCGTGCGAATCGGACCGGACAGAAACCCGATCCGGCGGTGTCCCAGCCCGGTGAGATGCGAGATCGCCAGCCGCGCCGCGAGGACGTTGTCGATCTCGACACTTCCGACGACGTGCGGGCCCGGTGCGTCGCCGGTCTGCGGTCCGGCCGGGGACCGGTCGAACGCGACCACCTGCAGACCCCGGGCCGCCAGCGGTGCGAGGTGGTCGAACGACAACGGCGACGAGCCGAAGATCAGTCCGCGTACGCCGGAGTCGAGCAGCGTCTCGGCATAGCGCGCCTCCCGAGCGGGATCGCGTTCTGAGTTGCACAGCAAGACTTGGTATCCGCGTTCGTTCGCGGCCTGCTCCACCCGTAGCGCCACGAAACCCCAGAAGGGATTGGCCACCGACGGGACGATCAGCCCGATCGTGCGGACCTGGCCGGTACGGAACTGGCGGGCGAGCTGGTTGGGCGCATAGCCGAGTTCGCGCACCGCCCGGCGTACCCGCTCGCTGGTGTCCGGCCGCATCCGGCCGACCCGGCCGTTGAGGACGTTCGACACGGTGCTCGGCGAGACGCCGGCACGGCGGGCGACGTCGCGCAGGCTGACCTTCGCGCCGTCCAATCCTCCTCCTCACCTGGCGAGGTCGTTGAGTCTAACGATTTAGTACGCCCGCCGGAACCGGCGCGTGCCGCGCCTGCGACCGACATGGACCGACCACGCCGTGCGGTCTTCCCCACGTCCTGGATTCGCCTCGAACGGTCGGTACAACCCCTTGTCGCTCGAGCGGTAAAACGTTAAATTGCGACGATCTCCGGCCGGCTGTGCACCTTCTCCGCCAGACATGCGCGGATCTCCAAGGCGCCACGCGGGCGCCGGCGATGCGGTTCAGCCCTCGACGAGAGGAGCGACCATGTGGCAAGGCGACCGAGCGCTCGGTGGGCTGTCCAGGCGTCGGGTGCTGCAGATCGGTGCGCTGTCGGTGACAGCGTTGCTGGCCGCGGCGGGATGCGACCTGCTGTCGACAGATCCGCGCTCGCAGAAGGGCGCGTCGGCACCGCCCCGGGCCAAGGGCAAGGAAGCCCCGTCGCTGGCCGAGAAGGTCAAGGCCGGTGATCTCCCGCCCGTTACCCAGCGGCTGCCGAAGTCACCGCTCGTGGTGGAGCCCGCGGAGCGGATCGGCAGCTACGGCGGCACCTGGCGGGCGGCCATGCTCGGACCGGACGACACCTCGTGGCTGGATCGCACGGTGGGCTACGACCCGGTGCTGCGCTGGCGTACCGATGCCCGGACGTTCAGCCGCGACCAGGTGGTACCTGGCGTCGCCGAGTCGTTCGAGGTCAACGCCGACGCCACCGAGTACGTCTTCCGGTTCCGGGAGAACACCCGCTGGTCCGACGGCGAGCCGTTCGACGCCGACGACGTTCTCTTCGCCTACAACGACGTGCTGCGGCACAAGGACATCACGCCCGTACTCCCGGCTGCCTACACCAGCGCTGACGGGCCGGCGACGATGGCGAGGATCGACGACTTCGCCGTGCGGTTGACGTTCCCCTCCCCCAACGCGTTGTTCGCGCAGCGGATGGCCACCAAGGCCTATGGTTTCAACTTCGTCGTGCACCCCAGGCACTACCTGTCGAAGTTCCATGCCGACTTCGCCGACGACGTCGACCAGGTCGTGAAGGACGAAGGCGCAGACGACTGGCTGCAACTCTTCGACGCCAAGCGCGACAGCTGGGCCAACCCGGACCTGCCCACCCTGAACGCGTGGATGATCACCCAGCCCGTCGGGTCGGGCAACCGGGTGGTCGCCGAACGCAACCCGTACTACTGGAAGGTCGACCCCGACGGCAGCCAACTGCCGTACATCGACAGGTTTGTCAACGAACTCATCACCGACCCCGAGGTCATGCTGCTCAAGGTCGCCGCGGGTGAGGTCGACATGCAGACCCGCACCATCAACTCCCTGCAGAACAAGCCGGTGCTGGCTCGGGGTCGCGACAAGGGCGGCTACGAGTTCTTCGACATGGCTTCGGCCAACATGAACACCACGATCATCTCGCTGAACCTCTGTCACAAGGACCCGGTCCTGCGGGAGGTCTTCCGCAACCGCGACTTCCGCGTCGGTCTCTCCTACGCCATCAACCGCGAGGAGATCATCGTCGCCGCCTACCAGCGCCAGGGTGAGCCCTACCAGGCCGCGCCGCGCCCGGAGTCGGCGTTCTACGACGAGACACTCGCGCGGCAGTACATCGAGTACGACGTCGACCAGGCAAACCGCCACCTCGACAAGGCGGGCTATGCCGAACGCGACGGCAAGGGCATGCGGGTCGGGCCCGACGGCGCCACGATCCGGTTCGTCGTGGAGTTCGCCACCCGGGACTACGGATTCGCCTGGGCCGCGGTGATGGACATGGTGCGGACCTACTGGCGGGCGGTCGGGATCGACGTCAGCGTCAAGTCGGAGAACTCCGAACTGCTGTACGAACGCAAGGAAGCCAATCTGCACGACGCCGTGGTCTGGCAGGGTGACGTCGGCGGAATGGATCCGCGACTGGAGCCCAGGTACTACATGCCCTATCGCGACGAGTCGAACTTCGCCATCCCGTGGGCCGCGTGGTACCAGTCCAAGGGAGCAGAAGGCGAGGAACCGCCGGCCCCGGTGCGCGAGCAGATGCGGTTGTACGACCAGATGGCCGCGGCCGGTGACCCGGAGGAACAGGACCGGCTGCTCCGCGAGGTGGTCTCGATGGCGCGCGAACAGTTCTACGCGATCGGGATCTCCCTGCCACCCAAGGGATACGGCATCCGGAGAACGGACTTTCACAATGTGCCGACGACCATGATGATCGAGTCGGACTACCCCGAGCCGGGCCCGTCCAATCCCGAGCAGTACTTCACGACCCGGCGCTGACCGGGCCCGCTCGGCACTCGCCCACGAGCTGGGCACCGCTGCGCTGCCGGACCGAAGAAACGCGGATCCCCCGACCGCGAGCCGTGAAAGGCTGCGGGAGGGGGAATCCATGCTGACCAGAGGCCAAACGCCGAGACGCGATGTCGGACCGGTCCGGTCCGACCCGACGGGCCAGGGCGACGTCGTACCAGCACGCCGGCCCAGGCCAGCGCTGTTCCGCGTCCCGCGGTGGGCGGTCGTGATCGCCGCGCTCGCCTGCGTCCCCATCCTGGTCGCGGCGGGATGTACGAGCCCGGGCGAACCAGGCCCGGCAGCCTCGCCTCCGGCGGCGGCGACCGAGCGAGCCCGCCCGCCCGTCGTCGTACGGATCGGTGAGACGTTTCGCAACGGGTCGTTCGAGTTGAGGGTGACCATGGTGAGGACGGACCTGACGACCTACCGCACCGGGGTCGGCGCCACGGCCCGATCGCGGAACGGCCAGTTCGTCCTCGTGCACGTCTTCGCGCGCAACGTCGGTCTGACAGCGACGCGGTTCGGCACCCGCCACCACCGGATGGTGGACACCACCGGACGGGAGGTCGTGCCCGAGGACGTACGCGGGTTCGACTACCAGATGGCGATCAACCCTGAAGCCACCACTCGCGGCATCATCGTGTACGACATCGCGAAGACCGTCGAGGTGTCCAGGGTCGTCCTCCAGTCCGACGACAACGGGACCGGACCGGACGCCTCGACGATCGTCGACGTGACCCTGCCGCGTGCGACCGCCTCAGCTGGTCGGGTTGGGGTTGGGCTTGATGATCGAAAAGTGCGCCCCGTGCGGGTCGGCGACAACCGCGAACCTGCCGGGCGGGATGTCGGTAGGTGACACCGGAACCGAGCCGCCCAACTCGGTGACCTTGGCGGCGGCCGCATCGGTATCGGCGACGGCGAAGTAGACCATCCAGTGCGACGGGATCTCGGCGGGCCACATGTCCCCGACCATCGGCATCATCCCGCCGATGCTCTTCGAGCCCAGCATCCACTCCGTGTAGGTGCCCATGTCACCCATGTCGGTGTCCTTCGGCGTCCAACCGAACACCGCGGGGTAGAAATCCTTCGAACCCTCCGCGTCGCGCGTGGTCAGCTCGTTCCAGCTGAGGGCGCCGGGGACGTTGAAGACCTCGCCGCCGCCCATCTCGTTTGCCTGCCACACCGCGAAGACCGCACCTGCCTGGTCGGCGAAGATCGCCATCCGCCCGTACTTCATCACGTCCATCGGCGCGACCAGCAACTTGCCGCCGGCCTTGTCGACCCGTGCCGCGACCGCGTCGGCGTCGTCGGTGGCGACGTAGGTCGTCCAGACCGGAGGCTGTGCCGAGTCCATGATCGGACCGGCGCCTGCGACCGCCTTACCGTTCAGGGTGAAGATGGTGTAGCCGCCGGCCTCCGGCTCGGACGCCACGCTGCTCTCCCAGCCGAACAACTCCGCATAGAACTTCCGTGCGGCCTCCAGGTCGGGTGAGGCGAGATCCACCCAGCTTGGGGTGCCCGGCGCGTTGGTCATGGTGATGCTCCTTCGATGTCGTCAGCGACTGTCGTCGGCAGAATCCGCGGATGACGTCGGCGGCCGGCCTCGGCTGTGCGACACATCCCTGCGTCAGGGTCCGACAGTGGCACCGCACCGACCGCTCCCGCAGGCGAACGCACGAACCCGGCACGCAGGGCCTGGCGTCCGGGGCGCCGGCCCGCACCCGGTCAGAGTCGCGCCGTACCCAGCGGACTCCCCTGCCCCTCGGTGGCGTAGAAGCTCTCCAGCAACCGCGAGTCGACGTGCTCCAACGCGTGCCTGACTGCCCCGAGGACGACTGCGCGGGTGCCGAGGGTCGACGCCTCCAACCGCGACGGCAGCGCGCCCTTGCCACGGACGAGCCGGTCCAGGATCGCTCGCAGGGGCTCGATGAGCATCTCGTCGGCGGCCGTGCCACCGCCGACCACGATGAGCTGGGGACTGAGCAGGAACGACATCGTGACGAGCCCGAAGCCCGCACTCGCGACGAACCGTTCGAGTGCGTCCCGCGCCGAACGGTCGCCGGCCACGGCTGACTCGATCACCGGACGGATCTCGACACCCCAGGAGAGGCTGGCGTCGTCGTCGGGCTGCCGCAGGCTCGACCGGCTCGGTAGCCGTCCACCCCAGCCGACGAGATCGGCGACGAGGTCGGCGCTCTCCCGCGCGAGGTCGCCCCGGACGGTCCGGGACTCCTCCCACAGGTCGAGGAACCCGAGTTCTCCAGCGCCGCCGCCATGGCCTCGGACCAGGCGGCCGTCGACCAGCAGCCCGGCACCGATCCGGGACCCGAGGAGGAAGAACACGACGTTGCTGCACTCCCGCGCGACGCCGCACCAGGTCTCACCCACGGCCGCGAGGTTGGCGTCGTTCTCGACGAGGACGGGACAGCCGAGCCACGCCCGCAGCGGCTCGGCCAGGTCGAAGTCGGACCAGTCCGGCATCGCCGTGCAGAAGCTGACCCGGCCCGACTCCGGGTCGATGATGCCGGGCGAGGCGGCCGTGGCGACCAGGAGCGCCTGGGACCGGGTGGGCACGGCCGACAACGCGGACCGGACGGCGGCACGGACCGCGGTGAGCCGGCGACGCCTCGAGGAGTCCAGCGCTACCGTACGAGCGCGCTCCGCGACGATCTCGCCGCCCAGGTTGGCGACGGCGACATGGACGTCCTCCTCGCCGATGTCGACGCCGAGCACATGGCCGGCATCGGCCCGGAACCTGAACCGGCGCGCGGGCCGGCCGCGCCGGCGCTGCGACGCCTCCGCCGCGTCGCCGTCGACCTCCACCGCGAGCCCGAGCCGGACCAGATCGACCATCGCCGCGTCCGCGGTGGGACGGGACAGCTCGGTCGAGGCGGCCAGCTCGCTGACGCTCATCTCCTCGCACCCGCGCAAGGTCTGCAGGATCACGCCGGCGTTGATCCGCCGCAGCAACGCGGGCGTCGCCGTATCGCGTCCCTTCATGGGGCCAGGTTCTCCTGTCGGGCCGGATCCGGTCGAGGATTTTCGCAAGAGTTTTACCTAAAGACGTCTTGCTATCTACCCGGACGGGACGGCAGTCTCGACAGATCCACGGGTGCGACAAGAGGGTGAGGACGATGACACGATCGCCACTGGTACGCATGCTCGCCGGTGTCTTCGGCCTGGTCCTGGCCGCGACGGCCTGCGGCGGCGACCAAGGGGGATCGGAGGGCTCCGGCGGGAGCACCCTCGCGATCGTCAACGCCTCCGGCGCGCTGTGGACCTGCAACTTCAACCCCTTCGCGCCCTCGCCGGGGCAGGCGGCCGGCGTGATCTGGGAACCGCTCACGTACATCAACACGCTGACGGGCAAGGAGAAGCCCTGGCTCGGCACGAAGTACGAGTGGAGCGACGACGGCAAGACCCTGACCTACACGACGCGGGAGGGCGTGAAGTGGTCGGACGGCAAGCCGTTCACCGCCAAGGACGTCGCCTACACGTTCAACCTGGGCAAGGACAACGAGGCACTCGACACCTACGCACTGTGGGGCGAGGGCGTACTCGAGTCGGTCAAGGCCGACAGCGACACCCAGGTCACGTTCACCTTCAAGCGCGTGTCCACGTCGTCGTTCTTCTACATCGCCGGCCAGACCTGGATCCTGCCCGAGCATGTCTGGAAGACCATCGAGGATCCGGTGAAGGCGGCCGTCAAGAAGCCCGTCGGCACCGGCCCCTACACGGTGGGATCGTGCACCCCGCAGGCGATCACCTACGCCAAGAGCGACGCGTACTGGCAGAAGGGCAAGCCGAAGGTCGACAAGGTGCTCTACCCGGCGTTCGTCGACAACCAGCCGGCCAACCTCTACCTCTCCCAGGGCAAGGGCGACTGGGGCGGTCAGTTCATCCCGAACATCGACAGCTACTGGGTGAACAAGGACAAGGAGCACCGCAAGTACTGGTACCCGCCGGGCAGCAACGTCTACATCGGCATCAACGCTGCCAAGGCCCCGCTGTCGGACAAGCGGGTCCGCCAGGCGCTGTCGTTCGCGGTCGACAGGGACAAGGTCTCCAAGGACGCGATGTACGGCTACCAGCCGCCAGCCAACCAGGCCGGCATCGCCGTACCCACCTTCCAGGACTGGTACGACGAGGCCGAGGCGATGAAGTACGGCTACAGCTTCGATCCGGCGAAGGTCGCCCAGAGGCTGCAGGCCGCCGGCTTCACCAAGGGCGCCGACGGGAAGATCCAGACGCCTGAAGGCAAGCCGTTCAAGCTCAGCATCATCAACAACGGCGGCTTCACCGACTGGGTGGCGGCCGTGCAGGTGCTCAAGTCCAGCTTCGCCAAGGCCGGCATCGAACTCGACACCCTCAACCTGAACGGCAACGAGTACAACCGCCGGCTGAGCCAGGGACAGTTCGAGCTCGCCTACATGAACGCCAACGCCGGACCGACGCCTTACTACGAAATGCGTGACGTGTTGTACGGCGCGTACGCCAAGCCGGTCGGTACCGACACCAGCCGCAACTACACGCGGTGGAAGGACAAGGCGACCGACGAGCTGATCCGCAAGTACGACACGCTCCTGGACGAAGGCGAGCAGAAGGACGTCGTCCGGCAGCTGCAGCAGATCATGCTCGAAGAGGTGCCGGTCGTGCCGGTGACCGAAGGCGTGGCCTGGTCCCAGACCGACACGACGCGGTTTACCAACTGGCCCACCAAGGACAACCCGTACGCCAACCCGGCACCGTACGCCGCCCCCGACTGGGGCGTCGTCCTGCTCGAGTTGGAACCGGTCGAGAAGTAGCGGGCAACGACAAGGAGATGAGACACCAGGGACACCGGGGAAACCAGGGACACCGGGCATGCCGCGACTGATCCGTCGGCTGGAGTTCTTCGTCGTCACGTTCTGGGCGGCGGTGAGCATCAACTTCCTGCTGCCCAGACTGATGCCCGGTGACCCCATCCAGCAGATGATGGCCCGGATGAAGGGCCAGATCACCGGTTCCCGCCGGCACTCGCTGGAGGTGATGCTCGGGCTCAACACCAGCGACCCGCTGTGGAAGCAGTACATCGACTACTGGGGACAGGTGTTCCGCTTCGACTTCGGCTCGTCCATCACCTACTTCCCCGACAACGTGACCACGGTGATCTCCATCGCGATCCCGTGGACGCTCGGCCTGGTGGGTGTAACGACGATCATCGCGTTCCTGTTGGGCACGCTGCTCGGAGCGACGGCGGCCTGGCGACGCGGCGGAGCCCTCGACAGCGTGCTGCCGCCGGTGTTCATCGTGGTGGGCGCGCTGCCGTTCTTCTGGGTCGGGCTGCTGTTCCTCTACCTGTTCGGCGTCATCCTCGGCTGGGCGCCGATCGGATTCGGCTACGACATCACCATGGGCGAGCTGACCTTCTCCTGGGCGACGATCAGCCAGATCATCGCCCACGCGATTCTCCCGGCGACGGTGATCGTGCTGACGTCCATCGGCGGATGGATACTCACCATGCGCAACACGATGATCGGCGTACTCAACGAGGACTACGTGAAGATGGCACGGGCGAAGGGGCTCCCGTCCGGGCGGATCATGCTTCAGTACGCCAGCCGCAACGCGATCCTGCCCAACCTCACCGGCTTCGCGATGTCGCTCGGCTTCGTGATCAGCGGCGCTCTGCTGGTCGAGCTCGTCTTCACCTATCCGGGTGTCGGTTACCTGTTGGTGCAGGCAGTGACCGGTCAGGACTATCCCCTGATGCAGGCGCTGTTCCTGCTGATCACCGCCGCCACACTGGTCGCCGTCCTGGTCGCCGACGGCGTGACGTACGTGCTCGACCCGCGTACCCGAGGGAAGGCCTGACGATGACCGTGGCCGGCCTGGACACGGCTGCCGAGGCGGCCGCACCGCCGTCGGGCGGGCGGCAGCACCGCGGTGCCGTCGCCAACCTGCTCGTCGCGATCGCCCGTAACCCCAAGGCGCTGGTGGGTTCGGCGATGCTCGCCGGCTTCGTCGCCGTCGCCGTGCTCGCTCCGCTGATCGCGAGGTACGACCCGCACGCCACCGACTACGGTCGGGGCGAGGGTCCGAGCGGTGCGCACTGGTTGGGCACGACGTCGTACGGCCAGGACATCCTCGCCCAGGTGATCTACGGTACCCGGCAGTCGCTGCTGATCGCGTTCCTGGTCGGCGGTGTGGCCACCGTCGTGTCGGCACTCGTCGGAGTCGCCGCCGCCTACATCGGCAACGTCGCGGACCACGTGCTGTCCCTGGTGACCGACATCTTCCTGGTCGTACCTGGCCTCCCGCTGCTCATCGTCATCTCGTCGTACATCCGGCGCAGTGGCGTGATGGTGATGGTGGCGGTGATCGCGGTGACGAGTTGGGCCTACGGTGCCCGGCAGTTCCGCGCGCAGGCGCTTTCCCTGCGGAACAGGGAGTTTCTCGAGGCGGCCCGCGTCCGGGGCGAGCGCACGACGTACACGATCGTGTGCGAGATCCTGCCCACGATGTCCGGCCTGCTCGTCGCCAACTTCCTCGGCGCGGCGGTCTACGGCGTGCTCGCGGTCGCCGGCCTGCAGTTCATCGGGCTGGGCGACATCTCGTCCATCAGCTGGGGCAGCATGATGCACTGGGCGGAGAACAACGAGGCTCTACAGGCGGGCATCCCGCTCTGGGATCTCGCGCCGGGCCTGTGCATCGCCTTGCTGGGCGCGAGTTTCTCCCTGATCAACTACGCGTTCGACGAAGTGAGCAACCCCGCCCTACGCCCGCCGCGACGGCAGCGGAGGTCGCAGAAATCGTGACCGAACTCCTGCTCGACGTCGACTCACTGGTCGTCGACTACGGCACCGGCGACGAGGCGGTCCGTGCCGTCGACGGAGTCAGCCTGCGGGTCGGCCGCGGAGAGTTCGTCGGCATCGTCGGGGAATCCGGCTGTGGCAAGTCGACGTTGCTCTTCGCGATCGCCCGGCTGCTCAGCCCGCCGGCGGCCATCGTGTCCGGCTCCGTCGAGTTCAACGGCGTCAACATGGTCGACCTGACCGAGAGCGAGCTCCGCCACATCCGGTGGCGCAACTACTCCGTCGTCATGCAGTCGGCGATGAACGCGCTGAACCCGGTGCTGAGCATCGAGGCCCAGCTTCACGATGCGATGGCCGCGCACGAGGACATGCCCCGCGAGACCATGCGGGCGCGGGCTGCCGAGGTGCTGCGGTTGGTGGGTATCGACCCGATCCACCTCACCAGCTACCCGCACCAGCTGTCCGGCGGCATGCGGCAACGCGCGATGATCGCCATGGCGCTGGTCTTCCGTCCCGACCTGGTGATCATGGACGAGCCGACGTCGGCGCTCGACGTGGTGGCGCAGCGGTCCCTGCTGCTGCGGGTGAAGCAGCTCCAGCGCGAGTTCGGGTTCGCGGTCCTGTTCGTCACCCACGACCTGTCGCTGGTGAGCCACTTCTCCGACCGGCTCGCGATCATGTACGCCGGCCAGTTCGTCGAGTTCGGTCCGACCGCCGAGTTGTTCCGCGAGCCGCGACATCCCTACAGCGTCGGCCTGCTGCAGGCGTTCCCGTCGCTGCGCGGTCCGCGCCGGGAGCTGACCGGGATCCCGGGCGCTCCGCCCGACCTGCGCCGGCCGCCCGCCGGGTGTCGGTTCCGACCGCGCTGCCCGCACGTGATGGACGTCTGCGTCGAGGCTCCCGACACCCTGCAGGTCGGACAGACCGAGCTGGTCCGCTGCCACCTCTATGCACCGGGCGTCGCCGGGGCGGGACCAGCCGGATCCGCGGCGTCGTCGGCGTCGTCGGCGTCGTCGGCTCGTCGTCGGCCGGGCAGGGGGAGAACCGATGACCGGCGTACCCGTGCTGGAGGCGAGCGGCCTGACCCGTCACTTCAGGGTGGGCGGCACCTTCGGACGCCAGACGCTGCATGCCGTCGACGGCGTCGACCTGACCATCGGCGAACGCGAGATCGTCGCCCTCGTCGGCGAGAGCGGGAGTGGCAAGAGCACGGTCGCGCGGCTGCTCGCCCTGCTCTATCCCGTCACTGCCGGTGAGATCTCCCACCGCGGTCGGCCGGTCGCTGGGCTGCGCTCGCGGCGGCAGAAGCTCGACTACCGCCGCCGGGTGCAGATGGTGTTCCAGGACCCGTACAGCTCGCTGAGTCCGGTCTATCCGGTGTCCCACGGAATCCTGCGTTCGCTCAAGCTGCACCGGACGGAGCTGTCCCGGACGGCGCGTCGGGAGGAGGCGGAGCGGCTGCTCGAGCAGGTCGGACTCACTCCGGCCGCCGAGGTGATGCAGAAGTTCCCGTACGAGCTCAGCGGCGGGCAGCGGCAGCGGGTCGGGTTCGCGGCCGCGCTAGCCTGCCGGCCCGACGTCATCCTCGCCGACGAACCGGTGTCGATGCTGGACGTGTCGATCCGGGTCGGCCTGCTCAACCTGATGGCGCGGCTGCGCGAGCAGGAAGGCGTCTCGTTCCTGTACATCACCCACGACCTGGCCAGCGCGCGCTATGTTGCCGACCGAATGATGGTGATGTACGCCGGGCATGTCGTGGAGACCGGCCCGACCGAGGAAGTGCTCGGCGACCCACAGCACCCTTACACCCAGCTGCTGTTGTCGGCCGCGCCCGACCCTCGCGCGCCGGGTGAGGGTGAGCTGTCGCCGGACGTCGCTGGCGGCGGGGACGGCGAGGAAACCGACTACGGCGAGCCGCCGAAAGTCGTGGACCCGTCGCCGGGGTGCCGGTTCCAACCACGGTGCCCGGTGGCGATCGACGTGTGCGGCTCGGTGACGCCGGGGCTCGACGACCTCCGGCCGGGACATGCCGCCGCCTGCCACGTCGCCGCCGCGAACGCTGCCCGCCAGAGCTGAGGCGGCTGCCGCGCGATCTGGACGAGGGCAGTTGTTGGAGGTCGCGCGGCTTCTAGGTACCCCAACCTCCCACAACCCTCCAGCCGGCCGGCCCGCACCGCCACCCTGTCGAAGATCGACTGTCTCTAGCCGGACAGACCTCCAACAACTCGGCCGGCAGGCGATACGGTCAACTCGATGGAATTCACCGGACTGCTCTCGTTCCCCCTCACCCCGTTCGACCCCGACGACGGGGTGGACGTCGACACTTTCGCCCGACACGTCGACCAGCAGGTCGCGGCAGGAGCGGCGGCGGTGTTCGTGGCCTGCGGGACCGGTGAGCTTCCGGCGCTGAACTCGGATGAGCACCGCGAGGTCGTGGCCGCAGCCGTCCGTACCGTCGCTGGTCGGGTGCCGGTGTTCGCCGGGGTCGGCGGCGGCCCCGCCATCGCGCGGCAGCTGCTCGCCCAGGCCCAGGCTGCCGGAGCCGACGGCGCGCTCCTGCTCCCGCCGTACCTCGTCTCCTCCACCACCGAGGGGCTACTCGACCACGTCCGCTACGTCACCGCCGGAGCAGAGCTGCCGGTCATTGTCTATCAGCGCGCCAGTGCGGTGTTTCCGCCGGCGGCGGCGGTGGCCCTCCTGGACATCCCGTCCGTGGTCGGCCTCAAGGATGGCATCGGAAACGTCGACTCCCTGCTGCGAACGGTCACCGCGGTCAGGACCAGTGATCACGTACGCGCGAAGGAGTTCCTCTTCCTCAACGGTATGCCGACCGCCGAACTCAGCGCCCTCGCATACCGCCCGATCGGCATTGTCCGCTACTCCTCGGCCGTGCACTGCTTCGCACCGGACATCGCGCACGCGTTCCACAACGCGTTCATCTCCGGCGATGACGTGTCGGTGGGGCGGCTGCTGCGTGACTTCTACCTGCCCTTCGCCACGCTGCGCGACGAGGTGCCGGGTTACGCGGTAGCGCTGGTGAAGGCAGGCGCCCGACTCGCCGGACTCCCGGTGGGCGGGGTTCGGCCGCCGCTCGTCGACCCCACCCCGCCGCACATCGAACGGCTGGTCCAGATCATCGCCGCCGGTCGAGCCGCCCTGAACGTCCACGTTGGAGGCGTCGCATGATCATTCGTGAGGTCGTCGTCACGCCGGTCGCGTTCCGGGATCCGCCACTGCTCAACGTCGCCGGCCTACACCAGCCGTGGGCCCTGCGCAGCATCGTCCAACTGGTCTGCGACGACGGGGTGGTCGGGCTCGGCGAGACGTACGGCGACGACACCGTGCTGGCCCGGCTCCAAGCCGCCGGCCGGGAGATCGTCGGGTTGTCGGTCTTCGACCTCAACGGCCTCCGCCGCCGGGTGGCCGCGGTCGTCAACGGACCAGGCGATGGCTCGGCCGCCGAGTCGCCCAATAACTCGGGCAGTGGCCCCAGCGGCGGCGACCCCGAGCGACTCACCGGCGCGCCGGCAGCGTCCCGCACCGTCCTCACGACGTACGCGCCGTTCGAGGTGGCCGCTCTCGACGCGCAGGGCAAGGCCACCGGCGTTGCGGTCGTCGATCTGCTGGGAGGCGCAGTACGCCCGGCCGTACCGTTCGCGGCCTACCTCTTCTACAAGTGGGCGGAGCACCCCGGCCTGGAACCGGACCGGTTCGGGGCGGCCGTCGACCCGGCCGGCGTCGTCGCCCAGGCCAAGACGATGGTCGCCGACTACGGCTTCAGGTCGCTGAAACTCAAGGGTGGCGCGTTCCCGCCGGCAGCGGAGGTCGAGGCGATCGAGGCCCTGCGGGAGGCGTTCCCGGACCATCCGCTGCGCCTCGACCCGAACGCGGCCTGGTCGGTACCGACCTCGGTCAAGGTCGCCGAGCAGCTTTCGGGGGTCCTCGAATACCTCGAAGACCCGACGCCCGGCATCGCCGGCATGGCCGAGGTCGCCCGTGCCGCCTCGATGCCGCTGGCCACGAACATGTGCGTGGTGGCGTTCGACCACCTGCCCGCCGCGGCGTCCGAGCGGCCGGTCGGGGTGCTGCTGTGCGATCACCACTACTGGGGCGGCCTGCGGCTCTGCCAGTCGCTCGCGACGTTCTGTCAGACGTTCGACATCGGGCTGTCCATGCACTCCAACACCCACCTGGGCATCAGCCTGGCGGCGATGGTGCACCTGGGCGCGGCCACCCCGCACCTGTCGTACGCCTGTGACACGCACTACCCGTGGACGGTCGACGACGTGATACGTCCGGGGGCGCTGCGGTTCGTCGACGGCTCGGTGCCGGTGCCGAGCGGGCCGGGGCTGGGGATCGAGCTGGACCCGGACGCGTTGGCTCGGCTGCACCAGCAGTACCTCGACTGCGGCGTCCGCCGCCGCGACGACGGTGGCTACCTGCGCCAGTTCAGGCCCGACTTCCAGCCGCCACGCGGCACCTGGTGAGAGCGGCACCGACACCGGCGAGCCGGCGCAAGACCTGATCGCGCGTACGGCCGATGCGTACGGCGGGCGGCCTAGGTCCAACGGCGGAGCCCTTCCCGGTCGGTCGGCCGATGTCCTGGCCGGGTCCAGCCTGGCAGCCTCGCTGCTATGACGACGAGCCTGGACACCCGGGGATATGACGACCTGCCCCGGTTACTGACCCTGATGACCGGCGACGAGAAGCACGGGACGAGTGCGACCTCGACCCTCGACGTCCTGTGGGTGCTCTACGACCGAGTGCTCAATGTCTCCCCGGCCACCGTGGACGATCCGGACCGGGACCGGTTCCTGCTGTCGAAGGGCCACGGCCCGATGGCGTTCTATGCAGTCCTCGCTGCCAAGGGGTTCATCCCGCAGGACTGGCTGCCGGGCTTCGGCGGATGGGATTCGCCGCTCGGCCATCACCCTGACCGCGCGCTCGTACCCGGCGTGGAGATCGCCAGCGGCTCGCTCGGACACGGACTCCCCCTCGGCGTCGGGGTGGCCCTGGGAGTGAGAGCGCAGCACCTCACGAAGACGCGGGTCGTCGTCCTCGTCGGTGACGCAGAGTTGGACGAGGGCACCAACCACGAGGCAATCGCGTATGCAGGCGCCGTCGGACTCGACAACCTCACCGTCGTGGCCGTCGACAACCGGTCGGCCACCCACGGCTGGCCCGGGCCGGGCGGCATCGCGGCGAGGTTCGGCGTCAACGGCTGGGCGACCCGGACAGTCGACGGCCGCGATCACGCCGCGCTCGAAGCGGCTCTCACGGAGCGAGTAGCCGGTCAGCCGAACGTCGTCGTGGCCGTCGTCGAAGCGAAAGGGTGAACCCAGGAATGAACGCCGCCATCGCCAACGCAACCATCACGGACATGCGGACGAGTTTCACCGAGACCGTGACGCGTCTGGTCGACGACGATCCGCGTACCGCCATCGTGCTCGCCGACATCTCCGCCGACGCCTTCGCCGAGGCCGCTCGCCGCCATCCCGACCGGGTGCTCAACGTCGGCATTCGCGAGCCGCTCATGGTCAGTGTGGCCGGTGGGCTCGCCCTGGCCGGGATGCGGCCGATCGCCCACTCGTACGCCCCGTTCCTCATCGAGCGTTCGTTCGAACAGGTCAAGCTCGACCTCGGCCACCAGGGCGCGAACGCGGTGCTCGTCAGCGTGGGAGCGTCGTACGACTGGACCGAGGGCGGCCGCACCCACCAGTCGCCGGGCGACGTCGCGCTGGTGGACACGTTGCCCGACTGGGATGTCCATGTGCCCGGTCATCCGGACGAGGCTGCGGCCCTGCTCGCCGCCGCCGTCGACCGGGACGGTCCCGCCTATGTACGCCTGTCCACCCGCACCAACGCGGCCGCCCGGCCGGGAGCGATGGACGGAAGCCTGGACGTGGTGCGGGCGGGCGGCAGCGCGGTGGTGGTCGCCGTCGGGCCGATGCTGGATCCGGTCCTGGAGGCCACGACCGGGCTGGACGTCTCCGTCGCGTACGCGGCGACCGTGCGACCGTTCGACCTCGCCGGCCTGCGCGCTCTTGGAGAGGCCTCCGCCGGGATCGGTTCGGGTGCCGGGGTCGACATCGTGCTGGTCGAGCCCTACCTCGCGGGCACCTCCGCGCGCCTGGTCGACGAAGCCCTCACCGATCGTGCCCACCGGACCCTCAGCCTCGGCGTCGGCCGGACCGAACTACGCAGGTACGGAACGCCCGCGGAACACGACGTCGCGTACGGTCTCGATCCGGCCGGGCTCCGCAGGTCGATCACCCGGTTCCTGGCAAGGGGGCTCTCCTGATCAGCCCGCATCCTCGCCCGGACCCGCGCGCCCGTCTCCCGCGACTCGCCGCCACCGGCTGACCGCGGCCGAGCAGATGTGGGCGGCCTCGCCGACGTAGCTCTGCGGCGTCAGGTCGAGGTTGTCGAGCTCGTGGGCAACCTCGGTCGGGAGGAGGTTCCGGCACTCTGTCACCAGGTCGCTGCCGTCGGCACGGGTCCGCTGCGCGGCGGCGGTGACGAAATCGTGCGCGCGTTCGCGACCCAGCACCGGGGCCAGCCGCACCATCAGCGACTCCGCCATCAACAGGCCACCATCGGCGGCAAGATTCGCCGCCATCCGCGCCGGAACGATCTCCAGACTCGACGCGGTCTCGGCGGACAACCGCAGCGCCGCGGCACAACTCTCGGCGGCGGTCGGCAGGGCCGCCCACTCCACCTGCCATTCGCCGGCGGCCCGTTCGTGTCCGGCCTCCAGCGCCCGGAGCAGGCTGCCGGCGGTCCCGGCCGCGGTGACTCCGAAACCGATGACCGCCTCCGCGGCAATCGGGTTGGCCTTCTGCGGCATCGTCGACGAGGCGCCGCGGTCGGGTCCGCCCCGCTCGCGTACCTCACCCACCTCGGTCCGCGACAGGTCGACCACCTCCCGCGCGAACCGGACGCAGGTGCCCGCCACGGTCGTACACGTCAGGCCGAAGCGGACCACCCGGTCGCGGGCCACATGCCACGGCACGTCGGCACCCTTCAGGCCCAGCCTGGACGCGAGTGCCGCCCGCACCTGCACCGAACGAGACCCGCTCGCGGCACTCGTCCCGCCCGCACCGAACAGGGACACGACCCGCGCCTCGTCCCGGACCCTGCGGACCTCGCCGACGTGCCGGGTGACCTCCGCCAGGAAGACCGCCAGCTTGGCGCCGAAGGTCGTGGGCACCGCCTGCTGGGCATGGGTACGCGCGGCCATGACGGTGCCGGCATGGTCCTCGGTCAGGGACGCGAGCGCGCTGCCGAAGCTGACCAGGAGGTCGACCAACCGGTCGCCGGAACGCCCGAGCTGGAGGCTGAGCGCGGTGTCCATGACGTCCTGCGTCGTGGCGCCGTGGTGCACCCGGCCAGCAGGCCGCGACGGGAGTGCGGCACGGATCATCCGGACCAGCGGATGGATCGGGTAGCCGACGACCCTGGCGCGTTCCCAGAGCAGGTCGAGGTCGAGGGTCTCCAGCCGGCACACGGCGCTGATCGCGTCGGCGTCGGCACGCTCGAGGACGCCGACGTCGGCCTGCGCCTGGGCGAGCGCGGCCTCGACGTCGAGCCAGGTCTGTACGCTGCCGCGCTCCGACCAGATCGCGAGCATCTCGTCGTCGGCGTACAACCGCTCCAGCAGCCGGAAGCTCACGCCGACAGTATCCAGGCGACCCAACGCGACACGGCGACGGCCCGGCCAGATTCGCCTGGCCAGATTCGCCTGGCCAGCCCCCGGCGATCACCTATTCTGGCCGCGTGCAGAGTGCTGCGAAAAGCGTGGACGCCTACCTCGCCGAGGTCCCGCAGGAGCGCCGCCAAGTCCTGACCGCTCTTCGCCAGGTCTGCCTGGATGCCCTCACCGGGTTCGAGGAAGGCATGACCTACGGCATGCCGACCTACTCACGCGATGGTCTGGGTGAGGTCGGCTGGGCCAGCCAGAAGCAGTACATCTCCTTGTACGTGACGCGCAAAGACGTCCTCGACACCTACCGCGACCAACTGGCTCACCTCGACGTCGGCAAGGGCTGCGTCCGCTACCCGAGCCCGGGCAAGGTCGACCTGACGGTCGTCCAGTCGATGTTGACAGCCGTCGCCTCGACCCGCGGTCCGGTCTGCTAACGGCCGGAGCGGGGTAGCGTCACAGCTGTGATCGGACTCCCGGAACAGATCCGCGCCTGCCTGTTCGACCTCGACGGCGTCCTGACCAGCACGGCCCGCCTGCACGAGGAAGCCTGGAAGCAGACCTTCGATGCCTACCTGCGCCAGCGCGACGGAGCAGCGTTCGTGCCGTTCACCGCAACGGACTATGTCGAGCACGTCGACGGCCGGCCGCGCGCCGACGGGGTGCGCGACTTCCTCGCCTCCCGGGACATCACGCTCCCCGAGGGGCAGCCCGACGACCCGCCGACGGCCGAGACGGTCAACGGACTCGGCAACCGAAAGAACGACCTGCTGCAGTCGATCATCGCCGACCGCGGCATCGCGCCGTATCCCGGCTCGGTGCGCTATCTCGACGCCGTACGGGCGGCCGGCCTCGGCATCGGGGTGGTCACGTCCTCCGCCAACGCTGAGTCGGTCCTCGATGCCGCCGGTCTCACCGCGTACGTCCAGACCAGGATCGACGGCCTCACGATCACCGAGCAGGACCTGCGCGGCAAGCCCGCGCCCGACTCCTACCTCGCCGGCGCCAAGGCGCTCGGTGTCACTCCCGCCGAGGCCGCCGTGTTCGAGGACGCACTCGCCGGTGTGCAGGCGGGCCGCGCCGGGGAGTTCGGGCATGTGGTCGGCGTCGATCGCGCAGATCAGGCGGATGCGCTGCGAGAGCACGGCGCCGACGTGGTTGTCGACGACCTGGCCGACCTGTTGGAGAACCAGCCATGACCGACGGCGGCAGACCCGGTTACGAGGTCTCACCCTGGCAGCTGCGGTGGCGGGGGCTCGACCTGGACGCATTGCGGCGTACCGAATCCACGTTCGCCCTGTCCAACGGCCACATCGGGCTGCGCGGCTCGTTCGAGGAGGGTGAGCCCCGCGGGCTGCCCGGCACCTACCTGAACGGTTACTTCGAACGCCGCCCGCTGCCGTACGCCGAGAGCGGCTACGGCTATCCCGAGGACGGCCAGACCATCGTCAACGTCACCGACGGCAAGATCATCCGGCTGCTGGTGGAAGACGAGCCCCTCGACATGCGGTATGGCTCGGCACCCGCGCACGACCGGGTGCTCGACTTTCGGTCCGGGTCGCTCCGCCGGCGCACGGAGTGGGTGTCGCCGACCGGCCGGCGGGTCCGGATCGTCTCCGAACGGATGGTGTCGTTCACCCAGCGCGCGGTCGCCGCGATCCACTACGAGGTCGAGCCACTGGACGGCGAGCTGCAGCTCGTCCTGCAGTCCGACCTGCTGGCCAACGAGCCGATCGAGTCCGGTGCCGCCGACCCGCGGGTGGCCGCTGTCCTGGAGGCGCCGCTGGTCGCCGACTTCGCGGTGGCCGACGACTACAGCGCTGTGCTGGCCCACCACACCCGCAACTCCGAGCTGCGGATGGCGGCTGGGATGGACCACGAGGTCCACGTCGACGACAACCTGCGCACCAAGATCGAGGCCTCCGGTGATCTGGCCCGGCTGACGGTCGCCGTTGAAGTTCCGCAGGGTGGGCGGCTCGCGATCACCAAGTACATCGCCTACGGCTGGTCCAGCCAGCGCTCGACGCCGGCGTTGCGGGCCCAGGTCGACGCGGCGCTGGCGGGTGCACGCCAGACCGGTTGGCAGGGACTGCTGGACGACCAGCGGGCCTTCCTCGACGACTTCTGGGGCTCGGCCGACGTGGAGATCGAGGGCGACGCCGAGCTGCAGCAGGCCGTCCGGTTCGGCTTGTTCCACGTAATCCAGGCCGGAGCACGAGGCGAGAGCAGGGCGATTCCCGCCAAGGGTCTGACCGGCCCCGGCTACGACGGGCACGCGTTCTGGGACACGGAGTCGTTCGTACTCCCGCTCCTCACCTACACCTGCCCCGACGCCGCCCGCAGCGCCTTGCAGTGGCGGCACTCGACCCTGGACAAGGCACGTCATCGCGCCGAGCAACTCGGCCAGGCCGGAGCCGCGTTCCCGTGGCGCACGATCGACGGCGAGGAGTGTTCGGGGTACTGGCCCGCCGGCACCGCCGCGTTCCACGTGAACGCCGACGTCGCCGACGCGACCGCCCGCTACCTGGCCGCCACCGGTGACGAGGAATTCGGCACGGGCTACGGGATCGAGCTGCTGGTGGAGACCGCCCGCCTGTGGGTGTCCCTCGGCCACCACGACGCCCATGCCGGTTTCCGGATCGACGGGGTGACCGGGCCGGACGAATACACCGCCATCGCCGACAACAACGTCTACACCAACCTGATGGCGCAGAAGAACCTGCAGGAGGCGGCCGCCGCCTGCGAGCACCGACCGGACGTCGCCCGCACCCTGGGCGTCGACGAGGAGGAGACCGCCGGGTGGCGGGCCGCCGCCGAACAGATGGTGGTGCCGTACGACACAAGCCTGCTGGTGCACTCGCAGTCGGAGGGGTTCACCAACCACGCCCCGTGGGACTTCGACACGACTCCTCCGGACGCCTACCCGCTCCTGCTGCACTATCCGTACTTCGATCTCTACCGCAAGCAGGTCGTCAAGCAGTCCGACCTCATGCTGGCGATGCACCTGCGCGGCGACGCGTTCACCGCCGAGCAGAAGGCGCGCAACGTCGCCTACTACGAGCCGTTGACGGTGCGCGACTCGTCCTTGTCGGCGTGCACCCAGGCGGTCCTCAATGCCGAGGTCGGCCACCTCGAGCTCGCCTACGACTACCTCGCCGAAGCCGCCCTCACCGACCTGTACGACACCCACCACAACGTGCACAACGGGCTGCACATCGCCTCGCTCGCCGGCGCCTGGATCGCGACGGTGGCTGGGTTCGGCGGGATGCGCGACCATGCCGGGAAGCTCAGCTTCGCGCCCCGGCTGCCGTCCGAGCTGACAGGCATCACGTTCCGGTTGACCTTCGCGGGCAGCCGGCTCTGCGTCCGGATCGGTGCCGAGGAGGCCACCTACCAGCTGCTGGGCGGGGGTCCCCTGCAGACGACCCATCACGGTGAGCAGATCACGCTCAGCGTGGACAAGCCCGTCACCTTGTCGATTCCGCCGGCGCCCCACTACCCCCGACCGCAGCAGCCGCCGGGTCGGGCGCCGGCCCGTCGCCGCCCCGCACCACCCAGCTGAGTGCGCGGTCACCCAGCGCCTGTGTGACCATATGTCCCACCTCGCACGTCGGGGCGTACGCAGCATCGGCAGCACCGCAGCACCGCAGCACGGCAGCACGGCAGCACCGCACGGCAATGCACCTGCAAGCAGTCCGGGCACAGTGGGGTGGCAATGACGACGTACGACGGCAAGCTCGGCAGGTCGGTCAGGTCGGTCAGGTCCGTCAGATCCCAGACCTGGCTGGCGGTCGTCTTCTACGCCGCTATGCTCCTGCTCATCCTCACGGTGCTGTTCGCACCGGCTGCGTTGCAACTGGCCGGGCCGATCGCCGCTCGGCTCGCGCGCAACAGCGAGGGCCTCACCCTGGCCGTGCTGCTCGCCGCGTGGATCCAGTACGCCCGGCCGCGCCTGGCCGACTCACCCTGGCGATGGCCGGTGACCTTCGCCGTGGCCGGCGGCCTGCTCGTCACCGCGGCGCTGCTGCTGCAGTCTGACCTGCCCTCGCGGTTCCGGACCCTCAACGAGACCTGCGTCGCCGCAGGAGTGCTGTTCGCCTGCACCCAGATCCGCCGGGTGGGCGCCAGACTGGCCGCCGGCTTCTCCTTGCTCGTGCTCGTCACGATCGTGGTCGGCAACCAGACGAGCATGGTGACCGACCAGGCCGAGTCGTTGGCGATGCTGGTCCTGATGCCGATCGGCCTGTTTGTCGTCGACCGCGGGATCCTCGACCCGCAGGCGTCCACCTCGGCCGTCCTTCGCTACGGGTGGTACGCGTTCCTGGTCCTGGCTCCGGTGGTGTTCACCGTCCTGGAGTACGGCATCGGGGTCGGCGGCCCGGCCGGCGAGGCGACCAGATACGCCGTCCGCACCACCGAGGCGTTCGTCAGCGTCCTGCTCCTCGAGCTGTACTTCGCCGTCGCCATTGGTCGGACCGGACGACGGGAAAGCCGGATCTAGCATCACCTTGGCCCCGTCCCCCAAGCTCCATGATCATGACCGCTGCCCAGACGCAGGCTAGCCGTCGACGATTGCGGTGACCCGGATCTCGACGGTCATGCTCGGGTGGCCGAGCCTCGTCACACCGGTACAGGTCCAGATCGGTGCGTGGGAAGGGATCCTGGCCCGTAGCTGCCCGCTCATCACCTCGAAGACGTCCATGTCGAGGACTGTGTGGTAGGAGTTCACGCTGATCACGTCGGTCCATGATGCGCCCGCGGTCCGCAGCGTGCGTTCCACGTTGTCGAACGCGCGGACGATCTCGTCGGCACCGCTGCCCGGAAACTCCCAGTCGTCGGTCCACCCGCCCTGGCCGGACGTCTCGATCCGGTTGCCGACCCTCACCGCCTGCGAGTAGTGCCATCGCTCCAGCTGCCGCTCCCCGTATCCGGGCGTGACGAAGTACTCCGGTCTGGACATCGCATCCTTCCTCAGCGCGGTCACCCGGACCTCGATGTGCATGTCGGTGCCCAGCATCGGCACCTCGACGTAGGTCCAGGTCGGCGCCTGCCGCGGCATCCGTCGGCGCAGCTCCGCACTCATCGGGGCGAGGCCATCGTCGCCGACATGGAAGGAGTGCACGGTGAGCACGTCGGGCCAGGACGCGCCGGCGGCGGCCAGCACGCGTTCGACGTTGTCGCACGCCTGCGAGACCTCCGCCGCCACGCCGGCCGGGATGCCGCTGTCCTCCGTCCAGCCGCCCTGTCCGGAGATCTCGATCAAGTCACCCGTACGCACGGCCTGGCCGTAGCTGGATGACCGCAGCCAGGGCTCGGCCGGCTCGACGAACTCAGGCCGCTCCCGACCCGAACTCCCTTCCCCTACTGCTCCGCCGGCACCGTCCATCACTGCGTCGGTTTGATGGAGTGGATCCACAGCGGCGACGTGCGGTGCCAGTACGCCGTGTTGATGTAGGGGTTCTCAGCCGACGGCCAGTTGGTCCAGTACGTCGTGTTGGTGGGAATGCGGTGGAACCACTGCACCAGGCCGACGTCCGGCAGCTCCGGAATCCAGATCTCCATCGCCTGCCGGAACAGGTCGTGCAGCTTCGGGTCCTCCGGACTGGTCGTTCCCATCTCGTCGACGATCTGGTCGAACTCCTTGTTGGACCAGCGGTAGGGGTAGGTCCCGCGCTCACCGGTCGGCGCCGAGTAGCGGCTCTGGTAGAGCCGCAGGGTGAAGTACGGGTCGCTGACGCTTCCGCCGTGTCCGAGTATGAACGCGTCCATGTTGCCGGTCGAGACCCGCTCGTCGAAGTCAGGGCCCGTCGCCTGCTTGAACGACGCGTCGAAGCCGGCCTTGCGTAGCTGCTGCACCAGCACCGGTGTGATGTCCTGGAAGAGGATCAGCGTGTAGATGACGAAGGGGAACCGCTTGCCGTCCTTGGCCCAGAAGCCCTTGCCGTCCTTGGCCCAACCCTTCGACTGCATGATGCGGGCGGTCTTGGCGGTGTCGAAGTCGTCGATCGGATCCGCCAGGTCCTTGATCGGGTCGAGATACTCCAGCAGGGCTGGGTAGTTCGGGAACGGCAGCAAGGTCGACTGGCCGGCGCCCTGATAGCCGAGCTGGACCAGTTGCTTGCGGTCGATCGCGTGGTTGATCGCCCAGCGGATCTCCGGATCGTCGAACGGTGCCTTGGAGTCGTTGAACCCGAGGCTGATCGGCCACCAGTCGAGATAGCCGTACGGAGGCTTGTCGCCGGTCCAGGTGGTGACTGCCTCGTTCTGCTTCAGCACCGACCCGATCGTGTTGGGTCGCAGGTCGATGGTCAGGTCGGCCTCGTTGGCAAGGCTCATCTGCACCATCTTCGTCTCGTCGGTGCCGGGCAGCACCATGATCCGCTCCGGTGCCGGCAGGTCGGTGAAGCCGGTCTTCTTTCCCCACCAGGTGTCGAGCCGGTCGTAGATGCGCTGGCGCTGGGACGACGCCACGATCCGCCAGGGCGACGTGGTGACCGGCCACTCCCGGTCGATGTCGAGGAAGGTGAAGTCGTTCGGGTTCTTGTCCTTCCAGATGTGCTCGGGAACGATCGGGATCCCGATGTCCATGTGGAACGTGAGGTAGGAGAACACAAACCTCGGGTTGGGGTTCTTGAGGGTGATCTCCACCGTCTGGTCGTCCGGGGTGGCGACCTCCTCGACCCAGGTCTCGAGGTCGACCGACCAGGTGAGCTTGGGTGCGTTGTCCTTCAGCATGTTGAAGGTGAAGGCGACATCCTTGGAGGTGAAGGGCTTGCCATCGTTCCACTCCACACCGTCGCGCAGCTTGACGGTGACCGCGGTGAAGTCGTCGTTGTACTCGGCGCTCTCGCCCAGCCACGGGATCACGCCGTCCTGACAGGTCAGGCCCTCCGGCCCGCACGCCTGGTCGGTGTGGAACGCGTTGTAGTAGAAGAGCGGCTCGAAGCAGTACGGATAGCCGGTCGACGTCGCGATGCCGGGCAGGTACGGGTTGAACGTCTGGTAGTCGGTGAGGCTGGTGCCGGTGATTCCCAACACCAGCGTGCGGTTGCGGTTGATTGCCTTCAGCCCGGCCGGCGCGTTGCCCTGACCGCCTGGCGCCGGCGCGCCTGGCGTGCCGGGCGGTGCGCTGCAGGCGAGCGCCATCGCCGGCGAGGTCAGTACGACTCCCTGGGCCAGCCGTTCCAGCAGCCGGCGTCTGGTGAGCTTGCGCTGCGTTCCGGCCATCGTGTTCCTCCTCGAACCTTGGCGGGACGTGTCGTGTCTGCGTGAGTTGCGGTGGGGTCCCGGCTATGCGCCGGGTGGGGCTGGGGCTTGCGCGGCCGCGGTCGGCGTCCCGACCCGGAACGCCTGACTGACATCACCCTCGAGGGTGCGGCCGGCATCCTTGTGCAGGAAGCAGGCGGCGACCTGGTGCTCGCTGGGGCGGTAGAGCGGCGGCCGGCTCTGCGTACACATCTCCATCACGTGCGGGCAGCGGTCAGCGAACGCGCACCCGTCCGGGGTTTCCTCCGGCGAGCTGACCGTCTGGTCGGCATCGGGCAGGTCGGCCGCCCAGCGTCTGGTCGGATCCGGTTCGGGAACCGAACTGACCAGCAGCTGGGTGTAGGGATGCCGCGGCGTCCGGATCACCTGGGAGACCTCGCCCGCCTCGACGACGATGCCGCGGTAGAGGACGAGGATGTTCTCGCTGACCTGCTAGGCGGTCGCGAGGTCGTGGGTGATGTAGAGGAACGAGATCCCGAAGTCCTCGTTGAGATGCCGCAGCGTGGTCAGGATCGTCTTGCGCAGCGAGGCGTCGACCATCGAGACCGGCTCGTCGGCGATGATCAGCCGTGGCCTGATCAGCAGTCCGCGGGCGACGGTGAGACGCTGCCGCTGTCCGCCGCTGAGCTGGTGCGGATAGCGGCCAAGAGTCTCCTCCGGCCGGAGGCCGACGTCGTGGAGGGCGCGTTCGATCAGCTCGCCCATCTGCGCCCGACCACGCGCGAGGCCAAACTTGCGGATGGGGACGGTGAGGAGGTGGTCGACCTTGTAGAACGGGTTGTAGACCTCGAACGGGTCCTGGAAGATCGCCTGCACGTCGCGGCGGAACTCGTCGCGCTGCTTGCCCCGTGCCTGGTAGAGGTCGGTTCCCCGATAGCGCACCGTTCCACCGGTCGGCTGCAGCAGGCCGAGCAGCGCCCGCGCCAGGGTGGTCTTGCCGCTCCCGCTCTCACCGACCACCGCGGTGAACGACGGCGGGTCGCCGCCGATGCTGAGTGAGGCCTCCGACAAGGCGACGTTGCGCGGCTGGCGACCGTGCGCGCCGAAGACCTGCGTCACCTTGTCGGCTTCGAGCAGCGGTGGCATCCGGTCCCTCCATCCGTCCTGTAGACCCGTCAGTGCGGAAGCACCCAGTGGTCCGGGCCGACCTCCTGGAGCTCGCCGCGGCCGTCGGCCTGCGCGCGCAGGTGTTCCGGCCGATCCGGCATAGCCCCGACGAAGCTCTTCGGCAGGTCGTGCTCGTCGAGCCTCGGCAGGCTGGAGATCAGCATCTGCGTGTAGGGATGGACCGGACCTGCGAAGAGGTCGTGCACCGGGCCCACCTCGACGATCCGGCCCGCCTGCATGACCCCGAGCCGGTCGACGAACTGTGCCAGCAGACCCATGTCGTGTCCGACCAGCAGCACGGCCGCGCCGAGCTCCTCCTGGACCGACCTCAGGGTCTGGACGACCTGGCGCTGGACCACGACGTCGAGCGCGCTGGTCGGCTCGTCGGCGATGATCACCTTGGGCTGCAGGGTGATCGCGAGCGCGATGCACACCCGCTGCTTCATGCCACCGCTGAGCTCGTGGGGGTAGCGGTCGGCGACCTCGGGGCGCAGGCCGACCATGCGCAGCAGTTCGACGACCCGCGCCCGCAGGTCCTGTCCGTTCGCCACCCGCTGGTGGGCCCGGATGTTGTCCTTGAAGTGGTCCCGGATCCGGCGTACCGGGTTGAGGGAGTTCATCGCTCCCTGGGGCACGATCGCTATCTCGGCCAGGCGGAGTCGCCGCATCGCCTCGTCGCCCAACGCGGTGAGGTCCTGTCCGGCCAGGGCGATGGTGCCGCTCTCGATCCGACCCGGCGGCCGGATCAGTCCCATCAGTGCCGACGCGATCGTGGACTTTCCGCTGCCCGACTCCCCCGCCAGGCCGAATCGTTCGCCGGCGCGGAGGGAGAAGCTGACGCCGTCGACAGCGCGTACGGGCGGAGACCTGGTGTGGTACCAGATCTTCAGGTCCCGCACCTGGAGCACGTCGTGGACGGTCCGGTCGGCTGCCTGCGGGGCTGCTCCGGTGGTTGGCATCGCCGCTCACCCGTACTTTCGCCGGGACCGGGGGTTGGCCGCCTCGTCCAGTCCGGCGCTCAGCATGAACAGTCCCATGAAGAGCAGCAGGATCAACGAGATCGGCATCAGCCACCACCACCACAGCCCGCGGACCAGTGCGTTGAACGAGATCGCCCAGTAGATCGTCATGCCGAGCGTCGGCTCGTTCTGCGGCCCGAGACCGAGCGCCTCCAACCCCACCGAGGCGAGAATCGCCGCGGACGTCGAGGCGACGAACGACGCCGCGAGGTAGGGCAGCAGGTTGGGAAGCACCTCGGCGAAGATGACCTCCGGCGTACGCATGCCCGACATCTTGGCGATCTGTACGTACGAACGCTCCCGCAAGGTGAGCACCTGCGACCGGATGGTCCGGGTCGGCCACATCCACGCCAGCGACGCGACCACGAGAGCCATCATCTCCACGCTGATGACACCCTTGATCGACGCGGCGATCGTGACCAGGACGACCAGGCCCGGGACGGTGAGCAGGATGTCGGCCAGTCCCCGGATCACCGCATCGACCACACCGCCCACGTAGCCGGCGACGACGCCGAGCACGGTACCGAGACCGAGCGCGACGGCACCGGCGACGAAGCCGACCTGCAAGGTGAGGGGCAGCCCGACGACGGCTACGGCCAGCAGGTTGCGGCCCTGGTCGTCGGTACCCAGGGGGTACTGCCCCGACGGCGGCAGGTCGGGCGGTGCGGACGCGGGCTGCGCGAGCCCGCTGTCGATGAAGAGTGGACCGACCCACCCGACCGCGAGAAGGGCGAGCAGGATCAGCAGCCCGGTCGCGAGCATCGGGTTGCGGACCGTGTAAGCGGCCGCGCCGCGGAGCCGGTCGAAGAGCAGCATCCCGGCCGAGACCGCGGGCGGCGGCGGAAGAGCCAGGCTCGAGCCGCCCTGACCCGACTGGCGCTGACCCGACTGGGGCTGACCCGACTGGGGCTGATCTGTGTCGGCCATCAGCGCGCACCCACCCGGATCCGTGGATCGAGCAGCGGATAGGCGAGGTCGACCAGAAGCGTGGCCAGTGCGATCGCCAGGACCACCATGAACACGATGCCGTAGATGACGAAGTAGTCGAAGCCCTGGATCGCCTGGAACAGAAGGGATCCGACGCCGGGATAGGTGAAGATGACCTCGACCAGCAGGGCACCGGAGACGATGTGCCCAAGCGCCAGGGCTAGGGAGGTGAACTGCGGCAGGATCGCGTTGCGCAACGCGTACCACGTGAAGATCGTGCGGTCCTTCAGCCCGCGCATCTCGGCGAAGTGCATGTAGTCCTCGCCCTCGGTCGTCACCATCATTCCGCGCATGCCGAGGGCCCAGCTCCCCATGCTGGTCAACACGATCGAGGCGGCCGGCAGCACCGAGTGCTTCAACACGTCCAGCAGGAACCCGATCGAGGGCCCCGGAATGGACGCGGCGGTGTAGCCGCCCGACAGCGGGAACATATGCAGCGTGAACGCGAAGACGTAGACCAGGATCAGGCCGAGCATGTAGTAGGGGATCGCCGAGAGGGCGAGGAGCGGGCCGACCATGACGTTCATCGCCCGCGGCGACTTTCGCCAGGCCAGCAAGGCACCGAGCACGGTGCCGAGGACGAACGAGAGCAGGGTCGAGACCAGCAGCAGCATGATGGTCCAGGGCAGCGCGGCCAGGATCAGGTCGAGCGCCTTGACCGGGAAGAACGTCAGCGAGTAGCCGAAGTCAAACTGCACGATGTCGCCCATGTAGCGTAGATACTGCAACCACAGGGGCTGGTCCAGACCAAACTGCGCCTGGTAGGCCTTGACCATCTCCTCGATGCCCTGCTGGGTGTAGCCGCCGGTAGTCGACATCCGGAACAACCGCTCGCGGACCGGGTCACCTGGCGCCAGTCGGGGCAGGAAGAAGTTGAGGGTCGCCGCCCCGAAGATGACAAGGAAGAACAACCCGATCCGGCGGAGCGTACGCCTCATGGATTGCTGCCTCCGCGTCTTGCTCGACTCTGAGCTGTTCGACCCTGGGCTGTAGGAGCGAGAATGGTCCGTCCTGTCCAGTGTTGGCAAGCCTGATGACCACATGTAGCCGGCTGTCGGCTTGGCAGACAGACTGGTGGGACGCCAGCTGACGAGGGAGGGCCGATGCAGCACCAGCCCGAGGTGTGGACGGCCGAATACGAGCGCGACGGTTATCTCGTCGTCGAAGATTGCCTGGACCCGTCGACGCTCGCCGCCCTGCGCGCCGGCATCGACGCGATCCTCGCCGATCCCGACGGGCTCCCGCCGCGGCTGCGGACCCACGTCCAGCTCGAACGCGACCACGTGGGACGCCACGGCGACGGCGAGCGGTTGAGCGCGGAGGAGATGGGCAATGCCGTACGCCTGATCATGGAGCTGCCGCTCTTCGAGCCGCGGTTTGCCCGGCTGATCTGCTTCCAGCCGCTGCTGGACGTGCTGGAGGTGCTCTTCGGAAGCAGAGAGTTCCACTTCCACAACTACAAGTGCATCAACAAGGCGCCGAAGGCCAGCGGCGACTTCGTGTGGCACCGGGATCTGCCGTACCTCTACCACTCCACGCCCAACCTGCTGACCGCCATGCTGTGTCTGGACGACATGACGGTCGACAACGGCGCCACGGTGGTCTTTCCTGGCAGTCACCGGAACGTCGACGAACACGTCGCGGTGGAAGATCAGGACATCGCCGTGCAGGATTTGCCGGCGGACATGGAGCGGCGGACCGTCACCTGTCCGGCCGGCTCAGCCGTCTTCTTCCACGTGAACATCCTGCACGGGGGCGGCGCCAACCGGTCGGCTCGTCCACGCCGGAACGTGATCGGGATCTGGGCGGGTCCGGACACCTACCCGACCGGGTCCAGCCGCTATGCCTACCAGGGCCTGTACCCCCGGAGCGCCGACCCGGCCAAGCAACGCCAGGTCCAGATGACGTTCGACGCCCTGACCCCGACCACCAGCTGACGGACTCCGGCTGGCGCAGTCTCCGGTGCCGCAGCCGTTGGCCCCGTGCCGGAGTCTCCGGTGCCGTAGCTCCAGTGACGCTGGTCCCATGATCATGATCACGGGAAGCGTTGGTCCCGGCCAGCTAGGCGGAGGCCAACGGGCTGACACGTCCATGTCGAGCCAGGAGTGGAGCATTTCCGGCGTCGGAGCACCGGCAATGCTCCACTGCTCGAACCCGCGGCGCCCCCGACCCCGACCATCTGACCCCGACCAGGCTCACTCCACCGCTTCGAGCTTGCCGGTCAGCATGAGCAGGGTGGTGAAGTTGTCGGCGTACGGAGCGTTGGCCAGGATCGGGTCGTCGTCGGCGGGCCAGCTCTTGACCCGCACCCCTTCCAGCGCCGGGTTGTTCCCGTACCGTTCGAACAACGGGATCATCGGCAGCAACTCGTTGAAGGCGATCGCGGCAGTCGCGACGTTCTTCTTCTGCTCCTGCTCGTCGAGCCCCTCACCGGCTGCGTTGACGACCTTCTCCAGGTCGAGTTTTCCGAACGCCTCCGTCTGCTGCACCAGTTCGAAGGCCATCCCCTTGCCGCCCTGGTTGGCCGCCACCGGGATGTTGTGGGTGAACAGGTCCGTCGCGAAGGAGAAGTGCGGGTGCGGATGGCCGCCCGAGCCCCAGGCCTGGATGGCCAGCTCGAAAGCGCCCTTGTCGACGTCGATCGGCTGCTGGGTCGCGCTGATCCCCCGCCCCTTCACGGTGATGCCGAAGTCGGTGAGCTGGCGAGCGAGGTTGTCCCCCGAGGTCGACCAGTCGGCCCACTCCGCTGGATAGATCAGCTCGTACCGCGCGGGCGAACCGTCGGGCTTCAGCCAGCCGGCGCCCTGCCGCCGCCAGCCGGCCTCCGTCAGCAGTTGGCCGGCCTTGTCGAGGTCGAGCTCGTACGGATCGAGCTTGCCGCGTTCCTCCTCGGTGAGCCAGTCGGGCACCAGGATGTCGGAGAACCCCACCATCGACTTCACGCCGACGCCCGACTCGCCAAGTGCGACCGTGCCGTTGGCGGACCGGTCGATGGCATGGGCCACGGCCCGCCGGGCGCGTACGTCCTGGAACTCCGGCAGCTTGTCGAGGTTGAACATCAGGGCCGGGCCCGAGTAGACCGGGGGCCGCAGGATCCGGACGTCCTTCCTGGTGAACTCCTTCTCCTCCGCTACCGCGAACCCGTGCGTCGCGTAGTCGACGTTCTTCGCCAGCACGAGCGGGGTGATCATGCTGGCCGCCTCGCCCGCGTACACCTTGATCGTGTCGAAGCCGACCTTGTCCGCCGCGAACGCCTTCGCGTTCCTGACCAGGCTCAGCTGGGCGTTGGTGATGCTGGTGAAGTCGTAGCGGAACGGCCCGCTGGTGAGGAGGTCCTGGTCGGGGTTTTTCGGCCGGTACGCCTGAAGATCCTCGTTGAGCTGCTTGCCCTCGGGGCTGTCCAGGTCCTTCCCGGCGCCGAACAGCTCCTCCGCCCGCTGTGCGAACTCGCCGTACATCGCGTCGGCGAAGATGTGTGCCCGCGCTACGTAGCGTTCGACGACGTTCGAAGGGTTGTTCATGGTGAACACCACGGTCTGGTCGTCGGTCGCCTCGATCGCGTTGACCAGGCCCCACTCGGTCTGCCGCATGACCCGGCGGCACCAGAACGTGGACACGACGTCCTTGGTCGTGACCGGGGAGCCGTCGTTCCAGGTGAGACCCTTCTTGATGGTGTAGGTGAACGTCTTGGCGGCGGCGTCGAACGACCACTTCTCGGCGAGAAGGTACTCCCACTTCTTCTCCTGCCAGTAGTACATGCCACCGGGCAGGAACATCAGGTCCATGTAGATGCTGCCGACGAGGATCCCGCCCGGGACTCCCGCCATCACGTTGAAGTGACCCTTCGGCGGCACCTGGTAGGGCCACGCGCCGGCGAACTCCTTCGGCCCGCCACCCGCGCCGCCCTCGCCCTCGCCGTCGCGGCCATCGCCACCACCACCGCAACCGCCGAGCATCGCCGCGCCGGCCGCGCCGAGGCCGAAGAGGCCCAGCACCTGTCGACGGGTCAGGTCCGAGAACTGCGGGCGGCCAGGTGTGGTCGGGTTCATGGCTTCTCCCACGTCGTACGCTCGTCTGCCGGCGGACATCCGGTCTGTGCGACAGGTCGCAGCCATCGGGGGCAAGATGGTCGGCGGCGATCGGTCCTGTGGGACGGGAGGCTCTCATGGCTGGGCAAGGCTGCGCTACGGCGGCGCCGGTTCTGGCGTACTCACTGTCGGGTCACGCCGGCGTCGGCACCCGCGGCGACGGCGCCGACACTGGCGACGCCGGCCTGCGGACCCGGCGGTTGGCGCTGGATGCCCAGGACCCGTGGACGGTCGAGGGGCAGGGACCCGTCTTCACCGTGGTCGTCGACGGGGTGACCGTCACCGGCAGCTCCCCCGGCCTGGCGGTCGAAGGGGTGACGGCGGCCGACCGGGGCGACGAAATCCAGGAGGAGATCACCAGGTGCGGGTACACCGCCGGGGAGACCCAGCTGGGCATCGACTGGCACGTCGTCCGGTACTCCGACCTTGCCGTGGTCGAGACCTGGGTCGGCGTCACCAACCGGGGCAGCGCCCCCGTGACCGTCGACCGGCTCGACTCCCTCGGCCTGACCCTTCCTCCCGCCAGCTACGAGCTGTTGTCGTACACCAGCTCCTGGGGCCTGGAGTTCGAGGCCGTCCGCGCGCCCGTGGACGGTGCCACCTCGCTCGGTACGCTGCGCGGCCGGTCGTCGCAGGGAATGCACCCGTGGTTCGGCCTCGTCCGGGCAGACGGGGCGGTGCTGTGCGGCGCCATCGCGTGGTCGGGCAACTGGGTGGTCCGGCTGGCCCCCACGCAGGACCCGGCTGGCGGCTACGCCCTCACCGGCGGCCTGCATGACACCGGATTCGCCAAGCGGCTCCCGCCCGGAGCCAGCATCGAGGCACCACCGGTCCTGCTCGCGCTGGGATCCGGAGGCGAGCTCGACACCGCCTCGATCGCCCTGGCTCGCGCCGGCGCGGCGACGCGCTCCTCGCACCGCTCTCACCGACCAGGTGCCGGTCGAGTGGAACCACTGGTGGACGTACGAGGACCACAGCATCAACCAGGACGTGTTCCGGGCCAACGTCGACGCCGCAGCGGACCTCGGTGTCGAGGTGTGCACACTCGATGCCGGCTGGTTCGGTCCGGCCGATGCCTCCTCCCGCTGGCCGGAGCTGCGCGGCGACTGGGACCAGGTCAACACGGCCCGCTTCCCGGACGGGATCCGGGCCCTCGCCGACCACGTACACGACAAGGGAATGCGCTTCGGCCTGTGGTGTGAGATCGAGGCCCTCGGACCGAAGGCTTCGCTGGCGACGAGGCGGCCCGACTTCCCGGCACTTCGCGATGGCGAGCGGCTCGGCTATGTGTGCCTGGGCAACCCGGCGGCCCGCGACTGGGCCTACAACACCCTCGACCGGCTTGCCCGCGTCGACGGCGCCGACTGGATCAAGCTCGACTTCAACCTCGACCCCGGCCTCGGCTGCAACCGCACCGACCACGGCCACGACGCCGACGACGGGCTCTTCGAGCACTACACGGGCTACTACGAGATGCTGGACCGGGTACGCGCGGACCACCCCGAACTCGTCCTGGAAAACTGCTCCTCCGGCGGTCTCCGCATCGACCTGGGCCTGCAGCGCCACACCCACGTCACGTTCCTCAGCGACCCCGACTGGCCGGAGCACGGCCTGCAGCTGCTGTGGGGAGCCACGACGATGCTCGCGCCGAACCAGCTGCTGCACTGGGGATACTCGGAGTGGTTCGGCCAGCACGACCAGCAGACTTTCGACCCGCGCGACCCGGACCTGCAGCCGCACCAGCTCGACTACTACCGCCGGATCGCGATGCTCGGCGCGACGGGTCTCTCCGTCAACCTGCCCGACCTGCCGGCCTGGGTACGCGACCGGATCCGCACGCACATCGAGACCTTCCGTCGGCTGGTCCGCCCGTTCGTCCGGACCGCGGACGTGCACCGGCTGACCGGTGCGCCACGCAGGTTCGGCGAGGGTGAGCGATGGGCCGCGGCGCAGTACGCCCAGCCGGACGGCGGCGAGCACCTGGTCTTCGTGTTTCGGCTCACCGGCGGCAAGCCCGCCCAGGTCGTCCGCATGCACGCGCTGGATCCCGACCAGACCTACGACGTGCACTGGCAGGACGCGCAACGCGATGAGGTCCGCAGCGGCGAGGAGCTGTTGACCGCCGGGCTCGAGCTCGCGTTGCCGGAGGAGGGCTCGGAGATCATCCTGGTCCGCAGGCAGTCGGCGGTGAGAGGGGATGGCTGAGCCGACGATCGAGGCGGTCGACTTCTACTACTTCGCGATGCCGGAGGTACGCGCGATCGGTGACGGCAGCCAGGACATGCTGCTGGTCCGCGTCCGGGCGGGCGGGCACACCGGCTGGGGCGAGTGCGAGGCGTCCCCGCTGACCTCGATCGCGAGTGCCGTTACGCCGATGTCGCACAGTGCCTGTCAACCCGTCCTTGCCTCGGTGCTCGGGCAACGCCTGCGTGACGTCCACGACATCAACCGGATCGTCCGCTCGGTCAAGGAGAACAGCCTCGACCTGCTGCAGTCCGACCACACCCTGTCCGGCATCGAGATCGCGCTGTGGGACCTGCTCGGACGACGGCTGGAAGTGCCGGTGTACGAGCTGCTGGGAGTGAAGCGGGTCCATCCGAAGGTGGCGTACGCTTCGGCGTTGTTCGGTGACACGGCGCCGGAGACCTTCATGAAGGCACGAGGCGTTGCCCAGCAGGGATATCGCGCGGCGAAGTTCGGCTGGGGTCCGTACGGTCGTGGCACGGTAGCCGCCGACGCCGACCAGATACGCGCGGCCCGGGACGGACTCGGGCCCGACCGCACACTGCTGGTCGACGCCGGCACCGTGTGGGGCGAAGACGTGGAGGCCGCGTCGATGCGGCTCCCCGCTCTCGCCGATGCCAGGGTGGGCTGGCTGGAGGAGCCGTTCGTGTCCGGCGCGTTCTCCGCCTACCGCACGCTGGCCGGTCGCGCGTCGCGGGTACGTCTCGCGGCAGGTGAAGGCGCGCACGACCCGCACCAGGCGCTGCACCTCGTCGACCATGCGAGCATCGCGTACGTCCAGGTCGACACCGGCCGCATCGGCGGCATCGGACCGGCGGTCCGGGTCGCGGACTACGCTGCCGCGCGGGGTGTGCAGTTCGTCAACCACACCTTTACATCGCACCTCGCCCTGTCGGCGTCGCTGCAACCCTTTGTCGGGCGGGCGGATTCCGGGCTGTGTGAATATCCGGTCGAGGCCTCGTCGTTGGCGATAGGGCTGACTAAGGACCACCTGGTACCCGACGCGAACGGCGAGATCGTGGTGCCGGCGGGTCCGGGCCTCGGCCTCACGCCCGACCTGACTGCTGTGCAGGCATACCTCGTCGACGTCGAGATCAAGGTAGGCGGCCGGACGCTGTACCGCACGCCTCCCATCACCGACTGACGCCACGGGCACCGGTTCATCGCCGGCGCGGTGCGAGTGTTGCTCCGGTCCATGATCATGCGTCAGAAGACGGGCTCGTTCTTCGCTGCGGACCCGACTTCTTGACACCTGATCATGAACCCGCATGGCTCGGCAACAAGGTCGCGGGGTTTTCCACAGGTGACGGCCACTGTTGGCCCCGGACCTGCGCGAATCCGCCAAGATCGCTCCGGTGACCCAGATGGTGCCGCCGCAGCTTCGGTCGCAGCCGTTCCTGCTCCGAGAGGCGCGGCGGCTCGGTTTGAGCAAGGACATCGTGCGAGGACCCGGCTTCCGACGGGTGCTTCGTGGCGTCTACGTCGCCGCGGATGTTGCAGACTCCGTTGCCCTTCGGGCGGCTGCGGCGCGGCTGCTGTTGCCCGTCAGGGCGGTCTTCAGCCACCGGACCGCGGCCGAACTGCTGGACCTGCCGCTGCCGACAGATGGCCTGATCCACACCACCATTCCGCGCAGTGTTCCGCGCACGAGGGTCGCGGGGCTCGTCACCCATCAGGTCACCTCGATGCCGACCTGCGCCTCAGCCAGGCTCGGGACGAGTGGGCTGCCGATCACGGCGCCGGCCCGTACGTTCCTCGACGTCGCCGCGTCGCTCACGCTGGTCGACCTGGTCGTTCTCGGTGACGCCATGGTCCGTAGGGGGTTGCGGCCCCGCGTCGATTCGCCGATGGAGACCCACGTGCGCCTCCTTATCGTGCTGGCCGGACGTCCTTGCCCCGAGGCCGGTGGTGAGGTGCTCGACGAGGACGGCCAATGGATCGCCACTGTGGACCTGCAGTACCGCGCGCAACGGATCGCCATCGAGTACGACGGCCTCCTCCACCTCACCAGCAGACGGAAGTGGCTCCGCGACCTGGCGACCAGGGACCTGTTGCGCGACCAGGGCTGGGAGGTCATCGTCCTCACGTCTGCCGACGTCTTCGGGTCGCCGCTTCGAACGCTGCGCCGGATTCGCGACAAGCTTGCCGCGCGTGGCCACCCACAGGTGCCGGAGCACCTCGATCCCGGCTGGGAGGACCACCTACCGTCCGGACACCGCGCCCTGCGAGCTCATGATCAGGCGTCATGAAGTCGGGTCTCCAGCGACAAACGAGCCAGTTTTCCGACACATGATCATGGACCTGGCGCCAGGCACGGGGAACAGGCCGCCGGCCACAGCGAAGCAGCACTCAACCCGTGTCAGGTCGCGCCGAAATGGTGGTCGATGATCGACCGGGCCTCCGCGGCGAGGCGATGGAGTTCTGGCACCGGCTTGCGCCGGGCGAGGGCGCTGATGCTGATCGCGCCGGTCGGGGCGCGGGTGGAGTCGAGGAACACCGGGAACGCCACGCACGTGATGCCGAGCTCACTCTCCTCGTCGTCGATGGTGTAGCCGCGGGCCCGGCTCTCCGCCAGCGCGCGGGTGAGTCCGGCGACATCCACCAGGGTCCGGTGCGTACGCGAGACCAGCGGTCCGTGTCGCTCGACGAACGCCTCGACGGCCGTGGGGTCGCCCAGCTCGTGCATGAGGAGGGCCTTGCCGACGCCCGTGCAGTGTGCGGGGTTCCGCCCGCCGACGCTCGAGGTCATCTGGACGCCGGCACCGCGCGGCGTCACCTTGGCAAGGTAGATCACCTCGGCGCCGGCGAGTTCCGCATAGTGCGTGGTCTCACCGAACCGCTCGGCCAGGGCCCGGAGCACCGGCTCGACAACCCGGTGGTCGTCGCGGGCCTCCTGGTAGCGGTAGGCCAGCCGGACAAACTCCAGCCCCAGGTGGTACGTCGCGTCTGCGTCCTGGCGGGCGAACCCGGCGCGACACAGGGCGGTCAGGGCGCGGTGGACGCTCGACTTCGGTGCGTCGAAGTCGAGCGCGAGCTGGGTCAACGTGATGCCGCGCGGATGTTCGGCCAGGTGTCTCAGCAACGCCAGCACCCGGTCTACCCCGGCCGCATGCGGCCGTTGACCGTCCTGTGCGGACGCAGGATACTGACGTGACCCAGACTGGAACACGGTTCCGATTATAGGAACGAGCTCTGTGTCGACAACACCAACAAGCTCCAGGCAGACCTCGACCGCCGCGCGGACCGCACCCCCGCCGCGGGCCGCGCCGCCACGCCTCTCGACCCGGCGGCGCGAGGCCATCGCGTGCTACATCTTCATCTCCCCGGCGATTCTCGGGCTCGTCCTTTTCGCGCTCGGGCCGATGGTCGCCTCGTTGCTGCTGAGCTTCACCAACTTCGACATGCTCACCACGCCCACCTGGGTCGGTCTCGCCAACTACCGCGCGCTGCTGGACGACGAGATCTTCCTCAAGTCGCTGCGCGTCACCGCCATCTACTCAGGCGTGACGGTCCCGATGGTCCTGGTGATCTCGTTCGTCCTCGCCTTGCTGCTCAACCAGAAGATCCGCGGCATGTACTTCTTCCGCTCGGTCTACTACCTGCCGACGGTCATGTCCGGCGTCGCGGTCGCGATGTTGTGGCGGTGGATGTTCAACGGCGACTACGGTCTGATCAACACCGCGCTCGACCAGGTCGGGATCATCGGGCCCAACTGGTTCCAGAGCGAGGAATGGGCACTTCCCGCGCTCATCGTCACCAGCCTGTGGACGTTCGGCGCCACCACGCTGATCTACCTCGCCGGCCTGCAGGGTGTGCCGGGTGAGCTCTACGAGGCCGCCCAGGTCGACGGCGCCAGCCGGCTCCGCCAGCACCTGCACATCACCGTGCCGCTGGTGTCGCACGTGACCTTCTTCAACCTGGTGATGGGTGTCATCGGGTCGCTGCAGGTCTTCGCCGAGCCGTACGTGCTGACCAAGGGCGGGCCGAACAACGCCACCCTGCTGCTGCCGCTCTACCTGTACCGCAACGCGTTCGTCTATCTCAAGATGGGCTACGCCTCCGCGATCGCCTGGGTGTCGTTCCTCGTCGTCCTCGTGCTCACGCTGCTGGTCTTTCGGTCACTGCCCTACTGGGTGCACCACGAAGGTGGCCCGACCAGGCGGGAGGAGGGCCGATGACGACACAGCTCGCCGGCACCAGCAAGGGCCCACGCTCCCCTGCCCAGGACGGCCGCGTACGTCAACGCTCCCATCGGCGCTGGGCCCGAAGGATCGCCCGGCTGTCGGTGAGCTACCTCGTCCTCGGAATCGGCGGACTGGTCATCCTGATTCCGTTCTTCTGGATGCTCTCGACCGCACTGAAGACACCCGCGGACGTCTTCAAGGCGCCGCCGCGCTGGTTCACCGAGCCACAGTTCGGCAACTTCGCCGAGGCGCTCAGGCTCGTTCCGTTCTACCAGTACACGGTCAACACCATCATCGTGGTGTCGCTGGTCGTCTTCGGCACGCTGCTGTCGTGCTCGTTCACCGCGTACGGGTTCGCACGGCTGCGGGCGCCGGGCCGCGACGCGATCTTCCTCGTACTGATCGCGACCATCATGCTGCCGACGACGGTGACCCTCGTTCCGACGTACATCATGTTCAACTACCTGGGCTGGATCAACAGCCTCAGCCCGCTCGTCGTGCCGGCGTTCTTCGGTGTGCCGTTCTTCATCTTCCTGCTGCGTCAGTTCTACCTGACCATCCCGCAGGAACTGGTCGACGCGGCCCGGATCGACGGCGCCAGCCACTTCCGCATCTGGCGGTCGATCATGCTGCCGTTGAGCAAGCCGGCACTCGCCACCGCGGCCGTGTTCACGTTCGTGGCCACGTACAACGACTTCTTCGGCCCGCTCATCTACCTGACCGACGAGTCGAAGTGGACGATCGCCGTCGCGTTGTCGTACTTCCAGGGTTCGCCGCGCATCGGCCCACAGATGAACCTGTTGATGGCGGCGACAGCGATGGCCGCCGTGCCGTCGATCCTGGTCTTCCTGTTCGCCCAGCGCTACTTCGTCCGCGGGATCGTGCTCAGCGGGATCACCCGATGACCACGGCGACGATCATGACCGAGAGGAACAGCCCATGAACAACCCCAGCCCGGGCATCGGTGCGAACGGACTGAGCAGGCGGAGCCTTCTGTCGACCGCCGCGCTCGCCGCGGGGGCGGCCGGCCTCGCACCCCTGACCGCATGCAGCAGCGGCAGCGGGACCTCGAGCAACGGCGGACTCACCAAGATCCGCGTCCTCGCCTGGTCGAACGGCCCCACCATCGACGCCAACTTCAAGAACCGCGTCAAGGCGTTCAACGCCGCGAACAAGGGCAAGGTCGAGGCCACGCTGCAGTTGCTGCCGTACGACCAGGTCTGGCAGAAGATCCAGCTCGCGTACTCAGCCCGCCAGCCGTACGACGTCTACTACTGGGACATCCAGGCCTACGGCCACTACAAGAGGGGCCTGCTGGCCAGTGTGCAGGACAGGATCGGGCAGAGCCCGCTGGTCGACGGCGGCAAGTATCCGGTCGACCTGTACGACCCGTGGAAGTTCGACGGCTCGAACATGTTCGGCGTCCCCGAAAACGTGCAGAGCATGGTGTTCTTCTACAACAAGCAGCTGTTCGACAAGGCCGGGCTCGCGCCGCCAGACGACACCTGGACCTGGGACGACGTGCTCGAAGCGGCTGACAAGCTGACCATCCGCGAGGGTAAGCGGACCACGCAGTGGGGCATGTCCACCGGCGCCCTCACCGTGTGGTGGGGACTGCAGACCCTGTCGTGGGCGCAGGACGTCGCCTTCGTCGACAAGGAGCTGGAGCCGACCAAGTTCCTGATGAGCGACCCGCGCAACGTCACCTCGATGAAATTCGTCCAGGACCTCATCCACACCCACAAGGTGGCGCTCTCACCTACACAGGCCCAGTCGTTCGCCGCGGACATCCACCCGTTCACCACCGGCAAGGTCGCGATGGTGGCCGACGGCGGTTGGAACATCTCGGCGTTCAAGGAGCTCGACTTCGAGTGGGCGGTCGCTCCGCTGCCCAAGTTCGGCAGCCAACGGGTCGCCCCCTACTGGCTCGGCGGCTGGATGATCCCCAAGGCCACCAAGACCCAGGACGCCGCGTTCGACTACGCGCTGTGGAGCGCGTCGGACTTCCAACCGCAGATGGCCAAGGACCACGACTGGATCCCGCTGCGGACCGCCGAGCGCACGTCCAACGCGATGGTGAGCGGCATGCCGGAGGGGTTCGCCGAGAGCCTCACCCAGCTGGAGAACGCACGGATCGGCGACATCTACCACACCAACAACCAGCAGATCGTCGAGGAGGTCTTCAACATCACGTTCGACCTGCTATGGGCCAACAAGATCACCCCCGAGCAGGCGGCGAAGCAGATCGACGAGAAGGGCACGGCCCTGCTCACCGGCTGAGCAACGCACGACAAGGAGCGAACAGGAGGACGCGGTGGCGGAGCAGGCGCGCTTCGGGTGGGACGAGCAGCAAGGCAAGGTCTGGTTGACGAGCGGTCTCGTCCATGCCGAGTGGCAGCTGGCGCCCGACGGTCGACTGGTGTGCGTACGTCTGCACGACCCGGTGCACGGTACGGACTGGACCGACCGTACGCCGATGCCGACCGCCATCCTGGCCGAGGTGACCACACGGGAAACCGACGGTGTGACCCGGCTGTCCTGCGAGTCCACCTGGGAAGGCACCCCTCTTCGGGTGCGCTGGACCGTGGAAACCCATGCGGGTCACGCCACGGTGCGGCAATGGGCGAGGCTCACCAACACCGGGACCGCAGCCGAGACCGTGACCAGACTGCCCGTACTGAACGTGCTGCTGGGCGCGACCGATCCACCGCTGCAGGCGCACTGCGGGCTCGACCGCAGGCCGTACCGCGGCCCCACTCGAGTCGCCGACTGGTACACCTGGCGCACTGTGCGGCTGGGACCTGGCGTCGTCGATGCTGTCCGGTCGGGCCACCGGAAGGAAGCGACCTGGCTCGGTCTCACCACTCCGGGCGACGGCCCAGGTCTCTACGCAGGTTGGGAGACCAACGCCGAGGCCACGCTCGAGTTCGGGGACATCACCGGCGACGGCCGGACCGGACTCGACTGCTTCCTCGCCCCCGACTACCGGCTCGCCCCGGGCAGCTCGCTCACCGCACCGGCGGGATTCGTCGGACTTGCGCACGGCGATCTGGACGAGCTGTCCTACCGCTGCCACCGGTTCGCCGACGACGTGCTCGCCCCACCGGTCGACGACGAACGCTTTCCGTTCGTGGAGTTCAACAGCTGGGGCTACGGCGACGACATCGACGCCGACGGAATGCGTCAGTGCCTCGACGTCTGCGAGCGACTCGGCGTCGAGCTGTTCGTGGTCGATTTCGGCTGGGAGGACGCCGACTGGCAGCCACTTGCCGACCGATTCCCCGACGGGCTGGCGCCGCTGGCCGCACTCGCGCACGAGCGCGGCATGCTTTTCGGGATCCACCTCAGCTTCGGCAACGTCTCGTCGCTGTCGAAGATGTACGCCGACCATCCGGAGTGGGCGAACGGTCCGGGCCAGTGGGCCTACCGCAAGGAGGGCGAGGTCTTCGGACTGACCCTCGGCAACCCCGACACCCGTGCCTGGATCCTCGACAAGCTGGTCGACATCATCGATGCCAACCACGTCGACTACTTCCTCACCGACCACTTCCTGTGGGGGCCGGCAAACCCGCAGGTCCAGGATCTGCACGCGACCAACGACTACATCACGGTCGTGGAGGGGTACGAGTGGATCATCGACCGGATCCGCGAGCTACGTCCCGCGGTCGTCATCGAACACTGCGACGACGGTCTCGCCCTGCCCACGTTCCAGATGGTCCGCCAGCACATGACCTCGATCGGGACCGACGCTCCGGGCGCGATGTACGAACGGATCGGGACCTACCGCATCTCCCACGTACTCCCGCCGCGCTACCTCGACCACTACGCACCCGACCAGCCGATGGGCGACTGGGAGCTCAGGAGCCATCTGTTCGGCGGTCCGCTCATCCTGATGACGCCGATCCACGCGCTGGCCGACGACTCGGTCGAGTTCGAGGTGCTGGCGCGCAACATCGCGCTATACAAGGAGATCCGGCACCGCGTCGTCCGGGGCAAGGTCCTGCATCTGCTGGCGCCGCAGGTGGCCGAGCGGGTCGGCGACGGCTGGGACGGATGGGACGCGATCGGCTCGTACGACGACGTGACCGACAGCGCGGTGGTGTTCGCGTTCCGGCTCGGCGACGTGGCGACCCGGCGTCGCATTCCCCTGCACGGCCTGCGACCAGACACCACCTACGACGTACGCCTGGTCGACCGGGAGCGCACTTCGCAACGGACGGGGCGCGAGCTGATGCGGGACGGCCTCGAGCTGGACCTGGGCGACCGGACACAGCCGGGCGACCCGGACGCCCGCAAGCCGGCCACGCGACTGACCCGCGCCAGCGAGGTCGTCCTCCTCACCCCAGCGACGGTGGCGTGACGGGCAGCCGATGACCGAGGGACAACCCGTCGACAGCACCGAAGTAGCTCTCGTCACCGGTGGCGCGAGCGGAATCGGCTTCGCGGTCGCGCGCCGGTTGGCCACCGCTGGCGCCCGCGTCGTGATCGTCGACCGTGACACCGAGGCGAGCCGGATCGCTGCCGAACGGCTACGAGCAGACCAGTGCGTCGTGGCCGTACAGCCGGGCGACGTGACGGTCGAGGAGGACGTCCGGCGATGCGTGGCCGCGGCCGAGGAAAAGTTCGGCCCGGTCACGATCCTGGTAAACAACGCCGCGATCTTCGAGCCGGCGACGTTCCTTTCGACCGAGACGGCCGACTGGCGACGTACCTTCGAGGTCATCGTCGCCGGTGCGTACCTCTGCTCCCGTGAGGTAGCGCGTCGCCTGGTCGAACACGGTCGAGGCGGGGCGATCGTCAACGTCTCGTCCCTCAACGGGCACCGCGCACTGGACCAGTCCAGCCACTACAACGCCGGCAAGGGGGCGCTCGACCAGCTGACCCGCTGCCTCGCCCTGGAGCTTGCCGACCACGGCATCCGGGTCAACGCGGTCGCGCCCGGGTTCATCGACACGCCAATGTCCGTCGTCGACGGCGTGAACGAACTCCACACCGATGCGTTCCGGAGCATCTACGTCGAGGGCGGCCGGATTCCACTGCGGCGGCCCGGGGCGGCGGAAGAGGTCGCCGAGGTGGTGGCGTTCCTCACCGGACCAGCCGCGTCGTACGTCTGTGGGGCGATCGTCCCGGTCGACGGCGGCCTCGCCGTCACGTTCTGAGTCAGCCGGACTTGATCACTTCGGACTCGGAGATGAGCCAGCGGCCGTCTTCCTCGACCATCGTGAAGCTCCGGCGCTCGCGGGACTCACGGCCGTCCTTCGCCACGTAGTAGAGCGACGCCTCGACGTGCGAGCCTTCGCTGGTGATGTCGGAGGCGGTCACATCCTCGAACGCCGACCAGAACGCCCGGTAGCTCTGGTAGCCGCGTGCTCCGGTCTGCCCGTACGCGGAGGTCAGCCTGGTAAAGCCTTCGGCCGGATCTTCGGGCATCAGCTCGTAGTATTCGGCGATCGCCGTGCTGGGTGTCGCCGCCTCGGCGGGCTTGGGCGGCGTCGAAGGTCGCGTCGGCGTCGGCGTCCGTGCCGGCTCTCGCGGCTTGGACGGGCCAGTCGAGTGCGTGACCACGGGGGTGTCCCGATCGCGTCGGGCCTGGTCGACGAGGACGGCCGCGACCAGGGTCGCCGCGGCGAGTACGGCCAGGATGCTGAGCAGCACGCCCGGCGACCACCGCCGCCGGCGCTTGGTAGTAGGCCCTCCCGACCCGCTCGGTCCGCCCGACCCGCCCGACCCGCTCGGTCCGCCTGGGCCGCCAGGCACGCTCGACCGAGCCGGCGTCGGCGTGCCCGCCCACTCGAGCGGACGCCTCGCCTCCTCGGAGTGCCCGCTCGGCGGGCCGAACCGGTTCTCCGCAGCCGGCGTCCGCTCGACCGGAGGCGGGCCTTGCGGTGACTGTCGACTCTCGACCGGAGTCGTGTCCGGGGGCGGGCCGCTGGGTGCGAGAGTGCCGCCGGGGGTACCGGCCTCCGCTTCCGGCGCCTTGATCGTGGTGGCGAACGCACCCATCGCCGCACCTGCCGCGGCGCCGCCCGCGCCCGCCGCGAGCCCAGCACCCGGGCCAGCGCCGCCGGCCTGCGTCCGGCCACCCGACTGCGGCGTGGCCGACTGCGCTGTGGCCGACTGCGGTGTGGGTGAGGGTGCAGGTGCGGATCTGGTCGCCGGGCGTGGTGACTCCTGGAACTCCAGCGCCGGCAGCGTGGTGGTGCGCTCCGGCGGCAGCATCGCCGTGGTGCCCGAGGACCCCCGCGTCCCGGCTCGACCCGCCGCCACCGCTCCGAGCCGCTCGGCGGCCACACCCATGTTGGGACGACGCGAGGCGTCGGTTTGCAGCAGCTCGAGAAGTACTTCGGTCAGGGGACCCGCACGTCGAGGCGGGTTCAGTTCGCCGGAGGCGACGCTGTGGAGCAGCGCGATCGCGTTGTCGGCCGGACCGAACGGAGCGGTCCCCTCCACCGCGGCGTACAGAGTCGACCCCAACGAGAACACGTCCGAGGCTGCGGTCGCCTCGCGTCCCTTGGCGACCTCCGGAGCGATGTAGGCAGGCGTACCCGAGATCAGGCCGGTCGCCGTCACCGTGATGTCGCCGGCGGCCCGGGAGATGCCGAAGTCCGCCAGCTTTGCGATCCCGCCGTCCCCGAGCAGGACGTTGCCCGGTTTGACGTCTCGATGGACGACGCCCGCGACGTGCGCGGCCCGCAGTGCTCGCGCCGCCTGGGCGCCGATGTGGGCGACCTCCCGGGGCGGCAGCGGACCCCGCTCGGCCACCACCTCCGACAGGCTCTTGGACGGGAGGTATTCCATGACCAGGCACGGGTGTGAGTCCGCCTCGACCACGTCGTAGATGGCGATGACGTTCGGATGCAGGATCCGGGCCGCGATGCGACTCTCCCGCATCGCCCTGAGCTTCGCCTGTTCGGCCTCTTCCCCGGTCAGGTGGGCGGGCAGCAACAGCTCCTTCACCGCCACGGACCGGCGCAGACGTTCGTCGTACGCCAGCCAGACGATCCCCATCCCGCCCTTGCCGAGGCGCTTGCCCAGTCGGTAGCGGCCAGCGACCAGCCGGCCGTCGTCACTCATCTTCAGCTCCCCACGTACCGTCTCCGGACCGTCGGCTGCCGGAGAACCCGGCCCGGCCCGGTCATGCGGGGCAGGCGCTGGTGAGTCTGACGTCGAGATGCGTCCCGGCGTTGCACGATCGCCCCCCTCGCATCAACCTGTCACTTTAGGGGGTACGCGTGCGCCGATGCCCAGTCAGGGAGCCCCTGGGCATCGGTGCGCAGACGTGCTCGAACGACTCGGACGGGGACGACGGTTGGGGCAGGCTCCAGGCAGCGCAGGTCAGCTGGCGAAGGCGTACTCCTCACGGTGGATACGACTCGCCGGCACTCCGCACGCTCCCAGCACGGCCGTCGCCGCCTTCGTCATGCCGGCCGGTCCGCAGATGTAGGTGTCACGGTGCGCCACGTCGGGGACGAGCCGCCGTACGTCAGCCGGGTTCAGCGGGTCAGGGCGGCCCTGGTCGCCGCGGCGACCCACCAGGTAGTGCACCTGCGCGCCCCGAGCGGCCGCGATCGCGTCGAGCTCGCGCCGGAACACGATGTCGTCCGGGGTCGATGCCCGGTAGAGCAGCGTGAGCTGGCCGGGCGCCGCCGGCAGCGCCTCGAACAGTGCGCGGAGAGGGGTCACGCCCACGCCGCCGGCGACCAGCAGGACACCGGGACGGGTGCGCCGCTCGGCGGTGAAGGCGCCGTACGGGCCGGAAGCGAGGACCCTGGTTCCGGGCCGGATCACCTGCAGCGCGTTGGTGTGGTCACCCACGGCCTTGATGGTGACGCGCAGCCAGTTCGGGTTGGCCGGAGCCGACAGGGAGTACGGGTGAGACTCCCACCAGGTTGCCTTGGTCAGGAAGCGCAGCCGGACGAACTGGCCGGGCGCGGCACCGAACCGGGAGAGCTGACGACCGGCGAGGTAGATCGACACCACGCCGGGCGCCTCGGCCCGTACGTCGGCGACCACCAGTCGCTGGCTCATCGCCCGCGCGAGCGGGACCATGACGCGGTACCACAACAGCAGGACGCCGACACCGACGTACAGGCTCGTCCACAGGAACTTGGCGACAGGAATGGCCAGGAAATGCGCACCGTCCACGATCTGGTGGCCGAATGCCAACGCGATCGCGAGGTACGTGCCGAGGTGCAGGGCGTACCAGCTCTGGTAGGAGACCCGGCGGCGCACGATCCGGGCTGAGTACACGCCCACGGCGATCAGCAGGAGCGCCCCGAGCGTGGCCAGCGTGATGAACGGGAAGCTGAGGAGAAGCACCGCCTGGCGGGCGAGGGAGGTGTTGGCGTTCACCGCGTACCCCCACCAGATGAGCAGGCCGTGCGCGACGACGAGGAGGACCACCCAGCGGCCGATCTTGCTGTGGACCTTGCTGAGGCGCCCCGCGCCGACCGCCCGGTCGAGCGACGGGATCCGCGCCATCAGGGCAAGGAGGACCACGACGAGGTAGCCGGAGTACAGCCCGACCAGACGACCCAGCTTGACCAGGACCGTACCGAGTGAGACCGGCGGGACAGTGGTGGCCAGCCAGAGCAGGGTGACGACCAGCAGGCCGAGTCCGATGACGGCCCAGATCGCCGACACCGGGTGCCTCGCGGCCAGAGCCCGGACCGACCCCAGCAGGCCCGGCCGCTGACCCTCGGACGCACCTGGCGGCTGGACATCGTGTCGCCCGGCGTGCGGCGGGACACCGGGGCCGCCGAGCGGAGGCGGGTAGCTGCCGTCCGGCGCCTGCGGCAGCTTCCTCGTGGTGCCGCTCCGGACCAGGCCGGACACCTGGAACGGCTCGGCAGGTGGGAGGGCGGCGGCGTTTGCGTGGCTGAGGTTCTGCCGTTCGATTATGGACACCGGTCTCTCCTCCGTGCACTCCTGCGGTAGGCGCTGCGGCTGCCCGCGTTCCGCCCCCTCTTGGACCGAGTACGGCGGCTGTCGGGATTCGGTTCGCGGCATTTTGGTGGCGCCGTCGGCGGGCGGATCGGAGAATCGGCGGATGGTCAAGCCGTGGATGATCGACGAACTCGCGTACGCGGGACCGGAGCACCTCGACCCGTCCTTCGTCGCCGCGTACGAACGCAAGGCGGGCTACGTGCGCGCGGGTGGCACCACCGCCCCCGGTGGCAGGGACGGGACCGGCCTGGACGTGGACATCCAGGCCCTGCACGACCACGGCCTGGACGCCTCGTCGACGCTCCTCGACCTCGGAACGGGCACGGGACGGCTAGCGCTGGCCGCCGCGGCGGAGTTCGGCCAGGTGATCGCCGCCGACGTGTCACCGGCCATGCTGGCGCTGCTGCGGGCCAGGGCCGCCGAGGCGGGAATGTCCAACCTCACCTGCGTCCAGGCCGGGTTCCTCACCTACGAGCACGCTGGTCCGCCGGTCGACGGCGTCTACTCTCGCGACGCTATCCACCAACTGCCCGACTTCTGGAAGGCGGTCGCCCTCGACCGGATCGCCGGCCTGCTGCGTCCCGGCGGGGTCCTTCGGCTGCGGGACCTGGTGTACGACTTCCAACCGGCACAGGCCGGCGAGGTCTTCGAGCGATGGATGGCCGGCGCGGCCGACGACCCGGCGAAGGGTTACACGCGGGCGGACTACGAGGAGCACATCCGCACCGGGTACAGCACCTACCGGTGGCTCATGGAGCCAATGCTGGCCAACGCCGGGTTCGAGATCGTGACCACCGACTTCGGGGGCCAGATCTACGCCGCGTACACCTGCGTCAAGTCGTAGGTTGGCAGGAGCTACAGAGCGGCTCGTACGAGCCACCGCTCGGGGAGGAGCCCGGCCATGCCCGTCGAACTCAACCACACGATCGTCGCCGCGCGGGACAAGAAGGAGTCCGCCGATTTCGTCGCGACAATCCTCGGTCTCAGCGTCAGCCCGCCCTTCGGGCCGTTCATTCCGGTCGAGACCAGCAACGGCGTGACGCTGGACTTCATGGATGCCGGCTCCGGCGACGTGCATGCCCAGCACTACGCGTTCCTGGTCACCGAGTCGGAGTTCGACGCGATCTTCGAGCGAATCCGGCAGGCGGGCCTCACCTGGTGGGCCGACCCACATCACCAGCAGGCCGGCGAGGTCAACCACAACGACGGCGGGCGTGGCCTGTACTTCGAGGACCCGAGCGGGCACAACCTGGAGATCATCACCCGCCCGTACGGCAGCGGGAGCTAGCGGCCCCGACCGAGCCGAGAGAGCCGAGAGCCGACCGGGCCGAGACAACTTGGCCCCGATCATGATCATGCGTCACGAAACCGGGTCCGCGAGCGGGCAGAAAGCCGCTTCTCTGTCACCTGATCATGGTCCGCGGCCTCACCTCCCCAAGGCTTTCCTGCAGGTGGGCGGCTACCCAGCCTCAGACCACCAGCAGGGTCTTGCCGATGACGGCGCGGGCCTCGATCGCGGCGTGGGCGTCGGCAGCCCGCTCCAGCGGGAACGTCTGGCCGACCACCGGTCTGATCGTCCCCGCAGCCGCCGCTCCGATCGCTCGGGCCGCTGCTTCGGCGAGCCGCCGGACCTCGTCCGACTCGAAGCGCACCTGCTCGATGCCACGAACTGCGACGTCCCGCCTTTTCGCCTCCTCCGCGTCGACCGCCGTGAAGCCACCACTTGGGGCACCGTGGGCCGAGAATCTCCCACCGTGCCTGGTCATCTCGAACGCGGCCCGACCGATCTGTCCACCAGCACCGTCGAACACCACGTCCGGTCCCGCGCCTTCGGTGGCGGCGCGCACGGCCCCGGTCCAACCCTCCTCGGTGTAGTCGACCGCGGCGACTGCCCCTAGTCGGCGGGCGAGGTCCAGCTTCTGCTGGCCCCGGGCGGCGGCGACGACCTGCGCGCCGGCGGCGTGGGCCAGCTGCACGAGCAGGATCCCGAGGCCGCCGCCGGCCGCGGTGACCAGGACGTGCTCGCCCGCGTGGATCCCGGTCGCCTCCGACAGACCCAAGGCGGTGGTGCCATCGTGGACGACCGCCACCGCGTCGGCGAGATCGAGGCCGTCGGGAACCGGTACCACGCCCTCGATCGCGACCACCACCTGCTCGGCGTACCCACCGCTCCCCCCGGTGACCGCGACGACCCGACTCCCGACCAGGGCCGGGTCCGCGCCGGCGCCGACTTTGCTCACCCGACCGCCGACGGCACTGCCCGGGACGTACGGCGGCCGGTGCGGGAACCAGTCCCGCGCCAGACCCCGCCGGATCTGCGTCTCGACGAACAGCGTGTCGACGACCTCGACGGCGACCACGACCTCGCCGGATCCTGGCCCACGGTCGGGCACCTCTGTCCACTCCAGCACCTCGGGCCCACCGAACCTCCTGACCTCAATCGCCCGCATGGATGCCACCCTCCTGATCCGTTCGCCCCGAGCTAGCTCGACCAGACTCCGACCTCAACTAAGGTTGAGGTCAAGTCGTACGGCGGTCTGGGTTCTCGGGAGCTCGTGGAGTTCGCGGAGTTGGTTGAGTTCGCGGAGGCACTCAGCCAGCCGTCGGCTCCACGACCGCCTTGACGAAGCCGGTCGACTTGTCGGTCGCCGCCTCGAACGCGGCCGAGATCTGCTCCAGTGGGTAGGTCCGCGTGACCAGTCCCGACGGATCCAGCACACCGGCGTTGACCAGCGCCATCCCGACCCGCATCCCGGAAAGGATGGTGGCGGGTTCCCGGAAGTGGGCGTTGACCAGGTTGAACGCCATCCAGTTCCACACACCCATCGGGACAGAGCGGGTGCCGCCCTGGTGGTAGCCGACGATGCAGAGCTTGCCGCTCATCCGGGTCACCTTGCCGGCCAGGTCGAGGCCCGCGCTGACGCCGGTGACCTCGTACGTGAGATCGGCCCCGCGCCCGTCCGTGGCTTCGCGTACGACATCGGGCAGCGACTCCGTCGTGACGTCGACGACCCGGGTCGCGCCGAGTTCGGCGGCACGGGCGAGCGCGTCAGGGCGTACGTCGGCAACCGTGACAGACCGCGGGCCCTTCAGGGACGTCACGAGCTGGACCAGGTTTCCCATGTATCCAGCACCGATGATCACAACGTCGTCCGCCAGCGCCGGCGCGGCGAGCTCGACGGCGTTGACCACGCAGCCGAGTGGCTCGGCCACGGCCGGGTAGCTGACCGCCGCGGCGACCGGCAGGCAGTGGCCCGCCTCGACCACGCGCTGCTCGGCGAAACCGCCACCGGGTAGCCAGAGCGCCACTCGTTCGCCGACGTGCACGCTGGACACGTCGTCGCCAACCTCCTCGACGATGCCCGCCGCCTCGTGCCCGGGCGCCATCGGGTAGTCGCCGCTGCCGTCCCCGGTCCAGACGTCGATCTCCGAGGTACATACACCGCACTGGACGATCCGGACCCGCACCTGGCCCGGGCCGACCGGCGGAAGCTCGACTTCGACGAGCTCGATTCGGCGGGGACCCGTCAACACCGCTGCCCTCATCGGGCCGAGGCTAGTCGGCCAGCCGGAACGCGAGTTCGGTCACCCACTTGTTCATGTCAGGCTGCTCGTCGGGGTCGGTCTCGTACACCTCGAGACGCGCGGTCCATCGCTGGCCGTCCGGTGTGTCGACCACATCCCAGGCGAGGCCTTCCGTGGCGGCCCACTCCAACAGCGCGCGGGTGGCGTCGATCAGAGTGCTCGGGTGGCCGGTGTGCATCAGGCTCGCGTACCTGCCGGCGGGGAGGACGCCGGCGAGCACCCGGTCGTCTCCGTCCGCCTGCCCGGCGACCGGAACGCCAACCTCCACCTCCAGTTCGCGTTCCATGTCGATGACGTTGTACTTCCAGAACGGTGCGCCGGCCGGCTCGATGCCGCGGCTGCCCAGCCAGCCGAACACCTCCCCGTGAAGCGGCGGCAATGTCTCGCCGAGCTTCGCCATCGTGACGTTTGCCCTGATGGCGACATAAGGCTGGTCTGTTCGTTCGATGATCTTCGGCTCAGTCATTTCCGTACTCCTCCAGTCCCGGGCAGCCATCTCGCCGGCGGCCTCGTGCGCGCCTTCCCCACCGTCACGCCTGCCCCAGGGGCAGGGTCAAGCCTCCGCAGGCGATGCTCAACTCACCGTCAGCTTCACGGTCGGGCTGGTGCCCGACCAATGATCGGAGTCACCCGGCCGGTGGACCCTGAACGAGTAGGTTCCCGCCGTGCTCTTGCTGATCGGGAACTGATAGATGCTCGAGGAATTCAGAGTGGCCGTGCCGATCGTCTGCCACCTGCTACCGGAAAGCTCCTGCACCTGGACGGTCTGTCCGGCATGCTTCGGCGACACCGACCCGGAAAGCACCGCGACCACGTTCCGGCCGACAGTGGAGTCGGCGAAATGTGCGGTGACCTTCACCCTCACCCGCAACGACACAGAACTGCTGCGGCTCTCCACATAGGACGTCGATTCGGGGCGTTCGACGTAGTAGTCGGTTCCGACCGACGGCTTCACCGAGAACGAATAGCTGCCGGCCGAGTTGGTCGTCGCGCTGCCGAGCAAGGAGTAGGTCGAGCCCGTCACGGTCTTGCCGTACAGGTGGACTGCCTTGATCGCGATGGCGGCGCCGGTGTCCGATCGGGTCAGCTTGCCGCTGATCTTGGCCGACGAGCCGTAGTTGATCACCGACGGAGAGATGGCTGCCGTCACCTTCGTAGGCACGCGACAGGAGTAGAGGTTGATGTTGTCGAGCGTCCAGCCGTCAAAGGCGACGGTGCTGTCACCGGTCACCCGCCACCGGAACCGCACGTGCTTGTTGGCAAGGGAGCTGAGGTCGACTCGACTGCTCTGATAGCCGTGGCTGTCGCCACCGAATGCTGTGTACGTCGTCGAGGTGTTGTCGGGTCTGATGGTCTTGGTGGGACCGTTCGACCACGGCAGGTTTGCCGCGTTGGTCCACGCGTTTTGGTTCACGGAGTACTCGAGCCGGGCACCGTCGTAATACCTTCTCGGGAAGCCCGCGTCACCCGGGTCGTAGTCGAGCAGGTACTGGTGGTCGAAGCGCAGGTAGACCTTGGCGCCTCCCCCCGGAACGAGGAACGACGTGTCCAAGGTGGCAAGGACGCTCCGCGCCGTGTCGGGCTCGACGCCGTAGAGGCTTCCCTTGCCGGTCTTGGCGTAATAGTCGATGCTCTGCCACATGGCTCCCGTAAACGTCCAGTCAGAAAGGGACGTGCCTTCGAACCCCTCCTGGAACAGGTTCTTCTTGGTCGCCGACGTACACCCCACCAGGGCCTCGGGCGCTTTGGCGTCGGAGTTGGTCGGCTGCTTGTTCATCTCGGTCGCGGTCACGGCTTCGGTCACCGACACGCAGTCCTGCGCCACGATGCCCGATCCCGCTACTGCCGCGAGGTTCTTGCAGGCTTGCGGAAGGACGCTGAAGAGGTCCTGGTAATCGGCGCCAGATGTCAGCAACTGCTCGGCCTGGTAGTAGATCTTGGCCGCCTCGACATAACCGAGCCCGGTGATCGTCTGGCCGTTGAAGGTGCGGGTTCCGGGCTCGGCGATGAGGTAGGCAGCCTTGTTGCCGACGCCGCTGTTGGTGTGGATCTCACCGTTGTCGAAGAGGAGGGGGTCGGACGCGTAGCGCACACTGGTCATCCGGTCAGGATCGTCGAACCGGCCCGGATTCTTCATGTCGCGGCCCGGGCCAGCACTGGAACCTTCTCCGAGTTCCCACGCAGGTTCGGTCTCGTCGTCGCTGTTGGTCAGGTCGATCAACTCGCCGAACACATCGGACATGGACTCGTTGATCGCGCCGGACTGGTACCACGGCAGGAGCCGTGAGGTGAAGTCGGTGACTCCGTGCGCGAGTTCGTGGCCCACGATGTCGTCGGCCTGTGCGAAGGTCTCGCCGAAGTAGGCGCCTTGGCCGTTCCAGAACGCGTTTTCCATCGGACAGCCGAACGCGTCGCAGTAGCGGACCGTCGTCCTCAGCTTCTTGCCCTCGCCCGGCGCCGTACTGCCGATCAGGTTGGTCAGGTCGACGCCCAGGTGGTCTGCGAAGAAGGTCGCGGTGTCGCCGGCGTGGTCGTAGGCCCTGTCGACGTCGGCGACAGCGGTGGGCCCGGAGCCTTCCGTCCGTGCGTACGGTGCGACACACGGGTCGATCTCGTCGTCATCAGGAACCCCGGCCCGATCGCAGACCACCCGGTCGAGCGCATGCGTGACCTGGTTGACGTGCAGCGGGACGGTGCTTGAGCGCGCATCGACGAGCACGAGGTGTCGAATCTCGGCGCCCGCGGTCACCTCGATCCGCCAGACCGGTGCGAGGTCGGTCCCCGCCTTGGCGGCGGTGCCAACCAGTGCGGGGTCGAACGCCCACAGCTCCGCTCGACCGGCGTGCAGAGTGGGCGCGGCGACGTGGTGCGTACGCGCCACCAGGGCGACGGCCGTACGCGTGGCCGCGGCCGCGGAGACCGTCCGGGCCGCGGAGGACAAGGACAACGGCGTCGTCTCGCCGGTCACGGACCGGAGGTTGCCGTCTCCGTCGACCGCCACCGCCAACTCCCCACCGATGACGGGGAGGCCACCGACGTCCTGTTGGAAGCGGACCACGTCCTGGTGCGGGCCCGGCAGGGTCCGCGTGGCGCGGACCTCGGCCTGCGGCTTGTCCAACGCGAACAGGTCGGCGTGCCGGCTGAGGTGTGCGGCCGCCTGGCTCTGTGGCGAAGCGGTCGCGGCGACTCCCGCCGGCCGGCGTACGGCCTTGCCAGGCTCGGCTCCCAGGAAGTGCGCTACTCCGCGCGAGTCCCGGCGCACTGTCATTCCGTCCTCGACCCTGACGGGAAGATCCGGTGCTTTGGCCAGGCGGTCAGCACCTGGCGCCGCCGGTCGAGCCTCGTCGGGGTAGGCAGCCATCGCGGGAGACGACAGCACGGGAGTGCCTGCCAGCACGGCACCCGCCACGAGAACTATCGAAAGCCGACGAGCACGCACGTGATCCTCCGGTGAGCGCAGCAGGAAAGCGCTCGAATCGTAGGGCCGGACGGCCGAGATCGCCGGAGAATTCGTCAACTGCCGTGCATACAGCGAAATACCTGGCTCGATCGCGCTCGCCTCAGGGCTGGAACCGGCTCACCGTGAACTCCGCACCATGTGGGTCGCGCAGGACCGCCATCCGTACGACACCGGCGTCGAAAGGTGCCGTCACCACGCCACCGCCAAGGGCATCGGACTTTGCGGCCACTGCGTCGGTGTCGTCGACCGCGAACGTGACCCGCCATTGGGGCGGCGCGTTCTCGGCACCCTGTTCCGGCGCCGTCGGCAGCATCCACCCAATGGCGTCGGAGAAGCCTGCCGGCACTCCGCTCTCCGCATGCCGGCTTCGCATACCGGGATCAAACTGCTCCAGGAACTCCGCGTACCCCGGTCGACACCACATCACCGACTCGCCGAATCCCAGGTCTACCGGCATCGCTTGCCAGCCGAAGACGGCGCCGTAGAACGCTTCCGCACGCTCGAGGTCGCGGGTGTAGATATCGCTCCAGTTCCACGTGTTGGGCTCGTTCACCAGCCCAGCCCCCTTGTGCGCCTTCGCCTCCCACGCCGAGAACACCCCGCCGTCGGGGTCGGCGAAGACCGCACTGCGGCCGGCACCCCCGACCTCGGTCGGCTCGACCAGGATCGTGCCGCCCGCCGCGGTCACCTTCGCCGCGGTGGTGTCCACGCTGTCGACCCACACGTAGGTGTTCCACGCCGGCGTCGCTGGCATCGCGCCGGCACCTTGCGGCAACGCCGCGACCGCGGCGACGTCCCGACCGCGCACCTTCGCGACGAAGTACGGTGCGTCGGAGCCGACCGGGGCACGGTCGTCGAACTCCCACCCGAACACACCGGAGTAGTAGCGCACCGCAGCCTCCGGGTCGGGCTGGGAGGTGTCGACCCAGCAGGGAACGCCGGCCGGGTATCCCTCTCGTTCGAGCATGAACGGTTCCTCTCCTCGAAATGCGGCCGGCGCGGGCAGGTCGTCAGACACACCGTAGGAACCATTCAGGCCAGAACTCGGCCTCAATTGCGCACGTGCTCTTCGGGCGTCAGGCCACGCCGATCCCGAGGAAGTGCGAGCCGGTGGCGACGATCGCCGGTTCTTCCTCCGTCGTACGCACGAACTCCAGGATCAGCTCCCGTCTCGCTGGGTCCTGCCAGTCGTTCTCGAAGCCCTTCGTCCACATGGCGGGCCCCTCCACCGCGACGAATCGCTCGACCGTGAATCCGGCCTCCGCGATCTCCGCGTACAGCTCGTCGGGATGGTGGAAGAACGCGGTCGTGAAGTACGGCTTGTCCGTCGGATTGCGATGCTGGCCATCGCGCAGGTCGCGTCGAATGATCTCGACAAAGGCGGGATCGCCGAGAGCGTCGAAGGCCAACCCGCTCAACAAGGACGCGAATCGCGACACCGCCGCCGCCACCAGGATTCCGCCCGGACGCAGGACCCGCCGCGCCTCGCGTAGTGCGCGTACCCGATCGGAGCGGTCCGTGAGGTGGTAAAGCGGGCCGAGCAGCATGACCGCATCCGCGGAAGCGTCGGCGAACGTGAGCTCGCGTGCGTCGCCGGTGGTGCAGCTCGCCAGCGGATGGGCGGACTGGGCGCGTGAGGCCTCCGCGGCCTGCTCGACGTGGCTCTGGACCGGATCGATCAGATGGACGTGGTAGCCCTGCTCCGCCAGCCACAGTGCGTGGACGCCCGCGGCGCCGCCCACGTCGAGCACCACCGAGGGGGGCGGCGGGAGGTGCTGCGCGAGCAACTCCTGGGTCCTTGCGCGTTCGAGCTCGCCGGCGCCCTCGTACAGGCGGCCAGCCTCGGCACTGTTGGCGTAGAAGTCGAACATCTCCACCGGTAGGGCGGCGGTCACAGGACTCTCCTTGTCTCGGTCGGTGTCCCAGTTGGTGTCACAGTTGGTGTCCCAGTTGGTGTCCCAGTTGGTGTCCCAGTTGGTGTCCCAGTTGGTGTCACAGTTGGTGTCACAGTCGGTTTCTCAGTTTCGCCGAACCTCGGGCGTCACACGCATGATCGACTTGTACTCCACGTACGCCTCGAGGCCCTCCGGCCCGCCCTCGCGGCCGACTCCGCTGGCCTTGCGACCGCCGTACGGCACCGCGGGCTCGATTGCGTACATGTTCACGCCGTAGCTGCCCACCCGGATCTGGCGCGCGATCCCCAGGCCACGCTCCTCGTCACCGGTCCACACCGTGCCGGCGAGCCCGTAGTCGCTGGCGTTGGCGATCCGTACCGCGTCGGCGTCGTCCTCGTACGCGATGACCGACAGCACCGGCCCGAAGATCTCCTCGCGGGCGATCCGCATGTCGTTGGTGACGTCGGCGAAAACCGTGGGGGCGACGTACCAGCCCCGGTCGTACGGCGGTTCGGTGCCGCCGGTCACGACCCGCGCACCCTCCTGCTGGCCGAGACCGATGTAGCCCTCCACTCGTTCGCGCTGACGCCTCGCCGCGAGCGGCCCGATCTCGGTCTCGGGCTTGGCCGGATCACCGACCTGCATCGCCTCGACGGTGTCGACCAGCGCGGCGACGACCTCGTCGTAGCGGCGGCGCGACGCCAGAATCCGGGTCTGGGCCACGCACGCCTGTCCACTGTTGACCAGCGCCGCCAGCTTGAGCCAGCCCATCGTGACCTCGAGGTCGGCGTCGTCGCAGATGATCGCGGCGGACTTGCCACCGAGTTCCAGCGTGCACCGCTTGAGCTGCTCACCGCAGATCGCACCGATCCGGCGTCCGGCCGCCGTCGAACCGGTGAAGGCGACTTTGTCCACACCGGGGTGCCGCACGAGGTACTCACCGGTCTCCCGGCCGGCCGCGACGATATTGACCACACCCGGTGGGATGCCCGCCTCCTCCACGATCTCCGCGAGCAGGTAACTGTCCAGCGGCGTCTCCGGCGCCGGCTTGAGGACGACCGTGCAGCCGGCGAGCAGCGCGGGGCCGAGCTTCACCGCGATGACGCCCTGTGGCACGTTCCAGGGAACGATCGCGGCCACCACACCGACGGGTTCCTTCCGTACGATGATCGGCCCGAGGACGCCCGCCCGCTCCTCCTCCCAGTTCAGCGTCTGGCCGAGCTCGGCGAAGTAGCTCCACAGCGTGTACGTCTGGCCGGTCTGGCCGATCTGGGAGAACGCGATCGGCGAGCCCATCTCAGCGGTGATCAGCTCGCTCAGCTCGGCCATCCGCCGACCGAAGACGTCCGCCAGCCGCCTGACCGCCGCAGCCCGATCCGCCGGGTCCATCCGCGGCCACGGTCCATGGTCGAACGCTTCGCGCGCCGCTGCCACCGCACGGTCCATATCGGCTGGCGTACCGTCGGGGACCCGCGCGATGATCTCCTCGGTATGAGGCGAGATCACGTCGATGACTCCGGTGCCGGCGGGCGACACCCATTCCCCGCCGATGAACAGTCGATCGTGTGTACGCATTCCGGCGTGCGCCGTCCTTCCAGGTCCGACGGATTCGTGGCAGCTCACCGGAAAAGCCTGCAAACCGTCCGGGTGGATTGTCGTTATCCCCGGCTGCACCGTCCTTGTCCGTGGCTGCACGGCGGTGGACAGCCGGCGGCTGCCGCGAGATCGTGGTGTGGGGTGAGCTGATGGGTGTTTTGTTCCGGGCCGAGGACGAGCCGGCCGTCTCCCGGCTGGAGTATCTGCGGCATGTCATGGGCGACACGCTCGTCCCGTTGGAGATCGAACCGACCGTCGAGCCCGGCGAGCTGCGCGACAGCTCCCTGACCAGCGAGGCCGGCGCGGTCAGGATCAGCGCGATGACGCTGTCCCCCGGCGCCGCGGCCCGTACGCCGACGCTCATCCGCCGGTCCGACCCCGAGGTCTGCAAGGTCGACGTACTGACCGCGGGACGGCTGCGGGTCGAGCAGGACGGTCGTGACGCGGAGCTGGGTCCCGGCGACCTCGCCTTCGTCGACCTCTCCCGGCCCTGCCGGTGGGTGAGCTCGTCACCGGTACAGGGGGTCGCGGTGATGTTCCCGCGCACGATGCTGCCGTTGCGCGCTGATGAGCTGGCCGGCGTCACCGGTACGCGGATCAGTGCCGACCAGGGCGCCGGCGCACTCGCCTCCTCGCTCGCTCGGCAGTTGCCCGACCATCTCGACGGATCCGCCGCCCCGGAGCGCGCCCGGCTCGGAACCACCGTGCTCGACCTGCTGTCCATGGCGCTTGCGGCCCGCCTGGGGCGCCCGCCCGCCGAAGTGGTGGACGACTCGTCCCGGCGCGCCATGCTGATGCGGATCCACGCGTACATCGAGATACGTCTGGGTGACCCAGACCTGGCGCCTGCCACGATCGCAGCCGGCCTGCACATCTCCGTCCGCTATCTCCACAAGCTGTTCGAGACCGAGCAGACGACGGTCGCCGGGTGGATCCGGCAGCGCCGTCTCGACCGGTGCCGGCGCGACCTTGGCGACCCGACGCTACGGTCCCGGCCGATCAGTGCGATCGCGGCGCGGTGGGGATTTACCAACCCGGCCCACTTCAGCCGGGTCTTCCGGTCGGAGTTCGACGTACCACCCGGTGCCTACCGCCTGGCGGCCGCGAGCTGACCGCCGGCCGGCGCCCCAGGATCAGGCTGACGGGCGGTCAGGAGGTGGAGCCCGGGCGGCTCGGGCCCTCGCCGGCACCCGTGCGTACGACGGCGGCGGCGATCTCGTCGAGGTCGGCGTCGGTCAGGACGGTCTCGGCGGCGGCCAGCCAGCCATCCACCTGGTCCGGGCGCCGGGCGCCGACGATTGCGCCGGTGACACCCGTCCAGGCGAGGGTCCACGCAACCGCGACGGCGGGCGTCGACACCCCGTGGCGCTCCGCGATCGGCGCGAGTGCGTCGGCGAGTGCCAGGTTGGCGCTCAGGTTGGGCTCGGTGAAGTCAGGTGACCGGGAACGCCAGTCGTCGTCCGGCAGCGACGCGATGCGCTCCTTGCTGAACGCCCCGGTGAGCAGGCCGGCCTGCATCGGGCTGTAGACGATCACGCCGGTGTCGTGCGCGGCGCACCACGGCAGTTCGGCCGCGGCGACGGCACGCCGGATCAGCGAGAACGGAGGCTGCAGGTTGTCGACATGGCCGATCTTCTCGGCGATGTCGAGCTGGTCTGCGTTGTGGTTGGACAGGCCGACCGCGGCGACCTTCCCCTCGGCCTTCAGCGCCAGGAGCGTCGACCAGTAGTCCTCGATCGGCGTACCGTCCTCCGCCGGCCAGTGCAGCTGCATCAGGTCGATCCGTTCGACGCCGAGCCGGCGCAGGGACTCCTCGGTGCCGCGACGCAACTCGGCAGGCGTGCCGACTCGGGTGGCGCGTTGCATCCGCTTCGCCTCGTCCCAGACCAACCCACACTTGGTGAAGACGTAGGGCCGGTCGTCGGCGCTGAACCCCTCGAGTGCCTTGCCGACGACCTCCTCGGAGTGGCCCAGACCGTAGATCGCCGCGGTGTCGATCCAGTTGACGCCGCGTTCGACGGCATGCCGGATCGCCGCCACCGACTCCTCGTCGTCCTGCGCACCCCACGCGAACGCCCAGTCGCCGCCACCGATCGCCCATGCGCCGAAGCCGACCCGGGTGATATCCATCGTCGTGGTGCCGAACGGAACGGTAGGAAGATCGGTGCGAGGCATCTTGTCCTCTCCAGACACGGCTTCGGGGGCCCGGTTGAGTAGCGTGGCCGACGGCGGCTCGGGACCTTCGACATCTTAGGGGCGACCGTGCCGCTGGCCCGCTCACGCGGGCGGCGCTCCTGCCGGCCGCGACCGGCGAGCCAGGAGCGGGATGCCACAGATGCCCGCTTCGGCCTCCGGTGAGCTGCGCTGTAGACTCGACAACCGCCCAGCGCTCGTAGCTCAACGGATAGAGCATCTGACTACGGATCAGAAGGTTGGGGGTTCGAATCCCTCCGAGCGCGCACCCACAACAAGGCCCCTGACCAGGCGTGATGCCCGAGCAGGGGCCTTCGTCGTTGGCAACGGTTTTCATCTATCGACCGTCTTGCTAACGCTTCTGCTAACACCAGCCGCCACGACAGCCGCCGAATCGTCCTCGTCGGGCCCTTCGTCGACCTCCTCGACCTGGCGGGCGAACACCTCGGCGACGCCGGCCGCATGCTGGCGGATCACATGTGCGTATACCCGAAGCGTGATCGACGGGTCGGCATGACCGAGCCGCTCCGCCACCACATGCACCGGGACGCCTGCCAGCAGCAGAGTCGTCGCGTGGACATGCCGCAGGTCGTGGAGGCGAGCACGCGGAAGCGAAGTAGCAGGCTTGGCACTCCCGTCCTTCGGGCTGTTGTACGCGTCGATCAGCTTCGGCATGAGCTGTGACACCGTGTCCGGGAAGATCGGCGAGCCGAGGCCCGTCGTGAACACGTGTTCCGCCCCCTGCCAGTCCTTCCCCGCAAGTAGCCGCTCCTCAGCCTGCTTGGCGCGGTGCTCCTTCAGGACCCGGACCGTCCCAGCGTCGACGGTCACCGTTCGCTCCCGGCCGCCCTTCGTCGTGCCCTCCACGCGTTGACCCGCGACAACGGCCGCAGACCCTCGGATGCTGATCTCTGACTTGTCGAAGTCGACGTCGAACCACCGTAGGTTGAGCAGCTCGCCACGACGAGCACCCGAGTACGCGGCGAGGTGGAAGAACGCCGACAGCCGATGACGCGATGCCGCCTGAAGGAACGCCCGCAGCTCCTCGGTCGACCAGACGGAGCCGACGGGCTTCCGCGTTCGCCGAGGACGCTTCGCCCGCTCGGCGGGGTTGGAAGAAAGCACCTCATCCACCCGTACCGCGTCATTAAGAGCCTTCCGAATGATCGCGTGCACGTGGTCGACGGTGCCGGTGAGACAGCGGCCGCCCGGCCTTCCCTCCACTCTCCAGGAGGTCCCGGTACAGCTTCGTCAGCGTCGCCGGCCGAACAGCCTGGAGCCGCATCGAGCCGAGCCGAGGAAGGACGTACCGTCCCACGAGGTCGCGGTAGCCGGCGAGTGTCTTGGGCTTGATCTCCACCGCGTGCGCATCGAGCCACTCGGAGAAGTACTCGGCCACGGTAAGGCGGTTGCGGTCGATGTACTCGCCACGCCGAGCCTTTACCCGAGCCTCGTCCCGCTCCGCCTTAGCCTCGCCCTCGGTCGCGAAGCCACCCACCCAGCGCGGCTTGCTCAGTCCCGTCTCGTGGTCGGTGACGCGGACGACGTAGTACCACTTCGTCCCGCGCTTGATGATCCCGTCCCTGAGCTTGCCCATCAGGCCGCTCTCGCTCGGCCCAGCGAGGCAACGAACGCCGTCAGGTCTTCGTACCGGATGCGGCGCGACCCGTCGATCTTGATCGATGGAAGTGCCCCGGATCGGATCAGCTCGTAGACCTTTGCTCGGCTGACGCTGAGGCACTCGGCCGCCTCAGGCACGCGCAACAGCAGCTTGTTAGGCACCCGTGATCCCTCCGTTGTGATCTGCCTGATGAGTTGCCGAATGAGCGCCGAGCAGGGGTCCGGCGCGTTGTTTGGCTTGCTCGTACTGCTGTCGCCATTGGTTCTGTTGGTCGATGGAGGTGGCGATGAGTTCGGTGTAGGTGGGGAGGTCGTCTCGGTCGACGGGTTGCCAGTGGTAGCGGGGTTGTCCGTCGTCGCGGCGGGCGGTTGCCGAACAGCGGTCGGCGTCGTGCCATGTCGAGGCCGGCGGCTTCGAGGATCACGCGAACTGCTGAACGGCGGTCGGCTTTGTGGTCGGTGAGGGTCTTGCCGGTCCACTTGCGGGAGACCAGGACACGTCGGCCCCCGCAGCCGAGATGTTCCTGGTCGTGGGCCTTGCTCGGGCATTCCCCCGGTGCGGCACCGTCGGCGGCGTCCTTGGGCTGGATGCCGTAGGCGAGCCAGTTGGAGCATCTCGGGCTGCACGGGAGCCACCGCACCTGCTCATGCAGCCGGTCGATGTGGGCGATCCGGGCCGGGGACCAGTCGTCTTCGTCGTCGGACAGCGGGTCGGTGATGGCTTTGGTGAGGTACTTGGTCAGGTACCCGACCCGCCGGTCGGCCTGTGGGGTGCCGCCGATCAGGCCTTGCATGTCGGACTGCCGGCCGAACCTGAGCACGTGGGTCGGGTCGGCGTCGGCCTGGTCGTCGAGCTCGTCGAGCGCCTGCCGCCAGGTGGGCAACGGTGTGCCGGTGTCGGGGTCGACGTAGCCGCCGATGCTGCTGTCCCAGACCGGGATCCGGTCGCGGTAGACGATGCGGTCGTGGGGCGGCCACCAGACCGAGGCGTAGGTGGCTTGGATGACCTGCCGCAGGATCCGGCGCGGGATGGCACCGCGGATCGCGGCGTGGATGTGCGGGGCGAGGCGGCGTTGGGGTTCGAGGACGGCGAAGTACTGCACGTCGTAGCCGACCGCGCGGCGCAGGTTCTGGATGAACCGGTCCCACAGCTTGGCCAGGTGCAGCGCATCCAACGCGGCCCGCCGGTAGTCGTAGGACTCGGGGTCGACGGGGGTGCCGTCGGGGCGGACCCGGCCGTAGGAGTCCAGCGTGACGGTGACGAACATCGACGGCCGCCACGTCTTGCCGGTCTTGGGATCGGTGAACGTCTGCCCCACCGTCCGTTCCGACACCGGGAGCCGGGGCAGGTCCGGCACGTCATCGCGCCGGCGGGTGGACCGCTTGCGTCGTTCCCGACGGGCCTCGCGGATCGCGGCCAGCAGTGCCACCGCCCGAAGGTCTGCGGGTGTCGGAGCCACCACGGCGGGTACTTGCGCGGCAGCTCGGGCTCGGTGTCCAGGTGCCAGCCTTCGCGGCACTGTTGGATCCGGACCCGGCGGGCCTTGTCCGCACACGGCTCACACACCGAGGCGAGGGTGGACCCGCACGGCAGCGGCACCATGGTGACTTTGCCGGTCTCGGTGTCGACGACCTGGCGGACCAGCGGGCGGACGCACACCCCGGCCTGGATGGCGCCCGCCCGCACCGTTTCTGCCCGGATCACGGGCATCCTCATGCTGCTCCCTCCCATTCCTCGTGTTCTTCGGCCCAGGTCGCGCCGACCTGGCATCTGGCGGTGTCGAGAAGGTGTTCGGCGTGCTCGTCGGCCTTGCAGCGCGGGCAGGTCCGACGCCGGACAGGTAGCCGAAGTCCAGGCACAGCCCGCAGCCGAAGCCCGTTGGCGATGGCGTGGCGTTCGTCGTCGGCCAGGTCATCCCAGTAGTAGGTGCGCCAACTCATCGATCCGTCTCCATTCCCGTGTCAGTCGCGTCGGTGGTGTGGTGGTTGTTCATGGCGAGCAGGGCGAAGCCGGCGACGACCATCAGCCCGTCCACGGCCAGGGGTCCGATGGCGGCGTTCAGCTCGTCCTCGCCGTAGGCCAGAGAGCAGGGCGGACATGTGCCGGTAGGACAGGACGGCGGCGACGAGGGCGACCAGGCCGGTGCCGCCGTAGCGGGCCAGTCCCCACCAGAAGCCGGACCAGGCGCCGGGCCGGCGGTGCCAGCGGGGTCGGGTCATGCACTCCACCGCCAGCAGCAGCGCCAACGGCACGAACGCCGCCGCGATCCGCGCCCCGACCTGTGGTTGTGCGTGGGCCACGTTGGCCGCGACCGAGGCGGCGATGCCGAGCAGGAATGCCGACCAGGCGACCAGCCGTGCCCCGGCCGGCTGCCGTGAGAGTGCCGCCGGCATGCCGCGCTGTGCCGTCGGGTTGTCAGCGGCATCAGCGGTCGCAGGTTCGGCCGGTAGAGCCTCGGTGAGGTGGCCGTTGCCGTTGTGCCGGGCGGCATCGGCGGTACGGACTTCGTTGATCCGGGCGCGTCCCCACCGTTCCCCGCGGCCGAACATCTCCCCCAGCTCACGCCCGGTCAGCGCGGTGCCGGCAGTGACGGAGTGCCGGTAGGCCTGCCGCGCCTCGTCCTGCACAGCGGTGGCGACATCGACCGCTGCCGAGATCAGTGCCGGTGCCGTTGGTGGAGCTCATCAGGCCGACACCTCCTCGTCGCCCTGGTCCTCGTCGCCGTCGTGTTCGTTGCTGACGAGGCGCAGTTCCGGCACCTTGGCGCCGGGCTGGAACAGGGAGCACATCGTCTTGATCTCGTCGTCGTCGACGTAGCCGAAGCGGACCCGGACGGGTTCGGGGTTGGTCTCGATCCGGACGTAGCCGACACCGGGCAGGTCGGTCGGGATCTCCTCACAGCGGGCGCCCCGGTCCCGGGCGCCAGTGCCGAGCACCATGTCGGCCTCGTCGGCCTCGTTCAGCCGCAGCGCGATCCGGGTCGGGAACAGCCCCCGCATCGCCACGACCTCTTTGCGGGCGTCCTGACCCGCACCCACGACGACGACGCCGACGGCGCGGCCCTGGGACAGCAGCAGGTTCAACGCGGCCTCGATCCGCTTCTTCGCCTCCCGGTCGACCACGTACGAGGTCAGCGAGGCGATCTCGTCGATCAGGATGACGATGAGCGGGTCACCCGGTGCCGGGCGGTGCATCCGGAAGATCCCGCGCAGACGCCGCTGGCGCTCCCGCAGCGTGGCCACGGCCTGCTCGAGGAACTCCGCATAGGTCAGCTCGTAGGTACGCTTGCGGTCGACGTCGGAGGCCTCGTCGTCGCCGTAGCAGTAGCGGGCGAACAACGGCTGGCCGGCGGCGAACTCCATGCCGCCCTTGGGGTCGACCACCCACAACTCGACCAGCTTTGTGCGGATCCCGTGACCGAGCGCCCGGACGAGCGACCACAGGACGGAGCCTTTGCCGGCGCCGGTCGCGCCGATGACCAGGACGTGGTTCGCCAGCAGCCGCAGCGGCCAGACCAGCCCGTCCTCTCCGAGTGCGAGCGGCAGGCCCTTGAGGTTCGGCTTCGCGGGCACGTTGAACAGCGGGGTCAGCGATTCGAGTGGGTCCTCGATCAGGAACCACAGCTCCAACTGCCGCGACGGGCGAGGCTTCGGCGCATCGACGACCTGACCCAGTTGCCGGCGGATCCCGAACACCAGCCAGCGCAGGGTTTGCAGCCGGTGCACCGAGCGGACCCGGCAGTCGATCGCCGAGAACGTTTGGGCGAACCGATCAGCGTTCTTGGCGAAGTCCGCCAACACCTGGCCGGGCAGCATCCGCAGCCGCACCTTGTCCACCGTCCCCGTGCACCGCACCCGCAACAGGTCCGGGACGAGCAGCTCCTCAGCCGACGAGCGGGCGCCGAGCTTCAGGGTGGCCATCAGAGGCTGCCACTCCCGCCGGTACACAAACACGCGACGGAACCAGGCACGGACAGGCCACGCGACCATCGGCCGGAACGAACCGGGGTGAGCCAGCCGCCACGCAAGCAACACAACCGCGAGGAGACCGACCGTCAGCCCGAGCGCCCACGGCCCGGAGCCATCCCACAGCCACCACGCCAGATAGCCGCTGATCCCGGCCACCCAGACCACGGACTGACGGACCAGCCACCACAACGCCGCCGCCAGGCTCGTGGCGGCCCACAACACGAACACCACGACCAGGCCGATACGCACCGACTCGTTCTTGATCCGGGGAGCCTCAGCAGCCACCACGACCACCCCCACGAACCTTCGGGGCCTTCGTCGTACGGGCCGGCTTGCGGGACGGTTTGCCGGCGGCAGCCATCGCGGTCTTCGGGGTCTTCCTCGAGGTCTGCCGGCGCACCGGCTTGCGGAACGGGATCGGGCCGCACGACTCGCACAACCCGCCGGCCTCCTCGACCTCCAAGCCGTTGCACAGCCCGCACGGATAGGTCCACCGCGCCGGAGCCTCACCAGCCGGGCGGGCAGTCAGTTCGAACAGTCCCGGCTGAGCCGGGTCTCTACGCTGGGACACGCCACTCCACTCCTCTGCACAAGGGGCTGTCGGGGTTGGAAGGCGCGGGAGCGGCGGGTTACCAGGCCAGCACCGCTCCCGCGCCGGCTTCACATCTCGGCGCCGGGCTGTGCCCAGGCCGGGGCCAGCTCGTAGGCCGGGCAACGGCCAAGCTCGTGGCGGGGACCGTTGCAGAACGGGCACGGCCCGTCGGCGGCGCCACCGTCGGAACGACCACACCAGCCGACCGGGGTGCGCCCAGTGCACGAGAACACGAGCCGGGCTCGCCGGCCGCAGGTGCAGACCTCGCCAGGTTCGGCTGGACGCTGACTCGTCACCATCGCCTCTGCTCCTTCATCACCAGGGGTAGCCGGGGTTGGAAGGCGCGGGAGCGGCGGGTTACCAGGCCAGCACCGCTCCCGCGCCGGCTTCATCAGGCCGCACGCTCCTTGCCGGCCTTGGACTCCGGCCCACGCGCGGCACTTGCCGGCTTCGGCGCGACGATCGCGGTCGCCCGCCAGGACCAGCCCAGCCGAGCCCGACACCGATGCGAGGCTCCGGGCCGCTCACCCGTGCACCGCTGGGAGTCCACATACGGCGTCGCCTTCAGGCCCTCGAACTCCACCGGACGGAACGGCATGTTCGGCGCCGCGTCCGGCAGCGTCGGCTGACGCTCCGACAAGATCCGCACCGTGATCGCGGCGTTCTTGCCCTCCGCGTTCGGGTCCGCATCCAGCACGTCGAACGTCCACACCGGCAGCCCGGTGTCCTTGTCCTTCTGCTGCACGAGGTTGTCCCGCGTCGACTGCTCGAAGTCCCGGGCCGGCTTCACCTCAGTTGCCGTGAACGCGTACAGCCCGTACGGGAACGCCTCGCTCGGCTCGACATCGAACCGCGTCTCCATCGCCATGAGTTGACTACCTCCATAGGTTGCCTAGCCAGGTTCTTGATCAGAAACGTACCCAGCCTGCCTAGCCAAGTCAAGGATGATTTGGACACACTTCTAGGTGGCCTAGCCAAGGACGGCTAGTCTGAGCGCATGAGCCTTGACCCATCGGACCCGCGCCCGCCCTATCGCCAAGTGGCCGACGCGCTGCGGGCCGCCATCCTGACCCGGAAGCTCAAGCCCGGGGACAAGCTGCCGTCGCAGACCGAGCTGGCCGACCGCTACAAGGTCGCCCGCATGACTGTGCAGCAGGCGCTACGCGAGCTTCGCTCCGAAGGCCTCACAGTTTCTCGGCAGGGGAGCGGCGTCTACGTACGCGAACGCACCGAACGACCGGTTGGGCTTCGCCCACACATCGAAGCCGCGTTCAGCCGGCAGCATGTGTCTGTTGACTTCGCCGGCTTCTCGGGCGAGACCCTTCAGGGCGCGATGCAGGAGCCCCTCGACAAAATCCGCGCGGGAGCGATCAAGCCAGAGACCATCACGGTGCGGATCCTGCTGCCCGACCTCTCGATGCCGGCCGCCCTTCCGTCCCGCGCAGGCGATGCGCCCGGCGACGACCCTCAGGTTCGGCTTCGCTCCGAACAGACTGCCCGCCGCCATGTGGGCGCCATCATCGCCTCGGTGCACGAACTTGACGACCTGGGCCTGGTCGAGAAGGCGACCGCAGAGGCCCGCGTCTTCGCCGGCACACCACAGTTCAAGCTCTACCTGCTCAACAGCGAGGAACTCTTCTTCGCGTTCTACCCGATCATCGAGCACACGGTGAGGATTGGCCGCAAGCCCACACCGATCTTCGACACCCTCGGGAAAGACGCCGTTCTCTTCCACCACGCCGTCACCGACGACGAGACGACAGCCGGCGGCCAGTACGTCGAGCAGGCACGCACCTGGTTCGACAGCGTGTGGAACACAGTTGCGCGCGAGTGGACCCCATGACTGCGGGCACCACCTCGAACGACCTGGCCGGCGTCCTGGCGCAGACCCGATCGGTGCTGCTCGACTTCGACGGGCCGGTGTGCCCGATCTTTGCCGATGGCCGGAACGCCGCGATCGCGAGCGTGATGCGAGACAGGCTGCGACGCCACAACGTCGACATCCCCGCCGAGATCGAGGAGGCCTGGGACCCACTTCACGTGCTGTGGTTCGTCTACAGGCGCGGACCCGCCAACCTCACCGCCGTCGTGGACGACACCTTCGTTGAGGCCGAGATCAACGCAGCACTCACCGCACAGCCGACACCGCACGCCCACGACGCGATCCGCGCCTGCCACGAAGTCGGTCGACCGGTCGTCGTGGTCAGCAACAACGCAGCGGCCGCCATCGAGGCCTACCTCAACCGCCACCAGCTCGCCGGCGACATCACCGCGGTCGTCGGCCGCACACACGGACGCCCCGATCTGATGAAGCCACACCCCGACCCCGTGAACCGAGCCCTCCGCATCCTCCGTGCCACACCCGACTCCTGCGTCCTGGTCGGAGACTCGGTAACCGACATCGAGGTAGCCCACAAGACAGGCGTACGCAGCATCGGATACGTCAAGGCACCCGACCGCCTCGCAAGCTTGGTCGACGCGCGACCAGACGCAGTGACCGACAGCATGGCCGACCTCGCGACAGCCATCCGCGCCAGCCGACCCGGAGCCCGAGCAGCATCATGACCAGCACGAGTAGGCATGGCCGGCGAACAACTCAGAACAACTCAGCTCTTGTCTTGACGCAGTAGGTGCTTGACGGAGTTGTGTCAGTACCTGCTTGACGTTTCGCCTAGGAGTTAGAGGTCGCGGTCCGCGGCCGCATGGAGGTGATGTTACGGACTGCCTGATCGGTGGTGCGCCTGACGACTTTGGTGTCGCCGTCGGGCAGCTCGATCGTGAGCGTCGTTTCGCTGACGTGGATCGTCACGGTCATGCGGGCCCACTGGCGTCCAAGCCAGACCTTCTGTTTGGTGACCATGATTCCTCCGCTGTTCGATGCCCGCCGTTGCACCGTGACTGGCTCGGTCGAGGGCCGTGGCCGCTGTCCGAGTGGCTTGCGTCGCTGGAGCTTCATTGCCTCGCCGGGCTCGAGCGGGTTCGGTCGGGTCCGCAACAGTTCGCGGGTCTGGGGGTCGAAGAACAGCAGTGGTGCGCCGTCCTCGATCCACACGCCAACCCGCCGACCGCCGAGAATCCAGGCGGCCAACACCACGCGGGAGCCGAGCGAGATCGTCCCTCCCCTGGAGACGGTCCGCTCGACCTCCACGATGCCCGCCACCGGCGGTCGCTTCGAGGCCTGCGGCGGCGGGCCAGCAGCGACCGCACCCCGAGCAACGAGCTTGTCCAGATCAGCCACAGTCAACTGAGAGCGGACGGACTTGACCTGCCGCCCGGCGATCGACAGGTGGATCCAATCGCAGTCGACCCAGAACCGCACCACCTGGCCGGCCCTCGCGGTCCCGAGCCAGATCTGCTGTCCGCCGAGCCACATGTTCCCGGCCGCAGGCACCGGCCGCTCCAACTCGATCGGTGACCCCGATCCCGGCGCCCGCGCGGGCATGACCACGATGGGGTTGGTGTCTGGCTCCGGCTCGGGTGTCGCGACGATGTGCAACGACGGCGGGACCCACAACTCCAGGTCGCCGCTGTCGGCGGGGGCGAACCGGTCCGCTGGCACCACCGGGTTGTGCTCATCGAGCGCCTGATGCGGTCGCTCGCGGTTGTATTCCTCGACCCACGCGTCGACCGCGGCCTGCGCCGCCTCGATCGAGGTGAATGGCCCGGCGGCGCTGATCTCGGGTCGGAAGGTGCCATGGAACCGTTCGACCTTCCCGTTCTGGTTCGGCGAGGCCGGGGAGGTCAGCCGATGGGTGATCGCGTTGCGGCGGCAGATCTTGTCGAACAGCACCTCGCCGCGGCTGGGGCCGTGTCGGCTGAACCGGTCGGTGAACTGCTTACCGTTGTCCGTGATCACCTCCTCGGGGACTCCGTGGGCTGCCAGCGCCTGGGCGAACGCCAAGCACACCGCCCGGGCTGTGGCCCGCTCCACCACCGCGGCCATCACGCAGAACCGCGAATGGTCATCGACACCGGTGACGATCTTCGCGTCCCGCAACTGGCCAGTGATGGTGTTGACAAGCGTGATGCCGCCCACGATGTCGATGCCCCACAGCTGCATCGGCCCGGGCCGCTCGAACCGCACATATGAGTCCCGCGATCGCTTCCTCGGCCGGCCCTTCACCAGCCCGTGACGGCGCAGGATCCGGTTCACCGTCGGCACCGACGGCACCCGGCCATCGAGCCAGACCGGCGGCTTACGCAGCAACTCCAGCCGGATCCGCCTCGCACCCCACCGCGGATGCTCCCGGCGCATCTCGATCACCGCCCGCTCGACCGCCTCCGACGACTGATGCGGACACGACAGCGGCCGTGACGACCGATCCACCAGCCCGGCAACGCCCTCACTCAAATACCGGCCGACCCACGCATGGACCGACTGCCGCGACACCCCGACCTGGGCGGCCACCTCGGTGACCAGCCCTCCGTTCAACACGAGCCGCACCGCGTCCAGCCGCTGCTCGACAACAGACAACGCAACCAACGCCATTCCCGAGCCCTCCGTCCGACGACGCCGCGGAACATCGTCGACCGAAAAGCCGAAATCACGCCGAAGTGTCAAGCAGGTCCTGATACACCGGTGTCAAGCACCTACCGAGACAGGACAGAACATCTCAGCTCTGCACTGCCGGTTCCGGCTCTACGGGATCAAGGCGCCGCTGACGCGGCGCACCGCCCGGCTACCGCCCTTGCGGGCGGCGCTGGGGCGCCGTCCTCGGGCTCGCCGGGCGAAGCCGGTGGTGACTGCACTCAACGAAGACCGCAGAGGGCTCCGCCCTCCGAACCTCCCAGTCCTCTCTCCGGGAGGGGCGAGGCGCCGGCTCCTCTCCCATCGGACGGCCACCGCAAGCGGCGTACACGGAACCTGCGCAGGGTCGCAAGGCCAAGCCTGACGGTCGACGTGTCGAGCCTTGCGGCCCTGCCCAGAACCCGGGTGCGGACAAGCTGTCCGACCGACGGCAGAGGAGCCTTCACGAGAGGCGTCTTGTCTCAGCATCACCAGCAGGCCGGAAGTGGTCAGCAGCCGCTTGAGTTGCGGTTACCCGGTCGTGCCAGATCGTCGGGTCGGCAGCGACGGATCCGTTAGCGCCGATCTGGCCGTCGATGAGTTCGCGGATGATGTCGGCGTGCCCGGCGTGCTGCGCGGTCTCGCTGGCCATCATGACCAGGAGCGCGCCGAGGGTTGTCTCCTGGTGACCGTCCGCCCAATGCGCAACGTGGCCTGGGCTGTCCAGGTCGAGGTCGGCAATCGTGACGTCGGCATGAGCACAGGCCTTCCGGTAGACGCCGGTGATGTAGTCACTCGACTCATCGGGCGTCACCCACACTGTCTCGGTGTACGGGTCGTCTCGGAACCAGGTCGGTCGCTCGTACGCATGCCGGCCGAGCGCGTCGCCGAAATAGCCGTACTCCAGGCCAGCCAGGTGCTTGACCAGACCGAGCAGGTTCGTGCCCGTCGGAGTCAACGGGCGACGCTGGTCATACTCCGACAACCCGTCCAGCTTGGCGAGCATCCCTGCGCGATTGCCACGCAGAGAAGCGAGCAGCTGAGCTTTGATATCGGTCATCACCATCACCTCGCGGTGACCCTACCGTGCGCCCCGTGACGATCGCTCGCGCAAGCACGTCGTGCCACTTGCGTGCCAGATTGAGCGGCCGATCGCGGTCCGCCACGGTCAACAGCGGTCACGACAACGCGGCCCGCACGCCGCGCCGATCTACGCTCAGCCGAGCGTGAGCACCGAATATGCCTTTGCAAGGCAGGGGTCCAGGCGACTGTCGGCGACGACGCCACCGGGCCATTAGCCCAGGTGAACGGAGGGGACTCCAGGCCACTCATGGCCACCGATCTCCGCGCAGACGCCGGAGCAGCCGTACCGTTTCGACATCTTCCAAGCTGGCCATGCGGGTTCGATTCCCGTCACCCGCTCCACACGCACCACCCCAGGTCAGAGCCCCTCTCGGCTCCCCTGGCCCGTCACCGCGTGGCGCCACGATGGGCTCTGCGTGCCATCCACGTGCCATTAGCGAGTCGGGCCAAGGGAGCCAGCCTCCCCCGCCCCCACGGTCCTCGCCATCAGTCTCTGCCGGCGTGTCTGCCTCCTTGACTGCGCCAGTGGTCCGCGAGGTCAACCCCAATGCGAGGTACCACGACCGCGCACCCCGGAGGTCGAGGCGTTCGTGACGTCTCCCCAGTCACCGGATGCCTTTGACTGTCCGTTAGCTGGACGCCTGCGCGATCGGCACGGTCAGTGGCAGGTATGCAGGCGGGGAGTACTGCGTCACGGACGTGCCAGGGTGCAGCCGCTCGTCATCTTCGTACCGCTTGCGCAGCAGGGCATCCGCCGGGCTCGCTTCCGCAGGTGGAGCGGACTCAACCGCGATCAGCTCGTCGGCGATGTCGTCGACCAAGGCCACCGTCGAGTCATCGGGCCCGTCCGGACCGGGAAGCCCGGGCGGCGATCTCATCGCCCCCCAGCCGTCCCACGTCAGCAGCTCGTCGGCGTAGCGGTGAGCAAGCTGCATCAGAACCCAGTTGTGGATGAACCACATCCCGCCGAACTTCGATCCCGGGCGGCCCCCGAAGAGGTTCGGATCCAGGTATCCGCCGCGACAACCCTTCCAGACCTCGGCCGCCGTACGGAACGGAGCATCGGCACCAGCCGGAATGTCGTGTGGCGTCGGCAGCGCCCCGGTCGGCTCAGCGACCTGCTTCGGATCGAACCGCACCCAACGATGCCTCGCCCTGTCGTAGGCCTGCACGATCACATGGTCATTGTTGTAGCCCGGCCTGATGTAACCCGCGAAACCCACCAATGAGCGGGCCGGAACGCCGTGCTGACGCAGCACCCCGACGCAGAACAGGGTGTGATCCCGGCAGCAGCCCTGAACCCGCTCGGCGGGCTCGCGAAACTCCGCAAGCGGCTTCGGGTGCCGCTCCTGGTCTATCTCCAGCATGACCGCAAGCCAGCGACTGTTGATGTCGCTCCGGGTGGATTCGGGAAGCTCCAACCCCGAAACCCGATGGTGCACGACGACATTGCGGGCCACCGCTGACAGGCCAGATATGTCGGTGGGCACCGCGTCCAGAAGTGCCGCGTGCCTACCGGGATCCGAGTACCGCGAGTGCCTACTCCAGTCGTCTGGCTCGGTCATGCACCTGACCCTAGAGCGTGCAACCACACCAACGCCAGACACAGAACGCGCTCGGCGGTCGAGGACCGAGACCGGCACAACAGCCGGGGCTTGTGCGCCCGACGGACCGACGCTCAATCGAGCGTGAGCACTCAATACGCCTTTGCACCGCAGGGGTGCACTCGGTCGCGGCGTGCATTCCGCGTGCAATAGACGGCTGGACTGATCTGGACCGACTCGCACAACGAGGCGCCGTCAGCGGTCCTGTCACGCCTGAATCCGGACTGCCTGGACTGATCTGGACAAGTGAGCATGGGTTCCTAAACCGGTGTGTCTCGCAGCGCTCGGGACCGGATAACCTCGGCGCGTGCGGGTGTCCTGGGAAGTTGTCGGAGACCCGGCGACCTATGTCCGCTCCGTGCTCGACCGGGAGGCGCCAGACGTCCCCAGTGCCGTCGTGGTCGAGTACGACTGGTCCCAGTGCGAGGTTGCCGTCTCTGAGCTTTGGGCCGACCGCGAGATGCTGGAGCGGCACGACAAGGACGAGACACACCTGCGACGGCGTGACAACTTCGTGGAACTCATCCGTACGGGGAAGCCGATCCTTCCGCTGATCGCGCTTGGTCCTGCTATGAGGCTCGTGGACGGCTACGCGCGGTACCGGGCACTCCGACTCCTCGGCGTCGACCAGGCCCAGGTGCTGCGACAGCGAACGGCGCCGCCGATGGCGGGACCTTGCTAACGCATCTGCTAACAGGAGCGCTAGACAACTGTGGACGAGCGTCGACGATAAGCGCCGATCGAGCCCAGCCGCCCGGCGTGATCTGGACCGCGATGGACGCTGGTAGATGATCCTCAGCGGCCTACGGATCAGAAGGTTGGGGGTTCGAATCCCTCCGAGCGCGCCACGTTTGCCCAGGTCAGCGCGTTGCTGGCGAAAGCTGCGACTGCAGTCGGTCTGTTATGTCCGTTTCGTGGTGCGAGTTCGTGGTGCCAGTTCAGGTGCTCCAACTGCAAGCAGAGATGTCGATGCGGTTCGTGCCTACTGGTGATGGGGTCGCCTTGGCCGTCCGGCATTTGCTTTCGTCGCTGATGAACGGGGCGACGACAGGCGCTCGCTGAGCATCTACACGTTCCGGACCGGTGCAGGTCATCGAGGCAGAGAGAACTCATTCAGGGCGCCTCGCTGTCGCGGTCGCGCAGGCCTTTGCCGTAGCGAAACCCCACTCGCCGGCGCGGTGGTGTGGGCAGGACTCGCGCGGCGCTCCCCACACTGCTCGTCCCGTCGCGCAAGCCATGAAACCGGCTTCCGGTTAGCGTCGCCGTGCCAAGATGCGGGCTTGGCGTACGACGAAGGGGTGGCGACGCCGCTCGCCGAGCCTGCCGTGCGAGTGTTCGATCTGGCCGGGAGGCCGATGAAGGGGTGGCCGCTGGTCGATCCTGCCGGCTGCGCCCAGGATGTCCAGGGACGGCTGCCGGCTCCGACCGTAGGGTGGAGGCGCCGGCGCGCGGCGCACCGTATGACAGGAGCAGCAGCCGATGAAGTATCTGATCATGATGACGCATTCGCCCGACGACCCGGCCCAGGAGTGGACCTCTGACGATGTCAACGCCAGTTGGGCGCACATGCAGCAGATTTACCAGGACCTTTCCGAGGCCGGCGAGCTGCTGGCCGCGGAGCAGCTGGCCGGTCCGGAGGCGACGAAGATCGTCGCCAGCGACGGATCCGGTGCCCCGGTGATCACCGATGGTGTCTACCCGGAGGCCAAGGAGCTGCTGGCGGGCTTCTGGATGGTCGACGTGGACAGCGAGGAACGCGCGATCGAGATCGCGGCACGCACCTCGGCGGCGCCCGGGCCGGGCGGAGCCCCGACCCGCAAACCCATCGTGGTCCGGCCGATCATGGACGCGCCCCCGCCGGAGTTGTGACCGGCCGCGCGACCATCGAGGACCTGCTGCGTGAGCTCGCGCCGCAGGTCCTCGCGGCCATGGTTCGCCGACATGGCGACTTCGGCGATGCCGAGGATGCGGTGCAGGAGGCGTTGCTGGCCGCCTCAACACAGTGGCCGGACCAGGGCGTCCCGGACAACCCTCGAGGCTGGCTGGTCACCGTCGCCGGCCGTCGGCTGACCGACATGTTTCGCGCCGACCATGCCAGACGCCAGCGGGAGGACCTTGTGGCCGCCCGGGAACCCGCCACCCCAGCCGAACAGCGCGACCGAGACGACTCGCTGACGCTGCTGTTCCTGTGCTCCCACCCTGTACTCAAGCCCACTTCGGCGATTCCGCTCACGCTGAGGGCGGTCGGCGGTCTCACCACAGAAGAGATCGCCGCAGCGTTCATGGTCCCCCAAGACACGATGGCCAGGCGCATCAGCCGCGCCAAGCAGCGGATCAAGGCATCCGGTGTTCCATTCCGGAGACCCGGCCAGTCCGAATGGGCCCAACGGCTGCACTCCGTCCTGCATGTGCTCTACCTCGTCTTCAATGAGGGATACGCCGCCAGTACCGGCGCGCAGGTCGCCCGCGCCGAGCTGTCGACCGAGGCGATCCGGCTCACCCGCGCCCTGTATGCGGCACTACCCGAAGACCCGGAGGTGGCCGGCCTGCTCGCCCTCATGCTGCTCACCGACGCTCGCCGGCCCGCCCGGACCGGACCGGCCGGCGAACTCGTTCCCTTGGCCGAGCAGGACCGGAGTAGGTGGGAGCAAGCATTCATTGCCGAAGGCATCGCCATCTTGTCGGAAGTGCTGCCCCGGCGAGCTGTGGGCGAGTACCAAGTCCAGGCCGCCATCGCCGCCGTCCACGACGAAGCCCCCACCGCCGATCTCACCGACTGGCCGCAGATCCTCGCCCTCTACACCCTGCTGGACCGCATGACCGGCAACCCGATGGTAAGCCTCAACCGCGCCATCGCCCTCGCCATGGTCCACGGCCCGTCAGCGGGCCTCGCCGCGCTCGACGACCTCGCCCCGCGGCTGGCCGGCCACTACCGCCTGGACGTAGTACGTGGACATCTGCTGGAGATGGCCGGTGAGACCGACAACGCAGTGACGCACTACCAGCGCGCAGCTGGTCGCACCACCAGTCTCGCCGAACGCGACTACCTCACCACCAAGACCGCGCACCTCCAAGCCCGCCGCTGACAGTGGGCGAGCGGTTGGTCCGGGTCGTCGTTGAAGCGCACGTCGGTCATGACACGGCTGAGGGGGTGTTGGCTGTCATCACGCTGGCCCCGTGGGCCCAGACACCTTCGGCGTTCAGGTGGCCCCGGTGTTGCAGACGAAGAGGTCTCTGGGCGCAATTGGGCGTGGCACCTTTGGCGGTGACGGATCGCAGATCGAGTTGGCAGATCGCCGAGGTGCAAATGGTCTGGGTTAGGCTCGACGCGACGTAATCGCGATGGACTCGGCTGTGGTCTCCAACCAGGACAGGCGGCATCATGACCTCCGTGACCCTCGCCGACTTCCTTCTCGCCCGTATCGCCGAAGAGGAGGGCCTAGCCCGAGCCGCAAAAGCCGCCGTCGACGATCCCGACGGATTCTTCGACGGTTCGCCTGCAGCGGACCACCACCACTACCAGCGCCACACCCCCAACCGTGTCCTCGCCGACTGCGAGGCTAAGAAGCGGATCGTCGAGTCGTTCAGCGGCGCCCCATTGTTCGCGCAGGTCCTCCGCCTCCTCGCCCTAGCCCACGCCGACCACCCCGACTACAACCAGGAGTGGCGGCCATGACCCTCACAGACTTCCTTCTGTCCCGCGTTGCCGAAGACGAAGACGTCGCTCGGGCCGCCGAGGCTAGCGACGGCGACCTGGACGGATTCTTGAATGCCGGTTCCGAGTCGCTCGGCGACCACTACCTGCGCCATCGCCCGGGCCGCGTCCTCGCCGACTGCGATGCCAAACGCCGCATCGTCGAGCATCTACAGGGCATCGCTGACAATGCAGGAGATCCACCGGGCACAGAGCCAGAGAACCTGGCGATGGTCACCCACGTGCTCGCCCTGCTCGCCCTGCCGTACGCCGGCCACGCGGACTACCGCGAGGAATGGCGACCTTGATCAAGCTTCCACGCCCGGTCGCCCGCGAGAGGCTCCGTGCAGCCTCCCAGACCGGCCGGCAGCTCTGGCATACGGCAGCACAGGCCATGAGCGGTATGGCCGACACCGAGGTCGCGGACCGAGCCGAAGGTGCCTCGGTGGATGGCTTGGCGTTCGATGATGGAGAACCAGACCTCGACCAGGTTCATCCATGAGGCTGAGGTCGGAGTGAAGTGGACCTGGATTCGTGGGTTGGCCGCGAGCCAGTCGCGTACTTCCTTGCGCTCGTGGGTGGCGTAGTTGTCCATCACCAGGTGCAGCTCGTCGTGGGGATAGGCCCGTGCTACGTGCTTGAGGAACCGCAGGAACTCTTGGTGCCGGGGCCGGTGCCGGGGCTGGGTCAGCCCGGTCACTTTCCCGGTGGCGATCTCGAGTGCGGCGAACAAGGTGGTGGTGCCGTGCCGGATGTAGTCGTGGGTACGCCGTTCAGCCAGGCCAGGCTGCATCGGCAGCACCGGTTGGGTACGGTCCAGGGCCTGGATCTGGGACTTCGAATCCACGCACAACACGATCGCGTTGTCCGGCGGGGCCAGGTACAAGCCGACCACGTCGGTGACCTTGGCCACCAACTCGGGGTCGGTGGAGAACTTGAACGTTTCCGCCCGCTATGACGCCACGCCGTAGGCACGCCAGGCACGGGCCACCGTGGTGTTGTCGATCCCGAGCCTGCGCGCCAACAGCCGCGACGACCAATGCGTCACTCCCAACGACTTCGGCGGCGGCTTCAACGTCTCAGCGATGATCTCCGCGTGGTCGATCGTGCGTGGCCGGCCCGGCCGCGGTGCGTCGGAAAGCCCGTCCAGACCGCGTTCGAGGTAGGCGGCCCGCCGTGACAGCACCGTCTGCCTGCTCACGCCAACCCGCTCAGCAGTCTCGGTGTTGGCCATGCCCTCGGCCGCCAACAACACGATCCGAGCCCGCCGAGCCAACCCGGCCGACACCTTCGACGACCTCAGATACGAGCTCAAGACTTCTCGATCACCATCACGCAACGCCAACGCAGCAGCCGGAGGATGAGCCATGAACCCAATCCTCCCAAAAAGCAATCGACTAGCCATTAACGCCACGCGCCACTAGGGACGCGCACTGTGGCGATCCGAGGACCGAGACGGAGACGGTCGAGGTGCAAAAGTCCGGGGATGCAGTCCCGCCGAACTGCGCAGTCGTTCAACCCGATGACAAGACAATCACGGACGACTTGGCGGAGCTACGGTGGGAGCTTCGCAACCTCATTCTGGACGGAGCCCAGAATGTGATCATCGACCTTTCCAGAGTCGAGCGCCTCCCCTCCAACGCCTCGCGACCCTGCTGAGCACACATCGCGTCTGCCGAGCCCGCCGCAAGGCGGGTCATGATCCCCTTGCGAACCGTGGCGCCCTCGACCTCCTTCGGCACACGGGCCTCGACCACGTCTTCGCGGTCGAGGAAGCTCTTGACTGACGCCGTTGGTGACCGGCACCTCCCCTCGCTGTCGCACCGGTATTGGCTGGGCCGAAGATCGCGTGGAAAACGCCGGGAGGCCTTGCCCGGTCGGTCCTTCTTCGCGCGACCTCGGGGCGAGAATGGCTCGGCTGAAGCTTCGACGTAGCGTGACAGGGTGGCGGCTCGACACTGGAGTGATCAGGACCGGCTGAGGGCTCGCGGCGTGGCGGCGCTCAGGATCCTCGGCGTGGCCGCTGCGTACTACATTTCGGCGTTGGTCGGACTCGTGACGACCCCCCTCGGCGGGCCAGTCAGTTCCTTGTGGCTTCCGGCGGGTGTCGCGTTGGTCTGCCTCCTGGCATTCGGGCTCCAGACATGGACATGGAGCGGAATCGTCGTTGGTGCGTTGGCTGCCAGTTTGCCGGTTCTGCCGCTATCTGCAGCCCTGCTCGTCACCGCAGGGAACACACTCGCACCCATGTGTGCCTATCTGCTGCTTTCACAGATTGGGTACCGGAGAGATCTGGACCGCCTCAGGGACGTTCTCGCGCTGGTCCTGCTCGGAGCATTCGGCGCGATGACGATCAGCGCGACTTTCGGCGCGGTGGCCATCACCGCCCTGACCGACCGACCACCGGCGGAGTTCCTGCAGGTGTGGGCTGTCTGGTGGTCCAGCGATGCACTTGGCGTCTTGGTGGTGACCCCCTTCCTACCCGTCGTGCGCCACATCGGTCGGGCGCGGGAAGCCTCGTGGCAGAGCTGGCTGGAGATGGCGCTCCTGCTTCTGGTGACCTTCGGCGTCACCACAGTTGCGACAAGGAGCTTCGGTCTACTGTTCCTCGCCTTCCCGCTCCTGATCTGGGCTGCGTGGCGCTTCCAACTGCCAGGCGTCGCTCCATGCGCCATCATCGTCTCGGCCGTCGCAGTCGATGCCGCCGCCCACGGATACGGGCTCTTCGCTGGGCGGCCTCTGCTCGCGAACATCATGATCCTTCAGGTCTTCAACGGAACGTATGTCCTGTCCGGCCTCCTGCTCGCGGTTGTCATCACCGAGTGGCGGAAATCCAGCGCAGCCGTCGAGCAGACCGTCGCCACGCTGACCAACGCCGTTGGCCGCCTGCAGACAAGCATGCTCTCCCATCCGCGCTATCTGTCGAGCCTGCGTAGCCCGTCCCCCGCACGGAGTGACGACGATGACGAACAGGAGCGCGCTGCGAGCGAATGACGCACACGCCACATGCGCGGCTTCATGCCCGTTCCGATGATCAAAGCCCTTGACGACTCGGCTGGGTCCCGTCATACCACGCAGATGTGTTGCTTGGAGGTTGGAAGGAACGTGCCGCTTCCTCAGCGAATGCCATTGCGTCCTCGATCGACCCGAGATATCCGGCCCTTCGCTTGTATGTAACAATCGCGCCGAACGGCACTGTCCGTCGTCGAAGTGGGAACGCAAAGACCGCATGCACACCCAGGGCGAGTGCCGCCTTGGTGTAGTTGGGCCAGCGAGCCTGGACTGACGACGAGGCGAGATCAGGCACAAGGACCGCCGTGTTGGCCAAGACCGCGTGGACACCGGGACCCTCGACGAGCTGAGACCTGTACGTGTTGAGGGCCTCGCTGGTCTCGTCGCTGCACCATACGCTGTGCCAGACAAGGAGTCCCTGGTCGAGTTCGGCACGACATGCGCAGATGCCATCGACATCCAGGACCCGAGCGCAGTCTTCTGGCAGAACAGCGCCGAGCCCGCTGCTCTTATGGACGCGCAGGCGCCGAATGAGGGCGGCCACTCGTGGGCTGGGCATTGTCGGTCCTAGACCCGTGCTGGCGACATAGGTTCACATGGCCCCGATGAGAGGTTTCGCCCGCACTCACAACACCTGGGACGTGGACAAGGACCAGCGCATGGATCCACACGGGCAACTTCCGTCCAAGCGGCGGTTACCTGCGATGCGAGACTGCTGACGATGTACTGAGCCACGGGAAGCCCTCTCGGTCACGGCATCAATGACGCCGACCAGACTTCCCGGCACACCGCGACCCAGGTTACCGCGCACGGGACAGCCCTGGCTACCGGAGGTCACCAGGTACTTCTCCTCATCTGCGGTCGTAGGGTCGACAGGCCTCCTGCGGCGGCGTCTTGATTACAGATCGATCGGACCCGGTGGTGCCGGGCGGCGTTCTCCTAACAGGGACAGGATGTCGGGATGGAGCAGAAGAGCGGCCAGAAGCAGTTCGGAACCTGCTGCTGGCGTTGCACGACCTGACGTTCGTGGACCGCAGGCCGCGCGGGGTGACGCCGGGAACCTCACATGGCGCAACGAGGTGTCCGCCGAGATCTACACCCGGAACACGCGTCACGTGCTCAACCCGGAGGAGGGCGGCAGCTTGGACGAGGAAGGGGCGGCCGCCGCCCAATGACATAGGCCATCGTGCGGGCGGTGCGGTCTTGGTCCAGCCGCTGGGTGGTTGCCCTGGTCTGGGTAGCGCTCGATACGACACCAAGACCCGCCTCGCGGTGCTCGAGCCGGCCATTGGTGGGGCGCTAGAGGAGCGACGGCACGTCCAAGGCAGACCGGCGCCCGACGGCGACATGGTTCCGCGACCTGTGCACGGCACGGCAGCACCGGACCCGTGCCGAAGCGAGGAGCGTACGCTCGCGTCAACGGGGTCAGCGCCGCCGGGGGCAACACTCGAGGTATCACCGCCATCCGCGCGGCCCTGTCGGCCGCCTAGAGCCACAAGGGACCACGCATGAAGATTCAGTTCGTCGCACACACCCGCCCCGGCAATGAACGGCGCGTCGATCGCGTACGAGACCTGCCCGTGCCGCCACGAGAGGGCGAGACGGTCCATCTCGACGGCCACAGCTACAAGGTGGCCGACGTCCAATGGTTCGTCGAAGATGACGACACGCCATTGTGGATCCGGCTGCAATCTCTCGAATGAGCCTCGACCCAGGGACGCCGTCACCGTCGATGAGCTCAAGTCATCCCGCGGTAGCGGTAGCCCTCGATGTTCTGCGGCCGATGGACCGTGACGTGCACGCACGCTCACATACCGGCGTCATTGAGCAGAGCGATCGACGCGCTCTGGGGCTCGCCGACTGGCCGCCGGCGATGGGGTAGGGTCGTCTCCGGTGTGCCGGGAAGTCTGGTCGGCGTCCTTTTGACGACGCTGGACGAAGGAGCTTCCAATGCGCGCCCGCGACCTGGCAGCAGACTTTCCCACGGTCGGCCTGGACACTCCGGCTATCGAAGCGGCTCGGCTGCTCGCCGGTCAGAATCTGCCCGGCCTCGTTGTGGTCGACCAGCAGAATCGACCGGCAACCGTCTTGCCGGGCACTCAGGTGTTGCGGCTGGGGGTGCCTGCCTATTGTCAGGACGATCCGGCGCTCGCCCGGGTGATCGACGAGGCACACGCCGACATCTTCCTGCGTGGGCTGGAGGGCCGGACGGTCCGTGAGTGCTTACCCACCCAGCGCCGGGAGCTACCGGTGGTCGACCCGGATGCCACCGTCCTGGAGATCGCAGCCCTGATGGCACGCACCCGTAGCCCGCTGGTAGCTGTCGTGGGTCCGGACCGGTCGCTGTCCGGCGTGATCACCCTCGACGGGCTGCTCGACCGGATGCTGGCGTCGTGAGCGCCACGGCCTGGATCGCGATCGCGATCTTCGCTCTCGCGTACGTCCTGATCGCAACCGAGTGGGTCCATCGAGTGGCCGCGGCACTTGGCGGCGCGTGCCTCATGTTGGTGCTCGGCATCACCAACCCCGAACACGCCTTCTTCTCCGAGCACTCGGGCATCGACTGGAACGTTATCGTTCTGCTGCTCGGGATGATGCTGATCGTCTCTGTCATCAAACGAACCGGGCTGTTCGAGTACCTCGCCATCTGGGCCGCCAAACGCGCCCGCGGCCAACCATTCCGGGTGATGGTCATCCTCGTCGTCGTCACCGCCGTCGCCTCCGCGGCGCTGGACAACGTCACCACCGTGCTGCTGATCGCGCCGGTGACGTTCCTGGTCTGCGAGCGACTGGCCGTACCGGTCGCGCCTTTCCTGATCGCCGAGGTGCTGGCGTCCAACATCGGCGGGACCGCCACCCTGGTCGGTGATCCGCCCAACATCATCATCGCCTCCCGAGCCGGCCTTGCCTTCAACGACTTCCTGATCCACCTCGCCCCGTTCATCGTCGTGGTCATGATCGTGTTCATCGGTCTGTGTCGCTGGCTGTTCCGCTCCGCGTTCACCGTCGACGACGAACGAGCAGCCTCCGTGATGGACCTCCGCGAGCGGGACGCCATCACCGACACCCGGCTCCTGCTGATCTCACTCAGCGTGCTGGCGGTCGTGCTTGTCGCGTTCGTCACCCACACCGTGTTGCACCTGGAACCCTCCGTCGTCGCCATCGTCGGCGGGCTCGGGCTGCTCGGCCTGTCGCGACTCGACACCGGCGAGGTCGCCCGCGATGTCGAGTGGCCAACCCTGGCGTTCTTCGCCGGCCTGTTCGTGATGGTGGGCGGCCTGGTCGCCACCGGCGTCATCGACACCCTCGCCACCGCCGCCACCGACGCCATGCAGGACCGACTCGGGCTCGCCTCCATGGTCCTGCTCTGGGGCTCGGCCGTACTGTCGGCGATCGTCGACAACATCCCCTACGTCGCCACCATGTCCCCGATCGTCGCCGAGCTCGTCACCAACGTCGACGGCAGCGGCCGGAGTCAGGTCCTGTGGTGGTCCCTCGCCCTCGGCGCAGACCTCGGCGGAAACGCCACCGCCATCGGCGCCTCCGCCAACGTCGTCATGCTCGGCATCGCCGAAAAGGCCGGCAAACCCATCTCCTTCTGGGAGTTCACCCGCTACGGACTGATCGTCACCGCCATCACCATCACCCTCGCCATGCCGTACCTGTGGCTCCGCTACCTGCTCTAACTTCGGCATCGAGGTTTGGCTCGGTGGTCTCCACCCCATGCCTGGCATGGCGTGACGCGCATGCCCTCCTGGTTCATGGCATGACGATCAGCTGGTAGAGCAGCGTGCCCGTCTCGTGTGTCTCGATCTCGAACCGGCCGGTCTGGTCGGCGACGAAGGTCAGGGTGGCGGGTGTGCCGGGTTTGACGGCGACCTCTTTGTCGTAGCCATGGACGTGGACCTCGTCCTCGGTGTCGCTGGTGACCGCGAGCCGGATCGTGGTGCCGACCCGCAGCTCGACCCGCTCGGCATTCGGCGTTGCCTCCCCATGAGCGATCTCGATCTGCAACGTCTTCACCGGATTCGACGGTGACGGTCGCGTCACCGCAGGGGTGGCTTTGTCGCCAGCGGCTGGACTGGCGCTGTTGGTGGCACTCGGCGTGGAGGGAGCCGAGCTGGAGCGGTTGGAGTCGGTCTGGCCGCCACCCGCGCAGGCGGTAACCAGGGCGGCGAGAACGACTGCGGACGCCGCAGCAGGGCGGAGCAGGCGGCTAGTACGGCGAAGCATGAACGTGGAACCTCCGTGAGACTCAACGAGACCTTCGTCGGTCGACGGCTTTGATGCCGCGACCCGTGCCGGGCGACTGTTGCCGGCCATGGACCTTCCTCGACAGTGGGTGGCGCACGCTGCACCCGGCGGGCGGTGGTCCGACCCGATCCGGTCCGCGCGTGGGCGAACAGATGAACGCGTGCGCGGTCGGACCTTCCTTCGGCGCCACAACGACACGGCCGGGGCGCCGCTCGGAAGATCAGATCCAGGAAGCTGCCGGCGGTCCACGCCGCGGATGGACTCGGGCGACCAGACACCCACCCGGACGCACGACCTCGGCGGCACGCGCACAGGGCACGCGCAGCGGGCCGGCCGGCGATGGTTGCCTCAGCTTGGGCAGGCCGACCAACCCGAAGAGATGGAACAGCGCCCAGACGAGGACTTCGCCGTACGCCACGACCGCCGCCATCGCCAATGCCGCCACGACGTGGCCCACCACCATTGACAGACTCGGCCACATCTCCGCCGCCAGACCATTGGCATTGCCAATCGCGGCGGATCCCGCCGCCGGGCTGTGCCCGAGGTCGGCCACAGGTCCATGGCTCGACAATGAGAAGGCCAGATGGAACACAGCCTGCGAGACCAGTGCAGCACCCGCGATCTGCGCGAAGTCCCGTCGGCGGTCGCCTAGAACAGCGAAAACGGCGCCGAGCAACACGGTTGCACAGACCTGGGCCGGGGCCGGAGTTTGCCCTCCACCACCCAGGTGCCCCAGCACGGCAAGCGCGGTGCAGCACACTGCGAGCAGACCGCCGCGCGCAATACGCCACAGTCCCCCGCCTGGGTTGCTCACGGTCTCTCCTTGTCCGTGCGCCCAGATTTGTCTCGGGAGTCTAGAGGCACCTCCCCTTCCAAGGATGCCTTGGGACAGGACCGATGTCGCCCTGAAGCCACTGCCGTGCCACCAGGCTGACCATCGGCGCACTGGCGCCGATGCTAGAGTTGGGCAGTCGCCCAGGGCGGATGCCCAGGGAATCGTGTGGAATCCAGGGAGCTTTCGATGGCCGTATCGGCGACGGACCGCGGCCGGGAAGTGCGGAGACGGTTGCTGGCCGCGGCAGCCGAGTTGATCGTCGAGGTCGGCTGGTCGGCGGTCAGTACGCGCACGTTGGCCGAGCGGGCCGGGGTCGCACCTGGATTGGTGCACTACCACTTCGCCTCGTTGCAGGCGCTGCTCGCCCAGGCTGCGCTCGAGACCATGCGTGGCCTTGTCGAGGAGCTGCGGACAGTTCTGGAGCAGGCATCGACACCGGAGAACGTGCTGGAGACGATGCTGACGGCACTGGACGACTACAGCGGGCGTGATCCCTTGTCGTTGCTGTTCGTCGAGTCGTTCCTCGCCGCGACCCGAGACGAGGAGCTGCGCGAGGCGCTGGCGGAGGTGGTTGGCGAGTTCCGAGGGCTGCTCGCCCAACGGTTCACGCAGCTCGGCGTGGCGGCCCCGGACGCGACCGCCGATGTTGTCGCGGCTGCGGTCGACGGGCTCGTCCTGCACCGGGCGCTCGCCCCCGGTCCGAAAACGGCGAGCGTGACGCCTGTTGTGGCAAGGCTCCTCACACCTGCCAGCCGACAACGACGGGACAATCGGAACGGTGGTGCAAGCAGATGAAGGCTGTCGTCTGTGGTGCCGGGATCGCCGGGCTGGCCTCGGCCCAGCGCCTGGCCACGCTCGGGTGGGATGTCGTCGTCCTGGAGAAGGCCGCGGCTCCTCGAACGCAGGGCTACATGCTGGACTTCTTCGGCCCGGGCTACGACGCCGCCGAGGCGATGGGAGTGCTGCCGCGTCTGGCCGAGCTCAGCTACCACGTGGACGAGGTGACCTATCGAGACGAGGCGGGGCGCCGTCGTGCCGGGATGCGGTTCGCACAGTTCGCCAAGATCGTGGGAGGTCGACTGTTGAGCATCACGCGGTCGGATCTGGAACGTGGCCTGCGCGAAAGTCTGCCCGAGACGGTGGACCTGCGGTTCGGCACAAGTGTCACGTCCGTCGCCAACGACACCGACGGCGTAGCGGTCACCACGTCCGACAACGATGTGCTCGAGGCAGACGTCCTGGTAGGCGCCGACGGCGTTCACTCCGCGGTGCGCCGGATCGTGTTCGGAAAGGAAACCACCTACCTTCGTTACCTCGGCTTCCACACCGCGGCGTTCGTGTTCGACGACGAGTCGATTCATGCGCAGGTCGACGGACAGTTCTGTCTGACCGACTCCGTCGACAGGCAGCTGGGCTTCTACGGCCTACGCGACGGGAAGGTCGCCGTGTTCGCGGTGCACCGCACCTCCGACCCGGCACTGCCCGATGATCCGCGCGAGGCGATTCGCCGCGAGTACGCCGCGTTGGGATGGATCTCACCCACAGCCCTTGCCGCGTGCCCCACACCCACGGAGGTCTACTACGACCAGGTTGCCCAGATCGCGATGCCGTCCTGGAGCCGGGGCCGGGTCGTCCTCGTCGGCGACGCCTGCTGTGCGGTGTCGCTGCTGGCCGGACAGGGAGCCTCTCTCGGGATCGCGGGCGGGTACGTTCTCGCCGAACACCTGGCCAGCGCCGAGTCCGTCGACGCTGCCCTGGTCGAGTACGAGCGTGCCCTGCGGCCGGTCGTGACAGACAAGCAGCAGGTCGCCCGCGACAGCGTCCGATGGTTCCTTCCAAGCTCGCCCCTTCAGCTGCACATGCGTCGAACGATCCTGCGGCTCGCCCGGCTTCCCATCCTCGATCGCCTCGTCGCCAGGTCGATAGCAGGCAAGTCGACGGCGCTCGTCACGCAGTTGGCAGACACCCGCGGCCAGGGAGCAATCGTCTCCAGCTAGGCGATCACTCGCTCGGTTGACTCGATGGCGAAGGGAATGCTCATGGCGTACGGCTACAGGCGTTTCGCCACCAGACGGCGAGCCGAACTGAGGACCGGCAGCCAGGTCGTCAACACACGCGCCGGGCCGATCGAGCACACAGTGATCGGACCGCCAACCGGTCAGCCGATCCTGTACTTCCACGGTGGACCCGGCGGCCACGACCAAGCCAACCTGCTTGCCCCGCTGACCGGCCGCGGTTGCCGGCTCATCGGCTGGTCCCGGCCCGGCTACCTGCGCACCCCGCTCGAGGTGGGGAGAACGTTTGAGCAGCAGGCGGATGCGGGTGCTGCTCTGCTCGACGAACTCGGCGTGGAGACAGTGGTGGCGTACGGTCTCAGCGGTGGCGGCCCACCGGCCATCGAGTTCGCCCGCCGGCACCCAAACAGGACAACCGCGTTGGTCCTGGAATCCGCCATCAGCCGGCACTACCGCCCGCGAATACCTGCCGTCGCAAAGATGATCTACCTGAGCCGCCGCGGTACGTGGCTCACATCCGTCGCCGCCAACCGCTGGCCCCGCGCCGCTATCTCCGACTTCGTGCGGCAGGAGTCATCCCTCGACGCCCAGACCCGGCAGGCAACGATCGACTGGATTCTGAACGACAGCAGCCGGATGGACTACTTTCGCGCTGTCCTGGGCGCGCTCACGCCCTATGAGGACCGAGCCCGCGGACTGCAGAACGACCTCGAGCAGTGGGCGGCACTCGACGACTCCCTGACCGCCGGCGTGACCTGCCCAACGTTGGTGCTTCACGGCTCGCACGACGGCGATGCCGACCCCGCCAACGCCTACCATGCCGCCAGGACCATCCCACAAGCTGAGCTGCACATCGTGCCGGCCGGATGGCACCTCCTGCGACTCTCGATCAACGGCGAGACCGCGGCTGCTGCGAGAAGTTCGTTCCTCGGGCTCGGCTAGCGCCTCCTCACATCCCGAAATGCGTCCGACGAACCGTCGCGACAGCCTCCGCCGGACCGGTCACCTCTACCCGGGCCCCCGCCTTGCGGCCGAAGAGGTAGAGCAGGAGTTCGCCAGGTGGACCGCTGAGCCGAGCCGTGGGTTCGGCCTCCTGAACCCTCATCCGCTCGTCGGTTTCCGCCCACTCGAGCTCGAGTCCGGCCCCGCGCAGCCTGCGACTGAGGAACCGGCAACCTCTGCGGACGTTTCGCCACAGGGCAGCCTCCATCGCAGGCGAGAGGGACGCGCGCGGGCCGAGACCGTTCGCCCTTCGCACGTCCTCGTGGTGGACGAAGAACTCGTTCAGACTGGGGAAGGAGCGGACCCACCCGATGCGGAAGAACCCGGGAGGTGGCCCCGACCTGACCCGCGCGACGAGCCACTCAAACGTCCGCTGCTCCGCCATCGTCCCCTGGCGTCGCTCGGCGAACCGCTGGAACGGGCCAGGAAGGACGAGGCACGGACCAACGATGGGATCGCGCTCACGTAGCACCAGGTGGGCGGCGAGGTCTCTGGCGGTCCAGCCTTCGAGCAGCGTGGGTACGTCGGCCCCGAGCTCGCCGAACAGATCGCAGAGTGCAAGGCGCTCCTGCGCGTCAAATGGAAGCTCCTCCACGTCCCTATAGTGCCAGCGGGATTCGGCCCATCCTCGTTGCTGATAGTGGGGGCAGCCGCGCACTAGTCAGGTCTTCTCGGCGTACACACTTCGTTCGATCTCCGAGACGGGCAGTCCACGCCCGGTCGGCTGCACATACCACGCGTTGAACTCCTCACCACCCGCCTGCTCGCACTCACGCCAGCCGTACTCGGCGAGGAAGGAGCCGACCTGTTCGGGGTCCAGGCCGAATCGCCACAGCTTCCTCTTCACCTTGAACTCCTGGTACGCCGACTCGGCCCCGTAGAGGCGGGCACCGTCCAGGAAGTCCTGGCGAACGTAGGTGAACACCAGCCGGCTGCCGGCGGCTGCCTTGGCCAGCGCCTGCATGGTGGCCCGCACGGCCGGCTCGGTGAGGTACTGGGTTACGCCTTCCCAGACGAAGAAGGTCCTGGCGCCGGGGTCGTATCCGGACGACGCCAGCACCCGGTCGAGCTGCTGCGTCTCGAAGTCGATCGCCACCAACGTGACCGAATCGGGTACGCGGCCGAAGACGCGATTGAGCGTGGCCTCCTTGTCGGCGATGTTCTCCGGCAGGTCCACCTCGAAGGCAGCACGCGACGGGGCCGGATGCCGGTAGGCCAGCGTGTCCATTCCGGCGCCGAGAATGACCAGGGCATCGATGCCCTCCTCGGTGGCGGCCTCGTCGAGCCGGTCCACGACGTAGCGCTTCCGACACAACAGGCTCGCCGCCAGGCCGCGACCCTTGCCCTCCGTGGCCCGGACCAGTAGTTCCCTGCACGGCCGCCACCGGGTCAGCGCGACGATCCACCGCACTTCTGTCGGCAGGAACCTGTACGCCAACGAGTCGGCCACCAGACGTTCGCCCACGTCCCGGTACTGCTCGCCAGCGACCAGCGCCATCGGGCCGATCGCCGTCCTTGCCGCCTGGTTCGTCATGGCTGTCCTCCCGGTCCGGCGTGCACCGGTCCGCCGGACATTCCGTTCGCCGGCGGCGGCATGCTCGAGCGGATCGTCTGCGGGACGGAACGCGAGCATGGGAAGCTGACCGACAAGTCGCCGACGTGCGTCGTCGCTGCCGTCGTACCGCCAGCCCAACAGCGAGTTCAGCACCCGACGGATGGCTGGTGCGACCCAGCGATGGCGACGCTCGTACGCGGCCACGACATCCAATGCCTCGGATTGGTCAACGGTACGAACGGTCGCGCGGAACCGTCGCCGTCCGATCGCGACATCGGCGGCTTGGCGGGCGCGCACGTTGCGGTACCAGTCGGTGGTCGGCCCGAAGCCGGCGATGACGATGATGTCTCCGGCTGCGGTGGTGGCGATGACCTCCAGGACTGTCTGGTAGAGGCGTCCACTGCGGCGACCGACATGGGTGAGCCGCACGAATCGGCGGCCGAGCAGCCAACCCGCGTGCCAGTCGTACAGTCGGGCGGGTGCCCGCAGCAGCCTGCGGGCCAGTCGGCCGGGCCCGTGCCGTTTCACGGGTCGGCCTTCCCGCTGGCAGCTGACGACGCGCCCGGGTCATCCGATCCGGCAGTTTCACTGTCGGATCCGCCTGAATCCGGCACCAGGCGCGCCCAGGCAGGTGGGCCTGCGGCCCAGAGCTTGCCGTCGTAGAGGTTGGCGACCTCCCGCGCCCATCCGGCCAGCCCTGCAGGTGACAGTGGGTCGACTCCCAGCACGTCCTGCACCAGGTCCCGCATGACGATCACTGCGAGGTCGTTGACCAGTAACGCAGCCGCGCGGACCCTAGCCTCGTCAGCGCGAGACACGACGCCTGCCTGCTCCATTCCCTCCAGCATGCGCACGGTGGAGGAGAACCAGCTCCGGAACAGCTGCACGCCTGCGGGATCACCGGACAGCAAGAGCCTTCGCAGGTACGCCGGCAGTGGCGAGTCCGGAGAGAACCTCCGGCCGATGACCTCCGCGACCGAAGACGCGCCTCCCTCCCACGAGAGTGCGCTGTCCTCATCGCCCAACTCGAACAGTGCGTCGAACGCGTGACCGGCGTAGTCGTCGACAGCCTGGCGCAGGCCGGCCTTGCTGCCGAAGTGATGCACCACGAGTGCGGCCGAGACACCGGCGGCGGCCGCGATCTGTCGAACGGTCACGCCGTCTGGCCCATTCGCCGCGAACAGGCGCAACGCCTCGTTTCGGATCCTTGCCCGCGCGGTCATATCGTCGGCTACTGAACTCACGTTCAGTACGCTAAACATCTGTTCAGCCGCGGTCAACCCTTGTCCAGCACCCTGGTAGCGCCGCGCAAGGCAAGTCGCCCAGGTCACCTCACCGATGTCACATCGGTCTCCGCCTCAATGATCGTCTCGAAGCAGTCAAGATCGAGTCGGAGATGCCAGCAGCTGGTCGACGACATCGGAGATGTCGCTGGCGTCGATGTCCGGCTGGGCCCCGAGCGGGCTGGGCACCATCCCCGGACGCCGGACGAACGCCGCCCGACAACCCGCCGCGACGGCGCCAGTGACATCCCAGGAATGCGCAGCCACCAGGCAAACCTCCTCGATCGGCACGTCGAACTGCCGGGCGACCTCGGCATAGGGCTCGCGAGCGGGTTTGAGCCGGCGTACAGAATCGGCCGAGATCGCCTTGTCGAAGCAGTCGGCCAGACCGGCGTTGGCAAGCTGGGCGGTCGCCACGTCTGCAGGTGAGTTGGTCAACGTCGCAACCGCAAACCCACCACCTCGTAACCGCAACAGCGCGTCGCGGACCTCCTGATAGGGCGGCAACGTCCGCATCGAATCGACGACCAGGTCCGCGTCGGCACCATCCAGCCGCATTCCCCGGCGCTCGGCCAACATCTGCAACGCCGCGTGCTGCGCCGTCGTGAAGTCAACGTACTCACCAGTGATGATGCCGACGAACGACAGCTGCAGCATCTGCGCAAACCACTGTGCCCGCACCGACGCATCGCCGAACACCTGCTCGAAGGGTTCGTCGAGTCCGCGCAGGTCCAACAACGTCTCATTGACATCGAACGCGATGACTCTCCTCATGCCGCCCATCGTAGGAGCACCGCAACTGGCCGATCCTTGCCGAGAGGTGGCCGAGTCTGCCTGTCCGGACGTTGCCATGCGCTTGGTGACCCCGGCACAATCGAGGCAGAGCTGAACCTGAGGGTGACGGTGCTTTCTCCGGTCGGCCATCGAGAGGCGAGGTACTCCCGCTGTTCCACCTGCGCAACAGTAGAACACGCACGGTCGGATTCAACCGCCGACAAGCTACGAGCATCGACCAACTGCGCACAGCTGTCCGTGACGCCGCGAGTCTGTGCGGCTAGGAGCGCTGGATAGACCTCAACCTCGCCGGCGTCACCGACCTGGGCGGCTGTACAGCCACTCCGATCCCCACAGCAGCAAGGCAAAGAACCCAAGCACCGCAATGAAACGGAAGACCTGTCCATGGACCTGCATCCCCAGGGTGAACGAGACACCAGATTAGCCAGGACCTAGGGCTTGGCCGCCTCTTGACAGCCGCTCAGATGAGTGAAAAACACGGCCTATGATCCGGTCGTGCCGGGAACGGAGAGAACGGGCGATCTGGTCGAACGTCTGCGCCCGCGTTCTCGCCCGTGGCTGGCCTGCGGCGTCGCCGTCCTGCTGATCTTTGCGGCGCTGGGGTGCTCAGACGATGTGTCACGCACGAGCCCGGTGAAGGTCCGTGTTGATCGGCACGACGTACTGGTCGACACACCACTGCGGGTGACAGTCACGGGGCTCGAGCCTGAGCAGCGTGTCACGGTCAAGGCAGACACAACTGACTCATCGGGCACGTCAACGTCCACGGCAGCCACATTCGTCGCCGACAAGCATGGCGAAGTTGACCTGCGCCGTGACCGATCTCGCTCGGGCGCCTACATCGGCGTTTCGCCAATGGGCTTGTTCTGGCCGATACCTGCCGACGGCCGGTCAGGCGATCAGCGAGTTCGCCTGAGTGTCGTCGCAGGCAACGGCACTCTGGCCAACACGAGTATCCGGCGCCGACCGAGAGCACCCGGTGTATCCGTCCGGCATCTCCGTCCCGATGACGATGGCTTGCACGGCGCGTACTACGGCTTGTCGGACACCAACCCTGACCGACCGGCAGTCGTCCTCTTGGGCGGATCTGAAGGCGGGCTGCACAGCAACCTCGACCTCGAAGCAGCGCTGCTTGCCTCGCGCGGGTACCCGGCCCTGGCGCTGGCCTACTTCGGCGAGGATGGCCTACCCGGCGCCCTCTCCCAGATACCACTGGAGTACTTCGCGAAGGCCATCCGATGGCTGGCTGATCAACCCGGCGTGGACCCCGAACGCCTCGTCGTCCAGGGCACATCACGAGGGAGCGAGGCCGCACTCCTCGTCGGCGTGCACTACCCCGACCTCGTGCACGGTGTGATCGCGCTCTCCGCCGCCAACCAGGCGATCTGCTCATACCCTGGCTGTTCGGGCCCGGCATGGACGATGCACGGCACGCCCCTGCCATACGCCAGAGGATTCACCGAGGCGCGTGAAGCGATCATTCCAGTCGAGAAGATCAACGGGCCGATCCTCTTGGTCTGCGGCGGGGCCGACGCCATCTGGGAGTCCTGCCGGATGGAACAGGCGATCCAGACACGGCTCAAGCAGCACCACTTCCGCCACGAGCACCAGCTCCTCGCATATCCGGAAGCCGGCCACGCCGTCGGAATCCCAGCGCCGTACGCGAACGGCGACGTCCTCGTCTCTAACACCTCGCCAGGCGCCCTCAATCGAGCAGCTCGGGCACGCGTATGGCCTCAACTCCTAGCCTTCCTCGCCCGCGCCTGACATCGTGATCATCTCCGAGTGTCGTGGTACAGCCGCGGGGGCCACACTGGATCTCGGTCGGGGCACGGTGCGAGAGGGGAGCTTCAGCCGCCAGGGAGCAGTCCGATCCGCCGGTAGACCTCCTCGAGGTAGCGTCGCATCTCGGTGACGTCGGGCGGGTCTGGTTGAAGCACGCGGTAGATCACGGCGCCGGCCATCATGTCGATCAGGACGTCCAGGTCGGCGTCGGCGGGGACCGTGCCGGCCCGCTGGCCCTGTTCGAGCATCGCGCTCGCGGCATGGCGCCGGGGCAGGATGTAGTGCTTCCAGTAGGTCGCCATCAGGGACGGGTGGCTGACGCTGGATCCGAGGATGCGCGCGACCAAGGCACGGAACTCGTAGCTCGCGGCCAACTCGGCCGAGGTATCCAACGTGGTCTCAAGGAGCTGCTGAGGATCTGACTGCTCCAGCTCCGCGTTCGATGGCCAGTCGCGGTTCTCCTCGATCATCCACTCGATTGCGTGTGCGGCCAGCGTCTCTTTCGACGACCATCGGCGGTACACGGTCAGCTTGCCGACGCCGGCGCGTTTGGCGACCCGTTCGATGCTCATACCCTCGATGCCGCGCTCGACGAACAGATCGAGCGCCGCACGCAGAATCGCGGCGTCGACCTCCGGGTCACGTGGGCGGCCCCGGGCACGCGGTTGCGTCACCGGGGGGCCTGGCCGTGGCACAGTGCGCTCTCCAGCCACCGTTCCAGCCCGGCCGTGTCGTTGCCGCGCCAGGCCAGGTGGGCGTCCGGCCGGACGAGCATGACCTGGTCACCGTCGTAGCGAAGCATCGCGACATGATCGCCGAGCCGCTGCCCGGCGACCACCTCGACACCGCCCCGTGGCGCCAGGACCGCCCATCGTCCGCTGAGCTCAGCGTGCAGCCGGGACGTGGTGCCGTCCAGACGTACGACCGCCAGATCCGGCACGCGATCGCCACGCCGTGGCTTGCGCCCGTCCCTGCCACCGAGTGGGCCCTTCCGGTAGCTCACCCAGAGCTGGGACGTGGTGTATGTGGTCCAGCGCTGGACGAGCGAGAGGTTGAACAGCTTCACAACAACCCGATCGCGCAGGAACCGACCGAACGGGTTGCTCGCGACGTTCATCCTGGTCACGGTGCTCGTGCCGCGCAGCACCTCGGTCGCCAGCGGCCGACGCTCAGCCTGGTACGTGTCGAGCAGCCGCTCGTCCGCCAGCGCACGGACAACCAGCGCAAGCTTCCAGGCAAGGTTCTCCGCATCGCCGACACCGGTCAGCATGCCCTGCCCGCCGAACGGAGCGTGCGCGTGGGCCGCGTCCCCTGCAAGCAGGATCCGGCCATCTCGGTAGCTGTCGGCCAGCCGGCGGTGCACGGTGAACAGCGAGAGCCATTCCGCGTCGCCGATGCGGACAGCTCGTTCGGAACGTTCGGGCAGGATCTTTCGGAATCGCTCGAGAATCTCCGGCTCGCTGGGCTTGTCGTCGTAGCCAGGGTCGTAGGCGATCAGCCGCCACAGGTCGTCGCGACCGTCCGGGTCCGGCATCGGCATCGCACCGAGCATGCCGGTGGGATGGATCCAGCCGGTCGTCCCGCTGCGGTCGAGATCCCAGTCCAGACGCAGATCCGCCAGCAGGAACCGTTCGCTGAGCTTGACGCCCGGGAACCCGATGCCGGCCAACCTGCGGGTCGTGCTCCCGGTGCCGTCGCAGCCGACCAACCAGGAAGCTCGCACGGTGCGGCCGTCGCCCAGGGTCGCGGTCACGCCGCCGGGCTCCTGCCGGGCGTCGACGAGCGCGGTATTCCACTCCGGCGTGACACCGAGCTGCTCCACCCGGTCCCGGAGTGCAGCCTCCACCTTCGCCTGGGACACGACCATCGGCGGCGCAGCGGTCCGCAGCCCCGGATCCCCGAACGACAGCCTCATGATCGGCCGGTCGCCGAGGTACGTCGTGATCTGCATCGCCCGCAGCGACTCCTCCGGCAGCCGGCCGAGCGCGCCCAGCCGGTCGAGCACCTCGGATCCGCGCGCGTGCAGGAAGTTGGCCCTCGAGGTGACGGCCGGACCGGGACGGCGGTCGATGACCCGGACGTCCACACCGTGCAGTCGCAGACCGCAGGCCAACGTCAAGCCGGTTGGCCCGGCGCCGACCACCAGAACCAGGGTGTCCATCTCTGCTCTTTTCATTTACGGGACGGTATCGATATCTAAATGTACCGCCTCAACCAGCGCAACCGGCACTCGACCACGTTGGGTCGAGCTCAGCCTCGGACGTAGTGAGCCACTGGCGTCGCTCGTCACTGCTGTGCGGATCTGGCGAGCCGTCGGAGCAGAACGTAGGCCAGCAACGAGTTGTAGGCGATCCCGCCGAGGATGTAGGGCCAGTACGTGGCGCCTTCGGCGGCGAGCCAGTAGGCCTTGGCGGGCCAGTACGTCGGCAGCAGCCCGAACAGGAGTTGCCAGGGCGAGTCCAGCCACCAGGGGATGAGCGGCAGTCCGAACAGCAGCATCCCGACCGCGCGCATGACGGCCAGCCCCTCGACCTTGTTGCCGGCGACGGCCGGCATGAGCAGCCCGACGACGGCGGCGCCGGTGCCGCAGACCAGGCCGATCGGGATGGACTTCAGCACCAGGTCGGCCGGGACCTGCAGGGTCAGGGCGAGTGCGGCGACGATCGAGACCGCGGAGACGACTGTGGTCACCAGGGCGCGGTAGAGGGGGTAGGTGAGCGGTGGGATCGGCGCGATCCGCAGTGCCGCGAGGGTGTGCTGATCCTTTTCGTCGAGCAGCATCAACCCGCACAGCGCGCCGAGGACGGCGATCGGGCCGACGATGACGAACCCGCTCACGATCAGTACGTGGTACGGCGTGAGGTCGAAGGCGTACTGGCGTTGCAGGAGGTTGGTCAGTGGCGGCAGGAACCACATGGCCAGCGCGTAGATGAACGGTCCCAACCCGACACCGATCATGATGCTGTCACGCCGAACGCTCTTCATGTCGTTGCGGCCGAAGGCCAGGACGGCTTGCGTTGTGCTCATGCGCCACCCTCCTTCGCCACGATGTGGCGGTCGAAGACCTTCCGCGCGAGCAGGGCCAGGCCCACGACCCACAGCAGCTGGTACGCGAGCGCGTACGTCACCTGCCAGCCGGCCAGGTCGAGCTGCCCGAACGCCGATCCCAACAACAGCAGGGACCCCTGAGTCGGGAACAGGTAGAACACGGGATGCTCCCAGATACCGGCGTAGAACAGGAGCGGGACGTTCAGAACGGCGATCACACCCGTGGACGGGATCAGCCAGTCGGTCATCGACGGGAACGGCGCAGCGGTGATGAGTCCACAGAGCAGGAACAGCAACGTGCACAGGACGACGGCCACGAACAGCACGCCCGGGTTGAAGGTGGTGCCCGCTCCACTGATGCTCACCACGCCGGCCGCGACCAGGCTGAGAAGGCTCAGCGTGGCGAGTTTGCCGGTCAGGTAGTGGGCGAACCGCACCGGCGTGGACAGCAGGGCGAACAAGGTGCGTTCACCCTTCTCGAAGAACACCGCGCCAGCGATGAAGAAGAACCCGATCAGCACCGAGTCGCCGAAAACGATGTATGGCATGGCCGCGAGTTTGAGCGAGCCCGGGATGAGAACGACGATGACCTCCCACAGCGCGATCGAGAACGCCGTGGCGTAGAAGAATCCGTATCGCCATTGCAGCCGCAGGTCCAGTGTGACGACAGCGCGGAGTGGCCCGACGAGGGAGGTGTTCATTGCAGTGTCCGCCCGGTGAGGTCGATGAACACGTCTTCCAGGCTGGCCTCCTGGCTATGCACGGTCTGCAGCTGCCTGCTGCGGACCAACGTCGCGAACGTGTCGTCGTCGGCGAGGGTGTCGATGGGAAAGTCCTTGTACTGCAGCTCCTCGACGGTCGATGTGCGGTAGCCGACGCGGACCGTGCGTTGGCTGCGTCGCACCTTGTGCTCTTCTGGTGAGTCGAGCGCGGCGATTCGCCCGTCGACGACGAACGCCACCCGGTCACACAGCTGGTCGGCGGTGGTCATGTCGTGCGTGGTCAGGAACACGGTGCGGCCGTCGGCGCGCAGCTCCTTGATGATCTCCTTGATGATGCGGGCGTTGGCCGGATCCATGCCAGATGTTGGCTCGTCGAGAAACAGTAGCCGCGGCTTGTGCAGCAGGGCGCGGACGAACACCAGACGCATCTGCATGCCCTTGGAGTACTTGCCCACCCGGAGGTGCGCGTGCTCGGCGAGCCCGACCCGGTCCAGCAGCGCCATCGGATCCTCCTTCTCGCCTGGGTACAGCGAGGCGAAGAACTCCAGATTCTCCAGTCCGGTCAGCTTCTGATAGTGATTCGGCAGCTCGAACGAGACGCCGATGCGCCGGTAGTACTCCGACTTCCACGCCGCCGGCGGCCTGCCCCACACCCTGACGTCCCCGCCGTGCCCGGACAGCAGGCCGATCAGGATCTTCTGCGTCGTGGACTTGCCGGCGCCACTGGGGCCGAGGAAACCGAAGACCTCCGACTCCTCCACCTGGAAGCTCATCCCGCGAATTGCCGGGTCGGCCGACTTCGGATAGGTGAACGTGAGACCGTCGACCGCCACGACAGGACCGGCAGCACTCATGACCCAGACTCCTCAGGACTGAAGGTTGACTCCCGGTTCCGCCACCTGGTGTCGATCCGGGCGTACTCGACCTCGAGGAACGCGTACATGTCACGCATCTCCTGAAGCCGTTGTGGGCGAGCGTCGCCATCGTCTTCGTCGAGTTGGTCGAGCATCTCCAGGCCACGGTCGGCCAGCTTGCGCCACTCGGCCGCCTGCCTGGCCTTCTCCTCGGCCTCATGCAGCCAGAAACCGGGTCGAAGCCGGTAGTAGGTGCGACGTGAGCCAGGCTTCGCGTGCCGTTCGACCGCGCCCGCCCGGACCAGCATCTGCACCGCCATGCTGATCGACCCGCTGCTGACCCGCAGCGCGGCCGCCAACTCATCGGCCGACTGATGCGGTGGATCGCACACCAGCAGCCAGCCGAGCACCCGGCCCGGCATCCGCGGTAACCCGACGCCGGCGAAGTAGAGACCGATCTCCTCGACGTACTCCTGCAACTCGCCCATGGCGGCAAGCAAAACCCTGCTGCTCAGAAATTTCAATAGTTTCTGAAACTATCTCGCGAGCCGGACTGGGCAGCATGCCGACGGGAGGACTCGCAGTCAGAACGTTATTGACTAACAGATGTGCGTCAGTAACACTTCACGCGTGGCCGAGACAGTGGATGTTCTCGTTGCCGGTGCGGGTACGACCGGCCTCGCTCTTGCCTGCGGTTTGGTCGAGGGAGGTGTGTCAGTACGGGTGCTGGACAAGGCGGCCGGGCCGGCCACCACCTCGCGCGCACTCGGACTGCAACCCCGCGGCGCGGAGGTGCTCGACCGGCTCGGCGCGCTCGGCGACCTGCCGGACCGCTCGCTCGGCATCAGCCGGGTCGCGGTGCACATCGGCGGCAAGCGGGCGGCGAACCTTCGGGTAGGTCAACGAACCAAGCTCGTGACCAGGCCGGGCCTGCTCGTCTCCCAGGCCGAGATCGAGAAGGCCCTACGTGACCGGCTGACCGACCTGGGCGTCGACGTCGAGTGGGGACGCGAGGTCGTCGGGGTCGACCAGAGCGCCACCGAGGTTGCCGTGCAGGTCGCCGAACACAACGGACGGGGCCAGGAGGCGCCCCCTGTCGTCGCCCGGTGGCTGATCGGGTGCGACGGCGCCCACAGCCAGGTACGCAAGCTGACCGGCATCGGCTTTCCCGGGGTCGCGCTGATCGAGCGGTTCCTGCTCGCCGACGTCCATGCCGAGCTCCCGATCCCGCGGGACGGGGTCACCGTGTGGCTGCGTGGTGAGCAGATGCTCGGGGCCTTCCCGCTCCCCGGTACGGACCTGTGGCGGCTGATGGCACCGGTAGCCCCGATACCCGTGAGCTCGGCGGACGACGGCGCTCCGCCAGCTGCCAACGGACCCGGCGACGTGGCAGGCACACTCGCCGATCTGCTCGCCGACCATGCCGGGTGCTCCCCCTCGGTCATCCGCGACGTCGTGTGGACATCGACGTTCCGGGTGCACCGCCGACTCGCCGACACCTACCGGAGCGGGCGGATCCTGCTCGCCGGCGACGCCGCCCACATCCACAGCCCGTTCGGCGGCCAGGGCATGAACACCGGACTCGGGGACGCCGAGAACCTCGCCTGGAAGCTCGTCCTGGTCGCCCGGAGCCGGGCCGACGAGGCGTTGCTGGACACCTACCAAGCCGAACGCAGACCGATCGCCACCGAAGTGTTGCGATCGACGAGCGCGATGACCGGACTAGTGGTGGGCGACAACGCCGTGGCCCGATGGACACGCGACCACCTGTTCGTCCCGTTGCTGGACCAACCGTTCGTCCAACGGTTGATCTGGGAACAGGCGTCCCAGCTGAAGGTGAGCTACCGTCACGGCCCGCTCGGCCAGACCCGACCGGCGAGGCCGGCGTGGACGAATCCCGCCACCCCACGCATCGGCGACCGGGTCCCGGACATAACCTGCGAGCGTGTCGATGGAGCGCCGACCCGGCTGCACGCCGAACTCGGTGGGCGGTGGGCGTACGTCCGGCCACCGGCTGCCGCCGGTGCGGACAACGAGGTGTCGGCGCTCGAACCGCTCGGCATCGAGGCCGTGACGATGCTCCGTTCAATTGACTCAGCCAACAGGCAGGCAATGCTGGTGAGGCCTGACGGACACCTGGCCTGGCGTGGACACCCGATGCGAGGCGACTTGGCTCGCCAGCTCGAGCGGTTCCTGAAGGCGGCGCGATCATGAGCAGCCGACATAGGCGCCAGCCTGGTAAGCAGTCGCACAGAACCGCACCAGGACACACGCCGGCAACCGTCGTGGGGAGCGCGCCGCCAGGACTGCGCGAACAACGTAAGGCAGAAACTCGCCGCAACCTTCAAGAACATGCCTTGCGGCTCTTCCTTGCCAAGGGTTACGAGTCGACCACGGTGGCGGAGATCGCGGCCGCCGCAGGCGTCTCGCACATGACGTTCTTCCGCTACTTCCCCACCAAGGAGTCCGTCGTCGAGGACGACGAGTATGACCCCATCCTGGTCGACCTGATCCGTACCCGACCCGACAACGAAGACCCACTCACGGCCCTCCGGACCGCCATCCGCGAAGGCCTGGCGGTGATCTATCCGGCCGCACGGGAGTCGCTGCTGATTCGCACTCGGCTGATCCTGCGCACGCCGGCCCTGCGCGCCAGGATGGTCGACAATCTCAAGGCCACCGAACGGCTGCTCGCCGAGGCCCTCGCGAGCCGCCTCCAGACCGACGTCACCTTGCCGATCCAAGTCCTCGCCGCCGCGTCCGTGGCCACACTCACTACCGCGATCACGACCTGGGCGAACAGTGACGGCGAGGATGAGCTGCCGGATCTCATCGACACCGCCTTCGACGCCCTCCGCGGGCTCGCCGAGGCGCCTCGCCCACGAGCCAAGCCCCGCAAACGGGACGGCCGGTTCAGCGGTCGTCGAACTCAGCAATGAGCGACCTGGGAGCGATCAACCGCTGGACCCTTGGGACGTGGGCGGTGGCGTCAACAACGACTCCGCAGACCAGTCTGCTGGCAGGCCCCGCCTGCTCGGAGTCGTGATCAGTCGCGGCATCGCCGCGGAAGTTGTCGTGACACGTGTCAGGATTCCGACGCGCGCGTTCCCGAACGAACGCACCCACTCACCTAGTGCACTGACCCGAAGGAACCTGGCCGTGGTGCGCGGCTCCACGTCGGCCTCGCCGCACTTGACAACCTGGCGTCTGGGCTGGCCGGCCACCATCGTCTGCAGCCGTGCCGGCCCATCTGCTGGAACTGCCCGGCGATACCGACGGCGGGGTGACGCACCGCCAGTGCGCCCTCAGGTTTGCTCGGCGATTGTCTTGCGTGCGAAGTCGACGGCCTCGCTCAGCAGTGCTTCCCACAGGGCCCGGTCAACTCGTGGCACCGCCACCCACTCCCGAAAGACCTTGCCTGCAGGTGCGAACGGCTCGCCGTCACCGCTCGCGATCAGCGTGCGAACCCGCTCCCGCGGCAGCTTCAGCACCAGCGCGCCGAGTTTGTCGTCGTAGGAGGCCAGGAACCGGCCGGCCAGCCGTACGCAGGGATAGCCCATCATCGTGGCCCGCCCGATCGCGGGGTCGTAGAGCAGGTCGTCGATGAGCTCGTCGTAGAGGTCGCGGGCGTCGTCCCCGCCAGAGGCTTCCGACGGGGACGTGCCCTTCGAGTCTCGCGCCATCAGTCCGCCGCCGGCGGGGTGAAGACGCCGAACTGGTTGCCCGACGGGTCGCGCAGGTAGGCGAACTTCGGGGCGCCAGGCCCGGGGTCGAGATGCTTGCTGACCACCGCACCGCCGAGCTGCTCGGCATCGGCGCAGGTGGCCTCGACGTCGGCGACCAGGATGTAGAAGACGGCGTGGTCGGGCACCTGCCCGCCGGTGCCGAAGATGCCGCCTATCGGGGCGTCGGCGCCGGAGGCGGTGATGTTGCGGTAGTCCATGTCGCCGGAGGCCGCAGGGCCGTCGGCGGCGAAGGTCCAGTCGAACAGGCTGCCGTAGAACTTCTGGGCGCCGTCGGGGTCGCTGGTGGCAACCTCGAACCAGGCCAGGGTGGCGGGGGCGGCCTTCGTCATCGGTGTCTCCTTCTGCTTCGGATCACCCGCCAGGGCGGCGGACTTCACCCACCGTGCCGGGACCTCGCGACAGCCCTATGTCGGTATTCGGCGCCGTTTCCTCGGGCCGCAATGCCGACGCCGGCACCTTCGTGACGTAGCCGTCGACCACCGGCTCCGGCGCCGCCCAACTCGGTCGAGGCGCCGGGATGCGCTCGGCTCTGGTGATGCGATCCATTCGAAAGACGCGATCGTCTTGTCGTAAATGACACCACGCCATCAGGTAGGACCCGTTCGGCCCGACAACCACGTGCTGCGGCTCGATCTCGCGGGTGGTCTCGACCCCGCCGACGTCGATATAGCCGACTCGCAGCACGTGGTTGTCGCGCACCGCGCACCACAAAACCTCGGCGATCTCGGCGTCGGGTTCCGGCGCCGCCTGCACGAGCAGCCGCACCTTCTCCGCGGTCAACCGCGCCTCCTCCACGGCCCGGTCGGGCATGGCGGCCACGATCTTCTGCAGCGCACTGCGGGAATCCTGGGCGAACAACACGTGCTCGGAGCGGCTCAACGCGACCGCCACAGCCGTCGCCTCGCGCGGCGTGAAGTTCAGCGGCGGCAGGCTCATCGAGCGGTCGAGCGTGTAGCCGCCCGTTCGCCCGCGCTTCGTGGCGAGCGGGACGCCGGCCTGGCCGAGCGCACTGAGATCGCGCTCGATGGTGCGGACACTCACCTCGAAATGGGCTGCCAGCCTCCGGGCGGTCCGGCCCCGCGGCCCGGCGGCCCGGAGTTCCTCGACCAGTGCGTAGAGGCGGTCGATGCGGTTCATGGCCGGAACCTAGACCCCCGCGCCGACAATCGCACCGATCGACCCACCGACTCACGGTCCTACCCTCCGCCGGTGGGGCGGAGGCGGAAGACGGGGTGGCTGGCAGCCTCGGTCTCCCAGTCGGCGAGCGGTGCCTCGGGCGCGGTGTCGAAGAATGGAGCGAACATCCTGCGGAGGATGGGGCTTGCGGAAGCCACCGCGTCGCGAAGCATCGGCGCGCCCTCGGCAGGCGACAGCTCCTGCGCTGTGACGAGGAAGGTGCGCCCTCGCCAGGTGAGGGTGGCCGATCCGGCGGCACGCAGGTTCCTGACCCAATCGACCACGCCGTACGGCGCCATCAGCCGCCAGCCCTCGTCGTCGGGGAGCAAGGCGACCGGGGTGGAGCGGGGAAGTCCTGACTTGCGGCCGGCGACCGTGAGCAGGGCGGTGGGAACGCCTGAACCACGGACTGGGAGTCCGATCCTGATGAGTGCGGTCATGATCCGGTTGGCAATCCGCAGGGTGGTCGAGTGCTTGTACGGACGCATGTGGCATCTCCGGTGATCGGCATACGATGTCTTCGGTAGGCATACGATACGGAAAGCATAATATATGAGCACCGAAGAGAATGCCAGGGACGCAGTACGCCGACGGCGGCGTCTCACCTCGACACTCCGCGCATCGCTGCGCGAGCTTGGCACCCAGCTGTCCGTCCTCAACCACCGCGTGGGCGGCCACATCAAGCTCAGGACCATCGACGTGCTCTGCCTCGATGTCATCGACCAGGACGGTCCGCTGAGCCCCACCGCCCTTGCCCGCAAGGCCGGGCTGCACCCGGCCACGATGACCGGGATCCTCGACCGGCTCGAGCGCGGCGGATGGATCATCCGGGACCGCGACCCCGCCGACCGGCGCGGTGTCAGCATCCGGGTCCTACGTGACCGCGGTGGCGAGCTGATCCGCCTCTATGCCGGAATGAACACCGCGCTCACGGAGATCTGCGCCAGCTACAGCGAGGACGAACTCGCCACCATCGTCGACTTCCTCGCCCGCACGGCCCAGGCCGGCCAAAAGGCAGCTGATCATCTTCCCGCCGACTAGCCGCACCGATGCGCGCGGCCGTTCGGATGGAGGGGCGTCAGTTCGCCAGCGGCAGCCGTACCTCGAACCGGCAGCCAGCCCCGTTGTTGTGCGCGCCGATCCGGCCGTGGTGTGCCTCGACCAAGCCGCGCGCGATCGCCAGGCCCAGGCCGGTTCCACGGGTACCGCCAAAAGCGCCGTCTTCGGGACGGTGTGGTGTTCGGGCATTGCTTCCGGTGTAGGCGACCTCGAACACGCGGGTGAGGTCGCCGTCCGGGATGCCGCCGCAGGTGTCGTCGACCCGAACGCATGCCTCGCGGGCGTCGCTGCCGACGTGCACGCTGACGTTGGCCGAAGGTGGGGTGTGTGCAACGGCGTTCGACACGAGGTTGCGGATCACCCGGGCCAACTCTGCGGAGCTGGCGAGCACGACCGGCCGCGTATGCGGGTCGCAGGAGATCCGGACACCCTTGCGTTCGGCCACCGGGCGCTCGGCGGCGACAGCTTCGTCCACCACCTCGCTCAGGTCGACGGCCGACAGGTTGAGGCGTACTGCGCCGGCGGTGATACGGGAGAGCTCGAAGAGGTCGTCCACCATCTGTCCGAGTCGTTCGACCTCGCCGGTGATCTTGCTGGCGTACACGCCCACTTCGTCCGGCTCGGCCACGACGCCGTCGGCGAGCGCCTCGGACATGGCGCGGATGCCGGCCAGTGGTGTCCGCAGGTCGTGGCTTACCCAGGCGACCAGTTCCCTGCGGGATGCTTCGGCGGCCCGCTCGCGGGCTCTGGCGTCGCGTTCCCACACGCTGCGTCGGGCGAGTGCCCGGCCGAGCAGGATCGCAGTCGGCACGGTGACGGCGCCGACGAGCAGGCAGATCACCAGTGTGGTCGTGAGGATCGAGGTGAACATGAAGCCGCTGACGCCAAGGACTCCCGCGAGGGTCGCGGCAAGCGGCGTCAGGACCAGCACGGTGGTCGAGGTCGCCAGCCGACGGTGCCGTAGGGCGTGCAGGACGACCGCGCCGAGGAGTGCAACCGGCAGGGAGAACGCGAGGGCGTACGGGGCGACGTGCACGATCTCGGTGAGGACGTCCGTCTGGCCGGCCGGAGACGGCGCGGTCGCCGCCGCCAGGTCGCCGGCGTGGTGTGGGGTGGGAAGCATGGGCGCGGTCAACCTTGCCGGTCGTAGCGGTAGCCGACGCCCCAGACGGTGACGATCCGCTGCGGCTGCGTCGGAATTGGCTCGACCTTCTCCCGCAGCCGGCGGACGTGCACGGTCACTGTCGACTGGTCGCCGAAGTCCCAGCCCCAGACCCGCTCCAGCAGCTCCGGGCGGCTGAACGCCGTGTCGGGATGGGTCAGCAGGAACGTCAGCAGGTCGAACTCCCGTGTCGTCAGCGCCAGCGGCAGACCGCCCAGGTGGACCCGGCGCGCGGCCAGGTCGACCTCGAGGTTGCCGTCCGTCAACCGGCCGCCGGGGGTTGCCTGATCCATGGCACCGGTCGCGGCCTGCGACCGGCGCAGGATCGAGCCGACCCGAAGAGTCAGCTCCCGCGGGCTGAACGGCTTCGTCACGTAGTCGTCGGCGCCCACCTCCAGGCCGAGGATCCGGTCGTCCTCCTCGCCAAGGGCGGTCAGCATCAGGACAGGAAGGGCCGAGTGGTTCCGGATTCGGGTGCAGACCTCGATGCCACCCAGCCCGGGCAGCATCAGGTCGAGGACAACCAGGTCGAGCCGCTGTTCGTCGACCAGGGCCAGGGCGGACTCGCCGTCACCGGCCACGAGGACCTTGTGCCCAGCGCGTTCGAGATACCTGCGGACGACGTCACGGACCGTCTCGTCGTCGTCGACGACGAGAATCCGGTGCCCGGGTTCCGCATGGGCGGTCTCCGCCAGTCCCGAGGCTGCCTGCTCGCGCACGTGGCAACTCTAGGCTCGGCATGGCCCGGCCTGGCAGGTCCGGGCGCCGCAAACACCGCGGAACCGTCCTTACGGGGTTCTTACGGCATGGCTCGCGGTCCGCAGTCCGGCCGGCCGGTGTCTACGGTTGCGCCGTGGCGTACCAGGTCCTTCGGCCAGCCGCCGAGGTCGCACCAGCGCGATCTCCCCGCCCGGATCGACGGCAGGGGTGTGCCGCCGACGTAGCGGCGGCAGTCGGGGTAGCAGCGCTGGTCGCCGCTGCAGCCGTGGTCGGTGCGGCGCTACGCGACAAAGGCGTCCCCCTGCATGCCCTGACCGCGCCCCTGGTCGGGATCTGGCAGCCGAGGTTGGCGCCGGCGACGGCGCTCGCCACCGGCCTGGCCGTCCTGCTCGTCGTCACCGGACCACGGGCCGCGAGCAGGTGGCGATGGCCGGTCCTTCTCCCCGCCGCGTGGGCGGCTTCGTTTGCCTGGATCGTCGCGCTGGGATTGGTGGACGGCTGGAGCCGGTTGGCGGCACGGCTGGCCCGGCCCGGCGAGTACCTCGCCGAGGTACCTTCGGTTCCGCCACTGGATCAGCTGCTGGTGACATTCGCCGACCGGATCGCGGTCCGCCCGGCGGTCACGGGTGAACCGGACGCGTGGGTGACCCACGTGGCGGGCCATCCGCCGGCCGCGCTGGAGTTCTTCGTGCTGCTGGACCGGCTCGGTCTTCGTGGCGGTGGGTGGGCAGCCATGGTGTGCATGGTGTTGGGTGCGTCGGCGTGTGTCGCGGTTGCTGTGACCGTGCGGGCGATGGCCGGCGAACAGACGGCGCGACGTGCGCTGCCGTTCCTCGTCCTGACACCGGCCGCACTGTGGATCGGCGTCTCGGGCGACGCGGTCTTTCTCGCAGCCTCCGCCTGGGGTGTGGCCCTGTTGGCGCTGGCGACGAGAGCGGACGGCCGGCGGCGGTTGATCATCGGCGGAGTCGCGGGCCTGCTGCTCGGGTTGAGCCTCTACTTGTCGTACGGCCTTGTCTTGCTCGGTCTCGTGGCTGCGGTCGTACTGGTGCTCGGCCGAAGCGTGGCCACGTTCGTCGTCGCGGGCATGGGGGTGATCGCCGTCGTGGTGGCGTTCACCCTGGCCGGCTTCTGGTGGTGGGAGGGGTACGAGCAGGTCGTCATCCGGTACTACCAGGGTTGGGGTGCTGAACGGCCGTACTCCTACTGGGCGTGGGCCAACCTCGCGGCGCTCGCCATCTGCGTCGGCCCGGCAGCGGCTGCCGGTGTTCGCCGGGCCGTGCTGGCCGTTCGAGCATCGCCGCTGGCTGCCCTTGCCCTCTCAGCCCTGCTCGCCGTGCTCGTCGGGACCCTGTCCGGGCTCAGCAAGGCCGAGGTCGAGCGCATCTGGCTGCCCTTCGCCGTCTGGCTGCTCGCCGCCTGTGCCCTGCTGCCGTCCGGCTCGCACCGATGGTGGCTGGCCGGCCAGGCGCTCACCGCGCTCGCGGTGCAACATCTGATCCTGACAAGCTGGTGACGGTCCCTGTTGGGTTGCCGCTCCGGGTTTGTGCCGCCAGCGCAGGCGCAATGCCAGCAGGAACGCGGAGGCGACGAACAGCGCGGCGGTCACCAACAGCCACCGGCCCAGATAGTCGGGCACCGGCCGGCCCGTGACCCCTTCAAGGTTCGGCGGCAGACGGAGGATCAAGGGGAAGAACGCGAGAAACGTCAGGGCGGACAGCGCCACCGGAACCCTCAGATGGTTGAGCCAGACGGACCAGTCGGGCGCGGGTAGACAGCGCCGAAGCGCGGCCGCGGCCGACCGGTCGGCCAGGCTGTACAGAGGCAGAACAAGCAGGTCGTGCCCGACCGCGCCACCGACGAACCACACCGCCACCCCGACGGGACTGCTCGGCACGAAACGCAACGCAGCGTAGCCCGCCAGCGCGAACGCACCGCAGCAGGCCAACAGGTGCAGGGGACTGGCGCCATACCGGCGGCGGAGCCACCGCAGCCCGCCGCGCAGATGCGTCGCCAGCGACGGCCGCCGCGGAGTTGCCACGGTCAGATCCGGAACGTCAACCTGGACACCCACTTCGTGCAGTGGACACCAGGAGCGTTCGGAACGACGACGCGGGCTGGGAACCCGTGGTCCAACGAGAGATCGGCCCCGTTGACGCGCAGCGCGAGCAGCGAGCGCGGGTCCTGGAGCTGGTTGCGGGCAAGGTTCGCCGAGCCGAAACCGCCGCCCTGCTGGAGGGACTCGACCGCCAGGAGCGACGCGTCAGCAGCGCCGACCAGGTCGGCGAGATCGCGCAGCCGTACGCCGGTCCAGGTCTGGACGGTCGTCCAGCCCTCGACGCAGGCGATCGGCAGACGCTCGACATCGAGGGGCAGAGCCAGCAGGTCAATCCTCGACAGTGCGAGCGACCGGGTGCCCGCCACCTCCAACCGCCAACGGGGTCCGACCTGCTCGGCAGTGATGCCTCGGTAGGCGGCGGTCTTGTTCACCACGAAGTCGTTCGCGCCGGCGCCCTCGGCGCCGCCGCGTGGCGCCAGCAGCGCGAGTGGGCGAAGCGGACCGCCCACGGACTGTCCGGCAGACAGCATGGCCAGCAACGCAGAACCGGCGCCGACCAACCCGAGTGCGCCCCGGCGAGAGATCGTCGGAGCCGCCGGATCGGTTGCCACCAAGCCAGTCCGGTCGGGCGGCTCCGGCGTCGTGCCGGCAAGGCCAGTTCGGAGTTCTCCGCGGAAACTCCTCGAGCGCAGGGCGTCCACCATCGTCCGCGCCTTGAGCGCGACATGAAGGGCCAGGGCGGCGATGAACACCCATGCCCCATAGAAGTGCGCTGCATAGAAGCCGGTCGGGAACACATACCAGTACTGGATGTTGATGATCCCGGTGGCGAACTCGAAGATCCCTCCGCCCACCAGCAGGAGCAGCGACGCCCGCTCGAGCGCGTGCGCGACAGATCGCACCGGCGGCCACCGAAAGAGCTTCGGGATCACCGACCAGAGCTTGGCCAGGACGACCGGCACCAGCACCAGACCGCCGACCACATGGACACCTTGGGTGACGGCGTACATCCACACCGGACTGGTCGGCCAGTCGAACAGGTACAGGCCGAGCAGCCCCTTGCCGGGCGTCGGATCGTTGAACCGCCCACCCAGGCCCGGATCGTACGCCGCGTACGAGAGCAGCCCGGTGACGAACAACACGGGCAAGCCGACCAACAACACCAGCCCGAACACCGACGTCAGCCACGGACCCCGGATCGGGCTGCGCCAGATCGACCATAACGGTGGTCGGGTCATGGTCGGGTCGCCCGCTCGTACGGCCGCTCGACGGCGGCGAAGACCCGGCCTCCGGCCGTCCAGCTGTCCCCTACGACAAGGTTGGCCTCATGTGCGACCTGGGCAAGAAGGTGCGAGCCTACGACCGCCCACGCCACCTTCGTCGTGACGCGTCCGTGCATGTCCCGCAACCACACCGTCGTGCACTCCGCCCTCTCGCGCACCGGATCGAGCTCCACGTAGACCACTCCACCTGGCGCCAGGAGCTCGCGGACCCGTGTCAGGAGGAGCCCGGGTTCACCACCGATGCCGACACAACCGTCCAGGAGAAGCACGGTCGGCCACCTCCCCTCCCCCGGCAGGCGGTCGAACACCGACTGGGTCAGCGCCAGGCCTCCGCTGACCAGGACGTGTCGGACCGCCGCCGCCAGCACATCGATGCCCAGGGCCGGGATCCCGCGGCGGACCAACTCCACGACCATCCGACCCGGCCCACAGCCGACATCCAGCGTCGGGCCGATACAGCGGCGCAGCACGAGGTCGTCGACAGCATCTGGCGGCCGAGCCCACTCCGCGAGGTCCAGCAACTGATCTCTGACCACGGTCGCGCGCTCTGGTTGTCTCACGGGCAGACCGCCGCGACGGCTCGGGCGAACCGGCTTCCGGGCACCTGCGCGGCCACCGCCCGAGCGTCCGGCATCGTGTCGACGTCACGAAGCTCCGGCAGCATGGCCACTCTCAGGCCGCGCGCACGGAGGGCAGCAAGCGTGCGGGCACCTGTGTCGGCGCACGACGGCGCAACTGTCCGTACGACGCAGGCGTCGGTGGCATCGTGAACACCCAGCGCCCACCACCCGCCGTCCGTGGCCAACCCGAGCACGGCGTCGATCCGGCCGAGCGCGGACGGCTCGGACGCCACCGGCCCGGCTACGAGCTGTTCGGTAGCTTCCTGCAGGAGAGCGGGACTCACCTGGGGCGTGTCGCCACCGATCTGGAGAATCGGCCCGCCTGGGTGGACCAGCCGGGCGTCCAGGTGCGCGTTGGCAAGGCGGTCGCCAAAGGTGTCGCCACGTTGGGGGAACTGGACAGTTCGGGCCAGCGCGGGTCGGACCGTGTTGCTCCGAACGGATCCTTCCAGATCTCCCGACATGGCCACCAGCGCCACACAGCCGCTGGCGCGCACGGCGTCCAGCGTGTCGAGCAGGGCGGTCGCCGCGATGTCGGCGGCTTGGACGGCGGAGGCCATCGGCGTCAATCGTGTCTTGACGCGACCGGGCTCCGGCGCCTTTGCGAAGATCAGCACGGCGGGAGTCACGGCTGTACCCGTCCGATCGCGGCCGTCATGTCGCGGACGGCCCGCAGCGTGCCGCGTACAGTGCCCGTCACCTTCGACTTCGTGCCCGGGATACGCGGTCGATAGGTGACATCGATCTCGTCGACCTGCCAGCCAGCGGCCGCCGCCCGCAGCAGAAGCTCCAACGGGTAGCCGAACGCACGATCCGCGACCGCCAGGTCGAGCAACCTGGTGCGATGGGCGGCGCGCATCGGTCCGATGTCATGCACGTCGACTCCGCGGCGTCGCAACAGCCTGGCCAGGAAGGCGTTCCCGAGCCGGGCATGCCACGGCCAGGCCGCCCCCTGGTCACCGACGCGGCCGGAGGCGATTCGGCGTCCGACCACCAGATCGGCATTCGCGCCGGTGAGCCGGTCAACCAGCTGGGGCAGCTCGGCCGGATCGAGCGAGCCATCGGCGTCCATGACGCACACCACCGGTGTCCTGGCCGCCAGGACTCCCTTGTGGACAGCGGCTCCATAGCCCTTGCGGTCCTCGAACACGACGGTGGCGCCGTGGCGGCGAGCGACGTCTGGCGAGCCGTCCGTCGAACCGTTGTCGACGACAATCGCCCGATAGCTGTCTGGAAACCGTCCCAGCACGTACGGAAGCGCGCCGGCTTCGTTGAGGCATGGGAGTACGACGTCGAACTCATCCATGCGCCCGACGATAGGACCGCAGCAGCCGAGAGTGGGCTGCTCACCGCCTTACCGATTCCTAACGGACGCCACCTCACGCAGCGGATCACTCGCAAACGCCCGGACACCGTCCGCGAACCCCGTCGTCGCGCTGAAACCCAACAGCTGTTGAGCTCTCGATGGATTGGCGACGATGTGTCGGACGTCGCCCGGCCTTGCCCCTCCGACGATCACCGGCGGCGGGCCCGAGCTGCCGGCCGCGAGGGTCTCCGCAAGCTCGCCGATCGTGTGGGGTTGTCCGGAACAGACGTTGACCGCCTCGAACGGGCACGGAGGCTCCCGTTCCGCGGCGAGTGCGTTGGCGAGCGCCACATCGCGTACGTGGACGAAGTTGCGGCGCTGCTGGCCGTCCTCGAGTACGCGCGGCGCCTCACCCCGCGCCAATGCCGAACGGAACAGCGACGCGACGCCCGCGTACGGCGTGTTCCGAGGCATGCGTGGCCCGTAGACATTGTGGTAGCGCAGCGCCCAGACCGTCCCACCTGACTGGCGTGCCCACGCCGCGGCATAGTTCTCCTGCGCCAGCTTCGACGCTGCGTACAGGCTCCTCGGGTCGAGCATCGCACCCTCGTCCGTCAGCTCCGACACAAGCGGGCGGCCGCAGCGAGGACATGGCGGGTCGTACCGCCCGGCAGCGAGATCCTCGTCCGTCCGCGGAGCCGGGCGTACGACACCATGCACCCCACATCGGTAGGTGCCTTCCCCGTACACCACCATCGACGACGCGAGGACGAGCCTGCGCACGCCGTGCTCGAACATCGCGGCCAGCAGGCAGGCCGTCGCAAAGTCGTTGTGGTTGGCGAAGGCAGGAGCATCGCTCGGGTCGACTCCGTGCCCCACCATCGCCGCCTGATGACACACGACATCGACGCCCCGGAGCAAGCCCGGCAAGACCCCAGGGTCCTGGAGCGCGGCGCGTACGAGATCACCGTGGACTTGCGAACCGACCGGATCTGGCGGATGCGCCACGGGCAGGAGAGCATCGACCAGCACGACGTCGTGTCCACGCTCAGCGAGGACATCGGCGACATGCGAGCCGATGAAGCCAGCTCCACCAGTGACGAGGACGCGCATGGCGTGGACGGTACTGGCAACCTGGCCCACCGTCGCCACCTGTCAACAGCAATGCGGGCAGATGTCACCGAACTGTCAGATCCTTACGTGGCACCACAACGGATTCGCTGTCCTACCACCGGGGATCGGGGATGCCCTCCGTTGCCGATCATCCCAACGTCGTGGCGGTCGCTTGCTGGCTAACACCGCCCTGACCCATCGCATACGCGATCGCGGCACCCCCTGACACCAGAACCGGCGCAAGCGCCCAAGACGTGCGTAGCGCCGTCTCGGGTATCGAGGGCGGCCCAATACGACCGACTTGACCGTGCTGTTGAAGGGGAACCGCCGCCGTTGCCGGGTAGGTTCCGGCATGGAGCGAGCGTCTGTCGAAGCTCCACCGTCGTTACATCGACCGCTGCGAGTACTTCGCCGACACAGGAACGCACAGCGGAGCATCCGTCTGCGTCGTTCTCACCCGGAGCGGGCTGATAGTGGTTCAGACCCTGATCGCGGCTGCGGAGCATGTTGTTCAGTGCCGTCTGTATCGGTTGGGTCAGGTATTCATTGACCAAGGTTTCACTGCGTCGCCGCTGGCAGTCCACCAAGCCGTTCTCGAAGCTCAACGATTGCCAAATCCAACCGGTCGTAGACATCGGAGCGGCTGGGCCCTCCCACGGCGTCCCCGTGTCGACGAAGATTGTTTGCTGCGTTCGAGCACAACTAATCGAAGCAGAGCAACTTTCGGTCGATCACTACGACTCGCCCGACGATCGTCCGGCCGCCGGACCGTGGTGCGGGTCGTGGTGCGAAATGGAGTGAACCCATGATGCCGCCGGTGTCCGGTGGTGGTCGGCGTGTTGGCGTTGTTGCAGGTAGAGGCCAGATTAGTGATTCTGTGTTTCCCTACGGATCAGAAGGTTGGGGGTTCGAATTCCTTCGAGCGCGCCACGTTTCCGCAGGTCAGCGCGTCGCCGGCTTGACTTGCGGAAGAGGAAGGTCCGGTATGTCCGTTTCATGGTGCGAGTTTCTGGTGCGGGTTCAGGTGCCACGACTGCAAGCACTGATGTCCATGAGGCTCGTGTGAACCAGTGATGACAACTCCATCCGGCCCTCGCTCTCCCTGGTCTTGACACTCGTGCACGATGGACTGCGTTCCTCGTCGACGTGACACCTTGTCGGCGTTCCGCCCAGGTCGCGTCCGGTCCCTGCGCGCGGTCGACGAACCATCACGGCCGTTGATGCACGTCGAGTTGGTTCTGCGCGTCGACGATTGCCTTGCTCACGGCAGGTCGTCGTGTACGAACGTCGGCGTTCATCCAGGTGTTGCAGTCGGGTACTCGATCACGTTCGAGACACACCGAAAACTCGGCGGGCTTCAGCCACGCTATTGATCCTGGCAGCGTGCTCGATCAGCCGCACACGCCAGTCATACACAATGTCCTCATGGGTCCCGGGATGGCTTCCTGTCTCTAGATCTCCAGCAATACAGAGACTGCGACCGGTGACCCACCTCAGCACGCAGGCTGGCCGGGCCGGGTGTCACCACAACCCCAGGACCCCTAACCGGACTCTGCCCGTCCATACTTCAACGTCGCGAGGCGATATCGCGTCGAGCGATGCTCACGAGGCGGGCGGCCGACGGCTCCAACGGCTCGCCCGCCCGCCAGATCGCCGTGAGCGGCCGATCGAGGTCGAGTTCGTGCCCAACCTCGACGAGATCGCCCGTCTCGAGTGCGCCTCGCACAGCGTAAGGAGTGACGACAGCTGGCCCGACCCCCGCCAGGACGGCACCGATCATGGCGGCCGTCGATGTCGCGACCATGGCCACCCGGGGGACAGCCCCCAAGGCTCGCTCGAAAGTGGCGCGGGTGCCGCTGCCCTCTTCCCGGACGACGTACTCCGCCGCGACAAGCTGACCGCTGGTCAAGGGCGTGCTCCTGCGTGCCCATGGATGGGCGGCCGCCACCACCAGGACGAGCCGGTCGTGGCCGACGACGGCACGGGCCATATCACCGGCGATCACACTGGTCTCGACGAATCCGATCGCGCAGTCACCCGAGCGAACCCGGCTGGCGACAACGTGGCTGTTGACGACATTGAGACGCAGCCGGACATGCGGCGCCCTCGCTCGCAACTCGCCGATCCAGCGGGGCATCACGAACTCCGCGACGGTGAGGCTGGCTGCCACCCTGAGGCCGAGCCCCTCGCTGGCGTGCTCCGCGCTGAGCGAGTCCAACCCAGCCCGGACCGCGTCCGCCTGATGGAGCAGGTCCCTCGCCCAGGCGACGACGGTTCGGCCGTCGTCCGTGAGGAGGGTTCCCCGTCTCGACCGTACCGCCAGCCGTACCTGCCATCGGGCCTCCAAAGCGCGCAGCGTAGCGCTCGCGGCGGGCTGAGTGACCCCCAATGCGCGACCGGAAGCTCCCAGGCTGCCCAACTCGTCGATGAGCACCAGCAGGCGTAGTGCCGCCAGGTCGAGTTCGCGAGTCATAAGCGTTGATTATGTGATGGCCCGTGGCCGAGGGCTACCGGACCTTCTCGCGAGACTCGACGCTGGGGAGGTGCCAGGCGACCACAACTCGGCCGACATGGTCATCCGGTCAGCCGGGTCCCCGCCTCCACCGTGCGTCTCGCCGAACTCGTGGCGGGCCGGCGTGCGCCGCCTGCCTGTGCTCGCCGCGGCGTCCACGGTCGCGATCCTGGTCGGCGAGGCGGTTCCCGTGGCGGGTCCGCTCCTCGTGGGGCTCATGCTGGGTGTGATCACCGAGAACCTGCCGGGGTTGAAGAGGCTTGTCTGTGGTCGGGCGCCGCGACTCGACCGGCTGTTACTGCGCACCGGGGTCGGGCTTCTCGGTCTCAAGATCGTCGGAAGCGACGTCCTTGCGCTCGGGACACCTGGGACCGGCGTGGTTGTGGGCACGGTCTTCGCCACCTTCACAGCTACTCTCTACGCCGGACGACGCCTGGGTCTGTCCGACGGACTGACAACGCTGATTGCCGCCGGGTTCGCGGTGTGCGGCGCCGCCGCGATCGCTGCGGTAGAAGGCTCGATCCGCGCCAAGCCCAAGGACGTCGCGACAGCGATTGCACTCGTCACCCTTTTCGGATCGGCAATGATCATGGCCCTCCCTGCCGCGGGAGCCGCAATGGGTTTGTCCGACGAGCAGCTCGCCATCTGGGCCGGCGCGAGCATTCATGAGGTGGCACAGGTCATCGCCGCGGCCTCGATGATCGGGGGTGCGGCCCCGCTTGCGCTTGCCACCACCGTCAAGCTGGGCCGCGTTGCCCTCCTGGTACCCGTTCAGGTCGTCGCGACCTACGTCGACAGCCGGCGGATGGCCGGGCCGCGACGCGACCGCGACCGCGGCCGCTTCCAGGTAGTGCCCTTGTTCCTGCTTGGCTTCGTGCTTGCCGCGGCCATCCGCTCTGCGGGGGTACTGCCCGAATGGGCCCTCGACGTTGCATCCGACGCAACCATCGTGCTTCTGAGTGCCGCGATGTTCGGTCTCGGGACGTCGATCGCTGCCGCGAACTTGTGGCCCCTCCCGGTGCGCGGACTGATGCTGGCGGCCTTCTCCACGATGATCGCGGCCGGCGTGTCGTTGGCCCTGACCTGGTCGCTGACGTGACTGATCGAGGGTACTTTGTGCCTCTCCCGCACAGAAATGGCTCATCGCCTTGAGTCGGCTCTCACCGTAAACCGCTGAAGCGGTTCGGGTCCGTGAAGCCCAGATCGCAGAATGTCTGCTCGCTCAGGGTGATCTGAGCCAGTGCTTCCCCAATTCCGGTGGCGTGCTTGAACCCATGGCCGCTGCACCCACCACCGATGACGAGCCGAGGATCGCTGCTCGGCCGACCGATCAGGAACTGGCCGTCAGGTGAGTTGGTAATCAAGCAAGGGACCGAACGAACCGGCTGCGGGTCCAGGTCTGCCACCGCGATCGCCAACGCGGGCGCGACGCCGTGCCAGTCCTGTGGTGAAACACCGCGATCACATTGGTCAGGGTCGATCCCGGCGACCACCGGTGTCGATGAGCGCTCGGAGAGTCCCACTTTCACGTGGTGCCCGAATACGGCGCCGTGTCCCCACAGAGACCTGTTCTGGTCGACATGGCGGATGAACACCGGGAAATCCTCGACCTCGAACCGTTTCCTGGTGGCGTCGTCGTGAGCCTTGAACCAATTCATCGGTATGCGGAGAGTTTCGAGTGGAAGCTTGGGTACGAGTTTGCTCAGCCAGGCGCCCGCGGTCACGACCGCCTGCCGAGCGGTGAACTCGCGGAGTCGCGTTGTCACGACCACTCCGCCCTCGACCAGGCGGATGCTGGTCACCCTGGTGTCGCAGTAGATCGTGGCGCCGGCGGATGCAGCTGCCGCACATGCGGCGCGCACACTTGCCTCCGCCTTGACCACACCCGCCATCGGATCCAAGACTCCGACGAAGTCGTCCGGCACGTTGGTGTGTTGCGGGAAACGCGCCCGCACCTGCCTGGCGGTCAGTTGCTCGATCGGCAGATCGTGCGCGCGTGCCACAGCGAGAGCGCGAGCCATTATCTCTTCGTCGGGCGGACCAATCGTGATACCGCCAGTGAGGCGCAGCAACTCCTCGCCGCTAGCTGCCTCCAATTCCCGCCAGAGTTCACCAGCGCGCAGGGCGAGCGGCACGAGGTCAGGATGTTCGTGGCAGGCGACCCGGAACAACCTGGTCTCTCCGTGCGAGGAGCCCTGCCCGTGTCCTAGGCCGAACCGTTCGATGCCGACCACGTCCACACCTCGCTCGGCTAGCCGCCAGAGTGCCGACGCACCCCACGCACCCAGACCGACGACCACGATGTCGGTGTCGAACTGACGCATTCACCATCTCCTCATTGTTGGGCGACCCGTCACTCCTGGGCGGCCCGTCGAAGAGCGTCATCGCCGGACCCCATCGACGTCCTGGTCCGTCCACCTAGTCGGCGGTGTAGAAGATCCGCTTATTGACGAACTCGTCCATTCCCAACGGGCCGAGTTCACGGCCGAAGCCACTGCGTTTCACGCCACCGAAGGGAATCTCGGCCCCTCCGCGGGCAGGCGTGCCGACGTTGCTCATTCCGACGTCCAGGCGGGCGGCAACCCGCTTCGCGCGGTCGCGGTCCCTGCTGAACACGGCCCCGCCGAGTCCGTACGGCGTGTCGTTGGCCAGCTCGACTGCCTCCTCGTCACTCGAGACGGGGTACACCACCGCGACTGGGCCGAACAGCTCCTCGTGGTAGGCGCGCATGCTGCGCGTGAGGCCGGTGAGAACGGCTGGTGAGTAGTAGGCCGCCGGGTCGGGCATCAGCTCGCCGCCGGCGTGCAACGTAGCGCCCTTGAGCACAGCGTCTTGCACCTGTTCGTGGAGTCGCTCAGCGGCCGCACGGGAGGACAGCGGAGCGAACGTCTCGTCCGAAGCCTCCGCTGGGTCACCGGCGGTAAGTCGCGTCGCACGCTCGATGAGTCGGGCAACAAAGTCGTCGAAGATCGCGTCCATCACGATCATCCGCTTGTTGGAGGTGCATGCCTGGCCGCTGTTGGACATCCGCGTGTCCCAAGCCAGATCGGCGGCTTTGACGACATCATCGGTGTCCAGCACGATGTAGGGATCGGATCCGCCGAGTTCGAGGACGCACTTCTTCAGATGCCGTCCGGCGCTCGCCGCCACTGCCGCACCTGCGCGCTCGGAGCCCGTCAGCGAAACCCCAGCAACTCGCGGATCCGCGATGATGTCCTCGACCTGCGGGTGGGAGGCGAACAGGTTGACGTAGGTGCCGGCAGGAAGCCCGGCCTCAGCCATGATCTCCGCTATCGCCAGCGCGGACTGTGGCACGGATTCGGCGTGCTTGACTATCACGACGTTGCCAAGAACAAGGTTGGGCGCGGCGAATCTAGCGACCTGATAGTAGGGATAATTCCAAGGCATGATGCCTAGCACCGGACCGATCGGCAACTTCTGCACCACCGCCGAGCCTCCCGACATCGTCCGGATTGGCTGATCGGCGAGCAGCCTAGGCCCCTCGGAGGCGAAGTAGCTGAAGATCTTGCGACAGAACGCCGCCTCATCGCGCGCTTCTGCTAAAGGCTTGCCCACTTCGGTCGTGACCAGAAGGGCCAGCTCGTCGGCCCGCTCGAGGAAGAGGTCACCGACACGTTGGACGACGGCTGAGCGCTCTGCGACTGGGATGCTTCGCCACATCCCGTAAGCCTGATGAGCCGATGACAACGCCGCGGCGACGGCATCGTTTGTTGCCGTGTCGAACGATCGCACGAGTTCACCGGTCGCCGGGTTGATGGACCGATAGCCATATCCGCTGCTGGAGTCTGTCTTGGTGTCGCGCATTGGGCGCTCCCTTCTCTTGGGCTGCGGCCTGCGGAGGGCTAGGTGCGTCTTCAGGCCGAGGATCGTGCTAGAACGGCCCGCGACCACTTGACCGGGTGCAGTTCTCAAGATTGCACCGTGCCCCGTAGCCAGCCGCGGATGCGCGAAGGGCGTCCATCCCGGTGGCGGGCTGCGGCAAAGCCCGATTGGCCACGCCAGCGTGAAACCCGCCGGCGCTAAGCCCCTGAGCGCCAAGACCGAGAACGCAGAACTCAAAGACTCGCCGTCGTCAGCCTTTGCGAAAGCAAGATTTAGCTTCTTTGGCGTTGGACAACCACAAATTGTCAGTTCGTGGTCGGATCGTAAGGAGAGTCGGGGGGCTCGTCAAGACCTGTGGTTCGACGTCGGGCGACTCGCTGATCGCCTCCTGACCTCGGTGGCGTCGACGCCGCCAGCGCATCACCGCGGCAAAGATTCGCGCGCCAACCTTCTCGAACTTGCAAGCGCCTCTTGACAGGGCGCCGTGATGACAGCGACCCTGGCGCCACCAGGATATTGAACGCCCTGTTCATTATTTGACCAACTGTGAGTCTGGCGAGAGCAGGAGGGTTCATGAACAGCCACACCGGCGAGGAACGCTTCGACCACTCACGTCTCGATCCCCTCCGCCGTCAGCCGTCGCCGGTGCAGGAGCACGTCATCGACGAGTTCGTACGCGGGGGACTGTCACGGCGCGGATTCATCCGCCACGCGACGGTTGCCGGCATCGGCATGTCGTCCATCGGGGCAGTCCTGAGCGCCTGCGGGTCGCCGGCCTCCCCGAAGGCAAGCCCGAGCACTTCGACCGGCGGCAGGTCCGGGGCGACCATTCGCGCAGGTATGACCACTCCGGGTGCGGCGATCAATCCCCTCTCCACCTCCTCGACTGGAGGCATCAACACGCTCCAGCTATGCGGCGAATACCTCACCCTCGTGGACGAGACCTTTACGGTCCGACCTTGGCTGGCCGAAAGTTGGACACCAAACGCCGACGGCTCTGCATGGACTTTCAAGCTTCGCAAGGGTGTCAAGTTCAACGACGGCACCCCCTTGACCGTTGACGACGTGGTCTACTGCTTCAAGCAGCACTCCAACCCCAGCGTCGGCTCCTTTGCGTTGAGTGTGTTCGGGGGCGTCCTGACCCCCGGCGGAGTTGAGAAGCTAGACGACACGCGCATTAGATTCAACCTCGAGACACCCGTCGCCGACTGGCCCAGCTTCGGCGTCTCGCAAACGAACTACAGCCTGGTCATCGTCCCCAAAGCCTTCGACTTCACCAAGTATGAGGCCACGTTCCCTGGGACAGGCCCCTTCAAGATGACCAACTTCAGGAGCAATGCCGGTGGGACTTTTGTGCGCAACCCCCACTATTGGCGAAATACCACCAAACCAGCCCAGATCAATGTTACCTACTTCGCCTCCGAACAACCACAAACGACTGCTCTCGTAGCTGGCGACATCGATTGCAACGACGTGTTCACAGCGTTGGGCAGCCCGCAACTCCTGGACGGCGACTTCAACCTCGTCGCCCTCAAGTCTTCGGCGTATATGTCTGCACCTATGCGCTGCGACACAGGCCCATTTGCCAACAAGCTGGTTCGCCAGGCCATCGCGCTTACCCTCGATCGGCCCCAGATCCTCAAGGCGCTCTGGCGAGACCACGCCCAACTGGGTAACGACCACGTCTTCGCGCCGGTGTTCCCCTCGAGTCCCACGAGTGTGCCGCAACGGGTTCGGGACATCGCCAAGGCCAAGGACCTCATGGCCCAAGCCGGCGTATCACGCGGTTTCAGCTTCGATCTTCCTACTATCGACTACTCGGCAAACCTGGACTTCGGCCAGATCCTCAAGGAGTCGGCGTCGGCGATCGGCATCGACGTCAAGCTGAAGACTCTGTCGGAAAGCGCCTGGTGGGCCACCGGGAAGTTTGGATCGAGCCAAGCACTGGACGCAACCATGACGTTCTGGGGCTGGTCCAGTCGAGGCGTTCCCAACCAGTTGCTGGGAGTGCTGAAGACGCATGACCCGAAGACCGGTGTCGGCGTGTACAACGCCCCACGCTTCGACAACTCTCGATACAACACCCTCGCGGATCAATTCGTTCAGACCGTCGACCTTTCGAGGCAGCAGGAGATTGCTGGCCAGATCGCAGAACTTCTTCTTGACGAGACCCCTGAGCTCATCCCGTTCTGGCAGGAGGACCTGTCCGCTATGCAGAAGAACGTCCACGGGCTTAGAAAGGTCCCGCTCGGTCAGCTGTACGGGAACATGACCAAGTCCTGATTTCGAAGGAGACGGCATCGCCCACCGCGCATCCGGACCTGAGGAAGACAATGAGAGCGTACTTGCTCAAACGGTTTGGCGCCTCAGCTCTCACCCTGCTGCTGCTGAGCGTGATCGTCTTTGTGGCATGTCAAGTCCTGCCTGGAGACCCGGCGCGTGCGATTCTGGGCAGGGAGGCACCCGCGTCGGCGGTAGACGCACTCAACCAACAATTGGGCCTCGACAAGCCACTTCCTGCGCAATATTGGAATTGGATCAGCCAACTTGTGCAGGGCGACCTTGGCCGTTCGTATCAATACTCCGCGCCGGTCGGCGACTTCCTCTGGCCCGCGCTGGAGGCGTCGCTGAGACTTGCGGCCCTGACCTTCGTGATCTTGGTGCCGCTCGCGATCCTCGGCGGAGTGATCGCAGCGTTCAATCGCGGCAATCTCCTCGACCGGATCATCAGCGTGGCGGGCTTGTCGCTCGCCACTGTCCCGGAGTTCGTATCGGGCATTCTGCTCATCTTGGTGTTTGCTATTCAGCTCAGGTGGTTGCCTGTCGGAGCCCAAGCCGACGGGAGCTTCCTGTCCACGCTGCCCTCACTCGTTCTCCCCGCTGTCGCACTTACGTTCGTCCTTTTCGGATATATCGCCCGGATGGCAAGGGCAGGCACCGTCGAAGCCCTGAACTCTGACTACGTGCGCACGGCCACACTGAAGGGCCTGCCCCGTCGAACGGTCGTGTCTCGACACGTCCTACGAAACTCTCTCGCCCCGACGATCACGGTGATCGCCACCCAGTTCGGCGGGCTCGTCAGCGGTCTTGTCGTCATCGAAGCACTGTTCAACTATCCAGGCCTTGGCCGACTGATCTACACGGCCGCCCAGACCAAGGACTTTCCCGTCTTGTTGAGCGGGACGCTACTTGTCGGTGCCGTGTACCTGCTGGCGACCTTCGTTGCAGACGTGCTCTACACGGTGCTCAACCCCCGCCTTCGCCTGCAAGGCCCCCAGTGATGACGACCGGGCAATCCGGCGGACTCGAGGACCGCTCGGGCAGCGGCCAAGAGTTGGACCGACCTGGGCTGCTGGACCCAGCGGTTGTTCTTGTGCAGCCCCTGGATGGATCGCGCGCCGGCGCAGTCGACCGATCGTCCCGGCGTGTCACGCGGGAGCAGTGGCGCTTCTTGTCTCGTAGCTGGGCGTTCAGGGTCGGGGCCGCGCTTCTTCTGCTCTGGGTCGGATGTGCGATCTTCGGGGGCTCTGTTGCGCCCGAGGACCCGCTGACCCAGGACTTGTTGAATGCGAACCAGGGTCCGTCCGGTGCTCACCTGTTCGGCACCGACAGCCTTGGTCGCGATGTGTTCTCGCGGGTGATAGCGGGGTCGCGCAGCGTGCTGATCGTGGCACCGATTGCCACTTTGCTCGGCACTGTTCTTGGGACAATACTCGGGTTGGTGCAGGGTTACTACCGCGGACCTGTTGACGCTATTACTGGGAGGCTCGTCGACGCATTCTTGGCCCTGCCATATGTGATCCTGCTCTTCCTGTTTCTCGTCGCCCTCGGGTCTTCGACGGCCACTTTGATCCTCATTATCTCCTGCTTTTATGGAATCGTGATTTCGCGGACGGTGCGCGCCGCGGTCCTGCAGGAGATTGAACTCGACTATGTCGCTGCCGCCCGCTTGCGTGGTGAGGGGTCGCTGCACACGATGTTCGTCGAGATCCTGCCCAACGTTCGCCCGCTCATTATCGTCGAGTTCACTGTCCGCCTCGGCTACGCCATCTTTGCGGTCGCCACGTTGTCCTACCTCGGATTCGGGATACAGCCGCCGACGCCGGACTGGGGTGCCGATATCGCTGCCAATGCTCAACTCCTGTCGGCCGGATACTGGTGGCAAACTCTCTTTCCTGCGCTGGCCGTCGCGTCGCTGATCTCGGCCGTCAACATGATCGATGACTCCGTCGCCAAGGCGGTCATCGAGTGAATGCCGAACACGTAACTTCGACTAGTCCAACGCAGAGCGTTGCCTCCTTGGGGCCTTCCAGGGCTCTTGAGGTAAGCCATCTCGACGTCTCCTACCAGGTGGGGGGCGCCGACCGCCCGACGCTTCAGGACGTCACCTTTCAGATTGGTCAGCAGGAGAGTTTCGGACTGGTCGGCGAATCCGGCTGTGGCAAGTCGACGATGGTTCAGGCGATTACCCGGTACCTTCCCCGCAATGGTCGAGTGACGGCCGGTTCGATCGCCATCGGCGGTCGAGACGTCATGTCCATGGGCACTGAAGAGCTGCGCCGGATGCGCGCCAGTGATGTGTCCGTCGTTTACCAGGAGCCGGGTCGCGCGCTCAATCCGTCGATGCGAGTCGGTCGGCAGCTAGCCGAGGTGTTCCGGGTGGTGGGCTCCTCGAAGAAGGAGGCGTTCGTGCGTGCGGGCGAGATTCTCCGCGTCGTGCAGATCGCCGATCCTGGGCGGATCATGAAGGCTTACCCACACCAGTTGTCAGGCGGCATGCTGCAGCGAGTTGTCATCGCGATGGCCATCGCCGTCGAGCCGACACTGTTGATCCTCGATGAGCCGACTACCGCCTTGGACGCGACCGTCGAAGCCGAAGTTCTCGACCTGGTCTCTCAGCTGCGAGAGCAGTTCCAGACTTCGATCCTGTTCATCAGTCATGACCTGGCGGTGGTTTCCAAGATGTGCGACCGGGTGGGCGTCATTTACGCGGGCGAGATCGTGGAGCAGGGGCCAGCCCACGAGGTCTTCGACAACCCCCGTCACCCGTACACGGTCGGACTTCTGCGCTGCCTGCCCCGGCAGGTGCATCGCAAGGACCGGCACCGCCTGGAGACGATCCCCGGCTTCCTGCCCTCGCCTGGTCAGGTGCAGACCGGTTGCGTCTTCGCCGCTCGGTGTGCACTCGCCGACGACCATTGCCGTTCCGAGGTTCCGCCCCTGGTAGACATCGGCGGGCAACGTGCGTCTCGATGCTTCAAGCACCAGGAGGCTCGCACACTGCCACGCGGGGCGGCGACCGAAATCCCCCCGACGGCCGGGTCTTCCTTGGCACCTCCAGTGATCCGGCTGGAACACGTCTCCAAGACCTACACCAGCGGCGGCGACTCCGTGGCGGCCCTCGTCGACGTCAACCTCGAGCTGTACTCGGGGGAGACTCTGGGCGTGGTGGGCGAGTCGGGGTGCGGCAAGACGACACTCGCCCGGGTGCTGGTGGGTCTCACCGCCCCCGACGATGGCTCCGTCATCGAGATCGGGGGGCAACGCGTCGCTCCCATCGCCGCACGGCGAGATCGGGCCCACCTGCGGATGTTGCAGATGGTGTTCCAGAACCCGGACTCGGCGCTCAACCGCCGCCACAGCGTCCGCCACATCATCGGCCGGACCCTCGTCAAGTTGGGAGGGCTCCGTGGGCAGGCGAAGGAAGAGCGTCTCCTCCAGATCATCCGTTCCGTACGGTTGGAGCCGCGCCACCTCGCGATGCGCCCCGCGCAACTGTCGGGCGGCATGAAGCAGCGCGTGGCGATCGCCCGAGCGTTCGCTGCCCGGCCGGCAGTTCTGGTCTGCGACGAGCCGACCTCGGCCCTCGACGTGTCGGTTCAAGCGGCCATCCTCAATCTGCTCGCCAACCTGCAGGCCCGTGAGCAGGTGACCTTCGTGTTCATCTCCCACGATCTAGGCGTCGTCCGCTACCTGTCCGACCGCATCGTCGTGCTCTACCTCGGGCGGATCATGGAGTACGGATCAGCCGACGCGGTCTTCGCCGGCCCCCACCATCCTTATACGGAGGCACTCTTGTCAGCCGTGCCGACGCTCGACGGGGCGGAGAGGGAGCGGATCAAGCTGGGAGGGGACGTCCCTAGCCCGACCAACCCGCCGTCGGGATGTGTCTTCCATACGCGCTGCCCGCGTCGCCTTGCCGACGGTACCTGCGACACAGTCGAGCCCCCGCTGCGTGAAGTGGACTCCGGAAGGCTGATGCGCTGTCACCTGCCGGTCAGTGAGTTGGGCCAGCTGTCCATGCCGGAGGAGGGCGCGAAAAGTGAGTGAGGCCGGCGTCACGGTGCAGTCGACCAAGGACGGTACGGTCATCGCCTGCCTGGGGGCACCTGCCACCGCCAACGCGATGAGTGACGCCCTTGCCAAGGGCATCCGAGAACGCCGTCCACCGCGCGGTGGACCTTGAGGCGCGAGCCATGGTGATCACATCGACCGGCCACGCGTTCTGCGCCGGTGTCGACCTCGCCGACCTCGGCACCCTCACCGACGTGCAGGCAGGTGCGCGGTTCCGAGGGATCCAGGCGACGTTCGACCTGCTGCGCCAGGCGCCACTGGTGACGATCGCCGTTGTGAACGGCCACGCTGTCGGAGCAGGAGCTGACCTCGCACTGGCCTGTGACCACCGGTTGGGCACAGTCGCGGCGAGCTTTCGCTTCCCTGGCCCCGCGTTCGGGCTGCTGATGGGAACCTCCACCCTGGCCGAGACGGTCGGGCCGGCGGTGGCTCAGCGCTTGCTCCTCAGTGGTGCCACGGTTCTGGCCGATGAGGCTCACGCACTCGGACTCCTGACCAGCCTGCACGATCCCGACGACGTTCGAGCCAGCTGCGCTCAACCTCGCCGCCCGGGCAGCGCAGGCCGTCGTCGACGTGCCAGCGCTGGTCGCCGCAACCCGAGGTCGACCGGCATCTTCGTCCACGTTGCTCGAGCAGTCGATGACACCGGGCCTGTCTGACCGTATGCGCCACTTCGTGCGTGCCCGGAGGAAGGATGCGCCATGACCGAGAGCAAACCGCGCAAGCAGCTCGATGAGGCAGGACCGGTCGAACGCGAAACTCCCGACTCCCCCTACGCCCAGACCTTGGGTCGAGGCATCGAGATGCTGATTCTTCTCGCGGACGGTCCGCGTTCCTCGCGCGACCTCGGGGAGCAGCTGGGCCTGAACCGCTCGACCTCGTACCGACTGGTGCAGACCCTTGTCCACCACGGTCTCGTGCAGCGCTCCTCCGACGGTGCCACCTACGCGCTCACGCCGAGACTGTGGGAGTTGGGCGTCCGCGCGATCGGACCGTCCGAGATCCGGGTCGCGGCCGGCCGTGCAGTACGAGAGCTGTGCGAGAAATACGGCGAGACCGTGCATCTGGCCATCTACGACCAGGGCGAGGTCGTCTACATCGACAAGGCGGACGCCTGGCAGCCCATCGGCAGCTACACGCGCTTGGGTGGACGAGCGCCTTCCTACTGCGTGGCCACCGGCAAGGCTCTGCTGGCGCACCAGCCTGAACGGGAGATCGAGCGCTGTCTCGAGATCGGTCTCGAGCGGTTCACCTCGCACACGCTGACCGACCCGGACGAGCTCCGGCTTGCGCTGGCGCGAATTCGGCGGGACGGCCACGCGATCAACCACGGCGAGTGGCGCCAGGACGTCGCCGGTCTTGCGGTGCCGCTGTTCGATGCGGTCGGTACCCCGGTCGCCGCGCTCGGGTTCTCGGGGCCCGCGGCACGTCTCCTCGAACGGTCGGTCGAGTTGCTGGAGGCCCTCCGCCACGCGGTTCGTGAGATCTCGGGGAGCCCGTCGTGACCAACTCTCTGCTCGCTGGGGTCCACGTTCACGAGGCCGCCTCCTCGCCAGCCGTCAGGTTCTGCGGACGACTGTTCGCACTCGCCGGCGCACGCGTCGACCGCTACAGCCCGAACCATGCGCACGCGGCGAAGGCAGCCGACGCCTCGGCGCTCGACCTGTTCCTCGATCACGCCAAGAACCTGGTCCGCGAACCGCTGCTGCCAACCCATGTGCATGCCGGTGATGTCGTCCTGGCTGACGCCGACGCGGACTGGTCCGCACTGGTCGCTTCCACCCGGGTGACGAGTGGCACCGTCGACACGTGCGCGCCCGGAAGCGCGCGGCACGGATGGCACATGCCGGAGATCGTGCTCGCTGCGCTCGGCGGCGCGGCGAGCTATACCCACACCGACGAAGGGCGACCCGTCTACGGGAACGGGCACCGGTTTCAGTACCTCGCCGGGCAGTACCTCTACGTGGCGCTGACCGCGATGATCGGAATACCTACCGATGGGCATCGACCACCCGAGCACCCCCGGGTCCGGGTCCATGCCGACGAGGTTGTCGCGGCCCTGCTGCCCTACGGCACCACCCAGTACGCCTACAACGGCACCACCACGACCGTTGAGCAATCCGGCCCGAGATTCCTGGCGGAGTGTCTCGATGGATATCTCTGCGTCTACGCGGGCGGACCGTGGCCGGCCTTGGCCTCCATGTTGGATCTAGAGGCCGACGACGACCGGTTCGACCGTTTCGCCGCCCGCTTCGCCAACATCGACGCGCTCGGCGAGCTCGTCCAACGCTGGGCCAACAGGCTCACGCTCGAGGACGCGATCGGCAGGGCCGACGCATCGTCGGTGGCCGTCGCGCCCTGCTACGACCTTGGCACGACCCTTGCGGACGAGACGTTGTGGCGGAACGGCGCGCTGCTGGCATCCGGTCATGAGGGGGACGCGATCACCGTGCCGGGGCTTGCGTATGCGGTGCGCGAGGTGGCGTCATGACAGACGCGCCGATGGTCGGTCTGCCCCTCGCTGGTATCCGCGTCCTCGACCTCACCCACGTCTGGTCGGGCCCCAGCGCGACCAGGCTGCTCGGCGCACTCGGTGCCGATGTGATCAAGGTCGAGGCACCTCATCGACCCGACTTCCTTCGCGGCTCGGGCGCTGCCGACGTGCTGAGTCGCTATCCGGACCTGGACAACGGCGAGGATCCATGGAACCGCAACGCATGGTTCAACACCGTGAACACCGACAAGCGTGTGGTGTCGGTCAACCTCAAGGATCCCGAGGGACTGGCGGTCGTCTACAGACTGGTCCAGGAGACGCACCTCGTCATTGCCAACTTTCGGCCAGGTGTCCTGGCTCGGATCGGGCTCGACTACGACGAGCTCCGCCGTCACCGCAGCGACGTGATCCTCATCGAGATGACCGGCTACGGCAGCACCGGACCGATGTCCGGGTTGCAGGCCTACGGCGCGCAGTTCGACGCGATGAGCGGAACCGCGTGGCTCACCGGCGATGGCGAGAAGCCTCTCCTCACCGGCTTCGCTCTCTCAGAACCCTGTTGCTGGTCTGGCGGCTGCCTCTGCCGCGGTCACCGCCGTCGCCCACTGGCGTCGTACGGGCGAAGGAGCAAGCATCGAAGTCATCCAGCGCGACGCGATGATCCCGCTCGCCGGCGAACAGTTCGTCGATGCATCTCGGGGTCGGCTTGCCGCGTGCGCTGTCAACGGTGACGTCGACGCCTCCCCGCACGACATCTTCCGGACCTTGGACGAGCAGTGGATTGCCATCGCCGTCCACGACGACACCGGCTGGCACGGACTGCGTGCGGCTGTCGACGACGGCACCCGAGGCCGGCTGCCGCACGCATGGGAACAGGCACGTCACGAACCATTGGCCGTCAACAGGGTGGTGGCTGCGTGGGTCTGCGTACAGACCGATGCCGACGAGCTCGCCTCCCGTCTGCAAACTCACGGCGTATCCGCGGCACCAGTTCGCTCCATCGGTGACGTGTACGAAGATGTGGACTTCCGGGGTGTGGGTTTCCTGCGCCCTCTTACCCACCCACGGACCGGTACCCACCTGTACCCAGGCCCGCCGTTGACCCTGGACGGGCATCGCATCGCCCCTCGCAGCCCCGCGCCGCTGTGCGACGAGCACACGGACAGCGTCCTTGCGACCTTCGGCGGTCTCTCCTGCCGCGCGCTCGCGGACCTACGACGGCGTGGCGTCATCGGCTTCGAGGCGACGGCGCAACCCACCAGTCGGAACTCGCCGGACCACGACGCGGACACGCACCGGCCGGCCATGCTCGCGCAGCCGGTTCCCATCCCCACGCAGGAGAACCGCCATGACTGAGCTCGTCACGTACGTCTCGGATGAGGGCATCGCCACGATCACGCTTAACCGACCCGACAAGCTCAACGCCCTCAACACGCCCATGGTGGCCGAGCTCGAGGACGCCTGGACGCGGTTCACGGGGTCCGACGACCGAGTCGCCGTGCTCACCGGAGCCGGCGACCGTGCGTTCTGTGCGGGAGCCGACCTCAGCGACAACCCGATGAACCTGTTCCGGGCCGTGCCGAATGTCGCCCGACCCCTGGACAAACCGGTGATCGCGGCGGTGCACGGGCACGTCATCGGCGGAGGCTATGTGCTTGCTCAGCACTGCGACCTGATCGTCGCCGCCGACTCGGCCCGGTTCCTCTACCCCGAGGCACGAGTCGGGTTCACCGGCGGCATCGCCGCCGGCCTCGCCTCCCGGATCGCCCTCAAGCACGCGGTCGAGTTCCTCCTTCTCGGTGAGGCTGTCAGCGCCCAGCGCGCGTACGAGATCGGCATGGTGAACAGGTGCGTGCCGCACGGCGAGCATTTCGCGCTTGCGCGCGAGTGGGCTGGGCGGCTGCGAGACAGCGCGCCCCTCGTCATCGAGACGCTCAAGAGGTTTGCCGACGACAGTGTTGTCCGTAGCCCGTCGGAGCAGGCCGCGCGCACCCGATACCAACTGTCAGTCGTCAACGACGGTGCTGACGCCCGCGAGGGACAGGCCGCAGCGAGCGAGAAGCGCGACCCATTGTGGGTGGGCGCATGACTCACGACAAGGAGTCCAGTCAGAGCGCCGACGACAGACCTCCCCTTGACGGATTGATCGTGCTGGACCTCTCCCGAGTCCTGACGGGGCCGTACGCCGCGATGATCCTAGGAGACCTCGGTGCGCGTGTGATCAAGGTCGAGCGGCCGGGCATCGGCGACGAGACCCGTAGTTGGGGGCCGCCCTTCGTTGGGTCGGGTCAGGATCGCACCAGTACGTACTTCCTGTCGGTCAACCGGAACAAGGAGTCGGTCGCCCTGGATTTCACCGACGACCAGGACCGTGCTGTGCTGGAGGGCCTGATCCGGCGCGCGGACGTCCTCATCGAGAACTTCCGCCCCGGAGTCCTGGACCGTCTCGACCTGTCGCACCGTCGGTTGCAGGAACTCAACCCAACACTTGTCATCGTCTCCATCACCGGGTTCGGGCACGACGGACCACTTGCTGGCAGAGCCGGCTACGACCAGATCGTGCAGGGCGAAGCCGGCCTGATGAGTCTCACCGGCCCGGTCGGGCTCCCCTCCAAGGTCGGCCTGCCGATCGCCGACCTGTCGGCCGGGATGTTCGGCGTCATCGGAGCTCTCGCGGCGCTCCGGGCGCGCGAACACACCGGGCGAGGACAGGTGGTCCACACCTCGCTCCTTGCCGGCGTCGTCGGCCTTCATACCTTTCAGGGCACCCGCTGGCTCATCGGCGGTGACCTCCCCACAGCCACCGGCAACCAGCACCCGTCGGTCGCCCCCTACGGCGCCTACCGTTGCGCAGACGACCGGCTGGTCCAGATCGCCGTGGGCAACGAGACTCTCTGGCGCCGGCTCGCCGAGACCCTCGACATCGACGCCGCAGACCCGCGGTTCTCCTCGAACGAAGACCGCCGCCGACACGAGGACTCACTCAACGAGATGCTGGCGACCAGGTTCGCCGAGCGACCCGCTGAGAAGTGGGTTGTCGCGCTCTACGACGTCGGTGTGCCCTGCGGACTCATTCGGACGCTCGACGACGTCTACGACGACCCGCAGGTGCGTTCGCAGGGACTGGTCGCCGAGGTGGACCACCCCGAGCTGGGTCGACTCAAGCTCCCCGGATCGCCCATCCGCATGAGTGGCAGCGCACCGAAGGACCACCGGGCACCGCCCCGGCTGGACCAGCACGGGAAATCCCTGCGTCGCTGGGCGAGTCAGTCCGCGAGCGGCGCCGACCAGAGCGCCGGACCACCTACGCCATGAAAGGAGGTACCCACGACATGGTCAACGAACACGTCACCCGACTCGCTGAGGCCGTCTCCGAGATCGTGGCCCGAGGAGACACCGAGCGACAGGTGACTGTAGCGGTCGCGGACGTCTTGGCCTCGGCGCTCGCCAAGGGCCTCGACGTGCCCGCGGCCTACACCCAGCCGGATCCCAGCCGCTACGTGATGTACCCGCTGTACGTCGACCCCGACGGCCGGTTCTCGATCGCATCCGCGGTGTGGAACGTGGGCCAGGGAACGCCGGTTCACGGCCACGAGACCTGGGGCGTGGTCGGCATCTACGCCGGCCACGAGCACGAGGTCCGCTACGACAAACCGAGCCAGCCCGATGTTCCGCTGACCGCATCGGGAGAGCACACCTGGGGACCAGGTCAGGTGACGGTTTGCTGCACGACCGACGATGACGTACACAGCGTCGACTGCTGGGGGCAAGAGCCGTGCGTGGGCATCCACGTGTACGGCGCCGACATCGGAACCCTCGAGCGACGCAGCTACGCCCCCGACACTGGCGCCGTCAGTTGGTTCGTGTCGCATTGGGCTCATCCCGCCGCCTGATCCACCTATCTTTTCGCAACCAACGAGGCCGCGCGAGTCGGCCGGAGGAGAGTCATGTCCGCGAGCACCATCCACCCCGACCGCGCTTTCATCCCACAGCTTCGCCGCGCTGCCGCCACCGAGTTCGCCGCCTACACCGAATTCTCGGCAGCGGCGCTGAAGAACGATAACGGGAAGCTGGACCTCAAGACGCGCGAGCTCATCGCGATCGGCGTAGCGCTTACCACTCAGTGCGAGATGTGTCTGGAAAGCCACGTTGCCGCGGCACACGAGGCGGGCGCGACTCGCGAGGAGGTCGCGGAAGCCGTCTTTGTGGCCGCCGCGCTTCGTGCCGGCGGAGCGGTCACCCACGGGATGAAGGCGATGCGGATGCTCGCCGACCAGGAGTGAACGAGGTGACTGCCCGGTTCCACCCTCGATACCGACAGCCCCGTACGGAGGCGCCATGAGCACGTCGAACGACGACCGGACGTCGGTCTCGACCACCGCGGAGGGCCCCGTGCCGCTCGGGCAGCTCCCGCCGCTGGGTGAGGTTCCCACGCAGATGCATGCCCAGGTGGTACGGCAGGACCGGTACGGTGATCCGTCGACGGCGTTCGTCCATGAGGTGATCGACACGCCCGCTCTCGGCCCGGACGAGGTCCTCGTCGCCGTCATGGCTGCAGGCGTGAACTACAACAACGTGTGGGCCGCCCGCGGCTATCCGGTCGATCAGGTTGCCGTGCGGCAGAAGCGGGGCGAGCCCGAGGACTTCCACATCGGGGGGTCGGACGCTTCCGGAATCGTCTACGCCGTGGGGTCGCAGGTAGCTGGCTGGCAGATCGGCGATGAGGTTGTCGTCCACCCGGGTGTCTGGGACTCCGACGACCCGTGGATAGCGGCTGGGCGGGACCCGATGATCGCGCCGTCGGCGGGGATCTGGGGGTACGACACCAACTACGGGTCGTTCGGTCAGTTCACCAGGGTCCAAGCCCACCAGCTGCTCCCGAAGGCACACCACCTGAGTTGGGCGGAGGCCGCAGCACCCACCCTGGTGGGGACGACCGCCTACCGAATGTTGCACGGATGGGCGGGCAACACCGTCGCCGAGGGCGACCTCGTCCTCGTGTGGGGCGGCTCAGGCGGTCTGGGCTCTCAGGCAACCCAACTCGTTCGCGCCGGCGGCGGGCACCCGGTCGCGGTGGTGTCCGGGGAGGATAGAGGCGAGTGGGCCATGAAGTCCGGCGCCCTTGGCTACATCGACCGCCGCCGATTCGATCACTGGGGAGTTCCTCCGATGGTCGACGACATCAGTGGGCAGAAACAGTGGTCTGCCTCGGCACGTGCGTTCGGCAGGAAGCTGTGGGAGGTCGCCGGCAGGCGGGAGGACCCGGCGATCGTCTTCGAGCACCCCGGCGCAGCCACGATCCCCACGAGCGTCTTCCTGTGCCGACCCGGCGGCATGGTCGTCATCTGTGCCGGAACCACCGGCTTCGACGCCATGGTCGACCTGCGCTACCACTGGACCCGCCAGAAGCGGCTGCAGGGTTCCCATGGAACCAATGACCATGAGGCGCGCGCGTACAACGACCTCGTGCGTGCGGGGGAGGTCGATCCGTGCCTGGGCCGCGTACTTCCCTTCAACGACGTCCCGCGTGCACACGCCGAGATGGGTCGCGGAGAAGCTGTCTTCGGCAACACGGTCGTCCTGATCGGAGCACCCGACCCGGACGCCGGGCGGAAGTAGGTTCGCAGCCATTCAGACTTGACTAGGCGCGGATGGAAGGTGTGCGGTGAAGTTGGACGCGCTGTTCCTCAACGGCCGGTTCCACACCGTCGAACCGGCGCGGCCGACGGCTCGCGCTTTGGGTGTGGTGGGTGAGCACATCGTCGGCTTGGACGACGAGCTGGAGGGCTGCTCGGCCGATGCGATCTACGACCTGGACGGAGCACCGGTCATCCCCGGCCTGCACGATGCGCATTACCACCTCTCGCTGTATGGGCAGGCATTGGCTAGCTTGGACGTTTCACCCGACGCTGCCGGAACGCTCGACGAGCTCTACAACTTGGTCGCGGAGCGGGCGGCGCAGCTTCCCGCTGATTCCTGGGTGCTGGGCGTGGGATACGAAGCGTCAAAGCTCGGCGGCCATCCTGATCCGGACGCGCTAGACCGCTCCGCAGGCGGCCGCCCCGTCTGGTTGGTGCAGGCTTCGTACCACGGCGGGGTTGCGGGCCGGAGCGCGCTGCGCCGGATGGGCATCAACGAGAAGGGCGATATCCCGGTCGTCGACGGCGGGCACATCGGCTTGGGGCCTGGCGGCCGCCCGAATGGGGTGATCACCGAGCGTGCCCGCGACTTGGTGTATGCCCAGATCGGACCGACACCGTTTGAGGAGTACGTCGAGGCCATCGGGCGGGCCGCACGCGCATCGGTCGCAGCGGGGCTGACCAGCGTGACCGAACCGGGCATCGGTGGCACAGTCGGCGGCAACACCGCCCTGGCCGCATTCCAGGAGGCCCGTGCCCGCGGCCTCCTCGACCTGCGCGTGACCGTGATGCCAAAGATCTCCGCGCTGCACGAGCCGCAGGGAGACGCTGCGGGCGGCCACAGGTTGGGGCTGGACCTCGGACTGCGCACTGGACTGGGCGACGACTGGCTACGCGTCGGCGGCGTCAAGATACTCAGCGACGGAGCGATTACGTTGCGCACCGCCGCGCTCTGCTGCGACTACACCGACAAGCCGGGTGAGCGAGGCTTCCTGGTAGACGATGCCGATGCACTGAGACGGCAGATTCTGGACGCGGCCGAGGCTGGCTGGCAGGTGGCCACTCATGCCATCGGCGACCTGGCGGTCGAGACCGTGCTCTGCGCGTACGAGGAAGCCCGCATCGCCTCGCCGCACAACCAGATGCGCCATCGCATCGAACACATCGGCCTTACTACTGACGAGCAAATCGGACGCTTGCGCGCCGCCGACGTGATTCCCGTCCCGCAAGGCAGGTTCATCGATGAGTTCGGAGACCACTACCTGTCCGCCCTCGGCGAGGACCGCGCCGAGATCCTGTTCCGCCAGCGCGGATTCCTCACGGGCGGTCTCGTGTTGCCCGGCAGTTCTGACTGCCCGATCGTCGACGGCTCGCCCCTACTCGGCCTGCACTCTCTCGTGAACCGGGAGATTCCCGGCGGCAGGGTGCTGAACCCCTCCGAGCGACTTACCCCTGAAGAGGCGCTACGCGCCTTCACCTACGGCTCCGCGTACGCCGATCACCAGGAACACCGCAAAGGCAGTCTTGGACGAGGCAAGCTGGCGGACTTCGTCGTGCTCACCGACGATCCGCTGCAAGTCCGACATGAAGAAATCGGTTCGATCGGGGTTGTTGCGACGGTCGTCGGTAGCCAACTGCGCTATGGCGAGTTGGCCGGCGGGTGATTCCCACCATGGCACGGTTGTGCTCGCGCCCGCGTCAGCGTGACCTTCGCCTTCGGCCGCACGGATGGTCGCATCGACCAGTTGGACGCCGGAGTGGATGATCTCCGCCTCAGGTAACGCGCAAAGCTGCGACCTATGCCAGCCACGACCCCGAAGACGCGAAGATCGATTCGCTATGAGGGCGGCCGTGCGATCGGCGCCAGTCCATCCACGCCTCCGCCCCTAGCCAATGGCGTAGCGCGGGGATGATCAGTGCGGGAGGTGGCGGCGTACGCTGCCCGGTCACAGCGAGCTCGTGCCGGGCCTGACGGCCCGCCCTCACCTCATGTGCCGGCCCAAGAACCGGGCCACACCTCATCGTGAAGGCTGAGGGGGCGCATAGGCCCCCTCAGTCTTCACAATCATGGCGTACTGGCGGGAGGCGCTTTCACCCTAGTCGTTGAAGGGCTCGCAGAACTCGCGGAAGGCGTTGTTCGGATCTTCTTTGAATCGGAGTATCCCCGTTCTCGCGCCGCTGTCTGGCTGGCGTGTCGTCGAGGCCTTCCGCCCGGCCGACGTCCTGGCGCGGACTCGCCGCCGATCGTGTTGACCCGGGTCGGCCGGGACCACCCCGACGTCGCCGCAGCCGTGCCGCCCTTCCTGCGGGCGGCGGCCGAACGCTTCGGCATGAGCGTCGATGTTGTCGATGTGCCCGAAGGTCAACACGCGTTCGACGGGGCCGGCCGTGGAGGCGGTTGAGGATTTCCGCGGCCGCCGCCTGACTCGTGCGGTGGGCTACTTGAGGAGGTAGGCGCGTTGGATCGTTTGGGTGACGGTTCCGCCGTTGGCGTCCTCGGCCTTGACTCGTAGCCACACCGATCCGTCGGTGCGGCTCAGTCGTGGATGCCATACGCCGACGGTGAATCGCTGGTAGCCGCCGCGGTTCTTGGGCTTGCCGAGGACCGTCCCGTCGCGCCAGGTCTGGCCGCCGTCGGTGGAGTACTCCACGCTCAGGTCTGTCACCCGTGCCCGGTCAGGTGCCCCGGGGTGCGCTCCGGCTTCGATCACGAGTTTGTGCGCGCGATTGGCAGCCGCCTGGTTCTTCAGGTTCAGATCGAGCTCGTGGCGTAGTTGGATGAGCGGCTGGAACTGGCACACCAGGTTGGCGTCGGGGTCGACGATCGGATCGAGGAGTGGGTTGCCGCCGCCCAGCCGCTCGCAGCTGTAGCCGCGTGCTACCTCATCCTCGGAGCGCGTGGACTGGAACGTCCACTTGGTGGTCGCGCTCGGCCTGGTGTCGAACAGTCCGTTGGTGGACTCGGGGTAGGTCTCGACTTGTTGGAGCCGGTAGGTGGCGGGTTCGGCGGAGAGGTGGAAGACCGGCCGTGGGGCGCCGTACTTGTGGTCGGGCTCGAGTTCGGTGCCGGTGTCGGCGTTCCACATCCGCCATGAGGCCCATGCGTCGCCCAACCAGTTGCCACCATGCGATTCGCCCGCTGAGTGACCGAGGCTGTTGTCCAGGAGGTCTTGCGCGGTGACGAACTCGTTTCCATCGGGTCCGCCGCGGGCCATCGTGGCCGACCTGGTGGCACCAAATGGATTGTCGGCGTAGTAGTCGAGGAAGCCATCTTGGACATCGGCCGCGCCGACGTGCAGGGGCGCTTCGAACCAGTGCTCCTCGTGGCGGCGGGCACCCGCCTCGGAGTCCATGAACCGGTCACCCGAGCGCATGAAGATGTTCGAGAAACCGAGGGGTTGATCTGGGACCTTGGCAAGCATGACTGTATGCCGCGGCCAGAACCACCGGCTGTCGGCGAGACGGTACTCGGTGACCTCGCCTGGCCGAATCCACATGAGGTGGTGGATGAAGGAGCCCTGGTGGATATGCGATGGCAGGGCGTACTCGCTGATGCCGATGATCGCGTCCGAGTTTTCGGAGTGGTAGTAGGACGGCACCTCCACCAGGTCGCGTCGCTTCACCGTGTGACGAATGTCGTCTGGGATGCCGTTGGGGTAGCCGAACGCGAGGCGGTAGATGTAGGCCGGCGCGTCGCTGTAGACGAAGCCAAGGTCGTTCATCTTGAGAGGCTTGGGCTGGGCAAGCACCCAGAAGTCGGAGAGCGAGACGGTGCCCAGCTGCGCCGGCGACGAGGGTGACACGAAGATCGGCAGTGGCGCGCCAGAGGCCACGAAGTCGGCCCACACAAAGACGAACCCCCCGCCGTGAGGGCTTTGGTGCGTCAGCGCTCCAACGTGGCCACGAACCGCGACGTCGCGTGGGGTGATCGGCCGTTTTACGGGCACCGTTTCGCGGGAATCCAGCGTGAAGGTCGAGTCGGCCGCGATCTTCACATCGGCCTTCATGATGAAGCTGTTGCGAGCGACGGTCCCCGTCGCGGGATCGATGTCGCCGACGCCGGTCATCAGCGTATAGGTGCCCGCAGGCACCTTGGCAGTGGCGACCCCGTTCTCGGTGCCGAGGACGTAGGTGTCTTGGCCGAGGGGGTTGTCGGCGTCGTAGGTGTCGTGACTGAGCCACACTCCGACGGTCGGGTCATAAGGGTTGCCAGCAGAGTCGAGTACCTTGATCGTGACGTCCTGGGCATTGAGCTGCCCGAAGCCGACGGCGGTGCCCAGGTGCACGTCGGTACCGGTGGCGGTGATCGTGCCGCCGAACACGCCGAGCTGGTAGTCGGCCGGGTTGATGCTCGCCGTGACCGTCGCTTCACCGTTGGCGGGCACCGTCACCGTGTCGGCCGACAGGGTGAGGTTCGCGACCGACTCGCTATGGGAATTCTCAAGCTCGGAGCCGAGGTCCAATGTCACCGCGGAGTCGGTGCGATTGGTGTAGGTCAACTCCCGCGTGACCGGCGTGGTCACGTCGTCGAGGCTGCCGAAGTCCAGCGAGGCGGACGCGAACACGCCCTGGTTGACAGCGCGGGCCACGTCGACACGGCCGGTGCCCTGCTCCCGCCAGAGGTAGCCGTCATCGACGGCGGTCGACGCCAGCGCGTTCTTCAGCGCGTAGGCGTCCAGGCCGGGGCGTGCCTGGGCGAGCAGTGCTGCGGCTCCGGCGACGTGGGGCGTCGCCATCGACGTGCCGCCGGCCGTTGTGTAGGAGTCGTCGACGGGGCTGCCCATCCTGGTGCCGGCCGCCCGGGCGGCGGTGATGTCCACCCCCGGGGCGGAGATGTTCGGCTTGACCGCGAAGTCATTGAGCCGCGGCCCCACGGAGGAGAAGTCGGCGAACTGGTCGGCCTTGTCGACTGCACCCACGGTCAACGCCGCGTCGGCGGTGCCGGGTGTGTCCAGGCCGCCGTCGCCGTTGTTGCCGGCGGCGATCACGAACAGAGTGTCGTACTGGGCGGTCAGCTGGTTGACTGCCTGCGCCATGGGATCGGTGCCGTCGGAACCACAGCAGGCGCCGAGTGACATGTTCACCACGTCGGCTTCATTGCCAGCGGCCCACTCCATGCCGGCGATGATCCAGGAAATCTGACCGAATCCGTGGTCGGCGAGGACTTTGCCGTTCATCAGATCCGCGTCCGGGGCGACACCGGTGTACTGGCCGTCGGAGGCGGCGCCGGAGCCGGCGATGGTGGAGGCCACGTGAGTGCCATGCCCGTGGTGGTCGGTAGTCGAGGCAGAGTCGGTGAAGTTCTTCTCGGCGGTCACCCTTCCGGCCAGGTCCGGGTGACCGGTGTCGATGCCGGTGTCGAGGACGGCCACAGTGACACCTTCGCCGGTGTATCCGGCGTTCCAGACCTCCGGTGCACCGATCTGTGGGACGCTCTCGTCCAGGCTGACGTGTACGGGCCGGTCGAGCATGACCTTCTCGACACCCTCGTCCAACTGAGCTGAGGCCGCGCCATCGCCGTCGATGGCCTCCCAGAAACGGTCCGCCTTGCCTCGGTCGACCTGTACGCCGGCGCCGTGCAACGTCCAAACTGGCACCGGATGCGTGGTCGCGGGTAGGGAGTCCGCGTCCGCGGCCAGTTGGGCGTACTCGGCCTTGATCTTCAGCGGTCTGGTCGATCGTTCCTTGAAGGTCACGATCACCGGCATCGTGTCGCTGGAGCGGTCGGCCAGACCATCACGGATCAGACCTGGGACGTTGAACAGCTCGCGATCCAGAACACCCGAGCCGAGGTACGCCTCGACATCACTCGGAAAGACGTAGAAGTCCTTCGACGTTCCCTGCGAGAAGAACTGCACGGCCTGGCCGTCGTCACGCGGAGCCGGGTCGATATCGACGACCGGCTGGCGTTGCGCGCCGGTCTTGTGCCAGGTGACCGTGTTGCCGGTGATCAGGGTGACCTTGACCTCACCGCCGCCTCTGGGTGGCTGTGCCGTCGGATCCGCACTCGTTGCCGATCCGGCGACGAGCTGAGATCCCATCTGCGCCGCCGGTGAGGCTGCCCCGGCCGGGATCGACAGACTGGCGAGAAGCGGCAGGGCCAAGAGCGGGGCCGCCAACAGGGCCAGGGACCGCCTGCGGCGGGATCGACGACCGGGACGAGTGCGGAGCACGCTATGCATGCGAGCCTCAATTCTCCATAACGACGCAGCAGGCGAGAGGGCTACCGCGTCCCCATCGTCGGCCCGACGCTCCGCCATCGCGACTAGGCAACTGACCTATTCTTTTGCCGCCTGTTCGCCAGCTCGCTACGCAGTGTGCACGTCGGCTACCCTGCGCGCGCTGTGGCGTCGTCGAGCAGTCCGGTGTCGGCCGCGGCCCTGGCCAGAGCGGTACGAGACGAGACGTCGAGCTTGCGCATGGCGCGACCGAGGTGGTGAGCCACGGTCTTCGGTGAGATGAACAGCGCCTCTGCTGCCTGCCGGTTGGTCAGTCCACGCGACACGAGCCGGATAACCTCCAGCTCGCGCGGCGACAGTTCGTCGCCGTAGCCATGGCGGCCCCGACGCCACGTCCGCGCGACCTCGACGCCGTGCCGGCGCAGGAGATGAGCAACTCGGTCGGCGTCCCATCGTGCACCGAGTTCGACGAGCCGTTCTTGGGTCCGGCCCAGCACGGCCAGCCCCCGCTCCGGGTCGTTGGCCGCGAGAAGGCAGCGGCCCTGCCGCTCAAGGGCGAGCAGCTCGTCGTACGGTCGCGGCAACGCCGCCCATGCGGTCGCGGCGCGGGCAAACGCGTCAGCCGCTCGGCTGGAGGCACCGCCCGCCTCGGCCACCTGCGCACGGCAGGTCGCCAGCGCTGCCAGCGGCCCGGGCGCGGTTCGTTCCCGCAATCCTGTCGTGAAACGCCGGAGCAGGACGGTGGCCTCCTCGACGCGCCCCGCGGCGACTAGTGCCTCGACGTGGAGAGGAGCGACGTCTGTCGCCAGCACCCAGATGTCTTTTCCGGCGATCGCGTCGATTACCGGATCCGTCAGTTGGAGTACCTCGGTGATCGCATCGTTCGCTAGCCACAGCCTGCCCAAAGCAGTGACGGGCAGACCGGCGGCGGTGAGTTCGATGACATGCCTGGGGAGGATCTCGTCCACGACCTCGCGCAGCCGTTTCTCTGCCGGCTCATGGCTTCCGGCTGCGACGTGAATCGCGCCCAGGAGCCCACCTGCCTCCAGTCGCATCAGCGGATGTGTCTCGCAAGACTCGAGTACCGCAGTAACGCGCTCGGATAGGCCTTTCCACGCGCCCGTGTACCAGTCCAACAGCGCTTGATGCCACGTCGCGTGGTCCGTCACCCGCTGGCGGCCAAGGGTGTGCGCCATTCTGTTTGCCGCGGCGAGTTGTCGGCGGGCGTCGTCATAGCGACCCCAGTCGATCGCATATCCGGCGACGTTGACCCGACCGCGCACGATGTAGTGCTGTTCCACCAGCGTCGGCGCCGAGTCCGGAATCTCGGCCGCAGCCTGCCAGCCGGCTTCCTGCCCGAGGGAGAGCAGCGTGGGAGCTCGGTCGATGAGCAGACGGTGGCGTACCGATTCCGATTCGACGCGAGGGATGAGGGCCACCGCCCGGTCAAGCCACGCCAGATGCTGTGCCGCCGACCACGAGCGTGGAGACTCCGGTGACGCGAGGAACAGCATCGCCTGGGCCGCACTTGCGGGCCGGTCCTTCAATGCACTGGCTGCGGCCTCGAACTCCACACTGCTAGCGTCGAACTCCCCGAGCTGCTCGAGCAGCCACCCCAGCAGCAGCCGGATTTCGCCGCGTTCTACCTCGGGCAGATCTTCCTCGATCACGATCTTGTGGAGGGTGTCGTGTACGGCAATCTCCAGCTCACCAAGCGAGGCCGACCTGTGAACGATGGCCTCGCCTAGCTGACGGGCCAGCCGGATGCGCTGATCGGACGGACGGTCGACAAGCGTGAGAAGGTGGTTCAGCAATTTGATAGCAGTGTGTTCATCGCCAGACTCCAGCGCCGCGTTGGCAGCCATCTCGGCATACCGGCTCCACTGCTCGATGTCTCCAGCTTCGCGGAAGTGCCGGCTGAGCCGGGCGGCGGGCGGATGCTCATCCTCCTCCAGGGCAATCGCGGCCCGATGATGGAGCAGACGCCGTTCGGAGACTGGAGTGGCCTCCGCGACCGCCTTGAGGGCCAATACGTGGCGAAAGGCAAACGTGCCAACCGCGGTCTCGTGGAGCAGCCCGCAGTCCAAAGCTCCCGACACACCAGACGCTCCCGCAGCGGACCCTATTCCCGCGACCGTGACAAGCAGGGCCTGAGACGACGGCTCGGCGAGGACGGCTGCCACCTCCAACACCCGACGTACCGCAGTGTCGAGGCGCTGGACGCGTTCGAGAACAAGGTCGCGAACGGTTGGCGGCACCTCCAGTTCCTCAACCGCTCGGCGGGTCCATTGGCCACCGGACCGGACAACGTGCCGCCGGTCGGCCAGCTGCAGCACGCTCTCCTCGACAGCCAGCGGAAGCCCGTCGGTACGCTCGTGCAGAAATGACGAGAACTCCGGCGAGACTTCGGTGGCGAACATCGACATGACCAGCTGCTGTGTCTGCGCAACGTCCAATGGCTTCAGCGCGACCCGCACCTGGGGCCGGTGCGCCGTCAGCCGCACCAGTGTCGACCCGTCCGGCACATCGTCCGGGCGATAGGTCACGACAAGCGACAGCCGTCGCTCCCCTCCGGCCAAGGCGGTCGCGGAGAGCATGAGCAAGAACTCCAAGGTCGCCGGATCTGCCCAGTGCGCGTCCTCTACGACCAGCACATCCACGCCGAGCGCGGCGAACAGTTCCGACAGACCTCGGCAGACCCGGTGACGGACCGCCTTCGTATCGTGCAGCGGCTCCAGCGCTGGGGGCAGCTCCGCCGCCCACTCCGGAAAAAGCGGCCGCAACGCACCCGCCAGCGGACTCACCTTGACGTCGTCGAGATTGCGGCGGAGCTTGCGCACGGCATCAACCAGCGGGGCCCAGGCGAACGGCTCCGGCAGCGGCGGACAGTTCCCGGTCACCGCCACGACGTCGCCGAACACCGGCGAGGCCAGGCATTCGCGTACCAGCCGCGACTTGCCGATACCAGCCTCACCTTCGACCAGCACCAGACCCGTCCTAGAGCAGAGCGCATCGGTCAGCGACACAAGCTCACGCTCGCGACCCACGAACGCAGACAGGTGAACGCTCGCTACGTGCCCCCCTTTGTCCACGCCCGCCATGGCGCACTGCCTCCGTCCCGCCTGAACCCGGACTTCTCGTCAACATTCTGGCGCAGGTCACAGCGAGGGGCGACAGATGACCACCGCATGGCATACCTTCGCGGGGCTGCCTGGCGTAGCCGAGGAGCTGCAAGACGATCGAAACGGACGACCCAACCAACTCATTCGTGTTCGGTGCCCTGAACAACCAGCGCAGTTGGTCTCCGACCTCGGCCTCGAGCCGTGGTCTGTCACGCAGGTAGGGCGTAACGGCGTCCCAGTGGCGCTCACGAGCAGTGCGGCGCTCGGCGTCGGTGATTGTGTCCAGGTCCGCGGCGGCGCGCGTGGTTGCGTCCAGCTGGGCGACCATGCTCCATAGGCTGAGATACGCGCCCGGTAGCCATCTCCGCCGCGAATGTTGGGCGTACGGGACCTGCTCGCGTGGTGCGCGCGATCGCCGGATCTGCGCTACCTGACGTAGCGCTGGTGTCCGTTGGTGTGGGCGCGTGGCGGCGGTCCAGATCGCCGAAACGGTGGCGCCGCCCGGAGCGATACCACGGTGCGACTGCTGGCACGGGAGCGATGTAGCCGGCAGTGTCGACTAGCTACTGCCCAGTGGCTCGACGACCAGCTACTCGTCTCCACGATGGTGATCAGTCCAGCTGAAAGGGCTGGCGGGGTGCGGGCCGTCGCGGCAAGATTGCGCCATGCTCGCCGGCGGAACCTTCCTCGGGTGCGTTGGTGGGCCATTGCCATGACCGGAATCGAAGCTTCGACCTCTCCCCCTCCGTTGCCGCGCTGGTTCGGACCTAGAGCCAGCCCAGATGACCCGGCCGTCTCGGCCGTGATCGCCCGCGTCGCGCGAGGGGCCAGATGGGCAGACATTGGCGGCGCGTTCAACCTCAACCTGCGGATAGACGCTGAGCCGCCGGTTGTCCTACGGGTTCACAGGCCCTGGGTCCGCCGCGGCCGGGTAGCGGGACTGCGGCGCCTGCGGGAGCGGCTCCAGCGGACGCAAGTCCGCGTCGCTCGGCCGATTCGGATTTCCGGCTACGACCTCCTGAGGGTCGCTGATCGTTGGGCTGAGCTTGAGGAGTTCATCGATCACGTCCAGCCACGGGCGGACGAGGACTCCTACGTCCGCCTGTTCGAGGAGCTCGGACGCGTTCACGCTGCGCTCAAAGCAGTCTGGGAGCCCAGTCCGCCCGAACCCCTCGACGACCACAGAACCTTCGGCCAACTGCGTTACTCGGTCGGCTTCACACGCCGCAGGCTCGGACCCCGCAGCGAGCCGGTCGTGCATCGGATGCGCCAACTGACGGGCGAGCTCTCCAACCTCCGGAAGGAGGTCGAACTGCCATGTACCCCGATTCATGGCGACTACAAATTGGGCAACGCGGGAGAACTGTCAGACGGCTCATGGGCCATCTTCGACCTGGACTTCGCGAGGGTCAGGGAGCGGCTGTACGACATCGCGGGCAGCCTGAATCACGTCGCACAGAGCGGCCCCGATGGAGTGGGCCCGCCGGCGGAATTGCTCGAGCCGCGACGACTGCTCGACGCCTACGAACGCACGGCTCCGGAACCGCTGACTCGCGACGAGCACCGTTGGCTCCCCGGGGCTGTAGCCCTCATACCCTTGCACTGGGCTGCCACCGCAGGGCTCGTGGGCGACGGCATCCACGAGGCCGAGAGCGCAATGACCGCCGCCGAGGCCTGGTGGTCGCGCCGGGCTGAACTCTCGTCGTAGTCGGGCGGCCGCGCTCGGGGACTGAAGTTCTCGGCCGATCTCCGACTCCACTGAAGCGGCTGGCATGTCGCACTGCGGGTGAAGGTTCTACGCCGGCACCGACCCATTTCGAAGCGCCGCCCTCCTGGAAGTAGCCCGGCAGCGCGACGCCACCGACATGGGAACGCGCCGCCACGTCGTCGAGCGTGGAGCACAGCCGTTCAACCGCAGCTAGGCATGCGTTGGCGTAGCGGTGCACGTCGTTGCAGGTTTACTCACGTCGGGTTCAGGCGGTGAGCGGGGTGCTGGTGGCCGGCCGGGGCGCGGCGAGCAGGTCGGCCACCAGATCCGCCAACGTCACCTCGGGCACCGTGTGGATCCCGCCGAGCATCGACCGGGCCGTCGCGAGAGCGGCGTCGCGGTCGGCAATCTCGTCCGGCGTGAAGACCGCGGAGCCGAGTTCGCGACGGCTACGGTCGGCCGCGGCGAGCAGTCGTAGGGCGGCCTCGGGCCGGGACCGGGCGACCTCGAGGCAGGCGATCGCCTCGGCGACGTCCGCTTCGCCCTCTGGCAGCTCGAGGTCGTGGTAGCGCTCGAGGCTGCGCAGGCAGAGCTCGTGGGACGCGTCGAGCTGGCCACGCCGGCGGGCCACCACCGCCAGGTTGTAGAGCGCAGCTGCCTCGCCCCGGCGGTCGCGCACCGCCTCGAACCGGTCGAGCGCCTCGGCGAACTCGGCGGCCGCCTCGTCGAGCCGGTCGAGGCAGCGCAGGGTGACGCCGACGTTGTTCGCCGCGGCGGCGATGCCCCGGGGGTCGCCGGCCTGCTCGGCGGACCGCCTGCTCTCCCGGCCGAAGCGCAGCGAAGCGGTGAGGTCGCGCTGCGCGTTCGCGGTCATGCAGAGCCCGTTGAGGGCGCGTGCGACGCCGGCCGTCTCGCCCAAATCCTGTGCCGCCCCGAGCGCTTCCTCACCCCAGCGGCGGGCGGCGTCGAGGTCGTGCGCGCTGCGGGCCAGAGCGGCCGCCGCGCGCAACGCGCCGGCCCGCTGCGCCCGTGGGCGGTCCGTGGTCGCCGCGACGGCCTGTTCCAGCCACTGCCGGCCCTCGCTGATCATGCCGGTCAGCCACCAGAACCACCACAGAGACGCGGCGATTTCCAAGGCGAGCTCGTGGTCGCCGGTCGGGCCGAGGCACCAGCGCAGGGCGGCGCGCAGGTTGTCCTGCTCGGCCCGCAGTGCCCGCAGGTGCTCGCCGTGCAGGTCACCGCCGAACTCGGCGCTGCGTACCGCGAGGTCGCGGCACCACTGGGCGTGCCGGCGGCGCGCCGCCGTGCCGTCCGGCGACTCGGCCAGCCGTTCCACGGCGTAGTCGTGCAACCCCTGCGACATCGTGTACCGGGTCGGGGCGTCGTCGATCCCGAACGAGGGAGTGACGAAGGAGCGTTCGATCAGCTCGAACAGCGTGCTGGCGACCTCCGCTGCGGTGTGCGGCGGGTCGCCCGCCGGGTCGGCGGCCAGCTGCTCGGCCGCGTCGAGTGGGCCACCGTCGGCGAAGACCGCCAACCGCCGGAACGCCGCCCGCTCGGGCTCGGTGAGTAGCCCGTAGCCCCAGTCGATCGCGGCGCGCAGAGTGCGGTGCCGCGGTGGGGTCGGCCGGGCGGCGGTCAGGTCGAGCTGCCGGGCCAGGCGCGGGGCGAGTTCGTTGATCGACATGGTGCGAAGCTGGGCGGCTGCCATCTCGATCGCCAGCGGCAGGCCGTCGAGCCGGGCGCAGAGCGCGACCGCCACCTCGGTGTCCCGGTCGGTGAGCCGGAAGTCCCGGCGGACCTCCCGAGCGCGGACGGTGAGCAGCCGGACAGCGTCCGAGGTGGCGTCCACTCCGCCCGGGCCGGCGAGGGAGAGGCCGGCGACCGGCCAGAGCACTTCACCGGGTACGCGCAGGGGCTCCCGGCTGGTGGCCAACACACGTACGCCGGGGCAGGTGGCGAGCAGCGTGCCGGCGAGATCGGAGCTGGCGGGGCGCAGGTGCTCACAGTTGTCCAGCACCACCAGGTGCCGCCCGGTACGCAGCCGGGCGGTGACCGACTCGCGCAGCGTGGTGCCGGGATGCTCCCGTACGCCGAGCGCGTCGGCCAGCCGCGGCAGAACTCCGTCTGGATCGGTAAGCCCGGCCAGGTCCAGCCAGCGGATGCCATCCGGGTAGCCGGCCGCGGTCTCGCGACAGATCTGAATGGCCAGCCGCGTCTTGCCGACCCCGCCCGGACCGGTCAGTGTGAGGATCCGGGCGGTGCCCAGAGCCGCCGCGAGCTGGTCCAGCTCGGCCCGGCGGCCGACAAACCGGGTCGCCGGCAGTGGCAAGGACCGCGGCGGAAGGTCCAGCGTCGGGTCCTGCCGCCCGATCGCCTCGGCGAGCGCGGCCAGTTCGGGTGACGGCGGCACGCCAACCTGGTCTCGTAGGGTCTCGGTGACCATCCGGTAGGTGACCTGGGCGTCGGCCGGGCGACCGCTGCGGTAGAGGGCGAGCAGCAGGTTCGCCACGAGCCGCTCGCGTCCGGGGCTAGCACGGACGAGCGGGGTGAGTTCCGGCACCAGGGCCTCGTGCCGGCCGAGGGCGAGTTCGATCTCGGCCCGGGTTTCGACCGCGCCCAGCCGCAGCTCCTCGAGCCGGTGCCGTTCGGCGGCCAGGGCCGGGCTCTCCCCCATTCCCCCGTACGGTTCGCCCCGCCACAGCGCCTCGGCGTCGCGCAGTCGCGCCACACCGCCGGCGCCCGCGGCACCCCGGCCGCCCAGCGGGGCAAGCAGCGCTTCGAACCGCCGCGCATCGACGGCCTCGTCGGGTACGTCCAGCAGGTAGCCGCCCGGCGTCCAACGCAGCCTGTCCCCGAGCACCTTGCGCAGCGCCGACACGTGGACCTGCAGCGCTGCCGTCGCGGTGGCCGGTGGGTCGTCGCCCCAGATCTGCTCGATCAGCCGTGGCACCGGTGTCGGGCGGCCGGCGTCAACGAGAAGCAGCGCGAGCAGGAGTCGTTGCCGCCCGGAGCCGAGCGACGCCTCGGCTCCGGCGACCCGAACCGTGAGCGGGCCCAGTACCTCGAACTCCAACACCCCCGCACCTCCCAGCCCTTTCGTCCGAAATCGTAACTGTCTGGGACAACTGCCGTGTGGCCACGACCGCCGGTGACCGGCAGCGCAGCCTGCTGCCGACGGTTGAGCGTCGCGTCGCTTTGGTGAACCTCGCCTTTGGCGGAACTTTGGCGGCACTGTGCACGATCGGTACGCCGGGCAAACGGATGGCGAAGGGATGACCGATGAAGATTCTGCGAAGGCTCGGACAGGTCGCGACCATAGGCGGCGCGCTCGCCATGGTCGTGGCGTGCGCACCTGCCGGCGGTTCGAGTCCGTCCACGTCGGCCGACACTCCGGGCCAGGCGGAAGACTCCGTCAGTGGCGTAACCGAGGCGAAGAACGACGAGTGCGAACGGCTGACCCAGAGCGAGGTCGCCGACGTGATCGGCCCGAACGATGGCGGTCAGCATGACTTCCTGCTCGGCGGATGCGTCTGGACCGCGACCTCGGGCGCCAAGGACGGCATGGTCGAGTCGATCCACGCGACAGTGCTAGGCGAAGCTGAGTACGAGGCCGTAGCCGAGGTCGGGGAGCCGGTGAGCGGATCCGCCGAGGGCGCCACCTACGACGCCATTCAGGGCGAGCTGTGGTTCCCGTGCCGAAGCGGCGACTTCTGCGGGATCAAGGTGAGGATCGGCGACTCGGACAGGCGCGAGGAGGCCGCGACGCGGCTGGGCACCGTGCTGCAGGGCAATGTGTAGGCCCGGGCAGTCGACCGGTAGGGCCAGGTCGTTCGGCTGGCGTACTTCAGGGAGAGCGGGGAGAGCGATGACACGGACTCAGGTAGGCCTTGCCGCGCTGGCGGTCGGGCTCTCGCTGGCGGGTTGCGGGCCCGTCGAATCGACGCCGGCGGCGGGTGGTGGCGGTGGTGGTGCCAGCTCGCCTGGCACCGTGCCCGCGACAAGCCCGCCTGACGACGAGGTTGCGGCTAGCCCGGACACGTCGACTGGTGGCGGTCGCTGGTGCGAGGCGGTGAAGGCGTTGAGCGCCTCGATAGAACCGTTGCTCGTGCACGAAGCGGTCGACAAGGCCGACGTCGACCGAGCACGCGCGGCACTGAAGGAACTGGAAGCGGCGGCGCCGGCCGAGATCAGCACCCAGGTGAAGGCGTACAGCGAGTTCGGCACGGCGGTCATCGATACCAGGGGCAAGAACATAGTCGAAGATCCCGCTGCCTACGAACGCCTGGGGTCGACCCTCGAGAAGCTCGAAACGGCGATGCCGCCGGTGTCGGACTACACCGTGAAGCAATGCCCCGGGCTCGACAAACCACTACCGGTGGAGCCGTCGTGAACCACCGTCGTCAGGGGTGACCAGCCGCTGAGACCGCCTCACCCGCCTCGGGATGCTCGCGATGCGAGCCTGCACGGGGACAGGACTGTCCGGAGCTTCGGGCGGTGGACGAGCCGACCGTCGCACTCGTCGTAGCCGACACCCTTGACGAGGAGGTCGTGACGATCCTGGAGTCGGTGCACAACGGCGGCCGGCAGCGCATCGTGCTGGTCGCCTCGCACATCGACGACCTACGCGGGGGCCTGATCTGACCGGTCCGGTGAAGGGCAGCGCCGCCGTTCCAGCAGAGGTGTCAGAGGTATCCGTGCATAGATGCGTGGATACCTCTGACAACTCGGCGGGGACGACACCGCGCGGGCCGGTCAGCCGCGGGTCACGAAGTCGGGCGGTTGGCCGGTGAGCGGCACGACGAAGATGGGTTCGCTGCGGATCGTGCCGACGCCGGGGATGGAGGCGAGGATCTCCCGCGGCCCGAGGATGTCACGCTTGAACACCAGCATCGGCGTCTCGAACCGTCCGTTGAAGTTCGGGTCGGCCTGTGTCGTACCGATACCTGCGCTCCAACGCAGCAGGATGTCGACGTCCGGCGGGAAGTTGCGTCCGATCACCTGCGTCACCCGGCCCGGCCGCACCAGACCCGGGCTCGCTTCCAGCGTCGGTCGGATCGTCGACCCCGACAGCTGGACCGGAACGGACACGGGGTCGGTGACCTCCCCGTCCGCCGCGTCCGCCCGGAGGAGAAGGCGGCCTCGACGCTCACCGAGCCGGCGCGGCGCGAACTCCACCGGAACCCGACACTCCTGCCCGGGCTGGAGTAGCTCCCGGCACGGCGCGCCACGGACCGCGAAGTCCTTGACAGGGCTGGAGACTGAGGCCGCGACTTGCAACGGTTCCTCGCCGACGTTGCGTACGGTCACTGTCAGCGGATCGCCGGCGCGGTGCAACGTGTGCGGCCCGAAGCTCAACGCCCCGGGTACGACCGAGATCGCCGCCGCTCCCGGTAGCGCAACCGCCCCGGTCAGCGTGACCGCATCGGTCGGCCCGGCCAGGTATCCCTGCGCGGTCCGCATCAGCAGCAGGTCGTCGTAGCGGGAAGCCGACAGAGGCGCGAACGTCACGTCCACCGCACAAGACTCACCGCGGTGCAGCGTCGTCGTGCACGCCTGCGCACTCTCCTCGCCCACGGCGAACGGCGGCTCGGTGCCGAATCCAGGCAGACGCACCGGCCCCGGTCCGTCATTGCGGACCAGCACCCGCTGCGGCTGGGATGTCGTGTCCTCCTCGATCAGCCCGAAGTCCAACGCCACCGGCTGCATCGACACCAGAGGGAATCGCCGACGTACGTAGATGTCTTCGGCCTCGTCGGTGTCGTCCGGGATCAATGGCGCGGCCGTCGCGAACGCGACGAACGATCCGTCCTCGTCGATCGCGACCGCACCCGCAGACCGCGTTCCGCCCTCGGGGGGAGGGACACCGGTTGGGGTTACCGTGACGAGCTCGTTGTATCGCTCGGTCGCCGGTGCGCCGGCGAAGTCTGCGTCCACGTAGCGCGCGTAGACCTGCGCCTCGCCGTTCGTCGGATCGGAGACGAGGTCTGCCGCGCTGGACACGTACGCGACTGTCGTCCCGTCGTCGGACAGGTCCGGGCTGCCGGCATCGCCGGCAGTTCCGAGATCGGGGTTGACTGCGCGGGCCGAGGCGATCACGGTCTCGTCGGTCTCGAGGTCGCGGACGTAGACCTGAGCGCTGTCAGCCGGGGCATCCACTGCGAACCTGGTGGTCTCGAAGGCGAGCCGCCGGCCGTCCCGCGACAGGGAGGGTGATCGCGCCTCGACGCCGCTCGGAGGTTCGTCGCCGTCGGTCAGGAGGGACACGAGCTCCGTCGTTTCGGCCTGCCGGTCGCGCAGGTAGACCCTCCGGTCTCGTACGCCGTCGCCGTCCGGGTCCACCAGGATGGTGAAGGCGACAAAGCGGCCGTCGCCGGAGACCGACGGCTCGCCACCGTCCACGACGTCCATCACCTGGCCGGCGTCATCGACGTTGATGATCTCCGGTGCCGGTCTGCCGGGACCGGAGAAGTCGCCCGAGCCGCTCGGATCCTGGCGCAGGAGTACTACCTCCTGGCCCACCTGTGCGTAGAACCGATACGACTCCGGCGCTCCACCCGCAGGCGTGAGGTCGAGGGTCGCGGCATACATGCCGACCGCGTCGGGCCGGAATGCCATATAGGCGGTGCACTGCGCGCCGGGGGCGAGGACGCTCGTCAGCTCGCACGGCGCCGGCGCATCTTCGGCAGGCTCCTCCGGGACGACGAGTCCGGCACTGCAGCCGTCCGCGTCCATGCTGAGCGTCGCCCGGTTGTCACCGTTGTTGGTGACGACCTGCGAGGCCTGGCCGACCCGACCGACCTGGGTGTCGAGCCTTGCCGCGACGGGCTGGCCACCGGTGCTGGTGCGGGAATCGTCGAAAAGGTAGCCCTGCTGCACGGCGGGCATCGGTGCGCAGGCGGCGAGCGCACGGGTCAGACCGGGAAGCAAGGAGTCGTCCGGGATGGTGGGACTCTCGCAGGGCGCCGATCCGATCAGCGGAACGCGAACCTGGCCCGACGTCAACGCCGAGTGAGTCGCCAGGGTCGCCAGAGAGGTGGTGCCGCAGGCTTCGTCGGCACTGAACTCGAGGTCGATCGTGCAGCTCGCCTCGGCGGCCAGCGTGCCGTTGCAGGTCGTGGCCGCCACCTGGAAGGCGTCCGGGTCCCGGCCGCCTATCGTCGGCGCCGCCGAGAAGGTGATCCGCTTGCGGGCCTCGACGATGACCTGCTTGCGGTCCGGGAGTTCGCCGACCGGGTGGAAGTCGACCAGCGGCGGTCGGCCGTAGTCGGTCCACGGTTCGGCGCCGGGGATGGCCACGCTGAGGGCGAGGGCGTCGGACTCCGGCTGAAGCCAGGCGGTGTAGGCGAGAGCGGTCCCGTCGCCGGACAGGTCTGGACCGCACCGTGCCACCTCGACTACGTACGCACAGTCGACGCCGCGCTGCAGCGGCAGGTCCGTCGAGACTCCTGTGACCTGATGCGTTGCCGGCGCGTTGCCCGGCCCGTTCCGTGTGTGGAGGTCGACGACCGTCTGGACGGGATGGCTGAAGTCGAGGTTGCCGCCGGCGTCTTCCGTGCCGCCGTCGAAGGCGGCCAGGCGTCCGTTGCCGGAGAGCGACGGGCCACTGATCACGCCCGATGACGCCGGGGTAAAACGTTCGGTAACGCTGCCTGTCAGCTGATCCTGCACGGCCAGCCCAGGCCTCTGCCCTTCTTGCGTTGCTGGGCTCCGCGACACGACGTACCGGCCGTCGTCGGAGATCGCCGGCATCTCACCCGGCTCGATCCTCCGGCTCGTGCCCCCGGGGCCGGGTGTGCCGCCGCCGGCGAGGGTGACGACCTCGGGGGCTGCCTCGACCCCGTCGCTCTGGCTGTGGATCGTGACCACGCTCTCGTGGAAGATCGGCTGCCTGGGCTGAAAGGTGATGGTCAGGACGCACGACTCGCCGGGGGCGAGCGTACGACCGTCGCACAGGTCGCTCGCGGCGACGAACGCCGGGGGGACCACGTTGACGTCGACGGCGGTGGACGTCGTGCCGTCGTTCGTGATCGTCAGTCCTTGCGGCGCAGACTTCGTGCCGACCGGCTGATCGCGGAAGTTGAGAACCCCCTGGGATACGCCGATGGCCGGCAGCACCACGGCGGCTCGCGGTGAGAGCGAACTCGCGGCGGAAGGTACGCCTATCGAGGCGAGGAGAGCGGCAGCTGACATCGCGGCAATCGCAGCCGCGCGGCGCGCACGCCACGGCGGCCGGGTGTGCCACCCGGCGTTTCTTCCCACGTACGCAAGGAGACCGTGGACCGCACCGTCACGGCCAGAGATCACCGGGACGCCACGGGGGCAGCATGGCCTGCCCGTGCGTGCACCTTTGACACCACTGTCCGGCGAGCACTAGCCGGTCAGCACGGCCCGGTGAATGACCGGGCGCCGAAGCTCTTCGCGACCAGCTGATCACAGCTCTGCGCGATCTTCCCGACAACATGCGACTGACCTTGACGTGGGACCAGGTCGGGGCCGGTGTGTCTTGGTCTCACGACGGCTCGATGCTCGCACCACGTCGTACGAACTGGTCGAAGATCCGCTCCATGTGCCCCGGTGGGTCGTCCCGCCGTCGCCTGGCTCGAGCGCGCCGATCATCGGGCGGCGGCGATCGGCCGGGTTTCGTCGAAGAGCCCGATGGACCTGTGCCGCTAACCCTTGACGTACGAGAGCTTCTCGGCGACGAGTCCGCCTCGGACCCGGAAGACGTCGATACCGCGAACGTGCCCACCGTCCCAGGTGTAGTGCCACAGCACGATGACGCGATCTCCACTGATGATTTGTTCCTCGGCTTCGAAGACGGCATCGGCGGAGCCGCGGAAGAACGCCGTCCATGCGGCCCGTACGGCGTCCTGGCCCTCGAGACGCTCACCTCCGGGAGGAGCCGTGGTCTCGAAAACGCAGTCCTCGGTCATGGCAGCCATGACCGAGTCGACGTCGTGCCGGTCGAAGGCCTCGGCGAACCGAGCTACCGCCGCGGCCGCGGAGCTGTCGTCGCTGACCTCGGACGACGTCCTCCCCGGCTCCGTGCCGTCCGGGTCGGCGAAGTCTCGCTGCTCGATGCCCTGATCGATGCTCATGTCCACTCCTGTGATCTCGGAACCTCCGCCCAGCGGCGGCATGCACGAAACTAGGCGGCGCTTCTTGCGGTTTCCTAGCGGTTGGCGATGATGAGCCCGTGACGGAAGCCGGACCTGTGGAGCTGCGACTGCTAGGTCGGTTCGCGGCCCTGCGGGGCGGGGTCGAGATTCCACCGGCCGCGTTCGCGGGGCGCAAGGTTCGCACGCTGGTGAAGGTGTTGGCCTGCCGGCAGGGACGCTTTGTCAGCAACGACACGCTGGCCGAGGCACTGTGGCCCAGCCGGCTTCCGTCTGACCCGGTGGCGAACCTTCAGGTCCTGGTCAACCGTGCCCGGCGCGCGCTGGGTGACTCCTCACTGATCATCACCGGACAGGGCGGCTACACGCTGGCCGGGAGCCCCGCGTGCATGGTCGACGCCGAGAGGTTCCTTACCGCGTTGGCCAACACGTCGCTCTCCTCGACGAAGGTGCGTGAGGCCCTGTCCTGGTGGCAGGGCGACCCGCTGCCCGAGGAGGCGTACGACGACTGGGCGGTCGACTACCGCGCCCGGCTCTTGCGGAGCCGCCAGCAGGCGCTCGAACGGGCCGCCGCCCTGGCGATGGACGAAGGCGACGTCGAGGCGGCGGTCGAGCTCGCCAGTCGCGCAGTGGTGGCAGAGCCCCTGCGGGAGGTGGCCGTCGTCCTGCTGATGAAGGCGCTGGTGGCCGAGGGCGACGGGGCAGCCGCGCTGACGGCGTACGAGGACTACCGCCGGGCGCTGGCCGACGAGCTGGGTGTCGACCCCTCCGCCGAGGCCGCCGCACTGCACCAGCACCTTCTCCAGCGTCTGCCGGCGCCGGCGCCGGCTCCGTCGTCCCGGCCTCGGCCGGGTCGTGGATTGAGTGAGCTCCCCTTCGTGGGACGAGACAAGGAGCTCGCGCTCATCCGGGCTGCCTTGACCGCGACTGCCGGACGAGGCGCCGTGGTGATGATCAGTGGGGGTTCCGGTTCGGGGAAGTCCCGGCTCCTGGACACGTTGGCGCGCGACGTACCCATGACTCGTGCGCGTGCCTACCTCCCCGAACGCTCCGAGCCCTGGACGCTCCTGCGTACCTTGCTTCGCGAGGTCGTGGCACAGGACATCGCCCACGTCGACGGGCTACCCGCTCCGATGGCTTCGGCGCTCGCCTGGCTGTTGCCCGAGCTCGACGTTCACGCAGGAGCCAGCCTGGATCCGGAGAGCCGGCGCATCCTCGCCCAGGAGGCCTCGCTGCGCCTGCTCGAAACCTCCGGCACCGTCGTGGCGGTCGATGACCTCCACTGGTGCGACCCGAGCAGCCTCAGTGTTCTCGAGGCGGCGACCGCCCGTATCGCGAGCCTGGGAACCGTGCTGGCGTTTCGCCCCGAGGAGGTGCCCGACCGCGGGGACGTGAGCGCGTTCCTCAGCCGCCGCGAGGTCGCTCTTCGGGTGAACATCGGCGCTCTGCCGGAAGACTCGCTCCACGATCTCGTGGAGGACGCCGGCGGGGTGGTCGAGGCGCTGCGGCGTGACACCGACCGGACGCCGATGGCAGTGGCGGAGGTGCTGAGGGTACTGGCCGCGGAGGGCCTGGTGGCGCCCTCGACCGATGGCCGCTGGCAGTCGACCGGGCCCGACGCCTCCGTGCGGGCCGGTGCGCTCGCCCGAGAGGGGCAGCGGCTTGCGATCCTCGCGCGGGTGACAACCCAGTCCGCCAGGGACCGAGTGTTCCTGGCTCTACTGTCCCTCCTCGCGCGGGAGGCCAGCGTGTCGACGCTGGCCACGGCCGCGGGCGTGGCCGAGTCCGAGGTGCTGGACTCGCTGTCGCGGTTGTTTCGCAGGGGGCTGGTGCGGCTTGGCGACCAGGGATGGGCCACGAGCCACGACATGGTGACGGAGGTGGTTGCTTCCGGACTCAACGTCGTCGAGCGAGCCAGGTTGCATGCCGACCTGGCCAGCGCGCTTCGGTCGGAGGGGGACCCGTTGCTGCTGGCCCACCATCTGCGTGAGGCAGGGGATGCGCACGGGGCTGCGGATGCGTTTGCCCAGGCGGCGCAGCGGGCGTTCGACACGTTCGCCGATGACGAGGCTGCACACCTGGCTGAGGTCGGTTTGGGACTGGCGCTGACCGCTCCGGTAAGGGCGTTGCTGCACGAGATACGGGGCCAGGCACGGAAACGCCTGGGTGATATCCCCGGCGGAAGGGAGGATCTGCGGGCCGCGCTCGCCGTACACACCTCGGGGCCACCTCGTGCCAGGATCCTGGCGCAACTCGCGATGCTCGCCTCAGGAGCAGAGGACATCGTCCGTGCTGCGCAGTTGGCCGAGCTCGCGGTGGTCGAGGCCGGGGAGGATGCGCCCATCCGAGCGCGCGCACTGGAAGTCGCCTCGGTGCTCGACATGAACATCGACCGCGGCGACCGTTCGGCCGAACGAGCCGCCGAAGCCCTTGCGTTGTACGAGCGGCTCGGGGACGCCAACGGGATGGCCAGGATCATCGACGCCCGAGCGATGGCGCAGTTCCTCGACGGTGATGTCCGTGGCGGGGAGGCCGCGCTGCGACGGGCCGCTGACCTTTTCGAGGACTCTGGTGATCTGGTCCGCGTCGTGACTCCTCGGTCGACCGGCGGGCACGCGTTGGTGTTCGCCGGGTTTGCCGAGCAGGGCCTTGTTCAGGTGACCGCTGCGCTTGAGCTGGCTCGGACGTTGGGTCATCCCGAGGGGCAGGCGTACGCCCTGTGGCACCGTACGGAGGCCCTTGCCGCGCTCGGACGTGAGGAGGCGGCGGCCGAGGCGGCTGAGGCGCTCGCCGTTGCAACGCGGATCGGGCACCGAGGTTGGACCGCCACCGCCTGGCGAGCTGTTGGACTGGCGGCCCAGCAGCGCGGCGACCTGGAGGAGGCGCTGCATGCGTTCCGGAACTCGCTGGAGTTGTCGGAGCACCTGGGGTTGTTCGCCTGCTGGGCAGCGGCTCGGGCCGCGATGGTGCTGGTGTCGCGTGGTGCACCCAGGGAGGCCGTCCCGCTGGTGAAGCGGGCGCTGAGCGAGGGACCGCCCCTGGGCCACTACGAAGCCCGATGGGCGCAGGTGGAGGTGGCGGCGGCGTTGGGCGATGTCGCCGCTCCCGTGCTTGCCAGAGAGGCGCTTGGCCGGCTGCAAACCGGTGGCGTGCGTCAGGGTCGAGAGCGGTTGACGGCCCTTGCGAAGCAGTCGCGCTGACAATCGCTACAGCGATCGGCCGAGGGCTTCGTGGCGCCAGGTGATGTGCGATCGCGTCAGCCTGATCCGGACGTCCGATCGGCGTTGGCCACGCTGGACCGGCGAGATCGTCACCGGGTGAAGAGGGTCATCTGGTCGAGCAGGCGATCTGCCATGTCGACGACGTGGCGAGCGCTGGGTAGGTCGGCGTTGACGTTCTCGATGGTGAGGTCGGTTGTTGCGCTGGGGTATTCGGCATCGTGGCGGGTGCGCCGCATCCGATGCATCGGCCGGAAGATCCCTTCCAGTGGTGGAACCATCTGCGCCCGCGCGGCGTCGATGACGGCGACGTGACCACCGTCTCGGGTGGGTCGTAGACCTTGCGCCTGCAGCAACGCGGTCAGGGCCTTGCGTGCCGCGTCATACAGGGCACTGTAGGCCACGTAAGGATCGAGGCTCGATACGCGTTCGGCCGCGATGAGGTGGCTCTTGGCCTGGTCGAGGATGTCCTTGGCCAGCGTCGGGTCGGCCGGGACCTGCTCCAGACGTCGGTCGTCGAGGAGCTGCTCGATGACTGCCCTGCCTTGCTCCCAACTCACTGGTGTCCCCTCGCATCCTGGCCTGGTCGTAAGGATGTCTCGTCGGCGGTCAGCACGGGCACCCGTGGGCGATCGCGCACCTGGGTCAAAAACGCGCCCTCTGGCTGCGCCCAGCGCTTCGCGCTGACGATGGTGGTGTTGACTTCGCGTCCGAGGATGCGCTCCGCGCGCCCTGCTGCGTCGAAGACGTCGTCGCGATCGGGGCTACCGAGGATCAGCACGTCGATGTCGCCGGGAGGTGGTCCTGTCTCGCCCTGGTAGCGGGCGGCCCACGAGCCGTAGATCTCGACTCGTTCGATACCGTCCAACTGGCCGAACTCGCGGGCGAGCACGCTGACCGGGCCGAAGGTCCGCAGCACCAGCTCGGTCAGAGGCTCCGCAACCGGCGAGTCGGCATCGGCACGAACCAGACGGGCAGTGCCCACCCGGCGGGACTTGAAGACGCCGGCTCGCTCCAACCGGGACACCTCACGCGCTACCGTCGGCACCGGTGACCGCACCATCGCAGCCAGGTCGCTGACCGACCGCTCCTGGTCGCTGAGCAAGACAGCTGCCAAGAGCTCCCCCTGCAGTTGCGAGCGGAAGATCGGCATCAGCGGCGGCGCATGCGTTCTCATTTCACGTAAAGCTTCTCTCGTCAAACGAGAGAATGCAAGGCTCGTACCGGGTACGATCTGGGCCGTTCAGGGTACGGCCGTAACGAATGCCCTGATTATGGTGACAAAATGCGAGCGCCTACGTCCCTGTTCCCATAATCGGACGGACGGCGGTGTCAGCGCGTGGCGTTTCGGTAGGGGCTCATGTCCATGCCCGGGTATCGGGCGCCCACGCCGGCGATGGTGTAGTCGTCCCAGTACGGGTCGCCGACTGCGGGGAAGCCGACGAACTCACGCTCGCGTGGCGTCGCGCTCTCGAGGAAGTGGTTCATCTCGGCGCTGCCGCCATCGTGTTGGAACGTGACCTGGCCGCACCACGGCGTGTCGACTCGCTTGAAGCCGATGTTCTGCGCGAAACGAACACCTTCGGACGCCGTGAGCGCGGACCCGCGGTGGAAGGTGTTCATCGAGTAGATCAGCACCGACCCCGCCGGGACGACGACCGGGAACTCGTGCGCGTACAGCTCCGGAAACTTCTCCCGGCTGCGGTGGCGGGGCTCGGTCGGCTCATCGCGAGTGAACTGTTGGGAGACGACATAGGTGGGACTCAGCTCAACCGTGACGTCGGTGTAGTAGATGATGGCCGGGAGATCGACGATCTCGGCGTCTGGCTTGGGACAGACAAGAGTGTTGTTGCCGAAGTCGAGATGGAGCTGCTGTTCGTAGTCCCGCGTTCGTGCATACTTCCCGCCAAGCTGGCCGTGACTGAGCATGAGCCGATCCGTACCGATGACACGTTCGGCGAACGAAACAAGGTCCGGGTGCAGCACCGAGGCGTTCAGCGCGTCACCGACGAAGGGGAAGGTCGCACGGGTCCGCGACCGTCCGGAGAGGTTCGCGACGGACTCTGCGTACCAACGCGGGTGCCGGGCGTACTCCTCCCACGGCGGCATGTACTCGTGAATGTTCTCCACAGCTGCCTTCACCTGGTCGTCGTCCAGGAGGCGCACGATCACATAGCCGTGCTCTTGCCAGTGCTGGTAGTCCGCTTCGGTGATGCCACCCATATCTCGGTCTCCCTTTCTGTCCGGGCACGTGTCACCCGAGACACCAACAGCCTTGCTTGGCGTTGCGTCGCTCTCCGGCTCGAGCATATGCCTACTTCACCTTGTCATACGCCTCCTGGTGGAGCTGCAGGTAGCGTGGCAGGCCGACGCCTTCGAGACCTTGCAAGTAGGCGTCCCACCCGTTGTCGAGGTCCTTCGATCCGGTGATGAACTGCAGTGCGTTCTGCTGGACGTAGTTCTCGATGTTGGTCTGCAGTGTTGCCATCTCACTACCGAGTGACGGGTCGATCCACACCGACCAGTATGGATAGGTCTGCGCCTCGTCCTCGTGGCTCTCGTACAGTTTGGTGGCTTCGAACAGGCGTCGTTCGTAGCCTCTCTGGTCGTAGATATCGGTGCTGATTGCCTCCGCGTTGCGGAACTCGGCGGTGTTGTTGTTCGCTTGCGATCGAGAACGGTGATCGTCGTGCGGCAGGGAAAGCGATGCGAGCCCATCTCGCCGCTTCTCGACGCCGAGCAAAGGCCTTGTGCGGCGCCGCCGCCGAATGAGGGCCGCGTGTCACGGCAGCACCGGATAGTCCGCGGGCCGGACACACAGCCGACCCGCTGCCACCGCGACGTCGGCTACTGCGTATCCCGCGCCCACGGTATCTGCGGTGACTGCGGCGTCCACCCAGCGGTGGCGTGACACCCATACCTCATCGTGAAGACTGAGGGGGTCTATAAGCCCTCTCCGTCTTCTCGATCATGGCGTACTGGCGGGAGGCGCTTCGCCCTAGTCGTGGAGGTACAGCTGCCACACCGGTGTTGGCGTGGCATCTGTACACCGACCGAGGTCCTTCGCGAGGCATTGCTGGTGGCATTTCCGTGAACATGTATCAGCGACGAGGCCCAGATGCTGGCATCACGTGGCTCAGCCCTCCGTTGACGAGTCGCGACCTCGTCACTGGGCTCCGGGTCGCGGCTTGAATCGGCGAACCTCCTGGGGCCAGCCGCACGCTTCCGCGATCTTGCCCGCCCACATCCTGGCGGCTTCCTCGTCGGCAACGTCCACCACGGTGAGCCCGCCCAGGTACTCCTTGGACTCGACGAAGGGCCCGTCGGTGATCATCAACGTGCCACTGGTTGCGTCGGCGCTGAACGCCTCCTCGATTTCCTCCACGAGTCCCCCGGCGAACACGAACACGCCAGCAGCCTTGATCTCGTCCACGACCGCCCTGGCGAGCGGCCCGCGCCCGCGGAACCAATCCTCGGTGTGGTCGCCCACCCACTGCTGGTTGAAGTAGATGAGGTACTCGGTCATGTCTCCTCCTTGTCCCGGCGGCCTCCTCCGGCAGCCTCTCACCCGTTCTACGAACGCCTCGTCCCGGATCCGACAGGCTGCCGGCAAGATCTTTCACGGGTACGAGTAGTCCAACCGCACTCAGCTGCCGCTGAGCGAGCCGTCGGCTCAGGAGATCAGGCCTACCCGTCTGCGGTGTTCCTGTCGACGTTCTCGGGTATCGCCGGGCCCTGCCGGCGGAACGGGGCGATTGTGGCGCGCAGGTGGTCTGCGGTGCCCCACACGTCACCGAACTCGGCCAGGATGCTCAGCTCCGCCGGGATGGACAGTAGCGGCGCCCGCTCTTTCCAGCCGAGCGCTGGCACGGCCGCCTCCTGCCATGCAGCGAAGAACCGGTCCGAGGCGGACGGTCGAGGCGACATCCAGAAGATGCTGATGTCGAGTTCTGCCCACCCGTAGCTGACCGCCGGGTCGATCAGTGTAGGGCGGCCGGATGGGCCGGCGAGCACGTTGCGTTGGCCGAGATCACCGTGGAGCAAGACAGCGGGCATCACCGGAACCAGGTCGGGCAGTCGTCGGCAGAAATGCTCTACGGCCTGTAGGTCTGCTGCCGACAACGTTTGGCGGACCCGCGGTTCGCCGAGAAACCTCAGCACCCGACGCTCGACGAAGAAGCTGTGGCCATCGGCGTCCCATCCGTTGTGCTGTGGGAGCCCGCCCAGCCAGTTGTCGTCTCGCCAACCGTGCCGGTCGGTGCGGGTTGCCGCGTGCAGGCCTGCGATGTCCTGCCCCAGCCGCTGCCAGAACGTCGGGCTGTCGTCGTCGGATGGGTGCAGGGCCTGCATCACTATTGCGGCGTCGCCCTGGTGGTGTACGCGCGGGACGGCCACCGTGCCGCTGGCTCCGAGTGCGCTCAGGCCTTCGACCTCGGCAGCCAGAGCTGAAGCTGGCAGCCCCGGAATCTGCTTCACCACCCATTGGCGGCCGTCGCGAGCCGCTACCAGTTCTACGTGTGCAATAGTGCCGCCGGACAGGCGTCTGCTCGTTGCCGACTCTCCCTCGGCAATCATTCCCTGGCGTCGCAACAGCAGGACGGCATCGTCAACCCCCTCAGGTCCACGCACTGAGCCAGCTCCGCTGCCCACTATCGGACTCCTGAGATCTGGGTGGAGGCAAGCCGCACACGGACTTGTCGGCCTGCGTACGAATCGGCCGCGAGCGCCGCGCAACGTCGTGCGGCACCGCTCGACACCCGCCAACCATACGAGAGCAACCGGACAGAGTGGTCAGCTCTGCGGTGCTGTATTGACCTCACTGGGATCAGAGGGCGCGCGTGACGGCGGGTCCCGCCCGGCACTCGGCCTTGCGGACGGGCTTGCGGCCCGTTCTCGGCTGGGCCGGGACGCACCAGGCCGCGAAGCCCGAGTACATATCTGCTAGCGCTGGCAGCGCCCGGCCAGGCAGGATCTCCACCGTGACAGCGCGCGACTGGCACGTCCTGCTTGTCGGTGGCCCCTCTGGGACCGGCAAGAGCACCGCCTGTGGTGGACTGATGCGCCAGTACGGAGTGGGCGCCTGCGACATCGATGACATCGAGACCGCCGTGCGAGCGATGACAACGCCGGAGCAACAACCGATTCTGCACCACTGGTCAACGCACGCACAGTCCCGAGAATGGACGGCGGAGGAGATCCTCGATCTCACCCTTGCCGCCGCCCACGCACTATCGCCCGCAGTCGAGGCGGTCGTCCGATCACACCTGGACAACGGCCCGCCAGTGATCATGGAAGGCGACTACCTCCTCCCAGCGTTGGCGGGCAGATTCAGTAGCCCTCAGGTGAGGGCGGTCTTTGTCTACGAGCCTGATGAGGCACAGCTCGTCGCCAACTTCCGCGGACGGGAGCCGCACGAAAGCCCGCAGTTCATGCGTGCCCGCGTGAGCTGGCTGTTCGGCCAATGGCTAGCGGCGGAAGCGCCCAAGCATGGAGTTGCGGCGATTCCGGCTCGGCCATGGGACACCTTGTCCGAGCGTCTCCACTCGTCGAGTCTGTCGGTTGGACAAGACGCCCTAGAGGACACGCTGGGTCCGGCAGCTGTATCCGAGGCAGTGGAACCCCTTCGCGGCGTCAGCCGCCGGCTACTGCGGCCTCGTGGGCCTGGATCACCTTATGGAGCGCTTCGACGGGTGGACCGGCCTTCTTGTAGAGGGTGGCCAGCTCCTTGCGCTGTCGCCAGCGATCCGCGCTGCTGAGCACGGTGGGTATCGAGGCGGCGCTGGCGATGAGCCCGATCGTCAACGTAGGTTGGTCGACGCGCTGGCCGGCGATCGCGGCGCGGAGCCCGCTCGTGATCTCGCTGGTGAGCTTGGCGACGTGGTACTCGTTGCGCAGGCCGATGTCATCGGCCGGGATGATGCCGAGGATCTTGCGCGGCTCGATGCGGAGCCAGCCTCGCGCTTCGAGCTGGTCGCGGATGGCGCGCTGTGTCTTGTTCAAGTCCCTGTTGATCCAATGCGACCAGGGCCGCGGCTTGGAGGAGGCTCCTATCTGTTCCAGGATGGTGAGCAGAATCGGGTCCGCCGGCCGTCGCGCGATCGCCGTGTGCACCTTGCCGTTCTCGTCGACGAGATGGCCAGCGAGGTGGAGCTCGGCCAGCGCGGCGGTGCGCAGAGCCTGTGCCAGGTGAGCACCACCACGGAGACGACGGCGTTCCCGGTCGTACGCGATCAGGTAAAGGCGGCCGTGCAGCGTGCGGGGAAGCTCCATGGCAGTTACTCCTTTCGCGGTCGCCCGCGTGGGCGCATCCGGCCCGCTTCACCGGGCATGCGGCCCGCCTCGGTCAGTGCGCGTCGTAACAGGAACTCGATCTGGGCGTTGGTACTGCGCAGGTCGTCGGAGGCCCAGCGCGCGAGCGCGTCGTGAACCGCGGGATCCAAGCGCAGCAGGAGCTTCTTGCGTTCGGCCGGCATCGGCTCGGGGCCTACTGGTAGAGCGTGCCGGTGTTGACGACGGGCTGGGTGTCGCGATCACCACACAGGACGACGAGCAGGTTGCTGACCATCGCGGCCTTGCGTTCCTCGTCGAGGTCGACGACCTCGTGCTCGGCCAGTCGGTGGAGCGCGAGCTCGACCATGCCGACGGCACCTTCGACGATGCGCTGCCTAGCGGCGACGATCGCGTTGGCCTGCTGGCGGCGGAGCATCGCCTGTGCTATCTCCTGTGAGTAGGCGAGGTGGGTGATGCGGGACTCGATCACCTTGACGCCGGCAGACGCGACGCGGGCTGCGATCTCGGTGGACAGCTTCTCGGTGATCTCGTCGGCGTTGTCGCGGATGGACAACTCGTCTTCACCGTGCGCGTCGTACGGGTAGCTGTTGGCGATGTGGCGTACGGCCGTCTCGCTCTGCATGCCGACGAACGCGACGAAGTTGTCGACCTCGAAGACGGCCTGCGCCGTGTCCTCGACCTGCCAGACGACGACCGCGGCGATGTCGATCGGGTTCCCGTCGGCGTCGTTGACCTTGGTGACGCCGGTCTCGTGGTTGCGGATCCTCGTGGAGATCCGGCGCCTTCTGGTGAGGGGGTTGACCCACCGCAGGCCGTCGGTCCGGACGGTGCCGGTGTAGCGGCCGAGCAGCTGGACGACCCTGGCCTCCCCGGGGGCGACCGCGGTCAGGCCCCCGGCGAGAAACGCGCCAGCCAGCAGGGCGATCGGGCCGAGGATGATCCACGCCGGACTGGCTTGGACGAGCCCGACAACGAAGAGCGCAGCGCCGCCGAGAACCAGGAGGAAGACGAGGCCGAACATCGGCCAGCCATTGGTTCCGTGCGCGATCCGTTCCCTGACCTGCGGCGTCGGCATATCGACGTTGCTCATCACGATGCCCCTCTCAAATTCGATGTCGTGAGAGTAGCATAGTGATATCACTTTTGGCGACAGGCTCCAATCGGAGCGGACGACGACATCCCTCCCCAAAGTCTCACGCGGCACGGGTGATGCACCGGAGACGATGCCGCCTGCATCCTGATCGTGTGACACCAGATTCTGGAGCGCCGGTCCGCGCCGGTGCACGGCTTCGAAGGTGAGGGCATGACCCTTTCGGCGATCCTCCCGCTGGCCTTCGTCATGATCGCCGGACCACAGATCGTGAGCGCCTTCTTCATGGCCACCAGCAGCGACTGGGCCAAGACGTCCCTCGCCTATCTGATCGGTGCCGCGATCGCAGTCACCACCGTGGTGACGTTGGCCTATCTCGCCGCGAGAGGTGCGACCAGCGCAGCAGGGCCCGATGGAGCGAGCACCGTCGGACACGTCATCGACACGATCGTCCTCGTGCTGGTTCTCGTACTCATGGCTCACGTCTATCTGACCCGGCACACCAGCAAACCGCCGAAGTGGATGGGCCACCTGCAAGAGGCTCGACCACGCTTCGCATTCATGCTCGGTCTGGCGTTGCTCGGTCTCTTCCCCACCGACATCTTGAGCTCGATCACAGTCGGCCTGCACGTCGCACGCCACGGGGGTGCCTGGTGGCAGTACCTGCCATTCGTGGCGCTGACCGTGCTCCTGCTGGCCCTTCCGGCGATCGGTGTCGTCGTGCTCGGCGACCGGGCAGACAGACTCCTGCCAAGTATCCGGGACTGGATGACTCAAAAGGCATGGCTGGTCAGCGAGATCGTCCTCGTGTTCTTCGCGCTCATCACCGTCAACAGCCTGATCAGCAGCTAGCGCATGGCATGGAGCCCGACGAGCCTCATACCGGGTCATGAGACCGACCCACCCCCCGAGGGCATTTAGGACTCGGCTTCTATCGTCCGCGACCAACTCTGGCGGTCTCCACGCGTTGTAGGTGCGCTGATGACGAGAAACCGTACGGCCTTGCTGGACAGGTTGGCCATCTGATGTGGAGCGCCCGGCGGGACCTGAATCCCGGCGCCGGCAGAAAGGACGATCTTCTCCTCGGCCATACGCATCGTCGCCTGTCCCTCCAGGACGTAGAAGAACTGGTGGGCTCGGTGATGCACATGCCACTCTTCGGCGGTGTCGGGCGGCATGGTCTCTTCGATCACCGAGAGTCCGGCCGTGTCGACAAGCCGCCAACCGTCGCAGCCGTCTCCCCATCGGTAGTGAGGCGCGTCAGCTCTGCTGACCGGGCGGCATGGGTCGGCGTTCGTTGTCAAGGCGTACTCCGTTGCCGTGATCGTAATCTCGTGAGCTCGTCGGACTTGGTGCGGTGGAAGCGCTCGACGTTGCCGTTGGTTTACAGGAGCGGAGATTGCCTGAGCCGACTCGGCGCGACGGGGCCCCCGAGCCGGTCGAACTCACGTCGTCTGCAGCCGCCCGGCGCGTTTCAGGGTCAGGAGGGCGCCCACTGTCGCGTAGCCGCGCCATTCCAGCGCCGCGGCTGGTGAATAGCTGGCGAAGTCGACGGTCCATCCGCCGTCGTCCCGCTGGTGCCCGGCCACCTCATCCAGTTCGGCCTCGATCACGTCGGCACGCAGCAGAGCGCTCGCCGGGCTGCCGGGTACCGACGCGAAGTTGAGCGCCCGCATCGTCTCGCCTTCGCTACCGCCCAGGACCGGCACTCGTCCGGTGTCCGGCACGAACTGGGCGAGTCGCGCCAGGAGCGGCGGCGCCGCCGGAAACCGCTCGTACGCGGCGTCCAGGAAGCGGACCGCGAACGACAGCGCGATCGCGTGCGGCGCCGAGTCCATTGCGGCGATCGCGTCGAAGCAGTACTGACTGGCGCGGGCCAGCCAGGGATGCGCCGCCAGAGATGGGTCGTGCGCTGCGACCCGCAGTGCGGCGCCTGCCGCAAACGCAGTGCTCTGCAGCGTCGAGACGGTGGGATCGGCCGTGGCCCAGAATGGTGCGCAGGCGCTGGCGTCGGCCACCGGCAGTGCCAGCGGCAGTCCGCCGTCTGGCAGCGTCACCGAGTCCAACCAGTCGCACAACTCGATCGCACGCGGGGTGGTCGCCGGCGCGATGTCCTCGAACACCTCGAAGGCATGCAGCGCGCCACCTGGCTGGCTTTCCGGTGCACGCAGGTCTGGTTCCAGCCCCCAGCCGTATCCCCCATCATCATTGCGGTAGCCATCCACGGCCGCGAGCACGGCGTCCGGTTCCGTTTCTCCCAGGAGCAGCTCGAAGCGACGTCGGTCGAGCAGTCGGCCATGTTCGGCGAGGAACGATGCGGCCCGCGAGAGGTCAACACTCATGGGATCGAGGATGCCAAATCCCGGCCGCACTTCACACCACGGGGCGCTTGCGCGACCGAAGCGACGAGAAGCGCACCGGTGGGTCGGAAGTACGGGACGCTAGTGCATCCGAGTGAAGCAGACTCGGCGGGCTCGCAAGTCACCTAGTCGAAGCTGCGAACGATCGGCGGAATAGCGCGCCACAATCTCGGCCTCGCCTGATCCGAGGAAGGGCACGGAGACGAGGAAGTGATCAGGATCGAGCGGACGCATGTCTACCGTGGGCCACCCGATGCGACGCAGGCGAAGCGGTCCGGTTGCTGGAAGGTCTACATGAATGGTTGCGTCGAGCTCGCCACTGTGGAATGTACCGGCGCAGCTCGAGTCCGGCAGCTCTTCCATTCGCGCGTCAAGACGTCGGCAGAATCGCTCGCCACCCTGGTCGCGATGAACGACGATGCCGTCGGATGCGCGCGCGAGCTGGAGCCGGTAGTCGTCGTTGACGAAGCGCCCTTCGGTGTCCGAACGCAGCCGCAGGTTCGCCCCGCCGTACTGCACGCTGAGTTCGCCTTCCACCACCGTCACGTCCAACACCGTGTCGCCGTCGTCGTCGAGGTATCGACCGGCCAGACTCCCGAGGTCGGCGGCCTCCGGCTGCCGATCCCCCGGCGGCTGTGCGGCATCAGAGCTGTCGTGCTCCTCCGGCAACAACAGGTCGATGATTCTCCGCGCCAGTTTCTGCGACGGCATCTCCGCTGCGTTCGACAGTACGATGGACGCCATCTTCCGGTCAGGCAGGACGAGAATGTGTGCGCGATAGCCCGCGTCTCCGCCGGAATGAGAAAGCGACCGATTTCCCCGATACTCCTCGGCGGTGACGCCTACGGCGTAGGTCAACCGCGTCCCGTCCACGAGAGTGAAGTCACCCTCGAGGATGGCGCGAACCTTAGGCGTCATGACATGGAGGGCCCACGAGGCGAGATCATCGACGGTTGTATTGAGACTTGTCGCACCGGCATTGGAATACGACAGAGCAACTCTGCCATGGTCACCGTCGGGCCGCCGATAGTAGGAATCGGAGCGCTGGCGGACGATGTCATGGTGATCGTCGAGGAACAGCGTGCTGGTCATGCCGAGTGGACCGAAGATGCGACCGGCGCAAAACTCGCGCAACGTCTCCCCGGTGACCGCCTCGATGACGGCGCCGAGCAACGTATAGCCGGAATTGCTGTAGCTGTACTGCGAGCCGGGAGGGAAGTTGAGCTCCTTCTGCCGACCGATCAAGGTGGTGATGTCTCCGGTCGTGATCACATCCTCCAACCGTCGCCCGCTCAGGAACGTCAGCATCCACTGATCCCGCAGACCGCTGGTGTGGTGAATGAGCTGGCGAACCGTGATGTCAGCGAACGGAAACCAGTCGAGGTGCTTGGCGACCGGATCGTCCAGACCCAGCCGGCCCTCGTCGGCCAGGGTCGCCACCGCAAACGCGGTGAATTGCTTCGACACCGACGCGACGTGGAAGACCGTCTCACGTGTGATCGGGACGCGGTGCTCGAGGTTGGCCACTCCGCGTACGGCAACGTGGCGAAGCTCACCGTCCGCGATCAGGCCCACCACCACACCTGGACCATCCGAATCCACCACGCCGAACTCGGGATCGTCGAGCACGCGCTCCAAAGCCGCATCCAACTCGCCCACCACTATCGTCCTCCTGTCCTCGCACTCAGCCGGTGAAGAGTGTGTTCTGATCGACCATGCACAGCGGGTTGCCAAAGGGATCTTGAAGGTAGAACGAGCGCTCCCCCATGGTCGTGTCGCGCTTGCCGGGAAGACCAAGGAGCGACTCATAGTAGGACGCAGCTTGGTCGATGTTGGGAACAGGCACGATCACCCGGTAGAGCCGCATCTCCGTACACCCGATCCTCTCGGCGCAGACAGAATGTGAAGGCAAGCCTAGACCTCAGCCGGTGCGTCGAATCCCGTGTACGGGCTAGGTGTTCGGCTCTGCGCCCATCCCCCACGCGCTCAGACAGAACGGGTGGCAGGCCGGGTCCAGAAGGAGGCGGAAGAGAGACGCGTCGGGTTGGTGGGATGCGCGCGTGGCGCCAAGCGCGAGTGCGGCCTCCTCGGCGGTGTCCAGGTCGGCGGTGCTGAAGTCGACATGGCACTGCTGTGGAGTGTCTGGCTCTGGCCAGGTTGGTGGGCGGTAGTCATGATCACGCTGGAATCCGAGGTTGAACGCAGCAGGGCGCGGCGACCAGTGTCTGGTGCGCGACGAGCCCGCAACTCGAAGGGATGGGCGGCCTCTACTGCGAGGACTGCGACTTCGCCCCGCTGTCCGCCGAGGACCGCGCCGGCGAGCCGGTCGCGGACCGGACTCACCGGACCTGGTCGATGCCGTCGCCAGGCGTGATGGCGTACGCGGTCGACCCCCAGGCGGCGCGCCGCCTATGGCAGCTGAGCGAGCAGCTCACAGGTAGCGCGATGCCCTAGAACCGCTCCTGGCGTCGAGCCACCGATGCGAGTCGGGGCTCAACGTCGGACTGCGTATCGCAGGTGCAGGGCACGGCGCCCGCGGACGACCATCGGGTCCTCGAGGAGTTGGTGGCCCTTGTCCAGCTTGGCGAAGTAGGGGATCCCCTCGCCGAACAGCACGGGCACGAGGCTGACACACACCTCATCGACCAGACCGAGGTCGAGTGCCTGCCGGATGATGGTAGGGCTTGCGATGGTGACGTCCTTGTCGCCCGCGATCTTCTTGGCCGTGGTGACCGCATCTTCAACGCCATCGACGAACGTCGTTCTCGGCCACCTCGTGGCGGCGTCCTCGGGTGCATGGTGCGTGACCACGACAACGGGGGCGCCTGCCGGATGGTTGTCGTTCCACCCGTTGGCGATGTCGAACAGGCGCCGGCCAGCGATGAGGGCGCCGTTGTTTCCGGTCAACTCTGCGAGCGTCTCCGCACTGGCCTCGTCGACTTGGAACGAGATGTCCTCATTCGGGTTGGGTACGGTCACGTCCCCGGCCTCGTACCAGTCGAACAGCTCCGCGGGTTGATCATGGGGATCCGCGATGAACCCGTCCAGCGACATGGTCATGTGGGTGAGCACTTTCCCCATCGTGAGCCTCCTCTGATCGTTAGCGTGCCCTGTTAGCGACCTGCTATCACCGCGAAACTCATCGGCATAGGGAGTCGCACCTGGGTTTCGCCGGAGAGTGACCATCCTAGGTCCGGATCCGGACAACCTGCTCCAAGCGGACCTCGGGTTCGAGGGCTAAGGGGTCGTTCCCGATCTCTGAGGACGTGGCAACTGTCGGCGATGGGTGCGGGCGGCCTGGGCGAGCAGTAGCCCGATGATGAGGAACCACGGCTCCCAGAGCAGCAGCCGCCATCGCAGCACGGCGGGCTCGACCGATTCGGCGGGTTCAAGGAGGCCGAGAGCCACCAGGATGAGAGAGCCGATCTGCAACAAGCCATATCCGATCAGAGCGGCCGCGCCGATCCAGGCGGTCAGTTGCAGCAACCGCCAACCAAGTCGCGTCCTCCACGGCCGAACGAGGGCGAGGGCAAGTACGCCACAGGCGACCTTGGCCAGTCCGGTGACCCACGTCGCTGTGATGAGTGCTGGGTCGCGGGCGCGGGCCAGTTCCTCGATGCGTCCGCCAAGAGTGTCGAGGCCGGCCGAGCCGCCTGCGGCCCAGTAGAAGCTGACGGCCGCGAAGGCGAAGGCGAGCAGCGCCGCGGCTACAGCCGGCCAGGAGTCGACGAGCGGAAGCCATCGCGGCTGAGGCCTTCGGGCGCTGTCGCCGATCCGCGTCCTGTACTGGGTCATGGCGCGACGATAGCGAGAAACGGTGCGCTCTCTACTGCTCTACCAATGAGGTCGAATTCGTTCAAGCCGCTCGGCGTGCACTGGCGTACTGTCCCCGGCACGCGGGCGTGCCGGGAGGCCGTCAGACCGCCGACGCTCCGGCTTGGGAGGGTACGCCCAATGCTCGAGGTCGTCCACGACGCCGAGGATCCACGGGTCACCGATGAGTTCGACCGGCATGCCGAGTCAGTCACAGCACAACGAACCTACGGACAAGGACAGTCCCATGACCGACTTGAACGCGGAGCATGCCCGGCGAGCGATCGTCGAACACACCCGACGTCTGGCCGAATCAGCCGCGGCGGCCGGACCTGATGCCGCCGTGCCGACAGCCCCGATGTGGACCATCACTGGCCTGGTCGAGCACGTGGGCCAGACCCAGCACTGGGCCGCGGAGATCATCGAGCGGCGCATCACCGACCCCACCCAGCTGCCCACGGAGATGGCCGTACTCCCCACCGACCCCCGCCAGTGGCAGGCGTGGCTGTCGGAGTCCGCGCAGCGGGTCGCGAGCGCGTGCTCCGATGACGCGCTCGAAGCGCCGGTGTTCAACGCCGCGGGGGACGAGCGGTCCGGGACGCGATTCTGGATGTCCAGCATGCTCAACGAGTCGGTCGTCCACGGATTTGACGCAGCCAACGCGGCGGGCCGAGCGGCCGACATCGACGCCGACATCGCGGCCGCGCTCATCAGCAACCACCTCGCGATGCTCACCTCCCCCACGTGGGAGATGCTGCGGTCCGAGTCCGCCCACGCCCTCCGGGGCACCGGGCAGACCCTGCAGTGGCTGGCCACCGACACCGCGGACGACGCGGGTGCCTGGTTCGTCGAACGGCGGCCTGACGGGGCGACGTGGCAGCCCGGAACACATCAGGCCGATGTGACGGTGACCGGCCCGGCAGGATCGCTGCTGCTGGCCTTGACCCGACGACTCCCTCTCACCGACCGCGAAGCCACCAACATCAGCGTCGACGGCGACACCGACCTCGCCCAGCACTGGATCGACAACACCGCCCACGTCAGCGACTGACCCCTCCGCCGTTCAACTTGACCGCCACCGACGTCCAGGAATCAACAGAAGGATCCCGATGCGCGAGATTGTCAATTCCACCTACATCAGCCTCGACGGTGTAGTCCGGAGTCCCCAGACCTGGCCGGATACCGGCGGATTCGGCACTGAGGGGAACAGGATCCAAACCGAGTTGCTGCTGTCCTGCTCAGCCATTCCCATGGGCCGCCGCACCTATGATGAATTCGCCGAGGTCTGGCCAACAATGTCCGGCAACGTCCTCGCCGACAGGATGAACGCGCTGCCCAAGTATGTCGCGTCCACCACGCTGACATAGCCCGCTTGGAACAACGCCCATGTCATCAAAGGTGACCTGGTGGCCGAGCTCAAGCGGTTGAAGGAGGAGCCGGGTGAGGACATCGTCCAGTTCGGGTTCGGGCGGGTGTCCCACGCACTGTGATCTTGGACTTTCGCCTTCGGCCGGCAGCCTGACTAGGCACGGCCGGTCCTGCCGTCGATCTGCTCCCGGATGATGTCGGCGTGACCGGCATGCCTGGCGGTCTCACTGATCACGGCGAGGATCGCCCAGCGGAGGTCGCGAATTTTGCCCTTGTGCGTCACGGGCGCGGCGGGATCGCCGAGTTCTCGAATGATTGCGTCGCTGGCCTCGCACGCGGCGCGGTAGTCGGTCCTGAGCGCCCGCAGCGACACCGCCCGATCGACCTGCATCGACCGCTTCCCGCGGCTCGGCTTTCGACCAGCGACGATCTGCTCGATCCACTTCGACTCAACGAAGGTGAGGTGTTGGATCAGTCCGGCCACGTTGGTTCCCGATGGCACCGTACTTCGACGAGCATCATCCTCGCTGAGCCCGCCGAGCCTTCCGAGTGCACTCTCGCGCAGGCTGTGGAGGGTTGCGAGGAGCGCCTCGAGCTCGCTGGCGGTCGAGGTCGCAGCATCCGACTTGCTCATGAGCTCAGCCTTGCACCCAGACACTGGCGGTGCCAGACAGTGGGGCAAAGATGGGTGGCGGCGGCATACCGTTCGACCTACCGGAAGGACTGACAGCCCATGAGCAAGACCGTCCTGTACATGTCGGTGTCCGTCGACGGGTTCGTCGCCGGACCGGGCGACGGGCCGGGCAACGGGCTCGGCGACGGCGGGCACCGCCTGCACGAGTGGCTCCTGCCGAGTGCCGAGGCCGACCACAAGGGAGCCGCCGACCATCTCACCGGCACCAACCGCGAGGTCATGGACGAAGTCATGGCCACCGGGGCGGTGGTCGTCGGTCGACGAACCTTCGAGCTCGCGGGCGGTTGGGGCGGCGATCACCACGACGGCGTACCGATCTTCGTGCTGAGCCGACGTCCGCCCGAACCGTCGATGGAATGGCCCGCGGTGACGTACGTGAGCGACGTCGAGACCGCGATGCACCGGGCCAAGGACGCCGCCGGCGACAAGGACGTGCTGGTCCACGGGGCCGTGACCGCGCAGTTGGCGCTCACGGCCGGAGTGCTCGACGAGCTGCAGATCCATCTGATCCCGGTCCTGCTCGGCCAGGGCCGCCTGCTGTTCGAGAACCTGCCGCCCGAGCACGTCGAGCTCGAACTGGTTCGAGACATGGACGGACCGGGTGTGCAGCATCTGCGCTACCGCGTGCGGTCGGAGGTCTGAGGCGATGGCGATCATCCGGCTGTACATGACCATGTTGCTGGACGGCTACGTCGTCGGTCCGCAGGACAGCATGGACGCGCCGATGGGCCTGGACGGGTTCCGGCTCTTCAACTGGCTCGACCGTCGGAACGACCCGGGACCGAGCGGCGATGTGTACGCCGAGGCGATGGCAACCCGCGCCGTCATCTCCGGCCGACGTACCTTCGAACATGCGGGCCACTGGCACGGCGACCACCACGACGGCGTACCGATCTTCGTCCTGACCCACAACGTCCCGGACGCCCCACCGCCGGGCAGCGCGCGCTACGTCACCGACGTACACGAGTGCGCCGCGCGGGCCCGCGCGGCGGTCGGGGACGCCGACGTGCTGGTGCACGGAGCGGGTGCGGCGCAGGCGCTGCTGCGGGCCGGGCAGCTCGACGAGCTGGAACTCCACGTCGTACCTGTCCTGCTCGGGCAGGGGCGACGGCTGTTCGACAATCTGCCGGCGAAGCAGATCGAGCTCGACCTGGTCCGCCGATTGACCACGCCCGACGACGAGGAACTCCCCCAGCGCGTCATGCACCTGCGCTACCGCGTCCACCACCCGTGATCCTCGGAGTCCGCCGGAGCCGCGGGCAGGAACTCAGGTGGCTGTCCGGGCGGCCAGTTCCAACGCCTCCCGGTCGATGGTGATGCCGAGACCGGGCTCGTCGGACAGGATGAGATCTCCGTCGTCGAAGGTGATGCCGCCGAGGAACTCGTTCTGCCATGGGCTCATGCCGGCGTAACTTTCGACAATGTAGCCGTTGTCGACAGCGGCAACGGCGTGCGCGCCGACGTAGTGGTTACCGTGCGGGGCCATCGCGAGGTGATGGGCAGAGGCCAGGGCCGCGATCCGCATCCATTCGGTGAGGCCGCCGCACAGGTGTGGGTCGGCTTGGACGAAGTCGACGGCACCGCGCTCGATGAGGTCGCGGAATCCCCACCGGGTGAACTCGATCTCCCCGGTTGCTATTGGCACCTTGAGCTTGCTGCGAAGCAGTGCCATCCCTTCGTGGTCGTCGGGCCAGCACGGTTCCTCGAACCACTCCAGATCGAACTCCTGAGCGGCTGAGCCGAACCGGAACGCGTCGGCGACGGACCAGGCGTCGTTGGCGTCCACCATCAGCCGGATGTCTGGGCCGATGGCCTCTCGGACCGCCTCGACGCGGCGGACGTCCTCCTTGACGGTGGCTCCGCCGACCTTCATCTTCACGGCCTTGTAGCCGGCGGCGACGAACGCGTTCATCTCCTCGCCGAGTTCCTTGTGGCCCTTGCCTTCCTCGTAGTATCCGCCGGCCGCGTAAGCGGGAACGCGAGAACGGAAGCCACCGAGCAGTCGATAGACCGGCATGCCGAGAGCCTTGCCTCGCAGGTCCCACAACGCGTTGTCCACGCCGCCGATCGACATGATCGCGTCGCCCTTGACGATTGGCTTGCGCCAGCCCGTGAACATGTGATGCCACACCCGGGCGGAGTCCATCGGGTCCTCACCGAGCAGTCGATCGCGCAGCTGCCTGATGAAGGCCTCCGCGCGTCCACCACCGGCTCCGAGGGATACGCCGCTCAGCCCTTCGTCGGTGTCGATCTCGACGAATTCCAGACCTTTGTTCCTGCTCACCAGAATCGAGTTCCGGTGTGGCCTGCTCAGCCTTCCAAGCCTGTATCTGGTCACGCGTACGTCTGTGATCTTCACCGCTGATCAGTCTCCAGTCTCATCGCAGGGGGACTTCACGCGCACACCGCGGCGTCGGCGTCCCAACGGTTGAACCGCGGCTGGTCTCCATCGGCGAGGGCACGCCGGGCCTCGAGCCACAACGCCGTCCACCGTTCGGCGTCATGCAGCTCGGTGTCCGGGCGACTCCTGCTGCGGGCCACGAAGCCGGGAAAGGCCGGGCGCCCCGTCGGCTGTCCGGTCGGGTGGTAGCGGAGATCGAAGCTACGCCGGACGTGGTTGCTCCGGTTCGGGAGCGAAGAGTGCAACGTACGCCGGTGCATGAACAGGGCCGATCCACGTCGCATCGGCAGCGGCCTTGTCGCCACGTCGCCCACGATCTGGTCCGGGACGTGCAGTCGTCCACCTCCGCAGTGGGTCAGGAGTCCCCTCCGGTGACTCCCCGGTTGGACCACGAGGCAGCCCATCTCCTCGGTCGTGTCGAACAGGGGGAACCACACGGTGATCATCTGCGTGTCGTCGGCTTCCTCGATCACCACGCCGTTGTCCTGATGCCACGGTGTCGCCGCCAGCAGAGCGCGCCCGGTCGAGGGATCTGTCGGCACCAGCCGTTCGGGTGGCATCAGCCTGATGTGCTGGACCGGGTTGGCGTAGATCTCCGGCCCGATGAGCGATTCGACTCGATCCAGCACACCCTTGCTGCGTAGCAGATCGAAGACCGCCGGGCCCGTCCAGAGCGGCGTCTGATGGGTGACCCCGCGCTGCGGCAGAGCCAGGTCGAAGTGCTTCGGGAAGACCTTGCCGGTCTCGCCGTAGATCCGTGCGAGGCGATCGTCGAACGCCAACGTCGAGTAGGTCGAGCTGATCGTCCCGGCCTCGAAGAGTTCGGTGGCAAGCCGGTCGAGTACTCCGTCGTACTCCTCGATGACCGGGTCGAACTCCCGCACGGGATCGAACACGCCATCGACGACGACGTACCCCTCCTCCTCGAACTGCCGCTGCTCGGTGGCGGTCAGACCTGGCATCGCATCCTCCTTGCCCCAGCCGAGGCTGGGTTCGGTGCGTCAGCCGCTGATGAAGTACTGCGCCGGGTTGCTAGGCGCCGGCGACGGGAATCGCCCCAGATCCCACATGGACTTCGGAACGTTCTGGAGCCGGTCTGTCACGATTCCGTAGGTGCTCGGTGGCAGCGAGATCCCCATGATCCAGAACTCCTGCTTCGCGATCGCGACGATCTTCTTCATGCCGGCGTACTGGCTCTCGGGATCTGGCGAGGCCAGGACCTCCTCGCGCCAGATCCGCATCTGCTCGCGCATTGTCGCCGGCGGCGTCTCGCTCGGCTTCACGCCCGCGAACCAGTTGGCCCACAAGGGTGCGTACCGGAAGCCGTTCTCGTTGGCGAACACCCACCTCGGGTCGATGATCATCTCCTTGTAGCCGGGAGATCCGTCGTCGACGCAGCCGTCGTGCTCGCCGGCCTCGACCCTTACGTTCCACAGGTCCGCATCGATGTTGGTGGGCTGCATGTCGATCCCGACCTCCAGCCAGTATTTGCGGATGAGTTGCAGGGCGTCGATCTGTTCGATGTAGCGGGTCTGGCTCAGGATCGAGAACCTGATCGGCTTGCCGTCCGGTCCGAGCCGCATCCCCTTGCTGTCCCGCCGGTTGAAGCCAGCCTTGTCCAGATGCTCGTTCGCGAGCTTGGTGTCGAACTCGGTGTACTGGGTCCCCATCTCCTCATCACTGAACGGAGCCTCCGGCCGGGGTGCTGCCTGCCATGGCCTGCCCTGACGCTGGAAGACGGTGGCGATCAGTTCCTTGCGGTTCATCGCGTACGACAGGCCGATCCGGAAGTCCTTGTTGGAGAAGATCTGCCGCTTCACCGGATCGTTGTGCGTGAGGTTGAGGTGAATGGTGACCGTGTTGAGAAACGGCTCCTTGATCTCGATGAAGTGGTAGCGCCCGGAAGCGCGTCCCCTCGAGAAGACCGGCTTGTTGGCCGGCGTGTTGACGTACCTGAAATAGATGTCGATCTCGCCGCTCTGGGCCTTCAGGGTGAGCGTCTCCGGCGAGGAGATGACATCGAACGAGATCTGGTCGGCGTACGGTAGCTGACGCCCGTCGGAGTCGACTTTGAAGTAGTACGGGTTGCGCTCACACACGACGCGGCTGCCCTTGCCGAACGCGTTCTTAGGCACCCACGCGTGCAGCCGCGGCATCTCCGGGTTGACCCATGGATCCATCTTGTTGAGGAAGTTCTGGCTCCAGTTGAGGCCCGCCTTCTTCGCCAACTCGTCCGCGTCGGGGTTGTACTTCTTGTGGAACTGCTCGAGGTAGTGGCGCGGCACAAGCTTGAACGACGAGTAGTAGGCAGCCAGCCACGGCAGCAGCAGTCCGTTCGGTGCGGCGAAGATGAACTGGACGGCCCGTTCGCCGGACTTCTTGATCACGACGGGCTTGCCACCGGCGACGAGGGCCGAGTCCGGAGCCGGCGTCAGTTCCTTGTTGGAGAAGATGTCCTCATACCAGAAGATGATGTCGTCGGTGGTGAACGGTTTGCCGTCCGACCACTTCGTGTCCTCCCTCAACGTGAAGGTGTAGACCTTGCCATCGGTGTACTCGACCGATTCGGCGACGTTGGCGTGGACCTCGCTCCACTCCAGATCCCAGCAGACGATGTTGTCCTGGGCGATCACCATGCAGTCCATCCAGCCGGTGTCCGCCTGACCGAGCACCGCGCTGTTGATCGTTCCGCCGTACACGCCCGGACGGTCCACCGGATCGAGGACCATCGGGTTCTTCGGCAGCCGGTCCGCAAGTGCCGGTAGGTCGCCGGACTTCACCCGGGCGGCGAGGGAGGGCGCCTCCTTCGCTCCGGACGTGGGCGCCTTGTTGCCGGTGTCCAGTCCGCCCTTGGACCTGTCTTGCCCGGGCTTGGTGGAGAGGACATCGCATCCAGTAAGGAGGGACGCGCCGGCCAGCGCACTCGCGCCTGTCCGGATGACGAACCTGCGGCTCAGCTTTCCCATTCTGCTGCTCCCTTATTGACCTCTGGCCGCGAATGCCGCGTCGAGGGTCTTCGCGGCAACACCGAGCCGTTCGATCTCGTTGTGGCGCCAGGCGTCCAGTTCGGCGAGGCTCTGCTCGTGCTCCGACAGCATCCGGGCGACCTCGGATGGCTGCGGCCCGCCGACTCCCGTGCGGCTGCGCACGAACTCGGCCGGATCGACCGCACGAAGGTAGGTGGCGTGGTCGAGCGGAAACTCCTCGCCGGTCTCGTCGCGATAGAGGCGGGCGAGGTCGTCGTGGGCGACCTCCTTGGGGCCGACCGTGCGGCTTCGCCCGAACTCCGTCAGCCGCTTCGCGAACGCGTGTCCCACCCGGAACGGGACGTCCGCCTCCCGGAACAGCGTGTCGGCGAGTTCGGTCATGGTGGAGTAGTCCGACTGCACGAGTCGATCGAAGGCAGCGCTGTCGACCACGAGCCCGTCCATCAGGTCGGCCAGCGTGGCGTACATGTCGGTGGCCAGCCTGGCGACGTCGAGGGCCTCGGTCAGCGCGATTCCTCTGACGTCGGCGATGTCGCCGAACGGCGTGTTGTGCGCCACCAGCGTCACCTTGGCGGCTGCGCCCACCACCCGGCTCGACACGTTGCGGAGCTGTTCGAGAACCTTGGGGTTGCGCTTCTGCGGCATGATGCTGCTGCCGCCGGTGTACTCGTTAGACACCGTGAGCCCCGGCGTCGGCGACGTATGCTGCGCCACCAGGTCCGAACAGAAGCGGCCCACCCCGACTGCGGAGGTGGCGAACACCTGCGAGAGTTCGATCTTCGTGTCGGCGGACGCGACACCGATGCAGTCGTAGGAGTTCTCGCAAAGGTCGGAGAAGCCGAGGAGTTCGGCGAGGCGCTCCCGGTTGAGGGCGAACCCGGACGTCGCCAGCGCCCCGGCACCCAAGGGGCTCTGGTCGATGCGGGCGTAGGCCTGCCGGAGCCGATCCGAGTCCCGGGCGAGGGAGGCGTCCACAGCCAGCAGGTAGTGCCCCAGTGAGATCGGCTGAGCCTGCACGGCGTGCGTGTACGACGCGATGACGACGTTGCCGTGTTTGCCGACCCGCGACTGCAGGAGCCTGCGCGCAGCTGTCAGTTTCTCGAGTGCGGCGAAGAAGGCGTCCTTCAGCCAGATGCGCTCGCGCGTCGCACCGATGTCGTTGCGACTACGCCCGAGATGGAGGTTGGACGCTTCCGGGCCGACCCTGCGTACGAGTTCGGACTCGATCGCGAGGTAGTCGCCGGAGTGTCCGGGCCAGTCCGGCTCGATGGCCGCCAGCGCGTTTGCGAGGCGGCGTACCAGGCCGGCGTCGAGGAGTCCCTCCTCGTCCAGCATCACGAGTTGTGCCTTGTTGAGCTCCACGAGGATCTGTCCGTCGCTGATCTCGCGGGAGTCGCTGGTTCCATCGGTCATGTCGTCGGCTCCGAAGGGTCAGGACGTTCGTTCGGTGAACCACTGGCACGGCATCGACGGGCCCGGAGTCGGGTACCTCGACGCCTCCCACATCGATGTCGGCACGTTGTGGAAGTCGTTCCGGACGATGCCGTACGAGGGCGGCGGCAGGCTGATGCCCATCGTCCAGAACTCGTCGCGCGCGATCTCGACGATCTGCGCCATGACCTTGTACTGCCCCTCGGCGTCCTTCTCGGCCTGCAGCTCGTTGCGATAGAGCGACATCTGCCGGCGCATCGCCTCCGGTGGCTCCTCGTTCGGCTTCTCACCGACGTACCAGCGGTACCACAAGGGTGCGTACGAGGCTCCGGACAGGTACGAGGGGAAGAAGTAGCGGGGGTCGACGATGGCGTCCAGATAGCCGTACTCGCCGGTGTCCACGGCGATGTCGAAGTCGTTCGACTCCACCCGGGTGTCGAGCAACGTACCGTCCACATTGGAGACGTTCAGCCGGATGCCCACCTTCTCCCAGTGCCCGGCGATCAGCTCGAGCGCGTCGACCATCTCGAAGTACCGGGTCTGCGCCAGCGCGGTGATCGCGATCGGCCGGCCGTCGCGGTCGAGTCGGATGCCGTCGCCGTTACGCCGGTCGAGACCCAGCTGGTCGAGGAGGTCGTTCGCCTTCGCGGTGTCGAACTCGGTGAACTGCTTTGCCATGTCCGAGGACTTGTAGAACGGTGCCTCCGGCCTCGGCGCGGTCTGCCATGGCTCTCCCTGGCCGTTGAAGACGACCTTGATGATCTCCTCGCGGTCGATCGCGTGGGAGAGCGCGACCCGGAAGTCCTTGTCCTGGAACATCGCCCGCCGGGTGGGATCACGATGGGTCAGGTTGATACAGATCACCATCGTGTTCATGCTGGCGGTGGACATCTCCATGAGCGCGAAGTCGCCCTGCTCCCGCCCCTTCGCCAGGACGGGCTTGTTCCGGGAGATGTTGATGTGCCTGCTGTGGTAGTCGAAGTCTCCGTCGGATGCACGCAGGAGAATCACCTCCTCCTGGCTGACGATGCTGTAGTCGATCTCGTCGAGGTAGGGAAGCTGGCTGCCGTCGGGGTCCACCTTGAAGTAGTAGGGGTTGCGTTCGAAGGTGAGCCGGTCGCCGTCGCCGATGGCATTCTTGGGAATCCAGCCATGCAGGCGTGGCCGCTCCGGATTGGCCCAAAGATCGTTCTTCTGGGCGAACAGTTCGACCCAGTCCGAGGCCTTCTCCTTCGCCACCAGGGTGTCGACGTCGGGATTGAAGTCCTTGTGAAACTGCGAGAGGTAGTGCTTCGGTACGAGGTCGAAGCCGGTGTCGTAGGTCGCCAGCCACTGCAGAAAGAGCCCGTTCGGGTGCGTGAACGTGAAGCGGACCGTGCTGGCATCTGGTGCCTCGACCACCACCGGCGCCTCCCTCGCTTGCAGGTAGGTCGGCTTCGCCGGGGTCAGCGCGGTGTTGGAGAAGATCGCGTCGTACCAGAACATGACGTCCGCCGAGCTGAACGGCTTGCCGTCCGACCACCGCATCCCGTCGCGCAGCTTGAACGTGTACGTCGTCGCGTCGGGTGAGGCTTCGAACGACTCCGCCACGTTGGGGACGATGTTCTCCCAACCCAGGTCCCAGTGCACGATCCGGTCGTAGGCGACCGTGCGGCCCAGCCAGGCGGTGTCGGCGGCGCCGAGCAGGGCAGTCCGCCAGGTGCCTCCGTAGCTGCCGATCCGGTCGTGCGGCTTGACGACCAGCGGGTTCCTGGGCAACCGCTTGCGCACCGGTGGCAGAGTTCCGTTCCTGACCCGCGCGGCAAGCGCGGGTGCCTCCTTGCCCTTCCGCCGCGACGAACTGGCGCCGTCGCCGTCGCCGGGACGGGTCGAGAGGAAGCCGCAACCGTGCAGGAGCGATGCGGCCGCCACGGCTCCGGACAGCCGGAGGAACTGCTGGCGGGACACGTTCCGACGCATCGTGATCCTCCCCCGGGCTGGGTACTGGAACGCACACATGCGGGCCACGACCGGAGCCGACGCCACAACGATCCGAAATTCCAGATGGCGGAAAACCGTTTCCACGCAGGACGCTACGACCACGCCAAACCGGTGTCAACGGATGTGCGCCGGATGCGGGGCCTCGCGCCGATCCCGGTCACCGGTGATGAGAAGAGGGACGCGTGCGCCCAACCATGGCAGGGACTTCGGGGCCGAAGTGGTGCGGCGGACACGGCAGCGCTTGCGTGCACGGACGGGGCCGGAGTCACCGACCGACGCCCTCAGCCCGGACTGTTGTGCCTCGCTGTCACCGCCGCGCGGACAGCATCTGACAAGCCTTCCAGCGGCACCTTGCCGTCGATGCGTACGCCGTTGACGTAGAACTTCGGAGTGGAGTTCACGTGGTTGGCTCGACCGGTCGCGACGTCGTGGTCGATCCGCGTGGTGTAGGTGTGTTCGTCGAGATCTCGGCGGAACCGGTCGAGGTCGAGGTCGAGTTGGCGGGCGTATCCGACCAGGTACTCGGTGTCGAGGTGTGCGTCCGGTTGCAGCAACAGTTCGTACATCTGCCAGAACCTGCCTTGCGCGGCCGCGGCCTCGGCGGCTTCGGCCGCCTGCACTGCGTGGGGGTGCAGTTGCGAAATGGGAAAGTTGCGGAAGGCGAACCGCACCTGGCCCGGGTAGCGATCCAGCAGCAGATGAACGTCACGGAACGCGCCGCGGCAGTAGGGGCACTCGTAGTCCCCGTACTCGACGACCGTGGTCGGAGCGTCCTGCGGGCCGTAGACGTGATCATCGGCAGTGATCTCCGGCGGAACATACGGGCCCATTTCCACCACCTTTGCCCGGGGACTTCGCTCCCCTCACTCGTCTACGAGGCTATCCCTGCCCGTATCCGGGCCAGCCGTACCGCGGTCGAGAGTGCCGCGATGTCATAAGCGCCGTGGTGCCGCCGGCCGTTGATGAAGAACGTCGGCGTGCCGGACACCTCGCTGAGGTCGGCGGAGTCGATGTCCTCGGCCACTCGGGCCGCCCAGCGCGACCAGCAGGGCGGGTACCACGATGCGCTCGGAGTAGGCGAATGCGATCACCCCGAACGAGAACGATGTCGTCGACGACGAAGACCGTGAGCATGAAGGCACGCAGGCGAACCTGAACGCGCGGACCCACGAGGGCGAGGATCCCGAGCGCCAACGCGGTATCCGTCGACATCGCCGCGCCCCAACCGGCCGCTGAGGAATGGCCGAGCCCATCGCCCCACCCGACGCTCGGCCATCAACGGGGAAACTGAACACCATGGCCTGATCGTTGGAACGGGAAACGAACCATTTGGGCCGTACCGCTATCCTTTGCGCGTCGTTCGCTCCAAACGCCGCCAACTTGTATGCATGGTGTACGGTGGGACGAAAGTGTGATGAATTGCTCCGCCAGCGACTCGTGGCGACCAGGCTCTCTCGCCGTCTCAAGTGTCAGTTGATTGCGGGTCCGGGACGTGAAATACCGACCAGAGGATCCTCTATGCCTCCTGCAGAACCGCCTTCTGGCGATGAGGTTCTGGACGAATTCGCCGAACACGCCTAGCGAATTAACCCGCCTCCTCGCGGTTGGTGCGGGAGTGCGCACCGGGCCACCGCCCAACGGGCACCCAGGTCCGGACGGACCAATCATCAACGCCCAAGCAACGACGGGTCGTACGCGGAATGAACAGTCACATTCGTGCAGAGGACATCCGGCCGGGCATGACGATCAAGTTTGCCGACGCGTGGTTCGAGATCCTCGCGATTGGAATCAGCGGATCGACCCTCTTCGGCGGCTCCGACGCCTACCTCGCGCAAGCCGTCGATGAGGACGGCACGTTGACGGAACTACTCCTGCACGGCGACGAATGGGGATACCGCAGCAGCCCCATCGAGAATCGGACGCTGAAGGACAATTCGAATTTCCACTCAGCTGCACCGCCATTTGGCCCGTCACCCTCGCCGGAGCCTTGAACCTGACGCTTCGCCACGAGGGGTGGTCTGCGGAATATTGATGTGCAGGTGGACCCATTCGGGGGGTGTTATCTCGCACGATCGGGCGCATTCTTACCTTAGGCCGAGGCTCGAGGCGACAACCATCGCTCGAGAGGCCACATGCAACGGCTTGAACGACGCGGCGGGGCAAGCATGCGTCGTCCCTCGGTCTCCACTCCTGACGAAGTCCACTGTCCGATCGCGGCACCTGTGCGCGCACGCGAAGAGGGGCTGCCCGCACTGCGGCCGTTCGGAGGCACCTCTTCCGCCGGGACGAGGCGCACCGGCAAAAGACCTCGAAGGGGGACAGTCGTGGACGACCACCATCCCCGACTCCAACGATTCAAGGAACTCACCGCGCACGAGAGCCGCCTTGCCACGCAGCGGCGGAAGGCGATGAAGGAGTACCTCGACGCCACCGCCGGCCTGGACCACGACGAACCACTCCGCGAAGGGCTGGAGCGACTGCACTCCAGGCTGATGAGGATCTCGATCCAGCACGACGTCGCTTTGGCGAACGTCACCGCGGAGCTGGATGACCGCGTCGAAGAACTCGGCCCGCAACTCGCCGACGAGGCCGAGAGCATGCTCCGCGCCGCAAGCTCGTAGCCACCGACCTCCGCTGCGCGCGACGAGATCACACACTGCCAAAGACTCATTAGGTTCGCAGGAAGAGTTCGCATGTCGACACCAGATCAGGTAGAAGTCCGCGCTGCAGAAGAACAGGACATCGCGAACTCCGAAGCCGCCTTCCAACGCGTTGCCGCACAGCTGGCGACTCGCGTCCCGCCAGGCCAACTCTCCCAGGATCGGATCTTCGTGGACCCGACCGGTCGACGTGCCGAGGTCGTGCGCCGCGTGGGCTATCTCGTGACCGGCCTGTGCGCGACGTACACCATCGGTTTGGTCCTCAGCCTCGCCGGAACCACCGCGGCCTCTCCCGGTGGATTCTTCCGGCCGCCGGGCGTGGCCTCAGCGCCGCAACAGGTTCTGGCAGATGTCAAGGGTCCCCCGGACCCTGCCGTCGCCGTCAAACCCGTACGTCGGGCGTCTGCGGCAACCGAGAAGGACTCCAACGGCACGACGTCGACCAGCCTGCAGAACGCCGCGCAGGACGACTCGGGGCTGGCACGCAGGTCGGTCCCCGCCCTCCCCGCCGCGCTGCCCTCTCAGCGAGACGAGGCCACGAGACCGAAACCTGGGCCGGATCGGACCGACGACACGGCGCCCAAGCCGGCCGAGCCGGGTCCGACCCAGCCGCCAGCTGAGCCCGATCCCGTCGAGCCCGATCCCGTCGAGCCTGATCCCGTCGAGCCCGATCCCGTCGAGCCCGGCCCGGTGGAGCCTGACGAGCCTTCCGACGAGCCGCCCACCGACGGCGGGGACGAAGCACCGGAGGACGACGGCGACACCTCGCCGCCTTCGAACGGACCGGTCGGCGAAGTCCTCGAGCCGGTCGGAGACCTGCTGTCAGGCCTTCTCGGCACAGAGTGAGGCGAGCTCGCGGGCCGGCTGCGGTTCCGCACCCCAGTACCGCAGCCGGCCCGCGCACCCTGACCCTCACCCGGCGATGAAGACGCGCCGGAGCAGGTCGTACAGCAGCTTGTTCTCCGTCCGCAGGAAGGCAGGCGTGTACTCCGTGCCGAACACCGGGGGCGGTGAGCACGCCTCCTTCGTGTCGAACAACGCAGACACGCCCTCGGCCCAGTACTCGTCGGCATTCGAGAGGGAGTACGCGTTGTCGCAGCCGACGGGATTGGTGTCGCCGCCGAAGATGAGCGCCCAGGCCTGCGCCGCTCGCAGGTTGTCGGCGTCGTCGAGGAGCTCCGGAGCGCCGACCGACAGCAGCACATGACCCATCTCGTGCGCCACCACGTGTGCGCCGCGTTCCTGGCCGACCGCGACCGCGATGCCCGTGGATCCGTTGCTGGCATGGCTGATGCCGCGCAGATCCCCCCACGTACGCGCACCGTCGGACGGGTTGTCGGTCGGCTCCGCCGGGTCGAGGTGCCGCCACGGAGGCAGGTCGGTCAGCTTGCGGTTGGTCGGGATGCGGTGGATCTCCAGCACCTTCCCGTTGAACCTGCTGAGGTACTGGGGCCGGACGGCCTCGGCGACCTTCTTGGCCGTGATGTCGTGGGCCGTGGTGCCCGACAGCGCCGTGCTCTGCGCCACCAGCGTTCCGTCGCCTGCCACGGTGTAGGACACGAAGCGCCCGGCGAGCACGAACTGCCGGCCCCACTCGCCGCCACCAGTGCCTGACAGGGACCCGCGCACCGAGAGGTGTCGGCTGGTCGGCACGCTGACTTCCATGCTCCCCTTCGGCGCGACCTGCTGCCCGGCGACGGTGAACCGCAGCCCGCTACAGCCGGGCTCGATGTCCCAGGAGTAACGCACCTTCTCCACCCCGAACGTCGTGCGCTGGTCGACCGAGCTGCTCTTGGCTCTGGTCCGCTCGAGGCACTGCTGCCCCGGCGTCAGGGGTCCAGGACCGTCTGGCCCACCCGGACCTCCCGGACCTCCCGGCGGGATCGCCGCAGCCGGTGCCGCCACTGTGGCCGCGACGGCAACGGCAGCGACCAGTACTCCCGCAAGGGACAGACGCGAACGGTTCACGGGCTCCTCCTCACCCCAGGGGCCATTTCGGTAGCCCATGACGCGCCGCGGCAGTCCGCGGCGTACGTCGTCGATACGTACGCGGACCTGGCGACGGTTCGCACGCTCGGCGAACCGCGTCTCGTTGTGCGGCGTACCTGAACCTGGAAAGAACCGGGCTCAGGCCGCAGCCCGTACCAACCCGAGCCCGGTCCGGGAACTTCGAACGGAGGAGAAATGGCAACAACGACAGCGGTCCCGGCCAGGGATCAGGTCGCTCCGACCCGACCGGCAAGGCGATCCGGTGCTCGGATCATGGCGCGGCTCGGACTCGCGGCCGCGGCGGCGACCTCGTTGGTCTCCGGGGTGGGACTCGTAGGACCGGCGCAGCCGGCAGAGGCGGCCTCCGCGCCGAAGATCAAGGGAGTCCAGTGGGTGAGTGGTGTGTCCCCGGCGAACTCCGACACGGTGAAGACTGCAGTCGTGGAGTGCCCGTACGGCAAGCGGGCCCTGGGTGGCGGCGCGACGATCGAAGGCCTGCCCGCCAGTCAGGTCGTGCCCACTCAGATCACGCCGTTCTACGAGTCGAGCGGGCGGTCCGGCTACACGGTCACCGCGGTCGAGACCTACAAGGGCACAACCAATTCCTGGTACATCAGGGCGAGCGCCTACTGTGCGGACCCGCCCCCTGGCTACCGCATCGTCACGGGCGGGACTTCGTGGTCGTCCAACTCGATGCAAGAGACGCTGGCGCGGTGCCCGGAAGGCCAACGTGCACTAGGAACTGGGGCGAAGATTGTCATACCCAACCGTTTCATCGTCGCCGGCCATCGGATGCCGGGTACGTCGTCGTTGCTCGCAGGTCCACGGTTCGCCGCCGAGATGAAGGTCGCGGACGGGTTCACGATGCCAGGTCGCATGGGCACACCGGCGGCGGCCGGGCCGACGACCGCGAAGCGCGAGCAGGGGGTCGGCATCCAGATGATGCGGGCGTCCGGGCCCGGCGACATCACCCGAGCCCGTGCGCACGAGGCACCCGAAGGCTACGCGCACCAGTGGAGTCTGAAGGCATACGCCGTCTGCGCCGATGCACCGAGGGCGTACCAGGTCGTCTATGGCGAGCCGTCCTACCTGCGTGCCTCTGAGTCGCAGAAGGTCGCCTCGGTCAAGTGCCCGAAGTACTGGGACTACTCGATCCCCTTCCACCAGCGCCAGCTCCAACGACAGGTCGTAGGCATTGGCGTGTCGGTCGCCAATTTCGTCCCCGGCAACGTCACCCTGCAGGAGCTCCGGCCAGCCTACGAGGGAAACGTGGTAGCGGTCGCCAGGGAGAACTCCGCGACACCGCTGTTCTGGGACAGCATCGCCGCCCAGGCGATCTGTGTCGGGTAGGCCTGGAGTTCGGTCCTGCTGACGGCTCGTCCTCACTGGTTGTGGGAGGTCTGCCCGCTGGAGTGGGCAGACCTCCTCCGACGCCTGGATCAACCGACGGCGAGCTCGATCCGCTCGCCGCCCGAGAGAAGCCCGGCCTCGTATATCTGCATCAGGTGCAGTGCGGTGGAGGTGTCGCCCAGGCCGGCTGGCCGGCCATCCAGTACGCAGGCGCAGAAGTGCTCGAGGGAGCCGACGATTCCCTGGGTGAAGAGCGGCTGGTTTTCCAGAGTGGCCAGCATGTTCTGGGCTTCCCAGACAATCGCGCCGTGCTCCAGACCTGGCGGTGCGTAGGTGGTCGTCTCTCCATAACGGAAGGGAATCCCACGCTGGAAAGTCACCCGCATGCCGTTCTCGATCGCGGCATGGCAGGTGTTTCCGAAGAACTCGTAGCGCTCCAGCGGTTGCGAGGACGCCGCGCCACTGGCCAGGTGGAGAGTCCCGACAGCACCGGACACGAACTCCAGTACGCACACGCCTCCACCAAGGGCGGCGCGATGCACGGTGACAGCCCCGACAGGCCCGCCCACGGACGTCATGACGGCAAGCGGATGGCAACAGTCCGACCATCGGTTCGGCAGACCTTCGGACAGGACCCGCCTGCCGTCCTCAGGGATATCGAGCGGGTAGATGGCCGCCATCGACCGCAGCGGGCCGTGGTCGTCGGACCCGAAGATCTCGACCATTTTGCGGGTTGCTGGCATGAATGCCTTCTTGAACCCGACCACTACGACGCGGTCCTTCTGCGCGGCCTGGATGTCCAGCACATCGGTGACGCGCACGCCAGGTGGCTTCTCCATCCACACGTGGACGCCAGCCTCCAACGCTTCGCGGGCCAGCGCCGGATGCTGACGGGGACCCACGACAAGCAACACCACATCGAGACTCTCACCGGCGAGCATGTCCCCGAGGTGTTGATAGACCGACGGGACGCCGTATCCGGGAGCCATACGTGTTGCCGTGGGGACGTCGACGTCGCAGAAGGCCACGAGGTCCAAGGGCACGTGTCGGGTCGCCGGGAGAATGTTGCGACGGCAGTGCGAACCGATACCGACCACGCCAGCACGCAACCGGCGTTCAGTCCCGTGTCCCTCGATCATCTCGACTCCTGCTCGCTCAGGAGTGCTCGAACAAACCGAACGTCGTCGTCCACCTCTGCCATCCGGTCGTATCCGGGAGGAGCAGCCCCATGGCTCGGATTGAGACACACGACCGGGCTGAGGCCATCGCGCGTCACCTCGGCAAGTACTTCACGCACGGGCCACGTCGCCTGTCGAAGCGGCGAACGCCAGCGCAGTGCCCCATCGATGCCCGCTCTCCCGCCTTTGAGGTGGACATAGACGATCAGCGGCCGGAGCCGGCGATAGACGTCAACCGAAGGAGAGGTGCCGAGCGCCCACATGTTCTGGATGTCCCAGGTGAACCCGACATCATCCGCCATGTCGAGGGCGGTGAAGAACGAGACCACGTTGTCGACGGACGCGAGCACGCAGCCGTTTACCTCGTTCTCGACGGTCACCCTGACACCAGTCGCCGTCAGCGCTTTGATGGCCTCACGAAATTGGTCCAGAAGCCACGGCGCGTGCAGGTCAAGATGTTCGCCGGCGGCGACGTCGGCTGGCCGCTCTCCCATCTGCGGCGCGAGCAGTCGCACCATCTGGGGCTGCAGAATGCTGACGAGCTCGACCGCCTGCGCGATCGGGCGAAGGTATTCGCGGCGAAAGTGTTCCTCGCCGCGTTCGATCCAGTCGCCGAACAGTCCCGTCGAGAGGCAGTACACACTCATCCCGTTGTCCGCGGCAAGCGTGCGGACATGTCGTGCCTCTTTGTCCGAGAGGCTCAGGACGTTCTTTCCGAAAAGGCTGTCCTTGAGATCCAGGTCGACCAGACCGAGGTCCCGCTGCCGCAGGACCGACTCCGCAATGTCCGCGCCGGTCATCGAGTTCAGAACCGCTAGTCGCACCGGCTCGGACATACCTAACAGTCCCCTTCCCGCCGAAGCCGCGAAGTAGGTGGGACGTTCGATGCTAGGACGCGGTGTGTGGAGGGCTCCAGAGCCAATCCGGGACGGGTGGTCTTGTCGGTACGAGGCGCCTACCCCGCGGCACTCCGTCTCCGCAGATGGCCCCGGGCCTTCTCGACCGCTGGGATGATCGGCCTTGGGCTGCACCAGTAGAGCGACGAGCGGGGTCACAGGAGACCGGCGTCACGCACCTTCATCGCGACATGGACCCGGTTGTCCGTGTCCAGCTTGGTGAAGATCCGAGTGATGTTCGCCTTCACCGTGGCGACGCTCAGGTACAGCCGTTCGGCGATCTCGGCGTTGGAGGCACCCTGAGCCACCTCGATCGCGACCTCCCGCTCGCGCTCGGTGAGGCTGGACAGTTCGCGTTCGGCCTCGGGTCGGCGGGACTCGTGTCGGCCGGTAGCCACCGCGATCACCTGCTGGGTGATACTCGGCGACAACACTGGCTCGCCCCTGGCCACCGTGCGGATCGCCTCGATCATCTTCGGCGGCGGCGTGTCTTTGAGGAGGAAGCCGTCCGCTCCGAGTTTCAGCGCTCGAAGCACCATGTCGTCGGCGTCGAACGTCGTGAGGACAAGGATCCGGGGCGGATCGGGTTGGGCCAGGAGCAGCTCGGTGGTGACAAGCCCGTCCTGGTGAGGCATCCGGATGTCCATCAGGACGAGGTTCTGGCCTCGCCGTACGGATCACCTCCATGGCCTGCCGGCCGTCGTCCGCCTCGCCGACCAGCTCGAGGTCGGACTCGCCGCCGAGGATGAGACGCAGCCCCGTGCGAACCATCGGGTCGTCATCCACGATCACCAGTCGGGTCACAGTCAGGCCTCCCATGGCAGCCGGGCGTCGAGGACGAATCGTCCGTCGGAGAGGGTGTGGCTGAGAGTTCCGCCAGCCATCCTGGTGCGTTCGGCAAGGCCGACCAGACCCAGCCGCACTCCTGGGCCCGCGGGCGTCCCGAACGGGGTCGGGTTGCTCACCCGGATGCACAGGCCGGCACCAGGTCCCCCGCCGAGCTCCGCCTTCACCCTGCTGCCCGGTGCGTGCTTGCGGGCGTTGGTCAGGGCCTCCTGCACGATCCGGTACGCATGCCGTCCGGTCTGTGTCGGCAGCAGTTCCCGGTCGTGGATCGTGTCGTCGACCTCGACCTGTTGGCCGGCACCGCGCACCTCCTCGAACAACGCGTTCACCTGCGCGAGTGTGGGCTGTGGTGCTTCGAGGGCGCCGTCGGACCGTAGCGTGCCGAGGACGGTGCGCAGTTCGGTCAGGGACTGGTGTGCGCTCTCCTGGATCGCCAGCGCGGTCTTGCGGGTCTCGTCCGGAGTGAGGTCCGTCCGATAGGCAAGGCCGCCGGCCAGCATCGTCAGCAGAGAGATCCGGTGCGCGAGTACGTCGTGCATCTCGTGGGCGATCTTGGTGCGCTCGGCGAGCTTGGCCTGCTCGATCCGCTGCAGCTGTACACGCTCGGCAGCCAGCGCCGCCACCCGCTGCGAGATCGCAAGCTCACGACGCCCGCGAAGATAGAGGCCGAAGACGGTGAGCCCGCCGAGCACGACGGTCCCGGTGACGGTCGAGACCGCGGTCGCCTGGTCGATGCCGTGCCAGCTGGACCGTGCCGCCAGACACAGCCACGCCACGACCGCGACCGGTACGAACTGGCGCCAGCGGCGATGCGCGCACAGGGATACGTACGCGAGGTAGGCAGGTCCGGTCGCCGTCGTGGAGACGATGGTGAGCAGGGCCGTCGCCAGCGCGATCTGCCAGGGCCAGCGTCGCCGCCACCCCATGAGAACCAGCCCGACCACGCCGAGCGTCACGTCGATCGAGGCGGAGCCAAGCCGATCATGGTTCTTCGAGACCACGACGCCAAGGACGACAGCGGAGAACAGCATCGGCACAAGGGCACACAGGTAGCGCAGCGCGATGCCCAACCGATCAAGCTGCGGCTGGTTCCCCGTACGGTCAAGCACAACTCACAGCCTAAGCGCGGCCGCGGCCATCCCATGGCGACCACGGTCGACGTCGACCTGGCCCAAGGTCTAGACCTGGCGCCACGCGCCTAGACCCACGCTCCTGATCCGTCAACCTGGGTTCGATGATCGACGCGGCCATGTCCGGTGGACTTGGATCCGTGATCGAGATCCGCAGAGTCAGCAAGCTCTACAAGAATGTGAAGGCACTGGACGACGTGTCCTTCACCGTCGAACCAGGAGGCATCACCGGCCTCCTCGGACCCAACGGCGCCGGCAAGTCGACGCTGATGCGCATCCTGGTCGGGCTGTCCCGGCCCACGTGCGGCGCGGCCACCGTGCTGGGCAGACCGTACGCCGACCTGGACTGCCCGGGGGCCCAGGTCGGCACGCTGCTCGACGCCGGAGCCCAGCATCCTGGCCGAACTGGTCGGGAGATCCTGAGCCTTGGTGCGATGCTGCTCGGTCTGCCGCGTACACGGGTCGACCAGGTCCTCGACCAGGTGGGACTCACCCGCCGCGAGGCCGGGCGTCCCGTCGGGGGCTACTCGCTCGGAATGAGACAGCGCCTGGGCATCGGGCACGCACTTCTCGGCCGGCCCAGGGCCCTCGTCCTGGACGAACCCGCCAACGGCCTCGACCCGCAGGGCATCCAGTGGATACGCGGGCTACTCCGCCAGCTCGCCGACTCAGGATGCTCGGTGCTGCTGAGCTCCCACCTGCTGCACGAGGTGGAGCAGGTCGCCAACCAGATCGTGATGATCGGCCGCGGCCGCGTCCTCGCCCAGGGCACGGTCGACGAACTCAGCCAGGGCAGGGGCCTGGAGCAGACGTTCCTCGACATCACCGCGAACGCCGATCGGAGTGCAGCATGAGCGACATCCAGCACACGGGGAACCCGATTCCGTTTCCTCGCCTCCTTTCGGTCGAGGCGCGCAAGCTCGTCGACACCCGCAGCGGCATGGTCATGACGGGATCTCTGGGCGTCCTGACTCTCGCGTTCATCATCGGGCGCGGCGTCTTCTCGGGCCCCGACCTCTCGACCGTGATCGGAACGGCCGGTATCGGGTTGGCCATCTTCCTGCCCGTACTCGGCATCCTGACGATCACCGGCGAATGGTCCCACCGGACCGTCCTCACCACGTTCACACTCGAACCGCGACGCGGGCGGGTGCTGGCCGCCAAGACCCTGGCCACGATGATCGCGGCCGTGGTCGCCTCGGCGTTCGCCATCTTGGTTGCGGTGCCGGCCGTGGCGGTTGTCGCGACTGTGCAGGACGTCCCGGCCACCTGGGAGATCGCGCCGGTCACCCTGCTCGGCTGGACCGGGATCAACCTGCTGATGGTCACGACCGGGACCGCCCTGGCCCTGCTGCTGCTGAATGCTCCTGCCGCGATCGTCGTCTGTCTGTCGACCACGATCCTGTGGACTCTCGTCAGCCAGCTTGGCTCCGCTGGACAGTTCCTGGCCGAGTGGTTCGACCTGAACACCAACAGCACGCCCCTGATCCAGGAGAGCATGTCCGCCGGTGATCTCGCCCGTCTCACCACGTCGATGGCGTTCTGGATCATCATCCCCACGCTGATCGGCTTCGTGCGCGGAATCCGCCGGGAGGTGAGCTGACATGGGCGTCGGCACGTCGCCCGTCGACGAGGCTCCGCTCGGCGCGCTACCGACCTGGGTCGAGGTTCGCTAGCCGCAGGTCGATTCATCTGCCTCGCCCTCTCGACCTTGGCCCGATGTTCGACCGGTCCCAGATCCGATGGACTGGATCCACGGTTGAGCAAGCGCAAGCAACCGATGCTGCACCCACATCAATCAGAAGGAGTAAGAGTGCGGTCCACAGCGCGACGAGTAGGAGTCCTGCTCGCAAGCCTCGTGTTGGCGAGTGTCGGCACCATCGCGGTGGCAACTTCGGCCTCGGCCGGTTCCAACCAGCTCATCACCACCAAGAGTGGGAATGTGGCCTGGTACCACGACGGCGACAAGATTCTCGCCTGCGATGCCGACAAGGACGGGATGTCCATCGACGCGAACTACCGGCGCGGCGGCGACTCCGGTCTCGGATACACGGTCAACGCATCGGGAGCGGGCAACTGCGATTCCACGACGTGGAACCTGGAGGAGGGCCGCCCGGTCGAGATCCGGATGTGCTACCGGCAGGGTGGCGTAATTCTCGAGTGCAGTGCCTGGCAACGGGGCGTGGCCTGACCAAGAACAACCAAGGCGACCGGGATGCTCCTGGCCCGCCGGCTCCCTGCCGACGCTCGGTGGCCTCGGCGGGGGGCCCGCAGGCCAAGCCCTACAACCGGCAGTTCCATCGCACGAGACGCCAGCGGCCGGCGCAGACGCTGACCTCGGCGACGGACAGCGGAGCGATGTCCATCCGGGTGGTCGCCTCGTGCGAGAGGCCGAGGACGTAGGCAACCGCTGCCTTGATCGGTGCGGCGTGGGTGACGGCGACGACGCGGCCGGGGTCCAACCTCGCCTGTCTGTCGAGCCACTCCCCGACCCGCCGGCCCATCGCCGTGAAGCTCTCGCCGCCGGGCGGAGTGGCGTCGGGATCCGTGAGCCAGTCGGCCAGCGCATCGGCCGCGCTCTCCTGTACCGCCGTGAGAGTCAGGCCGCCCCAGCGTCCGGGATCACAGTCGGCCAGTGCCGGCTCGATGTCGGGCGCGGTCCCGAGTGCGCGGGCTGTCTCGACGGCGGCGCGTGCGGGACTGGCGTACGCCGCGTCGTTGTGGCCGAGCGACCGGGTCGCTGCCGCGGCCGCGGATCGGGCGCTCGGGTCGAGCGGCTCGTCGAGCGGGAACGCCGCCCGTCGTACCGCCGACGTGGTGCCGTGCCGGACGAGGAGCAGCGTCCTCGTCCGCAGCGGCATCCCGCGCCCCTTGGTCAGGTCTGGTCTGGTGAGGTCAGCTCAGGACAGGTCGGCCTAGGTCAGGCCGGCGCCGGCGACTCCTGCCGCTCCGACCGCGGCAGGCTCCGGTTGACGGCACGTTCGGACACGATCGCGAAGACCACACCGAGGCCGGTCCAGAGCACGAGCTGGGTGCCGAGCGCGGCGATCCGGAAGTCCCACAACAGGCTGGCAGGGAAGCCGGTCGGCACCTCGTCGACCGTCGGCAGGGCGAGGAACGCGACGACGACGGGTACGAGGAAGCCCGCAGCCGCGGCGAGCGCCCGGGCCCAGGACGGCGAACTACGGCGCACGGAGCGCGCGGCCCAGGCGGCCGTACCCAACGATGCCAACCCGACGGCGAGCATGACCAGGTAGAACGTGGTGCGGGACCCGATGGTGTCCGGATTTCCCACCGCCGGAGGATTCGCGGGGTATTTCAGGAACGGCACGAGGACGACCGCGACGAAGAGCGCAGCAGCGAGGGCGATCGCGAGTGCGGGCTCCGAAAGTCTGGCGATCCGCCCACGAACCCCTGCGTAGACGAGCCCGAACAGCCCGCCGACCGCGGCACCGTAGAGGGCGAGAGCGAGGAAGAGGCCACCCTTCTGCCCCGTCCGGCTGACCAGGGGCGCGGCCCCGGTCGAGTCGGCCTCGCCAGCCGCGTGGTCATGACCGGCGGACTCCTGCGCCGCAGCGGCTTCCTCGAGTGCGATGGCATGGTCGACCTGGGGTTCCCCGACTGCGAAGGCGAAACCGCCCGCGAGCAGGCCGGCGAGGAGCCCGACCAGGAGTCCGCGGACGAACAGCGAACCGATCATCGTGTCCCCGCCCTCAGTGGCACGGCACGCCGAGCAGGTGCCGCCCGTCGTGCATCAGTTCGTGGAGGTAGGGGCCGGACTGCGACACCGCGCCCTGGTCGAACGTGACCAGATAGGCGAGCAACAACAGCCCCGCGACGGCGAGAAGCCAGTACCGGAAGCCACGCAGCGGAATCGGCGGGGTGGCGGTCAGCGTAGGCACGAGAGAGGACCTCCCTGGGGATGGCGCGTCCCGTTCGGGGTGGCTGCGGACGGCTGAGTGCTCTGACTCCCAGGCCGCCTCTCGTTGCACAGACGACCCGGTCACAGTGGCGCGACCGCACCGGACTCTCACCGGTTTCCCTCGCACCGCCGCAGATGGCGCGGACACGGAGTCAACGCTCGACAGCGCGTCGTCCGCCTCCAGGTGCGTACCTTTCCACTCCGCCGCCGGACTACACAAGGGAGCGCGCCGCTTCCGTCTGGAGCGGAGTCGGCGGGCACAGACCGGATGACGCGGACACACACCGGATGACGCAGGGGCCTCACCGGCGTGCGCGGCGGGTTGACCGCTGGGTGTGGCTGTGGTGTGCTTCCCGCGTTCGTCGACGGCAGTGGAGGAAGTCGGTGCGAATCCAACGCGGTCCCGCCACTGTCACCGGGGAGCGAACCTCATGAGGCCACGACCGCTTGCGGTGGGAAGGCTGAGGCGAGCGCCGATCCGGGAGCCAGGAGACTCCAGCCGTCGATTCCTTGACCCGGGGCGTGGACACCCCGAGGAAGGTCTGATCGCGTATGGGTTCCCTCTCCCTCGCCAGGCTCGACCTGGTTCCGCGGGCTTTGCCCGCCTCGCAGGCGACGCCGCCTGATCGCACCGCTTCCTTCGTACGACGGTGAACCGCGCGCGGTCCGCGCTCTGGCTCGGACTGGTGCTCGGCGCGGGTCTCGACGCCGTGTTCGCCGACCCGCGGCGCGGGCATCCCGTTGCCGGGTTCGGGCGTACGGCTGGCGCGGTCGAGGCACGGATGTGGGCCGACTCGCGTGCCCGCGGTGTGCTGTACGCGGTCGGCTGTATCGGCGCCGTGGCGGTGGCGGCGAGGGTTGCCGAAGGCGTAGTGCGTCCACTGCCTCTGCGGGTCGCGATTGTCGCACTCAGCACGTGGACCGTCCTGGGTGGCACCTCTCTCGCGCGCGAGGGCGCGGTGATGGGCGACCTGTTGGAGCGCGACGACCTGGCCGGAGCGCGGGACCGGTTGCCGCACCTGTGTGGCCGCGACCCGTCGGCATTGGACAAGAGTGGGCTGGCCCGGGCGACGGTGGAGTCCGTGGCCGAGAACACCTCCGACGCGGTGGTCGCGCCGTTGTTCTGGGGCGCCGTCGCCGGCGTGCCCGGGCTGCTGGCGTACCGCGCGGTGAACACGCTCGACGCGATGGTCGGGCACCACAACGAACGCCACGAGCGGTTCGGCTGGGCTGCTGCCCGGCTCGACGACGTGGCCAACCTGCTGCCGGCCCGACTCACCGGGCTGCTGGCGGCGGCGCTCGCTCCGTTGATCGGCGGGAGTCCGGCGGTGGCGCTGCGCACGATGCGGCGCGACGGCGCCGACCACCCGAGCCCGAACGCGGGTCGCTGCGAGGCCGCGTTCGCCGGCGCGCTCGGCGTTCGGCTGGGCGGTACGAACGTGTACGGCTCGCGCGTCGAGGAGCGCGGCCTGCTGGGCGACGGTCCGCCGCCGGCGCCCGGGGACATCGCGCGAGCCGTGCGGCTCTCGCGGGCCGTCGGCGTCGCGTCGGTCGCGCTTGCGGCTGGTGCCAGTTGGCTCCGTGCGGCGCGTACGTCCCGTATGTCGAAGAGAACGGCGGCGACATGAGTGGGGCGCTGCTCGTCGCGGGTACGACGTCGGACGCGGGCAAGACCGTCGTCACCGCGGGCCTGTGCCGTTGGCTGGCCCGCCGGGGGGTGAAGGTCGCGCCGTTCAAGGCGCAGAACATGTCGCTGAACTCCATGGTCACCCGCGACGGCGCCGAGATCGGGCGGGCCCAGGCGATGCAGGCGGCCGCCGCGCGGGTCGAGCCCGAGGGCGCGATGAACCCGGTCCTGCTCAAGCCGGGCAGTGACCGACGCAGCCAGGTGGTGCTGCGCGGGCGCCCGGTCGGCGAGGTCGACGCGATGTCGTACCGCGACTTGAAGGCCCGGCTGAAGGTCGCCGTGCTCGATAGCCTCGCCGACCTGCGCGGCCGCTACGACGTCGTGGTCTGCGAGGGCGCCGGCAGCCCGACGGAGATCAACCTACGGGCCCGCGACATCGCGAACATGGGTCTTGCCCGGGCCGCGGATCTCCCGGTCGTGGTGGTCGGCGACATCGACCGGGGTGGCGTGCTCGCGTCGATGTTCGGCACACTCGCGTTGCTCGACGCCGAGGACCAGGCGCTCGTCGCGGGGTTCGTCGTGAACAAGTTCCGCGGGGATCCGGCGCTGCTCCAGCCCGGGCTGGACATGCTGCACCGGCTCACGGGCCGGCCGGTCCTCGGCGTGCTGCCGTGGCTGCCCGGGCTCTGGCTCGACGTCGAGGACTCCCTCGACCTGGAACGCCGGCTGCTCGACGTGGACGCCTCGGGCGCACCGCGCGGCGAGGACGTGCTGCGGGTCGGGGTGGTGCGCTTCCCGCGGATCAGCAACTTCACCGACCTGGACGCGCTCGCCGCCGAGCCCGGCGTGCTCGTGCGGTTCGTCACCCGACCGGAAGACCTTGCCGACGCCGACCTCGTGGTGCTCCCGGGCTCGCGCGCGACGGTCTCCGACCTGGCCTGGCTGCGCGAACGCGGCCTCGCGGACGCGGTCCGGCGCCGAGCCGCGGAGGGCCGGCCGGTGCTCGGCGTCTGCGGCGGCTACCAGATGCTCGCCCGCGAGATCCACGATGACGTCGAGAGCGGTGCCGGTGTCGTGCGCGGGCTCGGTCTGCTGCCGGCGGTCGTACGGTTCTGCGTGGAGAAGGTGCTCGGACTCCCGCGCGGTTCCGTGTACGGCGAAACCGTCGAGGGGTACGAGATCCACCACGGCGTGGTCACGGCCGAGGGCGGCGAACCGTTCCTCGACGGGTGCGCGGTCGGCGCGGTCCGGGGTACGACCTGGCACGGCGCGTTCGAGAACGACGGCTTCCGGCGGGCGTTCCTGCGCGACGTGGCCAGGGAGGCCGGCCGGCGGTTCGCCCCGGCCGACGACGTCTCCTTCGCCGACGTACGCGAACGCCGGCTCGACGCGCTCGGCGACCTCGTGGCCGACCACCTCGACACCGACGCGCTGGACCGGTTGCTCGAGCAGGGTGCGCCAGCGGGTCTGCCCTTCGTCCCACCAGGCGCGCCCGGAGGTGCCCAGCTGTGATCGTCCTGCTGTCGACCGCCGATACGGATCTGCTGGCCGCGAAGGCGAGCGGCGCCGGCTGGCGGACCGCGAACCCGGCCCGCACCGCAGCCGCGGCCGTGCCGGCCCTGCTGGACGGCGCGTGGTGCGTGGTCGTCCGGCTGCTCGGCGGGCGGCGGACGTGGGAGGACGGGCTGGACGCCGTGCTCGGCTCCGGCCTGCCGGTCGTGGTGCTCGGCGGCGAGGCCACGCCGGACGCGGAGCTGATGGGCCTGTCGACAGTGCCCGGCGGTGTGGCGACGGAGACGTTGGCGTACCTGCGCGAGGGCGGGCCGGAAAACCTCGGCCAGCTCGCGGCGTTCCTCTCCGACTCCGTCCGGCTGACCGGCGACGGGTTCGAGCCGCCCGTCCAACTGCCGGCCTACGGCGTGCACGGCACCCGCGAGCGGCGCGCCGACCGGCCGAGCGTGGGCATCGTCTTCTACCGCGCGCACGCGGTGTCGGGGAACACCGGCTTCGTCGACACGCTCGCCGACGCCGTCGAGGCGGCCGGGGCGAACGCCGTCCCTGTCTTCTGCGGCTCGCTGCGCGCCGCCGACGCGGCCGTCTACGACCTGCTCCGGGACGTCGACGCGCTCGTCGTCACGGTGCTCGCGGCGGGCGGCGCGACCGCGTCCGACGTCACGGCCGGCGGCGACGAGGACGCGTGGGACGTCGGCGCGCTGGCGGCCCTCGACGTGGCGGTGGTGCAGGGGCTCTGCCTCACGTCCGCGCGCGACACCTGGCAGGAGTCCGACGCCGCCCTCACCCCGATGGACGCCGCGATGCAGGTGGCGATCCCGGAGTTCGACGGGCGGCTGATCTCGGTGCCCTTTTCCTTCAAGGAAACGGGTCCCGACGACGTACCCGTCTACGTCGCCGACCGCGAACGCGCCGCGCGGGTCGCGGGGATCGCGGTGCGGCACGCCCGGCTGCGGCACGTCCCGAACGCGGACAAGCGGCTCGCGGTCGTGCTGTCGTCGTACCCCACCAAGCACGCCCGGGTCGGCAACGCGGTCGGACTCGACACGCCCGCCTCGGCGGTCGTCCTGCTGCGGGCGCTGCGCGAGGCCGGCTACGACCTGGGCGCGGACGGCTTTCCCGAAGAGGGCGACGCCCTCATCCACCGGCTGATCGCCGCGGGCGGACACGACGTCGAGTGGTTGACCGAGGAGCAGCTCGCAGCCGCGCCGTTGCGGGTCCCGCTCGCGGACTACCAGCGCTGGTTCTCCGCGCTGCCGCCCCAGCTGCGCGAGTCCGTCCGCACACACTGGGGGGAGCCGCCCGGCTCGCTCTATGTCAACGGGACCGGCGACGAGGCCGAGATCGTGCTGGCGGCGCTCCGGTTCGGCAACGTCGTGCTCGCGATCCAGCCGCCGCGCGGCTTCGGCGAGAACCCGGTCGCGATCTACCACGACCCCGACCTGCCGCCGAGCCACCACTACCTCGCGGCGTACCGGTGGCTCGACCAGAGCTTCGGCGCCGACGCCGTCGTGCACCTCGGCAAGCACGGCACGCTGGAATGGCTTCCTGGCAAGGGACTCGGCCTGTCGGCGGAGTGTGCGCCCGACGCCGTGCTCGGCGACCTCCCGCTGGTCTACCCGTTCATCGTCAACGACCCGGGCGAGGGGACGCAGGCCAAGCGGCGCGCGCACGCGACCGTCGTCGACCACCTGATCCCGCCGATGGCACGGGCGGACACGTACGGCGAGATCGCGAAGCTCGAACAACTGCTGGACGAGTACGCAGGAGTGCAGGCCCTCGACCCGGCCAAGCTGCCGACGCTGCGGGCGCAGGTCTGGGAGCTTGTGCAGGCCGCCGAACTGCATCACGACCTGCACGTCGACGCCCAGCCCGGCGAGAGCGACTTCGACGACTTCGTGCTGCACATCGACGGGTACCTCTGCGAAGTCAAGGACGTCCAGATCCGCGACGGGCTGCACGTGCTCGGGTCCGCGCCGGCCGGCGAGCAGCGGGTCGACACCGTGCTCGCGGTACTGCGCGCCACGCAGGTGTGGGGCGGGCGCACCGCGCTGCCGGGCCTGCGGGCAGCGCTGGCGGCCGCGTACGGGCTGGACGAGAAGGCGCTGCTCGCGGCGCCCGGCGAACGCGTCGACGTGCCGGCCGCGCTGACCGCGCTCGCCGAGGGGCCGGCCCACACCGGTGCGGACGCGGTCGACCTGCTGGAGTCGCTGGCCCGGCGGCTGGTGCTCGGCATGGACACGCTCGGTTGGACACCGGAGAAGGTGGCGCCGGTGACGAGGGACGTGCTGGGCGCTGCGCCTGCCGACGTCGTACGCGTCCTCGACTTCGCCGCCACCGAGGTGGTCCCGCGGCTGGAACGCACCACCGACGAGGTCACCCACGTCCTGGACGCGCTGGACGGGCGGTACGTGCCGGCCGGGCCGTCGGGCTCGCCCACCCGCGGGCTGGTCAACGTGCTGCCGACCGGGCGCAACTTCTACGCGATCGACCCGAAGGCCATCCCGTCCCGCAACGCGTGGGACGTCGGCGTCGCACTCGCGGACTCGCTCATCGCGCGCCATCTCGCTGACACCGGCGAGCATCCGCGGTCGGTCGGCCTCACCGTGTGGGGCACCTCCGCGATGCGTACCCAGGGCGACGACATCGCCGAGGTGCTGGCGTTGTTGGGCGTCCGGCCGGTGTGGGACGACGCGTCGCGGCGGGTGACCGGCTTCGAGGTCGTGCCGCTGCCGGAGCTCGGCCGGCCACGGATCGACGTGACGGTACGCATCTCCGGGTTCTTCCGGGACGCGTTCCCACACGTCGTCGCGCTACTCGACGACGCGATCCGCACGGTCGCCGACCTCGATGAGCCGGCGGACGACAACTTCGTACGCGCGCACGCCGACGAGGACGAGCGGGCACACGGTGACCGGCGACGCGCGACGACCCGGATCTTCGGGTCCAAGCCGGGTGCGTACGGCGCGGGACTGCTGCCGCTGGTCGACGCCCGCAACTGGCGGACCGATGCCGACCTGGCCGAGGTCTACGCGGTGTGGGGCGGGTACGCGTACGGCCGCGGGCTGGACGGGCGCGAGGCGCGGGGCGACATGGAGACCGCCTTCCGCCGGATCTCCGTGGCCGCGAAGAACCAGGACACCCGCGAGCACGACATCGTCGACTCCGACGACTACTTCCAGTTCCACGGCGGGATGGTCGCGATGGTGCGGCACCTGACGGGCACCGACCCGGCCGCGTACGTCGGCGACTCCGCGGTGCCCGACCAGGTGCGCACCCGCACGCTCGCGGAGGAGACCAAGCGGGTGTTCCGCGCCCGGGTCGTCAACCCGCGCTGGGTGTCGGCGATGCAGCGGCACGGCTACAAGGGCGCGTTCGAAATGGCCGCCACCGTCGACTACCTCTTCGGGTACGACGCGACCGCCGGGGTGGTGGACGACTGGATGTACGAACAACTCGCGGCGGCGTACGTCTTCGACGAACAGGTCAGCGACTTCATGCGGGCCTCGAACCCGTGGGCGCTGCGCGGCATCGCCGAGCGGTTGCTCGAGGCCGCCGACCGCGAGCTGTGGGCCGAGCCGAAGGCGGAGACGCTGGAGCGGCTGCGGACGACGTACCTCGAGCTCGAGGGCGACCTGGAGGGAGACGCATGAGGGCGTCGGTGTTCCCGTTCAGTGCGGTCGTCGGCATGGACGACCTGCGGCTCGCGCTGGTCCTCAACGCCGTGTCGCCTGCTGTCGGTGGCGTACTGGTCCGCGGCGAGAAGGGCACCGCGAAGTCGACGATGGTGCGCGCGCTGGCCGCGATCCTGCCGCCGGTCGACACGGTCGCGGGCTGCCGGTTCTCGTGCGACCCGGCGGCGCCCGACCCGGCCTGCCCGGACGGCCCGCACGAGGTGGACGTCGCGGCGTCGACGCGGGCGGCGCGGCTGGTCGAGCTGCCGGTCGGCGCGAGTGAGGACCGGCTGGTCGGCGCGCTCGACCTCGAGCGGGCGTTGACGGAGGGCGTGAAGGCGTACGAGCCCGGGCTGTTGGCGGCGGCGCACCGCGGCGTGCTGTACGTCGACGAGGTCAACCTGCTGCACGACCACCTCGTCGACCTGTTGCTGGACGCCGCGGCGTTGGGGACGTCGTATGTCGAACGCGAAGGTGTCTCGGTGCGACACGCGGCGCGGTTCCTGCTCGTCGGGACGATGAACCCCGAGGAGGGCGAGCTGCGGCCGCAGCTGCTGGACCGGTTCGGGCTGACGGTCGAGGTGGCGGCACCGCGCGAGGTGGGGCCGCGGTCGGAGGTGGTGCGTCGGCGGCTCGCGTACGAGGCCGACGCGGCAGGTTTCGTGGGCCGCTGGGCGGAGGCGGAGGCCGACCTCGCGCGGCGGATCGCCGAGGCCCGGCGCCGATTGCCCGACGTGGTGCTGCCCGAGAGCGCGCTGCGGCAGGTCGCGTCGGTGTGCGCGGCGTTCGACGTCGACGGACTGCGCGCCGATCTCGTTACCGCACGGACCGCGATCGCCCATGCCGCGTGGGCCGGGCGAACCCAGGTGACCTCCGATGACGTACGCGTCGCAGCCCGGCTGGCACTGCCGCACCGGCGGCGGCGCGACCCGTTCGACGCGCCCGGTCTGGACGAGGACCAGCTCGACGAGGCGCTGGAGGCCGGACGGCACGAGGGCGACGATGGGCCAAACGACAACGGGCCAAACGACGACGGGCCAAACGACAACGGGCCAAACGACAACGGCCCCACGACAACGGCCCACACGACGACGGCCCACACGACGACGGACCCGGTGGCGGCAGCGAACAGGGCGCCGAAGGTCCAGCGGACGCGCCGCCGCAGGAAGCCGACGCCGACGCTTCCGAGGACGCCGACGGGGCGCCGCGCACCGGCCCGGCATCTGGCCCAGCGTCCGACCCAGTCGCGGACCGGCCCGCAGCGGCACCGGACGCACCGTTCCGGGCCCGCCGGCTCGAGGTGCCGGGCCGTGGCAGTGGCGCGGCGGGCCGGCGGTCCCGGGCACAAACGCAGTCCGGCAGGGTGACCCGGGCGGGCGTTCCGCGCGGCGCCGTGACGCGGTTGCACCTGCCCGCCACCTTCGTGGCGGCCGCACCGCACCAGATCGCCCGCGGTCGCAGCGCGCCCGGCGGCCTCGCCCTGCGCAAGGAGGACCTGCGCGAGGCGCGGTACGAGGGACGCGAGTCCAACCTGATCCTGTTCGTGGTCGACGCCAGCGGCTCGATGGCGGCCCGGGCTCGGATGTCGGCCGTGAAGGGCGCGGTGCTCAGCCTGCTCCTCGACGCGTACCAACGCCGCGACAAGGTCGGCCTCGTCACCTTCCGCGGCGACGACGCGACCCTCGCGCTGCCGCCCACCTCGTCGGTCGAGGCCGCGGCCGCCCGGCTGTCCGCGTTGCCGACCGGCGGGCGTACCCCACTCGCCACGGGGTTGCTGCGCGCCCACGAGGTCCTGCGTACCGAGCGCCTCCGCGACCCGCGCCGCCGCCCGCTGCTCGTCGTCGTCACCGACGGCCGGGCGACGGGCGCCCGCGGCACCGACCACCTGGCCCGGGCTCGGCAGGCCGCGGGCCTGGTCGCCGCAGCCGGAATCGCGTCGGTCGTGGTGGACTGCGAGTCCGGTCCGGTACGCCTCGGCCTTGCCGGCCAGCTGGCCCACGCGCTGGAGGGTGAGCTACTGCGGATCGACGAACTCGCCGCGGGCCCACTCGCCGCATCGGTCCGTGCACGTACGTCCACCGACGCGCGGACGGAGGTGGCCTGATGCCCCAGGGCAAACCGACCACCGTCCCGGACGACGGACTGACCACCCGGCAACGCCGCAACCGTCCGCTCGTCGTCGTCCACACCGGCGAGATGAAGGGCAAGTCGACCGCGGCGTTCGGCCTCGCGCTGCGAGGGTGGAACCAGGGTTGGCCGATCGGGGTGTTCCAGTTCGTCAAGAGTGCCAAGTGGAAGGTCGGCGAGGAGGCCGCGCTCCGGGCGCTCGGCCGGGTGCACGAGCAGACCGGCGAAGGCGGGCCGGTCACCTGGCACAAGATGGGCGCCGGTTGGTCGTGGATCCAGCGTCCGGGCACCGAGAGCGGTCCAGACTCCGGGCACGCCGCCGACGCGCGCGAGGGGTGGGAGCAGGTCAAGCGCGACCTCGCGGCGCAGACCTATCGCCTGTATGTGCTGGACGAGTTCACCTACCCGATGACGTGGGGCTGGGTGGATGTCGAGGATGTCGTTGCCACGCTGCGCGACCGGCCGGGCGACCAGCACGTCGTCATCACCGGGCGGAACGCCGCGCCCGCACTCGTCGAGGCCGCCGACCTCGTCACTTCGATGACCAAGGTCAAGCACCCGATGGATGTCGGGCAGAAGGGCCAGCGGGGAATCGAGTGGTGAGCCCAGTGAGCCCGATGAGCCCAGTGAACGTCCCGCGCCTCGTCCTCGCCGCGCCCGCGTCCGGGCACGGCAAGACCACGGTCGCCACCGGAGTGATGGCGGCGCTGCGGTCGCGAGGCCTGCGCGTCTCGCCACACAAGGTCGGCCCTGACTACATCGATCCCGGCTACCACGCGCTCGCCACCGGGCTCCCGGGTCGCAACCTCGACCCGGTGCTGTGCGGCGAGGACCTGGTCGCATCGCTGTTCCTGCACGGCGCGCGGGCTGCCGACGTCGCTGTCGTCGAGGGCGTGATGGGGATGTACGACGGCCGGGGCAGCACGTCGTACGGGTCGACGGCCCACGTCGCGCGACTGCTCGACGCCCCCGTCGTCCTGGTCGTCGACGCCACCGCGCAGGGACGTTCGGTCGCGGCGCTCGTGTCCGGCTTCGCGGCGTACGACACCCGGGTCCGGCTCGGCGGCGTGGTGCTCAACCGGGTTGGTTCGGCGCGGCACGAGGAGATCCTGCGGACGGCGCTGGCCGACCTCGGGGTGCCTGTCCTCGGAGCCCTCCGGCGCGACGACGCCGTGGCCACGCCCGCGCGGCACCTCGGTCTCGTGCCGGTGGCCGAACGCGCACCCGACGCGGTGGCCACCGTCGAACGGCTCGGCGCATTGGTCGCCGGGGCGCTGGACCTCGACGCCCTGCTCGCTCTTGCCCGCACGGCCGGATCGCTTGCGACGTCGCCGTGGACGCCCGACGACGTGTCAGAGGTTTCTCGTCATAGAGGACGCGAAACCTCTGACAAGTCGAGGTGGTTGCCGCCGGTGGTCGCCGTCGCGGGCGGACCGGCGTTCACGTTCTCGTACGCCGAGACCGCCGAACTCCTCACCGCCGCGGGGGCGACGGTCGCGACGTTCGACCCGCTGCGCGACGAAGCGTTGCCGGCGGGGACCCGTGGCCTCGTGATCGGCGGCGGCTTCCCGGAGATGTACGCCGAGGCGCTGTCGGCCAACGCGCCGCTCCGCGCCCAAGTCGCCGCGCTCGCCACCAGTGGGGCGCCCGTCTCCGCCGAGTGCGCCGGGCTCCTCTACCTCACCCGGGAGCTGGACGGGCACCCGATGTGCGGCGTCCTCGGCGCGCGGGCGCGGATGACCGGACGGCTCACGCTGGGCTACCGCGAGGCTGTCGCCGCGACCGACTCGGTCCTCGGCAGTGCCGGGACGGTCGTACACGGCCACGAGTTCCACCGCACGAGCGTCGAGCCCAGCTGTGGGTCGAGTCACGGTGCCCCTGACGGTTCCGATCAGAGCGCGGGCCACGACGCCGCGCCCGCCTGGCGGATCGGCGACCGGCGGGAAGGCTTCGTGCGCGGCAATGTCCACGCGTCGTACGTCCACCTGCACTGGGCGGCCCACCCACAGATCGCTCGCCGCTTCGTCGCGGCCGCGGCCACCGCACCCGACCTCGCGGCGGGAGTGACGGCATGAGACGGCTGGTCGGCGTCGGCGTCGGACCGGGCGACCCCGAACTCCTTACCCTCAAGGCGGTTCGCGTCCTCCGCCAGGCCGACGTCGTACTCGTCCCCGTGATGGCCCCCGACGAGCAGGGCCGGGCCGAAGCGACGGTCCGGGCCCACGTCGACCACGGCCGCATCCAGCGCGCGGTGTTCGCCCTGAACGACCGGGGCGGAACCACCCCCCGACGCGAGGCGGCCTGGGACACCGCGGCCGACACGGCAGTGGCGGCGTACGACGGCGGAGCCACCACGGTCGCGTTCGCCACCCTCGGCGACCCGAACATCTACTCCACCTTCACCTATCTGGCGCAGACGGTGCGGGCCAAGGTGCCGGACCTGTGCGTGGACACAGTCCCCGGCATCACCGCCATGCAGGACCTCGCGGCCCGCAGCGGCACCGTGCTCTGTGAGGGCACCGAGACGCTCGCGTTGTTTCCGCTCACGGCCGGCATCGACCGGTTCCGCGAGGCGCTGCGGACGCTCGACACGGTCGTCGCGTACAAGGGCGGTCGGCAGCTGCCCGAAGTCCTGGCCGCGGTCGAGCAGGCGGGCCGGCTCGACGACGCGGTGTACGGCGCCCACCTCGGTCTGCCCGACGAGCACGTCCGCCCCGCCGCCGACGTGACCGGCCCCGCGTCGTACCTCTCCACCCTCGTCGTACCCGCTCGACGGACGCACCGAGGAGGCCGCCTGTGACCCGTGCCAAGGTGTGGTTCGTCGGCGCCGGACCCGGCGCGGCCGACCTGCTGACACTCCGTGCTGCCGCGGCGATCGGGGCGGCCGACATCGTGATCTGGGCGGCCAGCCTGGTGCACGAGGACGTCCTCACGCACGCCCGCGCGGGCGCGGAGATCGTCGACTCGGCGCAGCTTCCGCTGGAGGGCGTGCGCCCGCTGTACGAACGCGCCGCGCACGACGGTCTCGTGGTCGCCCGTATCCACTCCGGCGACCCGGCCCTGTGGGGCGCGGTGCAGGAACAACGCGAGCTGTGCGTCGCGCTCGGCCTCGCGCACGAGACCATCCCGGGCGTCAGCGCGTTCTCGGCGGTCGCCGCGCTCGTCGACCGGGAGCTGACCGTTCCCGAGGTCGCCCAGTCGGTCATCCTCACCCGGCTCGGTGGCGGCAAGACGCCGATGCCCGCGGGCGAGGAGGTCCGTGAGCTGTCCCGGCACGGCACCACGATGGCGATCTTCCTGTCCGCCGCCCGGTCCGGACAGCTGCAGGAGGAACTGCTCGGCGGCTACCCGCCGGAGACACCCGTCGTCGTGGCGTACCAGGCCACCTGGCCGGACGAGCTCGTCGTGACCTGCACGGTCGGCACGCTCGAGGAGACCGTCAAGGAACACAAGCTCTGGAAGCACACGCTGTTCCTCGTCGGTCCGGCACTCGCCGCGGGCGGCCGGCGTTCGCACCTCTACCACCCGGGCCACTTCCACGGCTTCCGCAAGGCTGACCGGGAGGCCCGGCGCGCGCTGCGGTCGGCGGGCGGCCAGCCTCGGGGGGTGCGACCGACGTGATCACGGTGATCGGGTACGACGGGTCGCCGCTGTCGCCGGAGGCCGTGAAGGCGCTTGCGTCGGCGACGCTGGTCGTCGGCGGTCGGCGGCATCTCGACGCGGCACCTGTCCCGGCGGGGGTACGGACCGTCGTCATGGGCGACGTACCTGCGGCCCTCGACGCGTTGGCCAACGCCGACGGCGACGTGGCGGTGCTGGCCTCGGGCGACCCGGGCTTCTTCGGCATCGTCCGGGTGCTGCACGAGCGCGGGCTCGACCTCACGGTTGTCCCTGCGGTTTCCTCGGTCGCCCTCGCGTTCGCCCGGGCCGGCCTGCCCTGGGACGACGCGCTCGTGGTCAGCGCCCACGGCCGCGACCTCCGCCCGGTCGTCAACGCCTGCCGCGCGCACCCGAAGGTCGCCGTCCTGACCGCACCCGGAGCGGGACCGGCCGAACTGGGTGCCGCGCTCGCGCACCTGCCCCGGCACCTCCTCGTCGGCGAGCACCTCGGCACCTCGCGGGAACGCGTCACCGACTGCTCGCCTCACGACCTCGCCACCCGCACCTGGGAGGACCCCAACGTCGTGATCGTCCTGGGTGAGGGACGGCTGTACTCGCCCCGCGGCTGGTCCTGGCCGCGACAGTGTGCGCCGGAGGGATGGGCGCTGCCCGAGGAGGCGTTCGACCACCGCGACTCGATGGTGACGAAAGCCGAGGTCCGCGCGCTGGCCCTCGCCCACCTCGCCCCACGGCTCGGCACCCTCGTCTGGGACATCGGCGCGGGCAGTGGGTCGATCGCTGTGGAGTGCGCACGGTTCGGTGCCGCCGTGATGGCCGTCGACCGCGACCCGCGGCAACGTACCCGGATCACGTCCAACGCACGTCGGCACGGCGTGGATGTCCAGGTGGTCAAGGGCACCGCCCCGTCCGTGCTGGCCGACCTCCCCGAGCCGGACGCGGTCTTCGTCGGCGGGGGTGGACTGGCGGTGGTGGAGGCCGTCGCCGCACGACAACCCGCCCGCGTCGTCGTCGCGCTCGCCGCGCTCGAACGGGTCGGCCCGACCAGCGACGCGCTCACGGCCGCCGACTACGCCGTCGACGGCGTACAGCTTCAGGCCTCCCGGCTCACGGCGCTGCCCGATGGCGCGCACCGGCTGGCAGCCACCAACCCGGTCGTCCTGATCTGGGGTGAGCGCGGATGATCGGACTGATCGCCGTCACCGCCGCCGGTCGCACCGCAGCCGGCCGACTCGCCGCGGCCTGGCCGGCCGAGACCCGGGTGTACGAGCGTCCTGCCAGCGCCGCCATTCCCCGGGCGTGGAGCGAGTGCGACGCGCTGGTCTGCTTCCTCGCGACCGGCGCGACGGTCCGGCTGGTCGCGCCGCTGCTCACCGACAAACACACCGACCCCGCGGTGGTCTGCGTCGACGAGGCGGCGCGGTACGCCATCGCGCTGGTCGGCGGCCACGCGGGAGGCGCCAACGACCTTGCCGCCAGGGTCGCCGGAGTGCTCGATGCCGCGCCGGTCGTCACCACCGCCACCGACGCGACCGGCCTACCCGGACTCGACGCGCTCGGCTGGCCGGTCGACTCCGCCGACGGGGCGATCGCGGCGGTGAGCCGCGCGGTCCTGGACGGCGAGCCGGTACGCCTGGACACCGACGCCATCTGGCCCCTGCCCGCGCTGCCTCCGAACGTCGTCGGTTCCGGCGACATCACGCCCGATGTGCGGGACCGCGCCGCCGACGTCGGAAAGCACCGCATCCTCGTCACCGACCGCAGCGTCCCGCTGGACTCGACCACCATCGTCCTGCGGCCGCCGTCCCTCGTCGTCGGCGTCGGGTCGAGCCGCGGCGTGAGCGCCGACGAGGTACTCGACCTGGTCGACGCCGCGCTCGCCGAGGCCGGCCTGTCGCCGCTGTCGATCTCCCATCTCGCCACCGTCGACGCGAAGGCCAGCGAGTCCGGCATCGTCGAGGCCGCCGCGCGCCGCGGCTGGCCCGTCGTCACCCACCCGGCGGAGCGGCTCGCCGCCGTCGACGTACCCAACCCGAGCGCCGCCGCGCTCGCCGCCGTCGGGACCCCCAGCGTCGCCGAGGCCGCGGCCGTGGTCGACGCGGACGCCCTCCTCGTACCGAAGCGGAAGTCCGCGATGGCCACCGCCGCCGTCGCCCGCCTCCGGCCGCGCGGACGGCTCGCCCTGGTCGGACTCGGACCCGGCGCTCGCGATCTGCTCACCCCGCGGGCCTCCGCCGAACTGCGCCGCGCGTCGGTCGTCGTCGGCCTGGACCAGTACGTCGACACGGTTCGCGACCTGCTTCGCCCCGGCACCCGGATCCTCGCCAGCGGTCTGGGCGAGGAGGAGGCCCGCGCCCGGGACGCGGTCGCGGAGGCACGCGCCGGGCACGCCGTCGCCCTGATCGGCTCCGGAGACGCCGGCGTCTACGCGATGGCGAGCCCGGCACTCGACCTCGCGGGCGACGACATCGACGTGGTCGGCGTACCCGGTGTGACCGCCAACCTCGCGGCCGCGGCTCTCCTCGGCGCGCCACTCGGCCACGACCACGCGGTCATCTCGCTCTCCGACCTGAACACGCCCTGGGACGCGATCGAACGCCGCGTCCGCGCCGTCGCCGAGGCCGACTTCGTCGTGACGTTCTACAACCCGCGCAGCCGCGGCCGCACCTGGCAACTCCCCAAGGCCCTCGCGCTGCTCGCCGACCACCGTGCACCGGAGACGCCGGTCGGCGTGGTCCGCAACGCCAGCCGAGAAAGCCAACGCGTGCTGCTGACCACGCTCGCCGACCTCGACGTGGAGTCCGTCGACATGCTCAGCGTGGTCGTCGTGGGCAGTACGAACACCCGGCTGGTCGGCGGCCGGATGGTCACACCGAGGGGATACCGATGGCTGCCGTGAGCCGCATCGTCCACCCGATCGAGCAGGAGTCGTACGCGATCCTGCGCTCCCGCGTCGACACCTCCCACCTGCCGCCGCTCACCCGCGCGGTCGTCGAACGCGTCGTGCACGCGAGCGCGGACCTCGACTACGTGCAGGACCTCATCTGCGACGAACCAGCCCTGTCGAGCGCCCTCGACGCTCTCCGCTCCGGCGCACCCGTCGTCGCCGACGTCGAGATGGTCGCCGCGGGCATCACCGCGCGGGACGTCGTGTGCCGGATCCGCCAGGCCGTGCCGACTGCGGGCGAGACCCGCTCGGCGGCAGCGGTCCGAGCTGCGTACGACGAGGTGGGTCCCGGCGCGGTCTGGGTGGTCGGTTGCGCCCCGACCGCACTCCGCGCGCTCCTCGACCTCGGCGTGCGTCCTGCCCTCGTCGTCGGACTTCCGGTCGGGTTCGTCGGTGCCGCCGAGGCGAAGGCGGCCCTGCGCGCGGCGGGCCTGCCCGCGGTCAGCAACCTCTCCGAGAAGGGCGGCTCGGCGGTCGCCGCGGCCGCGATCAACGCGTTGCTCTACGCGGAGGAGGCACCATGAGCATTCCGTCGCACCCATCGCACCCGTCGCACTCGTCGCCGCCGCTCGTCGTCGTCGGCCACGGCACCCGGGTCGAGGCCGGCGTCCGGGAGTTCGGAGCGTTCGTGGAACGGCTCCGCAAACGGCAAGCCGCAGCGCAGGTCGACGTGGCCGGCGGGTTCATCGAGCTGTCGCCGCCTCCGCTCACCGAGGCCGTCGGCGAGCTCGTCGCGAGCGGGCACCGGCACCTGGTCGCCGTGCCGCTCGTCCTCGTCGCGGCCGGACACGGCAAGGGCGACATCCCTGGTGCGATGACCCGCGAGCAGGTACGCCATCCCGGCCTCAGCTACGCGTACGGTCGTCCGCTCGGCCCACACCCGCTCCTGCTGTCGCTGCTCGAGGAACGCATCGACGCCGCACTGGACGGTGCGCCGCGCGAGGGGACGACAGTGGTGCTCGTCGGCCGCGGTTCCAGCGACCCGGACGCCAACGCCGAGATCGCGAAGGTGGCCCGGCTGTTGTGGGAGGGACGTGGGTACGACGGCGTGGAGCTGTCGTTCATCTCCCTCGCGCCGCCGTCGGTCCCCGCCGCGTTGCGGCGCGCGCAGCTGCTCGGAGCCCGCCGCGTTGTCGTCGCGCCGTATTTCCTCTTTCCCGGCGTCCTGCCCACCCGGATCGTCACCCAGGCAGCGGAGTACGCCGCGGCCAACCCCGATGTCGACGTCCGCGTCGCCGACGTGCTCGGCGACTGCGACGAGCTGGCCGCCCTCGTCGAGGAGCGCTATCGCGAGGCGCTCGCCGGCGACATCCGGATGAACTGCGACACCTGTATGTACCGCGTCGCGCTTCCCGGTCACGAGGCACGGGTCGGGGCCGCGCAGACGCCGCACGACCATCCTGGCGACCCCGCGGAGCCCCACCTCCACGCCCATCCGCATGGCCATGGGCACTGACGTAGGGGCGATCGACCTGCGCCACCACGGCGACACGGAGGTCGGTCCCGGACTCGTGGACCTCGCCGTCAACGTACGCGCCGGTGCGCCGCCACCCTGGCTGCGCGCGGTCCTGGTTCGTTCCCTGGAAGGCGTCGCGGGCTATCCCGACGCCAGCGCGGCCAGGGCGGCGGTCGCCGCCCGGCACGGCCGGCCCGTCGATGAAGTGCTGCTCACCGCCGGGGCAGCCGAGGCGTTCGTCCTGCTGGCCCGGGCGCAGACCGCGCGGCGGCCGGTCGTCGTCCACCCGCAGTTCACCGAACCCGAGGCGGCCCTGCGCACGGCCGGCCACGACGTCGAACGAGTCCTGCTCCCGGCACCGTTCGTCCTGGACCCCGACCGCGTACCGGACGACGCCGACCTGGTCGTCGTCGGCAACCCCACGAATCCGACCTCGGTGCTCCACCCCGCCGCAACCCTCGCCACACTCGCCAGGCCGGGCCGCACGCTCGTCGTCGACGAGGCGTTCGCCGACTGCGTGCCCGGCGAGGTCGCCTCCCTCGCGAGTCGCCGAGACCTGCCCGGCCTCGTCGTCGTCCGCAGCCTGACCAAGACGTGGGGACTCGCGGGCCTGCGGATCGGGTACGTCCTCGCCGACGCGGCCACGATCGAACGCCTGGCAGCGGTCCAGCCGCTGTGGCCCGTCTCCACGCCCGCCCTCGCGGCCGCCGAGGCCTGCGCCGGACCGAACGCCCTCGCCGAGACCGACGCGTGGGCGCGCGAACTCGCCGCCGACCGGGCCCACCTGTGCGACCTGCTCGCCGCGACGCCCGGCGTCGAGGTCACACCCGAGCCGCGTGCGTCGTTCCTCCTCGTCCGGATCGCCGGCGGCGCTGCGGTCCGCGACGCCTTGCGCGCAAGGGGTTTCGCCGTACGGCGGGGCGACACGTTCCCGGGACTCGGGCCCGACTACCTGCGCATCGCGGTCCGCGACCGGATGACCTCCGAGGCCGTTGTCCGCATCCTTCGTTCCGTTCTCGCCGGGGAACGCCCATGAGGCGCGTTCTGGTCATCGGCATCGGCGTGGGCGATCCGGAGCATCTGACGATCCAGGCGATCAGGGCGCTGAACCAGGTCGACGTCTTCTTCGTGGTCGACAAGGGGCCGGACAAGTCGTCGCTGGTCCGGCTGCGCCACGAGATTCTCGAGCGGTACGCCGAGCAGGACTACCGCGTAGTCGAAGCTCAGGACCCGGACCGAGACCGCACCGCGGCGGCATATCCGTCCGCCGTCGGCGATTGGCGAGCGCGCCGGGCGGACACCTACCAACACCTCATCGCCGACGAACTCACCGACCGCCAATGCGGAGCGTTCCTTGTGTGGGGCGACCCCACGCTCTACGACAGCACCATCGCCGTCCTCGACACCGTCCTCGCCCGCGGAAGCGTCGAGTTCGACTACGAGGTCATCCCGGGGATCAGCAGCATCTCCGCGCTCGCCGCCCGGCACCGCGTCGCGCTCAACCGGGTCGGTCGGCCGGTCCAGATCACCACCGGCCGCCGGCTGTCAGAAGGTTTCCCGGACGATGTGGACGACCTGGTCGTGATGCTCGACGCACGCGAGGCCTTCACCCGGGTCGATGAGCAGGGTGTGGAGATCTACTGGGGTGCGTACGTCGGGACACCTGAGGAGATCCTGATCTCCGGAGAACTAGCGGACGTCGCTGAACGCATCCAGAACGAGCGGTCCACCGCGCGAGAACGCAACGGCTGGATCATGGACACCTATCTGCTGCGCCGGAATCCCGGCCCAGAAGGAGAAGGCGGCTGAGCCACTCGACCGCACCCGCAGGGTCCTCCACCACGCGGACACCGTTCGGCAGCGGCGGGCGACGGATCACGACCACCGGTATCCCGAGGGTTCTGGCGGCGACCAGTTTGCCGGCTACCGCGTCACCGCCACTGTCCTTGGTGACCACCACGTCGATCCGGTGCGCGCGCAGAAGCGCCAACTCGTCCGCAACGGCGAAAGGCCCCCGCGCGAGGACAACCCGCGCATGCCGCGGGACAGGTGGCTGCGGTGGTTCCACCGACCGGATCAGAAACCAGAGGTCGCCCAAGGCCGCGAACGTCGCCAGGCCCTGCCGGCCGGTGGTGAGAAAGATCCTCCTGCCGAGCTCAGGCAACCGGGCGGCCGCCTCGTCGAGCGACCCAACCATCCGCCAGTCGTCTCGCGGTCCCTGCACCCAGGCCGGCCGGCGTACTGCCACCAGCGGGATCTTCGCCTCGGCGGCAGCGCGCACAGCGTTGCGGCTGATGTCCTCGGCGAACGGATGCGTCGCGTCGACCAGTACGTCCACGCCGTGTGCGCACAACCAGTCCGCGAGGCCCTCGGCACCTCCGAATCCCCCGAGGCGGACATCGCCGCTGTGCGGTGCGTGGCGGCTGACCCGCCCGGCCAACGAGGTGGTGACCCGGAGCCGCCTGTCCTCGGCGAGCTCAGCAGCCAGCCCGCGGGCCTCCGTGGTGCCGCCGAGAATCAGCACATGCCTGCGGGCTCGGCGAGAGAGTCCCGGGAAAGTAGGCGTCAGCGTCTGCTCCTCAGGTGGCACGTCAGCTTGTATACCTCGGTGGGTCGGGTGCGGAGCCGGGCAGGGGCGAGGTGTCGACATATCTGACTTCGTACACGCGCTCCGTGAACTTCCAGCCGTCCGGCGTGCGCTGGTAGCGGTCGTGGTACACGGCGTAGTTCAGGTGCGAGCTACCGTCGCGCATCCGCCCGAACTCCGACATGTATGCGCGGCCGGACGCGACGTCGCCCTCGATCTGGATGGCGCCCGGGTGCGTGGTCTGCACGAAGTAGTCCCAGAGGCCCTGTAGTCGCTCGATCCCGGCACGGATCTCTTCCCGGCTGACGGCGTAGGCGTTGATGTCGGGGATCCGGACAGCGCCGTCCGGCGTGAACAACGAAGCGAGGCGGTCGTAGTCGTGCATCATCACCGCATCGGTGAACTCGCCGCGCAGCGCCTCGATCTCCATGCGGTCGGCGATGGCCTGCAGCTTGCTCATCGATTCCTCCTTGTCAGCTCACTGCTGCTTGGACGGGTTGTGGGCCGTCAGCCCGTGAAGGACTGGGGGCCGAAGCGGCCCCATGCCACGAGGACACCCAGCTTCTCCTTGGGCTGGATGAGCTTCATGGCGCCGCGGGCCAGGAAGGCTACGGCCAGCGGTCCCGCGATGATCCACAGAGCCAGGTTCACGAGGTTTCTCCTTGCAGGTCGGTCATGATGGGGCTGGGCTTTGGTGTACGTCGGGTGGTGTTCGTCTCAGCCGGTACGACGACACACGCCCTGGAAGTGTCAGGCGACGCGCCAACCTGACAGTCCGGTGTGGTGTTTCGTCGACGATCGTGAGGACAAGGACAGCTGCCGAGCGAGGAGGGTCGTCGAGATCATGAGCACCCGTTCCGAGTCGGGCGATGGCCGGCCTGATCCGAGCCTGGGCGCGATCATGGGCGAGCGGCGTCAGCTGATCAATCTCGCCTACCGCCTGCTCGGTTCGCTGGCCGATGCCGAGGACATCGTCCAGGAGACGTACGCCCGCTGGTATGGCATGTCGCGGGAGCAGCAGGAGGCGATCGAGTCCCCCGGCGGTTGGCTGACGACGGTCGCCAGTCGGATCTGTCTTGACCTGCTCGGCTCGGCGCGGGTCCGGCGGGAGCGCTATGTGGGCGAATGGATCCCCGAGCCATTGCCCGACAGCACCGAGTGGATCAGCGGGCGTCCGGGCGGCACCACCATCGACCCGGCGGACCGGGTCACTCTCGACGAGTCGATCAACATGGCGTTCCTGGTCGTGCTGGAGTCGATGACGCCGGCCGAGCGGGTGGCCTTCATCCTGCACGATGTCTTCCGCTATCCCTTCGCCGAAGTGGCCGAGATCGTCGGGCGTACGCCGGCGGCATGTCGCCAGCTGGCCTCCTCGGCCCGCCACCGCATCCGGGCGGCACAGGCGCCCTCGACTCCGACGGCCCAACAGGCCGGCATCGTCGGAGACTTCAAGCAGGCTTGGGAAGCCAAGGACATCGACGCCCTCATCGGCCTCCTCGACCCCGACGCCACCGCGATCGCCGATGGTGGCGGCCTCGTCAGCGCCGCGCTCCAGCCAATCGAAGGCGGCGAACACATCGCGCGCTACTTCGGCGACCTCGCCAACCGGGCACCCACGCTGACGATCCTGGAGCGTTCGGTCAACGGCCAGCCCGGGCTGATCGCTCAACAAGACGGCCGCACCGTTGCGGTGTTCGCGTTCGACCTCGCCGCCGACCGGATCAAGCACGTCTGGGCAGTACGAAACCCAGACAAGCTCCGGGGCTGGACCACGGGCTGACAATCAGCGCGTCGGCAGTCCTCGCCCGACAACGAAGAAGGAGCGTCATGCAGGACGGAACGAGACAGCATCGACCTGGGGACGAAGCTACCGGGTTGGAGGCGTTCGAGGACCTGCTCGCCGAGGGCGAGGCCATACCAGTCGAGGGGTGGGACTTCTCCTGGTTCGAGGGGCGCGCCACCGAGGAACGTCCCACCTGGGGCTACTCCCGACTGCTCGGCGAGCGGATGGCGTCCGCCTCGGCTGCCCTCGACATCCAGACCGGTGGCGGCGAGGTGCTCGCCGGGATACCGAAGGCACCTCCGGTCCTCGCCGCGACCGAGTCGTGGCCGCCCAACCTCGAGGTCGCCCGGCGCAACCTCGCCCCGATGGGTGCCGAGGTCGTGGGCGTGCCGGACGAGGCCGACCTGCCGTACGCCGACGGGTCGTTCGACCTGGTGGTCAGCCGGCATCCCACCGTCGTCCTCTGGAACGAGATCGTGCGGGTCCTCCGGCCCGGCGGGACCTACCTCTCCCAGCAGATCGGCGCCGGCTCGGTCGTCGAACTGACCGAGGCGATGATGGGTCCACAGGTGGTCGACGACGGTTGGCGCCCGGAGCGCAAGGCCGCGGAGGCCGAGGCGGCCGGACTCGTCGTGGTCGATGTGCGAGGCGAGGCGCTGCGGATGACGTTCGACGACATCGCCGCGGTCGTCCATTTCCTGCGCAAGGTGATCTGGATCGTCCCCGGCTTCACCGTCGAGCAATACCGTCCTCAGCTCGCCGCGCTCGACGACCGGATCCGGGCCGAGGGACCGTTCGTCGCGTACTCCCAACGGGTCCTGATCGAGGCTCGCAAACGCCAGTGACGAGAGGCCCGCGGTCCGGCCGTTTGCCTGCCCTCAGGTGCCGAGGTGGTCGGAGCACCCGGCTTCCAGGCGGGCTCAGTCGATCAGCTTGTCCACCAGCTCGAACGTGGGGTAGGGCTGGTCGTAGTCACCGAAGTGCCCGTCGTCCCGAACGATCTGGGTGCCGCCGAGTCGTTCGAACATGTCGCGTCCCTGCTTGTCGTCGCAGCCGTACGGATCGCGGCGGGAGTTGATGAAGTAGAGATCGCGGACGTGGGCCTTGATCGCGGCCCAGTCGTAGGCGTCCTGGAGGACGGGTTCGTCGCTGGTGTTGGGCTGGGTGCAGTAGCCGGCGATGAGGATGGCCTGGGCTACTGGTGTGTCGATGTGCTCGAGGATCGCGAGGAGCAGCGCGGCGCCGCCAGAATGCCCGACGAGCACGGTGTGCTCGTCGAAGGTGTGGTTCGCCAGCACCTTCGGCAGGAACGTGGCGATCGGCTCGACGTTGAGGTCGGGATAGTGCGGCACCTGGACGGAGTAGCCGCGGTCGGTCAGCCGGTCACGCAGCCAGGGAAGCCACACGACCTCAGGGTTCGCCCCAGTTCCGTGGAAGATGATGGCCGCTCGGTTCATCGGACAGTTCCTTTCGTCGGGCCTTTTCGTCGGGGTCGGCTATACGTCGGAGCCAACCGGCAGACCTCGACATGCTCCCCGAAGTCCGACGCCCCCTGGGCAATGGGTACGCCAAGCTCAGCCTTCAACCCGGAGATCGACTAAGGATAGGCTAAGCTCGCTTCGGGAACCCAAGGAGTCGTTTCGCCATGAACAACAGCAACGTCACTTACCACGACCTCGAGGTCGTCGAGACGCAGTGGCTGACCCCGCACATGGTCCGCGTACTCTTCACCGCCGAGTCACTCGCCGACTTCGGTGACAACCTTTACTCCGACGCCTACGTCAAGATCACCTTCGCAAAACCAGAGCTCGGACTCACTCCCCCGTACGATCTCGCCGAACTGCGGCAGCGGCTCGCACCCGACGACCTGCCGGTGCGCCGCACCTACACAGTGCGCTCGTACGACCCGCACAAACGCCAGGTGACCATCGACTTCGTGGTGCACGGCGACGAGGGGGTTGCCGGACCGTGGGCCGCTGCCGCCAAGCCCGGCGACCGCCTCGTGGTCTCCAGACCAGGCGGCGCATACTCACCCCGCGCCGATGCCGACTGGCATCTGCTCGCCGGAGACGAAGCAGCCATACCCGCCATCGCCGCTGCGCTGGAGTCGATGCCGACGCATGCGGTCGGCGAGGTGTTCATCGAGGTGGACTCGGCCGACGACCACCAGGAGCTCACCCACCCCGACGGGGTGCTCCTGCATTGGCTGCACCGCGACGGCGTACGCGCCGGAACCTCCACCGTGCTCGTCGACGCGGTCACCAAGAGCACCTGGCGAGAAGGCGACGTGCAGGTCTTCGTACACGGCGAGCGCGGCATGGTGAAGGAGCTGCGAAACTACCTCAAGAAGGTACGCTCCGTGCCACGCGAGCGGCTGTCCCTGTCCGGCTACTGGGCACACGGGAGGACCGAAGACCGCTTCCAGGCCGAAAAGCGCGAACCCATCGGCCAGATCTCGCTCGACTAGCTCGGCTACGCGCGAAGCACTAACTGCCGGTGGCCTGGTGCACGGCGGCCAGATGGTAGGCCAGCAGGCCAACAAGCAGCGCAGCCATGACGAGAACCGCCGCGGGCAACGAAAGTGTGCTCGCGGTCAGTGGGGTGAGCAGCACGAGGCCAGCGGTGACGAGTACGAGGGCGAGGTTGGTCGGTGCGTTCCGGTCGACGTGGGTATTCAACAGCCCCAGCACGGAAAGGAAGACGGCGAGCGGCACCGCGACGGTGAACGCTGCGAACACCGGCCCGACGTGGGACGTGTGCGCGATGGTGTCGATCACGACCTGCAGGCCGGCACCGAGTGCTGCGATGGAGGCGAAGATGGCGAAGTGTCCGTAGCCCCAGGTCATCGAAACCGCTAGCGACGACGGTCGGATCTGTTCGGACACGGAGTGTTTGAAGTACGACCACCACATGCCGAAGACAAGCAGCAGACCGCCAGCGGCCGCGATCAGAAGGCCGGGTGAGGACCGTCCGGCGGACAGCGCCGACTGCACTGCGGTGGTGGCCGCCAGCACCACTTCGCCGAGAACGATGATCGTGAACAGCCCGTATCGTTCGGTGATGTGGCCGCGATGCCATGGAGTGAACCGGCCGAAGGACTCCGCCCACACGGGGATCGCCAGCTCGGCGATGACCAACACGGCGAAGCCGATCCAGCCCGCGGTGCCTGGTAGCCACAGCCGCCCAACCCACGCGGCCTGCACCAGCGTCACGCCGGCGGCATACCGCAGTGCGGCCGGGCGGCCCTCAGGGTGTTCGGAGGCTGCGCGCAGCCACTGCGCGACGAGCGCCAGCCGCATGATCACATACCCGATCACAGCGATTGTGAAGTCGAAATGCTCGAACGCCGCGGGGATGCCAGCAGCGAGCACCAGCACGCCGCCCATCTGCAGGAGTGTGAGTAGGCGGTAGGGAACATCGTCGGTGTCGTAGGCCGACGCGAACCAGCTGAAGTTCATCCACGCCCACCACACCGCGAAGAACACGACCACGAAGGCGAGGACGGCGTGGGCGACATGCCCCTCGGCCAGGGCGTGGTGCAGTTCGGCCGCCGCCACGGCGACAGCCACGACGAACGTCAGATCGAACAGGAGCTCCAACGGCGTCGCAGACCGGTACGGCTCATCTGGGTGGCGGCCCACCATTCGGCGGCGCCATAGCCCAGGTTCCTGACTCACCGCGGTCCCCTTCACATGAGTAACGAGCCGAGCGGTCTGCGATCGTAGCGCCGCGCTGGCGCAGTCCTGTTTCGTTGGCCGTCTGCCGGCGTTTCGACCGGTCGTCACCGGTGGCCTCACGCGACACGCCGACACGACATGTAGTTCGCCAGCATTGTCGGTAGGCCCACATATAGTGCGAGACGCAGCTGGTTCGGCGGCCTGGTCGGGTGCCGAGGCAAGAGGGAACCCGGTGTGATTCCGGGACTGCCCCGCAGCGGTGAGTGGGAACGACCGCCGTCTGGTCGTGCCGTCCGGCACGACCACACAGCACTGGGCTCGCACGGGTTGTACAGCCTGGGAAGCGACGGTCAGTAGGAGGCCGGTTCGGCCGCGCCCACGAGTCCGAAGACCTGCCAGCGCACCGTGCATGCCGTGCACGGTGGTCCGAGGCCGCGCGGGTCGGCCGACGGCAGTGACGGGCGGCGCTTCTCCCTGCGCTCGTGCCGTAGCTCCGTCGACCCCTCGCCCCACCTCGGTCCCAAGGAGCGAGCTCGCGAGGAGAGGGCCATGACGGTCACGGACAACACCGACACCACCAGTACTACCGAAGCCCCCGCGACCACCGACACCACCGGGGCGCCGCCCGCGATCGCTCGCCGTAGCCAGATGTCCGTCCGCAAACGCAACGGCGACTCAGAACCCGTCGATGTCAACAAGATCGTCCGTGCCGTCGAGCGCTGGGCCGGCGATCTGGATGACGTCGACCCGATGAGGGTGGCGACCAAGACGATCAGCGGCCTCTACGACGGGGCCACCACGGCAGAACTGGACCGCCTCTCGATCCAGACCGCGGCGGAAATGATCGGTGAGGAACCGGAGTACTCGCGGCTGGCGGCCAGGTTGCTGTCCGGGTACATCGACAAGGAGGTGCGGGGGCAGGGCGTCGCCTCGTTCAGCCAGTCGATCGGCCTTGGCCACGCCGAGCGCCTCATCGGCGACGACACGGCCCGGTTCGTCAAGGACAACGCCCGCAAGCTCGACTTCGCGGTCGACCCGGCCGGCGACGCCCGGTTCGAGTACTTCGGGATCCGCACCGTCTACGACCGCTATCTGTTACGGCATCCGACCAGCCGGCTGGTGATCGAGACCCCGCAGTACTTTCTGCTCCGTGTCGCGTGTGGTCTGTCCCGGACACCCGCGGAGGCGATCGACTTCTACCGGCTGATGTCGTCGCTGGCCTACCTGCCCAGCTCGCCGACGCTGTTCAACTCCGGCACCCGACACACCCAGATGTCGTCGTGCTACCTGGTCGACTCACCTCGTGACGAGCTCGACTCGATCTACGCGCGGTACGCCCAGGTGGCGCAGCTGTCCAAGTTCGCCGGTGGCATCGGCATCTCCTGGTCGCGGGTGCGTTCGCGAGGCGCCTTGATTCGGGGAACGAACGGGCAGTCCAACGGCATCGTCCCGTGGCTGCGCACGCTGGACTCCTCTGTCGCGGCCGTCAACCAGGGCGGCCGCCGCAAGGGCGCGGCGTGTGTGTACCTGGAGCCTTGGCATCCCGATGTCGAGGAGTTCCTCGAGCTGCGCGACAACACGGGCGAGGACGCCCGCCGCACCCACAACCTCAACCTCGCCAACTGGGTGCCGGACGAGTTCATGCGTCGGGTCGAGGCAGACGAGATGTGGTCGCTGATCGACCCGGACGACGTTCCGGAGCTGCCTGACCTGTGGGGCGAGGCATTCGATCGGGCTTACCGCGCCGCCGAGGAGCAGGGCCGGTACGTGCGGCAGGTGAAGGCGCGCGACCTGTACGGCCGGATGATGCGCACCCTGGCTCAGACCGGCAACGGCTGGATGACGTTCAAGGACGCCTGCAACCGCCTGTCCAACCAGACCGCCGATCCGGCCAATGTCGTACACCTGTCCAATCTGTGCACCGAGATCGTCGAAGTGTCCTCCGACCGTGAGACCGCCGTGTGCAACCTGGGCTCGATCAACCTGGCCCGGCACCTGACCGACTCCCCCGACGGCGGACCTGAGGTCGACTGGGCAAAGCTGCGCGCGACGGTCCGTACCGCGGTCATGTTCCTGGACCGGGTCATCGACATCAACTACTACCCGAGCGAGCAGGCGGCGGCGTCCAACCCGCGGTGGCGGCCGGTCGGGCTCGGCGTGATGGGACTGCAGGACGTCTTCTTCGCCCTGCGGCTTCCCTTCGATGCCACAGCCGCTCGCGAACTGTCGACGCGCCTCGCCGAGGAGATCTACCTGACCGCGCTGGAGACCTCGGCCGATCTGTCCGAACGCTTCGGCCCGCATCCGGCCTTTGGCCAGACCCGCGCCGCGAACGGCGACCTGCAGCCCGACCTGTGGGAGGTCGCGGTGACGCAGACCGGGCGTTGGCAGGCGCTACGGGACCGGGTGCGCGCAACCGGACTGCGCAACTCCCTGCTCGTCGCGATCGCTCCGACAGCCACCATCGCCTCCATCGCCGGCTGCTACGAGTGCATCGAGCCACAGGTGTCCAACCTGTTCAAGCGCGAGACACTGTTCGGGAGAGTTCCTCCAGGTCAACTCCGCCCTCGTGCGCGAGCTCAAACGGGCCGGGCATTGGACCGTGGAGGTACGCGACTCGATCAAGCGCGCGGACGGATCCATCCAGGACATCGCCGTGCTGCCGCCACAGACCCGCGAACTGTTCCGCACCGCGTGGGAGCTGCCCCAGCGGGCCCTGGTCGACCTCGCCGCTGCCCGGGCGCCGTTCGTCGACCAGAGCCAGTCCCTCAACCTGTTCATCGCCGCACCGAGCATCGGGAAGCTCTCGTCGATGTATCTCCACGCCTGGAAGTCTGGGCTGAAGACGACGTACTACCTGCGGTCCCGGCCCGCGACCCGCATCCAGCAAGCGACCGTCACGGCCGCACCGCTGGCCGAGATCGCCGATCCGATCAGCTGCTCCCTGGAGAACCCCGAGAACTGCGAGGCCTGCCAATGACAACCGCCCAGACCACGACCCGGCAGACCCTGCTCGATCCGGGCATGGACCTGACCCTGCGTCCGATGCGGTACCCGCACTTCTACGACCGGTTCCGCGACGCGATCAAGAACACCTGGACGGTGGAAGAGGTCGACCTGCACTCCGATCTCAAGGATCTGCAACGGCTCTCGCCCGGAGAAAGGCACCTCGTCGGCCGCCTGGTGGCGTTCTTTGCCACCGGCGACACCATCGTCGCCAACAACCTCGTCCTCAACCTCTATCAACACGTCAACTCACCCGAGGGGCGGCTGTATCTGTCCCGCCAGCTCTTCGAAGAAGCAGTGCATGTGCAGTTCTACCTCACCCTGCTCGACACCTACGTACCGAACGAGACCGAACGGTTCGAGGCGTTCGCCGCCGTCGAGAACATCCCGTCCATCAAACGAAAAGCCGACTTCTGTTTCCGCTGGATCGACTCGATCTTCGAGCTGCGCGAGCTGAGGACATCGGCAGACCGGCGGGCGTTCCTGCTCAACCTGATCTGCTTCGCCGCCTGTATCGAGGGGCTGTTCTTCTACGGCGCCTTCGCCTATGTCTACTTCCTCAGGTCTCGGGGCCTGCTCAACGGGTTGGCGTCCGGAACCAACTGGGTGTTCCGCGACGAGTCCATGCACATGGCCTTCGCCTTCGATGTCGTCCAGACCGTGCGGGCGGAGGAGCCTGACCTGTTCGACGAGCAGCTGGCCCAGCAGGTACGCGACATGCTCGCCGAGGCGGTCGAGTGCGAGGTTCAGTTCGCTGCCGACCTGCTCGACCAAGGGGTGTCCGGGCTGTCGCTGACCGACATGCGCGAATACCTGCAGCACGTTGCCGACCGGCGCCTTGCACAGCTCGACATCGATCCGATCTATGGATCGCGCAATCCGTTCGCCTTCATGGAGCTCCAGGATGTCCAGGAGCTGTCGAACTTCTTCGAACGACGCGTCTCCGCATACCAGGTAGGAGTCACCGGATCGGTCACCTTCGACGACGAGTTCTGATCACCTCAGGTCGCACCGCTCCGGCGGCATATTCTCGGATGCGGCATCGTCACCACTGTGCGACGCTGGGCCGCGTGGAAGACCCGCTACCGCCCGACGCTGGTGACTCCCGGTTCACGACGCGCCTGCGACTTGAACCGGTCGGCTCCGCCAATGCTGATGACCTGTGGCTTGTCCATAGCGACGACGAGGTGCGGCCCTGGTACGGCAACGAGAAGCCGAGCCTGGCGGAGATGGAGCAGCAGGCGACATCCATGGGCGAGTCGTGGCGCTGGCTAGGCGTCCACAAGTGGATCGCGTACGACCGTGTGAGCGGCGAGGTTGTCGGTCGCGGCGGATTGTCGCGCACGCCGGTTGACGACGACTGGGGTCGGATCTACGCATTTCTTCCGGCAGAGCCGTGGGTACGCGTTCCGCATGAGAGTCGCCGCCCATTCGTGGCCCACGCGAACTGGCTCGAGATCGGGTGGGCGCTACGGCGCGAGTTCTGGGGGTGCGGCTACGCGTCTGAGATCGGCCGTGCCGGGTTGGCGTTTGCGTTCGACGTCCTCGGAGTGCAAGCCGTGGTGTCGTGCACTGTCCGTCACAACGTGCGTTCGCGTGCGGTGATGGAGCGCATCGGCATGCGATATGCCGGCGAAATCTGGAGCGAAGAGTACGAAGGAGAGGACGGCGCTCCGTTGGCGGTGTGTGTGCTGCTGCGAGAAGACTGGGACCGTTCCTCCGCGACTTCTTTGGTCGGATGAGGGAGCGTCTCCGGACTTCCGTCGCCGGGCCGAGCCGGAGCGACGGCGCCGCCTTTCCCTGCAGCTATCCGCCGGCTTTCCTCGCAGTGTTGGCCTTCACCAGGGACGCAAGGACGATGATGTTGTCTCGGTGGTGGCCGGTGCTGCGCTCGATGGGACCGCCGCAGGTGATGAGCCGTAGGGCTGCGTGGTTGGTGTCGCCATAGACGAGCCGCGTCGGGAATCGGTCTTTCCTGAACCGGCGAACGGCGTTCACGGCGAAGACCGCCACCGAGCCGTCCGCGCGGGTTATGTGGACCTTGTCGTGGGGTTGCAGGTCGCCCAGGCGCCAGAAGATCGACCGGCCGTGGGCCGAGTCGAGGTGGCCGACGATGACGGCGGGCCCGAGCGAGCCAGGTGTGGGTGAGTACCGATACCAGCCTGCCTCGTCGTAGTGCGGTCCAGGCTTGGGTACTTCGAGCTCCCCGTCGGCAGTCTGACCCAGTCGCTGCACTGGGGATCGCACGTCGATCGTGGGGATGGACAGCCTGGTGGGAACCGACGCCCGGAGCACCGGTCCGACCGTCTCCGGCCCGGCAGCCGTCGGGGTTGGAGTCCGCTCCGGCTCGGATGGATGCGACGCCGGAGAATCGGTCGGTTCGATGGTCGACAGGGCGGGCTGCGGAGGACCTTGCTGATAGTGGACAACGGCGGATCCGACGCACCCCAGGCCCGCCACCGTGACAACGGCCGTGACCACCGTGGCGAAGGTGCCACGGTGGTCACGACCGTTCAATGCACGCGGTGTCCGCATCTGGAAGAGCGCTCAAACCCTTCGCGTGACCCGCCGGCGGAGCCGGAATCCGACCGCCCCGGCCAGCAGCAGACCACCCGCAACGGCCAGCAGTACCCCGTCGTCCAGGCCAGCCGCCGAACCGCTACCGGCGTTGATCCCACCGTTGGGTACCCGCGGAACCTGCCCACCGGAACCGTTGCCGCCGTTGTCGCCTCCGCCGCCGTTACCGCCACCGCCACCGTTGCCGCCACCGTTGCCGCCGCCACCACCACCGTCGCCACCGCCGCCACCGCCGCCGGGGGCAGTCGGCGAGGGCGTCGGCGAGGGCGTGGCCGCCGGCGTGATGTTGGTGGTGATGCTGGTGCGGCACGTCACGAGGCTTCCGCCGCCGTTCCCGGTGCCGTTGCACTGGTTGACAGTGATCGGGAGCGCTGGGCTGATCGTGGACGGCTCGACCGTGCAGGTTGCGGTCCCGCCGCCGCCGTTCGCAGATCCGTTGCACTGGGTGACGGTCGCGCTGGTCGTGCTCTCCAACGGGTCGCAGACGATCGCACCGCCGCCACCACCGCCGGACCCGACGCATTGGTTGACGGTCGCCGCTGTCACGGGCTGCGCGCCGGGCGTATCCGCACTGATGTTGTTGATGATCCTGACCGTGCACGTGGTCGTGTTTCCACCGTCATTGGCGGAACCGTTGCACTGGCGGACCGCGGTGACGAGATCTGAGGACGTGGTCGTGGAGCCGGGGCCCGGTGGGGCACACGGGTTGAGGGCGCACGACCGACTCACGGTGACTGTCGAGCTCGTGACGCCACCGTTGATCGTGTTGACAACAGTCACGGTGCACGTGATGGACGTGACCGCGCCGTTGCCGCCGGGTCCGCGGTTGTTGCATTGGTCGATCGCTACGTTCGCAGCGTGGGCGGGTGGTGGCGCTATGGCCGTCCCCACGATCGTGAACGCACTCGCGAGCAGGACCATCGCTGCGATCATGTGCCAGATGTATGGTCCGGCCCAGTTTCGCGGGGAGGCGGTGTCAGCTTGCATAGGGCACTGTCTTTCCGAGAAGGCGTGGCAGGTCCCACGCGATCTGGAACGAACCACACATGGGCGGCAACTGGTCGTAACTGGCCAGGTACGGCACGTTAGTGTCGAGGCGTACATCCCGGGACAGACTGAGCAATTTCTCATTTGGTCCGGCAGGTCATTGCCGGGCTGTCGGCGCTGTCGGGTTGTCGAACCTGGCATCTCTTGTTCGACGTGGGATCAGGAGGTGCGGCTGAGCAGCGGCGCCGCCGAAGACAAGGAGCAGGCTCATGTCCGCATCCGTGCTCTACATGTCGATGTCCCTCGACGGATTCATCGCGGGTCCGAACGACGGGCCGGACAACCCCGGCGGCGACCGGTTCGACCGGCTGCACGAGTGGGCCTTCACCCCCGGGACCTACGACGTCCGGCCGTCAGGCCCGGCCAAGGACTTGCACGACGAGATGAACGCGACCGGTGCGATGGTGGCCGGTCGGCGTACCGTCGAGCAGGTCGATCACTGGGGCGGTGGTCATCACGGCATGCCGATCTTCGTGCCCAGCCATCGTCCGCCGGGTCCCGCGGTGGCCAACTATCCGTTGGTGACGTACGTGAGCGACGGGATCGAGAGTGCGATGGCGCAGGCGAAGGCTGCGGCCGGAGACCGGGACGTGGCGGTGCATGGCGCGTACACGGCGCAGCGGGCGCTCGAGGCCGGCGTACTGGACGAGTTGCAGATCCATCAGATTCCGGTGCTGCTCGGCGACGGCCTCCGTCAGTTCGACGTCTTGCCGTCCCGGATCGAGTTGGAGATCGTCCGGGTGATCGACACGCCAGCTGCCACCCACATCCGCTACCGCATCCGCCGCTGACCCGGCTGCCGGGTAACGCACCAAGCACCTGTGCTCAGCGTGTCCAGAAGTCTGCTGGGTGGCGTCCCGGCCGGAATCCGAAGTGCTCGACCATGGCCATGGCTTCGGGAAAGTTGTCCGCGAGCCGATGGGCTTCGTGTGCGTCGCTGCCGAAGGTGATTGCCCTTCCACCTTCTTCGCTCCACCACTGTGGGATCCATGGGCGGAGCGTGCTGCCGACGTTCATCTCCAGCGCGCGCCCGCTGTCCGCCAACGCACGCATCGCGCGTCGGAAACCGTCCTCGAACCGCTTCGGGTCGAAAGGGCCGACCTCCTCGCTCGGCCAGTAGCGGACCGCGTAGTCGATGTGACAGAGGACTTCGAACGCGTCTGAACCCTTGACCATGCGAGGTACCTCAGCGAGGTACTCCCAGATCACCGTGTCGGCTGGCCACATCCGATACAGGGTGGCGGGCTCGTGGCGATGCTCGCCAACCTGCAGGTTGTGCAACGAGCCGTTGACTCTGTCCAGGTCTGACACGTCCAGCAGTTGCGCCGCCGCGGCACCGTCGCGATGCGGCTGGCCGAACTCCACCCCCGTCAGAATCTGCAGGTCCGCAAACTTGTGGCGGCAGCGCTCGATGCAGTCCAGGTAGCCAGCGACATCCAGCAGAGAAGGAACCAGCGTCCCGTCAGCGCGAACCAACCCGGCCTCATGAGCGGGCAACTCGCTGGCATCGACCTGCCAGCCAACGAGATCCAGATGCTCGGTGAACACGACGGTTGGAAGACCGATCTTCAGTGCTCGTTCGCAGGTCCGCTCCATTGTGCCGACGGCGGCGGGAAAAGTCGGGCCGCCGGTGTCCCAGGAGTATTCGCTGTGTACGTGGGTGTCTGCGGGAAGCTTCATGGACTCACTCTTACACGCCTTCGCGGTTGCGCCGCTCTCTCACGACGGGCCATGAGATCGGATTGTCCGGGCGCGGTGAGCGGCGGCCTTGACCCGGCTGAGGCATTGCGGTGAGCAAAAGCGTCGTCTGCCGTTGCGGGACGTGTCGACGAACACCCGATCGCACGCCGGAGCGACACAGACGCCGAGCCGGCCAGCCAGGTCGCTGCCGATGGCGAGCGCCAGTCCGGACGCGAACCCGGCCGACCATCCGTTGACCACGCCGTCGTCGGCACCGTGGAAGTGCAGGTGCCAGCCTTCCCCGTCGAAGTAGTCGAGCTGGGGTCGCGCCCTGGTGTCCAGGAGTAGGGCATTCACCTCGCTGGCGGCGGCCTGGGCGTTGTCGTGGTGGGCGGCTTCGAAGACCAGTCGGATCCGCGCAGCGGTGTCGGCGAAGCTGGCCGCGTCCTTCGCGGTGATGGTGGGGCGTGGCCGCTCGTCTCCGGTCAGCACGTCCTCGATCGCGCGTACTTGCTCCTTTCCCGACGGCACGTCGACGGCCCTGCCTCGCTGGTGGCCGCGGGTGAGCGTGTTCACCAGCCGGGTGGCGACTGTCAACAGGTCGAGTACGTGACTATCAAACCTCACTTGACCAGTCACCATCCTTCCCGCTAGCGTCCGTGGACGTGACCAACCATATCCGTTTCAGTAGTCACGCCTGAGTGGGACACATGTCCAGCGCCGCGCCGTCGGTCTCGCGGTCCTCCCGCGGCCTTTCGGCGACCGTACGCATCCTGATCTGCGCCCGGTTCGTGAACCGGATCGGCGCCTTCACGCTGCCGTTCCTCGCGGTCTACCTGACCGAGAACCTGGGTGCCACCATTGCTCAGGCCGGAGTGGTGCTGGCTCTGTTCGGCGTGGCGACCATTCCCTCGCGCATCGTCGGCGGCTACCTCGCCGATCGGATCGGCGGCAAGGCGACGATCGTTCTCGGTCTGGTTGGATGTTCGGCCGCTCAGGCCTGGATCGCCACCGTGGACACTCTGCTGGCTGCCATCGTTGCCGTCGCGCTCCTTGGGCTGGTCTTCGAGATCTACGAGCCGCCCACAGGAGCGTTGATCGCCGACGCCACACCGGCGGCCGACCGGCCGCGCGCGTACAGCCTTCTCGGCGCCACCATGGCGGTCGCCGCCGTAGCCGCGGGCGCCCTCGCCGCGGTGGTCGGGCGCTGGGACCTGCGCTGGCTCTTCGCCGTCGATGCCCTCACCTGCGCGGTTGGCGCCGTCGTGGTCTCGGTGGGACTGCGTACCCGCCCACGATCATCGCTCGAAGAACATGCCCGAGCCCCGGCCCGGGTCTGGCGCGATCCACGACTGCTGGTGATCCTCGGCACCGGCACCATCTTCGCCACGCTCTACCTGCAGATCCCGATCAGCCTTCCGCTCACCCTGATCGAGCGGCAGCATCCCGTCTCCCAGATCGGAGTCCTGCTTGCCGTATCCGCCGGGATCGTCGTTCTTGCCCAGCCGCTACTGCGCATCCCACCGTTCCGAGACCTCGACAGCTTTCACGCCCTCACCGTCGGCTACCTGCTCCTTGGCGCCGGGCTGCTGGCCACCGGGCTCGCCACCAGCCTCACCGAGTTCGTCGTCGCCACCGTGACGTGGAGCGCCGGGGAAGCACTCCTCATGGGCCACGGCACCAGCATCGTCGCCGACCTCGCACCCCGCCACGCCCGAAGCCGCTACCTCGCCGTCAGTGGCATCAGCTGGGGAATCGCCGGCGCGCTCGCGCCTCTAGCCGGTACGCAGTTGCTCGCCAGGACAGGGCCGGTGGGCCTGTGGACCACGTGTGCCGTCGCCAGCATCGCCCTTGCCGCCATCCAACCTGTCCTTCGACCATGGCTCCGTAAAGGCAAATCCTGAAGCTTGTACGCCGCCCGCTCCGCTAAGCGCCCAGGTATCGCAGGCCGGGAATTGCCCACGGATCACCAGCCCTGCCCGCCCGCGTTGTGCGCACGGACCAGGTCTTCGACAGCCTTGGGAATCGTGGTCTCGAAGTCGAGCAGCTTGGCCCAGGTCGGCGCAATCGTGATCACGGCCATCTGCGCGTAGAGGGCGCGCACGCCTCCCTCCCAGTTCGCCTGTTCCGCGGGTGGCACGATCTTCATCGAGGCCCGAATGTAGACATCCGGCACCCCGTCGACGATCTCCACCCGCGCGGTGCCGCGAACGAGCAGCACCTTCGGCGGATAGCCCTCGGTGTCGATCGTGATCGCCACCTTGGGGTTTGCCTGCAGCGCCTTGACCTTGGCCGCGGCGACCACTGTCGCGATGGTGAGGTGGCTCCCGTCCCAGTCGAACCCGACCGGGATGACGCGCGGGTCGCCATCGAGGCCGGTGTAGGCGAACCGGGCCGGGATCGACGACGCCAGCAGCCGCTGGGAGATCGGCTTGGCCATCACCGAGGCGATGTCCTGCGTACTCATGGTCGTGGTCATCTTCGTCTGCCTCTCAGGCCGCGGGCGCCGCTTGCTGGGCTGCCTCTCATGGGTGAGACGGAGCCGGCATTGATTCCTCGACATGCTGCCGGACACATGCTCGAGAAGGCGTACGAACGCGGCCACTCGACCGGCTCGGCATACCCGCGAACGTTCGAACACACGTGCTAACGTCGGCCGATGGACGACGAACACATTGAGTTCCGCGCTGGCAGGGACTCCTACGGACTGGCACTTTGGGTGGTCGGCTCGATCATCGGGCGCGAGCAACGCGACGACGGCATGTGGCTCAACGTGTTACCGGCAAACTCGGCGTCCGAGGAGGACGCCCGGTGGGTCGGTCCCGACGACGTCCGAGGCTCGGTCCGCCAGCCAACCTGACCCCCGTCCGCAGATCAGGGGTCGATCAGCCGCACGCTAAGGGTCGAAGCGGCCGCTGCATCGGTTCGCCCACGGCCACGTGCCGTGCGACCATCAGCGGGTGAAGTCGACGCTGGTGGAGCAGGGCCTTGCGGCTCTCCGAGATGGTGACGCACCGGCCGCGCAGCGAGCATTCGACGCCGCCGTCGAGGTCGACTCCGGCGAGGCGCTCGAGCGCCTCGCCGACACGCTCTACCTGGAACGTGAATACACCGCAGCGGCCGGCTACTACGAGCGGGCCTACGCGGCCTACCGTCGGGGCGGGCGCCACATGGCTGCCGGCAGAACAGCCCGCACGGTCTCATGGGTCACCGGCCAGGTGTTCGGCGAGTGGGCGGTGCGGATCGGCTGGCTCGGGCGAGCCCGCACGATCCTCGCCGAGGCCGGGGAGGACAGCCCCGAGTACGGCTGGGTGCTGATCATCCGGGTGACCCTCGAACCGGACGCCAACCTGCGCGAGGAGTGGTGCCGCGAGGCAATCGCGATCGGGCGCCGGTTCGCTGATCCCGACATCGAGTTCTACGCACTGGCCCATCTCGGTGCCGTGCTCATCCTCACCGGCCGCGTCGAGGAGGGCCTCGTCCTGATCGACGAGGCGCTCGCGGCGGCGTGCGCCGGCGAGCTCACCGAGATGGCCACGGTGGACTCGATCTTCTGCGGGTTCTTCTGGGCATGTGAGCTGATCAACGACGTGTCGCGGGCGGATCAGTGGATGCGAGCAGCCACCGACCTCATGCAGCACAGAAACTCTGTCGCAGCATTCTGCCGCGCACACTACGGCGGCATCCTGATCGCCGCAGGACGCTGGGACGAGGCGGAGGCACAACTCGTCGAGTCGGCCCGGCAGTTCGACCGGGGCATGCCGGCGCGGCGGGCTGAGGCGCTCATGCGCTTCGCCGACCTGCGGGTACGCCAGGGCCGGCTCGAGGAGGCGGGGCTCCTCCTGGACGGGCTCGACCAGCATCCGGACGCCGCCCGTACCCTCGCCAGCCTCCACCTGGCCCGCGGCGAGACCGCTCGCGCCCAGGATCTGCTCGAGCGGCGCACCGGCGCGGCCGACGACGAGGTTCCCAAGGTTGGCGACACGACTACGCAGGGTCCGCTCCTCGCCTTGCTCGTCGATGTCTACCTCGCCGCCGGGAACCTCGACCGGGCCTCCCGAACGGCGGAGCGACTCGACAGCATCGCGGCCACTCAGCGCTGGCCCTACCTCAAGGCGGCAGCCGCACTTGCCAACGGCCGGGTCTGCGTCGCGAGCAGCCAGGGCGACGCGCGGGCGTGCCTCCAGACTGCCTTGGAAGGTTTCACCCGTACGCAGCTGCCGATGGAGCTCGCCGGGGCGCGTCTCGAACTGGCCCGCGCACTCGCCGACGATGCCCCCGAGGTCGCGATCGCCGAGGCGAAGGCCGCGTTGCAGAGTTTCGAGCAACTGCCGGCCGCCCGGCACGCTGACTCGGCCGCAGCGCTGCTCCGCTCGCTCGGCGCGCCCGTCCGCACCGGTCCGAAGGGTGTCGGAACGCTGACGAGGCGGGAGGCCGAGGTACTCCAGCTGATCGCCGCCGGGCTGTCCAACCGCGAGATCGGCGTCCGGCTCGTCATCACCCGCAAGACCGTCGAGCACCACGTGAGCAATCTGTTGTCGAAGCTCGGCCTGCGCAACCGGGCCGAAGCGGTCGCGCACGTGACCAGGCAGATGACCAGTCGCTAGCGCCCTGGTCGACGTACGGCGGATACAGGGCACAGGATAGGGGAGTTCCCCGATACTTCCCCGGTCCGGCGCCCGCATCCTGCGTCCATGGGAAACGACATGTACGACGCGATCGTGGTGGGCGCGCGCTGCGCCGGATCGCCCACGGCGATGCTGCTGGCGCGCAAGGGCTACCGAGTGCTCGTCCTCGACCGAGCGAAGTTCCCGAGCGACACGGTGTCGACGCACCTGATCCACCCGCCAGGCATAGCGGCACTGCGACGTTGGGGGCTGCTGGAGCGGGTTCTGGCCACGGGATGCCCGCCGATCGACACGTACGCGTTCGACTTCGGCCCCTTCACGATCTCCGGCACACCCGGGACCGCTGACGAACCCGTCGCGTACTCACCGCGCCGCACTGTGCTGGACCAGGTACTCGTCGATGCCGCGGCCGAAGCTGGCGCCGAGGTACGGGAGGGGTTCACCGTCTCCGAAATCGTCATGGACGGCGGCCAGGCGATCGGCGTACGCGGGCATGGTGCCGGCGAGCGCACCGTCACCGAGCACGCCCGGGTGGTCGTCGGTGCAGACGGTTGGCACTCGCTGGTCGCGCAGGCGGTGCGGCCGGCGCAGTATCACGACAAGCCACAGCTGCAGGCGAGCTACTACACCTACTACAGCGGACTGCCGATGGGTGGGCGCTTCGAGGTGTACGTCCGTCCGGACCGGGCATTCGCGGCCTGGCCCACCAACGACGACCTGACGCTGGTGATCGGCGGCTGGCCTTACGCGGAGTTCGATGCCAACAAGAAGGACATCGAAGGCAACCATCTGAAGCTGTTCGACCTCGTACCGGAATTCGCCGACCAGATCCGGGACGCCCGCCGGGAGGAGCGGTTCGTCGGCATGGCCGTGCCGAACTACTTCCGCACACCGTTCGGCCCCGGCTGGGCACTGGTCGGAGATGCGGGGTACCTCAAGGACTTCATCACAGCGCAGGGGATCTCCGATGCCTTCCGGGACGCAGAACTGTGCGCCGGCGCGCTCGACGAGGCCTTCTCCGGCGCCCGATCCTTCGACGCCGCGATGGGCGACTACCACCGCATTCGCGACGAGCGCGTCCTGCCGATCTATGAGTTCACGTCCCAGCTCGCGATGCTCGAGCCTCCGCCGCTGGAGCTACAGCAACTGCTGGGAGCGGTATGCGGTAACCAGCAGGCGATGGACGGTTTCGCCCAGGTCAATGCCGGCGTGCTCTCCCCCGCCGACTTCTTCGGCGAGGAGAACGTCACACGGATCTTCGCCGAAGCGTCCGAGCGGAGCCCTGCCTAGCGCGAACGGTGCGGACAGAGGCCTCCCCAGCGTCTCGTTACATTGGTTCAGGACGACATGGCCAGAACCGACGCAGGACCAGGAGGTAGCCACGAGATGGACTCTGCCGGATGGACGATCGCGGTTATCGGAATCTTGATCGCCGCAGCCATTGCCCTCAACATCAGCCGAAAGAAGAACAAGGCCACGGGCGACGACCGCGCCGATGACTGAGATACGCGAGCGCGCCGTAACCCTCGACGACGGCGCACAACTGTGGACCTTGAGTTCCGGAGCCGTCGATGGGCCGCCTGTCGTCCTGTGCCATGGAGGGCCTGGGCTGTGGGACGGCCTCGGTCCTGTTGCCGCCATGGTGACCCCGACCCATCACGTCCATCGGTACGACCAACGAGGCTGTGGCCGCTCCACCGGACCCCACGACTATCGGCTGGACCGGGCGATCGCCGACCTGGACGAGCTTCGCCGACACTGGGGCTATGACCGATGGACCGTCTTTGGCCATTCGTGGGGAGCGACCCTCGTCCTTGCGTACGCCTGGACCTATCCCGAACGCGTGCGGGCCGTGATCTACTGCGGCGGAGTCGGGCCAGGGACGGAGTGGCGGGAGCCGTGCCACGCAGAAGTCGCCAAACGCCTCACCGCCAAGCAGCAGGAGCGGCGGGATGAGCTGGAACAGCAGGAGGCGCGGAGCTGGGACGAGGAAGTCGAATACCGCATCCTGTGCTGGCTACCCGACTACGCCGACCGTTCGAAGGCCGCGGTCTGGGCAAGGGAGGCTGCATCCGTCCCCTTCGAGATCAACTGGCAGGCAAACCGAGGGCTCGGGGCCGACAGGCCTGACGTGATCACGCTCGCCACGAAGGTAACCGCACCAACCCTGATAATGCATGGCGAGCAAGACCCACGACCACTCTCCAACGTACGCAGGCTTCTCGACGTTCTGCCCAGCGCCACCGTCGCCCCCATCCCCAACGCCGGCCACTCCCCTTGGCTCGAGGCGCCCACAGCCGTCTCGGCCGAGCTCAACGCCTTTCTTGCGGCCCACCAGGAGTAGCGTCGCGAATTTTGTCGAACACCGGTGTTCGAGTTATAGTCCCGTCATGATCTCGACGGAACGAGCACGGCCATGACGCCCGAATCCGCCGCCGGCAAGGTCCAGTACCCGGCTGCATCGGCAGCAGCAGACCCCACCTCGAGCAGGCTCGGCTCTCTACGGCGCCGGTGGCCGACGGCGGCGGGGCTCGGCTTCGCGGCGCTCGTCGCGATCGGCATGACGTCCGGCCTGGATATGGCGGCAGTGCTGGCTGCGGCCGCGGTGGTCTACCTCGGCTCGGCGGCATTGCGTACTCCTCGTGCGGCATGGCCGCTCTTCTTCGCCACCGCCGTCGTCATCACGGTGCTGAGACTCATCGACGATCGGTTCGAGCCGACCTGGGTTCTGTTCGGAGCAGGCGTCGTCCTGCTGGCATACGGATTGCTCCGAGGCGGGTTCGGACCGACCTACGGACTTCCACTGCAGACGCTTGCCTTGCTCGGCTTCGGGGTCGTGGTGACCGTTGCGTTGCTCATCAACCCGATGATCGGCAGCTATCTGGTGGCGCTCGGCCTGCTCGGGCACGCGACGTGGGATCTCTACCATTACCGGATCAACAAGGTCGTGAGCCGTTCGCTCGCGGAGTTCTGTTACGCCCTCGACGCCACGCTGGCCGTTGTGATCGTTATTCTGACCGCCATGTCGTGACGCGCCGCTCACCACCGTCGCGATCGCAGGTTTGCCGGCGCTCTCCCTGGGACACCTTGCAATCAGAGAATGTCTCGGCCTTCTTCGGATCGTCCCGACCGATGATTCGGATGACCAGGGGAGATCAACTGAGCCGGATCGCGACCACTGGCACCGCCCCGAAGGCCAGACTGTGTTCGGTCTGTCACCACTGGGTCGGGCAGTTCGAGCAGGGCCCGCGCGGGCGCCCGGACGCGATGTGCCCGCGGTGTCGAGGGCTGGAGCGACACAGGTTTCTCGCCCTCCTGCTCGAAGGACTCTCGCCCCTGATCGCCTCGTCCCGGCTGGTCGTCGACGTGGGTCCGACGAGTCCGATCACCCGGATCTTCCGACGGTTGGCGCCGAGTAGCTATGTGCGTGTCGATCTCATTCGTCGGGCCAACCGTCGTAACCTGGATGTGCAGGCAAGCCTCACGGCGCTGCCATTCGCGGACCGGTCCGTCGACTTCATGCTGTGCTACCACGTTCTCGAACACATCCCCGACGACGCGGCGGCGATGGCGGAGATAGCCCGCACGCTTGGCGATGCGGGTCTGGCGATCATCCAGGTGCCCTGGCGCCCGGATCAACCCACCGACGAAGATCCTGATGCGCCTGAGTCCGAACGGATCCGGCGATTCGGTCAGGCAGATCACGTACGCATGTACGGCAACGACTTCGAGGAGAGACTCCGCACGGCGGGCCTGCAGGCCTATCGGCTGACCGCCCGCGACGTCGTGGGCGACAACCTGGTCGAACTGCTGCGGCTCGAGCCGGACGAAGCCGTCTGGACCATCCGCAGAGCCACCGCCGGCAGACGCGACCAACTTGCCGAGCAGTCCGTCAGCCTTCGTACGCTGCAAGACCTCTCCGGCAACGTGCCAAAGCGTCCCAGCAGTGCGCTCAACAATGCCGCCCGTCCCGTGGACGGATGGAAGCACCGCCTGCTGAAGATACCCACCGTCCGTACGATCGCAGCCGTCACGCGGCCGGTCCGCAAAAGTCGCAAGCGCAGGAACGCCCGCTGACCCTGGCGAGAGAACGAAGCAGGCACAGCTGAGTCGTGTCGGCAGACGATGACCAACCGGTCTGGCAACATGCATCGGGTGATCGAGACCGTGTTCTTCGACGGTGACCAGACCCTGTGGGACTTCGACACGCTGATGCGTCGAGCGTTGAGCGCCACACTGACCGAACTCCGTCGTCTGTGTCCGGGCGCCGCGACCGATCAGTTGAGCGTGGACTCGATGATCGCCGACCGGCAGAGCGTGGCGGACGAACTGCGGGGCCACGAGTTCAACCTGGAACGCGTGCGCCTCGCGGCCTTCCGCAAGACCGTGACCCGCTTGAAGCTTCGCGGTGAGGGGCTGGCCGAGCATCTGACCGCGTTCTACCTTCAGCGGCGCTTCGGCGATGTCGAGCTCTACCCCGAAACACTGGCCACCCTTACGACTCTTCAACAGAGATACAACTTGGGCCTGCTCTCCAACGGCAACGGCTACCCGGATCGAAGCGGGCTCTCCGGCATCTTCTCCGTCGTGGTGCTCTCCCAGGACCACGACATCGCCAAACCGGACGGGCGCTTGTTCGACATCGCGGCTGCCGAGACCAGCTCCGAGCCGGGCCAGATCGTGATGGTCGGCGATTCCCTCGCGCATGACGTGACGGCAGCCCAGGCAGTCGGATGGCGCGGAATCTGGCTGAACCGTGACTCCGTGCCCTGTCCCGACCAACACGCTCCCGATGCCCAGATCACGAGCCTGGCACAGCTACCCGTCGTTCTGACGAAACTCGACGGCGCGATGCGTGACACGTAAGGCAAACGGGTTGGCGGACCGTCGCATCGAGTACGTGCGATCGCCGGTCTTGGGGTGGCGAGGCAGGATGCCAGGATGCGCTTCTCGATCAACGTGCCGAACTTCGGAGACTACGCCGACCCACGGGCCGTGGCGAAAGTTGCCGTGGCCGCCGAGCAAGCCGGCTGGGACGGGTTGTTCGTCTGGGACCACGTCGTGCACCGGCGCCATCCCGGGGCCTTCGGTGATCCGTGGATGCTGCTGACCGCGGCGGCGTTGGCAACCTCACGGATCCGACTGGGCACGCTGGTCACGCCAGTTGCCCGGAGGCGTCCGCAGCAACTCGCACGCCAGGTGGCCACACTGGACGGTCTCAGCGGTGGAAGGGTGATCTTCGGGGCGGGCCTGGGTGGGCCCATCGAGGACGAGTACGCGAGCTTCGGCGACACGACCGACCCGGTGGTTCTGGCGGAGCGCCTCGACGAAGGCCTGGACCTGCTGCAGCGCTTCTGGTCGGGGGAGCCGGTGAACCATCACGGGCGGCACTTCGAGGTTCGGGACGTGACGCTCCTGCCGGCGTCGGTACAGCGCCCCCGTCCACCCGTCTGGATCGCCGGATTCTGGCCGCACCGCCGGCCGATGCGTCGCGCCGCTCGTTGGGACGGCGCGGTCCCGTTGTTCGCGACCGCCCGACATGGTCATGTCCCGTCCACCGACGAGGTGCGCGAGCTGGTCGCGTACGTCCAGCAGTGCCGAGGGGACCGGCAGAACGAGCCCTTCGAGATCGTCCTCGGTGGCGCCAGTCCCGGCGACCCAGCCAGCGCCCGCGACGTCATCGGGCCGCTGATTGACGCGGGCGCGACCTGGTGGGACGAACGACAACTCCAGGGCAGCGACGACATCGACCGGCTCGCCCCGACGCTACGGCGTATCGAACAAGGACCACCGGCCATCTAAGGGTCAACGCGCACGCCTGGCTGGACGATGCCCGGTAACTCAGCTGATCACGCAGAACAGGTTGCCTTCGGTGTCGGCGAGAACCACGAAGTCGGCGCCCTCTGGATATACCCAGTCCACGCGCCTGGCGCCGAGTGATTCGAGCCGCTCGATCTCGGCCTGCAGGTCTTCGCCCTTGGCCAACCAAAGATCAAGATGTGTCCGATCGTCCTCGTCCAGATGCAGGCGAGCACCCTCGCCATTCTCCGGGACGAGAAAGGCCGGATTGCTATCGGCAACGTATCCGAGAGCACCTCTCCAGAACTCGGCTGCCCGGCCGAGATCTGACACGTTCAGTACGACCGATCCGAGACTCACCATCGCCGTAGCATCGCACGGTGCTTGGTAGCCGTCCACAACTGCGGTTTCGCCAGTCGGTCAGCCGGCGAGCTATGTGTCAGTACAGGACGAACAGGCAGAACGGATGACCTGACGGGTCGAGCATGATCCGCACGGCGTCCTGGTCGCGATCCTCGGGCTGGTGCGGGGAAATACTTCCGCCCGCCTCGAGGACCCGCGAAATGCTTGCTTCGAGGTCGTCGACGCCGATCTCGAAATGCATCATCTTGGCCTGCTGCCCGGGTTCTTCGGGCCAGACGGGCGGCTCGTACCACTCCGCGGCTCCGAAGGCGAGCCTGATGCCGCCGGTCGGATTGTCCAAGGTGACCCAGCCCGATCCGCCGGTCCGCGGGTTGACGTCACCGCGCTGCCCGACTTCCCAGCCGAGCAGCTTGCTGTAGAACTCGGCCATCAGGTCCGTGTCCACACAGTCGATCGAAAGAGTCCGCCACTGGATGGACGGCTCTGTGCGCGCCGTGCTTTCTGCCGTACTGGACATCTGCGTACGGTACCAACGCTCGTTGGTATGGAGGCCCAGCCGTTCCCGGTTGGGCCTCCATGCCGAATGCCGGGCGGGCGGGCGTCGCCGCGAGTGCAACCGGCCTGCAATGTCGAGGCCAACCATGGCCGAGTCCAGAAAAGAGCAGCCGGGCCACTTGGGAGTTGTGAGTTCGTATTGTCAGGTGAGGGCCGTGACGGCCAGCACGCACCAGTCCCGTACGCCGGCCATCTCGGTCCGGTCCATTCGGTGGCGTTCAGCCCGGACGGATCGAGGCTGGCCACCGGAGGCGACGATGGCACGGTGCGTTTCTGGGACCCTGCGAGCCACCAGCAGCTTCGTACTCTGACCGGCCATACCCGCAGGGTGCACTCCGTGGTCTACAGCCCGTGCGGGAACCTGCTCGCCAGCTGCAGCCAGGACCACACGGTCCGGCTGTGGAACGCTGGCACGGGTGAGCTGGTCCGCGTGCTCGCGGGCCATACAGCGAGCGTATGGTCGGCGGCTTTCAGTGCCGACGGATCTCTGCTCGCCAGCGCCGGCTCCGATCATGTCGTGCGGCTGTGGGATGTCCTCAGCGGTGCGGACGTCGGCGAGTTGACCGGCCACGATCAGCCGCTGAGTTCGGTGGCGTTCAGCCCGGACGGATCGCTGCTTGCCAGCGCCGGGAGCGACCACACCGTGGTGCTGTGGGACCCGTACCGGCGTACTGCTACTCGCGTTCTCTCTGGCCTCGGCGACAGGGTGAACAGTGTGGCGTTCAGTCCGGACGGTGCCACCTTGGCCACCGGTGACGACCAGTCCCTGCGCCTGTGGGACGTGCACAGTGGTGACGAGGTCGGTGTCCTGACCGGGCACGTCGGCTGGATCCAGTCGGTCGCCTTCAGCCCGGACGGTTGCACCCTCGCGAGCGCGGGCCAGGACCGCACCATACGTATCTGGGATGTCCGCGACGCATCACCACGTGCCGTGCTGGCTCGCCATGCCACCTGGGTCGGCTGCGTCGCGTTCAGCCCCGACGGCTTGATGCTCGCCAGCGCCGGATGGGACTGCAGGGTGCGGATCTGGACCACGGCCGAGTGGACCGAAGTGTGCGTGCTGACCGGCCACACCGGCCATGTCAGGTCGATGGCGTTCAGCCCACACGGGCAGCTCCTCGCCAGCTCCGGCGGCGATGCCGTCGTGCGGCTGTGGGCGGTCGGCAGCGGTGAGCAGCTTCGTGTCCTCGCCGGCCACGCGCACACAACTGTGACGGAGTTGGCCTTCAGCCCCGACGGCTCCACCCTGGTCAGTGCCGGCGTGGACCACACCATCCGCCTGTGGGATGTCAGAACCGGCGCACACGTACACGTCCTGGGCGACCACCACACGGCGAGGGCGATGGCGTTCAGTCAGGACGGGTCGAGGCTTGTGGTCGCCGATGACGGCAACCTACTGCGGATCTGGGACACGCGTACGTGGACGGAGGTCGGGACACTGCCCAATCCGGCCGGCTCGGCGTACCCGCTGGCCTTCGGCCCCTGCGGTCGAGTCGTTGCCGGGGCCGCTGCCGACGACGTCGTAAGCCTGTGGGACTGGCACGACGGACGGCAGGTCCGGACCCTGGCCGCTCACCCAACCCACGTGCTGGCATTGGCCTTCAGCCCAGACGAGGCGCTGCTCGCCAGCGTGGGTTGGGACTCGACGATCCGGGTCTGGAACATCGCTACAGGCATGCAGATCCGCGCCTGGAACACTCACCAGCGCACGGTCTACGCCCTGGCCTGCAGCCCGGACGGGTTGGTGCTGGCGAGCGGCGCGCACGACGGCACGATGCTGTTCTGGGACCTGCACACCGGCCGACAGGTCGCTGGCCCAGAACTCCCCCGGCGCCAAGCAGGCAACGGGAACTGAGTCCTACGGCCCGGCGTCCGGCTGCTCGCAGCGGTGGCCCGCTCGGCCGGCCAGCTTCAGCCGGCCGCATCGAGCGTGGCACGTTGGTCGGCGGTGAGCTTCAGATCGACCGCCGCGAGGCTCTCGTCCAACTGAGCCACCGACGAGGCACCGACCAGAGGGATCACCGGTATGTCGCCACCGATGAGCCAGGACAGGACCACCTGGTTGACGGTCGCGCCGGTTTCCTTCGCCACCTCGCCGACTGCCGCCAGGCGTCGTGGCGTGCCCGCGTGGTCGAAGCCTGCGCCCAGCTCCTTGTCGTCTCGTACGTACCGTCCCGCCAGCAGTGGCGAGTAGGCGACCAACGTCAGGTCGCGCTCCGACCGTACGTAGCTAAGGAGGTCGCCGCCGACCTGGCCCTGCTCGCCGTCCGGTGAGAGCGGTCCCGGAAGATCGGCGCGCTGGCGTAGGTAGGTGTGGTGGTATTGCAGCACCTCGTAGCCCGGCAGGTTGGCCGCAGCAGCAAGGGCTCGCGCCCGTTCCACTCGCCAGGCCCAGTGGTTGCTCACGCCCAGCAGGCCGACGGTTCCTTCGGCGACGAGTTCGGCAAAGCCCTCGACGGTCTCCTGCAAGGGCGTCTGCGGATCCTCGATGTGCGCGTACAGCAGGTCGATCTTTCGTACGCCGAGTCGCTCCCGGCTCTGCTCCGCTGACTCGCGGATCGCCCGGGCAGACAGTCCCTCTGCGTTGTCCGTATAGCTCGTGCCGGGTGTGCGTGGTCGCGCCCCGAGCTTGGTGGCGATGACGATCTCGCTGCCGACGCCACGGCTCCGCAACCACCGACCGAGCAACTGTTCGCTCTGTCCTCCCTGACTACCGTCGGTCCAGAAGGCGTAGTTGTTGGAGGTGTCGATGAACGTTCCGCCGGCCTCGACATAGCGGTCGAGGATCGCGAACGATGTTGCCTCGTCGGTGGTGCTGCCGAACAGCATCGCGCCGAGGCTCAGAACGCTTACGTCGCGACGTGTCTTCGGGCTCGTGCCTATCGTGCGGTATTCCATGGGGTTCTCTCCTCGGTTGCACCAGGGCGCGGCGGACGGGGGCGGCCGAGGATGTCTCAGGCCACCCGCGTCTTGAGCGTACGGACGCTTCCCACGAACCGCCCGAGCCAATCCCGGCTCACAATCGCAGGCCAACCGGGCGCCACGTCGATTCTTCCGCGGAAGAATGCGGCCTGTCGGATCTGAGAGAGTGACACGTGCCGGCCGTGTTCGCGGTCAGCCCAGACCGTCAAGCCCGGTTAGGCTTCGCAGGTGGCCTACGCCGAAACGCCGATGACGCCTCGGATCCAGGAGGCGGTCGAAGCGGCCTGGAACATTCCGGCTGCCCACGGTGTACGCCTACCCGGCGGCGAGGAGTCGACGTCCTATCGCGTGGGTCGACACGTCGTCCGGATCGGCCCTGACTGGCGTACTGACGCCGAACTGGAGTGGTGCTACGCGATCGCGGCGCGAGCGGCGACCGAGGTCCCTGAAGTCACGGCACCGTTGGCTGCGTCGGACGGCCGCCACATCGTGCGGGTCGAAGACCGCCCGGTGAGCGTGTGGCCGTACGCCGAGGGGTCGTGGGCGGACGGCACGGACGCCGGCCAGCAGGCCCAGGCGGCGGACCTTCTCGCCCGGCTGCACCGATGCTTCGCCAGCATGACCGGGCTGCCGCCTCGTCCAAGCTCGGCAGCGAGAATCTGGCAGGGCGCGCCGCATCCGGACGTGGACGATCCCGACCTCGACCGGTGGCTGGCGGACTTCCGGCAGCACCGCCCGCGACGCCAACCCTTGCACGGCGACGTCTACCGGGCCAACGTTCTCGTCCGCGACGGCCGCATCGTCGCGTTGATCGACTGGGACGACGTCTCGCTCGGACCACCGGAACAGGAACTGGCCGAGGCGGCAGGCGAGTGGGGCGGAGTTCGACGCTCCGTCGATCTCAACGCAGCCATGCGTTTCGTCGACGCCTACGTCGCGGCAGGCGGTCCGGCCGCGCGGATCGACGCCGACGAGCTGGCGCAGCTTGTGCGCGGGCGGATCCGGATGGAGGTCACCTACAGCCACGCCACCGGGCAGTGGGGTGCATCCGAGGATCCCGAGGAGCTGGAGTACGAAGCCCGTCAACTCACGGCCTTCCGCGAACTCCGTCCGTAGGTCCGCACTGCCCGACCGTCCGACTGTCAGACTGTCCGACTGCCTAAAGTGACCTGCATGAACGAGATCGCCGCCGCGCAGTCCGCGCTCCAGGCGTGGAAGTCGATTGTCGGCACAGCATCCCCAGAACCCCTTCGCCAGGTCACCAATCCGCTCTGGCGCGTCGTCACCGAAGCCGGCCGGGAGTTCGTGCTCAAACTGCTGCCCGAGTTCGCGCCAGGTATGTCGCCGGTCGAGGCGTTCCGGGTCGTCAGCCACCTGCACGGCGCGGGAGTCCCTGTCGTGCCGCCGATTGTCACCGACGACGCGTCGATCCACACCTCAGTTGACGAACGCCAGTACGTACTGCTCCCACTGGTGCCGACCGATGTTGGTAACCACGAGCTCGGACCCAACGCCGCGACGACCTCACGCGCGATCGGTGCGGCGATCGCCCAGCTCCACAGAGCTTTCCTCGACTGCCCTTGGCCTGCCTCCTCCTACACCGAGGATCCGGCGCCGCAGATCCTGGGCGAGAGACTCCCGCTCCTGTCGGCCGAAGCAACCCGGCCCGTCGCACCCCTGGTCGACCGGCTCTGGGCCGCCGTGGCCGATCTGCCCGTGCAGTTGACGCACGGCGACTGCAACACCGGCAATGTCCTCGTCCACGGCACCCAGGTCAGTGCGTTCATCGACATCGACCACGTGCCGATCGGGCCGCGCGTCCGCGACCTCAGCTATTACCTCGCCAGCCGGTTCAACGAGCACCTTGGCCGATCCGAAACCGCCGAGCGAGACGCTGCGGCCACGGTCGCGGTGCTGGGCGACTACGTCGCTGGCTACCAGCAGGTCTTCCCACTCTCCGAACGGGAGCTGGGAGCCCTGGTGCCGCTCATCCTCCTAGTCGAGATCGGCGGCGCCCACTGGTGGCTGCACGGCTGGGTGCCCCAACCGGAGCGCTACCAGCAGGGTGTCGGCGTCATTACCTGGATCGTCGAGCACCTGGACGGGCTGGCGACAGCCGCCGGAACCCCGCCGCTCCCCCGCCCCGGGTCATAACGCGAGGGGTGCGGACGGAAACCCTCGCGCTGTCGTCGCACCGTCGACGACGATGTCGGCCCCGCTGACATAGGACGCCTGGTCGGACAGCAGGAACGCCACCACCGCGGCCACTTCCTGCGGGCTGGCCACGCGTCCCATCGGGGAGACTTCGCCCTCCCGGCGAAGCGCCTCCGCCCGGTCCTCCCCCGAAGCGAACGTCGCCGTCAGCATAGGCGTGTCGATCGAGCCGGGCAGCACGGCATTGCACCGAATGCCGTACGCGGCATAGTCGACGGCGACGCTGCGGGACATGGCCACGATCGCGGCCTTCGCAGCGCTGTAGGCGAAGTAGCGCGGCCACACCGCGAACGCCTGGATCGAGGAGATGTTGACGATCGACCCGCGCCGGTGCGGAAGCATCCTGCGTACCGCCGTGCAGGTTCCGAGCATCGGGCCCAGCTGCAACACCTTCAGCGCGCGCTCCAGCGAGTCGGGGGTGACCTCGTGCGCCGCCTCCTGGACGTCGATGCCGGCGTTGTTCACCCACCAGGCAAGGGGTGCCGTACGTTCGGCGAGGTCGGCGGCATGCTCGTGCGACGCCGGATCCTCCACACCACGCAGAACCGTGTCGATCGGTACGGAGATGTCGCCGGCGAGGCGTTCCAGTCCTTCGCCGTCGACGTCCGTGGCCACGACGTGGACCTCCGGCCCTGCCAACGCGGCGACGATGGCCGAGCCGAGGCCGCCGGCCGCGCCGGTCACGACCACTGAGATCACGACCGCCCACCCGCCCCGGCCGTGGTCTCCCTGACCATCAGCTCGACCTCGAACGACACCGCTTCGGCAGGCCTGCTCGGATCGGCCAGCGACTCCCGGATCAGGTCGAAGCCCCGGGCCGCCATCCGGGCACCGGGAAGCCGGACCGTGGTGATGGCGGGGCGTACCCAACTGGCGAAGTCGAAGTCGTTGAAGCCCACCACCGAGACGTCGCGGGGAACGCCGCGGCCCTCGGCCTCGACCTGCTGGACGACTCCGAGCGCGACGAGGTCGTTGGCGGCGATGACCGCCGTCGGCGCGCCGGAGCCCGCCAGCCGGTCGGCCACCGCCGTGCGCGCGTCGACCACCGTGTACGCGGCTGCTTCCCATTCCTCCAGCTTGACGCCGGCCTGTGCGCAGGCCGCCCGGACACCGTCGCGGCGCCGCCGCGGACCGGGCCAGAGTGGATCAGCACCCAACCAGACGAAGTGCCGGTGCCCCAGCGACGTGAGTTGCCGCACCGCCTCGCCGGCTCCGCGTTCGTCGTTGGCCGAAACGGTGTGGACGCGCGACAGGCCGGGATTTTGCTGCAGCAGAACGACCGGCGTCTGCAACTGTGTGATCGCCTCGATGCTGCGCCGGTGCCCGGCATCGAGCTCGCCGACGCTCAGCATCACGCCGTCGACCCGGCCCTCGCGGACCAGATGCAGTGCGGAGTCGGCCGCCTCACCAGGCGCCGTCACTTCGACAACCACGGTGAACGCCGCCGGTCTGGCCGCGTGCGCCGCCCCGTGCACAAACTCCAGGTGCAGCGGATCGTGCAGGCCGAGCTGGTTGGGGTCTTCGAGCGCGAGCAAGACCGAGTGGGCCCGCTGCGAACGCAGGGACCGGGCCGAGGCATTGGGCCGGTAGTGCAGGTCGCGGATGGCCCGTTCGATGGACTCGCGCGTGTCGCGGCGGGGACGGTGCCGGTTGTTGAGGAAGTTGGAGACTGTCTGGATCGAGACGCCGGCGCGCTCGGCCACGTCGCGCATGGTCGCGCGATCCGATACCGGCTGCTCGCCGGTCACACCGAGTCCCTGGCCGGACGGCTCACAGCGCTCACAGCCCTCACAGCGCTCGTAGGGCTCACAGGGCTCGCCACTTCTCCCACACGGCGTCCAGCGACCGGCCGTTGCGGAGCTCGCGTCGCGCACCGTTTTCATCGCGTACGCGTCGAAGGACGAGTCGCTGGACGTCGGGCAACGCTGACGCGGGCACAACCACCACACCATCGCTGTCGGCGACGACGAAGTCGCCCGTCTCCACCCGGACACCTCCCGCCTGCACCGGGCCGCCGATCTCGCACACCCGCGCACGCGCACGTGTGTCCAGAGGTGAAGCACCGCGGCAGAACACAGGGTATTTCATCTCGCGGAGCTGACGGGTGTCTCGAACGTATCCGTCGACGACGGCTCCCACGGCACCACGGGCCAGGGCGGCATGCGAGAAAAGCTCGCCCCAGACGGCGGCGCGGTTGCCGGCGGGTACGGAGTAGACCGAGATGCTTCCCGGTCGCAGCGCCTCGACGGCGGAGATCTCACTCTCGTACGGGAAGTCGGGACTGGCGACGTCGTCGGTCGTCTCGACGGCGACCGTGAGCACGGTCCCGGAGACGACGCTGTCCATGGTGAGCGGGCGCAGGCCCTCGTCCATGACCTGAGCGGGCAGCTCCAATTCGTCCAGCGCGTCGCAGATCAGTGCGGTCGAGACCACGGGGAGCATCGGTTCAGCCATCGCGTCTCTCCCCTGCGCCGCGGGGCACTGCCCACCCGCCGACGGCTCGGGTCTCAATTGGATTCGATCCAAGCATGAGATGTCCCGTTCTGCCCAGCTATTTCACAACGATCGAGCCCAATGAGTCTTGACGTAGCAAGACGTTGTTTATAACGTTCAAGGCCGATAACGTACCACAGCCCCGGGCGGACTCAGGACCACGATGTGAAGATCACCAGCGTCCAGTTCCACAAGGTCAACATCCCCCTGCACGCTCCGATGTTGTGGGCCGGCGGGATCAACCGGTCATGGACGCGCGTCATCGTCCGGATGCAGACGGACGAGGGGATCGAGGGCATCGGCGAGACCTGCGGCGGCGACGCCACGATGGTCCAGCTGAACGAGCTGAAGGACTTCTACCTCAACCAGGATCCGTTCGACACCGCGAAGATCCTCAAGCGTTTCTGGTACGTGCCCCGCTACCACGGCAACACCGGCAAGTACGCGATCCAGGCGCTCGAGACGTGCTGCTACGACATCATGGGCAAGGCCACCGGCCGGCCCATCTGCCAGCTCCTGGGCGGCAAGATGCGCGACACGATCCCCACCATCGCGTACGTGTTCTACCGTCTGCGCAACGCCCGGGGCGAGGGCGGTGAACGCACAGCCGAGGAGATCGTCGACTACACGCGCGAGCTGTGCGAACGCACGGGAGTTCGCACGATCAAGATGAAGGGCGGCGTCCACCCCCCCGAGGAGGAGTTCGCCACCACGGCGGCCCTTCGGGACGCGTTCCCCGAGCACCGGCTGCGATTCGACCCCAACAGCCTGTGGTCCGTCGAGACGACCATCCGGATGGGCCGCAAGTTCGAAGACCTCGACCTGGAGTTCTACGAGGATCCGGTGTGGGGGATCGAGGGGATGAGCCGGGCCCGACGAGACGTACGGATCCCCTTCGCCACCAACATGTGCTCGGTCCAGCTCGACGAGCTCCCGACCGCCATCCGCAACCACGCCATCGACGTACAGCTTCTCGACGTCCAGGACTGGGGGGGCATCACCAACGTCTGGCGGGCCGCCGCGACCTGCCAGACGTTCCAGATCGGCATCGGCTTCCACTCCGGCGGCGAGGCCGGCATCTCGACGGCGCTCTATCTCCAGCTGGCCGCCGCCCTCCCGGTACTGCCGTACGCCATCGACTCCCACTACCACCACCAGACCGACGATGTCCTGGCCGAGATGTTCAGCTACGAGGACGGGTGCTTCCGGGTGCCGGACGGCCCGGGGCTCGGCGTAGCCATCGACGAGGACAAGCTCCGCCACCTGGAGCGGCTCAACGAGCGCGAGGGCGACCTCACCTTCTACGGGGAGTTCGAGCTGGCCGAGCCCCGCTACATGGGCATGTACTGAACTCTCGAGGAGACCACGATGAACATCAAGGGAGTCGCGCTCGGCGTGGCCGCGGCGATGCTCGGCGCGTCGATGCTGGCGGCCTGCTCCGACGACCCGAAGTCGTCGGCGTCCACCACGCTGGAACTGATGACGTGGCACGGGCCCGACTCGAGTACGAAGTACTACGAGGGTTACGAGGAGGCTGCAGAGGCCTACATGGCCGAGCATCCCGACGTGGCGATCGAGATCAAGCACGAAGAGGACGCGACGTTCGGCAACATCCTGGAGACCGGGTTCGCGGGCAAGACCGCGCCCGACATCATCCAGATGAAGTCCGCCCAGCGGGCGACGTTCAGCGGGCAGTTGCTCGATCTGCGCAAGTACCTCAACCAGCCGAACCCGTACGACAAGCGGGAAGCGCGCTGGATCGACAACTTCGTCGGCGGTGAGGCGGCCTTCCCGCCGGAGGACAACGGGCAGAACGCCAACTCGCTGCTGTTCGTCCCCAACGACGGCAACCCCGAGGTCTACGCCGGGAAGCTCTACATCTTCAACAAGAAGCTGGTCAAGGACGCCGGTCTGGATCCGGCCGCGCCTCCGGTGACCTGGAAGGACATGTTCACCTGGCTCGAGACCCTCGAGGGCCAGCCCGACGTCGCACCGATCGCCGGCTCCAACGACGTCGGCGGCAAGGTCTCCCAGATCGGGTACGGGTTCGGCGCCGACTACGCCAACCAGTTCTTCGCCGACGAGTTCAATGATCCCGAGTTTGCCAATGACCTCTACAACGACAAGTTGTACGTCCTGACCTGTTATACCGGCGGCTCGCAGATGCCGTTGACCGATCTTCCGTACTATCCGGCGATGTTCAAGCTGATGAAGCAGCACCTCAGCTACTACCAGCCGAGCTGGACCGAGAACAGCCCGGAGACGGAGATCCTCAGCTTCGCCAGTGCCAAGGCCGCGATGATGAACACGACCTTCTGGGACTACGACACGCTTGTCGGCTCCCTGAGCAAGTCGTCGTTCCCTGACGGGTTCGGCCTGTTCCAGCTTCCGTACTTCGGCAAGAACACGCTCGCCTTCGCCGTCGAGAAGGGCTGGATCACCCAGGCCGAGGCTGACGCTGCCGCACCGTACGCGGTAGACAAGCCGGCTGCCGCCGGTGGTGCAGGCAAGCACGAGTACGGCTTCACCATCAACAAGGCGGTCGCGTCGAACAAGGCCAAGCTGAACGCGACCATCGACTTCCTGCGCTACCTGTCCAGCAAGAGGGCCCAGGACACCTACGTCGAGACCGCCCGGTCGATGTCGCCGACCAACGGCGTGAAGCTCATCGACAGCCTGTCCAACTTCGTGGTGAAGGAACCGGAGGGCGGGTACGCGGAGCGGGTGCTCGGCTACACCGTCGTCGAGTGGGGCAAGGCCGGCTGGGACGTCGCGGTCACGAAATTCCTCGCCGGCGACATGGCTTCGGACGCGATGGTCAAGGAGGTCGCCGCCGACGAATGGGCGAAGGACATTCCGAAGCTCGCGACCCTCAAGGAGAACGTCGTGGCCGCGAAGGCCGAAGCGAAGAAGGCGACCGGCGATGTCAAGGCGGAGAAGGAACGGGCGCAGACCTTCGCCGAGCTTCGCCTCTCGTTCTACCAGCGGTACTACTACGACGCGAAGGGGGACCTGACCGAGGTCAGCTAGCGAGTGACGGGAGGCGGAGGGTGAGAGGACCTGTGCGAATGGGTGTCGGATGACCAACCTGATCGACAACGACCCGGTCCCCCGGGTCGCGGTCGTGCCGCCGGACGGGCGCCCGCGCCGACAGTCTCACCTGCGGCTGTCTCGTCGCATCGTCTGCCTGATCCTCGACATCGACCCCGAGGAACACCGCCGCCGGATCAGGTGGCGAAGGGTCTTCAACTACACGTCCCTGATGGGAATCGTCCTTGCGCTACCGGCACTTGTCAGCAATGTCGTCTTCGACTGGGTTCCGATGTTCGACGGCATCGTGCGGTCGTTCTTCACCTGGTCGGCCCGAAATCCGCAGCCGGTCTTCGTGGGCCTGGACAACTTCGAGCGGGTACTGACCGATCCGGAGTTTCACGCGTCCCTCTCGAACATGATGTTCTTCCTGGTCGCGTACCTGGTCCTGATGTTGCCTACGATCGTCTGCAGCGTGGTGCTCTTCCGGATCCAGAACAGTCGCCTGCAGTACATCTACCGGGTGCTGTTGTGCCTGCCGATGGTCGTCCCGGCCCTGGTCTTCACGTTGACGTGGATCTTCATCCTCGGCTACGACTTCGGGGCGATCAACAACGCGCTGGTCGACCTCGGCCTCGACCGGGTGATGTTCCTCGGCGATCCCGACCTGATCAAGTGGACGATCCTGCTGACCGGGATCCCGTTCGTGACGGCCAACAGTGCGCTGATCTATCTCGGCGGCCTCAACGGCATCAGCGAGTCGGTCTGGGACGCGGCCAAGCTGGACGGAGTCGGGCCAGTAAAAAAGTTCTTCAGCCTGGAGTTTCCCCTGATCATCGGACAGTTCAAGCTCAATCTGATGGGAGTGATCGGCGCCGGGATCACGGTCTATGCCACCCAGCTCGTGTTCTACAACGCATCCGTACACCACGGCCTCATCACGCCGGGCCTGCTGATGTATTTCAAGGCGTTCCCCAACACCGGAGCGCCAGACTACGGCTATGCGTACGCGCTGGGGCTGATCCTCTTCCTGCTCGCGCTGGCGGTCTCGCTGCTGGCCCTGAAGTTCCTGAAGTCGCGGGACTAGGAGGCGGCGATGGCAGACACCCTCACCGTTCGGCGGTCACGTCGGCCACCGTCGCCGGCTAACGTGCTCAAGCACACTTACATGATCATCATCATCGTGATGATGCTGTTTCCGCTCTACCTGATGATCGTCGGCTCCTTCAAGGACCTCGAGCAGATACTCGACGACTTCTTCGCCCCGACGTTCCCACTGCACGCCGAAAACTACGTCAAGGCCTTCGAGTACGTCTCGCCGTACTTCATCAACACACTGGTATACGCGGTGCTGAGCTGCGTCCTCACGGTCGGCGCCGCGACTCTCGGCGGGTACGCCTTCAGCGCCCTGCGGTTTCCGATGCGCCGCATCCTCTTCGTGCTGCTGTTCGCGAAGATGTTCCTGCCCGGCGTGATGAGCCTGGTCCCCTCCTTCGTACTCGCCTCGAGCCTCGGGCTGCTCAACACCCCGTTCGTCATCGCGTTGTTCTGCATGGGGACCTCGCAGCCGTTCTGGGTGTTCGTGATGAAGGTGTTCATCGACCAGCAGCCGCGAGAACTCTTCGACTCGATGCGCATCGACGGCGCCGGCGAGCTACGAGTCTTCGCCAGCCTGGTCCTGCCGCTGTTGAAGCCGATGATCGCCCTCATGTCGCTCAACGTGATCTTGTTCGTGTGGAACGACTTCATCTGGCCGCTGGTCACCCTGACCGACCCCGACAAGCGCACCATCACCGTGGGAATCTTCAAGCTGTCGACGGCCGCCGGCCTGGATTACGGGATGATGATCGCCGGCTATGCGCTTGCCTCGCTCCCGTTGTTGGTCGCCTTCTTCATCTCGATGCGGTCGTTCATGAGCGGCCTCACCGCGGGGGCGATCAAGCTGTGACGACCAGCGAACCCGATCGCCGGAAGGGCGCGCGCGTGCTCGGCAACGACCCGTTCCTGTTCGACGACGTGGACGACCTGCGTGCCCGCGTTGCCGCTGATCGTCTCGGTGGCGGGCGGCGGACCGAGCTGTGGAACCTGCTCCGCAACTCCGCGCGCAACGCTCCCGCCGACTTCGGCTGGTTCGTTCCGTTCGTCGCCGTCGTCACCCGCGACCCCGACGACATCGAACGCGCTCGCCAAGTCGTGTTCACCTATCTCGACAAGCTCGATCCGATGAGCTTCTGCTCGGGCCTGCAGTTTCACTTCTGGTGCTTCGCGTTTCCGCACGCGAAGGTGGCCCTCTACTTCCAGTGGCTGTGCACCATCGGCGCGTTCAGCGAGGACGAGCAGGAGCGCATCGCCGACCAACTCGTGGCCTACCACTTCGTCAACTTCTACTACGGCATGCGGACCAAACCCGAGCCGGAGTGCGTCGACAACCAGGCACTGTCGCTGTGCCTGTCGACCACCATCGTCGGCTACCTCTTCTCCCAGGGCGACTCTCCTTCGGAGATGGCGAAGCTGATGCTCCGGGACGGCCTACGAAGGCTGCCCGGGTTGCTCGCGGACATGCCACCCAGCGGTTACACCGGCGAGGGCAGTTCGTACATGGACTGCGTGAACGGTCCCGCCGTCCCGTTGGCGGTCGAGGTGCTCGAACGCATCACCGGTCGCAGCGGCCTGCTGTTCGAGCGGCTGGGTGCACAGGGCGCTCAGCCGGTCAGCGTCCTGCGGATGGTGGCTCGCTCCTTTATGCCGGGTGGCCTGCTGCTGCCGTGGGACAACTACGGCTACCAGTTCGGCGTCCGATCCACCCTTGCCTACGGCGCCCGCAGGACCGGCGAGCCGATCTTCCGCCGGGTGCTGGAGACCGAGTGCATCTGGACCTACGACATCGGGATCGGCTGGGCGTACGACGATCTGGTCTGGACGCAGATCTGGTGGCCAGAAGACGCCGCCGCCGCCGCCGACGACGACGCGGGCGCCGGCCCAGCCGAAGACGACGGACGGAACTGGTACGAGCCGTTGGCCGGCGGAACTCTGGTGAGCACGGACGGCAACCACTACGCGGTCCAGATGTGGGACCAGTCGGCGCCGGACATACCGACCAGGTCCCACGTGAACCCGAATGCCCTTCTTTTCAACGGCTTTCGCACTCCGATCTCTGCCGACGGCTCACCGTCGCCCGACGTGCCGCACCGGTTCCAGTTCGACGACACGTGGCGGCAGGTCGACTTCCTGGCCATCGACACCGAGTCCCGCTACAACTATGGCGACGGATGTCTCGGACCGCACTCGGTCATCGTGGTGGACGGCGACGAGTCGATGCGGGCGCATTCGGACTATCCGCAGACGGCTTCGTCCGACTACGACGCCAATGACCGCTGGGTCGAGGCCGACGTCACGCCGATCTACCGGGAGAACTTCCCGGATCTGGTCCAGGTGCGCCGAAGGACGCAACTGCACCTTGACAGGATCTTCACTGTCGAGGACCTGGTGGTGTCCGAGGACGGCGAGCACGATGTGTCGTCGCGGTTCCTGTTCCGGCCGGACGTCCGACTCACACCACAGGGAATCCGGGTCGAGACTCCGGAGGGCGTCAGCCTGCAGCTGATCGACCTGCTGAATGACAACGAGATCTTCATCGAGAGCGTGGAGAACCATCCGCACAAGCCGGACGGGCGTTCCGTGCTGGTCGACTTCAGCCTGCGCGGACGAGAGGTGCGGCGGCTGTTCGTGGGCCTGATCTCCCGAACGGTTGCGGTGGAGTCCGAGCTGGCGGACTTCCGTGTGGTCGCAGATCTCGGACATGTCCTGACGTACGCGCGGGCAAGTGCGGCGCTGTGGGCAAGCCCCACCCTGGTGCCGCTGCGCCTTCCTGCGTACATGGAGGCCGATCTGCCGAACGCCACCCGATGGTGGTACGCGCGGACGGTCGACAAGCGGCCGGGTCCGTCATGGCTCCGGCTGCCGGTCGGCATGCACGCTCCGCTTCTCTACGTCGACGGCAACGAGGTCGATCTTTCGTCGTACGCCCATTCGATGGACCTGATTGCACCGCTGGTGCGGCTGCCCGACGGGCTTGATGCGAAGTCGACCGTCGAGGTGATGCTCCGGGTCGATGTGCCCAAGGGTCACTACGACGGGCAGGGCGATGGCACGATCGGCATGACCGGTGGGATTGCCATGGCCTATCCGGTACGCGAGGAGGTCATCGAGAGCGCCGCGTTCGTCGACGGCATGGTCACCGTGACCACGAACGTCGAGGATTACTGCTTCCCCTACCGGCTCGCGACCTCGGACGGAGTGCGCCGATGATCGAGCACTGTGAGCTGATGGAACGCGTGTTCGTGGACGACGCTGCGCTGGCCGCAAACTACCTGCACCCAGACTGGCGAGTGCGCTATGCATGCGCGGTGGCGATGGGCGAGCGCGGATCCGAGGAGTGGTTGCCGAACCTGCTCGACATGCTGCGTACGGAGAACGCGCGAGACCTCTACTCCCAGCCGAGGGTACGCGGGTTCGTCGACAGCTACGACGACACCAGAATGGCTGAGCAACTCATCAGGACCGAGGCGATCTTCGACCGGGAGTATTCCGAGGAGGTGAAGGAGGGCTGGCGGTGCCGCGGGCGGGTTCGGCAGGCGTGCCTGTTCGCCGTCCACGGCATCGGTGCTGCCACGCCTGACCTGCTGGCCGAGATCCACCGGATCCTTGCCGATCTCGACGACGACAAAACGGTGATGGCCGCCGCGGCGATGGCGCTGTCGTTGGTCGGCGACCAGTCGAGCATCCCGTTGCTGGAAAGGGCTCTCACCCTCGACGAGTGGTGCCTCGCCGTCGAAACCCGCAAGGCACTCGACGCGATCCGGTCAAGAAGCTGAACACCGCGGTACTACGACGGGACGAGGATCCCTGGGCCCCGGCGCAGCCGGATGCTTCGTCTGCTGGGCTCGGCGCGCTCGGCTCGCCACCGATCCGGAACCAACGCTAGCCGGCTCCGTCCCCGTCGCCAGCCGCCGGCATGGACGCGAGCTCGTTGAGCATGGCCAGATGGTGCGCGAACGCGGTCCGGCCGGCGCGCGTCAGAGACAGCCACGTGCGCGGCCGGCGGCCGACCTGGCCCTTGGTGACCTTCACGTAGCCCGCTTCTTCGAGGGTCGTCACGTGCTGGGAGAGTACGGAGTCGCTGATCTCCACCGTGTCACGAACGAACCGGAACTCAGCCTTGTCCGCCGCTCTGAGCGCCGCCATGATCGAAAACCGGGTGGGGTTGTGGACGATGGCGTCGAACTGGTGGCGCAGATGTGTCACGACGCCCTCCGCACCCGCCAGGCAACGACCAGGAACGGCACGGCCATCAACGCCGCGGCCAGCGACCACCAGGCCAGCGACTGGCCTGCCTGCCAGCGTACGAGCGGACCGATCAGCACCAGGTAGGCGCCGAACCAGACCACCATCGCGACGACCAGGCGACGTCCACCCCGCGCGGGTTGCACGGCGTGCGACTCGGCCCACCAGCCCAGCAGCACCACCGCGACGGCCCAGACGCCGGTGGCGGCGAAGCGGGCGGCACCCCGCGGGACGTACACCTCCACCACGACGATCAGGGCGAACGCCAGAACGCCCATGCCGATGATGTACCGCGGCCACCATCGGCTCGCTGCCCTGGTCTCGCGTTCGACCCGTGCCACGTCGTCCAGCGCCGCGCGGGCCTCGGCCTTCTCCCGGTGAGGCATGATCATTCCCTCCGTGTGGAAACGGCTTTCGTGAACACGCACTACTTTAGGCTCGCTAAAGTAGTTGCGCAAGCCGAGGCGAACCCTGGATCGGGAACGACTGGCAGCGCGGCAAAAGGCGCTGGCTTCCCGTCCACGAGCGCTGTTACCGTGGCCGCACAACTGCAGCTCCGGGCGTTACTCAAACTTCAGCACCCGGAGCCATGTGACGCACACGTGTGTGTGCCACATGGCTCCGGGTGCTTTTTGTTTGTGCCAGTACGCCCGTCTGCCCGTACGTCATGGGAGGCGACGATGTTGACCCAACACCAACGAGACGAGTTCGAAACGCACGGCCTGCTGAAGCTACCGGAGGCCATCCCCGCCGCGACGGCAACGCGGATGGCTGAACAGACGCTGGAGTATCTCGCCACCGAGGAGTCGATCCAACGCAACCGCGGACAGGGCTGGCTGACCGAACGTCCGGCCGGCATGCAGCCCCTCACGCGAGCCGGGACGTTCGACGCGGTGGCCGAAGGTTCAGTCCCCGTTGCCCTCGACGACCTGTATGGCCAGGAGGGTTGGCGGCGGCCCAAGAACTGGGGGCGTGCCCTCGTCACCTTCAAGACCGCGGACGAGTGGGACGTACCGACCGGCGGGTGGCACCTCGACGGGATCCCCACCCCCACCACCACCCAGGACCCCTCGGCGATCACGGTCTTCGTGATCCTCGCCCCGCTTCGCCCGCGCGGCGGCGGAACCCTGATCATCACCGGAAGCCACCGACTGCTACGGGCCCACGCCCCGACCACCAGCGCCGACGGCACCGACAGCACCGACTGCAGGGGTCCAAAGAACAAGGGAATACGGCGGAAGCTGGGCGCCCGCTATCCCTGGCTGAGCGACCTGTGGAGCCCGAAGCGGGATGCGACCTTCGACCGCAGGGAGCGCTATCTCGCGGGCACGGAGCTCGACGGCATCCCGGTCCGCATGGTCGAGCTCACGGGCGAGCCGGGTGATGCGTTCATGATGCGCGCCGACATGTTCCACACTCCGGCGCCGAACACCCTCGACGAGCCGAGAATGATGCTCCTGAGGCCGTGCCCGCTGAACCGCTAACATCGCCGAGGTCCCGTTCGAGAGGTGGCCCATGACGACAAGTCCGGTTCTCTTCGGTCCGTACGGCAGTGCGTCGCTGGAGTTCGTCGACGCCTTCGCGGCGTCCGGTGTCACGGCCGCGTGGTTTCACGGCTTCGATCCGGACGCGTTCGAGATCTGTCAGAAACGCCAGATCGCTGCCTGCGTGGAGTTCAAGACGTTCCGTGCCGACTTCGACACCCGCTCGGAACTGGTGCCGACCGGGGTCGACGGCCAGCCGATTCGCTATGGCCAGCTGGTGCAGGGCGTCTGCCTCTCCCAGCAGGAGTTCCTGGCAGAGACCGAGGCGGCTCTCCTCCACGGCCTGCGGCAGTATCAGCCGGCCGGGGTCTGGCTCGACTACCTGAGCTATTCGGGCTGGTTCGAGGTACCCGACCCGGACCTGCAGGACAGCTGCTTCTGTCCGGCCTGCATCGCGGACTTCTGCGAGGCGACCGGGATCGACGCGACGACGCCGGATCAGATCCTCGGCAAGGCAGCCGCACAGTGGGAGGAGCACAAGTGCCGGCGGATCGCCGGCTTCGCCCGCCGGTATGCGGACCTGATCCACGACCACCTGCCCGGGTGCGTGGTCGGCGCGTACATGTGCCCCTGGCAACCAGAGGAGTTCGACCGCGCGCTGACCCGCATCTTCGCCCAGGACTACGCCCTGCTCGCCCCGGCGATCGAGGTGTTCACGCCGCTGGTCTACTGCACCAAGAGCGGCCGGGCACCCAGCTGGGGACGCGAACTCCTCGACGCCTCGCCCGACTTCGTACCCGGTGACCGGGCAGTGCAGCTGATCCTGGACGCCCTCGACGGTCCGGCCAGCCTGCGGGAGACGGCTGCCGCCGACCGTCCTAGCGACGGGCTGCAGATCTTCGACGGTGCGCGGGTCTTCCGGGAGCCCGCGCTGGCCACGGAGTTCGCGACCGCGATCGAACAGATCCGAAGCCGGCTACGTGGCTGAGCTGGTCGAGGCTCGAGGGAGACGTGCGCCGATCGCCCAGCCGCACCCTGCCCGGTAGCCGGCCGCCCGGTAGCCGGCCGCCCGCCGAGCACGTAGTCTCCTCAGCCTCACCGGCCGAAGGAGGCGGGCCAGATGACGCAATCACAGCTCCAGGTCTCGAGCGTGACGATCGGGGCGCCGAACCCGCGGGAGCTCGCCCACTTCTACGAACGCCTGCTGGGCTGGAAGGTGACCGCGCTGGACGGCCCTCCCCCCGACGGGCCGCCGGAGGCCGGCTGGGCCCAGCTCGCCTCGGGACGCGAGGGGCTGATGCGGCTCAACATCGAGTACGAACGAAACTACGTCCGGCCGGTCTGGCCGAGCGCGCCCGGTGCGCAGCACGTGACGGCGCACCTCGACATCCCGGTCAACGACCTGGAGGCCACCGTCGCCCGGGCCGTCGACGCCGGCGCCACCCAGGCCGAGTTCCAACCGCAGGAGGGCGTACGCGTGATGCTCGATCCGGCCGGGCACCCGTTCTGCCTCTTCCGGATCGGCTGATCTCCCCCTATCGTCAGCGGGTGACGCCTCCTTGCTCCGGATGGGCCCTCTCATCGAAGCCGAGGACACCCGTGTCACACCACCACCACGCCACCGGACGTGTGCCATGACGGAGCGCGACGCCGCGGGCGGCAAGACCACGGGTAGCGAGACCACGGGCAAGGCGATCACGCGCAACGACATGTCGCGGGGCACGATGCCCGGACTGGTCCAGGAGAACCTGATCGCCTACATGCGCATCTTCGCCAACCTTCCCGGGATGCACATGCGCGACGGTGCGGACTCGTTCTGGTTCGTCAGTAACCGGGCGGCTCCCGGCAATGGGGTGTTCCGTGCCCGCTGGCTGGAGGACGGCGCCGAGGAGCGGATCGACGAAACGCTCGACGCAATCAGCCGGCACGCCGACTCCGTCGACTGGATGGTGTTCCCCGGCGACACTCCGGCCGACCTCGGCGCTCGCCTGACCGCGCGTGGCATGCCCGGTGGCAGCGGCGGAAACTGGCTGTACGCCGAACTGGACACCCTGGGGTCCGGGCCCGAGGTGCCCGACGGATTCCGGGTGGAGCGCGTCCGTGACCACCAGGCGATGGCCGCGTGGGTGCAGATCTCCGAGGCCGGATTCGGTGCCGAGCTCGGTTGCTTCTACGACGCGTACGCCCGACACGGGTACGGCCCGGACGCGTTCTCGCTGCACTACACCGGCTTCCTCGGTGACACGCCAGTAACCTCGGGCACGCTGCTGGATGCCGGCGGCTCGGCATCCATCTACGACGTGTCCACCCCGCCGGAACTCCGAGGGCAGGGGTTCGGCGCCGCGATCACCCACGCCCTGATGCGGGAAGTCCAGCGGCGGGGCCACCCGAACACCTGGATCTGGGCGTCTCATCTCGGCCAGGGCGTCTACCGTCGCCTGGGCTACCGAGACGTCGACTTCGGCCTACGCGAGCACACCTGGGAACGGACGACCCCAGGCAGCGGCACCAGCAGCAGCGCCGCCACCTGACCCGGCCAACCGACCCGGCCGCTCGACCGGCCGCCCGACCGGCCACCTCACCCGGGCGGCCACCAATGCCCGACCTCCCACGGCGGCCAGCCTCAATATCAGGCGTCGAAAAGAACGCTTGTCGCGACACGATCGGGCCGACTTCTCGACCCATGATCAAGGGACTCCGCTTTTGGGAATTGCGCTGACACTCGACCTCTCGCTTACCTCAAACTGAAGAATTCAGCACCACCACAGCGCCCGGCGAAATTCCGTTCAGGTATTGCGATTCTCCACATCGCGCGCCACACAGTCGTCGGCCGAACGCCCTTGTGCAGAACGGAATGCCGCGTCAACGCGTCCTGTCAATCTGCCCAACATGTGCCGCCCAATTTGCCGAGGTCGGACACCGACGCCGGCTTGATATTTGATGTCCGGCTCTGCCTGCTATTTAAATTCAGTGATCTGCGGATTGCCTTTGAATGGCCACCTAACTGTTAATAGCCTTGCATTTATGTGTCATTGCCAAGTCCTCGGGGGGAGAACTAATGGACTTTGGTTCAAAGCATAGGAAGCGGCGCTGGTACACGACCGCAGTGGGCGGTCTTGCCGGCGTCACTGGCCTTGCCGCTCTCAGTCTCGTCGCCAGCTCGAACATGCCTGGCCTGGGCGGGCTGCAAGGTCCTCGCTCCGCCCTCGGCCAGCAGATCGGTCTAGGCGGCGGCGACGACAACGGCAAGGACGGCAGCACGTACGGCAAGGATCACGAGGTGGTCAAGGTCGACTGCGACCCTGACGAGCTCATCGCCGCGCTCGTACGGGCCAACGCCGACGGAGGGGCGACACTCGAGCTCGCCAAGAAGTGCACGTACACACTGACTGCCAGCCAGAAGTCCTCGCACTACAACGGTTACAACGGGCTTCCGGAGATCAAGGCACCGGTCAAGATCGACGGCTACGGCAGCACCATCGCCCGCGCCGCGAACGCGGATGAGTTCCGCTTCTTCGAGGTCGTCACGGGCGGCAACCTGACCCTTCGCAACCTGACCCTCAAGAACGGTCGGACCGACGGCGACGGCGGTGCCCTGCTGGTTCTCGAGGGAGGCAAGGCCTCGGTCGAGAACAGCACCTTCGAGTTCAACCGGTCCGACGAACTCGGAGGGGCGATCGCCAACTTCGGTATCACGAAGATCTCCGGCAGCGACCACGGCAAGGACAAGGCCGACGAGAAGGACAAGAAGAAGTCCGACTCGAAGGACAACCACTCCGGTGACCAGTGGTGGTCGGAAGATCACTACAGCAACACCAAGGACGGCGTCGGCGACTCGCACAGCCTGATCATTCGCAACTACGCGGACAATGACGGTGGCGGGCTCTTCAACGACGGTGTCATGACGATCGAGAACACCAGGGTGGCCTACAACACCACCGCCGATGACGGTGGTGGCTTCACAAACGACGGTGCTGCGCTGGTCAAGAAGTCCGTCTTCGACCACAACCACGCCAGCGACAACGGTGGCGCCTTCTATGTGGCCGTCGGCCAGGGTCTGCTCAAGCTCAAGGACACCTACGTCACCGACAACACCGCTGATGGTGAGGGTGGCGCAGTGTTCGTCGGCGACCAGGAGACCGTCTACGTCTGGCACAGCAAGCTCAACCGCAACCTCGCTGACGATGATGGCGGCGGCGCGAGCAACGAGGGCACACTCGCGGTCGAGGACAGCGAGCTCAACCTCAACGAGACCGTGTTCGGCATGGGCGGCGGACTCCGCAACACAGGGGACGCGACCCTCTTCCGTACCGAGGTCAACCAGAACCGTGCCTTCGGCGACAACGGCGAGGGTGGCGGAATCGACAACGGACAAAGTGGCGACCTCACGCTGTCCGAGAGCGAAGTCAAGGAGAACTACTCGTACAACCCGGCCGGTGGCGTCGACAACAGCGGAGACGCTGAGGTCGACGACGAGACCACCATCATCAAGAACGTCCCGACCAACTGTGAACCGACCACGGTCCCGAACTGTTTCGGCTGACCACGGGTTCGCAACAGACGGACTGACATGCTGGTAGTGGAAAACTGAACATCGACAACTGAACACGTCAAATCCATCCGGTCGCGCCCGGAACCGAGCACTAGCTCAGTTCCGGTGCGCGACCGGATGCATGTTGGTCAGCCTTCTCCGCTGCGGACGCTGCGGCACGGCGCGGTATTCGCCCTGCACCTCGCCAGTCTCCGCCCTGCACACCGCCCATTTCCGCACTGCATCTCTTTCACAGTGCACCGCCCCTCCTTTTAGCTCGGCAGAGCAGCCCCTCCTTTTTCGCCCTGCACACCGCCCCCTTTCCGCACTGCGCTAACGCGGGATTCGCGCCGCTCTGCGGGCATTCCGACAGCAGTGCCGCGACGCGTTGTTCATGCCGCCTGCTGCCGTGATTTGGCAGGTATTTAAATTCCCCGATCCAAGGAACGACTCTGGCAATGACGCTAATCACCAATAGCCTTGCAATATCTGTCATTGCCAAAGTCCACGGGGGGAGAACGAATGGACTTCGGTTCGAATAGGAAGAGGCGCTGGTATCGGGCGGTGGTGGGCAGCGTGGCCGGGGCGACCGGGCTCGCGGCCGTCAGTGTCCTTGCCGGCGCCACACCGTTTCAGGGCCTGGACCGACCTGCGGGTCCACAGTCCGCACACAGGCAGGTCGACAACGGCCCGGATGCTGCCAGCAACGAGTCGACCGGCCCTCGAGCACGCGCCAGCACCAAGGTGTCGGGGCTGCGATACGGCGGCGACCCGGACTCGCCGTACGCCAAGGACGGCACCGAGGAGGACTCGGAGTACGGCAGCGACCAGGCGGCCAACGGGTACGACAAAACCGAGGTGCCGTGCGATCCGGACGAGCTGATCGCGGCGCTCGTGCACGCCAACGCCGACGGCGGCGACGAGCTCGAGCTCACCGAGGGATGCACGTACACGCTGACGTCGTCAGAACTCGGCGACGGCCTGCCGACGATCGTGCGGCCGGTCAGCATTCACGGCAACGGCGCCACGATCGTGCGGGCGGCCAACGCGGACCGGTTTCGCATCTTCCATGTCGGTGTGGGAGGAAACCTGACCCTGCACGGCCTGACGGTCAAGGGCGGCGACGCCCTCGACGACGGGGGCGCTCTCCTCGTCGACGACGGAGGTAGGGCTTCGGTCGAGCACAGCAAGCTTGCCTTCAACCGGGCCGGCGACGATGGCGGCGCGATCGCCAACTTCGGCATCACGAAGGTCGCTGACGGCGCGTCCGACAAGGACGGCAAGGAGGACGGCAAGGACGACACCGGCGACATGAAGTACGACGAGGAGGACGGCAAGGAAGGCAGCGAGGAGGACGGCCAGAGCGGCGACCAGTGGTGGTCCGGAGACGAGTGGGGCAAGGACAAGACGTACGAAGCCTCCACCGAGATCACCGACAACACAGCTGTCGACGACGGCGGCGCCATCTACAACGCGGGCGCGCTCACGGTGAAGAACGCCCGCCTGAGCTACAACAGCGCCGGCGACAAGGGCGGCGCAATCCTGAACGATGGAGGCGTGGCCAGACTGACCAAGGTCGAGGTCGACCACAACTTCTCCCGTGACCAGGGTGGCGCTGTCTACACCGACGAGGACGGAATCACCAAGCTCGTGCACAGTTACGTGCACGACAACACCAGCGGGGGAAACAACGCAGGTGGCCTGTTCAGCAATGGATCGCAGCTGTTCCTCTCCTACACCACGGTCCGCCGTAACACGTCCGAGAACGACGGCGCGGGCGTCTTCAACAACGGCGGCGAACTCACGGCCGAACACAGCAAGATCAACGAGAACACCACGTTCGGCCGCGGTGGAGCGATCTACAACAATGGTGGCGAGGTCGCGCTCCGCAGCACCGAACTCGACAAGAACAAGGCGGTCGGCACCGGCTCGGTGGCCGGAGGGCTGTTCAACAACAGCGGACTCGTCGACCTGACCGATTCGAAGGTGACCGAGAACTCTTCGACCAACGCACCCGGCGGTATCCGCAACAACGGCGGCACCGTCGACGTGGATGACGACTCGGTGATCATCAAGAACCGGCCGACCAACTGTGACCCGAGCAACCCGGCTGTCGAGAACTGCTTCGGCTGATCGGGAGGTCGCAGCTATCAGGTAGTCCACAACTGAACAGCAGCTCGCCACAGCCACATCAGTAGTGGCGATCACCATCCGGTCGTGCCCGGGGTCGAAGCGACTCGATCCTGGTGCGCGACCGGATGCGTGCGTTGGTGTCCACCCTCATCAGAACGGCGATCCGACCTCTGCCCGGCTCAGCCGAACGCCGTCGGGCCGAAGTCCGCGGGCGAGGTGGTCGAGGACCGACTGGCGGCGTGGTCTCGACTCAGCACGCGGCACGTCAGCCCCGAGCGGAGGCTGGGGTTGGGGACAGTAGGTGTGGCCGAGTGGGCCTTGGACGGTGAGGGCGCCACCGGTGGTGTGGGTCCACCACCAGCCGCCCTGGTGTTTGGCGCGGTGGTGTCGCCGGCACAGGCTGACCAGGTTGCAGGCGCACGTCGGTCCGCCGAGTCGATGCTCCATGGTGTGGTCGGCATCGCAACGGGCGGCGGTTCTCGTACAGCCGGGATGTCGGCAGAAGCGATCTCGCGCGCGGATGAGCTCACGCTGGCTACGGGTGGGGCGGTAGCGGCTGCGTTGGTGGAACACGACCTGCCCGTCGCGGGTCACCGTGCTGCAGTAATCGAAGTCATGGCCAGCCATCGCGATGATCTCGGCCAGCACCTCCGGCGACACCGCGCCGAACCCGACCAACTCCCTCGGCGCGGCGGGTTCGCCGTTGGCAGGTTCGGGTTTCACGGGTTCGCCGTTGGCAGGTCTGGGTTTCACGGGTTCGCCGTCGGCAGGTCTGGGTTTCACGGGTTGGCTGTCCGACGGCGCTGGGTTCGCGTGCTCGCCGACATCGGCAACACGGTCTGCACCGCGGTCGGCGGGTTCGTGGTCGTCCGGAGAGTTGTCGAGGCCGAGTTGTTCGGAGAGGGTGAGCCAGGTCTCCAGGGGAGCAACGAGTTCGACTTTGGGCTTGATGCCGTGGGTGTCAAGAGGGCGACCCTGCAACAGGTCCAGCACCACGTCGGCCTCGACCTGCGCCAGGGTCCGGTCGTCGTCGCCACCATCGCCGCCGGTGTTGGTGTCGTGGATGGCCTTGGCGATTGCTTTGACAAAGGCCCTTGCCGCGGCCACTTGGGCGACTGGCAGACTCGTCCCGCTGATCGACGCGGTCCCAGTGCCGTCGGGCTCGAAGCGGACCTGCCGGTCGCGCTGGGCTTCCCGCCGCCGCTTCTCCGCACCCTCGGGATCCAGCCGAAGCACCATCGCCCGCAGCTGCCGCGCGATCTGTTGCCGGGTCAGCTGTGCTGCATCCGCCAGGATGAAGTCTTCAGCCCGTCGCGCCAGCTCGTCGGAGAGCACGGCCGTCTCGTCGGCGATCTCCTTCGCCTTGGCCAGGCTGATCCTGCCCGCCACCAACGCCGCTTGGGTACCAGGCAACCGCTCGGTGAGGTGGTAGGCAAGGGACAGCTCCCGATCCGCACACCACGGCGTCAACGTCAACGCCGCACCGACCTCCGCCGAGGCGAACTCGGTGTAGTGCTCCGTCAGCTCCGACTGCGAATCGGGCACACACTCCGGTGAGCGGGCCACATACGACATCGCCTCGTACATCCGAGCAGCAGCCCACGACGACTGCCGCTCCCACGCCTGCATCACCAACACCCGGACATAGCCGTTGACCGAACCGAGTGTGATGCCAGCCAACACGGTCGCCAGCTCCGGGCCCGGCGGCATCACCGCGAGCGCCCCGAACTCCTTTTCGACCTCGAACACGTGTTCGATCCTACTTCAAGACGATCACTTTCGCATGTCGCACAAGCCCTTGTTTCTAAGGCGAAACCCCCGCGGCCGCCGCGACCGCCCACCGTACGCAACCTGCCCTCGGCGGGAGCGTGAGACCACCACCGCGCGTGGTCAGCGGCGCGAATCCAGGTACTCCGAACCCCACTGTGGCCAGATCGTGATCTCCGATCGAGGCCAGACAAGCAACGTTCTCCCGGTTTGTGTCGTCATCGGGGGTGACACCAAAGTGCCGAGGGGGATCCATGGGCCGTCATTCGTTCGTAGCGCGCGCCGCCGTCTGCGTTGTGACTGCCGCCGCACTGAGCCTGGTTGCGTACGGCGCCGGGCTCGCCCTGTTCGCCGACGACGGGCGGACGGCGACGAAGAACGTCGCCACCGAACGCGGTGCGACCGAGCAGGCGAAGCCGCGCCCGCCCACGCCGGCGGCCGCCGACCCGACCGTCACGCCGTCCGCGTCCCCCACCCCGACTCCGACGCCTCGTCCCACGCACGAGTCCAAGCCGCGGCCCGCGCCGAAGCCGGCGGCGATGCTGGAGCTAGAGGACCGCACGGATGGCGTACGCGAGCTGGAGGCGAGGCTCCACCAGCTCGACCTGGTTTCCAACAAGTGGGTCGACGGCTACTTCGGTACGGCGACCCGCGCGGCGGTTACGGCATTCCAGAGCCGCCACGACCTGCGCCAGCTCGGTTACGTCGACGCCAGCACGTGGCGAGCGCTCCTCGACGAGACCAGGGAGCCGACCCACGAGCAGCTGTACCCGCCACGGCCCAAACCGGCACCGGTCTCCGGAACGCTCGACTCGCGTTGCACCACCGGTCGGGTCGTCTGCATCGACAAGTCCACCCGGAACCTGCGCTGGGTGGTCGACGGACAGGTCCGGCTGAGCATGGACGTCCGCTTCGGCTGCCAGTCCACGGCCACGAGGGAGGGCACCTTCTCCATCTCGGGGATGAACCGCCACGGCTACTCGAGGATGTACGACAGCCGGATGCCGTTCGCCATGTTCTTCAGCGGGGACCAGGCCGTCCACTACTCCGACGACTTCGCGGCCCGTGGCTATGCCGGCTGCTCCCACGGGTGTGTGAACGTACGCAACTGGGACGGGCTCGCCCAACTGTTCGGCGAGGCGCGAGTCGGCGACAAGGTGGTCGTCTACTGGTCCTGACCGACGGGGATCGGGGGCGAGTTGCTGGAGGTCTGTCCGCTGGCAGCGGGCAGACCTCCAACAACTCCATCACAGCGCGGCGGCGTCGGGATGGTTCACCACGGCAGTTTCCGTACTCCGATCCGTCCGGAGGCGGCGGGCCAGAGCCAGAGGTGGTGAGTTGCAGGTCTCCCCAGAGGATGCCGGACGGTCCGTCATGCGGAAGGGTCGCGAGATGGACGACGACCTCGGCGCCCTGTGCGGGCGTGCGATAACCGGCGTGGCCGTTGAGGTCAGTGGCGCAGTAGCCGGGATTGGCAGCGTTGATCTTGATCGGTGTGTCGTGAAGCTCCTTGGCGTACATCGCGGTCACCATGTTCAGAGCGGTCTTGGAGGAGGGATAGGGCAGAGACGTAAACTGCCAGAGGACCTCGCGCATGGTCGCCAGTGTGGTGTCACTCGGTGCCCAGCCACCGTCCTGAACCGTGCCGAGGATCCCGGCGTTGTTGATCAGGATGTCGAGCCGTCCGTACTCGGCGTCGATCCATTCCGCGGCGCGACGGATTGTGGCCTCGTCGGTCACGTCGAGTCGTACGAGTCGGGCATCGACGTCGTTCTTTCGTAGGGTCGTCTCGTGGCGAAGAGTGGCGACGGGTCGACTCAGGCGAAGGCGTCGAGGAGGGGTCGGTGCGCGGTGACGGCGTCATCCAGGATCGCGCGCGCAACCTGAGGACTGGGTACGAGCGGGTCGGTGGCCAACGCTTGGAGGGCCAGTGGGCGTGACCCACTCAGCGCCGCCTGCACCGTCAGCTCCTGCTGGAGGGCACGCGCGGCCAGCACGCTCGCGATCGCGGCCGGCAGCTCACCGACCGCGAGGCCGGTGACACCTCCTCCGCCGATGACGGCCGGAACCTCGACGACCGCGTCCGCCGGGAGGTTGGAGATCTTGCCCTGGTTCGGGACGTTGACGGCCAGCTCGACGATCTCGCGCCCGGTGAACAGCGCCTCGGCGATCGACACCAGCCGCTCGGCCTCCTGACCCGGCGGCGCCACGTCCAGTGGTTCGGCGCCGGATGCCTGCGCGTGCAGGCGGTCCCAGAGGGCGGACTTCTCGTCGATGTAGTGCCGGGTGGCGTCGAACCCGGGTTGCAGTCCCCACGGCAGGTCGACGCCCGCGGCCGCCGCCGCCGCACCCAGGTACCAGCCGAAGAACTCCGCCACATGCCGGTCCCCGGGCGCTGGATAGCAGCCGAACACGTCCATCAGGTCGGCCGACACCGGCTCACTCAACGGGCCACCACCCGAGCCACCACCCGAACCGGCACCTGAACTGGCACCGTCCGATCCCGTCGCCGCGGCGACGAGCCGCCGGAGTCGTGGGTACGCATCGTCACGACCGTGCCGGACCTCCAGCAACCAGCACAGGTGATTCAGTCCGGCGAACACCGTGGTCAATTCGTCTCGAGGGATGCCCAACTCGGCGGCCAGCATGCTGCGCGTGTGCATCGTGCCGTGGCACAGCCCGAACGTCCGCGGGTGCGCCCAGCCGCCGATCGCGCGTACGTTGGCCGTCAACGGGTTGGCGTAGTTGGCCAGCCAGGCGTCGGGTGCGAGGTCGGCGACGTCCCGTCCGATCGCCACCAGTTCCGGCACCTGCCGCAATGCCCTCAGCACACCACCCGGCCCGACCGAGTCCCCCACCGTCTGCCGTACGCCGTGCTTCGCCGGCACGTCCAGGTCGACCCGCCAGCCCGGTGCTCCTCCCACCGCGATCGTGGTCGCGACCAGAGCCGCACCCGGCAGGGCCTCCCGCCGGTCGACGTGGGCTTCCACGCTGAGACCGGACCCGCGCTCCTTGGCGATCCGGCGGCCGAGCGCTGCCATCGTGACCGCGGCGTCCTCGTTGATGTCGACGAGGTGGATGGCGGCGGCGTCGAACACCGGCGAGGCTGCCAGGTCGGCCAGCAGCCCGGGCGTGAAGACCGTGCTCCCCGCCCCGATGAGGACGACCTTGAGCTGCGCCGGCGCGGGCCGGTTCTGGGTCATGCGGACAACTCCGTCACTTGATACCGGTGAGAACGAACGCGTTCACGATGCGCTTCTGGAAGAACAGGAAGACCACGAACACGGGTACGACGGCCATGGTCGCCGCCGCCATCACCAGGTCGTACCGCTGCGCATGTTGGCTGTTGAAGTACGTCAGCGCGAGCGGCAGGACCATCTTGTCCTGGTCGTTGATGACGATCAGCGGCCAGAGATAGTCGTTCCACGAACCGAGGAACGTGAAGATCCCGAGCGCGGCCAGTGCCGGTCCGGTCAGCGGCAGGATCACCCGCCAGTAGATGGCGAACTCCCCTGCTCCGTCCAACCGGGCGGCGTCCATCAGGTCGGTCGGGATCGCCGCGATGAACTGGCGCATGAGGAAGATGCCGAACGCGCTCACCATGCTGCCGACAATCAATGCCCACAAGGTGTTGAGCAGGTTCAGGAAGTCGACCACCAGGTAGGACGGGATGAGAAGGACCGGCGCCGGAATCATCATCGTGCTCAGCAGGACGATGAAGATCACGTTCTTTCCCGGGAAGGAGAACTTCGCGAAGATGTAGCCACCCAACGAGCTGGTGAACAGTGTCAGCAGCGTGACGGCCGTCGCCACCAGCAGGCTGTTGCGATACCACAGGAGGTACGGCGAGTTCTGCAGTACGTAGGTGAAGTTCGCGAGCGTCGCGTGCTCCGGTATCAAAGTCGGCGGGATCCGGATGATCTCCTGCGCCGACTTCAGCGAATTGCTCAGCATCAGCAGGAACGGCATGACGAACAGCGTCGCGGCCAGGCCGAGCACGGTGTAGAGGACCGCCTGCCCGGCGAACGCCCGCCGGCGCGCCTGGCGACGCAGCGACAGGTTGGCGGTGGCCCGGGTGCGGGTTACTGGAGTTGTCGCAGCCATCTCAGTACTCCCACCGGGTCCGCAGGGCCCGCAGCTGTGCCAACGCCACGACCAGGATGATCAACATCAAGATGATCGACATCGCCGACGCGTAACCCATCTGGAAGTCGCCGAACGCACGCTGGTAGATGTGCAGGACGACGGTCTCACTCGACCGGATCGGCCCGCCCTGGGTCATCACCTGGATCCGGGTGAACTCCTGCAGGTAGCCGATCGTCGTCAGGCAGAACACGAAGACGAACGCCCGCTGCAGCAGGGGCAGCGTCACCTGCCGGAACTTCGCCCACACGCCGGCGCCGTCCACCCGCGCGGCGTCGTAGAACTCCTGCGGGATCGCCTGGAGCCCGGCCAGGAAGACGATGACGTTGTAACCGAGGTCCTGCCAGACCGCCGTTACCATCACTGCCCACAGTGCCGTGTTCGGATCGTCCAACCAGGACCGGCCTGAGAACCCCAGCAGACCCAGCGCGGAGTTGAGCCACCCTGCCTGCGGGTCGTAGATCGGTATCCACAGCAGCGAGGCCGCGACCGCCGAGGCGATTGCCGGCAGGAAGAAGACCGTGCGGAACAACGTACGCAGCCTGGTGATCCGGTTCAGCCCCAGCGCGACCGCCAACGACAGCACGATGTTCAGCGGTACGGCGACCGCGGCGTACTTGCCGGTGTTTCCCAGTGCGTTCAGGAAGGCCGGATCCGTCGTGAACGCGAACGTGAAGTTGCGCAGGCCGAGGAACGGCGACACCGGCGCCAGCTGGTTGTAGCGGTGCAGGCTGAGCCACACCGCGATGCCGATCGGGATGAGCGAGAACGTCGCGAAGAGCACCAGGATCGGCGTGAGCCAGCCGAAGACGAACACCAGTTGCCGGCCACGGCCGGGCGACCTCCGACGAGTCGTCCGGCCGTGTCCGGTTTGCGTCGCAGCTGTGTCGTGCCCCCCATCGACATCAGGCGCGACGGTCTGCCCGAGCTTCGACGGCTCCGCCATCGCTAGCTGGGCCCGGAGCTCTGGTCGATCATCGCGTTGATCTGCTTCTCCGCATCGGTAAGCGCCTGCTGCGGCTCCTTCTTCTTCAGCCGGACGCTGTTGAACGCCTCCAGCATGATGCGGAAGAACTCATCCCGGTTGTGCACGTCGCCGATCCACTCGCCATTGGGAAGGACAGCGAACGAAACCCCGAGGTACGGCGCGTCCTTGAGCAGCTGAGCGTCGTTCTGCAAGGCCTTCAACGGCGGAACGGTGGCGGTCATCCGGTTCCATTCCCGCATGTTGTCGGGCTGTGCCATGAAGTCGATGAAGTTCCATGCGGCTTCACGCTTCTCGTCGTCGACCGCGGCGTTGACGACCTCGCCCCATCCGGACTCGGCCGCGAACTTCACCGTGTCTCCGGCGTACGGAGGCTCCGCGATGTATTCGAGGTCCTTGAAGTCGGGGAAGCTCGCCCGCCCCGCCTCCACCACCCAGGGTCCGTGCTTGGCCATGGCGGCGCGACCGCGGAAGAACATCTCGTACGGATCGCCGTTGTACCAGCTGGAGTTGTCGACCTCGTGCTTGGTGACGAGCTCGGTCTCGTCCGTCCAGGCCTTCTGCGCCTGCGGGCTGTGGAAGTTGACGTGCACCCCGTCGGTGTCCCAGAAGTCCGCGCCCTGCTGCAGGATCATCGACAAGAACGTGAACGTGACCGAGTCGCTGCCGGTGAAGGCGAATCCGACCTGGCTCACCTTGCCCTTGTCGTTGCGCTTGGTGAGCTTCTCGCCCGCCTCGACCAGCTCATGCCAGGTGGCCGGTGGCTTCGTGATGCCGGCTGCCTTGGCCATCTTGGGGTTGTAGAGGATGCCGCCGTTTTCCAGGTTGTACTCGTGCGGCACGCCGTAGAGCTTGTTGTCGTAGTTGTACGCGCCGATGGCTGCCGGCCAGAACTTCTTCGCCGTGTTGCCGCCGGCGATGTTCGTCGGCGCCTCGGCGAGCAGACCGTTCCTCGCATACTCGGTCACCCACGTACCGAACATCTGCTGGATGTCGGCGACGTTCCCGGCCCGGTAGGCCGCCTGCAGCTTGCGCACGAAGACGTCGTACGGGAAGTGCTGGTAGACGATGTGGACGTCCGGGTTCTTGGCCTCGAACCGCTTGATCATCTCGGTGTTGGCCGCCACGAACGCGGGGTTGTTGTGCGTCCACCAGGTGACGTTCAACTTGCCGTCGATCGGCTTGGACACGACGACGGCCTGCTCGTCGGCAGGGGCGTCGCCTCCGGACGTGGCACCACCGCCGCCCCCACCGCAGGCGGACAACAGCACCGAGCCCGCCGTGGCGGACAGGCCGAGCCCGAGGGAGCCGGCAAGGAAGCGGCGTCGGCTGACTGCTTCGAACCGCGGGCGGAACGGCGGAATGGGGGAACGGCTGGCCATGGCGTGCTCCACGAGCGACTGGGGGAGTGTGTCGGAGGATGGCGGCCCGACGGGTATCGCTATCCGGTGAGCACCGGCGGGAACCGATGCTCGTTGATCTTGCCGAGTCGAGCCGGGTTGAACGTGTAGATGATCGCCATCCTCGGGTCCGAACTCCGGTTCAGATCGGAATGGTGCAACAGGTAGGAGTCGAAGCAGATCATGTCCCCCGCCCGGAGCGGAACAGGTTGGACCCTGTCGCGCGGGACCGAATCCGGCTCCACCTCGAAATGGCCGCCGGACTTGAACGGGTGGATCGGCTTGCCGACGTGGCTGCCCGGCACCACCTGCAGGCAGCCGTTGATCTCGTCGGCATCGTCGAGATAGACGAAGCAGGTCACGAGTTCGTCGGTGTGTGCGCGCCAGCAACAGCTCCAGTCCTGGTGCCAGGGATAGGGCGAGCCGCCGGGCAGCTTGAGATTCAGCTTGTCTTCGAACAACTCGACCGGCTCGCCGAAGATGCGCTCCGCCGGCCCGGTGACGACCGGATCGCGGGCCAGGTCGGCGAAGACCGGGCTCAGGTCCGAGATGGGCTCCAGCTTGCGGATCACACCCTGCATGCCCGCCTGGTCGGGTGCGGCGAGGTGGTCGACCTCCCACTCGATCCGGGCAGCGAAGCGCTCGTGTTCCCGCGTACACAGGTCGAGGAGGCGGAGCGCCTCCTTGCGCAACGACTCCACCCGCTCGGAGTCGAGTACGGAACGGCCGACGACGTATCCATCCTGGGGATACTTCCGCACGTCGACCTGGCTCATCGCCGCTCCTCTGGCGTCCTGGGCTGCGCCCGGCGGTCCGCCGGATCGTGGCCGAGTCTGCTGGGCTGGACGGACCATACCACGCAAGTCCTCTTGGTCCAAGGTGGTCAGCTCTTAGGCGTATGAGTGGTCTTAAGTGGTGCGGTAGGGTGCATGCCATGGTCGAGACGTTGGTCCCTTTGCACGAGCGTGTGCGCCAACAACTCACCGGTGATGTCGTCGCAGGTGTCTATCCACGGGGTGCGCGGTTGCCGAGCGAGCGCGAGCTCTGCACCCGCCTTTCCGTCAGCCGGGTAACACTCCGCCGAGCGCTGGCGGGGTTGGCTGACGACGGGCTGCTGGCCCCCTCGCACGGGCGCGGCTGGTACGTCGCGGCCGAACGCGTGGGCGAACCCGCCAACGTATTGATGAGCTTTTCCGCGATGGCACAGGCACAGCGGCTCACACCCTCGTCCCGCGTACTCGCCCAACGTGTCCGCCCGGCCGACCTCGACGAGGCCCACCAGATGGGCGTCGCACCGGGTGCCGAGATCGTCGACCTCCGCCGGCTACGCATGCTCGACGGCCTGCCGGTCGCTCTCGACCGCAGCCGGGTGCCGCTGGCCATGGCCCCGGACCTTGCCGACGGCGACTTCGCGAAGGGTTCGCTGTACGCCGCGTTGACCGACGCGGGCGTCGCGCCCCAGCGGGCCGACTACAGCGTCGAGGCGCTGCCGGCCGAACCGGACCAGGCCGACCTGCTCGACCTCGAGGTAGGCCAGCCGTTGCTGGTGACCCACCAGGTCACGTTCGCGGCGGACAGCAGGGTGATCGAGCTCGGCAACATCATCTACCGGGGAGACAGATACCGCTTCCGCGCGACGCTGCTGGCGCCCTCCCCCGGAGTGCCGCGGTGACGATGACGGGTGCGGAGGTTCTGTCGGGTGCGGAGGTTCTGGTTCTCCGGCGGGCGAGGTACTCGTCGTGGGCGAGCTCAACGCCGACATCGTCGTCTCGGGCCCTGGTGCCGTACCCACGTTCGGACAGCACGAACAGCTCGTGGACGACTGCAGCGTCGTCCTCGGCTCCTCCTCGGCGATCTTCGCCTGCGGCATCCGCCGGCTCGGCCACACCACCACGATGGTCGGGGTAGTCGGCCGCGACATGTTCGGCGACACCGTCCTGCAGGCACTGCGAGGGCGCGACGTGGACACCTCGAGGGTCGTGGTCGACCCGGCGACACCGACCGGGGTCACGGTGATCCTCAACCCCGGCGACGACCGTGCCCTCCTCACCTTTCCCGGCGGGATCGGTGCGACCCGCCGCGACCACGTACCCGACGATCTGCTGCGGGCGGCCCGACATCTGCACGTCGGCAGTGTGTTCCTGCAACGCGACCTGCGGCCCGACCTGCCGGCGTTGTTCGACGACGCCCGCGCCGCCGGTCTGTCGACATCGTTCGATCCCAACTGGGATCCGGCCGAACGCTGGACCGACCTGCTCGGGCTGTTCGCCCACGTCGACGTCGCGTTCGTCAACGCGGCGGAGGCGGCTGAACTCACCCGTGGCCTCGCACCGGAGCCGGCAGCACAGGAGCTCGGGCGGCGGATGCGTCCCGGTGCCACCGTGGTGGTGAAGCTCGGCGCCCGCGGCGCCCTCGCCTGTACGGACGGGCTGGTCTGGACCGCGCCCGCGCTCGAGACCGAGGCGGTGGACACCACCGGGGCCGGAGACTCCTTCGACGCGGGCTATGTCCATGGCTTGCTCGCCGGCTACGCGGTCGACGACTGCCTCGCGGTGGCGGCGGTGTGCGGATCGTTGTCGACGAGGTCCGTCGGAGGTACGCAAGCCCAACCCGACGCGGAGCAGGTCGCCGCCGTCCTTCCCGCGCTCGCGGAGGTGTCCCAGTGAACGAGCACATCGAACTGGCCGAGACGACGGACCAACCGCTCGGGCTGCAGACCCAGAGCGAGCTGGAGGACCAGCCGGCGGCGTGGAAGGCGGCCGCAGCTCTTCTGCCCGCCGTCGCCACGGCACTGCCGACGCCCGGCGCCCGGGTCGCCGTGGTGGGTTGCGGTACGTCCTACTACATGGGCGGGGCCTATGCGGAGCTGCGTGAGCGAGCCGGTCACGGCGAGACCGACCCGTTCGTGGCCTCGCGGCTGCCAACGGGGCGGCGATACGACGTGCTCCTCGCGATCTCCCGGTCGGGCACGACCCGCGACCTCGTCGACGTCGTGGCGGCGACCACGCCGGACACCAGACGCATCGCCGTCACCGCCACACCCTCGTCTCCCCTGGCCGAGGCGGCCGACGTCGTCGTCAACCTCACGTTCGCCGACGAGCGGTCCGTCGTCCAGACCAGGTTTGCCACCACGGGCCTGGCGTTGCTGCGCGGCTCGCTCGACACCGACCTCGGCAGCCTCGTCCAGGATGCCGACGACGCGTTGCAGGCGCCGTTGCCTGCGGTGGGTCCGTACGATCACTTCGTGTTCCTCGGTCGCGGCTGGGCCTCGTGGCTCGCGACCGAGGCGGCGCTGAAGATGCGCGAGATGACGTACTCGATGACCGAGGGATACCTCGATGTGGAGTACGAGCACGGACCGGTGAGCGTCGCCTCGCGCAAGACGCTGGTCTGGTCACTCGGCCCGCTGGCCGAGGAGGTCCGGGCCGCTGTCGCCCGGACGGGAGCCCAGATCGTCGAGGCAGACCGGGACCCGATGGCCGAACTGGTCCGCGTGCACCGCTACGCGCTGGCGCTCGCGCGATCGAAGGGCATCGACTGCGACCGGCCGCGCTACCTGCGTAGGTCCGTCGCCTAGAGGGATTGCTTCACGGCGCCGTGATCAGAAACGGCCCACTCGGGGGGCTCGAGGTGGACCGTTTCCAACCACAGGCGGGGTAGTGGCCACGCGCCACTCCCGGTCAGGGGGGATGGCGCGGTAGTGGTCGCGGGCCACTCCCGGTCAGGGGATCGGTCCAGGTCGCAGAGCCAGCTTGACCTTGCAGGTCTTGGGCACCATGCGCCCGGGTCGCATGCGCATCGTCTCCTCGTGTCGACCGTCAGGACTCGAACATGTCGCTCACCGCACTCTGCAGTCCGTTGTTGCACCGACGTTGCAGCGAGCAGGCGGGATGACGGCGGGGGACGCCAACCGTGGCAGGATCGCGGGATGGAGCCGTGGCAACTCCTCCGGCAACGACCTGGGCCGGCCGGCTACGTGACCGCGGTGACGAACAACTACCTGCTCCCGAACGGCCGGCACGCCGAGTGGGACGTACTCACCGGCGCCGACTCCATCGCGGTCCTCGCCCTCACGCGCGACAACCGCGTCGTGCTCGTCCGGCAGTACCGTCCCGGACCCGACCGCATCCTCGACGAACTGCCCGGCGGCGGTGTCGAAGCCGGCGAAACGCCTGCCCAGGCCGGACAACGCGAGCTCGCGGAGGAGACCGGCTACGCCGGGACGATCGAGGTCGTCGGGTCCACCTGGCTGGCCAGCAACGCCACCAGACGTCGCTGGGCTGCCGTCGCCACCGGGTGCGAACCGCACGCGGCTCCGTCGCCGGATGATGGCGAGCACTGCGAGACGGTGCTCCTGTCGCTGTCCGCGTTCCGAGCACACCTGCGGTCGGGCCAGCTCACCGACGTCGACCTCGGCTATCTCTGTCTCGACCACCTCGGTCTGCTCTAGCCGCCGCGGCCCGCCACACCCGCCGCGAACGTCGCACGACACGCCGGGCCGCGGACCGGGCAAGGACAGGCTTTCGGGTTGCGCCACGACGGACACTGGCGTACGACAAAAATGCAACAAGCGGTTATCTGCGAGGTGCAGAGCGCGATCTTGGTGGGTACGACAAAAAGCGTGCGTGTCCTTGATCTACCGGCGTCCTGGTGTGGGGTGCGCGCGGGGCAGAGGCTGCGAGACGGATTCGTGCAACACCCGGCGCCCGCGCCGGTGGGGAGGGGGAGTCCCGGTGACCGCACTGCTGACTCACAAGTTTCGCCGCGTCGTCATCGTGGGAGCCGGGCTCGGCGGACTGTCCGCCGCCTGCCATCTCAGTGGTGCCGGGCACCGGGTGACCGTCATCGAGCAGAACGAGCGGCCTGGTGGCCGGGCCGGCCGGATCGTCCGGGACGGCTTCACCTTCGACACCGGACCGACCGTGCTCACCATGCCCGACCTGCTGGAGGCGACGTTCAAGGCCGCCGGAACGCCGATGTCCGACCTGTTGACGCTGCGCCCGCTCGACCCGTCATACCGCGCATGCTTCGCCGACGGGTCCACGATCCACGTCCGGCACGGCCGTGAGGCGATGACCGAGGAGATCCGGCAGCAGTGCGGACCGGCACAGGCGCGGGCCTTCGGGCAGTTCTGCAGGTGGCTCGAGTCGCTGTACCAGTTGGAGATGCCGGCGTTCATCGACCGCAACTACGACCGCCCGTCCGACCTGGCCCGACCGCTCGGTCCGGCACTGCGGCTGTTCCGCCTCGGAGCGCTGGAGAAGCTGGAGCGCGCGGTGCGGCGGTACTTCTCCGACGAGCGGCTGGTGCGACTGTTCAGCTTCCAGTCGATGTACGCCGGCCTGGCGCCGCAGGAGGCCCTCGCGATCTTCGCGGTCATCACGTACATGGACGTCGTGCGCGGTGTCTACACGGCTGAGGGCGGGATCGGTGCGGTGCCGGTCGCGCTGGCGAAGGCGGCGGAGAAGGCGGGCGCGTCGTTCCGCTTCGGCACCAGGGTGCAGTCGGTGTTGTACGGCAGCCGCAACGGAGCAGCCAGCGGAAGCAATGGCGGGGGCGGGCGGGTTCGTGGGGTACGCCTGAGCGACGGCACCGAGATCCCGGCCGATGCGGTGGTGGTCAACGCCGACGTCCCGGTGGCCTACCGTTCGCTGCTGCCCGACCTGCCCGCTCCTCGCGCGGTCCGCCGGCCCGCGTACTCGCCGTCGGCGTTCGTGTGGCATGCGGGAGTTCGTGGAGTCCCGGCGAACGACGCGAGCCACCACAACATCCACTTCGGCGCCCAGTGGTCGTCATCCTTCCGGGCACTGCTGAAGCGGGGACGGCGGATGCCCGACCCGTCGGTGCTCGTCACTGTTCCGTCGGTGAGCGAGCCAGAGCTCGCGCCGGCCGGTTCGTCGGTGCTGTACGTGCTCGAACCGGTGCCCAACCTGTCCGGGCGGGTGGACTGGACCAAGGAGCGTCAGCAGACCCGCGACCGGTTGGCCTCATTGGTCGAGAAGTGGGGTTACCCGACCGACGTCGTCACGCAGGAGCAGGTCGACCCGACCGACTGGGCGCGGCAGGGGATGGCGATGGGTACGCCGTTCTCGGTGGCGCACAGGTTCTTCCAGTCCGGACCGTTCCGGCCGGCCAACGTCGACCCACGGGTGCCGGGCCTGGTCTTCGTCGGAGCGAGCACAGTGCCCGGAGTCGGCGTACCGATGGTGCTGGTGTCCGGCCGGCTGGCCGCCGATCGGGTGGAGGAACTGTGAGCCTGCGTACGTCCTACCGGCGCTGCGCACGGATCGCCCGGCAGCACGGCAAGACGTACGCGATGGCAGCCCGGCTCCTCGGCTCCGAACAGCGCCGGCACGTGTACGCGGTCTACGCGTTCTGCCGGCTGGCCGACGACATCGTCGACGAGGCGGGAGGCCGAAGCATCGAGGAGACCCGGCGGGCGTTGGCGGCGTTCGGTGCGCGGTTCCGCGCCGATCTGACGGCCGGCAGTTCGAACCATCCGGTGCTGGCGGCGGTCGTCCACACCGCGCGGCTGCTGGAGATCGACCCGGGCTGCTTCGACCGGTTCCTGGCGTCGATGGCGATGGACCTCGACACGACGTCGTACCCGCGTTGGGACGACCTGGTCGGCTACATGGACGGCTCGGCGGCGGTGATCGGCGAGATGATGCTGCCGGTGCTGCGACCGCTGGACCGCACCGCAGCCTTCGGGCCCGCTCGGGATCTGGGCGTCGCGTTCCAGCTCACCAACTTCCTGCGCGACGTCGGCGAGGACCTCGACCGCGGCCGGGTCTACCTGCCGCAGGAAGACCTGGCCCGGTTCGGTGTCGACGTACGCAAGCGAAGGGTCGACGGGCGGTGGCGAGCGCTGATGCGCTTCGAGATCGACCGCAACCGGCGCATCTACGCCGCGGCCGATCGCGGGATCGCGTTGCTGCCGACGCGGTCCGCCCGGTGTGTGCGGACGGCCCGGGTGTTGTACGCACGGATCCTGGACCGGATCGAGACGGCGGACTACGACGTGTTCAGCGCCCGGGCCCGGGTCCCTGGCCGGGAGAAGCTGGCGGTCGCGGTCGGGACGTTGCTCCGGCCGCCGCCTGGTCGCGGGCCCGGTCGTTGGCCTGGTCGTGGGCGGGGTCGTGGGAGTCGGCGCGGCCGACCGGTGGAGCTTCCGAGCGGCGAGGCCGCTCCTGGAGGCGTTCCCACAGCAGGAGCGTGAACGTGATCAGGCTGAAGCCGAACGCGAAGTCCTCCACCGGGATGTCCCACGGCACCCGGATGCCGCTCGCCTGGTCGGGCGCGTAGAGGACGACGGGGGCACTGAGCTTGGTGAGCCAGCCGTCCACTGGTACCTGGAACGCCCAGACGATCACGACCGTGAGCCAGTACGCCGGTCGGCCGAACAAGCCGGTGCGCAACACCGCGAGCTCCAGCGCGAGCACGACGACGACCGAGATCGCAGCCGCGACGGTGTACTCAGGCATCGGCCCGTGCCTTGCGTCCTGCCGCACGGAACCGCAGCAGCGTGCACACGGCTTCGTACGTCAGCAGGGCACACAGCGGTATCACCACGAAGAACGTCAGCTCCTCGACCGGGATGCCGAACGGCAGCATCCAACCGGTCGTGTAGTGCTCGCTGTAGGACCAGTGCCCGCGGCCGATCGCGACCGCGTCCCAGACCAGGAACACCGCGACGACAGGTGCGAGGGTGAGGACAAGGCGCCGCGGCCGGCGGTAGACGCGGGCGCCGAGGACGAGCTCGAGCGGCAGGGTCACCACAACGCAGATGCCCATCAGGATGAGGTACTGGTACCTGTCGATCGGCGGGCCTCCTCCCGTTGCGGACTCGCGGGTTCTTCGTTTGGCGCGGGCCACGCATCCCGGCTCCTCGTAAGGTAGCGGCCTCGCCCGAAGCGCGAGGGGAGCGTGTGGCGTGGAGGTACTCGACGGCTTCAACCGCGCGGCCCGGTCGTATGACCGGCTGGTCGGGGCAAACCCGGGCTACCACGCGCACCTGCGCAGGTCGGCGCGCCGGCTCGGCCTGCCACCGGGTGACGGCGCAGGCCTGCGGCTGCTCGACCTCGGCTGCGGTACGGGTGCGTCCACGGCGGCCCTGCTCGCGATGGCGCCCAAGGCCGAGATCGTCGCCGTCGACGGCTCGATCGGCATGCTGGCACAGGCGCGTCGCAAGACCTGGCCGGCGACGGTGACGTTCGTGCACGCGCCGGTGGAGGAGCTGGCTGCTGCTGGCGTACGCGGTCCGTTCGACGGTGTGCTCGCGGCCTATCTCCTGCGCAACCTCGCCGACCCCGACCGGACGCTGACCGACGTTCTTGCGTTGCTGCGCCCGGGCGCGACGCTGGCCGTGCACGAGTACTCGGTGGCGGACTCGCCGCTGCGGCGGGCTGTCTGGCGGGCCGTGTGCGCGACGGTGATCGTCCCGGCCGGGCGGCTGCTGTCCGGCGACGCGACGCTGTACCGCTACCTGCGGCAGAGCGTGTTGGACTTCGACGGCGTACGCGCCTTGTCCGCCAGGCTGCGGCGGGCGGGATTCACCGGCGTACGCGTGGAACCGATGTCGGGCTGGCAGCGCGGGATCGTGCACACGTTCGTGGGCCGTCGCCCAGACTCGAGCGCCGACCCGAACGCCGACCCGAACGCGGACCCGGACCGCCCGCATACGCACCCACCGAGACAGCCGGGACGCGACCGGCGGGCCGAGCTGAGGATGGCCGCCCCGGCGGCCACCACAGATCCGCCGGGCGACGTACGGGTCGCGGTCGTCGGCGGCGGGATCGCCGGCGTCTCGGCAGCCGCGGCGTTGGCTGAGCGCGGCGTCCAGGTCGTTCTGCTCGAACGCGCATCACAGCTCGGTGGCCGGCTGTCCGGCTGGCCGACCCGGCTCCGCGACGGCAGTACCGTGACGATGAGCCGCGGCTTCCACGCGTTCTTCCGCCAGTACTACAACCTGCGTGCCTTGCTGGCCCGGACCGATCCGCACCTCGACCGGCTGGTGGGCGTCGGCGACTATCCGCTGCTGCATGCGGCCGGCGCTCGGGACAGCTTCACCCGCCTCCCCCGGACCCCGCCGTGGAGCGCCCTGGCGTTCGCCGCGACGAGTCCGACGTTCCGACCACGCGACGTGCTGCGGCTGGACAGCCGGGCGGCGTTGCCGTTGCTCGACGTCTCGGTGCCCGACGTGTACGAACGGCTGGACCACGAGGACGCGGCCGGGTTCCTCGAGCGGATCCGGTTTCCGGCCGCCGCGCGCGACCTGGCGTTCTCGGTGTTCTCGCGAAGCTTCTTCGCCGACCCGCGCGAGCTGTCCGCGGCCGAGCTGGCGACGATGTTCCACCTGTACTTCCTCGGGTCCAGCGAGGGACTCCCCTTCGATGTACCGACTTCGCCGTTTCCACAGGCGATCTGGGATCCGCTCGCCAGGCACCTCGCCGGGTTGGGCGTCGACATCCGCACCGGCACGGCCGTCCACCAGGTCAGCAACTCCGGCGCCGCCGGCCATCGCGGGCATCGCGGGCAGGGCGGGCATCGCGGTCGCCGGTTCCTGGTCGACGTCGACAGCGGACCCGAGCTGGCCGTCGACGCGGTGGTCCTGGCTGCCGACGTCAACGGGCTCCGCGCCGTGGTGTCCCGGTCCGCCGACCTGGGCGACCGGCACTGGCGCGACCAGATCGGTGCCCTTCGGACCGCGCCGCCCTTCCTCGTGACCCGGTTGTGGTTGGACCGGCCGGTCGACGCGCAACGGCCGGCATTCGTCGGCACCGCCGGCTTCGGGCCACTGGACAACGTGAGCGTGTTGGAGCGGTACGAGGACGAGGCACGTTCGTGGGCACGGCGGACCGGGGGCTCGGTAGTCGAGTTGCATGCCTACGCACTGCCCGACGACAGCGACACCGCTGCCGTGCGCCAGGACCTGATCGGGCAGCTGCACCGAGTCTGCCCGGAGACTGCCGCCGCGAGGGTGGTCGACGAACGGACGGAGCTGCGAGCCGACTGCCCGCTCTTCCCGCCCGGTGGCTTCGCCGGCCGGCCCACCGTGGCGACGCCCGACCCGTACGTCGTGGTGGCCGGAGACCTCGTGCGGGTCGACCTGCCGGTGGCCCTGATGGAACGGGCGGCCACGTCCGGCCTGCTCGCCGCCAACCAGCTCCTGGCCCGGTGGGGCCTGCCTGGGCAGCCGGTCTGGAGCGTCCCCAACGCCGGCCGGTGGCGGCTCTTGCGGACTATGGCCAACCGCTGGGCGCGGTGAGGGCCCCCAGGTAGCCAAGGCCTTTACGGCGAGAACACCGTGGTCAGCGTTCGGGAACGTCGTCGACCAGGTACTCCGGCACGAACCACCCGGCGGCGCTCAGCACCGCGGCATACCTGACCCGACTCACCCGCGCCCGGATCAGCGCGACGTTGGCGTTGCTGCGCAGGTCCGGGCTGTCGGAATGTTCGAGGAGCCTGGTGATCGCCCGACGGAGTTCGGAGTCGGCGCGCTCCCGTTCCCGGAACGCCTCGCGGATCTGTGCGGTGCTGTGATCCGCTGTCGCGGCGCCACCGCCGCTCTCCCCCACACTCATCGTTCCTCGACGCGGCGTTGCAGATCAGCGCAGGTGGCGTCCCAGGCGTTGCGTTGCGCGGTACCGACGTTCAGCCTGAGCAGCGTCTGCACCAGGTCACGCGTGGTCCTTACGACGATGCCTCCCACGCACGTCGTCCCCACCACCGCGGTCGCGATGAGGGTGACGCCGAATGCTGAGGTTCCGGCCAGCATGCTCACCAAGGTGGACTGAACAGCGCCGCGGTGTCCCCGCAGCGGCCGGGGGCCACCGGCTGCGGGGACACCGTCGTCAGCCACGGAGCTGATCCCTCGTTACTTGCAGGGGGTGGACGGGCGTGACGCCGTGGTGCGGACCTGGCATCACGCCGCTTCGCAATCTGGATACCCCAAGACGCAAAGCGGATACGCGTCGAAGTTCCGACGAGTTCGATGAGAGTTTGCTTATCCCCGCAGCGTCTGGAGCGGCGTGCACCCGAACTTGGCTCGGTACGCGCCGGCGAACCGGCTCGCGTGGGTGAAGCCCCAGCGTGCGGCGACGGCTCCGACGGTCACCTCCTCGGGCGAGCTCGCAGCCAGCTCGGCATGTGCGCGGGCCAGCCGGATCTCCCGCAGATATGCCATCGGCGCCATGCCGAACGCGCGTCGGAACCCGTCCTGCAGGGACCGGACTCCGGCGGCCGCCTCGCGGGCAAGGCGTGGCGACGTCCATGGTTCCTCGGGGCGCTCCTCCATCAACGAAACAGCGCGCTGGACAGCGCGCGGCATCGCCGGCCGGATCGGGGTTCGCAGCGCCTCGCTGTAGTTGTGGTCCTGTACGAGCAGCAGTCCGTGGATGACCAAGCTCTGAACCCGTGCCGCGGCCAGCGGGTTCGCCAGGATGCCGTCGGGCAGACTGGACTCACGTTCGAGCAGCTCGAGGATGCGAAGCCAGGACTGGGTAGCCGATGCGGTCAGGTCCATCAGACCGGCGAACTCGACCGGGCTGTTCACCGGGCGGCCGAGGATCAGCTCCAGCTCACGCTCCAGGGTGGACTCGTCGAACATCACGCAGAACTGCGCGCAGTCAGCCCGCCAGATCGCCTCGACCGGCCGGCCCGGCATCACCACCGCACCTCGCTCTGGCGTCATCAACGCGGGTGCACCCAGGCCACGCCTCACTTCGATGGTGCCCGTGAGCGGTATCCCGACGAGATAGCTGCTGCTCGCGTCGGACTGGACGCGGACATCGACTCCGTAGCGCAGGTAGCCGACGGTCACCGCATCGAGCTGGACCGCGTTCAACTGCATGTCCAGCGGCGACCTGCCGTCCAGCGGCGCCAGACGGTGCGGTTGGAAGACGCGCGACACCACGTCCTCGGCCTCGTCCGCCGTGCGCGCCGACATCACCGGATGACCGCGCAAAAGCTCTTCCCCGTGCCATCCGACCACGTACCACTCCGGTTCACACACGTTGGCGGGAGCGACCGAAGACCCGCCGATCACGTCACGCGTACGGTCACTTACTTGGAGTTCGATCTTAGCGATCACGTGTCCGCGACGGAGCCAATGTCCCGCATCATGAGCGCCGTGCGCTCGCCCGGTTCGGGTCAGCCGGGCCAGCGGGCTTGCGTACGCAGGTGATATCGGCGTTCGGCGTAGGCGAGGTCGTCCTTCCACAGCCTGCGTGCGGTCGCCCGCATCAGCGGCCGGATGACAGGCGCCACGCGACGCGCCAACGCGAAGCCTTTCCGGTCGGAGTGAGCCACGGTCGCCTCGATCACGGCAGTCTGGGCGCGTCCGCGATCGTCCACGCCGAGCGGCGTCGCGTGCGTCTCGACCACACTGGTCGCGCCTTCACCCTCGACGATGTGCATCACGACCGTCCGGGGCTCGGGGCAGCTGAACGTCACGACCACGGGAACGCCGATCCGCCCCGCGACCCGGAACGCCACCTCGACCTCGAACCTGTCCTCGCCCGACGGCGGGTCGACGGGGGCGTCGCGGACGTGCAGCTGCGCGAACGAGTACGGATGGAACCAGGCACCGTGCCACGGGTCGAGCCGGTTGGCCACGACGTCCTCGGGTTCGCAGCATCCGATCATCGTGGCCACTGCGGCGATGCTTTTCGACAGGTCCGGGCGGGCGGGGACCACGGGCGCAGGCGACGGCGCCTCTCCCCCGGGCCCGTCGAGGCGTACCCAGGCCAGCACGCCGTCGTCGTAGGCCGGGAACGGCGTCCAGCCGGGCACCCCGTCGGCGCCGAGGCTCATCCCGTGCCACCGGCAGACCAGCCGGCCCGCATCGACCGCGGCGAGGCACAACGGCGCGCCCAGGTGCGGGCACGCACCAGGTCCGACGTGGAGCGCGCCGTCCGGCGTACGCCAGGCAACCAGTTCGACGCCGGCGACCGTACGCCCGAACGGCCTGCCGGCGCGGATCTCCCGGCTCGCGGCCAGGACGAACCAGTTGCCGGCGGGCCGGACCTGGGCCCGCTTGAGCGCCGCTTCGATCAGGCCGGGACGTGCCTCGCGCCAGGTCGGCGACTGTTCGGTCCATCCGGAGGCCGCCATCCGGCGCAACGGGACCCGGCGCCGCTTGGGTCGCTCGGGCCCGCCACGCACGTCGGCCTCCCCTGCTCCACCGGCCTCTGCTCCACCGGTGCCGTTACTTGGCTCCCAAATCGTCCAGAGCCTTCGCGGCGCCCTCGTTGAGCGGGATCGGGTCGGTCTGCCGCGCGCTGTCCAGTGAGATGTCGGCCGCGGCCGGGTTGACCTTCTCCAGATCGGCGCGCTGGTCGAAGATCAGCTTGACCAGCTTGCCGGCCAGCTCCGGGTCGAACCCCTTCTTCACGACCAGGACGTTGGGGACGACGACCGTCGGCACGTCCTCCGGGACGTCGTAGGTCGCCGCCGGAATGGAGCCGGCCTCGTAGATCGGCCCGTACTCGTCCTGCAGCGCACCCAGCTCGCCCGAGACGTCGATGAACTTCACCTTGTCACCCATCGTCGTGGTGAGGTCGGTGATGCCAGAGGTCGGCAGGCCACCGGACCAGAACAGCGCGTCGATCCCGCCGTCCTTCATCCCGTCCTGGGTCTCCGGCAGCGCGAGCCGCTGCGCCTTGATGTCCTTCGCAGGGTCGAGACCGGCCGACTCGAGCAGCCGGTTGGCGATCACCTCGGTACCGGACTTCGGCGACCCGGTCGAGACCACCTTGCCCTTCATGTCAGCGATCGAGTCGATGCCCGCGTCGGAGCGGACGAGCACGTGGGTGTAGTTGGGGTACAGCCGGGTCAGGGCCTCGACCGCCTGCGGCTCGCTGAACGACCCCTTGCCCTCGACCGCGTCGTTGGCGGTGTCAGCCAGCGAGAACGCGACGTCGTACTTGCCCTGCATCAGCCCCTGGATGTTCTGGACCGACGCACCGGTCTCGCTCGCGGTGGCCTTGTAGCCCTCGAGGTTCTTGTCGATCAGCCGGGCCAGTCCGCCGCCGAGCTGGTAGTAGACGCCGGTCGTGTTGCCGGTGGCGATCGTCAGCCGACCACCAGACGCACCGCCCTTCCCGGACGACCCGCCACCGGTGTCGGTATCGGTCCGCTTGCCGCCGCAGCCGCCGATCGCGAGTGCGCAGGCGAGGATGCCTACTGCGATCCGCACGACAGTTCCGCGAGCGCCGCTACCCGCACGGGCCATGGTCATCACGTGCCTCCCTGCTTGTCCGATGTGGGCCTATCCGATGTTGGCCGATCCGAGGTGAGCTGATCCGGTACCGGCGACCGGAGTCGCCGGCGGATGAGATGGATGGCAACGGCGACACCGAGGAGCGCGCCGCCGACACCGAGGGTGGTCGGTTCCAGGTACAGAAGCAGGAGCGCCGCCCCGAATGCAAGCACGCGCTCCACGACATGGGCCGGTCCGATGATCCAACCACCGGTCGCCGCGGCCAGCGCCGCCACCGCCACGACCGACACCGCCGAGACCCAGAGGACGCCGACCAGTGGCCCCTGGGCGAGCAGGTAGGAGCCACGGTCGGTCAGGACGAACGCGAACGGGACGAGGAACGCCGGCAGTGCGTACTTCCAGCTGGCCCACATCGTCCGCATCACGTTCCCGCCGGTGATCGCGGACGCGGCCACGGCGGCCAGCGCCGTCGGCGGACTCACCTCCGACAGCACGGCGTAGTAGAAGACGAACATGTACGCCTCGGGCTTGCTCACGTCCAGCGCTACCAGGGCGGGCGTGATGATGACCGACGCGATGATGAACGACGCGGTGACCGGTACGGCGAGCCCGAGCACCGTGACCGCGACCGCGGCGAACACGGCGGTCAACAGCAGCACGAGTGTGGGGTTGTCGCCGAGCACTGTCGCCGCGTCGACGATGATCCCCGCGAGGTTGAGCCCGAGGCCGGTGAGCGTTACGACGGCGACGATGATGCCGGCGGCCGCACACACGGCCGCGACCGGCAGAACGCTGCGGGTGCCCGTCGCCAACGCGTCGAGCAGCCGCCGCGGCGTCATCGCGTGTTGGCGGTCGAGGAACGAGAACAGGAACTGCAGGATCGTCGCGTACACCACCGCCCGGAACGGCGGGATGTCTGCCGCCATGAATCCCACGATCAGGAACAGCGACAGGAAGTGGTAGCCGAACCGAAGCAGCAGGCGGAGCGGCGACTGGTGGGAGATCTCGACCGCCTTCGCGCCGTGCTTACGAGCGTCGATCTCGATCGCGAGGATGATCCCGACGTAGTAGAGGATCGTCGGCACGATCGCGTAGACGAGCACGGTCAGGTAGCTCGTCCGCAGCAGCTCGGCGATGATGAACGCCGCGGCACCGAGCGTGGGTGGCGACAGGATCGCGCCGATACCCGCGGCGGCGAGCACCCCGCCGGCCTGTTCCCTCGGATAGCCCGCCCGGCGCAGGATCGGCCATGACACGGTCCCGAGGCTGACGGCGGTCGCCGTACCCGAACCCGACACGGTGCCGAGCAGGAACCCGGCCAGCGTGACCGTACGCCCCGGCGCCGTCCGCGACCCCTTGCCGCCCCGGCCGCTGAACGCCGCGAACGACAGGTCGATGAAGAACTTCCCGGCACCCGACATGTCGAGGACCGCGCCGTAGATCGTGAACAGCACGATGTAGGTGGCGGCGACCGACAGCGGCGTGCCGTAGAAGCCACTCGTCCCCATGAACACCTGCGGCACGATCTCGTCGATGTTGAAGCCGACGTGCGCCAGCGACCAGTCGACCGGCAGCCAGCCGCCGTAGTAGGCGTACGCGAAGAAGCCGAGGCAGATCGCGGGCAGCCACCAGCCGGTGGTGCGGCGGCACGCCTCCAGGACCAGCACGGTGAGGACGAGCCCCACCACCAGGTCGAGCATGGTCGGGAGCTGGCGCCGCTCGAGGAAGCTGTCGAAGCCGATCAGCGGGTAGATCGCGACCGCGAGGGACAACGCCGCGAGCGCCCAGTCGAGCCAGCCGGGGTTGTCGTGCGCGGGCTCGGCGGCGGAGTCTCCCCGGCGCGAACGCCACCAGCGGATCGGACCCGCCCGGTAGCACAGGAACGTGAGCGGCAGGACCGCGGCCAGGAAGACCGTGAGGTAGAACTGGCTGCCCTTGGCCAGCGGCCAGAAGACGACGTACAGGACGAACACGCTCAGGACCGCACAGAGCACCGTGATCGCCACCGCGACCGGACCGGTCAACCGGCGCCCCGGCCGCTCCTCGTCGTGTTCGGCGAGGATCTCGTCGGCTTTGGGCATGGCTTCCGCCGCTCCCGGCGTGGCCTCCTCGGCTTCGTGCACGGCCGCTGGGTCCGGCTCCGGCGAACTCTCCGCAGCGACCTCGACACTCTTCGGGTGATCACCGTGCGGCATATGTCACGCTCTCCCCATGGACGAGCTTGCGCATGCTGGACTTGGCCCTCGTCCGTTCGCACGGTGGGCCGAACGCGACGACGAACTCGTACCGTCGGCCCGGGTCCTCGGCTGGCTCGGCGAACGGCTCGGCGAGCTGGTCCCGACTCCACCCGTACCTGTCTCGGTCATCACCGTGCCTCCGAGCAGCCTGCCGGCCCAGGCCGCGACGTCGCTGCGAGAGATCGTCGGACCGTCACACGTCGAGGACGGTCCGGACGCCAGGCTGGCCCACGCCGGTGGGCAGGCGTACGCCGATCTGGTGCGGCGGCGCTTCGGGCACCAGGTGACAGTGCCCGACGCAGTTGTGCAGCCGGCGAGCCACGAGGAGATCGCCGCGGTCCTCGCGACTGCCGGCGAGCACCATATCGCGGTCGTGCCCTATGGCGGCGGGACCAGCGTGGTGGGCGGAGTCGACCCGGACCGAGCGGACCTCCAGGCAGTGATCACGCTCGATCTCGCCCGGATGGACCAGCTGCTGTCCGTCGACGAACTCTCCCGGACCGCGACGTTCCAGCCGGGGGTGAGCGGGCCGCGCGCCGAGGAGTTGCTGGGCAAGCAGGGCCTCACCCTCGGGCACGTGCCGCAGAGCTTCCCCCGCGCGACCCTGGGCGGATTCGTGGCGACGCGTTCTGCCGGACAGGCCTCGACCGGTTATGGCCGGATCGACGAGATGGTCGTGGGCCTGCGGGTGGCCACGCCGGTCGGTGAGCTGCGCCTGGGTACAGGCACGCCGAACGCGGCCGGACCGGACCTGCGCGCGCTCTTCGTCGGCTCCGAAGGCGTGCTCGGCGTCCTGACCGAGCTCACGTTGCGGGTGTGCCCTGCGCCGGTCGAGCGACGGTACGAGATGTGGGCGTTCCCGACCTTCCAGCGCGGGCTCGACACGATCCGGACGCTCGCGCAGGACTACGAGCCGCCCACCGTCGTACGCCTGTCCGACGAGGAGGAGACGGCCACCGGCCTGGTATCGCAGGGCTCGAAGGGGAAGGTGGCCAGCCTGATGAGCCGGGCCCGCGGCGTCCGCGAGCCCGCGTTCTGCGTCCTCGGCTGGGAAGGTGACAGCGAAACGGTCCAACGACGGCGTTGCCAGATCCTGCCGGTGCTGCGGCGCGCCGACGCGTCACCGCTGGGGACCCGGGCCGGCGACGGGTGGCGCCGGCACCGCTTCGACGGACCGCGCGTACGCGACGCCATGCTCGACGCGGGGGTCTTGGTCGAGACGTTGGAGACGGCGACCACGTGGACCGGACTGCCGCGGCTCTACGCGGCGGTGTCCGGTGCTCTGCGCGAGAGCCTCCGGTCGCTCGGAACGCCGCCGCTCGTGCTGACCCATGTGTCGCACATCTATCCGACCGGGGCTTCGCTGTACTTCACGGTGCTTGCCCGCCAGCTCCCCGAGGCTTCGGCTGCGCTCGACCAGTGGGAGTCCGCGAAGGCCGCCGCCAGCGCCGCGATCGCGGCCGAGGGTGCGACGATCACCCATCACCACGCGGTCGGTCGTACGCACGCGCCATTCCTAGCGGCCGAGGTCGGCGAGGTGGGGATCTCGGTACTCGCGGCGGTGAAGGCAGCGGTGGACCCGGAGGGGATCCTCAATCCTGGGGTGCTGGTGCCGGCCCGGCGACACGGGTAAGGCCGCACACAACCCTTCGCGAGTTGTCCGCCGGCGATCTACGTTCCCGGGCGTAGCCGCGAGTCCTGCGCCGACGCTGCCTGAGGTACGCGCGAACCATCCCGGCAACGGACGCGCCAACACCACGGCGCCGCGACGATGGACCCGCACCCCAGCCCGCACCCGTACAAGGGAGACTTCGATGTCCGATCGACGGTTCCGCTTCGGCATCGCGGCCGCGTCCGCACCGACAGCGCAGGCCTGGGCGGCCATGGCCCGCCGCGCGGAGGACCTCGGCTATGCCACGCTCCTGGTGCCCGACACGCTCCGAACACTGTCGCCGTTCCCCGCACTGGTGGCGGCTGCCGCTGCCACCACGCATCTTCGAGTCGGCACCTTCGTTCTCAACACACCACTGCGCCCACCGGCGGCCGTCGCCCTCGAGACCGCGACGGTCGACCTGCTCACCGGCGGACGCCTTGAGCTCGGGCTCGGCGCCGGGCGGCCAGGTGGCGCGGCCGAGGCCGAGGAGTTGGGACTGCCGTTCGGCACGCCCGGCGAGCGGATCCGGCACCTGGCCGAGACGATTCGTACCGTCAAAGCCACTGTCGACAAACGCGACGACGCCAGCGAGGGCGCGCCGCCCAATTCCGCCCAGGGCCAGCCTCAGTCCGTCCAGGGCCAGCCTCAGGCCGTCCAGCGACCGTACCCACCGATCCTCGTCGCCGGATCGGGCCGGCGCCTCCTCCAACTCGCCGCCCGCGAAGCGGACATCGTGGGAATCGGTATCGCCCCGACCGGCACGGAGTACGACCTGGCGGCCAAGGTCGGCGAACTGCGCGACCTCGCGGGTGACCGGTTCGGCCAACTCGAGCTGAGTATCAACCTTGCCGCCATCGGCGACGATCTGCCCGCCTGGATGTACGCCAAGGTGGGTGCGGACGCCCAGAAGCGGGGCATCGCGGGCTCCATCGGCCTACTCGGCGGCACCGTGGCGGAGATGGCCGACACCCTCGAACGGCGTCGGGACTCGCTCGGCGTTTCCTACATATCGGTCAACGCCATGTTCATGGACGAGCTCGCCCCCGTGATCGAACGTCTGGATGGCCGGTGAGCGTCCGCGCTCCACTATTGCCCGACATAAATCAGCAAGGCTTCATGAGGGTAGTGATGAGACAGCATGGATGAGCAGCCCTCGTAAACGGCGCAGAGGCCCTCTAGGTATGGGCTGGTCCGGACCGGACAGGCCGCCTTGCGGTTGATCTGAACGCGGCGTTGTCCGATCCCGCAAGACCTTGCACCTTGATCGCAAATTGCCGTCGGACAGCCCTTTCCCATTACGTCAGACACCCTGGCGGGCGTACCGCAGGTTGCCGGCGGCCACTTAACGTAACGTGCATGTCCACCACCACCACCCCGAGTGGCCATGTGATCAGCCCGCGCGGCGAGACCCCCGCGGCTCCTCCTACCAGTCATGCCCGGCTGCGTACCTGGGTCCAGCAGATCGCTGACCTGTGCCGGCCGAGCCAGGTGTACTGGTGCGACGGCTCGGACGCGGAGTGGGCCGTGCTCACCAACCAACTCGTCGCCAACGGCACACTGGTCCGACTCAATCCAGACAAGAAGCCCAACTCGTTCTGGGCGCGTACAGATCCGACCGATGTCGCCCGCGTGGAAAATCGTACGTTCATCTGCTCCGAGCGCGAAGCCGACGCAGGGCCCACCAACAACTGGGTCGACCCGGCACAGATGAAACAGACGATGACCGAGCTCTACCGCGGCTGTATGCGTGGCCGGACTATGTATGTGATCCCGTTCTGTATGGGATCCCTGGACGCCGACGAACCCCTGTTCGGCGTCGAGATCACCGACTCGGCCTACGTCGTCGCATCGATGCGCATCATGACCCGGATGGGGCAAGAGGCGCTTGACGCCATGGGCGACGACCGCGACTTCGTGCCCTGCCTGCACTCGGTTGGCGCTCCGCTCGAATCCGGGCAACAGGACGTGTCCTGGCCGTGCAACGAGACCAAGTACATCTCGCACTTTCCCGAGACCCGGGAGATCTGGTCGTACGGCTCCGGTTATGGCGGTAACTCACTGCTCGGCAAGAAGTGCTACTCGCTGCGCATCGCCAGCGCGATCGCCCGGGACGAGGGCTGGCTCGCCGAGCACATGCTGATCCTCAAGCTCACCTCGCCGGCCAAGAAGGTGCATTACATCGCCGCGGCGTTCCCGAGCGCGTGTGGCAAGACCAACCTCGCGATGCTCGAACCCACGATTCCCGGCTGGAAGGTCGAGACCCTGGGTGACGACATCGCGTGGATGCGGTTTGGTGACGACGGCCGGCTGTACGCGCAGAACCCGGAGTTCGGCTTCTTCGGCGTCGCGCCCGGAACCGGTTGGAAGACCAACCCGAACGCGATGCGCACGATCGACCGCGGCAACTCGCTCTTCACCAACGTCGCGCTCACCGACGACGGCGACGTGTGGTGGGAGGGTGCATCGGAAGAGCCGCCGGCTCATCTGACCGACTGGCGAGGGCAGCGGTGGACGGCACCGGGCATCGCTCCCGAGCCGGGCGAGCAGCCGTCCGAGGGACCGTCCAGCCACCCGAACAGCCGGTTCTGTACGCCGATCGGACAGTGTCCGATCCTCGCACCGGAGTACGACGACCCGCGCGGCGTACCGATCTCCGCGATCTTCTTCGGCGGCAGGCGCGCCACCACGGTCCCGCTGGTGACCGAGGCGCGCGACTGGACGCACGGGGTCTTCATGGGCGCAACGCTCTCGTCCGAGACCACAGCCGCGGCCGAAGGCAAGGTGGGGGTCGTCCGGCGCGACCCGATGGCGATGTTGCCGTTCATCGGGTACGACGCCGGAGACTACTTCCAGCACTGGATCGACGTGGGCAAGCAGCACGACGCGAGCAAGTTGCCCAAGATCTTCTACGTCAACTGGTTCCGGCGTGGCCCGAAGGGCTCGTTCATGTGGCCGGGCTTCGGCGAGAACAGTCGGGTGCTGAAGTGGGCGATCGAACGCATCGAAGGTGACGCGGAGGCAATCGAGACCCCGATCGGCATGGTGCCGACGCTGGCGGCGCTCGACCTCGCCGGTGTCGACCTCGACCCGTCGAGCCTCAAGGGCCTGCTCCGGGTGACTGCGTTGGAGTGGGCGGAGGAGGTCCCGCAGATCGCCGAGTGGTTCGAGACGTTCGGCGACACGTTGCCGGCCGAGCTCTGGGCCGAACTCGACGACCTCAAGGAGCGACTCGGGCTCGCCGACTGAGCAACGCCCGCGAAGCTGTTGGAGGTCTGCCCGGTTCACGGCGGGCAGACCTCAACAACGTCAGCGAAGGGACGCTGCCGGCTCCGGCCGGTGGACGCCGCGTGGGCGGTATCCCAACGCCGCACTTTCCCCGAGATAGTCCGCGAGCAGCCAGATGATCGCCAGCCACATCTCCGTACCCTGCAGCCCCGCCGTCCGCTCGGCACCCGCTCCAGGTTCCAACGCGAACGCGAAGCCCTCGCCGTCGCGCCAGCGCGAGAGCGCACGGTCCAACTGCCACCGGGCCCACTGCTCAGCCTCGTCCCGCCGCGCGTCGGTCTGCCTGCCGGCCAGCCACAGCGGATGGATGACGTCGAGCACGTTGCACGCGTTGCCGCGGTCGTCGCCGAAGTACGTCCGGTCGCGGGAATGCGCCAGGACCGTGTTGACGGCCTGGTGCGGATAGGGCAGCGGCAGCCCGAACTGCGCGTAGGTCCCGCGGGTGAGCCGGTAGAAACCGTTGACCGGTTGCAGCCATCGCTGTCCGACGTCCGGCTGGCTCCACATCGCGTGGAACGGATCGGCGTGCGTGAGCAGCCACCCGAACAGCGTCTCCACCTCACTGCGTACGCCGAAGTCGACGAGGTTGCGGCACGCGCCCGTACCGTACGCGTCGACCCATGCGCCCGCCGACCAGCCACGGCTCGACCACGCGAGCCCGTCCAGCCGGTGGATCAGCTCGGCCGGATCCATCGTGGCGACGGCCCGCACCGGATGGGCGAAGCTCGAACCCAGCAACTGCAACGCATAACCCACGCACAGGATGTGGTAGGCGGCCGCGCCATCGAGAGATCCCTGCCCGGTCTCCCCGTACGCGAGACAGAGGCCGGACTCGGCGACCTGTAGTGACCGGAGGTGGTTCGCGATCGCCGCCCCCTCGGCATGCGGTGGCGCGGACCCGAGCAGCAGGTCGGCGATCTCCACGGCGTCGCACCAGGCCCGCACGGTCGGTTCGGCACCCGGCCGGTCGAGATAGCGCCCACCGAAGGCCGCGCCGGCGCCACCGTCCGGCGCCTTCCCAGCTTCCTCGGTGCCAGCGGCCGGCGCGCCGCCATCTCCGGGCTGCCAGTACCTGCCGAGCACGTCGGTCGCCTGGGCACGCGCCGTGGCCGCGAACGCCGCCAACCGTTCCGACAGATCACCGGCTCTCGGCCGGCGAACCGACCGGGACACCCGACGGTCGCGGATGAAACGGGCCGGATTGCCACCCACTACCGCCCAGGCCGGCACGTCCTTGGTCACTACAGCGCCGGCGCCGACGACCGCGTGGTCGCCGATGTTCACGCCGTCGACCACCACCACGTGCGAGCCGATCCACACGTCGTCGCCGATCGTGATGCCCTTGCTCGTGGTGGGTTGCCGGCACACCGGCCGGTCCGGCTCGAACGAGTGGTTGAACCCGAGCAGCGAGGTGTGCGCTCCGACCCGGACGAGGTCCCCCATGTTGACCTGGCCACGCGCCACCGCATACGGGTTCAGCGTGCTCTGCTCCCCCATGCGCAGATCGTCCACGAGCACGTACGCATGGGCGGCGATGTACGACCCGGCCCCGACGTCCAGCCGGCGCGGGTAGATCGCGGCTTGCGGCGAGACGAAGACATCGGGTCCGAACGTCACGTCCCCGCGGGTCTCCAGCTCCGCCTGCCAAGCGTGCTGCGCCTTCCGCTCCTCCTCGGTGGCATCCCGGCGGAATGCCCAGGGGGAAAAGTCGTAGAACCCTTCGGGCACGGCGGTGGTGTCGTCGGTCATGGGAACCTTCCTGGAGGAAAGCGCTCTCCGCCAGTCTGCGCGAACATCGGCATTCCCTCAACGCGGGCTGCACAGATCGGACACGGCAGTCCTGCGGGATCGGCTGCTCAGGCCGTAGCGCTCGGCGCCGCAGGCGGGTCGGTACCGGCGTCGCCGTTGAACTGCTCCTGCGCGGCGATCGCGCGGTCGAACGCATCGCGGGCGCTGGTCTCGGCGCGCCGGGCGCGTTCGCCGGCGTCACGTGCGCGCCGGTGCGCGTCGCTGGCCCGCTGCGCATAGTGTCCTGGCCGGACCGCAGCGGCGAACCTGCGCCAGTCGTCGGCCAGCTGGTGAACCGCGTCTGCGTAGCGGTCATGGTTGGCCGACAACACACCACTGACCGCCGCCGCGGTGTCCGACCCGGACCCGCCACCAGGCGCGGGGCGCCGAGCACGCTCGGCTGTGGCCCGCCGACGGCCGTCGCGGGACGCTATCCGGCTGGCCTTGGACCTGCGCAGGTCGCCCGCATACGCGCGCTGGCTGATGGCGTCCCGGCGGAGAATCGCGGCCAGTTTGCGGAGCTCCACCAACTGCTGCCGATTCCGCTCCAGCCCCTCGCGGGCTTCGGCCGGTGGTTCGCCGTCACCATGTTCCATGCTCGCAGTCTAAGTCTGCGGCCGGGCCGTTCCGATGTGTCCTGGTACGAGCGGATTGGGATGTGGTGAGGCGGCGGACGATCTCGGTGAGACCGCGCCACCGTAGCTGCTTGGGCGGTGCTCCGGCCGATCGGTGAACCCGGATCCACCCATCGGGTGAGTAGAGGTGAACCGTGTCACGCGCCTCACTCCTGACACGCAGATGATTTGATCCGGACGCTCGATCGGATGGAGTCGAATGGTGAGCATCGTGCCTCCTGCGCTGCGGCATACGACTGGCGAGTTGCACGATGGCCAGCTGATCGAACGTTCCTGGAATGAGCCTGAAACCTTCGCCGCCGTCTTCGACAGGCATGCACTCCAGATCCAGCGCTACGCAACCCGCCGACTGGGCGAGTCGCTCGCCGAGGACGTCACCGGAGAGACGTTCCTTGCGGCATTCCAGCGTCGGCGGCGCTACGACGTCACTCGGAGCAATGCTCTGCCGTGGTTGTACGGGATCGCGTCCAACCTGATCGGGAAGCATCGGCGTTCCGAGATTCGGATGTACCGCGCACTGGCACGGACCGGCGTCGATCCGTTGATCGAGTCGTACAGCGATCGGATCGACGAGCAGGTCAGCGCCAAGGCCGCGGCACGCCCCCTGGGGGCGGCGCTGGCCGCACTGTCGAAGCGGGACCGCCACGTGGTGCTGCTCTTCGCCTGGGCGAGTTTGTCGTACGACGAAATCGCCGTGGCCCTGGGCATTCCCGTGGGGACGGTCCGATCGCGACTGAACCGGGCTCGAAGAAAGCTACGCGAGGCGCTGGGCGGAACCGACCCACGACATGACGTGAAGGAGCTACCCAGCGATGTCTGAACTCGACAAGTTGAAGGACATGCGATCGTTCGTACCGCCACCGACCACGGAGTCCCTGCGGATCAGCCGGGCCAGGATGCTGAGCGGCGCGCGGCCGCCGTTCAGGCTTCCCGACCTGATCTGGAAGGCCTCGCTCGCAGGCGGCCTGGCGATCGCGTTGTTGGCGGGGGCGAGCGGTCTAGCGGGCTTGGAGACCCGGCGGCCGGACGGAACCCCGATCCAACACGGCCAGGTCGCCGAAGCAGCGGTGGTTCTGGAGCAGGCCGCGGTCACAGTCCAAGACGACGAGCCACAGCAACGTCCACGCGATGACCAGTTCATCTACACGAAGAGCTTGCGGAAGGGATACCAGCCCGACGGCGAGGTCGAGACCGTGGAGAAGTGGACACCGTTCAGCTACGACAAGGGCGTGGACAAGGACAACCGCTCCCCGCGCGACATCTGGGAGTACAACCAGTCGCTGCCCAACGACCCAGACAAGGCACTGAAGGAGATCTACGCCGAGGTCAGGCGCATCTATCGCGACACTCCCGACACCATCAAAGGCGATCTGCTGCACGAACGCGCCTTCTGGTTGTGCGGTGTCATCCTCGGCAGCGACGAGGGCCTGCCGGCCCAACCGAAGCAGCAGGCCACGCTGTACCGCGCGATCGCCAAGATTCCGGGCGTGAAGGTCAAGACCGACGTCGAGGACCTGGCTGGCCGGCAGGGAACCATGATCTACCGCGACTCGAAGGGCGGTGCCGGCACACTGGGGTTCATCCTCTCGCCGAAGACCTACGAATATCTGGGCAGGGAACAGGCGAGCGAATGGGAAGGTGACACTCCCGTCCTCCTTGATGCCCTACTGGAGAAGAAGGTCGTCGACAAGCGGGGCAAGGACACCCAGCTGGTGGTGCGCTCCGTCGAAGGCGAGGGCAAGAACAACTGACAGGCGTGACCTGCTGTCAGTGGCAGTGTGAGGTGCCCGCTCGAGCGTGTGGGGCGGGCACCTACCTTGGGATGGTCCACGACCAGGACGGCGCGGGCGCCCAGGCCGTCGGACAGGGCTGAATGAGACCAGAACCGAGACTGATGTCGAGCCGCCTCTGCCCATCGGCAGGCAAGCCGGGGCGGACCGGCGGGACAGCCTCGCTGTCCTTCCTCTCCGCAGCATGATCTGCCGCAAGAACGCGATCATCCACCGGCTGACCCAGCCTGCCTCACCAACCACGACCGGGAAGATCGAGCGGTTCCATCTGACGTTTCGGCGGGAGTTGCTTGATGACTGCGGGCCGTTCGAGTCGGTGGAGGCTGCCCAGGCCGCGATCGATGCGTTCGTGACGCAGCACAACACCACCCGTCCGCACCAAGCCCTCGACGACCAGCTGCCGGTCGCGCCAGCCGAACGGTTCACGCCAGCTCCGGCTGAACAGCGTCAGCTGCCGGACAGAACTGGACCGAGCGCGAACTCTGGATGAACGCGGGTGGGCGGGGACCGTCCGGCGGCACCAGTTGTCGGACCCGCCACCAGATCCTGTCCCCCCTCACTCGTGCGAGCACACCACCCCGCGGCATGGGTGTCCAGCTGAGCGGATGGCCAGGCGAACCAATCCGACAGGCTGACGCATCCGAATACTCCTCGAGTTCGAGTCCCGTTGACCAGATCAGCAGAGGAGCAGGCCCATGGTTTCGTACGAAGCTCGCCGAGTCGCCCGCCGTTCGGTTCTCGTCGCCGCCGGAGCGACGGCGTACGCGGCGCTGACCGGAGTGCCGGCACGCGCAGCGCCCACTGTCGGTTCGGAAGGTGTCGTGGACGCCCGGCATCGCGGCAACCGCGCACGTCTACCGATACCGGGATTTGTGCTCGACCACGGCCGCTACACGCCGATCGAGGTGCCTGGCGCGGCGACGACGACGTTCGCGTTCGGGATCAACAACCGCGGACAGGTGACCGGAGGCTACGACGACGCGTCGGGTCGTCTGCACGGGTTCATCCGGGACCGCCACGGCCGGTTCACCACGTACGACATCCCCGGAGCGTTCTCGACGATCGTGTCCAGGATCAACGACCGCGGCCAGATCGTGGGCGACTACTTCGAGACGGAGGAGACGTTCGCGCAGGGCATCAAGCGCGGCTTCCTGCTCGACGCCGGAAGGCTCGTGCGCATCGACGCTCCAGGCGCATCCTCGACCGAGGTCGTCGGCATCGACAACCTTGGCCGGCTGGTGGGCGAGGCGTACGACGCCACGACGGCGAGCGGATACCTGTGGCAGCGCGGGCGGTTCACGACGATCACCGGGCCGGGAAACACCCAGGCCGGCACCTCGGACATCAACGAACGAGGGCAGATCTGCGGATCGTACGCCGACGCCCTCGAGGCACCGACGCAAGGATATCTGCTGGACCGCGGTGCCTACACGACCATCAACGCGTTCGACGAGACGCTGACGCAGGTCTTCGGACTCGACATCCGCGGCCGCGTCGTCGGCTACACGGCCGCCGGATTCGACCTGGCCGATCCCATCGGCCTGGTGGGTGCTCGCGGGTTCCTCCGGGACACCAAGGGGCGCGTCACCAGGATCGACGTCCCGGGCGCTCCGCGGACGCTCGTGCTCGGCATGAACGACCTTGGCCAGATCGTCGGCGCGTACGAGAACCCCGACGTAGCGTTCCCCGTCCCGACGTCTCCCGCCGATACTGGGGCTGACCGCCAAAGAGGAGTGGCTCCTGCCTCTCCACCGCGTCGTCATGCCGTCGGTGTGCTGATGCACCTGGGTAGCCGTGTCGTCGGGCGGCCCCAGCGTGGGCCTCAGGGCTGAGGCTGCCCAAAAAATGAGACCAAAGCGCCGGGCCACCCCACTCGGTGGGGATCGGCCCGGCGCCGATGTGGGGCGTTTGCCCTGGTGAGGGCGGAGGCGGCGGGATTTGAACCCGCGAGAGGCTTTAAGACCTCAACCCGCTTAGCAGGTGTGCGGAGCGGCGTTCGCGACCGATCGGCCACGCTCGCGCCTGCGTCCAGCGGCGCCTGTCGATCGTCCGCGTACAGTGCCGAACGGCGGTGAACGAGACTAGGAATGAGACTGGCGCAGCGTGCACTCTGGCAGGTCGACAGGCATCTCCAGGCATGCTCTCGTGCCGTCCCTGACCCTTCTTGACCGCCCGCTATCGCACATGTATCGCACGCCGGACGCAGGCCATGGACTAGTGGTGTCCAGCAGAGTGGTGTACGGCAGGCGCTGGGTGACGGGCGTGTCGTAGGCGTGTAGGGCGGTCATCGCGTGATCCTTTGGAAGACCTCTCACAGTGCTTCTGAAGGAGTTCTCGCGATGACCGCCAAGCCCAGTATGACCCCTGACCGATTCCTGCACGAACAGCTGGCGGCAGCGTCGCCGGACCTGCTGCGTGAGCTGCTGTCCACGTTCATCGACGCCCTGATGTCGGCCGAAGCCGACGCGGTCTGTGGTGCTCCCTACGGGGTGGCCAGTCCGGACCGGACGAACTCCTCGCAACGGCTACCGGCACCGGGACTTCGACACCCGTGCCGGCACCCTGGATGTGGCGATCCCCAAGCTGCGGGCCGGGAGCTACTTTCCCGATTGGCTGCTGGAACGGCGCCGCCGGGCCGAGCGGGCCCTGACCTCGGTGGTGGCTACCTGCTACCTGCTGGGTGTCTCGACCCGGCGGATGGAGAAACTCGTCGAGACCCTTGGCATCACCAGGCTGTCCAAGTCCCAGGTCAGCGTGATGGCCGCCGAACTCGATGAGCAAGTGGAAGCGTTCCGCACCCGGCCGCTGGACGCCGGCCCGTACACGTTCGTGGCGATGGACGCCCTCGTCTTGAAGGTGCGCGAGGCCGGGCGAGTGGTCGGGGTGCACGCCCTGGTCGCCACCGGGGTCAACGCCGACGGGCACCGGGAGATCCTCGGCCTGGACGTCACCTCCGCCGAAGAGCGCCTGGTGCAGTCGGGTGTGCTCGGCCCCGAGTCGGCGTAGGACGTCAACTAGCGCCGGTGCCGCGTCCTGCGACCTTGGGAAGATGTCATCGTCCTCGCGATGGTGTGGTGGAGGGTGAGGCCGGTGCAGTACTGCCGGCAGGCGAACATCCCCAGGTTGGTCCGGACTCGGCCGGCGTCGTACACACTGGAGTCGAGTTCCGGTCTGAGCGCGCTCAGGAGGCCCGGAAGTAGTCGTGCACCTCGGTCAGCCGGCTCTGCACGGTCCGGGCGCCGGGATGCTGGTGGGTGGGCCGGCCACGTTCGTAGAACTCGGGTCGCAAACACACGGCGGAAGGACCTCGCTCATCGAAGTGCGTCCTGAACGGCGGGTGCGACGTCGCCGCCGAAGCGGGCGATGGTGTCGCGGTCGTCGGTGAAGAGCAGGAAGCCGCTGATCCCGCGGCGCAACGCGAGGTCGGTCAGCTGCGCCGCCCAGGAGCGCGTGTGCGACCCGAGCGCGCCGGGGAGGTTGTAGAGCCGGCGGATCTCGCCGGGGTCTCGCTCGGCGACGCGGGCAGCCTGATCGATCCGGGCGTTGGCCGCGTCGAGCCCCTCGGGTGGGAGGCGGGTCGCGGACGGGATCCAGCCGTCGCCCAGGCGCCCGACCAGCCGGAGCATCCGGGGACCGACGCCACCGATCCACAGTCCGATCGGATGCGGATGTGCCGGACCGGGCACGGCCTCGTACACACGGTGATATTTGCCGTCCAGCGTGACCGGGGATCCAGCGGTCGTGAGCGCGCGAATGATGGTGAGGGCCTCGGCGAAGGCGCTGATGCGCTCCCCGACGGTTGCCGCCGAGCCGCCCTCGCTGTGGATCGCGTGTCCGTGTCCGCCGGCGCCGACTCCCAGCTCGACTCGTCCGCCGCTGAGCAGGTCGAGTGTGGCGGCGGCCCTGGCCAGTCCGGCCGGTGGCCGCAGCGGCAGGTTGGCGACGTTCGGCATCACGCTCACCCGCTGGGTGCGGGCGGCGATCCAGCTGAGCAGTGTCCAAGCGTCCATGAAGCCGGGGTGGTAGGGGTGATCGGACACACTGACCAGGTCCAGCCCGGCCTTCTCGGCGTGGACGGCGAGGTCGACGGTACCTCCGGGGTCGCGCGCATCCGGGGTGAGCACGACGCCGAACAGGGGTGGGTGGCCGTACGGCGTCACCGGTCCCGCGGTCATCTGGCCCGGGCTGTCGGCTCGACGGCATCTCCGGCCGACGATGTTGGCGTACGCCGGGGAAGGGTGAGTGAGAGCAGGACCGCGACCGCCATCGCGGCCGCCGAGACGGCGAACGCGATGGTGTAGCCCGACTCCGCCGGGAGCCCGTCGGTGCTGGTGCGTGCCGTCACGATCGCCGCCGCTGCCTGGGCGCCGAGCGCGCCGCCGACGGTACGGACGATGGTGTTGACCCCGGTCGCCTCAGCGGTCTCGTGGGGCTCTACTGCCGCGACCAGGACGTTGACCAGCGAGGAGAAGGCGAACCCGATGCCGACGCCGAGGATCGCTGCGCCCGCGGCGATGCCCCAGCCCCAGCTGTGGGCGACGGTGAACGTGACGAACCCGGCCACGCCGAGTACGCAGGCGGCCACCAGCGTTGCCTTGAACCCGACCAGAGCCCCGAGCCGCCCCGCGGCCGGCCCTGCGAAGAGCATCGTGATCGCCATCGGCAGCAGGAAGAGCCCGGAGACCGTCACGCTCGCACCAAAGCCGTATCCACTGCTGGTGGGCGTCTGCACCAACTGCGGCACGAGAGTGAAGGCGCCGTACATCCCGAACCCGATGACCAGCGCCGCGCCGTTGGCCGCGAGCACCGGACGCCGCCTCAGCACACGCAGGTCGACCAACGGCGTTGCGCTGCGTTGCTCCCACCACCCGAACACCGCGAAGGCAACCACCGCGGCCACGAGCAGGCCGACCAGCCAGGCCACACCCCAGTCCCTGGTCTGGCTGATGGCAAGCAATAGAGCGCAGAGCCCCACCGACACCCCAACTGCTCCGCCAACATCGACCCGAGCCGGGCGCCAGGCTCCGCCCCCAGGTAGGTACGTCGCCGCAGCAGCGAATGCGGCCACGATCACGATGAGCGAGATCCAGAAGATCCAGCGCCATCCCATCGCGTCGGTGATCGGCCCCGGCACCACCAGCCCGATGCCGAACCCGATTCCGAAGATCGCGCTTATCGTGCCGATCATCACCGGCACCCGCTCGCGAGGGAAAATCTCACGCACCAGCCCGAACGCCAGCGGGAAGGTCGCCGCCCCAAGTCCCTGCACCGCACGCGCGCCGATGAGCACGCCGACGGACCCCGCCAACGCCGCGAACAACGACCCGGCCGCGAGCAGGACGAGGCTAACCAAGAGCAGCTGCTTCCTGCCGAACATGTCACCGAGCCGTGCGAGGATCACCGTCCCGACCGCCGAGCTGAGTAGGAACCCGCTCAGTACCCACGACATCACCGTCGGGGAAGTCCGGAACTGCTCCTGGAGGTCGGGCAGCGCTGGCACGACCATCGTCTGCAGCAGCGAGAACGACAACACCGCCATCAGGAGCGCGACGAACGCCGGTCGGGTGGTGCGAGCCGAAATCAATGTCATACGGTAATTATTACATAGCGACATTGATACGCCAAGCTATCGTGTTGTCGTGCCATCGCCCCGCTCAACCGCCAACCCGGGCGGATCACTTCGGCCGCCGACCCTCCTCGGCCTCCCGTCCTACCTCGCCGGCCAGGTACGACGCATCGCAAGTCGACAACTGGTCGAGGAGCTAGGCACCCGCGGATACGCGCTCCCGCACTTCGCCGTGATGGCTGCCTTAGGCGACTTCGGACCACTGCCCCAACACGAGCTCGCCGACCGGCTCCAGTTCAACCGCAGCCATCTCGTCGGCTACCTCGACCGCCTCGAGGACCAGGGGCACGTCGCACGCGCCCGAGACCGCAACGACCGCCGCCGACAGCACGTCGCACTCACCGACACCGGCGACCGCCTGCGCCAAGAGCTCGTCGACACCGCCCTCCGCACCGAGATGGACGCGATCAGTGTCCTGACCGGCCCCGAGCGCCAAACACTTGTCCGGCTGCTGCACAAGGTGCTCGACGCTGCGGACACCCAGTCGCGCGGAAGCTGACCTGCCCCCAAGGCCGATACTGCGCAGGGCGACACTCAGCCGCCAGCACCAGCGGCAAGTCAACACCGAGGAGCACCTCAATACCCACCAATCGAGGATGCCCAATATCCACCGGTCGTGTCTAAACTCATCGACACAGGATGACAGCGGAGTTCGGTGGTGTCGGAACTCATCGACATCTGGTGTCGGGTATCACCGACTTAATCAACGGCTTGTGGATGTCCGTTAGGGATCGGCGGACACCAGTCGATCAGGGGGATCGCTGTCCAGCGCCTGGTGTCGCTGCCTCAGTCGTAAGGGACCCCAGTCCTACCCCGGGGTGAGCGATCACGAAGACCGAGTACGCCGAATCTTCGGTAGCGGTTGACCACTTCGACGCTGTTGCCCGCGAGACTCCCATCTCGCGGGCAACGTGGGCGATCGGTCGGGTTCGGCAACCCTCAACGAGTCTGAACCGTCCCTCGACCGTTAGCAGGGCGTTGACATGCGTCACGGGCTTCAGTGCGCGCCCAACTGTCGTCAGCTCATCCCACTGAACGAGCTCAGATGCCGGGTGAAGAACTGGTTCGCTTCTTCACCCGCGTGTTGAGGGACGCCGGTGTGTCCGCCCATGTTGGCGTTCAGCGTCTTCTCCTGGGAACCGAAGGCGTCAAACAACTCCAGAGCCATTTGCCGGTCGTTTCCCTCGTCGTCCCACTGCAGCAGGACATACAGCGGAATGGCGACCCGCCGGGCCTCTTCCATGATGGAGCGGGGCACGAAACTGCCGGCGAACAGGACGGCTGCTGAAATGCGAGGCTCGATCGCCGCCAGCCGGGTGCCGACGGAGATCACCCCGCCCGAATACCCGATGGGGCGGCCGATCTCAGGCAGTTCGAGAAGTGCGTCCAGAGTCGCCTGCCATTCTGGGACCGCCTTGTCGACAAGCGGGAGGACGAGTCGGTCAACGATGTCGTCGGCGAAGACCTCCCCACCACCACCGACAGCCAACAGACAGCCGTAGGGGCAGATCTGGGCAGCCGAGCGATCGTGTACCAAGCAATCGGTTCGCTCGCCGCACAGCTGCACTGCAGCGGCGACGAAGCCCTGCTACGACTCAAGGCCTACGCCTTCAGCCACGACCAGAGCATCACCGACGTAGCCCAAGCCGTCATGGACCGAAAGCTGCACCCAGAACCCGACCACCCACACGAATAAGGCCCGTTCCACGGGATCATCCAGCGCAAACACTCCCGTCGGCGGCCAGCGACAGAACTGGGTGTCCGGCAGAGGATCGGCTACTGCAACTGGTCGTTGGCATGCACGACTTGAGGAGCTGTCGCCGGTAGCCGGTGTTCATGGAGTGCGTCGCGGAACGTCGTCGGATCGGTTTGTGTGTGCTGTTCGGCTAAGTCGAGCGTTCGGTCAGCAAGGTCTCGGCATCGGCGAGCGTCCGGCTGCATGGTTCGCGGGACAGTGACTCGAGCCGCTCGGCGAGCCGGTCGGGCGTGACGGCGCAGTCGGCGATGAGGTGACGCTGCCACTTGAGCACCCGGTGTGACTGGTACACGCGGTTGACCGCGAGCACGGTGGCGAGCACCGCACGCCCGATCCGTGCGAGCAGTTCCTGCGTAGCGACGCTATCCCCGCGCTCTACGAGGGCGTCTCGTGCAGACCAGCCGACCAACACGCTCGGCGGGAGGGCTTGCTCGACCATTGCAGCCACCAACCGGTCCGGGTACTGCGCGGCAAGAGTCTGCCACCGCCCGATGCGGTCGGCGCCGCGCAACTTCGCTCGGCCTGACCGCGGATGCTCTCGCGGCCCTCACTGATCCGTCCGCCATCCTCGATCATCTCGCGCTGCTGGGCGACACCGTCGAGAGCGACCCGCGTCTTGCGGTGAGCACTGCCAAGGCGCTGATCGAGTCGACCGCCAAGTCTGTCCTCACGACCCGAGGCGTTGCGTACACCAAGAGTGACAAGGTACCCGGGCTGGTGAACCGCGCGCAGCGGTCGCTCGCGCTGTCGGCGAAAGGCGTCAGCGACGAAGTGCCGGCGCTGCGCCAGATCCTCCAGTCGCTGGTGACCATGGCTCAGGGGGTCACGGAGATCCGTAACCAGGTCGGTGTGCACCACGGCGCCGAGAGCGTGCCCACCTGGGTTCGGCCGCGGCACGCCCGGCTCGTTGTCGGCGCCGCACAGGTTTGGTGTCAGCTGATGTTGGAGACGTTGGCGGACCAGGACGCTCCGTGGCGGACGACCACGCTGGAGCCTGATAGCCGTGGTGTCCGGAAGGGATCCGCCTACGGACAGGACGAGACCCGACCCGGCGCCTCGTACGTCGTCCCACCAGAGGAATCGACACGTCGCCCCATGGGCCACCTCTGATCGTCAGCGTGGAGAATCCCGTGATCGTCGATAGCCAAATGAGACCAAAAATGAGACCAAAGCGCCGGGCCACCCCACTCGGTGGGGATCGGCCCGGCGCCGATGTGGGGCGTTTGCCCTGGTGAGGGCGGAGGCGGCGGGATTTGAACCCGCGAGAGGCTTTAAGACCTCAACCCGCTTAGCAGGCGGGCGCCATAGACCGGACTAGGCGACGCCTCCCCTGGCTGAAGGTGACCGGGGACGAGATCGTCGGGCGCGGGTAGGTCCGCCGCACGCCAACACCGTCGCCACCGGCAACTTCGAAGCCACAATGCCGGATCAGGGTAGCGGGCCCCCTGTCGGTGGGGCAAAGCGCACCACCCGGACGCACGGCCTCGTGTCGGCGGCAGCTGGCGAGGTACGGTGCGAGAGAGGGGACCGTCCGGTAGTGCCGGGCCGTGCGGAGCGCCATCAGCTCGTTCCCGATCAAGTCCCGCGACGCGCACCGTGGCCCGGCAGCACCCGATGGCCTCCGACACGAAATGCCCTCCAAGGGGCCCGCGCCCTTCAGCGATTCGTGCCAGCCGCGCAGAGACGGTTTGAGCCACGATCCACCGAAGCCAACCGCGCGGCGCCGTTGGGACGAGGTGGCGCCATGGCCAGGCAGAGCCAGCTGCGAACCGTCGGATATGCCGATCGCGCCCAGGGCGGGTGGCACCTGGCCGACCATCTGACTGTCTACGCCGACCGCTCCGACGTCACCGTGCTCGGGCTCCCCCGCGGAGGTGTAGTCACGGCCGCTGCGGTGGCGGAACGACTTGGCGCCGCGCTCGACGTGTTCTGCGTACGCAAGCTCGGCGTACCGTGGCACCAGGAACTCGCCATGGGCGCGGTGGCCAGTGGAGCCGTCCGGGTGCTGAACGACGACGTCGTACGCCAGCTCCAGATCAGCCCGGACGAGATCAACATGGTCACCAGGTTCGAGGTGGCCGAACTCACCCGGCGCGAGGTCGCCTACCGCGGGCATCGCGGGCCACTACCGGTGCGGGACCGTGTGGTGATCCTCGTCGACGACGGCCTGGCGACCGGCGCGACGGCCCGGGCTGCGGCGCTGGCGGTCCGCAAGCTCGATCCGGCACACGTCGTGCTCGCCGTACCGGTCGCGCCGCCGCAGGCGCTTTCGGACCTGGCCGAGGTGACCGACGAGGTTGTCTGCCCGCTGCAGCCAGAGCCGTTCGAGGCTGTCGGCCGGTGGTATCGGGACTTCCGACCGACGTCGGACGCCGAGGTTCGAGCGCTGATGACCTGACCGGTCGGCCCCTCCCCGGCCGGCCTTAGCCCTGCCCTGTCGCGGGATCCGTACGCGGCGGCGGCGCGACCGTCTCGACGACGAGCTCACCGTCGGCATAACGCTGGCGCAGCACCTTCTTGTCGAACTTCCCGACGCTGGTCTTGGGTACTTCCGCGACGAACGACCAGCGTTCCGGCAACTGCCACCGCGGCACGTGCCCGACGAGGAAGTCGCGAAGCTCCTCCGCGGTGACGGTGCAGCCGTCCCGCACGACCACGCTCGCCAGCGGCCGCTCGCCCCACCGCTCGTCCGGTACGCCGACCACCGAGGCCTCCGCGACCATCGGGTGCGCCATCAGCAGGTTTTCCAGCGCGACCGAGGAGATCCACTCACCGCCGGACTTGATGACGTCCTTGGCGCGGTCGGTCAAGGTGAGGAAGCCGTCGGCGTCGAGGTGTCCGACGTCCCCGGTACGGAGCCAGCCGTCGTGGAAGGTGGCGCCGTGGCCGGGCCCGTCGGCCTCCGCACCAAAGTAGCTGCCGGCGACCCACGGCCCGCGAACCTCCAACTCCCCGACCGTCTCGCCGTCCCAGGGCGCGACCTGCCCGTCCGGACGGACCACCCGGCCTTCGACCAGCGAGACCAAGCGGCCCTGGCTGAGCCGGTACCGCCACTCGTCCTCGCCCTCGGCAGCAGCCGGCGGCACCGCGACCGTACCGACCGGCGAGGTCTCGGTCATTCCCCATGCATGCAGGATGCGTACGCCGTGACGTTCGAATCCCTCCATCAACGACCGTGGACACGCCGACCCGCCGACGATGACCTCGCGCAGGCTCGACCAGTCTGCCTCTGGGTGGGCGTCGAGATGGGTGAGCACGCCGCCCCACACGCTCGGAACCGCACCTGCGATGGTTACTCGTTCAGCTTCGACGAGGGTGACCAGCGGCTCGGCCTGAAGGAAGCGATCGGGCATGATCAGCGAGGCACCGACGAGGTAGCACGCATGGGGGATCCCCCAGGCCAGCACGTGAAACATCGGGACCACGGGCAGCACGCGGTCCGTCGGCCGGATACCGAGCGCGTCGCCCAGCGCCATTCCCATCGAGTGCAGAACGACCGATCGGTGTGAGTAGACGATGCCCTTGGGATGGCCCGTCGTCCCAGACGAATAGCACATCGCCGCCGCGTCGAGTTCGTCGATGTCTGGCCAGTCGAAGGTGTCCGGACGGCCCGCGAGCAGATCGGCGTAGGCATGCACTTCCTTGCCCGCGGCCTCGATCGCCTCGACCGCGGCAGGGTCGGAGTCGCCTACGACGACGACGTGGCGCACAGATACCAGTTTCGGCACAAGTTTGTTGAACAACGGCAGCAGCGTCGCATCGACAACGACGATGAAATCCTCGGCGTGGTTGGCGATGTAGACCACCTGGTCGGAGGGCAGCCGGATGTTCAGCGGATGGAGCACGGCACCCATCGATGGGACGGCGAGATATACCTCGAAGTGCTCCTGGTTGTTCCACATGAAGGTCGCGACCCGCTGGTCTGCGTCCACGCCGAGATCGCGGAACGCGTGCGCGAGCCGGGCCGCGTTTGCCCCGACGTCGGCGTACGACGCGCGCCGGACACCGTTCGCGGTCAGAGTCGTGACGCCACCCGTGCGCCCGTGGACCGTACTGCCGTGCCTGGTGATGGCGGCGGCGGTGAGCGGCGCGTCGAGCATGGTGCTACGCATGACGACCTCCTTGATCAACTGGACCACAATGACCGCATTGACCACACTGGCGACCTTGGGTCGTTTTACCGCTGATCAGGGCAATCTGCGAGTCCTGCCGAACGAAATATACGGACAGTATCCGCGGGAGCACTTTCCGAACATGACGAACTCTTTGTGTACGCCGTGCGTAGTTCTGAGGTAAGAAAGTCCGAGCTTGCTCAGGTAACAGGCGACGAGTCGGGTTCTGGGCGCCACGTAGGCAAACGAGTCGAATGGGATTGAATACGCTTCATGTCTGAGCGAGTGCGGGACGGCAACCGGGCCTCGCCGCGGAGTCAGGCGCGCACCTCAGCGCGACGCGGTCGCCCGATGTCCTTCGCCCTCGCGACAGCAGTGACCATCCTCGGAACGATCCTTCCCGGGTCCGGCCTGGTCGCGGCCGGACTACGCCGGATCGGCGCCGTCGTCCTCACGCTCTTCACCGTGGCCGTCGTCGGCGGCGCCTACCTCGGCGCCACCCACCTACGCGAGATCATGCACTGGGCCGTCCAGCCGAAGGCACTGACGATCATCAGCATCGTCCTCCCGCTGGTCGGCGTCGCCTGGGTCGCCGTGATCGTCGGCACCTACCGCGCGGTGCAGCCGCGGAGCGCCTCCACCGGGCAACGCCTGCTCGGCTCCGGCCTGGTCGCCATCCTGGCCCTCTCGGTGCTCCTGCCCATGGTGGTCGGCGGCCGCTACGCCACCGTCCAGAAGGGCCTGGTCCAGCAGGTCTTCGCCAGCGACGACAGCAAGAGCGCGACACGGCCCAAGAACGCCACCAAGCACGACCCCTGGGCCGGGCAGCGCCGGGTCAACGTCCTTCTGCTCGGCGGTGACGGCGGCGAGCGCCGGATCGGCATCCGCCCCGACAGCCAGTTGGTCGCAAGCATCGACACCCACACCGGCGACACGATCATGTTCAGCCTTCCCCGCAACCTGGAGAAGGTGCCGTTCCCGCCCGACTCGGTGCTCGCCGACGCCTATCCCGACGGGATCTACGACGGCGAGGGCGACCGGCTGGAGTGGATGCTCAACTCGATCTACAAGAACGTCCCGGAGCAGCACCCCGACCTGCTCGACAGCGACAACCCCGGCGCCGATGCCAACAAGCTCGCGGTCGGCGCCACGCTAGGACTGCGGATCGACTACTACGTCCTGCTCAACCTGGAGGGGTTCCAGAACCTCGTCGACGCACTCGGCGGTATCAGAGTCAACGTCAACACCGACGTCGCCATCGGCGGATCGAGCGACGAGGGGATCGAGCCGAAGGGCTACATCGAGAAGGGGCCCAACCAGCGGCTCAACGGCTACCACGCGCTCTGGTTCGCCCGCGGCCGCTACGGCACCGACGACTACCAGCGGATGGAACGCCAGCGCTGCACCATGAAGGCGATCATCGACCAGGCCAACCCGGGCAAGCTGCTGACGCGTTACGAAGCTGTCGCGAACAGCTCTAAGGCGGTCGTGTTCACAGACATCCCAGGCTCGCTGCTACCGGCCTTCGTCGACCTGTCGCTGAAGGTGAAGGGTTCGACGGTCACCAGCATCGCGTTCACCAACAAGATCATCCACCCGGCCGACCCCGACTACGACCTGATCCGCTCGATGGTCACTCGGGCGCTGGGGACCGAGGCCGGCGACGGGAAGTCCGGGGACTCCTCACCTTCGAAGCCGGCGACAACGCCGGATCCGGACTCCTCCGACGATCCGACCACCCCGGAGGAACCATCGACCGATCCGGTCGCCGACGACCCGCCGTCGCCGACAGCCAACCCGGCGCGGGGGGACTCACTCGAGGACGCCTGCGCCTACAAGGACGACGACGACGGCTGACCGACCCGGATCGCGAGCGCTGCACCTGCGTGCGACGCTGCACAGCGCTCCTGTGATCTGCGTACGCCCTGGTCAAATCGGTGGCGCCGGCAGGTCAATCGGTGGCGCCATGCAACGTCAATCACTGGTACCGGGCAACGTCAATCACTGGCATCGGGCAAGCGTTATCCACTATGCGGAAAAGACGGCGCCGCCTCGGTCTTGGGGGGCACAAGACCAGAGGCGGCGCCAGTGATGCACCAAAGGGAGGGGTGGCGCATTTCCTTTCTGTCTAACGACATCCTTCCAGCAAAGTTACGTTCAGTGCTCGGAAGGTTCTGCTGCGTAATCAGCATAGGACGCCAACGTCTCCGCGGCAATAACAACTCGCGCTGCGGTCTGGCGCGGATCAGCCTCTCGCCGCGGCTCAGGTGAGGGGGCGGTAGCCGTGCGCGGTGTTCAGCCGCTCCTGAATCTCGGCCTCCAGCGTCGCCACCGGAATGTCGAGCAAGCGAGCCGCGATCAGGCTCTTCCGGCCGTCCGCCAGCGTCACGACCACGATCGGTTCACCAGCCGAACCGGACCGCCCGACGTCCGACACGTCACGCCAGCGGACCGACCGGAGGCTGTCGCGTCGCCAACTCGTGCGGTTGCGCATGCCTTCGTCGTCGAGGACAAGACCCGGCCCGCGACGGACGAGGAGCCAGAGGCCGAGACCTCCGACGGCCACCACTATCGCGAGCAGAATCGCCTCGAGGACGGCGACCACCGGTGCGTCAAGGGCCGGCGCGGCCCGACGGACGACCTCGACGACCACCGCCGCGGCAAGCCAGACGCACGCGACACCGAGGACGCGCACGGCCACCGCGGTCCGGAGCGGGACCGTCGCCGTGTCGGGCCGGCCGTCGCGGCGGGTGGGTGGGGCAGGCATGCGTCGCAGTCTGCCATGCGGGACCCCGACACCCGACCGGCCCGGGCATCCGTGCTACTTCAGCGCACCTCGCGTCAGCCCGGCGACGAACTGCTTCTGGAAGAAGATGAACACCAAGATCACCGGCAGTGACGCAAGCAGGGCGCCGGAGAGCAGCATCCCGTACCGGAAGTCGTACGGTCCGATCAGCGAGGAGATCCCGAGGTTCATCACGAACATGTTCGGGTCGGTGGTGATGACCAACGGCCAGATGTAGTCGTTCCAGAGCCCGAGGAACGTGAGGATTCCGAGCACCGCGAGGCCCGGCCGCACCAGCGGCACGATGATCCGCCACCAGATGCGGAACTCCGTCGCACCGTCGACGCGCGCCGCGTCCAACAGTTCGTTCGGGATCGACAGGGTGTATTGCCGCATCAAGATGATGCCGAACGCCGTCACCGCCCGCGGCACGATCAGGCCCTCATAGGTGTTGAACCAGCCGAGTGTCCGCATGATCTCGAACTGCGGCACCAGGAGCACCTGGGTCGGCAACAGGATTGTCACCAGCATCAGGATCAGCAACTGGTTCTTGAACTTGAAGTCGTGCTTTGCGAACGAGAATCCCGCCAACGAGGCGAGCATCACCGTCAGGAGCGTGCCGACCACCGCGACGATGGCGGTGTTGAGCATCCACCGCATGAGTGGGAACCCGGTGAAGAGCTCCTGCATGTTCGAGAACGTCCACGCCCGCGGCCACAGCGTGAGCGGGACGCCGAAGATCTCCTCATTGTGCTTGAACGCGCCGAACGCCATGTAGAGATAGGGCACGACCTCGATGAGCACACCGAGGATGAGCACGACGTTGAGGACGACCACCGTGACGATCGGCCAGCGGCGTCGTCGCGCCACAACGGGCGGATTGGGTTCGGGCACCGGCTGTGTCGCCGGTGGGGCCTTGTGCTCAATGACTGCCATTGTCGCTCACCTCTAATCGCCGGGGGCGGCAAATCCGCGGAAGAACTTGATGTTGACGGCCGAGACGATCAGCAGGAAGAACGTCATCACATAAGCGATCGCACTCGCGTACCCGACGTTGAAGAACTGGAAGCCCTGGTTGTAGATGTAGAGCGTCACCGTCAGCGAAGCGTCCGACGGACCGCCGTTGGTCAACAGCAGGGGCAGGGCAAACAGGTTGTACGACCCGATGATCGCCTGCAGGACGACGAACAAGGCGATCGGCCGGAGCAGCGGCAACGTGATGTGCCGGAACGCCTGCCAGGCACTGGCGCCGTCGATCGACGCGGCCTCGTAGAAGTCCTCGTCGATGCCGTTGAGTCCGGCCATCCAGTACAACGCGTTGATTCCGGTCCAGGTCCACATGCCGATCAGGATGATCGCGAACATCACGAGGCCCGGTTCGGTCAGCCAGCCGAACGGTCCCACGCCGGCCCAGCCGAGCGCGGAGTTCAGGAGGCCGAAGTCCTTGTCGAGGATCCGGAACGCGATGACGGCGATGACCACCTCTGAGGTGAGCACCGGGAAGAAGAACGCCGTGCGGTAGAAGGTCTTCCAGCGCACCGAACGCGAGTTGATCGCCAGCGCCAGCAGGAGCGACAGGCCGCCGATCAGGAACACGCTCCCCAAGGCGTAGAACGTCGTGTTGCGCACCGCCATGAGGAAGCGTTCGTCGGAGAACAGGTGCACGTAGTTGCCCAGCCCGACGAACGTGCGCTCCTCGAACCCGAAGCCCTTCGTGAAGCTCAGGATGAACGAGTACAGAATCGGGTACAGCCCGAAGACCAGGAACAACAGGAAGAACGGCGCAATGAAGAGGTAGGGCGAGACCTTCCGTTGGCGCCGCCACCACCACTGTCGGGCCGGCAGCAACGGACGACCCAGCCGCGCGCCTAACGTCGTCGTTGCCATCTGGCAACCTCCTCTAGGTTCCTCACCACGTACCCTTCCCTATGCGGTCACGAAGTCGATCATGTCGAGCGATTCCCGCTGCGCCGCCGACAACGTTGCCTTCGGCGCCTTCTTCAGGTTCTGCATGGCCGGCGTGAGCCCGATCCGGACGAACGCACTGGTCGTCTCGGGCCAGTACGGCGACATGTACGCCTTGTTGATCTCCGGCGAGACCTCGCTGATCAACCCGCCGACTCGCTGGTTGTCGAAGAAGTCCATCGGCTCGCTGAGGCGCGGGTCGCGGAAGGCCGGGCGATAGGTCGGCCAGACCTGCCGAAGCCCGAAGTCGGCCATCAGCGCCCGCGTCGTCGTGTGCTCGAAAAGCACGAAGTCGCGCGCCTCCTCGGCGAACTCACTCGTCTTCAGCACGGTGACGCCGGTGCCACCCCAGGTGGCGGTCCGCGAACCGCCTGCGCTCCAGCGCGGGAACGGCATCAGGTGCCATTTCCCCTTCGTCTTCGGGATGTTCTGCTGGACGAACCCGCTGAACTGCCACGACGGCCCCAGCAAGGACGCGATCTTGCCCTGCTCCAGCGCCACGTTGTAGGCCTGGCCGGCGGGTCGCAACGTGGACCAGCCGTCTCTCAGGGACTTCTGCATCCAGGACAGGCTCCGGACGCCCTCGGTGCTGTCAAGCGCGGGTTGCCCGTTCTCGCGGAAGAAGCCACCGCCCTGCTGCAGCGTCAGCAACCACCACTGGCTCCAGTCGAGGTATGCCTGGTCGAGCAGGAAGTTCCCGGTGTCCTTGTGGAACCGCTTGGCCTCCTCGACAAACTGGGGCCAGGTCGCGATCTCGGTGTTGACGCCGGCCTTCTCCCAGACGTCGTGCCGGTAGCTGAGCAGGCAGGCGTTGAGTTCGTTACCGATTCCGTACGTCTTGTTCTGCCATGACCAGGGGTCGGTGGCCGAGGGATGATACAGGTTTCCCCATTCACCCATCTCTTGCAGTTTCGCCTTCAGATCGACGAAAAGCACATCGCCCTTGATAAACCGGGGGAACTGACTGATTTCGACATCTGCCATGTCAGGTCCGCCGGAGCCCGCTTGCGCGGTTATGAGGAGCTGGTCGTGCATCTGCTGATAGGGAAGAATCAGCCACTCGATCTCAAAGTCGGGATTCTTTGCTTTCTTGTAGAGTTCGAAAGCCTTTTTCTGCCAGGCGATACGAGTGTCGGCAAATGCCCAGAACTGCAGCGTCTTCTTGCCACCTCGGATGAGAGCGGGCGACTCTCCACAACCCGACAACCACGACGTTCCCGCGAGCCCGAGCCCCGCGGCACCAGCACCCTTGAGGACTGCCCTCCTGCTTACAGGCGCCATGACCACCTAGCCTCCACGTCAGTCGTGACCTCGGATATGAGTAGGCCCGGGTCATCCCTGCCAACAAACGGCCGATCCGGTGTGCAGCGACTTGGCGATACGCCGTTCAGTCGCGAAACGAGCAAATGCTCCCGAGCCCTTGCAGTTCATGCATATGCGGTTTTGACGCCATCCCATGCAGCCGGCTCCTCGCGGCGTGAACGTACGCCTCGCTCCGTTTGCACGGCTAGGAGCCTGACCAGCATTGGACGGACTGAAAGAATTTCGGTACCGCATAGTGCCCAACCTCAGAAGGCAATGCAAGTCCCCGGCAGATAACAGATCCGGGGCCGCGGCATTCTCGCTCGGCATAACCGAAGCATGTGCCTTCGTCGTTTGGCTGTCAGGTTGTCAGCCTATTCCGGTTTTCGCGCTCGGACCGGATTGCCGCATTATGCCCTCCCACCTGCCAGAGTCTGGTCTGCCTCCTGACTTCTGACCCATGTCTGACCGGCCGGTAGCAGGCAAGGCTGCACGCATGGCTGATCACTTCGACGCGATCGTGATGGGAATGGGACCGGGCGGCGAGGCGGTGGCAGGGCAGCTGATTGCCGCCGGCAGACGCGTTGCCGTCGTCGAGAAGGAGTTGATCGGCGGGGAGTGTCCGTATTGGGCGTGCATGCCGTCCAAGGCACTGCTGCGCCCCATCGAGGCCCGTGCCGAGGCGTCGAATGCCGCCGGAGTCAGTACGCCCGCAATGGACTGGCCGAAGATCCGCGACTACCGCGATGTCATCGTCCGCCACCTCGACGACAGCGCCCAGGCCGACGCCTACCGCGCCGACGGCGCGACCGTCGTCAAGGGTGAGGGTCGGCTGGTCGGCCCGGGGCAGGTCCGCGTGAACGGCGACCAGCTGACGGCGCAGGACATCATCGTCGGCACCGGTTCCACGCAGGCACGGCCCACGGTCGAAGGGCTGGACCGGGTCCCGGTGTGGACCAACCGAGAAGCCACCAACCTGACCGAGATACCCGAACGGGCGCTGGTGATAGGCGGCAGCGCGGTCGCCATCGAGCTCAGTACGTTCCTGTCCCGGATGGGCAGTCGCGTCACCATGGTCGAACGCGGGCCGCGTCTGCTCGGGCGCGAGGCCTCCGAGCTGGGCGACCTCATCGCCGCCCACCTGGTCAAGGACGGGATCGACGTCCGCCTCGACTGCCAGATACGCGCGGCCCATCGTGAGGGCAGCGACACCGTGGTCGACCTCGACGACGGCACCAGCGAGCGGGTGGACGTGATCGTGCTCGCCACCGGCCGAGCGCTGCGCTCCGACATCGGACTGGACTCGGTCGGTGTACCGGTCGGCCGGCACGGCGAGATCCCGGTCGACCAACACTGTCGGGTCACCGACGGGTTGTGGGCCGTCGGGGATGTCACCGGGGTGGCGCTGTTCACGCACATGGCGATGTACCAGGGCCGCGTCGTCGCCGACAACATTCTCGGCCGGCCGCGAATCGCCAAGTACACAGGCGTTCCTCGTGTCGTCTTCGCAGAACCCGAGATCGCCGCCGTCGGGCTGACGACCGACGCCGCGCGCCGACAGGGTGTCGACGTCACCACCGCTCAGGTCGACGTTGCGCAGTCGATCAGCCGTCCGGTGACGTACGAGACCGAACCCCGCGGGACCCTCGAGCTCATCGCCGACCGGAAGCGACGCGTGCTGGTCGGCGCCTGGGCGGTCGCGCCCATGGCCGGTGAGTGGATCCACACCGCCGCGCTCGCCATCCGCGCCGAACTGCCCATCGACGTGTTGCTGGACGGAATCTCGCAGTTCCCCACCTACAACGAGGCATACTACGAAGCCGCCGCCGCACTTCACCTGTGACGGCTACGCCGACCTCGTTGCCGCAGCCGAGACGATCGACTGCCTCTCCGCGCTGCAAGACCGGGTAGCTCGCGGAACATGAGAGGTGTCGAACGAGGAAATGTCGGAGCCCGCGTCGGGTCGGTCTAGATCGCGGAGGCGGGCGATCTAGACCGGCCGGGCGCGGGCTCGTCGACCGCACGCCGTAGTCGGCAACGCTGTCCGGCTAGGGCTGGTCTCCTTCCACAGAAGGGTGTTCAACTCTGTCGTCGAGCCAGTAGATTCCGCCGAATCCGCCGGCGCCACCGCTCGCGCAGAAGACCACTGGCGGATGCCGGTCACGGGTGCGACGGGTGTCGACGGAGAACACACCCACCGGCAACCGGACATCGGTAGCCAGGGGGATCGACTCGTGTTCTGCCGGGCCAATCATGACGCCGCCTCCCGTGCACAGACTGCAGCCACCCGGGACCGCGGCGATGGCACTCGACTACCGCACTGAGTGCTTCCGCCACCCGGTAGGCCACGGTGATACGAATCTGGGCAATGAGTTCGTCGTCCACGACGCCCTGCTCGCGGAGAACGGCCTCATCCGTCGGAAGCGGGTCCTGGCCCTCGACGTCATGCATTCCGGATCGGTCGCCGCCAGTCGTGCACACGGCTCCCGGTCGGACACCTGCGTAACTCACCTCGACGATGGAGGGTCAGCCACCCGACCTCGCATGACCAACGGCCCGCCCGATCGCTTGGTAGATCTCATCCACCGCGTTGCTTCTCACACGCTTCACCGGAAAGTCGGATGCCGTCAAGGGGGCGACGACCACCAGTTCCTCACCCGGCGAGTTGTGGTCACCCCATAGTGGTCCTCGACCACGAAGACGATGGGTAGTTTCCACAAATTTGGCCAGACCGACTGCTGACGCCCGTCAGTCGTGGACCGCGCCCTCGTGGTCGCGGTGCTGTGGTGACTCGATCTGGAACGTCGAGTGCTCGACGTCGAAGTGGTGGGCCAGGCACACGCGGAGCGAGTCGAGAACGCGTCCCGTATGCCCGCCGGCGATCGTCGCCTCGTCCACCACCACGTGCGCCGACAGAACCGGAAGGCCGGAGGTGATCGTCCAGGCGTGCAGGTCGTGTACGTCGAGTACGCCGTCGACGTGACAGATGTGTTGGCGTACGCGATCGAGATCGACGTCCTTGGGCGTGGCCTCCAACAGCACGTCTACCGCGTCCCTGAGCAGCACCCATGCCCTCGGCAGGATCAGCGCACCGACCGCCAGCGAGGCCACCGCGTCCGCCGCCACCCACCCGGTCGCCGCGATGACCACGGCGGCGACCACGACCGCCGCCGAACCGAAGAGGTCACCGAGCACCTCGAGGTAGGCACCCCGCAGGTTCAGCGACTCGGCCTGGGCGCGGTGCAGGAGCAGGAGCGAAGCGGTGTTGGCGACCAGGCCGATCGCGGCGATGATCAGCATCGGCGTCGAGTCGACGGTGGGCGGCGTGAGCAGTCGTCGGACACCCTCGACCAGGATGTAGAGCGCCAGGCCGATGAGCAGCACGGCGTTCACGACCGCCGCCAGGATCTCCGCCCGCTGCCAGCCGAAGGTCCGTCGGGCCGTCGGTGCACGCGCCGCCAGCGTGGCCGCGACCAGGGCCATCGTCACCCCGGCGGCGTCGGCGGCCATGTGCCCTGCGTCGGCCAGGAGGGCGAGCGACCCGGACCAGATCGCGCCCACGACCTCGATCACCAGAACCGAGATGGTGAACGCGAGAACACCGACCAGACGGCCCCGGTGGGCGTGGGTCACAGTGCCGTGGCGGTGCGGAGCGCCCATGGATCTGCTGCCCCCCGTTCGGGTACGTCGGGCCGGCACCCGTCGTCGCCTGGCGCGACCTCGCCGACCACCTTCAGGACCTCGGCGAGGGCGTGCCCCAGGTGCGGACTCGCCAACTCGTACCGCACCTGGCGGCCTTGCGGTTTCGCCACGATCAAACCGCACCTGCGTAGACAGGTCAGGTGGTTGGAGACGTTGGACCTGGTGAGGCCGAGGGACTCGGCCAGCTTTGCCGGGTATGCGGGGCGTTCGGCCAGAGCCAGTAGCAGCCGGCACCTGGTCGGGTCAGCAAGGGCACGACCGAGGCGGGCGATCGCCTCGAGGTCGGCGGACGACAGCTCCACCCCGCCGACGATACAGCAGCCGCTGAACTATGGCCGACCCGATCAACCGCTCAGCAACGCGGACCAGCGGGTGAGCCTGGCGACGAAATCGGGCAGATCCTCGAGCTGCTCGCGCGCCCGGGCCTCCGCCTGCGCGGGCTCGACCGAACCCAGGTCGGCAAGCCCGAGCGTCACCCCCAGGCGTACGGAGAGCCGCAGAAGGCGGAGGCCGACCCGCCGGGCGATCATGTCGCGGCCGGGACGGAGCACGGCACCGCCCGCGGACTGGTAGGCCGCCATTCCGCGGCGGACCGTGTCGACATCCGGCGCCGACCGGTCGTGGGCCGCGAAGTCCAGCAGCGCCTGTGCCGCCTCGAGCGGAGCGCTGTCGGGTCCCGAGGTGTCCCAGTCGATCAGGCGCGGACCCGATTCGGTCATCAGCACGTTCCAGGGCTCGACGTCTCGATGCGTGACGACGTAGCTGCCGGCCTTCGCGAACGCCTCCGCGATCCACTGCGACGTCTCCACGACGAACGGCAACCGCTCGCGCAACGCCGGCGCCCAGACCCGCCCCTGCGCTTCGCCCTCCGACAGCCAGGCGTTCCACTGTCCCGCTGGGAACAGCCCGTAGCAGTAGGGGTCAGGCGCACTCGGCAGCGGTTCGAGCTGGTGCAGGCGGGCCAGTGTCGTACCAAGCCAGTCGGCCACGTCGTCGTCGACCTCGAGCCGGCGGTGCTCCAGCCACTCGTACACCCGGAAGACGCCGAACCCGTGCACGCGTACGGCACATCCGAACACTGCCTCGGGCGGGGCGATCGGTCGCGCTGCGTCAATCCCGGCTTGACAGGCCCGGTTCTCGAACGCCATCGCCTGCTCGAGCGCGGGACGCCAATCGGGATCGGGTCCCGTCCACAGCCGCTTGACGAGAAAACGCCCGGCCATGGTGCCGAGCGTCCAGGTCTGCTGGCTGCCGAAGCGATGCGGGGCGAGGGGTTCGATCGGGCGTCCGAGCTCGAACGCCTCGGCAATCATCGCTGCCGATGGCGACGGCGGAGGTGGAGCCGGGGTCTCGTCTGGCAGAGCGGAGTACCGCGGCCGGACGGGCATCCGATCACGCTAGCGAGCCAGCCACCCCGCGTCGATGACAACGTCCGGCACAGGCACGCATCGACACGGTTCGACGCTCAGCCTGAGGCGTCACGCTGCCTGGCAGTCGATGAGGACCTTGACCACGCCGCCGCCGGACTCCAGAGCGTCGAACGCGGCCGCGACGCTGGACAGGGGTACGACCGTGGAGATCAGCTCCGCGGCCGGGATGTCGCCGCGGCTCACCAGGTCGACGGCGTACTCGAAGTCGCTGCGGTCGTAGACCCGGGTGCCCACGATCTCGAGCTCGCGCAGGAAGACCCGGTTGAGGTCGACCGGCACCGGCTCGGGATGGATCGCCACCACCACCAACTGGCCGCGCACTCCGAGCACGTCGGATGCCGTCCGAACGCCGGCGGGGACGCCCGACACCTCGAACGCGACCGGTACGCCGGCTCCGGCCGTCCAGGCGTCGACGTGTGCGGGGACGTCGACCTGTGCCGGGTCGACGGTGGTCAGCCCGATCCGCTCGGCGACCGCGCGACGATGGGCGTCCGGCTCGACGAGGATGACGTCGGCGCCTTGCGCGACCGCCACCCGGCCGATGAGCAGCCCGATCGGTCCGCCGCCGACGACGACCGCCTGCTGGCCGGCTCGAAGTGACGACCGGCGGATGTCGTGCACCGCTACCGCTGTCGGTTCGACCAGCGCGGCGTGGTCGAGCGCAAGGCCGGCGGGCAGGCGGAGGAGAACCTCGGCAGGGACCGTCCACCGGCACTGCATGGCGCCCGGCAGGTCGACGCCGATGACCTGGAGGCGCTGGCAGACATGGGTATGACCTGCTCGGCAGGCCGCACAGGTGCCGCACCACCGCAGCGGCATGACGGTTACCGGGTCGCCGATCTTCCAGCCGTCGACTCCGTCGCCCAGCGCGGCGATCCGACCGGAGGCCTCGTGTCCGAGGATGGCGCGCGAAGGAACCCGGTCGTCCATCGCGCCGTGCCGGATGTGCAGATCGGTGCCGCAGATGCCGGCATAGGCCACCTCGATCTGCACCTCGCCCGGTCCGGGCGGCACCGGCGGTTGGTCTTCGACGACGAGCGTGCGGTCACGGGTGTACAAAGCGGCGCGCACGTCCAGCCTCCGCCCTTCCCCCGAGCGAGACGGGACTAGAGGCGGCGCGTGTCGTACTGGTTGCCGTACTGGCCTCCGCCGCCGCCGGACTGCCGGCGGCGTGGCGCCCAGATCACCAGGGTCACGATCAGGCCGAGTCCGCCGACGACCATGAGGATCCATCCGACGACCGAGATGTCGACACCGGAGATGTCGTACTCGAGTGCGAACGCGAGGATGGCGCCGACAGCGATGAGGAAGATGCTGGCACCAATACCCATAGTGGAAACCACCTTGAGCCTGTGGCGACTAGTCCAGTTGGACTGGTCTGATCGGTTGGAGGTCCCCCGGTTTTCCTGCCGTCGAGACACAGTAGGACAACGGCGCGGACGGCGCGACCGCGGGCCTGCTCTCTGGCCGCGGCGCCGGGTCGTGGCAGGGCCGGACGGCGCGCCGTTCCCACTCCGTGGCAACACCCCGTGGCCGGGCCATTGTGAACTGCTCGGGGCACTCCGACGTACCGGTTGTGCCAACCGATCCGGAGTCGTCCAGTTTCGCCCCACCAGGGGCGGATGACCGAGGTGTCCAGGAGTCGCGGCACGTACGCGACGACTCGCCGCCCTCCGGTTCGGCCGACATGAGGAGTACGGCGATGGCGTTGGATCATGACAGGCTGGTGGCGTTCCTGAACAGGTTCGTCGGCGACCTCGGCGCGACGATGGCCGCGGTGAGCGTGGTGATCGGCGACCGCCTGGGCTTCTACCAGGAGCTGGCCGCGGGCGCCCTGTCCGCCGAGGAGCTGGCTCACCGCACCAGAACCGCCCCGGGCTATGTCGAGGAGTGGCTTCGCGGTCAGGCCGCGAGTGGCTACGTGGAGTACGACGAGGAAGCCGCGACCTTCCGGTTGACGGCAGAGCAGGCGTTCGCCCTCACCGACCCCGACGGCGCGGTGTATGTGCCCGGTGCCTTCCACCTCGCGCTCACCGCGCTGCGCGCCATCCCCCAGATCACCCAGGCATTCCGCACCGGCTCGGTCACCGAGCGGGACGAGCGTGACCAGCAGCTGCCGGGTTGGTGCCACCAGGCTGACTCGGGTGCAGGATCCAACCTCAGAAGCGGCGCGCAGTACCTGGCCGATGGGAATCACGGCGACTGAGTGACAGACGGGGAGACCGGAGGGACCCACCGTGGAGAAGCCGGACTGGACCGGACCGTTGGCCGAGGCGTTCGCCCGTTCGTCGGCCTATCTCGCGAGCCTTCCCGACCGCCCGGTCATGGGACCGGCGACCGTTCACGACCTGCGGGCGGCGCTCGGCGGACCGCTGCCGGAGGAACCCAGCGACCCACGCATCGTGGTCGCCTCGCTGGCCGACGCCGTGGAGCCGGGACTGATCGCCACGGGGAGCGGACGGTTCTTCGGGTTCGTGATCGGCGGAGCGACACCGGCCGCCCTGGCCGCCGACTGGCTGACCTCGACCTGGGACCAGAACGCCGGCCTGTACGCATGCGGACCGCCGGCAGCGGTCGCGGAGGAGGTCGCCGGCGGTTGGCTGACCGAGCTGCTGCGGCTGCCGTCGCATTCGTCGGTCGGATTCGTGACCGGTGCGCAGATGGCCACCGTGACCGGTCTCGCCGCCGGGCGGCACGCGGTGCTACGCCAGTACGGCTGGGACGTGGAGAGCCAGGGCCTCGCCGGATCGCCCCGGGTCCGGGTGCTGGCCGGGGAGGACCGGCACAACACGATCGACCGGGCGATGCGCTTTCTCGGGCTGGGCACCTCGTCGCTGGTGCCGATCGAGCTCGACGGAGCGGGCCGCCTGCGGGCAGACCCGATCCGCACCCTGCTGGCTGAGAACGACGGTCCGGTCCTCGTGTGTACGCAGGTCGGCAGCGTCAACTCCGGGGCCATCGACCCGGTGGGCGAGATCGCGGACGTCGTACACGAACACGGCGGCTGGGTGCACGTGGACGGCGCGTTCGGCCTGTGGGCGGCCGCGAGTCCCCGGCTGGCGCCGCTGGTGTCCGGAGTCGAACGTGCCGACTCCTGGGCGACCGACGCACACAAGTGGCTGAACGTGCCCTACGACTCCGGCCTGGCCTTCTGCGCGCATCCCGACGTACACCGTGCGGCGATGGGGGCCCGGGCGAGCTACCTGATCCACAGCACGGGCGGTGAACGGGACGCCCTCGACTACAACCCGGAGTTCTCTCGCCGGGCCCGCGGCTTTCCGGTGTACGCGGCGATCCGCGCGCTCGGGCGTACCGGCATCGCGGCCCTGGTCGAGCGGTGCTGCGCGCTGGCGGGCCGGTTCGCCGAGCAGTTGGCAGCGCACGACTCGGTCGAGGTGCTGAACAACGTCGTCCTCAACCAGGTGCTGGTCCGATTCCTGGCCACGGACGGCGACCACGACTCCCACACCCGACGGGTGGTACGCCGGATCCAGGGCGACGGCACCTGCTGGCTCACCGGGACGTCCTGGCAGGGCAAGGAGGCGATGCGGATCTCAGTCACGAACTGGTCCACCGACGAGTCCGACGTCGACCGGTCGGTCGCGGCGATCCTGCGCCTGGCGAGCTGAGCTGGGCCGGGCGCTGGCGACCCTCTCCTTCGTCACTCTCCGTCGCGGCCGCGCGAGCGGGCTGCCAGCGCTGCTACTGTCGGCGTGGTAGTGCGGGGTCGATCAGCACGGTCTTCCGGTAGCCGACCTGGCGCTACGTGGCAGGCCCCGGAGGTCCGGGCGGGTCGAGGCGGAACGGTTCCCATCGTGTTGAAGGCCGAAGCGATGAACCCCTTTCGGGTGCGTGGCACGACCGGGCGTCCCGACCAGCAGGTCGACAGTGGTCGAGCGGCTGGCGGTGATGACGAGGAACTGGTCGCGCTGCTCTACCGCGACTACTACACGCCACTGCTCGCCTTCACCATGCGTCTGACCGCGGGCAACCGGCAGTGGGCCGAGGATGTCGTCCAGGAGACACTGCTCCGGGCCTGGCGCAACGCCGACCAGCTCGATCCCGAGGCCCGCTCGCTGATGCCGTGGTTGGGCACCGTGGCCCGACGTATCGTGATCGACGATCGGCGCCGCCAAGACGCCCGGCCCACCGAGGTGGCGCACGAACCCCCCGAAGTGCCAGTCGACGACCAGACCGAACGGCTCGTACGCACAGTGACTGTCACCGAGGCGCTGCAGGCCCTCACAACGGCTCATCGCGAGGTGCTCGTGGAGACCTTCCTCAAGGACAAGACCGTCAACCAGGCGGCCGAAACCTTGGGCGTCCCGGTAGGCACCGTCAAGTCCCGCGTCTACTACGCGCTCCGCGCCCTGCGCATGGCCCTGAACGAACGGGGGGTGACGCTCCCATGAGCACCATCGAACACACCGACGTCGGCGCCTACGCGCTCGGCCTGTTGGAGGACGAGGACCGGCGGGCGTTCGAGGTACACCTGGAGGGCTGCGCGGCCTGCCAGGCTGAGCTCGGGGACTTCTCCGGACTCGCGTCGGCCCTGCACGATGTCGACCTGTCGCTGGTCACCGCTGGATCCGGCGGGCTCGCCGCTGGCGCGGACGAGACCCAGGAACCCGGTGCGGACCGGCACGCCGAGGCCGATCCAGCCGGGTTGGCCAACCTGGCAGCGGCAGCCGACCGGATTGCACCGGCTGGCATGCCTGACCCGGCTGACACCTCTCCGGACGCGACCATCGTCCGGCTGCGTCGCCGGCGCGACGGCGCGGGTTCCCGGTCGCGGTTCCGGGTCGACCAGCTGATGGCGGTCGCGGCCGCCATCGTCCTGCTCGTCGGCGGCGTCCTCGTCGGCTCCTGGATCACCGGTGGCCAGGACGCCCCCGGTGGCACTCCTGACAGCGTCCACAAGCCGGCCGGCGAGCTGCTGCTGACCGGCGACCGGTTCAGCGCGACCGACCAGGCGACCGGCACGACCGGTGTCATCGGCATCGAGACGCGGCGGTGGGGCACGCACATCGCGCTGGAGCTTCGGGGCGTACGCGGACCGCTGAGTTGCCAACTGGTCGCCGTCTCCCGTAACGGTGAGCGCCAGGTGGCGATGAGCTGGAAGGTGCCGCGGGCCGGCTACGGCGTACCAGGTTCGCCCGATCCGCTCGTCCTGCACGGCGCGTCCAGCATGCCGCGTACCGATGTGGAGCGGGTCGAGATCCGCACCTCGCAGGGAAAGACCATCCTCGCCGTCCCCGTCCCCGCGTAGACGCGCCCGCGCCGCTCCCCCGCCGACCGCTTCCACACCGCGCCGCGCCCACGGTGCGCCGCTTCCACACCGCGCCGCCTCGGCACTGCGCCTAGCGAACGTGCGACGGCGTTGAACCCTTCCGCCACCTCCTCGCGTACGGCCTGGTGACTCACCCAGCGACGCGATGGTGGTGACGGGATGATGCTCGCCGCGGGACGGTACGACACCCGGGCCCTCGTGGTGTGGGACGCGACCTACGACCACGGGACGCCGGCTTCTGGTCCTTCTCGTGCTTCGGCTTCTGCTCCGGCCGAGGACGAGCGGGCCGAGTGGCGGTCGGAGGACACGATGCGGTACGTCGCGACGGTGGCCGCGGTCGTCCTGCTCGGGGCGTTCGCGCTGCTCCTGTGGCTCCATCTCGACCCGGTGCCCGGTGTCGTCTCGCTCGGCTGCCTCGCCGGCAGCCTGATGACGCTCGGGGTGGCCGCCGACCGGCTCGGGGCACGAGCGATACGGATCGCTCTCGGCATCGCGGGCGGCGTGGTCGCCATCCTCGCCGGTTGGAGTGGAGCCGCCGTGTTCGGTTGGCCCCCTGCCGTCCGCTGGGGAGTCGTCGTCGCGGTTGTCGCGGTCGCCCAGCTCGCGGTGGGCCGGACCGCCTCGTTCGGCACCGGCCGGGTCGGTGGTGTCGCGACGCTCGTCCTCGCGGCCGGATGGGGGGTCGGCGCGCTGGCCCGACTGCCGTCCGACCGGCTGGGCGCGCTGATGGCAGTCGTCTCGGTCGTCCTGCTCGGACTGCTGCCCCGGTTCGGGCTCCGGCTGGCGGGCCTCGATACCTTCGGCGAGCGGCGGGACGGATGGCTGGCTGGCAGCGCATCGATACGCCGAGGCGACCTGGTCCGAACGCGGATGATGGCGCACCGGAGCGTGCTCGTTGCCACTGTGACGGCCAGCATCTGCGCAGCACTCGCCGGCAGCATGCTCGTCGCCGCGCCGAGCCCCTGGACGCTCGCGCTCGCGGCCTCTGTCGTCGTCATCCTGGCGGCTCGGGCCCGCAGCTTCCCGCTGGCGGCCGAGGTGGCTGCCCTGATTGCCGCCGCGACCAGCGTCCTGCTGATCCTGCTGTACGCATGGGCCGGGACGTGGACTGGATTCCCGTACGCACCGCTCGGTCTGCTGCTGGTCGTCGCCGGACTGCCCCTGGTGCTTCTCGCGCTGGGTTCCTCAACTCGCGTGCGGGCACGGTGGCATGCCGCCGTCGACAGGGTCGAGTTCGTGGCCGTGCTCGCTGTCTTCCCGTTGGCTGCCGGTGCGTTCGGTGCTTTCGGTGTCTTCGGTTTCTTCGGCTGAGAGGAACGACGATGACGCTGCATGCACTCGTTCGTACGGCAGGCTGGATGCTCGGCCACCGGTTGGCGCGGGACGTACGGACCGAGACGGCCCTCGCGCGGCGACTCCAGGACCCGGTCGTCACCCGCTTGCGGATCGCCGTGCTCGGCAGTGCCAGCGCGGTCGGCGCGACCACGGTCACAGCGCTGCTCGCCCTCGTGCTGGCGCGGTACCGGGCCGAGAACGTCCTGGCCGTCGACGGCCGCTCGGGGCGGGCACGGGACACAGGGCCAGCTGCGTGGGGGGCGTTGGAGGCCTCGGGCTGGGAGGGCACGGAGAGCGCAGAGGGCGCGTCGGGTGCGGAGGGTCGGGCCGATCTGGCCGAGCGGCTCGGTGTGGAACCGACGGCGGCTGCAACGTTGGCGGGTGGCGTCAATGCGCGGTTGACACAGGTCCGCGCCGGCCTGTGGTTGCGGCCAGCCGGGTCTGATTCGTTGCGGGCGTCAGGCAGGTCAGGCACGTCCGCCGCGGACCACAGCTGTGCCCTCACCGTCATGGACGCGGGCACGGCGGTCGGCCGGTCGGACGGTCCGCCTGGTGGCACCGTCGCCGGATCAGCGGGGCGGGTGCTGGTGGTGCCGTCGTCACCGGACGGTCTCACCTGGGCGAGGGACACACTCGGTCTCATCGCGCACGGACGGCATCCGCTGGCGCCGACCGACATCGTGGTCCTCGACCGGTCGGGCGGCGGTCGGTTGGACGGCCTCGACGATTTGACGAAGGCGGCCACGGGGCTTGGCGTACGCATCGCCCATCTCGGCTTCGACCAGCATCTTGCCGAGGGCGGTGCGCTGCGACCGAGCGAGATCGCCGACGCGACCAGGTGGACGCTCAGCCAGCTTGCCGCCGACCTGCTGGCCGGCCCGACCCGCGCGGTTCGGTACGCGTTGAACTGACGGTCTCGGCCCGGCTCCTGCGGGACAGCCGCTGCAGACGCCGCTCGTTCAGCGCGCGGTCCCGGCGGCAGAAATCGTTGAGCAACAGTAGTTCGTCGACCGTATAGCGGCCAAGAAGAGCCGTGGCCTCGCGATCGTCGCCGTAGAGAGCGCGAGCCCGTCGCCTTAGCTGCGGCGTGAGGTTCACGAGCACTTGGCGCCGGTCGGCGGCGTTCGGCGTACGTCGTGCGTAGCCCAACCGTTCGAGCCGGTCGATCACCGCGGTGACCGCGCTCCGGCTGAGGCCCAACGTCGCGGCGAGCTCACCAGCGGCCATCGGGCCTTGCTGGTCGAGGAGGTCGAGGCACCGGTGATCGGTCGGGTTGACGCCGAGCTGATCGGCGACCGCCTGGTCGACGGCGGCGACAGCTATCTGGGCGCTTCGAATCTCCTCGCGCAGCTGCTCGATCAACGCAGACTTGGAATAGTTCGACACATCGAACTATCCTAATCGTCGAATTACCGTACGACCGACGAGGGCGAGGGCTCCGAGCATGGCTACACCTACCGATGACGACCACAGGGAGCCCGAGCGGGCCGCGGACGAGGCTGCGGTCCGGGCCCTCCACCAGCGGGTGCTCGACGCCTGGAACCGTGGAGACGGTGAGGCGTTCGCGGCGCCATTCAGCGAGGATGCCCACTTCGTCGCGTTCGACGGATCGGTGCTGCATGGGAGGAAGCAGATCGCCGAGACCCATCGGGTGCTGTTCGACAAGTGGCTCGCCGGCACCCGGCTGACGGACGAGCGCACCGACGTACGCTTTCTCGGTCCCGATGCCGCGGTGCTCTTCGCGGTCGGCGGGACGATCATGCGCGGCAAATCCGGGCCATCGCCCGAACGCGACTCCATCCAGACCCTGGTGGCCAGGCGCGACGGGAGTGGCTGGTCACTCGTGTCGTTCCAGAACACCCGGATCCGACCGATCGGCAGCCATCCGGTCGCGGCCATGCTCTGGCTCGTGCCGGACGCGCTGTGGCGGGCGTTCTTCCGGCTGACCCGAACGACGCCTCGCACCCAAGCCCTTCGCCGCTAGGTCGGGAGCGGGCCGAATAGTCAGAGGTGCCCGAGCCGAGTTGTCAGAGGTGCCCGGCCCGAGTTGTCAGAGGTGCCTGAGCCGAGTTGTCAGAGGTATCCGCGCATCTATGCATGCATACCTCTGACAAGTGGACAAGTGGGCTACCGCTGTTCGGCGGCGAGAGCCGCGCCCACGATGCCGGCCTCGACGCCGAGCCCGGCGCGGACGATGGGCAGGTCCCGGCTCTGCGGTGCCCAGGTCAGCCGCCTGGCGACGGCGAGTGCGGCAGACCAGTACTCCCCGGCCGCCAGACCCAGCCCACCTCCCACCACGACCGCCTCAGGGTCGAACGCGTTCACCAGCAGGGCGATCCCGCTGCCTGCCGCCGCGCCGGCTGTCCGCACGACCGCCACCGCCTTCGCGTCGCCCGCTGCTGCCGCGGCCAGCACGTCCCGCGCGTCGTCCCCGCAGCGCCCGCCAGCGGCCCGGAACTCTCGTACCAGTGCAGGTCCGGCCGCGACCGTCTCCAACAACGGAGGTTGCCCAGCGGGGCCGCCCGACTCGACCGGAACCGGGTTCGCATCCGCCGGCTCGAACGCCGACCCGGGCGCGCCGGATGCCAGCAGGAGGTGCGCGTGCCCTCGCGCGCCGGCGTACGGCACCCCACCGTGGACGAAACTGAACGCGATACCGGTGCCGATGGTCACGTAGACGAAGAGGTCGTACGGGCGACCGGCACCGAACCGCGCCTCGGCCAGAGCAGCGCAGCGTACGTCGGAGTCGACCCACACCGCACCGGCGCCGTCCGGGGCGCCTGCGCCGTCCAGCGAGCCCGCGCCGTCACCCGCGGCGAGTGCCTCACGAACGCCGGCCGCGCTCCACGGCAGCAGGTGGGCCGAGGTGATGGTGCCGTCCGGTGCGACGAGCTCAGGTACGCCGACACCGATCGCGGCGACCCGGGCTCCGTCGGCACGTCCACACGCCGCCAACCGCCGCGCCAGGTCCACCGTCGTGTCCAGCACCGCCGCACTGCCGCGGGCCAGGTCCGTCGGCACGGTTGTCTGGTGCCGCACCGCGCCGGTCACCGGGTCGACGACACCACCGGCGATCTTCGTACCGCCGACGTCGACGCCGACGAGGACTTCCGCGGGCCGAGCGGTCAAGCCTCGGGCTCCGACTCCGCCGCAAGGTCATCCGGCCGCTCGTCCGGAAGGTAACGCGGCGCCACCCCGAACACGAACTCGGCCGGCTCGTCGGACCAGTTGTAGTACTGGTGCGGAGTGTCCGCCGGCAGGTAGAAACCGTCACCGACCTCGAGCTCGAACCACGAAGCGCCCTTGGCTTCTGGCAGGTGGACGTTCAACCGTCCGGACGTCACGTACAACGCCTCCTCGCCAGCATGCCGGTCGACGCCGCCGCGGACACCGGGCAGCACCTCCACGACGCCGACCGTCAGGTGCTCGGTGGACGCGACGATGCCCACGAGCAGCTGCGGGTCGGGTCCTTCCAGCCGCCACAGCCGGTCGCTTCGGGAGACCCGCGTGATGGTGTCGGTGGCGCGTACCTCGGCAGCACGGGCCGGCCACTCACCCAGCAGGTGGTCGCGGATGTAACGGGGCTCGGACAGCATCGGGCGGGTTCGCGCGTAGCTGCCGGACGTACCCTGCGACGGCGGTGGCGCGAAGAACTCCAGGACCCGAAGCTCCTCGCTGCTGTGGTTGACGACGTGGTGCCAGGTGTCGCGGCGGAAGAACGCCGCCTCCCCCGGCTCGACCCGATGGACCTCGCCCGTCTCCGGATTGCTGATCACCATGACGCCGGACAGGACGTAGAGCACCTCGTCGGCCGCGAACACGGTACGGAACGAGTCGGAGTGGAAGAAGCGCCCGCGCGGCGGCAGGCCGAAGACAAGCTGGTGGATGTCGGTACTGGAAACGTAGATCCAGTCCGACACGCGGCCGGCGTCGTCATCGCCCCACAGGTGTCTCGTCACCGACCGGTAGGGGATGTGGGTCGGTTCCGCGAACGTCGGACGCGGAGACGGCGCGTAGGCCACGGGCACTCCTCCAAGTGGATGCAGGCGGGGTGGGTCAGGTGGAGCCGGGACGCGCTCCGGTCAGGACGGCACGCAACGGTGTGGTCTCCTCGGACCTGCCCGCCGCCAGCCGACCCAGGCCTGGTGGGCGACGGCTCGCCACCGCGAACTCGAACCGGTCGCCACGGTAGACGGCCTCGAAGTACTCCACCGGCATCCCCGCGTCGTCCTCGCTCACACCCCACACGACCATGACACAAACGCCTTCGGCCAGGTCGAGGAAGGTGCGCTCGGCCTCGCTGGCCGAACGAGCGGCGAAATGCTGCCGGGCACCGGCGAGGCGCAGGTCGTAGTCACTCTCCAGCGTGGCGTAGAGCGACCGCCCGGTCAGGTCCTGACTCTCCAGACCGGCACACCTCACCTGAGGAAGGTAACTCGTCTCCACCACCAACGGCTCGCCCTGCGCCCGGCGGATCCGCATCACCTTGACGACGCGCGCACCAGGTTCGAGTGCCAGCCCGGCGGCCACGTCGGGGCTCGCCTCCTCGGCGACCTGCTCCAGGACGTCGGACGTCGTCGTGCTCCCGTGCGCCGCGAGCGTCTCGCTGAAGCCCAACAGATGAAGGGCGTCGTACGTCAGTCTGGGCTCGGCGACGAACGTACCCACACCGTGCCGCACCACCACGAGTCCATCGGCGACCAGCAACGCGATCGCCTGCCTGGCCGTCATCCGGCTGACGCCGGCGTCCTGACTCAGCACGGTCTCCGAGGCGAGCCGCGCGCCCGGTGGCAGGTCGCCAGACTGGATCTGGTTCCGGATCTGGGCGGCCAGCTGGTGGTAGAGCGGCATCGGGTTGTCGCGGTCTCGTCTCATCGCGCGGACGCCTCCGGCTGGGCGCCGAACGACCCGAGCGGCCGCGGTTCGAGGTTGACGTACACGTGCTTGGGCTCCAGGAACTCCTCCAACCCGTGCCGGCCCAGCTCACGGCCGATCCCACTCTGCTTGCGACCACCCCAGGGCGCCTGCGGGAAGTACGGGTGGAAGTCGTTGACCCACACGGTGCCCAGCCGGAGCGCGCCGGCCACCCGTCGGGCCCGGGCCAGGTCGCCGGTCCACACCGCACCGGCCAGCCCGTACGGCGTGTCATTGGCCAGGCGGACGGCCTCCTCCTCCGCGGCGAACCGCTCCACGGTCACCACCGGGCCGAACACCTCCTCGCTCGCGATCCGCATCGCCGGAGTCACGCCGGTGAGCACGGTCGGCGGGTAGAAGAAGCCCGGACCTTCGGGTACGACGCCACCGAGTGCCAGCGTCGCGCCGTCGTCCACCGCGCCGACGACGTGCTGATGGACGCGATCTCGTTGCTGCGCGGAGATCAGCGGACCCATCTCGGTGCCGGCGTCCATGCCGTGGCCGACCCGGATCCGCGCCGCACGCACGAGCAGGCGCTCGACGAACGCGTCGTGCAGCGTGTCCTGGACCATCAGCCGCGACCCGGCCGAGCAGACCTGGCCAGCGTGTACGAACGCCGCGTTCAGCGCATGGTCGACCGCGGTCTCCAGGTCGACGTCGGCGAAGACGATGTTGGGGTTCTTGCCGCCGAGCTCGAGCGCGACCTTCTTCACCGAGTCGGCGGCCGACCGTGCGACCGACCGGCCGCTCGCCACCCCACCGGTGAACGAGACGACATCCACACCGGGATGCGCCGCGATCCGCGCACCGACCTCGCCGCCGCCGAGCACGATGTTGCAGACACCGGGCGGTACACCGGCGGCGGCCAGGATCTCGCCGAGCGCGAGGGTCGTGAACGGCGTGTGCTCACTCGGCTTTGCCACGAACGTGCACCCGGCCGCCAGTGCCGGCGCGATCTTCCACGACACCTGGAGCAGCGGGTAGTTCCAGGGCGTGATCATGCCGACGACACCGGCCGGTTCGTACGTCGTGAAGCTGAGCCCTGGTGCGTCCACCGGCGACAGCTCACCGGCGGTGGTGGCGACGACGGCGGCGAAGTGGCGGAACACCCCGGCCACGTCGCGGACGTCGACCCGGCTCTCGGCCAGGGGCTTGCCCGTGTCGAGCGTCTCCAACGTGGCGAGGCGTTCCTCGTCGGCCTCCAACCGCTGCGCGACGTCGTGCAGGAGCCGGACCCGTTGCTGCACAGGGGTGTGCGGCCATGGGCCGTCGTCGAACGCGGTTCGGGCCGCGGCCACCGCCGCGTCGACGTCGCCGGGTCCTGCTTCTGGAGCGCTCGCCAGGACGGCACCGGTGCCCGGGTCGAGCACGTCTCTGCTGCCTCCGCTCGTCGGCCGCCACTCGCCACCGATCAGGTGGGCGGGCTGCCGACCGGCCGGCAGCAGCCGGCTGGTGTCGGGGACAGCTTCGGTGCGCATCGTCGGGCCCGCTCCGCTGGTCAGGAGACGTGCGTACGGTCGTGGACCCGGTGCGCCGCCTCACCGGACTGGCCGTCCTCCGCACCGAAGAACACCGCCGGGAACGTGCTTGCCACCTCGTGGTGCCTGCCGTCCTCGCCGGACGCGATGGCGGCGAGCATCACCTCGAGGACGTGGTAGGCGTGCTCGGGTACGACCAGCGGCGTGGTGCCGGCGTGCACCGACTCGACGAGGTGTTGGAGTCCCGCGGTCCACGGCCAGGACAGGTTCGGGCTGCGGTGCAACTGCCAGGCGCCGACGGAGTTCTTCCACAGTTCGTGGCCCTCGGGTGCCCAGTCGTCGCCGAGCATCTGCACGGTGCCTTCGGTGCCGTAGATCTCGATCGCGGGCGAGCGGTATTGCTGCATGGAGAAGCCGGTGGTGACGGTGGCAAGGACGGAGTTGCCGAAGTCGAGCAGGATCTGGAAGTTGTCGGGGGTCTCGACGTCGATCATCCGGCCGTCGACCATGCGCTGCTTGTGCACCTTGCCGGTGAACGCCGACACCCGGCGTACGGGCCCGAGGAGGGCGGCGAGCGCGGTGACGTTGTAGACGCCGAGGTCGAACAGCGGACCGCCGCCGGCCTGGTAGAACCACGGCCCCCAGTCGGGACCGGCCCAGCCGTACCGCCCACGGGCGAGGGTCGGGCGCCCGATGTCCCCATCGGCGAGGTTGCGCCACATCGCCTGGAACGTGGGGCTCAGGATGACGAACGGCGCGCACACGAGGTGTCCCGGACTCGCCTTCGCGACCTCGACCAGCTCGGCCGCCTCCGGCAGCGTGATCGCCATCGGCTTCTCGACCAAGACGTGCTTGCCGGCCTGCAGGGCCTGCTTGGCGAGTGGGCCGTGCTCGGGCATCGAGGTCAGCACCATCACGACGTCGACGTCGGGATCGTCGAGGATCTCGCGGTGGTTGGTCGTGAACGACTCGACACCCGGCTCGCCGATCACCAGGTCGCGGACGGCCGGGTTGATGTCGCAGGTGGCGACCGAGCCGACGAGTCCGCGGGTGCGGAGGGGCTGGATGAGGGACATGTACGGGCCGCGGAACACCCGGCCGCAGCCGATGACGCCGAGCTTGAGGGGCTGCTGGTCCACCACGACCTCCGGTCGACTAGACGTCTAGATCTCTGCGGAGGACGCTAGGGACCAGACGCCTCCCCTGTCAACAGGCGATCCCTCAGCGCTTGACGTCGAGCCACACCAGCCGGTGATCCGAGCTCGGGAACGGGAAGACACCGGTCAGCCGCGACAGCGGATCCGTCGAGGGCGGCCAGAAGACCCCGCCTCCCCCGACGCGCAGCCACCGTGACGGCAACACGTAGTCGGCCCGCAGGTTGCCCGGCCCCGCTGGCAGAGCGTCGGCGAAGTCCGCGGTGTCGTGCGCCGGGTCGCTGCGGTGCTGGGGGTTGACACCACCCTGCAGCTCGCCGGCCTCGACCGCGCCGGCGCTGGAGGGTGCGAACCGGGTCCCGATCGCCTGATGGGTGAGCAGCTGGCGGGCGGCGGCCTCGAAGCTGTCGCCGTCGTTCGGGTCGGCGTTCATGTCACCGGCGAGGACGAACGCCGAGCCCGGAAGTCGGCCGCCGCGCCGCCCCTTGTCGTCGTAGATGTAGCGGCTGGCCCAACCACCGCGAAGGTAGTCGGCCCAGAACCGGATCTCGTCGTGGTTGCGCCGCCCGTTGCGGTCTTCGGCACCGTCGAACACCGGCGGCGTCGGGTGGCTCACCAGGAAGTGCACGGCCCGCCGGCCGGTCCAGATCGGCACGTCCCAGTGGCTCTTCGACGACAGCCGAACCGCGTCCAGCTCCTCGTCGGTGTACCAGGGCGCGCCGGTGGCGGTGTCGGTCGGCAGCGCCGCGCCCGGCATGTCCTTCCAGCGGAACTCCTGGAAGGTTCGGATCGCGGAGCGCAGGATGGGGTACCTCGAGTAGACGACCATGCCGTACTGGCCCGGGAACTCGCCGAACCCGAGGGAGTCGTCGCCATAGCCCGGCTGTCCCGGCTGGGTGACGGTCCGGCCGTCGTTGTTCAGGTCGAAGCCGGACGCGACGCCGGTGTTGCTCGGCGCGGTGAAGCGGTACGCGTACCGGATCGGCTCGGCGCCGCTCTGACCCACCGACAGGTAGTTGCGCTGGAACAGGTCCGCCGCCCGGCCAGCGGCGTCGAAGTCGAACTCGTTGACGAGCAGGACGTCGGGCCGCACCCGCTGGACGATCTCGGCGATCGTTCGGGCATGAACGTTGTCGGGCGTGGTGAGGTCGCGGACGAGCTGGCCCTCGGTGCCGCGGTTGAGTGAGGCGTTGAACGTGGCGAAGCGGACCTCACCGTGGCCGCCGTGAGAGGTGCCCGCCGACGCCGGCTGCCGGACGGCTGACGTGTCGGGCTGTCGAGCAGTTGCGGTGCCGGTGGGCAGGGCGGCCAGGAGTACGCAGGCGAACGCCACGGTGACTCCGGTGAGACGGCCACGATCCATGTGTCACGCTCCAGGTCGAGATGCGGTGAACCCGATCGTGCGTGCACATTGTGTACCGGTTCCGGATGAATGGGCGATGAACCCCGGCCGCCCTGTCGCTCCAGCACTTCGTCGGCGACATACCGCAGGCGCCGGGGCGCTCAGGTCCTGTCGTGTGCGGCGACCCAGGCCGCGATCTGCGCCCGGGACGTGAAGCCCAGCTTCACCAGGATGTTCTCCACGTGGCTCTCGGCGGTCCGCTGGGCGATGACGAGAGCGGACGCGATCTCCCGGTTGCTGTGGCCCTGCGCGACGAGGCGGGCGATCTCCCACTCCCGGCGCGTCAGCCGAGGTCCGTCGTCGCGCCTGGCCGGACGCTCGACCCGCTCCTTCTCCTGGAACCCGTACGCGAGGGAGGGCTCGAACGCGAGCCGGGCACCGTGCGCGACCAGGCGTTCGTAGGTCTCGTCGCCCAGTGCCTGCCGGGTCCGCTCGACGCACTCGTCGTGGTATCCCGCCAGGTGACCGTAGCCCGAGAGCCGCGCACCGATCGAGCGCCACTGCGTCGACAGAATCCCCAGCAGCCGTCCGGCCCGTTCGAACTGGCCGGTCGTGGCGGCGATCCACGCGAGCACCTCGAGGTTCAGCGCCATGCCGAGCCGGCCGTCCATCTCACGGCTGAGCCGCAGGCTCTCCCGCTCGATCGCGGTCGCCCGAGCGGCGTCGCCCTGCCGCCACACCTCGATCCCGAGGGCCATCAGCGCGAACGCCTTGCACCAGATGTCCCCGGCGGCGTCGCTGACCGCGAGGCAGTCCTCGGCGAGGGCGATGGCCCGCTCGGAGTCGCCGAGGTAGGAGTAGGCCAGCGAGGCTCGGATCAGGGTCAGCGCCAGACCGTGCGGATTGGCCGCGGCACGGTGCCTGGCCAGCGCCTCCTCGTACAACGCCAGCGCGTGGGAGGCGTCGCCGGTGTACATCGCGGCGAAGCCGGAGAACAGCGCGACGTACCCGAGCACCTCCTCGGATTCGAGCTGTTCGCCGAGCAGGTGTCCCTCGTGCAGCATCGCCTTCGCGGCGGTGATGTCGCCCTGGATGATGGCCAGCCAGCTGGCCGCCCACAACGCCTTGGCCCGGGCAGCTGTGGGTGCCGGGTCGCTGGACAGCATCCGGTCGAGCCAGCCGCGCCCCTCGTTCAGGTAGTAGCTGCGGACCCAGTGGAAGAGCAGGTCGGCGGCCATCTGCAGACCGGCCCGGCCCTGGTCGGGTTCGGCCAGGCAGTAGTCCATGGCCGCGCGCAGGTCGGGATAGTCGTACCGGACCTGCTCGAACCACTCCACCTGGTTCGGCCCGAACTGTTCGATCGCCGTCTGGGCCGCCACTTGCTGGTAGTACTCGCAGTGCTGCCGGCGGGCTCGCTCCTCCTCGCCCGACGCGGCGAGTCGCTGGCGGCCGTACTCCCGGATGGTCTCCAGCTGCCGGTAGCGCGCGACCGGGCCGGATCCCTCCCGGATGAGGATGGACTTGTCGATCAGGTCGGCCACGAGATCCATGACGTCGTCGGCCTCGATGACCCCGCCGGCACATACCGCCTCGGCCGCCTCGAGATCGAAGCTGCCGGCGAATACCGACGATCGGCTCCAGAACAGCTGGGAGGCGGTCGAGAGCCGCTCGAAGCTCCAGTCGATCAAGGCCTGGAGGGTCCGGTGCCGGGCTGGCACGCTCCTCGGCCCGGTGGTGAGCAGCCGGTAGCGGTCGTCGAGCCGCTCGAGGATCTGCTTCGGCGAGAGCGTACGCAGGCGGGCGGCGGCCAGCTCGATCGCGAGCGGGATCCCGTCCAGCCGCCGGCAGATGCCGACCACTGCTTCGCGGTTGTCTGCCGTCAGGCCGAAGTCGGGCTGGACTGCTCTGCCCCGCTCGACGAAGAGCGCCACCGCGCCGAAGCGAAGGCACAGGTTGCCGCCGACCTCCTCCGCCTCGTCAGGGAGCGGCAGCGGCGGAACCGACATGGTGTGTTCGCTGGGTATGTTCAGCGCCTGCCGGCTGGTTGCCAGGATCCGCAGCCTCGGCGCCTCCTCCAGCAGCGTCTCGGCGAGCGCCGCGCACTCCTGCAGGAGGTGTTCGCAGTTGTCCAGGACCAGCAACACCTGCCGGTCGCGCAGGTGGTCGGCGAGGATGGCCAACGGGTCGCGCCGGGACGTCTCGTGGATCTGCAGCGTCTCCGACACTGTCTGCGCGAGCAGACCGGGGTCGGCGAGGTTGGTGAGGTCGACCAGCCACACCTGGTCGGCGAACGCCCGATGCAGGCCGGCCGCCACCCGTAGGGCGATGCGGGTCTTGCCGACGCCGCCGACACCGGTGAGCGTCACCAACCGTGATTCGGACAGCATCTGCTTGGTTTCGGCAAGCTCGACCCGCCTGCCGATGAAACTCGTGACATCGGCAGGCAGATTGCCAACCCGTGGAATCGCCAAGTTTGCCACTGCGATGAACATTCGTCGGTGGCGGCCAAATGGATCACGCTCTGGCCGCCGTCTCCGGCCAGCATAGGCTTTGCGATTTGTCGATCGCCAGGCCGCGTACGCCGCTTCAGATAGCGCGGGTCGGGCCGAAAAGCGGAGATAAACGGGCGAGCGCAACAATAACGCAGGGCGTCGGTCGCAGAACAAATACTTCTGGCCAACAAGAAATGTCTGGTCAGCCCAGCTGAGTTAGCGCGACCAGGCGGACAAACGCCGTATCTTCCTACGCCGGTTCGACGTCGTAGGCGGGCTGACCGAGCCGGCGGCCCTGTACGACGTTCAGCCTGATCCGCACAAACCGGGTGTCGCGGTTGGTGGGCGAACTGATGGGGAGCGTAGACAGTCTTGCGATCTCGGCGGGATCGGTCACCAGCTCTGCCTGGCCGACACCGGTGACGGTCCATCCACACGGTTGGTCCGGTTCGATGCCGTCGATCTCGAACGCGACCACCGAGCTACATTCGGCAGCCTCCACCATGGCCTCGACAGAGGTACGGATGACGGCAGATTCGCCATCCATGGCAAAGGTCACCGGCAACACGATGGGAAGGCACTGGTCGGTGAACACGATCCGCCCGATCGGCGCCTCTTCGAACAGACGAAGACACTCGACCAGACCAATCATCTCTGGTTCCTCAGGCTCGAACATCGCAGATCTCCTCATCGCCGGCCGCTTACCGCATCGGCCGCACCGGCGTGCGGCAACAGCCACCAGGCTGCGGAGTTCGGCGGCATCTTCTCGCAGACGTCTGGGTCACTCGCGAGCAGCGGCTCACCCTCGACCGGTGCGCACACCGGATGGGAGGAGCAGTTGACCGCGCACACGAAACCGTCGCCGCGGGTGAACGCGAGCACGCCGGGCTCGGCCGGCAGCCACTGCAGCCGGCTGGACGACAGCGCCGGGATCCGGTGTCGCAGGCCGATCGCGTCCCTGTACAGGTGCAGCATCGAGTCGGGCCGGCGGAGCTGCCGGTCGACGGCGAGCTCGGCGAACCAGGTCGGTTGCGGCAGCCACGGTGTCGCAGAACCGTCGCCGGGCGAGAACCCCAGCGAGGCTTTGGTTGCGGCCCACGGCAGGGGGACCCTACAGCCGTCTCGCCCCCGCCGTGCGCCGCAGCTTCGGTGGAACATCGGGTCGGTCAGCGAGCCAACCGGCAGGTCGACGACCTCCGGCAGGCCCAGTTCCTCACCCTGGTAGAGATAGGCAGATCCCGGCAGCGCGAGCATGAGCAGCGCGGCCGCGCGGGCACGGGCCCGCCCGATCTCGATGTCGCCAGGACCTTCGCCAGGCGAGCCACCGGCATAGCGGGTGACCGACCGTGGCATGTCGTGGTTGTTGAGAACCCAGGTGACCGGCGCACCCGACGCGGCGATCGCGCCCATCCCGCTCTCGATCGTCTGGACGAGGTTCGAGTGGTCCCATGCCGCGTGCAGGAACTGGAAGAAGAAGGTCTGGTGGAGCTCGTCCGGCCGCTGGTACTCGGCCTGCTGAGCAGGGTCGAGGATCCCGACCTCGCCGATGAGCACGCGCTCGCGTCCGTTCCGTGCGGTGTACTCGTCGGCGATCGCCCGCCAGCGGCGCCACACACCGTGGACCTCCGGCTGGTTCCAGGCGTACGGGTTGACCGGGTTGCCGGTGAGCTCATCGCTGACGGCGCTCTCGTGGTCAGGCAGGCCGTCCCGCTTGTACAGGCCGTGGGCGACGTCGATCCGCAGACCGTCGACGCCCCGGTCGAACCAGAACCGCACCACCTGCTCGAAGTGCTCCGCAACGTCAGGTTGACGCCAGTTGAAGTCCGGCTGCTCGGCGGCGAAGGTGTGCAGATACCACTGTCCGGGCTGGCCGTCGGTCTCGGTGATCCGCCGCCAGGCCGACCCGCCGAAGATCGAACGCCAGTTGTTGGGTGGGAGTTCGCCGGTCTCGCCGCGGCCGTCGGCGAAGTGGAAGCGCGCGCGTTCCGGGCTGCCCGGTCCTGCCCGCAACGCCGCGACGAACCAGGGATGCTCGCTCGAGCAGTGGTTCGGAATGACGTCGATGATGACCTTGATGCCGAGTTCGTGTGCTTGCGCGACCAACCGGTCGAAGCATTCGACGGTGCCGCATTCGGGATCGACCGCGCAGTAGTCCGCCACGTCATAGCCGTGATCCGCCTGCGGGGAGGGGTAGAACGGGTTGAGCCAGAACCCCGTCGACACCGAGCCGACGCAGATATGGCAGCTTGGTTCGAACGCCGTCCAGGTCTCCGATACCGTCGCCGTTGGCGTCGTGGAAGCTTCGGACATAGACCTGGTAGATCACGGCATTCCGCCACCAGCCCGGGGTGCGGTCCAGACCGGGAGTGAGTGCTGCGGCGGGGGGCATTCGAACACCTCAGGACTTTGGTCATTGATTCTGTAGGCCCGTTCGTCCCAAGCACACCCGGCCAGAGGACCTACGGCATCGGGACCTATACCGAGAGGGGTACCTAGATTTCTCGTTGTGGGTCCACCAGCCGGCGGGTTTCCGGTCCCGGGACGATGAATTCGGGCGGATCAATTCCCAGATGTGGAACTATCAAGCCGCATCGGTCCAGGAGTCACCGGAAATACTCTTCACGATTTCGTTGTGGAGTTCAGGCCCAGCGCCGCAGCATTCGGGACCCTCAGCGCGGCGGAGAAACCAGACCTGGCAACTCGCGCATGTCGGAGAAGAGCACCGTGTCGGGTCCCTGGAGTCGCTCGGCCGGAATCACTCCTGCGGTGTAGCCGAACGCCGTCATTCCGGCCGCGCGTGCCGCTTCGACGCCGTACTGGCTGTCCTCGACCACCGCGCAGTCGGCCGGCTCGACGCCGAGCGACCGTGCCGCGTGGAGGAAAAGGTCAGGTGCGGGCTTGCCGTGCGCGACCTCACTGGCGCTGAAGATGCGGCCTTCGAACCGTTCGTACAGGCCGGTGAGGCCAAGGGTGAAACGCATCTTGTCGTGACCACCGCTGGAGGCCACGCAGGTGCGCAGATCGATCCCGTCGAGGGCGGCGACGATCCCGTCGACCGGTCGCAGCTCCGCTGCCAGCAGGGCGCGGTAGTCCCGGGCGAACCGCGCCTCCGTCTCCGGCGGCACGGGATGCCCGATGTGGGCAGCCAGTTCGCCCATCATGTACTCGTGCGTACGCCCGACGAACCGCTCGGCGATCTCGTCCTCGGACAGCGGCCAGCCGAGCTCGGCGCACATCAGCACGTCGATGCGCAGGGCCAGCGGCTCGCTGTCGACGAGCACGCCGTCGCAGTCGAAGATCACGAGCTTGTACGTCGAAGCCACTGCGGCAGCCTAGTGCCCTGCGTCCTGGCGCCTCCCCGACCCGCTGCGGTGCAAGTGCGTCTCTGGCGTACGAACCGGACCGTTGGCGGGGGTAGGTTCGACTCCCGGGCAGCTCGGGACACCGGACAGATCGGAGCGAAGCCATGCCCATCACGCGGCTCAACCATGCGGTCCTGTACGTCCGCGATCTCGGTCGCAGCGTCGCGTTCTATACCGAGGTGCTCGGTTTCCGCCGGCTGGACATGACACCCGAGGGCTTCACCGGTGCGGCGTTCCTGCAGGCGGCGGGCTCCCGCAACGACCACGACCTCGGTCTCTTCGAGATCGGCCCGACGGCCGGGCCGTCGGCGGCCGGACGTGGCACGGTCGGGCTCTACCACCTCGCCTGGGAGGTCGACACGCTCGCCGAACTCGAGTCCATCCACAACCAACTCCGGCTCGCCGACGCACTCGTCGGGTCGAGCGACCACAGCACCAGCAAGAGCCTGTACGGCGCCGACCCCGACGGCCTGGAGTTCGAGGTCGCCTGGTTCGTTCCGCTCGATCTCGTGGACAGCGCCGTCCTCGAGGCCCGCAAGACCATCCGTCCACTCGACCTGGCCAGGGAACGGGAACGGTACGGCGCGACCACGCCCGGAGCCAGCGCCGCACTGGCGGCCGTAACCACCGACCCGACCCATAAGCGTTGATTGCCCGAATATTTCCGGAAAACGCAGGAAAACACCGGCATTCTACACAGCGCAATTGCGCCGTCGCTTAGCGAAAATCTTTGGGAAAACGGACGAACTTCACTCTTGCCTTGCGCTCCGGACATCGGCGCTGGTAGCAATACAACCCACCCGGGGATGGCCGCAAACGGGGCAAAAGGAAAGGGACCTCATGAGCGATCCGGTGACCGTGCAGGCCGGCACCGAAGCCACCCAGACCACTAGCTCACACACCTACGTCGTGTTCGCCGCGCACCGGGCGATCGGTCCGAGGCTGGAGGGGCGTGGAGCAGCAGCACAAGGCTCAATCCACGCGCGGCACACGGACGCAACACCTCACGCGCCGAACTGACCGGCTCTGCCGTGGACCCGGCCGCGCTCCAGCGCAGTTGGGAACTCGTTGCCGCGCGCGGTGACGAGGTCCCCCTGTACTTCTATTCGCACCTGTTCTTGTCGCGCCCTGAGCTTCGCGAGATGTTTCCGATCTCGATGACAGCACAACGCGACAAGCTGTTCGCCGCGCTCGGTCGCATCATCAGCAACGTCGACCGGCTTGGCGAAGACACCGCGTTCCTCCAACAGCTCGGTCGTGACCACCGCCGCTTCTCGGTCATTGCCGACCACTACAAGACCGTCGGCGGCTCGTTGCTGGCAACGCTGAAGCATTTCCTGGGCGACCAGTGGACGCCGGAACTCGCCGCAGGCTGGGGGTCGGCGTACAACCACGTGGCCACGGTCATGCTGCAGGCGGCGGAGGAGTCGGCGACAAGCAGCCCGGCCTGGTGGCTCGCCGACGTCAAGGCCATCGAACGACGAACGCTCGACGTCGCGGTGCTCCAGCTGGCGCCGCGGGAACCCTACGACTACCGACCCGGCCAGTCGATCTCCGTGGAGACTCCACTGTGTCCGCGGCTGTGGCGCTACTTCAGCCCGGCCAACGCGCCTCGCTCGGACGGTACGTTCGAGCTCCACGTCCAGGCCGTCGACGGTGGTCAGGTCAGTGGCACGGTTGTCAGTTCGCTGCAGGTCGGGCACACCCTCAGGCTGGGGCCTCCGGTGGGCGACCGGTTGGTGCGCGAGGACGGCGACGGGCAGAACCTGGTGATGATCGCCGGCGGGACCGGGCTCGCGCCTCTGCGGGCCGTCCTCGAACAGATCGACAGGGAGTGGCACTCGTTCGGGCAGGCACCCGAGGTTCATCTCTTCCACGGCGCGCGGACCACGTGGGACCTCTATGAGCACGAGCAGCTGACGCGACTGACGAGACGCCCGTGGTTCAGCTACACGGAGGTCATCTCCGACGATCCGTCCTATCCGGGTGCGTGCGGGCCGGTCGGGACGATCGCGGCCCGAAGTCAGGTCTGGCCGGGCCGGTCGGCGCTGGTCTGCGGTTCGCCGTGGATGGTCGCGCACGCCGTGTCCGAACTGACCACCGCCGGCATGCCCAGCGGCGACGTCCGATACGAGGAGCTCAGCACCATCACCAACACCCGAAACCCCATGCCAGGTCGGCAAGTGAGGTGAACACCGATGACCGATAGCACCAGGACTCCCATGGGTGGGCGCCTGTCACCGCACGCGATCCGGAACGCGACGTTCTCGCAACGGATCCGCGGCCACGATCCGGCCGAGGTACGTGAGTTCCTCGACCGGGTGGCCGACGAGCTGCAGTCGGCCGAGGACGAGCGGGCCGTACTCCTCGCCGAGATCGAGCGGCTGCGGGCCACCCGGTCGACCGAGGTTGCGGACCGCAGTGGTCCCCGCGAGGAGATCAACGCCCATGCGGTGGCGCTGTTCAGTCAGGCCCAGCTGGTCGCCGACCGGCTGGTGGCCGAGCACGTCGAACACTCCCGTTCGCTGATGACCAACGCCCGAGCCCAGCAACGCGAGCTCCTCGCCCACGGGCAGGCGCCCGGTGGAGTACATGATGGTGTGCCGGGCGGTGCCTATGGCGGTGGCCATGGCGCGGCCTATGGCGGCGGTGCCGGTCGGGCCAACGGCGTGTCGGTGCCGGAGATCGAGTACGTCCGCACGTACGCCCAGATCACCCAGACCCAGCTGCGGTCGGTGATCGAAGCGCTGAGCGAGCAGGTCGAGAAACTCGGCGACCTCCCGCGGCTGAACGACGGGCGGGAGCTCACCCAGTCCCGCGAAATGCCTTGAGCACGGCGCTCGAACCGAGAGGGAACTCAGTCGTTTGAGGCGTTCAGGCGTCGCCGACCGCCTGGCGTACGGTCGCCGCGGCCTGGGCGGTCGCCGCGCGGGCGGCCTGGGTGTCGGCGAGGGCGTTCAGCATCATGAAGTCGTGGATGGTGCCCTCGTACCTGACCGCCGTCACGGGTACGCCGGCCTGGCGAAGCTTGCTGGCATAGGCCTCCCCCTCGTCGCGCAACGGGTCAGCCTCGCCGGTGATCACCAGCGCCGGAGGTAGCCCGGCAAGCTGCTGTGTCGTCGCCCTCAGTGGCGAGGCGGTGATCTCCGCCCGCTGAGCCGGGTCGGAGGTGTACTGGTCCCAGAACCACATCATCGCGTCCCGGCGCAGGAAGTAGCCCTCGGCGAACTGCTCGTACGACTCGGTGTCGAACCTGGCGTTGGTGACTGGATAGAACAGCAGCTGGGCGAGGATCCGCGGGCCGCCACGTTCCTTGGCCAGCATCGTCAATGCCGTCGCCATGTTCCCGCCGACGCTGTCCCCCGCGACGAGGAGACGCGTCCCGTCGAGCTCGTGCTCGCCGCCGCGCTCGGCCACCCATGTCATGACGGCGTACGACTCCTCCAGCGCGGTGGGGTACTTCGCCTCGGGTGCCCGGCTGTACTCCGGGAACACCACGGCGACGCCGGCCTGGGTCGCGAGCTCCCGGACCAACCGGTCGTGGGTGTGCGCGTCGCCGAAGACCCAGCCCGCGCCGTGGATGTAGACGACGACAGGGAGTACGCCGGTGGAGTTCTTCGGTCGTACGATCCGAACCGGCACCTGTCCGGACGGGCCGCCAGGGACTGTCAGGTCCTCGGTATCGGCCGCCGGCTTGGTCACCGTGCCCGCCTGAACCTTGTCGACCGTCTCCCGACCGCGCTGTGGTGGGAGGTCGAACAGGTACGGCGGATCCGCGGTCGCGTCGGCAAACTCCCGGGCGGCGTTCTCCAGCACCACCGGCCGGGAGTCGGGTGTGCGCGCCATCAGCAGGTCTCCTTCATCGGTTCATCGGATACAGCGAGTCGAACTGGGCGATGATCCCCTTGGCCCGGTTGATGGGGATCGCGAAGCCGAGCCCGTCGCCTTCGCCCTTGGCCTGCGAGGAGAAGATCGCGGAGTTGACGCCGACGACGTGGCCGGACATGTCGACCAGCGGCCCGCCGGAGTTGCCCGGGTTGAGGGACGCGTCGGTCTGGATGGCCTTGTACGTCACCGGCGGAGCGTTCGGCATCGAGGCGCGGCTCCGGTTCACCTCCAGCTCCCGGTCGAGCGCACTGACGATGCCGGAGGTGACGGTGCCCTCCAGGCCCTGCGGTGACCCGATCGCGACGACCGGCGTACCAACCGTCAGCTTGGACGAATCCCCGAGCCGGGCCGGGTGGAGTCCGGACACCCGGTCGGCGCGGATCAACGCGAGGTCGGCGCGCGCGTCGGTCCCGATCACGCGGGCGGTCGCTGAGCCTGCGTCGCTTCCACTACCGTCGTTGAACCGGACCGTGATCCGGCCGCCGGCAGCCCCGGCGACCACGTGCTGGTTGGTGAGGATGACGCCGTCCGGCGACAGGACGATCCCCGAGCCGGTGTCCTCACCGGTTGGCGTGGTGACCTCGACCTCGACGACGCTGCGGGATACGTCGGAGGCGACCTGCGGGATCAGCGAACGGTCCTGACTCCCTTCCGGCAACCCGCCAGTTCGAAGCTCGGCCGACTGCTCCGCCTGGCCCGCTCCGACCAGACCACCGATCAGACCGCCGACGATGCCGGCGACGAGGGCGGTCACGGCGATGACGGCAGCGAGGCGTACGTCCCACCAGCCTTGCCGCCGTAGCCCTTCGTACCAGCCTCTCCAGCCCCGACCGCCCGCTCGGGCCACCGGGAGAGCAGGCTCCGGCGCGGGGGCCCCGCCCGGTCCGGTCAGCGTCTCGGCGGGAGGGCTCGCAGGCGGCACACTTTCGTCCGTGCGAGGCGGCGGCGCGCTGTCGCCTGTACGAGGCGGCGGCGCGCTGTCGCCCGTACGAGGCGGCGGCGCGCTGTCGCCCGTACGAGGTTCTGGTACGTGTGCCGGCGGGCGCCCCGGCGCGGGCTCGACAGGGGGACCGTAATGGTCACGCCCCTGATCCGGGCCGCCGGGTGCATCGGTCACACCTCCAGCCTCCGGCACCAGAGTGGCCACAGGGTGAGTCGTCCGGCCCCGAACCCGCGGGCGGTGCGGTGGAGACCCGCAGGTCCCCGTTGCATCGGATCCACCCGAAACGCTCACGATCTGCCCAGAGCGACGGCAACCCCTGCGACCCGGACCCGGGCTACTGCTCAGGCGGTTGGCGCACCCGGCGTCGGCGTACCGCGACCACGACCGCCGCCAGCAGCACCACCGGCGCGGCGACCACCAGCCAGGGCCCGGCGGGCACCGGCAGGACGACAGCGGCGCTGACCACCAAGGCCGCCACAAGTCCGGCAGCCAGCACAGGTGTCGTCGAACGCACCCATCCCGCCACAGCGCCGACACTCAGGTACACACCCTCGCCGTCCAGCGCGTCACTCAACTCGACCAGCAGGAGGTAGCCCAGCACGAGCAGGCCGAGGACCGCGGCGGTCGGCACCGAGAGCTCACCGGCGTTGGCGGCCGCGAGGACGCCGAACACCGCAACCACCAGGCTCCACGGCACGAACGAACCGAACCGCCCGCCAGGCATGGACAGCACCACCGCGAGCGCCATCGGTCCGCCCACCCACCACACCAGCCCGGCCGGCACCGCCGCGGTGACCGCACCGACCAGAGCAAGTCCCCAGACACCGGACAGGACGCGGACCACCCACGCAGGTACGCCGGACGGGCGCTCCACCTGCGTCCCGTCCGTTCCGCTCCAACCGCTCGCACCGCTCATGGACGACCCCGCAACAGCGGCTCCAGCCGAACCCGGTCAAGGGGTACGCCGAACTCCGCGTCCCAGGCCACCACGGTCACCCCGATGGCCTGCAGCCCGTGGACGAGTACGTCACGTTCCAGCCGCCACACCCGCGAGGCCAGCCGGTGCGTCCGCTCCTGCCGCCGACCAGTCCGCGTGGTTGGCGGGCCGTGACGATCGTCGCCTGGCGCGGTGGTGAGTACGTCCACCACGACGACGGGGTGGCCGCGCTCGCGCAGGTCACGTACGGCCTCGACCGCACGCGGGTCCAGCAGCGGCGTGAACACGAACGCCAGCGCCCCGGGCGGCAGAGCCTGCCGCGGCAGGTGCGCGAGCTCAGGTTCGAGGAAGCTGTCATCGAGGCGGGACGCGAGCAGGGTCTCGACGATGCGGTAGTACTGGCGGGTGCCGACGTCCGGCGGGAGCCAGCGCAGTGCACCGCCGAGCGCGACCACGCCCACCCGGTCGGCATAGCGGAGGTACGCCTGCACGACGGCAGCCGCGCCGCGGACGCCCAGGTCGAGAGTGGACTGGCCGAACGCCCCGACGTCGACTGTCGTGTCGACCACCGCCACGATGTCCGCGGCCCGCTCGGCGGCGTACTCGTTGACGTACAGCTCGTCCTGCTGGCCGCGACGAGTGCTCACCGCCCAGTTGATCCGGCGGACGGCATCACCGGGTACGAACGACCGGATGCCCGCGAACTCCACCCCGGACCCAGCCCGTCGGGCGACGTGGCTGCCGACTCGGGCCAGCAGGATCGGGGGTACGGCGATGTCCCGCGCGCGTCCCGGTGGCGGAAAGACGGTCAGCTCCGAGAGCGTGAGTTCGGCCGTGCCGATGTAGCCCCACCCCCGGCTGCGGACGCGCAGGTGCAGCGGCCCGAGCCGCCAGCGCCCCCAGCGACCGGCACGCACCGTCCACCGCTCGGTCAGAGTCGTCACGCCGAAGCGTTGCCGCTGCACTGCGCCCTCGACCTCGAACAGCGGCGGCAGCGCGAGCTCGAGCTCGATCTCGCCCAGTGGTTCGGCCGCGCTGACCCTGACCTCGACCTCGAGCGGGTCCGACTCGAACGACCGCAGCTCTGTGACGTGACCGAGCACCCGGACGGTGGCCGGGCGGGGTTGTCGCATCGCCACCAGGACGGCGACCAGGCACGGCGCCGCCACTACGATCGGCTCCGGGCGGGCGATCACCACCCCGGCGACGACCGCGAGGATCCCGGCCGCGGCGAGGCGCCAGGCCAGCCGGCTCACCTGCCAGGACAGGACCGCATCGATCCCGCCGAGCGACACCCGCCTGCCCTCGCCGCCCTCGCCGCCGTCGACCTCGGCGGCCTCGGACGGTGACTCGGTCACGAGCCGGTACGCGTGCCGGCCGGAGCTGACTGCCCGACCTGCGTCGGTGGTGTCGGAACCGCGTTCACCACCTCGGCCACGATGTCGTCGCCGGACACACGGCGTACCCACAGCTCCGGCCGAAGGACCAGCCGGTGCGCCAGCGCCGGCACCGCGACGCGCTTGACGTCCTCGGGAGTCACGTAGTCGCGTCCGGCCAGGACGGCCGCGCCGCGCGCCAGCTGGGTCACCGCCAGCGTCCCCCGCGGACTCGCGCCCACCTGCGCCTTCGGGTGCACCCGGGTGGCCCGCACGAGCGCCACGACGTAGGCCAGCATGTCGTCGTGCACCTCGACCTGCTCGAGGGACTCGATCATCGCCAGCAGCCCCGCCGTGTCCACCACCTGGGCGAGCTTCGGCGGACCGGCACCGCGCTCGAGCCGGCGCCGCACCATGTCGGCCTCCAGCTCCGCGGCGAGGTAGCCCAGCCGGGTACGCACCACGAACCGGTCCAGCTGCGCCTCCGGCAGCGGATAGGTGCCCTCGAACTCGATCGGGTTTTCCGTCGCCAGCACGACGAACGGCGTCGGCAGCGGCCGGGTCACGCCGTCGGCGGAGACCTGGCGCTCCTCCATCGCCTCCAGCAGCGCAGCCTGTGTCTTGGGCGGGGTGCGGTTGATCTCGTCGGCCAGCAGCAGCTGGGTGAAGACCGGTCCCTCCCGGAACGCGAACTCGGCGGTCTTCTGGTTGTAGATCGAGACCCCGGTGAGGTCCTGCGGCAGCAGGTCGGGCGTGAACTGCACCCGGGTGAAGGTGAGCCCGAGTACCTGCGCGAACGACCGCGCCAGCAGGGTCTTGCCCAGGCCCGGCAGGTCCTCCAACAGGACGTGTCCGCCAGCCAGGATGCCCAGCAGGACGTCTTCGAGCGGCCGGCGCTTCCCGACGATCACCTGCTCCAGCTCGTCGAGGACCGCGGACGCGCGCTCTCTGGTCTGCGCCGGCCCGAGCGTGGTCATCGTCACCGCGCCGCTCCCTGAGGTTGTGCGGCAAGGTCACTTGGCCGGGCGGTATCGACACCGGCCGCGCTGTTCAGTCGTTCGATGGCGGTCACCATGTGCTCGAGCTCCCGTAGGTCGATGCCGGCGGCGTTGCGATCGTCCGAAGGTAGCCTGCCTGGCCCGAGCAGCGACCAGGCCTCGTCGCCCAGGAGCCGGCGGGCGGTCTCGCGGTCGGCCTCGAGGTCGAGGTCGAGCCCATGCCCCTCCGCCAGCCGCACCCTGGCCGCCTCCAGCAACCGCCTCCGCAGGCCCAGGTCGAAGTCGCGGCGGGAGTACCTCGCCCAGGCGATCTCACCGACGATGCGTTCGTACGAGGTGAAGTCCCCCCTGCGGGTCCGCACCTTCGGGCGCAGCCACGCCGGCAACCGCAGCCACGCGGGTCGCCGCATCCACCGCAGCCAGCGTCGGGGTCGGCGTTTCCCGCTCGGCCCCCGCAACATGAGCAGCTGGTGCACGAGCTCGTTGACCGCGATGATCGTCAGGCCGAGGAGCATTCCCCGGAACCGCTGAGCCGTCGTCGCGATGACGAGTACGGCCACCAGGATGAGGCGGAGCTGTCTCATTGCCCCGCCCGAGCCGCCGCCCGGAGCTCGGCGTCGAGCCGGTCGAAGGCAGCCACCGCCTGGAGCCGCGCGTCCGGCGGCAGGGACCGGCGGGAGAAGCGGGCCCGCTGGAACAGTCGTGCCAACTCAGCCGCCGCCTCCGCACCCGTCGCGCTGAACAACCCGGCGGCTACGGCCCGCTGCAACAGCTCCGACGGCGTGTCGGCGACGCGGCGCGGCAGGCCGACCTGGGCCAGCGCCGATTCCATCGCGGCGTACGACCGGATGACCGCGGCCCGCGGCTCGTCCAGGTCGGCCAGTGCGGCCATGCCGGCCGCCACGACCTGAGCGACGGCAGTGGCGGTGGGAGCTTCCTCGTCGGAGTCGGCCCGGTTGGCTGGTCCGCGGCGGGTAAGCAAGCCGACCGCGGCAACCAGCAGAGCCAGCACCATCCCCGCGGTGAGGGCGACCGGCCAGGACCAGGTCGGGCCCGCGGGCCGGTCGGGGGTCCCAGCCGGCTCGCCGGGAGTCGCGGTCGCATTGGGCACCCCGACCGGATCTGCAGGGCTCGGATCCACGGGCGGCATGTCCTCGCGCAGCCGCCACAGCACCGCGAACAGCGCGATGACGAAGACGAGCTGGATGACCAGGGCAACGGCGCTCGGTTTCTTCTTCCGGCTGGCCGATGGATCCGGGCCGCCACCTCGCCCGAACACGATCGCCACGATCAGCCATACGAAGCCGACGGCTACGACGATGCCGAACAACACCAGGACGGTCGTGGCGGAGAGCTCCTCCGCGGCAAGGACCGTGCGGTCCTGCCAGGCCAGTCCGAGGGCCCCGGCGGCGAGACAGGCGAGGACAACCGCGACGACGACACCGGTGGCACCCGAACGGGACTGATCCGGATCTGCATCCGAGCGCGCTGGCCTCGACCACAGGTCGTACCAGCGTTTACGCACGGTCGCCATACCTCCCCGGGCGCGCCTTGGCGGTCACACTATGCCGCCATGTTCCGATCTGCAGCCGCCATGACGTACCGATTCGGCAACGAAATGCCCTGACCGTCACTAATTGTCAGACTCGTCTCCACGGTGCATGACCGAACGTGACCAGGGCGAGGGCCCGATCCTGCCGTCTCAACGGGGTGTCCGCCACCGCACGAGATGCGGCAGGGCCGGGCTCGGACCTTCGGAGCCAAGGACCTCGTAGCCAAGGTGCGGGCGCCCTTCGGCGTCCAGCGATGTCGTGAACCGCTCCTCCACCGGATCGGCGTGGCCGTCACCGCTGTCGCGGACCAACGAGCCCCCGCCCGTCGTACCCGGCGCAGGCGGGTAGGCCTCGAGCACGACCGTCGCGTCCCCACCGGTGCCGCCTTCGGCGAGCGGGATCACCGCACCGGCACGGACGAAGACCGGCACCTCGCCAAGTGGCGCCCGTACGGTGACGGCGGCTGGACCGTCGTACGCCAGGCCCGTCCGGCGGTCGTACCACCGGCCGCGGGGCAGCCGGACGCTCCGCTCCCAGGCGCCTTCGTGCAGGACCGGGGCCACCAGCAGCGCGTCACCGAGCAGGAACGCGTCGTCGACCTCGCGCAGCGTCGGGTCCTCCAGGTCGGCCCAGAGCAGCGGACGGACATACGGCCGCCCGGTCCGGTGTGCGGACCAGCCGAGGGTGTACCAGTACGGCAGCAGCGCATACCGCTCGCCGAGGACGCCGCGCAGAAGGCCGAGCACCTCCGGGCCGTACGCCCACGGTTCGCGCGGCGGCGCGTTCTTCGCGCAGTGCGTACGGAAGAACGGCAGGTAGGCACCCAGCTCGAACCAGCGCACGAACAACTCCGCCGACGGGTGACCGTGGAACCCACCGATGTCGGGTCCGGAGAAGGGCACGCCGCTGGCGCCGAGTCCGATCGTGAACGACAGGCTCACGGCGAGGTTGTCCCAGCTGGAGGCGATGTCGCCGGTCCACGTCCCGGCATAGCGCTGCACTCCCAGCCAGCCCGCGCGGGTGATCAGGAACGGCCGCCGCTCGGGCCGGCGCCGCTGGACCTCCTCGAACGTCGCGCGGTTCATCAGCAGGCCGTAGACGTTGTGCGCCTCCCGATGGTCGCCCCCGCGGCCGTCGAGGTCGTGACGGGTGGACAGCGGGATCGTCGCGTCACCGGCAGCCGCGAACGCCGACGGCTCGTTCATGTCGTTCCAGAACCCGTCGATGCCGAGCGCGAGGTACTGGTCGTGCTGGCGTCCCCACCACTGCCGCGCATGTGGTGCGGTGAAGTCGGGGTAGACGGTGGTGCCCGGCCAGACCACGCCCCACGCGAGCCGCCCGCGGGCGTCACGACAGAACGCGTCGGCGGCCAGGCCGTCGGTGTACAGCGGGAACGAGCGTCGCCGTGGTATCGCCGGATCGACGATCACGACGAGGTGCCGGTCGTCCTTGGCTAGCTCGTCGGCAAACCGACCCAGGTCGGGATAGCGGTGCTCGTCGACGGTGAAGACCTGGCGCTTTCGCAGGTGGTCGATGTCGAGCCACACGCCCGACAGCGGCAGATCGTGCTTCCCGAACTCCTCGACCATCGCCTCCATCGCCGCCTGGCTGCCGTACTCCCACCGCGACTGGTGGAAGCCGTACGCCCACCGCGGCGGGAGCGCCGGCCGGCCGGTGAGGGCGGTGTAGCGGTCGAGCGCCTGGTCGGGCGTACCCGCAAGGACGTAGTAGCGGAGCGGGCCACCGCGGAGACGGAACGTCAGGTCGGCATCGACCTCGACGGATCCGTCGAAGCTGTTGTCGTAGAAGGCGAGGTGGCTACCGGTGCCGGCGGTGACGAGAGCGACCGGCAGGCACATCGAGAGCGGGTCGTCACCGCGCTCGTAACTGCCACCCACGTCGGTGTTCCACAGTCGGTAGGTGCCCGGGCGCCGGTCGACACCGCCGGCGCGGCCGCCGAGTCCGAGGACCACTGCGTCGGGCCGGAGCGTGCTGCGATGGGTCCAGGCCGCGCCGTCCCAGTGGGGCGGCTCGTCGACGCGGACCGGCTCGTTTCCCTGGCCGGCATCGAAGAACGTGAGTTGGCCGAACGCCGTGACGGCAACGGTGAGGTCGCCGGCCCGGATCTGCCAACCGTCACCGGTGTCGGTCAGCCGGGCGGACGGGTGCCACGACGGAGCCTCGCCGTCCGCAGCCCCCACGAGGGCGTACGACGGAAGGGGCTCGGCGCCGTGCCACCCCACGAAGGCGCCGCCGCCGGCGAGGAGACGAACCTCCAGCCGCGCGTGGGTCAGGTCGAACCGGGCGCCGCCGTCACAGGCGTCGACCGCACTGACCTGACCGGGCTCGACTCGATTCGGGTCGACTCGATGGGGCTCGACTCGATCGGGATCGGTCCCGCCGGGGTCGGCGAAACCAGGCGACGGCGCTGACCCGGCTGGCCGGGCACGCTCCCGCCTCGACGCCTGCATGTCGAGACGGCTGCGGTGGATGGCGTACGCGATCGCCCGGACGCTGTTGCCCGGACCGATCAACGCCGCCGAACGGAGCAGCCCGCCGAGCCGACTCAGCACGGTTGTGTGCCTCATCGAGCGTCGAGATGTCTGCGGTGGCCTGTCAGTGCCTGCTGATGCCAGCCCACGTAAACACCTGTTCCGCTGCCCCGTCGACCTCAGCGTGGTCGCCTGGGTGCGAATGTGGCGGTGCCCATCCAGGTGGGATGGGAACCGCCACACTCATTGTCTTGTCGCTTGCTCTGCTGTCCGAAGTCGTCGAAGGTCCGCCAAGTCAGCGGCCCTCCGCTCCCCCACGTTGTTCGGGGAGCACACCAGCTAGCAGCGCGCGCACCTCGGACTCTCGGTAACGCCGGTGTCCCCCCAGCGTCCGGATTGAGCTCAGCTTGCCGGCCTTGGCCCACCGGGTGACCGTCTTCGGGTCGACCCGGAACATTGCCGCGACCTCTGCCGGCGTTAACAGTTGCTCCGTCTCCGGCGTACGTGTCGTCATGAGCGGCCTCCTCCACGAGAAACGGACGATATGTCCGTCCCGCACCCTCCATTGGTGCATCCAAAATCGCTAACTGAAGAAAGGGCATAAATGGACAAACACAGACTAATGGTCACGCCGCGTTCTTGATCCCCCACGTGGCGCACCAGTGTTGGCCCGCCCCTTTCTTCACGTGACTCACCGTAACCCGAATCCAGGGGTTCCGCCCAGATTTTCCAGAATTTCCCGAACCCGGTCCGGCCTGTCACGATGCGCGTTCCTTCACGCGCAGCGCCTGCCACCGCTTCCGTAGTCGGTGGTAGACGATAAGTGCCTCCTTGTCGTTACCCTCTGCTACCGCCTGGAGGGCGGCAGTCACATCCTTGGCCGACCGATCAGCGGTCAGCGTCTCGTTATCCATGAGGTTCACCAGTCCGCCGTAGTCGAGTTCGACCCACGAGTGCGGATGGAACGCCTCGACCCACCGCCCGAGCCTGGTGAGCGGTCCGAGGTCCCAGTCCGGACGGGTCTGGCGGAGCAACCGGTGCGCCCGTCCGACCCGACGTCGTGCCTCGACCATCGGGGTCCGGTAACGCAGCCCCCGTGCCGGTTCCATGCCGACACTGCGGTCGTCGTCACCAAAGATGACGAACCAAACCAGTGGAACGTGCCATCGCGCCGTCATGATGTGGGGGACGGCGTCGGGCGGGCAGGCGTCCTCCCGCAGAGCGTTGAAGTCGACCCGCTCCAGGCCGCCGGCGGGGACCAGCGCCTTCAGGACCTCCTCGGGCAGATCTGTCATCAGTTCGGCCAGAGCCCGACGCATCCGCAGGACGGGTTCGTCCGGACACATCAGGACAACTCCGTCGACGTGCAGGACGTAGGCCCGCCGGTCGGCGAGGGCCCCGGGCGGTAGGACCGGGAGCAGGGCCGCGAGCGCCGCGCGCTGCTCCGAGACCGCGAGTGGGCCAGCCTGGGCGGGAGTGGACACACCCGTTCCAGCCGCCCACGACGAGCGTTCCCGCTCGGAGAAGGCGGTGAGCGGTTCATACACCCTGAGGTAGCAGCAGTAGGGCGCCAGGACCGAAGTCCGCATACTCCCATCGTGCACCTCTCCGTTGGTTCGCGGCACCTGTCCGGAGAGATCCAGTGGATGGCTTCGCGTTCTATCGTGGTGGGGGACGCAGTAGGCGACCGCCGACAGCTGCGCACTTTTGGAACGAGGAGTCACTACAGTGACCGAGTTCTTTGCCCGGCATTCCGGTCATGAGCAGGTGGTCCTGGCCGCCGACCAGGCGAGCGGGCTGCAGGCCATCATCGCGATCTACTCCACGGCTCTTGGCCCCGCACTCGGCGGCACCAGGTTTCACCCGTACCAGACCGAGGACGCGGCGCTCACCGATGTGCTGAACCTCTCGACGGCGATGGCCTACAAGGCCGCTCTCGCCGGTCTCGCGCTGGGTGGCGGCAAAGCGGTGATCATCGGCGACCCGACCCGGGACAAGTCCGAGCAACTCCTGCTCGCGTACGGCCGGTTCATCCAGTCCCTCGGCGGCCGCTACATCACCGCCTGCGACGTTGGCACGTATTCAGCCGACATGGACATCATCGCCCGCGAATGCGACCACGTGACCGGTCGGACCGTCGAGAACGGCGGAGCCGGCGACTCCTCCATCCTGACCGCATACGGCGTCTTCCAGGGAATGCTGGCCTGCGCACAGCACCGATGGGGCACACCCACCCTGGCCAGGCGCCGGGTCGGTATCGCCGGTGTCGGCAAGGTGGGACGGCGGCTGATCGAGCACGTGTTGGCAGAGGGCGCCGAGGTCGTCGTCACCGACGTCTACGAACCGGCGGTTGCCGAGGTACGCAGGGTCTATCCGCAGGTGGAGGTCGCGCCGGACGCCGACGGCCTGGTGCGTGCCGACATCGACGTGTACGCGCCTTGTGCGATGGGCGGGGCGCTGGACGACGCCACCGTGGCGGCGCTGCGGGCCAAAGTCATCTGCGGGGGCGCGAACAACCAGCTGGCCCATCCCGGTATCGAGAAGATGCTCGACGACCGGGGCATCCTGTACGCGCCCGACTACCTCGTGAACGCCGGCGGGATCATCCAGGTGGCCGACGAGCTCGAGGGGTTCCAGTTCGAGCGGGCCAAGGCCCGGGCGGCGCGGATCTTCGACACGACCCGCCAGGTCCTGGAGCTCGCGGCCGACGAGGGCGTCCCGCCGTCGGCGGCCGCCGACCGGTTGGCGGAGCACCGGATGACAGACGGCGCCCGACGGCGGCCGATCTGGCTGCCGGGAAGTTGATCAACGGTCCCCAACTCGGACGAGGCACCCGCCTGGCGCCCGGATCGCAGACCGATGATCAACCCCGACCTACGCAACCTCAGGTGCGGCCCGCCACCCACTTCGCCGCGTTGCGGATGACCTGGCGAACGTCGTCGCGGTAGTACGTGGGGTTCTCCTCGTGCCCGGGCCGGAAGTAGAACACCCGCCCGACGCCGACGGTGTACGCACACCCCGACCGGAACTCGTGCCCACCGGGGAAGGTCGAGTGGAAGACCACCGTGTCGGGCTTCCCGCAGCCGAACTCCTCGTCGTACATCTCCTCAGGGTCGATCGAGAAGTTGCTGATGCCGGCCGCGATCGGGTGGTCCGGCGCCAGCACGGTGATCTCCTCCGGACCCGCTTCGTGCTTGACCCCGCCGATCCGGCCGTCGTCACCGATCAGCCGGCAGAACGGCTTGGCCATGTGCGAGGAGTGCAGCGCGAGGAATCCCATCCCGCGTTCCTTCACATGCCGCTCGATCCGGTCGACGGTCTCGTCGCTGACGGCACGGTGCAGCATGTGCCCCCACCAGGCGAGCACGTCGGTCTGCGCGAGCACGTCCTCCGGCACGCCCTGGCCGGGGTCGACGAGCTCGGCCGTCGTGACGTCGAACGCGTCTGGTTCCTGGCGCAGGCCGTCGGCCACCGCGCCGTTGATGTCGTACGGATACATCTCCTTGGGTGCGGTGTGTTCGGACCACACGAGGATGCGGATCTTTCCCTGTTCGCTCACGATTTCCTCCAGAGGCTGGGGGGTGGTCAGGCCAGCGGGCCGCGCGGGCACAGTCCTCGGGCCGCGTGCGGGTCGAGCTGGTCGAGGTAGATCTCGGAGTCGAGGGTCGGCACGTATCCGAGCTCCGTCTCGGCGTTGGACAGGTCCCACTCCTTGCGGGTGTTCGCAGAGGTGCCGTGGTAGACGCCGAACCGGACGTCCGTGGCCTCGATCGAGGCGACCACGAGCTGATGGAGGTCGTCGGGTCCCAGCCAGGTGGCCATGCTCCCCACCGACCGGGGCCGCTCCTGCACGCCGCCGAACCGCAGGCACACGACCGAGAGCCCGGTGCGGTAGCTGTAGGTGCGACCCAGTGCTTCGGCGAACGCCTTCGTCGCGCCGTACGCACAACACGGGTAGGGCGGCCAGGCCGGATCGACTGGGTGCCGTTCCTGCTGGACGTAGGCACCCGCCGCGTGCACGGAGCTCGCGAGGATCACCCTTCGGACGTCCGCTCGCTGGGCGGCTTCCAGGATCGAGACGACCGCCTCGACGTTAGGCCCGGACAGGTCCGCCCATGGCGCCGAGGCGCTGGGGTTGGCGGCGAGGTGGACGACCGTGTCGACACCTTTGACGACACCGTTGGCGAAGGTCCGGTCGGAGATGTCACCGATTCGCTGATCGCCAGAGCCGCCGGCGTCGCCACCATGTCGGGCACCTGGTCGGACGAGATCGACGAGCCGGAGGGAGTAGTCGTGGAGGCCCGGCAACAGCTGCCGCGCCACACCGCCGGCCGCTCCGGTCAGGAGCACCGTCCGCTGGCCCATCGATCTACCCCACTCGAGAGGTCCGCAATTCCAGACCTTTCCTACCGTACGTAGGCGGCCGGCTTCGAGCCGATTTCGCCCGATGGAACGGACTGCCCGATCCTGGACTCGGTCCTGCCGCTCGCCCGACCCGCTGGCAGTGATCACCCTGGACCCGCGGCAGTTGGCCGGGATCGCGAACGCTGTCCAGAGTCGGACACGCACGCATCGTCGATCACGGCGGGACGGTCCCCCACGTTCCCGGCCGATGTCCAGGAGCAGGGCGAAACGGGACCATCTGGAACCGTTGTCATGTTGGTCGCACGCTGGACCCAGGGTGCGTGATCCGGGCACCTGCCGGTACGGTTGACCTACGAGCAGATGAGACCGTGAGCCCGAGGGCACACGTCCATGACGTGGTGCCCCGGTTTATGTTGTGCGAGGGGGTCGACCCATGGGGCGCGGCCGTGCCAAGGCCAAGCAGACGAAGGTCGCCCGGGAGCTGAAGTACCGCTCCCACGACACCGACCTCGATGCGCTGCAGCGAGAACTGTCGAGTCGTGCGGACGGCGGCCAGAACGGCAACGTTCACGCAGAGCAGGATGACCCCGACGAGCATGACGAAGACGGGGCCGACGAGGATGATCGCATCGCACGCCGGCGCTGACCACGGTCGACGCCACGGGTCAGCTCGATCCGTAGCGGCCAGCGAGGTGCGCAGAACCTCTACCTGACTGCACAGTCCCGGTTATCCAGGCATCGATGCCGCGGTCGGCAAGCGCGCCGACCGCGGCATCAGCGTCTGCCGGAGCGACCATCGCGAGCATGCCGACACCCATGTTGAACGTGCGCTCGAGCTCGAAGGTGTCGACGCCGCCCCACTCTCCGATCAGGGAGAAGACGCGCGGAGGCGTCCAGGTCGAGCGGTCCATCCCGAGTTCCAGGTCGTCGGGGAGGACTCTCGCGATGTTGGCCGCCAACCCGCCGCCGGTGATGTGGGCGATGGCATGGACGTCGAACTCCGCGGCCAGCGCAAGACAGTCCCTCGTGTAGATCCGGGTGGGTTCGAGCAACTCCTCGCCAAGGGTCCGGCCCAGGTCGTCGATGTGGGTGTCGAGGCTACGGCCGGCGTCGCTGACCACCTTGCGTACGAGAGAGAAGCCGTTGGCGTGCAGGCCGGCCGAGGCCATCGCGATCGCGACGTCTCCCGGGCGGACCCGCTCGGCGCTCAGCAGAGCGTCGGCCTCCACGACGCCGGTCGCCGCACCGGCCACGTCGTACTGCGTAGGTGCCAACACCCCCGGGTGCTCGGCCACCTCGCCGCCGACCAGGGCACACCCGGCCGCCACGCAGGCCTCGGCAATGCCCTTGACGATGGTGGCGATCCGCTCCGGTACGACCTGGCCGCAGGCGATGTAGTCGGTGAGGAACAGCGGCTCGGCACCGCACACCACGAGGTCGTCGACGACCATGCCCACGAGGTCGAAGCCGATCGTGTCGTGCTTGTCCAGGGCTTCGGCGATCGCGACCTTGGTACCGACTCCATCGGTGCTGGTGGCAAGCAACGGCCGCCGGAAGTCGCGCAGCGCCGAGGCGTCGAACAGGCCGGCGAAGCCGCCGATGCCCCCGACCACCTCGGGCCGGCGGGTCTTCTCGACCCATTCGCGCATCAGGCTGACGGCCTGATCGGCGGCCTCGATGTCGACGCCGGCGGCTGCGTACGACGCACCATGGCCCTCGGTCACGTGATCGTCCCTCCTCGGATTCAGCGGCGGTGGCGGGCCGCGGGATGGATCACCGGCCCGGGAAGGCAACCTCGAGCTGGAGCTTGCCGGCCCGGGCGGAGTCACCGACTTCGACCGGATAGACGCCGTCGAAGCAGGCCCGGCACAGGTTGTCTGCCGGTACTTCGCTGGAGGCAACCAGGGCGTCCAGCGCGATGAATCCCAGCGAGTCGGCACCGATGGCCCGACAGATCTCCTCGACATCCATCTCGGCGGCGATCAGTTCCGAGGACGAGGCGAAGTCGATGCCGTAGAAGCACGGCCACTTGACCGGTGGGCTGGAGATCCGCACGTGGACCTCGCTCGCGCCGGCCTCCCGTAGCATCCGGACCAGCGCGCTCTGGGTGTTTCCGCGCACGATCGAGTCGTCGACCATCACCAGGCGCCGACCCTCGATCACTTCCCGCAGCGGGTTGTACTTGAGCCGGATGCCGAGTTGCCGGATCGTCTGGCTGGGCTGGATGAACGTACGACCGACGTAGCTGTTCTTGACCAGGCCATGGCCGTAGGGGATGCCGCTCTCTTCCGCGTACCCGATCGCCGCCGGGGTGGCCGACTCGGGCACCGGGATGACGAGATCGGCGTCGGCGGGGTGGTCGCGGGCCAACCGGCGGCCGACGTCGACACGGCTCGCATGCACCGAACGACCGGAGATCCTCGTGTCGGGGCGGGCGAGGTAGACGAACTCGAACAGGCAGCCCTTCGGCTCGGGTCGGGCGAAGATGTGCGAGCGGATACCTCCGCCGTCGATCGCTACCAGCTCACCGGGCTGCACCTCGCGTACGAACCGGGCACCCACGATGTCCAGCGCCGCGTTCTCGCTGGCCACGACCCACCCGGACTCGAGCTGACCGATGACCAGGGGGTGGATCCCTTGCGGGTCCCGCGCCGCGTACAACGTCTTCTCGTCCATGAACACGAGGCAGTACGCACCCCGAAGTTCGGGGAGAACGGCGGCCGTCGCCTCGAACAGCGGACGGTCGGGATAGCTGGCCATCAGGTTCGTGATCAGCCCGGTGTCGGTGGTCGAGCGTTCGTCACCGAGCGGGTTGGCGAGCAGGGTGGTCTCGGCCGAGCGCTTCGCGACGAGTTCGACCAGGTCGCCTGAGTTGGTGAGGTTGCCGTTGTGGGCGAGCGCCAACCCGCCGGCCGCGGTCGACCGGAACGTCGGCTGGGCGTTTTCCCACACGCTCGCGCCGGTGGTCGAGTAGCGGCAGTGGCCGATGGCGAGGTTGCCCACCAGCGACTCGAGGATCGCCTCGTCGAAGACCTGGGACACCAGGCCCATCTCTTTGTAGACCAGGATCTGGCGTCCATTGCTCACCGCCATGCCGGCCGACTCCTGGCCGCGATGCTGGAGAGCGTAGAGACCGAAATAGGTAAGCTTCGCGACCTCTTCCCCGGACGCCCAGACGCCGAAGACGCCACAGGCGTCTCGCGGTCCTCGATCGTCGGGATGGAGGTGGTGGGGCAGTTGTCCATCGCCGCTCAAGGGCACGCGTCGAGTCTAACCAGACGGCCTCGGCGGGCCGGTCGGCGCGCCGGGTACAGGCCCTAGGCTGAGCCGCATGCCACAGCCGCCGGACTCGCCGTTGGTACGCCCGACCACCGCGGATGCCCTGCTCCGGCTGGTCGCGGTGGCGCAGGCGGAGCGGCGGGTACCCGCCCTGGCCGCCGGTGTCGTACGAGGCGGCGGGCTGGCGTGGAGTGCCGCCCGCGGCCAGGTGGGCGCGGGCGAGTCGACCGATACGCAGTCACGGATCGGGTCGATCACCAAGACGTTCACGGCAGTGCTGGTCGCCCGCCTACGGGACGAAGGTCGGCTCGCCTTCGCAGACCAGCTCGATAGCCATCTTCCGGGCACACCGCTCGGCGACCGGACGATCGCCCAGCTGCTCTCCCACACCGCCGGCGTCCAGGCCGAACGGGACGGTTCCTGGTGGGAGCGGACGCCCGGCGGGGACTGGTCGGCGTTGGCCGCGACGTTCGGGCCGGACACCCTGCGGCACGAGGCCGGGCGGGCCTACCACTACTCGAACCTCGGCTACGCCGTCCTGGGCGAGCTGGTGGCCCGCCAACGCGGCCGGTCCTGGTGGGAGGTCCTGCGCGCCGAGGTGCTGGAGCCGCTGGAGATGTGGCGTACGACGTATCTGCCGGAAGCGCCTCACCTGTCGGGTTTCGCCGTCCATCCCTGGGCGGACGTCGTGCTGCCGGAGCCGGCCCATGACGCGGGCGCGATGGCTCCGGCCGGCCAGCTGTGGTCGACCGTCGCCGACCTCGCGCGCTGGGCGGGGTTCGCGGCCGGGGACACCGGCGACGTGCTCGATCCGGCCACGTTGGCCGAGATGCTCGAGCCACAGGGATCAGAGCCGGGGGCCGAATTGGAGTCCGGCTACGGGCTGGGCTGGCGGGTCGCGCGGGGCCCGGACCGGACGCTGGTCGGACACAGCGGTTCGATGCCGGGATTTCTCGCCGGTCTGCACGTCGACCGTGACGAAGGCGTCGGCGCGGTCATGCTGGCGAACACCACAGCCGGCGCCGACAGCGTTGGGCTGTGCCGCGACCTGATCGTCACGCTGGTCGACCTGGAGCCACGGCTCCCGGCCGAGTGGGTGCCGGTCGCCGCCCTGGCCGACGAGGTGCTGGAGATCGTCGGTCCGTGGTACTGGGGTCCGGCCGGATCCATCCTCCGGGCGGTCGGCGCCGACCACCTCGAGCTCGCCCAGATCGGCGGCGGCGGCAGCCGGGCGTCGCGATTCCGCCGGAACGGCGATGGCACCTGGACCGGACTCCACGGCTACTTCGCCGGCGAGACGCTGCGGATCTGCCGCGGACCCGATGGTCGCGTGAGCCATCTCGACGTTGCGACCTTCGTGCTCACCAAACAGCCGTACGACCTGGACGCGCCGATCCCCGGCGGCGTCGACAAGACCGGTTGGCGCGGGTCGACCAACGGCTAGGGGGCTTCCCGGTCGTCGTTCCCGCCGGCCCGCTGCCGATCATCACCGTGCGGCGGCGGCCGGGCCGGTAGGTCGTTCGGCTCCGAGGCCAGCAGCAGGTCGACCGCCTGCCGGATCAGCTCGGCCTCGCTGCAACGGTGCCGCTCGGCGGCGACGACCAGGCGGCTCTTGGCGTCCTGGCTCAGATAGACCGTCGTCCGTACCATGATCAGCCGCTCGCTCTCTCGCCCCGGGGGACGCCGGTCATCACCATCGACGACCCGGCTCGGCGCTCCCGCGCCAGCACCGTGCGGGCCCGCAGACACATGGCCACCAACGCGTCGGCGCGTCTCTGGTCGCGCATCGGGTCGGAAGGCTCGGGCGAGCGGGATCCGTCGTCGCCCTCGGGAGCCGGTTCGGCGAACGCACCCAGCGCGCGAAGGAGGATGCCCCGGTCGGGATGCGGCAGCCTCGCCGCCAGTTCGGACATTCCATCCGCACCCTCCTCGACCTGGGCGTAGCGTGCGAGGATCGCCGTCCCCGCCAGTGCGAGCGCCTGCAGGCCGGCCTGGCCGAGGACGACGGGATCGATCCCGGACAACGGGCGTGGGCCGGGTCCGCCAGGAAGCGGCCACGCCTGCCGCGGGAAATCGCGTGTTGTATTCGAAGACATGTTCGAACGATAGCAAAGCTGCGGGCACCCGCGCCAGCAGATGAAGGTCGCGGCTGGCACGGGGTTCAACCGCCCGCGTACATGGGGAGGCCAACGCCATGGCGAAGTCCCAACAGTCCTCGATTGCCGCCCGTACGTTGATGCCTCAGGCCGCCTCGATGTTCGGTGACCGGGTGCACGGCGTACGGGACGAACGGTGGAAGGCGCCGACCCCCTGCGCGGAGTGGTCGGTCCACGACCTCGTACAGCACGTCGTCGCCGAGCACCTGTGGGCGCCACACCTGCTGCGCGGCGAACGGATCGGTGACGTCGGCGACCGCTACGACCACGACGTCCTGGGCGACGACGCGGCCGCGTCCTGGGACGCCGCGATCGACGCGTCCCTGGCGGCATGGGTGCAGGCCAGTGACGACCAGACCGTGCACCTGTCGCTCGGGGACACCCCGGTGTCGGAGTACGCGAACCAGATGCTGATGGACCTCACGGTCCACGCGTGGGACCTGGCCACCGGAGCCGGCCTGGACGACCGGCTCGACCCCGAGGTCGTGGCGTACGTCTGGGACTACGCCAGCGAGGTCGTACCGAAATGGCAGGGCACCGGCATCTTCGCCCGACCTGTCACGGTCGACACCGGCGACCGGCAGGACGAGCTGATCGGACTCACCGGTCGGCACCTGTCCTGATTGCCGGGCCACGACGGCGGCCCGATCAGCGAGGATGTGAGCATGCGCGCGCTGGTGAAGGCCAAAGCCGAGCCTGGTCTGTGGCTGGAGGAGGTGCCCGATCCGGTCCCGGGCGCCGGCGAGGTGTTGATCCAGGTTCTCCAGACCGGCATCTGCGGCACCGACGTGCACATCGTCGGCTGGGACGAGTGGGCGCGGACGCACGTACCGGTCCCGCTGGTGATCGGCCACGAGTTCGTCGGCCGGATCGTGGAACTCGGCGCCGGCGTCACCGAGCTCGCGGTCGGCGATCTGGTCAGCGGCGAGGGTCACCTGGTCTGCGGCCGCTGCCGCAACTGCATGGCCGGTCGCCGGCACCTGTGCGCCAACACCCAGGGCGTCGGGATGTCCCGGGCCGGCGCGTTCGCGGACTTCCTCACCCTGCCGGCGACCAACGTGTGGCGGCACCCTGCCGACATCGACCTCGACGCGGCGACGATCTTCGACCCGTTCGGCAACGCCGTGCACACCGCGCTCACCTTCCCCGTGCTCAGCGAGGACGTCCTCATCACCGGCGCCGGCCCGATCGGCATCATGGCCGCCGCCGTCGTCCGCCACGCCGGCGCCCGCCACGTCGTCATCACCGACGTCAACGACTTCCGCCTCGCCCTGGCCGAACGGGTCGGTGTCACCCGAGCGGTGGACGCCAGCACCACGACTCTGAAGGACGTGCAGCACGAACTCGGCATGAAGGAGGGCTTCGACGTCGCCCTGGAGATGTCGGGACACCCGTCGGCACTCCCGTCGATCGTCGACTCCATGTCGCACGGCGGCCGGATCGCGGTGCTCGGCCTGCCGTCTGCGTCCGAGGCGATCAGCATCGACTGGAGTCGAGTCGTGTTGTCCATGCTCACCATCAAGGGCATCTACGGCCGGCAGATGATGGAGACGTGGTATGCGATGTCGGTGCTCGTCACGGAGGGCCTCGACATCACTCCCGTGATCACCCACCGGTATGCCGCCGAGGACTTCGAGGCCGCCCTGTCGACCGTACGCGAAGGACAATGCGGCAAGGTCCTCCTCGACTGGACCGCCCCTTCAGCCGGGTGAAAGGAACGCCGTGTACGGGAAGATCCGCGACCACCTCAACGCCACCCTGGACGAGATCCGCACCGCCGGGCTCTACAAGGCCGAGCGGCCACTCAGCACGGCGCAGAACGCCCACGTCGGCGTCGGTGGACCCGCCGGTGCGCGCGACGTCCTGAACCTGTGCGCCAACAACTACCTCGGCCTGGCCGACCATCCGGCGCTGGTCGCCGCGGCCACGGAAGGCCTGGCGGAGTGGGGCTTCGGGATGGCGTCGGTGCGGTTCATCTGCGGTACGCAGGAGCTGCACCAACGGCTGGAGCGGCGCATCTCCGACTTCCTGGGCACCGACGACACGATCCTGTACAGCTCCTGCTTCGACGCCAACACCGGGCTCTTCGAGACCCTGCTCGGCCCCGACGACGCGATCATCTCCGACGCGCTCAACCACGCGAGCATCATCGACGGCGTACGCCTGTGCAAGGCGCGGCGTTACCGCTACAAGAACGCCGACATGGCCGACCTCGAGGTGCAGCTGAAGAGTGCCGCCGACGCGCGGTTCCGGCTGATCGCCACCGACGGGGTCTTCTCGATGGATGGCTACCTCGCGCCGCTCGCCCAGATCTGCGACCTTGCCGACGAGTACGACGCCCTGGTGATGGTCGACGACTCGCACGCGGTCGGGTTCGTGGGCGAGCACGGTCGGGGTACGCCGGAGCTGCACGGTGTGGCCGACCGGGTCGACATCCTGACCGGCACGCTGGGCAAGGCACTGGGCGGTGCGAGCGGCGGCTACACCTCGGCCCGGGCCGAGATCGTCGAGGTGCTGCGGCAGCGATCTCGCCCGTACCTCTTCTCCAACTCGCTGGCGCCGTCCATCGCGGCCGCGTCGATCCGGGCGTTCGACCTGCTGGACGCCTCCGACGAGCTACGGGCCCGGCTACGCGACAACACGGCGTACTTCCGGGCCCGGATGGACGAGCTGGGCTTCGACGTCCTCCCCGGGGAGCACCCGATCATCCCGGTGATGTTCGGTGATGCGGTCGTGGCCGGGCGGATGGCCTCTGCGCTGCTGGACCTGGGCATCTACGTGACGGCGTTCTCCTATCCGGTGGTGCCGCACGACACGGCCCGAATCCGTACGCAGATGTCGGCGGCCCACACCCGCGACGACCTCGAACGCGCCGCGACCGCCTTTGCCCAGGCACGCAACAAGGTCCTCGGCTAGCCGCCGGGCCAGATAACGATTCGACCACGTACCTCTGGAGGCGACCAAGCCAACCCGCGACCGGCGCCGAATGGCCAGCGACCAAACCGCCTCATCCAGGAGGTCATCGTGGCCGCTGGCACGACACATCGCTGGCGCAAGCATCTTGCGGCTGGCGGGGCGCTGGTGATGACTGCAGCATTGTCCGCTGCAGCCGTCCCGGCTCTCACACCCGATGACGCGAAAGCGTCAAGTCACCGAGAGGCACCCCAGATCTCTGGGCTGCCGCAGTACGACAACACCGATGTCTACGCGTTCGTCAGCCCGGACAAGCTGGACACGACAACGCTGATCGCCAACTGGGTGCCGTTCGAGGAACCTGCCGGCGGTCCGAACTTCTACCCGTTCGCCACCGACGCGTGGTACGAGATCCACGTCGACAACGACGGTGACGCGCGGGCCGATGTCACGTTCCGGTACGACTTCGAGGACACCTGGACCCCAGGTCCGGAGGACAGCTTCACCGGCAACGGGACGTTCCTCTACAACAACGGGCCGGTCGAGTCGCTCAAGGACGACAACCTGCTGTTCCGGCAGACCTACAAGCTCTCCAGGTTCGACGAGGAGAGCGGGTCGTGGTTCACGCTGCTCGACAAGGCACCGGTCGCGCCGTCCTTTGTGGGCAAGGCTTCGATGCCCAACTACGCCGCGCTCCGCAACGCCGCGATCGCGAACTACGGCAAGAAGTCTGCACTCGGCAACAAGACCGGCTTCTCCGGCGGTAAGTCCTTCGCCGGGCAGGCGGAAGACCCGTTCTTCCTCGACCTGCGCGTCTTCGACCTGCTCTACGGCGGTGACCTGTCCGAGGTCGGGAACGACACCCTGGCGGGATACAACGTCAACACGGTCGCTCTGCAGGTGCCGACCAAGGACCTGCTCGGCGACTCCGGGGATCCGGTCATCGGTATCTGGAGCACGACGTCGAGGCTGAACTCTTCGGGCCATGACGTCCAGGTCTCGCGGCTGGGCAACCCGCTCGTCAACGAGGTGGTCATCCCCTACCATCGCAAGGACCGCTTCAACGCCTCGCTTCCGCGCAACGACGGCCAGTTCGCGAAGTTCGTCACCAATCCCGAGCTTCCCAAGGTCGTGGAGGCGGTGTACGACATCCCGGCGCCGGCGTCGCCGCGTCAGGACCTGGTCGCCGCGTTCCTCACCGGCGTCGAAGGCGTGAACCAGCCGCAACAGGTCAAGGCCGCGGAGATGCTGCGGCTCAACACCACGCCGTTCAAGAACCAGGACGTGAGCCGGCTCGGCGTCGTCGGCGGTGACAAGAACGGCTTCCCGAACGGACGCCGACTCACCGATGACGTCGTCGACATCGCCCTGCAGGTCGCCGAGGGTGTGCTGCTTCCGGACCACCCGGACGCGGTCGAGGATCTCGGGGACGGCGTGAACGCCAACGATGCCGAGTTCCTCGACACCTTCCCCTACGTCGCGCTTCCTGCTTCTGGCTCGACACCTCGGGGCGCGGACGCACCGAACAGCAACGCAGACAAGAAGTCCACGGCACTCGAGGGCGGCGCGCTGCCCGACGGTGAGCCCGACGGTGAGTCCGGCGGTGAGTCCGGCGAGGAGACGACGCGGCTGGCCACCAAGCCCGCCGCGGCGGAGACCGACCTCGTGATGAATGTGGCGCCCGCGGTCGCGGCCGTTGTGGCCGCTGCCGTTCTCCTGGGCGTGGGTTGGACGTTCGGTCAGTGGCGGGTTCGCCGCCGGCCACGCGTTCAGCCGATCCGCGGCGCAGGGCAGGAGTAGACAGTCATGACCCTCCGGAAAACGCTCACGCTGGCCATCGCCACCGTGGGCCTCGCGATCATCCTGCTCGGGGTGGCCACCGCGGTGGGCCGACCCGGAGGGCCGCAACGGTCCGTGGCGCCACGACCTGCTGGCGCCACGGCACCGCTCGCGGGCAACTCCACAGCCGACACGCAGGTCAGGGACCTCCAGGCGCAGCTCGCCAACCAGCCGCGGGATGCCCGCTCGTGGGCGCAACTGGGAATCGCCTACGTCGAACAGGCTCGGGTCACGGGCGAGGCTGCGTACTACCCAAAGGCCGAGCGCGCGCTCAGGCGCTCGCTCGAGATCCTGCCGAAGCACAACGACACCGCGCTGGTCGGACTCGGCGCGCTCGCGGCCGGCCAGCACGACTTCGCTGCCGCCGTCGACCACGCGCGCGACGCGGTCGCCGTCAACCCCGAGAGTGCCCCCGCCCACGGCGTGCTGACCGATGCGCTGACCGAGCTGGGGCAGTACGACCGGGGACAGGCCGCGGCACGACGGATGGACAACCTCCGTCCCGGGTTGCCGAGTCGGGCCCGGCTTGCCTACCACCGCGAGCTCCGCGGTGATCTCGACGGGGCGCGGCGGCTGCTCACCGACTCGTTGTCGGAGCTGCTGGCACCGGCCGACCTCGCGTACGTGCACGGGTTGCTCGGAGATCTCGCGTGGTCGTCCGGTCGGTTGAGCGAGGCCAGCCGCCACTACCGAGCCGCTCTGGCCGCCGAACCGGACTATGTCCCGGCGATGTTCGGCTCGGTCCGGGTCAGCGCTGCCCGCGGTGACCTCGACCAGGCGCTCGACCTGGCCGCCACGGTGGCGACGCGACAACCGACGATCGAGCACCTGCGCTGGCACGGTGAGCTGCTCGACGCCACCGGCCGGCACGCCGAGGCCCGCGCGCAGTACGACCTCGCGCGCGCCGCCACCGACCTGCAGCGTGAGCAAGGCGTGGCCGTCGATCTCGAGGTCGCTCTGTTCGAGGCCGACCACGGGGACGCCGACGCCGCTCTGGCCGCCGCACGCTCGGCGCTCGACACCAGGCCGAGTGTGTTCGCGGAGGACGCGTGTGCCTGGGCCCTACACGTAGCCGGCCGGGACAAGGAGGCACTCGTGCATGCCGAGCGGGCCGCGCGTCTCGGGACGCGGAACGCACAGTTCGCCTACCACAAAGGCATGATCGAGCTGGCCCTCAGCCAAGACGACCCTGCCCGGGCCGATCTCGAACGGGCACTCGCGCTCAACCCCGACTTCTCCCCGCTGGACGCACGGCGTGCGGCGGCGGCCCTGGCCCGCCTGGGCGGTGCGCGATGAGGCGGGTGATCGTGGCGGCCGCGCTCGCCGTGCTCGCGCTCGTACTGTGGGCGCCCGCGGCCAGTGCCCACCCACTCGGCAACGCGGCGACCAACCAGCACGTGGGGTTGCGGGTGACACCGGACGCGATCCACGTCGACTACGTTCTGGACCTCGCCGAACTCCCGACCTACCAGACCTGCAAGGGGCAGGGCTGCGCTCCGGAGACGGCCGCGAAGCGATGTGCGGCCGCGACCGCCAACCTGCGGATCACCATCTCCGAGCGGGTCAGGAAGCCGGTCCTGCACCGTTCGGCGCTCACCCTGTCGACGGCGACGGCTGGGCTCGAAACGCTACGCCTTGAGTGCTCGCTGTCGGTCGACGCGACCCTCGGTGGCGAGACGAGCGTCCGGGTACGGAACGACGCCTTCCCGGGCACGATCGGCTGGCGCGAGGTCACCGCTACCGGCGACCGGACGACGTTGATGTCGAGCGACGTGCCTGCGGCGTCTGCCAGCGAGCGGCTCACCGACTATCCGGACGACCTGCTGTCGTCGCCACCCGACCTCCGTCACGCGACCCTGGTCGTGCGGCCGGGCGGCCCGGCCATTGGGCACCAGGCCAGCGGAATCCACCTGGGAGGCACGCAACTGCGCGCCTTGGATCGGATCTCCGATGCCTACACGGCGTTCGTGACCGACCGGCGTTCGAGCATCCCGTTCGTGATCTTGGCCGTGCTCGCCTCTGTCGTCCTCGGCGGCATGCACGCTCTCGCCCCAGGGCATGGCAAGACCCTGATGGCCGCATACGCGATCGGTTCGCGGGGCACCAGACGACAGCTGGGCGTGATCGGGCTCACTGTCGCCGCCACCCATACGGTGGGAGTGGTCGTACTCGGCGTCTTCCTCACGATCACCTCCACGGCATCGGAACAGATCTATCCGTGGCTGGCCGCCGCGAGCGGTGTGCTCCTGGTTCTCGTCGGGATCAGCTTGTTGCGTGCGGCCTTGCGCCACCGCGGTCTGCACGCGCACGGGCACTCCCACGGACAGGGGCACGAGCATGGCCACGGCCACGGGCACTCCCACGGGCAGGGGCACGAGCATGGCCACGGGCATTCCCATCACCATGACCACGCGCACACAGGCCGGGGTCGCCTGATCGGGATGGGAGTGGCGGGTGGACTGGTACCAAGTCCGTCGGCGCTGCTGGTCCTTCTGGGCGGGATGGCTCTAGGGAGAGCATGGTGGGGACTGGTGCTCGTGGTCGCCTACGGACTCGGGCTGGCCGCGACCTTGTGCGGGGTCGGTCTGCTGCTCGCCCACGGGCGGTCGGTGGTCGAGCGGCGGGCGAAGGCCCTGCCCAGGCTCGGGCGCCTGCTGCCCGTTGTCACGTCGTCGCTCGTGCTCGTCGTCGGCGTCACGACCATCGCCGGAGCCGCGTCCGCGCTGTGAGCCAGAGCCAGGCGGCCGGCAAGGTTCAGCTGGCGCCGACGACCATGCCGGCGCCGACGGTGACGTTGGTGGCCTCGTCGATGAGGATGAACCCGCCGGTCGTCCGGTTACGGGAGTATTCGTCGACGAAGAGCGGCTGGGCCACCCGCAGATCGACGCGGCCGATCTCGTTCAGGCCGAGCTGGTCCGCGGTGTCGTCGCGGTGCAGTGTGTTGACGTCGAGCCGGTAGTGGAGGTTCTTGACCACGGCCCGGGCGGTGCGGGTGGTCTGCTTGACGAAGATCCGCTGGCCGACCTGGAGCGGCCGGTCGGCCATCCAGCTCACCATCGCGTCGATGTTCTGGGCACAGTGCGGCGCGTTGTGCGGCCGGCAGATCATGTCGCCCCGGGAGATGTCGAGGTCGTCGGCGAGTTGCACCGTCACCGACATCGGTGGGTAGGCCTCCTCGACCGGGCCGGACGAGCTGTCGATCCTGGTGACGCGGGACGTCATGCCGGACGGCTGCACCATCACCTCGTCGCCCGGCTTGAGGACGCCGCCGAGCACCTGGCCGGCGTAGCCGCGGAAGTCGTGGTGCTCGTTGGACTGGGGGCGGATGACGTACTGGACCGGCAGCCGCACGTCGACCAGGTTGCGGTCGCTCGCGACGTAGACGTTCTCCAGGTGGTGCAGCAGCGACGGTCCGTCGTACCACGGCATGTTCGCCGAACGGTCGACCACGTTGTCGCCTTCGAGGGCGGAGATCGGGATCACCTGCAGGTCAGGGATCGTCAGCTTGGTGGCGAAGCCGACGAACTCCTCGCGGATGCGGTCGAAGACCTCCCGGTCGTAGTCGACCAGGTCCATCTTGTTGACGCACAGCACGAGGTGCGGCACCCGGAGCAGGGACACCAGGAACGCGTGCCGGCGGGTCTGCTCGACCAGCCCGATGCGCGCGTCGACCAGCACCAGGGCGAGGTCGGCGTTGGAGGCGCCGGTCACCATGTTGCGGGTGTACTGGATGTGGCCGGGGGTGTCGGCGATGATGAACTTCCGCTTGGGCGTCGCGAAGTAGCGGTAGGCCACGTCGATCGTGATGCCCTGCTCGCGCTCGGCCCGGAGCCCGTCGGTGAGCAGCGCGAGGTTGGTGTAGTCGAACCCCTTGTCGCGGCTGGTACGTTCGACCGCCTCGAGCTGGTCTTCGAAGATCGCCTTGGAGTCGTACAGCAGCCGGCCGATCAGCGTGCTCTTGCCGTCGTCGACGGAGCCGGCCGTCGCGAATCGCAACAGATCCATTAGAAATAGCCCTCGCGCTTGCGGTCTTCCATGGCGGCCTCGCTGAACCGGTCGTCGGCGCGGGTGGCCCCACGTTCGGTGATGCGGCTGGTCGCCACCTCGGCGATGATCTGCTCGACCGTCGCCGCCGTCGAGGTGACCGCGCCGGTGCAGGTGGCATCGCCGACCGTGCGGTAGCGGACCGTCTCCTCCATCAGCTCCTCGCCGTCGCGCCGTGGCAGCAGATCGGACGCCGCGAGCAGCATGCCGTCACGGAGGAAGACCTTGCGCCGGTGCGCGAAGTAGATCGACGGGATGGCCAGGTCCTCGTCGGCGATGTACTGCCAGATGTCGAGCTCGGTCCAGTTCGACAGCGGGAACGCCCGGATCGACTCGCCGGCATGGAGCCGCCCGTTGTAGAGGTTCCACAGCTCCGGGCGCTGGTTCTTCGGGTCCCACTGACCGAACTCGTCGCGGAACGAGAACACCCGCTCCTTGGCCCGTGCCTTCTCCTCGTCGCGGCGCCCGCCACCCAGCAGGGCGTCGAAACGGTGTTCCTCGACGGTCTCGAGTAGCACCTGTGTCTGCAGCCGGTTGCGGGTCTCACCCGGGCGCTCGTGCACCCGGCCCTCGTCGATCGCCTTCTGGACCGAGCCGACGACGAGCCGGAGTCCCAGTTCCTCGATGCGCTGGTCGCGGAACGCAAGCACCTCGTCGAAGTTGTGGCCGGTGTCGATGTGGACGATCGCGAACGGAACGCGGGCCGGCCGGAACGCCTTCTCGGCCAGGCGGAGCATCACGCAGGAGTCCTTGCCTCCGGAGAAGAGCAGACCTGGGCGCTCGAACTCGGCCGCGACCTCGCGGATGATGTGGATCGACTCGGCCTCGAGCGCCAGCAGGTGCGACAAGCGGTAATCGACGGGCATGAACTCCACCTGGCAGGCGACAACGGACGGGAAAGGACGTCCTGCGATGCTACCTGGCCGCGTGACCGTTCCACGAAACGAGACGTCGGCCCAGATCGCGGACCGGGGTACGCAGGCCGAGTTGATCAGGGGCGCGGACTCGGAAGTGCCGCACCATCTGCCCGGTTTGTCGACCGTTGATCAACTTCCGCCCCTAGGCTGACCTGCCATGACGTTGTTCATCGTGGGGGCGGGGGGCTTCGGCCGTGAGACGTACGACGCGGTGCTCGCCGGCGGCGGTAGGCCTCCGTCGGACGATCAGCACGGCGCTCCGGGCAGCGGCACCACATACCAGGACGAACCGGTCGTCTTCTGCGACCACGCCCGTGCAGGTCAGGAGATCCGCGGTCTGCCGGTCGTCCATCCGGACAAGGCCGACGACGACTTCGTGGTGGCGATCGCCGACACCTCGATTCGTAGCCGGCTCGCCGGCGCACTCTACGAGCGCGGGCTCGAGGCGCGCACCATCGTGCACCCGCGGGCGGTCGTCGGTCCTGACACCACCGTGGGTGCCGGGTCGGTCGTACTGGCACTGGCACACGTCTCGTCCTCGTGCCGGCTCGGACGCCACGTCCAGGTCAACTACACCGCCAGCGTCGGCCACGATGTGCTCCTGGACGACTTCGCGACGGTCTTTCCCGGCGCTAACGTCGCCGGCGGGGTCCACATCGGCGCGGGGGCCACGGTCGGATCCAACGCCTGCGTCCTGCAGGGCTTGAGCGTCGGAGCGCATGCCTATGTCGGTGCCGGCGCCGTCGTCACCCGAGATGTCGCGCCGGGGACCACGGTCGTCGGAGTCCCCGCCCGCCGGCACGGTCGAGCCCAGGAAGAGGAGGGCCGATGACGATCGACGACGGCCGTACCGAGGACGCACCCGGCGGCGGAGCTTCCACCGCGGCGGCCGGCTGGCAGCTGGAGGGTGCGAGCCAGGACGCGTACGAGCGACACCTCGTCCCCGCCATCTTCGCGCCATGTGCCGGCCTGCTGCTCGACGTGGCCGCTCCCGCGCCGGGAGAGCGGGTGCTGGACGTGGCCAGCGGTACCGGGATCGTGGCTCGGCTGGCGGCTCGGTGGGTCGGCGCCGACGGCACCGTCGCCGGCTCCGACGTCAACGACGGCATGCTGGACGTGGCAAGGGCAGCCGCGAGCGGCAATCTGCCCCCGATCGACTGGCGCACCGCCGACGCGACGGCTCTCCCGTTCCCCGACGCCGCGTTCGACGTGGTGTGCTGCCAACAGGGCCTGCAGTTCTTCGGTGACCAGGCCGGGGCGCTGCGGGAGATGCACCGGGTCCTGACCCCGCGCGGCCGCCTCGCGCTCGCGGTGTGGCGGCCGCAGGAGCACAGTCCCGGGTTCGCCGTCCTTACCCAGGTGCTGCAGCGTCACGCCAGTCCGGAGGCGGCGGCCGTGCTGCGGATGCCGTTCGCCGGGCCCGACCGCGACGCGCTCCGCCGGCTCCTGGCCGACGCTGGCTTCGTCGACATCTGGATCAGCATCGGAGTCGTCACGGCACGGTTCGCCAGCGCGGAGGACTACCTGCGACTACAGGCCGCCGCCTCGCCGCTGGGGCCACACCTGCGGGGGCTGGACGCCGCACGCATGGACCGCATGCTCGACGACGTGCGGGAATCGTTCGAACCGCACGCCGACGACGACGGCATCGCCTTTCCACTGCAGACCTGGCTCATCCGGGCCAGCCGGCACTGAGGCTCAGCTCGCGGCGCGCAGTAGCCGGCGGGACTCCGAGTCGAAGACGACCTCGTCGGTGTGCGCCTGTGAACGTTCTTCGTCGAGGTCGGCCATCAACGAGCGCTGGTCGGCGACGGCACCCTCACGCGCGCACACGACGCGTACGGTCCGAGCGATGATCTTGGCGTCCAGCCACAGCGAACGGCGCTCAACGTAGTCGACATCGAGGTCGAGCCGGTCACTCCAGCCGACCGTGTTGCGGCCGGCGACCTGCGCGAGGCCGGTGATCCCGGGGCGCACCTCGAACCGCCGGCGTTCGCGCTCGGTGTACCACAGGTCGTACTGCGGCAGCAGCGGACGCGGACCGACGATGCTCATGTCTCCGCGCACCACGTTGATCAACTGCGGGATCTCGTCGAGGCTCAGCCGGCGCAACAGGCGGCCGAGCCGGGTCAGGCGGCGGTGGTCGGGAAGGAGGTTGCCGCGGCGGTCACGCCGGTCGGTCATCGTACGGAACTTCAGGACCCAGAACGGGCGACCACCCAGCCCGGTCCGGCGCTGGCGGAAGACCGTGGGGGTGCCGAGCCGCCACCGCACCACGAACCAGACCGCGAACCCGAGCGGAGCCAGAACAACCAGGCCGGCGACCGCGAGAGCGACGTCGAAGCCGCGCTTGACGCCGCGACGCACCTGCTGCTTCACAACACCCCCATGTCGTGCTCGTCCATGCCGTCCAACCATGCCGTCCAACGACCCGCCGCCGGGACGGTTACGAGGCGCCCCCGTAGCCGGGACGGATACCAGGCGCTCCGTAGCCGGGACGGTTTCCAGGCGCTCCGCCGCACAACCTCCCAGATCGGCCGATCTGTCTTCAACACGCGCGGTACGGACATTGCGTTGCGTCCGGGGCGAAAACTCCGCCGCCGACGTCGACTTTCCGCAATGTGGACGCGTCAGGTTGTGGAGCCGCGTCCCGTCACGCAGAATCCGCAGAGTCGGCCGCGGGGGCCGTACCGGCACCACCAACACCACACGGCTCCCGGAATGCAGTTCTCGGCGCCGCACGTTGTGCGGCGCCCGCGTGGATCTGAGAGTTCTCCGCCCGGCACAGTCGCGCTTCGACGATCGGGTGACAGCGAGCCGTTGCTGTCCGAGGTCCCGACCGGAGGAGACCCCCGTGAAGTCGTCTGCGTCTGCTTCGGCGCGAGGCCCCAGGCACCGAATGCCCAGGCACCGAAGGCCCACCCCGATGAGCCAGCGGCCCCGGCTCCGAGCCTCCGCGGCCATCCTCGCCGCCACTGCTGTCACCGCCGCCATCGCCATCCCGGCGTTCGCGACGCATCTCCCGCACGAGAACCCCCCGGAGACCGGGGGGCGAGGCGTCGAGGAGGTGAGCCTGTCGTGGCCGTCGTACGGACGAACCGGATTCGGGGCGGGCGACCCGGGTCACCCCTCCGGCAGCGCCAGCGCCGACGGAACGACGAACCTCGCCGACGGGTCAACCGAGGCCGGCTCGGCCGACGGCGGCGACGGAAACTGGAGCGGTACGGACGCCAACGGTGACGGCGACGACGGCCGCGCGGACGAGCGCGGCGATGGCGACCGGACTGGCGTACGCGACGACGAGCGTGGCGACTCGGACGCCTCCCGGGGCGGCGATGGGCGGCGTGGAGTCCACAACCCGAAGACCGACCCCGACCGGCACGTGAACATGAACGGCTGGATCCGCGTACGTGGGATGGACGTGTCCAGCTTCCAGCCGCAGGTCGACTGGAACCACTGGTGGGACGAGGGCAAGCGGTTCGTGTTCATCAAGGCGACCGAGGGCACCAACTACATCAGCGAGACCTACCGCGAGCAGTGGAGCGGCGCCGGCGACGTAGGCATGCTCCGAGGGGCCTACCATTTCGCACTTCCCGACGGTCCGAGCGGAGCGGCACAGGCACGGTTCTTCGTCCGCAACGGCGGCGGCGGCAAGGCAGACGGACGGACCCTGCCCGGCGTGCTCGACATCGAGTTCGGCGAGGCGGTCGGCCGGCCCACGTGCTACAACCGGTCCGCCGACGACATCGTGGCGTGGATCGGCGACTTCGTCCGCACGTACACGAAGCTCACCGGACGAACGCCGATCATCTACTCCAACGCCAGCTGGTGGCAGCAGTGCACCGGGGACTCGAAGGCATTCAAGAACTATCCGCTGTGGCTCGCGAGCTACAACCCGGCACCCGGCCAGGCGCCCGGTGGGTGGAAGAAGCACACCTTCTGGCAGTTCACCGACACCCCGTTGGACCAGAACTTCTTCAGGGGCTCGTACGAGGAGCTGCAGAAGCTGACGCGAAGGTGACGTCCGCCGGCGCGGGCACTCTGCCGCGCGAGACGAGCGACCATGATCAAGAGTCGCAAAACCGGCTCATTTCTTGGGCGGAACACGACTTGGTGACGCATGATCATGAAACCTCGCCGGTCGGGCGCGGAGTTGCGCGTGGATCCGCCGGGTTCCCGGGGACCTGACGCATTGCCAGGCGCCCTGCGGAGTTGTCGGTGCACCTGACGTGTCAGCAGGGCCCTGCGGAGTTGTCGGTGTACCCCGCGTTGCCGGCGGCCCCGGAGAGTTGTCAGAGGTTTCCAAGCATCTATGCGCGTATACCTCTGACAAGTCGAGGTCTGCCCTGCCAGCAGCCACATCGGTCCGGCGCGAGATGGAAACTTGCTGCCACACGTCTGTTCGACCGCGGGATCTCTCCTTAGCATCCGAACCGGCACGGACGGGGGGCCAGACCCTCTCCCCGCTCGTGCGCGCAGGGTCCGTTCCCTCCGATCCGCTGAGGAGCTCCCGTGAGGCCGCTGCCTGCCCTCCCCCGTCTGTCCGGCGTCGCCGCTGGTTTTGTCGCGGCCACGACTGCCGCCCTGGGCCTGATGACCCCCGCCACCGCGTCCCCATCCGTCGGCGACCAAGTGACCCATACCGCCAGCGGTCCGGCCGTCGTCCTCCAGCCGACCCGAGCTGCCCAGGCCGCCGGAATCCATGCGCCGGGCGAGGCGTTCATGGGCTGGTACTCCCAGCAGGCCGTGGCCACGGACGCAGCGTCCGGTGCGGCCGCCCCGCGCTCGATCGGGGCGCTGGCCACGGTCGAGGGGATGGACGTCGCGAGCCACCAGGGCAACGTCGACTGGGCGTCGTGGTGGGGGCAGGGCAAGCGGTTCGCCTATGTCAAGGCGACCGAGGGCACCTACTACACCAACCCGTACTTCGCCCAGCAGTACAACGGCTCCTACAACGTGGGCATGATCCGCGGCGCCTACCACTTCGCCCGGCCCGACACCACGAGCGGAGCCACCCAGGCCAACTACTTCGTCGACAACGGCGGCGGCTGGTCCGGTGACGGCAAGACGCTGCCAGGTGCGCTGGACATCGAGTACAACCCGTACGGCGCGACCTGCTACGGACTATCGCACAGCGCGATGGTCAGCTGGATCCGCAGCTTCTCCGACCAGTACCGCGCCCGCACCGGCCGCGATCCCGTCATCTACTCCACGACGGACTGGTGGACTCAGTGCACCGGAAACAACGGCTCGTTCGGCGGTACGAACCCGCTGTGGATCGCGCGGTACGCCAGCAGCCCGGGCACCTTGCCGGCCGGGTGGAGCGTCCACACCTTCTGGCAGTACACCAGCAGCCCGCTCGACCAGAACTCCTTCAACGGCGCGTACGACCGGTTGCAGGCCCTGGCCAACGGCTAGGTCCCGCCGACCTCAAGTCGGTGTGTGGCGGGCCGCGTGTCCGTCCCGCCGATGCGTGACGAACCGCCCAGACGTCGCTCGCGCCCTGGGCGGTTCGTCACGCTGTCATCGCCGTGGCGCACGGGTGGCCCAACCCCGAGGGTCCGGTGGACGACGCCCGCTGCCGTCCACCGGTCCGGGTCGGTGATGGCGCGCCCGTCCACGAGGGCGTGGATGCCCGGCAGGTCGTCCGGGTCGAGGGTGCGGTAGTCCGCGTGGTCGGCCTGGATGATCGCGGCATCGACCGGTTCGCCGAGGTGATATGGGGAAAGCCCGAGCGCGTCGAGCTCCTCGTCGCTGTAGAGCGGGTCGTGTACGAGCGCAACCGCCCCCCGTGCCACCAGCGCCTCGACCGTTGGGAACACACCGGAAAAGGCCGTCTCCTTCACGCCACCTCGGTAGGCCGCACCGAGCACCGCCACCCGAGCGCCCGCCAAGCCCCCGTACGCCTGCGCCAGCAGGTCGACAGCGTAGGCCGGCATCGCCGCGTTGGCCGCCCGCGCGGCACGCACGACCGTCGCCGACGGGTCGTTCGACAGGTAGAGCTGCGGATAGACCGGGATGCAGTGCCCCCCGACCGCGATGCCGGGACGGTGGAGATGGCTGTACGGCTGGGAGTTGGACGCGTCGATGACGGCGTGGATGTCGATCCCGCGTTCCCCGGCGAACCGGGCGAACTGGTTTGCCAACCCGATGTTGACATCGCGATAGGTCGTCTCGGCGAGCTTGGCCAGCTCGGCCGCCTCGGCAGAGCCCAGGTCCCAGACCCCGTTGGGCCGGGCGAGATCGGGCCGCTCGTCGAAGTCCAGGACCGCCGCGTAGAACGCGGCCGCCCGCGCCGCGCCGACCCCCTCGCGGTCGAGACCGCCTACCAGCTTGGGATATCGGCGCAGATCGGCGAACACCCGCCCGGTCAGGACCCGCTCGGGTGAGAACGCCACCCAGAAGTCGCTGCCCTCGACGAGGCCCGAACCGCGTTCGAGGGCAGGCTTCCAGCGCGTACGCGTGGTGCCCACCGGCAAGGTCGTCTCGTAGATCACCGTCGTACCAGGGGAGAGGACCGCCGCGAGGTCGGCGGTCGCGGCGTCCATCGACGCGAAGTCGGGCGCGCCATCGGCGTCGACGAACAACGGCACCACGACCACCACGACGTCGGCACCTGGAATCGCGTCGGCCCAGTGCGCGGTCGCGGTCAGTCGACCGTTGGCGACGACCTGCTTGAGGCGTACGTCGAGCTCCGCCTCGCCGGGGAACGGCTCCCGGCCAGCGTTGACGTGCTCGACCACGGACAGGTTGATGTCGACGCCCCACACCCGGTGGCCCTTGCCGGCGTACTGCACCGCAAGCGGCAGGCCGATCTTGCCCAGGCCGATCACGCTGATCGTCAGGGGCGGACTGGCCGGCACGAAAACCTCCTGCGTACAAACGAGATCCGGGTGGTCAGGCGTTGGCTAGGGTAACGGCCGTGAAGGTGGTGAGCGTGGTCGGTGCACGGCCCCAGTTCGTCAAGCTGGCGCCGGTCGCGGCGGCGTTCGCCCAGACCGGACACGCGCACGTGATCGTCCACACCGGTCAGCACTACGACACCAGGATGTCGGAGGTCTTCTTCGCCGACCTGGCGATCCCGGCGCCCGACGTCCAGCTGGCCATCGGCTCGGGTAGCCACGGCGTGCAGACCGGTGGGATGTTGGCCGCCCTCGACCCGGTGCTCGCCGAACTGGCCCCCGACTGGGTGCTCGTCTACGGCGACACCAACTCCACCGTCGCGGCCGCCCTCGCCGCGGTCAAGCTGCGGCTCCCGCTCGCCCACCTCGAGGCGGGCCTGCGCTCGTTCAACCGGTCGATGCCCGAGGAGCACAACCGCGTCCTCACCGACCACGCCGCCGACCTGCTGCTCGCCCCGACGGAGAATGCCCTCGGTCACCTGGCTCGGGAGGGCCTCGCCGCCCGGTCCCGCCTCGTCGGTGACGTGATGACAGACGTGTGTTTCCGCGTACGCGACGCGGTGGCCGACGACCCGCTGCCCGCCGACCTGCCGACCGCCGTGCGGGAGGCGCCGCGGGGGTTCGTGGTGGCAACGGTTCACCGCGCCGACAACACCGACGATCCGGTACGCCTGGCCGCGATTCTGGACGCCCTGGCCGGACTCGAGGTCCCTGTCGCCCTCCTCGCCCACCCCCGGCTCGTCGCGCGCTGCGAGGCGCACGCGGTCCCGCTGCAGCGCCCCACCCTCCATCCGGTCCCGCCGCTCACCTACCCCGACATGGTCCGTACCGTCCTGGGCTCCCGGGGCGTCGTCACCGACTCCGGCGGGCTGCAGAAGGAGGCCTACCTCCTCGGCCTGCCGTGCACGACTCTGCGGACTGAGACGGAGTGGACGGAGACGCTTGCCGGCGGCTGGAACGTCCTCGACGCCGACCTGTCCCGCGTCAAGGAGCTGGCAACCCGCCCGGCGCCGACGATCCCTCGTGGCACGCCGTACGGTGACGGCCACGCAGCGCAGCGGACGGTCGCCGCGCTCGAGCCGTCCTGAGCGCCCCGGCCCCGCCAACCACCCGGCGTCACCATCCTTGACCCGCTGGTTAGGGTCGTGGCGAGAGTCGCGACCAGGCGATGGGGGGTGGCCTCGATGGCGAGGAACGCCGCCGCGTGCGGGCACAAAGGGTGCGTACGCCCCGACCGCGAACGGCTGGTCACCGCCGCGACGGTGCTCACGTTCGTCCGAACCGCCCTGTCGGTGGCGCTCGCGCTGGTCGCCGCCGGCGAACGTTCGCTGACCCTGCTGCTCGTCGCGCTCGGCGTGTACTGGTTGGGCGACATCGCCGACGGCGCACTCGCCCGCCTGACCGACACCGAGACCCGGACCGGTGCGGTCTTCGACATCGTGAGCGACCGCCTGTGCGCGGCGGGCTTCTACCTCGGCTTCGTCTGGATCGACCCGTCGATGGCGCTGCCGGTCGGGGTCTTCCTGTTCGAGTTCGCGGTCGTCGACTGCTTCCTGTCGCTGGCATTTCTCGCCTGGCCGCTCCGGAGCCCCAACTACTTCGACCTGGTGGACCGCCCGATCTGGCTGGCCAACTGGTCGATGGTCGGCAAGACGATCAACTCCTCGCTGGTCGCCGTCGTCATGGTCGCTACCAGGTCGGTCGCGCTGTGCACGGCTGTTGCCGTCGCCTTGCTGGTGGTCAAAGTGTGGTCGCTGATCCGGCTGGGACGGCTCGGCCTCCCGCTGCCCGGAGCATGCGCCGCGGCGAAGCCTTCGGCGTACGTTCCGTGAAACTGCTCGCGCTGACGTTCTTCTACTGCATCGCGTCCGCCCTGGTACCGGTTATCAACGCCGAGGCCTACGTCGGCGGCGTGGGTGCCCTGACCGACGACGCGTCGATGGGCAGCGTGTGGGCGGTGGCAGCTGCCGCGGCCGCCGGGCAGATGGTCGGCAAGGTCGTGTACTTCCTGCTCGGGCGCAGCTCGCTGAACTGGCGCTGGATCAAGAAGAAGACCGAGTTGGAGAAGTGGCAGGCAGCCCTGCAGCGGTGGCAGCGGCGGATCGGTGGTAGTCACCTGCTGGCCGGGTTGGTCCTGCTGCTCTCGGCGTACTCCGGCTTCCCGCCTTTCGCGATCCTGTCGATCCTCGCCGGGCAGCTCAGGGTGTCGTTCCCGCTGTTCGTGGTGGTCGGCTTCGTCGGCCGGCTCGGACGGTTCGCCACGATCCTGGGCCTGGTCAGCTTCCTGTTCTGAAGGGCGTACAGAACGGAGTGGCGCTAGGACGTTCCGAGCGTCATGCAGGGGTGGGGATGCGCGGCCTTGGCCCACGACTCGATCCGGCTCAGGAAGTCGCGCGAGGTGTCCGGCCAGTGGTAGCCGCGCCGGGCCGCCTGGTGGCCCTTGGCTCCCATCTCCGTCCGCATCGCCGCGTCGTCGCGAAGGCGCAGGACCGCCGCGGCCGTCGCCCCCGGGTCGTCGAAGGGCACCACCAGGCCGCACCGGTGCACGTGCATGAGCGAGACCGCCGACGGCAGCGGAGTGGTGACCACGGGGACTCCGTGGGCCATGTACTCGAGCACCTTCGTCGGCATCGAATGCCGGTAGTTGGGCAGGTCCTGCAGCAGTGACATGCCGCAGAGGGCACCGTCGAGCAGCGCCATGGCCTGGTCGTTGGCCATGAACCCGTGCCAGCGCACCAGTCCCTCGGCCTGGGCCTTCTGCAGGGCGACCCGCGCCTGACTGTCCGCATGGCCCACCAGGTCGATGGTGAGACCGCTACCCGCGAGCCGCTTGGCCGTCTCCACCATGACCTCGACGCCGCGGGCGGCCGACAGATGACCGACGTAGACGACCCGCTCGGCACCCGGCGGCTTCGCCGTGTCGGGGACGTAGACCGTGTTGGGTACGACCGGATGGATCCGCCGGAACCGGGTGCGGTAGCCGTCCTCGGCCAGGATCAGGTGCAGGTTGCGCTCGGCGCGGTCCTCGACCACCCGGACCCCTGCCCGCACCACCGGCCGGAGCAGACCCGGCAACCACCCCTTCGTGACCAGCGCGGCCGCGGTGTCTTCGTGGACGTCCCACACGACGGCGCCGCGAATGCCGAGGCCGGGGAGGATCAGCAGAAGTTCCGGATCATGGAGCAGCACGACGTCGGCGTGCTTGGCGTGCGCTCGCAGGACCCGCCGTGCCTCGCGCAGGGCTTCGCCGCGGCTCCGGCCGACGGCCCGCGGTACGTCGATCGTCTCGAGCTCGGGCCAGGGCTGGGTGGCGTACGCGGAGAACGGTGCGGCGTAGGTCACCGCGTACCCGGCGTCGAGCATGGCGCGGATCTGCCGATGGAGGATGCGCGCGTCCTCTGGATGGTGAACGACCGTGCACACCAGTACGCGCAGCCTGGCCCCAGCGCCGCCCGTCGGGCCCATCCCGTCGGTGGTCGCGTCTACGGTGTCGTTCCAGGCTCCCGACGAGCCCCGCCCGTCGGGTTCCGCGCCCAGCCCGGGCGGCATCAGAGCACCTCGGCCGTCCCGTCGCTGACGCCCCTGGTGTCAAACAACAGGCGCGCGGTACGCAGGGTTTCCTGGTCGTAGGCGGCGTGGTCCTGCAGTAGCAGGCTGAGATCAGCGGTCTGCAGACCGTCGACAAGGGAGTCGACCCTGGGCACCGGCTCGCCGTCGACCTCCCAGTGCTCGACGTAGGGGTCGTGGAAGGAAAGCTGCGCACCCATCCGGCGTAGCCTACGGGCGACCGGGCGGGCTGGCGACTCCCGCTGGTCGGCGATGTTCGGTTTGTACGTCACGCCGAGGATGAGCACGCTGGAGCCCTTGACCGAGCGGCCGGCCTCGTTGACCAGGTCCTGCACCCGCTGGGCGACATACGCCGGCATCCGCTGGTTGATCTCCTGCGCCAGCTCGACGAACCGGAACGGGTAGCCGAGCCGCTTCACCTTGTAGGACAGGTAGTTGGGGTCGATCGGGATGCAGTGCCCGCCAACGCCGGGCCCGGGATAGAACGCCTGGAAGCCGAACGGCTTGGTCGCCGCGGCGGCAATCGCGTCGCGCAGATCGATGCCGAGTTCGTGGCAGAAGATCGCCATCTCGTTGACCAGGGCGATGTTGACGTGCCGATAGGTGTTTTCCAACAGCTTGGCCATCTCGGCCTCGCGGGTGCCCTTGGCGCGTACGACCCGGTTGCAGATCTTGCCGTAGAACTGCTCGGCCCGCTCGGTGCAGCTCGGCGTGTGCCCACCGACCACCTTCGGGGTGTTACGCAGCCCGAACGTCGGGTTGCCCGGGTCGATCCGCTCCGGTGAGAACGCCAGCGCGAAGTCCTTGCCAGCGGCCAGGCCGGATTTCTCCAGGATCGGGCGGACCACCTCGTCCGTCGTACCCGGGTAGGTCGTCGACTCCAGCACCACCAACATGCCGGGACGCAACTGTCGGGCAACCGACTCCGCGGCCGAGGTGACCGCGGCCAGATCGGGTCCACCATCGTCGTCCAGCGGGGTCGGTACGCAGATCACGACGGCGGCCGCAGAGGCCAACGCGACCTCGTTGGTGGTCACCGTGAATCCGGAACTCACCATGGCGGACACGTCGGCGTCGGAAATGTCGTCGACATGGGAACGCCCGGCCGACAGGCCCTGGACAACACGAGGAGAGGCGTCGATACCGACTACGCGCAGGCCTGCCCGACTGGCCTCCCGCACCAGTGGCAGGCCGACGTAACCGAGACCGACGACAGCGAGGTCATACACCCACAGGACTCTAGGGGCGGGTGTTGGGCCGGATCGGCCAAAAGGGAGGGGCTCAGATGAGAGTTACCAAAACGTTATCTTCCTCGTAGCCCCCTGGCCACCCGCTTCGCAGCCGCAGATCACGGCACCTCCACCGAGGCGACAGGACACCGGTGCAAATGCCGCACATGCGTACGTTCGGAATCTCGGACCCAGGAGCGGATTCATCCCGCATCGCATAAGCGAGACCGAACCCGGCCACCGTCGGGTGCAGGCTCTTGACGCGCGGTGGTGACGGTCCCAGGCTGCCAGGGCCCAATGACATAGAGATCTAGTCACCAGTCATGCGACACCCACTCTCGAGGCTCGACTGTGCCGACCCGTCCCGGCGGTGCCACACCGCCAGCAGCGCTCGTCCGCAGGCAACTGCTCGACGACGTTGCCGAGGGCATCCTCGACCTGATCCGCAGCCAGGGGCTCGGCGCGGGCGACCGGCTGCCGTCGGCCCGGGACCTGGCGGCACGCTTCGCGGTCGCGACACCGACCCTGCGCGAAGCCCTGCGGCGGCTCGAGGCGACCGGGACCCTCGACATCCGCCATGGCTCCGGCGTCTACGTCCGCGACGTCTCCCGGCTCATCCTCGCCAACCCGAACCACCGCGGGCTCGCCCACGAGACGATCCTCCACCTGCTGGCCGCGCGGGAGCTGATCGAGCCGCACCTCGCGGAGATGGCCGCGCAGGCGGAGACCCCCGACCAGATCGCCGAACTCCGCGCGATCCTCGACCAGGCCAGCGCCGCGTTGAGCAACGACGCCGCACTGTCCGCCTCCAACATGGCGTTCCACCGCGCGATCGCGCACACCGCCGGCAACCCGGTCCTCGCGGAGATGATCGACACGATCGTCGACATCTATGAGGCGGAGCAGCAGCAGATCCTGCGGCTCTACGGCGACCGCCGGGCCGATCACGCCGAACACCTTGCGATCCTCACCGCCATCGCCGGGCACGAACCGGCGAAGGCGGCCAGCCTGATGCGGTCCCATCTCGCCGGCGTACGACATGTGGTCGGCGCGGCGCTTCGGGCCCGGTCGTAGCGAAGGAACGGACCGCAGCCACCGCCCGCACGACAATCTCGATCAAGGAAGGTCGGAGCAATGGAGCACACCGACGCGCCACGGAGCACCGGGCGGTCCACCCGTCGACCCACCGGAGGCGACATCACAACGACCGGACGGCCCGGCAGCGGCTCCGGTGGTTCCGGCACTTCTGGCGGCCTGACCCGGCGGTCGTTCCTGCACAACACCGCGGTCGGCGGGGTCGCGTTCGCCAGCATCAGCGCGTTCCTCGCGGCCTGCGAAGGCGCGGGACCTGGAGGCGGCGGCCCGGGTGGCGGCGGCGGGGGCGGAGGCGGCGGGGAGCGCGCCAAGACGCTCATCCTCGACTTCCACGGCGGCCGGGTGGAGAGCCCCGACCTGTGGAACCCGTACGTACCCGGCTTCACCGTCAACGCCGGCTTCCACCAGGTGCTGATGGAGCCGCTCTTCATCCTTAACTACGAGAGCGGCGAGATCGAGCCGTGGTTGGGCGAGGAGTTCACCTCCAACGACGACGCGACGGTGTGGACCCTCAAGATCCGCGACGGCATCACCTGGTCGGACGGCGAGGCCTACGACGCCGACGACATCGTCTTCACCATCAACATGCTGAAGGAGCGTGGCGCGGAGCTCCCAGGCAACGGTCCTGCCATGCAGGAGTGGGTCAAGACCGTCGAGAAGGTCGACCCGACCACGGTGACCTTCACCCTCACCAAGGCGAACCCGCGGTTCCAGCTCGACTACTTCTCGGTCAAGATCCACGGCAGCGTGACGATCGTGCCCGAGCACATCTGGAAGGGCAAGGACCCGGTCAAGTTCAAGAACTACGACCCGGACCAGGGCCTGCCCTTGCACACGGGCCCGTACAAGCTCACCTCGGCAGGCTCCACGAAGTACACGTACGAACGTCGTGACGACTGGTGGGGAGCCAAGACCAGCTTCAAGCCGTTGCCGAAGCCGGAGAAGATCGAGTTCGTGGTCAACGAGACCGAGGAGGTCCGGGTCGCCCGGGCGGCCGACCGGCAGCTCGACAGCATCGCGGACCTCACCGCCGGCGCGTTCGACAGCCTCAAGGCGCGCAACGACGGCATCATCTCCTGGCTGCCGGACAAGCCGTTCGCCTGGACCGACCCGTGCACCCGGCTGATCTCGCCGAACAACACGGTCGCGCCGTGGAACGACCGGGAGATGCGGTGGGCACTGAACCACGCGATCGACCGGGAGGAAGTCGTCAGGGTCGCCTACGAGGGCACGACAACACCCGCGCGGTTCTTCTTCCCCGACTACCCGCCGATGCAGGAGTACGTCACGAAGCTGGAGCAGGCGGGTCTGTTCGAGGAGTACCCGATCCTGACCCACGACCCCGACAAGGCGCAGGAGATCATCGAGTCCAAGGGCTACAGCCGGACCGGCGACGGCTACTACAAGAAGGGCGGCAAGGAACTCCAGATCCAGATCGACGCACCCACGGACTTCATCGAGATCTGGCGCTATGCGGAGGTCGTCGGCGAGCAACTGCAACGGGTCGGCATCAACGCGACCGTCCGCAAGATCGCCATCGCGACGTGGGGCGAAAACCTCGCTCATGGCAGGTTCGAGTGCGCCGCCGACTGGAGTGCCTGCGGCTCGGTGACCGAACCATGGTTCTCGATGCAGTTGTTCCAGGCCAAGTGGGTGGTCGATGTCGGCAAGCGTGCCTCATACGACGCGATCCGCTGGAAGAACACCGCCTACAGCCAGCAGGTCGACAAGTTCGCCAACCTGCCACTTGGCGACGCGGCGGTCGACCAGCCGTTCGTCGACGCCGCCCGAGCGTGGTTGCGTGACCTTCCGTTCATCCCAGTGGCTCACGCTCGGAAGCTGTACGCGTTCGACACGACGTACTGGACCGGCTGGGCGACGAAGGAGGACAACTACCTGCAGCCCACGCTCGACTGGGGGAACGCGCACAAGATCATCCACAACCTCAAGCCGGCCAGTGCGTAGGGCGTACGGCCAGGCAGGACAGTCGAACGACACGGCAACACACGGAAAGGCGGCTTCGTGCGCGGACTCACAGCCGGCTATGTGATCCGCCGGGTGGCGATGTTCCTCTTCACCATCTGGACGAGTGCCACGCTGATGTTCTTCATACCCCGGCTCGCGCCTGGCGATCCGGTCGGGGCGATGATCACCCGGATCACCTCCCAGGCCGGCTACGTCGAGGGCAGCGCCCAGCTGATCGCGGCCTGGCGGGCCCGGTTCGGCCTGGACGACCCGCTGATCGTGCAGTACCTCAGCTACCTGAAGAGCCTGGTGACCTTCGACTTCGGCTACTCGCTCGCGCAGTTTCCGATCGAGGCCGGCACGATGATCGGCCGGGCCTTGCCGTGGACGATCGGGCTGCTGGCGATCTCCACGGTGCTGTCGTTCCTGGCCGGCACGCTGATCGGGGCACTGATGGCATGGCGTCGTACGCCTGGTCTGCTGCGGGTCTTCCTGCCGCTGTCGTTGACGTTCACCGCCATTCCGTTCTACATCCTCGGCCTACTGCTGATCTACGTGTTCGTGTTCGCGTTGCGGCTGTTCCCGATCGCCGGCGGTTACCGCAGTGAGCTCACGCCCGGGCTCAACCTGCTCTTCGTGAACAGTGTCATCCAGCACGGCACGTTGCCGGCGTTGTCGATCGTCCTTGCCAGCATGGGTTTCTGGGCGCTCGGCATGCGCGGCATGATGATCACGGTGGCCGGTGAGGACTACCTCACGCTGGCCCGGGCCAAGGGCCTGCGCCCGCTCGACATCCTGTTCCGTTACGAGGTCCGCAACGCGATCCTGCCGCAGGTGACCGCGCTGGTCCTCGGCATCGGCAGCATCGTCGGCGGCACGGTACTGGTGGAGTACCTGTTCGGCTATCCCGGCGTTGGCGCCCTGCTCTACCAGGCGATCTCCAACGCCGACTACACCGTCATGCAGGGAATCGTGTTCATCCTGATCCTGACGACGGTCACCGCGGTGCTCATCATCGACCTGCTCTATCCGCTGCTCGATCCCCGGATCACCTACGAGAGGCGGTGACCATGGACCCGACCACCGTCACCCAGTTGCAGGAGGGCGCCGACACGGCTGCGGCCCGCCGGCCCTCCTCCCCCTGGACCAACCCCAAGTTGCTGACCGGCGCCGCCATGGTCGTCGGCGTCCTGGCACTCACCGGGATCGGCCACCTGGTGGCCGACACCACCCTCGCCCGGGCGGCAAGCTCGCCGCTGAACCTGCCGCCGTTCTGGATGTCCGGTGGCACGCTCGCCCATCCGCTGGGTACGGAGAACAGCGGCCGAGACCTGCTGGCCCTGTTGGTCGTCGGTGGTCCGACGACCTTGCAGGTCGGGCTGATCGTCGGTGTCACCAGCATGGCCATCGGCATCGTCTTCGGGTTCGCCGCCGGCTATCTCGGCGGTGCGGTCGACTCAGTCATCAGGACGGCCTCCGACACCGCGTTGACCATCCCGTCGCTGGCCATCCTGATCGTCGTGGCCGCGTACGTACGCCAGATGGACGTCACGACGATGGCGCTCATCGTGGCGCTCTTCGCATGGGCGGGGCCGACCCGGCTGATCCGGGCCCAGGTGCTGTCCATGCGCGAACAGGGTTACGTCCGAATGGCACGGCTGTCGGCACTGTCCACGCCGGACATCATGTTCCGAGAGATGATGCCCAATCTCCTGCCGTACCTCGCTGCCAGCTTCATCGGCGCGGCATCTGGCGGCATCCTCGCCGCCGTCGGGCTCGAGGCACTCGGGCTCGGGCCGCAACGGATCCCGACGTTGGGCATGACCGTGTCCAACGCCATCGCCGGCTCGGCCATCCTCCGGGGCATGTGGTGGTGGTGGGGATTCCCCACGCTGGTGCTGATGGTCATCTTCATCGGCCTCTTCCTCACCGCCATCGGCCTGGACGAGGTGGCCAACCCGCGGCTTCGGGGCGCGAGAACGCGAAAGGGCACTGCATGAGTGTGAGGAGCCCCCACGCGGGGACGCCGAGGTACGAGGTGTGCCGGAGTGAGGCACCGCAGCACTCATGCGAAAGGAGCACTGCATGAGTGCGAGGAGCCCCCGCGGAGGTGCGCCGAGGTACGAGGTGTGCCGGAGTGAGGCACCGCAGCACTCATGCGAAAGGAGCACTGCATGAGTGCGAGGAGCCCCCGCGGAGGTGCGCCGAGGTACGAGGTGTGCCGGAGTGAGGCACCGCAGCACTCATGCGAAGGGAGCACTGCATGAGCGCGGTCCTGGAAGTACGCGACCTGCGCGTGCACTACGAGACGAGCCACGGCGACGTCATCGCGGTCAACGGCGTCGGGTTCAGCGTCGCCGAGGGCGAGACCCTCGGGCTCGTCGGCGAGTCGGGTTCGGGCAAGTCCACCGTGGCGATGGCGATCCTGCGGCTGACCTCGCCACCTGGTCGGATCGTCGAGGGGTCGGTCCGGGTCAACGGCGAGGACTTCCTCGCCTTGCCCGAAGCCGCCCTGCGACGCAAGCGCTGGCGTGACGTCGCGCTGATCCCGCAGGGTTCGATGAACTCGCTCAACCCGGTGATGCGCGTACGCGAACAAATCGGAGACGCGCTCGAAACGCACGAGGGCAAACGCACGCGGAAGGTCCGCAAGGAACGGATCCTGCATCTGCTCGAGCTGGTGCAGCTTCCGGCGCGGGTGTACGACCTCTACCCGCACGAGCTGTCCGGCGGGATGAAGCAACGGGTCTGCATCGCGATGGCGATCGCCCTCGACCCGGCGCTCATCATCGCCGACGAGCCCACCAGTGCCCTGGACGTCGTCGTCCAGCGGACGGTCGCGCAGACCCTGCTCGATGTCAAGAAGCGCATGAACAGCTCGATGATCCTGATCGGACACGACATGGCTCTGCAGGCTCAGCTGGTCGACCGGATCGCCGTGATGTACGCCGGCAACATCGTGGAGATAGGACCTGTCCGGCAGGTGCTCCGGGATCCCCAGCACCCCTATACCCGGCACCTGATCGCCTCGATTCCGTCGATCAAGGAACGCAAGCCCCTTGTGGTGAAGGACATTCGTACGCCGGACCTGCGCACGCCTCGCCCCACTCCGCAGATGCTGGAGGTGAGTCCCGGCCATCTGGTCGCCGACTCCGGTATCGAGGAGGGCCGGCTCGGAGACGAGGAGGTGCGGGTCGATGTCTGAACCCCAGCAGTCGGTCTCCGAGAGGTCCGCACCCACGCAGGCGCCTGCCGAACCTCTCCTCGACGTACGCAACGCCACGAAGACCTACCACAAGGCCAAGGAGCAGACCCGGGCGCTTGACAACGTGTCGTTGACACTCGGCACCGGGCCGGCGACGATCACCACCGTCGCTGGCGAGAGTGGTAGCGGCAAGACGACACTGTCCAACGCGATCCTCGGCTTCGTGTCGCTGACGTCGGGCCAGGTGCTCTACCGCGGCCGCGACATCGGCAAGCTCGACAAGCGCAGCTGGCTGACCTATCGCCGCGAGGTCCAGGCGATCTTCCAGGACCCGTTCGGGGTCTACAACCCGTTCTATCGGATCCGGCATGTCTTCGACGTCGCGATCAAGCGCTTCGGCCTCAGCTCCTCCAGGAGCGAGTCGCGCGAGCTGATCGAGGAGGCTCTGCTCGTCGTCGGAATGCGGGGGGACGAGGTGCTCGACAAGCACCCGCACCAGCTCTCCGGCGGCCAGCGGCAGCGGTTGATGGTGGCCCGGGCCTACCTGCTCAAACCCAAGCTGATCGTGGCCGATGAGCCGGTCTCGATGGTCGACGCGTCCCTGCGGGCGATGATCCTCGACATCATGCTGCGGCTGCGGGACGAGCAGGGCATCTCGTTCCTCTACATCACCCATGACCTGTCCACGGCGTACCAGATCGGCGACGAGATCTGCATCCTCTACCAGGGCGCGATCGTCGAACGCGGAGACACCCAGCAGGTGATCGACAACCCCCAGCACGACTACTCGAAGCTGCTGATCAGCTCGATCCCCGTGCCGGATCCCGACGTCACCTGGGACACCCGGGCCTGAGGCCGACGACGCGGCGTTTTTGTCCCGTCATGCACGCGCGGCTCGGCTGGTGATTTTGCGGTGAAAAGGTCGCTGGAGGGAAATACTCCAACCATGACCGTTCGGGAGGGGCTGGCTCCGCGGGCGTCCAACGCCGCTGCACGGGGCGCCTCGGTGGGCCGGGTATCTTGTGCGTCTGCCGCCGCCATCGGAACCAGCAGTCACTACGGAGGTCTGTAGACGTGAGCGTCGTCCATATCACCGGTGCCCGCCCGAACTTCCCGAAAGCGGCGCCGGTGATCGCCGGCCTCCGGGACCTTGGCGTCGAGCAGAAGCTGGTACACACCGGGCAGCACTACGACGACAAGCTGTCCGAGGTGTTCTTCCGCGAGCTCGACCTGCCGCGGCCAGACATCAACCTGGGGGTTGGCTCCGGCTCGCACGCGACTCAGACGGCCGCGGTCATGGTGGCACTGGAAGAGCTGTTCCTGCGCGAACGCCCTTCCCTGGTTGTGGTCTACGGCGATGTCAACTCCACCTTGGCGGCGGCGCTGGTCTGCTCCAAGATCGGCGTACCGGTCGCACATGTCGAGGCCGGCCTGCGTAGCTTCGACGTGACGATGCCGGAGGAAATCAACCGCAAGGTCACCGACGCGCTCTCCGACCTGGCGTTCGCGACCAGCCCGGACGCGATCGCGCACCTGTCCCGGGAGGGCGTGGCCGCCGACCGGATCCATCTCGTCGGCAACCCGATGATCGACACGTTGCTCGCCCATCTCGACCGGTTCGACGCGGAGACGGCGCGCGGCAGTCACGGCCTGCCCGCCACCTATGCGGTCGCCACCCTGCACCGGCCCGCCAATGTCGACGACGACGCGAAGGCGCGCGCCCTGGTCCAGGCCATGCACAAGTGCGCCGGGCTGATGCCGATCCTCATACCCCTGCACCCGCGGGGGCGGGAGCGGCTGCTCCAGCTCGGCTTCACCGATCACCCGGGCATCCGGGTCGTCGACCCGCTGGGGTACGTCGAGTTCATGTCGCTCGTGCGTGGTGCGGCGGCCGTCCTCACCGACTCCGGCGGTGTCCAGGAGGAGACCACCGTGCTCGGCGTACCGTGCCTCACGCTGCGCCCCAGCACCGAACGCCCGGTGACCATCACGCACGGAACCAACAAGCTGGTGAAGACCGACACCCTCGCCGACGAGCTCCAGGCCGTCGCCGAACGCGGCCGGCTCGAGGACTGGCCGGTACCACCCCTGTGGGACGGACACGCCGGTGAACGCATCGCGCAGATCGTCGCCCGGTGGCTCGGCACCTCAAGGTCAGGTCCGCCGGTGCGGTGAACGGGACTTCCCGCCGCGTCCTCCTTGTCACCAGCAACGGAACGGGGATGGGCCACCTCGCCCGCCAGACGGCGGTGGCACTGGCGCTGCCCGCACCAATGGAGCCGGTCCTCTTCTCGCTGTCCCAGGCCGTCCACCTGGTGACGCAGCACGGCCTGCGGGCGGAGTACTGCCCCAGCCAGCGGCGCAACTGGATGTCGCCCGCAGCGTGGCACCACTACCTCCGTGAGCGGCTCAGCGCCGTGCTGGACGAGACCGGCGCTCGGATCGTGGTCTTCGACGGGGTGGCGCCTTACGCCGGTCTACTTCGGGCGCGGCTCGACCATCTCGACACCGCATTCGTGTGGGTACGCCGCGGCATGTGGCGACATGGCGTGAACAAGCGGGCGTTGGCCGCGGGGCCGTTCTTCGACCTGATCCTGGAGCCCGGCGAGATCGCCACCGGCGCCGACGTTGGCGCGACAGCACGCCGCCACGACGCGACCCGCGTACCCCCGATCTGCGTGCAGGAAGCGATCCAGCCGCTGCCACGCGCTGAGGCAGTTGCCGCCCTCGGTCTCGATCCGGATCGCCGGACCGTTCTCGTGGCGTTGGGCGTCGGGGCGATCAACGACACCGCGGGGCCGACCGCGGCCGCCCTCCAGTCGGTCGCGTCGACGCCGGGCTGGCAGGTGGTGGTCACTCCCGGCTCGTCGGTGTCCGACCCGGCTCTGGCCGGCGGGGGTCGTGCGCGCGTCCACCAGCTGGTGGATGTCTACCCGCTGGCCCGGTACCTCTCGGCCTTCGACGCCGCCGTCAGCGCGGCCGGATACAACGCGGTGCACGAGTTGCTCCAGGCCGGCGTACCGACCGTGCTGGTGCCCAACTTCGCCACCGGCATCGACGACCAGCAGGCTCGCACCGACGCCCTCACCGCCGCCGGCCTGGCCTTGTCCGCGGACGAGCGTTCTGCGGAGTCGATCTCGGCTAGCGCACGACGTCTTTTGGACCCGGCGGTTCGGGCGTCCCTGTCGGATGCGTGTTCCCGGCTTCCGGCGCCGACCGGGGCGGCGGCGACGGCACGGATACTTCGCGAGCTCGAGGACAGTTTCGTCCGGCATCGGGTGTCGGTCGCCGAACGGGCTCAGGTCGCGGGCCTGGCGGCACAAAGTTCCGTCGTACGCATGCTCGGGCCAGCCGGCATGGCGCGAATTCGACGCGGGCTGCGGCGACCGGCCGGCACCGCCCCTGACGGTCCGCTCGCGGTGCGGCCGATCGTCACCAACGACCTCGATCCAACTGTTCTGCGCGGCAGCCATCCGGTCGAGCATGTTCTGCCCGACAGCACGCCGCGGTATCTCGCCCGCCGACTCGCGCTCGCATACGCGTCGTACGACTGGACGGTGGACGCTCCGCAACCTGCGCACGGCTGACCTGGCGCCGACCCGGGCGCCGCGCCGCACGTCGCAAATGGCCTTACAGCACAGGGGTTTCGTCGTCATCTGGGTCGGGCATCTGCTCCGGCGTGCAGCGTCGGCGGGATGTCTGGTGATGGCCGGACATGCGCGCCGGCGTATCGTCCTCGCGACCACCAATGGCACCGGCATGGGCCACCTTGCCCGGCAGACGGCCGTTGCGCACGCGTTGTCGGGTTCGCTCGAGCCGATCATCTTCTCGTTGTCGCAGGCGGTCCATGTCGTCGCCCGACAGGGACTGCGGGCCGAATACTGCCCGAGTCATCAGCGCGGTTGGATGCCGCACAGCTCCTGGCACGACTATCTCGGCCGCCGGATCAGCGCACTGCTCGAGGAAACCCACGCGGGAGTCTTCGTGTTCGACGGCGTGGCCCCCTATCTCGGGATGCTGCAGGTTAGGCACGCGCATCCCGGCGTCGCCTTCGTCTGGGTTCGCCGTGGGATGTGGCGGCCGCGCGCCAACCACCAGGCGCTCGCGGCGACGCCGTTCTTCGATCTCGTCATCGAACCCGGTGACCTCGCCTCGACCGCCGACAAGGGCGCGACAGCTGACCTGACGGACGCGGTGCGCGTCCCACCGATCAACGTGGCGGCGGGCCGGCGGGCGCTGTCCCGGGTTCAGGCGGCGGCCGCGCTCGGGCTCGATCCGAGTCGTCCGGCCGCCCTGGTGACCCTGGGCGGTGTGGGGTCGAGCGATCCCGGCATCGTGTCGGCCGCGGTCAAGGTCTTCCTCGCCGACCCCGACTGGCAGGTCGCCGTCACCGGCGGTCCCGGCGCCTGGAGCGGACTGCCGGCCGACCAGCGGGCCCGGTTGCGTCCCCTGGTGGACGTCTATCCCCTCGCGCACTACCTGGCCGCCTTCGACGCCGCCGTCAGTGAAGCGGGCTACAACGCGGTGCACGAGCTCCTGCCAGCGCGGGTGCCCACCCTGCTCGTCCCGGCCACCCGTACGACCGACGACCAGCACGGGCGCGCCGGCTACCTCGCCTCCGCCGGCCTCGCCCTCCGAGCGGAGAGCACCACCGCCTACGCCGTGGCGAACGTCGTGCGGCAGCTCCTGGACCCTGCCCTGCGGCGTTCCCTGACCGACCAGTGCGCACGGCTGGCACCACCCTCCGGTGCGGCCGCGGCCGCGGAAGTGCTGGCCCAGTTGTCCGACACGTTCCGTGGCCACCGTTCCAGCCGGGCCGAACAGGTCCAGGCCAGCAAGCTCGCCATGCGGGCACAGACGATGCGCCTGCTCGGTCCGCAGGGGACGCTGGCTGTGCGGCGGGCGATGGGGCGGGTTCCAGCCGGTGCCCACCGACGACCTCTGGTCGTACGCCCGGTCATCACCAGCGAACTCGATCCCGCGATCCTGCGGGGGAGCCATCCGGTCGAGCATCTCCTGCCTGGCAGCTCCGCGGGATACCGCACGAAGCGCCTTGGCATCGCACACGACTTCTACCGGTGGACGGCGGTCCGGACTCCGCAGCGCGCCTAGATCCGCTGCGCGGACGTGTACAGAATTCCAGCGCGCCACAATCCGCTGCGCGAACGTGCGCTGAATTTCCCAGCACGTGACGCCCGCGATAGCGCCTTTAAACTGCCTGTGAATGTCACGAAGGGCCACCTTGTGGGGTGGCCCTTCGTGGTGTGTGTCCGGCGGTGTCCTACTCTCCCACAGGGGTTTCCCTGCAGTACCATCGGCGCTGGAGGGCTTAACTTCCGGGTTCGGTATGGGACCGGGTGTTTCCCCTTCGCTGTGACCGCCGTGACGTCTGTGGTGTTGTAGAAAAGCTCTGTTGTTGTCGGTGAAGCTGTGCCGCTGTTGCTCTGTAAGAGCTGTGGTGCTGAGGTCTGTGTGTGGCTGCCGCCGGGTCCGTTGTTTGTTGGCGGGGGTGCCCCGGGGGTGTTTGTTTTTTCAGATCCGCATAGTGGACGCGGGCACCAACGCATTTGTTGGTGTCTTCTTGTTTGTTGTGGTGGTGTGACAAGTCCTCGGCCTATTAGTACCAGTCGGCTGAACGAGTCGTTAGTTCTCGCTTACACCTTTGGCCTATCAACCCAGTGGTCTGCTGGGGGCCTTACCCGGTTGTTCCGGTGGGAGACCTCATCTTGAAGTGTGTTTCCCGCTTAGATGCTTTCAGCGGTTATCACGTCCGGACGTAGCTAACCAGCAGTGCTCTTGGCAGAACAACTGGCACACCAGAGGTTCGTCCGTCCCGGTCCTCTCGTACTAGGGACAGGTCTTCTCAAGTCTCCTACGCGCGCAGCGGATAGGGACCGAACTGTCTCACGACGTTCTAAACCCAGCTCGCGTACCGCTTTAATGGGCGAACAGCCCAACCCTTGGGACCTGCTCCGGCCCCAGGATGCGACGAGCCGACATCGAGGTGCCAAACCATGCCGTCGATATGGACTCTTGGGCAAGATCAGCCTGTTATCCCCGGGGTACCTTTTATCCGTTGAGTCACGGCGCTTCCACCTGCCACCGTAAGATCACTAGTCCCGACTTTCGTCCCTGCTCGACCCGCCGGTCTCACAGTCAAGCTCCCTTGTGCACTTACACTCGACACCTGATTGCCAACCAGGCTGAGGGAACCTTTGGGCGCCTCCGTTACCTTTTGGGAGGCAACCGCCCCAGTTAAACTACCCACCAGGCACTGTCCCTGAACCAGATCATGGTTCGAGGTTAGACAGCCAGTACGATCAGAGTGGTATTTCAACGTTGACTCCACCTGAACTGGCGTCCAGGTTTCACAGTCTCCCACCTATCCTACACAAACCGAACCGACCACCAATACCAAGCTGTAGTAAAGGTCCCGGGGTCTTTCCGTCCTGCTGCGCGTAACGAGCATCTTTACTCGTAGTGCAATTTCGCCGGGTCCGTGGTTGAGACAGCGCCCAAGTCGTTACGCCATTCGTGCAGGTCGGAACTTACCCGACAAGGAATTTCGCTACCTTAGGATGGTTATAGTTACCACCGCCGTTTACTGGCGCTTAAATTCTCCGCTTCACCCCGAAGGGTTAACGGGTCCTCTTAACGTTCCAGCACCGGGCAGGCGTCAGTCCGTATACATCGTCTTACAACTTCGCACGGACCTGTGTTTTTAGTAAACAGTCGCTTGGGCCTGGTCTCTGCGACCTCCACCGCTACCGGCAGCAAGTGCCGTCACGGCTTCGGTCCCCCTTCTCCCGAAGTTACGGGGGCATTTTGCCGAGTTCCTTAACCACGGTTCACCCGATCGCCTTGGTATTCTCTACCTGACCACCTGTGTCGGTTTGGGGTACGGGCGGCTATGTCACTCACTAGAGGTTTTTCTCGGCAGCATGGGATCACTTACTTCGCCTCAATCGGCTCGGCATCAGATCTCAACCTGTATAGAGCGCGGATTTACCAACGCCCCGGTCTACATCCTTGCCCGCGGTTCAGCTTGCGCCTACCATCGCCGCGTAAAGCTACCCTCCTGCGTCACCCCATCGCTTGCCTACTACCAGATCGGGTCGTCTCATCCCCCACACCACGCCCCGAAGGGCATGACACAGGATCAGAAACTTAGCATCACTGGCCTCGGCATGGGCGCAACACAACCGGTACGGGAATATCAACCCGTTATCCATCGACTACGCCTGTCGGCCTCGCCTTAGGACCCGACTTACCCAGGGCGGAATAGCCTGGCCCTGGAACCCTTGGTCATTCGGCGGAGGGGTTTCTCACCCCTCTTTCGCTACTCATGCCTGCATTCTCACTCGCATAGCATCCACAACTCGGTCACCCGGCTGCTTCACACGCCACACGACGCTCCCCTACCCACCCACACCCCCAAAGAGATGTCGGCGCCACAGCTTCGGCGATTCGCTTGAGCCCCGCTACATTGTCGGCGCAGAATCACTTGACCAGTGAGCTATTACGCACTCTTTCAAGGATGGCTGCTTCTAAGCCAACCTCCTGGTTGTCACGGCGACTCCACATCCTTTTCCACTTAGCGAACGCTTAGGGGCCTTAGCTGGTGATCTGGGCTGTTTCCCTCTCGACCACGAACCTTATCGCCCGCAGTCTCACTGCCGCGCTTACACCATACTGGCATTCGGAGTTTGGCTGATTTCGGTAAGCTTGTCGGCCCCCTAGACCATCCAGTGCTCTACCTCCAGTAGGAAACACGCGACGCTGCACCTATATGCATTTCGGGGAGAACCAGCTATCACGGAGTTTGATTGGCCTTTCACCCCTACCCACAGGTCATCCCCCGGCTTTTCAACGCCGGTGGGTTCGGGCCTCCACGCGGTCTTACCCGCGCTTCACCCTGCCCATGGGTAGATCACTCCGCTTCGGGTCTAGGACACGCGACTACCACACCCAAAAGATGTGACGCCCTATTCGGACTCGCTTTCGCTACGGCTCCCCCACAACGGGTTAACCTCGCCACGCACCACTAACTCGCAGGCTCATTCTTCAAAAGGCACGCCATCACCCACCGCCGCCCCACAAGGAGACGACCCAGGCTCTGACGGATTGTAGGCACCCGGTTTCAGGAACTATTTCACTCCCCTCCCGGGGTACTTTTCACCTTTCCCTCACGGTACTGGTTCACTATCGGTCACCAGAGAGTATTTAGGCTTAGCGGGTGGTCCCGCCAGATTCACACAGGATTTCTAGAGTCCCATGCTACTCGGGGAAACATGTCAAGGAAGCCGTCACCTTACGTCTACGGGGGTATCACCCGCTCCGCCAGGCCATTCCAGACCCTTCAACTTCAGCAACGGTTTATCACTTCCCGCCAGGTCAGCAGCCCCAACAAGACACGCCCCACAACCCCGCGCAGGCAACACCTGCCAGCTTGAACACCTACACGGTTTAGCCTCATCCGTTTTCGCTCGCCACTACTCACGGAATCACAATTGTTTTCTCTTCCTACGGGTACTGAGATGTTTCACTTCCCCGCGTACCCACCAGACGCCCTATAAATTCAGGCGCCGGCGACTGGGCATGACCCCAGCCAGGTTACCCCATTCGGAAACCCCCGGATCAAAGCTCGGTTGCCAACTCCCCAGGGAATATCGCAGGCTCCCACGTCCTTCATCGGCTTCTGGTGCCAAGGCATCCACCAAGTGCCCTTAAAAACTTGTCACAACAAAACCACAGCCAACACAAAACACTGCAGTCAACACAACGAGAGAACACCAACAAAAACTTAAAGATGCTCCGCGTCCACTATGCAGTTCTCAAAAAACAACCACCAACCACCAACCCCTACCCGGGGCCAGCCAAGCCGGCGACCACACACAGAAAAACCAGCACCCACACCACCCACACCCACCAACCCCACCCACCACACAAGGCATGGGAAACAAATAAGGGGATGGTTGGGGCAGGCGGACAGGCCTGATCCCTCAAAACCCAACAGTGCACCGCCCCCACCCATCACAGGCAGGGAAATGTCGACGTTCCACATCAGCGAGCAACACCCACTCCCCCGACACAACGCCGGAAGACAATAAGGCTCGTTGCTCCTTAGAAAGGAGGTGATCCAGCCGCACCTTCCGGTACGGCTACCTTGTTACGACTTAGTCCCAATCGCCAGCCCCACCTTCGACGGCTCCCTCCCCAAGGGGTTGAGTCACCGGCTTCGGGTGTTGCCGACTTTCGTGACTTGACGGGCGGTGTGTACAAGGCCCGGGAACGTATTCACCGCGGCGTTGCTGATCCGCGATTACTAGCGACTCCAACTTCACGGGGTCGAGTTGCAGACCCCGATCCGAACTGAGGCCGGCTTTTTGGGATTCGCTCCACCTCACGGTCTCGCAACCCTTTGTACCGACCATTGTAGCATGTTTGCAGCCCTGGACATAAGGGGCATGATGACTTGACCTCATCCCCACCTTCCTCCGAGTTGACCCCGGCAGTCTCCTATGAGTTCCCGGCATAACCCGCTGGCAACATAGGACGAGGGTTGCGCTCGTTGCGGGACTTAACCCAACATCTCACGACACGAGCTGACGACAGCCATGCACCACCTGTGCGCGGCCCTTACGGACCCGGCATCTCTACCGGATTACCACACATGTCAAACCCAGGTAAGGTTCTTCGCGTCGCCTCGAATTAAGCAACATGCTCCGCCGCTTGTGCGGGCCCCCGTCAATTCCTTTGAGTTTTAGCCTTGCGGCCGTACTCCCCAGGCGGGGCGCTTAATGCGTTAGCTGCGGCACGGGAAACGTGGAAAATTCCCCACACCTAGCGCCCAACGTTTACAGCGTGGACTACCAGGGTATCTAATCCTGTTCGCTCCCCACGCTTTCGCTCCTCAGCGTCAGGTAAGGCCCAGAGAGCCGCCTTCGCCACCGGTGTTCCGTCCGATATCTGCGCATTCCACCGCTACACCGGACATTCCACTCTCCCCTACCTACCTCTAGTTTGCCCGTATCGAAAGCAGACCCACAGTTAAGCCATGGGATTTCACTCTCGACGCAACAAACCGCCTACGAGCCCTTTACGCCCAATAATTCCGGACAACGCTCGCGCCCTACGTGTTACCGCGGCTGCTGGCACGTAGTTGGCCGGCGCTTCTTCCCCACCTACCGTCACCCCCGAAGGAGCTTCGTCAATGGTGAAAGAGGTTTACAACCCGAAGGCCGTCATCCCTCACGCGGCGTTGCTGCATCAGGCTTCCGCCCATTGTGCAATATTCCCCACTGCTGCCTCCCGTAGGAGTCTGGGCCGTGTCTCAGTCCCAGTGTGGCCGATCACCCTCTCAGGCCGGCTACCCGTAAAAGCCTTGGTAAGCCATTACCCCACCAACAAGCTGATAGGCCGCGAGCCCATCCCCAGCCAGAAACCCTTTCCACACCCACCCATGCAGACAGATGTGAATATCCGGTATTAGACCCAGTTTCCCAGGCTTATCCCAAAGCTGAAGGCAGGTTACTCACGTGTTACTCACCCGTTCGCCGCTCGAGCACCCCCAAAGGGGCCTTTCCGCACGACTTGCATGTGTTAAGCACGCCGCCAGCGTTCGTCCTGAGCCAGGATCAAACTCTCCGACAAAAACCAGAAAATCCGAAAACCCAGCAAAACCCAAAAAAGACACCACACAAACCCAACCAAAAAAAACGGCCAGACCCACGCAATGCCGACAAGGGCAAAACAAAAACTATCGACAAACGACACACTGTTGAGTTCTCAAAGATCAGACCTGCATTCCGAACCCGAACGTGACCCGGACGGCAAACAACGACCGTCAGAGCTGGATCGGGGCCGGAGGTTCCTCGCTGGATCGGCCGCCATCGGCGTCCGGCGCTCCCCGCGAGGCCTGTAGAACAATACGTACGCGACGATCGAGAGTCAAATCGGGGCAGCTCGCCCGGACGGCGCGCCCGTGACACACCGTGTCTCCTGCCCGTCTGCGGCCTCCACGCAGTCTTCTGGACGGGACTCCACGCTGTCTCCAGGACGGGTTGGTCGCACTGTGGCCTGACCGCCGCCACGTGCATGGCGAGGTGTCCTGCGGCCTACTTCGAGAACCCCGCTGACCTGCCCGGATAGTCGGTTGTGCACCGACCGGTCTGGCCGAAGACTAGGCCGGTGCGCCTACGCCACGTCGCCCTCGCCGTCGTTGTCATGGTGATCTGGGGCCTCAACTTCGTCGTGATCGACGTGGGGCTCGACACCTTCCCGCCGTTGCTCTTCGTCGCGCTCAGATTCGTCGTCGTGGTCGTTCCGGCTGTGTTCTTCGTCGGGGCGCCCTGCGTCTCCTGGCGCCGGGTGGTGCCGATCGGGCTGACTCTCGCGGCAGGGCAGTTCGGCCTGCTCTTCACGTCCATGCACCTCGGGATGCCGGCGGGGCTGTCCTCACTGGTCCTGCAGGCACAGGCAGCGTTCACGCTGGTCTTCGCCGCTGCTCTGCTGCGCGAGGCGGCGCGCCTCAGGCAGGTGCTGGGCCTCGGACTCGCCTTCACGGGGATCGGCTTGGTCGCCAGCGACCTCGGCCAGACTGCCCCGCCGGTCGCGTTCGTCCTCTGCCTCGGCGCTGCCGCCATGTGGGGGATGGGCAACGTCTTGATGCGAAGAGCTCGGCCACCAGATGTGTTCAACCTCATGGTCTGGGCCAGCCTGGTCGCGCTGGTCCCGCTGCTCCTGCTGTCCCTATTGGTCGAGGGACCCCGTGCAGCCATCACCGCGCTCGCCGAGCTGACCCCGACGGGCATGGGTGCCCTCGCGTACGTCGCCTACCTCGCCACACTCTTCGGCTACCAGGTGTGGGGAACGCTCCTGCGGCACTACCGCGCAGGGATCGTCGCGCCGTATAGCCTCCTCGTCCCGGTGGTCGGGATGTCGTCGGCCGCCCTTGTCCTGGGAGAGCGCTTCAGCGTCGTCAAGCTGGTGGCCGGCGTCCTCATCGTCGCCGGAGTGGCACTCAACAGCAGCCGAGCCTCGGAGCGGTTGCCGGCCGCGACATCGCCCGGCCTGCGGTGAGACGTCGTTCGACACCGACCCCGGCGACCTACGCCGGGGCCCGTGCTCGGCTGTCTACCGCTGGTCGCCGGCCGTCTTGTCGTCGTCGACGACCTCGGCGTCCACCACGTCGTCGCCGGTCGCGCTGTCGCCAGCCGCCGCACCATCACCGGGCGCCGCACCATCACCGGGCGCCGCACCGTCACCGGGATCCGCGCCCTCGCCGCCGGCCTGCGCCTGCTGCGCCTGTGCCGACGCGTACATCGCCTCACCGATCTTCGTACGCGAGGCCGAGAGCTTGTCGAACGCGGCCTTGATCGCGTCGTGGTCGTCGCCCTCGAGCGCCTTCTTGACCTCGGCCACATCGCGCTCCACCTCGGACTTGACCTCCTCAGGGATGCCGTCCGGGTTCTCCGCGATGAACTTCTCGGTCTGGTAGACGAGGGTGTCGGCCTGGTTGCGGAGCTCGGCCGCCTCCCGACGCCGCCGGTCCTCGTCGGCGTACTGCTCGGCGTCGCGGACCATCCGGTCGATGTCGTCCTTCGGCAGCGCCGAACCGCCGGTCACCGTCATCTTCTGCTCCCGGCCGGTGCCGAGGTCCTTCGCCGACACGTGCACGATGCCGTTGGCGTCGATGTCGAACGTCACCTCGATCTGCGGCATCCCGCGCGGCGCGGGCGGCAGACCGGTGAGCTCGAAGTTGCCGAGCGACTTGTTGTCCGAGGCCATTGCCCGCTCACCCTGGTAGACCTCGATGAGGACCGACGGCTGGTTGTCGGACGCGGTCGTGAAGATCTCCGAGCGCTTGGTGGGGATGGTCGTGTTGCGCTCGATCAGCTTCGTGAAGACGCCGCCGCGGGCCGCGGTCTGGCCGGTCGCGATGCCCAAGGACAGCGGTGTGACGTCGAGCAGCAGAACGTCCTTGACCTCGCCCTTCAGCACGCCGGCCTGCAGGGACGCGCCGACCGCGACCACCTCGTCGGGGTTGACGCCCTTGTGCGGCTCCTTGCCGGACAGCAACTCGCGTACGAGGTCGGCTACGGCCGGCATCCGGGTCGAACCGCCCACCAGGATCACGTGGTCGATCTTGGCGAGGTCGATCGACGCGTCCTTGAGCACCTGCTGGAAGGGTCGCCGGCACCGCTCCAGCAGATCGGCGGTCATGCGCTGGAACTCTGCGCGGGTCAGCTTCTCGTCCAGGTGCAGCGGGCCCGACTCGCCCAACGTGATGTAGGGCAGGTTGATCGTGGTCTCCGAGCGCCGACGACAGTTCGATCTTGGCCTTCTCGGCCGCCTCGGTGAGCCGCTGCGTCGCGATCTTGTCCTTCGACAGGTCGACGCCCTGCTTGTTCTTGAACTGGACGACCAGCCAGTCGACGATCTTGGCGTCCCAGTCGTCACCACCGAGATGGTTGTCGCCGGAGGTCGCCTTCACCTCGAACACGCCCTCGCCGATGTCCAGCAGCGAGACGTCGAACGTGCCGCCGCCGAGGTCGAAGACCAGGATCGTCTGGTCGTGTTCCTTGTCCAGGCCGTACGCCAGCGCAGCAGCGGTCGGCTCGTTGATGATCCGGGCGACATTGAGTCCGGCGATCTCACCGGCCTCCTTGGTCGCCTGCCGCTGCGCGTCGGAGAAGTACGCCGGCACCGTGATCACCGCATCGGTGATCGTCTCGCCGAGATAGGCCTCCGCGTCCCGCTTCAGCTTCTGCAGCACGAACGCCGAGATCTGCTGAGGCGTGAACGGCTTGTCGTCGATCATGGTCTTCCAGTCGGTGCCCATATGACGCTTCACCGAACGGATGGTCCGGTCGACGTTGGTCACCGCCTGCCGCTTTGCCACCTCGCCGGTGAGCACCTCGCCGTTCTTGGCGAAGGCGACTACCGACGGAGTGGTGCGGGAGCCTTCGGCGTTGGTGAGAACGGTCGGCTCACCACCCTCCAGCACCGCGACGACGGAGTTTGTCGTACCGAGGTCGATACCGACCGCACGAGCCATGGTTGTCAGAACCTTTCGTTTCAGTCTCTAGGTGTTACTGTCCGGCCGCGGCGAGGCCACGAAGCTCCAGGGAGTCGTTGGCATCGTTGACGTCGACCTGCACGCGGTCTCCGTCCCGGATCTCGCCGGCCAGGATCTTGCGGGCCAACCCGTCACCGATCGCCGACTGCACCAACCGCCGCAGCGGCCGGGCGCCATAGACCGGGTCATATCCGGTGAGGGCGAGCCATTCCTTTGCGCCCTCGGTGACCTCCAGGTTGATCCGGCGCTCGGCCAGCCGGGAAGCCAGCGCCACCACCTGGAGCTCGACGATCTTGGTGAGTTCCTCGCTGCCGAGGGCGTCGAAGAGCACGACCTCGTTGAGGCGGTTGAGGAACTCGGGCTTGAACGACGTACGGACGACGTTCATCACCAGCTCCCGCTTCTTTTCGTCGTCGAGCGACGGGTCGGCGAGGTATTGGGAGCCGAAGTTGCTGGTCAGGATGAGAATCGCATTGCGAAAGTCGACCGTGCGGCCCTGTCCGTCGGTCAACCGGCCGTCGTCGAGCACCTGCAGGAGTACGTCGAAGATCTCCGGATGAGCCTTCTCGACCTCGTCGAGCAGGATCACGGAGTACGGCCGGCGTCGGACCGCCTCGGTGAGCTGGCCACCTTCTTCGTAGCCGACGTAGCCGGGCGGCGCACCGACGAGCCGAGCCACCGAGTGCTTCTCGGCGTACTCGCTCATGTCGATGCGCACCATCGCGCGCTCGTCGTCGAACAGGAACGCCGCCAGCGCCTTTGCCAGCTCGGTCTTGCCCACGCCGGTCGGGCCGAGGAACAGGAACGAGCCGGTCGGACGGTCGGGGTCGGAGATGCCGGCGCGCGCCCTGCGTACGGCATCGGACACCGCGGCGACCGCCTTGAGCTGGCCGACCAGCCGGCGGCCCAGCTCCTCCTCCATCCGCAGCAGCTTGCCGGTCTCGCCCTCGAGCAGGCGCCCGGTCGGGATGCCGGTCCAGCTGGACACGACCTCGGCCACCTCGTCGGGGCCGACCTCCTCGCGCACCATCGGGGGCGTGTCGGACGGTGTTGCCACTGCCTCGGGCGCCGCCGCGGCCGCTTCGAGTTCCTTCTCCAGGTGGGGGATCTCGCCGTAGAGGATTCGGGAGGCGGTCTCGAGGTCGCCTTCGCGCTGGGCCCGCTCGGCCTGGCCGCGCAGGTCGTCGAGCCGCTGCTTGACCTCACCGACGCGGTTGAGCCCCGACTTCTCCTTGTCCCAACGGACCTCGAGACCGCGCAGGGCCTCTTCGCGGTCGGCCAGTTCGGCACGCAGCTTCGCAAGCCGCTCCCGGCTGGCTATGTCGTCCTCCTTGGCGAGGGCGAGCTCCTCCATCTTCATCCGGTCGACCTGGCGTCGGAGCTCGTCGATCTCGACCGGGCTGGAGTCGATCTCCATGCGTAGCCGGCTGGCCGCCTCGTCGACCAGGTTGATCGCCTTGTCGGGGAGCTTGCGTCCGGTGATGTAACGGTTGGAGAGGGTGGCCGCGGCGACGAGTGCGCTGTCGGCGATCTGGACCTTGTGGTGGGCTTCGTAGCGTTCGCGCAGACCGCGCAGGATCGCGATGCTGTCTTCGACGGAAGGTTCACCGACGAAGACCTGCTGGAACCGGCGTTCGAGCGCGGGGTCCTTCTCGATGCGCTGGCGGTATTCGTCCAGGGTGGTCGCGCCGATCATGCGTAGTTCGCCGCGTGCCAGCATCGGCTTGAGCATGTTGCCGGCGTCCATCGAACTGTCGCCGGTCGCGCCGGCGCCCACCACCGTGTGCAGCTCGTCGATGAACGTGATGATCTGGCCGTCGCTGTCCTTGATCTCGCCCAGGACCGCCTTGAGCCGTTCCTCGAACTCGCCTCGGTATTTGGCTCCGGCCACCATCGAACTCAGGTCGAGGTTGACCAGACGTCGGCCCTTGAGCGACTCCGGAACGTCGCCGGCGACGATCCGCTGCGCGAGCCCCTCGACGACGGCGGTCTTGCCGACGCCGGGCTCGCCGATCAGCACGGGGTTGTTCTTGGTACGCCTGGAAAGGACCTGCACGACCCGGCGGATCTCGGCGTCACGGCCGACCACCGGGTCGAGCTTGCCCTCGCGGGCGCTTTCGGTCAGGTCGACGGAGTATTTCGCCAGTGCCTTGTAGGTGCCCTCGGGATCGGGCGAGGTGACCCGCGCCGATCCGCGTACCTGCGAGAACGCGGCCAGCAGCCCGTCGGGAGTCGCGCCGGCGCCGGCCAGCACCTCCTTCGCGCTGCTCCCCACCGTCGCGAGGCCGACGAGCAGGTGCTCGGTCGAGACGTACTCGTCGCCGAGCTCGGTCGCCTGGTCCTGAGCGACCTGGAGGACCTGATAGAGCGGCCGGGCCAGACCGGGTGCCTGCACAGTCGAGCCGCTCGCCGCGGGCAGCCGCGCGGCCGCCTCGGTCGCCGCCTTCTGGACGGCGGCCCGGTCCGCGCCAACGGCGTCCAGCAGAGCACCGGCGGTGCCCTCGGTGTCGGCCAGCAGCGTCATCAGCAGATGGACCGGCTCCACCGAGGGGTTGCCGGAACTCGCGGCCTGCCGGACGGCTCCCGACAGGGCGTCCTGGCTCTTCGTGGTCAGCTTCTGTGCGTCCATCTTCCTCTGGTCCCGTTGCTCTTTCCTTCGTCCTGTTGCTCTGGTTCCTGTCGTCGCCGACTAGGACGCGCCGCCGCTTCGTCGCCGCGACGACCGACCGCGCCAGACCACAACCGCCTGGTTGGTCTGCGGCATCAGCTCCGGCAGGAACGCCGCCTGTTCAGCGGCCCGCTCGAAGAGTGCCTCCGCGGCGTCCAGCGCTCCCTCCAGCTCCACGACCCGCTCGCTGAGCAGCTCGACCTGGGTCTCGAGCTCGAGGATCCGCTTGACGCCTTCGAGCCCGATGCCGGAGGCCGTCAGCTGGGCGACGTGGCGGAGTGTCTCGATGTCCCGCATGGAGTAGCGGCGACCGCCGCCGACGGCTCTGCCCGGTGTCACCAGGCCGATCCGGTCGTACGTGCGAAGTGTCTGTGGGTGCAGGCCGGTGAGCTGGGCCGCGACGCTGATGACGTACGCCGGCGTGTCGATGTCCATCGTGACGTCGAACGCGACGCGGGCCCGCCGAGGCGTTCCGTGGAACCCCGGTCCCGCATCGCCCAGTCGCCGGCTCGCCCCGGTGGCAGTTCGGTCCGGTGCCAGTCGGTCCGGTGCCAGTCGGTCCCGGTGCCAGTCGGTCCGGTGCCAGTCGGTCCGGTGCTGGTCGGCCCCGCGGTCGTGCTGCGGTCGCCCGTCATGAGCCGCCTCCCTGCCCGTCGGGAACGTCATGCTGCGGTGTGCGGACGCCGGTGGCCTTGCGATAGGCGTCGAGTGCTTCCTTGGCCTGCTCGTCCAGATGGTCGGGAACGACGACCTCGACGGTCACCAGCAGGTCGCCCTTGGTGCCGTCACGCCGCGCGGTGCCCTTGCCGCGTACCCGGAAGGTGCGCCCGCCTGGGGTGCCGGCGGGGATCTTCAAGGTCACCGCCGGTCCGTTCAGCGTCGGCACCGTCACCTCGCCGCCGAGGGCCGCGTCGGGGAACGAGATCGGCACGGAGATCGTCAGGTGCTCGCCCTTGCGGCCGAACCGCTCGTGCGGGTGCACGTGGACGGTGACATACAGGTCGCCGGCCGGGCCCCCGCGTTCGCCGGGCGCCCCCTTGCCGCGCAGGCGGATCCGCTGCCCGTCGTGGACGCCGGCGGGGATCCTCACCTGCATGGTGCGAGAGGACGTACCGCGGCCGGACCCGTGGCAGGTCGGACACGGGTCGTCGACAACCAGGCCCCGACCCCGACAGCTGCGGCACGGTTCGGTCATCGCCAGCCGGCCGCCCTGGGTGGTCGCCCGCATGCCGACGCCCTCGCAGTCGGGGCACACCCGCGGAACGGTGCCGGCCTTGGCGCCGGTGCCGGAGCACGCCGGGCAGGCGCTGTCGCTGGTCATCCGGAGCGGGACGGTTACGCCGTCGACCGCGTCGCGGAACCCGATGGTCGCCTCGGTCTCCACGTCGGCGCCGCGACGGGGTCTCGTGCCGGGCGGCGTGCGGGTGCGGCCGCCGCCGGTGAAGATGCCGCCGAGCAGGTCGCCGAGCCCGCCTCCTCCCGTACGCGTAGTGCCGCCGGGCTGGTTGAAGATGTCACCGAGGTCGAACGGGAAGTTGCCGGGCTGCTGCCCACCAGTTTGTCCGCCGGGGAAGCGGAACCCGCCGGCGCCGCCGAACAGCGACCGCGCCTCGTCGTACTCCTTGCGCTTGCTCGGGTCGGACAGGACGGAATAGGCCTCGGACACCTCCTTGAAGCGCTCCTCGGCCTTCGGGTCACCCTTGTTGGCATCCGGATGGTTCTGCCGCGCGAGCTTGCGATAGGACTTCTTGATGTCCTCGGCAGCGGCATCCTTGGGAACGCCGAGCACCTTGTAGAAGTCCTTCTCCAGCCACTCCTTCGTGCCCATCGGTGCTCCTCACCCCCTTGACTGTCTCTATGCCTCGTCGGATGGCTGGCCGTCCGAGGAAGGCCCATCAGTCGGCGACTCAGATGTTGGTGAATCGGAAGCAGGCGACTCGTCGTCGGACGTCGGCGACTCGGGCGAGGTCGGCAGGCCGACGGTCGGTTCGGCGACCGCCACCCGGGCGGGACGGAGCACCCGCTCGCCGTGGCGGTAACCCGGCTGCAGGATCGCGGCACAGGTCGGCCCGTCGACGTTGTCTGCGTAGGAATGCATCAACGCCTCGTGGATGCGCGGGTCGAAGGGCTCGCCGACCTCGCCGTAGCGGACCAGCCCGAGCTTGGTGAGCACGGACTCCAGTGCTTCGGCGACCGCCTTGAACCCGCCCTCGAGCTCGCCGTGTTCGCGGGCCCGGCCGATGTCGTCGACCACCGGAAGTAGGTCGGTGAGGGCTGCGCCGACCGCGAGGTCGCGGACTGTGTCCCGGTCACGGTCGACGCGGCGCTTGTAGTTGAGGTATTCGGCCTGGAGCCGCTTGAGGTCGTCGGTGCGTTCGGAGAGTGCGACCTGGAGTTCGGCAAGGGCCAGGGCCGATGCTTCTTCGCCCTTGGTGGCCAGGTCTGTGTCGGCAGGGTCAGCCATGGTGTCCGGCGTACCTTCCGGTTTGGCTTGTGGTCTGTTGCCTGGTGGCGTGCCTTCGGATGCCGTACTGGCGGCTGATCGCATGCCCTCCCGAACCTGGCCGGTCTCTGGGTCGATACGCCGCCGGTCGCGGACCACAGGGCCTTCGTGTTCCTCGGCTGGCGTCACTTCTGACCGCCCTGCCCGTCGCCTGCCGGCTTGTCCTCGTCGACGATCTCGGCTTCGACCACATCGTCGTCGGCCTGGTCGCCCTGCTCACTCTCGGAGCCGGCTTCACCGGTGGCCGCGCCCTCTTCTCCGCCAGCGGACTGTGACTGCTGGGCAGTGGCGTACATCGCGGCGCCCATCTTGGTGCGGGACTCGGCGAGCTTGTCGAACGCCGCCTTGATGGCGTCGTTGTCGTCACCCTCGAGCGCCTTCTTGAGGTCGGCCACGTCCTTTTCGACCTCGGCCCTGGAGTCGGCCGGAACGGTGTCAGGGTTGTCGGTGATGAACTTCTCGGTCTGGTAGACGGCGGCATCGGCCTGGTTACGCTGCTCGGCGACCTCGCGGCGCTTGCGGTCATCCTCGGCGTACTGCTCGGCGTCGCGAACCATCTGGTCGATGTCGTCCTTCGGTAGCGCCGAACCGCCGGTCACCGTCATCTTCTGCTCCCGGCCGGTGCCCAGGTCCTTCGCCGACACGTGCACGATGCCGTTGGCGTCGATGTCGAACGCGACCTCGATCTGCGGCACGTTGCGGGGCGCGGGCGGCAGGCCGGTGAGGTCGAAGTTGCCGAGCGACTTGTTGTCGCGAGCCATCTCGCGTTCGCCCTGGAACACCTCGATCATCACCGAGGGTTGGTTGTCCTCGGCCGTGGTGAAGACCTCGGAACGCTTGGTCGGGATGGTGGTGTTGCGCTCGATGATCTTGGTGAAGACACCGCCCTTGGTGGCGATGCCGAGGGAGAGTGGTGTGACGTCGAGCAGCAGGACGTCCTTGACCTCACCCTTCAGGACACCGGACTGGAGACTGGCGCCGACCGCGACCACCTCGTCGGGGTTGACGCCCTTGTGCGGCTCCTTGCCGGACAGCAACTCGCGGACCAGGTTGCCGACGGCGGGCATCCGGGTCGAGCCGCCGACGAGGATCACGTGGTCGATCTTGCTGAGCTCGATCCCGGCATCTTTGAGCACCTGCTGGAACGGGCGCCGGCACCGCTCGAGCAGATCCGCGGTCAGCCGCTGGAACTCCGCACGGGTCAGCTTCTCGTCCAGGTGCAGCGGACCGGACTCGCCGAGGGTGATGTAGGGCAGGTTGATCTGGGTCTCCGACGCCGACGACAGCTCGATCTTGGCCTTCTCTGCGGCCTCGGTGAGGCGCTGCGTCGCGATCTTGTCCTTCGACAGGTCGATGCCCTGCTTGTTCTTGAACTGGGTGGCCAGCCACTCGACGATCTTGGAGTCCCAGTCGTCACCACCGAGGTGGTTGTCGCCACTGGTGGCCTTGACCTCGAAGACACCCTCGCCGATCTCCAGGAGGGACACGTCGAACGTGCCGCCACCGAGGTCGAAGACGAGGATGGTCTGGTCGGACTCCTTTTCCAGCCCGTACGCCAGAGCGGCCGCGGTCGGCTCGTTGATGATCCGCTGGACGTTGAGTCCGGCGATCTCACCGGCTTCCTTGGTCGCCTGCCGCTGGGCGTCGGAGAAGTACGCCGGAACGGTGATCACGGCGTCGGTCACCGTCTCGCCCAGGTAGGCCTCGGCGTCGCGCTTCAACTTCTGCAGCACGAACGCGGAGATCTGCTGGGGGGTGAAGGACTTGTCGTCGATCTGGGTCTTCCAGTCGGACCCCATGTGCCGCTTGACCGAACGGATCGTCCGGTCGACGTTGGTCACCGCCTGCCGCTTGGCCACCTCGCCGACGAGGACCTCGCCCGACTTGGCGAATGCGACCACCGAGGGAGTGGTGCGCGAGCCCTCCGCGTTGGTCACGACGGTGGGTTCTCCACCTTCGAGGACGGCTACGACAGAGTTGGTCGTACCAAGATCAATACCCACCGCACGAGCCATCGTGTTGGAACCTTTCCTCGATCACCTGGTGGTCAGACAGACAGTCAGTTGGATCAGACAGTTCGATCAGTCAGTCGGTCGGTCGCTGGGCTGTTCCGCCCTCGAGCCGGCCTTGAGTGTAGCTCGCTCAATCTTTCTGATCGAGCTCGGTTCTGTCAACAGACCTGAGTCGGTCTGACTCAATTCGAGGAACGTGCCTGACCCACGCTCGAGGAGCCTGTCTGGCGGGCGGTCGAGGGGACGGTCTGGCTCGATGCGAAGGAGCCGCCCGGATCACGTCGGTAGCGCGCCGCCGAGCCGATGTCCCGAGCCGTGCGGCCGGCGTCAGGTCAGATCAGGTCGGGCCCGGTCGGGCCCGGTCGGGCGTCAGGTCGAGTCAGCCGCAGGTGTAGACCTTGAGGTTGTCGACTCCGAAGATCGACTTCGGGTTCGCACCAGCGGCCGCAGAACCCTCACCGGCCGGAGCGCCCACGACCGAGAACCGGAACTGCACCTCGTGCCCGGCCAGTGTGCCCAGGTCGTACCTCGCCGAGGACCATCCGCCGGAGTGGCCAGACCACGGCCCGCCGTTGACCGGGGTCTGCAACCCGCTCGCGGCCTGCCATGCTCCGCCGTCGACCGCGTACTCCAGCTTTGCGCTGACACCCTCGACCGGCTGGTAGAGCGCGAACGCGGACATGAGGTCGAACCGCAGCAGGCTGCGCGCTGGCACGGTGAGGCTGGGCGATGTCGCCGAGCTTGTCGCCGAGGCACCGGACCCGGTGGCGAGCCCGAGGGCGTCGGTGCCGGACTTCACGAAGTCCAGCCCCACGTCCCGGACCAGCTGGCCGCCACCGTTGACCGTCCAGCCTTCCAGCCCGTCGACCGTCCCGCGCGGCCCACCGGCGGTCGCTCCCGTTCGTGCGTTCGCAGGCTGGGTGTCGAAGGTGCCGTGATAGCTCGGTGCCGGCTTGGCCTTGTCGGGACAGGACGGGGTGGCCACCGCGACGGCACCGGACGGGCGCATGTGCATCTCGGTGGCGCGGACGGCCTTGGCGACCTGGACGCAGTTGGCCTCGGTGAGCTCGGTGCCAGGGCGGCCGATGTTCTTGCGGCACGACAGCGGGAGGACGTGGAACAGGTCCTCGTAGTCGGCACCGGAGGTCAGCAGGTTGAGCGCGGTCCAGTAGATCTTGAACGTCTTCGCGAGGCCGAGTCCGCGCACGGTGTAGCCGTTGAACGTGCCGCCGTCCGCGATCAGCGCCGCCGCCTTGTTGCCCGGTCCGGCGTTGCTGTGCACGCCACCGTCGTCCTGGTATTCGGGGTCGGCATCCCACAGTTGCGACGTGAGCCGGTCGGCACTCTGGGAGGCGGTCGGGTCGGCCATGCTGCGCATCGGCACCGGCAGGTCGGGCGATGCGGGATGGTTGTCCTCGCCGATCAACCACGCTTGGTCGGTCCCGCGCTTGGCCGGGTGCACGGACTGGTCGATCAGCTCGCCGAAGACGTCGGACATCGACTCGTTGATCGCACCGGACTGGTAGACGTAGTAGAGACCGGACGTCTGCTCGGTGACGCCGTGGGCCACCTCGTGGGCGGTGACGTCGAGGCTGGTGACACCGTCGCCGTAGATCATCTGCCCCGACGACGTGTTCCAGAACGCGTTGGGCAGGGGGCAGCCCTTCTGGTCCTCGGTCACGCACGCCCTGGTGGTAGCCCGCAGTGTCTTGTCGGATCCGCCGACGAGTGCCGAGACGTCGACATCGGCGTACGACGCGAACCGGCTGGCGGTCTCGCCGAGATGGGCGTAGATCGTGTCGACGTCTGCGATCCCGCTCGCCGCCTCGCCCTCGCGCCGGGAGTACGGCACGGTCTTACCGTCGCAGACGGCCGATCGCGACGTGCCGACGTCACGGTTGGCGAGGTCGCACACCGCGCGGTCCAGCGCGGCATGGTTGTTGTCGATCGCGAGGGCCACCGTATGGAACCCGGGATCGACGAAGACGGTGTAGTCGACGACGCCGCTGTTGTCGCTGACGTGGAGCTTGGTCGTTTCCCGGTTGACCGGCACGCCTGGCGCGCCCAGCAGGGACGGGTTGTAGATCCACTGCCCCTCCGTCTCGACCCGAAGGCCGAGGGCTGGGACACCGGCGCGCCGTGCGACGTGGTCGCGGGCGAGTGTCCGCGACTTCGCTCCACCGAGCAGACCCTGCTCGCCGAGCAGGCCGTCGGACACGTCGAGCAGCCCGGTGGCGGTCTCCCCGACCAGCGCCTCCAGGCCGCCACGGCGGTCGAGCGATGCGACGACCTGACCGCCGACCACCGGCAGGCCCTGGATGTACTGCTGCAGCCGGACCGTCGTACCGCCCGCGACGCCGGCCGAGGACACCGGACGCAGACCGTCGGGGTCGATGCCGAGTCGCGCTGCGAACCGTTCCAGGTGCGCCGAGGCCGCAGCGGTGGGGGCGCGTTGCACGCCGCGGGGCAGGGCGATGGGACCGTTGCGGGCGACCAGCCCGGTCACGGCGCCGTCGACGTCTTCGAGCAGGTCGACGGCGTCACCCACGCCGCCCAGGGGGAGGCTCGGCGTGGTCACCGATCCCGCGTACGACGAACTCGCCGGCGCCACCAGTCCCCCGGCACAGACCAGTGTCGCGACCAGCAGGCCGGCGATGCGTCGGACCGTCACAAGCCACCTCATCGGCATATATCGGGCGGAAAGGTGCCGGCGCGAGCTTAGTGCCGAAGGGTTCGCCTCCACTACCCGCCCGATCGCGAACGTGGGGTCAGGCGGACTTGGCAGAGCGATCATGATCATGAAGCCGATTCGGGCTATGCGTCCCGAAGCCTTCACGGTCGAGATCATGATCACGGGAGCAGTGGCGCCGGGTGCGCTTTGGTGAGCCCGAGCCGGGCGATCAGGCGGGTGGGGTCAGGTGGGTGGGGTCCAGGCGGCGCCGATGGTCTCCTCGAGCAGCTCCGCGAGATCAGGTAGCCGTTCGTGCCGGCCGTCGGCCACGATCTGGCGGCCACTGGCGACCACGCTGTGGACGTCGGAGGACGTGGCGGCAAAGACCACGGTGTCGGCCGCCGACCCGGGCCCGTGCGCGTCCATGCTCGCCCGTACGCCCGCCGTCCGGACCGAGTTCGAGCCGGACGCTGACCAGGTCCGCCCACGCACCGGGCGCGATGCGTCCCGCGTCGGGAAAGCCGAGCGCGCGGTGGCCCGACTCGGCCCCGAACGTCAACAGCTCGCCCGCGCTCCAGTGCCCGCGCCGGCCGGTCGCCAGGCGTTCGTGCAACTCCAGCGCGCGAGCCTCCTCGAACATGTCGACGACGGCGTGGCTGTCGGTGCCGAGCGTGAGCGGGCAACCGGCGTCGGCCAACACGCGGGCCGGCCCGATGCCGTCGGCCAGGTCGCGTTCGGTGGTCGGGCACAGGCAGGCGGTGGTGCCCGTGTCGGCGAGCAGCCCGATGTCTGTGTCGTCCAGGTGGGTCGCGTGGACGACGGTCGTCCGCGGCCCGAGTACGCCATGCTCGGCCATGCGCCTGGTGGGCGACGTGCCGTATGCCGCCAGGCAGTCGTCGTTCTCCCTGCGTTGCTCGGACAGGTGCACGTGCAGGGGCGCGTGCCGGTCGCCGGCCCACTGGGCGACGATCTCCATCTGCAGCGGCGGCACCGCCCGGATCGAGTGCGCCGCCGCGCCCACCACGACGTCGGCGCTGTCGCTGTACGCGTGGTGGAGCAGGTCGGCGCGAGCCGCCCAGCGGTCCGCGTCGCCGTCGCCGAACCGGCGCTGTACCCCGCTCAGCGCCGTGGCGATCCCGCCGGTCAGGTAGCACGTGTCGAGCAGGGCGATCCGCAGCCCGGCGGTGCGGGCGGCGGCGATGAGCACGTCGGCCATCAGGTTGGGTTCGTCGTACGGCGTCGCGTCCGGCCGGTGGTGAAGGTAGTGGAACTCACCGACACAGGTGATGCCGGCCAGGGCCATCTCGGCGAAGACGGCGCGGGCAAGGGCGCCGTAGCTGCCGGGGTCGAGGCGCGCGGCGGCGTCGTACATCTGGTCGCGCCAGGTCCAGAAGCTCCCGCGTCCGCCGGGCGGTCCCACCTGCTGGGTGCGCCCGCGCAGGGCCCGGTGGAACGCGTGGGAGTGGGTGTTGGCCAGGCCCGGGATCGTGAGTCCGGCCAGTCTGGTCGCGCCGGGCGGCGGGTGCGGGGTGTCGGGCTCGACCGCCACGATGCGGGTGCCGTTGACACGGACCAGGACGCTCGGACGGACTGTGCCGGGTGGCAGCCACGCCAACTCGCACCAGTAGCTGGCCGCACCCGAAGGGTCGGACGCCTCGTGCTCCGCGCTCATCCGGCGAGCAGCTCCTCGAGTACGTCGGCGAGCGCCACGACGCCAGCGTGGCAGTCGACGGCCTCGGCATGCTCCGACGGGGCGTGGGACACGCCGGTCGGGTTGCGGACGAAGAGCATCGCGGTCGGGACGCCGGCACTCGCGTGGATGCCGGCGTCGTGACCTGCCTGGGTGGCGAGTACGGGTGGGCGGCACCCGTCTCGGCGAGCCAGCCGGTCCGCGATCCGCCCCCGCAGACCGGCGTCGAACGCCACGGCCGGCGAGACGGAGTCGGTGTGAACGTCGAGCGTCGTCTGGTCGCGGGCGGCGCGCTCACCGGCCTGGCGGCATACGTCGTCGACGAGTGCGCGCAGGCCCGCTTCGTCGGCGGCACGGGCGTCCAGCCAGGCGGTGACCCGGGAGGGTACGGCGTTGGCGCCGTTCGGCTGCACCTCGACCCGACCGAAGGTCGCGCGCGCACCGTGCACCTCGGTGGGTCCATCGCCGGGTCCAGCGCTGGGCCCGGAGGGCTCGGCGTCTCGCAGCCGCGCCCGCTTGTTCGCCGCCAGCGCCGTCATGGCGTACGTCAACATCGGGTCGCGTCGGTCACCCATCGCGGTGGTGCCCGCGTGGTTGGCCTCGCCGGTGAAGGTGAAGCGCCAACGTCCGTGCGGCCAGATACCGCTGGCCAGTCCGACCGGGGCGTCGAGGTCCGCGAGCCCGCGACCCTGCTCGATGTGCAGCTCGACGAACGCGGCCGGTTCGTGCAGCAGGTCGGCGGGACCGAGGTCAGGCACCTGACCGGCGGCCCGCATCACCTCGGGCAAGGTGTTGCCGTCCCGGTCGCGCAGGGCGCTGGCCCGCTCGGAGCTGAGCGCGCCGGTCAGCAACCGGGAGCCGAGGCAGGCGACGCCGAACCTCACCCCCTCCTCCTCCGCGAACACGGCCACCCCGAGTGGACGAGCGGGTACGAAGCCGCGGGCGCGGAGCAGGTCGACCGCCGCCAGCGCGGAGACCACGCCGAGCGGACCGTCGTACGCACCGCCGTCGGGGACGGAGTCGAGGTGGCTACCCGTCACGACGCCGCCGGCCAGCGCTCCGGCGGAGGGGCGCCACCACGCGACGGTGTTGCCGTTGCCGTCACGTTCCAGCGTCAAGTCTCGCTTGACAGCCTCGTCGTGGAACCAGTCGTCGCAGGCACGGCCGACGGGTGACCATGCCAACCGGTGGTATCCGCCGGTGTGGGCGTCCCGGCCGATCGGCGCGAGCGCCTCCCACATCGCGTCGTACGTCTCCACCGCCACGTCGCCGCGTTCGGCACCGGGGTCGCTGGGCCGCGTCCCCATGGTCAGGTCGCCGATCCGCTGGCCTGAGTACCGTGCGGCTCGCTCCAGAAGTCGTGCTCCTCGCGCATCGGGATGCGGACACCGCGTTCGGTGGCGACCTCGCGCGCGCGTTCGTATCCCGCGTCGGCGTGCCGCAGGACACCGGTCGCGGGGTCGTTGCCGAGTACGCGTTCGAGCTTTTGCGCGGCCAGCGGGGTGCCGTCGGCGACGCACACCTGGCCGGCGTGGATCGACCGTCCGATGCCCACCCCACCACCGTGGTGGAGCGAGACCCAGGACGCGCCGGAGGCGACGTTGACCATCGCGTTGAGCAGCGGCCAGTCGGCGATCGCGTCGGAGCCGTCGGCCATCGCCTCGGTCTCGCGGTAGGGCGAGGCGACCGAGCCGGCGTCGAGGTGGTCGCGGCCGATCACCACGGGCGCTGCCAGTTCGCCCGAGGCCACCATGTCGTTGAAGCGCAGGCCGGCCAGGTCACGTTCGCCGTGACCTAGCCAGCAGATCCGGGCCGGCAGGCCCTGGAAGCGCACGCGTTCGCCGGCGAGCCTGATCCAGCGGGCCAGCGGTTCGTTGTCGGGGAACAGGTCGAGGACGGCTCGGTCGGTCTTGGCGATGTCGCCGGGATCGCCCGACAGCGCCACCCACCGGAACGGGCCCTTGCCCTCGCAGAACAGCGGGCGGATGTATGCCGGGACGAAGCCGGGGAAGTCGAACGCCCGCGCATACCCGCCCTTTCGCGCCTCGTCGCGGATCGAGTTGCCGTAGTCGAAGACCTCCGCGCCGGCATCGGCGAAACCGACCATCGCCTCGACGTGCCTGGCCATGGACTCCCGGGCCCGCTCGACCAGGCCGGCGGGGTCCTTCTCCCGGGCCGCGGGCCAGTCGTCGAAGGCCAGCCCGGCCGGCAGGTAGGCGAGCGGATCGTGCGCGGACGTCTGGTCGGTGACGACGTCGACCGGTACGCCACGGGCCAGGATCGCGGGCACGACCTCCGCCGCGTTGCCGAGGACGCCGATGGACAGGGGCGTACGCGAATCGCAGGCCTCCTCGGCAAGCGTCAGGGCATGGTCCAGCGACTCCGCGAACACGTCGAGGTAGTCGTGGGCCAGCCGACGCTCGATCCGCGAGCCGTCGCACTCGACACAGATCGCGACGCCGCCGTTCATGGTGACCGCCATCGGCTGGGCGCCACCCATGCCGCCGAGCCCGGCAGTCAGTGTGAGCGTGCCGGCCAGCGAACCGCCGGTCGCCTTACCGCTGCGGGCGAGGGCAGCCGCCACCGCGGCGAAGGTCTCGTACGTGCCCTGCAGGATCCCCTGCGTACCGATGTAGATCCACGAGCCCGCGGTCATCTGGCCGTACATCGTGAGGCCGAGCGCCTCCAGCCGGCGGAACTCCTCCCACGTCGCCCAGTCGGGCACCAGGTGGGAGTTGGCGATCAGCACCCGCGGCGCCCACTCGTGCGTGCGCAGGACACCGACCGGCCGGCCCGACTGCACCAGCATCGTCTCGTCGTCGGCGAGCCACTCCAGGGTCCGGACCAGCGCGTCGAAGCTCGCCCAGTCGCGGGCCGCCTTGCCGCTGCCGCCGTAGACCACCAGGTCCTGCGGATGCTCGGCCACCTGCGGGTCGAGGTTGTTCTGCAGCATCCGCAGGGCGCCCTCCTGCGCCCAACCCCTGGCGTGCAGCGTGGAGCCGCGCGGTGCGGTGACCGTACGCGGAACGCTGCTCGAGGTCTGGCTCATGCGTCGCCTCCAGGTTGTTGGTCGTCGGTGGGCCCGGGCCCTTCGGTAGCACCGAGGACCGCGTCGGCAGCGGCGAGGATGGCACCCGTGGTCACCAGGTCGACCGCGGCCTCGATCTCCTTCGACACGATCCGGTCTGGTCCCGGTCCGGGTATGCGTTCGCGAAGGACCCGGCGGACGGCATCCGTGGCGGGCGCCGGCCGCAACGGCGCGCGGAGGTCGAGTCCGCGAGCCGCGGTGTAGGCCTCGATGGCCAGCACCCGGGTCAGCCCGTCCAGGGCACGGCGCAGCTTCCGGGCCGCCGACCAGCCCATCGACACGTGGTCCTCCTGCATCGCCGACGAGGGGATCGAGTCGACGCTCGCCGGTACGGCCAGCCGCTTGAGCTCGCTGACGATCCCGGCCTGGGTGTACTGCGCGAGCATGTGACCGGAGTCGACCCCCGGGTCAGCGGCCAGAAACGCCGGCAGGCCGTGGTTGCGGGCGACGTCGAGGAACCGGTCCGTACGCCGTTCGGAGATGCTCGCGACGTCGGCCACCACGATCGCGAGGAAGTCCAGAACGTAGGCCAGTGGCGCGCCGTGGAAGTTGCCGTTGGACTCGAGCCGTCCGTCGGACAGCACCACCGGGTTGTCGATGGCGGCGGCAAGCTCGCGGCAGGCGACGTCGCGCGCGTGCGCCAGGGTGTCGCGCGCGGCACCGTTGACCTGGGGCGCACAGCGCAGGGAGTACGCGTCCTGCACGCGGGTGTCGTCCGGACCGGCGTGGCTGGCCACGATCGCCGACCCCGCGAGCATCGCCCGCATCCGCGCGGCCGCGGTCGCCTGGCCGGGATGGGGGCGCAGGTCCTGCAGATCGGCGGAGAACACCCGGTCGGTGCCGAGCAACGCCTCGACGCTCATGGCAGCGGTGACGTCGGCGGTCGCGAGCAGGCGCAGCAGGTCGTGGCAGGCCAGCACCAACATGCCGAGCATGCCGTCGGTGCCGTTGATCAGTGCGAGGCCTTCCTTCTCGGCCAGCACGACCGGTTCGATGCCGGCGGTGGCGAGCGCCTCGTCGGCTGGCTGCCGCCGCCCGTCCGAGCCGTCGACGTCGCCTTCACCCATCAGCGCGAGCGCCACGTGCGCCAGCGGGGCCAGGTCACCCGAGCAACCAAGGCTCCCGTACTCCGGGACCACCGGAGTGATGCCCGCGTTGAGCAACGCCTGCAGAGTGTTCGCGGTCTCCGGTCGTACGCCGGTGTGGCCGGTAGCGAGGGTACGCAGCCGCAGCAACATCAGGGCGCGGACCACCTCGGGCTCGACGTCCGCGCCCGACCCTGCCGCGTGCGAGCGGATCAGGCTGCGCTGCAGCTGGGTGCGCAGGTCTGGCGGGATGTGCCGCGTCGCCAGGGCGCCGAACCCGGTGGAGACGCCGTACGAGGGACGGTCGGACGCGGCGAGCTTGTCGACAGCCGCGCGACCGGCAGCCAGGGCGGCCAGCGCGTCTGGCGTGAGCTCGACGCGCGCACCCGCCCGGGCGACCGCGACGACGTCGGCCTCGGTGAGTGCGGTCGTCCCGACCTGGACGGTGCGGGGACTGCCGCTGTTGCGTACAGGATCGGCCATGCCCTCATTCCACCTGCCCGCTGGCCGACGTGCCAGCACTTCGCCGGGGGCGTCGGACCGCGGGTCGCTTTCGAGGACTTGTCATAGGTATCTCGGCATAGAGGCCGACATACCTCTGACAGGTCCGTCGGAGCCACCGGCCGACTGGGGAGGTTCATGATCATGCGTCACGAAGTCTGGTTCCGAGCGAGCTAGGAGCCGGTCTTTCCACTCTTGATCATGGTCGCCGGTCGGTCGCAGCAGAGTTGTCCGAGGTCTCTCGACATAGCGGCCGACATTCCTCTGACAACATCGGCCCGGCTGCGGATCTACTCGCCGACCTCGCCATCGACAAGTTCGCGGGCGACGTCGAGATGGCCGGCGTGCCGGGCGTACTCCTGCATGACGTGGAACAGGATCCAGACCAGCGTCGGGCGATGAGCGCCGTCTTCGGGGAACCGCCCACCCACGGCGGCCAGGTCGGAGAGCGTCGCCGAGGCAACGATCGACCGGGAGATCTCCGCCTGCCTCCGCAGCGCGGCGACCAGGTCGTCGAGCGACTCACCCGGCTCGGTCGCCCACCGGCCGTCCGGACCCTCGTCACCCCACGGGTCGGGGACCTGCTCGGCGACGAATCCCCACCGCAACCACCGCCGCTCCATGTAGACCAGGTGCTTGAGCAGCTGCAGCGGTGTCCAGCCCGAACGCAGCCGGCTGGATCGGAGCTCCTCGTCGGAGAGACCTTCGAGCTTGCGGACTATGACGTCCCGGTAGAAGTCGAGGTAGCCGAGCAGCAGCTCGACGGGATCGGCGACGTCGTCACGGGGTGGTTCGGCCGGTACGCGCATCCGCCGATGGTAGGCAGCGCCCCCGACTATCCCTGCTCGGCGCGCGCGGCCGGCGCAGGCTCGGGGTCAGGACCTCAGCGAGCCTGCTTGCCCAGATGGACGAGCACGATCCGCGGTGTCACCTGCTCCCTGCGCATCTCGTGGTAGCCGAGCCGCGCGTAGAGCCGCAGGTTTCCCTCACTCTGCGCCCCGGTGAACAGCGTGAACTGGTCCGCGTGCCGGACATGCCGGTTCTCGAGTTCCTCCATCAGCGCCGTCCCGATCCCACGTCCCTGCCGGTCGGGTGCGACAGCCAGTCGGTCGATCTCGCAGGTGCGCCCCGTGAGGCGACCTCGCACGCCGCCGAGCACCCGCCGCCCTTCGCACGCCACCAGAACGTACGTCGAAGCGATCGCGTCCCGGATGCCCGAAAGGGTCTCGGTCAGCGGGGGGATCAGCGGGTCGCCGTACAGCTGCGCCTCGCTGACGAACGCCGCCCGTTGAACGGTGAGAAGCTCGCCCGCGTCCTGCGGGCTCGCTCTGTCGATCCAGAAATCCGCCACGCCACACCCCTCGCGCACTCAGGGCAGGTCGACGGTGCGACCTTCCGACGACGACCGGATGATCGCCTCGGCTACCTCGACGATCGCAAGGCCTTCCCGTAGCCCGACGATCTCCCCGTGGCCCGGACCAGTCGTGCCCAGCACGGCATCGCGAAAGGCTGCCAGCTCGGTCCGCAGCGGCTCCGGTTTGGGGATCGCGTAGCGGATCATGTCGCCTTCGGTCACGCCCCGAAACGATGCCATCGTCTCCCATTCCAGTGGCTGCACGCCGTTGGCGTGGAACGTGAGGTCGGCGGAGATGGTATCGGCGACGAAGGCGCCGCGGTCTCCGGTCACCACGGTGACGCGTTCCTTCATCGGCGACAACCAGTTGACCAGGTGGTTGACGACCGTACCGTCGGACAGCTGCGCCACGACAGCGACAAGGTCCTCGTACTGCCGCCCGCTCTTGTGTGCCGTCCGCGCCGACACCGAACGGTAGGTCCGTTGGGTCACCCAGGCGGTCGAGTCGATGTCGTGGGTGGCAAGGTCCTTGACGGCGCCGACGTCGGCGACCCGATTGGGGAACGGACCCTGCCGGCGGGTGATGACCTGGTAGATCTCGCCGAGCTCGCCGTGTTCGAGGCGGGCGCGCAGGTTTTGCAGGGCCGGGTTGTAGCGCTCGATGTGGCCGACGCACCCGACCAGACCCGCGGCTTCGAACGCGTCGGCGAGCCGGGTCGCGCCCGCGACCGTGCTGGCCAACGGCTTCTCCACCAGGGTGTGTACGCCGGCGGCGGCGAGGGCGAGGCCGACGTCCTCGTGCAGGGCGGTGGGAACGGCGAGCACACACATGTCGATGCCGGCCGCGATCAGCTTCTCGACGTCGGGCAGGACCTCCAGGCCGCCCGACACCGCGTGCGGGTCGCCGCCGGGATCGGCGACGGCGACCAGATCTACGCCGTCCAGCGACCGGAGCACGCGCGCATGGTGGCGGCCCATCATGCCGAGGCCGATCAGCCCCGCCCGCAACACGCTCACCTCACGCCTCCACAGCCTTCGTCACGCCGGCCACGATCCGCTCCAGGTCGGCCTCGGACAGGGCCGGGTGGACCGGCAGCGACAGGACCTCCCGGCAGGCCCGTTCGGTCTGTGGCAGGTCGAGGCCCGGCCCGCGATCGGTGGCGAAGGACGGCAGCCGGTGCGTGGGGATCGGATAGTAGATCCCGCTGCCGACCCCGGCGTCGGTCAGGCGGGCGCGCAACCGGTCGCGATCGGTCGCGCGGACGGTGTACTGGTGGTAAACGTGCTCGGCTCCGGTCGCGACCGTGGGGGTGACCACGTCCGGGGTGAGCTCGGCCAGCTGTGCGTCGAGGTAGGCCGCGTTCTGCCGGCGTTGGGCGGTCCATCCACGGACCTTGGTGAGCTGGACGCGACCGATCGCCGCGGCCAGGTCGGTCATCCGGGCGTTGAACCCGACCAGTTCGTTCTCGTACTGGCGTTCCATGCCCTGGTTGCGCAGCAGGCGCAGCTTGCGCGCGACGTCCTCGCCCGCGCAGACGACCATTCCGCCCTCGCCGGTGGTCATGTTCTTGGTGGGATAGAAGCTGAACGCGGCGACCGCACCGAACGCGCCGACCGGCCGGTCCCGCCACCGGGCCAGGTGGGCCTGGCAGGCGTCCTCGACGATGGCCAGGCCGTGCCGGTCGGCCACCTCCTGCAGTGCCGACATCTGCGCCGGATGGCCGTACAGGTGGACGGGCATGATGGCGGCCGTACGCTCCGACACGGCGGCCTCGACCGCGGCCGGGTCGAGGCAGTAGGTCTCGGGGTCGATGTCGGCGAAGACCGGAGTCGCACCCGCGAGCGCCACCGAGTTGGCCGTGGCGGCGAAGGTGAACGACGGCACGATCACCTCGTCGCCGGGTCCGATGCCGAGGGCGAGCAGGCCGAGGTGCAGGGCGCTGGTCCCGGAGTTGACCGCGACACAGGTGTGCCCGGCCACCAGGTCGGCGAACTCGTGCTCGAACGCCGCCACCTCCGGGCCCTGGACCAGCATGCCGCTGGCCAGGACCCGCTCGACGGCGGCCCGCTCCTCGGTGCCGATCAGCGGCCTGGCCGCCGGAATCGCGCCGGTCGTCATCGCGTTTCCCCCTGCTGCTCGTCGAGCTGGCCACCGGACTCGACGTAGACCGCGCCGCTGGCCGGGCATTTCCAGGTGTCGTCGCCGGAGCTCCGCAGCCGAACTCCCTCGCGGCCGACCCAGCCGATTCGTCGGGCGGGCGTGCCGGCCACCAGGGCGAAGTCGGGCACGTCGCGGGTCACCACCGCACCCGCGGCCACCATCGCCCAGCGGCCGATCGTCACCGGCGCCACACACACGGCGCGGGCGCCGAGAGACGCGCCCTCGCGCACGGTGACGCCGACTGGGTCCCAGTCGCCGGCCCGCTTGGGTGCGCCGGACGGGTCGACCGCACGCGGGTTGCGGTCGTTGGTCAGGACCACGGCCGGACCCACGAACACCCCGTCCTCGAGGGCAGCCGGCTCGTACACGAGTGCGTGGTTCTGGATCTTGACGTGCGCGCCCACGTGGACTCCCGCGCCGACGTAGGCGCCCCGGCCGACGACGCAGCCCGCACCGAGGACGGCGTGCTCACGGATCTGCGCGAGGTGCCAGATGGCGCTGCCGGCACCGATCGAGGCACGCGGGTCGACCTCGGCGCTGTCGGCGACGAACGGCGCGTCCGCGCTGCCACCCCGACCGCCGCCCGTCATGGCTGCGCAGCCTAACCAAACGGGCCCGGACCGGCACATCTCCCCAGGAAACCCTCGCGGCGGCCGGGCTGCCCGGTCAGGATCGGGGTGCGGCCGCGGTCGCCATCACCTTCCGGAACACTTCGATGGTCCGGTCGATGTGGGTCTCGGCGAGGGTCGGGTGCACCAGCAGCATCAGCGAGGTCTCGCCCAACTCGGCGGCCACCGGCAGCGGATGGGGTGGACGGAGGGCCACGCCGTCGCCGGAGTCGAACGCCTTCTCCCGGTAGATCTCCGCGCACGCACCCTGGAAACAGGGCACGCCCTCGGCCTCGACCGACGCCATGACCCGGTCCCGGGTCCACCCTGGCGCGAGCTCCTCGGGCCGGACGAACAGGGAGTACTTGTAATAGGCGTGCCGGACGCCTGGCGGCGGCACGGTCACCCGCAGTCCGGGCAGGTCGGCGAGGCCGGCATCGAGGGACGCGGCATGCGTACGCCGGCGTTCTGACCAGTCGGGCAGCTTCGCAAGAGCGCAACGCCCGAGCGCGGCCTGCACCTCGGTCATCCGGGCGTTGGTGCCGAACGACTCGTGCAACCAGCGGAAGCCCGGCGGGTGGTCGCGTTCGTAGACGGCGGCGTAGCTCTTGCCGTGGTCCTTGAACTCCCAGACCGCGCGCCAGACGTTCTCGTCGTCCGTCGTCACCATGCCGCCCTCACCGGCCGTGGTGATGATCTTGTCCTGGCAGAACGACCAGGCCGCCGCGTGGCCGAAGGTGCCAACCTGGCGTCCGTCGATCGCGGCTCCGTGCGCCTGCGCGCAGTCTTCGACGACCAGCAGACCGTGCTCGTGAGCGAGCGCCATCAGGTCGGGCATCGGCGCCGGCCAGCCGCCGAGGTGCACCGGCACGACCGCCCGGGTCCGTTCGGTCAGTGCCGCCCGTACCGTCTCGGCTGTCAGTGACTGCGACACCGGGTCGATGTCGGCGATCACCGGCCGGCCCCCGACGGCCACCACCGCGCTCGCCGTCGCGACGAACGTTCGTGCGGGAACGACCACGTCGTCACCGGGCCCGACGCCGACCGCGCGCAGGGCCAACTCGAGCGCCACGGTGCCGTTGCTGAGGGCCACCGCGTGCTTCGCGCCCAACATGGCCGCGAACTCGCGCTCGAAGGCCCGCCCCTCCTCGCCGGTCCAGTAGTTGACCCGCCCGGAACGCAGGACCGCTACGACCGCATCGATCTCGTCGGCGGCGAAGGCCGGCCACGGCGGGAATGGATCCTGCCGGCTGACGGCGGAGCGGACCGCGAGCACGCCATCGGGGTGTGCCGGGGGTGCCGACTCGCCACCGGTCCCGTCCAGCGTCGCGTAATGCGGCGCCGTCATCGCTCAACCTCCTACGTCGAGAAGTAGGTCGGACAGGATCGCGAACATCACCGCGTCGTGCCGGGTCGCCGTCCCACCGCTGAACGAACCGTCCGGCTTTTGCCGTTGGATCGCCTTGTTGACGTAGGCGGCGATATCGGCCGACAGGTTGAGCCCGTAGACCGACGCGTAGCCGTCAGTGGGCACCAGGTCGCCGCGGGAGAAGTTGGCCATCCAGCTGAACCCGCGACCGGCCTGCGCAACCCAGTCTTGACGGCCACGCATCTCGCCATACTCTAGGAGACCGGAAAAGACAATGTTCGCGTATCCGCCCGACCAGGGCGAACGTTCATACCACGAATACGCGATCGAGCCGTCGGCACGAACCTGTCGCGCGAGGTTGTTCGCAATCGCATCGCCGTACGACAGCAGCCGCTTGTCCCCGGTCTCGACATACAGCGCCTTGAGGAACGACAGTGCCGACCCGTCGATGTTGTAGATCTCGACCGGCGTGTTCCGGACTGGCGACAGCACCCGGTGGCGGTCGATCCTCGGATCGTCCGGTGCGAGCAAGGGCTCGAGATTGCAGTACGGGATGCTTCCGCGGGTGTGCTCGGCGTCCAGCCACTGGAAGCCGTACGGTCCGCGGAGCAGGAAGTCCATTGCCCGTACGGCGCCAGCCAGATACCGCGAGTCGCCGTAGACCTTGAACCCCTCCAGCATGGCGCTGGCGCCGGCGACGGTGAGGATCGCGAACGGTGCTCCGGCGGGGTGTGTGCGGGTGCCGTCGGGATAGTGCGCCGGCTCGCCGAAGTGTCCCTGGGCGGCGCCGAACGCCCAGGGCAGTCCGAAGCCGCCGTCCGGGCGCTGGTTGCGCACCAGCCAGTCGAGCCCCCGCCGGGCGAGTGCCTCGTACTTCTTCTGCGTACTCGACTGCGCCCGCTTCAGGTAGCCCTGGGTGATGGACGCGATGGCCATCGGGTCCTCGCGGACCTGGCCTGGCCAGTTGCTATGGGCGATCGCCCAGCCGCCGTCGGGGGTCTCGCGCCCTTCCAGGTAGGCAGAGACCTGCTCGACGGCCGAACGCGCGGCCACCCGGCTGGGCAGCTTCACGCCGCCCGAACCCTCGTTGAAGTTGCGCGCCGCGACGAACACCGGGAACTCGGCCTGCGCGACCGGATCGCCGAGCGTCACCCGTGGGAAGCCGGTACCCGGGGTCGGCGTGAAGTGTCCGGTCAGGTGGATGGTGGCGGGTTCACCCGGGCGGACCTGGATGGTTCGGGTGCTCGGGTTGTACCGCGCCGCGCCCTGCAACTGGTAGGAGAACCGGGTGCCTTCGGCCGTACCCAGCCGATCTGGCCCGGTCACCAGCAGGCTCTCGCCGAAGGCGTCCACGGTCGCGATGTGCACGCCCCCAGGCGTCGGCGTGGTGACCTGCAGGGAGACGGTGTCCCCCTTCGGTCCGCGGCTGACGCCCGTGCCGCCCCACACCTCCAGGATCGGGCTGCTGCGGATGCTCACCGAATCGAGCCAGACCGTGCGGTCCGGTCCCACCACGGAGATCTCCACCTCGACCGACGACGCACCCGCCGGAGCGTCGGCCTTGGCGGAGACGACCTCCCAGATGTTCTTCCGGGGCGTGCCGGCCCGGTTGCTCTGCGAGCCGATGAGCCGGTGGCGGCGGTCGTAGAAGAGCAGCCGGACGGACTCCCCGCCGGCCGGACCGGCGGTCGAGGATCGCCGCCAGATCGACGCGGTGTACGTCCGGTGCGACAGGGCCGGCATCGCCGCGCTGGCGAGCGTGAACCGGTCACCCTCGCCGGCCAGCGCGATGCGCAGCGCCCGCCGACCGCTCTGTGCGAAGTCGGCGTTCGCGGCCGGGTGCGGACGACCCGCGGCCCGGCAGGTCCAGGTGCGTGGACACCGGTCGATATGGGTGTCTTCGAAGCCGGCGTTGACGGGCTGCGCCGGCCGGGCGGACGGAGTCACTTTGGGGCGCGGCAGTGGGATCGCCTGGCCGGACGCCCGTGACGATCGTTCGGTTCGGCTGAGGCTCTGCTGGACGGCGGTCGCGTCGGCACACCCCACCACGGTGACGAGCGCGAGCGCGGCGCAGGCCGCGAGGATGCCTTGCATCCTGCGCCCAGTCGCGGCGGGGTGGCACCTCACGCGGCCGCCACGTCGTCCAGGACCTGCTCGAGACGCGCCGCCATCACGCCACGCGAGGCGCTGCGCTCGACGTACCGGCGACCGCACGCTCCCATCTGCTGCCGTTCGGCCACACTGCGGCCGGCGAGGTCGCGGACCGCCGCCGCCAGCGCCTCCGTCCCGTGCGCGGATTCGCGGGACGAACCGGCGACGGCACAGCCCGCCTCGACGAGGCGACGCTCCAGAGCTCCGCCGACGTTGGTGATGACCGGCAGCCCGGACGCGAGGTAGTCGTACAGCTTGTTCGGGCTCATCGCCTGCTTGAACAGCTCAGCCTCCGCCAGGGTGTGGAGTCCCACGTCGCACCCGACCAGCAGGTTGCCCAGGTCGCCCTTCGGGACGGGATCCAGGAACCGTACGTTGCGGAGACGTTCGGTGCCGGCCCGAGCAACCAGGCGGGGCTTCTCGAGGCCGTCGCCGACGAGGACGAACGTTACGTCGGGCAGGTTACGGGCGACGTCGAGCACCTGGTCGAGCCCGTTCGCCGGACCGTGCGCGCCGGCGTAGACAACGACGCACTCGTCGACGCTTACGCCCAGCTCGGCGCGGGCCTCGTCCCGGGAGATCGAGGGTACGAAGTCGGCCGGATCGGCGCCGTTGCTGACGACGACGATCTGCTCCGGCCGGACCCCGAACGAGGCGAGGTGCTGCTCCCACCCGTCGGTGACGACGACGATGCGGTCGGCGGCGCGGTACAGGAACGCCTCGAGCCGGGTGAGGATTCGGTGCATGCCGGAGCCCGACCGCAGGAAGCCGAGCTCGACCAGCGAACGCGGCCACAGGTCGCGGACCTCCAGGATGAATGGCACTCCCCGGACCCGGGCCAGGATCCAGCCGGCCAGCGGCGTCACCAGGTGCGGACTGGAGGCGTACACCACATCGAGCCGGCGCTGCCGCAACCCGGTCCAGAGCGCCCCGGGAACGTAGCTCAGCCAGTTGAGGATCCGCGCCGGCCCGTTGCGGGCATAGGCGGCTACGGGGACCGTGACGAAACCCGGGGTGCCGTGTTCGTACCGCCGACGGGTGTAGGCGTGCCGGTTGCCGGCCACGATCAGGAACGCCCAGCCGCGTAGCCGGCTGAACAGCTCCACGTGCCGGGTGCCGCCCCCCTCCGAACGCGGCAGGGCGAACTGGTTGAGGACGACCACTCGTCGTCCGCTGGTCTGGCTCACGGCGTCGGCTCGCTTTCTCGATGCGACGTCGCCCGGTCGGACGCTCTGTCGGACGCTCGTTCGGGCGGCCCGTCGCCAGCTGACCGGTCAGCCGACCCGTCGGGCGGCCGGTCGCCAGCCGACCGGTCGCCCGCTGGTGGATCGGGTCGGGGACCGGTACGCGGTCGCAGCGGGGACGGACGGACCTTCGGGACGTGTTCCGGCATGAACGCGATCAGCAGAACGGCCAGGAACATGCCGTGGGTGAGGAAGACGGTCAGCATCGCGGTGTTGGACAGGCTGACCGCCGACTGCGCCAGGGCGGCGAGCGCGAGTCCGGTGGGCAGGCCACGCCCGACCCGATCGGCGACGTACAGCACCACCGCGAGGACGGCGGTGAAGCCGAATACGCCGACCACCCCGAAGTTGCTGTAGGCGTCGGCCCACAGGTTGGCGTTCGCGCTCGTCTCCGGGTTGCCGTAGTAGACCTCGCCGACGACGAACGCCGGCGGCAGGTCGTAGGGGTAGTCGACCCAGCGCGCGAGCAGGCCGTAGCCGAGCGCAGCCTTCGGATGGTCGTGGAAGTACTCGAAGTGGTACTTCGTGTTGATCGCGGCGGTGAGGATCGTGCGGCGGACGAACAGCGACGAGAGCACGAAGTTGCCGGTGCCGAAGTCGAACGCGGTGACGGTGAACACGCCCGCCACCGCCAGGGCGGCGACCCGCTGACCGAGTCGCCGCAGGTCGGTGACCCGGGCCAGGATCACCACCACGGCCACGAGTACCGAGGAGAACAGCAGGTGCTTGAAGCCGGTGATCGACACCAGGAGCAGCTCGGTCGCCACGCCGAGCACCGCCCACGTCCAGCGCCTCGTGGTCAGCCCGCGCGCGATCGCGATCGGGGCGATGACGTTGCCCAACCAGGTGATGGCATACCTCGCCACCCGGGGCACGTGCTCGAACGAGTCGCGGTAGGTGTCGCGTACCTCGTAGATCTCCGTCAACGACATCAGCTGGACCCGGAAGCCGTAGTAGGAGACGACCACCCCGAGCAGCACCATCCAGGCCAGTGCGTACGCCGGCCAGTACAGGCGCGACAAGACCGCCGGCCGGGATACCTCCGGAAGCCGTACCGAGTACAGGAAACCCAGCAGCCAGAACGCGGCGGCGACCGTGCCGACCATCAGCCACACCGGCGTGGACAGCTCGGTGGTGAAGGCCGGCAGCACGTGGATCGGCGCTACGACGAGGAGGAACAGCGTCCAGTAGACGACGGCCGACGGGCGCTCCCACGACACCGGCAGTCGCCGTGCGCACAGGACGTACGACGGCAGCAGGACGACAGCGACGAGCGGGTCGGGCGGGATGTTCTCGAAGCCCATGTAGGCGAAGGACGGCGCGATGACGAGGTAGTGCGAGACGCCCAGCAGGAACGCGTACGCGACCAGCCAGCCCACCCCGGACGCACCGAGGCGGGGCACACCGCGAGGCGGCTCCGGCGCCCGGGGCGGTGCGGCCGCGTGCCGTGCCCACCCGCGGAAGCGGCCCGGCCCAGGGGCGAGGTTGAGGCGCCGCTGGTGGTCCCTAGGCACGGCGAAGCACCCACCAGACCAGCGCCAGGACTCCCGCGTACGACACGGCGACAGCACTGGCGTACGCCACCACGCCGACGACGTCGGAGCCGCCCGTCGACCAGGCGAGCAGGGGCGCCCCGACCACGAGCAGCAGGCGGACGACCTCCCAGCCGAGGGCCAGGCCCTGTCGCGCGAGCAGGTTGAACACATGGGAGACCGGGCTGGCGACGAACTGCAGGAAGAACGCCGGCGCCAGAATCTGCGCGTAGCGGCCGGCCTGATCCCAGGCGTCGCCGAAGACCCAGCCGAACACCCACGGCGCCGCCAGCACGACCAGGACGGCGGGACCCGCACCAAGCAGACTGAGCCGGCGCACGGCCAGCCAGGTCAGTCGCGGCAGCTCTCCGGTCGCCGCGCGGTGTGCACTCGCACCCCGGCCCAGGAAGACCTGCGCCACCGCCTGACCGACCATCGTCACCGGAACGCCGAGCAGTCGGGCGGTGAACGCCAGCCACCCGGTGACCGTCGGCCCGAATGCCAGCGCGAAGACCAGGTAGGGCGCGTACTGGCCGGCGTTGTTGACCACCGCGGACCAGGTGGTCAGGAGTGGGAAGCGGCGGAAGCGCGCGACGGCGTCCAGCTGGTCCCGCAGGGTGACTCGGCGCGGCTGGCCGGGGCCGCGGCCAGGCAGGGCGAGACCGGGCAGGCCGCGACGGCTGACGGCGACCAGACCCGCCAGCCGACCGACACCGACGCCGAGGAGCAGACCGAGCCCACCGGCACCGGCGATACCGAGCCCGAGCTGGGTCGCCGCCGTACCCACGCCCTGGACCGCGTTGCGTCCGGCCAGGTCGCGATAGTGCTCGGCCCGGACGAGGACGGCGCTCACCAGCTGGAACCAGGCGACCGCCAGCACCGTCGCCGGAACCAGCCACCAGGCTGCGCGCAGGTCGAGGAGCGTGTCGCCGACGGCCCACCAGGGAGCGGTGATCAGCCCACCGAGCCACAGGAGTACGGCGACGACGACCGAGCCGAAGACTCCGGCCCACAGCACCGCGCGGGTCTCGTGGTCGTCCCGGGCCAGCGGGACAGCGAGCTCGAGTCGAAGGCTCGCCAGGACCGCACCGACCGAAACGACGCCGGTGAAGAGCTGCAGGAGGGCGAAGTCGGCGGGCTCGTACAGCCGGGACAGGACCGGTGCGGCCGCGAAGAGCAGGCCCTGCCCCACCACGGAGCCGAGCACGATCTCGACGACGCCACGGCGCGCACCGACCCGCCGCGGGTCGACCTGCGGGCCGCTCTCCGCGCGCAACGCCCTGTCCGCTGACGGGTTCATCGGCGGGACGCGGATGGTACGAGGCTGGCGTACAGCGCGAGCAGAGTCTCCGCCTCGGTGTCCCAGGAGTACCGCTCGGTGGCGATCTGGCGGCCTCGCTCGCCCATGGCCGCGGCCGCAGCCGGGTCGGCGAGCAGCCGGCAGGCGACCTCGCCCGCCGCCGCGCCGTCGTCGGCGGGCACGACCACACCGGCACCGGTGTGGTCGAGGAACTCCTTCCACAGCGGGACGTCGGAGGCGATGACCGGCAGTCCCTCCGCCATGTACTCGAAGATCTTGGTGGGCAGCGTGTCCTCGTACGCCTTGATCCCGAGCAGCAGCAGCAGGCCGACCCTGGCCGAACCAACCAGCTCCCGCGCTTCGTCCGGCGTGGTGACGCCGAGGTAGTCGACCGCGTCGGCCACACCTGGCTCGGCCAGTCTGGCCTGGAGTTCAGGGGGCTGGAACGGGCCGACGAGCGTGAGCCCCGCGCCATGGCGCGCGTGGACGACCCGGGCGGCCTCGAGCATGCTCGACAGGCCACGGTTGTCGCTGATCCCGCCGACGTAGACCAGGTCCCGGGTGCGCTCGGCGTACGGGACGTCCGGCCGGCCGGGCCGGTGGATCGGGAAGTTGTTGACGACGACCAGCCGGCGAGCTCCGGCGTAGATGTCGGCGACGACGGGTGCCGCGGCCACCACCGCACTCAGGCCACGCCCGGCCAGCCACATCAGCAGCCGACTCGCCTGGCCGACCAGGGGTCGCAGTGGACCGGGTATCCAGTATTTGCCGAGGACCTGCGACGGCAGCACCTCGTGTGCGTCGAACACCACGGTGCGGCCCAGGACGCGCAACAGAAGGCCGAGCGGGATCAGCTCGGGGTCGTGCAGATGGTAGACATCGGCACGGTGCCGGAGCAGCGGACGAAGCAGCCGCCACACGCCCGTCGTCATGCGGGTCAGCCGGGAGCGAGCCACCGGCACCGGACAGACCCGGACGCCGTGGTCGACGTAGCTGGACCCGGTCCGGGCGTAGAGGACGACGTCGTACCCGGCCGCCGCCAGCGACCGGCACTCCTTGTGGAACACGCGTACGTCGGTGGCGGGGTGCACGGTCGACACGTGCACGGCCTTGGGCGTCATGGCGCGTCCTGCGTCGGGTCGGTCCAGCTGCCCGGCTCGTCGGCGGCCTTCAACTGGCTCGGCAGCAGCTCGGGAACCTCGACGTGCGAGATCAGCGGGTGGAACGGGCGTACCCCGGTCTCCTCCTCGCCGAGCAACTGCTCGTGCAGCTTCTCACCCGGCCGCATGCCGGTGAACACGATGTCGACGTCGGCGTCGGCCATCTCGATGAGCTGCTGGGCGACGTCGACGATCCGTACCGGCTCACCCATGTCCAGCACCAGCACCTCACCACCGCGCCCGATCGCCGCGGCCTGGATGACGAGCTGGACGGCCTCGGGGATGGTCATGAAGTAGCGCGTCACGTCAGGGTGGGTGACGGTGACCGGTCCGCCGTCGGCGACCTGTTTGGCGAACGAGGTCAGGACCGAACCGCGGCTACCGAGGACGTTGCCGAACCGGACGCTCAGGAACGTGCGCTGGCTGGATCGCGCGAAGTATGCGGTCAGCCGCTCGGCGATGCGCTTGCTGCGCCCGAGCACGCTGGTCGCGTCCGCGGCCTTGTCGGTCGAGATGTTGACGAAGCGTTCGACGTCGACCTTGGCGGCGGCCTCCAGCACGTTCAGGGTCCCGACGACGTTGGTCTTGTGACCCTCTTCGGGATACCGCTCCAGCATCGGCAGGTGCTTGAGCGCAGCGGCGTGGAAGACCACCTGCGGCGACCGGTCGTGGAAGACCGACAGGATCCGCTCGCGGTCGCGGATGTCGGCGAGGATCACCGCGCCGGAGTCCAGCAGGGCCCGGCCCTCGATGGAGAGCTGGACGGCGTGCAACGCCGACTCGTCCCGGTCGAGCATCATCAGCTCGGCGGGTTCGAAACGGGAGATCTGCCGGCACAGCTCCGCGCCGATCGAACCGCCGGCACCGGTGACCAGCACCCGCTTGCCGGTGAGGTATCCCGCGATCGCCTGGATGTCGGTGTCGATCTGGTGCCTGCCGAGGACGTCGGTGACGTCGATGTCGCGGACGTCGCGGATCGTGATGTGGCCCGGCGCCAGCAACTCCGGCAGCTCCGGCAGGACCTTGACCTCGAGTCCGCACCGGCGCGCCACCCGGGCGACATCGCGGTAGAGGGTGGCCCGGCCGCTCGGCACGGCGACCACGAGCACCTCCGCGCCGACCCGGCGGGCCACGTCGGCGAGGTCGGCCCGCGTCCCGAGCACGCGTATCCCGCTGATCCGCAGGTGCCGCTTGCCGGGATCGTCGTCGAGCAACCCGACCGGGAGGTAGTAGCTCTCCGGGTCGGTCAGCATCGACCGGACCAACTGGTGGCCGCCGTCACCGGCCCCGAACACCAGCGTGCGGGCACCGTGGGTCGGCCGCGCCGTACCCTCGCGCAGCCCGCGGATCACCGCGCGCGTGGCCACCATGCCGAACACCGCCGCCACCGTGCCGCCGAACGGGACGGTCAACGGGACCAGTCGGTCGGGGTAGGACAGCAGGTCGACGACCAGCACCGACAGTCCGATGACCGCCGCGACCATGGCGAGCACGACCACCTCGTCGAAGCTCGCGACGCGATAGCCACCCTGGTAGAGCTTGACCAGGAGGCCGACCGCCAGCTGAAGTACGCAGGCCAGCCCGATCACCAGGAGCAGGCCCGAGACGTTGACCGACGAGAGTGCCCCGTCGTAGCGGAAGACCGTGGCAAGGCCGAGGGACGCCACCCACGCGGCGAGGTCGTTGGCGACCAGGCCGGCCCGGGACCACGGCACGGTCGACACGACGTCGGCGCCGCCGTGAGACACGACCAGTCCATCCCTTCGGGCGTTCACTATCGAAGCCCGACATCCCCGTCAAGCCACATGAGAATGCCGCCATGCGATGAAGGACGTTACCTGACGATGTGGCCGTGCCGTCACCTGTGGGCGATTGGTCCGAACTGCGGCATGCAACACTCTTGGGCAAACTTCCGGGCGGCGGCGTCGAAAGCCGGCCCGGCCGGCAACGTCGCACCTGGCGCCCAAAGGGGTCCGACACCCTCGAGGAAGGTTGCTCCGCATGGAGCTGCGGGACTATCTGCGGCTGATCCGCAGGCAATGGATGCTCCTGGTCCTGTCCGTGACCGTCACGGTGGCGCTCGCGGCGATCCTCGTACTCCAGACGACTCCGCTGTACGCCTCCAAGGCGACGCTGTTCGTGAGCGTGACCCAGCTCGGTGAGTCCGCCACCAGCGCGTACGAGGGAGGACTGTTCTCCCAGCAACGCGCCGCGTCGTACGCAGACCTGGTGCGTGGCGAGGCGATCACCCGCACAGTGGTGCAGGACCTCGGCCTGTCGATGTCGCCGTCCACCCTCGGCAGCAAGATCAACGCCAGAGTCCTCCCCGAGACGGTCCTCCTCGAGATCACGGTCACCGACACCCACCCGGCCCAGGCGCAGCGGCTCACCGGCGCCGTCGCCGAGCAGTTCACGACGTTCGTGCAGGAGCTCGAGCGGCCAGGACCCGACGTGGCCTCCCCGATCCGGGCCACCATGGTCGACACGCCAAGCCTGCCGAGCGCGCCGATCTCGCCCAACCCCGCTCGCACGATCGGACTCGGGCTCCTCGCGGGACTCGTACTCGGCGCCGGTATCTCGATCCTTCGCGACGTACTCGACACCAGCATCAAGTCGCCCGAGGCGCTCAGCGAACGGACGGGAGCGCCCAACCTCGGTGTGATCGCACACGACTCCGACGCCCACACCAACCCGCTGGTGGTCCACATCGAACCGCGCTCACCGCGGGCCGAGGCGTTCCGGCAGCTGCGGACCAACCTGCAGTTCGTCGACGTCGATCGGCATCCGAAGCGGATCGTGGTCACCAGCTCGGTGCCGTCTGAGGGCAAGACCACGACCACCTGCAACCTCGGGTTGACACTCGCCCAGGCCGGCCAGCGGGTCATCCTCGTCGAGGGCGACATTCGCCGGCCGCGGCTCGCGGAATACCTCGCGATCGAGAGCGCCGTCGGCCTGACCAGTGTGCTGATCGGCCGGATCTCGCCGGAGGACGCGATCCAGCCCTGGGGTGACACCCCGCTCGACGTGCTCGCCAGCGGACCACTGCCACCCAACCCGAGCGAGCTGCTGCAGTCCCGCGCCATGGAGATGCTGCTGCGCGACCTCGAACGCCGTGCCGACGTGGTCCTCATCGACGCGCCGCCGCTGCTGCCGGTGACCGACGCCGCGCTGCTGGCCCGCCAGTCCGACGGTGCCGTACTGGTCGTACGCCACGGCAAGACGAGCACCGACCAGATCGACGCCGCGATCGGCAACCTCGCGAAGGTCGATGCCCGGCTGCTCGGAACCGTCCTCAACATGGCGCCGGCGAAGGGACCCGAGGCGCAGACCTACGGCTATGGCCTGAGCTATGGCATCGAGGGCGGCCGGCGGCGTTCGCGCAGCGGAGGTGCGAACGTCGGTGTCCGGCCGGCGCCCCGCACGTACGAGAAAGCGGGTTGAGCGATCAGGGGCGGGACCGCTGGGCCCAGGTGGCTCCACCGTCCGCGGTGTACCAAAGGGCCGCGCCCAGGCCGACGTAGGCGCGTTCGCGGTCGGCGGTGATGTCCGGGAGTCCCGACTCCGGCGTCTCGATGCACGACCGCGACTTCCAGGTCTGCCCGCCGTCAGTGGTCGCCAGCACCGCGACGCCGGCGCAGGACCGGCTGCCGGTGCGCACCGCGAGGCCGTCCTGCTCGGTCACGAAGTCCATGTCCGCAGCGCCGTCGACCTCGCCGCGGCCGGTCCACGACTCGCCGCCGTCGTCGGTGGCCAGCACCGTTCCGTCGGTGCACAGCGCGTACGCCTGATAGGTCGACAGCGTGCTGAAGCCCCGCACTGTCGCCGATCCCCCGCACGGGACGTTCGCGGTCCCGCTCGGCGCGTGGATCCGGTCGCCGGCCCGGGCGAGTCGGTGCCAGCTGCCGTCCGACCCGTCGGCCGACTCCCAGCCGGCACCGCCGTTGGTCGTCGTATAGGTGGTCACGTCCGCGCACTCGGCATCGGTGGCCACGACGTAGGCGTCGTCGGCGTCGGTCGAGGCGACGCGCAGGATGACGTCCGCTCCTGGAAGCTCCGCTCGCCGGAAGGTCTTACCGCCATCGGGTGACAGCTCGACGACTCCGCCGCCCTCGCCGCACGTGCCCACGGTCGCCCGCGCCACCGCCCGACCCGCACCGATGTCGACCAGCACGCGTTCAGCGACGGTGGCCGTGCGGCGTGGCTTGGCGGTTGGTTCTGGATCGGGCGAGGGAGGCGGTGCCTCCTTCGACGGCGTCGGCCACGGGGTCGACACGACGTCGGCCAGGGATGCCGAGTCGCCACGGACGTGGCGCAAGGCAAGGCCGACAAGGACGACGTTGAGGACGACCATCACCCCGACGAGGACGACGCCAAGCTTGCGGAGTCCTGTCACCACCCCTCCTTGGCCGACATCAACACAACGACGGAACGGCCGCGAAGCAACGACTGTCCGGCGCGGTAGTCCACTCTCGCCACCATAACCACACAGGGTGAGATAAAGGTGACATTGGGTAGTAACACTTTCGAAAGCGGCTCGTTATGCCCTTACGCAACAGCTGTCAGCACTCGATGAGCCACAGACCTACGAGGCGCAGGTGCCCGGCAGCCTGATCCACCTTCGTGAGGGGAACAATGCAGCCCGTACCACACGCACGTCGCGCCGCGAGATTCGTCCTTACGGCGGCCATCGCAACCGCAACACTGGCCTTGCCGGCGACCGCGCAGGCCCAGCACGCTCCCGAGTGGAGCGAACCAATCCGGGCCTTCGCGCCCGCGCACATCGAAGCCGCGGCCACCGGAGCGACCGGGGCAGCCGCGCGCAACCAGTTTCAGGCGGTCCGCACGCAGGTCGCCGAAGCCCGGGCCGCCCGCAGCCTCGCCGCCAAGCCAGGCTTCATCGGTGAGGCGTACGGCTCCCGTCTCTTCACCACCTCAGGTTCGGTCAACCATGGACCAACCGCCTACTCGGCGCTCGCCTGCGGCGCCCTTCCTGGCGCGGTTTCCACCAACACGACGTCGCAGGTCGACCTGCCACGCGCGCTGGGCCGGGTCGGCGTCCAGACCACCGAGGTACGCGGGGTCGAGAGCGGCGCGACCCGCACGACGGCCGCCCGCTCGGACACGGAGATCGTCAACCTCCTCGGCGGGCTGATCACCTCGAGCGCACTCACGTCCTCGGCCCAGACGAGCTTCGACGGCTCGACGTTCCGAACCATCCAGAGCAGCACGCTCGCCGACCTCGAGATCCTCGGCGTGCCGGTGTCCGCGACTCCCGCGCCCAACACCAGGATCGACCTCACCCTGCCGGTGGTCGGCACCATCGGCTACGTCGAACTGAACCGGCAGATCGCCCGCCCAGAAGCCGGCGGCTACGTGGCGTCCACGACTGCGCTGCACCTGGTGCTGCTGGCCGACAACCCGTACCTGCCCGGTCGCGGCGTTCACCTGTGGCTCGGCAACTCCAACGCCCAGCTCAGCGCGGAGTCGGTCGGGTTCCTGCGCGGCAGGGGGTACGCCACCCGGATGCTGCTGGCCAACGGCACCGTCACGTCCGGACCCACCTCGTTCGCGATGGTTCCGTGCAACGGCGGTGAGACCACCAACACGATCGCGTCCACCAAGCCGATCGACGCCATCAACGCCGGCGCGGCGACCACGACAGGCGTCGGGTCCACCTCGTCGACCGGGGCCAGCAGCAAGGTCACCCAGTCCATTGCCGGGGTCGACCTACTGGAGGGCCTGATCACCGCGGACGCGGTGAAGGCGGTCGCCACCGCAACTCGGGTCGGCGGCGGACCGGTACAGCTCAGTGACGAGGGGACGACGTTCGTCAACCTGCGGATCGCCGGCCGTCCGGTCGCGACGGTGGACCAGGCGCCGGGCAGCACCATCACCGCCCTCGACGGAGCCGTCCAGATCACGTTCCGCAAGATCCAGCAGAACAGTGAACTGATCGAGATCACGATGATCGAGATCCTGGTCAAGGACGGAACACTCGGCCTGCCCATCGGCTCGACGATCGAGGTCGGTCGGGCCAGTGCCGGTATCAGCCCGATGGGCTGAACCTCACCCCGCCGAGGCGGGCCTGCCAACCTCGCCAGCGAAGACTCCGTACGCATCAGCAAGGAGTCAGCGGCGCCTCAGCCGCGAAGCTGTGGACGAAGGTGCAGGCCCGCCTCCGGCGCGACCACCACCTCCTGCGCGGCCGGCACCCCGTCGGCCGCGAGTGTCGCGTCCACGGGCACGGCCCGGCGGACCAGGGCCAGCGCCACCGGGCCAAGCTCGAAGTGCCGGGCACTGCTCGTGACGAAGCCAACCTCACGGTCGTCGTGAGTGACCTTCGCGCCGTGTCCCGGCAGCCGCTCCGCCGACCCGTCCAAATGCAGGAACACCAGCCGGCGAGGCGGCTTGCCCAGGTTGTGCACCCGAGCGACCGTCTCCTGTCCGCGGTAGCAGCCCTTGTCCATGTGGACGGCGTTGCCGAGCCAGCCGACCTCGTTGGGGATCGTCCGGTGGTCGGTCTCGAAGCCGAACCGGGGCAGGTGGGCCGCGATCCGAAGCGCTTCGTACGCCCACAGCCCTGCAGGCACTCCCGCCGAAGCGGTGTAGTCGCCAAGCTGGTCGCGCGGGACGAACACCTCGCGGCCGTCCAAGGAATCCAGGCCCCGACGCGTCAGGTGGCTCGGGTCGGTCTCGCCACGGGGCTCCCACACGACCGCGAAGTCCGCCGTGGCGTCGACGACCTCGACCCGCATCAGGAACCGCATCGAGTCGAGGTAGGCCACGACCTGCTCGGCAGTACCCGGCTCCACATGCATCCAGAAGGCTTCGCCGTCGTCGACGCCGGCCAGATGGTGTTCGACGTGTCCGTGCGGCGACAGCAGGAGCGCGCTGGTCGACTCGTTCGGGGCCAGCCCTTCGAGGTGCTGGGTGGTCAGGGCGTGCAGCCAAGTGAGCCGGTCGGGTCCGGCGACGCGGACCACACCCCGATGTGACTGGTCGACGAAGCCGGCGCGCTCGAGGGCAAGGCGGCGTTGCTCCCGGAGCGGTTCGCCGTAATGGGCGGCCACCCCCGCGTCCGGCGGGTCGCCCGCGACAGCTCCGTCGAGCGCGAGCAGGGGGCTGGCGTAGGAGCCGGGGGGCGAGCCGGCGGCAGGAACAGTCACCCTTACGAGGTTACGTGGTGCGGGCCGATGCGCCGCGAGTCAGGACGGAGCCGGCGGGCATTTCGCGCAGTCGCCGAAGATCGTCAGATGGCGTACATCGACATGGAAGGCGTAGGTCTTCCGCAGCGAGTCGGTGAGGGGCTCGACCGTCTCCGGCGGCACCTCGGTCACCCGGCCACAGGCGCGGCAGACCAGGTGGGCATGCCCCGGCGAGCTGGTCGCGTGGTAGGTGGGCGCCCCGTGCCCGAGATGGGCGTGACTCACCAGCTCGAGATCCTCCAGCAGCTCCAACGTGCGGTAGATCGTCGACATGTTGACGCCGCGTGCCTTCTGGCGTACGGCGTTCAAAACGGCCTCCGGGGTGGCGTGGCCGAGTTCCTCGACCGCCTCGAGCACGAGCTGGCGTTGGGGAGTGAGCCGGTAGCCGCGGGCGCGAAGCTCCTCGTGCAGCTCCCCCGTGCCCGCACCGGTCTCCTGCGGCGAATCGACCATCTTCCGCAGTCTAGGACGCCTGATCCCCAGGAGCCGGAGCCCCGGGAGCCGGCTCCCCCTGTGCCGTGGCCCCCTGGGCCTGGGTCCGCTGCAGTCGTCCCCACAGGTGGGGCTGCATGGCCTCACCGCCGGCGGCCATGTCGAACGCCCACAGCAGCGCACCCTGGACCAGGCCGTAGAGCCGCTGCCCGGCCGCGTACTCCTTCGCGGTGACGGTCCGGGCGACCAGATCGGTGGCGAGTTCGACCTTCGCGCCGTCGACGCGCCCGTACCAGATCTCGGCGAATCCCGTCGGATGGGCCAGGACGACCTCGACCCCTCCACCTGGTTGGGGCCGCCAGAACCCGGTCTCCATCGCCAGCGGACGGACGGCCGTGCCCTCGGCGTCGAGCAGCCAGCTTCGACTTGTGTAGTAGAGGAAAGGCTTGCCGTTGTGGCTGAACACGACCTCGTGGCCGAACTCGAACGAATCGATCGTCGGATAGTCGCCGTGTCCACGGCCCTCCCATCGACCGAGGAGGAAGGCCAGCGGAACACAGTCTGGATGGAGATCTTCCGGTATCTCGAACGGACCTTGCGCCATGGCTGCGATCACTCCACCGTCGTGTCTGCGCTGCCTTTGAGCAGCCGGTACAGGAGGTAGGCCCCGACGGCGGCCACGCCGAGGACCAGAAGGACCAGCACTGTCGCGAACACCCCAGAGATCACAGCAGCAGCTTAAAGGTCGCGCAATTGCCGAACTCGCTTGACGCGTGCCACTCAGCGCGCCTCCGCGCCTACGGCGGAGCTGCCCTTAGGGTCCCTTCAGAAACGTGGTAGACCGTCACACACCCGGGAAGAGTTCTGTCCACCGAAGGGCAAATGCCCTTCAGTGGAAGCGTAGGCGTACAACACGGCCACAGTTCGTATATGACGATCACGGCAAAGTGGCGCGGAGCCCACCCGTACGATGGCGTACGGCGATAACTGCACTGCACAAACACACGCTGCGGGCAGCGGCCCGCGACCACTGGGATCGAGGAACGCAAGACGCCATGAGCTATTACCGCACGGACGACGATCTGCGCTCGCGCCAGCAGCCTGGGGACGGCCGCGACCTCGGACGCGACGACGATCGCCGCAGCCGGCGCAGGCGCCGAACCAGGACGGCACTTCTCGTCCTGCTGTCTCTGGTGCTCCTGATCGGTGGCGGGGTCGTGCTCACCGGCTACATGCTCTCGGAGAAGTTCGGCAACCAGGTCGAGCGGCTTCCCGCGTTCCAGCTTCCGGAGGCGACCCGGCCGAAGAAGCCAGTGGGCGCAGGCGCCGACGCCATCAACATCCTCCTGGCCGGCAGCGACGCCCGCACCGACGAGTCCGGCGGCACCACCGGATCCGGCAAGGGCGACGCGTGGAAGAAGACCGGGCAGCGCACCGACACGATCATGGTCCTGCACATCACCGGTGACCGGCGTGGCGCCTACCTCATCTCACTCCCCCGCGACTCCTGGGTCGGAATTCCCGGCCGGGGCACCCACAAGCTCAACGCGGCCTACTCCTACGGCGGGCCAGGGCTCTACATCCAAACCATCGAGAAGCTCACCGGCCTGCGGATCGACCACCTGGCCGTCATCGACTGGACCGGCTTCAAGGCCCTCACCGACGCACTCGGCGGGGTCGAGATGAGGTTCAACGACAGGACCCGGTTCTCCAGCGGCAAGTCCTACGACGCCGGTACGCACACCCTGGATGGCGAAGAGGCCCTCGACTACGTCCGGGAGCGCTACACGCTCAAGCGGGGCGACTTCGACCGGATGGCCAGGCAGCAGAACTTCCTGCGGTCCCTGATGCGACAGACGCTCTCCAACGGCACCATCACCAACCCGATCAAGCTCGGCCGGGCACTCGACGCGATCACGCAGAACCTCTCGGTGGATGAGCAGTTCTCCACCGGAGAGATGCGCTCGCTCGCCCTGCAGATGCGAAACTTGCGGGCCGGCAACGTGACGTTCATGACGGCGCCGACGACGGGCACCGGCATGGAGGGCGAGGAGTCGGTGGTCTACCTCGACGACAAGAAGGGCGACCAGCTGTGGAACGCCGTACGCAGCGACAAGGTTGACCGCTGGCTCACGAAGAACGGCAGCAGCGAGGACGTGCTCGGCACCAGCGTGCGCTGAGGTCCGTTTCGTAGGCCGGTTGCGTAGGCCCGTTGCGTAGGCCCGGTTTGGTTGGCCCGCATTAGTAGGCACCGTCCCGGCTGAGGACAGCGCCAACCGTCTTGGCGAGGATCACCAGGTCCGAGGACAGCGACCAGTTCTCGACGTAGTAGAGGTCGAGACGCACCGAGTCGTCCCATGACAGGTTGGCGCGACCGGACACCTGCCACAGCCCGGTGATGCCGGGCCGGACAAGCAGCCGCCGCCGCACGTCCTCGCCGTACTGCTCCACTTCACTCGGCAGCGGCGGACGCGGCCCCACCAGGCTCATCTCACCGCGCAGGACGTTGAACAACTGTGGCAACTCGTCGATCGACAGCTTGCGGATCACCCGTCCCACGCGGGTGATGCGCGGGTCGTTGCGGATCTTGAAGAGTACGCCGTCGTGCTGGTTCGCCGCCCGGAGCGCCCGCAGCCGCTGCTCGGCGTCGACGCACATCGAGCGGAACTTGAAGCACGGGAACTCCCGGCCGTGTACGCCGACCCGGGTCTGCCGCAGGAACACCGGACCCCGGTCGTCCAGCTTGATGGCGATCGCGATGAGGACGAAGAGCGGCGCCGCGAGTACCGCGAGTCCGAGGGCCGCCACGATGTCGAAGATGTTCTTGACGATCCGGCGAGCACCGGTGAACTCCGGCTCCTCCACGTGCAGGAGCGGCAGCCCGGCGACAGGCCGGACATGGATGCGCGGGCCGGCCACGTCGGTGAGGCTGGGGACGACGACCAGGTTGACCCCGGACCCCTCCAGCGACCACGACAGGCGCCGCAGCAGCCGGGACGACCGGCCGGGCAGTGCGCTGACGATCACCGTGTCGGCACCGGAGCTCTCGACCGCCGGGCGTACGTCATCGAGGTAGCCGAGGATCGGCAGCCCCTGGTTCGCCACCTCGTCACCGGGGTCCTTCGACAGCCGCGGCAAGCAGGCGCCGACGACGGCGAAGCCCATCTTGGGCTCCCGCCTGATCACCTCGAGCAACTCGGCGACGCCGGCCGGCATACCGACCAGCAGGACGCGGTGCAGGAGTCGATCGTGCTTGCGGAGCGCGTGCAGGACCTTGCGGGCGCCGAACCTGCCCAGCAGGAGCAGCAGCATCCCGAGTGGAAACGCGGCGGCCAGGAAGCCTCGGGACAGCTCGACCCGGGCGAGGTAACAGACGATGGCGACCAGGCCCGCGCTCAGGATGCTGCTGCTGACCACCAGCTTGTACTCGTCCGCGCCGGAGCCGAACGTCCGCGGCGAGTAGCCGCCGCGGAACGCCAGGATCCCCACCCACACGATCATGAGGGCGACGGCGACCGTGGTGTAGGTGACGCCGACGAGGTTGCTGCCCCGCCAGCCGCCAGAGATCTGGGCCTCGCCGAACCCGAACCGGAGCACCACGGCGGCGCTGGCCGCGGCGACGATCAGCGCGCTGTCGAGAACGATGACACCGGCCGCGAAGAGCCGGAGCCCACGGGCCGCCGCCCCACGGGCGGGAAGGCCGCGCTCTAGCTGAGCGTCATCGTGGCGTTGCTGGGCACCGTCCAGCTCCGTGAGGATCACCATTCGTGTTGAGTCCGTCCCCCGAAACGTCGTACTAGTGTCACCCTCGACCCATCCGTCCGGTTGCCGCCGTGGGGGTACGCCCTCACCAACGTGGTCCTGGTTGCACTGGCGAGATCCGAACAAGTCGGATCATCGTGGAGGTCCCTGGACCGATCGGTCAAGAGTGCTAGAAACACCGTAAACGGTGGCCGGTTCCGGATCTGGACGGGCTGGGCAATCCGGGTGCGCGGGAGCGTGGCCAGACGAGCGTGGCCAGACGAGCGCGGCCAGACGAGCGCGGCCAAAAGAGTTGGAGGTCTGCCCGTCTCGAGACGGGCAGACCTCCAACGGGAGCTTCGGCCGGTGGCCGGTCGCAGTTCGGTCAGGCGGGGCTCAGGGCCAGGTCGACCTTGGCGATCTTGCCCAGCTCAGCCTCGACCGACCCTTCGGCGGTGGCGCTGCGCGGCGCGAGTGCCCGCACCGTCCAGGTGCCCGGCGCGGCGAAGAACCGGAACACGCCGTCGTCGCCGGTCGGTACCTCGGCGGTGAACTCACCCGCGCTGTCCAGCAGTCGGACGTACGCGCCACCGACCGGCTGGGTGTCGCGGCTGACGACGCCCTGGATCACCGCTTCCTTGGCCAGGTCGACCCCGGCCAGCGCGGCACCGCCCACCGGCGCGCCGCATCCGTCGTTCGCTGTCATGACGCCTCCCCTGGCTGGTCACCGAGCGACACGGGCACGCCGACCAGCGAGCCGTACTCGGTCCAGCTTCCGTCGTAGTTCTTCACATTGGGCTGGTTGAGCAGCTCGTGCAGGACGAACCAGGTGTGCGAGCTGCGCTCGCCGATGCGGCAGTAGGCGATGGTGTCCTTGTCGTAATTGACGCCGGCCTCGCCGTAGATCTCGCGCAGCTGGTCGTCGGTCCGGAACGTGCCGTCCTCGTTGGCCGCCTTGCTCCACGGGACGTTGACCGCTGTCGGCACGTGGCCGGCCCGCTGGGCCTGCTCCTGCGGCAGGTGAGCCGGCGCGAGCAGCTTGCCGGAGTATTCGTCGGGCGAACGGACGTCGACGAGGTTCTGCTGCCCGATCGCGGCGACGACCTCGTCGCGGAAAGCCCGGATGGCGAGGTCGGGGTCCTTGGCGACGTACTGCGTGGCCGGCAGCGACGGGACGTCTTCGACCAGCGCGCGGCTGTCCAGCTCCCACTTCTTCCGGCCACCGTCGAGCAGCTTGACGTCGTCGTGACCGTAGAGCTTGAAGTACCAGTACGCGTAGGCGGCGAACCAGTTGTTGTTCCCGCCGTACAGCACGACCGTCTGGTCGTTGGCGACACCGCGCTCGGACAGCAGCGCCTCGAACTGCTGCTTGCCCACGAAGTCGCGGCGTACCTGGTCCTGCAGGTCTGTCTTCCAGTCCAGCTTGATCGCGTTCTTGATGTGGCCCTTGTCGTAGGCCGTCGTGTCTTCGTCGACCTCGACGATGACCACCTTGGGGTCGTCGAGGCGCTCCTCCACCCACTCGGCGGAGACGAGGACTGTGTCACGGCTCATGCGGAAGCCTCCTTGCTAGATGGACGTGACTCGGCCGATCGGGCTGATTGAGCCGAGAGGGCGCGGCGGGCGAGCAGGTATGCCTCGCAGCCGAGACACAGCCCGAAAGCCGCATTGAGAAATGCGGCGATGAGTGCGAGTCCGGTGGCAACGGCGCCCAACGTCGTCGCACCGGAGAAGTAGCCCACGAGCGCGACCGCGGCGAACGCGAGGCCGACACCCTGGGCGAACCGTGGCGGCGCCTCCTCCTCGAGCTCGGCCGGGGGACCGAGCCGGGGGCGGACGAGACGCGCGAAGAGCAGGCTGTACGGCGAGCGGCGCAGGCCGAAGACCACGCCGATGCCGAAGACGACCGCCTGGACGAGTAGCAGCCAGGCGCTGTTCGTGACGAGGACCACCGCCAGCACCACGCTGGTGAGACCGGCGACAAAGCGCAGGCCCCGCGGGTCGATCGTCGTCGAAGCGGTAGGTGGGACCGGCGGACTGGGAGTCTGATCCGGCTCGGACATGGCTGCGACACTCCTCACGGATGGCTGAGGGCCGGGATGATGGAGCGAGGAATCCTTGAATTAACGGAGTCCCGCCCGGACGGCATTCCCGAGCTGCGTCTGCTCAGCGGCCGAAGCGGCTGGCGGCATAGGAAGGTGGGAACCGTCCAGTCAGGACGTACGACACAGACAAGTCGACGTGCGGCAATGATCCACCGCACGTCGCTTGGTCAACAAAGTCGTACGCAGCACGTCGTTCAGGCTACGGACCGCCACCGCGAGTGTCACGAGCGTCTTGAATAGTGAACAGGTCGGTCAGGCAATGAGACGGCGGCGGGACCGGAACGGCCCGCGCCGGCGGCGCCGGGACAGCCGGGTCGCCGAGGCCGCCCGGCGGACGGCCTGGCCGTAGATCGACGCCATCCGCTGCGCGTAGGCGGCCGGGGAGTTCTGCTCGGCCCGTCGGCGCGCTTCCTCTCCGACGTAGCTGCGGTAGCTGGGCTTGGTGAGCAGGTCCTCCAGCGCCTCGGCGTACTCCATCGCGTCGGTCCCGGCGAGCACACCGGTGCCGGCGAGCGGGCCGCTGGAGTGCAGCGCCGAGTCGGCCAGCACGGTCGGCAGCCCGGCGAGCGCCGCCTCCTGGACCACCAGGCCCTGGGTGTCGGTCAGGGACGGGAAGGCGAAGACGTCGCTGGCGGCGTAGGCCTGCGCGACCTCCTCCGGCGGGAGCTGGCCGGTGAGGACGGTGCGGTCGGCGATCCCGGCCTGTTCGAGCAGGCGCTCGACCCAGCGCGGGTCGTAGACCGCGCCGACCAGCAGCAGCCGCGCATTCGGCACCACACCGGCCAGGCGGCCGAACGCCTCGGTGAGGAGGTCGATCCCCTTCTCATGGTTGACGCGTCCGACGAACAGGACGACGTTGTCGTCGGCCCCGATGCCGTGCCGCTGGCGAAAGGCCGGGCCGGCGTCTGGCGGGACCGGGGCCAAGGACACACCCGCGGGCGCGAGGTAGATCCGGTCGTCCTCGACGGGCAGCTGGCAGCGGGTCAGGATCGCCGGTGTGGGAACGAGCACGGCGTCGGCGTCGGCCAGCAGCAGGCCGGTGATGGCGTCGACCACCGCGTCGCGCCGGTCCTTGCGGGCGAGCTCGCGGGAGATCTCTGGCCGAGGGCTGCCGAGCCGGCGCGCGTAGCACCGGAGCATGCCGGCCACCACCCGCGAAGGCACGCGGTAGGCATCGACGTACGCACGAAGATCGGTGTGGTAGGTCTGCACGAGCGGAAGGCCCAGCCGCCGGGCCGCGAAGATGCCGAGCAGGCCGACCGGTCCTGGCGTGTGGACATGTACGACGTGGGGCAGCCAGTGCGCCACCCGCTCGACGTGCCTGCTCCGCGGCCAGGCCGCGAGCCGGAGTTGTCCGACACCACATGGCACGGACGGCAGCCGCAGCAGCTCGAGGTCGGAGACGTCGGTCGGCTGGTCGGGGTGACGGGGTACGACGAGCAGGCTCGAGTGGCCGAACTCGGACATCGCCGCAGTCAATGTCTGGAGCGCTGTCACCACACCATCGCGTCGCGGCACATAGGTGTCAGAGAAGTGCGCGACCCGCAGCGTCGGGCGCTCCGTGCGCGCCGCCGACGCGGGATCGAGCGGGATCACCGTCGCGACGCCACCAGGCGCACCGCGGCGGACGCGGTGTGCCCATTTCCGTGGGCGGAAGTCCATACACCGGCTCCTTATTACGGCCAGCGAAAGTCTCGGCCAGCAGTTCGTCGTCGTACGGGGGACTTTCTACCCCCCGCGCTAGGTCAGCTCTTTTGCGGCTTCTTTACGTTCGTGTGCTCAGTCGTTCGTGTACCCAGTCGTTCGGATGCCCTGTCGTCGTTGCGCGGTAAGCCTGGCACGGACCACCTCTGCGATGGTGTCGCGGGGGTGACCTGCGCCGAAATAGGGGATGACCCCGGTTTCGGCGGCTACGCGCCTTCGGTTTGTGGTGCTCTTACCCGTGAAGTGACGGCCGTAGGCTAACGGACTCGCAGGCGTCGGACATGACCGAGAGCGGCGAGTACGTCCGGGCGCCGCGGTTGACCAGAGGCCCGGCCGCTGATCTGACCGTCGGGCGCCAGCACCAGGACGGTCGGAGTCCTGCGGATGCGGAGCCTGCGTACCAGGTCCAGATGTGACTCTGCGTCGATCTCGGCGTAGGAGACGCCCGACTCCTTGGCGGCGATGTCGCGGAGCAGCACGCGGGTGGCCCGGCAGGGCGCACAGAACGCCGAGGTGAACTGCACGAGGGTGGCCTCGTCGCCCAGGGGCTTGCCGCCCAGGTCGTCGGGGGTGAGGCGCTGGGTATCGGGCGCGGGTTCGTGTCGATGTACAGGTCCGCGTCTGGTCGGTCCGGCCGGCCGGGTCGACCGGGTTGACCGGGTTGACCGGGTTGACCGGGTTGAACTGTCGTCGACGGCGTGGCGGTCGGCTGGTCGGGGTACCTCTGCTGCGCGCGGGGTGGTGCGGAACCTGCCGTCGTAGCGTCGCTTGAGCAGTCCGAGCACCGTGCCGACGACGAGCGCGGCGACGAGGACGGTGATGCCAGCGGTCACGCCTCGAGCGTACGGGCTCGAGGCGGATACCCGGCAACCTGGACTATCCGGGCCGTCGACCCCGGCGTCCCGGATCCGGCGTCACCTGACCGTCCGCCGCTATCCGTCCAGCCCTATCCGTCCAGCCCTATCCGTTCAGCTTGAGGATCGGCCGGTCCCCGCGTTGGTGAACCTCGATGCTGGCTACCTGGTCGGTGGGCACGGCGACACCGCCGCTCCACCGGATGCCCCGGTCGTACGCGACGGTCCAGCTGCCGCCGTCCCACTTCCGGCCGGAGCGGTCGTAGACCACCAGCGAGCACATGTCGCCCCTCTTGACACCCTGCAGCTCGATATCCACCCTCGTACCCCACGAGACGGGGTTCAGGGTCACCTTGGCGACGATCTTCGTCGCCGGATCGGACGCCGCCCAGTGCACCGGCGGAGCCGTCATCCGCGGCGTCGGCTGCACGGTCACGGTCGGCTGTGCCACCGGCAGCTGGACCGGTGTCACCCACCGACCGGCCGCCCACGCGCCCGCACCGACGAGCGCGGTCACGACGGCGGCGGCCAGCAGCGCCCGGCGCGACCGGCGGCGACGGTCCCGGACCTGCCGGCGACGCTCCCGCGAGCGTTCCGCGTGCACCCGGGCCTGGAGTTGTTCGAGCCCGGGTCCGTCCTCGCCGGGGACGCCGGAGTCGGGGAAGGTGTGCGCGACCTCCTCCGCCGACACCAGCGCGAGCAGAGCGGGCATGCCGGACAGCTCGGCTCGCGCCGCCTGACAGTCGGGGCAGTCGTCGAGGTGGGCGCGCACCTGTGCCGCCTCGGCCGGATCGAGCACCCCCAGCACGTCGGCGCCGAGCGCCGCGCGAACCTCCGCGCAGTTCATAGCGCCACCTCCGGGGTGATGCCCCGCTCCTCGAGAAGGAGCTTGAGCTGTCGGAGGGCGTAGTAGGTGCGACTCTTGACCGTGCCCTGGGGTACGTCGAGACGCCGCGCGGCCTCGGCGACCGAGTGCCCGCGGTAGTAGACCTCCAGCAGAACCTGCCGGTGGTGCGGCGCGAGTTCCGCCAGCACCTCCATGACCTCCCAGGACAGCATTGCCCGATCGAGTTCGTCGTCGGCGGCGGGCAGCACGCGGAGCGCGTCCTCACCGACCTCCGACGGACGTGCCCGGCGGGCGCGCTCGCCGTCGACCACGATGTTGCGCGCGACCGTCGCGAGCCACACACGTTGGGGACCGCGGGACGGGTCGAGCGATTCCGGGTGCTGCCACGCGCGAAAGAGCGTCTCCTGTACGACGTCTTCCGCCCGCTGACGATCTCCACGAACCAGCCGGAGCACGTACCCGAACAGCGCTCCCGCATGCTCGGCGTACAACGCTCTGACCAGATCCTCGTCAGCAGCCGCCCCGCGCGACGCCGCCGATCCCACACCCTTCCCACGTTCGGAACGCGGGCGAGGTTCATCCGGCACCGGGTGATCGTCCCACGAAACCCTGCGAGAGGCTGCGGTGCGTACGCCGGGAATGGCTGGAACCACCGGAACCCGGGCGGATCGACGGCAAGGCGGGTCGTCGGGCGCGGGTCGGGGTCGGCGGGCGCGGGTCGGGGTCGGCGGTCCCGGGTCGGGGTCGACGGGCGCGGGTCGGGGTCGGCGGTCCCGGGGGTCGTCGCCAGTCAGCAGCCGCCGGCGTAGGGCGGGAGCACCTCGATCTGCGCACCTTCGGCGAGCGCGATGCCCGCGGGGTCCCGCCGGCCGACCGGGTCACCGTCGACCAGGAGCGAGCACAACGGGAGCACCTTCGCAAACCGGGGCCGGTCGACGTGGCGGGACCGCACCAGGTCGAGGGCATCGGCGAGAGTGGCCGCTCTCACCGGTTCCTCGGTCAGGCCGGACGCCTCCCTGGCCGCCGCCCAGTAGCGAACAGTGACCGATACCGAGTGCGCCATGTGGGCTATCCTGCCTGGAACCGGCGGGCCTGGGCGACAACGCCGTCATCGGGTTTCCAGGTCCTCGATCGGAGGAGACACCCGGTGAGCACACTGCTCTTGCTCACGAGCGCCCTTCAACCGTCCGCCGAGATCGTGCCAGCCATTGGCCTCCTCGCCCACCACGTCCGCGTCGCCCCGGCTGAGCCGAGCGCGCTACTCGATGTCGGGCCCGCCGACGCGGTCCTCGTCGACGCGCGTACCGACCTGATCCAGGCACGCAGCCTCACCCGGGTCATCCGTACGACCGGCATCGACGTCCCGCTCCTGGTCATCGTGACCGAAGGCGGGCTGGCCGCCGTCAACGCCGACTGGGGCATGGATGACGTCCTGCTCCACTCGGCCGGACCGGCGGAGGTCGACGCCCGGCTCCGCCTCGGCCTTGGCCGGCTGGCGCTGCGCTCGACCGTCGACGACCGGCCCCACGTCATCCGACGCGGAGAGCTGGTCATCGACGAGGACACCTACACGTCCCGGTTGGGGGGCCGCACGCTCGACCTGACGTTCAAGGAGTTCGAGCTGCTGAAGTTCCTCGCCCAGCACCCCGGCCGGGTCTTCACCCGGCAGCAGTTACTGCAGGAGGTGTGGGGCTACGACTACTTCGGTGGTACGCGAACTGTCGATGTCCACGTACGCCGATTGCGGGCGAAGCTCGGCCCGGAGTACGAAGCGCTGATCGGCACGGTCCGCAACGTCGGCTACCGGTTCGTGGTCCAACAGATCACGGGCGAGGTGCCCGAGGACCGGGGCGACCAGGATGACCGGCGGGACTCGGAGAACCGGCGGGACTCGGATGACCGGCGGGACTCGGGGGCCGCGGCGGGCGCGACTCCGCCCGGGGCCCCGATCCGCAGTGACGCTCGCCGGCTCTCCTGAACCAACCCGCTCCCCTCTGAGCCGGCGCCCGCTTCCGTGAACCGACACCAGCTCCCCTGACCGGACCCGGCGTCCCCTGACCAGGCCTCCCTCCCTCTGACCAGAGAGAGTTGTTGGAGGTTGGGGTGCCTAGAGCCCGCGCGACCTCCAACAACCCATCGGTGCGCACCCGACACACCTGTGGACAACCTGTCCGAGCCCCCGCAGCTCCGGCGACCGGAAGCCCCAGCCCACCCCCGTAGCCATTGCACGCTGGCTGCATGAGCCGCGTCCTCGACAGCTTCGGCGCACTTGCCTCCGCGCAGGCTGGCGTCGTCTCACGCGCACAGCTGCGCGCCCACGGGTGGACGCGCCACCACGTGAGATCCGCGATCGCGGCAGGGCGATGGGCGGCGTTCGGTCAGCAAGCAGTCGTACTGCATCGGGGGCCGCTCACCACCCGCCAACAATGGTGGGTCGCAGTACTCAATGCTGGCCCAACGGCAACCCTTGCCGGGTTGACGGCGGCGGAGGAGCTGGGGCTCAGCGGATTCGAGACGCCGGCGATCCATCTTGTCGTACGGCAGAACAGCTGGGTCCACGCTGCCGTTCCCGGCGTGAAGGTGCACGTATCTCGCCGGTTCGCCCTCTCCGACCGGCACCCGGCGCGTGCGCTTCCGACCGTGCGGATCGACCGGGCGCTCTGGACGCGGCGACGTGGACCACCCACCGGCGGCTGGCGGCTGCGCTCATCATCGCCGGGGTTCAGCAGCGGCTGACGCGGCCGGACCGGCTCCGGGCGGAGTTGGTTGCGGCCGGGCTCGTACGCCATCGGCGACTCCTGTTCGGCGTACTCGACGACGTGGAGGGAGGTACCCACGCCCTGTCCGAACTCGACCTCATTGGCCTCTGTCGCCGGCACAGCCTGCCCCGCCCCGAGCAGCAGCGGAGGCGGCACGACGGCAGTGGGCGGATCCGCTATCTCGACGCCACGTTCCGGCGCCCCGACGGTCGGGTGCTCAACCTCGAAGTCGATGGCGGCGCACACCTCGACGTCCTCGACGCGTGGGCGGACATGGATCGCGACATGGCCCTGCTGGTTACCGGCGAACCGACGGTCCGAGTCCCCAGCGCCATCCTTCGCTCGGATCCCACCGGAGTAGCCGAACGCATCCGCAGGCTACTCGAAGCACCTTGGTAGCGCGGCCTCCCCAGGCACGGCTCCCAGCGGGCCGGCCGACCGCGGGCCAGACCAGGAGTCGTTGGAGGCTGGGCTGCCAAGAAGCCGCGCGACCACCAACAACTGACGGCGCCCCCCATCAACAGGCAGCGCAGGCCCAGACGGAAAGCTGTTGGAGGTTGGGCTGCCTAGAAGGCGCGCGACCTCCAACAAGTCGCGCCCCGACCTCCAACCTGTCGCCGCGCAAGCCGGCCTCGCCGGCGATGCGAACCGGCTCAGTTGACCGGAGTGATCCGGCCCTCGCCTCCCTCGGGGTAGTCGGCCGCGAGCACCTTGCTCGACAGGCCCTGCTCCAGGTAGTCCTGCAGCGCCTGCTGGTACGTCGTGCCGACCGGGGTGAACGCGAGCCCCTTCAGCGGGTATGCGTCGCCGCCACGTGCCGAGAAGTCGTTGGTCGCCAGGGGCACCGCCGGTCCATCCACGACCTGGCCCGCGTCGACCAGCACAGTGCCGTCGTCGAGCACCACGCGCTGTACGCGTTCGCCCGGCGTGAGGATCTCGCCGGTGCTCTCGTCGACGACCTGCGCCTGCCGAGCCGGGTCGTAGGTGAACGACAGGCCCGACACCTGCGTGAACGCACCGGCGGCTCCCGGCGCGGCGGCGACTCCGCGCTCGAGGAGCTGACGCAGGGTGTCGCGTGGCACCTCCGGTACGACCGCCACGAAGTTGGCGAACGGCGCGACATCGAAAGTGTCGAGGGCGGTCACGTCACCGGCAGGGATCAGGGAGTCGTTGCGGATACCGCCACCGTTCTGGATCCCGACCACCGGCTCGGGCACGCCGTACTCCGCCGCGTTCTGCGCACCCGCCCACACCAGCGCGTCCGCGAGCAGATTGCCGAGGTTGGTCTCGCCGCTGCGCACATGGTCGCGTACACCGTCGAGGTCGACCTCGCTGTTGGCGACGACAGTTTGTTCGAGCCCGGCGACGTGCGCGGCGACGGGTTCCTCGACCTTGGCCAGTGTCCAGCGGTCCTTGGCCACGGCGTCGGGACCGATGCCGGCGACCCGCACCGGACGGCTGAGGTCGTCGTCGGCGCCCAGCAGCCGGCCCTTGCGATCGAAGCGGAGCACGAGGTTGCCGACGTACTTGTAGTTGCCGGTCGTGGTGGCCACCGGCACCTGGCGCCCGTCGGCGTCGGCCGCCCACAGCGGGTAGCCGCGCTCGGCCACGTCGCCGGGGATGAGCGGAACGCCTTCGTCGGCGAGGATCTCGCCACCGCCCGCGCCGAGGACTACGTCGATCCCGTGCAGCTGCGGCACCAGTGCAAGCTCGTTGTCGATGTCCTGCAGGTGGCTCACGAGCACAACCTTGTCGACGCCGCGCTTCGCCATCCTGGCGGCCTCGGCGTTGGCGATCCCGGCGAGGTCCGTGAGCACCTTGACGTTGCGCGGACTGGAGATGGTCGGCAGTTCCGGCGTGGTGAGTCCGATGACGCCGATCTTCTCGCCGCGTTCGCGTACGACGGTCGACGCCCTGATGATCCCCTTGTCGGCGTACGCCTGCAGACTTGGCTCGCCGCTCACGTCGAGGTTGGCGGACACGAACGGCAGCCGGCCACCGAAGCCGGCGATGAAGTCGGCGTAGAGGTCTGGTCCGAAGTCGAACTCGTGGTTGCCGATCGCCGACAGGTCGAGGCCGAGCCGCCGGATCGCCAGCGCGTCATAGAACGGTACGCCGTGTTCGACGCTGGCCGAGAACTCCGGTCCGGCGAGGAAGTTGTCGCCGCCCGAGAGCGTGAGCACGCCGCGTTTGTGGCCGAAGAAACTCGACGAGCCGGACGCTGCCTTCCACCGCAGCTTGTCCCACAGCGTGGCGTAGCGGGCCGCCCCGCCGAACGCGCGTGCCTCCTCCGGATCGATCGTGCCGTCACCGTCGGCATCGCCGTCGACGCCGAGCAACTGGGACTCGTCGTCGTTGGTGTGCAGGATCGTCAGGGTGAAGTCGGTCTGCCCGCCATGGCCCCCTCGATCGCCCTGACCGGTGGCCGAGGCCGCCGCATTCCCAGGTGATCCGAACGCCACCAGGCCGGCCGCGACCATGGCCACGACCGTTCCAGTGAGCCGGAGGCGTACGCCCGACCCGCCACGCAACGCTGCATGCGACATTCGCGCTCCCTCGCAGAACCACTGCCTTCTCTGGCCCGACATCTCTGGGCCGCGCCGACTTCGCTGGCCCGACCGGATTGCACTACAGCTGGCGCCCGCACCTGTCGCGGCGGCGAGCCCTCCGTACGGTACTGGTGTGCGCAATGGTTCGCAGGAGTTGGTACGCAGTACCCGTCACCTGTCCGCAGCAGACCAGGCGGCGGTCGAAGAGATGGTGGCCGTCGCGGCCCGCGTCGACGGCGTCCGCGCCCTCGACGAACGCGCCACGCTGCTCCTACGCAACACCGACGGCACCGCGCTGCACCTGCTCACCGGAGACCCGGCCGAGTCCGGTACGCCGGTCACGGGGTACGCGCGACTCGATGGTCCCGCCAGCTCGGCGGGCGGCGACGGTGCGACCGGTTCGCTGGACGCCGACGGTGAAGCTGACCAGTTGGACGCTCGACCAGTTGGACGCTGAGCGCCGTTGGACGCTGGCCCGTTGGACTCCAACGTCGTCGTCCATCCCGAGCACCGGCGGCTCGGTCTCGGCCGACTCCTGGTCGAGCGGCTCGTCGCCGAGGCGGCCGGACGCCCGGTCCAGGTCTGGGCGCACGGCCCGCACCCGGCCGCCGCCCGGCTGGCCGAGGCGACGGGATTCGCCGTCGTCCGCAAGCTGCTGTGGATGCGCCGGCCGCTGGTCGGACCGGACGCCGACCCGCTCCCCGACCTTCCGACGCCCGACGGGGTGACGATCCGCCCGTTCCAACCCGGCCGCGACGACGCCGCCTGGCTCGAGGTCAACGCGGCCGCGTTCGCGCACCACCCGGAGCAGGGGCACTGGACGCAGGCCGACCTCGACGCCAGGATCTCCGCACCGTGGTTCGACCCGACCGGCTTCTTCCTCGCCGAGCGGGCCGGCACCCTCCTGGGCTTCCACTGGACGAAGGTGCACCACGGCGCCACTCGCGGCGACGAGCCGGAACCGGTAGGCGAGATCTACGTCCTCGGTGTCAGCCCGGCGGCTCAAGGTACGGGCCTGGCCAAGAAGCTCGCGGTCGACGGGCTCGCCTATCTGCGCGACCGGGGCGTGCGCACCGTGATGCTGTACGTCGAGGCCGACAACACGGCAGCGGTCCGCCTGTACGAGAGGTTCGGCTTCGCCACCGCAGCCGCCGACGTGATGTACCGCCGGCCCGGAACCGTGCGCTGACGACACCCACCCCGCCTCATCGCCACGACTGCCGTCCCGCCTCATCGCCACGACCGCACCGGCCGCGAGTTGTTGGAGGTTGTGTCGCTTCTAGGCCGCCTCACCTCCAACAACCTCGCCCCTCCAGCAACCTCACCCTGCGCGGATGAGCGGGCCGATCCACGCCCGAACCTGCCAGTTCGGACAAGTCCGGCTCAGGCCCGCAGCGAGCGGTACCTCCCGTTCACCTGGCGGTGACACGATGGACGGGTGAGCACGCAACTGGTGCGCCCGGTGGGCGAGTACGACATCGAGCCTCCGTACGACGTCAGCGGGGGTGATCTGCCCGGCGACCGATTCCTCGACCGAGAGCTGTCCTGGCTGCACTTCAACACCCGCGTGCTCGAGCTCGCCGAAGATCACCAGCTCCCGCTGCTGGAGCGCGTCCGGTTCCTCGCGATCTTCGCCAACAACCTCGACGAGTTCTTCATGGTGCGGGTGGCCGGGCTGAAGCGGAGGATGGCCGCCGGGGTGGCCGTCCGGGCCGCCTCCGGGCTGCTGCCACGGGAGGTGCTCGAGGCGATCTGGGCGCGTACCCGCGAGCTGATGGTCCGCCACGCCGACTGCTTCCACGACCAGATCAATCCCGAGCTGGCCAAGGAGCAGATCGAGATCCTGCGCTGGTCCGACCTCGACGCCGACGCGCAGGGACGGATGCACGAGCTGTTCGGCTCCCGGGTGTTCCCGGTCCTGACGCCGCTGGCGGTCGACCCCGCCCACCCGTTCCCGTACATCTCCGGCCTTTCCCTCAACCTCGCCGTGATGGTGCGCAACCCGCGTACGGGCACCGAGCACTTCGCGAGGGTGAAAGTGCCGCAGATCCTGCCGAGGTTCGTACCCGTCGACCCGCAGCGGTTCGTACCGCTGGAGGACGTCATCGCCGCACACCTCGACCAGCTGTTCCCCGGCATGGAGATCCTGCAGCACCACACCTTCCGGGTGACCCGCAACGAAGACCTCGAGGTCGAGGAGGACGACGCCGAAAACCTTCTCCAGGCGTTGGAACGGGAGTTGATGCGGCGCCGGTTCGGGCCGCCGGTCCGGCTGGAGGTGGAGGCCTCCATCGACCCGCATGTCCTTGACCTGCTGGTCTCGGAGCTGGGCGTGAGCGTCGAGGAGGTCTGCCGACTCACCGGTCCGCTCGACCTCACCGGCCTGTCGGCGATCGCCGACCTCGACCGCGCCGACCTGAAGTACCCCGCGTTCGTCCCGGCCACCCACCGCGACCTGGCCGAGGTCGAGAGCTCCCACCCGCCGGACGTGTTCACCGCCATGCGGCAGCACGAGGTGCTCCTCCACCACCCGTACGACTCGTTCTCCACCAGCGTGCAGCGGTTCATCGAACAGGCGGCGGCCGATCCGCAGGTGCTCGCGATCAAGCAGACGCTCTACCGCACCAACGAGGAGTCGCCGATCGTCGACGCCCTGGTCGACGCGGCAGAGGCCGGCATTCAGGTGCTGGTCGTCGTCGAGATCAAGGCGAGGTTCGACGAGGAGGCCAACATCCGCTGGGCTCGGCAGCTGGAGCATTCCGGCTGCCACGTGGTCTACGGCCTGATCGGACTGAAGACCCACTGCAAGCTCTCGCTGGTCGTCCGCGACGAGCCCGACGGCCTCCGCCGCTACGCCCACATCGGCACCGGCAACTACAACCCCAAGACCGCCCGGCTGTACGAGGACATCGGACTGCTCACGTCCGACCCGGCGCTCACCGCCGACCTGAGCGTGCTGTTCAACCACCTGTCGGGGTACGCGCTGACGACGGAGTACCGGCGGCTCCTCGTCGCACCGCGCGCCATTCGGACCGGGCTGATCGAACGGATCCGGAACGAGGTCGCCCACCACCAGGCTGGACGTCCGGCCCGAATCCGGATCAAGGCCAACTCCCTGGTCGACGAGGCCTGTATCGACGCGCTCTACGAGGCGTCCCGCGCAGGCGTACCCATCGACTTGTGGATTCGCAGCATCTGCGCGTTGAAGCCGGGGGTGCCGGGTCTCTCCGACACGATCCGGGTGCGGAGCATCCTCGGCCGTTTCCTCGAACACTCGCGTGTCTACTGGTTCGAGGCCGGCGGGTCGCCGGAGGTCTGGACCGGATCCGCCGACCTCATGCACCGCAACCTCGACCGGCGCGTGGAGGCGCTTATCCAGATCACCGAACCCGACCACATCGACGAGGTGGCGAGGGTGTTCGACCTCGCGTTCGACACCGGGACGGCCGCATGGGTGCTGCACGCTGACACCTGGACGCAGGCCCGCACCGGCGCAGGCGGGCAGCCGCTCCGCGATCTGCAGGAACGGTTGATCACGACCAAGCTCCGGCGGCGCTAGTGGCGCGGCTGCGGACGTCGGTCGAGACCGAGCGCAAGTTCGGTGTCGACCAGGCGTACGTCGTGCCAGCGCTGGATGACCTGGTCGAGGTCGTCGACGACGGCATCGACACCCTCGCGACCACCTACCTCGACACCGCAGACCTGCGGCTGTGGCGGGAGGGCGTCGTACTCCGGCGTCGGACGGGAGGGCCCGACGCGGGCTGGCACCTGAAGTTTCCCGACGATGGTGCGTCCAAGGGCGGTGCTTCCAAAGGCGGTGCTTCCACAGGCGGTGCTTCCATAGGCGGTGCATCCGAGGACGGCGGTTCGAAGGGGGCCGCTGCCGACGATGGCGTACGCGCCCGCCTGGAGGTCCAGGTCCCGCTGTCGGCCGGGGCCGGCGACTCCCCGCCGGAGCAGTTGCTCGAGCTGGTACGGATCCTGCTGGCCGGCGCCACTGTCGCTCCGATCGCCGAGTTACGGACGGACCGGGCGCGCCTGCGGCTCCTCGCCCAAGGGCAGGCGGCATCGGGCGGCGAACCGAGGGCGTCCGGCGGCGAACCGAGCGCGTCCGGCGGCGAACCGAGCGCGTCCGGCGGCGAGCCGGTCGAGTTGGCCGAACTCGCCGACGACCGGGTGGTCGTCCTCCACGACGGCGTACCGACCGGCACCTTTCGCGAACTCGAGTTGGAGCACCTGGCCGGCGCCGACGACGACCTCGCCGTGCTCGACGCAGTCTCCGAGCGCCTGACCGAGTTGGGGGCGCGGCCGCCGGAGGCGACGTCGAAGGCGGTGCGTGCGCTCGGTGACCCGGCCGACGTACCGCCCGTGCTACCCGCACCAACGGCGCTCGATCCCGACGCGCCAGCCGCCGACGCGGTGCAGGCACACCTGATCACGTACACGCAGGCGCTCCGCCGGCAAGACCTGCGGGTACGGCTCGATGCGTACGACTCGGTCCACCAGTTCCGGGTCGCGACCCGGCGGCTACGCAGTGGGCTCCGCGCGTTCCGGCCGCTGCTCGTCCCGGGCTGGGACGTCCCGCTGCGCGCCGACCTGAAGTGGCTCGCCGGCGGTTTCGCCGCTGCCCGCGACACCGAGGTGATGCTGGCCCGCCTGGTCGACCGGGCCGCCAGGCTGCCGGACGCCGGTGCCGCCGACACGGTCCAGACGTTCCTGCGCCGACGACTCGGTCGGGAACTGGACGAGGCGCGGGACGTCGGTCTGGCAGTGCTCGCCGGTGACCGGTACGCCGCACTGCACCAGGCGCTGCTGGCCGCCGCGACCGATCCCGCCACCACGCCTGCCGCCCGGCGTTCCTGTCGCAAGGCCCTGCCTCCACTGGCCGGACGCGCCTTCGACCGACTGCTCAAGGCAACGGGCAACCTCGGACCGGACGCCTCCGACGCCACCTGGCACCAGACCCGGATCGCCGCCAAGCGCGCCAGGTACGCAGCCGAGGCCTGCGCGCCGGCGCTCGGCAAGCCAGCCAAGCAACTGGCCCGGAAGCTGTCCCGGATCACCGACACGCTCGGCGAGCATCAGGACGCCGTTGTCGCGACCGAGACGTTGACGCGGCTTGCGACGGCGCAGCGGGTGCCCTCCCGCACCGCGTACTGGCTCGGAGTCCTCCACGAACAGGAGCGGGCCGCGGCGCGAGCCGCCCGCGCGTCGTTCGCCGACGAGTGGGCCAAGGTCAAAACCTCGAAGTCGACTCGGTGGCTGGGATCCAGCTGATGTCAGGCCGAACGGGGACCTCTCGCACCGCTGCAGAACCGCACCCGGGCGTGGTGGAGGCGGCGGGGGCGATCACGTGGCGGCCGGCGGCACACGACCGCGCCGAGGTGCTGCTCGTACACCGGCCGAAGTACGACGACTGGTCCTTTCCCAAAGGCAAGCTCCACGCCGGTGAGCAGGCGCCTGCCGCCGCCGTGCGCGAGGTGCTCGAGGAGAGCGGGATCCGGATCCGGCTCGGGCTGCCGCTGCCAGCCGTCCGATACCCGCTGGCCGGCGGAGCCGAGAAGGTGGTGCGCTACTGGGCAGCCACCTCGCTCCACCCGCCGGACGCCGGCGACCCTCCGTTCGAACCCAACCGCGAGGTCGACGAGCGGGGCTGGTTCGGGCTGCGCGAGGCGGCGCACCAACTGACCCACGCCCGCGACCGCGCCCTGCTGACGAAGCTCCCGCTGCACGAGACGACGACGCTGGTGATCGCCCGGCACGCCCAGGCGCTGAGCCGCTGGCGGTGGCAGAGCCCGGACGCCGAACGGCCGCTGGCCGAGGTCGGCGTCGGGCAGGCCGAGCGGCTGACCTCCGTCCTCGACGCGTACGGGATCAGAAGGCTGGTCTCCTCCGACGCCCGGCGCTGCATCGACACCCTGCGCCCGTACGCCCTCCGGTACAGCCTCGAGGTCGAGGTCGATGCCGCCTTCAGCGAGGGTGCCGAGCCCGCAGTCGTCCGCGAGCACACGGCCCCGCTGCTGGACACGACCGAACGGACGGTCCTGTGCACCCACCGGCCCACCCTGCCGATCGTGTTCGAGGCTCTCGGCATCGAACCCGAGGGCGTGGAGCTGGAGCCGGCCGAGCTCCTCGTCGCCCATCTGGGTCCGCGTCCGCTGCACCGGCCGGTCGCGCTCGAACGCCTGTCAGCCGCCTGAGTCGCGTGACACACCTGCTCTCCCGAGTCAGCCCCGCACCCCGAGCCAGCCGAGCCTCAGCTCCAATGGCGCCCGCCCAGGGCGACTTGTTGGCGGTCCCGCGGTTTCTAAGCCGCACGACCTCCAACAAGCCACCGGGGCAGAGGTCACGCACCCAGGTTGTTGGAGGTCCCGCGGTCCCCAAGCCGCACAACCTCGGCAACCCTCCGCGCCCGACCCGCACCGCCATCTTGTTGGAGGTCCCGCGGTCCCCAAGCCGCACAGACCTCCAACAACCCGCGCCGGCCCGGCCGGACCACGCCGCGGTTGCCGTGACGAAGAGTCGGCGTTCATGTGGCGTACGCCACGACGCTACGCGCGCTTTGCCAGCCCGGCGGTGGACGTTCACCCGGCGTTCATACGAGCCGGTGAGCGGTTTCACCTGTTCGACCTACGTTCCGTGGTGACCGTAGATACCCATGACCCGAAGGGCAAGGACACGAACGTGAACCAGAACCGGTTCGCCGCGCTCGCGGCTGCCGCATTGGGCGGTGCGCTGCTGCTCGCCAGCTGCGGGGGACAGAACCAGGACCCCGGGTCCGGCTCCAACGGAGGCAGCGAGAAGGCATTGTCGGGTGAGGTCCGGGTGGACGGGTCGTCGACCGTGGCCCCGCTGACCTCGGCGGCTGGGGAGATCTTCAAGGAGTCGGAGTCCGGCGTCAACGTTTCTGTCGGCACCAGCGGCACCGGCGCCGGCTTCGAGAAGTTCTGCGCTGGTGAGACCGACATCCAGGATGCCTCCCGTCCGGTCAAGGACGAGGAGAAGGCCGCCTGTGAGTCCAAGGGCATCGAGTACGTCGAGATCCTGGTCGCCAACGACGCGCTCACCGTGGTAGCCAACTCCGAGAACGACTGGATCGACTGCCTCACCGTCGACCAGCTCAAGAAGATCTGGGAGCCTGGCGCCGAGGGCAAGGTGACGACCTGGAAGCAGGTCGACGCGTCGTTCCCGGACGAGAAGCTCGACCTCTACGGCCCGGGCACCGACTCCGGCACCTTCGACTACTTCACAGACGCGATCAACGGTGAGGAAGGCGCCTCCCGCGCCGACTACAACGCCTCCGAGGACGACAACGTGCTCGTCCAGGGCGTTCAGGGCAACAAGGCCGCGCTCGGCTACTTCGGCTACACGTACTTCGAGGAGAACGCCGACACGCTGAAGGCGGTCAAGGTCGACGGCGGCAAGGGATGCGTCGAGCCGTCCGCCGAGACGGCGCAGTCCGGCGACTACACCCCGCTGGCCCGCCCGCTCTTCATCTACGTCAACAAGAAGTCGTACACCGACAAGGCACAGGTGAAGGCATTCGTCGACTACTACGTCGAGAACGACGCCGACATCAGCGACAGCGTGAAGTTCATCCCGCTCAGCGACGACCAGCGGAGCAAGGCACAGTCGGCGGCCGGCACGCTCAACGCGTCCTGAGCTCCTGACCGGACACGAGACAGCCCGGGACAGCCAACTGTGACAACGACGACAGCCACGGGTGGGAGCGCGCAGGCGCCGCGCTCCCACCGGGGTGGCCCCTCGTCCCTGCGCCCTTCCAGCCCGCGGTACGGCGAGCGGGCAATCAAGACGGCCCTGATGCTGGCCGCCGCACTGACCATCGTGACCACGGTCGGCATCGTCATCTCGCTGTTGGTGCCGGCCGCCGAGTTCTTCGCCCAGGTCTCGATCATCGACTTCCTGACCGGCACCCGGTGGGCACCGAGGTTCGCCGACGCCTCGTTCGGAGTACTTCCGCTGCTCACGGCCACCCTGTGGACCACGCTCCTCGCGCTCGTCGTCGCCATCCCGTTCGGTCTCGGGGCGGCGATGTACCTGTCCGAGTACGCCTCGACGCGGGCGCGGGCGGTCCTCAAGCCGATGCTGGAGATCCTGGCCGGCATCCCGACCGTGGTGTACGGGTTCTTCGCACTGGAGTTCGTCAACCGGGTCTTCTTCAAGCAGACGCTGGGCCTGCCGTTCGGCACGTTCAGCGTGCTGACAGCCGGCCTGGTGATGGGCGTCATGATCATCCCGACCATCGCCTCGCTGTCGGAGGACGCGATGTCCGCGGTGCCCATGAGCATGCGGCAGGGCTCGTTCGCCCTCGGCGCCAACCGGATGCAGACGACGGTGCGGGTGGTGTTCCCGGCCGCCCTGTCGGGCATCGTGGCGGCGATCGTCCTCGGCATCTCCCGCGCGGTCGGCGAGACGATGATCGTGGCCATCGCCTCCGGCCAGCAGCCGGTGATGGTCGCCAACCCGGTCAACGGTGGGCAGACGATGACCGGCTTCATCGCCCAGGCGGCACTTGGTGACAGCCGGGTCGGATCGCTGGAGTACAACACGTTGTTCGCGGTCGGCCTGCTGCTCTTCACGATGACCCTGCTGATCAACCTGGTCAGCATTCGGCTGGTCCGACGGTTCCGGGAGGCGTACTGATGGCCGCCGTCACCACCACCGCCGGCGCCGGGGCACTCCGCCGGGCCCGCGGAGGCGAACGCAGCACGAAGTCCATGGTGTTTCTCGGCGCGCTCTGGCTGAGCCTGCTGTTCGGGTTCGCGTTCTTGTTCATCCTGCTGCTGACGACGTTGATCGATGGTCTTCCGCGGCTGGACGGCACTCTGTTCACCAACTACACGAGCCGGCTCCCCGACCGGGCCGGCGCGCGGGCCGCGATCTTCGGGTCCCTCATGGTCGTCGGCTTCTGCGCCCTACTCGCCGTACCGCTCGGGGTGGCCGCCGCGATCCACCTGGAGGAGTTCGCCGACCGGCACCGCTGGTACAACCGGCTCTTCGAGCTCAACGTCCAAAACCTCGCGGCCGTACCTTCGATCATCTACGGCATGCTGACCCTCGGGTTCCTCTCCCTGATGGGGGTCGGGAACAAGAACGTCGTCATCGGAGGGTCGATCGCCCTGGCGCTGCTGATCCTTCCGGTCATCATCATCACCGCTCGCGAAGCGCTGCGAGCCGTGCCAGCGGAGATCCGGGAGGGCTCCCTCGCCCTGGGCGCTACCGAGTGGCAGACCGTGTGGCGGCAGACGCTGCCCGCGGCGGTGCCCGGGATCGCGACCGGCACCATCATCGCTCTGTCGCGTGCCATCGGCGAGGCGGCTCCGCTGCTGCTGCTCGGCGGCCTGGTATTCGTGACGTACGACCCCAACGGCCTGCTCAGCGGCTTCACCACGATGCCGATCCAGATCTTCAACTGGGTCGGGCTCCCGCAGGACGACTTCAGAACGCTCGCGTCAGCGGCGATCATCGTGCTGCTCGCGATCCTGCTGGCGATGAACGGCCTTGCCATCTACATCCGTAACCGGTTCCAGCGCCGCTGGTGACTCCGACAATCTGAGGACCGCTCCCATGTCACACAGCGAACCATCCATCCGCGAGGACGTGCTGTCGAGCGACGACGCCGGCACGACGCCCGGGGCTGGCACCGCGCCCGGCGCTGACGGCAACCAGAGCGAACGACCCGTCGAAGGGCGCCGGTTCGTGGAGGCCTCGCCAACTCCGGACCAGGCGCTGCCGGCCAAGCCGGCGGCGGTGATGGAGTGCAAGGAGCTCAACGTCTACTACGGGTCGTTCCACGCCGTACACGACGTGAGCATTCCCTTTGCCCACAACGAGATCACCGCCCTGATCGGCCCCTCCGGATGCGGCAAGAGCACGGTGTTGCGCTGCCTGAACCGGATGAACGACCTGATCCAAGGGGCGCGGGTCGAGGGCGAGATCACCTTCCGAGGCGAGAGCATCTACGGCCCCGGCGTCGACGCGATCGAAGTACGCCGGCGGATCGGCATGGTGTTCCAGAAGCCGAACCCGTTCCCGAAGTCGATCTTCGACAACGTCGCGTACGGTCCACGCGTGATCGGCATGAAGGTCGACAGCATGGAGGAGACCGTCGAGCGGGCGCTGCGCGGCGCGGCCCTGTGGGATGAGGTCAAGGACAAGCTCCAGCAGAACGCGTTCGGTCTGTCCGGTGGCCAGCAGCAGCGACTCTGCATCGCCCGGACCATCGCCGTGCGGCCCGACGTCATCCTGATGGACGAACCCTGCTCGGCCCTCGACCCGATCGCGACCGCGCGGATCGAAGACCTGATGCAAACTCTGCGGCAGGACTACACCCTGGTCGTCGTCACGCACAACATGCAGCAGGCCGCCCGGGTTTCGGACCGTACGGCGTTCTTCACCGCCCAACCAGACGAGACGACCGGCAACCGCACCGGAATCCTGGTCGAGTTCGACACCACCTCGAAGATCTTCTCCAACCCGTCCAAGAAGGAGACCGAGGCCTACATCACCGGCCGCTTCGGCTGAGGTGCTCGACCCGCGTCATGCCGCCACCCGGTGGGGGTCGTTGGAGGTCGAGGGGTTGTTGGAGGTCGAGGGGTTGTTAGAGGTCGAGGGTCGTTGAAGATCGAGGGCTGTTATAGGTCGAGGGTTGTTGGAGGTTCTGGCCGGCTAGAAGCAGCGAGACCTCCAACAAGTCAGCTCCCGCCACACCGCCAGCACCGACACACCGCCCAGCACCGACACACCGCCAGCGCCGCGGCAGCCGCCGAGCCGGCGCCCACTCGTGATCATGACCTGAACCGTGAAGCCTTTTGGGTCACATAGCACTGAAAGGCTTCATGATCACCGTCCAGGGGGCCTCGCCCTCGCAACCCTTGAGTAGATGAGTACGGGAAGCCAGGCAAGCCAGCTACGTCGGACCCCACACAGTCCTGGCACCCACACAGTCCCGGCACCCACACAGTCCCGGCACCCACCCAGTCCGCCGCCAACGGGGCCGGGCACCGACCACCCACTCCCCGGCACCCACGCTGGCGGCCACCTATGCGGCGCGGGCTCCAGCCGACGACCGGCCGCTTACGGGAGGAAGAGCCGAAACGTGGTGTAGACACCGGCCGCCACCGCACCGGCCATCGGGATGGTGAGGATCCAGGCCGTGACGATGTTGCCCGCGACGCCCCACCGTACGGCCGACAGGCGTTCGGTCGCGCCGACGCCCATCACCGACGAGCTGATCACGTGCGTCGTCGACACCGGTGCGTGCAGGCCGATCGCCATCACGTACAGCACGCTGGACGCCGAGACCTCCGCCGCCACCCCACGCGCCGGGTCCAGTTTGATCACCCGCCGGCCCAGCGTACGCATGATGCGCCAGCCGCCGGCGTACGTTCCGAGTGCGATCGCGCTCGCCGCCGAGAGCTGGACCCAGAGCGGGACGTCGCTGCCGGTGTGCAGCCCGGCGGTGACCAGCGCGAGCACGATCACGCCCATCGTCTTCTGGGCGTCCTGCAGCCCGTGCCCGAACGCCATCGCCGCCGCGGACACCGACTGGCCGGCCCGGAAACCGCGGTTGACCTTGCCTGGCCGTGCCCGGCGGAAGATCCAGAGCAGGGCGATCATGACGACGTACGCCAGGCAGAACCCGAGCAGCGGTGACACGACCATCGGGATGGCGACCTTGTCCAGGATGACCTGCCAGTGCACCGTCACCGACGCGGCGACGGCGGCCCCGACGAGGCCGCCGATCAGCGCGTGGGACGACGAGGACGGTAGGCCCAACCGCCAGGTGACGAGGTTCCAGGTGATGGCCCCGACCAGTCCGGCCATGACGACGGTCATCCCGTGCGTGTCCTCGGTCGGCGTGATGATGCCGCTGCCGATCGTCTCGGCGACGCCCTCGGAGACGAGCGCGCCCGCGAGGTTCATCACGGCCGCGAGAACCAGGGCCGTACGCGGCGTCAGTGCCCGCGTCGAAACCGAGGTGGCGATCGCGTTCGCCGCGTCGTGGAAGCCATTGGTGTAGTCGAAGATCAGGGCAATCGCGACTACGGTCACGACCAGCGCGAGTTCCATGGGCGTGGACTCACGACTCCTTGACGGCGATCTGCTCGACGGTGTTCGCGACCTTCTCGAACGCGTCGACCGCGTACTCCAGTTGCTCCACGACGTCGCGCAGCTTGAGCACGGTCAGGGCGTCGTACGCACCGCTGAACAGCTTGGCGACCATCTGCCGGTGCACCTGGTCGCCGACGTTCTCGAGGCGGTTGATCTCGATCCAGTACTCCTCGAGATCACGCATCGTCCGCAGCTTCGGCATCGCCTCGGCCGTGAGTGCGGCGGCTCGCTGGAGCACCTCGACCTGCTCCTCCATGCCCTCGGGCAGCAGGTCGAGCTCATAGATGGCGATCGCGTCGACCGCCGCCTCCATGAAGTCCATGACGTCGTCGAGGCCCGCGGCCAGCCGATAGATGTCCTCGCGGTCGAACGGCGTCACGAACGTGCTGTTGACCAGGCGGATGATCTCGTGGGTGGTCTCGTCGCAACGGTGCTCGGCGTCCTTCATCAACTGCGCGGTGGCGGCGCGGTCGTTGTCGTCGGCCAGCAGTTCGGCGAGCAGTCGCGCGCCGTCAACCAGGTTGGCCGCCGACTTCGCGAACAGGTCGTAGAACGTCGTGTCAACCGGGGTGAGTCGGAAGCGCACGGCGAACTCCTGTCGATGAGTTGGTGTCGAGCGGAGCGTCCGGGCCCATGCTAGGGGCCTGTCACGGATGGGTCATTATCGCGAGCAGGTCGACGACGCCGACCGCCACGATCAGCGCCGCCACACCGACAGTGAAGCTTCCGTGTGCGAGCAGGGCCGCAGCGGGGCCACCACGGCGTCGCCTGTAGGCACGATTAGTGATGATCCAGGCGGGCAGCGTGACGGCCAGGACCAGAAACCCGGCGATCGCGACCCACGTCCGGGTTCCGTCCGCGATCCGTACCAGCAAGGCACCGTTGACGGCGAAGGCGAGAAGTGTGCGGTTCCAGGCCAGGGCCGTGCGCTCAAGCTGAGCGGCATGCTCGTACACGCGTTCGACCGGTGGCGGAGTGCCGCCGGGCTGCTCGGGAGGCGGCGGATCGCCGGACATGTCCTGGGACGCCGCGTCAGCCGAACGCCACGAGATAGACCGCAGCCACGGACACGATGAGCGCGGCGGCGGCCAGGCCGAGGGGCATCAGGGTGGGTGGCAGCGGAGCCGACGACCGCATCGCCGCGACGTTGGCCCGCCATCGGTAGTAGGCACCGAGCGAGGCGCCGATGCCGGCAACGGTGAGGACGATCCCGATCAGGCGCCGCAGCCAGACGTCCTCGACCGTGGTGAGGAACTGCATCGCGGCGACGCCGGCCGCGTCGAGTGCGAGAGCGGTGCGCACGTACGCAAGGAAGGTTCGCTCGTTGGCCAGGGTGAACCTGTAATCGGGCTCACCGGCGGCCGGTCCGGCGGCACCGTCGTTCCCGGTCGCGGCAGTCACCCGCCCATCTTCGCACCGCCCCGGTCGTAGGCCCCGGCGGATCCGGGCAGCCCGTCACCACAGCCGCCGCCGCGAGATGGTTCTAGGCCGGCCGGCACCAACCCGGTTAGAGTCGACGGATCACGCGTCATCGCCGCGATCACGCCCGCGGCCTGCAGCTTTTCCGATGTCCGACGCCTTTGGGGGGACTCACCTGATGGACGTAAGTCTTACGCCCGCCGATCTCGACCTTCTCCGGAAGGGCTTTGCCGACAACCCCGGCTACCGACTGGCCCAGAACGCCCTTACCCAGACCGCGGTCGACGACCTAGCCCTCGACCGCGAGATCGTCGTACGCACGGACCGTTCGGTCTCCCACCTCCTCGACGACTGGACCGCCACCAACCAGAAGAGCAGTGGCCGCTGCTGGCTCTTTGCCGGGCTCAACCTGCTCCGGGTCGGCGCGATGGCGAAGATGAATCTCAAGTCATTCGAGTTTTCCCAGAATCACGTGATGTTCTGGGACAAGCTCGAGCGTGCCAACTACTTTCTCGAGTCGATCATCGACACCGCCGACCGTGATGTCGACGACCGGACCGTGGCTTATCTGCTGCAAACGGTGGCGGGCGACGGTGGTCAGTGGAACATGTTCGCCGCACTCGTCAAGAAGCATGGCCTCGTCCCCAAGAGCGCAATGCCGGAGACGCAGAGCTCATCGGCGACCAACCGGATGAACGACATACTTCGCCGGATCCTGCGGCAGGGAGCACGTGACCTGAGGGCGTCGGCAAAAGACGGGCAGGCCGCGATGCGGCAACGAAAGCAGGACATTGTTGAGGTCGTCCACCGAGTTCTCTGCATGCATCTCGGCACCCCGCCGGAGAGGTTCAGCTGGCAGTGGACCGACAAGGACCGGGTTTTCCACCGCGATGGAGACCTCACCCCGGTGGAGTTCGCCGAACGATATGTCACGGTGCCGCTTGACGAATATGTCTGCCTGGTCGACGACCCACGCGAGAGCAGCCCACGTGGCCGGACCTTCACCGTCGACCAGTTGGGCAACATTGTCGGCGGGCCCCGCGTCACCTATCTCAACGTCGACATCTCGCTGATCAAACGCCTTGCGATGGAGACGATCGTCGCGGGTGAGCCGGTGTGGTTCGGCTGTGACGTCGCCAAGATGATGCGACGCGACATCGGCATCTGGGACGCTTCCTTGTTTGACCTCGGGCCTGTCTACGACACCACATTCGACCTCAGCAAAGCCGACCGGCTGGTCTACTCCGACAGTGCGATGACCCACGCGATGCTGTTCACCGGTGTCGATGTGGTCGACGACGCACCTCGACGGTGGCGGGTCGAGAACAGCTGGGGCGACAAGGACGCCGACCAGGGCTTCTACACCATGAACGACTCGTGGTTCGACGAGTACGTGTTCGAGATCGCCGTACGCAAGGACCTGCTCTCGCCAGAGCTGCTGGCAGCGTTCGACGCCGAGCCGATAGTGCTTCCCGCCTGGGACCCGATGGGGGCGCTTGCGCAGGCACGCTGAGGTTTGGGAACAGGGTTGCCCGACGCCTGGGAAAGGGCGTGGGGCGCGCCAACCGGTCGAGTTGTCAGAGGTATCTCGGCTTCCATGCCGAGATACCTCTGACAACTTGGCTGCAGCCCCCACATCTGGCAGCACTACACCTGGCAGCCCCGCATCAGGCAGCCACACATCGGCCGTAATGCGGTCAGAAGCCGATCGGTTCCCTTACCAGGACGACGGTGCCGCGGTCGGGGAAGGTCTCGCGTTCCATGATCAGGATCTTGCCGATGTACGAGGCCATGCCGAGCTGCTCCTGCATCCGCGCGTACTCCCTCGGCAGGCTGTAGGTACGGACTCGGCGCAGTGCGGCGTCCAGGTCGGGCACCACCTTCTGGGCGCCCACCACCCAGACCGCGCGCCGAGCGCCGGCCGCATAGGACGCGAGCTGGCTCCCGCTCGCCGACACGGCGACCATCACCCCGTCCTCGGTCACCGCATGCACGCTGCCCACCACGACATCCGGTGCCGCACCGAGTTTGATCTGCGTCTCGACGTCTCCTTCGATCTCGGCCAGCCGCTGGCGTACGGACCGGAAGCCACCGGACTCGTCGACCGCCGCGGCGATCCCGGAGTGGCGCAGGGTCTCGCTGATCGCGGTGAAGATCTCCTTGTCCCGCGGCAGCAACTCCTTCACGAGTTCGAGGGCGTCGCCGACCGTGTCCACGATGTGCGCGCTGTAGTTGCGCTCGCCGAGGGCCTTCGCCGCGCGGGTGAGCTGATCGTCAGCTGCGGGTAGGCCGAAGGTTTCGTCGAGGGGCGGGGTCTCCGCGGTCATTGGCTCGTCTCCCGAATTCTTGGTTATGACTGGTAACTGACCCCATCCTGCGGAACCATGGACTCGACCGGAAGACGGCACTAATTCCTGCCTCGGTGACCCGAAGGGAACCATGCATGGCCAGCAGATCATCGGCCGAACGCCATCACCCGGCGCCTGATCACCCGGCGCCTGAGCAACCGATGCCTGATCACCCGATGGCCAACGGGGCAGAGATGGACGACCAGGTCCGGGCCGCCTGCCATGCCCGGCAGATCCTCGATCGGGTCGGCGACAAGTGGTCGCTCACCGTCATCCACCAGCTTGGCTCCACGCGCCGGTTCACCGAGCTCAGGCGAGCCATCCCGGGGATCAGCCAGCGGATGCTGACGGTGACGCTCCGCGGCCTCGAACGCGACGGGCTGGTGACCCGAACGGTGTATCCCGTCGTACCCCCTCGGGTCGACTACGCCCTCACCCCGCTCGGGCAGACCCTCCTCGGCACGGCGTGCACCCTGATGAGCTGGGCGGTCGACCACGGCGTCGAGATCGACGAGGCACGCGCCGCCTACGACGAGCGCGAACGCCAGGCCGCCTCCCTCAGCTCGAACGGGCAGTCGAACGGAGCACCCGGTCCTCGGTGACGATCGCGGTCACGAGGTCGGCGGGAGTGATGTCGAACGCGGGGTTGTACGCCGACGCGCCCTCCGGAGCCACCCGGCGCCCGGCCAGGTGCGTCAGTTCCTCGGCGGGACGTTGCTCGAGCTCGATCTCCGCGCCCGTCGCGGCCTCGCCATCGAGCGTCGACTCCGGTGCCACGACCACGAACGGCACGCCGTGTCGGTCAGCGGCCAGCGCGAGCGGATAGGTTCCGACCTTGTTCGCGACGTCGCCGTTTGCCGCCACCCGATCGGCGCCGACCAGAATCGCGTCGACGAGCCCGTTGGCCAGAGCGGTGGCCGCCGCCGAGTCCGCGCAGAGCCGGTACGCGACCCCGGCCTCGGCCAACTCGAACGCGGTGAGCCGGGCGCCCTGCAACAGCGGACGCGTCTCGTCGACGAGCACCGACTCGACCTGCCCGCTCCGAGCAAGGTGCTTCACCGCGCCCAGTGCCGTCCCCCAAGCCACCGTGGCCAGCCGCCCGGTGTTGCAGTGGGTCAGCAACCTGAGCGGACGTCGGCTGCAGAGTTCCAGGACCAGATCGCCGGCGCGGGCGGAGGCCTGGCGGTTGACCCGTTCGTCCTCGTCGAGGAGCGTGCGCGCTGCCGCAAGTACGGCGTCCGGTCCGTCCGGCAGGTGTCTCATGGCCTGCTCGACTCCCCAGCGGAGGTTGGTCGCGGTGGGCCGGGCAGTTGCCAGCCGGTCGGCCTCACTTCGTACGAACGCTGGATCGTCGGGGTGGGTACGCGCTGCTACCGCCACGCCTAGCGCCCCCGCTGCGCCCAGCGCGGGAGCACCCCGGACGGCAAGGCGCTGGATCGCGGCAATCAGGTCGTCGAGCGTACGCAGCAGGATCGTGCGGTAGTCATCGGGCAGCGCGCACTGGTCGACGATCACGACCGCGCCGGCCGCCTCGTCCCAGTCGATGGTGCGTTCCATCTCCCCATCGTGCCCTCCCGGCGCGGTCAGGCCGGGTTGAAGAACGCGGCGACGCCGCCGGACAGCCGGCCGGTGACCGCGCGGGCGCCGAGGGCTGAGACGGCGGCGGCCTGCTCCGGCGTGAGGTAGGCAGTGGGCGACTTGCCGTGGACGCGGGCGAGGAGCAACGCTCCGGTGTGGCGTACGACCTGATCCTCGTCCGTGGCCAGACCGCCGGCCTCGGCGTAGCTCGCGACGAACGACTCCGCGCACGCCCGCAGCCGGTCCGGCGCACTCGCCACCTGGCCGCCCAGGTGGACTGACTTCATCACCAGGTGGTGCAGCAGGAACGCGACGTCGAATACGGGGTTGCCAGCGTGCGCGACCTCGAAGTCCAACACCCACAGCCCGCTGCTGGACCCGTCGACCAGCACGTTCTTGGGCGAGAAGTCGCCGTGGACGAGGCAACGCTGCTGGGCCAGCAGATCGGCCAGGCAGTCCGACACGGGACCAGCGAGGTCGGGCCGGCGCGCCGCGACGGTTCGGTGGTAGGGGTCGCCGCGGAGTTCGACGAATCCCGTCAGGTCGGCGAAGACGGTCAGGTCCGCGAAGGCAGCCCGGTCCGCGAAGGAGGGCCGGGCCGCGAAGGCGGGCAGGTCCGCTCCGTCCACTCGGTCGACGCTGGTCGCGGCGTGCCAGGTGCCCAGCACCTGCCCGAGCGTCGCCGCCGCCGGAACGCTGATCGTGCCCGCCAGCAAAGCCATCCGCCACTCTGTCCAGGTCGCCGGAGCCGCCGACATCACGAGGACGAACCGTTCCGGGTCGTAGTCGACCAGGCGCGGCAGATGGCCTGGCGTCAGGCGTTCGAGCAGGCGCAGCGCCGCCGCCTCCACGCCAGCTCGCTCCAGGCGGGCGGGCCACTCGTCGGCCACGGCGAGGTACGGCAGCGGCTGCTTGACGACGTAGCGCACCGCGCCCTCGCCCACCAGGAACGTCGCGCTGCTCACGCCTCCGGACAGGACGGCGACCTTGACAGGTTCAGACCCGATGATCCCGCGTACGCGCAGATGGTCGGCGACAGTCGCCTCGGTGAGCGTGGCCGTCACGCGGCATGCCTCCACACGGGCCATCGGCAGGTCTTGGAGATCGCGGGAGTTGCCGGCCGGGGCCGTCCGTCCCAGCACCATCGAAGCAGCCGGCTGCCCGCAGAGGGAAGCCCCATGTCCACGTCCCGCGCCCCACCGGCTGACCCACTCCGCCCCACCCGCGCCGCCGCCCCGGTCTCGCCTCGCCTCGTCCCGTCCCGTCCCGTCCCGTCCCGTCCCGTCCCGTGATCATGAACTGAATCGTGAAGCCTTTTGGTTCATATAGCCCCAAAAGGCTTCACGATCACGACACGCGGGCACCCGCCGGGCTCAGGCGATGGGGACGTACAGGTCGGTCCGCAGCTCGTCCGGCGGCGTGGTGTCGTGGTCGCTGACGTACGCCTCGAAGCCCACGCCGTCGCGTACCGTGTGGCCACCCTCGACCACGTGCACGGCGTACATCTGGCCCCACGCGTCGGGGAGTCCGGCGTAGTGCCCGACGAACGTGCCGCGGAGGAACCGTCCGGACGGGAGCTGCGCCTCGTCGAGGTCGCCGATGTCGGCGTCTTCGGCAACGGTGACGCCAGCGATGGACCGCAGATCCTGCGCCGGAGTGGTCTCGGGGTCGTCCAGGTAGAGCGCGACCTGCAGTGTGTCCGGGCACTTCGTCAGGTCCAGCTGCGCGACCGCCTGAGCGAGCGCGCCGAACGCCATTCCGATCTCGACGTACGGTCCACTGTGGTGCACGGCGGCAAGTCGCCTCGGCGCCACGTCGACAATCTCGAGCTCCATGGGTATTCCTCCGTTGTTGGCGAGGTGGAAGATGATGAGGCCGGCGGGGTGGAAGTGGAGGCCGTTCGCACTCCGTATCCCCGGGCAGTCACGCGTGCCTGACCGGAACACCGATGGCGCCATCCGAAACGCGGCCTGAAACGCTTTGGTGAACGCTTCATGTGTCGCGTACCCGGCGGCGAAGGCGATCTCGGTTATCGGCATGGTGGTGTTGCGCACCTGCCAGGCAGCGCGTTCGAGACGTAGCCGACGCACCAACTCCGCCGGGGACTCGCCGGTCATCCCGCGGAAGATCCGGTGGAAATGGTACGGCGAGAGGTGCACTCGCTCGGCGAGGTCGCGGAACGTCGGCGGATCATCCAGGCGCATCTGCAACTCCGCCATGATTCCGCGGACCATCGCCCTGTAGTCGACCCGCTGCCGCGTCGACGTCGTCCCCGTCCTTTGTCCGTTCACCGCTGCCACCCGCCCAACGTAAGGCGCGGTGGCGACGGTCGCTTGTCCTGCGTTGCTGACCTCCCGCTGGCCCGGTGTTGCCGGCCTCCCGCCGTCCAGTGATCATGAAGCCTTTTCGGGCCATGGACCCGGTTTCCCTTCATGATCACGATCATGATCACCGGACGGTGAACGGTGAGCGGGTCTCAGTGACCCGGGCTCCGCAGACCGCGAGGGAGCGGAACGTGCCGGGCGAGGAATTCCAGCAGGATCGCGTTGAAGGACGCCGGATTGTCCTGGTTGGCGTGATGGCCCGCGCGTCTGATCACTTCGTATTCGCACCGCGGGTCCCGGCTGGCCCACTTCGGTGCGATTTTCGATATCCGCGACCGCACGTCGTATTCGCCATGAAGGAGCAGCACCGGTTGTTCGATCCGATATCCCGGCTGCGCCCTGACCCGGGTCGTGCCGGCCCGCCAGACCGTGATGAGCTCGCCCTTGCTGAACTGGTCCGTCGCCTCGAACGCGTACGTCTGCACGGCCGGGACAATCGCGGTCGTCCGGGCATAACGGTGCCGCAGCGTCATTCCAGTTCGAAACCGCTGCACCAGAGGTAAACACGCCGACGACACGGCCCGCCAGGGATGCGCCGGCAACGTAAGACAGGTCGAGCCGACGAGGACCAGCGCGGCCACGCGGTCGGGCCGTTGGAACACGATTTGTTGGGAGACGTGTCCGCCAAGGGAATGGCCGACCAGGCACACCTGGCGTCCCAGTAGAAGGCTGTCCAACAAGGCGAGCAGGTCCTCGGTGACATTGGCGAGGGTGAACGGTGTCGTGCCGATCGGGCGTGATCGGCCGTGCCCGCGCATATCCCAGCGGAGCGTCCGGTATCCCGCGTCCCACACCGCATCGAGTTGGGGTGCGAACATCCGGTGGTCCATCGAGGTGCCGTGCGTGAACGCGACCAGCGGCGCCCGCTTGTGCCCTGCCACCCAGTAGTGGATCGTCGATCCCGACCTGTGCAAGACACCGGCCGTTTCCTGCAAGGAAGACCCCCTCCGTGACGACGTGGTTGGCGACTCGCCAACAGACGTCGCGGCTTCCTGGCAATTCTGGGGATCAGGCTAACGTTGCCGTCACGAAATAGTGGCCGGGCACGAAATAAAGTACGCTCGCCAGCCCAATCGAAGAACCAATGAAAAGCCCAAGCGAAATGGCTGCGGAGACGCCGCGTAATGAGGTAATGCGAATGCCGACGAAAGATTCAGCTACCGAATATTGGACACTAATTCAGTAGTAGAACGGAAATGGCGACCAGTCCGGATCGCGCTTTTCGAGGAATGCGTCTCGGCCCTCGGCAGCCTCGTCGGTCATGTACGCCAGCCGCGTCGCTTCTCCGGCGAACATCTGCTGTCCGACCAACCCGTCGTCGATCAGGTTGAACGCGTACTTCAGCATGCGCAGCGCGGTCGGGCTCTTCCCGTTGATCTCCCGCGCCCACTCCAGAGCGACGCGTTCGAGGTCGGCATGCGGGACGACGGCGTTGACCATGCCCAGCTGGTGGGCCTCGTCGGCGGAGTACGCCCGGCCCAGGAAGAAGATCTCGCGGGCGAACTTCTGCCCGACCTGCCGGGCGAGATAGGCCGAGCCGAACCCGCCGTCGAAGCTCGCGACGTCGGCATCGGTCTGCTTGAACCTCGCGTGCTCGCGACTGGCCAGCGTGAGGTCGCTGACCACGTGCAGGCTGTGGCCCCCGCCGGCGGCCCAACCCGGTACGACGCAGATGACGATCTTGGGCATGAACCGGATCAGGCGCTGGCATTCCAGGATGTGCAACCGCCCCAACCGGGCCGGGTCGACACCTTCAGCCGTCTCGCCCTCGGCGTACTGGTACCCCGACCGGCCGCGGATCCGCTGGTCGCCTCCGGAACAGAACGCCCAGCCACCATCCTTGGGCGACGGCCCGTTGCCGGTCAGCAGCACACAGCCGACGTCGGATGTGCCGCGCGCGTGGTCGAGGGCTCGGGCGAGTTCGTCCACGGTGTGGGGCCGGAACGCATTGCGCACCTCGGGCCGGTCGAACGCGATCCGTACCGTCCCCTGGTCGACTGCCCGGTGATAGGTGAGGTCGGTGAAGTCGAACCCGTCGACAGGCTTCCAGGCGGCCGGGTCGAAGAGCTCGGAGACCGGGGCGGACGGGGGCTTCGCGCAAGCATCCACGCCCCCGATGGTGCCACCCGGACCGCCGCCCACCGGTGCCGGTGCCGTCTCGAGTTGTCCGAAGCTTCGCCGCGTGAGAGGGGTCCCGATTCTTCGGACAAGTCCGGTAGCTGCGGGCCGGGCACCGTCCACGCACCGGCGATCCACGCGGCGCCCGGGCTGCGCCGGTCGCGGTGCGAACCCTCCGCCGTAAACTGACGAATCCTCAGGTGACCGAGGTGAACGCCCGAGCGGGCGCCCTACGCCGAGCAGATCACGGGAGAGTACGCGTGCCACGCACCCGTCGTCGTCGCGGCCGGATCGGCAGATCCGCGGCCGCGGCTCTGGGGGTGCTGAGCACGCTCGCCCTGCTTGTCGGCGCCGCTCTGCTCACCGGCCTGGCCAGCCTGGCGGGCGGCGCGTTGACCAGCACGGGTGGCCTCTCCGGGCCTGGCATCACCGGCACGGCCGCCGGCCGGAGTCCCGCCACCGCCAACCTCATTCCGCGGAGCGCGACCAAGCCAGCCACCACCAAGCCAGCCACCACCAAGCCAGCCACCGCGGCCACCACACGACCGGCCGCGTCCCGGTCGGCAACCCGCGGCGTCCTTCAGGTCGGCGGCCCCGGCCAGCCGGGTGCACGTCCCGGTGCCGTACGGGCCAATCTGGCGAGCCCCCGCGGCGCAGGCATCCAGTCGGGCGATCTGACCGCGCCGTCCTGGCCGGACCAGACCGTGGTCCTGACGGTCACCGACCATGCCGGCACGACGTTCCCGGCCTCGCGCGAGTCCGGCTCGCCGGGCGTCCGAGCCCCTCCGGCGGACCGCACCGCCTGACCGACGGCACTCCCCTGCACTCCCTGCATCGAGGCCTCGCGGACAGGCAGCTGCGTACGTCAGTCCCGATCCACGTGATCCCACCGGAGGCATCGTGTCCCGCGCCCCGCTCTACCGGGCAATCCTCACGTTCGTCATCCTCGCCGGCGCGCTCTACTTCGCCATCAGCACGCCGGCGCGGCTCGGGCTCGACCTGCGCGGCGGTACGCAGATCGTGCTGGAGACACACGACAGTCCGACCGCCAAGGCCAACTCCGAGTCGACCGGCCGGGCCATCGAGGTCCTCCGCCGCCGGGTAGACGCGCTGGGTGTCGCCGAGCCGAGCCTCACGCAGTCGGGTGACCGGCGGATCATCGTCGAACTGCCCGGTCTGCAGGACCCGCGCGAGGCCGAACGCGTGATCGGGCGAACCGCGCAGCTCACGTTCCATCCGGTACTCGGTATCGCCCAACCCGGCGAGAAGCCCAAGAAGGGCGAGCGGATCCTCAAGGACGAGGGCGGGCAGCTGCTCCGCCTCGGACCCGCCGCGCTCACCGGCGAAGGAGTCTCCGACGCCGCCGGAGCGACCGATCCACAGCGCGGAGGTGGCTGGTTCGTCACCATCGACTTCAACGGCAAGGGCGAGGGCGCCTGGACCAAGATGACCGCGAAGGCGGCGTGTGCCCAGCCGGGCGATCCGACCCGACGGGCCGCGATCGTGCTGGACAAGGAAGTGATCTCCTCACCGCAGGTCGACCCGAGCGTGCCCTGCAACGTCGGTATCGGCGGCGGGTCGACCGAGATCACCGGCGACTTCGACCAGCAGTCGGCGCAGAACCTCGCCATCCTCATCAAGGGTGGCGCGCTGCCCGTTCCCGTCGAGACCATCGAGCAACGCACGGTCGGGCCGACGCTGGGCGCCGAGGCGATCGACGCGAGCTGGAAGGCGGGGGTGATCGGACTCGCCCTGACCGGCCTGTTCATCATGGTGGTCTACCGGTTGGTGGGACTGCTCGCCACGATCGCGTTGGCCTGTTACGCGCTGGTGTCGTACGCCACTCTGGTCGCCCTCGGCGCGACGATCACGCTGCCAGGCCTTGCCGGCTTCGTCCTCGCGATCGGCATGGCCATCGACGCCAACGTGCTTGTCTTCGAACGAGCGCGGGAGGAGTATGCCGCGACGCCCAAGCGCGGCCTGTCCTCGGCGCTGACCCGCGGCTTCAGCGGCGCCTGGTCGGCGATCGTCGACTCGAACGTGACGACTCTGCTGGCGGCCGGTCTGCTGTTCTTCCTGGCGTCCGGGCCGGTGCGGGGGTTCGGTGTCACGCTGTCGGTCGGTGTGCTGGTGTCGCTGGTGTCGGCGCTGGTGATCGCCCGGCTGCTGACCGAGTGGGTGATGAAGCGCAACTTCGTGCGCGCCCGGCCCCGCCTGACCGGCCTTTCCTCGATCGGCCGGGTCCGCAGCTGGCTGATGGAACGCAACCCCGACCTGATGTCGCGGCGGCGGCTCTGGCTCGGCATCTCGGCGATCGTCCTGGTGGTCGCCGTCGCCGGGATCATGACCAGAGGCCTCAACTGGGGTGTGGAGTTCACCGGCGGCCGGATCATCGAATACTCGACGTCCAGGTCGGTCGACGTCGACGTCGCGCGTTCGGCGGTGGCCGACGCCGGGTTCCCGCGCGCGGTCGTACAGGAGTCCGGTGAGGACAACATCTCGGTCCGCACCGAGCGCCTCACCACCGACCAGGTGGTGTCGATCGAACGCGCGCTGGAGGAGGTCGGAGGTCCGGCGACCAAGGAACGCGACGAGCTGATCGGGCCCAGTCTGGGTTCGGAGCTGCGGCTCAAGGCCATCATCGCCCTCGGCGTGGCGTTACTGGCGCAGATGATCTATCTCGCGGTGCGGTTCCGGTGGACGTTCGGCATGGCCGCACTGCTGGCGATGTTCCACGACATCGTCATCGTGACAGGCGTGTTCGCCTGGCTGGGCAAACCCATCGACGGGGTCTACCTCGCCGCCGCCCTGACCATCATCGGCTTGTCGGTGAACGACACGGTTGTGGTGTTCGACCGGGTACGCGAGCTGTGGGCAGCCAACCCGAAGACGCCGTTCGCCCAGACCGCGAACACGGCAGCTCTGCAGACGGTTCCGCGTACGGTCAACACCGGACTGGGTGCGATGTTCATCCTGGGCGCGCTCGCGTTCCTCGGCGGCGACTCGCTGACCGACTTCGCGGTCGCGTTGCTGCTCGGGTTGTTCATCGGGACGTACTCCTCGGTGTTCGCGGCGACGCCTCTCGCGATCGAGTTCCAGGCCAAGAGCCCGAGTGGTCCGCCGCGGACGCGTTCGCGTGCACCGGAGGCGTCGGCACGGCGGCGGGCGCAGCAGCGGGCGCGCGAGTCCGGCTCCGGTGCCGTGGTCTGATCCGCGTCCGGCGCGGCGCCGGGTGCGGAGGTCGCCTGCAGGAGTTGGAGTATTTCCGGTGTGCGGGCACCGGAAATACTCCAGAGCTCGCACCCGGGCCTGCGAACCGGCACCCCCTAAGCTTGGCTACGCAGAACCACAGCGGGACCCAACCACAGCAGCGGAAGGCGGGAGCGTGCAGGCGAGCGGAGAGCAGTATCCCTTGCAGGCGGCCAACTACCGCGCGACCGTGACCGAGGTGGGGGCGACGCTGCGCGAATTGCGGTACGACGGACGAGACCTGGTAGCAGGCTTCGCCGCCGACGAGATCCGTCCGGTCTACCGCGGTGCCGTCCTCGCCCCCTGGCCCAACCGGATCGCCGAAGGAGCGTACGAGTTCGGCGGACGCAAACACCAGCTCCCGCTCAGCGAGCCGGCTCGGCACAACGCCCTGCACGGGCTGGTGTCCTGGGCCAGTTGGCACCTGCTCGAGCGCGACGATGCGCGGGTCGTCCTGCGCCACCGGCTGTTCCCGCAGGACGGATACCCGTTCCGGCTCGACCTCACCATGACCTACGAGCTGGGTGCCGACGGGCTGACCGGACGGCTAGGGGCGGTCAACGCCGGCGAGGACGACGCGCCGTACGGCTCCGCACCCCATCCCTATCTGGTCGCGGGGCCAGGACATGTCGACGACTGGTCCCTGGAGCTTCCTGCCGAGCACTACCTCGAGGTAACGCCCGACCGGCTGCTGCCGCGCCGGCTGGTGCCGGTCACGGGTACGTCGTTCGACTTCCGCGCCGCCCGCCAGGTCGGCACCACCTTCCTCGACCACGCCTTCACCGGACTCAGATCCGGAAGCGATGGGCGGATCCGCGCGCGGGTGGTCGCCGGCGACGGCAAAGGTGTCGAGATGCACTGGGACAGCCGGTGTCCATGGGCACAGGTGCACACCGCCGACCGGCCCGAACCCGAGCTCAGCCGGACGAGCCTCGCCCTCGAGCCCATGACCTGCCCGCCCGACGCCTTCAACTCCGGAACAGACCTGGTCGTGCTTTCTCCCGGTGCGCGGCACGAGATGAGCTGGACGATCGCCGCGATCACGCCCTGACGCAACCGGCTTGATCGGCGCTGTCGGTGGGCAGGCTTAGGCTCACGCTCACGATCGAGGCGTGCGGGAGGAACAGGTGAGATTCACCAGCGACAGTGTCCAACTGGCCAAGGCGGCGGCGTTCGCCGCTCGACACGCAGCCGGCACCGGCGCGCCACTTCCGGCCCTGACCGGGCTGCGGATCGCCGCGTCCGACGATGCCGTACGCCTGACCGGATACGACTACGAGGCCAGTTCCACCGTCGTGCTCGCCACCGAGGTCGACGAGCCCGGTGAGCTGCTCCTGCCCGGGCGCGTGTTCGCCGAGATCGTGCACGCCCTGCCGCCAGGCGTCGTCGAGGTCCGCACCCGCGACGGTCTCGCCGAGATCGCCGCCGGCGAGATCGAGTTCACGCTCCCGACCATGCCGCTGGTGGACTATCCCGAGCTACCGGCCCCACCTGCTCCGACCGGCGTGGTCGATGCCGCTCCGTTCGCCAAGGCCGTCGGCCAGATGGCCCGCATCGCCCTGCGAGAAGGCACGGTCCCGGTGCTGTCCGGGGCGCTGATCGAGTTCGGATCCGAGTCCGTCATCCTCACCGCGTCCGACCGCTACCGCGTCGCCATCCGGGAGCTGCCGTGGAAGGCGACCGACGCGGAGTTCGGTACGGCACGTGCGGTCGCACCGGCAAGGTTGCTCGCCGACGCGGCCAAGAGCCTGGGTTCGTCCGACACGCTGACCGTCGGGGTCCAGGCCGAGGGCGGCGAATCGCTGCTCAGTCTCGGCACCGACCAGCGGTTGACGACCATGCGGCTACTCGACGACACGTTCCCACCGCTGCGAACGAAGGTGCCGACCGACTTCCTTGGCTCGGTGACCGTGGGGGTGGACGACCTCCGGGCCGCGCTTCGCCGCGTCTGCATCGTGGCCGACCGCTACGCCGCCGTGCTGCTCACGATCGGCGCGGACGAGGTCGTCGTCGGGGCCGCCGGTGATGTCGACACCAGGGGACGAGAGCGGCTGCCGGCTCGACTCGAGGGGTCGGGCGCGACGATCGCGTTCAATGCCGGCTATCTCCTCGACGGACTCGACGGCCTCGAGACGGCGTACTGCCATCTCGCGTTCAACGAAGGCATCAGAGCCGCCCTCCTCACCGGCCGAGATGCCGTCGACGGTGACGACCGTTCTGACGTGCTGTACGTCGCCATGCCGCGCCGGCTCCCTGGTTAGCCGACAGCTTCGCGGAACCGGGCAAACTCCGTGGCGAGATCGGCCGGGGTGACGTGGGCGTTGAGACCACTCGGGTTCGGCAGCACCCAGAGGCGGGCGGGGCCAAGCGTCGCGTCCTGCGCCCCCACTGACGCGCCGGCGACGCCGAACGCCGAACGGTAGGCCGTCACACCCACGACCGCGATCCAGTGCGGCCGGGTACGTGCGGCCAACCGACGCAGTCGACGCCCACCGGCGCGCAGCTCGTCCGCCGAGAGCTCGCTCGCCTTGGCGGTTGCCCGACCGACCAGGTTGGTGAGGCCGAGGCCGACGTCGAGGAGCTCGCGCTGCTCCGACGGATGGAGCTGGCGCGACGTCCACCCACCCGCGTACAACGCCCGCCAGAACCGGTTGCCCGGATGCGCGAAGTGCCAACCCGTGGCGCCCGAGGCGAGGCTGGGATTGATCCCGCAGAAGAGCACGGCCAGGTCGGGCGCCACGACGTCGGGGATCTTGCGACCAGCCGCCGCCTGCCGCTCCGCGGGGCCTGGCATCCGCCGCAGCTTCGCACCGTCGTACGCCATAGCTCCCATGCTCGCGCCCCATCCAAGGTCGGTCCATCTTCGACCCATCCACGCCCGCCGCGGCTCCGAACCACCGATGTCCTGCGGGTCACGGACGAGCCGAGGTCGGCGCCTGTCCTGGGACCCGGGCCAGCTCGTCGGGGCGAGCTCGTCCGGCCCCATGGATGGACCTGGCTCACACCCAGCCGGTCCATCGGCGCTGTCGGGGGGAGTCGGACGTGACCCGCAGGACCGTCCGGATGTTCGAGGGAGGCGGTCATGGCGTTCTCGCTGGAGGCGTACAAGCAACAGGCCTGCGCGCTGCGGGTGGACGACGTGGACTTCGACGACTTCCGCCGCCGACCGCTGTCGCCCGAGGCGCTCCGCAGTCTCCATTACATGGCCGACGTCGAAACGCACACTGTCTGCTATCTGCGGGACCTACTGGTCACACCGTCCCATCAGAACCCACGGATCACGACGTTCCTCACGATGTGGAACTACGAGGAGTTCTGGCACGGCGAAGTGATCGACCGGATTCTCGCCATTCATGGTGAGGACGCGGGCGCGACCAGAGTCCGGCGGGTGCGCGTCCGGCAGGGGATCAAGAACGTTCTCGCGCCGATCAGCCAATGCCTGACCGCGGCCGTCGTTGGCGAGGCCTTCATCGCGACCCACATGAGCTGGGGCGCCATCAACGAATGGTCGACCCACGCCGGGTACGCCCGCCTGATCGAGGTAGAGGACCATCCGACTCTGACGACGGTCCTGCGGCGGATCATGCAGCAGGAGACCAGGCATGTGGCCTTCTACGCGACCGAGGCGCGCGAACGATTGCAGCGCAGCGCGCGGGCGCGACGCATCACCCGGCTGGCTCTGCGGCACCTGTGGGCGCCGGTCGGCTCGACCGTGGTACCCGCGTCCGAGACACGGTTTCTCCTGCGGTACCTGTTCGGCGGCGATGCGGGCCACGCGCTGGTGTCGACCCTCGACCAGAAGGTCGATCGGCTGCCAGGCCTAGGGGACCTGCATGTCGTCCGCCGGGCGATGGCGAGGTGGGGGCTCTGACGGCGCCTCGGTTCGAGGCGGTCCTGACTGCACCTACCGCGGCCCTCCACGCACGAGGTCGAATGCGACGTCGAGGGCAGCTTGGGCGCGTTCGTCGGGCGTGGACGTCTCGTCGTCCGCGAAGACGACCGCGCTCGCGTGCAGGCCAGCCGAGCACGCCCGAAAAGCCAGACCAGCAAGTGCCAGACCAGGGCGGGCCGGACGAGGACGACCGGCGCCGACTGCGATCCGCCGCGGCCGACGACTAGGCCGTGTGCCGTTGGTTCAGGAGTCGCCGACGGGCTCGACCAGGACGATGGTCGCGTCGTCGTGGACCTTCCCCCGACGGACGCCGGTGACGCGACCAGCTGCTGTTCCGCAGGCTCCGGATTCGGCGGCCGCGCGTTCGTTCGCCGCACGTTCGTCCGCCTCCCGTTCGGCGGATCTCGTCCGGGCGATCCAGGCCTCCGGCCCGTCCTGGTGCACCGCATCGAGCGCCGCGGGCCAGTCGAGGACGCCGAAAGTGTCGACCAGCCGGGTCGCGCCGTCGGTGGCGACAAGCAGCCTGCGTAAGTCGCTGAGCGAGGCGCCGCCGATCGCCGATTCGTACGCCGCCTCGGGTCGTTCGGCCGCGACCCAGTATCCGCCCGGGCGGTTACGGGACGAGCGGACCAGGCTGGCCGTGGGACGGGTGCCCTCGGCACGCAGCCGCCGACTGACATCTCCCGCCCGGTGGTCGGTCAGGGCCCGCACCTGCCCGCCGATGTCGAGGATCACGGCAGCGTCGGACAGTACGAGGTAGTCGAGCCGGTCGGCCCGTCCCCGGGCCGCCGCGACGGTGGCCGCCGGACTGTCCGGATGCTCGAGGTCGCAGGTGTCCGCATGACTGTCCCGGGTCAGCGCGATCGCCTCGGCCAGACAGTCGGTCAGGCTCGTCGCCGTGCGCAAGGCACATTCGATCAGGTGCTCCCCCACGGATCGGGCAAACCACGCGACGCCGTGTTGGCAGCCGATGTCGGAGCGGTCCATCGGCGTCACCCCGTCGAGGACGACCGCCGCCCAAGGCTCACCGGCCGGATCGACCGACGTGGCGACGAAGTCCTCGTTGTCGACGGCAGGATCGCCCGGCTCGCTGGCGAACGCCATTCGTACCCGCATCGACGATCTCACCTGTCCCATCCGAGGCGGCCGAGCAGACCTGTCGGAGCTACCCGAGCGGACCTGTCAGAGGTATTCACGCATAGACGCGCGGATACATCTGACAACTCGTGCTTCCCCCTCAGAGCGCACCGACGAACTCGTCCATCGCCGCCGTCACCCAGCGCAGGATGTCCGCGGAATTGACTGGATCGTCCTCGGTCTCCAGGCTGTGGTCCGCGTCGGGGATCTCCAGCACCGTGGCCGACGTCGACCTGGCGATGTCGGCGTCCCACACCCGGTCGGCCGTACCGCCCACCAGGAGTGCCGGCGCCTGCGCCCGGGACAGTCCGTCGGCCACCCGCCGGTCGGTGAGGACTGGCGTCAGCCAGATGGCGGGTATGCCCAGGTCGGCGGCGTCGGCCGCACCGAACGTGCCTAGCGACTTGCCGACGAACAGTCCGGGCGCTGCGGGTTCGTCGTCGAGTGCCTTCGTCACCTGATCGTGTACGAACGCTGGAGCCTGGTCCAGCCCGGACCAGGAGTCCTGCGGCGGGTCCCACCAGACTTCCTTGACCGTCCACCCGTGTCGGAGCATGACGGCGCGGGCGAAGTGCAAGAGCGGACCGCCGGGGGTGTAGGCAACGCCGGGGAGCACCAGCGCCAGCCGGCGCGGACCTTCGTCGGTGCGGGTCGGGTCGGGCTCATGAGTCCGAGTAGGCATGCCGCGACCCTACTGACCGTCGGAACCGACACCGCGCGCGATCGAAACGACTCCTGCGTACGCCCCACGGCAGCGCGTCGGACACATCAGGAGCGCGGCCGGGCCGCCTCGATGTTGGCCCCGCCGAAAATGGCGAGGCCCTTGAGCACGATCACCGGCGCACCCGGCCGAGGCGGACCGTCGCCGGTCTTGACGCTGACGCCGCCCAGGACGCCGCCGCACTGGTTGTGCACCTCAACGCCGTCGGGGATCTTCACGTTCATGCCGCCGAACATCGCGAACAGCCTGATCTCCACGACCGGAGCGTCGAAGGTCGCGTCGGTCATGTCGAGATCGAATCCGCCGAAGATCGCCACCGCCCTGGTCCGCCGCCTGACCCGCCAGCGTCCCTTTCGTTCGGTGCCGCCGAAGATGCCGATCAGCCGGTCGGTCTCGGCGGACGCGCCGGCGGGGTCGACGAGCGCCCGCCGACCTTGGTCCGTCGCCGGTGCGGGTGCGTGTGCCTGTCCCGCCGGGATCACCGCGAGGTCGTACGTGATCGGGGCGAGCTCGCCGATCGTCTTCGCCTGGTAGACGGCGTCGAGTCGGTCCGAGTGCTCGACCGGGCTGAGGCGGCCGTCGCTCAGCGCCTCACCGAGCACATGGACGACCCGGTCGCGATCGGCGTCGGACGCCCGCAGGTGCGCGTGCGGATCACCTGGTACAGGCAGGTTGCTCATGCCCACACGATAGAGGGACGGACTTCCCACGACCATCAGGACAAGGACGACAAACGCTCAGCTTCGTTCCAGGCCGGCCGCCCCGAAGCCCAGGCGTCCCCGAATCAGCGGCGTAGCTTGGCTGTAGGTCGACGCCGCACTCGTGGTGGAACGCAGGCTCGGCGTCCGCACCAAGATCCCTCGACCAACTGCGCGACGCCGCCGGCGACGTGCTCCGGTTCTACCGGGAGTTCATCGAGACCGCCGACGAACGACTCGGTGCCTTTCCGGCGTTCCAGCTCGCGCCGCCGTTGCCGTTCATCCCGCAGAGCCGGTACGGGCAACCGCTGGTGGGCTTCGTGACCTGCTGGGCTGGCCCGCTCGCCGACGGCCCTCGAAGGGTGGCACCGCTGCGAGACGTCGCTCCGGTCGTCGCCGAGTCGCTCGGCCCGATGTGCCATCCGGCGATCAACACCGCGTTCGACGACCTCCTGCCGGCCGGACTCCAGCAGTACTGGAAAGCCGCGTTCGCGAGGCAGTTGACCGATGCGGCGATCGAGTCGGAGGCCGGTAGGTATGTCAACTTCATGTCCGGCGACGACCAGGACCGGGTGGAGGTCAACTACCGCGGCCACTACGCGCGCCTTGGCGAGGTCAAGCGAACCTACGACCCGGACAATCTCTTCCACCTGAACCAGAACATCAGGCCGTAGCGGCCGGACAGTGTCGGCGGCGGACCAGTGTCGGCCGGACAGCGTCGGCTACACAGCCACTGCTGGGCAGTCACGGCTTGGCGGTACGTACGTAGCCGCGGGACGGTGGAGGCCCGGTGCCCGTCCCGGTTCGACTGTCTCGGAACGGGCACCGGGTCCTGGTGGTGGATGGTCGCCCTGCTGGCGGGTCGGCGTCGCGTGCGCCGCCCGCCGGTTGTCGTGCGTACGACGTCAGTCGGTAGGCCGGCGGAGGTAGCGGTTTCGCGTCCGTACCTCGTCGAGCAGTTCCTCCGCACCCACGGCGAGCGTGTCGAGCTGGGGATCGACCTCATGCACCCGTGAAGTGTCGACGAACTCTGCCTCCGGCGGAATGTCGCTCCGCACCGCGTTGACGGCTTCGTTGAGCATCGAGGAATCGAAGCCGATCCGCTCGACGAACTTCGAGTCGTCGTTCTTACGGGCGTGCCGAAGCGCACCCGTCTCGCGCAGCACCAACTCGACTTTGGCCATGGTCTCCCGGGCGTCGGCGAGCGTGCTGTAGATCGTCTCCAACTTTCCTTGCGTTTCCTGGCGTTCGATGATCGCGTGGTTCATCTCGGTCTTCGCGTCCTGAACCCGGCTGTTGGTCAGCACGGCACCAAGAATCGCGCCCAGAACTCCCGTCATCACGGCCGTCACGCCCGTGTAGAGACTGAGGTATTGATCCCAGGCGTCGGCACGCAAGGACAGGAATGAGACGAACGCGCCGAAAAGCACGATCAACAGCGCGCCGATGAACGCCCTCGGATCTTTCCAGGTGAAGTTTCCGCGATCGTGGCGGTCGTTGGTCATCTTCCCCCCTTTGGCGGAATGAGGCTCGTCGTCACCAACCGAGACCCTTCCTTTACTGCCTGTCATTCTAGGGACACGTGAGAAAGGCGGGGCCCAAACAAAGCGGCTATTCGTCAGCCCGCCGACCAGCAGAATTCGGGTCGGACTCGCTGATATCCACGCATCTTCGTGGCAGAGAAAGCCGACATCCCTTCACCCGACGTGGGTGACACCTAGCGATCTCACCTTCTGCACGCTGGGTAAACAGGCGCCGAACCAAGCTGTCCGAAAACAGATTTTCCCGACCCGCATGGCGTGCCTCCGGCCTCCGGGACACCTCTACGACAGGGGAGATCATGAGCCACCACGCAGACCATGTCGATGCTCTGGTGATTTTTGGGGCAACGGGTGACTTGGCGAAGTTGGAGACATTTCCCGCACTCGCCGGACTCGTCGGACGCGGAGTGCTCGACGTACCCATCATCGGTGTCGCCAAGAGCGGGTGGGATCTGCGTCAGTTCCGCAACTATGCCATCGCCTCCCTGCGCCACAACAACATCGACCCCGACGGCACGGCGGCCGCGCGCATGCTCGGTCTCCTCGACTACGTGGACGGCGACCTGTCCGACGAGCGGACCTACAAGGCGATGTCGAACAAACTCGGCGACCGCCGCAACATCCTCTTCTATCTCGAGGTCCCGCCCCAGTTGTTCGCCCGGGTCGCCGAAGGAATCAGCCAGGTCGGCCGAGCGGCCGGTGCGCGGGTCATGGTCGAGAAACCATTCGGCGCCGACCTGGAGAGCGCCCGCGACCTCAATGCCACCATGCACCGCTTCTACGACGAGAACGCGATCTTCCGGGTCGACCACTGGCTCGGGCTCGACCCGGTGGAGAACCTGCTCTTCATTCGCTTCGCCAATTCCATTCTCGAGCCGCTGCTGAACCGCACGTACGTCGAAAGCATCCAGATCACCATGGCGGAGGCTTTCGACGTGTCGGACCGTGGCCGCTTCTACGACCGGACCGGTGCGATTCGCGACGTACTGCAGAACCACCTGCTCCAGGTGCTCGCTACCGTGCTTGCCGATCCACCGAGCGGTTCGGGGCTGTCGACCTGGCGGGACTCCAAGGCACAGTTCATGAACGCGCTCCGGCCGTTGACGCCGGGCGACGCCGTGCGCGGACAGTACGCGGGGTACCACGACGTCCAGGGCGTGGCGCACGGATCGACGACGGAGACGTACGTTGCCGTCCGTCTGTTCGCCGACAACTGGCGCTGGGCCGGCGTCCCGATCCTGATCCGCGCCGGCAAGTGCCTGCCGGTTTCGGCGACCGACGTCACCGTCACCTTCCGCCGTCCGCCGTACAACGTCCTCGGGGTCGAGGAGTTCGGTGGCGTGAACACCATGCGGTTCCGGGTGTCGCCGGAGACGGCGATCGACCTCAGCCTGGCTGGTAAGAAGCCCGGGGCTGCGGCCGAGGCCGAGATGGAGGAACTCACCTACGCCGAACGGCCGGACGCCGACCTTCGTCCGTACGACCGACTCATAGGTGCGGCCATCGCCGGCGAGCAATGGCTGTTCGCCCGTGAGGACACCGTGGAAGCCGCCTGGCGGGTGGTCGACCCGATCCTCGGTGATGTCGTCCCGCTGCACAGCTATGACAAGGGGACCTGGGGTCCTTCGCAGGCCGAGGCGCTCCTTCCGGACGGCGACCGCTGGCTCGACCCGAGCGGCTGAGCGACGTGGTACGTCGTCGACACCAGCGCGCCGGGGAAGCGGCCACCCGCAAGGGAAAGGCACCCGCGCTGGACGACCATGTCCGGCCGCGCCGGGTCGTGATCGTGGGTGGCGGGTTCGCCGGACTGTTCGCCGCCCGAGCCTTCCGGCACCGGCCGGTGGCGGTGACGCTGGTCGACCGTTCGGGGCATCACCTGTTCCAGCCGCTGCTGTACCAGTGCGCGACCGGCATCTTGTCCGAGGGCGAGATCGCGGCACCGCTGCGCAGTGTCCTGAAGCGACACGAGAACGTCGAGACGGTGCTCGCGGAGGTGACCGACTTCGCGCCCGACCGCCGCCGGGTGATCGCCCGGCGGCCGGACGACAGCGAGCTGGAGATCGAGTACGACGATCTCATCGTCGCCGCCGGCGTCGGCCAGTCGTACTTCGGCCATGAGGAGTTCGCCAGGTACGCACCCGGCATGAAGTCCCTCGGCGACGCGCTGGCGATCCGGCGACGTGTCTTCAGCGCGTTCGAGCTGGCGGAGTCGGCCACCACGCTCGCCGAACGGCGGCACTGGCTCACGTTCGCCCTCGTCGGCGCCGGCCCGACGGGGGTCGAGCTGGCAGGGCAGATCCGCGAGCTGGCCACCCACACGCTCCGCCGGGAGTATCGCCACATCCAACCGGAGGACGCGCGGGTACTGCTGTTCGACGGAGGAGCGGCGCCCTTGGCGTCCTTCGGGCCGGCGCTGTCGAAGAGGGCGGCCAGGACTCTGACGCGGCTGGGTGTCGAGCTCCACCTGCACTCGACCGTCACCGATGTCGACGACCGCGGTGTCACGGTTCGCGGCGGTGATACCGACAAGGACGGGGGCAGCGACACCAGCAGTGACACCGGCAGCGGCACCAGCAGCGACAAGGACGGGGGCACGCGGCGGTACGAGGCGGGTGTCGTGCTCTGGACCGCCGGCATAGCCGCGGCTCCGCTGGCCGACGCGCTGGCCAAAGCCACCGGTGCCGAGCAGGACCATGCCGGCCGGATCAGGGTCGAGCCCGACCTCACCGTCGCCGGGCATCCGGAGATCTCCGTCGTCGGCGACCTGATGAGCCTGGACCGGTTGCCGGGAGTCGCCGAAGTCGCCATGCAGGCCGGTCTGTACGCCGCGCACCGGATCAGGCACGAGGTCGAGGGACGCCGCGGCATGCCCAAGCCTTTCAGGTACCGCGACTTCGGCTCGGCCGCGTACATCGCCCGAGGTCATGCGGTGGTCAGCATCGGGCCGGTCAAGGGTGGCGGTTTCCTCGGCTGGCTGGCCTGGTTGGTGCTGCACATCGCATTCCTGACCGGCTACCGCAACCGGCTCGGCGCCGTCGCCACCTGGCTGGTGGCGTTCACCTCCGAGGCGAGGCGGGAACGCGCCTACCCGTCCGGGAAACACCGATGACCACCCTGAGCGCGGCCACCGAACTGCTGCTCGTGCAGCCGCCGCAGATGCTGCCGGCCCGGATGCAGATGGCATTCACCCTGATGGCGCACATCATCCTGGTGCCGTTGGGCGTGGCGCTGCCGTTCATCACGTTGGTGATGAACTACATCGGCCTTCGCCGGGGGGACGCGGTCGCGATCCAGCTCGCCCGGCGGTGGTCGGTCGTGATGGCCATCCAGTTCGCGGTCGGAGTGGTGTCGGGCACGATCCTCACGTTCGAGTTCGGGCTGTTGTGGCCGGGGCTGATGGGCAAGTGGGGAGGCGTGTTCGGCACCGGTTTCGGGATCGAGGCGTGGGCGTTCTTCCTCGAGGCGATCCTGCTCAGCATCTATCTCTACGGCTGGCGCCGGCTCAAGCCGACCACACACTTCCTGCTCGGCCTGCCGCTGCCCGTGGTGGCGCTGGTGGGCGCTTTCGGGATCCTCGCCGCGAACGCGTGGATGAACACGCCGCAGGGGTTCGCACTGGACGCCGCGGGCAACCCGATCGACGTCGACGTACACCAGGTGCTGTTCACGCCCATCCTCGGCCCGCAGTACTGGCACTTCATCCTGGCGGCGTACATGACCGCGGGCTTCGGAGTGGCCAGCGTCTACGCGGTCGGCTGGCTGCGCGGGCGGCGCGACCGCTACCACCGGCTCGGCTTCGCGGTGCCGTTCACGGTGGCAGCGATCGCGGCGCCGATCCAGATCCTGGTGGGAGACGTGATCGCGCGCGCGGTCTTCCGCGAACAGCCGACGAAGTTCGCGGCGATGGAGCTCGTGTGGAAGACCGACACCTATGTGTCGGAGTACATCTTCGGCTTCCTGCATACGGACGGCTCGATCACCGGTGGCATCGCCATTCCCTGGCTGGACTCGATGCTGGCCGGTTTCCGACCGAGCACCCGGGTGCAGGGACTGACCGCCGTGCCGGCCGACGAGCGTCCGACGGTGCAGCTGGCGACGCTCACGCACTGGTCATTCGACATCATGGTGATGCTGGGGACGGCGTTGCTCGGCCTCGCACTGTGGTACGCCGTGGCGTATCTGCGGCACCGCGACCTGCCGCGCTCGCGCTGGTTCTTCCGCTGCGCTGTCGGATCGGGGGCGGCTGCGGTGATCGCGATGGAGGCCGGCTGGATCACCACCGAGGTCGGCCGGCAGCCGTGGATCGTGTACGGCTACATGAAGGTCGCAGATGCGGTGACGCGTGCGGTCGGGGCACCGGCGATCTGGACGTCGTTCGCCGTCATCGTGGCGATCTATGTGCTGATCGCGTGGGCGTTCGTCGGGATCCTGCTCCAGTTGCGGACCAGGTGGCGGCGGGCCGATGAGGCGGCGGCCGCGGCAGGACCCGGTGCCGGCGCGGGAGCCGAGCCGCCGGAGACCGAGATCCCTTACGGGCCGCGGGCGAGCTCGCTCGACGAATCGGCGCACGGCGATCCAGACCGCCGGCGGCGAGAACCATGACCGCTGCCGCCGTCGTCGCCCTGGTCCTCCTCGTCGCGATCGCGGCGTACTCCTGTGGAGGTGGCACCGACTACGGCGCCGGACTGTGGGACCTCACCGCGGGCTCGGCCGAGCGGGGTCAGCGTCCGCGGGCGCTCATCGACTACGCGATGGCGCCGGTATGGGAAGTGAACAACGTCTGGCTGGTGTTCGTCCTCGTCGTCACCTGGACAGGGTTCCCGCAGGTGTTCGCAACGGTGTTCTCGACAGCCTGGATCGCCCTGACGTTCGCCATCCTCGGACTGATTCTGCGCGGTATCGGCTTCGCGTTCCGCAAGCCCACCCGGCATCTCACCAAGCACCGGCGCTACAGCGCGGTCTTCGGCGTCTCGTCGGTCCTTACGCCGTTCTTCTTCGCCGCCACGCTCGGCGGCATCGCCTCGGGCCGGGTCCCGCTGGGTAGCCGCGGCAGCACCCTGGTCACGTCCTGGCTGAACCCGACGTCGGTGCTCTTCGGCGCAGTGGCGCTGGCGGCGACCGCGTTCATCGGGGCGGTGTTCCTGACCGCGGACGCGAGCCGGTTCGGGGAGCCGGACCTGGTCGAGTACTTCCGCCGGCGTTCGGTCCTTTCGGCAGTGGGTTTCGTCGTGGTCGGGGCGGTCGCGCTCGGCGTCATGCGCTACGACGCTCGGCACATCTTCGACGGGATGTGGGGCGGCTGGGGGCTGGCCTTCACCCTTGCGGCGCCGGCGATGGCGGTGGTGACCGGCCTGCTGATGTACGTAGGCCGGACGAAGACGATCAGGTGGTCGGTCAGCCGATTGACCGCCGTGGCGGCCGTGGGGTCGGCCGTCTTCGCCTGGGGCGTGGCACAGCGCCCGTACCTCCTGCCGACCACGCTCACGATCGAGGAAGCCGCGGCCAGTCCGCCGACGCTGCACTGGCTGCTGATCGTGATCGGGGTCGCGATCGTGTTGGTGACCCCCGCGCTGGTGTTGCTCTACCGACTGGACGTACGCGGTGAACTCGAGGCCGACCACGACCAGGACCTCACGACGCCCTGACTCACCCGGACTCCCTGGGAGGAGGCCCCGGCGACTCCGGTTGGTGCCGGCGTACGCGCAGCCGTCGGGATTCTTCGACCACGCGGGCAGCTGGGTCGGCGAGCCGGCCCTCCAGGTCCCACAGCTCGTCCATCTGCTGGTGCGCCCAGAGCAGCCGCAGACCCGGGCGGATGGCAACCTCGTTCCCCGCACCGTCGAGACCGTCGAGACCGTCGAGCTCACCCCGGGCGGCCTGCCGAAGACACCAGAGCACGCGGGTGTGGTCGTCGGGATCCCGCGGGTCAGGCGCCGGGACCGTCGTATCGCCGACCAGCGCCCGACCGAGCGCGTGGTACCAGCTGTTCAGGGCCCGAGCATCCGGCTCCAGCAGCGAACCGTCCCCCGCCACGACCGCACGCCCGCGCTGCTCGCCGGCGTTCGCGAGGCGGGCGAGGGACTGTCCGGCCAGCCGTACCCGGGCCGCACCCGTCACCAGCGCGGCCAGGTTGGCAACGGTCGTCGGGCGCGCATGCCGCTCGGCGAGATAGTGGCGGAACGCGTCGTCGAGCTGGTCACCCGCGGCGCGCGCAGGTTGCGCGTTCGGTGTCCGGACTGCGCTCCGGCCCGTTGGCCCCGGCGGAGTCATGTACGCGGCGAGGCAGCATTCGATCGATTCCGACACGTAGTCGATACCTCGCGCGTACGCCGCGGACAGGTTCTGGGTCAGCAGCGCGATGGCGCCGCGCGGCCAGAGCAACAGGCCCGTCACCAGGCTGATGGCGCACCCGACCAGGACGTCCTCGATCCGGATGAACCCCACCTGCCAGCCGACGGGCATGATCAGGTTGAAGAGGATCAGCACCAGGAGGCTGAACGCCGCCTGCCCTGCGCCGAACGACATCCCGCCCGGGGCATAGCCGGCGAGGAACGCCGCGACCGGAAGCACCACCCACAGCACCGCCTGGTGCGGCCCGATCGCGATGATCAGCAAGGCGCCGACCACGACGCCGACGACGGTTCCGGCGACCTCGCGGATGACGGTCGAGCTCGTACCCAGCGCGTTGGAACGCAGCACCGCGAGCGTCGCCAGGACCACCCAGAACGCGTTGTGCAGATGCGCCACGTGCGCGACAAGTACGGCCCCGGCCAGGCCGACGGCACCGCGGACGCTGTTGCGGAACCAGATCGAGTGCGGACTCGCGTATCCGACGACGAGGGCGAGACTGGGGTGCCGGGCCAGCCAGCGGGTACCGGCCGGCGGACCCCCGGCACTGGCGACCCGGGCACTGGCAGGCTCGTCGTCGGTCGGTACGGGCGCCCCGGTCGCTTCCATGACACCGAGGGCGACCGCCTCGCCCGCGTACGACAGAGCCCGCAACCGCAGCGACGGCGCGATGGCCTCGACCAGCGCGTCGTCGTCGGCCTGATCCGGTCGGTCCGGCGCGCGGACGTCGACGTGCACGAGGATCGCGTCCGCCATCTCGCGTCGCGCGGCCTCGAGCCGGGCGAGGTCCGGCAGAGCGGCGGCACGGCTCTGGAGCCGGTCAGCGCTGGCGCGAAGCACGTCCACCACCGTCACAGCGACGTGCAGATCCTCGTCCGGGCTCAGCGTTCGGGCCGAGCGGCCGGCTTCGTCGACCACGTCCCCGGCGAGGTAGAGCAACCATTCGAGCTCGTTGACGAGACAGGCGAGGGCCCGGTCCTCCGCGGTCGCCCCGGTGGGCCGGTACGGAGTGCTGACATACATGGCGCGTACGGCATCCACCGCCTCGGTCGCTGCGTCCCGCTGCTCCCGCAGTCCAGAAGCCCCAGCGGACCGCACCGACCCCGCAGACCCCGACGGCCGGGACGGCGCCGACTCGACCAGCGTCGCGAGCAGCCGGCAGGCCTCCCCTATCGCCGATCGCAGCCGGTCGCGCGGCCGGTCCGGTAGCAGCAGCAGGACCGCGGGGATCCCGACCGCGCAGGCGAGTCCCCATCCGGCGAGCCGCGCGGGTACGTCGCCAAGGTCACCCGGCAGCGAGACCGGGAGCACAAACGTGAGGATCGCACCCGTCCGCGCCGCCGCGAAGTAGCCGTTGACCACCCCGGAGAACAACGCGGCGAACACGACCACCGCCGTCACCGGCACGGCGAGCCAGACGTTCCGCGAACACACGGTTCCGATCGTGATGAGCACCGCGCACACCCCCGCGAACGTCAGCAGCGCCCGAAGCTGCAGCCGCCGTGGCCCGCCGAAGTCGACCATGACAAGCAGCGCAATCGTCCCGAACGAGGCGAACAGGGACGTCTGCGGACCGCCGATCACCACGTGCGCGAACGCGAAGACGCACGGCAGGACGATCGCCCCTCGGAGGGCTCGGGTCGCGGCGTGCCGGCGCGAGCCGGCGACCTGCTTCCCGGCGGCCCTCCCCGATGGCCGCCGCGCTGGCGCCCCCACCAGGCCACCTCCCGACCGGGCGGGGCCACCTCCCGATCGGACCCGCCGCCCGCCGCGACCGGACCACACCTGACCACACCCCACCGAACCGCGCAGGCCTCACTGCATCACCCGCTACGGGTGAGGGGTGCGGTCCCGGCCCGACGCGACACTTCGACACGTACCCCGAAACCACATACCCACAAGCGGCAGACCCAGGTGGGCCACGGCAGCACCGGCCACCGACCTGCCGTAGCGGAGAGGCTTGCGATGGACAAATATCCCGCCATCAGCGACCACGGGCTCATCGGCGATCTGCAGACGGCCGCGCTGGTCAGCACCGACGGGACCATCGACTGGTACTGCTGCCCGCGGTTCGACTCGCCGAGCGTCTTCGCGAGCCTCCTCGACCACGACAAGGGCGGACATTTCCGGATCGCGCCCGACCGGGACGACTACGTGAGCCGGCAGCTGTACTTCCCCGACACCGCGATCCTGATGACCCGGTTCATGACCACCGACGGCGTCGGCGAGGTGCTCGACTTCATGCCGCCTGCCGGCGAGAAGGTCACCGACCAGCACCGGCTGGCTCGCCGCATCCGCGTCGTCCGCGGAACGATGCGTTTCGTCGCTGACGTCCAGCCCCGGTTCGACTACGCGCGCCAGCAGCACAAGCTCGAGGTGACGGACGCGGGTGCGACCTTCCACGGCGACGACCTGAGCCTGACCCTGCATGTCGCCGGGACAGCGGGCCGTTCGGTACGCAGCGACGGCATCACCATGGAGGGCGACGGCCAGGGTGTACGCCTGTCCTGGACGATGAACACCGGCGACGCGGGCGGAGTGGTCCTCGAGTCCCAAGGCGGCCCGCCGCGGCGGATCCCGGTCGAGGACCTGATCGACGACTTCGACCGCACGGCAACGTTCTGGCGGCGCTGGCTGCGACGCTCGACCTACACCGGCCGGTGGCGGGACATGGTGTCGCGCTCCGCGATGACGCTGAAGTTGCTGACGTACGCGCCGACCGGGGCCGTCATCGCCGCGCCCACCGCGGGCCTGCCCGAGCAGATCGGCGGCGAACGCAACTGGGACTACCGCTTCACCTGGATCCGGGACTCGTCGTTCTCCATCTACTCGCTGCTCGGCCTGGGGTACGTGGAGGAGGCCGCCGCCTACGCGGGCTGGCTGCGGGAGCGCATTGCCGAGCGCGCGGGCGAGCGGTCGGGGCCGCTGAAGATCATGTACCGGGTCGACGGATCCTCCGACCTCGACGAGGAGACTCTGGACCACTTCGAGGGCTACAAGGGTTCCCGGCCGGTACGCATCGGCAACGGTGCCGCCGACCAGCTCCAGCTCGACATCTACGGCGAGCTGATGGACTCCAGCTACCTTGCCGACGACCACGGACTCCAGCTCGGGCACGACGGTTGGATGGAGCTCCGTCACATCATCGACTGGCTGTGCGAGCACTGGGACCAGCCCGAGGAAGGAATCTGGGAGACCCGAGGGGGACGGCAGGCGTTCACGTACGGGCGATTCCAGTCGTGGGTGGCGTTCGACCGCGCGATCCGGATCGCACAGAGCCGGGGACGGCCCGCCGACCTGCAGCGCTGGACCACCGAACGCGACCTCGTCTACCAACAGATCATGGACTGTGGCTGGAACCAGTCCCGCCACTCCTTTGTCCAGCACTACGGCAGCGACGTGCTCGACGCGTCGTTGCTGCTGATGCCGTTGATGGGCTTCGTTTCGCCGCGTGACCCGCGCTGGCTCTCGACCCTGGACGCCATCGACGAGGTGCTCGTGTCGGACAGCCTGGTCTACCGGTACAACCCGAGCGCGTCACCGGACGGCCTGCGTGGAAGCGAAGGCACGTTCTCCCTGTGCACGTTCTGGTATGTCGACGCGCTGGCGCGGTCCGGCCGGCTGGACCGCGCGTCCCTGACGTTCCAGAAGATGCACACCTACGCCAACCATCTCGGCCTCTACTCGGAGGAGATCGGGCTCACCGGCGAGCAGCTCGGCAACTTCCCGCAGGCGTTCAGTCATCTCGCCCTCATCAACGCCGCGATCAACCTCGACTACCAACTGAACCACGGTGCGGGCTCGGTCGAGCCGGTCCTGACCGGAGGCCTCCGCCGCACCGCCTGATGAAACCTGACCGAAACCGAAAGGAAAGCATGATGTCGAAGACCCACGACGTGTTCGTCTACCTCGGCACGTACGCCAACGAATCCGACGCCGAACAGGACCTGCAGGCAGTCAAGGAACTTCACAAGCAGGGAGCGATCGGCACCTACGACGCCGCCGTCGTGCACAACGACAACGGCCACATCCACGTGCACAAGCACGAGAAGCCGACCCAGCGCGGCGCGTGGACGGGCCTCGGCGTGGGCGCCGTCGTCGGCATCCTGTTCCCACCGTCCATCATCGGCACCGCCCTGATCGGCGGCGCGGCTGGCGGCATGCTGGGCCACTTCGCCCGCGGCATGTCGCGCAAGGACGTCAAGGAACTCGGCGAAACGCTCGACGACGGCGAGGCGGCGCTGGTCGTCATCGGCCGCGACCGGCTCGCCGAGCAGCTCGACAAGGCACTCACGAGGGCCAACAAGCTGGTGGAGAAGGAGATCGACATGGAGGGGCGCGTACTCGACAAGGACCTGGCCGCGGTCAGCCGCTCCGGCTGATGACACATACGACGGACCGGGTGTCCGCCGCGTCGTTCGAGGCACTCTTCACGGAGGTCGCGCACTGGGCCGGCGCGGGCGGGGGCGATGGAGGCGTGGGCGGCGCGGGGGGCGGCGCCCGCGCGGGAGGCGGCGGCAACGGCGTCGGGGCCGACGAGCTGACGACCCTGAGTGCGCTTCGCCACCGCACCCCCGCCCGCGTCGCCGCCGCGGCTGCTCTCGTACGCGACGGACGGACCGTCTCGCTCGGGCGGCGACTCGACACGCACGCGAGCCGCGACAACCCGGCGCCCGCGGTGCACGTCATGACGCAGGTGCCGGACCCGCTGGGCGCTGGTGCCGGTGCGTGCAGGCAGTGCCGTGCCGGTGCCGGGTCGGGCGGGGAGTCTGACCTGGACGGCGTGCGGTTTGCCAAGGACTACGTGGGCGTGGACTACCACAACGACACCCACAGCCACCTCGACGCGTTGTGCCACGTCGCGTACCGTGGCGTGCTCTTCGGCGGCCAGTCGGCGCGAACCGTCACGTCGTACGGCGCCGAGTACGCGACGGTCGAGTTGCTTCGGGACGGGCTGGTCGGGCGGGGCGTCCTGCTCGACATACCCCGTAGCCGGGAGATTCGGTGGTTGGAGCCCGGCGAGAGCGTGGTGCCGGCCGATCTCGAAGCCGCAGAACACGATCAGCGCGTACGCGTCGATGCCGGTGACATCCTGCTCGTCCGTACCGGCCACGGCCGCCGGCTCGCAGAGCTCGGCCCCTGGGACACGGTCCACTCGAAGGCGGGCCTGCATCCGAGCACGGCGACGTTCCTGGCCGAACGCCGGGTGACCGCGCTCGGCTCTGACGGCAACAGCGACACCGCGCCGAGCAGCACCGAGGGGGTCGACTTTCCCATCCACGTGCTCGCCATCAACGCACTGGGCATCCACCTGCTCGACTACCTACAGCTGGAGGACCTGGCAGCCACCTGCGCGGAGGTCGGGCGCTGGGAGTTCCTGTGCGTCGCCGCACCGTTGCGGATCCCGGGCGGCACCGGGTCACCGGTCAACCCGATCGCGATCTTCTGACTTCGACCGGGTTGTTGGAGGTACAGCGGCCTCTAGCCACCCGAACCTCCAACAACCCGGTGGAGCCACCAGCACTCAGCCGCGTAGGCGTTCCAGGAGATGGTCGCCGACCCGGAGGGCGTTCGCCATCGTCGTCAAGGCTGGATTGACGGCGCCGATGCTCGGGTAGAAGCTCGCGTCCACGACGTAGAGGTTGTCGACCTCGTGCGCCCGGCAGTTCACGTCCAGCACCGAGGTTTGCGGATCCCGACCGAAGCGACACGTCCCTGCCTGGTGGGCGACCGCCGCCAGCGGGATCTCGCTCCGTAGGTACGCCGTACGCGGGATGAGATGGTCCGGGTGCATGCCGAGGTGCCCGAGCATGGACTTCAGCTGTGCGTACAACCGGTCCCTGGGTTCGAGGTTGTTCGGCGCGTACGTCAGCCGGATGTTGCCGCTCCGGTCGAGTGTGACGCGGTTGTCCGGGCGCGGGAGGTCCTCGGTGGAGAGCCAGAAGTCGACGGAGTGCCGGGCGATCTGGTCCAACGACCAGGTAGGTGCGAGCTTCGCGATCGGCGCCTCGCCGCGGAACATCGGTGCCTGCGACTTGCCCACCATCTGGATGTTGCCCATGGGGTAGGCGAAGTCGTCGCTGCCGAAGTAGAAGTCGTTCAGGCCGAGCGTCTTCTGGAACACCGTCGGGTTCTCCTCGCGGGACAGTGCGAGGACGGCCTGGCTGTTGTGGAAGACGTAGTTGCGGCCCACCTGGTCCGAGCCGTTGGCCAGTCCACGCGGATGGGCTGCGCTGGCCGAGGCGAGCAGGAGCTTGGCGGTGTTCGCGGCGCCGCACGACACGACGATCACGTCCGCGCCATAGCGTACGAGTCCTTCGACGCCGTTCGTGCCGTTGACGTGCTCGACGAGCACCTCGGTCGCGGTGGTGCCGCTGGCGTCGGTCTCGATCCGCACGGCCCTGGCGTTGGTGAGCAGCGTGACGTTGTCGTGTTCGAGCGCGGGCCGGACGCCGATCACCTCGGCGTCGGACTTGCCCTGCAGCAGGCACGGAAACCCGTCGACGTTCGGGCAGCGGACGCACGGACTGTACGGGAGGTTGTCCGCGTGCAGCCGGACACCGCACGGCGCGTGGAACGGCTGGTGGCCGGCGGCAAGCAGGTCGTCGGACAACTGCTCGATTCGAGGTTCGTGGGCGAGTGCGGGCCACGGATACGCGGCACTGGCCGGCGGTTCGGTCGGGTCCTCACCTCGGGCGCCGTGCACTTCGTAGAGTTGCTCGGCCCGGGTGTAGTAGGGCTCCATCTCCGCATACGACAGCGGCCACGCCGGTGAGATGCCGTCGTAGTGCCGGAGCTCGCCGAAGTCCTCCGCGCGCATGCGATAGAGCGCAGCGCCAAACAGCTTGGTGGCGCCGCCGACGAAGTAGTGCACCTGGGGCTGGAACGCCTTGCCCTTCTCGTCGTGCCACGTGTCCGCCGAGACGTAGCGGTTGTGGACGAACACCTCGTCGGCGAGCCAGTTCTCCGGCTCGCGCGGAAGCCAGTCACCGCGTTCGATCAGCAGGATTCGGCGGCCGGACGGTGCCAGGTGCCGGGCCAGCGTGCCTCCGCCGGCACCGGTCCCGATGATGATCAGGTCGTACGTCTGATCCGTGGTCATGGTCTGTCCAGCGTCGCGCCAGGTGTCACCGCCACGCATCACCCGGTACGGGCGGTCCGACCGAAGGTCGGCGATGCCAGCAGGCTGCCGCCCGCTGGGTTGGGCGCGTCAGCGGGTCGACTTCGCCTTGGGACCGGGCTTTCCGACGGGACCGGAGACGTTGAAACCGCCGGCCATGCCGACCTTCTTCTGGAACGTACAGAAGAACGAGAGATTGCCCGACTTCGGCAGGACGACAGGTACCTCGGAAAGCCCTCCGGGCTGGATCTGCTGGTCGACATAACGCCCACCGATGGTGAACGTGTGCGGCGACTGGCTCTCATTTTCGAGGGCCACCACAATGCGCTGCCCGGGCTTTCCCTTGATGACAGTAGGGGAGAAATAGTTGTCTTCTATTTCGATGTGCACCTTCGCCGCACCGGCGACATTCTTGGTGCCGTGGTAGTTGGCGGTCAGCCCGGCGATCTTGACCTTGTCACCGATGGCGGCCTGCGGCTTGGCCGCGGCTGGAGTCGGTTTGGGCGACCGGGTGTGCGTCGCCGCCGGGTCCGGTCCAGGACCCGCGCAGCCGACCATGACGAGTGCACCCGCAAACGCCAGACCGGCAAGGGATCTTCTCCGCATGCCCACCCCCGCTGTTCCCCCGTGGCTGCGCCGTTGGGCCTAGGCCCAACCAGCGAACAGACTGAATCTAGATCAGCCACCGCATCGCCTGCGGCCAAATCCGCCAGCCTGTGACTCTCAGCCCGGAACAGTGCGCGGCCCCTTGGACATATCCAGGATGCACAATTTGTTGCCGAAAGGATCGTCGACGATCGCGCACATACCAATGGCGATGTCGAACGGCTCGACCCGGACAACGCAGCCCGCCCGGGCAAATTCTGCACAGGCCTGCCCGACGTCATCGACGAGATAGTAGACCTCCATCGGGCCCGGAATCGCCGGGTCGTTGTGCACGACGATTTCCGCGTCGGTGTCGGGCATCCCGAGACCGACTACGGCGACCCCACCGGGCTTCTCCTCGTCCCAGAGTCGCCGCAGACCGAACACGCGTACGTAGTAGTCAGCGGTGGCCGGGACGTCGCCCACCCGGATCATCACGCAGTCGATCTTGCGTAGCATCGGTCCGCCTCCACGCCGTCGTACCCACACCGGTCGGTGTCATCGTGCGTGACGAGGATGCCCCCAACCCTGGTAAGGCACCAGTCGGCCCGGACTGGTCGCCGCGTACTCGTGCAGCTGCCGGCACAGGCCGGTCGGCGCAAACTGCAGCAGGCTGACCCCGCCGACCGTGGTCGGCACCCCGTCGAACTCCAGGCTGGCCCACCACTCCAGCACCGTCCAGTCCGGCAGCCGCAACGGCCTACCCCACCACACCCGCACGTCCCGCTGCCGGGCCATCAGGGCCGCCAGCCGGGTTCGAAGCACCGCCCGACCGCACCAGGTCTGCTCGAACGGCGAGGCGCGATAGCGGACGTCCTCGGTGAACAGGTCTGCCGCACCGGCGGGATCGAGAGCCTCCCAGCGTTCGCCGAACCGGCGACTCCAGTCCTCCACGGTGGCTCCCTTCACGTGCATGCGGAGATCCCGCTGGCGGCTCCCGGCGACCCCCCGGCGGCTCCATGTCCATGCGCCGGGGTCCACGCGCCGGGTCCACGCGCCCGGTCCACCCGCCGAGTCCACGCGCCCGCTACGTGATCACTTGTGCTGCACCGTGCTTTTTGTATTTGTTGCGGCCGATTTCGTGAGATAAGGGCCCTCTTGTGATGCGCCCGAGGCCCTTGGTGATGCACAGTTGGACAGCGTCCGCCGGCTCACTTGCCGCGGACTTGTCAATCGAAGGGCAACGGGCGGAACCCCTGTGCCGGCGGCGCCGCCCTGGGCCGCCCGCGGGGACCCACGAAGGCCCAGAGAGGTCCGGGGGGTGCCATGGAGTTCCGGATACTCGGCCCGATAGAAGTCGTGGGCGACCATGGCCCCGTCCGGCTTGGTGGACCACAACGGCAACTCCTGCTCGCGGTCCTGCTCTCCCACGCGGGCGAGGTCTGCTCCGCCGGACTGCTCGCCGAAGCCTTGTGGGACGGCGAGCCGCCGGCCGCCGCGACCGCGGTCCTGCACAGCCAGCTGTCCCGACTCCGCAGCTCGCTCGAACCCGGCCGGGCCGCACGCGCTCCCGGCCGGCTGGTCCGCTCCATCGGCGAGGGCTATCTCCTCGACCTGGATGGACACACCGTCGACGCTGACCAGTTCGTCCGGCTGGCCGACGGGGGTCGGGAACTGCTCGGCTCCGGGCGGGATGAACGCGCCGCCGAGGCGTTCGCCCAGGCACTGGCCCTGTGGCGCGGACCGGCGTACGGCGACCTCGGCGCCCACACCGCGCTGCAGGCCGGGGCGGCGGCGCTCGACGAACAGCGGACGACGGTCTACGAATGGCAGGCCGAGACGCAGCTTCGGTGCGGTGAGCACGCGACCCTGGTCAGCCGACTCGACCCGCTGGTCCGCGACCATCCCTACCGCGAACGGCTCTGGAACGCCTACATCCTCGCGCTCTACCGCAGCGGCCGGCAGGTCGATGCGTTGGCGACGTTCCAGCAGTGCCGGAAGCTCTTCGTCGACGAACTCGGCATCGAGCCAAGCAGCGACCTGCAAGCGCTGAACCAGGCCATCCTGCTGCAGTCGCCCGAGCTCGACTGGCGTCCGCCGCAGCGCCCGGGCGAGCCGGTCCCCGACGAGACGGACCTCGACGTCCCTGTCGCGACCCGCCAGCGGTCCCTTCCGGCGTTGCGCAACAGCTTCGTCGGACGATCGAACGAGGCGGCCGAGCTCACCAACGCATTGCACCAGCATCGCCTCGTCACCGTGACCGGCGCCGGCGGTGTCGGCAAGACCCGGCTGGCCCTGGAGGTCGCGGCCACCGTAGGGAAAGGGCTTCGGCATGGTGTCGCATTCTGCGACCTGGTGGCCGTCAGCGATCCCCGTCAGGTGGAGTCCCTGGTGGCCGACGCCTTCGGAGCGCAGGAACCGCCCGACGGCGACCCGGACTATCTCGCCCGACACGTGGCCGGTCGCGAACTCCTGCTCGTCGTCGACAACGCCGACCAGGTCGTCGACACGGTTGCCGACCTGACCGACCGGCTGCTCGACGCGAGTGCGCGGGTACGCATGCTGGTGACGAGCCGCGGCCCGTTGGGTACCAGTGGGGAGCGGCTGCTCCGGCTCGGGCCGCTCCCCGTCGAGTCCGATCTGGCACCCGATGAAGAACCCAACGGAGTGGGTAGCGAGGCGGGCGGCGGGGTTGGCGGTGAGGAGACGGTGCCGCCTGCCGTACGCCTCTTCCTCGACCGTGCGGCACTGGTGACGCCCGTCGCCGACCTCGATCCGGACGCGGTGGAGGGACTCTGCCGGCGGCTCGACGGGCTCCCGCTCGCGCTCGAACTCGCTGCCAGCCGGCTTCGGTCGGTCCCGCTGCTGCATCTGATCGCCGGACTCGACAACCGGCTGTCCACGTTGGCCGGCGTCCCGTTGCCCCGAGGCGCCACACCGCACGGGACACTGCGCGATGTCATCGACTGGAGCGTCGACCTGCTCACCGACGACCAGCAGGCGCTGTTGCGGCGTCTCGCGGTGTTCGGCGGCGGTTGCACCGTCGAGGCGGCAGCGTACGTCTGCGAGATTCCCGACCACCCCGTCGAACGACTTGCCGAACTCGTCGACCGCTCGCTCGTCCAGCTGGAGCAGCGGGACGGCAACGCGCGGTACCGCCTGCTCGAGACGATCCGCGCGCACGGTCTGGCGCGGTTGGCCGAGCACGGCGACATGCAGGCCTGCCGCGACCGGCACCTGGCGTGGTGTCTTCGTCTCGCGGATGGTGTCGACCACCCGAGCCAGGGTGAGGACCCCGAGCGCCTCGACGGACTGGCCGCCGAAATCGACAACGTCGTGGCGGCGCTCACGTGGAGCTTGGGCGCCGGCGAGCCCGGTGAGCGCGGCGAGCCCGGTGAGCGCGGTGAGCCCCGTGAACACAGCAGGGCCGATGAGAACGGTGAACACAGCAGCGCCGATGAGAACGGTGAGCGCGGCAGGGTCGACAGCGTCGAGAGCGGCACGCGGCTGGCGGCGCTCGCGGCGGCCTGGTGGGTCAACGCCGGGCGCTACCAGGATGCCCGGAGCTGGCTGGAGCGCGCGGTCGCCTCGACGCCACCGACGTCGACCTCGCACGGCCTGGCGCTGTGGTGGCTCGGTTGGGTGCTCGCCCGCCAACACGACGTGGGTCAGGCCCGCACGGTGCTCGGCCAGGCGCGTACGTCCCTGCGCTTCACCGGAGATGTCGAGGTCGCCCTCGACGCCGACCTGTTGCTGGCACTGGTCGAGATCGAGTCCGGCGACCTGAGCGGCTCCGACGAGCGGTTGCGGGCGTACGACGTTCTCGACCCATCCGCCAGTACGCCGTGGCGGCGCGCCACCGCGAGCTTCGCCCGTGGCCGGCAGGCCCTGATGCGAGGCGACCTGCCGGCGGCCGCGAGCTGCCTGGAGCAGGCGGCCGAGGACGCGAGGGGTGCCAGCATGTGGCACACGCTCGTCCACGCGCTCAACAGTCTCAGTCAGGCCGAGTCGGGGCGACGACGCCTGCCGCGGGCCAACGGGGCGATCGCCGAAGCCCTGGAGACCGCCCGCAGGCGGAGGTTGCTCGACACCATGCCGGCACTGCTGGGTTCGAGTGGCCTGCTGGCCTACCGTTCGGGCGACGTCGATGGGGCCCGACCACGCTTCGAGGAGGCACTGGCGGCAGCGCGTACGGTCGGCGACCTTCGTGCGGAACTCGCCACCCTCAACAACCTGGGCGTCTTCGAGCAGAACGAAGGACTCGCCGCACAGGCCGCCCACTGGTTCGAGCAGGCACTCGCGCTGGCCGAGCAGGTGGGTGACGACAGGTATGCCCTGCTGATCCGGGCCAACCTGGCCGAAGCGATCGTCGCCTCCCGGCACGATGTCCGGCGCGCGCTCCGGTTGATGCGGGAGACCCTGGTGCAGGCAAGAGGCGCCGGCATTCGGGTGGCGATGGCTATCGGGGTCGAGACGACCGCCCTCGCGCTGCTCGCCCGCGGTGAGGCTGGCGACGCGGAAGAGGCTGGACGCCTCCTCGGCGCCGCGGCCGCCGAGCGGGAGATGCTCGAACGAAGCCACGACGCCGAGGGCGGCTCGCCGGCCGAGCACGCGTTCGACCAGGTACGCGCCGAGCTGGGTCCGGAGGCGGCAGAGGCCACCTTCACCGCCGGCCGGACCACCGGCCTCGACCAGATCGTCGACGAGCTCATCGCCTCGCCGGACTGACGATCCGGGTCTGCCGGTCGATCCTTCGTGCCGGTCTGGAATTGCCAACGACTTGCCGCCGAGGTGGCAGAGGGCCGCGCGACCCCGACCCGACTTGTCCGAACTGTCGAAGCGGGGCGAGGGTGTCGTTCCTTCGGACAGTCGCGGGCTCGGCCACCGAGCTCGTAGGTGGAGGGGGTGCGAAACTGCGGGCATGGCCGCCTCGACCTGGATCCTGCACGTCGACCTGGACCAGTTCATCGCGGCGGTCGAGATCCTGCGCAGACCAGAACTACGCGGCAGACCGGTGGTGGTGGGCGGCACCGGCGACCCGACTCAGCGCCGCATGGTGGTGGCCACGGCGTCGTACGAGGCACGCGCCCACGGCGTCCACTCCGGCATGCCGTTGCGGATGGCCGCGCGTAAGTGTCCGGAGGCGGTGTTCCTGCCGACCGATGCCGCGGCCTACGAGGAGGCGTCCGCACAGGTGATGGCGACGCTCCGCTCCTTCCCCGTACTCGTGGAGGTCTGGGGCTGGGACGAGGCCTTCGTCGGCACGGACACCGCGGACCCGGAAGCGCTGGCCGCCGATCTCCAGGCCGGCGTCACCGAGCAGACCGGGCTGTCGTGCTCGATCGGCATCGGCGACAACAAGGTGCGCGCCAAGCATGCGGTCCGGTTCGCCAAGCCAGCCGGCATCTATCGGCTGACCGAGCAGAACTGGATGCCGGTGATGGGCGAGCGTCCGCTCGAAGAGCTGTGGGGCGTCGGTACGCGGACCGCGAGGAGGCTCGCCGAGCTTGGTCTGCGTACGGTCGCCGATCTGGCCGCAGCCGAGCCGGCGGCATTGGCCGAACGCTTCGGTCCGACCATCGGTCCGGGCCACGGCGCCCTCGCCCGCGGTGAGGGAAGCGCGGAGATCGTCACCACACCGTGGGTTCCGCGCTCGCGTGGTCGCGAGAGAACGTTCGCGCACGACCTGACGGACCGGGCGGCGATCGAGGAGCAGGTGGTCGCGTTGGCGCGGGAGCTGGCCGAGGAGGTCATCTCGGCCGGACGCCAGGCGACCAAGGTGGCGGTCAAGGTACGGACCGCCACGTTCTTCACCCAGACCCGCATCAAGACACTGGCGGCGCCGACAACGGACGTGGACGAGGTCGAACGCGCCGCCCGCATCGTCCTCGACCGGTTCGAGATCACCCGGCCGGTACGCCTGCTCGGCGTCCGTGTGATCCTCGCGGACAAGGTGCCGGGCGCCTAGCCTCGAGCGTTCGAGTCGGGCGAGCTGGCGCCTTGCCCGAATGGCCTCCGCCGATGCGTGACGAAGCGCCCAGTCGTAGGTCGTGTCCTGGTCGGTTCGTCACGCATCGTTTTCGCGAGGACCCGCACTCATATCCGTCCTCGGGACCCCCGGGCTGACCCGAGGTCCGGCTCTGGGTGCGGTCGCGCGGTGCGGTCGTGCGCGCTCGGTCGTACGGTCGTGCGGTCGCGCGGGCCGTGGCTCAGACCCGGCCGGCGGCCTTGACCGCGACGTCCTTCGTCAGGTCCAGCTGAGCGGCCGCGTCGGGCAGGCCGCCGATCGCCACGAACTGCACGACGGCATCGCCCTTCCGCATGATCAAGCTGGTCAGGTTGGTCGCGAAGAACGCCTCGTCGCCGACGCCGCTCACCGGCTCGTTCGGGTCGAGCGTGCCCTTCAACGTCTCGTACGAACCCGCCTGCAAGATCTGCACGGTCAGGATCGTCGGGACGCCGGACGTGTTCTCCTCCCAGGTGCACGCAGACAGGCCGCTGTCCGCGGGTACCTCAGCACCGTCCTTGACCTCCTTGCCCATGGAGGCCGCGACCTCCTCGGTCGTCAGCAAGGCGCAGGCGTCGGTGTTGCCGCCGCCGGAGTCGGACCCGTCGTCGGTGTTGCCGGCGTTGTCGGCGCTGCCGTCGCCAGCGGAGTTGTCTGCTGCGTCGTTGCCGGTCTCGCCCCGGCTGGTGGACGACTGCGTGTCGTCTGCACCGCCAGACGGCATCGAGCAACCGGCGACTGTCACGAGCGCCGCAAGGGTCAAGGCAGCTCCGATCGAGAAGAGGCGGGCAGGCCGGACCGTGCCTGCCGACGCCAGAACGCTGGCCGCCGGTGGAATCGGACGTACGAAGAAGCGGGTGAACACGGATCCTCCTCGAACCGGTGCTGGTGCACGAGCCGCCGGTACGCCCAGCGGCACCTGTCGAGAAGAAGAGTCGGCGCAGGTACTTGCCAGCGACTTGTCAGCAGGCAGCCCGCACTTGGCAGGCCACCCGGGCGTCAGGCGCCGCCAACCTGTTGGAGGTTTCGCTGCCTAGAAGCGACGCAACCTCCAACAACCCGCGGGGCACGCCGCCGCCGCCCGCGTCAGCCCTCGGCGCGGTTCCATTCCTGGATGCTTCCGGCCGCGACCAGACCAAAGTCCGGCACGCCTTCCAGGGCACCCTCCTCACCGCCCGGCACGTACGTCACGATCAGCCGCAACGGACGCCAGGAGGTGTTCAGGGTCGAATGGAACGCCGCCTTCGGAACGTGGACCGCATCGCCCTCCCTGATCGGGAACGGCTCGGTGTCGCCGACCATCTGCATCGCCTCGCCGGAGATCACGTAGATGACCTCCTCGGCGTCGGGATGGTTGTGCCGCGCATGCCCGCGGCCCGGGTTGACGATCACCTCGCCGAGGCTGGACGCGGCGCCGTCGATGCTCCGCGGCGTCACGAACCACTTGATCGACCCCCAGTCGAAGGTCATGGTCGCGAGCTCGTCAGGTCGGATGCGCACGGCGGTCCTCCTTCGCGTTCGTCCTGCTGTCAGCGGCCGGTGAGCTCGATCGTCACGAACCTCGGCCGGTAGATCGTCACGTCGTCGTACAGGTCGGCGTTCGGGTCGAGGCTGTTGACGTTGTAGGTGACGAGCAGCCGGTTGCCCTGGCGCAGGTCGGGGTGCTCGTGGGAGTTGTACGTGATGATGTTGGGATTCTCGTACGACCCGGACGCGCCGGTCTCCGGTGTCTCGTACACGGTCGTGGCCCGGGTGAACGGTCCCGTCGGTGCACACGCGACGTAGGCCAGGATGTTCCGGCTGAACAGCTCGTTGGTGTCGTGGGTGATGAGCAGGTAGCCGTCGCGGTAGGGGGTCACGCTGTATTCGTTGGCGACACCGGCCATGATCCGGGTCGAGTCCGCCTCGCTGGCCGACCACCCGGTCCCCGTCCAGTACGACCACGGCCGGTCGGTGAGGTCGTCGCCGACCACCCGGGCAAGGTGCATGTACTTCGACGCGCCGAGGTCCTCCACCCCGTAGACATAGGTGTACGCGCCCACCCGCTGGATCCACGACGCCCACTGCACACCGGCGGCGGACGGCGCCGGCAGGACCTCACGCAGCTTCAGCGTCTCCGGGTCGAACCGGCCGAGCTTGTTCTTGCGCCAGGCGAAGTCCCAGGGAGCCGGCCCGGTCTTGCCGTACTCCAGGAACATCACGTCGAGGGAACGCTTCGTCTTCGTGGCGGCGCCCAGCCAGTGCCAGGTGCCCTCCTCGGCCGGCGGCAGGAGCGAGTCCGGCGCGTCCGGCGTGCCGCCCGCGACGGTGGTGAGCTGGTCGCCGCGTTCGACCACGAAGGAGTTGTTGAGGAACGGGACCGTGGTCGGCCGACTCAGGTCGTCGTTCACCGGGCCCCAGAACGTGTCGGAGAAGAGCCAGACGGTGCGGTGTCGGCTGAGCGGGACCGAGTACGTGCTGTCGGCGCCGGTCCAGCCGACCCCGCTGTTGCCGTAGTCGGCGAACCGTTGAGTTCGAGCTTCGTCGATCCGGGACGTGGCGGTCCACTCCTTGCCGGTCAACGAGCAGTCGGACGATCCGGCCGGTTCCTTGGCGCCGGCCGACGGCGCGGCGAACGCGAACACAGCGCAAGCGCCGAGCAACCCCATCATCGCCGTCGCCACTCCTGCGCTCCTGCGGCGCGAGCCGCGCTGCCTGCCCGGTCCAGGATTACCCCACATCATCGCTGCCTCCCGCCCCGGACCGCGCCTCACGGCGGCACCGTAGTAGCCGGTGATTAGATCACCTGAGGTCCGGCAGGTCCAGACAGTGCGACCGGGGCGGCGTGACTACTATCGGCACCGACCGGCAGGGCTCAGCCGCGCGGGCGTTCCTTCTTCCGGGCCTGGAGCAACTCGACCATCTCTGCGATCCGGGCCGCCCTCTTGTCCGGACTCCGCTTGGTGGCGTCGATCCACCGTAGGTATCCGCGCCGGTAAAACTGCGCGAGCGAGTCGAAGAACGCGCCGGCTTCGGGTGTGGCGTCGAGGGCAGCGGCCACGTCCGGCGCCAGATCACTGCGCTGCGGGCCCTCCGGAGCCAGGACGACCGACACCCTGTCGCCGGGAGTGACTCCGCAGTCGCGGCGCCACGAGGCGTTCAGAACGAGCACATGCCCGTCCTCGTACGCCTCGACAGCCCCGCGCACCTTGTGGTCGCCGACCGTGCCGGCGACATGGTGGGTCAACTTCGATCCCCAGGCATCGTCGGGGTCGAAGGGCAGCGGTACGACCACTCGGCGGCGGGCATCGCCTGCCACCGTGGCGGTGAACCTCTTCGCGTTCGGCACCCGCCGATCGTGCCACGCGGCCGCAGCCGCGGCCACTGAGCCGACGAACTCGGTCGTACGACTCCGCACCCCTGCTGCAGGAGCCCGTCCCGCATAGACCCGTGCTGCATGGCCCGTGCTGGAATAGGCCCGTGCTGGAATAGGCCCGTGCTGTCACCGGTGTCCGACGACGAACTCCACACCCGTCAGGCCCGCCTGCAGGCCGAGGCCGCCACCCTGCTGTCGCATCCGCGGTGGCTCGCCACCTTCGCCGACCTGGGCCAGCCCCTCGTCACCGGAAGCTACGTCTCCGCACTGATGTGCTGGCGGGAGATCGACGTGATGCTGCTCGGCGGCCCGGAGTTCAGCCCTGACGACATGCTCGACCTGCTGCGGCGGGTGGTGGCGTTCCCGGGCGTGGTGGGCTTCGACTACCACGACGAACGAGGGCCGCGGTCGCCGACCGGTGAGGTACGAGACGAGCGCTACCACGCGACCATCACTCTCGATGCCGTCCCGGCCGCCCCGACTCCGGCTGCCATCCCCGCCCCGATCCCGACCGCCATCCCCGCCCCACCCACGTCCGCGCTACCCACCGGGCCGTGGCGGATCGACCTGTCGGTGTGGCTGCACGACGACCATGCCAACGTCACCGCCTGGCATGAGGCGCTGCGCGACTCGATCACCGACGAGCAACGGCGTGCGGTCCTGTCGATCAAGGACGTCTGGCACCGCCTGCCGAGCTATCCGGATGAGGTCGGCGGGCTGGACGTCTACACCGCAGTCGTCGAGCACGGGATCCGCACGCCGCAGGAGTTCGGCGCCTGGCTGGCCGCCGTCCGCCCCACCTGAGCAGCCCCAACCTGTCGGAGGCAGGAGTGGAGCCTTCGGTGTGGGAGCACGCAGGAAGTCTCCACTGCTTCGGCCGGAGCGACGCTCGGCCGGCGAAGCGCGTACGGTGTGAACACCCGTGTTCGCTGCACGAACGCATGTTCACATCGAGGACGCGGAGACCTAGACTCCTCTGCGTCCATGGGGACGCAGAGGTTGGCGGGGGGCACATCGAGGGGGTTGGCCGATGGCTCGTGTCCTGCCACTCAGCGACGCGGTCGCCGCACTCGTCCATGACGGCGACACCGTTGCCCTCGAAGGCTTCACGCACCTGATCCCGTTCGCGGCGGGCCAGGAGATCATCCGGCAGCACCGGCGCGACCTCACGCTCGTCCGGATGACGCCCGACCTCATCTACGACCAGATGATCGGCATGGGGTGCGCGCGCAAGCTGGTCTTCAGCTGGGGCGGCAACCCGGGTGTCGGCTCGCTGCACCGGTTCCGCGACGCGGTCCAGAACGGTTGGCCGCAGCCCCTTGCGATCGAGGAGCACAGCCACGCCGGCATGGCCAACCGGTACGTCGCCGGGGCGTCCGGGCTGCCGTTCGCCGTCCTACGCGGGTACGCCGGCACCGACCTCGTCGCGCAGACCGACACGATCAAGCAGATCACCTGCCCGTTCACCGGCGAGGTCCTCACCGCCGTGCCGGCACTGCGTCCCGACGTGACCGTGGTGCACGCCCAACGTGCCGACCGCGCCGGCAACGTACAGATGTGGGGCATCACCGGCATCCAGAAGGAGGCCGTGCTCGCGGCCACCCGGTCCCTCGTCACGGTCGAGGAGATCGTCGAGGAGCTCACGCCCGTACCCGACCAGGTGGTGCTGCCGACCTGGGCGCTGACGGCCGTCGCGGAGGTGCCTGGCGGTGCGCATCCGTCGTACGCCATGGGCTACTCCACCCGCGACAACGAGTTCTACCGTCGGTGGGAACCGATCAGCCGCGACCGCGACACGTTCCTGGCCTGGATGCGCGACCATGTGCTGACCGAGCGAGCCGGCCCAAACCTGACCGACGCGGAGTTGGCCGCCGGCACACAGCGGGGAGGCGCCGATGAGTGAGGCAACCGCCGCGTCGGCGTACACCGCGGACGAGATGATGACCGTCGCGGCGGCGCACAGACTGCGCGACGGCGCGCTGTGCTTCGTCGGCATCGGTTTGCCCAGCACGGCGGCCAACCTCGCCCGCGCGACGCACGCGCCGGACCTGGTGCTGATCTACGAGTCGGGCTGCCTGGGCGCGAAGCCCGAGCGGCTGCCGCTGTCGATCGGCGACGGCGTCCTCGCCGAACACGCAGACGCCCTGATCAGCGTGCCCGAGGTCTTCAACTACTGGCTGCAACCCGGGCGGGTCGACGTCGGCTTCCTCGGTGCGGCACAGATCGACCGCTACGCCAATATCAACACCACGGTGATCGGCCGCGACTACACCGACCCGAAGGTCCGGCTGCCGGGCGCCGGTGGTGCGCCGGAGATCGCCGCGTCCTGCCGGGAGGGCGTGGTGGTCGTACGCCAGAGTCCGCGCACGTTCGTCGACCGGCTCGACTTCGTGACGTCCGTCGGCTTCGGGTCCGGGCCGGGAGACCGCAAGCGGCTGGGCCTCACCGGTGCGGGTCCACAGGTCGTCATCACCGACCTCGGGGTCCTCGCACCCGATCCAGGCACCTGCGAGCTCACCCTCACCCACGTCCACCCGGGCGTGACGGTCGACGACGCACGCGCCGCCACCGGATGGGACCTCGCCGTCGCGGGCAAGGTCGAGGTGACCGAACCGCCTACCCCGCACGAGCTCGAAGTGCTCCGCGCGCTGGAGGCGACGATGGCTCCCGCGGAAGGAACGGCGGAAGGAACCCGATGAGGGACGTCTACATCCTCGATGCCGTCCGGACCCCGATCGGCCGCCACGGTGGCGGGCTGGCCGGCGTCCGCCCGGACGACCTGGCGGCGCACGTCGTCGGCGAGGTCGTCCGCCGGAGTCCGGACCTCGATCCAGCCCGCCTCGACGACGTCCTGCTCGGTGACGCGAACGCCGCCGGCGAGGACAACCGGGACGTCGCCCGGATGGCGGTGCTCCTGGCCGGCATCCCGACCTCGGTGCCAGGCGCGACAGTCAACCGGTTGTGCGGGTCGGGGATGGAAGCGGTGATCGGGGCCAGCCGCGCGGTCGCGGTCGGCGACGCCTCCCTCTGCGTCGCGGGCGGTGTGGAGTCGATGAGCCGGGCGCCCTGGGTGTTGGCCAAACCCGACCGAGCCTTCCCGCGCGGGTCCGAGACGCTGCACTCCACAACGCTCGGCTGGCGCTTGGTCAACCCGCGGATGCCCGCCGAATGGACCATCGCGTTGGGCGAGGGCGCCGAACTCCTTGCCGACAAGTACGCGTTGTCGCGAGAGGACCAGGACGCGTACGCCCTGCGGAGCCACCAGCGGGCGGCGGCCGCGTGGGAGGCCGGCGCCTTCTCCGACGAGGTGTCGCTGCTGCCCGACACCGACATGACCCGCGACGAGAGCATCCGGGGCGACACCTCGATGGCAGCCCTCGCCGCGCTGCGGCCGGCGTTTCGTCCGGACGGCACCGTCACCGCCGGCAACTCCTCTCCGCTCAACGACGGGTCGGTCGCGTTGCTCGTCGGCGACGCCGCCGGTGCGGCAGTTGCCGGCCGCGAGCCGTTGGCTCGGCTGGTGTCGCGCGGGGTGGCCGCGGTCGAGCCGCAGATGTACGGGATCGGACCGGTGGCGGCCGCGGAGCAGGCGCTGGCCCGGGCCGGCCTGTCATGGAGCGACCTCGACGTGGTCGAGCTGAACGAGGCATTCGCCGCGCAGTCGCTCGCGTGCCTTGCCGAGTGGCGTGACCTCGACCCCTCGATCGTCAATCCGCTGGGCGGGTCGATCGCACTCGGGCACCCGCTCGGTTGTTCGGGTGCCCGCATCATCGGCTCGCTGGCCTGGCAGCTCCACCGGCGCGGAGGCGGGCGCGGCCTGGCCGCGATCTGCATCGGCGTCGGCCAGGGCCTTGCGGTGGTCCTCGACGCGTAGCGGGTCCCGGCACCGTCCGTCCTCGACCGCGTCCGCGGCCGGCGGAGATCCGGCGGCTCTGCCGTCATGTCCACGCTCGCGCCGGATGGGCTGGTTAGGTTAGCCTTACCGACGTGCCAGATGCGTCCGGGTCCCGTCCTGCCGTAGGTGCCGAGGCCCCCGGTCTACGCGGGGTCGACCTGCACCTCGCCTATCACGGCGTCCAGGTGGTGGGCGGCGCCTCGATCCGGCTGCACAGCGCCACGGTGACGGCACTGGTCGGACCCAACGGCAGCGGCAAGTCGACCCTCCTGCGTTCCCTCGCCCGGCTGCACCGGCCGACGTCGGGCGACGTGCTGCTGGACGACGACACCTCCGCGGCCGCGCTCTCCCCGAAGGCGTTCGCCCGGCGGGTCACCCTTCTCGCCCAGTCGCGCCCGACACCGACCGGCATCAGCGTCCGCGACGTGGTCGGCTACGGCCGGCACCCCTACCGCGGCCGCTGGCGCGCGCACGACCCCGGCGGTCCGGTGGCGGTCGCCTGGGCGATGGAGGTCACCGGCGTCGACACCATGGCGGACCGGTCGGTGGACGAACTGTCGGGCGGTGAGCTGCAGCGGGTCTGGCTCGCCACGTCCCTGGCCCAACAGACGGGTGTCCTGCTGCTGGACGAGCCGACGACGTTCCTCGACCTGCGCTACCAGATGGAGATCCTCGACCTGCTGCGCGATCTGGCCGTCTCCCATGACGTCGCGGTAGGCGTGGTGCTGCACGACCTGAACCAGGCGGCCGAGGTCGCGGACCAGATCGTGTTGCTCGACCGGGGCTTCGTTGCCGCCAGCGGTACGCCCGACGAGGTGCTCACCAGCGAACGCCTCTCCTCCACGTACGGCATCCGGATCGACGTCCGGACCGATCCCGACACCGGCCTGGTGCGCACGCAGCCGGTCGGGCGGCACACGCACCGCTCCGGCACCTCGACCCTGACGTAGGAACCAGCTATGCCTCACCTGTATCGCAAAGGATCTGCCATGACCTTCCGTCGTACGTCCGTACTCCTGGCCTCCCTCACCACCGCGGCGGCGCTCGCCCTGACGGCCTGCGGCACCACCGAGACACCGGTGGAACCGGAGGCGCCCAAGGCGAAGACCGAAGCCGCCGAGCCGGTCACCGTCACCGACGCGCGGAACAAGAAGGTCACGCTGCCCGAAGGTCCGGCAAAGCGCGTCGTGGCACTGGAGTGGAGTGAGGTCGAGGACCTCGTCACGCTCGGCGTGATGCCGGTTGGGGTCGCCGACGTCAAGGGGTACGGGACGTGGAACGGTGCGGCCAAGCTCGACAACTCCGTCACGAACGTGGGCATGCGTGGCGAGGCGAGCGTCGACGCGATCGTGGCGCTGCAGCCGGACCTGATCATCACCGAGGTAGAACGCAGCACAACGGTCGTCAAGCAACTGGAGAAGACGGCGCCGGTGATCGTGATGGAGGGCAGCGACTCCAGCCGCAACATCGAGCACATGAAGGCCAACTTCAACCTGATCGCCAAGGCGGTCGGCAAGGAGGACCAGGCGGCCAAGGTCCTCCCGCAACTCGACAAGGCGCTGGCCGACGGCAAGAAGAAGCTCGCCGCGGCGGGCGTCGCGGGCGACGGCTTCGCCATGGCCGACGGCTGGATGGAAGGCAGCTCGGTCAGCATCCGGATGTTCGGCGAGGGCTCGCTGATGTCCGAACTTGCCGAGGAGTTGGGCCTGCAGAACCAGTGGAAGGGCAAGCTCGACCCGATGTGGGGCCTCGGCCAGACCGACGTCGAGGGCATGACGGCACTGTCGGACGTGCACTTCTTCTACTCCGCGTCTGAGGACGACGTGTTCGCCAAGGGCCTTGCGGACAACGCGATCTGGAAGTCGCGGCCGTTCGTGCAGAAGCACCAGCTGTACAAGCTCGAGCCTGGTACGTGGACCTTCGGTGGTCCGCGTTCGTGCATCAGCTTCGTCGACCAGGTCGTGAAGGCGCTCGCGTCTTGACCCAGACGACCACGTCCGCGGAGCCGGCGACCAGCGCGACCGCGGAGGCACCGAGACCGCGCCCGCTGCGGCTGGCGGGCGTCGTCGTCCTCGCTCTTGCTGGCGTAGTCGTACTCGCCGCGTTCCACCTGGTGCAGGGAACCTCGTCCGTCGGCGTCGGCGACCTCGTACGTCTTGCCCTCGGCGACGGCGACCAGAACACCTGGAACGTGCTCGTCGCCTCCCGGCTGCCGCGACTCCTGGCGGGCCTGCTGGTCGGCGTGGCTCTCGGGGTCGCGGGCGCAGCGTTGCAGTCGCTGGTACGGAACACGTTGGCGTCCCCGGACACGCTCGGAGTCAACGCCGGCGCGTTCCTCGCGGTGACCGCGGCGGCCGCGTTCGGGCTGTCGCTTCCGGTGCTTCCCGCGGGTGGGCTCGCGTTCCTCGGCGGGCTGGCCGCGGCTGGCTTCGTCCTGCTGCTCTCGGCCGGCGGTGCGTCCGGTCCGACCCGACTGATCCTGGCCGGATCCGCCACCGCGTTGGCCCTGGCGGCGTTCACCACAATCCTGCTACTGCTCTTCGAGGAGCAGACGAAGGGTCTCTTCGCCTGGGGCAGCGGCTCGCTGATCCAGGCCAACCTCGACGCGACCAGCCAGATGGCGCCGGTGGTGGTCGTCGGCATCGCGGGCCTGCTGCTGCTCGCGCATCGGCTGGACATCCTGACGCTCGGCGACGACGCCGCCTCGGTGCTTGGGCTGGGAGTGCGGCGTACCCGGATCGTGGTCACTCTCCTGGCCGTCCTGCTCACCGCGGCGGCCGTGACCGTGGCGGGTCCGATCGGCTTCGTGGGCCTGTGCGCGCCGGCGATCGTCCGGCTGGCTGGGCCCCTGGTACCCGGGATCCTGCGGCACCGCGCGTTGCTGCCCCTGTCCGGAGTGGCCGGGGCGCTGCTCGTGATCGGGGCAGACGTGGTGCTGCGCGCGATCCTCGGTGGGCAAGGTGGCGTCGACGTACCCACCGGCGTCGTCACCAGCCTGGTCGGTGCGGCTGTCCTGGTGTGGCTCGCGCGTCGGCACCGTGACTCCGGTCCGACCCGGCAGCCTCCGGCGGCGCGGACCAGTGCGGCCCGGACGCGTACCCGATTCTGGCTGGTGGTCGGCGTCGCGGCCGTGGTGACTGGCGGAGCGCTGGTCGCCGGAACCCTGGCTGGCGACACGATTCTCCTCACCGGCGACGTCGCCAACTGGCTCTCCGGGGTCTCTGGGCCGCGGGTCACCTTCGTCCTGGAGGAGCGGCTGCCCCGGGTGCTGGCCGCGATGGTGTCCGGAGTCGCGCTGGCGGTGGCCGGCGTCACCGTTCAGGCCGTGTGCCGGAATCCGTTGGCCGAGCCAGGCATCCTCGGCATCACGGCGGGCGCGGGCCTCGGTGCTGTTTCGCTGCTGACATTCGTTCCGCTGGCTGGTGTGCTGGCGATGTCGTCCGCCGCCGGTGCTGGTGCGTTGGTCGCGTTCGCGCTGGTGTACGGATTCGCGTGGCGGGGCGGGCTCGACTCCGATCGGCTCGTACTGATCGGCGTCGGCGTCTCGGCCGGCTTCGCGGCACTCACGACCGCCGTGATCGTGGCCACCGATCCGTGGAACACGGTGAAGGCGCTGACCTGGCTGTCAGGATCGACGTACGGGAGGACGTTCTCGCAGGTGTTGCCGGTGGTGGCAGCGTTGGTGGTGCTGACGCCGCTGGTGTGTGCCGTACGACGCGAACTGGACCTGCTCGCACTCGACGAGGACACGCCCCGCGTGCTCGGGGTACGGCTCGAGGTCACCCGGATGGTCGCGTTGGCCGGTTCGGCTTTGCTGACGTCGACGGCGGTGTCCGCGGTGGGCGTGGTCGCGTTCGTCGGGCTCGTCGCGCCGCACGCGGCCCGGGCGTTGGTGGGGAGCCGGCACCGACGGGTGATCCCGGTGGCGGCACTGCTTGGCGCGCTGCTGCTCAGCCTCGCCGACACGATCGGCCGTTGGGTGATCGCTCCGGCGCAGATTCCGGCTGGGCTGGTGACGGCCTTGATCGGTACGCCGTACTTCGTGTGGCTCCTGTGGCGCTCTCGAGCCTGAACTCGGGGACGCTGGCCGCGCGTTAGGTGCGCCGCACATCGCTGCACAAGGAGCCGGAGCCGGGCGCGCTGACGCGAGGTGGGCAGAATTCCCTTGCCTGATTGGGGCTTCGGCTGCTTGGGCTCGGCGGAGGTGTCGGTGGCGGGCCTGACGAACCTCGATCTTCGTCCTGAACGCTTTTGTTTCGTTGCATGTCGCGGCCGCTAGTGCGACGGACGCGACTGGGCTGACTGCCGAAATGTCCTTGCCTGCTTGGGTTTTGGGCTCTGGCTCGGGTCGGCTGGGTTGTCGGTGGTCGGGTTTAGGATCTTGGTTGTGGATGTGATCACTTCGGGTCGGACCCGGCATCGGTTGACGGTGTTGTTGGGTCGGATGCGGGACCGGCTCGCGCAGGAGTCGCCGCCGGTGTGGTGGTCTGCCGGCGATGATGATGTGGTCGAGGTGTTGCAGGAGTTGGAGGCGCTTGCGGCGCAGGTGGCGGCGTTGTCGCTGGCGGCGGTCGCCGAGGCCGACCGGCGGACGCACGGCGAAGCGGCAGGAGCGACCTCGACGGGAAACTGGCTGTCCGGGGCGCTGCGGATGCGGCCCGAACACGCGGCCCGGGCGGTGAAGCTGGCCCGGGACCTGGACAGCGACCTGGCCGCCACCGCCATCGCGCTGCGGGCCGGTGTGATCAGCGCCGACCACGCCCAGGTGATCGCCCGGGCGGTGCGGGACCTGCCCAAGGAGGCCGGCCAGCAGACCCGTGCCGCCGCCGAGCAGTTCCTCCTGGACCAGGCCAGGGTGTTCCACCCCAAGGATCTGGCTCGGCTGGGGCGCAAGGTGTTGGAGGTGGTCGATCCGGAGTTGGCGGATCGGGTGTTGGCCAGGCAGTTGGCCGATGAGGAGGCCAAGGCCGAACGGGAGCGGGAGGTGTGGCTGTATGAGGACCCGTACAGCGTGTCCACCTGGCTGCGCGGCAAGCTCGACCCTGTCACCACCGAGATGCTCCGGACGGCGTTGGAACCACTCGCGAAGCCGATGCCGACCACCGCGGACGGGCCCGACCCGAGGTCACGCTCGCAGCGGCTGGGCGATGGGTTCGCCGAGCTGCTCCGCCGCTACCTGAACGCCGGCGCCTCACCCACCCAGGGCGGTGAGCGCCCGCACGTGGTGATCACGATCGACCACGACCGGCTCGTGAACGGCACCGGCACGGGAACGTTCCTGCACACGGGCACCCCGGTCTCGGCGCGGACCGCGCAGGAGTACGCCTGCGACGCCAAGATCAGCTGGTACACCCCCGGCAACAGGAACGACACCGCCGGCGGGAACGGTTCTGATGGGAACGGTTCTGGCGGGAATGCGGCTGGTGCGAACGGCACTGGCGGGAACGGCAGCGGCGGGAATGCGGCTGGCGGGAACGGCAGCGGCGGGAATGCGGCTGGAGCGAACGGCAGCGGCGGCGGTAGCCCCGACGAGAAGGGCGCGGACCAAGGTCGAGGGAGGCGTGGGCCGGCGCTCTCGGACCCAACCCGGCTCTACACCGGCAAGACCCGCCGACTCCTCGACCTCAGAGACCGCGGCTGCGCCTTCCCCGGCTGCGACCGCCCACCACCCTGGACCCACGCCCACCACATCATCCGCCTGGAGCCGCGGCGGACCCACCACCGTCGACAACGGCGTCCTGCTCTGCGGCCACCACCACCGACTCATCCACCAAGGACACTGGACCGTCACCATCGCCCACGACGGCCAACCAGAATTCACCCCACCAGACTGGATCGACCCCCAACGCAAGCCACTCCGCAACCACCCACTCCGCACCTGAACCAGCGCCAGGTCCGCACCTCGCCAGTTTCAGGAACGGCACCGCCCGGTCAGGACGGCGTCGACCAGCGCGTATCCAGCTTCGTCGACTGCGGCCCGGAGTTCCTCCTGCGACAGCGGCCCGCCACTGGTGACGGTGAGACGGCCGGTCGCCAGGTCGACGGTCACGTCGGACACGCCGGCCAGCATCGCCACCTCCCGAGTGACTGCCTGCACACAGTGTTCGCAGGTCATTCCCTGGACGGAGTACGTCATGACGGCCATCGGATGGCTCCCTCGTACAGCTGGATCGTGTGGGCGCGGTTCGCAGCGGCAACCACCGGCTCAGGACCGGACCATCCGCCCGATCGCAGCGGCGGCCTCGCGAACCTTCTCCTCGGCTTCGTCGCCGCCGGACCTGCTGGCTTCGGCCACGCAGTGCGCCAGGTGTTCCTCGAGCAGTCCGAGCGCGACAGCCTGAAGCGCCCGGGTCGCGGCGGACACCTGGGTCAGGACGTCGATGCAGTATGTGTCGTCGTCGACCATCCGTTGCAGGCCGCGGATCTGGCCCTCGATCCGCCGCAGCCGCCGCAGATAGTCGGCCTTGTTCTCGACATAGCCGGCCATGGCCTCACCTCCTGCTCGCCCCGCCACTATACCCCCTGGGGGTAGAGGGACCTTCGAGCTCGGGAAAAGCACCGCGATCATGCCGCGGGCTCCGACAGTAAGCTGCCGCAATGGCCCAGCGCACGCCACGAACCGGGCAGCAACGAACCGATCGGCCTCGAGCCCTTGGTCGGCAGGCGGGTGCGCCTCCGAGAGGTTCGTGACGACGAGGTGGGCAGGCTCGCCGCATGGTGGAACGATCCTCGGGTCGGGACCTACATGTCTTCTCTTCATCAGCCCAGGTCCGCGGACGCCATAGCGGAGATGATCCGCGGCTGGAGCCAGAACGACGGATCACGCTGCGGTCTGGCGATCGTGACGAAGGACTCCGACAACCTGATCGGACAGTGCGCGCTCTACGGTGTGAGCGCCAAGGACCGCTGCGCGACGTTCGCGATGCTGCTCGGCCCCGAGCACCAGGATCAGGGGTTCGGCAGCGACGCGATCGAGGTCGCTGTCCGGTTCGGCTTCCACGAGCTCGGCCTGCACCGAATAGAGCTGGGCGTCTACGGGTTCAACCACCGGGCGATCGCGGCATACCGCAAGGCCGGCTTCGTCGAGGAGGGCCGCCGCCGGCAGGCGATGTACCGGTCGGGCGGGTGGCACGACAACGTACTGATGGGCATGCTCCGTGCGGAGTGGGAATCGCGTCGCGGCGAGACCACACCCCAGTCATGACCCGCTGACGCCCGCGGCCGCACTCCCTCAAACCGCTGACGCCCGCGGACGCACCCCCTCAAACCGCTGACGCCAGCGGACGCACCTCCCTCACACGCTGACGGGTTGGGCCACCTCCTCGACCGAGTGAAGCCTTTCCAACGGCAGGGTGGTCGCCGCCTCGGAAAGGATCACCGCCGTCGCGTCCGCACCCTCGCGCGCCACGGCTTCGTCAAGAGCCGCTTGCAGCGAAGGTGCCTCGTGGTGGCGCAACCGGGTGCCGGCGTCGGCGGCCAGCGGCTCCCCCACCACGATCACGTGCCGCGTCTCGCCGGGCCGGCGTGCGTAGTATTCGCCGCGGATCGTCTTGCATCGGTCGCTCACCGCACGCGGCGGCAGAGACAGGTCGCGCCGGTCATGCTCCACGAAGAGCCGGTCGAACGACCAGCCTGCCATCTCCCGCTGGAACGCGGTCGCCTCCCGCACCGGCCGACCAGGGGGGTTCACCAGCACCGTCGTACCCCCAGGCCGGCAGGCCAGGATCGCCAACTCCAGCGGGGATCCGCCGAACGCACCTTGCCGTAGGTCGCCCGGCGTCGCCACCACGAGGGACGCCCGCCGGCCGATCGCGGCGCCCCACACCTCGCGGTCGCCCCACGCGATGCCAGCCCGGTGCGCGTGCAGATAGTGCCCGGCGAAGCCCCGGAACGGATCGCCGTGCCGGTTGATCACGAAGTTGACGATGTAGTGCAGCCCGACCATGCCGCCGATGTCGTCGACGTCCTCCCGGCTCGGGTTGTGCCAGTAACTGCCGTACTCACACAGCGGCGAGAAGTTGCAGGAGTGGTTCCGCAGGACGGTGAGCCAGTACGAGACCGCCGGCGTGATCATCTTCGCCCCGCCCTCGTACCCGTGGGTGATGTGCGGCCCGATCCGACCCACGGCGATCCGGAAGTCGGCCTCGGCGACGATGCGGTTGATCCACACCGGCGTCCCGCGCCGCGACGTTCCCATGTAGACCATCTCGTGCTCGACCGCGTCGTGCGGCACACACCGGTAGCGCTCCCGGACCCACGTCCCCACCTTCCGGGTGAGTTCGTCGTCGGTCATGGGCGCGTGGACGCCGCTGCCCGTCATCACGGTCACGTCCTCGGCACGGGCACCGGCCTGTTCCACCTCGCGCAGGACGGCGGGGAGCACCCGGGACGCCGGCGTCGGCCTCCCCCAGTCGTCGGTGATGACGACGACCTTCTTGCCGGTGAGGTCGTACGCCGACAGCCGCGGCGCCTCGATCGGCGACTGCAGCGCCTCGTCGACGATCTCCTCCCATCCGCGGGTGGCGGTCGGGTTGGCGCTGGCGACCTGCTGGATCTGCGCGTCGGGCAGTGGCAACTCGGCCTGGGCGAGGCCGTTCGGCAAGGAAAAGGCGACCTTCATGGGCACTCCTCGACTCGGACTGGAGGCTGGTCAGTCGGACTGGATGACGACGTCTCGAGGTGGGGTTGGCGTGGTGGTGGCAGGAGCGGCGGTGGCAGGAGCGGCGGCGGTAGCAGCAGTGGCGGCGGGAGCGGTGGCAGCAGTGGCGGCGGTGGCCGATCGGGACAGGTCGTACGACTGGTCCGGCAGGTCGCTCCACCCCGCCGGATCCCACACGGTCGACTGCCGGATCTCGAACTGCCAGGGCAGCACCCGCTGGACTGGCGGTCGGGCCCCGCCGCCGATGACGTCCAGAAGCAGGTCGGAGGCGGCGTTGCCGAGCTTCCACGCGGGCGTGCCGATCGTGGTGAGGGCGGGGAACATCGTCGCCGAGAACGGGTTGGCGCCATAGCCGGCGACCGCGACCGACCGACCCGGCTCCAGGCCGCGTTCGCGGATCGCGCGGTATACCCCGAGGGCGATGTAGTCGTTTCCGGCGAAGATCGCAGTCGGCGGCTCGGGACCGTCGAGCAGGGCCGCCGCGCCCAGGTAGCCGCCCCGGTCCATCGGGTACCGGACCACCTTCACCAGGTCGGGGTCGACACTCACCCCCGCCCGCTCGTGCGCCCGGTCGTAGCCGGCCCGCCGGTCGACCCAGACGCCGACCTCGGACGGGCCGAGGAGGAGCCCTACCCGCCGGTGCCCGAGGGACAGCAGGTGGTGGGTGACGGCTTCGCCGCCCGAGACGTCGTCGGAATAGACGCTGTTGGCCCGGTCGGGCGGCACCCGGCGTTTGATCAGGACGTACGGGACTCCGGTGGCGTCGAGCAGCCGCAGGGTGTCCTCGGTGAACATGCGGATGAGGTGGACCAGCAGCCCGGTCAGCCGGAAGACAGTCGGGGTCGCCAGCATCGTCTCGAGGTCACCGTCGCCCACCGGCATCGGGTGGACGAGGGCTCCACGTCGGCTGGCCGCCTCGGCCGCTCCGTGCACCATGTCGCCGAACGCGGTGTCGTTGCGGTGGCCGAACGTACGCTGGGTCAGGCCGCCGAACAGCAGGCCGAGGGTCGGCCCACGTCGCGGAGCCGTCGCGGCGACGAAGGTGCCCCGGCCGCGCTCGCGGCGGATCAGGCCTTCGGCCTCCAGGTCGCTCAGGGCACGGCGGACCGTGATCCGGCTGACGCCGTACATCCTGCAGAGCGCGGACTCCGACGGCATCGGCGCCCCGGCCGCCCAGTCGCCGGCCATGATCTGGCGCTGGAAGAGGTTCTTCAGCTGCGCGTGCAGCGGAACGAAGCTGGCTCGATCGATGCTCATGGGTTCTCCCGTCCAGCGAGCTTGTTATAACACCAGCACCGCCTCGTTGTCAGCACCCGCTGATTAGGCCACCCTTGGCTCGTAGCCGCTCGCGGCCATGCAGCGTGCGACCGTTGACCGTCACGAACGGAAGTTGGTATAACGGCGGAACGTCAGGAATACGTACCCGCGGGGGCGTTCGCGAAGTCGTCTAGAAGCACAGGTGCGACTTCACGGAGTCCGGGTTCCACGCACTGACGCCGAAGCGACATGTGCTCAGTGGGAGGAACATGTACTTCAAAGAGGTCGTGGCGAGCCTCTACGCGTGGGATCTCCTGGACGAGGGAGTCGACCAGGCTCTCGACGTGCTGCAGGTGGAGACCGGCACCAACTCGACCTATCTGGTCGCCCTCATGCACGACGAGAAGCGCCCGCTCACCGACTTCTACTACCCACACAACGCACGGCGGAAGGTCTTCTGGACCGAGGACTCGCGCGCCTACTGGACCCCGCGCGAGGAGTCGTACGCCGACAGCCGGATCAAGCCCCGCCGCAGCGACAGCCCGGAGCTTCGGGACCACGACTGGCTCGCGACCCTGGTCGAGGCGTCCCGCAAGCGCGGCATGGGCGTGGGCGCCGAGCTCTCCCACACCTGGATCGACAAGGAGCGGACCCGCTCCGAGCTGCTCGACTGCGTTCAGCGCGACATTCACGGCCGCCCGTTCGACGGCCAGATCTGCTTCAACCACCCCGATGTCCGCGCATACGCCAAGGCGCTCTACATCGACCTGGCCTCGCACTACGACATCGACTACGTGATGACCTGCGTCCGCGGCTTCAATCCTGGGGGCGAACGCGCGGTCCACGGCGTCGGGCCGAGCGTCGCTCCGGAGGATCCAGAGCTCCGTCGCCTGGTCGGCGTCACGCTCGGCGGTTGCTTCTGCGTCCACTGCCAGGCCGCGGCCGAGCGGCGCGGGCTGGACTGGAAGGCGCTGACCGAACGCCTGGCCTGGCTCGCCGACGGCTTCGACCGCTTCAACCACCGGCAGGCCTTCGAACTCGCTCTCCTGTTGAGCAGCAGCGCGAACGCGACGTCGCTGCTGCTGGAACTCCCCGAACTGCAGGCGTTCCTCGCCATGCGGGCGGCCTCGCTGACGGAGTTCTTCGCCGAGGTGCGTACGGCGGTCAAGGCCGTCGCCCCGGCGGTCGACCTCCGGCTCAACCACTACGCCGGCCAGCCCGAGCTGATGGGCCTCGACCTACGGTCGGTGGCCGGGCAGCTCGACTCCATCCGCAGCTCCGACTACAGCGAGCAGAGCGGTGACCCGGGCCGGATGGCCTGGAAACGGAGGTACCTGCACAACATTCGGCGCACGGTTGGGCTCGACATGTACTTCTTGTCCGCCGTGTCGCCGCGTCCACGGGCCACGCCCGAGCTTGTCGAGGAGGGCGTCCTCATCTCGGCCGAGTGCGGCGCCGACGCGTTGACCATCGGCCACTACGACGGATCCTGGCTGCACTGCCTACGTGCGGTGAAGTCGGGACTCACCAAGGCGGGAATCGAGATCAAACCGGACGCGCCAATCTGGCAGCGTTCGGCGACAAACGGCAAGGTCGCTGCGGGGACGACCTGACGTGACTGCTGAGGAGGTCATGTCATGACACGCAACAACCCCTTCGCCACCCGGGGCCTGGTCAGTCGCAGGTCACTCATGGGCGGCGCGGCCGGCATCGCGGGCGCGGCCGCGCTCGCTGGCTGTGGGATGACCACGGGCGGCGGTGGAGGATCGGGCAGCACCAAGATGACGTTCCTCAACGACAACCCGCTCAAGGGAACGCCTTTCGGTGAGGCAGTCGACGCCTTCCAGAAGCAGAGCGACATCCAGGTAACCGTCCAGCCAGTTCCGGCGGAGTTCGACACGAAGTTCCGCACGGTGCTTGCCAGCGGTGCGCCACCGGACCTCATCAAGATCAACGACGACTACGTGAGGGGCATCTCGCAGACCGGTGCCCTGATGGACCTGACGCCGCTGATCGAGGACGAGAAGATCGACCCGTCGGCATTCCCACCGAACCTCTACGACTTCCCGAAGCAGGCGGCCGGTACGCGGACTGCGTGGGTGATCGGCCACTCGCCGCGGCTGATCTTCTACAACGTCGACATCTTCAAGGAGGCCGGCGTCCCGCTTCCACCGACGGAGTGGACCCCCGACAACTGGACGTGGGACGACTTCATCGAGACCGCCAAGAAGCTCACCGTCCCAGGCGAACGGTACGGAGCGCTGGTCTTCCTCGACACCGGCTTCGAGCAGACGTTCACCGTCAACAACGGCGACACTGACGGCATCTACTCCAAGGACGGCAGAACCTTCGCGCTGGCAAGTCCAGAAGGTGCCGCCGCCGTCCAGTGGGCGACCGACCTCACCTGCGTGCACAAGGTGCAGCCAGCGTGGGGGGACATCCAGGGCGACGACGCCGACCTGCAGATGTTCGCGCAGGGTCGGCTCGCGATGATGTTCGCGCAGTTCAGCGTGGTTCCCTATCTCAAGCAGGCAGTCAAGGGCATCAACTGGGATGTCGCACCGGTCCCGGCGGGTCCGGCCGGCCAGCTCACCGAGTCGAGCGTGGTCACCTACTCCATCCCGGAGAAGGCCAAGAACCCGGAGGCGGCGTTCAAGCTGCTGGCCTTCCTTACCAGCAAGGAAGCCGGGGAGATGTTCGCCCGAGGCCAGCAGTGGTTGCCCATGCACAAGGACGCAATGTCGGCGCTGAAGGGGCCACCGCAGCACATCAACCTGTTCAGGGAAGCGGTCGAGCATTCGACGCTACCGAACCAGACCCTCGACACGCTGGGCGCCCGCGAGATCTATCGGCCCGCCTTGGAGAAGGTCTACAACTGCGAGCAACCAGCGAGCGAGGTACTCACGTCAGTACAGGCACAGGTCGAGAAGATCATCGCGGGCTGACGTAAGGCAATCTCTGTGAACACTTCGGTGACCGACGCCAGGGGCGCAGCGCTTCGATCTGACCAGGATCGAGACCTGCGCCCCCCTCGGCGTACCCGACTGATGGGCAAGTACGAGGGTTTCCTTTACATCGCCCCGCTCATCCTCGGGATCCTCGCGTTCCAGGCCTTTCCGATCCTCGTCTCGGTCTATATGTCGCTCACGGAGTGGGACGGCATCAGGCCACCGGTGTTCGTGGGTCTTGGAAACTTCCAGGAGATGTTCACCGCTGACCCGCTGTTCATCGAGACGCTCCGCAACACGATCGTTTTCACGGTTCTCTCCATCCCGTTCACGACCATCCTGGGGTTCGTCCTCGCGCTGCTCTGCAACCGGAAGCTGCGCGGTATCGCGTTCATGCGTGCGGCGTACTTCGCGCCGTACATCACCAACGTGGTGGCGATCGGCTTCATCTGGTTCTGGATCTACAACCCCGAACGCGGACTGCTGAACGCCACGTTGTCGATGGTCGGCATCGACGGGCCGGCCTGGCTGTCGAGCTCGACGTGGGCGATGCCGGCGGTCGTCATCGTCAGCGTGTGGCAGGGTGCCGGTTATCCGATGGTGATCTTCCTGGCCGGCATGCAGGGAATTCCTCAGGACCTGTACGAGGCCGCGGAGATCGACGGTGCGAGTGCGTGGAACCGGGTCCGTCGAATCATGATGCCGCTGCTGACCCCGCACCTGTTCTTCTTGCTGGTGACGCAGTTCATCACGTCGTTCCAGGTGTTCGGCATCATCTTCGTCATGACCCACGGCGGGCCCGGACACTCGACCAGCGTCTACATCTACTACCTGTACCAGCAGGCGTTCTCGTCCGGGAAGCTCGGCTACGCCTCGGCGCTCGCATGGCTGTTGTTCATCATCCTGGGCCTCGTGACGTACGGACAGTGGAAGCTCCAGCGGAGATGGGTGTTCTATGGCTGACCTCATGGACAGGGCCACCAGCCGTCCCACGCCCAGCCGCCGCGGCGGCGTCACCGGCACCAGTCGTACGACAGCCAGGATCGTCGACATCGCCACGTACGTCGCGATGGTCGCCCTCGCCCTGGGCTTCGTGCTGCCACTGCTGTGGATGGTGGGCGCCTCGCTGAAGGAGGAGGGGCAGGTCCTCGCCGTACCGCCGACGTTGTTCCCCACCAACCCGCAGTGGAGCAACTACGTCCAGGTCGCCGAGCTGATCCCGGTGTTCTTCTACAACAGCGTGAAGCTTGCGTTCATCAATGTCGTCGGGCTGCTGATCGTCGCGGCCCTGGCCGGGTTCGCGTTTGGCCGGTTGCGCTTTCCTGGCAGGGATCTGCTGTTCCTGGTGGTGCTCGCGACCGCGATGATCCCCGGGATCGCATACCTCATCCCGCAGTATCTGGTGTTCCGCCAGATCGGCTGGATCGACACCCAGCTTCCGCTGTGGGTGCCGCGCGTCTTCACGCCGGTGTTCGCGACGTTCCTGATGCGGCAGTACTTCAAGAGCCTGCCGCAGGAACTGGAGGACGCCGCCCGGGTCGACGGTGCCGGGACGTGGACGGTGTTCTGGCGGATCATGCTGCCGCAGACGACGCCGGCGCTCGCAGCCATCGCCATCTTCACGTTCCTGGACTCCTGGAACGACCTGTTCGGTCCGCTGATCTACATCAACTCCGAGGAGCTGCAGACGCTGCCGGTGGCGCTGGCGCAGTTCCAGAACGAGTACTTCACCCAGATCACGCTGCTGATGGCCGGCGCCACGATCGCGGTGCTGCCGGTGATCATCGTGTACGCGTTTGCGCAGAAGTACTTCATCCAGGGGATCACCATGACCGGTCTCAAGGGCTGAGGCGGATCACGCCCTGACGCAGGATCGGTGGCAGTGGAGCCGGTCCTGGGGCACGGGACTGGCGGCCCCGGACAGGCAGTGGAGCATTTTCGGCGCTCCAGCCCCTGAAAGGCTCCAACCCTTCGGCCCAGTGCCACCCCCATGGATGATCACGCTGGCGACGGTGGGCTGGCGACGGTGTGGCTGACAACCTGCGGCTGGGAGGATGCGGTCGTGCGCATCCATCTCGACACCGACCTCGGCGGCGACCCGGACGACGTGTGTGCGTTGGCGATGCTGCTGGGCTGGCCCGGCGTCGAGATCACCGGCATCACGACGGCGATCGACCCGGCCGGGCGACGTGCAGGTTATGTCGCACACTGCCTCGACCTGGCCGGTCGGTCCGACATCCCGGTCGCGGCCGGCGCCACCCTGTCGCTCACCTCGCTCCGCCCTGCCGATCCCGTGATCGGTGACGAACGCTACTGGCCGGCGGACGCGCACCCCCGTCCGTCGGCACCGGGTGCCGCGCTCGACCTGCTCGCGGAGAGCATCGAGCAGGCCGCCACGATCGTGGCCATCGGACCGATGACCAACCTCGCGCTCCTCGAGATCGTCCGGCCGGGCAGCCTTGCCGACACGTCCGTGGTCGCGATGGGCGGGTGGGTCGACCCACCCGGTGACGGCCTGCCGCCTTGGGGACCGGAGATGGACTGGAACGTGCAGTGGGACACCCGAGCGGCGGAGATCGTGGCCGGCGCTGCTCGGCTGACGCTGACCACGCTGCCGGCCACCCTCGGCGTCTGGTTGCGGGCGGCGGACCTCCCCCGACTACGCGCGACCGGATCGCTGGGTGAACTGATCGCGCGGCAGAGCGTTGCCCGCGCCGACGAGGCCGGGTTCGGCGAGCTGGCTGCCGCTCATGCTGGCCTCCCCGCCGACCTGCTGAACTTCCAGTACGACCCGGCGGCCTGCGCGGTCGCCCTCGGTTGGCCGGGCGCGGTGGTGGAGGATCGCCGCCTGCGTACGGCCGTGGAGGGCGGCGTGCTGCACTTCCTTGCCGATCCGGAAGGGCGCCCGACCCGCGTCGTGGTCCACCTCGATGGCAACGCGTTCACGCAGGTGTGGCTCTCGGCGGTCGAGGCCGCCTGCGCGAAAGCGCCTCGGTAGCCCCTTCAGCCGTGATCATGAAGGGAAATCGGGCCATAGGCACCAAACGGCTTCATGATCACAATCATGATCACGGGATGGTGCCGGTGCGGGCAGCGGCAGGTGCTCGTCCACGTATACAAGGCGTCGCTCCTGGGTAGGGCTGGATGAGCGTAGGCGCCTGCCGTCGAACGGCCCCGCGTCCCTACCTCGAAGCCGCGGAGGAGCAGCATGACAACTGCCGAAGGAACGGAGCGGTGGGGCGCCGGCGTGATCCCGTACGCCGAGATGGGCTACTGGCAACCCGACTACCAGCCGAAGCCGACCGACGTCCTCGCGGCGTTCCGGATCGCCCCCCAGCCAGGCGTTCCCCCCGAGGAGGCCGGTGCCGCCGTCGCCGGCGAGTCGTCCACCGCCACCTGGACCGTGGTCTGGACCGACCGGCTCACGGCCTACGACCGGTACCAGGGCAAGTGCTACCAGGTCGATCCGGTGCCAGGCAAGGAGGGCGAGTACATCGCCTCCATCGCCTACGACATCGACCTGTTCGAGGAGGGATCGATCGCCAACCTCACCTCCTCGATCATCGGCAACGTCTTCGGCTTCAAGGCCCTGAAGGCACTGCGCCTGGAAGACATGCGGATCCCGCCGCACTACACAAAGACGTTCCAGGGTCCGGCGCACGGGATCGTGATGGAACGTGAGTACCTGAACAAGTACGGCCGTCCTCTCCTCGGCGCCACCGTCAAGCCCAAGCTTGGCCTGTCCGCCCGCAACTATGGCCGGGTGGTGTACGAGGCGCTGCGCGGCGGACTCGACTTCACCAAGGACGACGAGAACATCAACTCCCAGCCCTTCATGCGTTGGCGGGACCGGTTCCTGTTCTGCATGGAGGCGGTGAACCGGGCCCAGGCCGAGACGGCGGAGATCAAGGGCCACTACATGAACGTCACCGCCGCCACCATGGAGGACATGTACGAACGCGCCGAGCTGGCCAAGGAGCTCGGCAGCATCATCGTGATGATCGACCTCACCGTCGGCTACACCGCGATCCAGTCGATGGCCAAATGGGCCCGACGCAACGGCATGATCCTGCACCTGCACCGCGCTGGCCACGCCACGTACACCAGGCAGAAGAGCCACGGCGTCAGCTTCCGGGTGATCGCGAAGTGGATGCGGATGGCCGGTGTCGACCACATCCATGCCGGCACGGTCGTCGGCAAGCTGGAGGGCGACCCGAACACCGTCGCCGGCTACTACGACACGTTGCGGCTCGACAAGGTGGCGGCCGATCCGCTCAAGGGTCTGTACTTCGAACAGGACTGGGCCTCCATGCCCGGTGTGATGCCGGTGGCCTCTGGCGGGATCCACGCCGGCCAGATGCACCAGCTGCTGCACTATCTCGGCGAGGATGTCGTCCTGCAGTTTGGCGGGGGCACGATCGGCCATCCGATGGGCATCGCCGCCGGCGCCACCGCCAACCGCGTCGCCCTCGAGGCCATGATCAAGGCCCGCAACGAGGGTCGCGACTATCTCGCCGAGGGCGGGGACATCCTGCGGGCCGCCGCGCGCAAGAGCCGTGAGCTCGACGTCGCGTTGTCCACGTGGGGCGATGTCACGTTCACCTACGAGTCGACCGACACACCGGACGTCGTTGAGACGCCGACGTCCGTGTGAGCTCAAGAACCATTGTGAGTAGAAGGAAGCAGTTCTGAGGACTGCTTCGAGCGGGGGCCAACGGATGCGTATCACCCAAGGCACGTTCTCCTACCTGCCCGATCTCACCGACGAGGAGATCGGGATGCAGATCCAGTACGCGCTGGACAACGGCTGGTCCTTGTCGGTGGAGTTCACCGACGACCCACACCCGCGCAACCACTACTGGGACATGTGGGGACTGCCGATGTTCGACCTGAACGACGCGGCAGGAGCGTTGTACGAGGTGAACGAGTGCCGGAAGGCCTATCCGCAGCGGTACATCCGGGTCAACGCCTACGACGCGAGCCCCGAGCGGCAGACCACGGCCCTGTCGTTCCTCGTCAACCGTCCCGCCGACGAGCCCGGCATCCGGCTCGACCGGCAGGAGACCAGCGACCGCAGGGTTCGCTACACGCTTCACCCGTACGCGCTGGATCGGCCGCCGGGCACGCGGTATGGCGCCAGTCCGTTCAACGGCGACGGCGACGGACACCCGCACCATTCGTTGTGACAGCAGCTAACTCGTGACGGCGGCAAACTCGTGACGGCGGTGAACTCGTCATGACAGCGGACAAGGAGTCGCGGCAGGGGTTCGGCATGCCACGGCCGGGAGACCCGTCGTCGGCGTCGACCGAATCGCTGCGTACGAACGAGGACGGGTCTGACGAGGGTGGCACCGACGGGAACGGCACTGACGGGCGGGGAGTTGACGGGCGGGGGGCAGCCGAGCAGGCGGCACCAGGTCTGCCCCCAGACGCCACCGTCGACCTGGTGGCCGAACGCCAGGCGTCCGGAATCGACCACGTACTCGACACTCTCGACACCGAGCTCGTCGGCCTGACACCGGTCAAGACCCGCATCCGGGAGATCGCGGCCCTGCTTCTCGTCGACCGGGTACGCCAGCGTTTCCAGTTGACCGCGTCCCGACCGAGCCTGCACATGTCGTTTACCGGAAGCCCGGGTACCGGGAAGACCACCGTGGCCCTGCGGATGGCCAAACTCCTGCACCGGTTGGGCTCCATCGACCGCGGCCACCTCGTCGCCGTCACCCGAGACGACCTGGTTGGCCAGTACGTCGGGCACACCGCTCCCAAGACCAAGGAGGTCGTCAAGCGGGCCATGGGCGGTGTGCTGTTCATCGACGAGGCCTACTACCTCTACCGCGCCGAGAACGAACGCGACTACGGGCAGGAGGCGATCGAGATTCTCCTGCAGGTGATGGAGAACCAGCGCGACGACCTCGTCGTCATCCTGGCCGGATACAAGGATCGGATGGAGTCGTTCTTCGGTTCCAACCCTGGCATCAGCTCCCGGATCTCCCACCACCTGGACTTCGCCGACTACGACCTCGAGGAACTCCTGGCGATCGCCCGGCTGATGCTGGAGCAGGAGCACTACCGCCTGTCCGACGCGGCCGAGACAATCTTTCGCGACTACCTCCGGCGCCGGATGCAGCAGCCACGCTTCGCCAATGCTCGCAGCGTCCGCAACGCACTCGAGCGCGCCCGCCTTCGTCAGGCCAACAGGTTGCTCGCGGCCAACGGCCGCCGGTGGCACAAGGACGACCTGATGCGGTTCGAGCCCGCCGACTTCCTTGCCAGCCGGGTCTTCGCCGACCAGGAACAGCCGACGTCAGACCGAGGCTAGCTTCGTTGCCAGGCAGTAGACCTTGATCACGGCGCGAACGTCGCAGGACCGCCTCACGCTGCCACCAGCAGGTGGTAGAGGAGCAGCAACTGGGTGATGGCGAGCGACTCGCTGCGCTCCCCATTGCCGATGTCGCCCACCATGTCGATCGGGTCGGTGCCGTTCGGCCCACTGGCGCCGTTCATCCCCAGCCGGGACCAGATCGCCTTCTGTACAACGTGACTTTCCTCCCGCGGCGCATAGCCGTGGATGTGGACGGCATCGACCGGCAGGCCGTCGTCGTCCCGGCTCAGCCTCATGTGTAGGGCACTCTGGTCGCTCTCGATAAGGATCTTGCGGATGTCGGGATGCCGAATGGTCGGTCGCAGCAGCAGTTCGGCCGACAGCGGCGTACTCGGCGGATCGTCGCGGCCCACAACGGGCGCGAATCGGGCGACGAGGTCCGCGTGCACCCGCTGCGGCCGGATGAACGCCGCCGACTCCGGCTCGCGGTGCTCCAGTTCGGCAAGCACCTGCTCGACCGCGTAGCCGCGCTTCTGCGTGTCCCGCTTGACCTTCCACTCCTTGCGGATGGCCTCCGGCGGGTCGAGGTAGACGGTGATGTCGAAGCAGGCCCTCGCCAAGCGCGAGTGCAACGGCAGAAGTCCTTCGACGATGACGAACTCCCGCGGCTCGACGAGCTCGGGACGCTGGAGCTCCCCCGTGTTGTGGTCGTAGACGGGCTTGAGGATCGGTTGCCCGGTCGCGAGGAGCTGCAGGTGCTGCTCCATGATCTCGACGTAGTTGCATTCCGGATGCAACGCGGTGAATGGTAGGCCTTTGCGTTCGTTCCGGTCGTACCGGTGGTAGTCGTCTACACAGATAGTCGTCACCCGGTCCGGCCCCAGCGGACGCGCGATCCCTTTTGTCAAGGTGGTCTTGCCGGCAGCGCTGTCGCCCGCGATAGCGATCATGATCGGCCGGTGTTCCCTGCCCGGCGGCCGAACGCGCTGCATCCGGATCTGCTTGTGCGGCATGTCGTCTCCTCCCCCTTGTGGAAACGCACGCAGTCCTGGTGAGTCTAGGTCGGCTCCGGCCGGTCTCGATCCCCCCGCGCGGGGGTATAGGCGGGGGATGGCCTGGCGTACCCCTGCATGAGTCGTCCGGATACGTCCCGCTTCGCCGATCGCGATACGCCGTTCGCCGGCCGGCATCCACTCATACGCTCCTGTCATGGGGGACAGGCCGCTCCGGCTCGTTCTGGTCGACGACCACGAAATGGTGCTTGAAGGACTCAAAGCACTCCTGGCTCGCTTTCAGGGCCGGGTCCGGATCGTGGCTCAGTCGGTCAGCGCCGACGATGCTGAGCCGCTGGTGGCTGCCCTCGACCCGGACGTGGTGGTCTCGGACGTACGCCTGCGTGGCTCTGCCAGCGGACTCGACCTGTGCCGCCGGCTGGTCGAGTCCAATCCGGCGCGGCGGGTTGTCCTGCTCAGCGCGTACGACGACGAGCAGTACCTCTTTCAGGCGTTGCGTGCCGGTGCGGCCGGCTACCTGTTGAAGTCCATCGACCGGGAGGAACTCGTCCGGATGCTCGAACGCGCGGCCGTAGGTGAGACCGTCGTCGACCCGGCCATGGCTGGGCGGGCGGTGGCAGCGGCGGCTCGGTTGCAGGCTGGGGAGTTCTGGCCCGGTGCGCACATGAGCCTGACCCAGCGCGAGAGCGAGGTGCTGGGCTTCCTCGTCTCCGGCCTTTCCAACCGGGCGATCGCCGGCAAGCTGGTCCTCGGCGAGGAGACCGTCAAGAGCCATGTCCGCGCGATCTTCCGCAAGCTCGACGTCAACGACCGGGCCGCTGCGGTCGCGGTCGCCTTGCGGGAGGGGATCTTCCAGTGAACACACCGTCGCCGCGCGGTCAGGGTTCGGGGGATGGTCTGGGCTTGGGGGATGGTCTGGGCCTGGGAGACGGTCTGCGTTCGGGAGAGGGCCTGCGTTCGGGAGACGGTCTGGGCCTGGGGGACACCGCGTCGGAGAACGCCTTGCTGGTCGGCATCATCGAGGCCATCTCGGCGGGCCCGGAACTCGAACTGCTGGCGGCCAAGGTCGCTCCGCTGGTCGTGGCGGCGACCGCGAGCGATGTGTGCTTCGTCCACGTACTCGACGATTCCGACCGCGCGCTCACGCTGGTGGGTGCGACACCACCGTTCGACCTGGAGGTCGGGCGAATCCGGCTCCAGCTCGGCGAGGGCGTGGCGGGCTGGGCGGCGAGTCACCAGCAGCCCGTGGTGATCGTCGACCACAAGGACGCCGACCCGCGCTACCGCTACTTCCCCGAGCTCCGCGGGGAGGACTACACGTCGATGGCCTCGGTACCGATGGCCAGCTCGCCGGGCGGCCTGGTCGGTGTCCTGAACGTGCACACCAGGGCCCGGCGGGAGTTCACCGATCGCGACGTACGCCTCCTCACCTCGGTCGGCAGCCTGATCGCCGGCGGCGTCCATCAGGCTCGCCTACACCGGCGGCTCGCAGCCCGGGAGCGCGCGCACGAACGGTTCACCGAGCAGGCAATCGCGGCCCAGGAGGCGGAGCGGCGGCGCCTCGCGGCCGACATCCACGACGGGATCACCCAACGCCTGTGCAGTTTGCGCTTCCACCTCGACGCCGCGGCCGACGCCTTGACCGACGAGCCGACGTTCGCGGCGGAGCAGCTGGTCTGGGCGCGCAAGCTCGCCCACCTCACGCTGGACGAGGCGCGGGCGGCCATCAACGGGCTGCGACCGCCGGTCCTGGACGACCTGGGCCTTGCCGACAGCCTGGCCAGCCTCGCCAGATCGACCGCCGGAGTGGAGGTCCGGGTCGACGTCGAGGAGTGCACCCTTCCCGAACACGTGGAGATCGCGCTGTACCGCATTGCTCAGGAGGCTCTCCAGAACGTCGTCAAGCATGCGGACGCGACGTCCGTCCGGGTGCGGCTGGTTCGGCACGACGACCATGTGACGCTGGAGGTGACCGATGACGGCGGTGGCTTCGCCACCGATGAGGTCGGCGCCGGCGACGACCCGGACGCTGGCGGGTACGGGATGCGGAGCATGACCGAGCGGGCGGAGCTGATCGGCGGCACGCTCGACGTACGGTCCAGGCCGGGGCGGGGTACGACCGTGGCCGCCCGCGTCGCAATGCCGTAACCCCACCCCTCCGGCCCGTGCCCCCTGGGGTCCTGCGCTCCCCGCCCAGTCCTGCCCTTCGCCCCGAGGCGACCCTCCCGCTCCTGCCGGCCCGTCTCGTACACGTCCGTGCGTGGCGGCCCACCCTCGAGCGGGCGCGTGGGCCGACTGTCACGCATGGAGGTCGCCGCAGTCGATGATCATGAAGGCAAAGTGGGCTACGCGTACCGAAGCGCTTCATGATCACGACCATGATCACCGGTGAGGGGGCTTGGGTGGGCCCTCGGCGACCCGAACTATGGTTGAGGTCCCGCGAAAGGAGGCCGGATGGATGATGCCGCGTGGGACCAGAAGGAGCTCAGCGTCGGCCAGCTCGCCGCGCGTAGTGGCGTGGCGGTCTCCGCGTTGCATTTCTACGAACGACAGGGCCTGATCGCCAGCAGGCGTACGTCCGGCAACCAACGCCGCTACCGGCGCGACACCCTGCGGCGGGTGGCGCTGATCCGGATCGCGCAACGTGTCGGGATTCCGCTGGCCTCCATCGGAGCTGCGCTGGCGGAGCTGCCGGACCGTCGTACGCCGACTCGCCAGGACTGGGCCCGGCTGTCCCGCCACTGGAGGTCCGAGCTCGACGAGCGGATCCGACACCTCCAGCAGCTACGCGACGACTTCACCGACTGCATCGGGTGCGGCTGCCTGTCCATCGACCGCTGCGGGCTGGTCAACGCGTACGACCGGCTCGGGCAGCGCGGAACCGGGCCGCAACGACTGGTCCCCTCGAAGCAGTGAGGCACGCGCTGGTCAGGTAACAGACTCTCACCCGGTGGCGGCCGGTACGCCGACCCGCAGGTGCGCCCAGGTCTGGGTGAACCACAGCTCGCCGTCGACGCGGTGCGGGCGCATGCCGGTGACCGCGCCACCGGCCAACTCCGCGTCCAGCTCTGCCTCGATCTGCGCGATGGCGTCCGGTGATGTCCTGGCCTGCAGGACCCACTGGCGCAGCGGGCGGGGCACGTCGAACACGTCGCACCCCTCGACCACTCCCCCGTCACGAGTCAGCAACGAGGCGATGGTCTCGGCCGTCAGCATCGCGCCGTGCGACGGGTCCCGCAGCCGCTCGACCCGGTCGGGGTCACCCGCCTGGTCGCCACGCACCATGTCGGCCACCACGACCCGACCACCCGGCCGGCAGACCCGCAGCATCTCCGCGACCAGCCGTTCGGGCGAGGAGACCTGGTGCAGGGAGAACCGCGAGATCACCACGGAGTACGACGCATCGACGAACGGCAGGGCCAGCGCGTCGCCGGTCTGGAAGACCACATTGTGAAGCTGCTCGGCATCAGCCTGGCTCTTCCCGGTCTGCAGCATCTCCGGCGTGAGATCGACGGCGCCGACGTGGCGTACGCGCGGCGCAAGGGCTCGGGCCACCAGACCCGTGCCGGCGGCGACGTCGAGGCAGACGTCGTCAGGACCGGGCTCGGTGAATTCGACCAGCCGCTGCAGATGTGCGGTGAACGCGGTGTTGAGCTGGGAGTCCTCGAACGTCGTGGCCTGCCGGGCGAACTCGCGCAGCACCCGCTCGTTGTGTTCGCGCCCTTGCGTCATGTCGATGCGGCGACGATACCGCGTGCCGTCACAGCCAGCCGGGTAGTACGAAGAGCGCCCACGTCGCGATCGGTGCGATCAGGACCATGCTGAAGCCCCACCGCATGAGGCCCTTGTAGACGGCGTCCCGGTGCCCGTCCGGTGTGTTGGCAACGGTCAGCGCGCCACTGGTCGAGAACGGGCTGGAGTCGACCACGGACGACGAGATCGCCAGTGCGGTGATGAGTCCGACCGCACCGATCGCGTTGGTGCCGGTGAGGAACGGGACGGCGAGCGGGATGAGCGCACCGAGGATGCCGGTCGTCGAGGCGAACGCCGAGACCGCCCCGCCGATGAAGCAGATGGTCAGCGCCGCGACGAGCGGGGCACCGATCGTGGCGACCTCCTCGCCGAGCCAGTCGATGGTCCCGATCGTCTCCATCAGGCTGACGTACAAGACGATTCCGCACACCAGGAGCACGGTGGGCCAGGCGATCTGCTCGACTGCCCCCTTCGCGGTCCCAGGAGACAGGAGGGTCAGGACGATCGCCACCGCGATCGCGAGCGTGCCGACGTTCAGGTCGAAGAAGAGTGCGCCGACAGCGAGCGCGAGCAGTCCGACGACGGTAAGCGTGCGATCGCGGTTCAGGCTGATCGCCTCATCGGTACCCGCACCGGCTGGCGCGAGGGTGGCGGTGCTTGCCCCGCCGCTGGTGCCGGTGCTGCTGGCCGGCACGCTGCCGCCGCGGTCGGGGTTCCGGTCGCCGCCAGCCGGGGCCGTCGGCGACGCACTGGCGCCAGCTTCGCCTCGCCCTGTGTTTGCCTTCTCTGCGTCCAGCATCTCTGGGTCCACGTCGTCGGCCCGCCGGCCGAGCAGGTCGCGACCGCCCCACGCGAAGAACGCGACCAGACTGATCGCGGCGTTGAACACGAACGAGGCAAGGAAGAGCAACGTTGGATTGCCGGGCAGTCCGGCCTTGTCGACGACGCCGTTGGTGATGCTGCCGAAGATGCTGATCGGCGAGAACCCGCCGGCACTCGCGCCATTGATGATCATCAGACCCATCAGCAGCGGGTTGATCTTGTAACGTACGGCGAATCCCATGCCGATCGGCGAGATGATCGCGACGGACGCCGGCACCACCGCACCGATTGCGGTGAGGCATGCCGTCACGAGGAACATCACCCACGGGATCAGGCCGATCCGGCCACCTACCGCGCGGATGGACGCCTGAACAAGCCAGTCGACGGTGCCGTTGCTCTTGGCGATGGCGAACAGAAAGGTTACGCCCGCAAGGATGACGAACAGGTCGCCGGGAAATCCTGCGAACAGCACGTCGGTCTTCTCCTCGACATCGGCACCGTCGAGCACAGAGATGCCGAGAATGAACGCGGCCACGATGGCCAGTGCCCCCAGATTTACCGGCCGCACGGTGGCGATCACGAAGATCCCAACCAGGACAAGGATCGAAATGACCTCGACCGACATGTGAGCCTCCCGGATCAGAGTTGACCGCGCGTCCGGAACAGGACCCGGCCGGTACGTCTACTGAGCTGGTATGCATACTCAGCTGACCCGGCCGGCTTGAAGGTGTCGCGAGTATGGTCACGTCCGGCTAACAGGGTCAAGGCGCTCCACCTGTCACGGCCGAGACCGGTAAGGACTTCTCGCATTGCGGAGTGGGCGAGGTCCCGCATGGTGGATCCCTGGCCTGCAAGGCTCGCGGCCGCCGGCACGATTCCGCGGATGACTCTGCGGGATATATTGACGGACAGCCCGTCTTCGGGGAGGTACCCACCGCGATGAGTCCTGCTGGCCGCCACTTCCTGCAGATTCCTGGCCCGACCAACACGCCGGAGCGGGTTCTGCGCGCGATGTCGGGTCCTACGATCGACCACCGCGGACCCGCGTTCGGGCAACTGAGCTTGGAGATTCTCGCCGAGCTGGGCGCAGTCTTCGGCACGTCGCAGCCGGTGGTCATCTATCCATCGTCCGGCACCGGCGCCTGGGAAGCCGCCCTCGTCAACACCCTCAACCACGGCGATCGCGTGCTCTGCTTCGAAACCGGCCACTTCGCCACGCTGTGGCAGGAGCTCGCGGGCAAGCTCGGCTTGCGCGTCGACTTCGTACCCGGTGACTGGCGGCACGGCGTCGACCCACAGACAGTCGCCGACCGTCTCGGCGCCGACATGGAGAGCGCACAACGTACGGGCAGGAGCGAGAACCACACAGGTGGAGGCGACCGCATCAAGGCGGTGCTCGTCGTCCACAACGAGACCTCGACCGGCGTGACCAGCCGGATACCGCAGATCCGGCAGGCGATCGACGCGACCGGACATCCCGCGCTGCTCCTCGTCGACACGATCTCATCGCTCGGCTCCATCGACTACCGGCATGACCAATGGGGCGTCGACGTCACGGTGGGCGGTTCGCAGAAAGGGCTGATGCTCCCACCCGGACTCGGCTTCAACGCTGTCAGCGCCAAGGCTCTCGCGGCAGCAGAGTCCGCCCGGCTCCCCGCGTCGTACTGGAGCTGGGGTCCGATTATCGAGGCGAACAAACGCGGCTACTTCCCCTACACTCCGGCGACTCATCTGTTGTACGGCCTGCGGGAGTCGTTGCGGATGCTCGGTGAGGAAGGGCTGCCGAACGTCTTCGCCCGCCACCAGCGGCACGCCGAGGCCACCAGGTTGGCGGTCCGTGGCTGGGGTCTGGAGGTGCTGTGCGCAGACGAGCGCGAACACTCCGGCTCACTCACCGCGGTGCTCATGCCCGAGGCGTACGACGCCGACAAGATCCGTGCGCTGGTCCTCGACCGCTACGACATGTCGCTCGGCGCCGGCCTCGGGCGCCTTGCTGGCAAGGTGTTTCGGATCGGCCACCTCGGTGACTTCAACGACCTGATGCTGGCGGGCACCCTGGCCGGAGTCCAGATGGGCCTCGTCGCCAGCGGCGTACCCATCGATCCCACCGGCATCAACGCCGCTCTCGACCGGCTGCAGCGCCCATGACGGCGGCTGCCGACCTGGCCGCCGATCTCACCCGCGAGCTCGACGGTGAAGTCGCCTTCGACGCCTACACCCGCACTCTGTTCTCCCGCGACGCGAGCATGTATGCCATCACGCCGGTCGGCGTGGCCTTCCCCCGACATGCCGACGATGTTGTCGCGGCCGTTGCTCTCGCGGCGAGGTACTCGGTCCCGGTGCTGCCGCGCGGCGGCGGCACGAGTCTGGCCGGCCAGACCGTGGGACCGGGCCTGGTCCTCGACCTGTCGCGACACCTGCACCAGATCGTCGAACTCGACGCCGAGGCACGGACCGCCCGCGTACAGCCGGGTGTCGTTCAGGACGAGCTCAACCGGGCGGCGGCACCGCACGGGTTGATGTTCGGCCCGGACACCTCCACCAGCAACCGCGCCACGCTCGGCGGCATGATCGGCAACAACTCCGCCGGCAGTGGGTCGGTCCGCCATGGCATGACGATCGACCATGTACGTGAGCTCGACGTCGTGCTGTCCGACGCCTCGACCGCGCACTTCGCCCCGGTGGACGAGTCCGAACGCACCAGCCGGGCCTGGATGGACTCACTCGAGGGACGCCTCTACCGGGAGCTGCCCGAGCTGATCTCCTCGCACGAGAACGCGATCGCCACCGGCTTCCCGCCGTACTGGCGCCGCGCCGGCGGTTACCGGCTCGACCGGCTCGCCAACCAGGCCACGCCGTTCGACCTCGCGAAGTTCGTCGTCGGGTCGGAGGGCACGCTGGTCGTGGCGACCGAGGCCCTGGTCGACCTGGTTCCCAAGCCACGTACGACGATGATCGCCGTCGGGCACTTCACCTCGACCCTCGCGGCCATCGAGGCGACCGAGGACGCCCTCGACTGTGACCCGTCCGCGGTCGAGATGATGGACCGGACGATCCTCGACCTGTCCCGGTCGAAGATCGAGTACGCCGACCTGGGCGCGATCCTGTCCGGCGACCCCGAGGCCTTGCTGTTCGTCTCGTTCAGTGGCAACGACGAGAGCGCGCTCCGCGGCCAGCTCGACCGTCTCACGACCCTCTGGACGAAACACCGGCACGGCTACCACACCCTTCAGGCGGAGACGCCAGCCCAGCAAGCCGCGCTGTTGAAGGTACGCAAGGCAAGTCTGGGCCTGCTGATGGCAGCGGGCACCGGAACCCTTCGCCCGTTGGCCTTCGTGGAGGACACGGCGGTCGAGCCTGTGCACCTTGCCGCCTACACGAGGCGCTTCGCCGAAGTCCTCGACCGGCACGGCCTGCGCGCGGGCTTCTACGGGCACTGCTCGGTCGGTTGCCTCCACATCCGCCCGTTCGTCGACGTGAGCCAGCCCGAGCAGGTGGCCACGATGCGTGCGGTCGCAGGCGAGATCAAGGACCTGGTCCGCGAGTACGGCGGGATCAACTCCAGCGAGCACGGTGACGGGTTGGCCAGGAGCGAGTTCAACCGCGAGCTGTTCGGCGACGAGTTGTACGACGCGATGCGCGCGGTCAAGCATCTTTTCGACCCGGACGACCGGATGAACCCAGGCAAGATCGTCGACGCTCCGGCGATGACCGAGCATCTGCGCGACGCGGCGCTGCCGCCGGCCGGACCGCTGCGGACCCGATTGTCGTTCGAGGTCGTCGGTGGCATGCGGGGTGCGGCCGACCGGTGCATGAACATCGGGCTGTGCCGCAAGAGCGCGAGCGGCACGATGTGCCCGTCGTACATCGCCACCCGGCAGGAGGAGCACGCGACCCGCGGCCGCGCCAACGCGCTCGTCAAGGCGCTGTCCGAGCCCGACCCGGCTGCCGCCTTGGGAGACGAGCGTCTGCACGAGATTCTCGACCTGTGCCTGATGTGCAAAGCCTGCAAGAGCGAGTGCCCGCTCGGCGTGGACATGGCCGCGTTGAAGGCCGAGACCCTGGCCCACCGCCACGACAAGCACGGCACGCCGCTGCGGTCGCGGGTCTTCGGCGGCATCCGCACCCTCAACCGGCTCGGGTCCGCGACAGCGCCGTTGTCCAACCTGGCAACGGGCCTGGGCCCGCTGCGACGGCTGCTGGACCGCTCGCTCGGCATCACCCGACACCGGCCGCTGCCGTCGTTCCGGCGCGGGAACCTGGCTCGCTGGTTCCGGCGCCGCACGGCTCCGGACGGCGCTCCAGCCGGCGAGGTGACCTTCCTGGCCGACTCGTTCACCACCTTCACCGAGCCGCAGATCGGGCGGGCCGCGATCGAACTGCTGGAGCGCGCCGGCTGGTCGGTACGCCTGGAAAGTGGCGGGTGCTGCGGGCGGGCCAGCTTCTCCAAGGGCCTCCTGGACGACGCGCGGCGAGAGGCACAGGCGCTGGCCGCGAAACTGGCGTCGTCCGCCCCCGGCTCGCCGATCGTCGGGTGTGAACCCTCGTGTCTGCTCAGCCTGCGTGACGAACACCGACAGCTGTTGCCGGACGATCCGCACGTGGCCGACGTCGCCGGTCGGGTCCGGCAGGTGGAGGAACTCCTGGTCGAGGCCATCGACGCGGGCCGGCTCCGGCTGGCCGACGACGCCTGGCCAGGCGGCCGGCGCATCCTCTATCACGGGCACTGTCACCAAAAGGCCGAGGTCGGCACGGCGGCGACGATGGCGCTGCTGAGGCGCATTCCCGCCGCCGAGGTCGTCGAACTCGACGCCGGCTGCTGCGGCATGGCCGGCTCGTTCGGCTTCGAGTCCGAACACTACGACCTGTCGATGACCGTCGGCGGCGACCGCCTCTTTCCCGCCCTGCAGGCCGAATCGCCGGACACCGTCGTCGCCGCGACCGGGGTGTCATGTCGGCAGCAGATCCGCCACGGCGTCGATCGGACGGCCTGGCATCCGCTCGAACTGGTCCGGGCGGCCGTCGCTCCGTAGCCGGTGCTCGACCCGGCCTCAGGCGAGGTGCTCCGCCCTCGTGGTGGGTGTGCCGGCGAGTGTGTCGTACGCGGGTGGCACGGGTTGCAGCCAGCGCACGATGTCCGGCTTGATCATGAAGGCGAAGCAGTGGTTGCCGGCTGGCGTGTAGTGGCCGTTGTAGAGACGGTCCACGTAGTCGTCCGGCGACACCGAGAAGTCTCCGTAGTCGGCGACGTGGGCGGCCAGCGAGTCGAGATAGTCCATCCCGGCTTCTTCGAGCTGCTGGACGAACTGCTCGTCGCTGCGACGCCTTCCTCGACACGCATCCGCCACCGTGCCGCCGGGATAGCTCAGCAGCAGCAACAACCGTTTTCCCTGCTCCGTAAGGGCCTTCCGCATCCGTTCCAGCAGGATGATCGACGACCGGAACGCACATCGGTCGTAGAACTCCTCCGCCGACCGGCGCGCGGACTCGGCGCTGCCGAGGTCGAGCCGGAGCCCGAGGGCGTGCGCGGTGTCGGCGTGCTGCTCGAGGAAGTCGAAGCGCCCGGTCTGCCGACCGACGAGCAGGTGCACGACGAGATCGTCGGCGAAGGTGTCGAGGAGGAACTCCCGCTCACACAGCTGGTAGAGGGATTCCTCGCTGGGACAGGCGTTCGGTCGCTCGACCAGTGCGCCGGAACCGTCGAATCGCACGTGGCACCACGGGTTCGCGTGGAACATGGACGTGCCGTGGGACCGTTCCTCGTCCCACCATCCCCTGCCAACCCGAAGCATCCGAAACGCGTCCAGGTTGCGGTAGTGGTCGTCGAGGTAGATGTTGAACAGGACGTGCCCGGCCGCCGCATCCGTCGCCTCGGTCCGGCTGAGCCTCAGGCCCGCCTGGTAGACGCCGTACCCACCGACACCGAAGTTGCGGATCGGCTCCTCGAGGTGAGCAGCGAGGTATTCCTGCCAGGTCTCGCCATCGCTGACCTGATGGCACTGCGTGAAGCTGTCACCGTAGCTGTTCACGCGGCACGGCCGGTCGGAGTAGTTGATCGTCAGCCGCTCGCCGTACGCGCCGTAGCGATAGGTGCTGATGGCACCGTCCACGCCGTCGGGAACCCGGGACGGATGCGGGACGTAGCCCAGCTCCGCATCGAACCGCGCCCACTTGGGATGGTCCGGATCCAGAAACTGGTCGACGTCCTCCCGCGCGACAACGGCGTCGCTGAGGAAGCGATGCACCGCGTCGGTGAAGCTGGTCATCCGGTCCCGCCGACGGGCGGACGGGCGGGTGGCACCGGCTGCAGGATGCTGCGTCGTTCCGGAGTCAGCCGGTCCAGCAGCGGTTGGGAGTACTCGTAGTTGAAGCGGGTCCGCGCCCAGGACGGACCGTAGCGGTAGATCAGAATGCGCCGCTCACCCTCGGTGGTACGGCTGCTGCCACCATGCATCAGCCCGTCGACGAACAGCAGTGCGTCGCCCTTCTTCAGATGCACCGGCACGGCACCGTCGAGCGTGTCCATCCGGTCGCCGCGGCCGTATTCGCCGGCCAGCGGGTGCGGAAAGTTGGACTTGTGGCTGCCCGGGATCACCATCGTCGCGCCGTCGTCCTCGCCGATGTCGGTGAGCGCCACGATGATGTTGCACTGCCCACAGCGGAAGACGCCGTTCCGGAAGCCGAACGCGCCTCGCATCGCGCCGTGGTAGCCCCCGCTGTGCACCGGATGGTGCCCACCGGACCGGCGGATCGAGGCGATGCACTCGTCGATGAACACCCCCTGCACATACGACTCGTCCTCGCCGCAGTAGCGCTGCACCAGCTCGATCCAGGACGGGTGGTCGATCAGCCGCTCGAACGCCGGCCCTGCCTCGACGCAGTTGTGCAGCTCGAACCCGGTCTCCTCGGTGTAGTCGCGCCGCTGCGCGTTGCCCCACCACTGGCCGGGTGCCAGGTCCGGGAACGTGTCGAACGCATGGTTGAGCTCATCGACCAGATCTGGTTCGAGGGCGTTCTCGAGCACCAGATAGCCGCGTAGGTCGAACAGGAAGTCGTCCAGTGCGGTTGGCTTTCGTGCGTCCACGTACTCTCATCCTCTCGCGGCTGTGCTCCAGACCAGCCCATCACGTACGAAGGCATCCGCAAGCGCCCTGTCGTGATCCGGCCATGAGCTCCCGCCCGCTCGGGTCGACCACTCTCCTGGCGAGGCCACAGTGGCAAAGGTCCCGCACCAATGCTGCCGCCCGACTCTGCGCACGGGCCATCCGGATCGGTTCGGCTGAAGGGGCAGGCACACGGAGGATGCAGGCCACGAGCGGCACATCCCGATCAGCTGGAGCTGACCCGACACGTGCGCCGAAGCTTCATATGGGCAGATATGCCCGCGCAAAGGAGACTGCGATGACCGTTGCACGTGACATCATGCATGCCGGCGTCGAATGCGTCGGAGAGAACGAGACGCTCCAGCAGGCCGCCCGGAAGATGCGGGAGATGAACGTCGGCTCGTTGCCGATCTGCGGCAATGACGACCGGCTGCATGGCATCCTGACCGACCGCGACATCGTGCTGAAGTGCGTGGCCACCGGGCGCAATCCCGCGACCGTGACGGCCGGCGAACTCGCACAGGGGAAACCCAGGACCGTCGAGGCGACCACCGACGTCGACCAGGTGCTCCAGGAGATGGAGCAGCACCGGGTGCGGCGGATGCCGGTGATCGAGAACCACCGCGTGATCGGCATGATCACCGAGGCCGATCTCGGGCGGAGCTTGCCCGAGGCGAAGGTCGGCCACTTCGTGGAGGCTGTCTGCTCGGCTCGCTGACGGGTCACTCTCCGGACGGTTCGCGCTATCGTGCCCCGTAGCTGGGGACAAGGAGCCGTTCGACGATGCTTCCGACCGAAGACGACATCAATGTGCACGGTTCGCTGGATGAGCTTGCCGCCCGGGACCACTTCCTGGGCAAGTCGGTGGACGAGGCGGAAGAGCTGTTTCGGGACAACAGTGCCCACTATCAGGAAGACCTGATGTGGATGGGGCCCCGTGCGTTCCAGTTCTACCTCCCGGCTGTGCTCAACTACCTGCGGAGTTCCGACTCCGCGGGCGACGATCACGTCATCAGCTGCCTCTACAAGATCGTCGTGTTCCGGGCCGGACAGGACGGCTTTTCACTGGCGGTGGGACGTGTGCAGGAGCTGGTCGACTATGTGATCGACAGCTACCCGAAGTTCGAGGTCGACCGCGACGTTTACGGTGACCTGCTCGGCAAGTACCAAGCGCTGAAGATCAAGCTGGCAGACTCGTCATAGCCACGTGGCTGCACTGTCGAGGACGTCCGTAGAGGGTCAGGGCTTCTCGTCACGCAGGGCCCAGACCAGCATGGCGGCGGACACCACTGCGGCGCCTGCTGCGGCCCAGAAGACCGCCGCCAGGGCCTGTGCGGCGATGATCCCGCCCAGCGCGCTGCCGGCGACCCGACCGCCGCCGAGGACGATCATCGCGTACAGGCCCTGCGCGGTGTGCCGGATCTCGTCGGGCGCGTGCCGGTCGAGGATGACCCGGCCGGCGACCATGGACACGACGATGACCAGGCCGTGGACGATCTGGGTGCCGAACAGGACGCCGGCCGTCGGAACCGCCGCCAGCATCGCGACCCGGACCGCCGCGCCCAACGCACCGAGGACCATCAGCCACTTCCAGCCGAGCCGGCGTACCAACCAGCCAAACGCCGCCATGTAGCCGAGCTCGAGGCCGACGCCGATGTTCATCACCATGCCGAGCCAGCGTGGCGCCAGCCCCATCGTCTCGGTCGCCAGCAGCGGGTAGAAGACGAAGTATGCGCTCAGGGACGCCTGCAGCAAGAACATCGCCACCAGGAAGACCGCGGTGGTCCGGCGGCTCAGCAGTTGGACCGTGGCCCGCATCAGCACCCGAAGCGTCGCGCCACCGGACGGCGGACCACTCCGCAGGCCCGACCGTTCATCGGCGCCATCGGCGCCATCGGCGCCATCGGGACCGTCGGCATCAGGGAGCGGCGGCAGGCGTCGCCTCGTCGGCAGGAAGTACGCGGCCCCGATGCCCACCACCGCGAGCCCACAACCGAGCAGCGGAAGGTGTTCCAACGAGTCCCGGTCGCTGAGGATGATCGTCAGTAGCAGGCCCGGCAGCATGAAGCCGACCGATCCCCAGATCCGCACCCGGTGGTAGCTGACCGCGGCGAGCTCGGGGATGAGCCGCTGCGAGGTGAAGAAGATCCCGTCCTGCAAGGGCCGCGTCGGCTCCCGGGCCAGACTGAAGACGACGTAGACGAGCAGCAGCCACCAGAACCCGCCGACGAATGCGAAGGCCAGCAGCGCCGCCGCGGAGGCCGCCAGCATCCAGAGCAGGAGGGTCTCAGCCCGACCCGTCCGGTCCGCGAGCACAGACAGCACCGGCGGCGCCACCACGGCCGCGACGCTGGCAGCCGCCAGCACCAGCCCGATCTGGCTCGTGCTGAGTCCGTGGGCGTAGGCGAGGAAGACGGACAGGAACGGCAGCAGCGCGCCGTCGACGGCGTACAGCGTCAGGTAGCTCGCGCCAGTCGTCAGGAGCGGTCGGGACGCCAGCGGGCCACGACGCGATATCGTCGCGGCCGCTTCGATCGGCCCGCCTCGTGCTGTCACCTCTTTGCGTCGCACCACCTGTCAGCTGGAGAGGAACGGGATCGTCTGCGGGCCTTCCGGCAGGACACAGACGCGGGCATCCGGCCCGGCCGCACGCAGCGCCGCGGCCACGGTCCCCTCGATGTCGTCGGTGTGCTCCAGGTGGGCCGAACGCAGGTCGGCCGCCGACAGGTAGCCGCTGTGCACCACGACGCGTGCCTTGGTCTGGATGGCCGCCTGCAGCTGGACCTGCCACTGGTCGGGGACGGTGAGCGTACGGCCGGAGATCTCGTCCAGCAACGCCTGCGGCGAGGCCGCGGAGCTCAGCACCTCGCGGTAGGAGCCGTGGTCGGGGAACCCGTCCCGGCATTCGGCCGCACACACGATCATGCCGCCGGGCTTGACGATCTCGGCCGCGGCTGACATTCCCTTGACCGTCTGGTAGAGATTCTGGTCCAGCGGAAAGCCGGAGTTGGTGGTCACCACGACGTCGTAGCGGTCGGGCACGGCCTGCATCGCGTTGTCGCGGGCCGCCAGGCAGGCCGCCTTGTGCATCGCAAACAGCTCGCCTGCGTACGCGGCCACGACCTCCTGGTCGCGGTTGAGGATCACGTCGAACGCGAAGTCGACGCCAGTCGCGGCGGCGATCGCGCGTACGTCGTCGTGGACCGGATTGCCGTAGATGCGACCCCAGGTGGCCCGCGGATCGCCAATCCGGGCGGCGTCGTGCAGCGTGAGCACCGTCTGCAGTCCGGCGAGCCCGGGAGCGACGAGCTTGGGACCACCGGAGAAGCCGGCGAAGAAGTGCGGCTCGACGAACCCGGTGGTGATCCGGACGTCGGCCTCGACCCACGCACGGTTGAGCCAGACGGGCACGTCTGCGCCATGGCTGCCCAGCCAGGCCAGCGAAGCGTCGTCGCGGGCGTCGTGGTTGACCACGCGTACGGCGTCGACGATCTCCTTGCCGAGCATGGCTGTGAGTTCGGACTCGGTGTTGGCCCGGTGGGTTCCGGTCGCCACCAGGAGGGTGAGGTCGTCGAGGCGTACGACCCCGTCGAGTTCGGCCAGCAGCGCCGTGATCATCAGCTGCCGCGGCTGCGGACGGGTGATGTCACACAGGGAGACGGCGACCGTCTGGCCCGGACGAACGAGATCGCGGAGCGGCCACCCGGCGACGGGTTTGCGTAGCGCATCGGCCAGCGCGGCCGGAGGGTCGACAACACCGGGTCGGAAGCGTGGCGCTACGACGTCGGTGCGGTCTGCCGGCAGCAGGACGTCGAGACCGCCTTCTCCGTAGGCGAGTCGAACGCGGACCGTGGGCGCCGTCACGGTTGTTCGAACCAGGTCGTGCCGGGATATTGGTGGGCGCGCGCCACCGTCTCGTCCAGCTCCAGCCCGATTCCTGGCCGGTCGGTGAGCGTGATCGTGCCCTTGTCGATGATGTCGTCCTTGTCGGTGGTGATCGTCGTCCAGTAGTCCCGGTCGAGCCAGTGGAACTCCAGCACCAGGAAGTTGGCCACTGTCGCGCAAACGTGCGCAGACGCCATCGTCCCGATCGGTGACGAAACGTTGTGGGGTGCGAACGGCTGGTAGTAGATCTCAGCCAGGTTGGCGATCTTGCGGCATTCCGAGAGCCCGCCGCACTTGGGGATGTCCGGCATGATGATGTCGACGGCCTGGCTGATCACGAGGTCGCGAAATCCGTGCCGCAGATAGAGGTTTTCGCCGGCACAGATCGGCGTCGACGTCGACCGCTTGACCTCGCGCATCGCCTCGACGTTCTCCGGTGGTACGGGTTCTTCCAACCAGAGCAGGTGAAACTCCTCGAGGTCCCTGGCCAGCCGGATCGCACTGGGTACGTCCAGCCGGGTGTGCACGTCGGCCGCGACGTCGATCTCCTTGCCTGCGACGGTGCGTACCAGCTCGACGAGCCGCACCATCCGCTCGTGCTCCCAGGGACCCGCGGTGTAGTTGAACCTGTCCTTGCGAAATCCCTGCACCTCGGTGCCCGCATGGCCGTAGGCGAAGATGTCCAGGTCGACCTTGATGGCGGTGAAGCCGCGTTCGAGGGCGCCGTCGACCACCCGCTTGATGTCGTCGAAGTCCATGCCGGGCTCGACCTGGCAGTCGGCGTAGACGCGGATCTCGTCCCGGAACTTCCCGCCCAGGAGCTCGTACACCGGAACGCCGAGCGCCTTGCCCTTCAGGTCCCACAAGGCGATCTCGATGCCGGTGAGAGCGGTGATGAGGGCGCCGGCGAAGCCGCCGTTGAAGACGTTGGCCCGGCGCAGCTCCTCGAAGATCGCGTCGACGGCGAACGGGTCCCGCCCGAGGAGTCTCGGCTGCAGTTCCTGGATGATCGCGATCGCCTGGACGCCGCCATGGACGCACTCGCCCAGGCCGGTGATGCCTTCGTCGGTGTCGATCCGCACCCACAGGTGCATGCCGTGACCTGTCGTGGCGGCAGTCCTGACAGCGGTGATCTTCATGCCTTCGCGTCCCGCCACGCTTCGTACTCCGACCAGCCCTCGTCGTCGAGGGGGTAGTACTTCTTCAGGTCGCCGCCAGCGGCCAGCTTCAGCCGGCTGAACTCCTCCCAGTCTTCGTGCTCGGTGGTGTGCTGGAGCACGAGTTCGGCGAGGTTGGCCGGCACGAGGACGGCACCGTCGTCGTCGGCGATGATGATGTCCCCTGGAATCACCAGCACCCGACTGCACGCGATGGGCACGTTGTACGCCCACGGGAAAAGGCTGGCCTGGGAGGCGTAGTTAGGCGTGAAGCCGCGCGTCCAGATCGGGGTCCCGATCTCGCGGATCCGCGGCCAGTCGCGGACACATCCGTCGACCACGACGCCCGCGCCGCCGCGCCCCTTGAAGTAGGTGACCAGCATCTCGCCCATGCAGCCGGTGTAGGCATCGCCGAAGGCCTGCACCACCAGCACGTCACCGGGTTGGACAGTCTCGAACACCGACCAGAGCGCGCTGCGCTTCTCGACATGCTCCTCCTGGGCGACGCCTTCGCCCGGGGAATCTGCACTGTCACCGTCGGCACTGTCACCGTCGGCACTGTCACCGTCGGCCACGTAGGCCGCAGAACCGCGTCCGGTGCCGGCCACGATGTCCTCGCGATGCGGCATGAACTGCAGCGTCACCGCCGGGCCGACGACCTTCGCGCCCGGCTGACGCGGAAGCGGGCCCTGGATGAAGGTCTGGCGTACACCCATCCGATGCATGACGGCACTTGCCGTCGCGCTGCCGACCGCGCCGAGACGGCTGATCAGGTCAGGATCTGGGCGGCGCACCGGCGGACCTGCGATGGGAAGGGTGCGAGCGAGTTCGGGAGTCGGCAGTGAAACACCAATGGGGCCTGCGGATCGCGCCCGCATCACGTGGGCTCCTTGCTCCAGCTGACTGCCTGGATTGCGATTTCCCGCAGTCTACGCGTCGGTGCCAACCGGCCGGATGCCGAGCTGAGCAAGGCGATCCCAGAGCGGAGCGAGTGCGTCGACCGGATGGCGGTAGTAGGCCGAGCCGCGTAGGCGGCAGAATCGCCAGCCCTGGCGTTCGAGCACCCGCTGCCGACGCAGGTCAGCCTCCCACTGCTCGGGACCGTGGAACTGGTCACCGTCACACTCGATCGCCAACCGGTCGCCCGCACCTTCGACCACCAGGTCGATCCGCAGGTGGCCGACCGGGTGCTGGGGGCTGACCCGGAACCCGCGCTTCACCAACTCGTCCAGCACGTCGCGCTCGAAGGTGCTTTCACACCGCGCTTCGAGGCCGTCGACCGGTCGTTCCGGTGGGTTGTGACCGTACGCGTAGTCGAGCAGCAGACCGCGTACGTCGTCGGGGTGGAGATCGGCGGCTTCGACGGAGTGGTAGATCCACATCTGGTCCCGGGCCCTGCTGGCGGCGACGTTGATGCGCTGCTGGTCGGCCCGCCGGGTCGCGGCGAAGCGGTTGTCGTCGGCGACGATCGAGATGAAGACGACATCGCGTTCGTCGCCCTGGAACTGGTAGGGATCTCCGACCCGCAGGTGCCGGCGCTCGTACTCCTCGACGCCCAGCTTGTCCACCAGCAGTTGCTCGATCAGCCTCGCCTGACCGCTGCCGAGCAGGGTCACCACGCCGAACGTCATCTGCTCGTACGCCTCGTCGTCACAACAGGCCAGGATCTGGTCGACGACGGCGCGTGCCTCGGGTTCGTTGACGTCGCCGCGCGGGCTGCTGGTGCGGACCCCGTCGGAAATCCGCACTGGACGGATCGCGGCACCGATGCCGAGGTCGGGCGCCTCGCGGAGCGGCAGGATCTTGCCGTCGTAGAACCGGTTGGAGAAGCCGATGATCGACGGTGTGCAGCGGAAGTGCTCCCGCAGCAGCACGACGCCGGGAAACGCGCGGGTCGACGTGTCGTAGAGGCTCGCCTCGACGTCGAGCAGGGCCCGCTGCGGCAGGTCGGGCAGGTGCGTCTCGATCAGCGCGAACACGCGGGCCCGGTCGACCCCGACCGCGGCCGGGCTGATCTGCTTGTCGTCGCCGACCACCACGACCTTGCGGCCGAGCCCGAGGACGCCGAGGGACAGCACGTCGCACTGGCTGGACTCGTCGACGATCACGACGTCGAACAGTTCGGTACGCCGTGGGTCGAAGCTCTGCAGCACCCGGTGGATCGGCATGATCCAGATCGGGACGGCACCCATCGCCGCCGGCATCTCCTCGCGGGCCTCGGCCTCCCACTTGCCGGCGAACTTCCCGGTGCCCTTGCCGATGCGCTTCAGTGCCTGGAGCCAGCCGATGAGGGCTCGACGCTGGTCGTCGCGCAGATGCCGCTTGACGCCCAGCCGGGCCGCCCGGGACGCCACCGCGAGGACCAACCGGTGCACCTCGCCGGCCGCGTCGGCGTACTGCCGCTGCAGGCGTACGACGTCACCATGACCGTGCAGGTCTTCCAGCCAGGTCTCGGCCTGCCGCCACCGCCACAGGTCGGCGAGCTGGTCGGGATCGCCGCAGGCCGCCATCTCGCCGCTCTGGTCGAGGATCGCCGCCGTCCACAGCGGGGCTGCCGCGCGGAGCCGGTCAGCCAGTTCGTCGCGCCGGTTTAACCGCGGCCGAAGCCCGACCAGCCGCTCGGCCTCGGCGAGCGCGGCCGACCAGCCGGACAGGTCACGCCGCTCCAACGCCTCGCGGAGGACACCCCACAGGGGACTCGTGTGAGGCTCGCCCTGCCCGGTCTCCAGTTCGCGGCGCAGGTCGTCGAGCCGGGCGGTCAGGTCACGTTCGGTGGTCCGCCGCGCCGCCGCGGTCAGCAGCTCGGCGGCCAGCCGGAGCTGGTCGCTGTCCGGGTCGCTCGGGAACTCCGGCAGCAGATCCCGGAGGCGCTCCATCAGGGCAGGCCCGTCAGCGGTCTCCCACGAGATCGCCTCGTGCAGCCGGGCGGTCGCGGCCTCGAACTCGGCGAGGAAGCTCGGCGCCTCGACCTCCAGCGGAGGCGCCCCGAGCTGAGTGACCAGTTCGGCGTACCGGCCGGCGGCGGTGGCCCGCGCGGTGCGTTCCTGCAGTTCCGCTGTCACCAGACCGACCTCGGCGGCCGTCCGCAACTCGAGGCCGTCGACCCGGGCGGACTCGTGCACCGCGCGCAGGGCGCGCCCGCCCAGCCGGGGCACTCCCTTGCCGGCGGCGAACCGCCGGGCCAGCTCGTCGAGGTGGGCGAGGTGCAGGCGCGGGTCGCCGTCGGGCAGCGTGATCTCGTGCCCGAAGGTCTGCCCGCGCAGCTCGACGATCTGGTCGACACTGGCGCTGAGCGCGGCGGCCTGCTCGGACCAGAACGCAGCGAACGAGGTCGCCTGGGCCACCTGGCTGCGGACGGCGACCAGCCAGTCGTCCTCCAGCCGCGCCACGTCGTCGGCAGCGCTGGCGGTGTCGCGGATGAGGGCCTCGACTGCCCCGATGCCGAACTCGTCGACCGCCTCGACCGTGACCCCCTGCTCCTGCAGGTCGGCCAGCTCGTGGCGTAGCTGGTCGAGGGTGTCGAAGGTGCCTCGCAGCTCCGTACCGGTCGGCAGCGAGTCGGCCCCGGGCAGCAGCGTGCGGGCGGCGAACGCGTCGTCCGCAGACAGGTCGGCCGCTCCCGCGTACAGCTCGGCGAGCTCGGCGACGTCGAGCGGTGGTGTCGTCGCGAGGTCGATCCGGTCGGGGATCCGGTCCAGATCGGGCTCGTAGATGGCCAGCCAGGCAGCCACCTCCGCTGCCTTCATCGCATCGCCCGGCATCGGGAACTCCGCGGCCTCGTCGCGCAGCAGGTCGACCAGCCGCAGTTCGAGCGTCCTGGCCCGTCCCCGCGCCGCATCCAGGTCGGCCGCGAGCTGGCCGACGGCCGCGGTCTCCGTCTCGATGTCGATCTTCGCGACGGCGTCCATGATCGCCTCGACCGACGCGCGCAGCTCGCCGAGTGCCGCCTGGTTGGAACCCAGCACCGCGAGGGAGAGGTCGCGCAGCTCCTCGGGGATCTTGCCGCGCAGGACGGTGAGTGCCTGTTCGTTGTGCGCTGTGACGAGGACGCGCTTGCCGTGCGCGACGAGATGGCTGACGAGGTTGGCGATCGTGTGGCTCTTGCCGGTGCCCGGCGGCCCCTGCACGGTGACGCCGCGGGACCGTCCGAGCTGGACCGCGATGCGCTCCTGCTCGTCGTTGGTCGGCAGCGGCATCAGCAGGCGCTCGCCGAGGACATCCCAGCTGGCGGGCCCACCAGGTGCTGATCGCCCGGTGGTCTCGGCGACGGCCTGGTCGACCACCGACTCGTCGGAGACGATGGCCGCGATCGCCTCCGGCAGCACGTCGCGCTCGTCGAGGACCTGCCGGAGCTCCTCGTAGAACCTGCGGTGACGCCCGGGTCGTGGTCGTACGAACGCTACCCACGAGTCGACCAGCACCGGGTCAGGCGTCGGAGCGGGCAGGTCGGGACCCGGTGCCACGCGGGCGTCGAGACCCAGCGGTCCGACGACCTGGGCGTAGACGTCGCCCAGGCCGTCGGTGGTCCAGGGATCCGGCGGACTCGTGCGCAGGCGCTCCCGCAGTGCGACCAGCTTGTCGAGCATCTGTAGCCCGAGGCCTTGAAGTGCGTCGGTCTCCACGGCGGCCGGTCCGTCGGGAACCACCGACAGCACACCGGTGTCGACGTCGATCTCGATGACGGCGCTGGTGAGCAGCAGCGGATGCTGGACGGTGGCCTCCGGAAGGGCCCAGCTGAGGATGCCGAAGCCCCAGACCAGCTCGTGGGTGGTCGTGTCCCGCTGCAGGCGAAGGCGCAGGTCGTAGAGCCTCTGGTAGAGCTGCCGGGCCGCGCGCGCCGCCCGTGCCTCCTCGCTCCACGGCGTCCACACCGTGCGGACCCACTCGTCGAGAATCCGCTGGTGGTCCGCGGGATCGTCGCCGGTCTGGCTCGGTCGGGGACCGGTCGCGTCCGGCGGCGTGGGGCCGGCGTCGGCGGGCAGCGTGGGGGCGGCGTCCATGTCGATCGGAACGTCACCGAGGTACGGGAGGAGAGCCGCGGGGAGGTCGGGTGCCGCGGGTTGCTCGACTTTGCCCACCTGCAGCCACGGCTCGCGGCTCGCGGTGGGGCCCAGGAGCACGTCGCGGTGCTTCGGAACGTCGGCAGGCGCCAACATCGGCGGGTCGTATTCGTCGATGCGACGCTTCGGCTTGGTCGACACCTCGAGGGCGAGCGCGGCGAGGTAGTCGAGCAGGCGCAGTGACCTGCGCTTCACCTCGTCGTACCTCGTCACCGTCTCGCTCCTCCTTCGCGCATCGCGCGGACCGGGCGCGGGCGAGCAACCGCCGGAACGTCAACGACTGCCGGACCACCATCATTCCGGTAGGAGCCGACACGGCGCGCGGTTTCTGCCCGGCCGGGGCCGCGCCGACGGGTCTTCGGCGTGCTCAGCGGAAGAGCAGCGGTGCGAGCTCGGCCAGGCTGCGTCGGAACGTCAACCACTCGTGTGCGGTGCCCGGGGAGAGGTACCGGCTGTAGTCGACACCGGCCGCACTCAGGGCCGCCGCCAGCTGGTCGGCCCCGGCGACGAACATCGGCTCGCCTGACCCGGCGCTGAGGAACACGTGCCGTGGCGCCGCGGTCGCCGCGCCGAGCAGCGAGGTGATCCAGTCGCGTTCGGTCCTGCTGCTCTCCGGGTCGGTCTCGGCCCGGGCCGGACTGAAGCCTGCGATCCAGCCGAACATCTCGGCGCAACCCAGTCCGGTGTGCAGCGCCTGCCGCCCGCCCATCGAGGCGCCGGCGACGGCACGGTGGTCGCGGTCGGCCAGGGTTCGGTAGTGCTGGTCGACCGTCGGCACCACGTCGCGGGTCAGTATGTCGGTGAAGTCGTCGAGGAGCTGGCGGACCGACTCCTTCGTCCAGGGCGTCCCCGGTGCGGATGCGGAGCCGTAGCCGGAGCCCATCACCACCAGCATCGGCACCGCAGGGCTCGATCTGGCGGGGCTCGATCTGGCGGGGCTCGATCTGGCGGGGCTCGATCTGGCGGGGCTCGACCGGGCGGGGATCGACCCGGCTGACGATTCGGCCATGAGGTTGTCGAGGATGGCGGCAACCCGGCCCTGGCGGCTCCACCCCGTCTCGTCCTCGCCGGCGCCGTGCTGCAGGTAGAGCACCGGATAGCGCCGGGTCGGGTCGTCGTCGTAGCCGGGTGGGGTGTAGACGAGCAGTTGGCGCCATGCGCCGGTCGTGGTCGCGGCGTACCAGCGGGCGCGTACCTCACCTCGCGGCACACGACGCCACGCCGAGAGCTCGTTGCCCAGACCGGGAACCTCGAGCCCGCTGACCGCCCGGCCGTAGCCGACGAATGCCTGGCTGCCCGGATCGAGTGTCTGGTGTCCGTCGATCTCGAGCCAGTAGTAGTGGAACCCGGGGGCGGGCTCGTCGATGCCTCCGGTCCAGCTGCCGTCGCCACCACGCATCAGGTCGATCGGGTCGGAGCCGAGGCTGTCACCGGCCAGCAGGACTCGAACCGTGCGCGCCCTCGGCGCTTCGATCCGGAATGCCAACCGGCCCGCCGCTTCGATGCGGGGATAGGGCGCACCCGGCATGGTGGACGCCAGCGGCCCGATCGGTATACGGGGGCTCGGGCCTGACGGGTTGTCGGTTGCGGGTGGCGGCATCATCGCCGTCGGAGGCTACACCTCGGCCACGACAGGCGCGCAGGGGTTCAGGTTGGGCCCTCAGGTTGTGGAGCGGCCAGGTTGTGGAGCGGGGAGGTTGCTGGAGGTCCTCAGGTTGCTGGAGGTCCTCAGGTTGCTGGAGGTCCTCAGGTTGCTGGAGGTCCTCAGGTTGCTGGAGGTCCTCAGGTTGCTGGAGGTCCTCAGGTTGTTGGAGGTCCTCAGGTTGTTGGAGGTATTGCCGCTTCTAGGCCGCGATACCTCCAACAACCTGTGGCGACAACCCGCGCGCGGCGGGCGGCACTGTTTGCTCGCCTAGCTGCGCGACCAGATGACCGGGAACGCGTCGTCGGTCATCGGTGCGCCGTCGGCCACTGTGACGAACCGCTTCATGACGTGCTCCCCGGCCGCGACGTACTCCGTGTCGCTGCCCATCACGTGTACCGCGATCGCCCGCCGGGGCCGGTTACTGGTGTTGCCGTGCGAGCCGTGCCAGGTGAGCGAGTGGTGGAAGTGCACCTCGCCCTTGGCGACCGGACGCAGGACGACCTCGACCTCGCGGCCCTGGTAGGTCTCCGGTAGCCGCGGCTGGCCCTCGATGCTGTGCAGGTAGTCGATCTGGTCGCCCCACAGGTGCGAGCCGCGCACCATGCTCATGCATCCGTTCGACTCGTCCACGTCGTCCAGCGCGACCCACGCGGTCACCTGGGTCATCGGGCGGAGGATCGGCCAGAGCGGCGCGTCCTGGTGCCAGTGCAACAGACCGCCCTGCTCCGCCGGCTTGTACTGGACCTGGTCGTGCCAGACCCGCAGCTTGTCGGCGTCGGTGAGCTGGGCGAGTTCCTCGGTGATCTGCGGATGGTTCGTCAGCCGGGCAAACGGCTTGCTGGCCTGCCAGATGTTCACGATCTGCCAGATCGGTCGCTCGTCGTCACCCAGGTTGGCCAGCAGCACCGGCTGTGGCTGGTCGGCCCGGTCCCGGTGTTCGATGACCCGCGCCATCTCCGCGCGTAGCTCGTCGACCTCCCCGTCGTCGAGGACCCTCGCGCCCTTGACGAACCCGTCAGCGTGGAATCGGTCTACCTGCTCCTCGGTCAGCATGTCCTCGCCCCATCGTGGTTTCGTGCCGTACGCGGGTGGTGCCGTACGCGGGTGGTGCGTCGTACGCAGGTGCCGCGTCGTCGCGGCCATGAGCCGTACCCTCACGATGCCGCTGACAGGGCTGGCACTGTCAAGGTTCGTTCACCTCCCTGATGCGCCCACCTCCCCACTGCCATCGAGGCTGATCTTGCTGTGCCGAACGGAGCGCTCCGCACCTCGAGGCTCATAGTCCTTGACAGGCATATGCGTACGCCGGCATATTAGGCGTTGTGCCTGCTGACACGTTCGCGGTCCTCGCTGAGCCGACCCGGCGACGCATCCTCGACGAGCTCCTCCGGTCGGACCGAAGCGTTGGCGAGCTGGTGACCTCGGTCGCGATCACCCAGCCGACGATGTCCAAACACCTGAAGGTGCTGCGCGAGGCGGGTTTCGTCTCCTGCCGTACGTCGGCCCAACAGCGCATCTACCGGATCGAGGCCATGCCGTTCGAAGCGTTCGACCGGTGGCTGGAGCCGTACCGGAACCTGTGGACCAGGCATCTGGACGCCCTCGAACGCCACCTCGACAACCAAGCCCAACCCGACAACCAAGCCCAACCCGACAACCAAGCCCAACCTGACAACCAGGCCAAGACCGACAAGGAGTCATGATGAACCGAAGCACCTTCACTCCAGGCCCGCTCGCCGAGGTCGAGAGCCGCGGCCGCGAAGACCAGTGGACGCTGGTCTTCGTCCGCGACCTCCGGCATCCGCCGGAGAAGGTGTGGGCAGCCCTCACCGAACCCGGCCAGATCGCCGAGTGGTCGCCGTTCGAGACCAGCCGGGATCTCGGCAGCATCGGCGATGCGACGCTGACGATGATCGACGGTGAGGTCGCCGAGGACATGCCGGCGTCGGTGACCCGGGCCGAACGCCCGACCCTGCTCGAGTACACCTGGGGCACCGACCTGCTGCGGTGGGAACTGGCCCGCACGGACGCCGGCACCCGGCTGACCCTGCTGCACACGATCAAGGACCGCGATTGGCTTCCGATGATGGCCGCCGGCTGGCACATCTGCCTCGACGTCGCCGAGCGCCTGCTCGACGGCAACCCGGTCGGCGTGATCCGCGGGTCGGAAGCGCGTTCGTACGGATGGGACAGGCTCAACCGCGAGTACGCCGCGAAGCTGGACATCCCGGTCACCAGCTGGCCCGAGGAGTCCAGCAGCTAGCCGCCCAGCCGGGCGCCGTCTACGGGAGGGTCGCGGTCCCCGCTACGGGAGGGTCACCGTCACCGGCTCGCTGTGTCCGGACAGGTAGTTGTCGGCACCGATCGCCTGGACGGTGAATGTGTGGGTGCTGCCCGGGTCGAGGCACACGTGGTGCAGAAGCTGGAAGGCGCTGACGCTCGTCCCGGACGTGGCGAACACCGAATCCGGCCCGGAGTACAGCTGGTAGGAGACCGCCGAACTGTGCGACGACGCGTCCCAGGCGACGCTGCTCAGCTCACCGTCGACGTACACCCCGCGCAGGTTGGCCGGCGTCGTCGGCGGTGGGCCGGTCCTCGCCAGGGTGGTGAACTGGATCGGCACGGCGGGCGACTGGTTGCCGGCCTGGTCGACGGCGAACACCGACGCCTGATAGGTCCGGCCCGCCTCCAGGCCGCCGAACGCGAGCGAGGTGTCGAAGGTTCTGGAGCCCGTCGGAAACCCCGCTGCGTTGATGCGCCCCTCGTACATCGGCGCGCCCGCATTGTCGGTCGACGGGTCCCAGGCCAGACGCACCCAGGTGAAGGAGACTGTCTCGATCCGAAGGTTCGTGGGTGCGGTGGGTGCCGTGGTGTCCTGGGCCGCCGAAGCGGGCGTGGGCATCAGCGCGGCTACGAGCCCAGTGCCCAGACCCGCGAGCAGGGTACGCCTGGCGTGCGTCGACATGATGGTGCCTTTCCTCAGCAGACGTTCAACAGACACGATGAATGGCGTCCGGCCCCGGCCGACATGCTGCCAGCCTCCGTTGCAGTGGGGTTGCAGCGCACCGCTGCAACCCCGATGCGCGCCGCCCGGTCCGCCCGCTCAGCGACGCCAGGTCAGGGTGCGCCGGCAGGATTCGGGCGAGGAGTTCGGGACCCCGTTGTGGACAACGACCGTCGTACCGTCCGGGTCGGTGTAGCACTCCTTGACCGTCGGCCCGTCGACGCTGGAGTCGTAGACCAGCGTGCCGTTCGCGTCGTAGCCGCGCAGGATCGTCCCCAGCGGGTTGATGCCGATCACGCCGTCGTTCGCCTCGTCCTCCGAGCGGGCCGAACCGCGCTCCGACGTCTGGGTCGGCGGATCGGGGATCGGCGAGAACCAGAAACCGTCGCGGAGCACGGCCTCCTGTGCGACGCCATGCGGCGGCTGGACCGTCACGGTCGTGACTGGCCGGGTGACGAGCCCGAACCCGTCGCCCCGCTGGTCGACGGCGGCGAAGAGGGACGGGATGTCCTTGGCCGACATGCTGCCGAACTTGCCAGCCGACAGCATTGTGCGGCGTCCGTCGCGCACGCACAGGGCGAACTCGCGTCCTGACCGTGCGACCAACCAGGCTGCCGGCACCCACGCCCGCCGCTCGGCCGGCAGGTCGATGGCAAGGACGGACTCGAAGCCGGCGAGGAAGTCCGTCGCCGTCATCGCCTCACACTCCTGCATGAACGACGCCGTCTCCTGCCGGGTCAGGTCGCGGGCCTTCGGTGCCGGTTCGGCGGGTCGCTGCCGAGGTTCGGTCGGCACCGTACGTCGATCGGCCCGCGCCTTGCGGTCTTCGGACGGCGTTCCCACCGACCGGGTCAGCCTTCGGCGGCCCGGTGATGGGCGTCAGCGCGGCCCCAGGTGCGAGTTGCTGGACCGCCACCGCGGCGCCGATCGTCAGTGCCGCGACCGACATGGCGGCGAAGGCGGGTGCGGCGCGCCGACGGCGTTGGGGTCGCTGCTCCTTGCCGATGACGCCCAGCAGCCGGGCGCGGTGGCGGGCGTGGTTGGGCAGACTCCGTTCCGGTGGCGGCGAGAACGGCGAACGCGGTGAGAGCACGGTGTTCATCTGGGGCCATCCTCGAAAGGTTGCGGCAGGACCAGCAGGTCCTGCAGACGCTTACGCGCCCGTGACAAGCGCGACTTGACGGTGCCGACCGCTACGCCGAGAGCGACCGCGGCGGCCTGTTGGTCCAGACCTGACCAGATGCAGAGTTCGACGACCTGACGCTCATGCCGCGGGAGTCGCCGGACCGCTCGACGGACCAGCTTCATAGCGCGCTCGTCGTCGATCTGGGCGGCGACGTCGTTGGCATGGTCGGGATGGACGTCGCGTGGAATGCCGGCCCTGGCCAGCGCGTGGCGATAGCGCCGGACGGCACGCCACTCCGTACGCGCGGCATAGTCGGCGACCTTCAGCAGCCAGGGAAGGGCGCTCTCCCGGTCGAGGATCACCTCGGTCCGCTTCCGCCACGCCTGCAGGAACACCGCCGACGTCAGGTCCTCCGCATCGCTGCGCGAGGCGGTGCGGCGGAACAGGAAGTTGTAGACCGCGCCGGCATGCCGGTCGAAGAGGACCCCGAATGCCTCGGTCTCCCCCGACCCGGCACGCTGCCAGAGTTCTCGGTCGCTGACCATCTCCGTACGAACCATCACACCCGTGTTCACGGTCGCACCCCGTACGCCCGGATAACCGTCTGCCGGACACTGGCACCCGCCGCGTCCCGAGCCGTGGCACGCAGCGAGACGTACGTGGTCCCCTTCGGGTGGGTCAGCGTCGTACGCCAACGGTCCGTGCCCGCCTCGCGCAGGACCAGTGGCGTCCAGGTCACTCCGTCGTCCACGGACGCCTCCAGCGTGATGCGGCTGACAGCGGTGTCTGGATCGGCGCGGTCGGCCCGGACGTCCAGCCGGAACGGCCCACCGGCCGGAGCCCGGTCACGCAGGTCGAACGCCCCACTCACCCGGACACCGAGCAGGTCGACGCCGTTGAAGTCCTCGAAGGGTCCGCCGGTGAACTTCCAGGTCGCCGTCACCTTCGTTGCCAGTTTCGCCCACTCGGCGTCCCTGCTGGCGCTGGTCGTCACCACGAAGTCCGCGCGTTCGGCGGGGACGTCGAACCGCCCGCCGCCGACCTGGCTGCTTCGCCCGATCACCTCGCCGTTGCGCCGCAGCGTGGTCTGCGCCGTGACATCCGTGCCGTCGGAGTAGAACCGGTGCCCCGCCGCCGACGGCGAGAACGGCATCAGGCTCAGGAACAGCCCGCCGTCGTAGTAGAACGGGCCTCCGGACGCACCGATCGCGGCGGTGTTCCAGTTCTCGGCGTACCGCTCGCCGCCGGCGTACTCCTTGCCGGGCGCGCTCACCTCGCCACCGCCCACACCTTCCAGCGAGTGGTCCCACGTCAGGTCGGACCTGCCGGAGTAGAACGCGATCCGGCGGCTCGGCACGGTGACGTCGTAGCCGTACGGCATGGCCGGCCAGAGCTCATGGAACGGCGTACTCCTCAGACTTGCCACCTGCGGCTCGACCACGCCCTGGGTGTGGAAACGCATCGCCACTTCCGCCAGGTCCGCGTCATGCACGGTCAGCGTCGGCGGGTCGGGTATGCGGCCCGGCCGTTCCTCGGACAGGTGGTAGCCCCGCAGGACCTGACCCGGAGCGGCACCGGAGGCCGGCTCGGGTTCGGTGAGAGCGGCCAGGTAGCCGAAGGCGTACGGATATGCCTGCACCTGCTTTGTCGGCGTGGCGTAGAGGTCGGCGGCGGAGTTGGGATCGTCACCGCCCCAGACCCGGTAGCCGAACAGGCCGTTGTCGACCCAGGTCGCCTGCCTGCCCTGCGCCTTGGCGGTCGGACTGTCGAGCTGCACTCGGACCCGCTTTCCCTTGCGCGCGTCGAGGACGACCTTGGTGTCCTTGTCCAGCACGATGTCCGGGCGAGCTGCCAGCGTTGCCTGGTTCGGGCCTTCGCCGTCCGCGAGGTCGAAGATCGAGGTCATCAGGTCGTACCGGCCCTTCGGCAGGCGAAGCGTCACCGGCTCGCCGGCCACCGTGACCAGCCTGGGCGGTCCCGCGGCCATGTTGGTCACGCCGACCACGGCCTCGGCACGTTGGCCCGCCCGGTTCCGGGTGTCGATGGTGAGGTCGTACGACTCGGCCTCCCGGATCAACCCGAGCGGCGTGTTCGCCACCTGCTCCCCGGCACGACGCGCGGTGAGCATGCCGGAGTACGCGCCTTCCGGACCGTCCAGCTCCGGGTGGCTGGTCACGGTGACCTGCCCGGAGCCGCCGGCGGGGACCGTGATCGTGTCAGGCGTGACGGCGAACATGCCGTCCGGTGCCGGTGCCCCGTCCGGACCGTTGGCGCTCAGGGCGAGGTCGAGCGTGACGAGCTCGTCGGCGGTGTTGGTGTATGTGACCTTCGAGGTGATCGGCTGGTCGTCGTCGTGCGGCCAGCGCGCGGTCCCGAGGCTGAGCGCGGCGGGTGTGGTCAGCACCTGCTGCTGGATGGCCCGCGCCACGTCCACCCGGCCGGCCCCCTGCTGGAAAGCGGTCAGCTCGGGGTTCGGCGCGGCCGTGCCCATCAGCGCCGAACGCAGTTGCGCGGCCTTCCAGGTCGGATGCTGCTGGGCCAGCAGCGCCGCGGCGCCGGCGACGTGGGGCGTCGCCATCGAGGTGCCGGACAGCCGCACGTACTGCTCGTCGACGATGTTGCCGAGCTCGGTACCCGTCGCCCGCGCGGCGACGATGTTCCTGGCCGGGAGCGGTGATCTCGGGCTTGACCGCGCCGTCGCCGACCCGCGGCCCGACGTTGGAGAACGTGCTCAGCGCGTCCTGCTTGGTGACGCTGCCGACCGCGAGCGCCTGGTCTGCGGCGGCCGGTGAGGACACGAAATGTTGGGGTTCCGCACACTCCCCGCCATGCGGATGGTTGCCTGCGGCGATCGTGAAGAGCGCGCCGGAGCTCTCGGTGAGCGAGTCGACGGCCTGGGACATCGGGTCGGTTCCGTCGGTGGGGCATCCACCGAGGCTCAGGCTGATGATCCGCGCGCCCTGGGCGGCGGCCCACTCCATGCCCGCGATGATCCCGGAGTCGGTGCCGAACCCGCCGTCGTCGAGGACCTTGCCGACCAGGAGGCCGGCATCCGGGGCGGCACCCTTGTACTTGCCTGTCGATGCCTCGCCACTGCCGGTGATGATCGACGCGACGTGGGTTCCGTGGCCGTAGCCGTCCTGGGTGGTGCCGCTCTCGGTGAAGTCCTCGGCGGCGATCACGGCGTCGGCGAGATCGGGGTGCGAGGCGTCGATCCCGGTGTCGAGCACGGCGACCTTCACGCCGGCACCGGTGTAGCCGGCGGCCCAGGCTTCCGGTGCGCCGATCTGCGGGACACTCTCGTCGAGGGAGGCGCGCACCTGTCCGTCCAGCCAGACCTTCTCGATGCCCGGGTCGAACGTGGGACCGGACGCGGAGCGGCTGCCTGGCCCCGTGGTGAGCTCGCCCCAGAACCGGTCGGCCTCGCTCACTGGCACGCGGACGGCGGCACCGTCGATGCTCGCCAGGTCGGTCGCGATCCGGGCGCCGGCGGAGTCGACGGACGAACGCAGGTCGGCTCTGGCGGCAGCGCCTTCCCGGTGGGTCACGATCAGCGGGAGGGTCTTGCCGGCTCGATCCGCGTACCCCTCCTCGATCAGGGTCGTGACGTCGAACAGCCGGCTGTCCAGCCGCCCAGCGGCGATCAGCCGCTCAGCGTCGGCTGGTACGACCGTGAGGTCGCCGCTTCGGCTGACGCGCTCGACGAAGGGCAGCTGACCACGACCCGGCGCCGGTCGGATGTCCATACTCCGCCGGCCCCGGACGTCGGTCGAAACGACCACCTTGTCGCCGGTGACCAGCGTGACTGTCGCCTGGGTCCCACCCGCCGCGGCTGGCGGCGGGCCCGGACGACTCCCCGTTCCCGCCGTCCCGACCGCCCGCCCGGCGGCGCCCGCCGGTCCACCCGGTGCTGCCACCGCTGCGGCGACCGCGACCGCGAGCACCGTCCCCGCCAACCGTCGCCCTCGTCCGGATCGCATCCAGCCCCCTTCGTCGAGTCCCGCCGAGCACGAGTCCGGCTCGTGCACCCACCACACATGTGTCCGCAGACGACCGAATGGTTCCCTTCGGCGAAGAATCTCCTGGGAACGGCTCGCACCACTGCCGAAGATCCGGGCTCGGGACGCGCCAAGGGTTAGCGCCCCGGGCAGCGGGTAGCCCAGTCACCTGCCTGCCGATGGTGCGGCTCCTGCCGTACGCGGCGGGAAGGAACGCGAAGCAGGCAAGGAGGAACCATGCAGCACACGATGGCGAAGACCGACCTGATGACCCGTGCCCAGGCAAGGTCGAGCGAAGTGGGTACGCAGGTGCGCCACCAGGCGACCCGTGCGGCGCATGGGATGCGGCACCTCATGTCCGATGCGGTCCGCCGCGCCCAGGGCAAGTCAGCGCACCCCGCTCGTGCGCGCGTACAGGAGGTTGCCGCGCGCGCGGTGCAGGCGGGACGCACACACCCGCGCGCCGTTCTCGGGGCCGCGCTGCTGGCGATGGCTGCCGTGGCGCGGAGGAGGCGTAACCGCAGGCGCTGAACAACACCAGCTCGTACGAGCGAAACACCAATCCTGCAAGGAGCCTGACAGCCGGAGGACGACGACGGGGGTGACGACATGGCACAACCAGAGCATGCGGCGCCGGTCGAGGAAGGCGTCGACGGCAAGTTCCTCGAGATCGTCACCACCCACTGCGCTCACGAGCTTGACGTGGCGGCCGCCGGCGTCCTTGTTCGCGAACCCGACGGACACCTGACGCCGGCAGCTGTCCACGCCCGATCTCCGGTGCTGGCGAAGCTCTTCGACCTGCAGGCCATCGAAGGTCCGTGCCGTGCCAGCTGCGACACCCGCGCTCCCGTAGCCGTGAGCGATTTCGCCAGCCAGGACACCCGCTGGCCAGAGTTCGACCGTCGTGCCCGGCAGGCCGGTGTCACGACCGCGTACGCCCTGCCACTTCAGGTCGACGGTGTTGTCGCAGGTTCGCTCGGCACTGTCGACACCGGGCGCGACCGGCTCGATGACCGCGACATTCAAACGGTGACCGAGCTTGCACAGATCGTGTCGTACGCCATGTTCCAGCTGGCCTCGGCCCGTGCCGCTCAGACTGTCGTCGGCCAACTCCAGACCGCCCTGAACAGGCGCACCGTGGTCGAGCAGGCCAAGGGCATGCTCGCCCAGTCCGGCGGAATCGATGTCGAGCAGGCGCGGGAGGCACTGCGCCGTTATGCGAGGAGCCATCGCCGCAAGCTGGCCGAACTCGCCCGCGACGTCATCGACGGTTCAGCAGACCACGTCGGCATTCTTCGTTGTCTGGTTACGAATCCGACGCGGAGCGTAGGCGGCCGACAACCGCTACGTTCCGAACGCGCTTGACGTCCTTGCGTAGCGAATTCGTTCTTCCTTCCTACGTACGAGGTCACTACCTGTCCGGATCCGGAACCTTGTCGAGCAGAGGGGTTTGCTCGCCAAGGTGCTTGGGGATGCGATCACCAGGATCCGTTCAGCCGTGACCCCGCATGGACGAGGGAATGATTACGTTGCCAACCACAGTTGACAACCCGCAGGCATCCCCATCGACAGCCCGTACGGAACTCTCCCCGGACGTCACCTCCCTGATTCTCGAGCATCGCGCGTTGGCCCAGAAGCTCGCGTCGCGCTATGCCGGCCGCGGTGAGCCGCTGGAAGAACTCACGCAGGTGGCGATGGTCGGCCTGGTACAGGCGGCCAGGAGGTTCGACCCCGACCGCGGTACGAGCTTCACCTCCTATGCAGTCCCCACGATTCTCGGCGAACTCCGCCGCCACTTCCGCGACCACTGCTGGGCGATGCACGTGCCGCGTCCGCTGCACGACCTGTATCAGGACGTGCTGCACGCGACCGAACGGCTCACCGGCTCCCTCGGCAGGCCGCCGACCGTCAAGGAACTGGCCGCCGACCTCGAAGTCGGACAGGACGCCATCATCGAGGCCCAGGAGGCCGGCAACGCCTACACCGTCCGTTCGCTGGACGCACCTACGAGTTCCGACGGCGACAACGACGCGCGTACGCCGGCTGAACTTCTCGGCTCCGACGACATCCGGCTCGACCAGGTTGAGCAACGAGAGGCCGTACGCCGAACGCTGGGTCAGGTACCGGCGCGGGAGCGGCGCATCCTGCTGCTGTCCTTCTTCGGAGAGCGGACTCAGGCCGAGATCGCAGCGGAGCTTGGGATGTCGCAGATGCACGTGTCGCGGCTGCTGTCCATGACCCTGTCGAAGGTCCGCACCGCGGTCATGAACGACGACGCGACCCCGATCGAGTGGCCGGCTCCACGCAGGCGGCGAGCCTCGCAGCGGCCGAAGGCAGCCTGACCAGCCCTACAGCCACTTCGATCGGCGAGCGTGAGGTGCGACATGAAGATTGCGATGGTGTCCGAACGTCCGGTATCAGCTGTCCTCGACATGGCTGCGGCCGAGAGCCGCGCGCGGCGGGTCGTCCAACTCGCGCACGCCCTGGCCGCCGACGACCACGACGTCATGGTGTACGTACGCCGTGACGAGGCCGACGTCCCCGACGAGGTTGACCTCGGCTCCGGCGTGACGGCCAGGGCCCTGACCGCGGGACCGCAGCGGCAACTGCCGCCGCAGGAGTTCCTCCCCCACGTCCCGGAGTTCGGCGAGAACCTCGCCGCCCGGTTGGAGGAACGGCCCGCCGACGTCGTACACGCGCACTCCTGGTTGGCGGGAATCGCCGCCCTGCTTGGTCGGAGCAACATTGCCCCGCTCGTACACACGTTCCACGGTCTCGGCGGTCCCGACCGCGGCACCGGCAAGCCGGCAGCCCGACGCGCATCCGATGCCGTCGCGCGCACCGCCTCTCTTGGCCTCGACCAGGTGCCCGACCGGGTCCGGCTCGAACGCGCCGTGTGCCATGACGCCACCCACGTCCTGGCCGACTGTCTCGACCAGATGGGCCTCCTCGCCCGGATGGGAACGCCACGCTCGAAGGTCACCGTGGTGCCTGGGGGCGTCGACCTCGACCTGTTCCGCCCCGGCGTTCCTGCCCTGTTGCCGCACCAGCCCGGGCGCCTCCTCTGCGTCGGCCGCGTACTCGGCGAGCACCGGTTCGACACCGTTGTCCGGGCGCTGGTGGAGATGCCGCACGCCGAACTCGTCATCGCCGGCGGCCCCCACCCCGACGACCTCGGGGCCGACCCGGAGGCACAGCGGCTGCGCGCGGTCGCCGAACGTTGCCAGGTGAGCGATCGCGTCCGCCTGCTCGGCCGGGTCGCGCACGCGGAGATGCCGGCGGTGTTCGCTTCGGCGGAGATCGTCGTCTGCGCGCCGCGGCAGGAGAGTTCGGGTCTGGTGTCGCTGGAGGCCGCGGCCTGCGGCATACCGGTGGTCGCCACCGCCGTCAGTGGCCTGGTGGACACGGTGATCGATGGCGTGACCGGCATCCTCGTACCCCCGAACCGGCACGGTGCCCTGGCCCGCGCCGTCCACGGCCTGCGAGCAGACCCGATCCGACTCGAGGGCTACGGGATCGCGGCCCGCGACCGGGCGCAGGTCCGGCACTCCTGGACCCGGGTCGCACGGGAGACCGCCGACGTGTACGCCTCGGTCGCCGGCGGCCCTTCGTAGTCAGCGCGCCGGAGGCCGGTCGTGCCCGATGGCAGGCGGTCAGGCCGGAGTCTGGTGGTGACAGATCAGCTGCCAGGTGCCGCGCCGGCGTACCCAACTGCTGCTGACCAACGCCGAGTACGCGTCCTGGCCCGGGCGCTGGGCGCGCACCCGGTAGGCGATCACGCCGCTGTCGCCGGTGAGGCCGACCACGGACGGCTCGTCGATCTGGTAGGTCTCCCAGGCCGGCACGCCACCCAGCGGCTCCAGACAGGCAGCCTTGCCGTGGAGCATCATGCCGCCCGGGAAGAGCATCACGACTTCGCTGGCGAGGAACGGACCAAACTCACGAACAGGGTTCGGACCGCTCAACGCGTCCCACGTCCGTCGTTCGAGGTCCAGCAACTGCTTCGCCTCGTTCATCGCTCACCTCCACGTGCCGGCCGTCGGTGCGGCCGCGTTTCCGTCACCCCATCCGGTAGCGGGCGTCGTACAGGCAGAAGGCGGCGAAGCAGACGAGTCCGAGACTCACCGCGCCGAGTACGACGCGGCCGTACGGCTGACTCGCCAAGGTAGCCAGCGCGACGTCCATCCCGGTCGCCTTCTTCGGATCGAACGTGACGGCGGCCGCTACGACGAGCACACCAGCCGTGCCGTACGCGACGCCGAGCGCGGGGTATCCGACCTGGCCAAGGCGGATGGCCATGGTGGCCTGCGTGCGGCCCGCCCGGCTGAGATCCAGTTCGCGCAGGAAGCGCTTGCGGACCCCGTGAAGGACGACCAGAACGGCGACGACGACAATGCCCACGCCGAGAGCGGCGACCAACACCTGGCCGAACGGCAGGCCGAGCAGGCGCGCGGTGAATGTCTCCTGCTTGTGGTCGCTGCTGGCCCCGCCGCCCATGGCCACCTTGCCGGCGGTGAAGGCGAGGTAGCCGAAGGCGACAGCCTCGGCGGCGTTGCCGATCCGGCGAAGGTTTCGCTTTGGTCCGGCTGAAATACCGCGGTGAGCCCACACGGCCTCGGCCAGTTGCCACAAGACCAGCGCGGCCAGGCCGACAGTGACCAGCCACAGCAGCACCTTCCCGCCGGGCTGACCGGCGAGGGTCTGCAAGGCGCCCGCCTTGTCCGTGCTGGTGGATTCGCTGTCTCCGGTACCAATGGCCACGCGTGCCGCGAGGTAGGCGACGAGGAGATGGACGACGCCGTACGCGACAAGACCGACCCGGCCCAGCCACTGGACAGGGAGACTCTGCGCCGCCTGTTGTGCGGCGAGTTCGGCATCTCTACCCGTCGCAGTCTGAAAGTCCACAATCCGACCTCTCTGTCACGGTCGTGGGACTCGACGTGACGATGATGCCCCGGCGGCTGCACGCCAGCCGGGGCCGGTGCCTCCTGATGCCCGTGCAGGCCACCACTAAACGCACGACGCGGGAGACCCTGCGAGCCGGGTAGCCGAGACGACCCGCGATCAAGGGGCGGGAGTTTGGCGGACGCGCTGTCAGGTATCACCTGGATACCAGCACCATCGGCTGGCCAGCGATCGGGCATGTGAAGAGGACGTGAGCTATGGCCAGGCAAATCTGGAGCGGATCGCTCAGCTTCGGGCTAGTGAACGTCCCGGTGGGCTTGATCAGCGCCACCGAGCAGAAGGACGTGTCGTTCCACCAGCGCGAAAAGGGATCCAACGCGCGCATTCGTTACAAGCGGGTCGCCGAGGGCACCAACCGCGAGGTCGACTACGACGACATCGTGAAGGGGTACGACCTTCCTGGCGACAAGTTCGTCACGCTCACCCAGGACGAGGTCGCCGCGGCCGAGCTCGACAAGTCGCGCAGCATCGAGATCACCGACTTCGTGGACCTCGCCGAGGTCAACCCGGTCTACTTCGAGAAGACCTACTACCTCGCACCGCGGGGCGAGAGCGCCCATGGTGCCTACGCGCTGCTGCGTGACGCCATGCAGGAGACCGGGCTCGCGGCCATCGGGACGTTCATCATGCGCGGCAAGGAGTATCTCGCGGCGATTCGGACGTGGAAACGCGTGCTGGTGCTGGAGACCCTGCTGTTCGCCGACGAGGTACGCGATCCCGACAAGGCAGTCGACGAGCTCCCGCGCGCACACAAGAAGGGCACCCGTGAGATGACGACGGCGATCAGCCTGATCAAGCAGCTGACCACGCCGTGGAAACCCGAACGCTACAAGGACACCTCCCGTACGCGCCTGCTCGCTCTCGTAAAGGCCAAGGCGAAGGGACGGGAGTTGTCCGTGGAGCAGCCGACCACTGCCGACGAGAACGTCGTCGATCTGATGGAGGCCCTGCAACGCAGCGTCGACCAGGCCAAGGGTGGGCGTACAAGCCGTTCGCGCAGAGCGCCGGCCGCACGCCCGACCACCAAGACGTCAGGCACAAAGAAGTCGGCGAGCAAACGGACGACCACCAAGAAGGCAGCCACAAAAAGGGCAGGCACCAAGAGGGCAGGCACCAAGAAGGCAGCCAGCAAGCGACCGAGTAGCAAGACGACTGTTACCAAGAAGGCCACTGCCAAGCGATCAGCCGGCAAGAGGTCCACGGCGAAGAAGTCGTCCGCGAAGTCGAAGTCCGCCGGCCGGTCATCGACACGCGCTACCGCAAGGAAGGCTTCGTAGAGCGCGGCAGCACCACCCCGAGCGTGCGCACAAAGGGCCCACCGCACCGTCGAACCGTGGGCCGTTATCCACCACGGTGGTCGAGCACCGGCTGTCGGCGGATCTCGGCTGTCGGTGGGTCGTCGCACGGTGCGCGCGATCACCGGTCCGTAGCCCCGCGGCAATGCCGATTGCGGCGCCAGGGCGCCTGCCGGCACGCGCGATGTCATCCTGGGTGGCATGAGCGGACGTGGCGTCGGAGCGGGAATGCTGGTGCTCGTGGGCTGCCTCGCGGTGCTGGCCGCCGTACCCGCGCAGTGGGCCGACCGGCAGTTGCGGACCGAGAGATACACCGAAAGTGCGGGCCCGCTGATCAAGGACGCCGAGGTCCAGGCGGTGGTGGCGTCCCGGGTGACAACGGAAGTACGACGAGCCGTCGACCTACCGCGCCTGAGCAACCAGGGCCTGGATGCCCTCGCCGAACTCGGCGTACCGTCCGAGCTTCTCGACCAGGTCCGAGGCGCCGTCAAGCCCGTCGACGCGGCGCTCTCCGCGCTGGTCGAGAAGGAGGTACGCGACACTCTCGCAAGTCCGGTGGCGGACCGGGTCTGGGCGTCCGCGCTCCGGGACACCCGCGACGCCATCGTCTCCGGCACCGCGCCGGGCAACGTCGTCGTTGACCTCCGTCCGCTGATCGAGGAGGTCAAACGCCGCCTGGTCGCCGACGGGCTCCAGGTCGCCGCCCAGGTCCGGCCGCCGTCCACCCGCGTTGTCGTCGTACCGGACACCACGGTGTCGACCGCCCGCGAGTGGTATGGAGCGATCCGGACGTTCGCGGTGGGCATGCCCATCGTTGCCGGCGTCGCGCTCCTGCTGGCGCTGGCCGTCGCGACACGACGCACGCCGGTCCTGCTCGGCTTCGCGGCGGGGTCGGCCGCAGCGATGGGCGCACTCGCATACGCGTTGGCCCAGGCCCGCCAGCCCTATCTCGAGCAGCTTCGGGCCGACGAACGAACCGTCGTCGCTGCCGTCTACGACGCGTTCGCGGGATCGTTGCGCCACGAGGTGTGGTGGGTGTTCGGGATCGCCCTCGGTCTGACCCTGGTGCTTCTCACCGTGCTGGCCGCCCGGCGTCGGTCGGCCGACGCCGCGTGAGGCCTCAGCGCGCCATCCCGGCAAGGATCGCGGCCACCTCGTCGGGGTGGAGTTGGAAGCCGACGTGGCTGCTGGCGACCGAGTGGACGTCGAACGGGTTGTCCGGCGTGAGCGCGTCCGCATCGTTGATGTAGCGGTCCTGCAGGGCGATCGGGAGACCCAGGTCGCGGGTGAGCCGGATGTACGTACGCGGGATGCGGCCCCAGGTCTCGGCCTGCGCCCGGTCGTCGGGACCGCCGACGTCGAGGTTCTCCTCCGGGTCGAGCGAATTGAGGAATGCCAGGAACTCCTGCTCGGTGCCGTCGGCCAGCAGCACGTTCTTCAACGACGCCACCTTCGCCTCGTCGAGACTGCGCCAGTTCTGTCGGAGGCCACCGATCTGCAGCGGGTTTCCGACCGGTGCCGTGTTGCCCTCGTGCATCGACGGCTCGCCGTGCTCGGGGGTCTGCGCATATTCCAGCGGTGTCATGTCGACGCAGCAGTGCGCCGAGATGTAGACGATGCGGTGGATCAGCTCGGGCACGGAGTTGCCGACGCCGGTGATGGTGAGTCCCCCGCGGCTGTGTCCGACCAGGATCACCGGTCCGTTCTCCGCGGCTCGGCGTACGACATCGACCACGTACGCCACGTTGTCGGCCAGCGTCACATCGGCGAGCGCGCTGGGCGCGGTCGCGAGCGCCGACTCGTTCTGCGGGCTCTGGTACGCCAAGGAGTGCGGCGCCTGGAAACCGTGGCCCGGGAGGTCGACGGCGACGGTGCGGTGACCGCGGAGGCCCAGTTCACGCTGCATCGGTAGCCAGTGGAACGAGTTGGCGAACGCGCCGTGGACGAAGACATAGGTCGGATACATCCGGACAAGTTTGGCAGCAGCGTTCGCGCCCGCGCGCTCTTGCCAGATGCATACTCAGTATGCATACTCAGTAGGTATGTCCATCCGGTACGGGCTGCTGGCCCTACTCGACTCCGGCCCGAAGTACGGCTACCAACTGCGCATCGAGTTCGAACGCACGACGGGCGACACCTGGCCCCTGAACATCGGGCAGGTCTACACGACTCTCGCCCGGCTCGAACGCGACCGTCTCGTCGCCGGCATCGGCGCCGATGACGAGGGTCGTGCGCGGTACGAGATCACCGACAAGGGGCGCGCCGCGCTCGAGGACTGGTTCGCAACTCCGGTACCCCGCCAGGCCCGGTCACGCGACGAGCTCACCATCAAGCTCACGCTGGCGCTGGCTGTGCCCGGCGCGGACGTGGCGGCGATCGTGCAGAACCAGCGGACAGCGACCGTACGCGCCCTGCAGGACCTGACTCGGCACAAGCGCAAGGCCGGCGACGGCGAGGTGGACGCGGACCTGTCCTGGCAGCTCGCCGTGGACGCCTCGATCTTCCAGGCGGAAGCCGAAGTCCGCTGGCTTGACCACTGCGAGTCCCGCTTCACCCGCTCCGAGTCCCAGCGGCGTCCCACCCGCTAGGTGCAACCTCCGCACTGCTCCACCACGTCATCCACCGGCCAGGACAAAGCGTCTACACACACAGCGCCCCCAACACACAGCTCCACCACACAGCCTCACCACACAGCCCCGACACACGGCGCCCAAGACACGGAGGACCCGAGCCATGACCGGCACACATGAGCCGCAGATACAAGATCAGTCCCCGGACCTACCCGACGACGCGATCCTCGCTATGGACGACGTGACCAAGGTGCACCATCAGGGCACCACGACCGTCGACGCGCTGCGCGGAGTGAGCCTCGTCGTCCATCCCGGCGAACTGGTCGCGGTGATGGGACCGTCCGGTTCCGGGAAGTCGACGCTGCTCCATCTTGCCGGTGGGCTGGACACACCGACGTCCGGCTCGGTCCACGTCGAGGGCAGGGACCTTGCCGCCCACTCCAGAGCCGATCTCGCGATGCTACGCCGCCGTTTCGTCGGGTACGTGTTCCAGGACTTCAACCTGATCCCGTCGCTCACCGGCGTCGAGAACGTCTCACTCCCCCGCGAACTGGACGGCGTAGCGGCGCGGCGAGCGCGCGACGAGGCCCTCCAGATGCTCGCGGAGGTCGGAGTCGCCGAGGTCGCCAGCCGATTTCCCGACGACATGGCCGGCGGGCAGCAACAACTCGTTGCGATCGCCCGCGCGTTGGTGGGCAACCGGCGCCTGGTGCTCGCCGACGAGCCAACGGGAGCGGTCGATTCGGAGACCGGTGAACGCGTCATGCGCGTCCTCCGGGAGCGGATCGACGCAGGAGCCGCCGGCCTTCTCGTGACACACGAAGCACGGTATGCCGGCTGGGCCGACCGAACCGTGTTCCTCCGCGACGGTCTGGCCGTCGACGACACAGAACAGCCGCTTGGTTCCATCTCGGTTCTGGAGGCACGACGATGACCTGGACAGAAGAGAGGAGGGTCGGCGGTCCCCGGCGCTCGACCTGGCGGCTCGCCCTGCGGCTGACCCGCAGAGATCTGCTCCGCGCCAAGGCCCGTACCGCCCTCGTCCTGGCGATGATCGGCGTCCCGATTCTCCTCGGCGCCGGACTGTCGCTGGTCCTGCGTAGTGCCGACCTCGCCCCGGGCGAGCCCTCCCTGCGGACCATGGGTCCGACCGACGCCATCGTGACGGCCCACGGCCTCCAGATGCAGCAGGACTTCCTCGGCGACCAGAACAGCGGCGGCGACCGGGTCACCGAGCCCGCCGACCGCACCATGACAGCCAAGCGGGTCGCAGAACTCACCGGCGGCGACGCTCTTCTGGTACGCAGAGGAAGCGCACTGGTCGGTACGAACTCCGGTCCGACGGCCGTGCGGGTCCACGAGTACGACCTCGGCGACGAGCGGACAGCCGGACTGGGGATCGTCGTCGACGGCCGTGCCCCGCGTACGGCCGCCGAGGTCGCGGTCTCCCCTGACCTCGCCGGCCTCGGCTTCGGCCCGGGCACCAGAATCCCGATCGACGCGGACGGCCACATCGGCACCGCGGAGCAGAAGCACTACGCGGTCGTCGGCGTCGTACGCAACCCGTCCGACCTCGACTCAGCCCAGATCGTGGCCAAGTCTGGTGCGGTTCTCGGCAAGCCCACCATGGATGAGGGGATCAGCTACCTCGTCGACACCGGCGGGCGGGCAATCACGTGGCCCGACGTCCAGCAGCTCAACACCCACGGGTTGGTCGTGGACTCGCGTGCCGTGATCGAGTCGCCGCCACCGCTCAGCGAGCTCCCGCCGGACTTCGAGGTCGAGCGCGGCGATCTGGCCAGGAACGCGCTCGTCGGGGTCACCATCGCCTGCGTGCTCCTCGAGGTCGTACTGCTCGCCGGACCAGCCTTCGCCGTCGGTACCCGTCGCATCCGCCGGCAGCTGGCGCTGCTCGTCGCCGTCGGCAGCACGCCGGCGGACGTCAACCGGGTCATACTCGCCCAGGCGGCGATTCTCGGCCTCTGCGCCGCGGTGGGAGGCATCGTCCTCGCCGCGACTCTGATAACGATGACGTCTTCACTCTGGAGCGACCTGCTCGGCCACGACATCACGCCGCTGAAGGTCGTGCCGCTGGACCTGGGTGCGCTGCTGGTCGTCGGAACGTTCGCCGCACTCGCCGCCGCCTACGTTCCCGCTCGGCAAGCGGCCACGCAGAATCCGATGACAGCGCTGGCCGGACGGCCCGGTGAGCCGCGGTCCCGTCGCGGCTTGCCGATCAAGGGCCTGGTACTTGTCGCGGCAGGTGCAGCCGCAGTCCTCGCACTGGGGCGCGGGGGCCCGGCAGCGGAGTGGACGATCATGTTCGGGACGCTGACGATGATCGCCGGCGCGATCATGCTCACGCCAGCGGTCATTGGACTGGCCGGCAGGCTCAGCAGGTACCTTCCGGTCTCGCTGCGCTACGCGGCCCGGGACAGCGCTCGGAATCGCACGCGCACCACCCCGGCCGTGGCCGCGGTAATGGCGGTGGTCGCGGGCGCCACGGTCATAGGCGTCGGCTCGGCCAGCACGTTCGAACGAGACCGTCGCGACTACGAGCCGCGTACGGCAGCCGGCACCATGACCATCGAGCTCGACCAAGAGACGTTGCCGGCTGACGCGAAGGTGATCGCGGACAAGATACGCGGTGAACTGCCCGGTCGAGCGCTGCGGACGGTCTGGAAACCACCGTGGTACCCGCAGGGAGTAGAACCACGCAGCGCCACTGTGCTGGAGCCCGGGTGCAGCAAGCCGGATCCGCGCACCTGCACCTTCGAGGGACCCCAGGGCATCGGCGGCCTGATCTCCGGGGTGGCCGCCGCCGACGCGCCGACCCTGGCCGCGCTCAGCGGACGCCCGCTGTCGCAAGAGCAGCGACGCGTACTGGACGAGGGCGGTGTTCTCATCCTCGACTGGCCCGCCGAGTCGCCGGGGGACACCATCCAGATCGCGACGTACATCCAGACAGATCCCGAAGCGGACTCAGTATCCGGCGTTCGCAAGGTGCGACTGCCTGCCGCCGCACTCAGCGACACCGCCCTACGCACTGACCGCACCTATGCCGCCGACTTCGTGGTGAGCCCGCAGACCGCGAAACGACTGGGCCTGAGCCTGATCGCCGACCGACTCGTCGTTCCGCCCGGCGTTCCCGAGGTGAGCAAGGACCAGGAGGCGCGCGTCCGCGAGCTCATGCAGGGGCTCGGCTACCGGGGCGACATCTCCGTCGAAGGCGGCTACGACGAGCCGTCCGAGCCTCTGTTGCTGATCATCGGCCTGATCGGCGGGCTGGTCGTCCTGGTCGGCACGGCGACGGCGACCGCTCTCGCCCTGGACGACGCCCGCCCCGACATCACCACCTTGGCGGCGGTGGGCGCGTCACCCGGCGCCCGACGTCGCATTGCAATGGCACTGGCAGGGTTGATCGGCATCCTGGGCACAGGGTTCGGCGTGCTGGTCGGCGCCGTACCAGCGATCGCCCTTACCTGGCCACAGCCCCTCGACAACGGCCAGGCTGTGCCAGTGATCGACGTGCCCTGGTCACTGCTCGGACTGGTCGTCCTCGGCGTACCCCTGCTCGTCGTTGTCGGCGCGGGCCTGCTCACGCGGTCCCGGCTGCCGCTGGGACGGCGAGCGGGATAGGGCGGTACGCCGAAACTGCTGGGCCCGGTCACCGGCCGGGCCCAGCAGTGCGCTCGCCGTGCTTCAGGCGTAGGGCAGAGGAGCGTGGCCCAGCCGTCGGGCCTTGGCCAACCGGAACCTCAGGCGCCGCCGGGCCAGCCGCCGCTGAACTCTGCTCCTGGCTGAGGCCCCGAGTCGTTCTTCCCCTGCTCGCGCTGTGCCTGCGCCAGGCGGTCCCTTCCCTCGCGGGAGAGTGCGATGCCGCCGCGCGCGCGAATCTTGCCGACCAGGACGAGTCCCACTCCTATGACCACAAGGCCGATGATGATCCAGATCCCCATCGTCCCAGGCTCGCAGCTGCGGAGATTTTTGTCGAGCCGGCTCGGTAGGTGTGCAATAAGGCACAAGGACTGGCCGTCCATGGCGTTGCGGTGGACTACGGCCACCCTCCCGGGTCAGGATGCCCGGCGTGGTGCGACGACCGAGAGCCCTCCGAGGGTACCGATTCGCCGGATTGAATCCGGTCATATCCGGATTTGTCGTCGCCGCTCTGGTCGTTGGCGCGCTCGTGTACGTGTCCCTGTCGCTCCCGACCGGTGGCACGACGGCAGCCAGCGGGAGCGCGACCCGTTCCGACCGAGCGGACTCGGCGACCACGGACACACCGCCGCCTGCGGGTGCGTCCGGCAACGACGCCAAGGAGCGGCGGCCAACCGCGAAGGCCGGAGCCACCCGGCACAAGCCCGCCGCTCTGCGCATCGACCTGGCCTCCGTTCGACCCGATCCGCACGTGGCGGCGGACGACAAGGGCGGTGGGTACGCCCCCGGCTGCCACCAGTACGACGACGACACCGTGCAGTCGTGTGCGTTCGGTGACCTGCGATCCGATCGGGTGATGGCCCTCGTCGGCGACTCGCACGCCGCCCAGTGGCAGCCGGCACTTGCCGTCCTGGCTCGGCGCCACGGCTGGCGGCTCGAGACGTACACGAAGTCGGCCTGCGGCTTCATCAGCGCCGACATCGCGGTCGAGGACGCGTCCGGGCCCTACCGGTCATGCACCGCCTGGAACGAGTCCCTGCTCGAACACCTCACCGGCCCGGACCGGCCCGACCTGCTGGTCACCAGCGGCAGCGACAACTACCGGGTCATGCGCGGCGGCAAGGTGTTGAGCAACACCGCCGGCGACCGACGCTACGTGGCGGGCCTGCGCCGGAGCTGGGAAGCGGTGCAGCAGACCGGCACCCCGGTCGCGGTCATCCGCAACACGCCGCGGATGGGATTCGATGTCCCGGCCTGCATCCTCGCCCATCCGCGCGCCCTGAACCGGTGCGCGCTGTCGAAGGCCGAGGCGATGCGGCGGTCCGCCAACGCCCAGGTCCGGGCCAGCACGGGACTGCCAGGCGTACAACTCGTCGATCTCACCGATGCCATCTGCCCTGCGGCCAGGTGCACACCGACGGTCGGAAACCTGATCATCTGGCGCGATGCCCACCACCTGACGGCGACGTTCGCGCGGAGCCTGGCGACCCGCCTGGACATTGCGATGCGGCCCTCGTTCGATACGGCCGAGACGGCAGTGGGATACGAGACCGCGCCCTCGTGACCGGGCCGAGTCAGAGCGGACAAGGCAGGATGGACGCGTGAACGCCGCATGTCGAGCACCGTCGACCACCTGGATCCGGTGAGCCGATGCCCGACAACCTGCCGACCCAGCTGACCAGTTTCGTCGGGCGCGACGCAGAACTGGACGAGGTCGAGCGGCTGCTGTCGACGACCCGGCTGATGACGATCGCCGGCGCAGGTGGATGTGGCAAGACCCGACTCGCCATCCGAACCGCCGACTCTCTGGGCGCCCGCTGGCGGGACGGTGTGTGGTGGGTCGACCTCGGCTCGGTGTCCGACTCGTCGTTGGTCGCAGGTCTGACCGCCGCCGCCGTCCGTGCGCTGATCGAACCGTCGGCCGATCCGCTGCAGGCGTTGGCATTGCAGCTGCGGGACCGACAGATGTTGTTGTGCCTGGACACCTGCGAGCACGTCCTGGACGCGAGCGCGAGCCTGGTCGACGCCTTGCTGCGTACCTGCCCAGACGTATCGGTGCTGGCCACCAGCCGCGAGCCGCTGCGGGTGCCCGGCGAGCTCGTGTGGCGAGTCCCGTCGCTGGTTGACGACGACGCCGTACGACTGTTCACCGAACGCGCGGCTCTGGTGCGCTCGGACTTTCGGGTTGACGCCGACGAGCACAGCGTCGAGCGGATCTGCCAGCGGCTGGACGGCATCCCGCTCGCAGTCGAGCTTGCCGCCGCGTGGGTACGCGTACTCACGCCGAAGCAGATCGCGGCCGGCCTTGACGACCGGTTCGTCCTGCTGTCCGGCGGCCCCCGCGGCGTGAGCGCGCGACACCAGACGTTGCGGGCTTCCCTGCGGTGGAGCCATCACCTGCTCGACGAGGCCGACCGGGTGGTGTTCCGCCGACTGGCCGTGTTCGCGGGCGGCTTCACGCTCGACGCCGCGCGGGCCGTGTGCGGGGAGAGCGACGAGGCCGACCACGATCCGCTGCTCATCCTGGGCCGCCTGGTCGACAAGTCGCTGGTGATCGTCGACGAGGGCGCGAACGAGGCGCGCTACCGGTTGCTGGACACGGTGCGCCAGTACGCCGAGGAACGTCTGGAAACTGCGAGCGAGACGGCTGCCGTCCGCGACCGGCACCTCGACTTCTACCTCGGCCTGGCCGAGCGGGCCGAGCCGGAGCTGGAACGCGACCAGGACACCTGGCGCCGTGCTGCTGGAGACCGACCACGACAACATCCGGGCGGCGCTGCGGTGGGGGCTCGCGGCGGACGATCCGCAACGGGGACGCCGGTTGGTCGCGGCGATGGCCCGCCTGTGGTTCCTGCACGGGCATGCCCACGAGGGGCTGGGATTTCTGAACCAGGCCATCGGGCTCGCGCCGAACGATCGGTCGCTCGTCCAGGCCAGGCTGCTGGCCGGCAAGGCGATGCTGGGCATGGTGAGCGGCCGGATCGGCATGGCCGCCGAGATTGCCACCGCGGGAATGGAACTCGCCAAGGAAGGTGGCGACGACCGCACCCGGGCCAGATGTCTTCTGATGGCGGGCTACCTCCCGTTCTTCTTCGACTTCGAACGCTGCGAGGCGCTCGCCAGGGAAGGTCAGGCGCTCGGTGTGGCCGCGGGCGATCCGTTCGCCCGCGACTGGGGCCTGATCCTGGCGGCGTACTCCTTCACGACCCGCGACCGGCACGACGAGGCGGTGGCGCTGGCCCGGCAGGGCTACGGGCTGACCCAGCCGCGCGGCGACCGCTTCTGTGCGGCGTTCGCCCTGGGTGTCGAGCTGTACGCCGACCTGTTCCGGGGCAACGTCACCAGAGCTGTCGAGATCGGCGACAAGATGCTGGAGGTCATCGAACCGCTCGGTGACTATTTCGCGGTGGGTACCAACACCGGCAACGTCGCGCTGGCCAAGGGACTCGCCGGCGACCTGGACGGTGCGCGGGCGTTGATGGAACCGATCGTCCGCTCGATCGACGTGGCACCCGACGTCGACGTCGTCGGCTTCATGGTGACGCTCGGACTGCTGGACCTGTGGGCCGGCGACCTCGAGTCGTCGGTCCGGTGGTTCGAACGCGGGACGCGCTTCCTGGCTCCGCAGATCGACAACTGGACGGCGACCCGGAGTTTCCCGGGTCTGATCGAGGCCCTGCGGCGGCTCGGCCGGATCGATGAAGCAACCACGCAGGCGGAGCGAGGGGTCGAGCTGGCCCGGTCGTTCGGCGCCCCATACCCGTTGTCGGAGGCCCTGGACGAACAGGCGCGTCTCGTCGCCGACACCGATCCCGCCCGGGCGGCAGACCTGCACCAGGAGGCGCTCGCGATCCGGATGGCGCACGGCATGCGAACGTTCTATGTCGACAGCCTCGAAGCCCTGGCAGGCCTCGCCACCCGGCTCGGCAGCCACGCGGAGGCGGCTCGGCTCCTGGCGGCGAGTGACGATGGACGCGCGGAGATGAGCTACCCGCGTGCCAGGGTCAACCGGGCCGACCACGAGGCACTCGTCGGCGCTGTTCAGGAAGCACTTGGTGATGAGGCATTCCGGGCCGCGTCGCAGGAGGGTGCGGCGATGTCGCTGGACGAGGCGATGGCGTACGCGACGCGGTCCCGCGGGCCGAGGGACCGGCCGGCCAGCGGTTGGGCGAGCCTCACACCGACCGAGCTCGAGGTGGTCCGTCTCGTCGTCGAGGGCCTGACGAACCCGCAGATCGGCGCCCGTCTGTTCATCGGCCGCGCGACCGTGAAGACGCATCTGTCCCACGTGTACGGGAAACTCGGCGTCGCGAATCGCACGGAACTCGCGACATTGGCCGGCCGCCACCTCGCCGACCGAGGCTGACCGAGGGACTGAGGGCCCGAGGGCCCGAGCGGGTCGGCAGAACAAGTGGCCGAGCGGGCGGTCGGGCTTGGCTTGGCCAGCTCGACTTCATGATCATGCGTCAGGAAACCGGCTCGATCGAGCGGCGGAACCCAGTTTTGCGACGCATGATCATGAAGGCCGAACGCCGACCACCGAACGCCGACCACCGAACGCCGACCCGCCTAACTGGACCCGGCCGCCGTCAGGTCTTTGGTGAGCCACAGGATGAGATCGTGGCCCAGAACCACTTCGTCTCCCTCGGCGACGGGTACCGCGCCGAGACAGGCGCCGCGTCCGTCCGGCACATAGCCCCGTCGCGCATACATCCGCTGCGCCGGACCATATTCGTCGAACAGGCCGACAGTGATGCCCAGTATGGCGATCCCGCGGTCGCGGGCAAGTTGCTCCGCGGCATCCATCAGGCGGGTCGCGACTCCCTGTCGCCGGTAACCCTGGGCCACCGAGATCTGGTGAAGCAGCGGAATGCCCCGGTCTCTGAAGCCGGCATAGCGCGATCGCCACGTGATGGTGACGATGCCGATGACCTGATCACCGACCATGGCGACGAAGCTGGACCCTCGTCCGGACGGGTGGTCGGACAGGTGCTCGTGCGCACCCGGCAGGCTGGCGGTCACCCAGTCGATCAGGAACGCAATGGTCGGCTGGCTGAGCGCCGCATCGTAGGGGCGGATGCTGACACTCGAGGTTGCCACCCTCGCAGCGTTGCCCACCCGAGCCGCCCGGCGCAATCCCACTCCTGCTTTGGATCGCCGCCTCCGCCGGGATCAGGCTGCCGCTACGGCTGAAGTCCCGCATCGCGGACGGCGTCGGCGATATACGCGTCCGCGACGAGGCGAAGGCCAGCACCCTCGACGATCTCGCGTACGTGCCTGGCCTCGTCCTCCGGCAGCCAACAGCCGTGGGGATCCTGGACGCCCTCCGCGGCCAGCGCGGACTGGTACCACAGTGTCGTCGCACCGATCGCCCGCGCCTGGTCCACGATGCGCGGGAGATCCACGTCGAGCAAGTAGCCGGGCCACGGTAGGACGTAGACGAGATCCGCGTGCTCGGGTGGCGTGCCGGTACGCGTGACGACGCTCTGCCCGTCGCTCACCTCGTGCCGGAAGATGTCGTCGGGCTCCGGTCCGCCGTAGACAGTCACGCTGTAGCCGGCTTCGGCAAGGCTGTTGGGCACGTCCTCGCTCGGCCAGTTGTGGACCAGTACGTCCTTGATTCCTGCGAAGATCTCGTCGTAACGGGACACGTGCACTCCCCTCGTCGGCCGGTCGGCTCAGCCGAGCATGACATGCACCGGTTGGTTGCACCGTGGAAGGGGCCGGTCTAGGCTGCGAGGCCTCCGCCGGCTTGGGTCCGGGCTCGAAGCTTCGACCCGTCCTTCACATACTGGCCGCGGCCGCACAATTCCACATCCGCGTACAGGGCTGGGGCGGGCACACCTGGAAGGGGTGTGCCCTTGTTACGTTCAAGCTCAGGACTCTCGCGCGACCGGGACTTTGTGAAGTTGTGGTCCGCGCAGTCGATATCCCTGCTGGGCATTCAGTTTGGCAGGCTCGCACTGCCGTTGGTCGCGATCGTCACCTTGGACGCGAGTCCGGCTCAGGTAGGGCTCCTGATGGCGGCCGGACCGTTGCCGTGGCTGCTTCTCGGCCTGTCCGCCGGGATAGTCGTCGACCGCATGCGCCGCCGACAGGTGCTCATCTGCGTGCACGTCGGGCGCGCCGCCCTGCTCGCCTCGGTGCCCCTGGCTGCCGGGTTGGACATCCTCACGATGAGCCAGTTGTACGTGGTGGCTCTCGGCGTCGGCGTCTTCGACGTCTGCTTCGGGATCGCCTACCGCGCGTACCTTCCGTCGCTGGTCGAAAGTGACAGCCTTGCGGACGGGAACGCCAAGCTGGCCGCCACCGACGGGATCACCCGTACGGCCGGGCCCAGCCTCGCCGGCCTCACAGTGCAGGTGCTCACCGCACCGATGGCGCTCATCGTCCAGAGCGTGTCCCTTCTCGTTGCCGGTGTGTGCGTCTGGCGAATCCGCCGGCCAGAACCCGCACCGGCCGCCGAGAGGCGCGCAGCCGCCTGGAGATCTCTTCCGCGCGGCCTGGTCTTCGTCTGGCGGCAGTCGATCCTGCGCGCCTTCACGCTGGCCGATGCCACCTACTCGTTCTTCTATTCCGTCGCGTACGCCGTCCTGCTCGTCTTCTTCACCCGCAACCTGCAGATCAGCCCGAGTGTCATCGGCCTCATCTTTACCGTGGGAAGCCTCGGCGGCGTTCTCGCCGCCCTGGTGGCACCACGGATCGGCCGGCGCCTCACACCTGGACGGGCCACCATCGGTGGATCAGCGCTCCGCGGTGCCGGTATCGCCCTTCTGCCGCTTGCCGCGGTCGCGGGTCCGTTCGCCCTGCCGATCCTGATCGCCGCGCGACTGGTCAACGCGTTTGGCTGGACGCTCTGGGAGGTCCACCAGGAAACGACCCAGCAGCTTCTCATCCCCCATCGGCTACGCGGTCGGGTCAATTCCAGCGTGCTGTTCGTCGTCGTCGGCGTAGAGGCACTCGGCTCGCTGGCGGGAGCGGGCCTGGCCGCGACGCTGGGTGTCACGACGACTCTCGTGATCGGCGCCGTCGGTGCGGGACTTGGCACCCTCTGGCTGGCGACTTCGCACCTGTGGAGCCTGCGTGCGTATCCAACACCGGCCGACGACGCCTACGTCACAGCAGAGAATCCGGCGACCGCCACGTAGTCGACGAACCACGCGGCCAACGGGACAAGGGGATCGAACGCGTCACCTACCCGCTCGACCACCTCGGGCGAGTGCAGCCACGGGCCTGCGCCGAGTCCCAGTTGGGCCAGCACCGCCCGGTGGCGAAGCAGGTCGGCGCGGGGATGGTCTTCCGAGTAACCACGAGGCACCCGCAGCATCGGTCTGCCCGCCAACTCGTAGCCGGCGCCCTTCAGATCGGCCATGACCTCGGCCAACTCGGCCCCGCTGTCATCGGCCGCCGCGGCCATCCGGTAGCGGGTCAGCTGGCCCTCTGCCGCGCCGGTCCAGCCGCCTTCCACCTCCAGGCCGTCGAGATCGAAACGTACGGTGATGCGTACCCGGCGGGCGATCCAGACCGTCGCCCAGGTGTGCTGCCACATCACCGGATTCATGCTCAGGCCCGAGACGTATGCCCGGCCGAATCCGCCCACGACACCGAGTGCCTGGCAGAGGTCTTCCATCGGGCGACGAACCAGCCGTTCGTGGTCGTCTCGGCAGGCCTCCAACGTGGCCGCGGACGGATCACCTTCGAGCCGCACCAACACGTCGTACGCGGCATCGGGCCAACCCGCTGCGTCTGCCATCCAGCCACTCTGGCACGCCCCACCGACAGCACCGACTCACAACCGTGCGCGGCCGACTGGCTAGGCTGCGCAGGCATGGTAGGCAAATTCCCGTCCGGTTCCGCGCGACCAATGCCCTGCGGACACCAGGTCTCCCATGCTCATTGACCTGCAGGGGCGCGTCGCCGTGGTCACCGGTGCCGGTCGCGGCATCGGACGCGATCTCACACTCCGGCTCGCGCGCGAAGGCGCCACCACGGCTGCACTCGACGTCGACCAGTCCAACCTCGACGCGCTCGCCGCGCAGTTGGGTGCGTACGCCGACCCGCCAGCCAGCCAGTTCGTCTGCGATGTCACCGACCGGGAACGCGTCGCGCAGGTGGTCGACGAGATCGTGGAGCGGCACGGGCGGATCGACATCCTGGTCAACAACGCCGGCGTCACCGCACCTGGCTCGGTCGACACCCTCGCCGAGGAACACTGGCGTGCCTGCCTGGACGTCAACCTGACCGGCGCGTTCCTCCTGTGCAAGGCGGTGGTCCCGGTCATGAAGCGGCAGCGGTCGGGTCGGATCATCAACGCCTCGTCCTTCGCGGCCGTCGTCCCCACGGTCGGACACGCGGCCTACGCCGCGTCCAAGGCAGCCGTCGCGCACTTCACCCGTGCGCTCGCCGGTGAGCTCGGCCCGTGGAACATCACCGCCAACGCGTACGCGCCGGGCATGATCCCGACCGAGATGAACCACTTCGCCGAACGCCCATCCGACGAGCAGGACCGGCTCCTGGACCTGCTGACGATCCGGCGTTGGGGATCGACGGACGACATCGCCAACCTCGTCTGCTTCCTCGCCTCGGACCAGGCGAGCTACATCACGGGCACGCTCATCGACATCAGCGGCGGCAAGCTTGCCACGCAGGTGCCACGCGTCGCCCACGATCGGGCGGAGCTCCCAGACGCCTAGCTCGTGTTGACGGCGACGTCCCGGCGACGCGCAGCGGGCCGGTTTGCCCTTATTCCGCAGGGGGTTCGGCCGAGCGGTTGAGGCCGAACCGGTCCTCGCCACTGACCACGACGCAGGTATGGCCGGGAAACAGCGGCGGAGCGTCCTGGTCGAGAAGCGCGACGAACGGCACCGTGTATCTCGCCGACAGGCCCATCCGGCGCCGGCTCGAGGCGTTCGCGTGCGAGTGGTGGAGCATCCGTTCGTTGAACAGGAAGAACTCGCCCGGGCGGAGCACCATGTCCACGGCCGCGTCGGTGTCGACCAGGCTCGGGTCGACCTCCTCACCGAACGCCATGCCGTCCCGCGAGGGCACATGCCTGAGGACCTTGCGATGCGACCCGGGAATGATCTGCACGCAGGAGTTCTCGGTCGTGACCTCGTCGATCGCCATCCAAACCGAGATGTTCAGCGGCGGTTCGATCGGCCAGAAGTTGGCGTCCTGGTGCCACGGGATCTCTTTCCCGCCGGGTTCCTTGCTGAAGAAGTACGACGCCCACACCACGATGTCGGTCCCGATCAGCCCGCGTACCCGGCCGAGGATCTCCGGCCTGGTGATCAGGTCGTAGACCAGCCGGTGGTCGAGGTGACGGGACTGCAGCGGGTTCTTCGGGTTCCGGCCCGTGGTGGGGAGCACCGTCTCCTCGATCTGGGTGCGCAGGTGCGCCATCTCGTCGACGGACACCGCGGTGAAGGGGCCGAGGTACCCGGTCCGGTGGAAGTCCCGGACCTCCTCCAGGCTCAACGTGGGCGCTGGCGCTGGCGCGGTCTCGCGTACGGACGTGGTGGTCGGCATGTGTCGATCGTGCCTGACAGGTCGCCACCCCTCCATGCCCTGGCTCGTGGCGCGTTTTGCACTGGATCGGTGTGTGAGAATCCACCCATGGTGCCGGCGTGGCAGCGGGAATGGCTCGACCTCCTGGGGTCGAACGGCGACGTGCTGGTGGGCGACCTGTTCGGATACGACCAGCTCCCCGGCGACTGGCGGCTGGACTTCCCACAGGGCTTGCCAGAACACCTGGTCTATCTGATCGTGGCCGGCTCCGCGGTCGGCTCCGTCGCGGGCGAACGGGTCGACCTCGCGGCTGGCTCGCTGTTCTGGGTGGCACCCGGGCGCCGATTCGATTTGCATGCAGCCGTGGACACCGGTCTGACGCTGTACCGGCTCCGGCTGGCGACTCACGCGCCCGGCGGCCCGACCAACCACCTCGTGGTCGCGCCGGCCTGGGATCTGCGCTCCACGTTCGACTCGCTGGTCATCGAGCTGTCCGGGGCCCTGCCGTTTCGGGCCGAACGACTTCGCGCCCTGCTCGTCGTCCTGTTCTCCGGCGTCTTCCGCGCCGCTGCTCGGCACGCCCGGACGCCTCCGCTCGACGGCGACCAGCGCCTGGCACTGGAGTCGTACGTCGACGAGCGACCGGACCTGCGCCCCGGATCGGCGGCATTGGCTCGGCTCGTCGGCCTCAGCGAGGACTACTTCGTCCGGCGATTTCGCCAGACGTTCGGAGTCGCACCGAGGACCTGGCTGGTCAGACGCCGGATCCAGGCCGCGATGTTGCGTCTGGACGAGTCGTCCCGGCCGGTCAGGGCAGTCGCTCGAGACCTTGGCTACCAGGACGTGTTCCTCTTCAGTCGGCAGTTCAAGGTGGTCACCGGGATGTCACCGCGGCGGTGGCGGGAGCGAGGCTCGCGGCTGCGCTGATCGGCGTCGGAGCGAGCGTCCGGCGCTGGCCAGAGATTCGCATGGAATTCGTTGACCATGCGTGTCACGCATCGTAGGTTCCGGCCATGCAAGGCGAGGATGCCGGCGGCCAGTCGAGTGCACAGTCGGGTGCCCAGTCAAGTGCACAGCCGGGTGCGCCCGCGGGCAGCCAGGCACTGATGCGCGGCCTCGCCACCTTGCGCCTGCTCGTCGAAGAAGGCCAACCGATGTCGCCGACGGAGCTTGCCGCGCGCGTCGGGCTGCACCAGAGCTCGGTGTCCCGGATCCTGTCCACCCTGGCCGCGGCCGGATACGTACGCAAGGTTGCCAACCGCCGCTTCGAGCCGGACTTCGGCGTCCTCACCCTCGCCTCGGCCGTGACCACGTTTCCCTTGGTACACAAGCCCCGGGCGGCGATGGAGGAGGCCGCCGCGATGTGTCGTGGATGCCTGATCTCGCTCTCGATCCTTTGGCGGGGTCAGATTCTCTACTTCCTGCGTACGGTCGAGGGGTACGACACGGTGGACTTCTGGGGTGCCGGCTTTCCGCTGCACCAGTCGGCGCCAGGCATGCGGATGCTCCTCGAGCTTCCGGAGTCCGAAGCCCTGCAGACCTTGGCGCTGTCGCGGTCCCGGCACGGATGGCCCAGCGACAGCGAAGCGACACCGGCCTCGGAAGCCGAGGCACTCCAGCGCGCCCGCGAACTCCTCGACCACGACATCCTCATCATCGACGGCTGGCACGATGCCGGCCGGTTCGGCGCCGCGACCCTCATCGACTACCCGGCCGACCACCCCGTCGCACTAGCCGTCACCGGGCCACGCGACGTAGCCACGGACGACGTCGTGCGGCTCTGGTTGCTCCAGATCCGACGCGCCGTGGAGAAGTCTCTGCAGTAGAAGGATCCCCGCCCACCATCGCGACACGGGAGTCACGACATGAGCGCAGCCCGAGCAGAGAACGTCATCGTCGACCGCCGCGCCCTCCTGAAGGGGATCGCAGGGGCAGGTGCCGCCCTCGGCCTCCTCACGGCATGCGGAGGAACGAACGCCAAGGACCAGCCCGCTTCCGGTACCGGCGGTGATGGCTCCGCCGGCGACGCCGAGTCGGGCACGCTCAACGTCTGGGGCGGTGTGCCGCGGGAGAGCGGGCCGGACGACATGTTCGCCGCGTTCATGAAGAAGTACCCGAAGATCAAGGTCACCTACACGCGTTACGTCAACGACGACCCCGGCAACCTCAAGGTGGACACGTCCCTGCAGGGCGGTGTGCCGATCGACGTGATCGTGTCGTACGGCGGGCCCGCGGTCACCAAACGGGCGACCGCCGGCCTCCTGCTCGACCTCACCGACCGGATCGCCGCCGAGAACGCGTTCTCGATGTTCAACCCGGGTGAGGGCACGGCCAACTACGTCTACGACGAGAAGGTCTACACGGTCCCCATGGTGGTCAACCCGGTAACGGTGATGATCAACCAGTCGATGCTGGACGCTAAGGGCATCACGATCCCCGACAACTGGACGCACGAGGACTTCCGGGAGATCGCGAAGGAGCTGTCCGGCCAGAACGTGTACGGCACGTTCGACATCCCGCCGGTGGCCCGCCAGGAACTCGGCGCCAACTTCACGTACAAGAACGACGGTACGGAGTCCAACTACGACCATCCGCTGTTTGCCAAGGGCACGCAACTTCGAGTTGACATGATCAACGAGAAGTCGGCGATTCCGATGACGGAGATCCTGGCGCAGAAGCTGCAGGTCTATACCCAGACGCCGTACCTCACCGGCAAGGTGGGCATGCTTATCAACCAGCCGTTCATCCTGCGCTACATCACCGACACCAAGGAATACCCGCACGACTTCAGGACCACGCTCAAGCCGCTGCCGGTGGCCGAGGCGGGCAAGGACTACTGGAACTCAGGACAGTACGGCGACCACGTAGCGATCACGAAGCGCTCGACCCAGCAGGACGCGGCCTGGACGCTGGTCAAGTGGTGGGCGACTGAGGGCGGCCAGTACATGGTGCGGGGTGGGCGTTACCCGATCCTGCGCGAGGGCCTGGACGTCGACTCGATGGTCAAGACGACGGTCGGTCCGCAAGGCGAGCGACTCTTCGACATCGACTCGGTCAAGGCCGCGTTGTTCGACGAGAGCGTGATGGTCCCGATCGACACGATCCAGACCGCCGCCGTCGAGATGACCACCATCATGACAACCCTCGACCAGCAGGTCTACATGGGCAAGATCTCGGTGGAGGAATGGGCTCGCGAGGCCAAGAAGCGTTGTGACGCCGCCATCGCCAAGGCGGGGTGATGACGACGACGCAGGCACCGGTCGTACCGCCCAAGGCGACCCGATCAGTCAGGTCGACCGGTGGTGGGCCGTCCGGGCCCGGGCAGGTCCGCCGCTTCGTGCCCTGGCTGTTCATCGCGCCCAACCTGCTCGGCTTGCTCGCCTTCACGTTGGTGCCCGTGCTCGCGGGCCTCACGATCTCCTTCACCAACTGGAACGTCGTCTCGGGCCTGGAGGGTATCGAGTACGCGGGCATAACGAACTTCACCAACCTGTTCGCCGACGTCAACTTTTGGAAGGCACTCGCCCGGACGATCTTCTACGCCGGCCTCGGCGTCTCCCTCTCGATCGCGTTCGGTCTGCTGCTGGCGTTGGCGTTGAACGAGCCGGTAGTGGGCCGAGGACTGCTGCGGGCCGTGTTCTTCGTACCCAGCATGGTCAACGCGGTCGCGATCGGCATGGTGTGGCTGCTCGTACTCAATCCCACGTCGGGTCTGCTCAACCGGGGCCTGGGCTTCCTAGGCATCGACGAACCACCCGGCTGGCTGGTGTCGGACACGTGGGCGCTGCCGGCGCTGGTCCTGATCCATGTCTGGGCGGCGATGGGCTATACGGCGGTGATCTACCTCGCCGCCTTGCAGGACATGCCGCAGGATCTCTACGAGGCCGCCATGGTGGACGGGGCGAACGTGTGGCGCCGGTTCACGACCGTGACCTGGCCGGGCCTGATGCCGACCACGACATTCCTCGCCATCACGTCGCTGATCGGGACGTCGCAGGGGTTCGGCCTGATCGCGTTCCTGACGCAGGGCGGCCCGGGTGACTCCTCGACTACCGTGCTGGCCTACTACATGTACCAAAACGGCTTCCAGTACTACAAGTTCGGGTACGCCGCGGCGATCGGTGTCGTCACCTTCGTCGGCGTACTCGCGCTGACCATGGTGATGTGGCGGTACCAGCGGGGACGGGGGCTCTACACATGAGCGGCGTCTCGGCGGCTCCGCTTCGGCGGTGGACGCTCAGCATCGTGCTGTGGACGGTCGCGATCCTGTTCGCCCTCCCCTTCCTGTGGATGGTCTCGTCGTCGCTGAAACGCAACATCGACGTGTTCGCGATCCCCGCGAAGTGGGTCCCCGATCCGGTGCGCTGGGCGAACTACAGCGAGGTGTGGTTCGGTGAGCACTCGTTGTTCCTCTTCTTCGGCAACTCCCTCGTCGTCGCGCTGGTGAGCGTGCTCGGCGAGCTCCTGACGGCGTCGCTGGCCGGCTATGCGTTCGCCAGGCTGAGCTTTCGCGGTCGGGACCGGATCTTTCTGCTCTACATCGCGACGTCCATCGTCCCGGTGCAGCTACTGCTGGTGCCTCGCTTCATGTTCTTCCGTGGGCTCGGTCTGTACGACACCTTGTGGGCGCTCATCCTGCCGGGTGTCTTCACGGTGTTCGGGACATTTCTGATGCGGCAGTACTTCTCGTCGCTGCCCGCCGAACTGGGTGAGGCGGCCCGGATCGACGGCGCCAACGAATGGCAGATCTACTGGCGGGTCTACCTCCCGCTGGCCAGACCGATCCTGGCGGCGCTGGCGATCCTGGGCTTCGTTGGCTCGTGGAACTCCTATGAGACGCCGCTCATCATGCTCTCCACCGAGAGCCGATTCACCCTGCCACTCGGGCTGACGAAGTTCGTCGACGCCGACGGCGGGCTGTCGGCCGGTCTCGCCATGGCCGGCGCCACCTCCTCCATCGTCCCGATGGTGATCGTGTTCCTGCTCTTCCAGCGCCAGTTTCTGCAGGCGCTGAGCCACACCGGCCTGAAGTAGCCGACCAAAGGGGAGTGTTGCTGTATGCGTACGCAGGAGATCCAGTCCGACATCACGGTCGTCGGCGGTGGCCTCGCGGGGGTCTGCGCATCGATCGCCGCGGCCCGACTCGGCAAGTCCGTCGCGCTCATCAACAACCGGCCGGTGCTGGGCGGCAACTCCAGCAGCGAGGTCCGGGTCTGGGTGTGCGGCTCGACCGGACACGGCTCGAACCACAACGCCCGCGAGGGCGGCATCATGGGTGAGCTGTTCGTCGAAAACCAGTTCCGCAACCCCGACGGCAACCCGTACTACTGGGATCTGGTCGTTCTCGAAGCGGTTAGGGCCGAGCCGAACATCCGCGTGTTCCTCAACACCGACGTACGCGAGGTCTTCGCCACCGGTCCGCCGGACAACCGGCACGTCGCTTCGGCGACGGGCTGGACGATGGGTTCGGAGATCACCTCGGTGTTCCGGTCGCCGTTGTTCCTCGACTGCACCGGTGACGGACTGGTTGGCCACCTGGCCGGAGCCGACTACCGCATCGGGCGGGAAGGGCGAGACGAGTACGGCGAGTCGTTCGCGCCGGAAGTCGCCGACGACCTGACCCTCGGCAGCACGCTGCTGTTCTACACCAAGGACATGGGCAGGCCGTGCAAGTACGTCCCGCCGAGCTTCGCCAAGGACATCACCAAGACGAGCATCCCCGAACGCCGGATCATCAAGGCCGGCGACAACGGCTGTGCGTACTGGTGGATCGAATGGGGCGGCGAGCACGACATCGTGCACGACAACGAGATGATCCGCGACGAACTCTGGGCGGCGATCTACGGCATCTGGGACTTCATCAAGAACTCCGGCAAGTTCGACGCCGACACGATGGCGCTGGAATGGGTCGGCGCGCTCCCCGGCAAGCGCGAGTATCGCCGCTTCCTCGGCGACCACGTCCTGACCCAGTCCGACATCATGGACCAGCGCGAGTTTGCCGACCGGGTGGCGATCGGGGGCTGGTCGATCGACCTGCACCCACCGCGTGGGATGTACGCCGACGAAGCCGGCTCGAAGCACCGGCACGCCAAGGGCATCTATCACATCCCCTACCGCAGCCTGTACTCCCGCAACGTCGACAACCTGTTGCTCGCCGGCCGCGACATCTCCGCGAGCCATGTGGCGTTCGGCTCCACGAGGGTGATGGCAACATGCGCCAACATCGGCGAGGGCGCGGGGACGGCCGCGGCGCTCTGCCACGACCACGGGGTCTCGCCGCGTCAACTCTCGGTTGCGCACTCCCCCGAGCTTGTTCGCACCCTGCTGCGCCAGGACGCCTCGATCGTCGGCCTCGCCCTGGACGACCCGGACGAACTGGCCCAGCACGCCGACGTTGCCGCCTCGTCGACGCTCACCCGGCTCCAGGTCGAGACGCCTGACGACAGCTGGGACCTGGAGTCGGACCTGGGCTTCGTCATCCCGGTCGACCCGCGGATCGACGAGATCGAGTTGATGGTCGGCGCGCGTGCGCAGACGCGGCTGGAGGTGGAGCTCTACGACCCGGTCGTCGGCCAAAACTACGTACCACAACGGCTTGTCGCCACCAACTCGGTCGACCTCGCGGTCGGGGACAAGCAGTGGGTGCGCCTGCGGTTGCCCTTCGCACCCGACAGCGCGTCCAACGCATTCGTTCGAGTGCTGGCCAACCCCGATGTCGTCGTCTACCTGGCAGACGAGCCGGCACCGGGAATGCTGTGCTTCAAGCGGGTACCGTTGCCCGACGACTTCCAGGAACCCTCCCGGGAGTGGTCCGCCCGCCCGCTACACCGGCGCAGCGTGTGCCTTCGGGTGACGCCCGAGACGGCGGCGTACGAACCCGGCAAGGTGATCGACGGCTACGCGCGTCCCCACGCTGGCCCACACGAGTGGGTGTCCGCACCGCTCGGCGACGACGGCGCGACGCTCACGCTGACCTGGCCCGCCTCGGTGACAATCGGACAGGTCGACCTCACCTTCGACGACGACGTCAATGAGGACCTGATCAACCTGCACCACCACCGGACGCCGTTCGAGGCGATGCCGAGCCTGGTCCGCGACTACCGGCTGGAGGTCCGACTAGGTGACGCATGGCTCGAGGTTGCGGCCAGAGCTGACAACCGCACCCGCCATCACCGCCACATACTCACCGAGGCACTCGACGTCGAGGCGTTGCGGGTCTGCGTGACGGCGACCAACGGCGACCCGAGCGCACGCATCGTGTCCGTGCGCGCCTACCCGCCGCGGGCCGTCCGAAACTGACGAAGCGCCTGGATCCGACCAACGACCGGATCAGGACCTGAGCCCTTGACGCTCGCTCGCCCCCGCAGGCAACGTGGGCAATTCGCGAGGTGGGCCGCACATGCTCGAAGGCACGCGTAGAAGCTGACCAGACAGGAGCACGCGAAACCACGGCGAAGGGAACGTCCCATGCCACGGGAAGGCGTCCGTCCGAGCACAGGAACGGCGACCGGACCTACGATCCCCAAGGGCATCAAGGGCTACGTACAGTTCACCGGCCCGGGCCTCCTGGTGGCGATGGCATGGCTCAGCGCAGGGGACCTCGTCGCTTCGTCGGTCTCCGGGGCCGACTACGGGTATGCGCTGATCTGGGCGCTGGTGATGTCGCTGGTAGCGCGGTACTTCTTCGTGTCGGCGATCGGCAAGTACGTTCTTGCCAACAACGAAGGCAGCGACTCGATCATGGCCGGGTTCCGCCGCATCTGGCGGGTCCTCCCGGTGGTGATCGGCGCAATCACCTTCCTGGTCGGGTTCATCGTCCAGACCTACATCATCAAGGGCGCCGCCGCGGCGATCTACAACCTGGTCGGACGTCCGGGTGACTCCGCATGGGGCGTCTTCGCCTTCGCGGTCGTGCTTGTCGGCCTGACCACGCTGATGCTGCTGGCCGGCCGACAGTACAAAGTGCTCGAGCTGATCGCCCGGATCTCGGTGGTCGCCCTCATCATCACGTTCGTCATCATCGTGGCACTGCGCGGCTTCGACGTGGCCGAACTTGCCCGCGGGCTGGTCTTCCAGCTCCCTGACGACGAGGGTGGGTTCCGGTCCATCGTCATCGTGGCCGCCATCATCGGCGCGGTGGGCGGCTCGGCGGCCAACCTCCTGTACCCGTACTTCCTACGGGACAAGGGCTGGAACCGGCCCGAGTACCGGAAGTTGCAGATCGTCGACCTGCTCATCGGCATCGTGGCCATGGTCATCATCAACCTCGCGATCTGGATCACGGCCGCGGAGACCGTGCACGGTCGCAACTTCACCCTGAACGATGAGAACGACCTGGCTCAGATGATGCAGTTGGCCATCGGTGCGCCCGGGCCGATCCTGTTGTGGCTCGGGCTGTTCTTCGTCACCTTCAACTCCTTCCCCGCGTACTCGTACGGGTTCACCAAGATCCTGCTCGACGGTGTGCGCCACACCTTCCCACGCGTGTCGGATCCCGACGCCGACCTGGAAACGATGCCGACGTTCCGGTGGCTGCAGGTCGGGATCCTGCTCTTCCTGCCACTGCTGTTCTCGCTACCGATGGCGCCGAACTTCGTCGTGCTGACCATCGCGGGCCAGGCGCTGCAAGCCCTGACTGGTCCCATCATCATTGCCGGGATCATCATCCTGACCAGCAGTCGCCGCTTCATGATGAGCGGCTACGTGAACAAGTGGTGGGAAAATGCCGCCCTGCTTCTGATCGGCGCCATCGGGTTGTGGGCGACGTACGGAACGGTGAAGGGCTTCTTCGCCTGACCAGACAGCTCCAACCTGGCTCCCGCGTACGGCGACGCCCAGAACCAGGGCGGCGGCCACTGCCGCAAGCACAGCGACTGCCATCAGAACCAGGTCGGTGCGGGTCAGTGGTGCTTCCTGTCGCAGGACCTGCAGGGGTGTGGGAGCCTCCGCGACGAGTACGACGGACAGGCTCGCCCAGGCGGCGGCATGGGCAACGGCGAGGACGGTCCGCCGCCCTCGTGGCAGGCCAAAACGGAGCGGCCTCGTCGCGAACTTCCCCGGCGGCCGGTCGCCGGTAAAGAAGGTCTTGTACGTCTCGATGCTTGCCGCGGCGAGTCCGGCGGCCGCAAACGCCACCACCACGACGTCGTCGGAGAGAACGCACAGTGGCACGGCCCAGGTTGTCGCCACGATCGGACTCCGCAGGAACTTCCAGCCGCTGAACCCCTCGATCGGAGCGTCCTTCCAGGCACCCCCCACTGCCGTCAGCCACCCGCCGATGCCACCAACGAGAACGAAAACCCAAGCTGGTAACGCGGCAGCGTCGGTCAGGGCGGCGGAGCTGCAGGCGACGACCAGCGCCACCACGACCGCGGCACCCACCCCGTAGCGGACGACGGCGCTGCGAACAACGCGTCCGCGGTAGCCGAGACGCATCGGAATCGTGTAAGCCGACTGGTCGTCGTCACGGACGATCGCCTTCCACCACTCGGTCGCCAACCGCTCGATCGCGTACGCCACACCGCCCACCACAAGGACCGTTTCAGCGGGATCGCTGCTGCGCCAGACGATCACCGTGATGACGACGCCGAGGACGACGCTGCGCAGGAAGCTTCGCCATCGGAAGCCCTCGAACGGTGAGTCCTTGTATGCGCCCCAGCTCGCCGCGTGCAGTCCCGTGAGCATGCCGAGGCTGGCTGCCGCAAAGAGTGTCATGGATGGCTCCGTTGGGTGGAGGGATCGGAGGAGGGATGTGAGGACCTGGCCGCCGGTTCACGGCGTTCCCAGGCGAAGGCGACCTGTCGAAGGCCGCATGCCGTCCAACACAGCGCCACACCCTGGGTGAGCAGGCTTGCGGCGCCATGTGCGGGCACCTCGGCAAAGGCGATCCAGCCGAACAGGATCGCGACGATCACGTCGACGACGTTGACCATGGGCATCGAGACCGACAGGGGCGCGATCCTGTACGCGTACTGGTTGACGGCCAGCCCGCACCCGCCGGCAAAGACCAGCGCCCACGCCGGCCAGTCGGTAACAGCTGCCCACAGGCCGTCGGACTGCAGCTGTTCACCGAGGAGCTTGAGCAGGCCGGCCGTGAGGCCGAACAGCACGCCCGCGGCGGCGCCGAGCGCGAAGGCTCGGGCTCTGACCGCCATCACCTGGTATGCCGCAGCGACGACGATCGCCGCCAGTGCCAGGCCACAGATGGTGAAGGCAAGTGGGACCCCGCCCGCCCGGGGCGCCGCTACCGGCTCGGGATCGGCGACGACCAGGAACACCGCAAGGCCGCTGGCCGCGATCGACACCGCCGTCAGCTCGGCGCGGGACGGCCGCCGGCGGTCCAGCGCGGCCCGCACGGGTACGGCGAGCACGACCCCCGCCACCATGATCGGTTGGACCAGGGCGATGGCGCCGAAGCGCAACGCGATCCCGTGCAATGTCAGCGAGACCGCACCGGTGAGGATCCCCAACACCCACACAGGTCTGCGCAGGAGATGACGGAGAAGCCGGATGGGCCCGCGGACCGAAGCCGGAGCCGCGCCGGCGACCCGGTGCTGCAGGGACGTCGACAGCGCGAACCCGCAGGCGGACGCCAGCGCTGTCACGATGGCTGCTGCGACCAAGCCATCCTGTCCTCCGACCGGACTCATGCACAGGCCCCCTGCGAGTCGTGCGCTCCGGACACCGCATGTCCTCTCCTCGATATCTACCTACGACCGACCGGAGGGCGCGCCCCGTCGGGGGTTGCGCCATACTCCGATGGACGGAATATACTCACCATGTGAGTAAGAAGGAGATGCAGGAGCCGACTTACCTGATCCTGACCGTGCTCGTGACGGAACCGCTGCACGGGTACGCGATCCTGGCGGAGGTCGACGACCTGTCAGCGGGACGGGTCCAGATGCGGGTCGGCACTTTGTACGCCGCGCTGGACCGGCTGGACAAGGAAGGTTTGGTCGAGGTCGACCGCGAGGAGATCGTGAGCGGGCGCCTGCGGCGCTACTACCGCATCACCGGCCGGGGTGCAGAGGTGCTGTCGCTGGAGGCGCAGCGGTTGGCCAGGCTCGCCGGTCAGGCTCGCCGGAGACTGGCGCATCGGCCGATCCAGACGAGGAGCCTCGGAGTCGAGAGCGCCGGGGGTGGCGCGTGATCGGTGTCGAGCGCTTCTACCGCTCGGTCCTGCTGGCCTACCCGCCCCACTACCGTGCGGAGCGGGGCGGCGAGATGCTCGGCGTCCTGATGGAATCCACTCCCCCGACGGGCCGACCGTCCCTGGGCGAGACTGCTTCTCTGCTCTGGCACGGCCTGACGCTCCGACTCACCGGCGGCTCGAGACCAGCCGCGTGGCGGCGCCCTGCCTCCGCCGCCGCTATCTGTCTGTCGGCGCTGTTGGCGGTCCTCTCGATATCCGCCAGCAGAGAGTTGCTGGCGTCAGCGAAGTTCCTACTCACGCACAGCGACCACCCGGCGGCCTGGGTCGATCCGTTGTGGCCGGCGTACCTGTTGTGGTTGAGCGTCTTCACCTTTCTGCTCTGCCGAAAGGGCGTACTGGCTGCCGTCGCGGCCTGGGCAGCGGTTTTCGCACACGCGACGACGCTGGGGGCCGGGCCCGATCTCTCGAGCTTCCAGAATCCTCCACCAGGCCTGTTGAGCTCCCTGAACTGGATGGCAATCTGGTTCGAGGATCTTGCCTACTTCGTTCCGGGTCTTGTCCTGGCACTGCTGCTGCTCGCACCCCGCAGCGCCGTTCGAGGGGTCGATCTGATCACCCGGCGTCGGGCGGTGGCAGCGGTCCTGGCTGGGTCGATCCCTCCCATTACCGCAGATCTGATGAGGGAGGGCATCTCACTGAAGTGGGGTCCGGTCGTTGCGCTGGCAGTCCTCGCCTACGCGCTCTTCAAGGCCAGAGTCCTGCTTCGTGGCGGGCTGCTCGTCGGACTCGCCCTCTCGTACTTTCTCCTCATGGGGTTTGCCGACGGTTCCGGTTCCCGGCTACCCGACGACGAGATTCTCCTCGGAATCACTCTGGCGTTGATCCCGCTCCCGGTAGCGGCGGTGGCTATCCTGCTCATCCGACACGTCGAGTCGCATGGCTTCCTACGCAGGAAGTTCGTCCGGATCCTCGAGGCCCTCACCGAAGCCGTCCGAGGCGAGCGCAACCCACCGAACGGACCTGAAGCACGCGCCACATCATCGAGGTCGTCAATCGGCCCGCCCACCTGATGTCTGGGCGGCGAGCCTGACATGGGTACCAGCGCTGCCGTAGCCGTCGTACCCGCCGCGTCGTTCGAGTACCTCGACATAGAAGCCGGTGGACATCACCGGGGTGTAGGCGTGCAGCAGCTCTCCGCCTCGCACCCTGTCGTAGAGAAGGTGGTGGGTACGCAGGTCGGCCAGCAGCTCCCGTTCGAGCCGGAAGCGCGCATCGAGGTCGACGTAGTAGTTGTCCGGCACGGGCATCAGGGCGACACCGTGTTCCCTCAGCCCGCGTACAACCGCGCGTACGTCTGAGCACGCGAACGCCACCTGGTTCACCCCCAACGGTGGAGGATCCTGCGCAGTGTCGGCGACGTTCAGGACCATCCGCAGGTCACCGTTCGGCGGCCGCAGCGCGCGACTCCGCAACCGCCCGTGCGGGTCCATGAACTCCTCGACCGGGCCCGGCACGAGGTCGAAAAGCGTACGGAAGAAGGAGACTTCCTGGTTGAGGAAGTCAGCTTCCACCGCCAGGCCGATGTGGTCGATGGTTCGGATGTTGCCCGCAGTCGTCGCTTCCGTGACCTCGAAGTCACCCTGCCAGTCGTTGCGGCTCGCCGGCTCGCCGCTGACGAAGACCTGCAGGCCGGAAGGAGTGGTGATGCCAGGAAGCGGTGCCTCGTCCTTCTCGCGGGTCGTCTCGACGGCCGGCCACAGCAAGGCCTCGGCCCTCGCCGCTACCGCCTGCACCGGAGTCGCCGTCACACCCAGCGCGGTGGCCTGGGCGGGCGCGGCGACGTCGTCGCCGCGCAGCATCTCGCCGTGGTTCAACAACACGTGGGCGTCGCCACTCCGCCACCAGCTGACCGACTTGTGCCGATGCTCACCGACGTGACTGAACCCCAGCGCGCTCAGCAGGGCGGCGGGCGCAGCATCGGCGGGCGAGGTCGCGAGCTCCAGAAACGCCGGGTCCGTACGAGACGGCGGCCGGGGCACGGCACCAACCATCCCGCTGGCGTCGAACCCTTGGGCCGAACACGCCACCTGGTCCTCGAGGAACACCAGTGAACGCATGGCGTCGAGCGCGGTGACCCGCGGGTCGGCCGCACGTACGACATCGCTGAAGACCTCGAGCGACAGGGGTCCCCGATAGCCCCGGCCGAGCACCGTGGCCACGACGTCGGTCACGTCCAGGCTGCCCTGTCCCGGAAAGCAGCGGTGGTGCCTGCTCCACTCCAGCAGGTTCATGTCCAACACAGGGGCGTCGGCAACCTGCAGAAAACCGAGCTTCGCACCGGGAATCCCGGCCAGGGCGGCGGCACCGTCCCCGCGGGCCAACATGTGAAAGGTGTCGACGGCCACCGTGACCGCGGGATGCTGCGCCCGCCCGACCACGTCCCACGCCTGGCCGACCCGGTTGACGTGCCGGCCCCAGGCGAGCGCCTCGAAGGCGATCGTCATGCTCCGCTCGGCTGCCAGGTCGCCGACGAGGTGCAACTGCTCGGCCGCCAGGTCGCGGTCGTCGATCGCGTCCGACCGTACGTTGGAACAGATCAGCACGGTCGACACACCGAGGTCGACCATCACGTCGAGTTTGGTCCGTACGCGATGCAGCACCTCGTCGAACTCCTTCGGAGGCACCCCCTCCACGTCGCGTACGGGCTGGAACAGGTCGATCCGGAGCCCAAGGTCCGCACACCGGGACGCGACCTCCCTCGGAGACAGCAACGACGCGATGAGGTCGTTGTCGAACAACTCGATGCCGTCGAAGCCCGTCTCGGCGATGGCCTCCAGCTTTTCGGCGAGGAGTCCGCTGAGGGAGACTGTGGCAATCCCCTTGCGCATCAGCGCGTCAGCTCCTCGAAGTGCCGGCTCATCCGCTCGGGGTCCGGCGCAGAACCGGTGAAGCACTCGAACGCCCCCGCGGCCTGTTCGACGGCCATGCCCCCGCCCGGCAGGACCCGGCAGCCGCGTCCGCGCGCGAGCGCCACCAGCTCGGTCTCCAACGGGAAGTAGACGACATCGGAGACCCAGAGGCGGGGGTCCACGACTTCGGCGGGTACGGGCAACCCCGGGTGGCCGCGCATGCCGACAGGTGTGGCGTTGACAAGTCCGTCGGCACCGTCGACGGCAACGCCGAGATCGTCCACCACGCTTACCCGGTCGTCGCCGAACCGCTTGGCCAGGCGAACCATGCAGGCATGGGCACGCTCCAGGTCCAGGTCCAGGACCGCGACATGTGCCGCGCCCTGGGCGAGCAGCCCGTAGCCAACGGCCACCCCGGCGCCGCCCGCTCCGACCAGGACGGCACGGTCGTGAAGGGCGTCAGGAAGGACCCGCTGGAACGCTCGGCTGTACCCCGACCAGTCGGTGTTGCGCCCGAGCAGACGACCGTCGCGGAAGAGGACGGTGTTGACCGCGCCCAGGTCAGCCGCGTCGGGCGAGAGCTCGTCCAGCAGTGGTACGACGGCCTGCTTGAACGGGTGCGTGATGTTCAGCCCGTCGAAGCCGAGCCGCTGTGCCCAGGTCAGCAGCTCCGGCAGCTCGTCCGGGGCCAGCCCTAGTTCGCCGACGTCGATCAGGCGGTAACTCAAGGACAGGCCGGCCGCGCGCCCCTCGCGTACCTGCATGGCCGGGGTGAGCGAGACCTGGATCCCGACACCGACCAACCCCAGGACCAGGGACTCGTGCTGGCCCTTCGTCACGCCGTCTCCGCGACCACGGGTTGGTTGGCGCGTGGGCTGGACCCGACCGCGGGAGTGGGCAGTCGGTGGGTGCCGTTCGGGCCGGTGAGGACTGCGATCGCGGACACCAGGCACGCTGCGGCCGTGAAGATCGCGACCCGGTACCAGTTGGCCGTGTCTCCACCGAGCAGCGCCTCGGCGATCGTCGGCGAGAACCCGGCCAGGGCGAAGCCGAACTGGGTGCCGATCGCCATCCCCGACAGTCGAACCCTGGTCGGGAAGTACTCGGCGTACGTCACCGGCCAGACGGCGTTGGGCATGCTGTAGACGAAGCCGGCGAGGAGCACGCCATAGACCATCGTCATCACTTCGTTGGCGTCGGCGATGGCGCCGAGGAACAAGAACACCAGGACCGCGCTACCGAGTACGCCGGTGACGAAGACCGGCTTACGGCCGATCCGGTCCGAAAGCGCCGCCCACAAGGGGATGACGGCGATGGCCACGATGTTGGCGATGACCGCCACCCACAGCATCAGGGTGGAGCTCATGCCGATGTCGTCAGAGGTCGCGAAGCTCAGCGCGAACACGGCAAACATGGTGTTGACCGTGGCGATGAACGCGGCGAAGAAGACCCGCAGGGTGCCGCGCCAGTGTGTGCGGAACAGCACCCCCAACGGTGCGCGCGGCACCTCGGCGCGGTCGGCTTCGGCCCGAAACTCCGGGGTCTCGTCCAGCGATCGGCGGATGACGAAGCCGACCACGATGACGATTGCGCTGAGCCAGAACGGGATCCGCCAGCCCCAGGACAGCAACTGCTCCTCCGGAAGGGTGGCGGCCAGGGACAGGAACACAGCCGGCGCCAGCACCTGCCCACCCTGGGTACCACTCAGGGTGAAGCTGGTGAAGAAGCCGCGCCGCCGGTCGGGTGCGTGCTCGAACGACATCGAGTTCGCGCCAGCCTGCTCCCCTGACGCGGACAGCCCCTGCAGCAGTCGAAGGGCCACCAGCAGGGCCGGGGCGAGCAGGCCCACCTGCTCGTACGTCGGCAGGCATCCGACCAGGAACGTCGAGATTCCCATCAGCAACAGAGTTCCGATGAGCACCTTCTTACGGCCCAACCGGTCGCCGACGTGGCCCATCAGGAACGAGCCCACCGGGCGGGCGACGTAAGCGACGCCGAACGTCGCGAACGCACCGATCGTCGCGGCAGAGTCGTTGCCGGCCGGGAAGAACACGTCCGGGAACACCAGCGCAGCGGCTGTGCCGTAGATCGCGAAGTCGTAGTACTCCAACGCGCTGCCGCTCCACGCGGCCGCCGCGGCCTTGCGCGGCGTCCGTACCACCTCGGTAGCGCCTGACATGGGGCAGTCCTTCCCTGGGCGACGTGGGCTCCGGTCCCGGACCCGGACCGGCCTCGAGTGCAGCGGACGCTAGAAGTGGCCGCGGCCGGTGGCAAGCGTTTGCCATTCTTTGCCACACTGGGCCGGTGCCGCCTGCTGCCAAGCCACCTCGACGGGCGACCATCCTCGACGTCGCCGCGGCGGCGGGCGTCGCGCCGTCCACCGTCTCCCGTGCCTTCTCCCGGCCCGGTCGGGTGAACAATCGGACGCGGGAGCACATCCTGCAGGTCGCCGGAAGGCTGGGCTATGCACCCAATCCCGCCGCCCGGGCGCTGGAGTCCGGACGGACCAACACGATTGCCCTGCTCGTCCCCGACATCACCAACCCGTACTTCTTCGGGGTCATCAAGGGCGCCGAGCGCGCGGCCGCCGCAGCCGGTCTGACCCTGGTGCTCGGGGACACCCAGGAGAATCCGGTCCACGAGGAGGACCTGCTAGGACGTCTCGGCCCCGCCGTGGACGGCTTCGTACTCAGCGCTTCCCGCCTGCCGGACGAGAAGCTCTACAGCGCCGCTGAGCTCAATCCCGTCGTTCTCGTCAACCGCGCGACTCCAGACCTCGCCTGCGTGGTCGCAGACTTCGACAGCGGAACACGGCAGATCGTCGATCACCTTGCCTCGTTGGGCCACGAGTCCTTCGTCTTCGCCGGTGGACCGGCCGAGTCCTGGTCCGGCGCCCGGCGGTGGTGGGGACTACGGGCAGCGGCGAAACGCTGCGGCCTGCGCGCCCGCAGGTTCGGCCCGTACATGCCGACACAGCTCGGCGGCCCCGCGGCTGCCGACGCCGTGGTCGCGGCGGGAGCCACCGCCGTCGTCTGCCACAACGACATGCTGGCCATCGGACTGATGGGCAGGCTCGCCGAGCGCGGCGTCAGCGTTCCAGAGCAGCTGAGCGTGGTGGGATTCGACGACATCTTCGGCGCCGGGTTCTGCAATCCCCCGCTCACCACACTGGCCGAGCAGACCGAGGACGCCGGTGCCCGTGCGGTCGAGGCGCTGGTTCGGCAGTGGCCACGGCGGACGACGAGCGAGGGCGCCCGTGTGCTCCCCACCCATCTGGTCGTACGCACGTCAACCGGGTCGGCTCGTCCTGCAGGTGCTGACTAGTCCCGGGCTCCCGGATTGGGCGGAGGCACTCGGAGCTCGGCGAGCTCGGCACGACCTTCGGCGTCGCCGCCAGGAATCAGCAGCAGCGTGCAGGCTCGTTCGAACCGGGCATCGATGCGCTCGAAGGCATCCACGGCCGACCGCAGCTCGCCCGGATCGCGTGACATCCGCGCGGCCGCGCGAGTCAGACAGGCGGCGGCCCAGTCGTTCTCGGCACCTGCCGGTGCGGCCGCCGCGAGCCGGTCGGCGGCGTCCGGCAGTCCGGCCACCACGGCGAGCTCTGCCCCTGCGGCCCTCGCGTACGGCACCCACCACTGCTCCGCAAACTTCCCGAACGCCCGCCCGACCACCTCGGCCGCGTCAGCCACGGCACCGGTATGCACGGCAACCCTCGCCTCGGCGAACTCATAGGCGGCGGCCAGCGTCAACGCCGACGTCGGATCGCCGATCCGGGCCATCTCGAGCGCGTGGGACTGCCACTGCTCGAACGACCCGTCACCGCGGAGTCCGTGCACCAGCGCAGCCGTGGACAGCGCGGACGACATCCACTCCATCGGCGGTGAGCCGACCCGCTGCCAGCGTTCCCAGAGCGCGTCGGCCTGCTCGAGGCATGCGTCGAACCGGCCGGTCAGCGCGTTCACCCGGATCAGGCGGGGCAGCGAGATGTACGGATGGTCACCGGTGGGGTCGTCCTCGGCCGCGGCCTGCGCGACCGACAGCGCGGCTGGCAGGTCTCCGGTCGCGATCGCGGTGGTGGACGCGACCCAGTACGCGTCGACGATCTCCGATGCGGCGTACGGCTCGTGGCGGGGCAGCGGCTCCACCAGCCGCATCCGTTCCAGGGCATGGGACCGGGCCTCGCGCAGCCGCCCGGCGCTCCCAGCCGCGATCCCGAGCGCGTCCAGGGCGCCCGCGATCAGCACCGGGTCACCCGCCCGCCGGGCCGCGTCCACCGCCTGCTGCGCCAGGCCCGCGTCCGCGTCGATCCGGCGTTGCCCGTGCTCCCACGCCTTCGCGGTGGTCAACAGCACGGCGATGTGCAGGTCGTCGGGTACCGAGCCAGCGCCGGCCGTCGCGTCCGCGAGCAGTCGCGCGGTGTGGTCCTCGGGCAGCTCGAACATCGGCCCGGCCGGGTACCGGTTGATCGCGATCACGGCGTACGCCAGCATCGTCGCGCGGACGCCGCCGTCGGCAACGGCCCGGTCGGCGGCATCGAGCAGCAGCCGGACCGCGGCCTGACCGTCCGCGACCGCGAGCGCGATATCCGCGGCCGACCGCAGATCCCGAGCCGCTGCCACCCCGTCCTCCGCGCGGTCGGCGGCCGCCTGGTAGTGGCCGACCGCCTCGACGAAGCTCCGGCGGGCGAAGCTGAGGTGGCCGAGCGAGCGCGCCAGCCGGTGCGCGGTCGGGTCAGGCGTTGCCGTGGTCCCGGCCAGCGCGGCGCGCAGATCACCAACCACCTCGTCGTACGAGGCGTACCAACTGGTGCCGTCTACCTGACTCTCCAGCCCGGCGGCCATGCTGGCGGCCCAGCGCAGGCGCCGGTCCTGCGCGATCGCCAGCTCCTCGTCGGTCAGGCGGGTCAGTGCGAACTCGCGGATCGTCTCCAGCAACCGCCACCGGGACCCGCGTCGAACGACCAGGCTCTTGTCGGTCAGTCGCCCGAGCAGGTCCGCGACCGCACCCCGGGCCAGGTCCGGGCTGGTGGCGCAGGCCGCGTCCAGGTCGAAGCCGCCGACGTAGACTGCCAGCCGCCGGAACAGCAGCCGTTCCTCGTCGTCCAGCAGGTCGTGGCTCCAGCCGATCACCGCGCCGACCGACCGGTGCCGCGGGTCGGCGCCGCGCCCGCCGGCGAGGAGCCGGAGCCGGTCCTCGAGCGCGGTCCGGAGTCCGTCCAACCCGAGCGAGCCAGTTCGGGCGGCGGCCAGCTCGATCGCCAGGGGCATTCCGTCCAGCCGTGCGCAGACGGCGGCGAGGTCGTCCGGGTCCGCCGCGAAGGACGGATCGACGGCCAGGGCCCGGTCGGTGAACAGCTGGACCGCATCGGAGCCCGCCTCCAGTGGCGGCAGCAGCACAGGTTGCTCGCCCGTGATGCCGAGCCGTTCCCGGCTGGTCGCCAGTACGATCGCCTGCGGGCAGGCCGCGAGCAGGCGTTCGACCAGCGTCGCGACTTCCTCCACCAGGTGCTCGCAGTTGTCCAGCACCAGCAACGAGCGCCCCGCCCGCAGCCGCTCGACCAGCGCCTGCTCCACGGTCTGCGGCGGCCGCTCGGTCACCCCGAACGCGTCCGCCACGGCCCGGGCGACCAGCCCGTCCCGGACCGGGACGAGGTCCACGAACGCCCCCGGCAGGGCAGGCTCGGCCGCCACCACAGCTGCCAACCGGGTCTTGCCCATTCCGCCGGGCCCGAGCAGGGTCACCAGCCGCGCCCGGGCGAGCGCGTGCAGGACCGCTGCCGTCTCGGCCGTCCGGCCGACGAACGTGGTCCGACTGGCCGGCAACCCCGCCATCCCCGGGGCGCGGCGGGACCCGGCCAGCTCCGCGAGCTCGCGCCGGTCCGCGACGCCGAACTTCCGCAGCAACGACGACACGTGGCTCTCCACGGTACGCACCGAGATGTGCAGCGCCCGGGCGATCTGCGCGTTCGAGCGATGGTCCGCGAGCGCGGCCAGCACCTCCGCCTCGCGCGCCGACACCTCCACCTGACCCACCGACACATCATGTCCGAGCCGGTTCCGTGGTGAATCCGTACCCGCCACGGAAGCGGGAAGTGGGCGCCCGGCGGCATGGTCGTCGTACCAGAACGACGAAGGAGGAAATCATGAGCGGTACGACGGTCACGAGGCGAAAGGTCCGGCCGGCGACGGTCGGGCTGTGGGTGCTGCAGGTGCTGCTGGCGTCGCAGTTCGCGATGGCGGGCGTGATGAAGCTGTCCGGCAGCCCGGTGATGGTGGACATGTTCACCGAGATCGGTGCGGGCCAGTGGTTCCGGTACCTGGTCGGTGGGCTCGAGGTTGCCGGAGCGGTCGGATTGCTGCTGCCAGTGCTGTGCGGCCTGGCCGCACTCGGGCTGGTCGGGCTGATGGTGGGCGCGGTCGTCACCTCGGTGTTCGTACTCGATGAGTCGCCGGCTATGCCGTTGGGCTTCCTGCTGGTCGCCGCGCTGATCGCATGGTGCCGGCGGACAGCGATCCGGGACCTGGTGCGAAAGGCAGTGCACTGAGATGACGGACCTGATGATCCGTGGCTTCGACGGGCTGCTCGTCGGGCCGGGGGACGACGGGTACGACGCGGGCAGGGCGGTGTGGAACGCGATCGTGGACCGGCGGCCGGCGCTGGTCGCGCGTTGCGCCAGCACCGCGGACGTGGTGACGGCGCTGCGGTACGGACGCGAGGCCGGACTGGAGATCGGGGTGCGCGGCGGCGGCCACAGCTTCCTCGGACTGCCGGTGACCGACGGCGGCCTCCTGATCGACCTGTCGGGGCTGTCGTCGGTCCGGGTCGACCCAGGCAGCCGCCGGGCCTGGGTCGGCGGCGGCTCGCTCCTCGGCGCACTGGACGTCGCCGCGCAGCAGTACGGACTCGCCACCACCGCGGGCAACGTCTCGCACACCGGCGTCGGCGGGCTCACGCTCGGCGGCGGGGTCGGCTGGCTGGCCCGGCTGCTCGGGCTGAGCTGCGACAACGTCGCTTCGTACGAGCTGGTGACCGCCGACGGCGACGTGCTACGCGCAAGCACCACTGAGCACCCGGACCTGTTCTGGGGACTTCGCGGCGGTGGTGGGAACTTCGGCGTGGTGACCGAGTTCGAGTTCCGGCTGCACCCGGTCGGCACCCAGGCGCTGGTCGTGGATGTGTACTACGAGGTGGACGATGCAGGTGTGGCGTTGCGCGGCTGGCGGGACATGTTCGCTGACACGCCTCGGCAGGCCACGCCGGTGGCGCGGGTCGGCCGCCGGGAGGAGTTCGGCGGCCGACCGGTCGCGAGCATCGGCTACGTCTGGGTGGGCGATCCGGACGAGGGCCGCCGACTGCTGCCGTCGTACTCCCAAATCGGCCGGCCGCTCGCCTCGCGGGTCCGCGAGCTGAGCTACCTGGACCTGCAGACCGGCGACGACGCCGCCGAGGGCCACGCATTGCGGCGATACTGCAAGGGCCATTACCTCCGCGAGCTACCGGACGCCGCCATCGATGTGTTCCTCGCCTGGGGCGATGATCCGTTCCGGCCCAACGCGCTGTTGACGCTGAACGGCGGTGCGATCGCGGAGGTGCCGGACGAGGACTCGGCGTACAGCCACCGGGACGCGCAGGTCGAGTTCACCACCGCCGCCGGCTGGACCGCCCCCGATGAGGACGAGGCGCGGATCACCGCCGCCCGCCGTTATGCCGCCGACCTCGCCCCGTACACCAGCGGCGCGTACGTGAACACGATCGCCGACGAGGACGACTCCGTCCTGCGCCGGGCCTATTCCGCCGCCAAGCTCGCCCGTCTCCGCGATCTGAAACGAAGCTACGACCCCACGAACGTCTTCCACCGCACCACCAACATCCGGCCGTGAGAACCGGCTGGCCTACGAGATGGTCAGTTCTTGACCTTGAACGAGGACACCAACGTCTCGCATGCGGATTCGATGTCAGCTGTGTCCGTGGAGTTCCAGTCGCAAGTGATGAGAATGGTCGGCCCCGACGGCGGATCGATGAAGTAGATCCGGAAGAACGTCGAAGGCTCAGGATCGCCGCCTGGCGAGAACCTGGCGTTGATCTCGATCGCGTCCTGGCCGTCGAGCTTCGTGTTCTTCTGGTCTACCCTGGCACCCTTTCCCCACACGTCGGGGTGGCCTGCGTACTCGCTGGAGTACCCTCGCGCGGCCTCCTCACCAACCTCGTCGAACGCGCCGTTCCTAGCCTTGCCACTCAGAGTGCCGGTCTTGACCATGCCCTCGGGTATCTCCACGCTGTAAGGCTTGCTGGGTGGCGAGAAGATCTCCCCCGACCCTTCCACAGCGGCCTGCCCGGTGGGGTTGTCGTCGCTTGCGGTCAACGCCTGGAAGCCGAGGTAACCGCCGACGCCCAGGCCGAGCACCAGCACGATCCCCACTACGACGAGGATGACGACGAGCCCGGTCCCGGGCCTCTTCTGCCCCGTCATGAACCAAGGCCCCCGTCCCAGTCTCTAACTGCCGTTTCCGCGGCGATGTCGGTCCGGTCCAGCATTGTCAGGTGAGTTGGACGAGGACCGAGCCGGCGACGAGCAGGACGAGGCCGGCGACGCGGCGTGACGTCAGCGCCCGCTTGGGCATCCGAAACAACTGACAGTTGTCGATCACCGCGGAGAACAACTGCTGGCCGGTGACCGTGAGCGCCACCGTGGTGGCCGCGCCGATCTCGGGTATCAGCAGAAAGGTCGCCGTGACGTAGGCGGCGGCACAAAGTCCACCGAGCCAACCCCACCAGGGCATCGTGGTCAGTGGAGTGAGCTGCGGTCGTTGCGTACGACGCGCAATCAACATGACGATCAGCACTATCGCGATGGTGAAAGTGGCGACGATGAAGCTGATCATCGCGACAGTGACGGGTGCGTTGATGTCCGAGCGCAGCTTCGCGTTCACGGCGCCCTGGATCGGAAGCACGGCACCCGCGATGACACCAAGGGCGATCCAAGCCACGCTGCTCAGAGTCGTCGTGGGCGCCGCCGTCCGTGCCATCGCACCCAGCGACCGGCCCGTTGGCGGCCGCGTGGGCTGGTCCGCCGCTGCCGGATCGCCGGGCATCGGAACCCGGGCACCGGCGGGCGACTGCCGGATGATCAGCGTGATGCCGACCAGCACGGCCAACACTCCCAGGGCAATGCCGATCGTCAACGGCTTGCGGGGAACGCCGATCAGACCGAAGAGGTCCAGGCTGACCGAGGCCAGCACCTGCCCGGTCACGAACAGCCCTACCGCCGCAAGCGCACCCATTCTCGGGAACAGCAGGATGCCGCTGGTGATGTAGAGCGGGCTGGCCAGACCTCCCAGCAGATGCCACCAAGGCACGCCGGGCAGGTGGGAGACCGCGCCGATGGTGCCGACAGCCAGTGCGACGGCCGTCAGAGCCACGGTCGCCACCAGCAGCTGAATCGTCGAGGCTCCATACGGCGTCTTGACCGCACCGCTGAGCTGGAGGTTCACGGAGGTCTGCACCGCGAGGAGGCAGCCGACGAGCAACGCCGTACCGAGAAGGACTACCTGCATGATCCACCTTGCGTGCCGGATAACTGGACATCACGACCACTTGATCTCCCGACACACTAGACGTAAGTGGACGCAACGTCCACATAGGCTCTGTCCCGCAGCAGGGCGGAGGTCAACCGGGTGGGATCCACAGGTTCGAGAAGTGCGGGTTGGTGTGTGCTTCCAACGGGAGGGCGACGGGCGCCGCCATGGGATTTCGGCGGATCCATGGCATCAGACGGTTGCTTCATTTCTGATGCGTGACGCCTTCGCGTCGTCGTCGCCGGTGAACGTGTGCCAGAGGTCGGCGTAGCGGCCACCGGCGGCGACCAACTCGTCGTGCGTACCGGATTCGGCGATCCGGCCGTCGTCGACCAGCACGATCCGGTCGGCGGCCTGCGCGGTGGTGAGGCGGTGCGCGATGACGAGGGTCGTACGCCGGGAGCTGAGCCGATGCGTGGCCATCGACACCGCTGCCTCGGTCGCGAGGTCGAGCGAGGCGGTGGCCTCGTCCAGCAGCAGGATCGCGGGATCGGTCAGCTCCGCCCGAGCGAGGGCGAGCAGTTGCCGCTGGCCCGCCGACAGGCTGTGACCCCGCTCCCCGACCGGGTGCAGGTAGCCGTGCTTGAGGGTCGCGATCATCTCGTGCGCCCCGACGGCGCGGGCGGCTCGCTCCACCTCCGCCTCGTCGGCGTCAGGACGTCCGTAGGCGATCACGTCGCGCACCGATCCGTTGAAGAGGTACGACTCCTGCGGGACGACCCCGAGCCGTTGCCGGTATGCGTGCAGATCGAGGTCCCGCAGGTCCTGCCCGTCGACGCGGACGGCTCCCGAGGTCGGGTCGTAGAATCGCGCGACCAGCTTGACCATCGTCGACTTTCCAGCACCGGTCTCCCCCACGATCGCGACGGTCTCGCCCGGCTCGACTCGCAGGTCGACGTGACTCAGTGCCTCGACCTGGCGTGCCTCACCGTCGTCCTCCTGACCTGTGGCGTAGCTGAACCGCACGTCGTCGAACTCGATCTCGCCAGCGATCTTGTCCACGGGCACTGGATCGGCCGGCAGTGGAGTCGAGGTCGGCGTACGCAACAACTCACCGATCCGGCGCATGCCGACCTTGGCCCGCTGATAGCCGTCGACGACCTGCGAGAACTGCTGGATCGGTGAGAACAACATGGTGACGTACAGCAGGAACGCGATGATTCCGCCGACGGTCAGCTCTCCTGCCGCCACCAGTCCGGCACCAACGCCGAGCACGATCGCCGCCGCAACCTCGTAGGCGAGTTCGGTGAAGGAGAAGAACCACGCCAGGTGGATCTGGGAGCCACGACGCCGCGACAGCAACCCCGTGGCCAGCTCGTCGAAGATCTCGATGTTGCGGCTCTCACGCCCGTACGCCTGCGCCACCCGAATGCCCGCAAGGTTCTCCTGGAAGTTGGCGTTGACCGCACTCAGCTGGTCGCGCGCTTCGTCGTAGGCCTTGGTCGACACCTTCCGGTAGATCGCGACGGCGATCGCGAAGGCGGGCACGAGAGTCACCGCGGCGATGGTCAGCGGAGGGCTGATCTGGACCATCACACCCAGCACGCCGAGGAAGGTCAGGGCCGCGACGACGACTGTGCCGAGGCTGCCCTGGATGAACGCCCGCACGGCGTCCACGTCGCTGGTCAGGCGCGTCATCACCTGGCCGCCCCGCTCGCGTTCGTAGAAGTCGAGTCCGAGCCGCTGCAGGTGCGCGAACAGCTTCACCTGCAGCCAGTAGAGGATCCGCTCGCCGTTTCGCCCGACGGTCCGTACGTTCGCGATGGTCACCAGCCAGCCGACTGCCACGGTCACGAACGCGAGCCCGGACATCAGGAACAGCACGTCGGCGGCGCCCCGGGTGACGCCGCGGTCGATGCCCGCCCGGGTCAGCCACGGCACCGCGAGGCCGAGCGCGGCCTCGACGGTGACCAACGCGGTGCTGACCACGATGCCCGCACGGAAGGGTTGCCACAGGCGCCGGAGGCTGAACGTCGGCTCGGCCCGTCGAGCCTCGTCGGCATCGACGTCAGGCGTCGCCCGGACGGCTGGGAGGGCCGCGACCTTCGCCTGCTGGTCGGGCGGCAACGTCGTCTGTCCCAGCGCGCCGATCCCCACCAGGTCTTCCGCAGGTGGCTTGGACCAGAGCTCCGGCGTGTACGCAGGCGAGTGGGTCTCGACGTCCTCGGCGTCCTCGACGTCCGTGGCGTCCTCCAGCTCGCCGGCATCGGTCTCGTCGTCATGGCCGGTGAGCAGCAGGCGGTAGCGCGCACAGCGTCCGACCAGTTCCTCATGGGTCCCGATGTCGACGACCCGGCCGTGGTGCAACACCGCGATCCGGTCGGCCAGCTGCAGGGTGCTGCGCCGGTGGGCGATGAGGATCGTCGTTCGTCCCTGCATCACCTGCCGCAACGTGGCGTGGATCTCGGCCTCGACCCCGGCGTCGACCGCCGACGTGGCGTCGTCGAGCACGAGTACGCGAGGATCGGCCAGGATCGCCCGCGCCAGCGCGACTCGTTGCCGCTGCCCGCCCGAGAGTGTGAGTCCACGCTCACCGACCACCGTGTCGTAGCCGTCGACCAGGCCGCGGACGAACCGGTCCGCCTCCGCGGCCCGAGCCGCGGCGACCACGTCGTCGTCGGTGGCGTCCGGACGACCGAAGGCGATGTTGGCCCGGATCGTGTCGGAGAACAGGAAGCTGTCCTCGAACACCATGCCCATCCGCCGGCGCAGCGAGTTCATCGACAGCTGGCGGATGTCCCGGCCACCCAGCCGGACCGAGCCGCTCCACGGGTCGTAGAACCTCGCCAGGAGCATGCCGAGCGTCGACTTGCCCGAACCCGCGCCACCCACCAACGCGAGCGTTTCGCCGGGGTCGACCCGCAGCGACACGTCGCGCAGCACGGGGTTGTCGGGGTCGTATCCGAAGGTCACGCGGTCGAACTCGATCGGGACCGCGCCGGCAGGGGCGTCGGCGGCATTCGGTGCGTCCGTGATCGTCGGTCGGGCATCGATGATCTCGAAAATGCGGATCGCCGCGGCCTTGGTGGTCTGCGCCTGGGTGATCTGTCCGGTCAACATCATCAGCGGGCCGATCATCGCCCCCAGGTAGGCGGCGAACGCCATGAACGTGCCGAGCGAGATGTCACCGCGCAGCGCCAGATAGCCACCCACCGCCAGGATGCCGACCTGACCCAACGCCGGCATCCCACGGAAGAACGGCATGTAGATCGCGACGAGCCGGTTGACCCGCATGCCGGCGGCGAACACGGCCGTCGCGGCGCGCTCGAGCTTGTCCTGTTCGCGATGCTCCTGACCGAACCCCTTCACGACCCGCACGCCCGAGACGGCCGCTTCGACGACCCCGGCAACCTCGCCACGGCGCTGTGACTGGTCCCAGGTCGAGGGGAAGAAGGCCCTGTTGCCGCGCCTGGTGACGACGATGACGATCGGCGTGATCACCAGGGCCACGCTCGTCAGGATCGGCGACAGCATGGCCATGATGACCAGCGCGGCGACGAACTGCACGGCACTCGCCGTGAGCAGCGGAATCATCGACATGAGCCGCTCGACCAGCGTCACGTCGGACGCCGACCGACTCACGACCTGTCCGGTGCGCAGCCGGTCCTGCTGGGCTCCGTCGAGATGCTGCAGGGACCTGAACAGATCCATCCGCAGGTCGTACTCGAGGCCGTACTGGACGTTGCCGATGTACCACCGGCGAAGAAAGGCGAACATCCCGCGCGCCACGCCGGCCAGGACGAGCAGTCCCAACCACGGCGCGAGCGGCTGGCGTTCGGCCAGGATCACCTCATCGACCACCTGCCGCACAACCAGCGGTGTCAACACGGCGATCCCGGTCACGCCGAGCGACCCGACCGAGCCGAGCAGTACGGCCCGTCGTGACCGCCAGCAGTAACCACACAGCCGTCGGATCCAATCCATAGTCTGATCTCCCCCCGCGTTGATGCGGATTGTCATGAACGGGCTACGCGGGGCGCGCCAACCGTAACCGGCCACGCCGACATCGAGAAACGCAATTAGCGTCTCGGTAGAGCCGACCGGTCGAATGCGGAACCGTCACCGCTCTCGCCGCCGGACCATCGTTCATCTCAATACCCACAAGGCAACGCGGGCCAGTGTGCGCCGCAGGCAACGACAAAGACAAGTCTTGTTTTGGTGGGAGCGATGCGATTGAATTGATCCAACGGCGCCTTTCGAGGCGCCGTTTCTTGATTACGTACGCAGAACTCCGTCGAGCACCTTCGCAAGAGCCTGCGCCCAGTGGAGAACCTGCTCGTCTCGTCCAGCCGGGGCGATGCACTGAAGTCCGTGCGGGAGGCCGTCGATCCCGTCGAAGACGGGGATGCTGATCGATGGCCAACCGGCGAGCGACCAGAACGACGTCAGCCAGCTGTCGCCGGTGTACTCGTAACCTTCGGGCGCGACGCCTCCGGTCGCCGGGCAGATCCAGCAGTCGACCTCGGCCCGGGAGGTCGCCCGATCGAGCAACGCGGCGAAGGTCTCCCGAGCCGCGCGGCACCCCTGGAGCCGCTCGCTGCTCACCGCCTGGCCGCGCTCGACGGCTTGGCGGGTGCGGGGCCGGTAGGCGTCGGCATGGTCGGCGTACCACCGCGCGTGGACCTCGGCCAGCTCGCCGTGGAGCAGGTCCCGGATGACAGCCGCCCAATGGTCGAGGTGGCCGTTCCACGGCACCTCGGCGCGCCGGAGTTCGAATCCGGCCGCTTCCAGGGCCTGGGCATGGCGGTCGAACGCTGCCCAACCTTCCGCATGCAGCCGGCCCCGGCCCCACTGCGGCGGGATCCCGATGACCGGTCGACCTACCGGCGGTTCGGCCCGCCATCCGGGCAACACCTGAGCCACCGCGAACCGGAGCGTCTCCGCCGAGGACGCCAGGAAGCCGACCGTGTTCGAACGACGGCGCCAACGCGACTCCATCGAACGGGATCCGGTCGAAGGTCGGTTTGTACCCGACGACACCGCAGTAGGACGCGGGCACGATGGTCGACTGCAACGTCTGGGAGCCGATGGCGAGCGGGCACATCCCGGCAGCCACCGCCGCCGCCGAGCCGCCGCTGGAACCTCCGGGTGTCCGCCGCAGGTCGCACGGGTTCCTCGTGGACGGCGGCTCGCAGTAGGCGAACTCGTCCATCGCCGTCTTTCCCAGGATCGACGCCCCCGCCGCCCGTAGCCGGCTGACGACCACCGACTCCGCGCCCTCGAACGTCTGGGCCGGCAGGCGCGATCCGGCCTGCGTGGGGAGGCCGTCGACACGGTAGAGGTCCTTGACTCCGACCGGGATGCCTCGCAAGGGACCGGCTACCACCTGCTCACCGGTCACTCGACGCCGGCGCGCCTCCGAAGTCTCGTGCAAGAACGCCGCGACCTTCGGATCGAGGCGATCGACGGCGTCCAGCGCTGAAGCTATGCCTGTCAGCATGCTCCTACCCGTCCATTCGACCGGCGCCGGTACATCGTTCATGCCAGGACTGTCGCGACCCGTTCGGCGAACTCGGCGGCCCGTGGCGAAGCGGAGAATCTGCGGTCCCAGCACGCGTGCAGGAGCGCGTGCGCCTGCGTCCAACGGACCACGCGGTCCCGGTCGAGGTCGGCGGCTTCGGCGAAGATCGTCAGCCGGCGCGGGAGTTCGGCGCAGAGATCGTCGGCGGTCAGCTGACGTTGGAAGCCGCCGATCACCACGCTCACCGCGTCGTTCGCCGGGTCCCCTGCGAACCCTTTGGGATCGATGGCCAGCCAGGGTTCGCGGGTTGCCCGTACGACATTCTTGTAGTGCAGGTCTCCGTGCACGAGCGTGTCCGGTTGCTCGTGACCGAGCTCCCGGATGGTGTCGATTGCCGCCTCGACGACCCGGCGCGGCACATGATCGGTCAGCACGTCGGACGCATCGCGGAGCTGGCGCTCCTGTTCCTTCGCCCGTTCACTGAGGCGTGGAACGTCCGGTGGGGCTGGAACCGCGAGCCGGCGCGTCAGCCGTCCGCACACGGCTGCGGCTTCGTCGTTATCGTCGAAATCGACCAGCGTGCCTTGCTCGGCCCGCTCGAGCAGCATGGCGAACCGTGCGTCGTCCCGCTCGAGCAGCAGCACGGCGCCACGGCCCGACCACAAGGCGAAGGCAGTCGGCTCGTGCACGTTGCCGGGGTGCGGGAACGAGACCTTCAGGACGGCGGAAGACCCGTCGCGACGCCGCACAGGCACCACGATCCCGACCCTGCCGTGCATCGCCGGCCCGGTGGGCGTACAGCTCCAACCTTCGAGGAGTTCTTCGACGAGGCTGGGAAGCGAGGCGACCCATCGCTCCCCCTCCACACCTTCGCGATCCATGACTTCGCGCGCGAACACCTCGGGCACGTCGACCATCGAGGCAGCCTAGCCCGCGGCATCAGCGACAGATCCGCGCGTTCGGAACGATCTCCTGCCGGTTGAGGATGTTGGTCGTCGATCCGATGCCGCCACTTCCCTCGATGGGACGGGCGTCGAACGTACGCAGAAAGATGTTGATGACGTCGACAATTGCACGCGGAATCGTGTAACCGATGCCGTAGTCGACCCACAGGTTGAGGTTGGCACCCCTGCACAACTCGATCGGTGCTCCGGCCGCCGAGCCGACGGTCACGCCGACGGAAGCGGTCAGCCCGACGTAGAGCCCGGTGGTGAACCCAAACGCACCGATCCCTACGTGGAACCTCGCCTGGTAGGCAAGGAGCAGCCCGTTGACGCCGACAGAGATGCCCCTGATCGAATCGGTCAGGCTGTTCTTGACCCGAAATCCCTGCGGTCCTTGTGCACCGAAGGATCCGTTCTCGTAACCGAACCCGAGCGCCCCGGTAAATCCGAACTCGCCGGCTGCGCTGATGTTTCCGTCCTTGGCACTGAACGCCGTCTGGATACTCACCGACTGGTTCACTGTTGCCGAGAAGGGAACGCCGAGAAACTCGCCCAACGGGACGGTGAAGTCGACCGGAATGCTGATGCGCCGGTTGATGTTGTGGGCGGCTCCGACGTTGGTGGCGCCCTCGAGTTCCACCCGCAGGCCGGCACCGCCCTGGATCTGGAATGCCGCCTTCTTGATCGACCCACCCTTGACGACGAGTTCGAACTTCCCGGTGGGACTGTCGAGCACCAGCTCGACAGCGCCCGCCAACCGAATCCCTTCGCGGTCGAAGCTGAACCGGGCGCCGACACCGCTCGCGCAGCAGGTCGGGTCGACGTTGAACCCACCGGCCGGGAGCGGACCGAGACCGGCCCCACCAGCCTTGGGCGGCGGCTGAACGGGCCGATCGCCGGCCTGCGGCACCGGCGCGGACCGGCCGGCCACCTTGCCACCGCTGGGACCGTTCGGAGTGTCGGGCGCGTCGTCCGTCCCGATCGGCTCGCCCTCGGCGTCCGCCCAGAACGGTTCGCCGGCCTGGTAGGAGATCACCCGGTCGAACGGGATCGGCCGGTCACTCGCGAACGTGCCGTCCCTGATCACCTCGGTGATGTCCACCGGTCCGATCGTGACCGCGAGATCGTCGCCTTCGGGCCGCAGGTCGAGCACCCGCCCGACCCCTCGCCCGGTGAGGAACATGACCTTGCCCGGTGCCAGTTCGTCCGCCCGGTCGGCGCGCGGGTCGATCCGCCAGGTCAGCCCGTCGGCCGTCACGGACCGTACGGAGTCACCGCCACCGCCGACGAGCACGACGTCCGGCTGGTATGTCACGTCCGGATGCGGGACCGGTGCCTTTCCGTACCGCAACTCAGCCTCGGCACTCACGCGTCCGCCACCGCTGCCGGAGCCCGACTTGCTGGACCCTGGCTCCGAGCGGCTGCCCGGCAGTGTGCCGCCATTGCAGGCGACCGTGGCGAGCAGGACGGCGACTGCGGCGACAAGGGCACCCAGCCGACGGCGGCGCGATGAAGCTGACCGGCCCGCGGCGGGTCTGGCCATGGCTCTGCAAGTCGGGGTTGGCATCGGTCAGATCCGCCCGGCTACCTTGCGGGCCATGTCTTCGAGTGCCTGACGGTTTTCCTTTGGATCGTTCAGCCGGACGAGGTGGACCGCGGCCCACTGGGTCGACTTGCGGACGAACACCGCCTCGTCCTCGGCGTACGCCTCGTCAGCGACACCAGGGAGCCGGCGGATCTTGTGCCCTAGCTGGCGTTCGACGTCGAGGTACTTCTTCGCACCGTCACCGACATAGATCTCCACCTGAGCAGTCGGGCCTGACACCGGTCCGGTGTAGGTGCACATCTCGCGGATGGCCTGCCCCTTGTTCAGCGGCGTCCCGGCGAGCCGCTCTGCGTCCTTCTTGGGAACGAGCGCGCAGGGGTCGAGCGCCTTGTTGGCGGAGTTGCTCGGCGAAGCGGAGGGCGTCGGTGTCGGCGTGCTCGTCGGCTTCGGCTTCTTGGTCGAGCCCGCCGGTGTCGCCGTGACGGGATCCTTCGCCGGAGGTTCGGACGACTGTCCGCCGTCCAGAAGGCCGCAGCCGTACACCCCCGATAGCGCGAGGATCCCCAGCCCCGCCAGTGCCGGATGCGGCCGTTTCCGGATTCGCCTCATGGCGTCAGTTCTCCTCGTTCTGGGTCGCCTCTGCCTCGGATCGAGCCCGAGCAGTCGCCTGGTCACGAGCAGGAACGCTACGGACGGGCGACCCTTGATGAATCGGGAGATTCCCTACGTATCGAAAGCTCGGGACCGTCGGCGACCTCTCTTACCGCGAGGTGCTGCCGGTGGACGCTGCGGCATTCGGTGATCAGGTGCGCCCAGATGGGTAAGTGTCAGTCCATCTGGTCGTTGGCAGGTTCGTCGGGTCGACGTGGCGGCAGTCGAATGCGGGGATTTCATGGCAGGCGAGGCCGTGCGGTCGGCCAGCGCTTCAGGTCTGGTTCTGACGACCTTGGCGTCGGCGCAGTTCCTGATGACGTTGGACAGCTCGGTGATGAACGTGTCGATCGCGTCGGTGGCGAAAGACCTTGGCACGACAGTCACCGGCGTCCAGACGGCGATCACGATGTATACGCTGGTGATGGCCTCGCTGATGATCACCGGCGGAAAGGTCGGACAAATCATTGGCCGCCGTCGCGCATTTGCCATCGGCTGTGTGATCTACGGTCTGGGATCGTTCACGACGGCAATTGCGCCGAACCTGGCGGTGCTTCTGCTCGGCTGGTCGCTGCTCGAGGGTGTCGGTGCCGCACTCATCATGCCGGCCGTGGTGGCGCTGGTGGCGTCGAACTTCGGTCAGCGCGATCGGCCCCGCGCCTACGGCCTCGTCGCCGCTGCGGGGGCGATAGCCGTTGCTGCTGGGCCCCTCGTCGGCGGGCTGCTGACCACCTATGCCTCGTGGCGTTGGGTTTTCGCCGGCGAGGTCCTGGTCGTCCTTGTCATCCTCATGCTTACCAGGCGGCTGGCGGACACTCCGGCCGAACCCGGCGGACGGCTCGACTACGTCGGTACGGCCCTTTCGGTTCTCGGCCTCGTTCTCATCGTGTACGGCATCCTCCGCTCGGGCACCTGGGGCCTGATCAGACCTCAGCCCAGTGCTCCCACCTGGCTGGGTCTGTCCCTGGTGATCTGGCTGATCCTCGCCGGAGGCGCCGTCCTGCTCGGCTTTCTCGCCTGGGAGCGTCGCAGTCGCGACCGAGGCAAGCCGGTACTCATGGACCCGGCATTGCTGCGGTTCCGGGTGCTCCGCGGCGGGCTCACAGCGTTCTTCTTCCAGTACCTCCTGCAGGCAGGCCTCTTCTTCTCGGTGCCGCTGTTCCTGTCGATCGCACTCGGGCTGTCGGCCGTGGAAACCGGTGTACGCCTGCTCCCCTTGTCGGTCACTCTGCTGGCCGCCGCGGTCGGGATACCGAAGGTGCTTCCGAATGTGTCACCTCGTCGGGTCGTACGCCTCGGCTTCCTGGCGCTGTTCCTGGGAATCGTGGCGCTGATCGCCGCCCTTGACTTCGGCGCAGGACCCGAGATCGTCACCTGGCCGCTGTTGCTGGCGGGGTTGGGCGTGGGTGCGTTGGCGTCTCAGCTCGGCAGTGTCACGGTCTCTGCAGTGCCTGATGCCCAAACGGCCGAGGTGGGCGGTCTGCAGAACACCGTGACCAACCTGGGTGCCTCGATCGGGACCGCCCTGGTCGGCGCGGTGCTGATCTCCGCGCTCACCGCGTCGTTCTTCATGGGAATTCAGGCCAACCCCGCGGTTCCCGAGGCGGTGTCGTCGAAGGCTCAGGTCGAACTGGGCGAGGGCATCCCGTTCATCGCCGATGCCGACCTGGGGCGCGCTCTTGATGCCGCGGGAGTTCCCGTTGCGACGGCTGAGGCGATCGTGGAGGAGAACGCGCAGGCTCGCCTCGACGGCCTACGCGCGGCGTTGTCTGTCCTGGCGCTGTTCGCCCTTGCAGCACTGCCTATCTCTCGTTCCATCCCCACCCGGCAACCGGGCGCATTGTCAGCGACTCCCGACCCGTCTTAGCCGGCCTGGCCACCCGGCACACAGTGCTGACCAGCGACCCACGCGGCATCAACCGGAGCACGGTCACCGACCCCGACAGCGACGCCACCCCGGACCAACGAGCCGACGATCTCGCCCGGCTTCTCGAGCACATCGACCGTGGCCCGGCCACAGTCCTCGGATCGAGCGGCGGCGCCGTAAGCGCAATGGCGTTGACCCAGCGCCGGCCCGGGCTCGTCCACACCGTGATCGCGCACGAACCCCCGCTGGCCGAGTTGCTGCCCGACCGCGACGAACTCCACGCCGTGCACGAGGCCATGGTGGCGACCTACCTGGGCGGCGACCGTCGCGGGTACTGGCAGGCGTTCCTCCACACCGCCAACATCCACCTGCCCAACGAGGTGTTCGAGATGATGTTCGCCGCACCCATCCAGGGCCAACAGGCGGCCGACGAGCGATTCGCCGTCGAGCACATGGATCTCGCCACTACCTTCTGGACCCCCGACCTTGCGGCCTTGCGTACGACACGTGCGCGGCTGATCGTCGGCATCGGACAGGACTCCGCCGGTCAGCTCTGCGACCGGTCGTCGCGTGCCCTGGCCAAGGCGCTCGACCTCCAACCAACGACGTTCCCCGGCGGGCACATCGGCTTCGTCGAGACGCCCGAGATCTTCAGCCAACGACTGGTCGAGGTCATCACACCGAACTGACCCACGGTCCAGCCCACCAGTACGGATCATCGAACGATGTCGAATCGTGGCGGGTCCCGTACGTCGGTGGGTACAGCCGCAGCCGAATGGAGGCGATCATGGACGCTGAGTCGAGGAACAGCGGTCTGCCGCGTGTGGTGGACAGGGCCAGCTGGCAGGCAGAACGGGACGCTCTCCTTGTTCGGGAGAAGGCGTACACCCGCGACGGAGACGCGCTAGCGGCAGCGCGGCGGCGCTTGTCGATGGTGGCGGTCGACCCGGCCATCACCGTGGTCGGCGCGAACGGTCCGGTCACGTTGCTGGACGTGTTCGAGGGCCGCCGCCAGCTGATCGCGTACTTCCACATGTGGCACATGGGCCAGGCCGCCGCCGAGCAGTGCGAGGGTTGCACGTTCTTCAACGGCCAGGTGCGTGAGCTGTCGAACCTGCACTCCCGCGACGTCACGTACGCCACGTTGTGCCAGGGTCCGTACGACGCGAGCGTGCGTTACCGCGACTTCATGGGCTGGGATGCGCCCTGGTACTCCGCACAGGACGCTGCGGATGCTCTGCTCGGAGATCGCCCACGATCCCCCGCCCCTCTGGTGTGCTACCTGCGGGACGAGGACCGGGTGTACGAGACGTACTGGACCACCGGGCGCGGCCTGGAGGCGATGGACAACTCCTATGCACTGTTGGACCTGACCGTCTACGGCCGGCAGGAGGCATGGCAGGACACACCGGAAGGCTGGCCGGCACCGACGTGGGAGGCCGGCGCCGACCCGTTCCGCACCAACGAACGTCCCATCGCGCAGTGGTCCCGCCTGGACGCCGGCCGCTCCGACGACCTCGGCACCTGAGGTCGGCCCACGGCCGGCGTCCACCACGCACTCACGGATTGTGGAAGTCCACCTCCGGATTGGCGGGTGTCGGGCCGTCGAGCAGCGGCTGCGGCTTCCCCCGTAGGTGGAGGTCGAAGAAGGCGGCGACGTAGTCCCGCACGATCTCCCCATGGCGCGCCCCGGGCAGCGGCGCGTCCGGGTCGTCTATGCCGAGCTGGTCAGCCAGCACCGAGATGTCGCTGAAGCCGAGGTGCCCGGCGCTGTCGACGGTGAGCCAGCGACGCCAGCTGTCGTTCAGCTGCGCCCAGTCGCGGTCCCAGGTCTCGTCCTCCACGCTGCCGGGGCTGTGATGGGCGGCGGCGCCGAGCATCAGGAACGGGCGCCCGGCCAGGCCGCCGGCCGGGACCGGCGCGAAGAAGGTGCCATCCATGTTCACTCCGGCATCCACGCGGGGGTCGGCGGCCATCACCGTCGAGGCCGCGTTGCCTCCGAGCGAGTGCCCGGCCACTCCGATCCTGGCCGGGTCGATCAGTCCCGCGTAGCGCCGCAGCAGCTTGTCGAGGACGAACGAGATGTCCGCCGCCCGACCCTCGGCAGCAGCGGCAACTTCCTCCCTCCCGTCCGCCAGTTCACAGGCGACGCAGGTCAGCATCCGCCCGCCCGGGAAGGCGGTGCCGACGGACTCGTACGCATGGTCGACCGCGGCGACCACGTAGCCACGGCTGGCCAGCTCCTCGGCCAGCATCGTGAGCGTGTGCCGCGACACGCTGAACCCGGGCGAGAGCACGACCAGCGGGTGGCGACCGCGAACGGGTCTCGCGTGGGTGCGGGTATTGATGCGGGTGTGGCTGATCGTCTTGGCGGAGATGGTCCCGTCCAGCCCGCGACTCTCCAGGAACAGCCGCGCCTCCTCGGTGCGCATGTACGCAGCGGAGCGGCCCGTCCGGGTCCGCGCCGGGTAAGACGCGGACACCATCAGTTCCCGCGGGCCCGCCTCGGGCACCCACGGGTCCGGGCGGCTGCGGTCGACCAGGTGCAGCGTGTCACGCCCGACGGCGTACGGTCCGGTCGGGCGCGGCAGCGCCAACCGCTGTGCCTGCGCCACCGTTTCGTGCCCAGTCTCGTTGGCGGTCGTCGTTGTTGTGCTGGCCGTCGCGGTGGCGGTCGACACCAGCGGGAGCGGTAATGCAAGCGCAAGGGCGAGAACGGCAGCCGGGACACTGGCGGGCTTGGTGGTCACGGGTCAGGTTCCTTTCTAGGTGAGGCTCTGACGCACGAGGCGGACCGCGTCGGTCACGATCGCCAGCGTTCCGGGTCCGCGCCGTGCTGGCGTCGCCCGAACGTCGCCCTTGCCTACGACTTTGGTCGTAGGCGCGCCAACCCGATGTCCCTCAACCGCGCGGGCGCCTCGCTGTCGGCAGAATCACGTGGTGACCGGTCGGGGTCAGAGCTGCTGGGTGAGGTTGATCGGATTGCCATCCGGGTCGGTGATGTGGGCGACTCGATGGCCCCACGGCATGTCTTTGGCCTTGCCGTGCACCTTCCCGCCCGCCGGCTTCACCCGCGGCAGCAGGTCGTCGACGTTTCGGACGAACACGGCCAGGACGACCCGGCCCGGCGCCGCGTCGGCTCCCGGCTTGGGGGTGACCAGACTCAGGCCGGAATTGCCGAGCCGGAGCGTCACGAAGAACGGCTCCTTCTTGCCCGGCACACGCATGTCCTCCTCGGCGCCGAACAGGTCGGAGTAGAAGGAGCTCAACCGCTCGATGTCGTGGGTACACAGGATCGGCTGGATAGCGAACTCGCTTGGCTGATTGCTCATATCGCGCTCGATTCCGTTCGTGGTTGGCTGTTCATTCGGCGGCAAGCGGAATCTCGCCGCCGGTCTTGCTGTAACCGAGCGCTTCGACAATCTGCCCGTTCCGAATCCGCATCAGGTTTACGCCTCGCACCGAATCCGCGGGGCCGTCTCCGAAGCGGTAGCGCCAGCGGATCGTCGCCTGGTCGCCCGACACCGCGATGTCTTCGGTCTCGAACTGTGTGCTGCGATCCTCGGCCAGCGCCTTCCAGAAGGTCAGGCACGCCTCGCGGCCTTCAGTGCGAGCGCCGTCCGGCGCCGGCTGGATCGCCTCCATGACGCAGTCCTCGGCGATCAGATCGCCCAGTGCGGTGGGGTCGTGGTCGACGAACGCGTGGTTGAAGAGGTCGATGATCTCTGCTGTGGTGCGCTGAGGCATGTCCACTCCTAGATAGAACGGTCGGTCTACTGAACCATATCGACCGGTTGATCTACTCGCAACCCCGTGGCACGCTGGCCCTCATGGACACCCGCACCACGAGTCGCCCGCGTGAGCGGCTACTTGCCGCCGCCAAGGAGTTGACGTACAGCCAGGGGGTTGGTGTGGGCGTCGACGCCATCCTCAAGGAGGCGAACGTCGCCCGAAGATCCCTTTATGAGCACTTTGGCGGGAAGGACGGGCTGATCGCGGAGGTGCTGCGACTCACGACGGCAGAGGACGAGGCGCTTTTCCGCGAGACCATGCAGGCCGCCGGCAACGATCCACGCGTTCGCCTGCTAGCGATCTTCGACATGCTCGCCAAGGTCATCGAGGCGCCTGACTTTCGCGGCTGCCGATACCTGGCTGTGGATCTCGCCTTGACCAATCCCGACCATCCCGCCCACGAGATCACCCGCCAATACCGCGAGCACGTCCACGAACTCCTCGAGGAGGAGCTCATCAAGCTCGGCCATCAACAGCCGGCATCCGGCGCCAACCAACTCTTGTTACTCATCGACGGCACGCTCGCGGCTGGCGTGACAAAACCCAACACCGACCCAGCACGGCTGGCGCGTCAATTGGCCGAACAGGTCATTGGCACCCACCAGGACAGGCCGGCTCGACGTCCTGGTGTGAGGGCAGCACGCAAATGACGCGCGCAGGAGTCAGCCTCAGTCCACACGTACCCCGTCGAGCTGGCCTGGGGTGCGGCTACGTCGGGCGGCGAGCAGGAGGATGGCTCCGAGGATGCTGAGCACGGCGCACAGGGTGAGCGCGGCGCGGTAGCCAAGGGCTTGGATGAGGCTGCCAGCGAGAACTCCTGACAGCAGGGAGCCGGCGACGGCGGTGTTGGAAAGCAACGTGGTGGCTCGTCCTGGCTGGCGGGGTAGCAGATCCTGGAAATAGGTGATGCCGAGCGCGAGGACTGCGGAGATCGCTGCGCCGCGTGCGCCTTGGGCGATGATGACGAGCAATGTGCTGGAGGTTGCGGCGAGGATGGCGAAGTAGGCAACGAACAGCACGAAGCCGAGCAGGATGAGGCGTTCCCTGTTGGCGCGGGCGGGGAGCCGGGTCAGCGCTAGGGCGGCGACCAGTTCCACCGCCGCGCAGACACTGAACATGACTCCGACGTCGTGGTAAGGCCGGTGGAGTTGATCGGTGACGAAGAGCGGCAGAACGACTGAGCCGGCGAACATCGCGGTGTGGAACAGCCCGAAGGCGATCACCACGAGAGCAAGTGACCGGGGCGGCATTGTGGTGTCGCCGTTGGCCGTGGCTGGCCCGGCGGTCGGGGGCGGGGCACCGAGCCACAGCACGGGTAGAGCCACCAGAGCGAAGGCGGCTGCTGCTACGAGGAACAGGGCGGTGAACCCCTGCCAGGCAAGGATTACCCCGCCAGCCATCGGACCTAGCGCCCACGCCAGCGACCACATCGAACGTAACGCCGACGCGCCGCGGGCAGTGCTTCCGGTCTGGGCCAGGTGATTTCGTGCTATCGCGAACAGTTGCGGAAATGCGGCGGCGCCCGTGCCGAGGAAGACCGCCGCGATGACCAACAGCAGCGCGTAGGACGTCGTGAGTGTCAACAGCGCGAACCCAACCGCGGAAGCGATCACCGCGAGGAGAGCCGGCTTCCGGCTGGGACGACGGTCGTAGTGGCGGCCGAGCCACGTGCTGACCACCAGGCCACTGATCCCGGTCAGCGACATGAACACACCGATCGCGAACGGGGACAGCTGCGCCCGGTCGGAACCGAACAGCACCAGGTAGGGGCCGGTGATCGAGTCGGCCACACCCAGAACAAGCACGGCTACCAGCAGTCCGGGCAGTGGACGACCGGAACAGCCGCCCTCCCGCAGACTGGTCGTTCCGGCCGTCGTGGTCCCGCCGGCTGCAGCCGTCCTCATGGCCACTCTCCTCACTCCACCTGCGATTGCTGCGGCTCCTGCGACGCTAGCCAGCTTTACTGACACCTCCTGTCAGTAGGTTGAGGCAGGATTGGTCCCATGCGAGCGAGCCGACTGGTATCCATCGTGTTGCTACTCCAGAGCCACGGCCGGATGCGTGCCGCCGAACTGGCCGACGCCCTCGAGGTCACGCCGCGGACGATCTACCGCGACATCGAGTCCTTGAGCCTCGCCGGCATACCCATCGTCGGCGAGGCTGGCAACCATGGCGGCTATCGCCTGCTGGAGGGCTACCGCACCCGGCTGACGGGCCTGAGCACTGACGAAGCCCAGTCGCTGTTCCTGACCGCTGCACCCGCCGCGGCGCTGGCGCTCGGTATCGATCAGCACGCAACCGCAGCCCAACTCAAGCTGCTGGCCGCCATCACACCCGCGGCACGTGATCGCGCCGAGCACGCCAGGCAACGGGTCTACCTTGATCCCACGCCGTGGGGCGGCACCGGCACTCCCGAACCCTGGCTCCCCCAGCTCTATGAGGCGACCTGGACCGACACCTCGATCCGCCTCAGCTACGGCACCGCACGGCGAAGGTTCCAAGTCGACCCACTCGGCCTGGTCTGCAAGGGCGCCACCTGGTATCTGATCGGACGCCGCGGAGCCGACCATCGCACGTACCGTGTCTCCCGCATTCGCGACCTCGCCGTCACCACCGAGGCCTTCGATCGCCCCACCAGCTTCGACCTGGTGACGCACTGGCAGGACGCATCGAACGCCTACACCGACAGCCTCCCCCGTACGACCGTCACGTTGCGCCTTCGCGGCGATGCCCTCGCCCGCGCCGGATGGGTGCAGGCCCGCGCAAAGACCATCTCCGATCCTGACCCGGATGGCTGGGCCGACGCCAACCTCGAACTCGAAGACGAAGACAACGCCCTGACCGTCATAAGGATCCTCGGCAGCGAGGTGATCGTGGCCAAACCCGACAGCCTCAGGCGCAAAGCCGTTGCCATCGCACAAGAATTCGCCGACGCCAACGCCAACTGAGCGGGCCGTTGTGCAGAGAGGCGAAACCGCGTTCGGGTTGACTAGGTCGTCTCGACAATCCCGCGGGAGCGCCGCCGTTCGGCGCGGTCCTTACCGACGATTCCGGGACGGAACTTCTCACGGCCGAAAACACGGTCTTCATCGACCGCGATTGCACCGGCCTCGCCGAACTCAACCTCGTCCGAGCCGCCTCGCAGCACTTGGGACAGACACGCTCGGCACAACAACCATCTACTGCAGCACGGAACCCTGCCTGATGTGCACCGGAGCCGTCTACTGGAGTGGCATCAGCCGAGTCGTCTACGCCCTCGACCAGGGCAGTCTGCATCAGATCGCCGCACGTGATCGTTCGACGACGCTTACCTCGCCGCCATGCCAGGACCTTCTCGCTCGCGGCAACCGCCATGTTGCCGTCGACGGTCCAGCGCTCGAGAGCGAAGCCCTCGCCGTACACGCACAGTTCTGGCACCACCCACGGGGGTGAAGCGCACGCGGGGAGCGATGGCACCTCCGGTCCGACCAGCAACCGACCAGCAACCCGCCGGCCGGCCACGGTGCGGCTACGCTGGCAGACTTCGACGACACCTGATGTCCTAGTTGAGCGACAACCTTCGAAGCGATCATGATGCGCGCCGGGGGAAGGTCACCGAAAGGACCGTGGAGTGAACTCACACGCGGCGATTGCGGCCGAGCGCCCTCGTCTGACCCATACCGAGATCGAGTCGTGGCGCCGTGACGGCTTTCTCGTTGTGGACCGCCTCATCGGCCCGTCGACGACGGCAGAGCTGCGCGCGGCCTACGACGAGGTCCTGACCCTTGGGGGCGCGAATCCCGAGGACCGGATGCTCGGCGGAGTCACCCGCCAGGTCATGCGGCCTGCACAGGCACACCCGCTCTTCGACCGCAATCCGGCCCTCGACGCCGGATACGCGCTGGCTCGACAACTCTTCGAGACCGATGAGGTGGTACGCACCTTCGACATGCTCATTTACAAGCCGCCGGGACATCCACATGAAACCCCGTGGCATCAGGACTTTGCCTATGGTGCGATGCCGTTCGTCCCAGCAGGGAAGCCGGTCGACCACCGCTCGATACAGTTCTGGGTACCCCTCGACGATGTTGACACCGAGACTGGCTGCATGCAGTTCGTACCCGGTGGCCACCGGCAACCCATGCTCGAGCACCACGTGGCATCAGGCAGTCCGGACGATGATGGCAGACTGCTCGCGCTCACCGATCCAACCGCCCAGCTTGACCTTTCTCAGGTCGTGGTCGCCGAGATCCAGGCTGGTGGCTGCACCATGCACGCCCCCGGGACGCCGCATTTCACCGGTGCGAACCGTTCAGCCGACCGCCCACGGCGCAGCTACATCTTCAACATCGCGATCCGCTGACTCACCGGCCGTTAGCAAGGCGTGCAGCTCAACTTTGCGCCCATCAAGGCCTCTGGCTACTGCGGTGTCGACTATCCGGGGTACCAGACAGTCCGGGGATCGTCGGGGCTTCGCTGGTAGGCCCAGGCCTCGTCGACGAGGCGTTCCGTGTCATAGCGCGGCCTCCAGTCGAGCTGGAGCCTCGCCTTCGCGTTGTCCAGCCACGTCGAGTGGAATGGCGTCGGCACCTTGACCGAGGGCAGGTCTTGCGTTTTAGCGAGGTAATCCGCCACGTGCTGGTAATTGACCGGCTCATCCATACAGACATTGAAGGTCTGTCCGACCGCGGCCGGGTGCTCCAGTGCAATGGCGATCGCGTCGACAAGATCGCTGACGTGGACGAAGTTGCGCTTCAGTGGCGCCCCGTCGGCGTCCAGCGCCAGCGGGACGGCACCGTCCGGGACGTCACCGTCCACGAGCTCGCGCCATGCCGGCCCACCGAACTGGTCGGGACCGAACGAGAGTGAGTACCGGAAGTCGTCCCGCTCCATGATCCAGGGTGCCCGTAGGCAGACGCCATTCAGTTCGTACGCGATCTGGTATTGCTCGAGCATGACCTCCTCGAGAACCTTCGACAATGCGTAACACCCTTGATAGGCGGTGTGTCGCTGCGTCTCGGTCACCGGCCGCGGGTGTTTGTAGACGAAATGGCCCACGGCCGCATCGCCACCCACGAGCACGAACCGCTCGAACGTAGGGCTTTCGCGCGCTTCCTCGAGGAGCCAGAACAGACCCTTGACGGCCACGTCCATGATCTCGTCGGGCGTCTCCTTGCAGGTGGCCAGATGAACGACGTGAGTGACGCCAGCCATCGCCTGACGTACGGTCTCCCGGTCAGCGATCGTCCCGAAGACACATTCGACGCCAGGCACGTCCAGGGGCCTGTTGTGGCAGAGGGCGCGGATCTCGCAGCTGCCGTGGAGCTTGTCGATGAGGGCCCGGCCCACCTTGCCGGTGGCACCGGTGACGAGCAACCTCATGAGGACTGCCACTGCGGAAGGTCGAGCAGCACGCTGCCTTCGAGGCTTGCCAACTTCTCGCGTGCGCGGGCGGCGTCGAAGAACTGCTCCTCGTCGAAGAGCCACGGACGCGTGCCACCGGCCGACTCATGCCGTGCTCGAAGGTCGGCGAGCATGCCGGGCGCCCGGGCGTACGACGGCCACTTGACTCCCGACCGGCAGTAAGACGCGTCCACGAACCAGCGCGGGTTGTCCTCACCACCAGGCTTGGGCCGACGGGCGTGCCACATCGCCGAGTGCACGATCAGAACCGACCCAGGCGACACGTCGTCGACCGTGATGGCGCCCGGGAGGTCGGCGGTGCCGAGGAAAGTCAGCGCGTGGCTTTCCGTGGCGTACCGATGGGAGCCGGGCACAAACAGCAGGTCTCCGATTGTGCCGTTGAGCCCGTTGAGGTAGAAGAACACGTGCACCATGAGATGTGAACGGTTGGTCTGCGGGTACTGCACGTAGTCCTGGTGCCATGACACGCCCTTGGTGCCGGCGTCGTGACGGGCGGCATGGATGTGATGGAACACGTACGGTCCACCCATGAGTTCGTCGAGCATCTCGGCGACCCGCGGATGCCAGGTGAGTGCGCCGAGGTGCTCGTCGACGTACGCATGTCGCTGCGGTTGTGCCGATGCGTGCCCGTCTACTGCCGCCTTCAGCGTGTCGATTTCGGCCTTTTCAAGGAATCCAGGGAATACGACGTATCCCTCATCCTCGAATTTCTCCAGCATTTCTTTTCTCCCCTTGGATTCTTCACGTGGCGTGAATAGTCCATCTAGCCAACGCGAGCTGGCTCAATACTAAATGGCACAGCCATCAACAATTTTGGCGCAAGATCAGACTCGACGCTAGCTCGGCCTCGGTTTGCATGTCAACATATCTGGCTGATCTTCCGGGACTGGACACGGAGATGAACCACGCTCATTCTGGAATCCGATACAAAGACTGCCGAGCATTGTCGGCGCGAATTGCACGGGGTAAATCGCCGAACCACCCACCACTCCGCTCCCGCCCTGCCCGAATGCGCACCGCTTCGGCACCTCGGATAGGTCAGCGCAGGTTAGCGCGGAGTACGTCCTCTGCCTCGCCAAGTCGTTCGATCATCAGCTGGGCGGCGCGGTGGCGTGCGTGGGCGTACGTCTGCAGCGAAGGCGAGACTGCGGCCGGGTTCTGCAGCGGCTCGGCGAGCGGATAGGAGGAGGTTGCGGTGTACACGAGGCCGACTCGGACGCATGCCACGAGCTCGTCGACGGGCACGGCGGGGTAGACGTGGTGGTACGCGGCGGCGAGGCGAGCCACACCACGCGGCCAGTCCTCGCAGGCGAGCACCGTGCGCGGGTCGCAGCCGATGCGCGCCAGCTCCCACATCGCCGGCCGCGGGGTCGGGGCGCTGAAGTCGATGATGCCCGCCACCCGATCCCCGTCCAGCAGCAGATTCGGCGAGGCCAGGTCCCCGTGCACCACCTGGACTGTCAGCGGCGGCACGCCGTCGAGAAGCCGCGCCAACGCTGGCCACCATGCCAGCCGCTCTTCGACCGCCTGCCTCACCCACGCAGTGAAGCCGGCCGCACCGGGCCGCGCGGTGTAGGCGGCAGCCAGCGCCTCGAGACGTTCCCGGGCGCGGTCGAGGTCGCGTAGCCGGCGACCGGGAAGGCGTACTGGCAAAGCGACGGGATGGCTGGCCAGGCGGTGATGCAGCCGACCGACCACCTGTCCGACGGCCTCCCAGCGCGCTCCGGACAAGCCGCCTTCTGCGGTCTCGGCCGCGTCCAGGTGCTGCCATACCGACATTGCTGGAGCAGGCGCGGTGTGCAGCAGCTCGCCACTCTCGGTGGGAACCACAGGGGGTACGGGCACATCGCCGTCGGCGGCGAAGGCGGCCAACGCCACGGCGGCGCGCTCGCGTTCCAGCTCCGCGCGGTCGGCCTTGGGGTAGGTCTTGACGAACCACACCCTTCCGTCGCCTGTGTCGGCGAGGTAGTTGCGGGTATGGGTGCCGTCTGGGCCCGGTCGCACCCGCCGCACGCAAAGGCCGTACACATCGGCCAGTAGATCGGCAACCTGCTGCTCAGAATGGGCGCCGGACGGCGGCCACACTGCGCTATCTCACCGTCAGCGACTTGTCGTGCTGTCGGCGCACCATCTCGGTGATCCAGCTGGGAGCGAACGGCGACGTGCAGCCCGGCGGAGTCGGGTAGTTCTTGAGCACTTCCAGGCGCTCACCGATGTCGAGCGCACGGGCGCGGTGATCGACGTGCTCGATCCCGATCTGAGCCAGACAGTGGTTCATCGCCCACTGGAGACGGTCCGGGGCATCCTTCATCTCCGCCTCGATGACGTCGAGCAGTCCGACGAGGTCGAGGCCCTCGGGCTTCTTCGCCACGCGTTCGGTGGTCAGCGCCCAGCCTGCACTCGCGACTACCGGATCCGGATCGGTGAACCAGGCCAGGCGTAGCTCTTCGGAATGCGGGTTCTTCTTCACCACGTAGTTCACGAGCCAGTCGTGCACCTTGGGTGTGCGCGCCCCGCGCAACATGACGTCCAACTCGTCCCGCTCGAACGCCTTCGGGCGGCAGATCAGGATCGCCAGCAGTCTCGCCGCGGTGTCATCCGTCGCCCAGAGCTGGCGCGCGAGCTCCTGTTGCGTCTTCAGCCGCTTCGCGAGCGCGCGCAGCTTGCTGAGGTTCACACCGTGATCGTCACCGTGCTTCTCGTTCACCTCGCGTACCCTCGGGTCCTCGAGCGCGGCCAGCTCGGCCATCACCTCGGCCACCGTGGTCTCGGTCAGCGTAGTCGCGGCCACCTCGGCCTCCTGTCCATCACCTGAGAGATGCAGCGTACGACGGGCGTCGGGTACGGCTGGCTTACTAGACGTGGCTGGACAGGAAGTCGATCGCGGAAGCGAGCGCGCGACCGGCCGGTGACGCGTCCAGCTCGGCGTTGCGGTCGAACCCGTGTTCACCGTCCGGGATCGTGACCAGGGCGTGGGTGACTCCTGCCTGCGCGAGCGCGGCCGCCATGTCGACCGACTGCTGGTAAGGCACGTCGGTGTCTGCGGTCCCGTGCAGCAGCATGGTCGGCGGGAAGCCCGACCAGACGGTTCGGACGGGGCAGTAGGGGTCGAATCCGCGCGGGTCGCGATCCGGCTCGAACCCGACGACCTCACGCGGCCACAGTCCCTGCTGGCGGCAGTAGAGGTAGAAGTGCTCACGCTCCGTTGCACCTTCAGAGACCGGCTTGTCGCCGACCACCGACCGCGCCTCCGCCTCCGAGACCGCCGGCAGCCGGCAGTAGAACGGATCCGGCCGGCGGTACCACGGGCCCGCGACATCGCCGTAGCCGTACAACGCCACCACCGCCCGCGGCAACGGCTGCACGTGCCGACCGGTCATCAACGCCAGGTAGCCGCCGGCGGAGCGGCCGACCACACCGACCCGTGCGGGGTCGAGCCCAAACTGCCGCGCTCCCTCGGCCCGGACCCAGGCGAACGCGTCGACTACATCGCTGAGGATCGCCGGAAGCTTTGTCTCAGGCGCCAGCCGGTAGTTGATCGAGACCTGTGCGAAGCCGGCACGCGCCAGCCCGTCCCGGACGGCAACCTGCATCCCCCGGCTGGTCCCGGTTATCAAGGCGCCACCGTGGATCCAGACCACTACCGGCGCGGCACCCGGCCCATCCGCGGCTGGGTAGACATCCAAGCCGATCTCGCAGCTGTCGGTCCGCTTGAAGACGACACTCTCCACGGGCGGACCTACTCTCCGGCCTTGTCCTGCACCGGCTTCACCGGGTCGCAGACCCCGTTCGGTGACGGAGCTGAGCGTGCCGCGGCGATGATGGCGTCGAGCATGCCCCGAGCCGCCTGCAGCTCGTCGATGGCCTTGCTGATGCGGTCACGATCTTGACCTAGGACGGTGGTCAGCTCCGCACATGCGGGTACCAACACTTCACCGTTGTCGAGCATGCAGGGCAGCACCTCGGCGATCGTGGCGGTGTTCAGGCCCGCGGCCAGCAGGGTGCGGATGTTCCGCACGGCGCGGAGGTCGGTCTCCTGGTACTCGCGGTAGCCGCTGGGCCTTCGAACCGGATTCAGCAGCTCCTGTTCCTCGTAATAGCGCAGCGCCCGTTCACTGGCTCCGCTTCGGCGGGCGAGTTCCCCGATCTTCAATGTGACCCCGATCACCAACGGTGGACTCTGACGTCAACGTGAAGGTTTACCTTAGCCGCCATGACGACACAGCAAGCCGCCGACAACGACTCGGGCCGGGTGGCGGTCCTCGGACTCGGCCGGATGGGCACCGCACTGGCGACCGCCCTGCTGGCGGGCGGATACCACACGACCGTCTGGAACCGCACCGCCGCTAAGGCCGACACCCTTGCCAGTCAGGGCGCCGTCCGTGCCGAGACAATCAACGAGGCTGTGCTCACCAACCCGGTCGTGATCATGTGCGTCGCTGACTACGACGCAATCCACGCCATGCTCGACTTCGACCCGACGACGCTGTCGAATCGCACTGTCGTCAACGTCACGACCGGGACTCCGGACGAAGCTCGGGCCATGGCCCACTGGGCCGCCGAGCATGGTGCCGAATACCTCGACGGCGCGATGATGGCCGTTCCGCAGACCGTTGGGACGCCGGACGCATTCTTCCTCTACAGCGGCTCCGACCGAGCGTTCGATGCCCACCGGGAAATGCTGGACACGTTGGCCACCTGTCACTACCTGGGCCCCGATCCCGCAGTCGCCGAACTGTGGGACCTTGCCCTGCTCGGCACCGGGTACGCGACCCTGACCGGTTACCTCCACAGCCTCGCGTTGCTCGAAACGGCGGGGGTAGCGCCATCCCAGTTCGTTCCGCTGGCGACCCAGTGGCTGAGCGGCATGGCGGCATTCATGCCCGAACTCGCGCAGGAGATCGAATCCGAGGACTACTCGAGCGGCGTCTCACCCGTCGGCATGAACCGGCTTGCCGTGAGCAACCTTGTCCGCACCAGCAGGCTGCAGGGGATCGACGCCGACGTCCATGCACCACTCCGGGCTCTTCTCGACCGGCGAGTCGCAGACGGCCACAGCGCGGACAGCTTCTCGAGCCTGTTCGAACTCATCCGAAGGCAGCCGCCCTCAGTCTCCTGACCGTACTGACAACGAACGTTTGCAGAGGTCTGCGGGGAGATGCCTACTGGCCGCGCAGGCCGATCGGGTTGCCGTCGGGGTCGGCGAGCACGCACACCCGCACGTCGGGTGCGACCTTGCGCGGGGCGTCGCGCTCGGTTGCGCCAGCCTCGAGCAGGATCGCGCGGGCCGCGTCGAGATCGTCGACGTCGACGTTGGCCACCGGACCGCCGGCTGCGTCGCCTGGCGCAAGGGCGACCTCGAAGCCGTCGATGTTGTAGCCGACGTAGTAGGACTCGTCGGTGTGCGGCGTGCCGAGAACCGCGGTATAGACGCCCTTGGCGGCCTTCAGGTCGGACACGGGGATCACCAGGCTGCGGATCGCGGGGTTCATGTTCGTCTCCTCGGGTGTACGGGTGAGGTCTATGGCGCTCACGCTACGCGCGGCGCCGTGACCGGCGCTTCTCGATTCCTGATCGGTTCCTGGGCAGGCGAGTCAGAGGCATTTCGGACGTAGAGCGTCCGGGGTCTCTGCGATCCTGAGCGGCGTACGGTCATGCGCCGCACGGCTGTCCCGTCACTCCCCGATGAGGCCGTCCACCGACTCCCTGATGAGGTCGGCGTGTCCGTTGTGCCGGGCGTACTCCTCAATCATGTGCACCAACATCCACCGCACGCTGGGCGCGCGACCGTCTGGCCAGCCGCGTCGTGCCGGCCGGTCCAGGCCGCCGTCCGCCAGGGTCTCGGAGAACAGCTCGCGGGAGCGGGACACCGCGTCCTGCCAGAGGGCGTACAGCTCCTCGGGGGAGTCCTTGGCGGCCGAGTTCCACTCCCAGTCGGGGTCGGCGTCCCAGTCGTCATCGTTCCACCCGGCATGGCGCTCGTTCCCCCGCATGCGGTAGGAGAACCAGTGGTCCTCGACCCAGGCCAGGTGCTTGAGCATCCCGCCCAGGGTCATCGTCGAGGCGCCGACGGTTGCCGTAAGACCAGCCGAGTCCAGGCGGGAGCACTTCCAGGCGAACGTCGCGCGCTGGTACTCAAGGAAGCCCACGAGGGTCTCGGTCTCATCGGACGCGAGAGGAGGCTCCGGGCGGCCCTGGTCGTCGAGGAGGGTCATGGGCGGGAGTCTATGGCCGCCGCCTTGGTTGGCGGACGATCTGGAGATACCGCTGGATACGTCAATCGCTGCGATCCCAGGAGGCCCGGGTATTCACATGCGGAAACGGCTCCCTGGGGATCGGCACACTGAGGAAGCTGCACAGCGGGCCCCAACCCTCATCGACACGGTGAACGAGAAGGCGATCCGCAGGGATGGCCGCCTCTACCTCGGCGTTATGGCGCTGGAAGGCTGCGATCACATGGTCTCGATCATGTGGCTCCCCGCCGAAGCTACGCGCCACAATCACTCGCTGCGCCATCTCATTCCACGTGCCCGTCGGATCTGCCTCCAAGCCGAATGCGATGGGTCGGTAAACAGTTGCGGAGTAACTCTCGAACCATGACTCCGGATCACGCACCGTCAGTAGCACCTTCGCTTCGGGATAAGCCCGCGTGAGTTCGCGCCAGAACGAGCAGCCTGGCCAGTCCAGTGTCGCTGTGTAGTCGGCGTAGATCCGCTCCCAATCGAATGCAGGATCGCTCGCGGCCTCGGTGAACAACGCGGGCTGCTCCTGATGTTCGAAGACCTCACTCATGTGATGAGTGGCGTAACCAAGATGTCGGAGTGCGGTACGCAGAGAGGATGTTCCAGTACGACCCCAGCCCGCACCGATCAGCCGCAGAGACATCGAACCAGTATCACACTCGACGGGCCTAGAGGGCGTCCCGGTGCTTGGCGAGGAGGTCTTCGAGCGCCTCGCGAAGCAGGCTTGCCTCGGTACGATTCCGCGCGGACGACAATTTGGTGAGCCGGTCGAGGCCCGCCCGCGAGTAGTAGTTGCTCTTGAGGACCATCTTCGACTCGACATAGATCGCGGTGCGGTTCCGCCCCTCCGATTTCGCCCGGTAGACACTCTCCTCGGCCTTCCTGAGCAGCTCTGGTACAGAGCTCGCGTGGGCGGGACGGTTGGCGATGCCGATGGACAGCTGCGTCTTGTGCGCCACCTCGGAGACGGGCTCGCGCTCGGCAACATGCTGGCGTATCTCCTCGAGCACGATCAGCGCGCTCTCGGCGGACATACCTGGAAGCGCTGCCGCGTATTCATCCCCGCCGACTCGCCCGAGGAGCGAGTCGTCGGGCAGGCTCCCGGCCAGCACCTCCTCGAGGTCACGCAGCACGGCATCGCCGACAGCGTGGCCGTACTCTTCGTTGATTCGGGCGAAGTAATCGATGTCGATCAGCGCAAGACTGAGTGGCACGCCGGGATCGACCTCGTTCACGGCCGTCTGGAACTCCTCATGGGCCAACAGTGCAGTGGTGGACACGGATACGCCTCCTCGCGTCTGGGGTGACCCCGAGGATATATAGGTCGATATATATACGTCAACGTGTATGCGTTCCCCGTGGCCCGCTGCTGTTGTGCGCAGCTGGGCTTACGACGACACCTGCGAATCGATCCGGTTCGACTTCCACATGCGGGCTGAGCCGGCGGTGGAGAACGCACCGCTGGCGTGCAGGTCATGCCCTGCGTAACGGGCAAAGGTCACTTTGATCCGTTGAATTCCAGCGTGAGCGAGTCGGTCAAGACCGAACGCCAGCAGGGCCTTTGCCAGGCCCTGTCGCTGGTAGGCGTCGTTGACCCGCATCGGCTCGAGCATGCCCACACCGGTATCCAGGTCGGCCCAGAACAAGCCGTAGCCAGCCACCTCACCACCCGGTGCGATCATCGCCAAATCCAGCTTGGGGTCGTACAGCGAACACTCGTGCAGGCGCTCCTCGAGGCCACTGCCCATCGGATGCGGCCCGGTCGGCTGGGACGCCCGATCCACGATGCGGTACCCCTCGGGAGGCTCAAGGACCGGAGGCCGACTCGCCGAGTCCATCCACATGATCGGCGAGGGGTCTCCGATCGGGGTGAACCCGCCGGTCATCAACCGGTCGATCAGGGCCTGGTCGTCTTCGCGGGCCGCGACTTCGGTCAATGTCGGCCGGTGCTGCTCGAGCAGCTCCACCAATGCAGACCACACCTCCTGCAGGTCGATGGTCTCCGGCACCACGAACAGGTCCACCTGCCACTGAGCTCCCCCGCGACCGGGACCATCCGACCGACCGGCCCGGTCCGCATGCGACCGACCCAAACAATCCATCACACTGATGGCCGCGCAGGGGCCCAACTGGTCGCTCCATACCGGCACCCACAGCTCGTCAGTAGGTCTCCACTGCCGCCACCACCACTGCAGGTCCGCGGCCTCCCACACACCCCCGACCGGGTCGGCCAGCCGCGCCCGCTGCAACACTCGAGTCAACACCTCAAGACGTTCCCGCCCGCGTACAAACCGCAGCTCAACTCCCACAACGCCGGACGCTATCCCCGACGAAGCGAGCGGCGCAAAGAATTACGCGACCTCGGCGAGGTCAGCTTCGATGGCTTCGCGGTGCGCGGCAAACCAGTCCCCGCCTGCACGCAGTTCTTCGCGGAGGACCAGCGTCGACCAGATCAGTCGATACATCTTCAGGGTCAGGGCTAGTTCTGCGGTCAGCTCCAGCCCGTAACCGTCGAGCAGCATCGCCAGAGATTCCGGAGCAGCCCGCGAGAAGCGGCCCAGGTCAAACAGCGGATCACCAGCAGCCACGTCGCCCCAGTCGATAACGCCGGTGAGAACGCCGTCAAGTGCGAACACGTGGCGAGGATGTAAGTCGCCGTGAAGGAGCTTGCCCACGTCGTTGTACGCAACGGCATGGTGATGCTCTTCAAAAGCGCCTCGCAACCGATCGGCAAGGTCGCCGCCGATGATCTGATTGGCCACCAGCTCATCAAGGCAATGCAGCGGCTCTGAGGTGAACTCCACCCACGTCTCATGTGGGCCCCGTGGAGTCGGCGAGTCACCTCTCGCCTTCTGCAGGAAGCCGAACCCGCTGGCTGGCAGTGAATGCACGATCCTCAGCAAGCGTCCAGCTTCTGCCAGGGCTGAGCTTCCCTCCTCTGATGGGCCGCCAGGCAGGCGCCGCATCAGCATGAATGGCCGTGGTAGAACCGGGCAGACCACCTCCAGTGCGTGGACCTCCGGTGCAGGCACCCCGACTGAGCGGACACGATCGCAAGCCCACGCCTCGGCGGCGAGGGTCACCGCATCGCCGGCTTTCAGCACGTAGTCGGCTCCAGCCGTGTGGACCAGAAAGTTCTGGTTGCCCACGAAACCGGCCAGGGCCGTGACCCGGCTAACAGGCGTACCCAAGTACGTCGCCAAGGACGCCGCTACCGCATCCTCGGTGAGCCGCCCACCGGCCAGCTCGGCACCATTGCCTGTCATATACCTCCGCAGATTCGCCGTGCCGTAGTGACCCTATCCGCCGAGTCAGTTGGTCTACCCGACACACCTCACCTGGGGGAACGAGCCTGCGATCAGGGACTCCCAGGCTCCCGACATGGCCGACCCGACTACTTGTGGAACGCGGCTCTGGTCGCGGCTGCGGCCTTGCGGATGTAGTCGGCGTCGAACCACTTCCAGTCGACCTCGGCACCGCCGTCGTGGTGCGTCTCGATGTGACGCCGGTACACGTAGCTCATGAGGTACAGCGGCCGCAGGCGCATCACCGGCTCGAGTCGGTCGAGTTCCTCGTCGGTCAGCTCGACGTGTCGGCGGTAGGCGTCGACGCCAGCGTCGATCTCTTCCTGATTGAGCCAGGTGCCCCACATCAGGTAGGCGAAGTCGGAGAGGCGCGGACCGCGCCCACACGTCATCCAGTGGATTGCGACGGGCCCTTGCTTGGTCACGATCACGTGGTCGGGGCTGGCCATGATGATTCCGTGGAGCAGCGCCTCGGGAAGACCGTGAGCGTCGTCGGCCGCGCGCACCTGGTCCCGGAGCTGCTCGAATCGCTGGCGATGGGCCTCCGCGACCTTCGTGTCCACGGCGTCGAGAAACGACAGGGCGGCCAGCATGTCCTGACGCGGAGTGCCCTCCCGGCCGGGGTCATCACCGACCGCTCCACCGGGGCGACTGGCCGATTCGTCGAACGGCAGCGCGTGCAGCCGTCCGAGGAGGTCACCCATGATGGCGATCTCGCGACCCTTGGGCATGGGCTCGCCCTCGACGAACCTGGTGACGAGAACCGTGCTCCCCTCGAAGTCGGACACCGCGTCCTCGACTGCGAGGCGTTCCGCGGGGTAGTCGTGCCTTTCCAGGAATCGCAGAATCGCGGCGTCACCCTCTGCACCGGTCCTCGGACGGGCCGGGTTAAACGCACGCGCGATCCACGGGTCGCCGTCGTGGCGGTCGATGCGGAAGACGTAGGTGGCGTGCATGCTGAGCTTCGTCGCCGCAGCCGCGTCGATGCCGTACCTGTCCCGCAGATGCGCGAGCAGGCGGTCAGCGGCGGGTTCGTGGTGCATGCGCGCACCGAGTCCCTCAAGGTCGGTCAGGGCTTCGGTGTAGCGCTGCCCGGTCTGGCGGGCGTGGCGCCGGACGACCTTCTTGAAGCTGGCGTCCTTGGTCATGGGAACAAGCCTCCTCTGAACACCTTCGTCCCCCAGCGACGCGGTGTCGGAGAATGGCTTGTGGTATCGACGACCGAGAGGGCGAATTCCCCTTCGCCAATGGAACCCCGGCTGGGGCGGATGTTCCACAGCTCGGCGACCGGTCGCCGCCGTGCAGGCACTCTGGCTGAGGTGCCGGGCATTCGTCAAGGACTGCACCCGGTACCGGTCGCGGGCGAGCCGGCATCTCTCAAGCCACGTGAGTCCGGCACCTCGACGCCGATGACACGCAGCACATCGAAGCGGTCGAACTCGAAGCCGAGTCGCTCGGCCACTCGTCGGCTCGCGGCATTGTCGAGGGAGGTTGTCCAACTCGGAACCCGGCCGGCGGTCACCGACCGAACAGTCAGCAGGTGCGCACACCTAGTGCTAAGTCCGCGTCCGCGAAACTCGGGCTCGGTCCCAACCCCGATCTCATCATGTCGGGCGCCAAGAAAGAACGAGGCGGCAACGGCCACCAACCGTTCGCCGATGAACGCGCCGACCGCGTGCCCGCTAGCGGCAAGCCCACTCGGACCTCCCCAGGTCTTGCCCACCCACCTGACGTCCGGGTGCAGCGCCTCGACCGCCGCACCGTCATCGGCATCCAGAAATCGAACAACGACTGATGACGCGGCACGCACCGCGTCGCCGGCTGCCTGAGACAGACCAAGCTTCTTTGGTGCCTGATCGAGCCGGTACACGACCCGGTCCCACCGCGCATGTCCGGGGAACGCCCCATCTAGCAGACCATCGAATGAACCGGGCGCATCGACGAACCCTTGAACCAGTGGACGTAACTCTGCCGGGTCCATGGCCGCCGCATTGCCTCGAAGCAGGTAGTTTCCCGCGGTCTCGACCAGGAGAGCGGACGGCTCGGGCCATCTATCCGCCCAGCAGCGGCCGTGGCCGGTCCGGAGCACGTGGCCAAGAATGGCATCTGGGCCAGGAGACTCTCCGCCGAGCCACTCTGCCAGATCATCCGCGGCCGGCTGGACCTCATACATGGCGCGATTCTGCCACTGGCGGGGCCGAACACTCAGGGATGCATGAGCCCGTGGCCGCGGTCGATGGCGTCGTAGATCGCTTGCACGGTCCCTGCTGGTGTGAGCTGGCTGTTGTCCACGAGGTGTGTCCAGGTGCCGAGCGCCTGGCGGACCTTGCCAAGCATGTCGACTGCCACTGCTTGCTGCTCGTCGACGTCCTGGCCGGCTGCTTTTGCGCGTTGCGCTATTCGTTGACGGAGGATTTCCTCGCCTGGATCCAGACTGATGTGATGGACGCAGGCGTTTTCGAGGAGAAACGGTTGTACGAACTCCCGCGCACGCTGTTGTTTCCAGTGTCCGTTCGACGCGATCGCCACCCAGGCGAAGCCAGAACGCAAGAACCCTAGAGCAGTCTCCTGCAGGAGCCGTCCGGCCACCTCGTAGTAGCGCTCGAGTCGATCCGGTGGGCATGTCCAGTGCGGATCGATCATTGTGTAGAACTGGTCGGACTCGAGCCCGGCGATCTCTCCAACCAGGTCGGTGAGCGTCTCTGGCATCGACCTCAGGGTTGCAGACTTGCCGACGCCTATCGCTCCGCTGATCAGGACAACTCTCCTCATCACAGCCGTCGGGTCCGCCGCCTGCGGAGGCTGCCAGCCTGACTCGATTGCCCATCGTTCCGCAGCAGCCATCAGGACGTCGGTCGCTGGGTCCTTGATCTGGCCGTAGCTGTTGAGGTCGGTCACCCCGAGCGCGAGCCGTTGCTTGAACAATGCCCACGCTTCGCGGGCGGCTCGGTCGTGGGTCAGGAAGTCACGGAAGAGCAGGGCGTACCGCGCATTTGGGCGGCCGGCGACTCGGACGTGCACGTTGCCCGGCCGGGTCCCCGCTGGCGGGCGGAACACCCGCTTGTCCCAATCGGCCGGGTCGCCCTTCCAGCCTTCAGGTACGTGATCGCGACCCTCGTGGGCACCGGGTGACCTGGTGAATCCCGCGGCCAGGAGGCCGTCTTCGAGCTGCTGGTCGGGAAGGCGCCGCACCATGACTTGTACGTCGATGATGTCCTTGGCCGTCATCCCTGGCACCGACGTCGAACCGATGTGGTCGATCCGCACAATCGACGGACCAGCGGCGGCCCTGATCCGACCTGCAAGCCCGTCGAAGTCCGACGTCCAGGTCGGCTGCCACCGCGTCAGCTTGACGTCCATCGAACCTCTCAGTGGCGGGTGTCGGTGTAGATGTCGAGGAAGAACAGCATGGAGTGGCTGTCGCGTGGATCTTGTACTTGGGTCCCGTTGCGGAGCATGTTGGTCAGGACGCCTGCTCCGGTGGCTGCCGCATAGGTGGCGATCATGTCGACCGCGAGTTCGGCTTCCCGGTCGGTCATGGGTCTTGCTTCGTGATAGGCGGCGATCAGCGCCTGGACACTCTTCATGTCGGCGTGCCGGTCGCTTGAGCGCCCCCAGGTCTCAGCGATCCGACCCAGGTCGTAGAGCTGGAACGAGGAGATGCAGTCGTCGAAGTCGAGCAGGGCGGTGACCGTACCTGTATCCGGGTCGAGGAGGAGGTTGTGGGCGCTGATGTCGTTGTGCACCAGTCCTCGCCGCAGACCTGATGGGTTGGCGTAGACGGCCGTCATCTTCTGGTGCTGGGCGACCAGACGTGCAACGGCTTCCCCGAGTTCGGGCAGGTCGGCGTACGGCGAGTCGAGGAACGCTGCGATTACGTGCAGCGGGTCGCGCCGATCTGTTCGACGTCCAGGAAAGGCCTTGTTCGACGACAGCATGTGCATCCGGCCGGCCAGCCCTGCCGCCGTGCGGCCAAGAGGTAGGTCGGCCGAGAAGTACACGTCCATCAGACCGGCCGGATGCTCGCCGTCCGCGTGTTCGAACAGGGCAGCAGGATGTCCGTCGATCAGGCTCCACAACGATCCGTCCCGTCCCCTGAGCGGTGCCGGCGTGGGGAAGCCTCGTTGCGCCAAGAACTCGATCGCGTGGAGCTCGTATTCGACCTCCGCTGCCGTGCTCTGGCTGTAGCAACGAGCGACGAAGCGTCGGCCGGCCGCGGCTTCCACCAACCAGCTCCGGTTCTTCTCGCCACCGAGAAGGGGCACAACCGTGGCGGCTTCAATGCCACGGCCACGAAGCAGGTCGGTGAGATCGGGAGCGCTCATCGCGCCCCACCCTTCCGTACCCACGTCGAAAACACGAACGTCCTCCAGGTGGAGATCGGCGTGATCCGCTCCTATGGGGCGGCTTGACCGTGAGGTCGGCTGCTCTCGCGTCGTCAGCGGTCGAGCAAGGCATGCGCGACCGCTTTGTCCGGTTCGGTATTCCAGCTCGTCGTGTCGTGCTCGACGTCCCAGAGGGCGTTCTGCAGGATTCGGGCCAGGGTCCAGCCCCTTGCGCGTCCGCGATCTAGCGCAAGAATCTCGGTCATCAGGTCGAAGCGATGGCGTACCGCCCGGGGGACGTCCCCGGTGGCAACGACGTCGCCCCATCTGTTGTGGAGGGCAGCAAGGAGTTCGAATCCCGGATCTCCCACGAGGGGCTTCGGGTCGATCGCCAGCCAAGGCTCGCGCCCTGTGGACCGAGGGCGGGTGTGCGATGCGAGGACGTTGCCGAAGTGCAGATCGAAGTGCAGGAGCCGATCTCCAGGTTCGGAAATCAGCTCCGCTGTCGCCCTCGCACAGATGGAGAGAATCCGCCGGTCGGCCTGATCGGTCACTCTGGACAGCGCGTACGGCAACCGATCGAGCAGGTCGGCGCCGATGTCCGCCAGGTGGCGCAGTCCCTCAGGAGCAGGGAACGTGCAGAGGCGGGCGAGGATTTGGCAGAGGATCTCGAGAGCGACCAGGTCGTCGTCGATGGTCGCGAGCGAACGGCTGGCGTCCAGTCGTTCGAGGAGCATCGACCCCGATGCCGGATCATGCTCGAGCAGGCGTACAGCACCGTCCCCGTTCCACGCCCGCAGTGCGAGCGGCTCGCCCACGGTCTCGTCGTCGACCGGCTGGAGCTTGAGCACGGCCGCTGTGCCGTCGGCGCGCCGGACTGGGAGGACGAACGCGACCGCCCCGCAGGTGGGTTGGCCATCCACCCGCAGGCGCCACTGGTCCAGGCACTCCGCGGCCAGGGTGGGCAACGCCGCGAGCCAGGCGTGACCAGCCTCGCCGAAGAACCTTTCGTGCCAGGCGACCAGCGCGGCCGGGACAACGACGGCGGAAGCGGTGCTGTGGGGCGGCTGGTGGCGGACAGGTGGGCGTCGGCGTGCGGCCTCCGCCTCGGCCTCGATGCGTAGGAGGAGATGGATCTCGGAAAACTGCATGGCACCCTCGTCAGGATCGCAGCGGTGCCAGGTCGACGGGCATGCAGACAAGGAGGCCCGAACGAGAAACGGGGGCTTGGTCGGTCAGGATCTGCCGATGGTCGAGCTGGCGAAGGACCTTGTGCGACGCGGCAGGTGCCCGAGCGTGCGAACGCGGTCGCGGTGCCGCAAAGCCTGCGCGGCACGCGGCGACACGTCGGTCTCGCTACCGTGTCAGCGCGTGCCCAGGCGACCGGGTAGGGCCACCACCGGGCCCGGGGTGCCGTGCGACATCAAAGCCTCTCCATCCAGAACGAGGCCCAAGACTACTCGCGTTCGGCGTCGAGGCTTCTCCGCGGACGGATCTTTGCCCAGTCAGCGAGGGTGGGCCGCCAGGAGATCGATCCCTGAACCCGCGGATCAAAAGGGGCGTTACCGGACCGACTATGGCCTCTACCTGCGACGACGCCCCTGCGTACTACGAGATGGGCGATGCCTTCGGTGCCGGCCCGATTCGGTGGCAGCGGCGTGGCCGGAGGCGACGTCCGTCGGACGCCCGCCGAGGTCGAACGGCCCGCCGAACTCCCGGAGCTCACCGATGGCGCGGCCTCGCCGAGGCCGGGATCCGCAGGATCCCCGGCGAGATGTGTACGCGTGCTCCGACAGGTCGTGGGCCGCCCGCCCTCGTGAATCATCGCCGTCGCTGCCGGCGGGTCAGCCTCGCATGGTGTTGTTGTGGGCGTCGATGTCGGCCTCGGTCAGTTCGTAGTCGTAGACCGCGACCTTGCCGATCCGGCCCTCGAAGTACGACTGGAAGTCGCGGGTGGCGATGCGGAACGGCGCTGTGCCGTTCGCGGGGACGATGTTCAGCTCGGCCAGAGAGTCCATGTCGCGCGGCTCTCCGTCCCGGTAGATCTTGGTGTAGCCCATGGGGAACGACGGGCTGGTGTCGGCGATGTTGATGACGAGGACGTAGTGGATCCAGTCGTTAGTGGTGATTGGGTCCTCGAAGTGGCTGCCGACGCCCTTGTCACCGATGGGGTTGAAGGCGTAGCCGGAGATCCGGTTGGGCCGGTCCTCGCCGTTCTCGAGGGAGTACATCCGGGAGACGTACTCCTGCTGACCGGCGACGCCCTTGCCCATCCAGTGCACGTAGCCCATGCCCTCTTCGTCGGAGAACTGCAGGGTGTGCGGGCGCATCCACGCCTCGATGGTCAGCCGACCCGTTGTCGTGACACTCAGGTCGTTCGCGTCGGGGAACTGGACGTACTGGTCAACGCCGTCGAACTGCTGGGCGAGGTCGCCGTTCGGCATCGTCGTGGTGTTCGGGGTGTTCACGTACGTGCCGTTGTGGCCGTGACCCGAGCAGTCGGGGGCAGCGGGCTGCTCGGCCGGGACAGTACCCAGTGGCCAGTACGCCACCGGTGCGTCTGCGAGCACCCGGTTGTCGTACGCGGACAGCGTGCAGGTCGCAGCCGAAGCCGGGGTGATCGAGACGGTGACCGTCGCGGCGGTCAGGAGCAGTGCGGCAGCGATGCGTTTCATGAGGCGGACTCCATTGCCTTGTAGTGGCGGGTAATCTGCGTCGCGCTCACAGCCAGCGCCACCAGGCGGCGGGCGCGAGAGGGTGTGGCTGTCATCGATCGGTCCTTCCTGTCGGGTTCGACGTTGTGCGAACGTTTGCACGGCGAGGGCGGCCCTGCTGGGTGGTGCAGCACGTGCTAACTGGACGGTGATCTCAGGTACCAGGGCAGGGTGACGACCGAGGTGTCGACGAACGCGAATGACGGCGTCGCCGTGTCGAGGTCCATCACGTCCGGGAGTGTCCCGGCCGCCGCGTCGGCATCTTGTCCTTGACCTCGCCCGTCACGTCGGCGTTGCCGGTGGATCCGCTGCCGATTCCGTAGCCGCTCAGCAGGTTCACCGCCGCGACCTTGTACCACGTGTTCCGCTTGAACGCTGACATGATCCGGCCCCTTCACTGATCTCGTGACGTCTCGCCAGTAGACGCGGAGCTGCGCAAACGTTTGGCGAAACGTAACCGCGAAATTCCCGTAGGTCAACGGATCTCCGCAGAGTGATCGCCCGAACTGGCGATTGCCGTGCAAACGTTTGGCATCCTGCCGGCTCACGGGGACCCGTCGTCCTCTCCCACGGCGAGGAGACCCCGGCCACCCACCGCGTCATGCCGGCGGCAGCAGTGGCAGATCCAGTCGCGTACCAGCGGGGTAGTGTCGCCATCCGTTCAGGTCCCGAACGTGGACCTCAGCCAACCCGCGTACCACCCAACTCCGTCCGTCGCCGACGAGAGCGGCGTCGACGTCGAGCGCGAGCAGCAGATCGGTACCCGCGATTTCGAGGAACGTGGCGCGCCACTCATCGGTGAGCTCATTCCAATGGGCGGCAACGACCACACTTGGGAACACGGCCAGACCTGAGTCGACTCGACCGGGCGAGTGCGGATAGCGGGCGCCGAGCAGCATCGCGCCACCGCTGCTTCCTACGTAGGGCAGGCTCGTGTCGAGGAACCCTCGCCAGAACGTCGACCCCCGAAGAGCTGCGACTTGTCCCCTCGGTCCGCCCCCGAGCACGTAGAGGAAGGCGGCGCTGTCCAGACAGGCCAACGCGGAAGGCTGATCGGCATCGTGCCTGCTCAAGAGGGGGACGTCTTTGCTCGGCACGCCCGCGCGGGCCAGCCGTTCGGCCGCTCCCTGACGGTATTCATCGACGACCGCCTGGCCGTTTTCCGTCTGCCCGGCGGCGACGACCGCGGCGTGACATCCATCGATGGCCAGATCTGCGAAGAGCCCGTCAGCCCACGGCGCCCAGTCGCCGGTCCCGAACAGTACGAATGTCCGATCCATGCCGCCAGCCAACCAGCGCGACACGAGGCTTCGCTACCACTTAAATTGTGCTGGATCGCGGATCGCGGTGTCAGTCGGACGCAGCCGGATCTCGGCAGGGCCGTCGGGCTCTGCCGCACCACGGTGATGCGGCTTCGTCAGCCTCGCATGGCCTGACCACCGTCGACAGTCAGGGTTGATCCAGTCATGTACGACGCCAGATCGCTGAGGAGGAAGCACGTTGGTCCGGCAATGTCGTCGGCGAGCCCGGTGCGACCCAGTGGGCACCGCGACTCAATCTCGTCGCGGCCGAATCGGTCGATGAGGGCGGTTGCGGTCTCCGTTTCCGTCCACGCCGGTGCGATGCAGTTGACCCGAATCTTGTCCGGCGCGAGCTCGCTTGCCGCCGAACGCATGAAGGCGATCTGGGCTCCCTTGGACGTGGCATAAGCAGAGTTGCCCCCGGCGCCGGACTGGCCCGCCGTCGAGGTGTAGATCACGATGCTGCCGCCTCCAGCTGCGCGTAGGTGCGGTGCCGCCAGCTGAACAGCGGTGAACGTACCGCGCAGGTTGACGGCCATCACGAGATCCCAGGTCTTAGCCGTCAGGGCGTCGATGGACAGCCAGGTATCGGCGTAGATGCCCGCCGACACGACAAGACCCTGCAACGGCCCGAGCGTGGCGACCGCATCGTCGAACGCCTGGGTCATCGCCTCGCCGTCGGCGGCGTCAGCGCAGTGGGCACTGGCGCGTCCGCCCTCCTGCTCGACGTCCTTGACCAATGAGACCGCCTGGTCGGCGTGCTGTCGATAGGTCAACGACACGGCAGCTCCCGCCGACGCCGCCATCCGTACGGTAGCGGCGCCTATGCCGCGGCTACCACCGACGACCATGACGTGGCGGCCGGAAAGGTCGATCATCAGGTCTCCAGTCGAAGCGGCGATGCCGTCTTAGTCTGCCAAGGGATACACGATCGGGTTCCTGGTGCCATCGAGTGGCACCTTCTCACTCCCCCAGTTTTTCGCGACGCCATGCGGCCAGCGCGTGTCGGCCGGTGTGTAGGAGAAGATGTAGGACCACCGTGCCCGGTCAGTCGTATTCGGCGGCGCCCCGTGCACCATGTAGCCGTGATGAACGGTCGCGTCTCCCGGCTGGTAGTGGAACGGCGGCGACATCTCGTAGAGATCCCGCAGCTTCGGATACTGCTCGAGAAGGTCCTGCTCGTCCCTGAGCACAGCGCCCAAGGGGCCGGCACGGTGAACGCCGGACAGGAATCGCATCGCACCCATCTCCGGTGTGACCTCGTCCAACGCGAGCCAGAACTGCAGCTCGCCAGCCCGATCGGAGCCATGTTCTACCGAATCCTGGTGGTACGGAGTGCCGTGGCTGCCGCCCGCGGGCCGGCAGACGAAGTGGTCGGCCCGGTACCGCAAGGGCACCTGCACGTCGGTCAGGCTCTTCCTGTTGATCAGCCGCTCGGCGTTGCGACCCATGCGCTCGCTGAACATGAGCGCCCGAAACTGCTCGACGCCACCTTCGGTCGCCAGGGAGTTCCACGAACCGGGTTTACGTTCGCCGTCTGTGTGAGCTTCACCAGCCTGCCGAAGCTCCCGGGCGAACTCAGGAGTGACCAATCGATCCAGCTTCACCCAGCCGTTCTCCGCGTAGAACGCGACCTCCTCCGCTGTCACGTCGCGGATGATCGATGCCATGTCGACGGCACCATCGCGCCCTACCATGACCGTGGCCCCTCTCGCCGTCCACGCCGTACTGACCATCGAGCTATCGGTCTTCGTCGCCATCAGTGGGCCAGACAACGGCGAATGTCGCTCCCCGCCGATCAGCCAGCCCAGTCGAAAGTGTCACACGCGTCCGGGGTCGAGCACACCAGTCCTGTCATGTCGCGGTCACCACCACCGTGGCTAGTGGCATAGCTGAACCCCACCCGGCGGTTAGATCGCCGGATTATGCAGCTTGGCGAGCCGCGGAAAGAGGTCCTGGAGCCGGGGATAGATCTCGGCGTATGCGGCGGCTGCGTCTCGATAGGTAGCACGCGGCGCGGTGTCGGGCTCACGGACCACATCGACCCTGCTCATCCGTTGGGTCGCCTCCTCGGCGTCCTGCATGCCAGCCATGCCAACTGCCGCTGCAGCAAGGATCGCCGCTCCCAGGGCAGTCGTCTCGGTCTCGGCGGAGACCGCGACCGGGCGTTCAAGGATGTCGGCGAGCAACTGGGTGAACAGCGACGACTGGGACGCGCCGCCGACCGCCGTCAGAGTCTCGACTCGGATGCCGGTGGACTGCTCGATGCGCGCCAGGTTGAGCCGCTGCTCGTAGGCGAGTCCCTCCAGAACCGCGCGGTACATCTCGGCCCGGCCGTGCTGGTCGGTGAGTCCGATGAACGCAGCCCTCGCGTGAGCGTCCCAGTGAGGCGTCTGGGCTCCCATGAGATACGGCAGGAAGAGAACCCCGTCCGCCCCGGGCGGAACGCGTGCCGCAAACTCCTCCATCCGCTGCTCCCGGCCCTGACCGGAGAGTCCGGACAGCGCGTCGCGGAACCACGCGATGGACAGTGCGCCCGACGACAGCAGGCACTCGAGCGTGTAGGCGCCGGCGAGCGGACTGGCGAGGGTGCGGTAGGCCCGATCCCAGACGTAGCTCGCGGAGTGCACGCCCATCGCAAGGCCGGTTCCAAGGTTCAGATAGGCGTGATCGGACGAACGTACGCCGGCGCCCAGGCCGGCACACTGACCGTCGCCGGCACCAGCGACGACCGGTAGGCCGGGCGGCAGGCCGGTGCGGGCGGCGGCGGCCTCGGTCACCGCACCGATCACGGCGCCGGGAGCAACCAACCGTGGCAGCTGTTCGCGGGTGAGCCCCGCGGCCGCGACGAGCGAGTTCGACCAGTCGTACGACGTCATGTCGAGCAACGACAACGGATCGGCGGCGGCCCAACTGGTCGCCAGTTCGCCGGTGAGCTTGCGGACGAGATAGCCGTGTACGTCGAGAACGAGCGCAGTGCGGCCAATCGTCTCCGGTTCATTTTCGACCAGCCACGCGAGCTTGTAGAGGCTTGGAGTCGTCGACGGCGGCTTGCCGGAGACGCGGTGGATCTCGTCGGAACCGAGCCGGTCGACCTGTGTCCCCGCCCGGGTGTCGAGCCAGAGGATCGCCGGACGTAGTTGCGCACCCGCACTGTCGAGACAGACGAAGGTTTCCCGCTGGTGCGTGATTCCCAGCGCCACCGGCCGGGCCGAGCCGTCCAGTGCGCCCATCACCTCGGTGAGCGCGTCGGCCGTTGCTGTCCACCAGTCGCTGGAGTCCTGCTCCTGCCAACCCGGACGCGGCGAGTGCCGGGTGAACGCACGGCGCGACACGACCACTGTCCGTCCGTTGGCGTCGAAGGCGACGGCCTTGCTGCCCGTGGTAGAGCAGTCGACCGCGAGGACGACGGGCCGGCTCATCGGCACGAACCTCGTTGCCGAGTCACGAGACGTTCGGGAGGACGGCGTCGGCGACCCGTGCGGCGGGCTCCTCGTCGCCGTCGAGGATGTCGAGGATCGCTTTCAGCAGGGGCAGCGACGGCCAGGCCGACTTGTCGCGCTGGTCGACCAGGCACCGGGCATGACGCGCCGCCGGAACCCCTTCGACGGTCTGGTCGGCGGCGGACATCGCCTGGAGCGCTGCGGTCGTCGTTTCGCCCCGACCGATACGGAAGCCGTAGACCTTGTTACGTCCGGACAGCCCAGTCACCTCGAGGTCACCGACCCCGGCCAACCCGGTGACGGTGGCCGGGTCGCCGCCGACGAGACGGGTCAGGACGACCAACTCGCGGACGGCCTGGACGAAGACCGCCGCCTTGAGGTCGTGGTACGGCGCCGCCGCACGCTCGCCCAGTCCGTCGGAGAGGCCCAGGGCGATTGCGTAGACGTTCTTCATCGGCGCGCAGATCTCGATGCCGACCTCGTTGTTGCTGGCCTCGGCGCGGTAGGTCTCGGTGGTCACCGCCTTCACGGACTGCTCGGCTGTGGTGCGGTCGGTACAGCCGAAGATCGCGGCCGTCCACCGACCCGCTGCCACTTCGTTGGCCTTGCACGGCCCGCCCACTGCGACGACCGGGGGAGGCCGCCGCCGTGCTCGGCGGCGAGATCCCGCAGCGCGTCGGGCAGCAGCCGTACCCGGCCCTGCTCGTCCGGAGCGAAGCCCTTGCTGGTCAGCAACAATGCGCGGGAGCCGCGAATGCCGGCAAGACCGCGTTCGTACCACCTCGAGGACGCCCGCCGAGGCGACGGCGACCACGGTGAGGTCGGCGCCGGCGAGCGCTTCGTCGAGTTGGCTGCTGGCAAAGAGTCGCGTCCCCTCCGCGAGACCGACACCGGTGCGAGGATGCGGCCGGCCGGTACGACACGCGTCGAGCAGGTCGTCGTCGAGCCAGGTGCCCCAGAGGTTGACGTTCCAGCCCGCCGTACGGAACGGTGTCGCGAGCGCGGACCCCATGGCGCCGGCGCCCAGGATCGCCACCGTGCCTGCCGCCATCACCCGCGACCGCTCACGGCCTCGGACGTCGACGGGAGCCGTAGCTGGTCGAGCTCCGCAAGCTTGGCCACCTTGGGTGCGGACCGTCCGCCTTCGAACTCAGCTGCGAGCCACGCATCGACGATGGCACGGGCGACCTCCGGGCCGCAGATCAGATCCACCGCAAGACCGCGTGCCCGCAGGTGCTCGGCGAGCAGTGTGCGCAGAGTGACCGCGGCCTCGTCGTTTCCGAGGGCGATCCGCTTGGACTCGGACACGGAAGGCTCCCAACGTCTGCGGTGGTCGAATGCGCACGGTCAGTGCTGCTTAGCCGCGTGCCTACGTGGTTCACGATAGAGGCTCGCCTACCGCATCCGCCTATTGGCAGCAGCTGGCGCGGCACCATCACGCACCGCTTCGACCGCTTGCGGGGAACGTACGCGGACCGTCTAATCTGCGGCCCGTGCGCTTCCGCAGGAAGTCGGTCATCACGGTCGGTCACCGTGCGTTGGAAGATCTCCACGTCCGGGCAGCGACCCAGCGCGGCCGCGCCATCGCGGCGGAGTCGCGCGACTGGCTGCTGGTGAAGTCGGTGATGCGGCCCGGAGAGCGGCCGCGTGCGCGAGTTGCGGTGCGCTTCCCGAACGAGGGAAACGCCGCGGGCTTCGCCTTCGTCACCGACCAACGGATCATCTTCGAGGCCCGCGAGCGGGTGACTGCGGTAGCGCTCGCGTACGTCACCTTCGCGGGGCGGCCGATCGAGCCCAGACTCGGCGACTTCGTTGTCACGGCGAGGACGGCCGACGGGCCTTCGGCCGGTGAGCTCACCACGACGATGCGGATCCGTGACGCCAAGGCGTTCCACGACTTCTTTCCCACGCTGCTTGACGCCGCCCGGGACGCAGGCGCCTTGCTCGAGGTCGACACGGGCTGGGGAGGCGAGGTGTCGCGACCGCGACCACTCGTGCCACGTAGCGCCGAGACCGCCGAGCCACTGCCGACAGAGGTCGTCGACCGTGCGCTCGCAACGTTCATGGAGGATCACGAGCGGATCGCCTTCGCCGCCGAGCTGGTGTGTCGTGCTGGTGGCCAGGTCACGGTGCTGGTTACTCAGCGGCGTCTTGTAGTAGTCGAGAGCCGGCTGATCTGGGCGACCCCGCTCGAGCGGACGAAGGTGGCCAAGGCCGCCGGGAGCGCCCTCGAGGTGTACCTGCTGGCCGAGATTGTCACCGACTCTCTGGTCCTCGGTGGGGGCTTCGCGTCCGTTGATCCCCGCGAGCGGCGGTTGACGCTGCGATCGGACACCGACCCGGCCGCCAGCGCGCACCTCCACGCCCATCTGCGTGCGGGTGGCGCGGGCCCGCTCGAGACCCGGCCGGCAGCCGAGTGACCGCCGTTGGCGTGGTGTTCAGTCCTGCGGGTTGAAGAAGAAGCCAAGCGCGAGCGACCAGGCGAGGTGCCACAGGTAGACGCCGAGGACGAGCTCCCAGCCGAGGTTGTGTGACATGAAGCCCGCGTGTAGATCCGGAAACAGCGACGGGATCCACCACAGGCAGCTCAGCGTTGCCAGGACCATACCCATGGCGACTCCACGGGCGACGTTGCGCGCGGTCGTCAGCGTCTTGCCTAGCAGCGGGAAGATCAGGAGCGCGTAGCCGAGCGCGAACACGATGCCGTTGAAGGTGTGGAAGATGTGCCCCTCGAACCACTGGGTCGTAGCGGAGGCGTCGGGCATGAGGAGGGAGCCGTTGAAGTAGGCGAAGTCCAACTTCGGCAGGCCGATACCGGGCAGCCAGTAGCCGATCATGTCGGCGATATGGAGAGCCGCGAAGCCCGCCACGAGTCCGCCGATGAGTCGGTGCGTGTTGACGTACTGGGGCCAGTGAAGTCCGGCCGTCTGGTGCTGGACCACCGGCAGGGCCGGGTCGGCCACCGGGACCTGCCTGGAGACCAGATCCTCGCGGGTTGCCATGTGACCTGTCGTGTGCGACTGGTGCGTCGAAATGATGATCTCCTTCGTCGCCCGGGTCGGACGTCCCTCCTGCTCGCTGCGCCGGCCGCGGGTGGTTAGGGCATTATGTCCGATCTTGGGTCCTCGTCAGCCATCCCTATCCAGGAGATCGACATCCCAGGATCCGGGCTGGTCGGGAGGTGCGATGCGTCGATGTGTAGCCGATGAGCTGTCTGTGGGCAAGGACAGCCTTGTCTGGCGATCTGCTAGGCGAGTCCGGCTTCCCAACGTTCCAGATCGTGTGCGATCAGCCGAGTTCGGCGGACCTCGCCGACCTGCATGTCGGCGAGGTGACGCGCCGGACCCCTGGTCTTGCTCGGCTAGGTGGTCCGAACGATTCCACAGTCTGCTGACGTGCGAGTGCTGGCCGGAATTGCTGCTCGTTCCTGCGGCGTCAGGGGATGGTCGAGGCCGCGGTTGTAGCGATCGACAAGACCGCGCAGTAACAAGATCCGCTCCTCATGGGGCGGCTTGAGCGTGAGGTCGGCGAAGAAGAGTGTCAACGCGAGATCGTCCACGCGGGGTCGGTGGCCAAGGAAGTCGAAGTCGATCACGGCAGCTAGCCGATCAGCCCGGAACAGCACGTTGCTATCCCAAAAGTCGCCGTGGACGAGCTGGCGGTGCGTCGGCGGCGAAATCGCCTCGGCGGCGGCGACGATCTCGGTGATGTCCTCTACCTCATCACACATACGCCGGAAGGCCGGTCCTGCTCCGTCGCCCCACGAACGGATCCGCGCAACGCCGCGAGCCATTGCTGCGGATGCGTCGATGGCGTCTACGGCATTCGCGTGCTCGGGGCATCTCGTCTCAGGCGCTGCGTCGATATCGCAGAGTGCGGAATGGATCCGACCGAGGGTGGGCATGGCCGCCATCAGACGGGGCCAGCTGTCCATATTGGCGTCATTCGCAACGTACTCATCGGCCTCGACAAGCCGACCCTCCAGCATGCACCAGGGCTGCCCATCGGTGGTGGGGACTAACGCAGGGATGGGGATGCCCGCGTCGCGCGCTAGGTCGCGGATTCGTTGCAGGTCAGCAAGCCTGGCCACGCTGACCCAGGATCGATATACGCGGACGACGATGGCACGCCCGTGTCGTGCGGCGAGCAGATTGAGGGTGAAGCCACCACCGAGATCGCGGACGCTGTGGTCTCCGGGACCGCCCGAGCTTTCGATGCGGGGCTCACCGTCGAGCGCATACGCCGCCCAGACCCCGGCAAGCAACTCGCGTGTCGGCTTCGCCCGGTCACCGTACTCACGTTCCTCGTCATCCACACCGTGCCCCTCTCCGCACCTCAGCGCGCAGGCTATGGCAGGCCGGGACACTCGGCATCAAGGTCAGGTTGGCTTCTGCCAGATGGAGACGCTGGAGTAGCTGTCGCCGGTGAATTCGGCTCGGTCCCACCCGCCGTAGCGTTCCACCAGGTCGAGTTTCGCCAGCCTGGCCATGACATCCATCTCAGACGGCCAGACGTAGCGGTGGAGACTCGTGCCTGAGCTGACCACCGTGCCGTTCTCCAGTTCATAGTGGTGGCAGAGCAGGCGTTGAGTCACGAGGTCGTAGCTGTCGAAGATGAGCTGGGTATCCGTAGCGGCGGCGGGCACCACGGTCTGACCTGGCGGGAGCTGCCGCAGCTGGGGAACCCAGACCTGGATAACGAAGTATCCGCCTGGCCGGAGGTGGCGGGCGGCGTTTTGGAAACAGGCGATCTGCTCGTCCTGGTGCAGCAGGCACGTGATCGCGTTGGCGATGAGGTAGACAAGTTGGTAGTCGCGGCCGGGTGCCTCGGCCGTGGCCATGCTTCCCACTGTCACTGGCAGCTCGGCGGCAGGCATCGCGGCATGGAGCACTTCGACCATTGCGGGCGAGACATCGATACCAGCCACCGGAACGCCGCGCCGAGCAAGCGGCACCCCGATCCGCCCGGCACCGATAGCGAACTCCAGAGCCGGACCGTCTCCCGCCAGCTCAGCGAGAAGGTCGATCATGGGAGTCGTGGACTCGGTCTCCACAGCATCGTCCGGACTCCAGTCGGCAGCGATCCGGTCCCATCTCTCACGCTGTTCGGCACTCGAGTCCATCACCATCGTTGGTCCTCTCGCCAGATCGCGATGATGGTGGGCGATCCTCGCAGTCGGCCGTGCGGACCGTCCACTGAGTTTGTCTGGGTAGAGGTGCGTTGCAGTCCCTGTACCTAGCCACCCAGAGCGCAAGACCCCCACGGCAGACGCCGGGCTACCCGGCCTCACCTTCCCGGTTCAGTACGTGCCACCGTCGGATGGCCATGCCTGTGATGGCCTGCATTCCGAGGCGCTCATAGTAGGGACGCAGCTGTTCATCGCAGGTCAGGTCGACCGAGTACACGTGCTCGGCCGCGGCAAGGACGCGTCGCATCAGTTCACTCCCGATGCCCTTGCCCTGGTACTCGGGCACCACTTCCAGCCACGGGATGAAGGCCGTGAGCACGCCGTCGCTGATCATGTTGACGAAGCCCACCACGCGATGCGATGCGGCATCGTGGGCGATCACGACCCGATAGCTGCCACGCAGGACTGCAAGGTGCTGTTCGGGTGTGGGCGGCGAGGGCCATCCCACGAAGAACCCGCAAAGATCCTGTTCGGTGATGTCTGAGCTGTCGGTGCTGTAGAGGATCACTGGCGCATCGTGGCATAGCGGGACCAGACAGGCGCATGGCTGGTCACTAACGCCCCGCGTACGTTGTCGTGTTCCCGGTCTCGATACAGCCCCGCCCGTTCGCGGACGGCGTAAGGATGCAACTAGTTGGACACGGCTCACCTCCCTCACTACGGTCACGACATGCTCATTCGGCCCGTACGCGAAGGGGATGCTGGCGACCTTCAGCGGAACTGCTTCAGCGGGACCTCCCTCGAGCAGACGACCGCGATGGTCGAGGATGCTATGGCTGAGCAGAAGCGCGGAGGTGCCGTAACCCTCGTTGCCGTCCGCGATGACGGGGAGGTCGTGGGCACGTGCACTGTGACCCGCCTGCAGCACCGTATGTGCCGACATCGAGCTGACGTCGGTGGCTTCGTCATCGCGCCTACCGCGCAAGGAACAGGACTTGCACGAAAGATCATTGAGGCCGCGTGCCGCCATGCCGCAAACTGGGGCTGCACCGTCCTCGAGATCAGCTGTCGGGGCGGCACCCATGCAGAAGATGCCTACATCGGACTCGGCTTCAAAGAGTGGGGAAGGCTACCCGACGGCTATCACGACCATAGTGACCTGACCTACGACGAAGTTCGGCTCTGGATGCCCATCACCCCCGGATAAGCTCCCAGCCGAAACCCCGTTTGCGCGCCCGGAGAACCGTTCTGGCCCGCCAGCCAGGTCAATGGCCGGCCAGCCCTGCGACTAGAGGGTGGCGAGGAATTCGTTGACGATGCGGCCGGTGAGTTCGGGCCGGGATTCAGCAAAGCCGTGTTCGTCCTCGACCCATCGGACGGCATGGCCATGCTTGGCCGCACAGTCGGCAAGTCGCTCGCGCTGTTCGATCGCTTCTCGCGGTTCGGGCCGCTCTGGAGTGCCGCGAATGAGCACGAAGAGGGCTGGTGTGGTCATGCCCGCGATGAGGTGGCCGTAGTCGGTCCTGGCGTGTTCGGCCAGGACTGACCTCAGCGGCTCTGGTGTGGCTGCGATCTCTTCCTCGGTGTCGTTACGGCGCAAGCACCCTGGCCCATCAAGAGTGATGAGCCCGCGGCACGGTGTCCTCGCGGCGTACTCGAGGGCAACATATCCACCGAGGGAATGGCCGGCGACGATGAGATCCCTGCTGGCGACGTCACGGGTCGCCGCAGCGATGTCCTCACGGCACCCCTGGACGCTGTAACCGTGGCGTAGGTCGGCGCGGCCGTGGCCGCGCAAGTCCATGGCGTGCACGGTCGCAGAATCGTTGATGTACGGCGCCACCAGGTCCCAGCTTCCGACGTCCGCGCCGAAGGCGTGCAGCAGCAGGAGGTGCTTACGCATCGAGCCCACCTTGGAGTGGTAGTCCCGCACCACTACCTCAGCGGTCCGGCCCTGGATGACACGGTTGGAGTAGCCGGGTAGCGGTCCTCGTGCCAGGACCTGCATGCATAGGCGGTCGCCCTCGATGCCGAACTCCCAGCGGTGGCGACGGCCGTCGCGAAGCGTGGTGACTATCCCGATCGCTGTACCTCGTTCGACAAGGAACTCCGGGTGGAACGTCGCCACCGCGGCCGCAATCGGCGCCACCTGGCGGTAGTGATCAAGCATCTGCTCGGGCGTGTACGCCTCAAGGAACTCCGAGGTGTAGTGGGAGGCCAACTCGTCGCCGGACACCGACTCACCAGCCGCTATCCGCTCAAGGACACCAAACACCCAGCGCACCGGCGCCGGCGTGGATGGGCTGAGCACGGCGCGATCGGCCATGACCTGCCTCCAATATCAGCACCACCAGGTATCGTCTTCGGCCGCGCCTCACCGTCGAGGACCGCACACAGCGGATCACCAGCGGTGGCCCCGTCACCCGCGCATGTTACGACTGCCAGGCCAGAGGGCAACATGCGGTACTTTCGCGAAGTCGGTGGGCTCACGCCTTGGCGGCGTCACGCAGTCGGTCCGCCACGGCCGAAAGGAGCGCGTCGACTGCCGATTCATCAAGCTTCGCGTCCTCACCACGCCGAAGAGCCACTGCCGCATCGATTACGCCCGCGTCAGGCCAGTGGACACGAGCCCAAGCCGCACCCTCCAGCTTCGACCCCAGCACGTCCGCTGCAGCGAACCTCCAAGCCCGACACGCGTTCAAGACCGAATAGAGCGTCGCCTTTTCGTGGGCACGATGCCATGCCATGGACTCATACATGGCTTCCAACAGCCTGCTGCGAGGGACATCAGCGAAGATCCTTCGCGCCGGCGGCCCGCTGATCGCGAGACCGGACCGGTGCGCGATGGCCCGGTCCAGCACGTACCAAAAGCCAGGCTCGGCTGTTGCGTCCAGGTGCACGGCAGTCGGCATTCGTGGTCCGCCGTTGGCATTGACCTCGAAGTCGGCACCTGCCGGCAGTGAGCCCGCGACCTCGCGGCGGTAGAGAGTGAATTCCAAGCCGCGGGCCGGGCATGCCGCACTCGCCCCAACGACGGCTGCCGCCACCGATTGCCGCTGCGAATCAGTAAGGGCGACACTCGATACAGCGGCAATGTCGATATCGCTCTCGCCGGGGACATAACCGCCCAGGGCAACAGAGCCGACAAAGTACGCGCCGACCAGATCCGCGCCGAGAGTGCGAGTGAGAGCGTCCACAACTTGATCACCGAACGCCAAGACTTCGGGCATGAGCACCCTGCCATCATCAGGCATCTGCGAGCGAGCCGCATCGGGTAGGGCAATAGCCTTGCGGTGCGTCGTCCGGTCTGGCACGGTCCGGGCAGTTGATCTACTGCCTGTTGGTGTGCCAGCCCGGAGGGACAGCAATGGTGGGTGAGCGTCGGTTGACGACGGCAGATGTCTTGGGGATCTACCGTCCGGCCGACAGGGAGCCCATGCACCTGTCGCCGCACGGGTCGCTCCTTGCGGTCACCGTGCGGTCTGGCGCTCCAGGCGTACCAGCTGAGGCTGGTACGTCCTATTCGCCGGACGGCGTTCCGCTGGACAAGGCGGGTTCTCGGATTCTTGTCGTCGACGTCGAAACTGGCGACCAGGTGCAGCCGTTCGCCGACGCGGAGATCAGTTGGGGAGCCCGGTGGTCTCCGGATGGCTCGGTCCTCGCCGGTTACGTGGGACGCGTCGGTCAGCGGCCCCATGTTGGCGTTTGGCATCGGCAGACGGGCAGGACGCGCGCTTTCCCGGACGCCGTGGTGCGGCCGTTCTTCGGGTTCGAGGTTCCGCAATGGCTGCCCGACGGTCGGGCTGTCGTGGTCAAGCTCGCGCCGTCCGAGGAGCAGCCTCGGCTGGAAGATGCGGCGGCTGATGCGACGCAGGCGGGCATCACTGTCTGGACGACCGACCCAGACAAAGGCGCAGATGCTTCGCTGAGCACGGGCTTCATGGAGACGTTCCGATGTGACCTCGCGACGGTGGACGTGACCTCGGGCGAGGTACGTCGCCTGGTGGGCGCCACTCGTGGTCGACGTCTATGGCGGCAGGCTCGGCTCCAATCACCGGCACACCTTCGGCGGCCGATTGATCTTCAACGGTCAGCTCCTCGCCAACCATGGTTACGCGGTCCTGTGGCCCGACATGCCGATGACCGGGCCGGATCCCCTCCGACAGTTGCCTGGTCTCATCACCCCGGCCGTCGATGAACTCGTCGCTGCCGGAGTGGTCGATCGGAAACGGGTTGGTGTGATGGGACAGAGCTACGGCGGCTACTGCGCGCTCGGCCTGCTCACTCAGACGAGCCTCTTCCGCGCGGGCGTGTGCACTGCCGGATCGGTCGATCTGGTCAGCGCCTACGGCACACTCACCCCTCGCGGCGACTCACAGTGGATCGGATGGCTGGAATCCGGCGACGGCCGCCTGGGCGGATCACTGTGGGACCGTCCAGAGGCGTACGTCGAGAACTCCCCACTGTTCCACCTCCACCACATCGCCGCACCGATCCTGCTCGCCTGCGGCACCGCCAACCAAGAAGAAGTGGGCCAGGCAGGAGAGGCCTTCAGCGCACTCCGCCGCCTCGGCAAGACAGCCGAGCTACGCCTGTACGACGGTGAGGAACATGACCCCGGCGAGTGGACCGAACGCAACCAACACGACCTGATCGAACGGATCATCAGGTGGTTCGACACACACCTCTAGCCAGCAAGCCTGGAGTCTTCGATCCCGTCCTGATCAATGGCGAGTCGGTTCGAGGCGCGGTGACTGTGGACGGACCCAACTCCAGCCGTGCCGTCGACCAGCTCGCGCACGATGTCGACATGCCCTACCTGCCGTGCGGTCGGTCTCCGACACCATCAAGGGTGGCCTGACGGCCGTGGACCTGGCGAACGCGTCAGAATGTAGCGATCGGGTTGACCGGACTGCCGGACGTACCGGCGAAGCGGATCGGGGCAACTGCGAGGTGGAAGTCCCACTGGCCGAGCTCGGCGGCGGTCGTCGCGCACTCCTCCAGGTCGCAGTTGTCGAGCAGCCACAGACCCATCGCGACGAGGCTCACAGCGTGAACCGGCATCAAAACGTCCTCGTACCCCGACGGCTGAACGTCCTGAGGGGTATCGGCGCCGATCAGCGCAACCTCCCGCTCGTACAACCACGGCAGGCAGGACGCGTGCCAGCCGGCCTGCGTGAAGCCTTGCGTCGCACCGGACTCGTGCCGGACGCGGCCATAGCCGGTCCGCAGGAACACCGCATCGCCGGACCGCACCCGAACACCCTGGCGACGCTCGGCCGCCTCGAGGTCGTCGGGAAACACGCCCTCCCCCGGTTCCAGCCACGGCACCTCCCGGACCGCCGCGACGTCCAGCAGGACACCACGAGTGATGATCCCGCTCGCCGCCGCCGTGACGGCTGCCCACGCCGATCCCGTTGCGGCGTCGACCAGCAAGTGTGACCTGCCGTTGTACATCGTGCCGTCCCAGAAGATGTGGCACGGCGAGTCGACGTGGGTGATCGTGTTGCCGTGGAAGAAGATGCCGAGCCGCTCGTTCGAAAAGCCCCAGCGCCGGTCGTTGTGGAACGGCGCCGGCATGTGCTCGGCGCCCGGCATGTCCGCGGCACACGGGCACGCAGTCGTCGACCGTTCCATTTCGCCCGGTACGGCGATCTCCCATGCGCACGACACGCTCCGGCCGTGGCGCACGGCCCGCGCCGCCGCCAGCCGGACGTCGTCCGTGATGTGGTTCAGCGTGCCGAGCTCGTCGTCGTCGCCCCACCGCCCCCAGTTGGACAGCGTGTCGAAGTACCCGAGCACGTTGTCCTGTGTGGGCATCGGCCGCCTTGCCGTCATCCCTGCATCGACTCCTCCGGTCGCGCGGTTTCGAGGCACCGCAGGCAGGCTATCCGCCCTCTGCGTTAGCAACCTTCTCGGGGACCGATCGCTTGGACCGCGTACCTCATTCGCCGAAATGACCCCTCACCCTCGGCCCGGTGTCGGGCCACCAGCCGGCTGATCCAGCTCCGAGGCACCCCGTAGCAGGGCACGGTCGTGTGGTCTGATCTGGTGGAGACAGTCCGGGCACCATGGGTGACTACCTGGGATTTGACGTCGACGGCAGCCAGCTCGACTGGGTTAGGCGTGATGATGAGGCAACCAACACTGTTCCTGACGGTGGGACTCCCATGTACGGGGAAGACCACTGCTGCGCGGCACATAGAGATCGAGCAGAAAGCACTTCGCCTCACGAAGGACGAATGGGTGAAGGCTCTCTACGGGCACGAGAACCCGCCCTCGGCGCAGGACGTGATCGAAGGACGGCTCATCCAGATCGGGCTGCGCGCTCTCGAACTCGGCACCAACGTCGTGATCGACTACGGCCTCTGGGGTCGAGACGAGCGCTCCGCTCTACGGCAGGCAGCAGCAGACCTCGGCGCGATGGTGGAGATGCGCTATTTCGAACTCACTGCAGCCGAGCAGCGGAGACGACTTGATCAGCGCCAAGCCGAATCGCCGCACACGACTTGGCCCATGTCAGACGACGAACTCGCCGAGTGGGCTGCCAACATCGACATCCCAACGCCAGGTGAACTCGACGGCACTGAACCTATTGATGGCCCGCCGGCTGGATTCGCGACATGGGACGAGTGGCGCAGGCATCGCTGGCCGCCGGCGGTCGCCTGACGCCGCCCACCGGTCAAAGCCGCCGCATGCAACATCACCCCGATCCCTGGCGGCCCGCACAAGAGCCAACGGCATGACGCCGCCGGCCTCAGGTCAGGCGCGAGGTGGCAACGTCAAGGTGCAGCTCGACGTCCACGGGTCGAGCGGTTCGGAACGTGAAGTCGACCATCGCCAGACTCCAGTGTGCCCAGTACACGAGCAGGGTCTCGGGTTCGATCATGGCGTCGAATAGCTCATCTAGCCGAGCCAGCACGGCAGGATCCCGGCCCGGTGGGACCGTGGTGTTGCCGAGCAGGAAGGGGCCGACCCGGCCGGGCACCCATTCTGCTTCTGAACCAACGAGCCGGATCTGCGTTCGACATCGTGCGTGGTCAGGTCGTCCAGCTGAAGGCGGTCCTCGCCGCCCGGCTCCGGACGCCGAGAGGTGAGACGGCGACCAGTTCGATGCAGGTTCTGGTCTCGCCGCCACGGCGTCTTAGGTCGGGCACGACGTAGGCGTCGCCGAAGATCCGACCGATCCATTCCTTCTTGCGCCTCTTCTGATCGCTGTGGACGCTGAGTTCACCGGCGGCCGCATCGTCGTCGGCGTTCGCGTCAGTCGGTACTCGGAACAGGTCGTAGTACGCCACGCACTTGCGGGAGAGGATCCACGATAGATACACGGTCGCGGTGTCCGCGTCGACATGGGTGCCGTCGACGGCGAACCTGCGCGGCCTGCCTGGCGGTTCCTCGCGATGGTCGCGCTGCAGGCTGAGCGCTCCGATGCGTACCTCGTAGTCGCCGAGAGCCGTCGTGGACCTGAACCCCAGACTCAGCGCAGCGATCGTCCGACCGACATAGCGCTCGAGCGACAGGCAGCGGTGATTCCAGCCGCGCGACTTCGACTTCCCGACTTCGAGCCAGGTCACGTGGCTGGGCTGGTCGGCAAAGGTGAGGCCGACACGTAGGTGGCTCGCGGTGTCCGACGTTCCCGTCGCGAAGGTCAGGTTGAGCTCTACGTCCTTGTGGACTGGGAGCCAGGTCTTGAACAGTCGCAGCTCGACCGTCGTGTCGGCAGCCAGCGCACCGGAGACCACGAGGGATGTGCCGCCGTCGTACGCATGGTTGTAGTCGTAGTCGACGTCCAGACCTTCGTACGCCGAGCCGTCAGCCTTACGCACCCACCACTGCCATGTAGGCAACAGGTCCTGGATCGCGATGTTGAACCACGGCTGCTCGCTGGCGAGCCGCCCGCGCAGGAAGAACTTCTGGCCGGTGCCGGTGTTGAACCGGGTGACAAATGGATAGCACCCGGCGGTCGACTTCTCCACGTTGGTGTAGGCGACACCGTCCCACCGCTTCGGATTGGCCTTGTCAGTGCCGGTCGGTGGCAGCAAGCGGCCCGCCTGTGCGGGGTCCTGGCGCGGTCCGGACCACAGTTGCCGCTCGTAGACGTACGCCTGCCGCTGACCCTCGACGGTGTTCTTGTCGCCCGTCGCCAGGGTGAACGGAAAGTCCGTACCAAAGAGTGCCCAGCTCGTCTGGACGGGCTCGCCCTCGGGGAAGATCCAGCGCGGATCTTTTGGCTGGGAGAACATGTTCATTGACAACTCGGTGCCGGCAAAGACCGCCTGCAACGGATCGAGCCCGAGTGAGATCGCGTAGTCGTGTGAGTGCTGCAGAAGCTCCGGCGACCAGTCGTAGTTGAGGAAGATGCTGTCGCAGATACGCGTTTCGTCGGCGATGATCCACGGTGAGTTCTTCGTGTTGAACTCGTTCTGATACTGCACAGTGCCATCGAGGAGCATGGCGTCGTACCACTGGACGTAGAAATCCTTGGGCGCGATACGGGCGAGATAGCTGAGCATGTCCTGCAGCAGGAGAGCCAGCGCGGGGTCGATCGGGTCGAACTGGTTTTCCTGGTTGATGAAATAGCCGTCGAAGCCGAAGTAGGCCGCCATCTCGACGAGTTTGTCCGCCACTGGGAACGAACCGTCTGGTCGCCGTTCGACGAGCGGAGCGAACATGTCCGGTGGGCGCGGCCAGAACCACCCGCCGAGGCTCAGGACCCCGTTGCGGTGCGCCGCGTCCGTCCAGGTCGGGTTGGGCAGGTTGACGACGCCGAAGTGCGGGTCCGGAGCGGCTATCTGGCCAAATACGGGGAGTCCATGCCAGGAGGCGAAGGTGTCGAGGTATTGCCAGAATCGCAGGGCGTAAGCGTCGAAGCTGTAGCCGTACGGATGCATGACCACCTTGTTGTTGGGCTCGACATAGTTGTTGGACAGCGACAGCAGTTGCGGACTCGGCGTGAGGCTGGGATTTGCTTGGGTGGGCGCGAACGTCCGGATCCGCTTCGCCAGCGGCACGCGGGAACGGAAGTATCTGGCAAACGGATCGGTTTCCGGAGTCCACGCCTTGACCGCCGGCGCGTCGTAGCCGTGCAGGGATGGTATGCCCGCGGGCAGCTCTGGTACGACCGACGGACCGTCGGCCACGGCCTCACCAGAGACCGCTATAGCACCGGCTGTGACACCGGCCGCACCTGCCATTTTGAGAAACCGCCGTCTGTCGATGGCAGCCCGGTCGGACATGTTCGCGCCTTCCCCTGTTGGCATCTGACCCGTACGAGGCAGCATTCTCGTCGGGAACGAGCCGCCTTCGCACAAGACGCTAGTGGGACGGCCAACCATGCGGACCGAAACGCTGGTCAGACATGTCCGCACGGCACCGCACATCTACCGCATCGGCGGACCGACAGCGTGGCCGGTCAGTGCAGGCGGGCACGAGTTCGTACGTGGTCGCCGAGCGGGATGGTGTCCTCGCAGAGTTCGGCGAGGTTCTGTGGGACGGGTGTCGGATCGCCTGGTCGTTTGCAGTATCCGACCTGTCCGGGGATCACGGCCTGGCGGCCTTTCCTGCTGGGCAGGGAAATCGGTACCGCACTGATACGAGCGGCTGAGGCTCGTGCAGAGAACCGAGGATTCCGAAGATTCGGGCTCGGTGTGACCCAGGACAATCCGAACGCGGCCCGTCTGTACCGGCGGCTCGGCTACCTGGCGACGGTGCGATACGTCGACTCGTGGAGCTACGTGGACGATGCCGGGACGAAGCACGACGTCGACGACCCGGCAACCTTCATGGTCAAGGACCTCACCGCCTAGCAGGGACGCCGTTTCGCGCGATCTGCCGTAGCACGTAATGGCTTGTCGGACCCCCCGCCCTCCGGGGTTCTGCAACGGCATTGCAACCCGCCGATGCCACCGTGGCTTCTTCGGGTCCGTGCGAGCAGGCGCGTGGAGACGGACTGTCCGCGTCGAACCGATTGGCGGGTTGCCGTCGTACCCATCCCGGATCGCTCGGTCACCGATGCGGAAGAAGAGGCGAGGCCAAGGATGAGCGTGTTGTCACGAAGTGCCGATCTCGAAGGGCGCGGAACTGCGCGCGGCGAACTGCGCACGGTTCGCGTGGTCCTGGTATCGCTGCTGGCGCTCGCACTGCTGGTGGCGGGATGTCAGCCGACACCCACGGAGTCCTCATCCGATACGCGTCCCGCGGCGGCGGTCGCCGCACAGCCGTTGACGGGCAGTGGTGCTCCGGTTTCGACAGGTGCCGTACGCGCCGCGGCGCCGCCGCCCGGCGACCTGGTGGAGAGCGCCCCTCTCTATGGGGCCACCGACGGGGAGTTCTCCGTCGGTGATGATGGCAGCGCGCGGTACCACGTCCCTGTGTGGGAGCCGCCAGGTCGCGGCGAGGCGCTCGTGGATCTGGCATTGTCGTACGACAGCAATGCAGGCAACGGCCCGCTCGGGGTTGGCTGGACCCTGCAAGGTCTGTCCAGCATTTCGCCGTGTCCCCGCACCTTCGCGGTCGACGGGCGTGCCGACGGCGTGCACTTCGACGCAACCGATGCCTATTGCCTGGACGGCAACCGGCTCCTGCCCCAGTCGACATCGGGAGCCGAGCGTGAGTTCCGTACGGAGAAGGAGACGTTCACGCGGATCATCGGGTACGGGATGACGGACGGCATTCCAGACCACTTCCGGGCGTGGAGCAAGGACGGTCGGATCCTCACATACGGCGAGCAGAACGCCACCGTCAAGGCGCAGTTGCGCGGGTTGAAGCTCGAGGAGGCCGGGACGCCGCAGGATCCCACACTGGAGCCAGAGTCGAGCACGCCGGTGACTGTCGCGTGGTCCTTGAACCGGGTGGAGGACCGCAACGGCAATGCGGCGACCGTGGAGTACCTGTTCTCCACAGGGGAGGAGTCGAACCTGTGGGCGGTCAGCATGGTACCCAAGGTGATCCGTTACGCCCCGAACCGTGCTATCCAGTTCAGCTATACCGGCCGAAACGACCCAGTTGAGACCTTCGTCGGAGGCGTGCACACCCGCGTGGACCTTCGGCTCAGCCGGATCCGAATGGTCGGTGGTCCGCAGGGCGGCGACGCCGAGGTGTTGCGGGACTACGAACTGAGCTATCAGAACAACTCGATCACCGGTCGGAGCCTGCTGTCGGAGGTGAGGGAGTTCGACCAGGACGGTGTGGCGAAGATGCCGCAGACGTTCCTGTATGCGCGAGGCAGCTACGACATCGATGTGCGCGACACCAACGTCACCGTGGACGGGTCCGACATCAAGGACAACTACCGGCTCACGGTGGGCGACGTCGACGGCGACGGCCGCGACGACCTGATCTACCCGGACGCCGAGAACGAATGGAAGATGCGGCTGAGCACCGGTACGGGGTTCGGGCCGGAGCAGGATTCGGGGATCCCGAACGTGTCGCCGGACGAGACGTCGCGGATCCGGCCGACGGACGTGGACCGGGACGGCCGGGTGGACGTGATGGCCGAGGTCCAGATCGCGGCTCCGCCCGGTCAGCCGATCGACCGCAAGGATCTGCGCCTGTACACGTCCAACGGTGAGAAGTTCGTGGCAACACCGGTCGATGTGGACGAGGAACGGGCCGACGAGGAACCCGAGCCTGTCTATTTCACCGACATCGACGGCAACGGCACGCCCGACTACCTCTCGGCGACCTACGACCAGGAGGACGGCACCGAGGAGGGCCAGGGCCGGTGGTATTACCGGCTGAACACCGGCAAGGTTCCGCACGCAAGGTGGCAGCCGACGGTCGTCACCGACGACACTGACCCGGCGAACATCGGCCTGCCTCTGGAGGCGGTCGATCTGGACGGTGACGGCAAGGGCTGGGTGGCCCGTGGTGACTATGCCGACCTGAACGGAGACGGTCTGCCCGACTGGATCGCCCCTGCGTACGAGACGGTCCCGGAGGGCGAGGTGGATCCGGAGTATGCGCTGCGGGTCCGGGTCAACTCGGGCAACGGCCTTGGGCCACGGACCGACAGCCCGCAGGGGTACCGCCCGCCCGTGTACTCCGGCACTGTCACTGGGCAGATCCCCAACAGCGTCAGGTATGCGGACTTCGACAACGATGGTGCCGACGACCTGCTGGTGCTGTACCCGTCGTATCCAGATGATCCTCCGTCGGAGGGTGCGCAGCTGTGGGTGTGGCGGAAGAAGCAGTTCGTCAAGGCACCGTTCGCGGCGAACGTCGGGTTCCACACGCCCAACGGGATGGCGACCGCGCAGCCGCTCGACCTCAACGGCGACGACCTTCTCGACCTCGTCTACTTCGAGGATGACAACCTGGTCACCCGCGACGGGCATCTGAAGGTCGCGATCCGCAAGGGCGAGAAGCCGGACCTGATGACCAGCGGTGGCATTCTCCCTATCGGGCAACGGGTCGAGATCGACTACACCACGCTCGCGGACCGGACAGTGGTGAGTCCCGGCCAGTGTGACGACAGCTTCCCGGTGATCTGCCCGCAGCGTGGCGGCACTGTGGTGTCCCAGCACCGGGTCGTCAACCCCGAGGTCGAGGGCGGTTGGGCCCGGTTCAGCCACCGGTGGGAGGGTGCCCGGAGCGATGTGCAGGGGCGCGGGTCGTTGGGATTCGCCAAGCACCTGGTGACCGGCCTCGACACCGCGACGAACACGTCGACGGAGTTCGACAACACAACCAGGGACGGTGGGACCGACGGCGTGCCGTCGGTGTATCCGTTCGCGGGGCTCGCCAAGACGGTGACAACGGTGGTGTCGACGCCTGGCCTGCCGACTTTCCGCAAAACGGTGACCAACACGCACGAGCTGCGTCGCCTGGAAAGTGGCGGCCACACGGTCGAGCTGGCCAAGTCTGTGGAGACCGAGTACGAGCGACCGCCGGACCAGTCGAGTTGGCCCGCACCGTTCCGCATTCGTACGACCGACAACGACTATGACGAGTTCGGCAACCGGACCAGGCAGGTCAAGTCCACCGGCTTCGGACGCCGAACCACCACGGTGACGACGTATGACAACGACCAGGCGAACTGGCTGATCGGCATGGAGCGGAAGACCAGCGTGACCGGCTGCCCACCCGGGGAGGCGGACTGCGAAGAGCGGGTGACGACGTACGACTATGACGACGCGGGGAATCTGACTGAGGTCGTGGTCGAGCCGGACGGTGACGAGGGCGTGTATTCGCGCACCACGACGGACTTCGGCGAGGTCGGTGAGATCCGCAAGGTCACGGTCGCGGACACGGCTGGAAACGAGCGGGTGGAGGAGTTCGACTACGACGACGACCTGCTGCATCCGACGGCGGTGACCAACCCGCTCGAGCAGACCACGACGACGAAGACGCACTCGGGTCTGGGTGTCGTCCTGGAGACGACGGACGTCAACGGCGCCAGAACCACTATGCGGTACGACAAGTTCGGCCGGCTGCGGGAGACCCATCACCCCGACGGAGCCTCGGAGCTGATCACCCACTTCAGCTTCCTGGGCGCGATGATGACGACCAGCAAGGGTGCCGACGGCAGTGAGGCGATGAGCCTGCTGGACGCGCTCGGCCGTGAGGTGGAGACGCGGGTCCGGGCGTTCGACGGCAACAGGTCGACGGTGTTCACCACCTACAACAAGCTCGGCCTGGTCGCGTCGAAGTCGCGCCCGGCGATCTCGAGCAAGCCGTCGCCGCACAAGACGACGTACGCCTACGACAACCGGGGTCGGATGACCCGCAAGGTGGCGCCGGACGGGGCGACGGTGCGGTATGCCTACGACAAGCTGTCGACGACGGTGACCGACGCCAAGGGTGCGGCGACTACGACGGTCGAGTCGCTGGACGGTGAGGTTGCCGAGCGCCGTCAGACTGGTGGATTGGAGACGACCTACTCCTACGGGCCGTTCGGCGAGGTGGCCAAGGTGGAGGCCCCGGACGGCTCGACTCAGACCATGAGCTACGACGTGCTCGGTCGGCGGACCCGGCATTCCGACCCGAGCAACGGCATCGCGACCACCGACTACAACGGATTCGGTGAGACTGTTCGGGAGACGAACGGAGCGCAGGAGGCCACCGAGTTCGTGCGCGACAAGCTCGGCCGGGTCGAGAAAGTCACCTCGCCGGACGGTACCGAGACCCGCACCTGGGACACGGCGGAGAACGGCGTCGGCCAACTGGCATCGGCGACCAGCGCGGACGATGTGGTGACCCGCTACGCCTACAACGAGATCGGCCAGAACAACGTCCGCGACGTGGCGGATCGCCGGGACCGACTACGAGATCGGCTACGGCTACGACGAACTCGGCCGACAGTCGACGCTCACCTACCCACAGATCCCCGGCGCCGAAGGACGGTTGCAGGTGGCCTATGCCTACAACGAGGCCGGCAACCTGGAGAAGGTGACCAACACCGCGGACGACACCGCGTACTGGCAGGCGATGGCGCGCAACGCCGACGGCGCACTGACCCAGGAGCGGTTCAACAACGCCAAGGTCACGACCAACTACACCTACGACCCTCGAACGGCCGTGCTGACTGATTCCGCCACCGCCGGGCCGAGCGGTCCACTGCAGCGGCTGGCCATGGCGTACGACCTGAATCGCAACGTTCGCGCCCGTACCGAGAACGTCACCAACCGGGAGGAGAACTACGGCTACGACCCACTGAACCGGCTGATCGAATGGGACGTCACCGGAGACGGAACGCAGACCACCACCACCAACTACGCCTACGACGAGGTTGGCAACCTGGCCGGCGAGACAGTCGAAGGCGCACCCGACCGTGACATCACCTACGCCTACGGCCAGAACGGTGCACCCAAGCATGCTGTGACCGCTCGTGGCAACCAGAGCTATGCATACGACGATGCCGGCCGACAGACAAGCGGCCCGGAACGAACAGTGGCGTACAACCGGTTCAACCTGCCGTCGACAGTGCGATGGGGCAAACCGCAGCGGACGACTGAGTACGCCTACGACGCCGACGGTATGCGGGTGCGCGAGCACGATGCCGAGCAGACCGTGACGTATGTGGGTGGGCTCCTCGAACTGCGCACGAATAGTGGCACCGGAGGCGGTGAGATCCACAACCTCCACAACATCGTGGCGGACGGACGGACGGTGGCGCAGGTCAACCTGGTACAGGCGGCGGGCGGTGGCCCGGTTACCGCCACCAAGCCGTGGTACCTCCATCCGGACCACCAGGGCACCACCACCGTGGTCAGCAACTCCGCCGGCCGGCGAATTGGCGGCAGTGAGGATTTCCTCAACGAGCTGTTCTACGACCCGTTCGGCCGACGCGTCGACAACGCCGGCGAGCCACTCGGCCGGCAACGCCGCGGTGGCGTGCGGATCGGGTTCGCCGGGCACGGCCACGAAGACCACATCGGGCTGATCAACATGAAGGGTCGCATCTACGACCCTGAGACCCGGCGGTTCCTCACGCCCGACCCGCACGTTACAGACCCGTTGAACAGTCAGAGTCTCAACCGATACAGCTACGTGTGGAACAACCCCGTCAACCTCACCGACCCCACCGGCTACGACCCCGAGGACATCGAGCTCGAGGACGACACCGGCTATGGCGGGCTCGGCGGCAGCTACGTTTTCGGTGGCAGCCGCGGCGTCGGCATTGCGGTCGCCTTCGGCGGCACCGTGCTGCGGGCTGCGGGCGGGGAGGCCGATGAACTCAAGGCGTGGCTTGGCATGCTGCCGGGGCAGCAGGCCGGCGGCGAGGTCATCGTGGTTCAGGGCCAGCCGCTGCCCAGCGACGCCGAGATGGGTGCGCTGGCAGGCACCGTGTTTGTCGGGGCGCTGCTCGGCCCGAAGGCAGCCGACTCCTGGCGGAAGCTGGAAGAAAGCCTCAATGTCGCACCGAACGCTGCGGCGGAATACGACGCTGGAAGCGCTGGTGGCGGAATGCTGCAGCGCATGAGGTCGGGCTTCGCCAAGCCCACTGACGGGTGGGTCAAGAAGAAGCTCAAGAACCTAGTCTTCACGTGGATGACGTCCAGAAACAACTACTCCATCATCGACGACGTCGACGGGAAGCGGGCACGCGTCCCCAAGGCGGATGCCATCGACAAGCTAGTGAAGGAAGGCATCCCTGGGGATGACGGTCCGATCGGTCCAGGCCCAGACCCAGACCCAGACATCAAGGTGAAGGGGAAAGGCACCCGCGGACTCCGAGGGATCGGTATCCTCCTCGGAATCGTGGCCGCTGGCAGTGCACTCGAGACGGGATGCGCAACCAACGGGTGCACGATCGGCTCGATCGACGCGGCGATGACCGCTGCTGGTGCGCCCGCCACACTTTCGGAGATGGCCGGCCAGATGCAGATGGGCAAGGTGTACGAGTCCGCCTACAACCTGGGCAAGGCAGGCATAGGTCCGTCAAGCAGTACGTGGGGCCCTGCCATGGCGCACACGATAGGCCGGTGGTAGACGGCGTACGCCCGTGCAGGGGGAGCCTTCGACGCGGCTGTCGAAGGCCCCCCTGATGGCGAAGCGATGAACGCCTGCCCGAGATACTCAGCGCCGTTTAAACGTGCTCTGCAGGCCGAACGGGGATGGCAGAGGACGGTCGCTCGCCTTTGTGAGCCGCGCGAACCACCAACGGCGACGAGAAGCGAGCCTACGCCGAGGCCGAGCTACAGCACCTGATCGCCGACCAGCTCACCGTCACCAAGGTCGAGCAACTCCTCTAGGAGCTACAACCAACGCTGACGTAGCCGCCATCCTTGTCCGGGTAGCGGGAGCGGGACTTGAGCCGCGACTTGCGGGCTATCCGCCCGGCGCGCGGTATTCGGCCGAGCGCTTCGAGGCATCGTCGATCTGCTCCGGCGTCAGCAGTACGGTCGTCCTCGCGGTGGCACCGCCCGCGGCGTCGACGGCCAGCGCCACCGCCGCCGCGGCCTCGTCGTCGGGGAGGTCGACGATCGCGAGCACGTCGTACTCGCCGAAGCTGAAGTAGTAGGCGTCGAGTTTGCCGCCGAGGCTCCGCGCCATGTCCGTGATGGCGTTGCGCCGCGCGACGCCTCCCTTGCTCCGGATGCCCTCGACGCCCTCGCGAGTGTAGGTCGACTGGATGAGGTACTTCGACATCGTCCCTCCGTACGGTATTCGGGTTCGCGATCAGTCTCTGACCTCGGCCGCTGCCCTTTACGTCACGGTCGTAGGTGCTCGGAGAACCAACTGCTGGCGGCGCGGGCGGCGCGCTCGAACTGGTCCGTGTAGGCGGAGAAATGACCGCCGGGAAAGAGCTCGAGCCGCTTCGGCTCGCCGGCGCGGTTGTAGGCGTTCAGCGCGAGGTCCGTCGGGGTCACCGTGTCTGAGTCGCCGACGACCATCAGCAACGGTGTCGGGGCGACCCGCTCGATGAACGTTCCCGGCTCGTACTCCGAATACAGCTCGAGCGATCGGAGCGTGATCTCATTTCGCCACTTGTGAAATCGCCACTGATCCTCGGGAGGCGAATTCTGCCCGGTGAAGAACTCCCACGCGTCTGGGCTCGAGTGTGACGCCGCGCCGCCTTCGGTCGGGTCGACGACCATCGGAACCATCTTCGGTGGTCGGCCGCGAAAGCGCTCGAGGCGGTCGGCGTCGAAGGTGCGGCGCTGGCCAGCCAAGGCCTGCGGCGGGATCCGGCGCAACGTCGACTCCCAGCCGCTGATCGTCGGCACCTGGGCGACGACGCAGCGGACCCGCCGGTCGATCGCGCCGACCACGATCACGTGACCGCCCGCGTAGCTTGACCCCCAGACGCCAACGCGGTCGGGATCGACGCCGTCGAGGGTCTGGGCATAGGTGATCGCGTGACGGTAGTCGCGCACCTGGGCCCACGGATCGAGTTCCTGGCGCGGCTCCCCGTCGCTGTCGCCGAAGTTCCGGTGGTCGTAGGCGACCACGAAATGACCCGCGCTCGCGACAGCCGCCGCATACTTGTCGAGGTAGAACTCCTTGAGGCAGTTGTAACCATGCGCCATGACGACCACTGGGGCCGCCGAGTCGCGTAACGCCGGTCGATACAGCCAGCCGCGCAGAGTGGTTCCCTCCGCAGCGAACTCGACGTCTTCTACCTCGTAGGCGCCATCCTCACCGGCTGCGGCGGCAACCGCACCAGGGGAATCGCTTGCGCCCATCTCGATTTGGCTACCTGCTCGCGCTGAGTCAGCGGCAACCATTCCGCACCCCCTATCGGCGGTCCGAAGCCGGAGCTGAAGCTCGGCGAGATCGCGAATGGGGTCGCCCCCGCATTTCACGATACCCGGGAAGTGCGACCTAGCCTGACGTCAAGGAGCCATGCCCGCACGCGAGAAGTACGCAGATTATCTGTGTACGCCGATCGACTACCCGAAACCCGTCCTCGTGATGGAGAAGGCCACATTCTTCACTCGCCGAACGCTCCGATGTCTCAGCGTCCAAACGCCCAGTCCACCATCAGCGGGAACTCGGCTTGCCAGAACGTGTCGCCGTGGTTACCGACCCGCTCGGTCATCACGACGTCCGCACCGGCATCGCGCAGCGCGTCCGCCCACCGGGCCGCGTTCTCGAGAAACCACTGCTCCAGCGTGCCAGCGACCAGGTAGGTGCGCGGAAGCGGGCTCGGCATCACCTCAGGCGGGCGGTAGCCGCCACCCGGCGAGGCGGAAAAAACCGCACCGTAGATGTCCGGATGCGCAAGCCCCATAGCGAGTGAGAGCTCGCCACTTGCCGACACACCGCACACCGCGGTGCGCTCAGCCGGAAGCGCGACGCCGAAGCGCGACCGCACCCAGCCGCGGACGTCCTGGACGAAGAACCTCTCGTGGGCCGCGAACCGGTCCTCGTCGAACGACGGTGAGTACTCATGGATGCGTACCATCTCATCCTCATCGTCCGTCCGGTGGACGCCGACGATCATCGTGGGTGGTAAGTCGGCCGCCTCCAGACAGCCGCCCCACTGCGAGATCAGCTGGCCGTCACCGGCGAACACGACAGCCTCTGGCGGATCCGGTGGCACGTACACCGTGACCTGCCGCCCGTTGTCGTACTCGAACGTCTCAGTGACAAGCTCCCCCGCTAGAGCGCCGGCACGCGGCGGCTCCGGCGGTGGTGTGGTGTCGTCCGCGGCCTTGGCTGCTTGGTCATCCATTGGTCGAACCTCGCTCCTTGAGAGTTGACACAGGTTTATCGGCGGTACGCGTCTTTGACGGCGGCTGCAGTTGCGGGGATGTGCTCCCACCAACTCTCGCCACGGCCCGGCTGTTGCACACTGCCGTAGCCGAAGCAGGCCAGGTACATCGGCCGCACGTACATCACGCCCTCGAGTCGCTCGAGTTCGTCGTCGGTCAACTCGACGTGCTGGCGGTACGCGCGCACGCCAGCCTCGATCCACGCGGCATTGTTCCGGGTGCCCCACATCAGATAGGCGAAGTCGGCAAGCCGTGGGCCGCGCCCGGAGGCCTTCCACTGGATCGCGAGCGGCCCATGCTCGCTTACGATCACGTGGTCGTGGGCGTGCAGGAGGTTGCCGTGGACCAACGCCTGCGGAAGGCCGAGTCCGTCGTCGGCTGAGCACACCCGGGCGCGGAGCTGCTCGAATGCCTCGCGGTCGGCCGCGGGGACCTTCGCGTCGGCGATATCGAGGAACGAGAGGGCGGCCAGCACGTCCTGACGCGGGCTGCCCTCACGGGTTGGGTCCTCACCGCTCGCCCCACCGGGTCGGCTGACGGACTCGTCCAAAGGCAGCACATGCAGCCGCCCGAGCAGGTCACCCATGATGAGGAACCTCTCGGTGTCCGCAGGTCCCGATGCCGTCCGGAGCTGTCCGCCGGTGACGAACTGCGTGACCAGGACGGACAGGCCGTCGAACACGGACACTGCATCGTCGACGGCGACTCGCTCCGCCGGGTAGTGCTGCCGCTGCAGGAACCGCAGAATCGCCGCGTCAGCCTCGGCGCCGGCCCGCGGGCGAGCCGGCGGGAACACCCGCGCAACCCACGGGTCGCCGTCGTCGCGGTCGACGCGGAAGACGTGATCGTTGTGGTGGCTGACCTTCGTCGCCGCGACCGCATCAACGCCGTAGTGATCCCTCAGATGGGAGAGCAGTCGCTCAGCAATGGGCTCATGCAGCGCGCCGGAGCGGCCGTCGTTGGTCCAACGTCGCCAGGCGAGCCGCCCTTCGACGCCCTCGAGGTCGGTGAGCGCTTCGGTGTAGCGCTGGCCGTTCTCCCGCGCATGACGCCGGACAACCCTCTTGAAACTGCCGTCCTTCGTCATGGACAAGCCTCCTCGTGACACCCTCGTCCCCCAGCGACGCGGTGCTCAGAGATGGCCTGTGACTCCACGACAACGACGACCGAGAGGACAACTCCCCTTCGCCGAACGAAACCCCGGCTGGAGCGGATGTTCCACGGCTCGGCGACCGGTCGGGCGCCGTCGCGGCATTCTTTCCGGCAGGCGCAGCCCGAGTCAAGTACTCAGTCGTATCGAGGCACGGGTTATGCCCGCCCGACAAAGAGGAACCCAGCATCGAGCAGGTGGTCGGCGTGCTGTTCTCACAATACGAGCCGCAAGAACAAGGGAGGTTGACTTACCTGAGTGAGGAAGGAGCACTGCTAGTCTCCGGCCCCCGCCACGTCCATGCGTGGTAGGCCACCGCGCCGAGGAGCAGAACCTCAGCCGTGCTCCCCAAGACAAAGTAGCCCCACTCGCCTACCGCGCTGCCCGCGACCGTGACGGCGTACACGACGGCCAACACGATGTTGAGCACGCGGTTGATGCCTCGGGGCAGAACCAGCGTTAGATAGATCATAAAGCTCGGGACGACGATGTATAGCGTCGTGAAAAGCAGGAACGTCTGGCTCACGTCGAAGGCGAAGACCCTGCCCGCTTCGAGGTCGGCCCGCACGTCTGGCCGGTAGAGCGAGAACAGGTCGACGTAGGCAAAGATGAACAACATCGCAATCCAGAGCGCCGCGATCTTGAGCCGCGTGTCGACGTAGCCCCGGATCGTTGGCTGCTGAGTGAGACCGGTCATTGCTCCAGTCCGCCTTTCCGTTGAGCGCCGAAGATGGGGGCGAGCGGCGATCCTGGAGGGCCGTCTCCCTGTCTCGCCGGGGCGGGCCGACGAGATCGTCCAGAGGGGATGGCGAGCCCCGCAGATACCGTGCTCGCCTCGCCCACCTCGCACGCCAGCCTTCGGCCTCCACCCCGCGAGACCGCCTCCGGCGTCACTACGTGATCGGGTCCGCCGAGTCTTGACCCGCTCCACTCCGACCTTCAGTGTGGCTGGGTGCCAGGACAACGGGAAGGGTGGTCGGCCGGCGCGGGTCCTGACCAACCCTTGGCGACCTCACTCCGACAGGATCTGCCGGACGAACTCATCCTTGCCGGCAATGTATGAGCGTCGGTCACCGGGGAATCGGCGTGCGAGATCGCGCTTCAGCTCGGCATACGAGTCGCGGGCGCTGTGGTTTGCCCTGAGCCGATCGCGGAAGGCCAGGTAGGCGCGCCATGCTGGCCCGTCGAACGTCACGACGTGCAGGTTCACCAGCCGGTGTCGCGGCTCGTCCTCCCAGCCGAACATCAGGTCGATAGAGTCCTCGTCTCCCGCGCCCCGGTACAGGAAGCCCAGTGACTCCAACGCGGCCGTCACCCCTGCCGTATCGGACCCAGGTGGCAAGCCGACTGCCACGTCAAGGATCGGCTTTGCGGGCAGCCCCGCAACCGACGTGGAGCCGACGTGTTCGATAGCAATGGCTACATCGGACAGCGCGGCGTGTAGTCGTGACGACAGCCGGTCAAACGTGGCTGGCCAGGCAGGATCACTCGGAACGACGTGGACCGCTCCGCGCACAAGCCCCAAGGCAGAGCCGTCGAACACGTTCTCCATGCTCGGCATCGTAGTAAGGCATGCCCCAACCCCGGCCGCGCACGTGTTCCAAGCTGGTCGTGCGTGAAGACTGGACGCGAGGTTCACCCTCGTTCAGATCGTCGGTCGAACCGGTTCATCAAAGTGCGGCTGCGTCGACCAGTTGGCGGTAGCGCGACGCGACCCATTTGATGGCCCGCAGACCTTCTTGGTAGCCAGCGGGATCGGGCACCCAGCCGTGCAGGCACCAGCCGGCGCCGCCGACCAGGGCCGTAAGTATCAGCGGTACGACGGCAGCTAGCTCGCGTTCGGTCAACGGGTGGGTTGCGTGGTAGCCGGCGACATAGTGGCGCAGTACGGCGGCCATGGCATCGGGGTCGCCGTCGATGATCTGTGCCTGCAGGCGGCTGTGGAGGTAGTAGCTGAGGTCGCGGACTCGTGGCCCGTGCGGCAGGTGGTCCAGGTCGATGTATCCGGTGACCTCGCCGTTGTGGATGAGGACGTTGCCGAGGTTGCAGTCGCCGTGCGTGAGCTGGGCGGGTAGGTCGGTGAGCGCCGCCCAGAGCTGGTCTCGCAGGGGATCGACCAGACCCCGCAGTTCCGCCGGCAGCTTGGCGTAGTCGTCGCCGAGGATGTCCGGCGCGGGTTCGTCGGTGAAGGACGTCACCTGCCATGGGCACTCGGCGAGCAGTTGGTCAAGCCGGCCGATGCCGCGTCCGATCGTGTGTGCCAGCTCAGGCGATTCGCGCAGCACGGGGTCGTTGGAGAGCAGCGGAATGAGCGCGTACGCGTGGGCGCCAGTCGGCTGCTTCTCGTTCGGGTCAGTGCCAAGGTTGTCGGCGTTGGACGCGATCAACCCGTCATCGGTGACGATTGGTACCGCCACGGGAAGTCCGCCGGCCTGCAGGTAGCACAGCACCCGGTACTCCTCGACTGGCCCAACTCCAGGTGGCCATTCGGGAAGATGCTTGAGCACCCACTGCCGGCCATCCTCGCCCGTGACCTTCCAAATCGGGTTGTGGACCTTGTCCATCGGCTCGGGCCGCGCCGCACCCACGACAGACCTCCAAGCCGCCAGAGCCCCATGTTCATCCATGGCCGGCACGCTAGACACATCTACTCCGTGCTCGCACGACTAATTCGCCAGCCAGATCCGGCCATGTCGGGGCCCGTGCCAACCGCGGCGAGACAGCCAGTCCTGAGCCGCTGAGCAGCGGTGGTGTGCCGAGGCATCGCGTTCGCCCGATCTCGTTGTCGTCTTCACGTACAGTGCAGCCGAAAAGTGAGTTCGGATCTGTGGTCGCACAGCGGATCCTGGATGCCCGCTGCACGTGCCGTGAGCCGAACCGCAGGGCTGTGCGTCGCGCGCACGTGCTCGTCGGGGACGCCCAGGTGTTTTCAGAGAGGTTGTTGCCCACGTGGAGGCAGTCGTCGGGAGCGCTGACATGTCGCGCGAGGCGCGCCTGGCGGCTTACAGCGCCGTCTCCACGACACTGGCCGGGTGCAATGATCTTGAGCTGCGCGACCTCGTGGATGCGGGTGAGCCCATGGGATCCGGTATCGGCGGGACAGCGGTGCTGCTGGACATCGTCGGGACCCCAGTCTTCGTCAAGCGGGTGCCGCTGAGCGATCTGGAAAGGCAGCCGGAGAACGTCCGCTCCACGGCCAACCTCTTCGGGCTACCTGCCTTCTCCCATTTCGGTGTCGGGGTCATCGGGGGGCCGGGCTTTGGGGCCTGGAGGGAGCTGGCGGTGCACACCATGACGACGAACTGGGTGCTCGCACAGGACTATGAGGGCTTCCCATTGATGTACCACTGGCGGACCCTGCCGCACCCCGGTCAGTCGCTTCCCGAGGAACTGGCCGACGTGGAGAAGGCTGTCACGTACTGGGGAGGCGGATCGCAGGTGCGCCGCCGGATCGAGGCGCTGCGCGATTCCTCGGCGAGCATCGCACTGTTCCTGGAGTACATCCCGCAGAACCTGCACGACTGGCTGGGCGTCCAGGTCAACGCCGGCGACGAGGCGGCCGAGAGGGCCTGCGCCATGGTCGAAAGGCAACTGCAGGCCGGGACCTCGTTCATGAACGCCCACGGTCTCCTGCACTTCGATGCCCACTTCCAGAACATCTTGACCGACGGTCAGCGTCTGTTCTTTGCGGACTACGGCCTCGCGATCTCCTCGCGGTTCAACCTGTCCAAGGAAGAGGCCGACTTCTTCGCCGAACACCAGACCTATGACCGTTGCTACTCCGTCACACATCTGGTGATCTGGCTTATCACCGCCCTGTACGGGTACAAGGGGGAAGAGCGCAATGCGTTCGTGCGCGCATGCGCCCAAGGCGAGCACCCGAAGGGAATTCCGCCGCAGGTCGCGGCGATCCTCACCCGCCACGCTCCGCTCGCCGCAGTGATGACGGACTTCTACCGCACGTTCCAACTGGAGAGCAGGCAGACCCCGTATCCGATGGAGGAGATCGGTCGGATCGGCGGGTTGGGCAGCTCGTCCATCGTCTGACGGACCTAGGCGGCCATCAGACGTCGCATGCGCGGTCAGCCGTACTTGGGTTACTGGAGCGAGGCGAGTATGTGGAGGAACAGGGGTATGCGGTGCCACTTGTCGCCGGTGTCGGCACTGGTCGGCTCGAGGAGCCTGTTGATCACAAAGCCGGCGTCGGTCAGGGCCTCGGTGTACGCCTGAAGTGGCCGGTGCTCGCCGTGGTACGTCATCGTCAGCCCTTCGCGGGCGCGCGTGGTGATGTAGCGCTTGGCCTGTGTGTAGGACTCGTCGATGACGAACGGTCGGGTCGCGTCGTCTTTGTCCCCGGGAAAGTGGCCGGCCGAATTGATGGGGTGCACGATCGCCATCACCAGGTGCCCGCCGACGGTGAGGACTCGAGCGATCTCCTTGACGGCGGTTGGCATGTTGTCGATGTCGTGCAAGGACATGAACGCGACAACGCAGTCAGCGGTGCCGGTGGCCAGTGGGAGCTCAGCGGCATCGGCGACGATCGCGGGGACCGGTTCGACCGGGTGTGCTGCAGCGGAGCGGCTCATGGCAAAGGAGCGATCGATCGCCACGACCCGGTGTCCCAGGGTCTGCAAGTCGCGGCTCACCCGTCCCTCGCCGCAGCCGACGTCGACGGTCAGGTGGTGAGGGCTCGGGATCAGTGGCAGGAAGGTCTTCCGGTGGCTCTCGTAGCTGTCGAGCCGGGTTCTGGTCCAGGCGATCCATTCCTGTGCGTGCGAATCCCAGCCTTCGGCAAGGGGGAGCGCGTAGTCGGCCGGCTGGTGCTGTCCCATGGCAGCATCGTAGGTTGCCCCTCCGGCGCCGCGCTCACGCGCGCTAGCTGCGTGCTCTCCGCCTCGGTATCAGGGGTCACTCACGGGCAGTCCCCGGTGCATTCTCCTGAGCGTGGGACGACCCGACGAACGAGACGGCCCCAGACTCCCAGGCTGAGTTAGGGACCGGCGGGGGCGAGGTCTAGTGCCGTCCATGGTGGCTCAGGCAGGTATTTCAACGCCGCCGGCCCACCTGAAGGTGAGCTGCCGAGCCTGGCTTTACTCTCCGCTGTTACCTGGGTAGGTCCTTCACGAGAAAGGTGCACGGGTCCTCGACAGTGTGCCTGACGCCTGCGTCATCCTCGTAGCTCCACACGTCGACGTAGCGGATGCCAACGCTGTAGCCGAGTCGCTCGTACAGCGCCATGGCACGGGGATTGTCGTCGCCCGCGCCGATGCCAACCCATCGGAAGGGACGCTCCCGGGCCCGGTCTTCGGCCGTGCGGATAAGCGCAGTCCCGATGCCCCGTCCCCGCAGCTCGCCGCGGTAGACGAGCAGCCCATTGATCTCCGGACAGTTTGGGTAGACGTCTCGGACCTCGCCGTTCTTGCACCCCTGCCAGAGGACCTCGCAATGCCCGAGCGGCACATCTCTATCCCACGCAACCAGGTAGGTGCACCCACCCATCCGTTGCCGCTCCACCTTCAGCGCATGGCTGCGGTTCGGACCCGTAGGGGCCGCCCTCTCCAACGCATCGACATCGTCGGCACGGCACTCCCGGATCAGCATTCCGGCACGCTACAAACCGAGAATCCGACAGCGCCAGCCAATAACTGTGCCGTCGCGTGCAGGCGTGAGCGTCAAGTTGCCCAGGCGGGATCGATGTTGGTCCGGGGATCTAGGGGCCGTCCTGGGCCGGGTCAACCATCCGGCAGGAAGTCCGCGGCGTCGGTGGTGGCTTGATGCGCTGTCCATCCGACATGCTCGGTCCATGAGCTACCCGATGATGGACGGCAAGCACGCCCTCGCTGCGTTGGTTCCGCTCCCCTCCGGCCACATACCGCCGGGTGCGCCGGATGCTGCCATCATTTGTTATCCCCGCTGGCTGTTCCGTGAGGTGATCGAGACGGCACCCACGTCCGCGTACCGGTGGAACTATCGCGGTGACGTCCATCGTCTTGACGCAACTCGCGGCACGGTCGCCCTAGTTGGGGAGATCGGAGTCGGAGGGCCAGCGGCCGCGATGCTCGTCGAGGAACTCGGCGCTCACGGCCTGCATCGCTTCATCGTCGTGGGCATGGCAGGAGCTCTCCACACCGAGCTCGAGCCATGCGGCTTCGCCGTCTGCGATCGCGCTCTCCGCGACGAAGGCGTCTCACACCACTATCTGCCGCCGGGCAGGTACGTCGAAGCAAGTGAGGAGCTGTCCCGGCGGCTGACTACCGAGCTGCGAAGTGACGGAGCGCCGGCTCGAGTTGGGCCGACATGGACAACGGACGCCCCTTACCGGGAGACGGCTGAGGAGGTCCGACGCTACCGGCGAGAGGGCATCATCACGGTGGAGATGGAAGCAGCCTCGGTCTTCGCAGTAGCCAAACTCCGAGGCTACGAGGCGGCGGCCGGCTTCGTGGTCAGCGACCTTCTCACCGAGGACGGGTGGGCGGGCCACTTCCAGTCAGCCGACCTCCGGCCGAACCTCAGGCGCCTGCTCGCCGCCGCCATACGGACTCTTGCTCCCGCAGTGTGACCCCAACTCGAGATGGAACTGCCTGATCACAGCCGAACCCACCGCCGGCGAGCCAACCTCTCCAGCAGGTGTATCGGGCAGAGCGCGGAGCATCTCGGCGCGTTCGAGGAGGCGGTATGTGACCTCTGCGGATTGCTCGACGATCCTGTCGATCGGCCAGCCGTAATAGCGTTCGAGCTCAGCGTGTTCGCTCTCGTTGAGGGCGTGGTCGACGGCTTCGGGGATGAGTCCGAACATGAGCACGGAGCCGGTTAGGTAGGCGCGGCGGACGTGGGCCGGGTCGAGCCGTATGTCGGAGTCAGCCAGGCCCTGCAGATAGCTGTCGAGGACCTGTGCCTCCAGTTGAGGAAGATCACCGATGTCGAGGCAAAATTCGACGAAGCTGCTCCACACGAGGTTGGCGATGTCCTGACCGGGTGCGCCGTAGCCGGCCAAAGCCCAGTCGAAGAGTACGGTGACGTCCGCTCCGCCGCTCGGGACCGCCGCCAGGTTCCCGTTTGCAGAGTAGCCAGTGTCAAGGTGGCAGAACGTTCGCGGGAAGCCTGACATAGCCGCAAGCAACAACGGACGATCGGCCAGCAGGCGTTCCAGGTCATGCAGCACCGGTCGCGGAAAGGCACGCCGGAGCCGCGGATCTGTCCACAGGTCCGGATCGCGGAAGCGCTGGAGCTCAGCGGCTGCGTCCGCGCTACGCCCCCGTAGACCCTCCGCGTTGAGCCACGCCGCCGTGGGCAGCGGACGTCCGGCGAGATAGGCGCCGTTGAACGCGCCCAGATGGCGGGCGGCGAGTGCGTACCTTTCCAGCGGCCAAGGTCTGCTCAGATGCTCGGTGAGGTCCTCGAGCCAGATCCACCGAACGTCGGGCTTGGGCTGCATGACCCCCCAGCACCGCGGTGAGCGCAGCCCACCTTCAAGCCCCTGCGGGACACCGGCCGCGTACATGAGCCACTCACGCGGCCAGTACGCCCAATGGGCCGGATCAGCGTCTGGGGCATCTGCGGTCTCGGGGCGACGAATCACCTTGAGAACCATCGACCAACGCCGTGACGAGTCACCGACATGCCCGATCCCGGCAAAACGGAAAACGCTTCTGCGGTCCTGCACACTCAGGCACGTCGTCTGCCACCCGTCGATCTCAAGGCCGGGGCATTCCGTGGCCGCCCGGACCAAGGGCGCCAACACTTCTTGATCCACGCTTCCGACGCCCGGAATCAAGGTGTCTCCCTTCAGCAAGGAGCAGCAGTCTCGGGCAGAGATCGTTGACCCAGAACCATCAGCGTACGTGAGCTCTTCCATGGGTGTCGTCAACGAGCCGGCGGAACACACGGGGAGACCTCGGTTCAGACCCATCAGCGTTGCTGTTCACGGGTCCCAAGGCCGCATGGCTCCATCGGTAGAGCTTAAACAGGCTGTTGGGCCAGGCGACAGCTGTCGCGAAGGTACGCAGAGTGGCGGCAGGTTCAGAGTCGGTCGATCGCGGCGCGCAGGAACGCGTCCCGGCGTGCGGTCACCGCTGCTGTATCGAGAGGCCGGCCCTGGTCGTCGTAGCCGGGCCAGCCGTCGAGAATGGTGGGTGTGTTGAGCGCGGCTACCGCGTCCCAGTAGGCCACGTCGGCTGCTGGTGTGCCGGATTCGCGTTCCCACCCCTCCAGGACGGGATCCGGGTTCGCCCCGTACGTGATCGCCATCTGGAAGCGGAACCCGCCGACGTCAACGCCGGGGTTCCCTGCGCCGGCGTCCTTCCAGTCGATCAGGGCGAGGAAGGCGTCGCCGTCCCACCGTGTGTTGCCCCACCACACGTCGCCGTGGACGAAGCCCGTCGGCTCGCCAGGTCGGCCGTGCTCGCGTAGGCAGTCGTCCGCCCACAGCAGCAGCGGTGTCGCCAGTGGCTCGTTCACCCACTCCTGGACCCACTTGGCCGGCACGCCGGTCCACTCGCACAACGCGTCGACCACCGCGCCCTTCTCGTCGTCCGGGCAGGTGCGGTACAGCGCGGCCCAGCGGCGATTGCGCGCGTGGTCGTCTGCTGAGGTGGGCCGGTGGCGCAGCGGCAGCTCGGGTCGCGGGTCGAGCGGGACAGCGTGCACCCGCGCGAGCGCCGCTCCGGCCGCGTGCAGCTGCGCTACGGAGACACGCTTCGGCAGCCGGCTGCTGCCGGGCAGGGCCGTCTCCAACGTGGCCGGCGCTCCTGCGACACGGCCGTCGAGATCGGTGGCGAGCAGGCGTGGAGCTGGCAGTCCGTGCTCCTCGGCGTACCGCAGCGCCGCGGCACCGGTCACGATCTGCTCCGATCCGATCCGGCCCGCGATCCGCAAGACCACGTCCCGGGTGCGACCCGACTGGTCGACGTTCAAGAGCCACGGGCCACGGCCGACGTTCAGACTCTTGACGGAAAGCACGCTCGCGCCAACACCGAGGGAACGACTTGCCCAGGCCAGTGCGGCTTCGTTTGGCGAGTGAGTCATTTCGAAGATCCCTTCGACAGCGGATGTGTACGAAGGGGAGCGGTTAGCAGGTCCAAGCGCTCCAAGGTGTGCTCGACCCTGCCCGCCCACCGAGGAGCCTGCTCGACCTACCCGTCCACGTCAAGCGGTGCAGGCACCGCAACGTGGTCGAAGCCGGCTATCAGCTGTCAATCGAGAATGCACGTGCCTACCCCGGCCTTCGAAAGCTAGAGTCCTCTCGGTGATCAGCGATCCAAGCGGCGCGGCTGCGATCATCACGGAGCGCTTCAGTTGGGGACCGGCGACCTCGATGGTCGTGGCCGGCGACGGCGCCATGGGGCGGATCTGGCGATTGGACACCGCCTCCGGACGGTATGCCGTCAAGGAGCTCTACTGGGCGCACGAGCCCAGCAGCAACGAAGCTGTCGTGGCGCGCCAGGTGTCGTTCTGTGAGCGGGCACGCGCGGCGGGCATCTCGGCTCCGGAGAACCTTCCGGCGGCGTCGGGCCGCTACCTCATCGATCTGCCGGAGGACTGCGGTGGCTCCTTGGTCCGCGCGTACGAATGGATCGACGGGCGTGCCATCACGTCGGCCGACAGCGGCGCGGCAGCGTGGGCGGGACACACGCTGGGCATCCTGGACCGGATACAGGCACCTCCCGGTGACCAGCCGCTCGACCCGTGGTTCTACCGGGTACCGACGGCCGAGGAATGGGCCGCTCTGGTCGAGCGGTGCCTGCACGCCGGGCAGGTCTGGGCCGACGACCTGTGCCGGGCCATCCCCGCCATGCTGGAACTTTCGCAGTACGTCGAGCACCCGGACCCGAAGACGCTAGTCGTCACCCACACCGACTTCCAGCGACAGAACGTCCTGCTCGAACCTGGTGGGCGGTTCGTACTCCTGGACTGGGACGACGCCGGTCCGATGACCCCGAACTGGTCGCTGGCCGGCGCGCTCGACAGCTGGCATGTCCGCGGTACCGAGGTCGACGCGGACGGGATACAGGAGATGATGCGGGCGTACCGTGCCGCGGGTGGGCAGGCGCAGCTCACTGACCTCACCGACTTCGCCGGCTCGATCGGCGGCTACGTCAACTACGTGTACAGCCAGGCCGGGCTGAGTCTGGAGGTGTCCGCGCCGCTGACGCTACGTGCGGACGCCGACGCACAGATGCCCGACCTGATCCCCAGTCCACAGCTCGGCGATGTTCCCCGGCAGCTCTCTACCTTCACCGAGATCATCCGCATCGCCAGCCAGTGCTAGCTGTCGTGACCGACCGATCGTTCCGTTGATCCCGCTGGCTTACGCGGACATTCCGGGCGAGGGCTCGGCCAGTCGCCCTGTCACGATCGCGGTCGGCTCGCCCCTAACTGACCCGAGCCGCCCCAGCGCAAAGGCGCCACCTTCGTCGGCCGGATGGGCGCTCGCCGGATTGCCTCGCATGGCTGTACGGCCTGGTTCGTGACCTCGGGGGCGAGGGCCCGTAAGAGTTGCGTTCGCTGAGCTCCCTTGGCGGACCCGCCGCGGTGGACCGAGTCGGCAGGCTTCCCGCCTCTCGATGAAGGCTCCACTCACCGCGTCCAACATGAATGCGAGGGTTTGGACCCGGCCACCACTCCGTCGTTGATTCGTTTCTAACGCGGGTCATCCGGTCGCGGTGGTGGGCAGTCCCAGGGCGCGACAATCGCCCAGGAGGTCGCCCCGACCCATCGATAGGCGGCACTACCCGGTGCTCCTTGCCACCTACGGCCGAAATGATGTCGGTCGATACTGCACCAGTTTGGGACCTGTTGGCCCCACTTGCCGGCGGAGTCGACCCGCTGCGGCCGGGCTCGGGCGCTGACTGCGTACCCCGCCGCGAGTTGGCGAAGTACGATTCGTGACGCGCATTGTCGGCCGCAGCCAGAATGGTGGGCCGCCTGACGCGGAAAGCGTCACCGCACGGGCAGCTCTTCGCCACCTACCGGCTCGACCGAGACCTCGGCCGGATCAGCCTTCCCTGCATCGGATGGGCTTCGAACTACGCGGACATCTTTGCCCTCCGCGCCCGCGAGCCGCAGCGCCATCCCCGGTGCGCACTTCTCGAGCTGCCGTCCGTCGGCCATCTTGGCGCCATGCGACATCAAGACCATTGGTCGCCAGGTGATCGACCGCATCTCGTGACGCTCACCGCGCCGAACTTCGCCACTAACGACGTGCCAACGCGGCCGCCCAAAGTGCAGAAAGCGCCGTGTGCGAACACACTCGAGGGGTTCGAGTTCGACACGGCGTCACGTTCCCGAGCAGCAGCGGACCGGGCCAGTCAACGGTGCACGCCGTGGAATGTGCGACGACAAGTCGTGCGGAGAAGGCCACGTGCGATCTAGTGTGGCAAGAATGCTCACGTCGCCGCAAGATCTCACTGCCGAACAGGTTTCCGTCTACCTACACACGCATTGGGCATTGGATGGTCTGGAGGTGACCTACGCCCCAGTCGGTCACGGCAGCCACAACTGGAGCGTCACCGCGCCCGATGGCACGAGGTGGTTCGCCAAGGCCGACCGGATCAGTCCGGACTCCGACTTCTTCCAGGCGACCTACCAGACAACGGCCGTGTTGCACGAAGCTGGTCTGGACTTCGTGCTCGGCCCAATCCGCGACCTTACCGGGCAGGCAAGACCTCAGGTGTCGCCGGACTGGGAACTGGCTCTCTTCCCGTTCATCGAAGGCCACAACCCAGACTTCGGCTCTGGCTCCGGCGAGCGGGCCCAGGTCGCGGAGATCCTCGGCCGTCTACACGCGTTCGCGCCGATCCCCGACATGGCGCTCCACTGGGAGCCGGGCTGGTACCAAGCCGAGCTGAAACAGACTCTGGCAAACGAACTCGAACAGCCGTGGACCGATGGCCCGTATGGCGAACGCGCCCGCTCATTGTTTGTCAGCACGCGTCCAGGTATCGAGCGGCTGCTCGCCCTCTCGGACCAGCTGGTCGCTCAACTTGCCACCTCCGACGACCCATGGGTGATCACCCATGGCGAACCGCACGGCGGGAACACCATGCTCGACACGGCCGGCAAGATGCACCTGATCGACTGCGACGCCATGATGTTCGCACCCCGGGAGCGCGACCTAAGACTGCTTCTCTACGCCAACCACCAACGACCACAGAACCTCGACAACACCGAGGTCATCGCCGCCTATCAACGCAACGCGGGCCCGGTGCAGCCAAGACCGTTCGCACTCGAACTGTTCCGCGCCGAATGGCACCTGATCGAGATCGCCCGGTACGCCGAGCTCTTCTCTGGCAAGCACACCGACACCGCAGACGTCCAGGCCCGCTGGAAGTCGCTCAACTCCTACATCCCCGTCACCCAGAACTGGCCCGAGCTGACGTACGCGTAGTCACGCCCATCAGCGGGGGTGTTGAGGTGCTGTCCGGCTGGCTCGGGCACGCTGGCGGCTTCAGGCGCTGACCGCGCGATGGCCGTCCTCGATCCGCCCGGTGAGGCGGCGCCGGAACGCCGGGTCGCCCGAGGCGAGCACCTCGATGTCGTACCAGCCGTGGTCGGCCGGCCAGGCGAGAGTGCGCGTCTGGTGTGCCCGGAGCCGCACCGTCTCGGAGTGGTCGCCGTACCGGAGCGCCCGGATCTGCAGCGTTATTGACCTCTGACCCGCGTTGCTCACCACCAGGTTCAATCGATGCCGTGTCGAGCCGCGACCGATCCGTACATCCACTCCAGCCGCGGCGCCCGTCGGTGAGCCGGCGGCCTCGTGCCAGAACTGGTTCGGGCCCTGGACGGCCACCCGGTAGCCGCTGTCGCCAATGGGTATGGACTCGACCAACTCACCTACGACGTCGACGTGCCGGGGTTCGTCAAACTCGCCGGCGTACGGGTAGATCGCAAAGTGCGCCGACTGCCGCCCGCGGTTGGCGAGTCGTAGCCGGAGCGTGTGACCGGATCCATCTAGCGTGGCCGAGACGCTCGGCTGGTATGGCAGTGGACGGGCCGACCGCCGACCTGGCTCCTGCGCCGGAACTGCCTGGTCCGCCGGGGCTTCGGGGTGCCACCGCTCGATCGGCGCGGGCACCGGACCGGGCGAGGCCAGCACCGGCAACCGGCCTGCCTGCCTGAAGTCGAACGCTGGGACCAGATCTCCGGCCACTTGGCGGCGCCACGCGCTGATGTTCGGCTCTTCGACACCGGTCCAGCGTTCCAGGAACCGCAGCACGGACGTGTGGTCGAGGACCTCTGAGGAGACGTGGCCGCCGATCGTCCACGGCGAGACGACGGTCATCGGCACGCGCGGTCCGAACCCGATCGGCTTGCCGTCGTACCAGTCGTCACCGTTAACGGACGCCGGGCGCGGCGGCACCGGCGGTGGTACGTGGTCGAAGTAGCCGTCGTTCTCGTCGAAGTTGATCAGTAGGACCGTCCGCGACCAGGTGTCGACGTCGGAGGCGAGCGCGTCAAGCACCTCGTAGATCAGGTTGGCGCTCCCCACCGGCGTGGAAGAGCCCGGGTGCTCGGAGTCGATCGCCGATGGCACCAGCCAGCTGACCGCCGGAAGGGTGCCGGCGGCGATGTCGGCGCGCAGCCGCGGCACGAGCGACTCCGGCTCGCTGCGGTAGAGCGCCTTGTCGAACATCGACCGCTCGGCCGGCGTCAGTGTCATCCGCCCGGCCGCGAGCTGGCTGAGCAACTTCTGGCGTTCGGCTTCGGTCTTGTCGAACAACCCGTAGTAGAACTCCTCCGTCGTACGCCATTCGCCGTCGACAGGCGCGAGCGTCTTGGTGCCGATCCGTTTGAACGGAAGGAAGTACTCGACCGAGTTGTCGCCGAAGTTGTCCCACTCCTGGTAGATCTGCCAGGTGACGCCGGCCTGCTCCAGCCGCTCGGGATAGGTCGTCCAGTCGTAGCCGGCGTGGTCGTACCCGTTCGCCGCGTTGGTCACCGCCCGTTCGGTCCCTCCGGGCTCGTAGCCGGTGGTGCCCGTCCACAGGTAGTTGCGGTTGGGGTTGGTCGAGCCGAAGACCGAGCAGTGGTACGCGTCGCAGATGGTGAACGCCTCGGCGAGCTCGTACTGCAGCGGGATGTCCGCGCGTTCGTAGTGCGTCATCGTCGCTGCGGTCTTCACCGCCACCCAGTCGTTGTACCAGCCGCGACTCCAGGCCTGCGTGCTTCCCGTCCAGCTGTGGTCGAGATCGCCGAGATACTGGATGTCGGACGCGTCGCGGCCCTCCCGCTCGGCCTGCTCACGTAAGGAGAACGGCAGCACCGGTGCGCCGGACGGGCTCGGCTGGTGAAAGACCGGCCGACCGTCGGGCAGCACGAGGGGTACGCGGTCTCCATAACCGCGGACCCCTCGCAGGGTGCCGTAGTAGTGGTCGAAGGAACGGTTCTCCTGCATAAGAACGACGACGTGCTCGATGACATCGAGGCCGCCTCGACGCATGGGGGCTGCCATCGCGCGGTGCAAGGATGGCGGCAACGTGGACGCGGCAGCCGCCGCCGCAACTGCGAGTGAGGCCGAGCCAACCAACTGGCGCCGAGAAATCGGTGGCATGAGTGGGAGCCTCCAGCCACAAGCTGGCCCGGGAGCCAACGACGTGGGATCGGAAAGTGTCGGGGAGATGTCAGGCTCGGACAGCCGGGACGCGGTATCCGTGGCGGCAATGGTTCCATATGCCGCGGCAGCGATGAGCGGCAAAAGCTGGCACGTGGACATCGGCCTGTCCGGTCACTCTCCCGTGAGGCCGTCCACCGACTCCCGGATGAGGTCCGCGTGTCCGTTGTGCCGGGCGTACTCCTCGATCATGTGCATCACAATCCACCGGACGCTGGGGATGCGACCGTCGGGCAGGCTGCGTTGTGCCGGCTGATCCAGGCCGCCGTCGGCCAGGGTTTCGGTGAGCAAATCGCGGGAGCGGGACACCGCGTCCTGCCAGAGGGCGTGCAGCTGCTCGGGGGAGTCCTCGGCGGCTGTGTGCCACTCCCAGTCGGGGTCGGCGTCCCAGTAGTCGTCGTTCCACATCGCTTGGCGCTTGTTCCCCTGCATGCGGTGGGAGAACCAGTGGTCTTCGTAGTAGGCCAGGTGCTTGAGCATCCCGCCCAGCGTCATCGTCGAGGCGCCCACCCTCGCTTTCAGACCGGCCGCGTCCAGGCTGGAGCACTTCCAGGCGAACGTCGCGCGCTGGTACTCCAGGAACCCTACGAGGGTCTCGGTCTCATCAGAGGCCAGAGGAGACTCCGGCCGGCCGTGCTCGTCCAGGGTGCTCACAGCTTCACTCTCCAAACGTGTGTCGCAATCCTGTGCCGCCTCCAAGCCATGGAAGACAGCCGGGTCATGGTTGGGTCGTCGAATCGGGTCTCGTTCGGTGTTCGACCGTCAGTTCAGCTCGCCCGAGGCCGTGCCGGGCTGCCCTGGGCGATGTGAGCGCTGCTAGAAGTCGATGCGCATCAGGATGCGCCTGGTGGTGGGTCTGCTCACCTCGACCAAGCCGGCTGCGGTGAAGACGGCGGGAGTGCCGACGTACCCGCCCTTGGTGCTGTGGGGATAGCCCTCCAGGGCGCGGGCGCCGCGTTGTCGGGCGAAGTCGACGGCAGCGCGGGCGAGTGCTCGGCTGATGCCGCGGCGTCGGAAGCCGGCCCGGGTGACAAAGCACGTCACCGCCCACACGCTGGCATCGGTCTTGTCTTCGGTTCGACCGGCCCAGGGGACGGGGCAGTGGCTCAACAGGCGCGGGTTGGACGGTCGCGGGTCGACCGCGCACCAGCCGACTGGCTCACCGTCGAGGTAAGCGACCAGGCCGGTCGTTGTGGTCGACTCCGGCTGCCCGCAGGCGGTCTGTTCTCGGAGCCGGGAGGCGAGTCCGTCGGCACCAACCGTGCCCCAACCCTCCTTAGGCCGCATCTTGTACCGCTGGCACCAGTCTCTGGCCGGACTACCGCGGGTGCCGAAGATGGCTTGCAAGTCTTCCCAGGTCGCCTCGTTCGCGGGGACGATCCTGAGCTGATCGTCGGTGACCTGTGGCCTCTTGCGACCCAGTTGGCGTCGCCCGGCTGCCTGAGGTGGCTTGCGATTGGCTCGAGCCGGACGCGCCCGCGCGGGATCCTGTCTCTTGTCCAGCGCTGGGACGGCCACGGTGAGGTGGATCGTGACGGTGTCCCCGTCGGCGAGCCCCCTGGGCTTGCGCACCGAGTCCCTGATCGGGAGGAGGTAACGCTCGTCCTTGTACCACATCGATGTCGCCCACTCGACATCGCCGATCCGCGCCTGTACCCGGAGCATTCCCCGGTGATAGCTGGTGCCGGAAGTCGCCACCCTCAGCTGGAGGCTCTGCTCCTCAGGCACCGCAACGAAGTAGTACGGCGCCGGACCGCGCCACTGGAAGATCTCGCCACTGAACTCCACCGGCAGGCGGCCATCTCCCTCGCCAGCACGCACCGCCGACGCGGATGACAGGCGGCGCAGCGCGGTGGTGAACTTCTCGCCCTCGCGGGCCGCGGCACGGGCGTTCCGGGCCTTGGTTGTTTGCTTCTTCGGCATCTCGGCATCTCTCCCCAGCAGGCCCACGCACCGCCGGTACCGGATGACAACCAAGCGGAAGCTGCGCGGGACCCAGGAGACCTTGGCCGACGAATGCCACCGCGGCGTGGGCGCGGAAGCAAACGGCGAACGGCGTACGCGTCATGCCGTGGCCGGCACCGTAACACCGGCGACAACAACGCGCAGCTCAACGTCCACAACCGGACCCAGACCCACCCCTTGGCGGCTCTTGGAAACCGTCCCACTAGGCGCGCGAGTGCTCGGGATAGGGCGACGGACGCTCCTCCTCCGCGGCGCCGTCAGGCTCACCCGGAGGACGGGTACCGTCCGTCGGCGGTCCGTTCCAGCCAGAAAGCCAATACTGCGAGTACGGGAACGTCGGCCTCCGGCAAGAGCCTGCCGACCGCACCTGTCGTCACCTGGGCGACGTAGCTGTCCACCGAAGCGACCGCACCACTCCACATCCGCAGGAGGATCCGGAGCGTGCTGGGTTTGCTCGGCAGCTCGAAGGACGGATCGTGGCCCACGAGCAGGACGGGACTCCCCTGGCTGTCGTAGAAACCCAGCACGCCCTTCGCATGCCAGTATCTCCAGATGATCGCGCCGCCGGATGCCAGCGTCAGCGACCACTCCTCCGCGACCAGGTTGTTGGATCCCCTACCGCCGGAGCGTAGCGCGCCCGTGATCACCTGCCGGCCGGATCCAGTCCCAACGACGTCCAGTCGCTTCGGACCGAGCAACCCGTCCTTTGGCATGCTGAGTTTGAGTCGTCGGCCCGAGGTCTCGATCTCGACGTCGTACGTGGTCATGCGCGTGTAGGCACTCGCTACGGTGACGCCTCCCTCGCTCACCTCCCAGCTGCTGTGGAAGGCGGTGAGAGCCCGCCGCCACCCGGGACTGGCCGGGCGTACCAACAGGGTTCTCGTGGCTTCCGCGCTTTGGTTCGCCATCGGCGCTGGTTGCTCGCCTGTCACTGCCGGACCTCCTGTCGTGGCGGCTCGTCTTCGCGTGCCGGTCGGCCGCTTCGGCTCGGCCGGGTGGGAGTCGGTCGTTCGAGCGCCACCTCGACGACGCGCTCGACCTGCACGCCGGCCGCCTCTGCCGCACGCTCGACCTCGGCCAAGGTGGCAGCCTCGAAGACACACAGTGCACCCTCGTCGCCTGGTACGACCAGGGACAGCAAATGCTCCACGGCGCCCGCGCGCTGGATCCGAGCGGACTCGGCCGCGACCTGCTCCGCGGTCAGCCCGACGCCGTATCGTTCCACGAGGTAGACACCCACGAGGTGATCGTCCGGCAGGACGGGCGGCACGGAATCGGGTGATTCCCCATGCACGACCACGGCAGTGTGGTCCATGGCGCCCTGTCACACGTCGCCCGACGATGGGCCAAAGCCGTACAATCGCCGCGACTCTGCCGGCGCCCCGGACATGACGCTCGCCCGGTGGTGCGGGGTCCCTCGAGTGTCGGGAGGGCGCCGTGGACGCTCTGGTCGGCCGCCTGGCCGAGCTTGCCGAGCTGAACGCGTTCCTCGCCCGCGCCGCCGACGCCCCCGCTGCCGCCATGATCGAGGGCGCCGCAGGCATCGGCAAGACGACGCTCTGGCAGGCAGGGCTCGACCAGGCTCGGAGCGAGCACCGCCACGTCCTCGCCTGCCGGCCGGTCGAGGTCGAGACTCAGTTGGCGTTTGCCGGCCTGGGCGATCTCCTTGCCGACCATGCCGACCAGGTGTTGCCCGGCCTGCCCCCACCTCAACGCCGCGCGCTGGAGGTCGCGCTGCTGCGTACGGACGGAACGGTCCCGACGGCGGACCCGCGTTCTGTCGGTGTCGCGGTCGGGACGGCACTGCACATCCTCGCGGGGGACCGTCCCCTGGTCGTCGCGGTCGACGACGTGCAGTGGTTGGACGCACCCACTCATCGCGTGCTCGCGTTCGCCCTGCGGCGCCTGCGGGACCAGCCGATCGGGCTGCTGATGACCCGCCGGGACACCGAGGACGCGGGTCCACCACCCGACCTCGTGGCCGGCGACGGCATCGGCACGGATGCGTACACCCGACTGACCCTCGGCCCACTCAACCTCCGCGAGCTACGACGCCTCCTGGCCGACCACCTAGGTGAGGCACCGCTTCGTCCCCTTCTCGTACGGATCGCGGCACAGTCCGGCGGCAATCCCCTGTACGCGTTGGAGATCGCGCGTGCCGTGGCGCGTGCCGGCGGCATGCCCTCACCGGCGGCACCGCTGGCGCTCCCCCGCCTCCTTGGCGACCTGGTCGCCGACCGGATCGCGTCGCTCGCCCCACCCGACCGGCGCGTCCTTCTCCTGGTCGCTGCCGCCGGCAACCCGAGCGAGGCGGCAGTGTGTCGCCAACCTGGAGCCGACGAGGCCCTCGACCGGGCTGAGGCGGCGGGCCTGGTCGAGCGAGCCTCTGGACGGGTGCGCTTCACCCATCCGCTCCTGGCGTCCGCGCTGTACGGCGGCGCGACCAGCCGAGACCGGCGGGCGGCGCACCGTACGCTCGCCGACGCCGTCGACGACTCCGAGGAGCGTGCCCGCAACCTCGCGTTGACAACCGACACCGCCAACGAGGTCATCGCCGACGCCTTGGACGACGCCGCGAACTCGGCCGCCGGGCGCGGAGCCCCCGACGCGGCGGTCGAGCTGCTCGAGCTCGCGCTGCGTCACACGCCCGAGTCGGCAGGCGTGGCCCGCGCGACCCGCACACTCGCATTGGCGCGACACCGGTTCCGCGCCGGGGACGCGCCCGGCGCCACAGCCCTGGCCCAGTCGGTACGCACGGCGTCGGTAGGTGGAGACCACCGGGCCGAAGCCCTTCTGCTGCTGGCCAACATCGAGCACGAGACCGGGAGTGCGCCCGCGGCGTTTCGACTCTGTGAGGAAGCGCTCGCGACTGCGGACGACGTGGGACTACGTGCTCGCCTGCACGCCGCCGCCGCGAATGTGTCCTACCACGACTTCCGGGTCAGCGCCCGCCACGCAAGACTCGCGCTCGAGCTGCTCGCGGCCGCGGACACACCTGATCCGACCACGGAGTCCCTCGCGCTGTTGGCGGTGGTGGGGACCGATCTGGTGCTCGGGCGGGGGTTTCGTCGCGAGGACGCCGAACGCGCGATCGAGCTGGAGCGGTCCGCACCGCCCGCACGGGTCGCCGATCGGGCCAGCGCCGCGCTCGGCGCGATGCTTGTCTGGGTCGACGAGCTCGACGCCGCTCGGGTCGCGTTCATCCAGGTGCGGCAGACCGCAGTGGACGAGGGTGACGACAGCAGCCTTCCGTACGCCCTCAGTCATCTGCCGCAGCTGGAGCTTCGAGCCGGGAACTGGGCAGCGGCACAGTCGATCGCCGCCGAGTGGCTCGAGCTCGCCGAGAGCACCGGCCAGGAGTACCAATGCATCCAGGCGCGCTACATACGCGCGACCATCGACGCCCACCTCGGGCGCGTGGAGTCCACCCGTACCGCTGTGCACGACCTTCTCGAAGGTGCGGAGGCATCGGAGGACGAGTGGCTGATCCGGCAACTGCATGCCCTGCTCGGGTTCCTGGAGTGCAGCCTCGGCGAACTCGAGACCGCGCGTCCGCATCTGGAGAAGGCGGAGGAGATCGGCCGTCGCATCGGCATCCACGATCCCGGCCAACGTCGTGAGAGCATCGTGCTGGCCGAGGTGTTGATCGGGCTCGGCGAGACCGACCGCGCCGAGACATTGGTAGCCGACATCGAACGCGACGCGGAGCGCCTCGACCGGCCGGCCTGGCGCGCCAAGGCGGCCCGCTGCCGGGCTCTGCTACGTGCCGCAGTGGGCGACGTCGACGGTGCGATCGCCGCGACCGACGAGGCGCTGCGACAGCACGAGCGAGTGATGCTCCCGTTCGACCACGCGGAAACGTTGCTCACCGTCGGCATTCTGGAGCGACGCCGGCGCCGCAAGGCGGCCGCTCGACGGGCACTCGAGAGCGCACACGCCACGTTCGCGCGACTGGGTGCCGAGGTGTTGCGCGACCGGGCGGCGGCCGAGCTGGCCCGCATCCAACCGGCGCAAGCCGAGCCCGGCGAGCTCACACCGACTGAGCGACGGATCGCGGCGATGGCCGCGGCCGGGCGAACCAACCGCGAGGTTGCCGCAGCACTCAGCCTCAGTGCCAAGACCATCGAGGCAAACCTGGCCCGCGTCTACCGCAAGCTCCAGATCCGGTCGCGTGCCGAGCTCGGCAGCCGTATGTCCACCGGCTCGTGATCATCAGTTCGCGAGGCGTTCCAGCACGTCGAAGGGGCCGGTGTCGCCGGAGTTGGAGGCCGCGACGATGCGCCTGGCGGCGCCGTGGCCGGCGAGCGCATGGAATTGGTTCGGAATCGCGTTGTGCCAGTGGATCGGGTGTTCCTGCCAGATGCTGCCTAGCCTCCGAGGCATGGATGCAACCACAGCGAGCGAAATGACCCGGCGGCTTGGCCGGTCGGGCGTCGAGGTCATGTACGGCGCCATCACCGGGACACCGCCGCCGTTGCGCCTCGTCCGGCTCTCCGGAATCACCGCCGACGCGGCGACCGCGCATCACCGACTCGCCGCCCGATCCATCTCCGGCGAGCTCCTGCCGACGCCACCCCCCTGAGGACCGCCAAACCACCACCTCTGCGACATCCATCGGCTGTCCGAACGACGAACTGGAGGATCACCCGTGCAATACCGACCCCTCGGCAGGACCGGAGTCTCTGTCACCTCGCTCAGCCTGGGCACCATGCTGTTCGGCGGCGCGGTCGACGAAGCCGACGCCGCCCGCCAACTCGAAATCGCCCTCGACGCTGGCGTCAACAGCATCGACACCGCCAACGTCTACGGCCGCGGAACCAGCGAGGAGTTGCTCGGCCGGCTGCTCCAGAAGACAGGACGCCGAGACCAGCTCGTGCTGGCAAGCAAGTTCCACTGCGCGATGAACGACGACGATCCCAATGCCGCCGGAAGCTCCCGCCGGCACATCATCGACCAGTGCGAGGCGTCGCTGCGCCGGCTCGGCGTAGACAATCTCGACGTCTACTACATCCACCGCCCAACGACCCAGGTCCCGATCGACGAGACACTCCGAGCACTCGACGACCTGGTGCGTTCCGGGAAGATCCGCTACATCGGCACCAGCAGCTTCGCCGCCTGGCAGCTGCTCGAATCGCTCTGGGCCGCCAAGGAGCACCAGCTCAACCGTCCGGTCGTCGAACAGACGCCGTACAACCTGCTCGACCGCCGCGTCGAACGCGAACTGCTGCCGATGGCCAGCAGCTACGGCATCGGCATCACCGTCTGGTCCCCGCTTGCCGGCGGTCTGCTGACCGGCAAGTACCAACGCGGCGCCTCACCCTCCGGCGTCCGGCTCACCCGCGGGAACGACAGCGACTGGGACGTCAAACACTTCGGCGACCACGTCGACCCAGTCGTGGACGCGATCGTCGACATCGCAGCGGACAAGGGGTGTACGCCCGCACAGCTCAGCCTGGCCTGGCTCCTCGCGCAACCGGCCGTCAGCAGCGTCGTCCTCGGCGCCCGAACCGCCGACCAACTCGACGAACAGCTGGCCGCCACATCCATCACACTCGACGACGAAGACCTCACCCGGATCGACTCGATCACACCACCTGGCCGCGCAGTCGTCCCGTACTACCTCGACGACGCCTACGCAGACTTCCGTCCACACCTGCACCACTGGTAGCAGCAACCGCTCCTGTCCGGCACCAGGCCAAGGAACACCGAACCCAGAAGAAGCCGGGACACTTCCGGTGTCCAACGCCAACGCCGCTGCAGAGCCGCCAGTGGCGAATCTACTGCTGGCCAACGGTGCGGTCTTCCGATGTGGGGAATCTATTGAGGCTCGGCGGCGCCGAGTGGATGCTGCAAAGGAAGCACGAAGTAGCAACCGGCCCGGTCCGTTCCGTCTGGCTCTTCACGGACTATGGGGTGCGCGGCGAAGCCGAGTCGAAGCTTCAGTTGGTGATTGGCACGATTCGAACCCGAACTGTGCGAACGAATCTGCCAACATCCGACCCGGCGGGCGCTGGCGATCGCCGCCAGTTGCAGGGCGGTGCCCACCCCCTTGCGTCGCCACGCCGGTAACACGCCGAAATCTAGGATCTTTGCTTCGGTCAGGTCCTTGCCGGCGAGAACGACGGTCTCACACTCGGCGTCCGGGCCGATCGGCTGAACGACGTACCGCAGAAACCCGACCGGCTCGGCTCGGTTCGGGACATAGCCCGCAAGTACATGCCAGCTGAGCCACCAGTCCCACGGAGGATCCCCGCGGACCGCGCCACTGCCAGGTTGGACTTCAGCGACGACAGGTCCGAGTGCTTCCCACTCGGTAGTAGCTGGGAAAACCTCGTCTACACGGATCTTCACGGCGCGGACTGTAGCGACACCTAGCTGAACCGACCAACACGTTTTCCACCGTCCGCCAGGACGATGCGCTGGTGCTGCGCCTATTGCCTCAAGGTTAGGGTGCGCGGACGATTCCGATGCCCCGGTCGCTGACGTCTGTGTCGGGGGCGAATCCGGCTGTCGACGCGTGGGCGAGGAGTTTGGCCGTGACCGCCGTCGAGAGCTTCGGCAGTAGCGGCGAGGAGTTGATCTCGTCCCACCACAAGGCGGCGACACCGGCTACGTGGGGGGTCGCCATGCTGGTCCCACTGAGACTGCGCAGGCCGCCGCCGGCCCTCGCCGACATGATGTCGACACCTGGGCCGCTGATCTGCGGGAGCGTGTTCGAGAACCTTGCGACCTGCAGGCCGTCCGTCGACTGGCCGAGGGCGCCGACGGAGATCACCCCTTCGGCGGCCGCTGGGAGGGACGCGGCTATCTCGAAGTCGGGATCGACCTCGCGACGGCTCTCGTTGCCGGCGGCTGCGACTACGAGCGTGCCGACACCGAACGGTTCGCTGCGACGGATCAGGTCCATCAGGGTGTCGAACATCCGCAGGTTCGCTCGGTAGGCCTCCAGCGCCACCGACGTCGCGAGCGCGGGCGGCCAGCCGGCGCCGACGAGGCGTTCTACTAGCCCTGGGAAGTCGAACCCGAGCGACATCGAGATCACCTGGGCGCCCTGCTGCACCGCCCACTGAATGCCCCGGAACAACATGTCGGAGTCGCCGCTCCCGTCGTCGCCGAGCACCTTGCCGATGAGTGCCTTCTGCACGCCGGGGGCGACACCGATCCGCGTACCGGCGACGTCGCGGCCGAGAATTGTGCCCGCGCAGTGGGTGCCGTGTCCCTGTCGGTCGCCGGGTCCGGAGCCCGAGAAGTCGTGCTCGACCAGAGACAGTCCAGAGAATGCTGGGTGTGCGGAGTCGATGCCCGTGTCGAGCACGCACACCACTACGCCGGCGCCGGTGCGTGCGGTCACGTCGGCACCCACGGCACTGATCCCCCACGGCTTGGCACCGGCCGCACTCTCGTCCACCTCGAACGGATGAACCAGGCTGATCGGCATCACCGGCGCGATCGCGCGGACCGACGGGTCGCGCGCGATCGACCGCATGTCGTCCTTCGTCAGGTCCTCGACCTCGACCAGCACCTCCGGCGGCGCCACCGCGGCCTCTGCGGGAAGGGCGCGGAGCCCGAACGGCTCGGCAGTCGACGTACGACTCAGGTCACGCAGGATCGAACAGGTACGCGTGCGCATGATGGATCCTTCCGACGCCGAGGCGATGGACGGCGTCCTACGTTCGAGGCAACGAAATCCGAGAGCGGCAGGCGAATTCGCGCCGTGACGGCTGCGAATTAGTTTTAGCCGCCCCATCCGCGATGGATTCTCCCGGGGCGGGACCACGGCATCGCCAGACAACTCCCGCCACCGGACCTTGTCAAGGTCACCTCGGCAGCCGATTTCCGGTGAAACTAAGTTGTCCGATCTGGTTGCCGGACACGCATTGTGGGCGCACGATGCAGTCCAGGGCTAAACGCATGCGCGCCATCAGTCGGTGGCCCGCCGTCGCGGTGTCCTGCGACCCGCGGAGGTGGGCACATGGCGAGAGGTCTTTCTCTCCACATCGGACTGAACGCTGTCGATCCTGAGCACTACAACGGTTGGGACGGACGCCTCACCGCGTGCGAGCACGACGCCAACGACATGCTCGCCATCGCCGACGCCCGCGGGTTCGACAGCGTGGTCCTACGCACTCCCCAGGCACGCGCCGACGCGGTAAAAGACGCAATCCGCGGCGCGTCGCAAGAATTGACGAGCGGCGATTTCTTCTTCTGCAGCTACTCCGGACACGGCGGTCAGGTTCCCGATCACAACGGCGCCGAGGATCCCGATGGAATGGACGAGACCTGGGTTCTCTACGACCGCCAACTGGTCGACGATGAGCTCTATACCCTCTGGGGTGAATTCGCGCCAGGCGTCCGAATTCTCGTGCTTTCGGACAGTTGCCACAGCGGCACGATGACCCGAGACTCGGTCGCGATGTTCAACGCCGTCGTGCCGATGATCGTCGAACGGGGAATCATCGATGACGAGAAGCCGCGGACAAAGGACCTGCCGCGAAGCGTGCAGAACGCGACGTACGAGCAGCATCGCACGCTCTACGACGACATCCAGGCCGCACACCTGACGAGCGACGACGTCGACGTCCAAGCCGCCGTGCTGCTGATATCCGGCTGCCAGGACCACCAGTTGTCGCTGGACGGGAACCGCAACGGGCTGTTCACCCAGACGCTCCGCCGCATCTGGAACGACGGTCGGTTCTCCGGGCGGTATCGCCGCTTCCACAAGGAGATCCTGGCGCTGATGCCTCCTACCCAGACGCCGAACTTCTTCCCCCTCGGGACGGGCACCCGGGCATTCAGCCGCGAGCAGCCGTTCACGATCTCGCGACCAGGACACCATAACGGCGAGGAACCGGTTCGATGACGCGAAAGGCGATGCGGGACGTGATCGTCGTGCTGCCGGGGATCACCGGCAGCGTGCTCCAGAAGGACGGCAAAGACGTGTGGAACGTCTCGGGCGGTGCGGTGCTGCGCGCCCTGCTCAGCCTCGGCGGAGCGGTCAAGGAGCTCGCCCTCGAGGATGACCCGGCCGACATCGACGACCTCGGAGACGGCGTCGTCGCCACCCGGATCCTGCGGGACGTCCATCTGTTCCCAGGGCTGTGGAAGATCGACGGCTACACGAAGTGCGTCCGCCACCTCACCGATGTCTTCGACGTCGAGGCCGGCAGGAACCTGTTCGAATTCGCCTACGACTGGCGACGCGACAACAGGGTGGCCGCGCGCAGACTGGCGCGGGAGAGCCGCGCCTGGCTCCACGCGTGGCGGGAGCACTCCGGTGCGGCGGATGCGCGGCTCATCCTGGTCGGTCACTCCATGGGCGGACTCGTCGCGAGATATTTCCTGGAGGCTCTGGACGGATGGCGTGACACCCGCGTCCTCGTCACCTTCGGAACTCCGTACCGCGGCTCGCTCAACGCTGTCGGCACTCTCGCGAGCGGGTTTCGGAAGAAGATCGGCGCCGTGGGTATCGACCTGTCGCCGCTGCTGCGGTCGTTCACCTCTGTTTATCAGCTGCTTCCGATCTACCCCTGCTACGACGGCGGGGACGGACGGCTGGTGCGCGTGTCCGAGGCCGCCGTCCCGAACGTCGACCAGGCCAGGGCACGGGCCGCGCTCGAGTTCCACCGCGAGATCGAGCGATCCGTCGCCGAACACCGCGACGACGAGGAATACCGCGACCTGGGCTACCGGATCTGCCCGGTCGTCGGGACGACCCAACCCACCGTGCAGTCGGCCCGGCTCACCTCCGGCGCCGTCGAGCTCCTGCGAACGCACGGCGGCCGGGATCTCGGCGGCGACGGGACGGTCCCGCGGGTCTCGGCGACACCGATCGAGGTCGACGACGAGGCCAACGCGATGTTTGCGGCAGAGCGGCACGCCTCCCTGCAGAACGACGACCCCGTCCTCGTGCAGCTCACCGGGATCCTCAGCGGCATCGACATCGACCACGCCGCGTTCCGAGAGGCGATCCCCACCATCGGCCTCGGGCTCGACCTCGACGACACGTACACACCCGACCAACCCATCGCAGTCCGCGTCCACCCAGAGCGGCCACCGTCCCAGCCGCTCACGGTCGAGGTCGAGGACATCGAGACTGACACCACCGTCGTGCGACGGACGCTGCGACTTGCGGACGACGGCGCTCACCACGTGAGCCTCGATCCTCTCCCCGAGGCTGCCTACCGGCTGAGGGTGTTCGGGGCCGGCTCGATCGAGCCCGTCACCGACCTGTTCGCCGTACTCGCCGACGATCCGGCATAGTCGATGGACAGCTGGGCACTCGTCGTCGGGATCGACCGGTACGAGCTGGCGCAGGCGAACCTGGGCGGAGCGGTGCGCGACGCGCTCCTGATGCGTGAATGGCTCCTCGACCCCGCCGGTGGCAACGTGCCCGAGCCGAACGTCACGCTTCTCCTGTCGCCGCGCGACGAGGCGGAGCCGCTCGGCGTCGAGGCGAAACCGGCGACGCAGGGCAACATCCTCGACGCGATCGCGGAGGTGATTCTGCGCAGTGGCGGCGAGGGTGAGCGACTGTACGTCTACTTCGCCGGGCACGGCGTGTCGACGTTCGTGGACGCGAGCGAGGAGAACGCGCTCGTAGCGGCCGACTTTACGCGCACGAGAACGCAGAACTCGGTCGCGCTGCGCACCCTGTGGGAGTACTTCGAGACCTGGCCGTTCAAGGACCAGTTCTTCTTCGTCGACGCCTGCCGCAACATCCCAGTGGACTTCGACTTCCGCGTCGGCGAGTGGACCCAACCTCGCCGGCGTGATCCCGGCGTCCCGCCCGTGCAGCAGTTCATCCTGTACGCGACCTCACCAGGTCTGCGGGCGGCCGAGACCGGTGCCGTCGGCGACGAGCGCGGCCATTTCACCGACGCGCTGGTTGCCGGCCTCCGGGGAGCCGGTGCCGCAAAAGCGTGGTCGCAGGCATCCCGGTCCTACGACGTGCGGTGGGACCGACTGGTCCGGTACGTGAAGGGCGAACTCGAGCGGCGGAGGATCGAGGTAGGCGGCAGCGCCGGCGGCGCCGTGTTCCAGATTCCACAGGAGACACCAAAGCGTGGCGTCGCCGGCCGCGACCCCGATCCCGTGCTATCGCGCTTCCCACCCGGCAGCTTCCCCGCCGAGAAACTCACCATCAATCTCCGACCGGACGACGTTTATCCGCAGGCCGAGATTGTCGTCTCCCATGCCTGGGGTGAGCCCCTGACGAGCCGGGGGGACATCGCGTTGCTGCCGGTCGAGGTCGAGCTCCAACCGAATGTCTACCTGGTACGTGGAACGGCGCCCCGTTACGAGGTGTCGTACTACGGCGACCCGCTCGAGCTCTACTCATCCCGCACCATCGACATCGACTTCGTCTCCAGCACACCCAGTCAGCCGACGGGGGCGCATACCGGCTCGGGCGACGACGCGAGCATCGCCACGGCCGCTGTGCCGCTGGAGGCCCCACGACGCGGCCGGCTCATCGTCCGGTCGAGCGACTCCCTCGCAGCGCTGGAGGTGACCGACGCCGCAGGCCAGACGCTGCGCACTGCGATGGGCACCGTCGAGCTTCGCGACGTCCCAGCCGGGGTGTACCGCGTGAGGCTCAGGACACCGGAGAACCAGATTGTCGAGCAGCTCGTCGAGCTCGGGCCGGGTGCCGAACGGGAGATCGCCCTCCCCGCTCCCGACGCACCTATGACCAGCGCGGTCACCTCCTTCGTCGAGACGGCCGGCGGCCGGGTGCACGCCGACAACACAGTCGAGCTGCACGAGGGGGGAGCTCAGATAGTGGCACCGCGCCTTTCGACGGTGCTCGGGGTCGCTGGCGCGGCCGCGATCGAAGATGGCACGAGTGGCCGTGCCCTCGGCTTCCGCGCGCAGCGCGGCGCGCTCGGATCTCGGGCAGAGTGTGGCCTCGCCGTCATCCTCGGCGTCGACTGGACCGACACCGCCCGTGCGCGCGAGTATCTCTCGAGGGTAGGCATCCGCATGTGGCGCCTCGGCGAGCCCGTCCCCGCGGCCATCGAGTACGCGCGGCCGGTCGCGACGATGGCCTTCGCGGCCGAGTACGCGCGCGCAGTTGAGCCCGGGTCCTACTGGCTCGCGCTCGAACCCACCGACTCGGCAGCAAGGATGATCCTCACAGTTGCCGTACTCCCGGGGCGCACGACCCTGTTCACCGTCCAGCTCGGAGCTCCCCAGCCTTGTATCTTCGCCTACGCTCCGTCCTCCGGTCGACTCCGGTCATCCGAGCCTGACGCGGTGCGCCGGCTTGAGGTGATGGAGCGCCTGCTCGTCGGTGGACAGCTGGGCGCCGCATTCGACGCAGCACGTGACGTCCTCGAGTCGCCGAGGATTGTCGATCCGCTCGGGACGTGTCTCGCCGCTTACATCGCGCTGCGCGTCGGACGCGTCGCAATCGCCGACCGGGCGATCGAGCAGCTGGAGGACGAGTACTGGCACCTGAGCGACGTCCACGTGCTTCGCGGAGAGAGCGTCGCCGCCGCCGGCCGCCCCGGCAGTGCAGACGCGTTCTCCCGCGCCGTCGCGGCCGGAGCTCCAGTGTTCGCCGAAGGCCTCACCAGGCTGCTCGAGGGAACCCGCTCATATGGGATCGAACACCCACGCACGCAGCTGGTACGACACGTCTTCGACCGGCACCTGACGGGATCGATGTGGTCAGCATGGCGACCCGACAACGTGCGCGCTGGACATCTCCTCATTCCATGACGACTAGGCGCAGAGCCCGCACCTCTATTGATGTGCCCGAACTCGCCTGCGCGGTCGAATAGCTCGTACAGCACACATGCGACCGCCTTCGACACCACGCCGGCAGCGCTCTACTTCGTCTCCGCCACGCTCGATTTCGAACAGTCGACGCGGGCGGCGGCGTCGGGTCGCTCCGCCGGTGCTGCTCCTCATTCCTGGAGAGCGACTGGTGGGTTGCGATCGCCCGGTGAGCGGTCATGCCGTCCTGGGGACCCGGCACCCAGTGACGGGCCCCTTCAAGGGGAACGCCGTTCAGATCGGCTCGACTGGTGAAGGATCGGCTGAACTGCTGTCCTGACTGAACCATGTTTCGGACGGTGCCCAGCCGCTCCCTTTCGTACTGGCGTAGGGCCATAGGCAGCGCGGATCCATGGACACCGGCCGCCACGGATTCGGCAATGGCCTCGGCGTCGTCCAGTGACGCGCTGAAGCCGGCACCGGTCATGGGGGTCGGCACATGTGCGGCGTCCCCGACGAGGGCAAGGCGCCACACCTGGCAGGCCTTGGCGAGCTCGGTCAGCTGCATGTTGTCGATGAGCCACAGGCCATGGCGACTAGCGAGACAGCTTGAATGGGTCGCAGGAAGTTCAGAGAGTATCCGGATGGTTGGACGCCTTGGATGCCGTCGTTCCCGAAGACTGCGACGTCCCGCTCCCTGAGAAGCGAGAGGAAGCTGGCGCGGAGGCCGGCCTGCCGAGCTGCTGGTCCGATCGCATCGGGGCCCACGGTCAGGATCGCCTCGACATTGCCGGTGTGGACCAAGAGCGGGTCACCGGGGCGCTCGTGCTCGGCGTCTGCTCGCCGGGCTGGTGTGCTTCGAGCAGTGTGGGTGCAAGCCCGCATGCTCGACCTCGTCACGGAAGGCCTCACCGTCACAAGGACAGCCGACGCCTCGGTACGCGAGCGCCTATAACCCATGCCTCAGCCACCGAGGCACGCGCCGGACTTCAGAGCTATCGGCACAGCTTGCCTGGCTACTTGTAGGGCTCTTTGCGCTCGAGGATGTGGGGATCCTCAAGCGTGCCGCGGCCTTCTTCGCCTCAATGCCATCCCGATGGTCGCCCGAGGGGGTTCGCTCGTTTCTTTGCTGCCTCGCAGGTCAATGGCTTGTCCTCGCTGTGCGGCTCCGCCGGGTGCCCTGGCCGCGTGGTGCGTGGCTTGATAGGAGCCTGCCGTCGTGCCCGATTGAGGCGTGCCCGCTGCCACGCGGTCCTGGGTCCCGTCCTCGTTTCGCGTGAGGAGCTGCCTCGGCATGGTCATGATCGGCACTGATTCCCACCAGCGTACGCACACTGTTGTCGCCGTCGACACGGTTGGCCGTCGTCTGGGTGCGAAGGCGGTCAGCACCAACAGTGAGGTCCGCGGTAGCCGCGCGGATGAGGTCGATGCCTCGTACGCGCTCGTCCGCGCCGACGGGGCCGCATGGGGTGGCCGCCGGGTGTTGTGTTGATCTTGCTACGGAGGGGCTCCTTCGCGGCGCAATCCCAGTACGCCGGTGCGCTGGTCTGGATCATGACCGCCGTTGTTGACCTTCTGGCAGGAACGTTCCTCGCGGGATCTCGCGCCCGACCTCGGATAGGGGCTCGCCGATGTGCATGCCCTCGCTGTCGATCAGGACCTGGCGTATGGCTTGGTCGTGCCCGGAGCCCCGGGTTTGGACGACGGCGATGGCTCGTTGGATGTCACCGGTGCCCTCGACGTAGCGGAGCATGATCGTGACGTCGGCGAGCGAGCCGACTTCGAGGGACAAAGCGGGGGATGCGCTTGATGGGGTCCGTCCTGTCAGACCGGAGGTAAACATCGCGGTGATCTCATGCTGACGCAAGAATAGAGCGAGGGCGATGACAAAGTTGAGCAGGGCACGGGGGGTGGCGATCCGTTCGAGGGACGAGATCGTGTCAATGATAAGGCGTGTGGGTTTCACCTCGTCGATCGCGTGCCTGATGTTGAGGAAGTGGCCTTCCAGGGATGCCACTTCTGGATAGTCGGCGGTGACCTCGAGTAGTCCTGATCCTTCCATGGTGTCGAGGTTGAATCCCCAGCCAGCAGCGTTGCGGGCGAGCTGGTTTCGTGTTTCGTCGAAGGTGTAGAGCAGGCAGCGTTCACCTGCCTGGTATGAGGCATCGGCGAACGTGAGCGCTGTCAGGGTCTTTCCAGTGCCGGTGGGTCCAGTCAGCAAGACGATCGCGTCCTTGAAGAAGCCGCCACCGCACATCGCGTCCAGGTTAGGGTTACCGGAGGAAACCCGCTGGGTGGAGGCTGGTTCGCGTTTGGTGAGGAACGCGAGCGGAATCACCACGATTCCTTGACGTTCGTCGATGGTGAATAGCCACTCACCACTTCGGTGTGCCGCACCGCGGAATTTGACAACCTCGATGGTTCTGCGGCGTCGTTCCTCACGCAGGATGTGCCGTAGCACGATCACGTGGCTGAATACGAACTCCTCGACTCCGAGACGCGATATCCCATCGTATTCTTCCAGCCGTTCAGCGGTATGGACCGACGTTACGCCGAGCCCATTGAGGGTCGATACGAATCTGTGCAGCTCATGGCGAATAGCTCCGACGTTCGGGTAGCTGGCGAAGATGGCACCGATCGAATCGAGTGAGACACGACGGGCGCCGATCCGCTCGACGGCGCGCTGGATGCGCGCGATCAACCCTTCGAATGTGTACTTTCCCAAGGTCTCCTCGTACGTGGCCTCCGTCGATCCATCGACGAAGATCCACTTTCCTTCCGACTCCCACTGAGCGATCGAGAATCCAAGCGGCGCGACGTTCCGGCGGATGTCGGCCGGAGGTTCCTCGAAGGTGACGTAGACGCCCGGCTCGTCGTACTGCTGGATTCCCCGGGCAAGGAACTCGACCGCAAACAGGGTCTTGCCACTGCCAGTTGTTCCACACACCAGCGTGGACCGTCCCGCCGGGAGCCCACCTCTGGCGACCTCGTCGAATCCGTCAATGCCGGTCGGAACGCGTCGGGCGATCTCGTTACCTGTCATGATTGATTTCCCTTGCGGCCAGTTGCAACGGATCTGGAAAGCCAAGAGCGGCAGCCGTACGCTCGTCATCGATAATCTCGCCAAGCACGCGCCGTTCTGGGAACGGGGCCAAGCGAATAGCCGTCGGAATTACGACGATCATGTCCTCATCGGCCATGTCTGCCTGTGTGGCGACGTCGACAACTTCAAGGCGATATCGGCCCGAAAGCCGAGATTCACAAAGCGATCGGAGCCGAGTCACGGCCGTCAGGGACAATGTCGTCTGACCGGCAACATACAACCGGAACACGTACATAGTCACCGGCCCGCCCCCGTCATCCAGCCCCGCTGCCGACCAGCTCCGAGCGAAACCCGCCGCCAGCCGTCGTCGAACGACCTACACAGTCAGTATTGCCCCTCCGACCCCAGAAGGGAGATGGCGTCGAATGCACGCCCGCGGAGTCCCCCATGGCACGCACCGGCAAACAGTGCTCCGCCGCGGAACCAGACGATGCAGTGTTTGTGATCGAGTGAGCGGACTCTGCCGACGGCACGTGAAAACTGAACAGGGCGCGGGAACGTGCCGCAAACTGATCAGTCTTCGAAAGCCGTTACAGCGCCCACGAGGTCGCAAACGCCATCGCCGGTGCGGACTATCTCGAACTGCCGGCCATCGGGCATCTGGCGCCAGTGACGCATCCCGACCAGGTGCGATCGCCGGCAATCGACTTCTCCGGGACCATCACCGCGCGGAACATCGCCAGGAACGACGGCCAACGCGCCAGCGTCAACCATCTGTGAGGGTCTCGGTGGCGGTCCTGGGTTGGCTGCTACAGGACGGTGCCGGGCTGGGTGAGTCTCGCCGTGGGCCCAAGGGCGCAGCAACCGCCACCGGCCTCGGGCCGGGCGACTAGCACTATCTCGGGCCGCGGTTCTCCAGCAGCATCATCAGGCCGCGGCTGGACCTTCGGCTTCCTGCGTGCTCACTCGGCCGCGACCGGCCCAACCCTGATACGGACGCCCGGGTCCACAGCCACGGCGACCAGATGCTCCGTTAGGCAGGGAGCAGCCGTCGCAGTCTTCCCCAGGCTTGCTGCCACGGGCGCTGCTGTTCGCCGTGCAGTGAGTTGAGCACCTCGATGGCACCGGTGAGTGCGGGAATCGTCCACTGGACAACGCTCAGCTTCCGCCGTGCGACGTCGACCGGCACGGGGTGCTTGTCTGCCTTCGCCGCCGTCTCTTCATCAGGGGAGCTGGCCAGCTCGATCTTTTTCCCGAGCATCCTCGCGTAGGCGGTGGCTGCAAGCGCGGCGCCGGTAAGCACCGTCTTGGCCACTGTCGATGCCAGTACCCCCTTCTGGAGGCCGACCCGACGCCAGTTCGCCACTGCGAGCCCGGTGCCTCCAACCAGGTGAACACCGATCGCTGCTGCGTTGATCGGAGTCCAATTCTTCCACCCAGCGCTCGCTGTGCGTGCCGTTCCTTCCGGTGTGGACTGTTGCTCCGCCGCCGAGTTGAGTCCGGCTGCCCCCATCATCGACCCCCCGAACCAGGCCGCCAACCCAACGTCGTGCATCGCGCGCAGGGCGGTATTGCGTTCCGACAACATGGTCGTCTCCTTCCAGTGCGTTTGGCCATGCGGGCGGACCGCCTCGGTACCTCTTCGCCGTCGGCCACTGGCGCGGCATGCTGGTTTGGCGGTGATGACGTGGTCATGACCTTGCTCGCGGCTTCCGAGTGCCGCCCTGTCGCTCCATAGCGACGGCTGTTCCGGGTTGCTCCCGAAGACACTTCTCGAGTACCCGCGCGCTTCCCAGCGACCTTTGAAGGCGGTGATGCGACGAGATCCGACCCGCCGTTCTTGCTACAGCGTATGAATGGGAACCTCGACAGGTCGTCCCCCAAAGGGCTCTCGCTCAAGGTGCTAGCCGACCGCCACGCGGCGTGCCATGACACGGTGCGAGGTCACGTTCGGCGCAGGACGAAAGACTCGTGCCACCGAGCGTCAACCGCACGTCGCCCATGACCCTCGCCCAGCGCCGCTCCAGCACCCGGTACGCCAGGTTGCCGGCGCGGGCCGGTCGCGGTGTCTGTGAACTCACCGCTGTCCGGAATGCCGCCTGAGCCAGTCGTGGAACTTTGACCGGCTGAAGGCGAACCGGTGCGCGACAAGTCTCCGACAACGATCGCCAGCAGGCACTTCGGCTGCGGGATCTTTGGCGTTGTAGGCGACGGCGGCCGGCCGCGGCAGGTCGCGTTGCTCCTGCGACGAACCGGGATGTCTCAAACCGGCTGGTCGACGTCTGTCGCCGAGGGACTCTGGGCGTGCTTGGGCCCGCCCGCTGCACGTCAGTCAACGGCACACCAAGAATCAACGACTAGGTGATCGAAGCGAAAAGACCGAGCGAGCTAGCCGTTCTTTTCCATCGCCTTCCGGATGGCGTCGCGGGTGCGGTCTGCGATCGCCGCCATGGGTCCGAGCAGCACATTGGCTTTTGCTGACTCGACTCCGGGATGTGGATGGGTCGGTGCCACTGATTCGGCGGACTTCACCGCGTTGGCCATGCTGCGAAGGCGTCCCGGATCGACGAACCGGCGAAGGTGCATGAACTCATAGCGCTCCTCGGCTCGGGCGTGGGCTAGCACCGAACGGCGGAGTGCTGCCAGCTCGGCGGAAAAGGATGCGTCCTCGGTGTCCATGTCCTCCATCCGGCTGAGGTGTTCCTTTGCCTCCCGTTCTTCCTGCAGCCGTTGGTCGACGACGTCGCCGGCGCCTTCGTAGGTCGTCCGGGCCATCGGATGGACGACCTCTTCCTCTGCGGTCTCGTGCACGGCGAGCAACTGAACGAGAGACTGGAACGCCTCCCGTCGTTCTGCGCCGGTGGCCGTTTCCACCTCGTCGAACAGGTTGCGGATCTGGCCGTGCTGTCGCATCAGGAGGGTAACGACATCCTCGTCGTGGTCATGCCCGGTGCGGTCGCTCATCGCACTGACCCCGCGATCTCCGAGCGGTAGTCGCGTCCGAACATCTCCTGGTGTTGCTGGATGACCCGCTCACTCGGGGGCTCCTGGCCGTCGTTGATCTGGCGCTGCATCTCCTCGAACCGCTCGTGTGCCTCGCGGACGTAGCCGGCACCCAGTGTCGTGAGATCGATCTGGGTGGCCAGCAACTCACGCAGATAGGCCTTGTTCGGCTCGAAAGTGAGCACGTTGGGCAACTCTCGAGCGATCACCTCGGACGGGTCGCGTCCGTCGTGGCGGCGCATCAGGTCGGCGGCGATGCGGAGGTGCTCAAGCTCCATGTTGAGGTGGAGCTCCCAGATCGCCTTCACCTTCGGGTCGGGCTCCTGCTCCATGAAGGAGTGGTAGAGGTAGCACTCGTTGTACTCGTGGTTGACCAGTTGCTCCCACCAGGTCTCACCCGGGTCGACCAGAGACTCGTAGTGGGTGACGTGCTCCTCCTCGATCAGCCCGATCTCCTGGTAGAGCTGGCGCGCGATCGGTTCCATGTACTGCGGACCGACGTTCATGTAGAAGTTCATGGTCTGCTGTTCCGCCGACATGATGGTCAGCGCATGCAGCCTCGACAGCGGGTTGACCGTCGTGCGGTCGTAGTGGTCGCGGACGTTGTCGGCTGGGTTGCGATGATGGAACTTCGTCGGCCGGCCAGGCATGACCTCGGTGAGGTTGTCGACGATCGAGTCGGCCTTGCGGTGTTCGATCATCTCGTAGAGATTGGCGTACCGGTACAGATGGTCGAAGTCCTCCAGGACACCGAACTCGTACGCTTGCCGCAGGTAGCTGTCGGGCTCCATCCGCGCTACCCAGGCGGTCAGGTCGACGGCCACCTGCTCGTAGGCGATCGTCGTCTCCAGCACCGAGGCGAGGCCAGGCAGCAGCCAGTTCACGGTCTTCTGCTGCTGCGCTTCGATGTAGCGGACCCTCGCGAGTTCGCGCACGACGTCCCGATCGGGGCAATGGCGCGCCATGTGGTGGCTGAAGAAGACGGCCTCGGTCTCGATGCCGTTCATGGTGATGATCCGGCAGCGAGTGTAAGGGTCGCAGTGGTCCGGATCGATGGGTTCGACGTCGAGTTCGCGCCAGTTCCGCAGCTGCCGGTCGAGCGGAATTCCCTGCTGCTCGAGTGGATTGAACGACATCGGTCCTCCCTGGGTCGTCTCTCCGACGGCCTTACCCGCGCCTCAGCGACGACAACCCCGTCGGGTCATTGCTTCAGGGCCCGAGGTCCGGTCCCTCGCCGACGCCTCGGGGACCGAACTCGGGGCCCAGAGGGGAGTGCACTCCGGCGTTGCCTACCATCGGGTACTCGTCGAGCACGACCTGAGCGGAGGTGCCGCTTGTCCGTCGGCCTCGTACCGGTCATCGCGGCCACCACCCGATGGCTGATCCGCTCATATCCACCGGCCGGCGGATCGTTGAACGCTGTTCTGGCGGAGACGCAGGCCAGGCAGGCGGCGACGGTTGCTGCCTGGCTTCGCTACCCCACCGCGGTTGACGCCGCGCTCTTGGAGCTGGTTGGACCGGGCGGGTCGATCCGACTCGACCAGCTCGCCGGGCTGGACCCGCCCCAACCACTCGATCAGGCACACACTTGGCGTACGTGGGTCGATGAGGTTGTTGCCAGCTGGGCTGCCTGCTTGCTCACAGACCTCGGGCTGGCTACCGCGGCGGTGGACGCATTGGCGGGATCCGAACACCTGGATGGCCGCGAATGTGCCTTTCGACCGCTGACCAGTCCGGACGAAGCAGACATCCGCTCGGCCGTCCTGCTTCGACATCCAGACCTGGTAGGAGCTGTCGCTGAGCTGCATCGTGGTCAATTGCTCCAACGCCTCCTCACCCACCGTGTGGGTGGCGGCTGACCACCGGCGCGGCTCAACTGTTGGACTTCCGCCAGTCCCGAACGGCGTCTTGTGCCCGGTCGAAGATCGCCAGCGGTGGGCCGGCCAGAAGATTGCTGACTGCGGACTCACCAGCGGCCGGGTGTGGACGGGTTGGCGCCGTCGCCTCGGCGGCACGCACAGCCCCGGCCATCTGTCGCAGCTTCTCGGTCGAGAGCTTGCGCCGCAAGGAGGGGAACTCGTCGTTCTCCTCACGCGTAGCGTGTTCCGTTACATCGTTGGCAAGGGCGACCAGCCTGCTGTCGAAGTCGTCATGATCCACGCCTAGGTCGTATAGCTCCGCGAGCGCCTGTTTGGCCTCACTCTCTTCCTCGAGCCTGCTGTCGACTATCTGGTCGCCACCGTCGATCTCTTTGCGCGCCATTGGGTGGACGACCTCTTCTTCGGCGGTCTCATGCACCGCCAGCAGCCGGACAAGATCCTCGAACAGCTCCCGCTTCTTGCTCCCGCGAGCGCTCGCCACCCTGGTGAACAGGCTCTTGATCTCGTTGTGTTGCTCCAGCAACAGGTCCACTACGTCCTGATTCTTCGCCTTGGCCATGAGTTGTCACACCCTTCGCTCCATCGTCTGGCTAAGGACTCCTCAGGTTCGACGGTCTGCCCAATTCCAGCCCTCGCGAACCAGGAACCGCACAAGATTTGCCCCACCGGCGACTGACCCGACCTCCGGCCGTCGACTCACGCACCCACCACGATCGCCCTCAGTCAATAGCGGCACCGGACCCGCGACCCGCGCCGCGCTCGTTCCGGACCGAGAGCTTGCCCCAGAAATCAACCGACGATTCCATGCGTAGGACCGCGGGTAACTGGTGGAGGGACACGCACTGGAGGCGTCAGGATGTTGTTCAATCCACTTGAGCTAAGTCCCATCCCCACCGCTCGACAGCGGCCGGGCCGGCCCGAACTCACTGTGGGCCCGGTCGCTGTCGTCGCCCAGATCAAGTGGACCGCCCCATGAGGCGGCCCAGCCGCAGCGCAGATACCTCGCCCCTCCTGCGGATCTACCTCAACGACCACCTCGCCGGGGCCACAGGCGGACTAGCGCTGCTGCGCCGAGCCGCGCGCGTTCATCGCGGCGATGTCATGAGCCCCCAACTGGCCCGGCTAGCCGGGGAAGTAGCCGAGGACCTCGCGGCTCTGAGGCAGATCATGGCGGATCTGCAGGTCAGGGTTGACCGCTACAAACCCGTGTTGGGCTGGCTGGCTGAGAAGGCCGGCCGATTCAAGCTCAACGGTCACGTGCTGTCCCGCTCGCCGCTCAGCGACGTCATGGAGTTGGAACTGATGCGACTCGGCGTGGAGGGCAAGGCTTCATGCTGGCGTACGTTGCGTGCCCTGCCAGACAATGACAGCAGGCTCGCGCCCGAACTCCTGGATGCGCTTCTCCGACGCGCTGCTGAGCAAGCCGAGCTCCTTGAGAGCCTGCGCATCGCCGCTGCCACGGACGCCTTCGCCACAGCTCGACCTCCGCAGTGACCTGCCTCGCACACCACATTCCCTCGTACTGGGTACTAGCGGCACCCGTATCAGACGCAGTGGAAATTTTTCGAGGAAAGTATGGGAAAGGGCATTGTTAGCCAGCGCCGCGGCTACTCCCGCCTCGGGGCAGCGCAGTAGGAGGCACTGTCGCGACCAGGGCTCCCGGCTCGTGACGTCGGGCCGTCTGTCCCTGGCGTCGCTTGGTGTCAATGAGAGTGTGTGAAGGGGCGCCCGCAGGTTCCGGCGGTCACGCACCGTGAAACGCTAGAGGACGAAGGGTGGTGCACCAGGAATGGCGACGGAAGAATCCATCGTTGTCGATGTTCCTGTACGGACCGCGTATAACCAATGGACGCAATTCGAGGACTTTCCAAGATTCATGTCCGGCGTTGAGCGGGTAGTTCAGGTCGATGATCTACACAATCATTGGGTGATGAATATTGGCGGGGTTCGACGCGAATTCGATACCCGGATCACTGAGCAGATCCCTGACGAACGCGTCGCCTGGACAACCGAGGAAGGAGACCTGCGCCAGTCTGGCGTCGTAACCTTTCATCGGCTGGACGAGGACCACACGAAGGTGATGGTCCAATTTGACATCAAGCCGGCGGGCGCCATCGAGCTGGCGGCTGAGAAGCTCAACGTGATCGCTGCTCAGACCAAAGCGGACATGCGCCGATTCAAGAAGTTCATCGAGGCTCGCGGCACCGAGACCGGGGCGTGGCGCGATGAGGTTGACCGGCCGAAGCCTTGATTAGCCCAGACCCGACTCGGCGGCGCAGGCGGTCACAACGTCGGCGACTGGAGGAAGCTCCATGGCCCCCACAGAGGTGGGCATACGGCTGTTGATTGCCCGCCTGACAATCATGGGTGGATTCGGCGCTGCATTTGCGCTGGCGCTGGTCGCGATCCTGCCTGGCGGTGCCGATATGGTAGTGGTCCTACTCGCAGTACTGTGTGTCGTCGCCGCTGTCCTGGCGCTGGTGTACATGATCAGCACCCATCGGAGAGCGCGTCAAAACAAGACGGCCCGGCCGGAAGACGCCAGCAGTCAGTGAACCCTCCTGACAGGACGAGGGGGTGCTCGTCAGACCGGAGGAATCGGCAACCTGAACTCGCCTCTTGCCGGGCGGAGATATAGGCCACCGGGACACAATCACCCGCCAACACATCACCGACCGCCAACACATCACCGACCGTCAACGGCACCGACGCCGTCCAACCATACGACCGGCTCCGTTTTTGACGGAGGAGGGGTGACGGCGCATCTCTTCCGCGGCGATCGGCAGGCGGCCGAGGCTCGGCCAAGCACTGTCCTGCCTGCTTAGAGAGTTCACTCATCGTAGCGATCGTCCATCGGCTCGCCGACGACCTCGAGTCCTGTGTCGGTCATGGTCGTTGACGATGTCAGCCAACGTTGTACGGCCCGCGGCGTCGTGACGGCGCTGGGCACCGGCTAGGTAGCCTCACTACAACCTCATGGCACCGGAGCCTCACGCACTCGGGGCGTCACTACACCCGGAGCAGGCGTCCGAAGAAGGCTCGGTATCGCTGCAATGTGACTCGCAGGTCCTCGGTCGAGACCTGGTCGCCGCGGCCCCACTGGGCCTCGAGATCACCTCGCGTTTCCGAGAATGTCTCGGCCAGGCGTCGCATTAGTCCCGCGACGAGATTGTCGGCGTCCTGTACGGCCTTTCGCGGTTCATCGACGAACCCGGCCTGGATGGTCTCCCAGCGACGTACGATCTCGGCCTCCTCGTCAGGCGGCAGGAGCGACCTGTCTTCTTCCGCTGTCTCGTCTGGGGTCGCGTCTTCGTTCGGCGTCGGGCTCGGGTTGGCGATGTCGTCCGTGCTGTCGGCTGTGGTGAGGTCGTCGGTCCTGACGTCATCGTTGGTCATCGTTGCTCCTCGACCTGGTCTGGGTGGGAACCTCTGTGTCCTCGTGCCCTTCTGGGCCGCGGGACCTGTCGTCGTCGGTGTTCAGCAGATCTTCGAAGAGGGACCGGTAGTGGACCATGGCCACGCGTAGGTCCTCGGTCGTGGCATCACCGGCGGCGGCACGGGTGGCAACGTCGTGCGCGGCCCGGTATCCCTCGACGACCTTCGGATGGTCGACCGAGATGTCCGCGGCGCGCTGGTCGAAGTCCTCGACGGGATAGCCACGCTCGCGCATCACCTGCATGATCTCCTGGTCCGCGCGGGCAACAGCATCCAAGGGTTCGTCGACGAAGTGCGCTTGGGTGTGTTCCCATTCCCGGCTGTACCTGTCGCGAACCTCCGGCGGCAAGGGCCGGACCTCGAAGCTGGAGCGCCGCTTCGCGCGCTGGGTCAGCTCGGCCTCGGCCTGACGCCTGTCACCGGTGTCGTTGAGTGTTCGGTCGTATTCCGGTCCGAACCCCGTCCGCAGTCGTTCCGTCCTTCGCTTTTGCAGGACTACCAACACGACGAATCCGAGCACGGCAACGACAACGACTAACAGAACGAGCCATAGCCAGGTATTCATGCTGATCCTCCGCTCCGTTGGGCCTGCAGGCAGTACCCGGCCGGAGCGAGGCAAAACGAAGCTCCAACAGGCACCTTTGCTTGGTGTCGAAGACCACAGGGTCGCAAATCGGCTGAAGGCGCGCATTCGGGTATGTACCGTCCAATGCTCTTCTCCAGGGCCAGGACCTCCGCGTCACTTGACCACTTGGACGAAGGGCCGAGGCTAGGCCCTGCTCCCCATCGAACGCGTCTCTCCGACCTCACCGCTCTGGGGACAACCGTGTCAGGGGCTGTCCGGACGATGCCGCCGACCTGTGTCAGGCTCCCGGCCCGGAGCGCCTCGATGTCCATTGACCGCACCGTGTCGGGCCAGCATCGCCCCCACTGCGAACAGGATGGCGCCGAGCGCCAGGAATCCCAGGTCGAACCACACTTCGCCGCGTCCGGGATGGACGTGATGGATGCCAAGGATCTGGTGGTCGACAACGCCCTCGATCACATTGAACAGACCCCAACCCATGAGCATCAGCCCGGTGAAGTGCACCGCCGTCGCCTGTTCCTGGCTCGAGCGCAGCAGATAGATTCCGACGAGTACGACCAGCAGACATGCCAGGTGGAAGAACCCGTCGCCGATCATGTTCGTCCGTGCTCCACGGGCGGTCGCGGTGGGAACCCATCCGGACAGCATGTGATGCCAGCCGAGAATCTGGTGAGCCAGGATCCCGTCGACGAATCCGCCCAAGCCAAAGCCGAGGAGAACGCTGGCATATCGGGCGCGAGACCACGCCAATGCCGCATGCATGGCCCAACCCCTCTCGATGCGAGATAGCGACGAGCGACCTGCCATCGCCGCCAGATGAGCGCCAGGGCCAGCCCCTGGCGACTCGCTCCGGCAATGTCAGTGCCTCTCCTGATCACTCGCCGCCGACCTTCTCCGGCCCGCGCGCGAGGATGTAGTCGACACGGTGACGTCAGGGCCTTAGCTCCTGCACCTTCGTCTTCACACCTTGGATGATCATCCGCCAGGCGTTCGGATCACCCTTCAGTACCGACTCGGTGGTCGCCTTGATCTGGTCCCAGGTCGCGTGCGGTGGGATCGGAGGGACCTCCGGATCGCAGTGCACGTCGAGAACAGTCGGCCGGTCCGCGTGGAGTGCATGGTCCCAGGCTGGCCCGAGCTCATCCGGTGAGCGTACGGTGATCGCCTGTAGGCCGATGCTCCTGGCGAAGTCGGCGTAGGAGACGTCCGGGATCGCCTGCGACTCCTCGAACTTGGGTGCGCCGCCCATCGCGCGGAGCTCCCAGGTGACTTGGTTGAGGTCGTTGTTGTGGAACACGCAGACCGCGCAGCGTGGATCGGACCACAACTTGTAGTACTTCGCCAGCGTGACAAGTTCGGCCATGCCGTTCATCTGCATGGCGCCGTCTCCGACCAGGGCCACCAGCGGGCGGTCGGGGCAGGCGAACTTCGCGCCGATGGCGTACGGCACGGCGGCGCCCATGGTCGCCAGCGTCCCGGACAGGGAGCCGCGCATCCGGCCCCGCATGCGTAGGTCGCGGGCGTACCAGTTCGCCGCGGAGCCGGAGTCTGCCGTGACGATCGCATCATCGGGGATCCGTTCGGACAGCTCCCACACGATGCGCATCGGGTTCACCGGGTCGGCGTCCAACATGGCCTGGTTCTGGACGGTTTCCCACCAGCTGGCGACGTTGTCCTCGACGGTCTCGCGCCAGGTCCGGTCGTCCTTGCGTTGCAGCTGAGGGAGCAGCGCCCTGAGCGTGGCCTGGGCGTCGCCGAGGAGGCTCACCTCGGTGGGATACCTCATCCCGATCAGGCCGGCGTCGAGGTCGATCTGAACGGCTCTGGCCTTGCCGTACTCCGGTAGGAACTGGGAGTACGGAAAGCTCGACCCGACGATCAGAAGCGTGTCGCAGTCGCGCATCAGCTCATAGCTCGGCCGGGTGCCTAACAGCCCGATCGAGCCCGTGACATAGCGCAGCTCGTCCGACAGGACGTCCTTGCCCAGCAGCGCCTTCGCGACCCCGGCGCCGAGCAGGTCCGCGGCCTGCTCGACCTCTCTGGCGGCCAGGCGGGCCCCCTGGCCGACGAGGATCGCCACCTTCGAGCCGGAGTTCAGCACGTCGGCGGCTCGGGCGAGGTCTTCATCGGCCGGCTGGACTTTCGCGTGCAGGGTCCCGGGCGGACTGGACGGCACCTGCTTGAACACGTGTGCAGGTGCGGTGTACTTCTCCTCCTGCAGGTCGGCCGGGATGATCAGCGCGGTGGGTGCACGCCGCGAAAGCGCGGTACGGATGGCGCGGTCAAGGGCATTTGGCAGCTGCTCGGCAACGTTAACCTCCACGAGGTACTCGCTGGCCACGTCCTTGAACAGCGCCTGCAGATCGACCTCCTGCTGGTAACTACCGCCCATGGCGCTCCGCGCGGTCTGCCCTACCAGGGCGACGACAGGAACGTGGTCGAGCTTCGCGTCGTAGAGGCCATTGAGTAGGTGGATCGCCCCAGGTCCACTGGTCGCCATGCACACGCCGACCCGGCCACTGAACTTCGCATACCCCACAGCCTGTAAGGCCGACATCTCCTCGTGCCGCGACTGCACGAACCGCGGCTGGTCGTCGGCCCGCCCGAAGGCCGTGACAAGACCATTGATGCCGTCCCCGGGATAGGCGAACACCTGCTCGACATCCCACTCCCGCAGCCGTCGCAGGACATAGTCGCCCACCGACTCAGCCATCACACACCTCCCGATCACCAGTGCACTCTGCCAGTGGGCGTACCCCCGTCCTTGGGTCCAACACACTGGAGCGGTCGAGCGAAGGGCTCGAACGAACCGCAGGAGCCACGTAATCCAAATCAAGCCAGCACTAGAGCCCGTACACCCGTCCGAGCATGACTGTGCTCAGCCCGGCCATTAAGGTTCGACTCCCCAGGCCAGGGAAAACTCCGAAGACCTAAACGCCTCGAGCGAGGAGATCGAGATGCCGGACGTCGTTGACCTGATCATGGCCGACCATCGCGAGGTGGAGCGGCTGTTCGACGTACTTCAGAAGCAGCCGGAACGGCGTCGGTTGGAGTTGCCGGTCCTCACCACCCTGCTGATCGCGCACAGCCGCGCCGAGGAGGCCGAGGTCTACCCCGCGGCGCGGCAGGAGGCAGGTGAGACAGAACGAGGTCGCGCACAGCCAGGAAGAGCACGCCGAGGCAGAGCAGCTGCTAGAGCAGCTCCAGGGCATCGACCCGACCAGCGCGAAGTTCGACTCCCTGCTGCAGAACCTCGTCAAGGCAGTGACCCACCACGTCGAGGAAGAGGAGGACAACGTCCTTCCAGGTCTCCGGCAGCAGCTGACCGAGGCGAGACGACAGCAGCTGGCGAACGCGTTCGCGGCAAGCCGGCAACATCACCTGGGCGAGCGTCCAGGTGAGGCCACCCGCGAAGAGTTGCTGCAGCAGGCGCGGAACGCCGGCATCGAAGGTGCCTCATCGATGTCCAAGGACGAACTCGTCCGCGCCCTGAAACCCTGACCGGGACGCAGCGGTCACCTCCTAGCTCGGTGGCTACCCGTGCCGTGAGCACGGATGTTGGAAACGGCGACGCCGACCGGCCGCGACCCTGATCGCGGACGGATCCCTGGCAGACAGGCGTACCAAGGCCTCACGTCATCCCGTGCGACCGGGCACGTCGTCTGTCGGACACGCCGACCAGCTTGGGCTCTGCGCACGGGCAGCACCATGTGCTGCCCCGACTGCAGCCGCCGCAGCACCTGAGTGCGACCGATGAGAGTCAGTCGCTCCAGCGCGACCAGCCGCCAGGGAGTGGAACTCACGGAGCGAGGCACGGTCAGGGCCGCGTGCCGGACTGTATCCAGCCCATAACTGCCGTCAACCCCCACCTGGATTGACGGTCGTCCAACACCGGGACCACCCGACCCGTCAGGCGACGCCGTTGGCCGGGCGGGGTTCGCAGCTGCTCGTGACCTACGGTGCGTCGCACTCGCGATGTCGGGCCGACCCGCTATTCGCCTCCCTCGGCGTAGATGCAACTGGCGAACTCCTCGAGATTCTGCTCACACTCGTCGGAGTCGTCGAGGGCCGGCCTGCCAATTGGTGGCGCCGAGGACGTCCCGCGCTGAGACCATCTCGAACCACCTGCGTAGCTTATTGAGATCTTCCTCGTTCTCCTCGAGTTCGGCGTAGGTGACATGAGTGTCGACGTACTCCTTCTCGACCGGTGACCGGAAGTCATTGCACTTGTCATTGATCTCTTCGTACTCGTCGTCTCGAAACGCGTTGAACCCACCAACCACCCCCGCATTGCCGGCAATCTCTCTCTCGAGATCAGCAACGAACCCGCGCGCCCATTTCGGTGACCCTATTGCGCAGCGCCCGCAACGGCAGACATCAACCGACCTTCAAGGAACCGCCGTGCTAGGGCCTGGTGGTCTTCACCGCCACTGCGGGTTACGCGCTCACCACGTGGTTCCCGAGCCAGTACTCCAGCAGGCTAGTGGAACGCTCCTGCTCATCTTGGCCTACAGTGGCCGCGGAAGGCGATCCTTCGATGTGCAGGACTCAAGGCCAAACACGACGAGAGCAAGGAGTACGCCTCCCAGGCGAGGCGGCCGGAGGGGCCGGCCCAGCAACACACTAGGCATCGATACCTTCGCGTTCGTCGTTTCGGTGGAGGGTGTGCGTATACCCGGCGTCGACGATCCTTCGAACAGCGCGGACATGGACGTCGATGTCGGGTCATCGTCGCGATCGTGGCGGCGCCCGTGGGCCGAGAGCGGCGGCGCTGGTGGGCGGCTGGCGGAGACCCCCGATCCCATAGGGTCGGGGCTCTGCCTCCTGCAGGGTGCGCGAGGGAGGAGCGCGCACCGGCACCATGTCCGCGTCCTGTCATGCGCAAACCGGGAGTTGCACCGTTCTCATCCACGCCGATGAGGTGGCGGGATGTTGTCTCCGATCCCGCCACATACGGTAATGGTTACGCTGGCATTGGGTTGGACGCACGCCGTTGAACTCTAAGCCGGCACCGCCGCGAACTGCTCGGTGAGGCTGATCGACTCACCCGCCTGAGTTCGGCGTTGTAGGCCTCGCAGCGAGGAACTGGCGACCCTCATCACGTCCCACTCCGCGCGGCACGGGTGGGTGGTTGGCGCTGGGCCGGAGGTTTAGGCACCTCGCTTGGCCCGGAACCTTCGAGTTGCGCAGACCGCGGTATGGCTCGTCCAGGCAGGTTTGCTAGGGCAGCCGCGTCCCGCCGGATTCAATCCGCTCCCCGAACCCCGAAGGCGTTGTGAGAACCAGCATGCGGACCAGGCCGTCGCTCATGATGGTGTAGCTGTGCGGGATGTTCCGCGGTAGGAACACGAAGTCGCTCGCCTCGGCGTCGAGCATCCTCCGGCCGCACGAGACGACGAGCGACCCTTCGAGCACATAGATGATCTCGTCCACGTGCACATGCTCGCCGGGCTCTTCGCCCTTCCTCGTGACGAACTCCATGAACGCCAACCCGCCGTGAGTTTCTTCGCGACCGGCCTTGACCGTGAAGTCGAGTCGTTCCACGAGTACTTCCGTCCCTCGCCGGGTCCGAGCACGTACGGTTCCATCGACTATCACCTCTCAATCGCCCCGCCCACCGTACGATTCAAACCTCGAAACGGGCTGGGTTGAGCCGACCACTCATCCAGCGATGGCGCACGGCGACGTCGACCAGGGCATGCCCGCTGGCGTACAGCAGACAAGTACAGCAACGCGACCGCCTGCAAGCACTCGAGCATGGTCACCACCGACCGCCTGACCTGCGCGAACCCCCTCGGTCGACCTGATTGCGCATTGTTGGCATCACGGGGGCACGACTGCCCTCCAACCCTCCGAGCATCGGTCGAGGCCAATCTACGCAATTAGCGACAAAAGACAGCCCACCTGGGGCCTGCCAAGGCGGTCCCGTCGTGGTTTGGTTGTCACGTCGTGCGCAGCGAGGACCCAATCAGGGCGTGTGCACGTCGGTGCTGGTGGCATGGGTCCAGATCCCACTTGTGTCGCCAGACGCCCGGCGCGGTTCGGGTAGGCGTGCGGAGCGTTCCGCGACCAGTGAGATTACGACCGCAGCGGTGGGCAGATGGCATCCGAGCAGGACGAGGATCGGCACGGTGACCTGGCCGCTGCCATAGCGCAACTCCGTCGGGATTCCGCCAGACTGCGCAAACAATCCGCCGTACTCCGCGCGACCGCCCTGCGACCGCCCTGCGCCTGCGCCTGCAGGCAGGCAACCACCGCGAGTCCGGGGCTGTACAGCGCCGCGCCTTCACGGCAAGACTTGACAGCCCGGAAGAGAGCCGTCCGGGACTCACCCCGGACCGTGCAAACTAACGTGAACACCAGGCCGGCCAGCGCCTGTCGTGTCCCCTTGGGGAAGTGACCAGCGGGCGGAGAGGACTTGCGTGGGGCAATGACACCGGACCAGGCGGGATACGAGCGCGAACCGGCCAATGAGGGGCCGGTCCCGAGAACTCGCCGCGAGGCCGCCCAGATGCGAAGACAGGCCCTCGAGGTCCTCGGCGCCGCACGCCGCCTTCGCTCTCACGCCCGCACCGTGCACAAGACGGACCAGGCTCGGCGCAGCGGTGAATCGTGCGAACGGGCGAGCCAGACGCAGCACCGGCAACAAGCCGCTCGCATCCGCGACGACGTACAAGCCGACATGGACAAGGACCCCGACGAGCGTCAACGCCGGGCCGACGATCGCGAGGCGGAGGCCGACGAACGCGAACGCCGGGCCGACCAGCGCGAAGGCGATGCCGACGACCGAGACCGGCTCTCCGATGAACGCGGGAGCCGAGCCGACGACCGTGACCGACACGCTGATCGTCGCGACGGGCTGGCCGACAAGCGCGACGCCATGGCAGACGACAGGGATGCCACCGCAAACCGCCGACGCCGCACCTAGGGGCGTGTCTGCTAATCCGCGGGCTGTGATTGGCCATGATCGGTGTCATGGTTCGTTCGGGTGTGATCGGTGATGAGTTGTGGGCTTTGTTGGAGCCGGTGCTGCCGGTTCATGGTGGGCGTCGAGGTCGGCCTTGGAATGATCATCGGTTGACGTTGGAGGCGATCGCGTGGCGGTTCCGTACTGGCTCGCCTTGGCGGGATCTTCCGGCGGAGTTCGGCGCCTGGCAGTCGATCTGGGAGCGGCATCGTCGCTGGTCGACCGACGGCACCTACGCGGCGATGTTCGCCGCGGTGCGTGCAGCCTCGCCAAACCAGGAGCATCTGCTGAAGCTGCTCTCGGTCGACTCGACCAGCATCCGTGTCCACCAGCACGCTGCTGGTGGACGGTTCGACGGAGATATAGGGGGCTGATTCGAATCACAAGAATCTGCCCACCGAGCCGGATGATCATGCACTCGGCCGCTCCCGCGGCGGGCTCACGACCAAGGTCCACGCACTGGTAGACAGCCGGTGCCGTCCGCGCGCGATGCTCCTGTCCGCCGGGCAGGCAGGCGACAACCCGATGCTTGCGCCACTGCTGAGTGCGTACCGGCTCTTTGACCGCGGCCCATTCCAGCTGCTGGCGGACAAGGCGTACTCACTCCAGCACCATGTCGCCGGCCTCCAGGCCGAGCACCAGTGCGACGTCGACTCGGCAGAAACACACCTCGCTCGATCGCGGACCCGCAGCTGCGAAAGTCCAGTCCACGACCCCGCTAAGTCGGTCGCCGGCGAACAGCGTGTTGTGCGGGGCGAAGTCGTTGTGGATCAGCGTTGGCGGACCCATGTCGGAAGGATCCGAATGGTCGCGAAAGAGTCTCCACATCGTCGCGCTCGGGCGTTGCCCGTGCAGGTCGGGGCACTCCTCGGAGAGCGCATCGAGCACCAGGGCTGTCGCATCGGGAAGTCCCTCGATAGCCGACCGCGAAACGTCGTGGATAGTCGCCATCGTCCGAGCGAGTTCGGCGGCCAGGATATGGAGATCTCCGGGGACTTCGCGTCGACCGCCCATGAACTCGACGAGACGCTCGGCGCGCCGCAGCGGTCGCCGCGAGGGTCGACTGCGACCAACCCCGGCGCCGGCGCTGAGGTGGGCTCCAGGGCGCGAAGCACCTCCGCTTCCCGACCGGCCAACGCGATCGCGCGGTCGGGCGAGCCCTGGTCGAGGTACCGACGCATCACGACTGGCTCGCCTCGCTCGGGTACCAGCACGTCGATGGTGCTGTCCATACCGCCAGTAAGGGCCCGCACCGAACGGATTGGACTGCCGAGGACCTCGGACACCCACTCAATCGCACGCTCGGGTAGGGGCGTTCGCCAACGGCTCATGACACGCCCTCTCCCTTCGCCTCGGCTCAGCGCAGTGAACCGCCTCGATGACGTGCACCGGCGGGGCTGTGTGCCGCGCAACCTCGGCGTCAGCGCTACCGAGCAGGCTCTCCTGCAATCATCGCGACAGAAGGGCCATCCACGAAGCCGCAGTCTGCCTCGGCGGGCACAGACAGGCCAGCGGGTTCTTGTCGCGCGGATTTCCAGCAGCGCGCTGCCGACTCGTGCCACTCCGACAGGCAAGCCCGCCGCCTAGCCCGTGAGAGGACACCCACGGGACCGCGTACACGTTCGTGGTCGAGGTCCAATGCCGTGGGTTCGGCATCGTCGGCTCGGTCGATCACCGTCACACCGCGAACGTGGGCCGGCGTACCGAAGATCGCAACGCCGAGCCCGGGCAACACGTTGCCCATCCTTCGCTGGACAGCGCCCACCAGCGACAGTGGTGCGGCGATCATCGGCTACCGCCTGCGTATCTGGTACGGCAGCGGCCACTTCGTCCGGTCGTCACCGCACCGGCCAATGCACGCAGCGTGGTGGTCACTGGGCGGACAAACGGCACCTCGCACTGGTTCGACGTCGCCGCCACCAACGCAACCGGAACCGGCGCCTGCGCAAACTTCAGCCATGGTGAAGCCCGCGCCCATACCGCCGGGCATCCCAAAGATCGGCACCGCCACCCCTGGAGCTGCAGGCCGCCGGCGCGGCCACATTGTCTGCCCGGCGCCCGGAACAGCGACGCATCTCTTCCGACCCCGGGCAGGCGACCGACCTCACCCCATCCGACCAACGACAGGTAACTCTTGTGTCCCGAGCTTCGGCCGTCGTGCCACGAAACCACCATTCAACTCGTGGCACGCACCCTCTGCAGAGCCGAAGCCGCACCGCGTCTTACCTGCTCAGAAGGTGTGGGCCGCCAGGGGATCGAACCCTGAACCCGCGGAATTGATCTTGGTCGATCGCCGTTGTTCGCGAAACCGCGCAATCTTCAACGCTGGTTGGGCGCTCGGTCGTCCTGGTCCTGCTCGTTGGTTGTCGTCGACAGGGATCAGATGGTGACCAAAAGTGGGGGTTAAGTGTGGAGATGATCTTGGCCTGCTCGGCGACATACGTCGCCGAATCGCTCGCCGGGCACTCTGACCAGAGTCAGGTCATCGTCACCCTAGTCAGTCAACGCCACGCCTGCTGCGCACGACGGCGGCTAGGTGCGGCGTCGCCGGTTTGCGGTGGCATCCCTATCGTCCGCCATGGCGTCGCGCTTGTCGGCCAAGTCCGTCGCGCCGATCTGCGTGTCGGTCGCGGTCGTCGGCTCGGCGCCCGCGCTCATCGGCGAGCCGGTCTCGGTCGTCGGCATCGTCTTCGCGCTGGTCGGCCCGGCGTTCGCGTTCGTCGGCCCCTGCCTCGCGATCGTCGGCCAGGCGTTGACGCTCGTCGGGGTCCTCGTCCACGTTGGGCTTGTGCGTCGTCGCGGTCGCGAGCGTCTTGTTGCCGGTGCTGCGCCTGGCTCGCCCGTTCGGACGATTCGCCACTGCGCCGGGCCTGGTCCGCCTTGTGTGCCGTGTGGGCGTGAGCGCGGAGGCGGCGTGCATCGCCGCGGCCTTCGACGGCCTGCCTACGCAGCTTGGCGGCCTCGCGGCGGGTTCTCGGGACCGGCTCCTCGTTAGCCGGTTCGCGCTCGTCTCCCGCTTGGTCCGGTGCCATTGCCCCACGCTAGTCCTCGCTGCCTGGTGCGGCGTGGTCGTGGCTGTCTCCCTGGTCTGGGTGCTCGGCGGCGCTAGCTGTAGCTTCTCGGTCGTCTACGGCGCGGTCGCGCAGGTCGGCGAGGGCGTCCCGGTCGTCGGCGAGGGCGTCCCGGTCGTTGGCGGTCTTGTCGCGCTGGTCCGCCTGGCGTTCACGTTGGTCTGCGGCGGCCTCGCGTTGGTCGACCTGGCGTTCCCTTTCGTCTGGGTCCACGTCTCCGTTGGCCCGTGCGTCTGGGCGGTCCTGGGTGGCTCGTTGACGCCTCTCGGCCTCGGCAGCCAGTCTGACCGTGAAGGCATGGCGCTGTTTGGTCCAGCTCTCGCGCCGATTGTCTGCCTGCTCGCGAAGGCGCAGGGCGGCAGCGCGGAGTTCCGCCGATCGTTTGCGCAGTTCGGCGGCATCTCGACGGAGTTGCCCGATGGCATCGGCCGGGTCGGGCGGCCGATCATCGCCGTGCTCGACCATCCTCCAACGTTAGCGGTCGAAACCGCCGTGGCCCCCGAATGCGGTGCAGGCGCGTTGGAGGCGCGCCGGGCGGCTGGCGACACAAGTGGGGTCTCGACCCATGCCACCAGCACTGACGTGCACACGCACTCGCCCCGCTATGACCCTCGCTGTGCACGACGTGGCAACCAGACCACCACGGGACCGCCCTGGCAAGGCCTACCCGGACTGTCTCCAGTCGCTGAGGGCAAAGCCTGGCGCCGACCGATGCTCGGAGGGTCGGAGGGTTTGGCCGGTGGCCTGGCTTGGTCCGGGAGGCCGGGGGCCCGTAGCCTCGTCCGGCTCGGCGGGCAGCTGGCTGCCCGGCCGTTACCGTCCGCCGTGGGCCCCCGGTCTTCGGGACCTGGACCAAGCGAGGTGGGTAAAGCCTCCGGCCCGCCCCGGCCACCGCCGGTTTGAACGAAGCCGGGCATCGCCCGCGGTGAGGGTCGTCAGAGTCTCTGGCGGCCCTCCTTTGCGCGCCCAGCCGCGCCGGGCCGACCGGGCGCCGTCAAGGCGCGGAGGGAGAGCCGGCGCCGTTGAGGCGGGCGCGGCGGCCCGGTTCGGGCCGCCCTTGAAAACGTAGGGAAAGTCATCACCCGCCCATGAGGCGGATCACACATGACGCGGATCACACATGACGCGGATCACCTTGTGGGCGCCGAAGCTGCGGCGAGTCCAGGTGGTGCCAGACGGCCGGAAGTGGCCGGAGTAGGAATTTGATCAACTCGCCAAACGGCGTTACAGATTGTGTTTGAATGGCAACATGGCCGTTAAGCCAGTCCCGCTCACTGGAAGCGTCCTCGCTTGGGCAATGGCGGACGTCGGAGTGTCGGCGGCGGAGTTGGCTGGGACGCTTGGTGTTGCGCCGGACACGGTACGGGCATGGACGTCCGAGAGTGCTCAGCCGACCATGACTCAGTTCCACGCTCTCGCTAGGAGCCTGCACAGGCCGGAGAGCTTCTTCTTCCTCACAGAAGCGCCTTCAGTAACTCCAGTCCCGGTCGCCTACCGGATGCGAGTCAGTACGGAGGAGGGTCAGCCGGGTGCTGCCTCCGTGGAGGCGCTGCGACTTGCTGAACGTGCACAGCGGGTCGCGTCGTGGGTCCGGGACAGGACTCGTAGCGATAGTCCGAAAATCCCGAAGGTGTTGGCCAGTGAGCATGCTGGTAATGCAGGCGTGAGGTTGCGGAACTGGCTGCAATGGACGGTTACTGATCAGACCTCGCCGGTTTCAGAGGCGAATGCCGCAAAGGCCATGCGTCAGCGTTTACAGGATGTTGGCTTGCTCGTCCTCCATCTTCCACTCGGTGAGGATGCCGTGCGAGGCTTTTCTCTCCCGCACGAAAGTACACCGCTTTTGGCAGTAAACACCAAGGATGCATACCGAGCGAGGCTGTTCTCCTACGTTCATGAGCTAGCTCACCTGAGCTTGCGGGATGAGTCGGTGTGTCTGACTCGACAGAACCGTGGCGTTGAGAGCTGGTGCAACCGTGTCGCGGCTTCATTGTTGATGCCCGATGATCACTTCCGGGCCTACGTCCGACGACGCTTCGGAACGCGCTTGGTAGCGACGACAGCGGAGGTTGGCAGCTTAAGCAATCACTACAATGTGAGCTTGCGCGCGATCGCCATTCGCCTTAGCGACCTCGGATTGGCGGGCGAAGGTTTGTATGAGCTGGTGAATCGCGAGGCCGAATATAGGAAAAGTCGCGGGGGGACGTACAATCCTGAGCGCGTACAGAACAGGCCGCGGGTTCGGCTGCAGCAGTATGGCAGGGGCTTTGTAAATACATTGACCGACGCTGAGGATGCCGGTGTATTAGCCCGACCTCAGGTCCTTGAATTGCTTCGCGTGTCGACCAGCGAGCTTCGGTCGCTCCGAGAGATCTCAGCCACGGGGCAAGAGGGTTGAGCCAGCGGTGTCCACACTCTACGTCACCGACGTGACCGGCCTCTTGACACTTTCTAGTTGTGTTCGCCTCGACCAAATGGGTACTCTCTGGCGAGAGTTGACAATTAGGGTTGAAAACAAGGACTTTGGCTTTCCGAAGGAAGTGGTAGACGATCTTGATGTCTTGGCACGTTCCGAGCCGGTGCTTGGCTGGGCCCACGGTGTTAGTGGAAGTTTGGGCTTCTGTGCCACCAACATTAAGCATGAGCGCTGGGTAATGAATCAGGTCCAACAGGTTCTTGGCTTCGACCTCGGATTTGAGACAGTGGATGGACGCGATCCGAGCGTTGGTGCTGTCGCTATGCTGGCACGAGACCTCAGCATCAGGAAGGCCAACTTCGTTGTAGTAACTGAGGACGTCTTGGCGAATCCACTGAGGCCATCGATGCTCGAAATCTGTGATTCTGCGGCTTGGCCGAGATGTGATACGCGGTCGGTTCTTGAGCAGTTTGGGCTGTCGGATCTTCTAGTCACTTAGCATCAAGAGATCTCGTGCGGTTGGTGTTATGTAGCTGCTCATCGCCGGCAGGTCTCGCCGTTCGCGAGTGGACAGGGCGTTTATCAAGGTCTCACAGAAAAGCAGAAGTGCTCTCGATGGTTCTGCGATCCAATAGGTACCGGCCGCTTTGACGATCGGATAGACGGAACCGCCTTCGAAGTAGTCGCCGTCTGTATGTTCCTCTGGGGGCTGTCGGAATCTGCCAGGAACCCGTACGGTCTCCTCCCGCTCGTGGAGACACGTGAGACCAACGATGTAGCCGTTGGCGGCCGTTTCTGACCGCTTCCATGAGAGCAACGACTCTCGTGCCGCAAACAGCCCAAGTTCGAGGACGCAGATAATGTCGGGCCGGTTGTCAACGTGGTCACCTTGTAGCGCGTTTATGTGCTCAACGAGAGTCTCGGGCTGGATTGACCCTGAGTAGCCGAGAAAGGCGGAGAGCGGTCCCTTTCGTCCGCCTACCGGGTTAAGCCTCATCAGGCTTTCCTGTTTTCTTCCAGCGTCAATAATGTCCTTTCTTGCAACTGACGTCTTAACCTCGATGCAGATATGAACATTCTCGACAGGAAATAGGACCTGAGTCGTCTGCGCTAGGAGTGCGGGCTCTTCGGCCTGATCGAAGACGACTATATCTGTCTGTTGGGACTCGTTGCCAGTGGAGTCGATTAGTAAGCCGGAGCCTATGCCGTATCTGCGCGGTATCAAGCGTTCAAGGATTCTGGAGAGTGCGAGTTCATTTTCCTGGCCCTTCTCGCCCTTGTGGGAGATCAGTCGATTGAATACGTCGACTTCGGCTTGAAGGCGCCGGAGGACTCCTGACCAGTATTCCTCTACGACTGACAATTTGGCTCCCCCGAGTGTCCGTCGATGGGTTTGCTCCGGCCGGGACCATGATCGCATAGCGCGTCGGATTTTGTCGTGACTGTCGGCGAGGAGTAGTGACCTCGGCATCCTCCCCACCTGGATGGCAGTCCGGGCATGGCGTAGAAGGGGCACTCCCAATGTCGTCGGCGTCATGCTCACGATGAAGCGTGATGGGGTCCCGGTCAGGTCATGTAGCGTCAGCGCGGCTCTGGCCGGCGGCGGGTCCGGCGCAGGATCTTCCGGCGCTCGGTTTCCAGGATGGCCAGCTCGGCACGGCGATGCCGCAGCGCGGCTACCGCTTCCCGGTACGGAGCAGCTGCACGGGCCGGGGCATCGTCGATGGTCTCGGCTGGTTGCCGGTCGCGATGTGCGTTCCCGATCGCATCCCAGGCGTCGGCCAGGTCGTAAGCGGCCTCGGCGCATGCCTCCTGCGCGGCCGCCACCTCCGACGCCTCGGCGGCGATCTTGTCGTCGATCCGGAGCCGGGTGGCCGGCGCATCATCGTCATCGGCCGGACTCATCGCAGGGATCCTCTCGGGGTCCCGCAGCGTTACTAACCGTACTCACGCGGCGTTCTGCCGCCACGGGACCCGGCGGCTCCTGGTCGCCCAAGGCGCCGCCCATTCATCATGACCCCGCGGACCCCGACCACACCAGGGTGGCCTTCGGAACCGCCTATCGATCGAACAGGCGTTCGATACTGTAGGAGGTTGGTAGACCGTGACCGGCGACGGATTGCCCCTCGCACCGTGCTCGTCTCGGCGGGAGGCATCTGGACCGGGCGGCTCTCAGCCTGGGAGCGCATCGACGGCACGTGGCACGGTCATGCCGTCTGGGAGGCCGACCTCGAACGCCAAAGTGGTGTGCTTCCGGTGGATCGACTTCGACCGTTCGGGCCCCGCTGGGTCGAGGTACAGGTCTTCGGCGACCGGTGTCCCGGCCAACTCGTCGGCTGGCGTCGTCGACCCACGTACTACTGGGAGGGCTGCGTCGAGTCCTGCGACCAGCCCGGCCGGACGGGTCCACCTGAGTGGTTCCACATCAACGACATCCGTCCGACCGACCGACCGCCGCTCGGCTTCAGCGACGCGTTCTAGGACTCTGGTGTACGTCGCCGGGTGACCTTCCGACGCTCTCGCCCCACCTCCACATGGGCGCGGCCGGCGCGAACGAGGGTGGCCCCGTCCCGGAGGATCAAGGATGCCCGAGTTTCAGGTTTCGCGGCGGCACTTCTCCACAGGCGGCCTGTGTCCTTTGGGCCTCGCAACCGGCGGAAGGTTGCTACGTACCGTGAGGTAGCGTCAGGCGAGTGGCAAGGGGCGTAGAGGCCGCTGCTGAGATGGCTAGACAATTGCTGACTCCGCTCGATGATCGGTGGAGTCATGTGCAGGCAGTCGCCACCCGCGCGGATGAGGTCAGTTCGGTTGTGGACGTTGGCGAGCGAGACCTGCTCGTCGCAGCTGCGTGGCTACATGACATCGGGTACGCGCCCGAACTGGAGACGACTGGCTGCCATCCAATCGACGGCGCACGGCATCTAGAGCGGTGCGGCTTTCCTGCACGCTTGGCGGCGCTTGTCGCACATCACTCGGGGGCGCGGTTCGAAGCCGAGGTCCGCGGCCTGGTCGACGAGCTCGCTCCGTATCCGCTCGAGGAAAGTCCAGTCATGGACGCCCTCGTGTACGCGGACATGACAACGGGCCCTCAAGGCCAACGGCTGACGTTCGACGAGAGGATCGAGGAGATCCTTACCCGGTACCCGCCCGAATCAGAGGTCCACCGTGCGATCACCAAGGCCCGGCCCGTCCTCGCTGAGCATGTGGCGCGCGTGGAGGCTCGCCTCGCCGCTAGCTAACGGCCGTTGCGTTGCCAGGCTCCCAGGCCAGGCCGTTGTCGATGCGGGCTTGCATCGAGGGATGGATGTCAAGGTCTGGGAGGTCGTCGAATGACACCCACCGCACGGCTTTTGTCTCTGATGGTTGCGGTCGCAGCGATCCACCGGTTGGTACGCCTCGGAAGCACAGGCTGAACTGCTGGCGGACTTCGCCGTCGTCGTAGCGCATGACGTGTCGTGGGTCGGTATAGACACCGATGAGCCCGAGGATCTCGATCTCGATTCCGGTCTCCTCTTGGGTCTCCCGAATGGCCGCCTGGACGCTGGACTCTCCGAGGTCGATCGCCCCGCCGGGAAGAGCCCATCGATTGTTGTCGACCTTGTGGATGAGCAGCAGCTCGCGATGCTGTACGACGACGGCGGTCACGGACGGCACGATGCTGTTCGGCGCTGGCGCGTCTGGGTCATCCCAGAAGTCGACTCGGGTCATGCCGCGCTCTTGATGAAAGCATCGGCGGACTTGGCGCTGGCCCAGATGGTGTCAAAGGACTGCAGGTAGTTGTCGAACACCCGCCCACCGGGAACTCGCTGCAGGTGCAGTACCGGGTTCTGGGCAGCCGTGGAGCCGTACACGTGGGTGTTAACCAGCGCTACGTTGTCGGCACGGTAGATCGAGGCGTACAGGGTCGTGTTGTGCAACCGGACCTGCAGCCCCTTGACGTCGGCGGTGCCGCGGAAGTACCGCAGACACAGTTGGGCCCGCTGGGCCATCCCATCGCCGACTTCTTCCTCGCGACCGCGAACCGCGACCGCGTTGCCGTCGGGATCACCAATCAGGATGCGCACACGAACGCCGTTCTCCGCCTTCTTCACCAGGCGCAGCACGAACGCGTCGATCTGCTCAGGCATGAACAGACCCGCAAACGCGAGGAAGTCGAAGCACTCCACCGCCTGGTCGTGCAGCTGGCGCCACAGCTCCGGAGGCACCGCCGACCGGGACGGGTAGAAGTCGACCAGCTCCGCGCGGCTGGCTGACTGCGTGCGCGGGTCCTGAACGACCACCGGCCAGGTGTAGCCCTCGTCAACGTTCAGCAACTTGGCGACAGCAGCACGGTGTACGCGATGCGGCAACCTGCTCGTGGTCACCCACCGCTCAACTGTCTTCGGCGCAACGCCGATCCGGTCGGCAACGTCGTCGAGTGTCAGGCCGGCGGCCTGGATCGCTCCGCGCAGTCGCTCGTTCGTCAACCCACTGCCCTCCCCGTTTGGGACGTTTAGAACGTCTTGGGACGTTATCAGGCGTTCCAACTCGTCCGCAAGTGATCGAACTACGTGGTGTCGGCGTTCCGTCACTCCACGGTTCTCTAGGTGCAGTGAGGCAAAGCGCCTCGATCGATCAGATCTCCCAAGGAGGAGAGCACTCATGAAGTTGTTTCTGGACACGTCGCGGACCACGTTCACGGTGACGAAGGTTTCGGAGCCGAAGACCGATAACGAGGGTCGGCACAAGGCTGATCGGAGGACCGGCGAGCTGTTGTTCGTCGTTCAGGTGATGGCGCTCGATGCTGAGAACGGGGCGGATGTGCTCATGGTGACTGTGGCGGGTGCACCGCCGAAGGTGGCTGTGGGACAGACCGTGAACCCGGTCGAGCTGGAAGCCATGCCGTGGGCGACTAATGGCCGGAACGGCGTTGCCTATCGGGCCAAGTCCCTGGACACGAAGGCGTCGGTGAAGGCTGCCTGAGCTGTCATCTCGTGAACGCGACACCTGTGTATCGGAGTCGAGTGCATCTGCATCTGAGTGAGGTCCCGCCCAAGGTGGCGGGTGCGCCGCTGCTGGCGCGCACAGCAAGCACAAATGAGAACGGCCCCGGTAGGGGCCGCTCCACATAGACAGGCGGAGAGCCGGGCCTGGCGTCCAAACCGTCCGGCTCTCTGCCTTCCAACTCACTCCACCCGAAAGGGGAGTTCGTCATGTCCAACTCTACCCACAGCGACATCCATTTCGACGTGCGCGCAGCCACCTCGTCACGTACCTGCATCTGGGCGAGCACAGCCAGGTCGAGGCACACGCCGTCGCCAGAAGCGCCGCCCCTTACGTCAGGCTCAACCTGGGCGGCGGGCACGAACCGGCTCGGGTCATGGCTTTTGTCGAAGACGCCGGCCTGTTGGACCGGCTGATCGCCACGCTGGCTGCAGGCCAGGGCTGATCTGGTCAACGAGCAGCTCGGCAGCGACCTGCCGAAGGCCGGGTGAGCCGGCCATGCCCAGACAAGGACGAAGAGGCAGAAGCAACCGGGTTCGCCTCGTCGAGGACGTCAAGCCGAAACTCCACCAACGCTGGGCCGCGCAGCTGCTGTTGGCGTTGTGGCGGTGGCTGCCGGAGATCGCCGCATCGGTCGGCGTGGTGACGGTGTTCATCTATCTGACCCGGCAGGACCTTCCCGCCTGGGCGGCCGCGTGTGTGCTGGTCGCCCCCGTCACGGCGGGCCTGTCTGTCCCACCCGTACGACGGGTGATCGTCGCGCTGTTCTGGCTGGATGTGACCCGGCATCGGCTGCGGGCGTTCATGGCCGAGAACGGGCTCCGAAACCATTCCGGCCGACTGCCCTGGCTGGCGTTCATCTACCCGACCCGGATCGGGGAACGGGCCTGGATGTTCCTGGTGGCAGGCGTGACCTGTCACGACGTGGAAGAACGACTCGCCTCGCTCGGGTCGACCTGCTACGCCCGCGAAGGGCGGGTGGAGGCGCACAAGAAGTTCTCCCACCTGATCCGCATCGACATCTCCCGCCGCGACCTGCTGGCCGCCAAGACTCCGGTGCCGTCGCGGCTGATCGACACCAACAAGACCGACCCGGACCTGGTGCCGGCGGTCGACTCACTCTCTAACCCCGCCTCGTCCTGGGCGGTCGGCATCGGCCTACCCCTGTCGCCGCCTACCGCGACAGCCAGAAACCCAGCGCGGCGGACATCGACGCACTCAAGGCCACCGAGACAAAGACGGCGGTCACTACCCAACCCACCAAGAAGAACACCCCCACAACGGTGCGCGTCGACGAGCTGGCGGTGCGCACTGCTACCGGAGAGGACATCAGTGATTATGTCTAGCCTGCTCAAGGTGGTCCCCGGCCGAAAGGCCGGGGGCAACCCCACCCACCCCAGCCCCGCCAGCCCGAACCCGCAGGTGTCGGGGCTGTCCGCGTACGACCCGATCCACATCGGCATCGACGAGTACGGCGAGAACGTCGACATCCCCCTGGTGCACCGCAACCTGCTCGCCGGCGGGGTGATGGGCGCCGGCAAGTCCGGGTTCCTGTCCAACATCATCGGCCACATCTCCCAAACCACCGACGGCCGGATCATCGGCATCGACGGCAAGTTGGTCGAACTCATGATGTGGCAGGAAACCCTCGACTTCTTCGTCGGCCGCGACCCCGACCTGGCCAACCACGTACTGCGGCAACTCATCGAAGAGATGGAACGCCGCTACACCACACTCTCCCGGCAACGGCGGCGCAAGATCCGCCGAGGTGACGGCACCGACCTCATCTTCGTCCTGGTCGACGAACTCGCCGCGTTCACCACCCTGTTCGGCACCCGCGACCAGCAAGAAGAGTTCATCAACAACCTGCTCGAACTCGTCGCGCTCGGCCGGGCGGTCGGCATCGTCGTCGTCGCCGCCACACAGAGGCCCTCAGCCACGGTGGTCCCGACGAAGTTGCGGGACATCTTCTCCTACCGGTGCGCCTTCCGCTGCGCCACACCAGCGTCCTCGCGACATGATCCTGGGCGATCAGTACTCCGACCTCGGCTTCGACGCCTCCAAACTCGACCTGTCCGTACCCGGCGTCGGCTTCTTCATGGCCGAAGAAGCACGCCCCTTCAAATTCCGGTCCGCCTACCTGACCGACGACGACATCGACACCCTCGTCGCCCGCTCCGTCTCCATCCGCTCCGGACGAGGACGGGGGGCCGCCGCATGAACACCCACGTGATCCGGGTGGTGCGCAACACTGCCCAGCTCGTCACCGCTGACTCGGTACGAGACACCGACCGGTGCGACTTCCTCACTCACGCTGATGCTGCTGACTTCGCCGAGACCATCGTGGCCGGCTTCCCGTGGGGATGGTCCTGCAGCTGCGGCCTGACCGCCACCGCCTACCGCAACGCCGCCGACCGCCGCGTTCAACGCCCCCGACGAACACCGCCACCTCACCGGCCACCACGACCAAGTGCTCGTCCTCGACCCCAAGGCGGTGACAGCCATGGCTGACTACCACGGCCCCCGCACCAAGAAACGACGTTCACGGCCTGGTCGTCGACGTCGCTCCGCAGCCGTCGTTATCGGCTGGCGTTCTACGACCCCGACGGCACCGCTCACGGCGGACTGCCCACCTACGGCTGGCACCTGGCCCCGGACGGCTGGCCACCAAACGACAACTCCTCACCCTGGAACTCAGGCCCGGCGGGCAGCCGATCGCCGCACAGGTGCTGTGGATGCGGTACGGCCAACAAGCCGTCGCCTACCTGTACCGCATCGACCTCGCCAAACCCAAGCGGATCCCCACGCTGGCGCAGCTGCACGCCATCGAGAAAGCCCTCGCCGCCCGACGCATCTGCCCGCTCTGCCACGACGACGCCGGCTACACCATCCCGACCTCGCTCGGCTGCTGCGTCGACTGCCACCACGAACTGACCGGACACCTCCACGACCACTTACACGAAGGAGAAGCAGCATGACCACCACAACCCTCACCACCACCGCAACGATCGTGGTCGCCGGCCTCGTCGTCGTCGCGTTCATCCTCGGCAAGGCCGCGTTCGGACGCTTCGCGCCCACCCTCGCCGTCCTCGCCATCGGTATCCCGGTCGCCTACGGCCTGGGCACCGCCACCGGCAGCCTCGTCAACCAACAAGCGATCCGCGGTGGCTGTTCGCCACCCTCGGCATCCTCGCCCTCGCCCTGGTCGCCATCGCTCATCGGCGCAGGAATCCGCGCCTCCCTCCACGACACCCCCCACCACTGCGACACCACCGGCCCCGACGGCCGCTGTGTCGGCTGCGGCCAACCCCTCCACACCCTCACGCCGGTACGGCAGGAACGTGGGGTGGCGGCATGAGCGTCCGCTCCTACACCGTGTGGGGCGCGTCCTGTGACAGCTGCGACGCCGACTTCGAAACCCTGCACCCCGACCTGCCCTGCGACAAGCAAGACCTGGCCGACTTCGGCTGGGTCATCGACGACGACAACGCACTCTGCCCCACCTGCGCCACCCGCGAAGGCGCAGGCCGGCCCGTCGTCACACCACTGCACGCCCGTCGAAAGCTGCCGGCATGACCGGCTCGACACCAACCATCACCCCCGACACCCACCCGGTGCCGGGGGCGGTGGCCGCTGCCGAGAGGTCCATCGATGTCGCAGAACCTGGCCGGCTACGACAAGTACGCCGCCGACACCACCGCCCTTGCCCGCGCCGCCCAGCCCGGCTACCACCGCTGGCTCGCTCACGTCCACTCGGCCGCCGGCTGCTCCCAGCCCGTTCGGCTGACCGGCCGGGTCCGCACGCACGACCGTCGACACCCGGACCGGTGAGGTCGTCTCCGAGGCGGCCTCGTCGACGGGTGACATGCCGGACGGCGTTGTCTACAAGGCGTGCGGGAACCGGCGGGCGGCGGTGTGTGCGTCGTGTGCGGAGATCTACCGGGCCGATGCCTACCAGCTCGTCGCTGCCGGGATGAAGGGCGGCAAAGGCGTCCCAGCCTCGGTGGGTGGGCATCCGGCGGTGTTCGCCACCACCACCGCCCCCGGCTTCGGCCTCGTCCACACCCAAGCGCACCGAACAAGAAGAACCAGCCGGCGCCGCTGCCGCGCCCGAAAGACCCCGGACTTGTGTCCACACGGTGTCGACCTGCGGTGCATGCGCCGGCACGCAGGACGGTGACAATCGGCTCGGGCAGCCGCTGTGCCCCCGTTGCTACGACTATGACCACCACGCCGTCTGGAACGGCTACGCCTCCGAACTGTGGCGACGTACCACCATCGCCGCGAACCGGCTCCTGGGCCGCTACGCCCGCGACCACGGGCCACACCGAGAGGGCCCGGATCTCCTTCGGCAAGTGCGCCGAGTTCCAAAAGCGCGGGCTGGTGCACTTCCACATCCTGGCCCGCTTCGACGGCATCGACCCCGACGACCGCGACAAGGTGATCGCCCCGCCGGCGTGGGCGAACCAGTTCCTGCTCATCTGGGTACTCCGCCAAGCCGTCGAGACCACCCGGTTCGTCACCCACGGCCTGGTCCTCGACGACGCCCGCACCCGGCTCGTCGACCAACCCACCGGCTGGCTCCTGGAATGGGGCACCCAACTCGACATCCGCCCCGTCCGCGTCCGAGCCGACGACCCACTGTCAGAGGAACGGGTCACCGCCGAGCTCGACCACGCCGGCCGTAAGCGGCTGCTGTCCGGCACCGCCGTGGCCGGGTACCTGGCCAAGTACGCCACCAAAGCCACCGAAGCAGCCGGCCACGTCTCCCGCCGGCTCACCCCGTCCACGGTCGGCTACTACGCCACCGACACCCACCCCGGCCGGATCATCGACGCCTGCTGGCGGCTCGGTGCCCGAGGCCAGCAGGGCTTCACCGACTACGAGGCCAGCCCGTACCGGCGGATGCGACGCTGGGCGCACATGCTCGGCTACGGCGGCCACTTCTTCACCAAGTCCCGCCGCTACTCCGCCACCTTCCGGCAGCTGCGCCAAGCCCGTGTCGACTACCGCCGCGCCCACCACCTCCGCGCCGAACACCACGCACCTCCTCGAGCACCAAGTCCTCGAGGTCATCGGTGAACTCGTCTACGCCGGCACCGGCTGGCACACCACCGGCGACGCACTCCTGGCCAACACCTCCGCCGCACTCGCCCGCGAACGACGACGCATCGGCAAAGAAGAGATCGCCACCACCGGCTGACACGTACGTGTCACCGCGCAGGTCCCAACCAACACAGGAAGGCAAGTGGAGAGATGAGCACCGTACGACCTGAACGACTGTGGACTGTCAAGGACGTCTCGGACTACCTCGGCATCCCGGTGGCCACGCTGTACCGCTGGCGGTACACCGGGATCGGGCCGAAGTCGAGGCGCATCGGCAAGCACCTGCGGTACGTCGCGGAGGACGTGTTTGCGTGGGTGCAGGAGCAGGAGGCGGCCTGATGGCTCGCCCTCCGCTTCCGGTCGGAACGCATGGGCACATACGCATCTACCCGACCACCACCGGGTTCCGGGCCACCTGCAAGGTCCGTGACTACGACGGCATCGTGCGTACGGTCGAGCGTTCCAGCCGGACGAAGGAGCAGGCTCGCAATCGTCTGCGTGAGGCGATCCGTGATCGTGTCCGTGCCGATGCTGACTCCGATATCCGGGCGGACACTCTGATCTCGGAGCTGGCCGAGCTGTGGTTCGCGGAGATCAGTGTTCTCGATCGGTCGCCAACGACGTTGGAGGCGTACCGGTATCACCTGGAACGCAGCGTCATCCCGGCCTTGGGTGGTCTGCGGATTCGGGAGGCGACGGTCTCCAGGGCGGATCGGTTCGTCAAGTCGGTGCGCGCGAACCACGGGGTTAGTGCGGCGAAGCTGGTCCGCACCGTGTTGAGCGGGATGTTCGGCTTGGCGGCTCGGCATGAGGCGTTGACCCACAATCCAGCTCGTGACATCGCACGTATCGAGGCCGGCTCGAAGTCTGTCCGGGCGCTGACGATCGCGGAGGCGCAGGATCTTCGAGCCAGGATTGCGGCGAACAGGCAGGCGATCGAGCGCGACCTACCCGACTTGACCGACATGATGCTGGCAACTGGTCTGCGCATCGGAGAGACGGCGGCGATCGTCTGGGACGCGCTGGACCTGAACGTCGGCACAGTGGAGGTGCGCGGCACGGTTGTCAGGCTCCGAGGGAAGGGTCTCGTCATCAAGCCGCGTCCGAAGTCGAAGAATGGGTGGCGCACGCTCGTGTTGCCGTCGTGGGCGGTCGACATGCTGAAGGGTCGGTGGGACTCGGATGCGGAGCCGACCGATCCGGTGTTCGGTGCACCGCTCGGCGGGCTGCGCGATCCGTCCAACACTGCCGGTGACCTGCGGGAGGCCTTCGACCAGGCGGGCTACGAGTGGGTGACCTCGCATGTCTACCGGAAGACGGTGGCCACACTGATGGATGAGGCTGGTCTGTCCGCGCGGGCTGCTGCTGACCAGCTGGGGCACGCGAAGGTGTCGATGACTCAGGACATCTACATGGGACGCCGAGTTGCCAGCACGGGTGCGGCGGCGGTCCTGGAGCAGATTGTTCCGACGTCCGGAGGTGCCAAAAGTGGGGGTTAAGTGTGGAGATGATCTTGGTCGGCAAGTGCTGGACTTCGCTGACCTGGGGAGATGGTGGGCCGCCTGGGGATCGAACCCAGAACCCGCGGATTAAAAGTCCGCTGCTCTGCCAGTTGAGCTAACGGCCCGAGTGTTGTCGAAGCCTATCGGGATCTCCGAGCCGGCGACGCTGCCTGGGGGCGGCGCGGAACTCGTCCCCCGACACCCCGATACTGATGGCCATGCGTGTCGAGATGGCGCCGTAGAGTGATCTTAGTGAAGGACTTCCCCGGGGGTAGGAACGTGTCGACGACCGACCTCAAGGCAACGTCGAGCACCCGTACGTCGCCAAGACCGCACACCGACCAGCCGCTGGACTCGCGTGTGCCCCACGCCCCCGCCGGGCCCCGCGCCTCAGCGAATCCGGTCCGGAAGGCTGGGGTGGTCGCGGCCCTCACCCTCGCTCTCGGTGCGGCCGCCCTCGACCTGAGCACGGTCGCGACTCTCACTCCCGTGATCGGCGCGGAACTGGCCGGCGCGAGCCTGACACCGTGGTTGGCGACTGCCTATCTTCTCGCCACGATTGTCGCCACTCCAGTATTCGGCAAGCTCGGCGACCTCTTCGGCCGCAAGGGCATTTTGCAGTTTGCGCTTATCGTTTTCGGCGCCGGCGCGGCACTGGCGAGTTTGTCGCAAAGCGTGATCGAGCTCATTGTGTTCAGGGCGCTCCTCGGTATCGGTGCAAGCGGCATTGTCGTCAGCGCGCTCACCATGGTCGCCGAATTCGTTCCGGCCCGTCGGCGGGCGCGATATGTGGGCTGGTACGCAGGAGTCGTCAGCCTGGCGTTCCTCGTCGGACCGCCTATCGCCAACGCCCTGGTCGACCAGGTGGGCTTGCGCTGGTGCCTGGCGGGGGGTGCCGCACTCATTGTCCCGGCCTTCGTACTCGTGACGTTGATCATCAAGCCCACAAGACGTCCGGCGACCGACGATGGTCCGGTGGTCGACGTTTTGGGCGCTGTGCTGTTCGGGTGCGCGGCGACCGGATTCGTCCTGTTGGCCTCGTGGACCGGAACGCGCTACGAATGGAGTTCGCCGACAATACTCGGACTGGGCGCAGGCACAATTGCCGCCGCCACCCTGTTCGTCGTCGTCGAGCGGAAATCCATCGATCCGCTCATTCCACTGGGCCTCATTCGTACGAGATCATTTGCCATCGCCGGACTGATCTGCCTGCTCGTCGGCGGTACGGTGTTCAGCGGACTCGGCCAACTTCCCGGAGCCCTGCGACTCCTCAAAAACGCGACGACCACCGAATCTGGCCTATTGATGTTTCCGGTGGCCGCCGGCGTCGTGGCAGGAGCGCTCCTCGCCAGCGGAATGATGGCGGGGACCGGACGCTACAAGGTGCTACCGGTTCTCGGCTCCATGGTGGCCGCCGTATCGCTGGGCGGGCTCGCGCTCCTCGGACCAGACACGCCGCCGTGGCAGGACGCGTTCGCGATGGCCGGCCTCGGTATCGGCGCCGGTCTGGTCGTACCCGTCCTCGTCGTCGCCGTGCAGAACGCCGCACCCCTGCGGGGCACCGGCGTCGCGACTGCGGTGGTCATCTGCGCGGTCCAGTTCGGTGCCGTCCTTGGCACGGCCGCCTTCGGTGCGCTGGACGCCGAGCGGTCGGCCGGTGGACAGGGCCCGAGCGTCTTTGCGTACGGCGTACCCGTGCTGGCCGTGGCCGTCGTGCTCGCCATCCTGTTGACGGAGACCCCGCTCCAGCGCCACGTCCCGGCCGAGGCCAGCGGGCGCGTGCACCCCCGGCAGACCGCCGAACCACAGGCGGCCATTTCGCTACCCGGCCAACCCGGCGACCGCGGCAGGTACGCCACGCGATCCGAACCCGACCAGGTGAGTGACCCGGCCGGCCACACCCAACCAGCAGCCCCGCCAGCCGACGCCGACCAGCACGAAGGTGACGCGGCGCCCGATGACACCGAACGGCAGATTCACGTACGCATCGCGCAGGCGGACGGGCGACCGATCCCTGGCGTCGTCCTCACCTTGTGCGACCTCACCGGACTCGAGATCACCCGGAGCATCGCTTTGGGCGACGGGATGTACGAGCTGACCGCACCGGCCGTCGGCGCGTACCTTCTCATCGCGAGCGTGCAGGCATACCACCCGCACGCGCAGGTCGTCGGCGTACGCGACCCGCGGACCGTCCTCGAGTTCACCCTCACCGGCGAGAGCGGCGCGTACGGCACCGTGCGCAGTGCCGCCGGTGAGCCGGTGACCGGTGCGAGCGTCACCCTGGCGAACCCGCTCGGCGAGGTGGTGGCCAGCGCCGCTACCAGCACCGACGGTTCGTACGCCCTCATCGACCTGCTCCCAGGCGCGTACACCATGGCGGTCAACGCCCTCGGCTACCGCCCCGACGCCCATGCCGTCCGCGTACCGGAACAGGGTCGGATCCGGCGCGACATCGAACTGGTCGGCGGCGGCCAGCTCTACGGCACTGTTCGGGGCACCACCGGCAACCCGCTGCGCGATGCCCGGGTCACACTGGTCGACTCGTGGGGACGTGTCGCGCGGGTGACGGCATCGGGACCGTCCGGGCACTACCGATTCGCCGAGCTGGCAGAGGGCGACTACACGCTGGTCGCCACCATGTATCCGCCGGCCGCGAGTGGAGTACGCGTGACCGGCGGCGAGCATCACCAGCACGACATCGAGCTGACCTACCCCGAAGTCTGACCCGGCGGGTGGCGACCCGACCGCGCCAGCTGCCAACCCGCCCCCGACACGCCGCAAAGGTGAGGTCCGGCGAGGTCAGGGGTAGACCTTCTCGCCCCGGCTGAGCATCTCGACGAAGTTCGCGATCCGCCGAGCGCGGGTCTCCGGCTTCTTGGCGCCCTGGATCCGGTGCAGGATCGCGAATCGGTTGCGGGAGTTGAGGCCGGCGAAAAAGTCACGCGCGGCCGGGTTGTCCGCGAGCGCGGCAGCCAGATCGTCGGGCACGGTCGCGGTGCTCGGCGGGTCGTAGGCGGCATCCCACCGGCCGTCTGCCTTCGCCCGCTCGACCTCGCGCAGTCCGGCTGGGCGCATCCTCCCCTGCTCGGACAATGCCTCCACCCTGGCCCGGTTGATCTTCGACCACACGCTGCGCGAGCGCCGTGGCCCGAACCGCTGCAGCCAGCAGGCCTCGTCGAACGATGCCGCCTGCCCGTCGATCCAGCCATAACACAGCGCCACCTCGACGGCTTCGGCGTACGTGACAGAGGTCAGGCCGGAGCCTTTTCGGGCGAACTTGAGCCACACCCCGTTCGAGTCCGGGTGCTGTTCGGCGAGCCAGCTGTCCCACGCCGTCATGGACTCGAACGCCAGGATCGGCAGCCCCTTGCGCTCCGCGGGCGCGTTCTCACCGGTCTCGGTCACGCAGGTCAGCCAACCACCACGCACCGACACCCACACCCGTGGCCACTCGCCCGACCAGCCCAGCACAGGCCCCCCGACGCCGCTCCGCAAGGTTTCGATGCCGGTGGATCGGTTACCAACCCTTTACGTCTGACCGCAGGTAGGAAACTGGACGACACCGGCGGCGGTCCTTCCTTGCGACGAGAGGTTCACTGGGGACATGAGCGAAGGAACGACCGGACCTGACCAGGAAGCCAGCCGCGAGCAGCAGGACACCGGCGCCGCCCAGCCCAACGCCGATGCCGCCAACACCGAATCCACCGCCAACACCGAATCCACCGCCAACGCCACCACCACGTACGACGTGATCGTCCTCGGCGGCGGCGCCGTCGGTGAAAACGTGGCCGAACGCGTGGTGAAACGCGGACTGTCCGCCGTCATCGTGGAGTCGGAGCTTCTCGGCGGCGAGTGCTCGTACTGGGCCTGCATGCCGAGCAAGGCGCTCCTGCGAAGCGGCGAGGCCCTACGCGCGGCCCGTGCTGTGGCCGGAGCTGCCGAGGCCGTCACCGGAACACTGGACACGCGGGCCGTCCTGGACCGGCGCGACGGGTTCACCTCGCACTGGAACGACTCCGGCCAGGTCGAGTGGGCAAAAGGTGCCGGCATCCAGCTGATCCGGGGCCGCGGCCGGCTCCACGGTCCGCGTACCGTCGTCGTGCAGCCGTCAGACGACTCCCCCGAACGGACGCTGAAGGCAACACACTCGGTCGCCGTCGCCGTCGGCTCCTACCCCGCCATCCCGCCGGTGCCGGGGCTTCGCGAGGCTCGGCCGTGGACCAGTCGCGAGGCGACCAGTGCACAGGAAGCGCCTAAGCGGCTCGTAGTCCTCGGCGGCGGTCCGGTCGGCTGCGAGCTCGCGCAGGCGTGGGCCGACCTCGGCTCCCAGGTCACGCTGCTCCAGCGCGGCGACAGGTTGCTGCCGACGCTCGAACCGTTCGCCGGAGAGTACGTCGCCAAGGGCCTGCGCGAACTCGGCGTCGACGTGCGGACCGGCTGCCAGGTCCAGTCGGCGACCCGGGACGACGACGGGCCGACCACCCTCACGACCTCCGCCGGTGACTTCAGCGCAGACGCGGTTCTGGTCGCGACCGGCCGGACGCCTAACACCACCGACATCGGGCTGGAGACCGTCGGCCTGAAGCCCGACGGCAGACTCGAGGTCGACGACAGCTGCCGGGTCACCGCGGCCGAAGGCGGCTGGCTGTACGCGGTCGGGGACGTCAACGGTCGCGCGCTCTTCACCCACATGGGCAAGTACCAGGCTCGGATCTGCGGTGACGCGATCTCCGCCCGCGCCCGAGGCGACCACGCCGCGCCGGTGGCCTGGTCGCCGTACGCCGCGTCGGCGGACCACACCGCCGTCCCGTCGGTCGTCTTCACCGATCCCGAGGTCGCGTCGGTTGGGCTGACGGAGCAGCTGGCGGCCGACAAGGGCCTGACCGTACGCGCGGTTGAGTACGACCTCGGCAACGTCGCGGGCGCCGCGCTCCACGCCGACGGCTACGCCGGACACGCGAAGCTGGTCGTCGACCAGGAACGCCTTGTGCTGGTCGGTTTCACCGCCGTCGGTCCGGAGGTCGGTGAGCTGCTGCACGCGGCGACGATCGCGATCGTGGGCGAGGTTCCGCTCGACCGGCTCTGGCATGCCGTACCCGCGTACCCCACGACCAACGAGATCTGGCTTCGCCTGTTGGAGACGTACGGCCTGTGAGGTTGGGGTTCCAGCACCAGGACCGCAGGCCCCACGCGCGGTGCTCGATCAGTGGTCGGGTGCGGTGAAGTAGCGGCCACGCCGGTGCAGGAGCGGGTCTGCCTCGTCACCGAGTTCGATGTGTTCGAGTTGGGCCTCTACCGCGAGCGCCCAGCCGAGAGCCCGAGCCTGCACCAACCGGCAGCCCGCCCACGTTTCGACGGAGGCCGGGACCGGACCCCAGTCGGTGTCGCGCCATTCGGTCAACCGGAATGAGCCGCCCGGGGCCGGCATCAGGCCGGCGAACGCGTCGGCCAGGGCCCGGTGCTCCCACCGCAGGACCGACACCGCGAAGCGACCGGTGGTCTCGAGCAGGTTCCACAGCTCGGAGTTCTCGTCGACGAGACCGAGCAGCTTGCCCGGATCACCGTCGGCGACGATGACCGCGGAGACAGGGAGTCCGGCCCGGCTGCCGCGTGATCCCTCCCGGCCCGCGGTCCACAACGTGACAGGCGAGGCTAACCGGCCCCGCAGTCGACGGACCGGATCACGCTCGTGCGGCGGCGGGAGGAATGGGTTGTCGGACGTCTCGGAAGCCACAGGTCCAGCCTGCCCGTTCGTGGCGCGCACCGCGACTTTCGCCCCATTGTCAGAGGTTTTCTCTGCACATCGGGCGCACGGGTCCGACATGAACGATGTGTGCCAACTCGATGCAGGATCGGTGCCGAGCTATCGGTGATGGGTTCTTCACGTACGGCGCTCGGACCTTGGATACTCCGGCTCAGAATGTGGCACGGCGTGAGAGGATGGTGGCCTTCGTCGATACGACGGTGGCGCGGGTTGTCGTTCGTGTGTCTTGCACGATCCGGCCAACGTCTGGGGGCAACCGAGGGAGTGTGGTCGCCGTGAGTCTTCTCGACCATCAGATCCACCAACTCTCCGCATCTGCGCGCACGCGGCTGCAGAAGGACGAGATCGAGCTCACGCAACGTCGCGCAGAGCTTGTCGCCGAGCAGGGCAGTGAGACCGGCGGGGATCTTGTGGACCAGGCCTCGTTTGCTACGCAGCAGATCGAGATCGAGTCCATCGACCGTCGCCTGTCCCGAATCCGTGAGCTCCTGTCCGCGACGACCATCGCGCAGGACGCACCCGTCGACACTGTCGCCGTCGGGTCCGTCGTCACGCTCCGGTTCGACGACGGCAGCACGGAGACCTACCAGGTCGGTCTGATCGAGGAGCAGGCAGACGATGTCGTCGCGCTGACCCCGACCAGTCCACTCGGCCGGTCGCTGATGGGACACCGCGTCAACGACAAGGTGACCTACGACGCCCCTGTCGGCAAGCTCACCGTCGAGATCGTGGAGGTCCGCGCGAGCTGATCGGCGGAACTTTTCCACAGGTTCACGTACGACGGTAGTCAACCGGCACCGGGTTGTGAGCACAATCGGGGTAGCTCGAAGTGCGCCGCATACCCGAAGGGCACCTGGCCATGTCCGACGTGCTTGGCCTCGATCGGCATATGCACGAGGCATACCACCTGCTTCTCCATGAGTGCGCCTGCACGGCGGCCCGCATCTCAGACCGCCTTGGGATCTCGCGTACGCAAGCCGACAGCACCCTCGCTCGGCTGGTGAACGCGGGACTCGTCGCGCACGCGTCTCACGATCCGCGGCAGCTTTTCGCCGTCGATCCACGGCGAGGGCTGGCCCCGTTGATCGCCCGACGGCAGGTGGAGCTCGCCGCTCACCGTCGTGCGTTGTTCCGCTGCCAGCAGGCCGTAGCGGAACTCGCCGCCGCTTATGCCGAGCGGCACGGGAGCGACCCACCGTCGCCAGCTGGCCAGACCCGGCTGGTCGCGAAGCTGCCCATCGGTCCCGCTCCCGGGGACGATCCGCGCGGACCCGGGACGATCCGCGCGGACCCGGACGATCCGCGCGGACCCGACGCGCGACTGCGGACCACGCGTACTGTCCGCGCCAGGATCGAGGGCCTGCTGGAGACCTCGCGATCGGCCGTGATGTGCTTCCTCGCCGACCCGGCCAGTGCCAGGGCGCTGGACGTGTCGTCCGACCTGGTGCAGAAGGCCATCCACCGAGGCGTTTCGATCAAGGCGGTGTACGCCGGCAGCATCCTCGGCGACGAGGCCGTCCGCGCACAGGCACGCCGGCTCGTCTCTTTGGGCGCGAGCGCACGGGCGGCCTCGTCCCTGCCGCCCGCCATGATGGTGGTCGACCGGTCAACGGCCCTCGTCCAGTCCGACGCCGGTGGGCACGATGCCGTCGTCGTTCACAACCGCACTCTTGCCGCGGCCCTGGCCTCGCTGTTCGACCACGTGTGGGGAGACGTCGACGCTCCGGTACGCAGGCCGCCTGGAGGGGCAGATGCCCGGGCGGCAAGCGTCGCCGCCGTTCGTACGCCAGTCGCGCCGGCACTCGGACGGCCCAGCGTCGCGCCCGCGGGCCCGCCGCAGGACGACGGACCCACCTCCCAGGAACGCGACCTGCTCCGGCTGCTCGGTCAAGGTCTCACCGACGCATCGGCGGCCCGCCAGCTCGGCGTCTCCCTGCGTACGGTCCGTCGGATGATGGCCGAACTCATGGCCCGGCTCGACGCCAGGAGCAGGTTCGAGGCCGGGATCCGGGCCGCCGAACGTGGCTGGGTGGGTTCCCGCCAGCCGCCGCCCGGGGTACGGGCGCCGGGCGTTCGGACGCCTGCGGTGAGGACGTCGGGAGTGCGGGCGACCGGGGTGCGAGCGATGGGAGCAGTCAGCCAAGCTCGCCAGCCGTAGCCCAGGTGGTCAGCAGCAGTCAGCCAAGCACGTCAGCCGTAGCCCAGCTCGTGCAGCCGAGCGTCGTCGATGCCGAAGTGATGTGCGATCTCGTGGACCACGGTCACGTGCACCTCGTCGATCACGTCGTCGTACGTATCACAGATCCTCAAGATCGGGTTCATGAAGATCGTGATCCGATCGGGCAGGACGCCGCCGTAGGAATGGCCGCGCGCGGTGAGCGGCAGACCGTCGTACAGGCCTAGCAGGTCGGGATCATCGGGCGGCGGGTCATCCTCGACGAACACGGCCACGTTGTCCATCAGCTCGGTCAGCTCGGGCGGGATCTCGTCCAGCGCCTGGGCGACGAGCTCCTCGAACCGCTCCCGGGAAACGTCCAGCACACCGGCCATTCTCACCGGTACACGATTCTCACCGACGCAGTAGGCACGTGATCGGGTCGGTGGGGTAGAACGGTGGGGATGCCCGATCATCACCTGGTGTCCGGCCTTCGAAACCGCGCAGCCGCCGTCGTCGGGGCGCTGCAGCCTGCCGCGCGGCATTTGCGGCGATTCCTGGAGCGGTGCCAGCAGCTGGTCGAGCCGGCGCGGCGCATTCTCGACCGCGTACTCCCCCGCCTGCGTCAACCCGCCCTCGTCCTCGGTCTCGCCGTACTCGCGACCGGCGGCGCCTGGGTCGGGATCGCCGTCCTCGGGCAGACGGCGCGGCAGGTCGGTCCGGTGGAGACCACGATGCGGCTGGTGCCGTCATTTGGCGGTGAGTCGGTGCTCTCGCTGCCACCGTTGGGCACGCTGGAGCTCGACACCCACGACGGCCCGGTCCAGCTCCACGTCAACATCGACTCGATCAACCAGGCCGCCGCCGAGCGCATCTTCGAGGACCCCGCGGTCCTGGACGGGCTCGAGGAGCAGGTCGTGCGGGACATCCGTACCGGCGTCTACGCCACCGCCGCCAAGTCACTGATCACGGGAACGCTCGGCGCGATGATGGTGACGCTGATCGTCGCCCGCCGGCGGGTACCGACGCTGATCGCGAGCGGCGGCGCCGCGGTCGGCATCCTTGCCGTGTTCGGCGTGGCCAGCGCCACCCTGGATCCCCGGGCCGTGACCGAGCCCAAGTACACGGGCCTGCTCACCAGTGCCCCGTCGCTGATCGGCAACGCCCAGGACATCGCCCAGAACTTCGGCGCGTACTCAGAAGAGCTGGTGCGCCTGGTGACCAACGTGACCCAGCTGTACGACGTCACCTCCACCCTGCCGGCGTACGAGCCGAACAAGAACGTGATCCGCGTCCTGCACGTCTCCGACCTGCACCTCGGCGAGCATGCGTGGGACATCATCGGCTCGGTCACCCGCCAGTACTCCATCGACCTGATCGTCGACTCCGGTGACATCACCGACCACGGCCTCGCCGCCGAAAACTACTTCCTGCAGCGGATCGCCGCGCTCAGAGTGCCGTACGTCTGGGTACGCGGCAACCACGACTCCCTCGTCACCCAGGAGGCGATGGAGCAGATCCCGAACGTGGTTGTCCTCGACGGGAAGGTCAAGACGGTGAAGGGCATCCGGTTCCTCGGCGCCGGCGACCCGCGCTTCACGCCAGCCTGGCGGCGCGAGATCCCGCCCGAGGACGCGCAGGCGGTGGCTCGGCAGGCACTGGCGCTGTCGAAGGTGGCGAAGAACTCCCGGCCGGCGGTCGACGCGATCGTGTTTCACGACAGCACGGGTGCGCCGTTCTTCGACGGGCTAGCCTCACTTCTGCTCACCGGGCACGGGCACGAACGCCTCAACCTCGTCCTCCCGAAGGGCAGCCGGCTCATGCAGGAGGGCACTACCGGTGGGGCGGGGTTCCGTGCGCTCAAGTACGACAAACCGCAGCCGGTCCAGCTGTCCGTGCTCTATCTCGACCGGACTACGCGCGAACTCCAGGCCTGGGACGAGATCAGCCTCGGCGGGCTGGGCCTGACCTCGGCCAGAATCGACCGGCACCAGGTGAAACCCGACGAAGAGCCGACATCGCCGCCGAGCCCCATTCCCACGCCGTCGGGCCCGGTCCCTGCGACCCCGCTCTCCACCCCGACGATCACGCGGCTTCCCGAACCATCATCGACCAGCCCGTCGTCGTCCGGTACGGAGGAACCAGACGGGAACGACTCGCCACCAACGCCGCCGGAGGACTCGCCGGAACCACCATGACGAGGCGGGGCCGCTGGCGCTGTGATGGAGGATTGGGCCTGGTTTGGTCGGGCCGATGGGGTACCCGTAGACTTGGGCGGTCCCTGACGGCGGAGATCCGCTGTACCTAGCCCTCATCGTCTAGTGGCCCAGGACGCCGCCCTTTCAAGGCGGTAGCACGGGTTCGAATCCCGTTGGGGGCACTGATCGCGCCGTGCGATAGCATTCGTCGGCGCCTTGGAAGGATGGCCCCGTAGCGCAGCTGGTTAGCGCGTCGCCCTGTCACGGCGAAGGTCGCGGGTTCGAGTCCCGTCGGGGTCGCTTAGATGGCCGGCAGAAGCCGGCCATCTTGTTCCAAGGGGCAGGTAGCTCAGTTGGTACGAGCGTCCGCCTGAAAAGCGGAAGGTCGACGGTTCGATCCCGTCCCTGCCCACCAGACCTGACCAGCCGAGATAAGTAGCGGCTGATGTGTCGCACCCGCCAAAGACGCCAGCCCTGACGCCAACGAGTGCGTTGCTGACCACTAGCGCAGACGCTCATCAAGGGCGGCCCGAACCGGGCCGCCGCGCCCGCCTCAACGGCGCCGGCCCTCCCTCCGCGCCTTGACGGCGCCCGGTCGGCCGACGCGGCTGGGCGCGCAAAGAAGGGCCGCCAGAAACTCTGACGACCCTCACCGCGACGATGCCCGGTTGGCTCAACCCGGCGGTGGCCGGGGCGGGCCGGAGGCTTCCACCGTGATCATGGGGAGCTATGAGCGACACTGATGGGCACCACCGCCTGGCGGCGGAGCAACGCGCCCGGGTCCTCATCGATCGCCAACTGTCGGAGGCTGGCTGGGCTGTCCAGGACCGCGGGGAGATGAACCTCTTCGACGGCGCCGGGGTCGCTGTCCGCGAGATGGTGATGGCCAAGGGCCATGGCCGGGTGGACAACCTGATGTACGTCGACAGGAAAGCGGTCGGCGTCATCGAGGCGAAACCGCAGGGGACGCCGCTCTCCGGCGTGGAATGGCAGTCCGCGCTGTACGCCAGCGGCCTGCCGGCCGAGGTTCGGCTCAGGGCGCTTACGGTCGACGGTCGACTCCCCTTCGTCTTCGAGGCGAGCGGATCGGAGACCCACTTCACTAACGGCTACGACCCCGAACCTAGATCGCGACGAATCTTCCAGTTCCCACAGCCAGCCACACTTGCTCGCGTACTCCGCGACGCCGAGTCCGACCCTGACCGGACGACCTGGCGCGCGAAGGTGCGTCATCTACCTGGGCTACATCCCACTCCGCTCAGACCAGCGCAGGTCACCGCCATCCGAGGAGTCGAGCGGTCCCTCGCTGAGCAGCGCTTCGACCGGTCGCTCGTACAGATGGCTACCGGCGCTGGGAAGACGTACGCGGCCGTGACCTAGTCGTATCGTCTGCTCAGGAGTGGCGGCTTCACCAGAGTTCTCTTCCTCGTGGATCGCAACAACCTCGGCGACCAGACACATGCGGAGTTCCAGAACTTCCGCACACCAGACGACGGACGCCGGTTCGCCGAGATCTACAACGTCGACAAGTTGACCAGCGCCGGGATGCTCCGGAGCTCGCACGTTGTGATCTCCACTATCCAGCGGGTCCATCGCGTGCTGAGCGGCCAAGTGGCCCCGCAGGGCGACGATCCAGGGCTCGATGACTTCGTACCTGACGGACCCGTCGCCGTCGCCTACAACACCGACATGCCGCCAGAGACGTTCGATCTTGTGATCGTCGACGAGGCACACCGCTCGATCTACGGAGTCTGGCGAGCGGTGTTGCAGTACTTCGACGCGCACATCGTCGGCCTGACTGCAACTCCAGAGAAACAGACGTTCGGCTTCTTCCAGCAGAACCTGGTATCTGAGTACACCTACCCCCAGTCCGTCGCCGATGGCGTGAACGTTGACTTCGACCTCTTCCGAATCAAGACCCAGATCACAGGTCAAGGCTCGAGCATCGAAGCGGGCACCACCGTTGTGCCGAAGGTCGACAGGCGCACGCGGGTCCAGCGGCTCGTCGAACTGGACGAAGACTTGGAGTACACCGGCCGCCAGCTCGATCGGGCGGTCACGTCGATGTCACAGATCCGGCTGATGTTAGACACCTTCCGCGATCGGTTGTTCACCGAGATCTTTCCGAGCCGTACGACCGTCCCAAAGACACTCATCTTCTGCAAGGACGACGCCCACGCCGAAGAGGTCGTCACGACCGTCCGCCAGGTCTTCGGCAAGGGGAACGACTTCGCCGCCAAGATCACGTACAACGCCAAGAACCCCAAAGGCCGCCTACAGGCCTTTCGAACATCTGCCACGCTTAAAATCGCGGTAACGGTTGACATGATCGCGACTGGTACGGACGTTCGACCACTAGAGTGCGTCTTCTTCATGCGGGATGTGCGGTCCGCCTCGTACTTCGAGCAGATGAAAGGTCGCGGCGCTCGCACCATTCCGCCCGCCGACTTCCAGGCCGTCACCCTCGACGCCACTGAGAAGACTCGCTTCGTGATCGTCGACGCGATTGGCGTGACCGAGCATGAATTCGTCGACCCGCCCCTGAACCGGGAGAAGGGAATCTCGCTATGAAAGCTACTCGAGAAGGCCGCAGCGTTGACACTCACGGAGGCCGAGACGGCGACGCTGGCTTCCCGACTGTCCGCCCTCGAGCTACAGCTGACCCCGGCGGAGCGGACCGAGTTGGATGGTGTCGCCGGCTCTCCCGTTCGGGTATAGTCCGCACTCTCGTCGAAGCAATCGACGCCGACGTGCAGGCTAAGATCAGAGACTCGGAACCCGACCCAGCAGCAGCGATGCAGGCACTCATCGATGACGCCATCAGGCCAATCGCTGCCAACCCCGAGCTCCGCCAACGCATCCTCGAGCTGCGAGCCGAGCACGATCGAGTCATCGATGAAGTGAGCGTCGACAATCTGGTGGATGCACGCGGAGTCGTCGACATCGCAAGGGCACGCTCAATCGTCGACTCTTGGACTGCATACCTGGAGAAGCATCGCGACGAGATAACGGCGATCCAGCTCATGACCGAGGCGCGCGAACGTCGCATCTCGTTCTCCGATATCCAGGAACTCGCCCACCGCATCAGACGACCACCACATAACTGGACGCCTGAATTGATTTGGTCTGCCTATGTCGCCCTTGATTACACACACGCACGATCAAGCGACAGCATACGCTGACAGACCTCGTCTCACTTATCCGCTTCACTATCGGTCACGACCAGCATCTAGTGCCATAGGTTAGATCGCATGGCGAAGGTGATTGCTTTATCTGCCGGTGTAACACCTGACGACCTTGACAACGCACCGTTTTCCGACCGAGGTGGGCTAGATGGTGCTATCCGTGACCAGGCGGACTCGTCGATGCAGGCAATGGCCTTCTTGACCGTCGTGTCGAGGCGGACGGTGATCGACACGTGCGCCCCCGCGGAGCGGGCGGCGGCGATGGTGGGTCGGCCGCGCGCACCAGGACCTGCCCTTGCGCGCTGACCTCTCCCCGCGCCTTCACAGTCTTCAACGCGTCGCGGACCAGGCGTTTCGCACCGCGTGCGGATCCGCTCGAGCCTTTGCGAAGCCGCTGCGCCACGATCACCGGCGCCGCCGCCTGGGTGGTGAGTGTGGCCAGCAGCGCGTTCAGCCCGCGCACACCGGAGTAGCCGAACCCAGCGCCCTGTTTGGCGTAGCCGTGCACCTCGACGATCGTGTCGTCGATGTCGACGATCGCGTAGTCCTCGATCCCGGCCACCAGCGGCGTCGCCGCGGCCAGCCCGGCCAGCCCGGCCACAAGCCTGGAGGCGACCGCATCGAGCTGGCGGACATGGCCGAAGGTGAAGGCCCGCAGGAATGACCCCAGCGTCGACGGCGCATACGCACCACTGAACACCCTTCCCATCCCGCCGTGCCGGAGCAGGGCCATGTCGTCGATGCTGTCCGCACCGGCGACCATCCCGCCCACCAGCGACGCCACCTTCGACCCGGCGTTCGCACCCTTATCCGACGGCACCGACAGGTGCGTATCAGCCAGATCGGCCAGCCCGGCCAGCTCCGCCACCCCCAACACCGGCACCAGTCCCGCCGACGACACCAGATTCGGCTCATCGAACACCGCAGCCGTCGCGGCACGTGTGTGAGAGAGTTGCATCCCAGAGATGCCCTTCGTGATGGGCCACGATCGTTCCTTCGACAAGACCGATCATCCCAACACGCAAGGGCATTCTCACGTCACGACCCGCTCACCACACCCCGCCCATCGGTGGATCCGGGTTAAGTCCCCGGCTTCAGAGCTCGATCCCGTAGCGCCCGACTCGCTGACAACCAGCGACCGACGCGAGGCTACCGCCGATCTGGACCCAGTCGTTGACATCGTGCATTGTGTATAGGACGCTACTCCGTACCGATCGCAGGTCCGTTGGCCCAGGGGTCGGGCCGCTCATGGCCTACACAGGATGCTCATGAAGAGGACAAGCAGGAGTGCCGCGCTCATCGACCAGCCCGGCACTGGTTCGCGTCCCATGGTCGAGATCGACCACGTTGATAAGTACTACGGAGAGATGTGTGCAGTCAGGGATGTCTCCCTGACTGTGGAGTCGGGGAAGGTCGTCGCCGTCATCGGGCCGTCGGGCTCCGGCAAGTCGACCCTTTGTCGATGTATAAATCGACTCGAGAAGATCGACTCGGGCACGATCCGGATCGATGGTGTCGAGCTGCCCGTGGAAGGCAAGGCGCTCGCCACGCTTCGCGCAGATGTCGGAATGGTCTTTCAGGCCTTCAATCTGTTCCCACACAAGACGATCCTCCAAAACGTCATGCTCGCGCCCCGGAAAGTCCTACGGCTGCCCAGGGACGAAGCAGAGGCGAGGGCCATCAGTCTGCTAGATCGTGTCGGGATCCGGGACCAGGCAGGGAAGCATCCGGCCGACTTGTCGGGTGGTCAGCAGCAGCGTGCTGCCATCGCTCGAGCGCTGGCCATGAAGCCTAAGGTGATGCTCTTCGACGAGCCGACGTCGGCCCTCGACCCGGAGGCCATCAAGGAGGTCCTCGACGTGATGACAGAGCTGGCTGACTCGGGAATGACCATGATCGTTGTCACCCACGAGATGGGATTTGCCAGGTCTGCGGCGGACGAGGTCGTGTTCATGGACGAGGGGCGCGTCGTGGAGTCGGCTCCTCCTGGGGAGTTCTTCACCGCGCCAAAGGGGCAGCGGGCGCGCGACTTCCTGGCCAAGCTGCTTGCGCACCGGCTGTGAGCGTGCCAATACGAATTCGCCGGGCAGGAGCACGCCATTCCCGCGCTGAATTGCTGATCGTCGCCCTAGAGAAGGAGCTGTAGGAGCCATGAGAACGAGCCGTCGAAAGGCGACCTGCGCTATTGCCTTGTCCGTGTTCGTCATGCTTGCGGGATGTTCAGGCGGGGGCAACGAGGCGAAGACGAGCGGAACGTTGCCGGAGGTTCCGGCCGGATCGACCATGGCGGAGCTGCAGCAGGAGGGCAAGATCATCGTCGGTACCAAGACCGACGTTCCGCTCTTCGGTGAGACGAACCCGACGAACGGCGAGCCCGAGGGCTTCGACGTGTCGGTTGCGAGCGCGCTCGCCGAGAGATTGTTCGGCTCGCCAGGACACGTAGCGTTCGTGGAAGCACCGACCCCGACGCGCGAGAGCCTTCTCATGCAAAGCAAGGTCGATATGGTTGTGGCGACGTATACGATCAACGACGAGCGCAAGGAGAAGGTGTCGTTCGCGGGGCCGTATTACAACGTCCGCAACGGCATGCTGGTCAAGGCCGACGATGAGGACTTCGGCGAAAAGTTCGCCGGGTTCGAGGCCCTCGGCGGACACAAGGTCTGCGCCTCGCAGGGCTCCCCATCCTATCTAGGCATTTCGGAGACGGCGCCGGACGCCGACCTGACCGGCTTCGACCAGGAAGGCAAGTGTGTCGCGGCGGTCGAACAGGGCCGGGCGCAGGGATTCGTCAGTGACGACGCGATCCTCTTCTCATTCCTCGAAGCCAATCCCGACACGTTCAAAGTTGTACGCAACTCAGAAGCTGCAGACGAGCCGTACGGAATCGGCGTTCCGAAAGATGACGTCGAGTTCTGCAAATGGGTCAACGACCAGTTGAAAGACATGATCGACTCCGGCGAGTGGCAGCAGATCTTTGACGAGACAGTGGGCAAGGTTGGTGCCACGTCGGAGCCGCCGTCGACGGATCAGCTCACACATTGCGGATGAGGCCGTGCCCACCAGCTTCGTAGGACGTTCGTGGAAACGATACTGAACAACAGGGACGCCTTCCTGCACGGTGTGTGGGTGACCGTCCAACTCGCCCTGGTGTCGGCGGCTGGTGCCGCTGTGCTTGGCCTGATCCTCGGCGTGTGCCGGATCAGCCCGGTGCCTGCCTTGCGTGGTGCGGTCCTCATGTACGTCGAGTTCCTGCGCAGTCTGCCGCCACCGGTCATCATGGTGTTTCTCTTCTTCGCGCTGCCAGAGGTCGGCTTGACTCTGGCAGGATTCGTCGCTGCGGCGGCTTGTTTCTCGATATACCACGCGGCCTACCTCGTGGAGGTCATCAGATCGGGCGTCCTGAGCGTGCCTCGGGGACAGATCGAGGCGGCTAGAGCCCTCGGATTGAGCTATCAGCGGCTGCTCGGCACCGTGGTGATTCCACAGGCCCTCCGTACCATGGTGCTCCCACTCGGCAACATCTTCGTGGACCTGACGAAGAACACCTCGATCGCGTACACGATCGCCGTCGTCGAGATCACCGGCACCGCATCGGACCTGGCCGCGCGACTCGCGGAACCGGTGCCCCTCTTCCTGGCGGCCGGGGCCGCCTACCTTCTCATAACCATTCCCCTCGGAGCGCTTTTCCGTTTCGTGGACAAAGTGGTGGCGATCAAGCGATGAAGGACAACAGCTTGGAGCTGGACTTCGGCCCGCGGGCTCGTGCTCGAACCCGCACGGCATCGGTCGTCGCCACCGTGTTCCTCGGCGTACTTCTGTTGTGGGTCACTCTGCGCCTCAACGATGCCGGCGAATTCGAGAACGCCAAGTGGAAGATCTACCTTGACGGGTCGGGTTGGCAGTTTATCCTCGGTGGCGTCGTCAACTCGCTCAAAGTTGCAGCCGCGGACGTCTGTATCGCCGTACCGGCCGGGGTCCTCGTCTGCCTTGGCCAGCTGTCACAGCGGGCAGTGGTACGGCGGCTGGCGATCGCCTATGCGGAGACGTTCCGGTCGCTGCCGACGCTGTTGCTGATCTTGTTCCTCTATTTCGGGTCGCCTGCTTTCGGTATCGAGTTCGGTGCCTTCTGGTCACTCGTCTTGGGCAGCGCGTTGTACAACAGCGCCGTCTTGAGCAATGTGTTTCGCTCGGGAGTCCAGTCGATCGAGAGGGGCCAGATGGAGACGAGCTACGCGCTAGGTCTGAGCCATGCGCAGGCCATGCGCATGATCATCGCACCGCAAGCATTGCGGCGGGTGCTCCCGGCCACGGTGTCGCAACTGATCGTGCTGCTGAAGGACAGCTCTTTAGGTTTCGTCATCGGCTTCGAAGAACTGCTCCGGCGGTCCCAGCAACTGGGGGCCTACGAGCACAACTTCCTGCAGGCGTATGCGGTCGCGGGACTGATCTACTTTGTCGCCTGCTTCGGGCTGAGCCGCCTGGCCCACCTGCTCGACGCCCGATTCGGGGCCAGGACCGCAGGCTACTGATCGAGCGCTCCTGCCAGGACCAGTCGCCCACCGCACCCCTCAGACGTACCGGGTGTGCAAGACCTCCTCGGCGAACAGTTCGTCCACGGCGATCGGTCGGTTCGTCAATCCCTGTTCGAACGCGTAGGTGCTCAAGGCTTCCAGAATGTGCCGGTTGGCGTCCACACCGATCGGGAAAGCGTCACCGTCAAAGAGACTGTCGAGTTCGTCGACACTCTCCTGCAACCAGGGAAGGGACACCGGCAGACTGGGGCGGAACCTTAGCTGCCTACGGCCAAACGCCTGAGCCGCCGCGAAGGCTTCCGTCAAAGATACTGCTACCCATGGATTCGCAGCGTAGATGTCCCGCCTCACCACGATCACATGCATGATGGGAAACAGGCCTGTACGGGCATAGTAGTCGCGTTCGACCGTCCCATAGTTTGCGAAGAGGCGGACGACTTCGGTCTGCCCCTCGGAGAAGTATGGTGGCGGCTCGGTCGTGATCAACACGTCCAGATCCCCCGTCCGGAGCATACCTTCCAGCGTCTCACCCTCGGGTATTCGTTGGACGTCGATCCCCGGCAACTCGAAGGGCAGCCGCGCCTCGTAGGCAGGGTCGCGCAGCCCTCCAGTGAACCAAGTGAGGTCCTTCGGGAACACCTGGTAGTCGCGCTCGAGGAATGCCCGCACCCACACCGCCGCCGTCATCTGGTATTCCGGGACGCCGATCCGCTTTCCGCGGAGATCTTCAGGTGATCGCACGTTGGAGGCTGTCGAGACGTAGACCTCACGGTGCCGGAAGTGTCGGGAGGGAAACACCGGCAAGCCGATGAACCGGCGATCCCCGTGGGCCGTGAGCACGAGAAATGTCGACATCGACATCTCCGCCACATCGAATTCCGCTTGGCGCGCCTGACGGCGGAACAGCTCCTCGACACGGGGAAAGACGTGGTAGTGCAAGGTGACGTTCCGCGGAAGCACCTCTCCGGTGAGGAGAGCGAGTGTTCGATCCAGGTAGAGCAGTCCGGCATACGACAGCGACAGGTCAGCCATCGGCACCGTCGGGCTTCTCGGACTTTCCGTACGACTTGAGCAGTGCGGCCAACGTACCGCGGAGGTGTCGCTCCACCATGGTCGCCGCACGCTCTCCGTCTCGATTGCGGAACGCCGCCAGCAGCCGACGATGCTCACGGTTGGCAGCAGAGGAGAAGCCCGTCCGGGTGGTCATCGACCACTGCACATAGCGTGCGGCGCTGTCACTGAGACCTTGCAATATCCGGACGAGGGAGGGCGAGCCCGATGCACGATTGAAGATAGCGTGGAACTCCTGGTTGGATCGCGACCAGGCTTCCACATCGGAGTGATCGTCCATCCGGTCGCAGAACCGCTCCGCATCGTCGAGCTCCTGCTCGGAGATTCTCTCGACAGCCTTGCGCATGGCTAGCGGCTCGAGAAGGACGCGGAGTTCGTAGACGTCGATCAGCTCCTGGCGGTCGAGCCCTCGGACGATGGCCCCACGGTGGGCGTCGATGCGGATGAGTTCGTCGCTTGCCAGTCGACGCAGCGCCTCGCGCACCGGTGTCGTGCTCATGGACAGCTGAGCGGCTACCTGGTTCTGAGTGAGGCGGGTCCCTGGGGCAAGCGTCCCGTTCATGATGCTTCGACGCAGAATGGCGTAGGCGATCTGCTGGGCAGTGCGCGGATAAGCCGCGCCGCTCAGGTCAGTGTCGAGCGCCACGGGTGTCGGCGTGGACTCAGCAGATGAGAAGCCGGCCAGCTCCGTATTGGGGGAGGGTCCCGGCTGCGTGTCGCGGGTGTCCACACGAGTCTCCTCAGCCTTGAGCGCCAGGATCGACTGGCTGGAGTCCGGCTCCGTACTAGGCATCTCAGCTGACATGACGGTGTGCAATTTCCATGCACAGTGCACTCTACCACCGGAGCCGCCGACCAATTCCTCTCGTACGTGCTACTGCCGGGCAATCGGCCCGGCCAGTCGCTCTGGCCGAGCGGCATGCGGTCTGCGTCGTCGGTCCAAGAGTGCCTCGACGGCTGCAAGGAGGACGCTTGTGCCCAGCACGTTCACGGCGATTTCGACGTCCCTCTCGGGGGGAAATGTCGGCGCGATCCGGAGGTGACTGTCATCAGGGTCGTGACCATGCGGAAACGAGGCGCCGGCGGGCAGCAGCCTGATCCCAGCGGCGCCGGCCAGCTCTGTGACCCGGCGCGCTGTCCCCGAAAGCACGTGGAGACTGATGAAGTACCCACCATGCGGCGACGTCCACCGGGCGATGTCGTATGTGCCGAGCCTGGCCGCCAGGGTCCGGTGCACGATCTCGAACCTTGGCGTGATGATCGCAGCGTGCGCACGCAGGTGGGCACGTACGCCGTCCGCGTTGCCGAAGAACCTCGCGTGCCGCAGCTGGTTGATCTTGTCTGGACCGATCGTCACCGACGTCATGTGGCCGAGGAACCATTCCACATTGCGGGGTGAGCTGCCCCAAAATGCGATACCGGCTCCTGGCATTGTGAACTTCGAGGTCGAGGCGAACGTGAAGACGCGATCGGGGTTACCGGCTCCTGCCGCCAGCCCCAAGATGTCGACGACCGGCGCGCAGTCATCCGTCAAGTGATGAAGCGCATAGGCGTTGTCGGAGAAGATGCGGAAGTCGTCAGCGGCGGTCGGCATCGTGACGAGCTCGCTGATCCTCTGTTCGGAGTAGGTCGTGCCGGTGGGGTTGGAGTAGACCGGCACCATCCACATCGCCACGATGTCGGGGTCAGAGGCCACCAGCCGGCGGACCTCTGCCATGTCAGGACCGTCCTCGGCCAATGGCACCGGCACCAGTTCGATTCCCTGAGCGGCCATGATGGCGAAGTGCCGGTCGTACCCTGGTACCGGGCACAAACACTTCACCCGCCGTCTCGCCCATGGCACGGATCCTTCCGAGACGCCGAACTGCATCGCGAAGTGTACGGTCTGGTACATCATCGCTAGGCTGGAATTGCCGCCGGCAATCAGCTGCGGTGTAGGGATGTGGAGAAGCTCGGAAAAGATGTCACGCAGCTCCGGCAATCCCTCGGCCACGCCGTAGTTTCGGCAGTCCACTCCGTCTCGGCTGCGAAATTCGTCATCGGCCAGGACGGTCAGCAGCCCGTTCGACAGGTCGAACTGACGCGGTGACGGGTTGCCTCTTGTCATGTCCACGTCGAGTTTCCGTGCCCGCAGCTGGTCGTACTCCGCACGCACAGACTTCTGCAGGCTCGAGAGTTGCTGCTGGTCAAAGCTCGACAAGGACATCGGCGCCTGCCTTCAGTCGGCACTGGACTCAGCGACAAGGTCGCTGACGGCGCGGAGGATCTCGGGATACGTGCCGCACCGGCACAGGTTGCCCGCAAGCTCCGCGCGAATGCTCTCGAGGTCGTCGGGCACCGCGGGGTCGTTGAGCGCGGCGTGGACGGCGAGAACCATGCCCGGGATGCAGAACGAGCACTGGTAGGCGCCGTGACGTACGAAGGCCTGCTGCACGACGGAGAGCGTGCCGTCGGCGTCGACGAGACCCTCGGAGGTCATGATCGCCCGATCGTCGGCCTGGGCCGTGAGGATGATGCACGAGCTGGTACTTCTGCCGTCGACCAGCACCGTGCATGTTCCGCACATTCCTATCCCACACGTTTCCCGCGTACTGGTGAGGCCACCGCGGTTCCGCAGCGTGTGCAGCAACGTCTCGCCAGGCTCGACAGCGAACGTTTCGCTCCGGCCGTTGAGGAGGAGCGACACCTGGGTGGTGTTTTCGGCCTCAGCTGCCAGGTCGTCTGTCATCGGGCGCGCTCCTTCATGCCGGTGTCGGACCCTTCTTCAAGAGCACGCAGGATTTTCTCCGGGGTGAGTGGCAACGTGTGCAGGTGAACGCCCACTGCCGCGAAGATGGCGTTCGACACGGCCGGCGCCACCGCTGGGACTGCCATTTCGCCGACGCCATGGAGCTCGGCGTGCGCATCGTCGTACTCCAGCGCCGCGGTGGTGATCGTGACGGGAACGTCGGCGATCGACGGGATCATGTAGTCAGATAGGTTCGGGTTGCTAAGTGTGCCGTCCTGATAGTGGAGCTCCTCGAACAGCGTCTGGCCGAGGCCGAAGATGGCGCATCCTTGGTTCTGCTGCTGGACCCGGAACGGACTGACCACCTTGCCCGCAAAGCAGTTGGCATGCATGCGGAGCACCTCTACGTGCCCCGTCTCGAGGTCGATCTCGACCTCCGCGGCGGCGCCGCCCTGGTGCCAGTGGACACTCACCGGTCCCTTGACGTCGAGCGGGTCCATGTACGGCAGGCCCATGCCCTGGGTGTCGAACACTCCGTGGGCGCTCAGCTCCGCCACCCCCACACGCCGCAGCAGGTCCGGCCAGCCGATGCGAAGGTTCGGTTCTTCGGTGGAGACGACAGCGCCGTTGGCCTGCGTAAGGGTGCCGACGTCGACGTGCCAGTGTTCGGCGGCGAGCGCTGCCAGTTGGTCAAGCAGGTCGGCAGCGGCTCGCTCGAGCGCGGTACCCATCGAAAACGTCGAGCGGCTCGATGCCGTCATCGTGTCGAAAGGGGTCGTGTCGGTGTCTGGGAATCCCATCACAAGGCACTCGGTGCTGAGGTCGAGCGCATCCGCGGCTATCTGGAGCATGGTCGCGTTTGCCCCCTGGCCCATCTCCACGCTGCTGGAAAGGATGTGCACCCGTCCGTCGCCCGTAAGCAGCAGCTTCGCCTCGGACCGCGTAGGGGTGAGGGTGTTCTTGATGATGATGGCGAGACCCTTGCCCCTGGCCTTGCCGCGTGACGTGGGTTGCGACGCGACTCCCCATCCTATGCCCCGTTCGAGATCATCGAGCATCTCGTCGTACTGCAGGCCGTGGATCGCCTCGCCCGTCGGATAGAGCGTGTCTTCCCGCAAGAGGTTCTTCCTGCGCAGTGCGACCGGATCGACGCCGAGATCCTTTGCAATGTCGTCCATCTGCGACTCGTAGGCGAAGGCGAGCTGCGAGGTCATCGCCCCTCGGAACGGCGTGCTCGGCACCGTGTTGGTGTAGGTCGCCTCCGACTCGATCGTGACGTGAGGGATCGTGTAGGGGCCGTTCGCCCGAGTCAGGCCCTGGCCGGCACCGATCAGACTCGTGACCGCGTAGGCTCCCGCGTTGTAGGTAACGTGCATGCGGCGGGCGACGATAGTGCCGTCGTTCATCACACCGGTCGTCAACTCGACGGTGGCCGCGTGCTTGCCTGCGGTCTGGAAGACCTCGTCCCGGCCCAGTTCCATGCGCACCGGGCGTCCGACGACTCGGGTGGCATAACAGACCATCGGCTCGATCTTGATCTGCCCCTTGGCGCCGTACGCTCCACCAAGATTGAGGGTCCGCACTCGGACCTGCCCGGGAGCCAAGGAGAACATCCGTTCCAGTCCGGTCTTTACCGCGTATGGGGCCTGTGCCGCGGTCCACACGTCAAGGTTTCCGCCAGACCAGGCGGCGACGCAGACGTGCGGCTCCATCGGCACCTGGCTCGCGGGGGGTGAGTAGTACGTTCCGACGTACACGCGGTCAGCCCGCGCAAGGCCTTCGTCGAGGTCGCCGTGCTGGAGCCTCCACCGCGCGACGTTGTTGTCCGGATAGTCGTCATGGACGGCAGGCGCGCCCGGCCGGGCCGCCGCGACGGCATCAACGACGTACGGCAGTTCGTCGTACGTCACGTCGACAAGGGGCACGGCTTCTGCCGCAGCCCGCTCCGTCTCGGCAACCACGATCGCTATCGGGTCACCCGCATAGCGCGCCTTGTCGATCGCAAGCACGGGCTGATCCGGCCGTTGGGCACCGAAGTAGGGATCGATCGAGGGATCGGCGGCCAGATCGGCCCCTGTGGCCACCGCAATCACGCCGGGGACGCCGAGTGCATCTCCAGTGTCGATCGAGACGATCGTCGCATGCGGCAAGGGGCATCTGACTGCCTTCGCGTGCACCATGCCCTCAACCCGATGGTCGAGGACGAACTCCAGGGTCCCGACGACGCGCTTCTCGGCATCCCTCATCCGTAGGTCCGTGCCGACCACATCAGCCATGGTGCGCACCTTTCACCCGCCGCTGTTCGGAAAGGTCCTCGATCGCACGTCGCACGAACACTCTGATCATCCTTCGCCGATACCACGCCGATCCGCGTTGATCGTCCATCGGCTCCACTGCCTCGGCGTACGCATCGCTGACGGCCTGTGCTACCCCGGCGTCAAGTGGTCCCCCCCGGACGCTGGCCAGCACCGGGGGGATCCGTTGCAGTGTTGGGGCGACAGCGGCCACGACGACATCCAGCTCGATGATCTCGTCTCCTGCGAGATCGCCCCGGGCGGCGACGCCGACGCAGGCCCTGTCCTCGGTCGAGCGGGAGCGGTACTTCAGGTAGACGCCGAGGCGTTCGTGCACCGGAACAGGGACCCGGATGGAGGTGATCAGCTCCGTGTGGTCGAGCACCGTCTCGTAGAACCCGGTGATGAGGTCGGCGACCGCGACCTCCCTCGTGCCGGTCGGACCCACGATCTGGCAGGTCGCACCAAGAGAGGCCATGGCCGCTGGAGGGTCGGATGCATAGTCGGCCTCAGCAAGGTTGCCAGCAAGCGTGGCGGTGTTGCGGATCCGCGGATTGCCCACGACGGAGCACGCGTAGGCAAGGCTCGGTGCATGGGTGCGGACGAGCGCGGACGCTGCCACGTCCCTCAGCGGCGTGGTAGCACCGATGCGGATCTGGCCGGCCTCCTCGGCGATGCCACTGAGGTTCGGGATGTCATTGATGCTGACCAGCGTGTCGGGAGCGATCAGGCCCTGCCGGAGCATCAGCACGACTGCCGTCCCGCCCGAGATGACCTTCGTTCCCCACGCGTCGCTCGACAGGATCCCGATCGCCTCGTCCAAGCTGGCCGGTCGGACGAATTCCGGTCCGTTCATCGACGACTACCAAGCCTGGCGGCCATCCGTGCGCACCACCGCTTGACCTTGCCGACCAGGGCTGTCCGGACGCCGCGGACGACGATGCGGAGCAGACCCGGCGCGGCAGGGGTTGCCGGCGCCCCTCGATCCTGGGCTCTGAGGCCGCTCCTCGGGCCGAGGCCCGGATCTGAGCTTCTGGCGGAGTCGGCGGCGAGCGCCGCGTTGGCGCAGTCAGTGAAATGCTTGACCATCTCGCCCGCTGCTGCGCGCATCACGCCAGTACCGAACTGGGCCATTCGACCACGAAGTGCGAGATCGGCAACCGTGCTCACGTGTGTCTGCGAGCCGTCGATCTGTGTCAGGTCTGCGGTGAAGTGGACCTTCGCGATGCTGCCGGTGGATCTGTCGCGGCCCTGGCCGGTGACGATGAAGCGTGCAGGAGCCTCGCTGAGGTCGAGTTCGACGTCACCTTGAAAGGCGGCTCGAATAGGGCCCAGCCTGACGCCAAGAACTGCAGCGTATCTCCCGGCCGACAGCTCGGTCAGGCCCTCGACGCCCGGAATGCACGCGGCAACACGATCGACATCGGCAAAGAAGTCAGCGGTCAGGTCCCGTGACGCATTCACGGTGAACGACTGTTCGATCAGCACTGCGGACTCTTTCTTGGTCGGCGGTCCACGTCAGCGTCACAACATTCCGAGGCGATGGCACGACGAGTCGTGATCGGCCTAGATATTGCGTAATGCATTATGCATTTGTTTCCATGCCAGGTCAACGGCTGTGCTGAGTGACGGGGCGATGCGCTTGGTCAGGGAGCACCGCGCACATCCTCGACGTACATGTCGAGGGTCGCGGCGCCGAGATCCGGTGAGCGTGCCGAAGACGAAGCGATGACAGCGGCAGGTCAGCCGCGAGAATTCGTCTCGTGGAGTGCAGACAGCGTGACGGAGGTCTGTGACCAGTTGACGTGTGGAAGAGCGCGGATCCTGTCCAGCAACCTCTGCATGGACTGTGTGGTCGAGGCGCGAGCGCGGATCAGCAGTGACCAGTCGCCAGCGACTCGGTAGCACTCGTCGACGAAAGCATGTGGATCCTCGAAGCCGAGGATGGCGTCGGAGGTGGCCCGAGCGATCGGTCCGGTCACTCGCACCAGGACGAACGCGGTGATCGGAAAGCCCATCGCGCTCCAGTCGAGGTCGGCCCGGTAGCCCCGGATCACGCTGGCCGCCTCGAGGCGCCGCAGCCGATGATGCACTGCGGGCCTGGACAGGTTCACCCGCCGGGCGAGCTCGGCGTGAGACAACCGACCGTCGATGGCCAGCATGCGCAGCAGCAGCCGGTCCGTCTCGTCGATCGGCCCACCAGCCTCGCTCATACGACGGTAGTAAACACCGGTCGGCGAGGACGCCAGAATCGTGGGTGTTACGCCTCCGGGTCCTCGCCCGCTGTAGCTCCCCTTTCCACAAGCACTCAGGGAGACCGATCAGCCGTACGTCCGGCGGCGAGTCGAAGGCTCACCACCTTGGTCTCGGTGAGTTCCTCGACCGCCCACCGGATGCCCTCACGCCCGAGGCCAGATCGCTTCACCCCGCCGAACGGTGTGGTATCGATCCGGAAGTCGCTGGTGTCGTTGACCGCGACCGCGCCGGCGCGCAACTCGTGGACGGCGCGGAACGCTGCGTCCAGGTTCCTGGTGAAGATCCCCGCCTGCAGACCGTACGGCACGTCGTTCGCAGCCTCGATGGCCGCGTCGAGGTCGGGCACAGGGATGATCGAGACGACCGGCCCGAAGACTTCTTCGCGGACGACCTTGGCGTCTGTTGGCACGTCGGTCAGCACGGTGGGCGCGTAGTAGGCGCTCGTACGGAATCCACCGCACCGGACCTGTGCGCCGGCCTCCCTGGCATCGACCACCCACTCCTCGACCCGGCAGGCGGCCGCCTCGCTGATCATCGGGCCCATCTGCGTTCCATTGGCCCATTTGTCACCCATGACTATGGTCGACGCGGCTGTCACCAACGCCGAAGTGAATGCTTCGTAGACGCCACTCTCGACATAGACCCGTTGCACGCCCAGGCAGTTCTGCCCCGCGTTCGCGAACGCACCTCTAGTGACCTCCGCGACGGCCAGTTGTAGGTCGGCGTCTGCGCAGACGATCACCGGGCTGTTCGCACCGAGCTCCATGACCAGCCGCTTCAAGCCAGCCGCCCGCGCGATTGCCTCGCCAGTAGCCGTCCCGCCGGTAAACCACACCACCCGAGTCTCGTCGTGCGTCACCAGCACGTTGCCCACCGCCACGTCGCCGGTGAGCACCTGCAGCCCATGCGATGGAAGTCCGCTGTCGAGCAATGTCTTGGCGAAGCGCAAGACCGACAGGGGAGTATGTAACGACGGCTTGATGATCAAGGAGACCCCGGCCGCGATCGCCGGCCCCGCCTTGTGCCCGGCCAACGCCAACGCGTCGTTGAACGGGATCACTGCCACGGTGACCCCGGCGGGAACCCGATCGACATATCCGATCCTGCCGGCACCTCGCGGATCCTGGTCGAACCGTACGGTCTCACCGACCACCCGGCGGGCCTCCTCGGCGGACAGCCGCAGCAGCTCGACACAGCGCCGAACCTCGGTCCTAGAATCGGCGAGGGTCTTGGTTCCCTCCCGCGTGAGCAGCTCGGTGAAGGCGTCGGCGTCGCAGTCGATCCGCTCCGCGGCCTCCCGCAGAATCCTGATCCGCTCGTGGGTCGGCAGTGTTCTCATCTGCTCGGCACCGATCCGAGCGGCCAGCACCGCGCGCTCACCGTCGGCCGCGTCGGCCAGTGGCACTTCGTCGACATGCGCGCCGCTCTGCGGGTCGACGACTGTCGCGGTCGTCGACCGTCCCTCCCATTGGCCGTCGATCAGCATCTGCATGCACTCGAAGCTACGGGCGAGCTCGCCGCTAGGGCCGCTCGGCTGACCAATCGTCACGCGGGGTGCCGTGGCCTTAGAGTTTGACCAAGGTGCATGCCGACGCTTCGTTCGTGAGACCCTCGTTGGCGCTCTCCGGCGGTTAGCGTCGCCGCCGTGGCCAGCCAGATCGTGAAGGCGGTGACCGCCGAGGGGCAGGCCGCTCTCGAGTTGGCGTCCTGTCCCCTGAGAACACGAGGAGACGACAATGCAATTCGGGCTGAAGGTCAACCCTGGCACATGGGATGAGGCCACGCGGTGGGCAGACATTGCCGAGGCCACCGGTTTTGACGGGTTGTGGACCGGCGACAACATGCGCAATCCACGTGACCCGGCGATCCCTGTGCATGACGGACCGACGTTGATATCGGCGTGGGCCGCGACCACCCACCGGATCCGCGTCGGCCTATTGATTGCCAACATGGTGTTTCGCCGTCCAACCGTGCTGGCCAAACAGGCCGTGACGTTGGATCACATCTCCGATGGCCGGTTCGATCTCGGGATCGGCTCTGGAGTCTGGCCGACCGATCACGCAATGTCCGGGGTTGCGATGTGGACTCCACGCGAGCGTGGGGATCGCCTGGCCGAGTTCGTCTTCATCGTCGAACGGCTATTGTCGGGGAACGTCGAGGACCACACAGGTGGCTACTACCCGTACCAGCAGGCGGCGATCACCCCAGCGCCGGTGCAAACTCCGATTCCGCTGATCGTAGCGGCGAATGCGCCGAAGGCCCTCGTCGTGGCCGCAGACTATGCGCACGGTTGGGCGACCTTCCCTGGGTCCGCCTCCGAAGAGGACTTCTACCATGCCTCCATCAAGCGGATCGGTACGCTCGGACAGCTACGCCGCGATCGCGCACCACTACGCAAGATCCTTCTGGCGTACGGCGCCCTCACGCCGTGGTCCTCCCAGGACTCCTTCGCCAAGCTCGTCGAACGCTACCAACAGATCGGCTTCGACGAGATCATCTGCTACGCGCCAAAACCAAATGAGCGGGCCACCTTCGACAAGGTGGTCACCAACCTGGACGCCTGGCGGTAGGCGACGTCGTCGGCCGGGCTGGTGGACGACAAGCCGCCCTTCAGAGCGGATGGGTGGCACGATACAGCGACCGACCTGGTCTCAGACGTGGTCTCATTCGTCTACGTTCGCGGCCGTCCGGGGGTGTCCTCACAGCGTGCTGCGAACGACCGTCCTGGTACTGAAAAGTGGAAGGTCGGCGGTTCGATCCCGCCCCTGCCCACCACACCTGCGCAGGTCAGCGGCTTGCAGGTCCTCAGACCGTGCAAGCCGGCCGCGAAGCAACTGAGACCAATGCGCCCCGAACCTGAGACCACCGGCGGAATCGTGCCTGGTCAGCGGCCTGCAAGCGGCTGATTTGGAAGCGGAAGGTCGGCGCAGGGTTATGGCCGTTGCGTCCAATGCGTCCGTGGACGGCGGTCGCGGTGCCTCTTCGATTCCGTTGGCGCGAGCGACACCGAGGCGCGGCATAGCCAATCGTCGATGGCCGGGTGAGCGGCTGCAAGTCGTCACCCTGGCGTCGAGACCCAGCCATTCGTGGCCAAGATCACCCCCCTCTCACTACGCCCCGTAAGAACGGTCGGCTGTGATGAAGAGCCTGGCGAGCTGCGCGAGGATAAGCGCGGGTGGACGTGCGTTTCACGGTGCGTACGGATGGCCAGGCGGCCGTCATCGAAGGTGGTCAGCTGTTGAACGATGCTCTGGCCGACTGCATCTCGTCGCTGCCGCCAAGAGGTGCTGGGGGTAATGGCCCGTCGACATACTGGGTGGATGTGGCTCGGCGTGGCGTGGTACGGGCCAGTCGTCAGGGTGATGGGCGCCCGTTTGTCTCGGGCAACATCACCCTCTCAAGGTCCGTGGTGACCAGGTGGAGGCCCGGTACGACTTCGCTGAGGATGATGAGCCGGGCGAGTTCCTGTCTGTCCAGGAGTTTCTGTCGCTCTTGGATCAGTGGAGGTCACGGATCGAGGCCAGCGCGGCGAAGGCTACGCAGCCTTTGCCCGATACCAACCGGCGCAACCCGACCGAACCGCACTGATCAGGGCGCGCCTGAGGCGGCCGGCAACCCCCAGCCCGACACCCGGGCGACGTCGCGAGCACAGAGTGGCCAAGCCAAACCCCTGCCGCGCACCGAGTGGCGACCGGTGTCGCACAGGTTCAGTGATCTAGGCCCGCACATGCCTCCAAACGCACGGACATGCCGATGAGCGGTAGTCCCTCGTACGATGCGCATCTGTGAGCGAAGCACAGGCTTTTGACATCAGCACCCGCGCCGAGGCGCCACTGCACGGCGACGAGGTAGCCGTGCTACGCGGCTTGCTTGCCTACCAGCGCGACACGTTGCGCTGGAAGTGTTCGGGGCTTTCCCAGCAGCAGTTGGCCATGACTCTGGCTCCAAGCGACCTGACGCTCGGTGGGCTGATGAAGCATCTGGCGTTGGTCGAGTCCCAGTGGTTCGACCACTGGTTCCGCGACGTGGGCTTCGCGCCGCCGTTCGACACCATGGATTGGGACACTGACTGGGACATCGACTCCGCACGCCACGACAGCCCGCGGGAACTGCGGGCGCTGTTCGATGAGGCAGTGCGTCGGTCGGATGCAGTCGTCGATGATGCGCTCAAACGCGGGGGGCTAGACACTGAGTCGGTCCTGTCGAGTCCCCAGACGGGCGAGACGTTCACCCTGCGATGGATCTTGGCGCACATGATCGAGGAGTACGCCCGCCACAACGGCCACGCCGACTTGATCAGGCAGTCGGTCGACGGTCAGACCGGCTGACTGGGCAACGCACACTCATGCCGCGATCCGCGCGGTCATGCCGATGACAGTGCGCATGCGGAGGCCTACCGAGTCTCGTGGCAGGGGTTGTCGGATCCGGATCGTAGTGTTCGTAGAACAGGTGGATGGTCGCCAGTCGAGGGCGCCACAGGGCAAGACAGGGAGTCAGGCGATGACGCGTCAGCGGTGCCTCTGTCATACGAATCCGTCGCACTGAAGTCGGGAGGCGTTGTGAAGCTCCTTCTCACATCCGGAGGCGTGACGAACGAGAGCATCCGCGGTGCGCTGGTCGATCTGCTGGGCAAGCCGATCTCCGAGTCCCGTGCGCTCTGCATCCCCACCGCGCACTGGGGCCACCCGATGCTCGGGCCCGCCTCGGTGCGAAGCTCCGTCGCCGGCGAGCCTCCGTTTCACATGATGACCAGCCTGGGCTGGGCATCCTTGGGCGTCCTGGAGCTCACCGCGCTGCCCAGCATCGGGCAGGAGCGGTGGGTGCCGTGGGTCCGAGAGGCCGACGTGCTGCTGGTCGACGGCGGCGACACGACGTACCTGTACCACTGGATGCGCGAGTCAGGGCTGTCGGAGGTCATCTCGTCGCTACCCGAGACGGTCTGGGTAGGGCTCAGTGCCGGCAGCATGGTGATGACACCGCGGATCGGTGACGACTTCGTCAACTGGCCTTCCGCGCCCGACGATCGCACGCTCGGGGTCGTCGACTTCTCGATCTACCCGCACCTGGACCACGAACAGATGCCGCAGAACACCATGGCCGACGCGGAAAGATGGGCCGCCGGCATCGCAGGTCCCGCATACGCCATCGACGACCAGACCGCCATCAAGGTGACCGACGGCACCGTCGAGGTCATCTCCGAAGGACACTGGAAGGCCTTCCCCGCATAGCCGCCGATTGCTACCGGAGTGTCCCGACGCCCCTGCTATGCCCGTGCTGGGCCACACCACCGACCGGCGGCATAGCCTGACCGCTCATGCCGCAGTCGGTGCGCGTTTTCGGGGGTCGCCGCCCATGGTGGACGGCGCTCCCTGGCGCCTGGCCGACTCGAACGGTGCCGTCATCCTTGGGTTCAGTGACGCCCAGTACCAGCGCTGGGGCGTTGAGCGCACTGACCTCCAACCGTACGAGAGAGGCCGCTCCCGAGCACGTCAATTGAATGTCCGCTCATGCCGCCGAGCATGAAGCACGACCATGCCGATGAGCGGCACTGCTTCGCCTTGCGAATGGTCTGCCTGTACCCGCCGCATAGTGGTTCTAGGCCAGGCAACCGATGCGTGGCCAGTGGCGTCTGGAGACCATGGGCATGGCCAGGTCAGTGTCATGGTGGTCGCGGAGCCGACGCTGCGGCGATTCGCGCCGCCGTACAGCGGTCATTTCTGTTCGATCGTTCGGTGTGGTGATGACGCTGACAGCCGTTGTGTTTGCCGGCGCCGCGTGCGGAACACGGGGTCATTCCGACCTCGTGCTCCGATCGCCCGCATCTCCATCCGACCCCCCGCCACATCCGCAACCCGGCGCCGAGCCGACGAGGGCCCGCGACTTGCAGGAGTTCATTGCGCGTGCGCTGGTTCTTGAGGACCGATCCCACGGTCCTCAGATCTGTTTGGGTGGCGTGCTCGACTCGCTGCCACCGCAATGTGGCGGGCCCGACTTGATCGGTTGGAATTGGCGGCAGCTGGCCGGGTTCGAGAACAGGAGTGGGACACGGTGGGGCGAGTTCGTGGTGGTCGGTTCGTTTGACCCGGCGGCGAACACCCTGAGCCTGACGCGTCCCGCAGTTCCGGCCGACGAGTACGACGGTCCAGGATTCTCCGACCGCGAGCCCGAGCCGGTCTGGTCCACGCCCTGTCCCGAACCCGCAGCCGGCTGGCGGGTCATCGACCCTGACCTGACAACACGGGAGAGCCAGGACCGGACCCGGCGAGCTGCTCGGTCGCGCCCGGACTTCGGACAACTGTGGCTTGATCAGTCGATCAACCCGGCGCTCGAGGACGGGTTCGACTCCGAGGACGAGTTGGCGATGAACGATCCGACCATGCTCATTCTCAACATCTCCGTGACCGGAAATGTCGAGGAGGCAGAAGCTGACTTGCGCACAACCTGGGGCGGCGCCCTTTGCGTGAGCAAAGCGCGCCACACGGCGCGCGAGTTGTCCGCGGTTCAGAACAAGATCAGCAGAACCCCCGGGTTCCTGTCCACTGGCACGAGCCGAGACGCCGTTGAAGTCGGCGTCGTCTGGGACGACGGCTCCTTGCAGGCCGACTACGACGCGAAGTACGGCGCCGAAACGGTGAACGTATGGTCCGCCTTGCAACCGCTCGACGAATGAACCGCCCACACCAGTAGGCGTATCCCACCGCCAGCCGAGAACGTCCGGATCTGCCACTGTCCGCGCCACTCAATCAGCCGGGTCAGCTCGTACCTGTGCTCGTCTGCGCGAACCAACTAGGCGTCGACGGACGAAGAGTCGATCGGCACTGGTTCCCAGCCGAGGCTCCCCAGGAGCCGACTAGTTCCTCGATGGCGGCCAAGATTCTGGCCCGAGCGGCGCATGGGCCCGTATTGCTCAAGGTGCGGCACGGTCAAGGGTCCCGCGCGATGCCGATCTGCGCGAGGCTTGGCGACAGCTGCGGCAGGCCTGGGTGGTGTGGTGTCGTCCTCCGTTCTCGATGAGGAACGGTGGACGGCCGTCGAGGTGGTTGTCGACCTGGATGGGGTCAGGCTGATGCCGGTCGCCGATGAAGTAGACGTTGTTGTCGTCGCCTGGGTGGGTGACCTGCAGTCGCTCGACCACGAGTCCGGGCACCTGCTGGCGGAGCTGGTCGAATACGTCGTCGATCGGCCCGCCGGTGCGGTCGGAGTTGGTCCGTGGGCGGCCGGGGGTAATGACATCTCCTCCAGCAGGCGGAGCGCGTCCTCGACATCGTGTCTGCTTGGTGTGCTGACCTGCCAGCTCGGAACCGACATTGACTTGGACGCCGGCGAGGCTGGCCGGGCCGGCTGACGATTCGATCGACCTCCAGCGCCAGCCGCGAAGGCTCGGGATCGACCTGGACGCCGGCAGGAACCGTCTCCGATGCCGTCGGCGCGATCGCTGCGGAAGCTTCGGGGCGTGCAGATCTGTGGGTTGGCGACCTGCAACTCCAGGGCGGACGTCCGCATCGTGCCTGGTCAGCGGCATGCAAGCGCTGATTTGGAGGCGGAGGCTTGGCGTAGTTACGCCCGATCCTCGGGAGTGCGCCGCGGCATGCGGCGTCTGGTTCGGTCTACAGTTGTGTTCGTGACAGCGCAGCCGGTCTTCGACGAGCCGGGTCCAGATGACCCGGCGCAGATTCTGCGTGTCCTGCCGGCGGAATTCCACGCCACGTTCCTGGCCGAGTACGCCGAGGCAGTAGAGGGGGCCCGGCGGCCGGAAGGGTACGCCGTGCTCGCCGCGCTGCTTCGCTTGTGGCGGCTGCGTGCTGCGGCCTACTCCGATGGTGGCTTCGGCCAGCGTCTTACAGCTGTTCGCGGCGGGGACACCAGCGACGATGTGCCTGTAGAGCAGCTGATCGCGGAGTGGCCACCGGCGTGACATACCGCGTCGCCTTCGCAGCTGGCGCCGCCGCTCAGTTCCACGACGTTCCCGAGCACGCACGTGATGCCGTTGTCCGCCGAGCCGCAGACCTTGCCGAGCGTCCGTGGGACGGCGTCACAGTGCTACCGCCGGGCGACAATCTCGCGTTCAGAGAAGCTGTCTTCGGCAATGGCCATGGACTGCTGGCTGTCCACGTCGACGATGCCGCCGAGCTCGTCCGCATCTTCAACATCGTCTGGCTTGAGTAGGCCAAGTGCTGGCGCGCCAAGATCACACGGCGCAGCATCTCGATGAACAGGGCGGCCATCGCTCCATCACAGCACTGGATGATCTCCGCCTCTGTCGAGCGACGCGGTGGAGTTCGGCGACGCTTCCCTCGCTAGCTGACATCGAGTCGAATCCTTACGCGTTGTTCACCTCGCTCGACTAGCCATCAGCGTCATTCAGGCAACTGTGTCCCATGTGTCCAGGCCGCTGCAGGCGGTGCCGGCCCGGTGCCCAGCATCGGCGCCCCGTACAACCGCCGCTCCGGGGCGGTCGAGACCAAGCAACGCCTCGATGCCCAGCCCCGATGGAAGCTCATCGAGTCCAAGGGTCACCTTGCCGGGTCCTCGGCGATCAAGCGCGACGGCCAATGGCCTCGGTCCGATCTGGTCTCAGACGTGGTCTCGATTCATCTACGTTCGCGGCCGTCCGGCGACGTCCACAGGTAGTGCTGCCGAGCGTGGGCGGACGCCTCCGGACGTACGCGGACGCACGTCCTTGGGACTGAAAAGCGGAAGGTCGACGGTTCGATCCCGTCCCTGCCCACCAGCCAAAACGCCCCGGAGAGCGGCCGTCCCCGGGGCGTTTGACATCACTACTGACATCAGTGGCGCTTGCGACGTCAAGTCCGATGGGCTGTCATGATCTTGTCTCTGGATGCGCACCCCGCCAGGCCTGCCAGACTTCAGGCCCGAGACGACCACGGTCGCCGACTGGGATCCCGTTGGCGCGCGCCCAAGCTCGCACCTGACTAGGGGCTGGGCCCGGGGCTTGCGCTAGGGCGTGTCTGATGGATCATGCTGTTGTCCATAGGAGGATGCCGGCTAGGACGATGCCGGCGCGGTAGTTGCGCGCGAGTTTGTCGTAGCGGGTGGCGATTCCGCGCCATTGTTTGAGGCGGTTGAAGCATCTTTCGACTACGTTCCGGCCGCGGTAGGCGTCTCGGTCGAATGCGTAGGGTCGGCCACCTCGTGGTCCTCGGTTTCTCCTGTGCTGCAACTGATCGTTGCGTTCGGGGATCGTTGCCTTGATACCGCGTCCACGCAGAAGCCTTCGGTTGGCTCGTGAACTGTAGGCCTTGTCCGCGAGGATCTGGTCGGGATCGCGCCTTGAGCAGCCGTTCCTGCCCGGGACTGCGATCGCGTCCAGCACAGGCTCCAGGTAGCTGGTGTCGGCTGCTTGTCCGCCGGTCAGCACCACCGATAGCGGACGGCCTTGTCCATCGACAGCAAGGTGGGCCTTGGTCGTCCACCCGCCACGAGACTTGCCTAAACCATGATCATCAGGCTCGGATGCCGAATCCTTGTCATTCGATATCGCCCCCTGTGTGGTCAGGGTCGACCGCACGAGCACCCGCCGCATGCTGATGCGCACGCATGATCGAGGAGTCGATGCTGGCGACCCACTCCAACTCGCCAGCGAGCTCGGATTCAGCCTGCGCAGCAACAAGAATCCGGTCCCAAGTACCGTCTGCCGACCACTGATTATGACGGTGCCAGACCGTCTGCCACGGGCCGAACTCCACCGGCAAATCACGCCACGGACTCCCAGTGCGATAACGCCAAGCGATCCCCTCGACCACCTGCCGATGATCACGCCACCTGCCACCACGTCGACCGACCGAGGACGGCAACAGCGGCTCGATCAACACCCACGCCTCATCCGAAACCACACCCTGACGCACCATGACAACCACCTTGCCGCCCAACCCCGACCAAGATCCATCAGACACGCCCTAGCGCTGATGCCCCCAGTTCCTCGGACGTGGCATCGTCTCGGCCGACCCAATGGGTCTGCCACCTGACCCGCCCCGGCTGCCACACACTCCTCGATGAGCCGAGACTCCCTGGTGGAAGGCCACCCGTCACGGGCATCCACGACGAAGACCACCGAGAGGTCCTCCCCGTACCGGCCGGTCGCATCCGTGTGACCTTCGAAGACCACGTACGGCACTGGATCACCAAGGAAGCGAAAGTCTGCGAGGGCGAACGGACAGTCGGCGAAGTCTCCGAGGCTTGCTGTCACGACGCTGCCGACCCTGGCCTTCAGAACCGCACGTGTCTGCGTCAGTGCCTCCCGTCGGACGCGCGGCAGCTGCTTCATACGCCTCCTGCTGAGCTTCTCCTGTGCACTCCGGAGCGCGGACTTACGCAGAAGTCGCCGCGCCAGCCCTGCACTGACCACAAGTGCCCCTAGCAGGAGCACGCAACCCACAACACCGAAAGTGACGTCACCGATTGTTAGCCTCCGGACGGCTTGTGATGGGAGGACACCCGACCGGCGTTGACGCCGGCCTGAATGCGGCGCTGAATCTGCGACAGCCGGGCCCCGCGGTCTTCACGTCGAGCAGCACGATCTCTCGCAGCGATTCCCTACTGCCAGCGCGTACCTCGTCGAGGCCGTCGAAGATGATGTGGTCGACCGGATCGCCCAGTCGCCGGATATCGGCGATCCGATACCCGAACCCAGACCTCGACCAGGGCGTCGCCTTCTGGACCGCAGCACTCGACGCGGAAGCAATGCCTCCATCTCCGTCGGCCACATCTACCGACGGCTCCGCGTACCAGACTCCGACATCTTCGTCCTGCTCCAGCGGACCGACGGCAAGAGGGTCTCCAAGGAACGCATCCCCTGGGACAACTGATATGTAGTGGCTTCCTGTCAAGAGGCAGGGTGAGGCGCCCGTCCCGATCGCTCGGGCCGGGCGCCTCGTGGCTTGTCGGCTTGGCTCCTGGTGAGCGTGTCGTTGGCGACGCGCGGTCAGACTGATATGCGCGGGTTGGTTACCGCAGGACGAGTGTTCGGCAGGAGCGGGCCGCGTGTCTAGTGTCGAGCGTCGCCAGCGCCGCAAGGGGTTTGGCTGCTCATAGTTGTTTCGCGGGTCGCTCCACGCGCTGTCACCAGGGGTTGGTCGACGAAGCCGGATTGTGGGTGCTGTTAGTCGAGGGTGGCCAGGGACCAGCACCAGCCGGCGAGTTCGCGGGCGATGGCGACGTTGGCGATCACGTGGCGTTTGCGGCGTTGGGTGAAGTTGACCCAGCGGGTGTGCAGTCGCCGGTTGCCCTGGTCCCCGCGGGCTCGTGCCGCGGGTCCGGCCAGCTCCCATCGCTCGCGGAGAGTCTTGCCGGTGACGTAGCGGGCGCGGTGGTGCCAGGCCGCCTCGACCAGCAGCCGGCGGGCGTGGGTGTTGCCGGTCTTGGTGATCGATCCCTGGACTCGTGAGGTGCCTGAGGAGTGCTCGCTGGGCACCAGGCCGAGGAACGATCCGATGGTGTTGCCGGTGAACCGTTCCCAGTCGCCGATCTCGACGGTTAAGGCGAAGCCGGTCAGCGTGCCGATCCCGCGCAGGCATCCGAGCCGGCGCACGATCGGGGTGAACTCGGAGCCGGCGGCCATCTGCTCGATCGCGCCGTCGAGGTGGTCGCGGCGTGCCTTGACCGCCAGCACAGCCTCGTAGTCGGACTCGAAAGTCGTCTGCACTGCCGGTGCGTCGAAGTGCTGCCGGCGTAGCCAGGCATCGTGGGCAAGCGTCCAGGCGCGGCCGCCGGAGTAGACGATGCCGTGGCGCAGCAGCAGCTTGGACAGCCGGTGTCGGGCTCGCATCAGATCACCGCGGCAGTCTTCTCGGGCACGGACAAGGTCCCTGGCGGCCTCCTGCTCGATCGAGGGGACCACCACGGCAGTCAGCTCGTCCATCCGCAGCAGCCGCGCCAGATGCATCGCGTCCCTGGCATCGGTCTTGACCCGGTCACCGGATGGACGGTGGAGTTTCGACGGCGCCGCGACCACACAGCGCACCCCGTCCGCGGTCAGCACCCGAGCCAGCCCGAACCCGGTCGGGCCGGCCTCGTAGGCGATCGCGACGGGTCCGGGCAAGCCACGCAGCCAGCCCCGGATGTGATCATGAGAAGGCGTCAGCCGCTCCCTGAACAACTCACCCGTGGACGTATCGATCGCCGCCGCGACAACCGATCGAGCGTGCACATCCAGACCCACACTCGTACGCTCGACAAACACCGGGGCCCCCCACACATGTCGGATAGGCCGAGCAGGGGCACCTGCTCGGCAACCCACGAATCTGTGTGAGCGAGGCCCCGGCCCGCAACCACTCAACCAAGAGCGGTCACTCCATACCGTCTAGTTCTGCGTCCTGCCGCCCTGCAACCCGACCTCCTGGCTCAGCGCCCACTCTGGCCCACGCAACCAGCCACCCCGATATGGCCGTCCGGGGCGCACGCACCTGTCGTGACCGAGCACGACCGAATCCGCCTGGGATTACTTCGCAGCATGCGAACAAAGTCCCCAGCGAGAGTGCAGGTCAAGGCGCTTAGTTCGCAGGTTCGCATTGTTCGCATCGGTGCGGGCTGACCCTCTCGATGCGAACTGTCGGCATGCTGGTCGATGGCGTCGCTGAGGCGTGCGAGACGCCGGCTCGGGCCGGGACGAGTCGGCGGTGGTTCGTTGGCGTTGCTGTCTTCGCTGCTGTACGACAGCTGCAGTTCGGTTCGCGGCGCCCACCTCATGCGCTGGAGGATGCGATGGATCGTCGCCGACCCGCTGGTTGCGCCGCACTGGCCGCGCGCCTGTGAGTGACCTTGTTGACCGGCGTGTGACCAGCTGCCATAGTCAGCGGATCTCGCTCCAGTGGGCTCCGGTCCAAGGTGGCAGGTCGAGCGAGCGGGATGCCCAGCTGAGGCAGATCACGACGATACGTTGAAAGACCATGCGGAGCCAGTGCGGAGCCTGCGTCTCGTGAGCCCGGCGAGCGTACCGACCGGCGATGTGGGCCGCCCAAGGCCCTCCTTCAGGTAGTACGTCGAACGGATCCGGGCCGCCTTCGAGGGGCAACGTAGAGAGTGCCGAAGCGACGTCCTGCTGCGGATTCCCACGAATGGCCTGGGCCCAATCCACCAGCACCACGCGTCGACCGACGAAACACAGGTTGTCGCTCCGGACGTCGTTGTGCACCAGCGCATCACCCCCGACTGGGACGTTGCCCTCCGCTTCCACCAGTCCATCCAGCGCAGCGCTGAACCAGGCCTCGCTGCACAGGCCGAGCGCCAGGAAGTCATCCTCCTCGCGCTCGATCAACGGCCACTGCGGCCGGAATCCGTCCTCGGCTGACGGAAGGGATGCCGGCGGAGGCAGCTCACCGACCCGCCGCAGTGCCGCGAACAGGAGATCGAACTGACCGGGCTTCCACGTCACCGGGTCATGGTCGGCCGGCCAATGCGCAGCACGCAGGTCCTCCATCACGAGGACCGGGCGATCGCCGTCCTCAAGCCAGGCCAGCTCCCGAGCGACCAGGTCGCTATCGACGCTGGAGACGATCTCATGCTCTGTACGGAGCCCTTTCGCTCCCTGGTCATCGACTGCAGCCTTCACGAAGGCGCTCGAGCCGTCAGCAAAGCCGACGACGAAGGACGCGGCCGACAGGCCGGTGTGCGGCCGATGCCAGTCAATCGGCTCTTTGCCTAGTGCCGATGCAATCAGCGTGTGCAGCCCCTGCGTCGGAGGCCCGTCCATTGTCAGAGCCATACTGTGCTTCTCCTTGCCGGTTGGATCTTGACTGCTCCGAGTGGAAGCGCCGGTCGCATTCAACGAACGGGACCGCCGGGTCGCGGCGATGCCGGTGTCAGCCAACTGACTCGGCTTGCGGCTGTCGTTCAGCCGACGAAGGCGACTGTGTTGCCGTCTAGGTCGCGCACAATGAAGTCCGTGCCGCCCCAGGCTTGCTTGGTGAGCTTCTGGGCGAGTTCGACGCCCGCCGCGAGATACTCCGCGTACAACTCCTTGACGTTTCGAGCTTCAATGAAGGCCATGATGAGCCCTTCCTCGCGCGCGGTGTCCGCAGCGAGCACCGGCTCATGCACAAACCGCAAGTGCAAGGTAGCGCCGTCGCGCGAGACCGCGCCGTAGAACGGCGGGTGCCCGTGCAGAAAGTCGACACGGAAGCCGAGGCGATCGCGATAGAACTCGGCGGCCGTCCGTATGTTTCGAACGAACAGGACCGGCCGCGCGGCGTCGAGCAGGATGGGCTTGGCAGCCTCGGGTGGTCTTGGTGCGGCATCCTCGACGGCCGCCCTCAGCGCGGCCCAACTGTCGTAGCCCGCCTCGAGCGCAATGATCTCCTGCGCCTCCGCAAGCTTGAAGTCCAGCGCGAGCGATTCGCGATCCGTCACATCGCGGTATCGCGGCAGCTGGCGGATGCGGCCACCGACCGAGTAGTTGCGGTCGCGGTGCCAGTGCAGGAGTTGCTTGGCTTGCTTCTTGTACGTTTCGAGTATGGGCATGGCGTCCCTCCCAGGGTTGAGCTGGAGTAGGTGGGCCTTGCCCTTTCGGCGTCGTGCGCCGTTGCGCCCCAGACTAGAGACTAGGCTCGCGCATGCGCATGAACTTAGCACGGACCGATTGCCTCCAGAGCCCCCACTGCTCGCTACCCCCAGCCACCCCCCGTTCCGAGCCGCCGGTGTGTAGGTGCTCTCCCGGCTGCGACCGCGGAGTTCGCACGAAGACGACCAGGCGCCGCTGCCAACGATGATCACGCCGGGCGCCGTGGTGGGCTGAAACAGGCTGGGCGCCGCCCCCCACTGTTTCAGCCTGTCGCGCACCAGCCGCTCATCCCTACATCAACGGTGACATCAACCCCACTGGACAGAGGTGGACGCCACCAGACGCTGTTGCATGAGCCCACCGCGGATCTCAGCGAGCGAGATCTGGCCACGCTGAGACTGAAAAGCGGAGTCGACGTGAGTGTCGTCAAGTGTTCTGGCCCCACCTGGTCGTCGGGCAGATTCCAGTGAACGTCGCAACACGGCGGGTCTGTGTTGATTTCTTCTGGTCGGCAGACTAGCGGCATGTCGAGCTTGCCGGAGACGGATGTTGTTCGGGTGCGGCGGTGGTGCCGTGACCGTGTGCCTGCGCATGTGCGTGATCAGGTTCAGGTCGAGGTGGAGGTCGCCGAGCGTCATGTGACGATCGTGGAGTGCCGGCCGCCGTGGCGGGAGGACATGGGCTCTGAGTGGACTCGTTTTCCGGTCGCCCGGTTGCGGTACACGAAGTCCACCCGGTTGTGGTCGCTGTATTGGCGCGACCGTAACCTGCGCTTCCACGAGTACGACCGGGTGCCGGCGAGTCAGAGCGTTGAGGAGCTGCTCGCGGAGGTCGATCGCGACCCGACGGCGATCTTCTGGGGCTGACGCTAGCGTGAGTCCGTCCCGTCGTCTGTTACGCGGTGGCCGAGGTGATCGCGTCGGCGATCAGGTCAGCTGGCCTGGCCCAGTCCAGGCTCTTGCGCGGTCGGGTGTTGACCTCGTCGGCCACCGTTGAGTTTCTCTGGTGTGACGTGGCGCAGGTCGGTGCCCTTGGGGAAGTAGTCGCGCAGGAGGCCGTTCATGTTCTCGTTCGTGCCGCGCTGCCACGGCGAGTGTGGGTCGCAGAAGAACACTTTCGTGCCGGTCCGCTCGGTGATCTGTTGGTGCAGCGCGAGCTCTTTGCCCTGATCCCAGGTCAACGTTCGGCGCAGCCAGGGCGGGAGGACCCCCAACGCTGTCGTGATGCCCTCGCGCATCGCTTCCGCCGTCGGCCTGCCGGTAGGGAATGAACCAGGATCAGGTACCGGGTGCGGCGCTCGACGAGCGTGCCGATCGCGGATCGGTTCCCGGCGCCCATGATGCAGTCCCCCTCCCAATGGCCTGACCTCGACCCGATCGGCCACCTCCGGCGGGCGGTCGGCGATCATCGTCATCGCGGTCAACCGTCCGCGCCGCTCCAGCCCCTGGACCCGCCGCCGCCGGCGTCGCCGTCTGCGCTTGGCCGGTCGGGCGATGGGCACGTCCGGGTCGTAGATGGCCTGGTAGATCGACTCCGCGCACAGTAGCGCTCGGTTCGTCGGGGAATCGCTCGCGCAGTTCATGCGCGATCTGTTCGGGGCTCCACCGCTTGCCAAGTAGTTCCATCACCACGCGTGAAGTTCGGAATCGGCGAGCAATCGCCGCTTGCGCGGGCGAGGCAGGCGTTCAGCTGCGATCCTGTCCGCGGTGCGGGGCAGGTAGCGGCCGGACGGATCGGCGTTGCGGCGCAACTCCCTGCTGACCGTCGACGGCGAACGATCGATCTCCTTCGCGATCTCCCGCACCGCGCCCTTCTCCCGCCGCAGATCCGCGATTGTCGTCCGCTCAGCAAGAGACAAGTAACGAGGATGCCGCGGCTTCGGCGTCTCAGGCTGCACACAGGCGGATACTGCACCGTCTCCCCGGCCGTGTTGAGGATGCTGCGCCCGAACCGCCAGCGTGTCCCTGTGCGCCGGTTGATCCCGACCCTGCGGCAAGCCTCAGCGTTGCTCACCCTTGCGCGATCAGCCGGACGAACCGATCCTGCTTCTCCCTCAGCCCACGACTCGGACGCCTCGCTCGACCCTGCCCCATCGCAACCTCCCAAAGCCCTGGATGTTGCGACGTTCGCTGGAATCCGCCCGACGAAAACCGACCCAGCCGGGGCCAGTTCAGGTGATCACACGCAACCACGTGAGGGAGCGAAACCTACAGACGTATGCGTGGCTGTTCGGTGCGCTCGGCGAACTCCATCGCGCGATAGCGCCGCTGAAGCTACCGGTGTCCAGACCAGTCCTTGCCAGCTACACACCACCGGGCACCCTGCGACGCTGGTTGGCCGCAACGACAGCCGCGGTGGCCCGGGATCCGGAAGCTGCAGAGGTCGCTGACGACCTGCGCCGGCCTCTGGGGAAGCTCACGACAGCGTGGGTACCAGCAACCCAACTTCCCCGTCAGCCGGTCCACGGCGACATCCATCTCGCCAACGTCGGCTCGGCTCCGTATGGTCGCCCCAGCTATCTAGACTTCGCCAACATAACCGTCGCCCCACGTGTGCACGATGTGGCCTACGCCTTGGCGCACATGGTGTTCGCGATGAACAACCACGAGAGGCTAGACGTAGAGAACTTTCCATGGCGTGAGGTGCCGCGACTCGTTCATTCCTACGAATTCACCGCCGGATGGCGCCTCACCGGACTGGAAGAACGCGCCCTCGTTCCCTACCTCGCTGCGAGACCAATCCACTACGCCGCTCGCGCCGGATTCTTCGCCGACCCATCTGCAGTGCTCCAAAGTGAACGCCCGTTCCTCGAACTGAGCCGATGGGTTCTCGCCCACCCAGGCCACCTCACGTCCGCACCATGACCGCAACACCGGGCCAGGCGGGCCTCCCGCCGTTGATCGCCATGAAACGGCACTCTCGGACTCGGCGCCCCGAGCGGAGGGACTCCTTGGGGTACCCGGTCTGATGGCATGTCGACAGTGCTGAGGTCCTCTGTGAGTGTCGTCAAGTGATTTGGCCCACTGGTCGCCTCACGACACTCAGTTGCTCTCAATGTGTGTCCCAGGTCGCCACCTTTCGGCCGCTCGACTTGCCTGAACAAGCCGGAACACCCGCGGGCTCCATTCGCCCGCGCCGTGAGGTGCCATATCCCGCGTCCGGCAGGTGCCGGCTGGCAACATGGCTATTCAGCTGGCTTGACGTGCGTAGCCGGCCTGGCAGGTGCTCGGAAACCAGTTCACCCTAGCCGGGTGCCGGCTCACCAGTTGGTGTGAGAACCGTCGGGCCTTCGAAGGTGGGGCACCTCATAGGTCGGATCCGTGACGGCCAGGTTGAGCTGTGCCTCATCGACGTCGATCCCGAGGCCTGGCCGGTCAGGCACGGGGTATGCAGCTCCGTCAAGGCGCAGTCGGTCGATGAATACGGCAGACTCTTGAGAGGTGTTCCGTTCGCCGGAGGTCTCCCTGCACTCTAGCCAGGAGTGGTTGGGTATCGCTGCGCACAAGTGGACGATCGCGGCTGTGCAGATCGGGCCCAGAGGGTTGTGAGGCATGAGGTCCACATAGTGCGCTTCGCACCATCCGGCAACCTTCACCGCCTCGGTGAATCCACCGACGTTGCAGATGTCCAGCCGTGCGTACTGTGCGATGCCGCGCTCGACGTACGGCAGGAACTGCCACTTCGATGCGAACTCCTCCCCGATGGCGAAGGGGACATTCGTGAGGGTGCGCAAGCTCTCGTACGCCTCTGGCGACTCATCTCGGATCGGCTCCTCGAGGAAGTCCAGGGTGCCTTCGGGCATCCGCTGGCAGAAGGATGCTGCCTCCGCCACGCTCAGCCGGTGGTGATAGTCGATTCCCAGCACCGGCTCGGTGCCAAGCGACTCCCGTGCTGCGGTAAGCCGGGCTGCCGTACGTGGTATGCAGGAGCGCGGATCATAGACGCTACGGTCGTCGCTGTCGCCCCCACTCATTGGCAGCCGCAGACATCGCCATCCCTGTTCGATCAGCGCCTGCGCTCGCTCGACAAGTTCGGGAAGCTCCCTGGCTCCCACTGACGCGAACGTTTCGACTCGGTCTCGCTGCCGACCGCCGAGGAGCTCGTAGACTGGCACACCGAGCGCCTTCCCTTTGATGTCGTAGAGCGCAATGTCGATCGCCGACATCGCACACGCAAGCACCCGTCCGCCTTCGAAGTACTGGCTTCGGTACATCTCCTGCCACAACGCGCCGGCCCGCATGGGGTCGCGACCGACAAGGAAAGCCTCGTAGTGCTCGATGGCGCCGGACACTGCCCGCTCACGGCTTGTTAGCCCGGACTCACCCCATCCGTGGATGCCCTCGTCGGTAACCACTTTCACTAGCAGCTGCGGTCGGCCGCCCTGTGTTCCCAGGACGTACGGCGTGATCCCGGTAATCTTCATCTGCTCCCCAGTCAGCTAGCGTTCGGTCTATCCACTAGGTGATTCTGGCCTAACCTTCGTCGGACCAGTAGTACTGCTCCGGCTGCGTGAAGCCCGGCGTTGGCACTTGCCCACCGCTTCCTTGCATCTCGTCTGGTACGTTGTGTAGCTCGTTCTGTACGATGCTGTATCCCGTTCCGGGCAGTGCGATACCAATGACGAGGAACTCTTCCTTGGCGATCTGAAGTATGTCCTTGAACAGTTCGCTTTGACGTGTCGGCTCGACGGAGGCCTTCAAGTCGTCATAGAGCTCCATCTGCCTTCTTATCGGAGCCGGCGGCTCGGAACCCTCTTCCCCACCGGTTTCGTACCAGGTTCCCCATGGCACGGCGTACTGGCATCCGGCGTTGGAAGGAAAGAACCAGATCGGATCTAGCAGAGCGTCGTCTGAGCCGGGATAGCCGTCATCGATCGTGGCGTCGTGGTCATTGAGCCCGACCTTGTCGAAGACAAGTTCGCCGGACTGCGCCTGGACTCGCACCTCGACGCCGACCTTCTCCCAGTCAGTCCGGAGTAGCTCGGCGACGTCGGGCCAGGTTGCAATGCTGTCTACCCGTACCGAGAGGTTGAAGGTTATGCGGCGACCATCTGAGCGAAGGCGGAATCCTTCCGCGTCGCGGCTGCTGTAACCAGCACGGTCGAGGCGCTCGTCTGCGGCAGCCGGATCGAACTCCGTATATTGCTTCGCGAGCTCCTCGTTCAGATAACTCGATCCCCGCAGCGGCGACGTCTGCCAAGATTCGCCTTGCCGTTGAAATACCGTGTTGATGATCGCTTCTCGGTTGATGGCATGCGACATCGCTATACGGAAGTCTCTATTTTGGAACACTTCACGCAGAGCAGGATCCTTGTGCGTCAGGTTGAAACACAGGAGGGCGTTGTTCATGTTCGACAGCATGACATCAATGAGGTGGTAGCCACCGGCCTCACTGGATCGAGCGACAACGGGTTTGTCCCGCAGAGTCATGAACTCGTCCTGCAGAAGGCTGTACCGTCCCTCGCTCGCACGTAGGACGGCCACCTCCGCTTCGGTGATGATGTCAACGTCAAATTCATCCAGGTAGGGAAGTTGCCGCCCATCCGGGTCCGTCTTCCAGTAGTACGGGTTCCGCTTGGCGACCATCCGGGGGTCCCCACCGGTGAGCGGAGTAGTGACCCGCCATGCGAACAGCGTGGGTATGTCGACGCTTTGCCACCACGAGTTGGTAGTCGCCGCACCTAAGCCGCCCATTCCCGTGAACAACGCCAGCCAGTCCGCGTAGCCCTCATCCTTGGCCAGGCGCTGGACGTCGGAGTTGTACTTCTTGTGAAACTGTTTGAAGTAATTGAACGGTATCGTGGTGAAGATGTTCGCGTCGGGTGTGGCGAGATGCTGCAGGAAGAGACCGAACGGTTCGGCAAAGACGAACCGCACCGTGTAGTCGTCAACCTTCTCCACTTCAACGGGCTCACCGCCAGCCGTAAGCCAGTTCGGAACGACGGGGAACAGCTCGGGAACACGCACCACGTCGTCGTACACAAACAGGATGTCGTCAGCTGAGTACGGCTCTCCGTCCGATCGTTTCATGCCACGCCGCAAGTGGAATGTGTACTCGCGCCCATCGCCCCCGATATCCCAAGACTTCGCCACGTTCGGCTCAACCCCCGTCCAGTCACGGTTCCACCGCGTCAGGCCGGCGTCGCCGATGAACTGGTACAACCAGGCACCGTCGGTATTCGAGCTGGCCGTCTTCAACACTCCACCGTAGACCCCGACACCATCAAGAGGCTCGACAACGAGTGGCTCATCCGGCAGGCGCTTGCCCAGAGACGGGAGATCGCCGCTCTTGACCTGCGCAGCCAATTCCGGCGCCTCCTTTTCAGACCCGCCGGGCCGACCCTTCCCCGTCGCCCCGCTCTTCGGTCTCGTCGACAAGACATCACAGGCAGCCAGCGATGACCCGGCCAGGACCACCGAGCCCCCTCCGAGGAGTAGTTGTCGCCGAGTTGCTCCCGTCCGCTTATCTGTCATTGGCTCTCCCATAAATGATCGGACCGCTAGTGCGCCCCCGCTACAAGAGGTGTCGCTGGATTCGGTTGCCAGCAGGCTCCCGGATAGGGCAACCCACCGCTGCTCATACCGACACTCCCAGCCACAGGCACCCAAGCCCCGACGACAGCTCTGTTTCGCTGGTGGAACGTCGTCCGCTGCAGTGGAGGCGGCTCAAGCGATATCGGCAACACGACATGCGGCCGCGCGGCCACGACGGTTCCCGCCCTCGCTAGGCGACCTTGGATGACACCGGTCGAGCCAAGGCCGGCCGACCAGACGTGCATGGGCGAGAGGTGACCGATATGCGCATGGCCATCGGCAGGACGAACGCAGAAAACGTTGCCGTTGGACGCGGTTCGCGGTGTCGGCAGCCAATCGTACCCAGGCGACCACGATCGCCGTGGACGCAGGGACACAAGACGTACCGACGCCTGGGTTGCGCATCCACTGCCTGCCATACGCCGCTCCGGGCCTCGCCGGTTTCGCCTGTCAGACCTATGACGAATGTAGAGGACGTGATAGCCAGCGGCTACCCTCTAGTGTCTGCCGTCGGAAATTGGTCGCATTGACTGTGGTCCAGGTGGATGCGGGCAGCCCGTTGCACTCCTACTCGTCCCGGGGCGCGGTCGAGTTACGGACAACGAGCTCTGTCGCAAGTTGGACGTGATGGGAATCCAGACGGTCTCCGGCTACGAGCTTCATTGCCGTCCTCAGTGCGACCCGGCCCATCTCGCGCAGTGGCTGCCGTACCGTCGTCAGCGGCGGTGACAGGAACCGTGTTATAGGCACGTCGTCGAAACCGACGACGCTGAGGTCTTCTGGGACGCGGAGCCCGCGGACGCGCGCGGCCTCGATGACGCCGGCTGCGCTTTCGTCGGTTGCCGCAAAAATGGCTGTCGGCGGCTCAGCCAGGTCGAGCAGTTCGCCGCCGCCGGTTACCCCAGCCTGATAGTCGTTGCGGCCGTGGTACACATAACTGTCGCGGCTGGCGATGCCCGCCGCCTCCAGTGCCGCCCGGTATCCGTGAAGGCGTGCCTGGCTGAAAATCAGTTCCGAGTTCGCACCTAGGTGAGCGATCCGTCGGTGTCCTAGCTCGAGCAGATGCTGTGTCGCGGCCATCCCGCCGGAGAAGTTGGTGGTGCCCACGCTAGGTATGTCTCGTCGAGGAACGCTGAGTGGGTCGATGACCACGAGGGGAATACGGGAACTGCTCAGGGCGGACAGGTCTCCATGATGGATGTCGTCCACGACATCGATCACAGCGGCCCTGCCTTGCCGTGCCAAGCTTCGTACCCATTCGACGGACGGCCGGCGGGGCGAGCGTGGATGGAGTGCTCGTATGCTTACCGCGATGGAGACATTCATCTCGGTGGCAGCGTCGACCACCCCCTCGAGGACCGCGAGGTGGTACCCCGACGCGCGATGACCGAGAGCAGGCCCTCCTGTGTGCAGAACCAACTCGACACTCCGCTCAGGCTCCTCCTTGCGCTGCACTACTTCGGATCTGCGGCTCACGTAGTCACACTCGTCGAGCAGTTTCTGCACCCGAGCTCGCGTCTCCGGTCCGACGTCGGGCCGTCCGTTGACCACCTTCGAAACGGTGGCTACCGACACTCCGGCGGAGGCGGCGATGGTTGCCAGGCTGGGAGCGGCCGCTCTACTCCTTGACGTCCGGTCAGAGGCCATGGCCATCCTCCTATCCCCCGCACCCTGGCAACGATCGGAAGTCCTCGAGTAGCTGGCGTCGGCTCCCGACCTCGCATTCCTCGACGATTATCTCGTAGGGGAACGGGGCGAGGTGCTCCGGTGTCGGGAGGCTGGTGTAATGCCAGGGCCGACCCACGTCCTCGGTCGCCGTAGCGGTCTGGATGGTCAAGGCTTCACCCCCCGACCGGTCGCGAGCGCACTGGCACTGATTCGAATGAGAGGACGACGGCGTCGTGCTCAGGGACCACGCAGGCGAGGTCTCCGCCCATGGGTGCGCCCAAGACCGTCTGTGGGTCTCCCCGGTGAACGTGGAGGTACTTCAGCGATTCGGGGACCTTGAGCGACACGCGTTGTGCGGAATCCGTCGGGTTGGTGATCCAGACAAAGCGTCGATCTCGGCATGCATGGATGCGACCGGTGACGGCCTCGTTGGAGAGTTGGATCGCTCGGGTCACCCGTGCGATCGACAGCACGGGCCGAATGGTGGCGGGATCTGCGCCAGCGAGTGTGGCACCGAGCGGGAGGCTGCTGCCGAGGATGATCGCTCGGCCGCGGCCCGTGCGATTGACGGCGGCGGCGACAGCTCCGTCAGAGTAGTGGGCCAATGCGGCTGCGCCGGCGAGCTCGTACGACTGGCGAATGAGCGCCCCGGTTGCCGCTAGTTCTGGACCGACAAGTCGTATGTCGGACCAAAGGTCCGGAGTGAACTCGGTCTCGGCCTCTCGAACGCCGCATAGCCGAAGGAGAGATCCGCCGCGGGGATCGAGCGTTACGCCACCGGCGTTGTCGAAGTAGCCGGGTGCGGCCTCGGTGATCAAGGTTCCCCCCGCCTCGACCCAGCGGGTAAGAGCATCGACCGACTCGGCACTGAGAGCTACTGGGTATGGGAGGTAGGCGTGCCTGTATTCGTCGAGTCGCGCGATGGTGATCCAGTCCGGCTGGAGGCCTGCCGTGAACATCGCCCGATAGGCCGCGTCGGCGGCTTGCGGATATCCCGCCTGTTCACCGACCTGGGCGTAGTCGAGCCGCTGGGCCTCCGGCAGGAACAGGAGCGCGATCTCCCCGCGGATCGGTGTCGCTTCTCGCAAGGTGAACTGTTCAGGAGCAGTGAACCACCGAGCGACCTCGGATGCCGCGATCGAGCGTTCGGTCGGAGAGCCATCGGTGGCGTAGGGGGCGAAAGCGCTGAACAGTGGCCCGCGGAGCAAGGGTCGCCAGCGTGGGAAGAAGATTCCACGGGCGCCGGTCGCGAGACTCTGTAGCAGCCAGAGCCGCACCTGGCCTGCCGTCGGGATACGACCGTCGTCTCGTGGTCGCCCGAGTACCTGCGGTTGCAGCCAGAGCGGACCGCCCTGAGCCTCGCTGTGCCAGAACGGCTTGCCGTCCGCCGCCGACCGTGTAAGGTCCGCCGCCTGGTAGTGCCGCCACGGTTGGCCGTCGTGGCGAGACGCCACCCAGGTGAACCCGAACGAATCCACCGCGGCCGCGCTGCGCCAGTCGTCGACAGCTGCCGCTGCGGCATTGAGGGGCATTCGTCCGAGCCCGTGTGCGGTGATGGCATGGTCAGGGTCGGCCGCTCTGATCAGCGATACCCGCCAACGCAGCAGCTCCTGGGCGTTGTCAGCGCGGAACTCCAGCCAATCCAGCACCTCTGGATACGCACCAGCCGCCCGCGGGGCTTCGACATCGGCGAAGGATCGCAGGCCGAACCTGGACCATGCCTCGGCCAGGGCGTCGACATCGGTGTACTTGGCCTGAAGCCAGCTGCGGAACTTTGCAGTCGTGGCCGGGCAGAAACAAAGGTCGGCGGTGTAGAGCGAGCATTCGTTCCACACGTCGTACCCACCGAGACCCGGGTGCGAGCGATACCGGCGAGCGAGCCTGGTGAGAAAGTCGCCGGCAAGTGCCCTCAGCTCTGGGTGATCTAGGCACAGGCCCGGAAAACCTGCCGTCCCCGTGCTGGCGCCCTGATGACTGGCCAACCGCGTGCCGTTGCGATGTTCGAGACGTGCGTCTGGGTAGGTGTGGAACACCCAATCGGGAGCCGAGGTGAGCATCTCGGCGATGATGGTGGAGATTCCGTAGCGCGCTGCGAGGTCGAGGTGGGTGTCGTAATCCTCCCAATAATCCTCCCCCGGCTTTCGCTGGACGGCTGACCAGAGCAGCCACTGGCGGAAGGCGGTACAGCCGTCTGCGCTGGCCGCCTTGTAGTCTCGCTCCCAGTCCGCGCGTGGAGGACCGGACACCCGGTAGTAGACCCCTCCGTACGGGAAGTCTGGAACCGATCTTGTCTCGGCCGGCGTGGTCACGATTGATGTCGCTTCATCGAGGCGCGACCCCAGGTGACCAACGGGTTGTCGTGCACTACGTAGTACGGCTGGTTGGCCAGATCCTGGTCGAGTCCCGGGAAGGGCCAGGCCATCTCGTCTGAGAAGACCTCGAAGAAGTACTGCACCGGGTATAGCCCTGCTGTTGCCTCTGCTGGGATCTCTCCCGTGTAATCCTCCCCGCTGCGCTGCAGCTCCACTGCCTCGTAGGCAAGGGCCTGGTTCACCGGGCGGTACCGAAGTCGGACGGCCCGCACGCGGTCATCGTGGCTGCGCCAACTGATCGGGACTGCCTCGCCGGGAACGAAGCTGTCCGGCGGGGTGTGGGTACCAGCCGGAGCGGGTGCGGCGACCATCGCCTGCTCCACGGCATCCGCATCGACTGACTCCGTCGCATACACCACCCCGCGCCAACTCCGACTCGAGCGCCGCGAGATCGGCGGCAAGACCTCGCCTGCGATCCTGCCAGTTGCCGCGGGAGTAGTCGTCTGGCCGAAGGGCAGATCTGGTAGATATGGCGCAGACTCCGCGATCACCTGGTCCCAGGCTGCTAGCGCCGCCCGGTGGTGCTTGACCGCCCGCCGCAGCAGCGGGTGGCCGAGCGGTCGGAGGCCATATGCGACTGCGGCGCGCAGCTCCAGCGCGAAGAAGCGTGCCAGGGCCGCCTGTATCCGCACGTCGATGGCGTAGACGGCGAACCGCGGATCAGCAGCGGTATTCCCGGATGCCTTCTCGGCGTCGGCGAGCGCCCCCAACGCCTCGTCTGCCAGCGCGTCGAGCCGATCTGCCACCTCGATCGGCGAGTGCTTGCCGCGTCGACTGCGGTTGAGCACGTGCTCTGCGAACTCGTCGACACCGTAGAACAGCTCAGGATCCAGAGGGCTGACGTTGCCGAACGAGTACGGCGGTGTCATGTCGAAGTCGGAATTCGGCGCCCACCCATACAGACGGTAGGGGTTGTCGACCGGCGCGGTACGAGCGACGAGCGGAACCGTCGTGGGCATCTCCGGCCAGTAAATGTTGCACGCCGTCGAAGGTGTGTGAGCCACGGTGACCAACGGGAGGACACGCGACGCGGCGCCCAATGCCCGGCTGAGGTCACCTGCAGCGTCACCGAAGGCGGCGCGCAGCGGCCGGATGAGCTCGATCGTTGGCGTTTCCGGGTTGTACGCCGTCCGACCCAGTAGCCGGTAGGTGTACTCGTACTTCCGCCAGTCGTCGGCCACCGCCTGCAGCTTCGGGTCGCAGTACAACTTCCGGTCGGCTCGCCCGCTCTCCGGCGACCCGATGGCCGCGCTGTCCTTCTTGCCAAGGAAGGAGAGGGGCTCGAACCACTCGATGCCAAGCGCGTCGGCGAAGTTCGCGTATCGACTGTATCCGGCGGCCAGCACCGGGTCTCCCCAGAGGAGCACGCGCTGCGTGCCCGGCCAGACTCGGTGCAGCATCGTGGCGGGCCGACCTCGATAGGCATAGTCGCCATAGCTGTAACGGGTGAACGAACGTCGCGAGGTTGTCTGCGTTCCGCTCGCCTTGACGTCAGGGTGCCCGGTGCCCGGCTCCCAGGCGCCAGCGGGTTCGCCGCTGCTGGGCCGCCCGCGGGTCCGTTCCTTCTCCCGGATAGAGGCTTGGTGGTACGGGAGACCCAGGTGCTCCGCCCAGTATTTAGTGGACAGCGTCAGCGGAACCCCCAGGCCGGTCGCGATGTCGAGCAGTTCCACACTCACCCCCTTGGAGTGAAGGTCGAGCTCGATCGGTCGACCAGCCAGCGGCAAACCGCTGAGCACGACCCGCCAGAACTCGTGCGTGGGCTCGGGCACTCCGCCCTCGAAGTGGACACGGATCGTCAGACGGCGCACGTCGGGGCAGGCACGCAGAAGGGCGATGAGACCGTCGCGGCAGTACGTGGCGTGGGTCGAGCCGTCCAATCCGGTTATCGGCCACCTCTCGGTGTCGGCGTCGGGATCGTAGCGGTACGAGTGGTTCCACAAGCCCAGCCCGAAGTCGATACCGCGGCGCGTGCACTCGGCGCCGATGAACCGCATCGCTTCGAGGTTCCGGTCACGCTCTTGCGGGCTGAGTCCTTCGACGTGGACCTCGTATCCCGGCACGTCGAGGAGGAATGGGTAAGGGAGACAGAGGTAGTTGTCGGTGACACGGCGATCGATCAGATAGTCATTCGACGCACCCAGCGCGAGACTGAATCGGTTGAAGCGCTGCAGTGCCAACCCGTCGAGGTAGTCGGTCCAGAAGGTAGGATCGCGAAACCAACTCAGATCCGTCGCCGCTGTGGTGAACACGCGGTTCACGCTTCGAGCGGGATTCTGCGGTCGTTCCAGATACTCTCTCAGCCCGCGCAGGTCCTCCAGGGTTTCGTCGCCGTGCCGGACGATGTCGGACAGCTCCAGCAGAGCGTGCCCGAGTCCCCGGACGTCTGCAGCAGTGACGAGCACCCCCGGCGACTCCGGCACGGCGGCCATGGCGAACGACTCAGGTGCCGTAGTGAGGTCACACCCGTGCTTGTCCGCCCAGCGCGTCGTCAGGTCCTGCACCTGCTCGGCGTCGGGTGGGTAGATGATCAACCGAAGCCCGGGTGGCTGCCCGGTCGGAGCCAACTGGACTCCGCGGCGTGCCAGCTCCCGCACGAGGAACTCCAGCTGCCAGAACCCGCTCCCCGACTCCGGTCGGCGGTCGTCGATCTCAATCGTCGTGCTGGACAAGGATGGTCCTTCCTGATGAGTCGGCTGCGCTACCGTCCCAGATCGTCCACCGGACTCGTCACCGAGAGCCTCGGCGTGCCGCGAACCGCGTCGTCCGAGGCGGACAGCCGGTACGACTCGGAATCAGCCGTTGGCCTTCTTGTACGACTGCGCCAGCTCCTTCTTCACAGCCGTACCTCCGCCGGACGCCCAACGGCTGCGGAGATCCGCCAGCTCGCTGATGTTTCGCCGGCCGGTGACGATGCCGGTCTCGTAGTCCTGGATCAGCTGATCCAAGGAAGCTGCCTTGGAGATCTTGGTGTCGGAGAACAGCCCTGACGAGGGATCGGTTACCTGGTGGGTGAAGATCCCCTCCAGCTGCTTCTGCGCCAGTTGCGCTCGCTCGGGATGACCGGCGAAGTAGAGGGTGTACTCGAACTGCTGGGCCATCCAGTACAGGTTACGCTCCGTCTGCAGTTCCTCGTCCTCGACCGCAATGGGTTCGCCGTCCTTGAAGTTGAACTGCCTACCTTCCAAGCCGTAGGCGACGAAGATGTACTCCTTGCTGCCGAAAGGGCTCGCCCACCAGTTCAGGATGTCGAGGAGCTCGTCGATGCGCTTGTCGTCGGTCAACGTGCTGGGCAATGCGGTGAAGGCGAACATCGTCGGCCCTCGCCAAAGCGCCTGCTCGCGGCCATCGTGCGCGGGAGGCGAGAACGGCTTCGAGCCCTCCACGAAGAAAAGGCCGTACATGTTGGTGACGTTGAGCGAAAACGTCGCGGCACGTCCGCTCAACCACAGGTCCTCCCACTGCTCGCCCTGATGTGTCGGAGCGTCTGGATGCCATACTCCGAGCTTCCACAGGTCTGCGGCATAGGACAGTGCCTGCTCGTACTCCTCGGTCTCGATCCTGTGTGTGAATGCGCCGCTGTCCGAGACCCGCCAGTTGTTGGGAACCTTGAACATCTGCTGACAGTAGTTCAGGCCGGCAGCAAATGCCGCGAAGCCGTATGTCTTCTGTCCTTTGCTCCCCGGCGGGCCGCTCTTCGTAAAGGCAGTCAACAACTCCTTCGTCTCATCGGCGTTCGCCGGGGCATCGGGATAGCCGATCGACTCCGCCCAGTCGGCGCGATATACCCAAACTCCGTGCGCGATTGGCATCGGAACTCCGAAGATCCGGTTCTCGATCGCCGAATCTCGCCAAGCAGCGGTGGGGATCGCCGCAAGGTTGGGGAAGTCCTTGACGGCATCGCCGCCGAGCCGGTCCGACAGGTCCATGAATGCGCCTTGCTTCACCAGCTTCGCCGCCCCGGGCGCCATCACGGTCGAGACAACGGTCAGGTCGGGGATGTCTCCGCCGGCAATCGTCGTCGACAACTTGTCGGCGTAGGACGCACTGGGCGCGAGGACGGACTTCAGATTCACCCCGAGGCTCTTGTTGAGCTGCTGCCACCACGGGTTCCGGCCGAGCGGGGGCGGTGGTGGACGGAACAGCGGCTGGAAGCTGCGTACGTCGCCGCCCGATCCGGGAGGTTGCTGGATGGCTTGGTACGGGGTACCGATTGTGGAATATGCCGGCGGCACACCCTCCACGGAACTGATTGCTCCGCCCTCGACCTCCTTCGGGGGTACAAAGGTCGGAACCAGCAGGCTCCTGCTGGCGCCGCCGCTTCCCGAACCCCCGCCGGAGCCACCACCGCACGCGGCGAGGGTGGCGGCCGCGATCCCGGCACCCAGCCCCAGCACACCGCGTCTCGTGAGCGTCGTGCTGTCACCTGCGGTCCGCAGGCGGTGAACCTCTTCAGCCGAGTCGGATCTTTCGCTGTGCGACACGTGAATCTCTCCTCGCATGTGGTACGGCGCGACGTCAGCCCTTGATGGCGCCCGTCAGCACACCCTTGGTGAAGTACTTCTGGACGAACGGATACAAGATCAGGATCGGCAGTGTCGCCACGATCACGACAGCCATCTGGATGGTTCGTGGAGCCGTTTCGGAGTGCATCCGGTCGCTGAACGACAGCTGCTGCAGCGGTGCCTCCTGGATGACGTACTGGTTCAGGATCAGCTGGACCGGCCACTTGCTCGGATCGTTCAGATACAGCATCGCGTTGAAGAACTCGTTCCAGTAGGAGACGCCGTAGAACAGGGCGATGACCGCGATGATCGACTTCGACAGCGGCACCACGATCTGCCACAAGATCCGCCACTCGTTGGCGCCGTCCACCCGGGCTGAGTCGAACATTTCCGGTGGCAGGTTCATGAAGAAGTTGCGGACGACCACGAGATTGAACGCGCTGATCGCCCCCGGCAGGATCAAGGAGCCCAGGCTGTCGAGCAGACCGACGCCCTTGACCAGGAGGTAGTTGGGAATGATGCCGGCAGAGAACAGGAGGGTGAACAGGATCAGCAGGAGGAAGAATCGCGAACCTGGGACTGTCGACGTTCGGGTCAATCCGTAGGCGGTCAGGATCGTCAGGAGAACCGACAGTGTGGTCCCGACTGTCGTGACACCGACGCTGACCATCAGCGACCGCAGGATGACGTCGCCGGAGAGAACGGCCTCATAGGCCGCGAGGGTGAAGCCTTCCGGCCACAACAGGACTCCCGCGTTCGCACGCAGCGCCTGCGCGCTCGAGAGGCTCGCCGCGATGACGTACCAGAACGGGTACAACATGATCACGACGATGAGGGCGATCACCACGGCCTTGACCGCGAGGACGACGGGCCTCGGCTTCTCGAGCCAGGTTGGTCGTGACGTAGCCATCAGAAAGCTCCTTCGCCGGCGTACCGCTTGGCGAGCCGGTTCGCCGCGATCACGAGGACGGTTCCGATCACTCCCTTGACCAGGCCAGCGGCCGTCGCGATGCCCCAGTCACCGCCGACGATTCCTCTGAAGTAGGCGAAGGTGTCCAGAACCTGTGCCGCATCGGCCCCCACTGCAGGTTGCTGGAGCAGCAGCTGCTCGAAGCCGACGGTGAGCACCGTCCCCAGTCGGAGGATGAGCAGGAGCACGATGACGGGAATGATGCCGGGCAGGGTGATGTGCCACATCCGGCGCCACGGTCCCGCACCATCCATGGCGGCAGACTCGTAGTGATCAGGCGGGATCATGGATATCGCGGCGAAGAAGATGATCGTCCCCCAGCCCACTTCCTTCCAGATCACCTGTGCGGTGACCAGGAGGGGGAACCCGTCGGCATCGGCCATGAGGTTGATGGGCTGACCAGTGAACGTATCGAACAGCCCGCTCACCAACCCGGCGCCGCCGAGCACCTGCTGCCAGATCGAGATCACCACAACCCAGCTGATGAAGTGGGGCAGATAGACGATCCCTTGGATCCAGCGCTTCAGCCCTTCGGACAGGAGACTGTTGAGCAGGAGCGCCAGCGCGATCGGAGCCGGGAACGCGAAGACCAGCTGCAGCAGACTGAGCAGAAGGGTGTTCCGAGTCGCGGTCGCCACCTCGGGATCGGTCAGGAGCGCGGCGAAGTTGCCGAGGCCCACCCATTCGCTTCCTTGGATGCCCAGGAACGGGGAATAGTCCTGAAAGGCGATCACGCTGCCCAGCAGAGGCACATATTTGAAGACGACGAAGAACAAGAACCCCGGTAACAGAAACAGGTACATCCAGCGGGCCGCGTAGATCCGTGATCCCAACGTCGTCGTGGGTCGGACGGTGGATCGCCCGGTGGAATCCGCGCGCTCCTGCGCAGGCCGCGAAACGGTCTGTGACATGTCGAATCTCGCCTACCCGCATCTGGCCATTACGATGACTGGATTAGCCCGTGTTGGATCGGCGTCCCGTCCACCTTGCAGGTGACAGGTGGCAGAACCCACCTGCCCTGAGATGGTGCTTGCGGGGGATCTCGAACCGGATTTTGAGTGGCGCCTGGCCTGTCTGCAAGGGGCCCCAGGCGGCTCGCAGTGTTCCCGGCCCGGGACTCGCTGGTATGTACGTGGGGTTCTCCACGCGACAACGTTCCCTGCCACGGCCGCGCCCCGAGTCGACGTTCGAGCCAGCGCCGAGGCCGTCGCAGATTTCGTAACGGAAGCTGTGGCTGAACGGTAGGGTTTCGTAACTTCGGTGTCAAGCCCGCGACCAAGTTCCACCGCCCGGCCGGCTCAGTATCCAGAGGCGCCATGCTGGGCTAGGAGTCTCGCTGCGCTGGGTCCTTGGTCGGCCGATCAGCGTCCGAATCGGTCTCCGAAAGTCCTCGAAACTCCTAGCCACTGTGTCGAGTACTTTCGTATCCTTTTCGAGCGCCTTCCGGCCGAGGTGGCCTGAGGTCACCGCGGCGCCTGCGCCGGCATCGCAACTTTCCGGGTTGGGCCTGGCGCGAGCACCGCAGCGGAACCCTCTGCCACGGCGCGCGTGAGACTTCGCGCCAGAACGATTGATCAGCAACTGTGCGAACCGCTCGGGAGAGCTACAGCCGGTCACACCCAGCTACGACTGTTGAGGAAGATATGTCGGGATCACAGCACTGGTGGCGCAAACCCTTCCGAGTTTTTCAGACCAACCTTCGCGAGACGGACGCCGACCTCGACGTCGCGGCGGTGCTCGATCACATCACCGGCATTGGTGCGAACACCTGGCTGCTCAATACTGCAGGCATTGTCGCGTTCTATCCTTCCCGGCTGAGCTTCCAGCACCCCAGCCCGTGGCTTGCGCGGAGACCCAGCGGCGACTTGATCAAGGATGCGATCAGGCAAGCCCATGAGCGCGATGTCCGAGTCATCTCCCGTCTGGACATGTCCAAAATCCATCGCGAGATCGCTGAAGCTAATCCGGACTGGTGCTTTGTGGACCGGTTCGGCGACTATCAGATCTACAACGGCCTCTACAGCACGTGCCCGAGCGGGCCCTACTACGGCGAGCGCCTGCTCGACATTTTGACCGAGGTTCTGGACGAGTGTCAGCCGGACGGCTTCTTCTTCAACATGTTCAACTTCAACCAGCTGGACTACTCCGGAGTGCGGCACGGTGTCTGCCAGTGTCTCAACTGCGCTATGCGATTCCGGGAGCGCCACGGTCTGGAGCTGCCGACCGAGGAGGACTTGGACGATCCGGTCTACCTCGAATGGCTCGACTACACGCGGACGACGCTCGCGGAACGCAGCACCAGCGTGCGGGAGCTGATCAAGCGCCACAGCCCGGACATTGGGTTGTTCATGGGGACCGGCGGGGATGTCGACTTCCGCGAGGCCAACAACGCAGTCGACCGGCCGGAGCCGCTCTGGGTGCACTGGGCCGGCGAGCTCGTCCGCGGAGCGCTTGGTCACAAGGCGTCCAAGCCCGTGGTCGTGAACTCGGTGATGTTCCTCGACATCCCCTACCGCTTCACCGCGGAGCAGCCGGGGTTGGTCGGCCTGCACCTGGCTCAAACGATGGCGCACGGCGGCAGTCCTATGGCGTACGTCGTGGGCACCAATGAGGTGTTCCGTCCACAGGCGTATGAAGTCGTACGGGAGGTGCTGACCTTCCATCGCGACCATCAGGACCTCTACGCCGACCTCAGCTCTGCCGCCCGCGTGGCGATCGTGTCCTCCCGCCGGAGCATGGAAGCCTACGGCGGCTCGGCCGGCGCGGAGGCGGTGTTGAAGGAGCGTCGAGGTCTCTATCGCGCCCTCGTACACGCCCACATCCCGTTCGACATCATCAGCGACGATGACCTCGAGGCGTCCACCCCGTCTGAACTCCTCGCCCGCTACGACGTACTTGTGCTGCCGAACGTCGCGGCACTGAGTGACGAGCAAGGTGCGAAGCTCGACGCGTACGTCGACGACGGTGGCGGCCTGGTTGCCACTTTCGACACCGGGTCGTTCACCGAGGCCGGCACTCCGCGATCGGAGATCGCACTGTCCAGCCTCGGTGCCAGCAGAATTCTCACGAGGCATGCCGGGAGGACAGTGCGCTCGGCATACCTTCGACTGCCGGAGGACGGCAACCAGATCGGGCCCAACCGTCTGGTTGCGCTCGACCGCGCGTTCAATGTCGTGAGCACCCGCCCCGACGCCGAGACGTTCGGAACATTCGTGCCCGCCTCGCGCTACGGCCCGCCGGAAAAGTGCCACTGGCAGATCGAGACCCACCACCCGGGCCTGGTCTGGTATCGACATGGCAAAGGTCGTACCGCCTACATACCGTGGCCCGTCGGCGCGCTCTACCACGACCTCAGCCTCGTCGAGTATCGCGGGCTGGTGGCCACCGCGATCAAGCAGGTCAACTCACATGGTCTCCAGTTGCGAACGACCGCACCTCCGCAGGTCGAGCTCACGGTCGGCCGTCAGGTCGACTCGGGCCGGACCCTCGTTCATGCGGTGAACTACTCCGGTCACAACGGTCGTTCCTTCACAGACCCGCTGACACTCCGGGACATCTCGATCACTCTTGCCGGCGGCACGGGCAGTGTGGAGGCCAAGTCCGCCCGGGCGGTGCGACTGAACCTGGCGCTTCCGGTAGAGCACACCGAGCATGGCGTCACCGTTACGTTGCCAACCCTCGACCTGTTCGAGCTCATCGTTCTCGAATGACACGCGGCGACACGACCACTGAACAATGTGTACACCGGCCCGTACGGTAGGGGCTGTCGTCGCTGATCGCTTACGTCAGCCGTCGGCCAGATCTGTCGGGTCGACGTCGTTGTGTGTGCGGAGGTAGTCCTCGACGGTGAACAGGTGTGCGGCCATGCTGGTGCGTGCTCGGTCGGGTTCGTGGTTGGTGAGTGCCGCGAGGATCGAGAGGTGTTCTCGGTGCGCGGTCTCGTCGGCGCCGGGCAGTGAGATGGATCGTCGCAGCCGGTCGCGCATCGTACGTCCGCCGAGGGCCTCGATCAGGGCGGCCAGCACCGGGTTGCCGGCGGCCTTGGCGATGATGCGGTGAAATGCGATGTCGTTCTCGATCACTGTCTCGTGGTTGGGTTCGTCGAGCGACAGCTGGGCCTCGTTGTGGCTTAACAGTTCGGCAGCGGCGTGGAGCTCTTCCGAGCCGATCTGCTGGGCTGCCAAGGCGGCCGCCTCCGTCTCGAGGATCCGCCGTACGGCGTGCAGGTGATGTGTCCGGCTGCCGATCTGTACGTCGACCACGAATCCCATCGGAGCCAGGAGCATCGAAGGGTCCAGCTTGGTGACATAGGTACCGTCGCCTTGCCGCGTCTCGAGAACTCCCATCATCGACAGCGCTCGAACCCCTTCGCGCAGGGGGTTCCTGGACACGCCGAGTGTCGCGGCGAGGTCCTTCTCGACGGGAAGCCGATCGCCCGGCCGTAGCCGGCCGTCGATGATCATCTGCCGGATGTTCTGGACAACGACGTCGGTTTGTGAAACGCCAGGGCTTCGAGTCTGCTCGGCCAGATTGCCTTGGCTCATGGAAGCAGGTCCCCGTTCGCGTGTGACGACGCCCAGTAGGTGCCGGCTGGGAACGCGTAGCTCTGGAGTGACTCGTTGTGCATTTCGGCACTGTAACCGGCTGCGGTCGGGAGGACGTACGCACCGTTGCGGACCACGCAGGGGTCGACGAAGTGCTCGTGCAGATGGTCGACGTACTCGGTGACGCGTCGGTCGAGAGTGCCTGATACAGCTACGTAGTCGAAGATCGCGAGATGCTGAACGAGTTCACACAGGCCCACGCCACCCGCGTGTGGGCAGACCGGTACATCGAAGTGGGCGGCGAGGAGGTAGACGGCGAGTACTTCGTTGACGCTGCCGAGGCGGGCCGCGTCGAGCTGGCAGTAGTCGATGGCACCGGCCTGGAACATCTGTTTGAACAGTACGCGGTTCATGCCGTGCTCGCCGGTGGCGACGCCGATGGGTGCCACGGCCGTACGGATCGCGGCGTGCCCGAGGATGTCGTCGGGACTGGTGGGTTCCTCGATCCACAGTGGGTCGAACTCGGCCAGCGCTTTGACCCATTCGATCGCCTGAGGTACGTCCCACACCTGGTTGGCGTCGATCATCAGGTGTCCGTCCGGTCCGAGCACCTCGCGCGCGATCCCGCATCGCCGGATGTCGTCGGCCAGGTAGGCGCCCACCTTGAGTTTGACGTGTTTGTAGCCAGCGGCGACAGCTTCCTCACACAGCCTGCGCAGCTTGGCGTCGGAGTACCCGAGCCAGCCGGCCGAGGTGGTGTAGCACGGATAGCCGGATGCCTCCAGTTGCTCCATCCGTTGCTTGCGGCTCGATTCTTGCCGCGCGAGTAAGGCGACAGCATGCTCCGGGGTCAGTACGTCGGTGAGGTACGACAGATCGGCGGCCTGGACCAACTGCTCGGGTGACATCTCGCAGAGCAGTCGCCACAGTGGCAAGCCGGCCCGCCGGGCGGCGAGATCCCACATCGCGTTCATCACCGCGGCCAGGGCGAGATGGATGACTCCCTTGTCGGGGCCGAGCCACCGCAACTGGCTGTCCGACTGCAGCTCCCGGTAGATCCCGCCTAGGTCTCCGCAGAGTTCGTCGACGTCGCGGCCCACCAGCGGCTTCGCGCGCTGAGCGGCCGCCGAGACGCACAGGTCGTTGCCGCGCCCGATCGTGAAGGTAAACCCGTGTCCGGCCAGCCCTGGGGCGTCGGTCCGCAGGACGATGTACGCCGCCGAGTAGTCGCCGTCCTTGTTCATCGCGTCCGACCCGTCGAGGGTCAGTGAGGTCGGGAAGCGGACGTCAACCGCCTCCACCGAGGTGATACGTGGCATGACGGCCTCTCGCGGTCAACGATAGATGGGATCTTTCTCGGTCCGAATGCCGCTCAGTATGGACCACTAGCCTCGTGACCGCTAGGATCCGGAAAATTCATGGGATCAATACCTCGTCGTCTCGTCACGACGGAGAAGTGTGGTATGGGCAATCTGGTGAGCTCGGACCGCTGCGGCGTCCAGCGGTTGTTCTACGACCTGCCGGCTGAGACCTGGCTGGAGGCGTTGCCGCTCGGCAACGGGCGGATCGGAGCAATGTGCTTCGGTGGCATCGGCGGTGACCGCATCGGCTTGAATGACGAGACCTTGTGGTCCGGCGGTCCCGAGACCGCGCGGTCGTTGTCAACTCCCCTCGGCGCGACCGGTGCCACGGCCGTACAGGCCGTGCGGGACGCACTCAGCGCGGGGGATGTTCGCCGGGCGCACGAGTTGGCCGGTGGTTTCCAGTCCGGCTACTCGCAGGCTTACCTGCCTCTGGGTGATCTCCTGCTGGAGATCACCATCTTCGGCGCCACTCCTGCGCCCGGCGATGTGACGCGGTACCGGCGAGAGCTCGATCTCGATGCCGCCATCGCCACTGTGGAGTATGAGATCGGGGGAGTGTCGGTTCGGCAGGAGGTCTTCGTCAGCGCGCCGGCCGGAGTGCTGGTCCAGCGCTTGACGGCTTCCGAGCCGGTGCTGGCGCTCACCTGTCGGTTGACGTCGCAGTTGCGAGCGCGTCCACATCCGGTCGAGAACGGACTCGGGCTGCTCGTACAGGCTCCGGCCGATGTCGCTCCGCCGCACCGCGACATACCGCAACCGATCCGGTACTCCGATGGCGCGGATCGCGGCATGGCAGCGGCGATCGCGCTGCGTGCCACGAGTGACGGCGAGATCCGGACGACCCAGACGGACCTTGCCGTGGAGGGCGCAACCGAGCTCACCGTGGTGCTCTCGACTGCCACGGCTTACGACGGGCCGTTCGGCGCACCGGCCCGAACGGCGCAGGAGTGCTGGTTCGACGCCGATCAGACCGTGCGCGCGGCACTTGATCACGAGTACGGCGAACTCCTGGCCGAGCATCAGCAGGATCACCGACGGCTCTTTCGTCGTTCGTCGCTCGAGCTGGCCGGGTCGGCGGAGCAGTCCGAGCTGCCGACCGATGTGCGGGTGACCGAGGCCGCTGCCGTTGATGACCCTGCGCTCGCGGCTCTTGCCTTCAACTACGGCCGATATCTGATGATCGCGAGTTCGCGACCGGGCGGTCTGCCGACGAATCTGCAGGGGATCTGGAACGACATCCTACGACCACCGTGGAGTTCGAACTTCACGGTGAACATCAACACAGAGATGAACTACTGGCCGGCGGAGACGACCAATCTGTCCGAGTGTCACGAGCCGTTGCTCCGGTACATCGGCGAGCTTGCCCTGGCCGGACGTCGTACCGCCCGGGAGCGGTACGGATGCGGTGGCTGGACCGCGCACCACAACGCCGACGCATGGTGCTGGACGAACCCGGTCGAGGGCGACCCACGGTGGTCGAACTGGCCGCTGGCGGGTGCATGGCTTGCCCGGCATCTGTGGGATCACTACGAGTTCACCGGGGACCTGGAATTCCTCCGGGAGTCCTGGCAAGTGCTACGAGGGGCGGCGGAATTCTGCCTGGACTGGCTGGTGGAGATGCCGGACGGCAGCCTTGGTACGGCACCATCGACCTCCCCGGAGAACGACTACATCGCTGCCGACGGGCAACCGGCATCCGTCACCCAGTCCTCCACCATGGACATAGCGCTCATCTCGGATCTGTTCCAGCGGGTCGAGCAGGCCGCGGATCTGCTCGATGTCGTGGACCCGATCGTCGGCGACCTGTCCACCGCCCGCAAGCGAATGCCCGCGCCAGCGGTCGGCGCCCAGGGTCAACTGCTGGAGTGGGCCGCGGACCTGCCCGAAGAAGATCCGCATCACCGCCACATGTCCCATCTGACTGGCTTGCATCCTGGCGATGCCATCACCCCAGACGGCACGCCCGGACTCGCCGCCGCGGCTGCGCGCTCGCTCGATCTGCGCGGCGACGACGCGACCGGATGGTCGCTGGCATGGAAGATCTGTCTGCGAGCACGCCTTCGCGACGCGGCAGCGGCGCACCGCCTGATGCGGTCCTTCCTCAGACCTGCGGACGATACCGCCACGGGGCATGTCGGCAGTGGCGCAGGGGTATACCCGAATCTGTTCTGCGCTCATCCGCCCTTCCAGATCGACGGCAACTTCGGCGCGACGGCGGGAATTGCGGAGATGCTGCTGCAGAGTCACACCGGCGAGATCGAACTGCTACCCGCGCTGCCGCCCGCATGGACGACTGGGCGGGTGACAGGCCTTCGAGCACGTGGCGGGGTGAGCGTCGACATCGCGTGGACGCCGCACGGCGTCGAGGCGGGCCTGACGGCCGATCGCGACCAGGAACGAAGCGTTCGCCATGGCGACAGCCGGGTTCACGTCAGCTTGACGGCCGGACTCCGTCACCGCGTGAGTTCGACGTGATCGCCGGCGTGGACGAGGAGACCTCATGGTAACCCTGACGACGGTCAGGCCGCCGGACGGCGCGACAACGACCCGGCCGCCACGGCGGCGCGGACGGGAGCGCCCCGGGATCACGGAGCTGCGCCGCAGCCTGCACCGGCATTGGACGCTGTACCTGCTGATGGTCGTGCCACTGATCTGGTTCGCGATCTTCAAGTACATCCCGATAGCGAACGCCGTGCTGGCCTTCAAGAGCTACAACGTGGTCGAGGGTATCTGGGGCAGTCCGTGGGTCGGCTGGCAGAACTTCGACACGTTCTTCCACAATCCGGTGTTCTGGACGCTGGTGAAGAACACCTTCCTGCTCTCGGTCTACACCGTGGCAGCGAGTTTTCCGATTGCGATCATCTTGGCGCTGGCGTTGAACGAGGTCCGCACCGGGTTCTTCAAGCGGTCGGTGCAGATGGTGACGTACGCGCCGTACTTCATCTCGACGGTCGTGATCGTTTCCATGACGATTCTAGTGCTGTCACCGCGGCTGGGCATCGTCAACGAAGGCCTGGGCTTCTTCGGTGTACCGTCGGTCGATTTCCTGGGTAATCCGGACTACTTCCGGCACATCTACGTGTGGTCGGACGTCTGGCAGACCACCGGGTACTCCGCCGTGATCTACCTTGCCGCGTTGGCCGGCGTAGATCCGGCGCTGCACGAGTCTGCCAAGATCGACGGTGCCAGCCGGTTGCAGCGGATTCGGCACGTGGACCTGCCGGGCATCATGCCGACCGCGGTGATCATCCTGGTCCTTGCCGTCGGCAACATCATGGCGATCGGATTCGAGAAGGCGTTCCTGCTGCAGAACCCGCTCAACCTGAGCCATTCGGAGATCATCCCCACCTACGTCTACAAGACCGGTCTGCTGAACGCCGACTTCAGCCTCGCGACCGCGGTCGGGTTGTTCAACTCCGTCATCAACCTGGTGTTGCTCCTCGGTGTAAATGCGGTGGCCAAGCGGGTCACCGGGAACGGACTGTGGTCATGAGCGCCCAGAGCGAGGCGAGGGCATTGACGAGCCGGAGGGTCGAACGCCGGGTGGCGCGGGCACGCCGGATCCGCGAGTCGCGGACGGACCGGTGGTTCCTGCTCTGTGTCTATCTGATGCTGACGGTGTTCCTCGCCATCGTGCTGTTGCCTTTGCTGTACATCGTGGCCAGCTCGTTCAGCAGCCCTGAGGCGGTGTCGTCCGGTCGGGTGTGGTTCTGGCCGGTAGAGTTCTCGCTTCGCGGGTATAACGCGGTGTTCGCGAACCCGCAGATCATCCAGGGCTATCTGAACTCGTTGTTCTACACGGTCGTCGGGACGTTCGTCAGTGTGGTGATGACAGTCGCGATCGCGTACCCCCTGTCGCGCCGTACCTTGGTCGGCCGCAACGTCGTGACGACCCTGATCCTCTTCACGATGCTGTTCACCGGCGGACTCATCCCGACGTACCTGGTCGTCCAGTCGGCCGGCCTGCTCGACACACGGTGGGCGCTGATCATTCCGCAGGCGATCGGTGTCTGGCAGGTCATCATCGCCCGCACCTACTTCCGGACCGCGATACCGGAGGAGCTAGTGGAGGCCTCCTACCTGGATGGTTGCGGAGACCTTCGGTTCCTGTGGTCAGTGGTGATCCCGCTCGCCAAACCGATGATCGCGGTGGTGGCGCTGATGTACGCAATCACGCAGTGGAATTCGTACTTCGACGCCCTCATCTATCTGAAGAGCCAGGACCTGTTCCCGCTTCAGATCGTCTTGCGCAACATCCTGATCCTCAACACCTATGGCGGCGGAGCAGTCGACGCATCCGTCGTCCTGGAGCGCCAGCAACTGGCTGACCTGCTCAAGTACTCGCTGATCGTCGTGGCGAGTGTGCCGGTGCTGCTGATCTATCCGTTCGTCGCCCGCTACTTCACGAAGGGAATCCTGATCGGCGCCATCAAGGGCTGATCGTCCGCATCACCTCGAAACCTGTGAGGAACCGATGTCTATACAGTTCAGAAGGAAGAGCCGTGCCGCACTCGCTGGCATCAGCCTCCTGGCACTGGCCCTGGCCGCCTGTGCTGGTGGCGGCTCGGATGACGGGCGAGGAGAGCCGTTGCCCGAAGTCCGCGGGAATCCCGCCGTGACGCTCGACGTCTTCGCTCCGCAGAGCCCCGAAACCAACCTCGCCACGAATGACTTCACGAAACTCGTGAAGGAGAAGTTCAACATCACCATCAAGTGGCAGACCACCACCTTCGACGCCGGACCGGCCAAGGAGAAGCGCCAGATCTCGCTGGCCAGCGGTGACTACGCGGACCTGTACATGCTGATCCCGTGGGTCGAACAGTTCACCCCGACCGAGCTGCTCAAGCTGGGCAACCAGGGTGTCGTCGTTCCGCTGAACGACCTGATCGACCAGTACGCGCCGAACATCAAGAAGGCACTCGACGCGGAGCCGGAGTGGAAGGCCATGGCGACCGCGCCGGACGGCAAGATCTACGGCATGCCGCAGTGGGTCGACTGCTACCACTGCTCGTACCAGGGCAAGCTGTGGATGAACACCACGTGGCTGGAGAAACTCGGGCTCGAGCAGCCGAAGACCACCGAGGACATGCGCAGGGTGCTGCGGGCATTCAAGACGCAGGACCCGAACGGGAACGGAAAGGCGGACGAGATCCCGCTCAGCGCGAGCGTGCGGACCCCTCCGATCCCGTACTTCATGAACGCCTTCGTCTACAACCCGCAGGGCGCCAGCGGCTACAACAACTCGTCGCTGGTCCTGAAGGACGGCAAGGTCGACCTGCAGGCCGACGAGGAGGGCTGGCGTGAGGGTCTGGCGTACCTGAACTCGCTCTACGAGGAAGGCCTGATCGACAAGGGCGCCTTCACGCAGAATCCGGATGCGCTGACGCAGCAGGGTGACGGTGGCAAGGTGCCCATGCTCGGTTCGACCACCGTCCTGCACCTGGGCGAGGCGATGAGCATCGGCCTGCCTGACGGGCGCGACAAGCAGTACGACGCTGTACCGCCGCTCACCGGTCCGAAGGGTGTTAACCACGCTGGCTACAACTTCCCGAGTGCGCCGGGTGCGACGTTCGTGCTGACGAACAAGGCCACTCCGAAGGAGCAGATCCAGGCGATCAAGCTTCTCGACTACATCTTCACCGACGAGGGCCAGATCAATGGCTTCTTCGGCACCGAGGGCAAGGGCTGGAGGAAGCCAGAGTCCGGGGACGTCGCGCTCGACAAGTCGCTGGAGCCGACGTTCAAGGTGATCCGGCAGGAGCCCGGCGCGACTCCGCTGAACTCCGGGTGGGGAGCGATGGCGCAGTACAACAACACCGAGAGTTTCCGAAACTCCGAGGTTATCGCGACCGACATCTACACCCCGGATGGCTTCGAACGACGGTTGTTCGAGGCCACCAAGCTCTATGAGGGCAAGGAGGACAAGAACCAGATCTACCCGTTCTGGAAGGTGTGGATCGAACCGTCCATGGCCAGCGAGGTGGCCACTCTGCAGACCAACATCGAGAACCATGTCCAGCAGAGCGCTCTGCAGTTCATCACCGGTTCGAAGAACATCGACACGGAATGGGACGCGTACGTCCAGGGCCTCGACAGCCTCGGCCTGGACCGGTTCCTGGAGATTCAGCAAGCCGCCTACGACAAGGTGGCCAAGTAGTTCGGCCGCCGCAGGACCGGCCGGCGTGAGGCCGGCCGGTCCAGTAGGCAGTTCCTGCGTGACCGGCTTTAAGGCCTACCGAAACATACGGTCGTACAACGCCGTGAGGCAGGCATCATGCCCGTCGCCGTCATGGCGGCGGCGTAGGAGAACTGGAGGACCCTCATCCTGCTCATCCTCGCCAACCAAATCTCCCGCAGACTTGCCAAATCCAGCCTCTGGTAGCACGACCGCGCATCGCCTTGGAGGACCTCCATCATGAACACCGAAAGCGCCGCCGGACCGTTCCAGCCGACTCTCGAGTCGCTGGCCGGGTTCGAGGTGCCGGATTGGTTCCGTGACGCCAAGCTCGGGTTCTGGTCACATTGGGGACCGCAGTCGGTGCCGCGCTACGGTGACTGGTACGCACGGCACATGTACCGCGAGGGCTCCGACCAGTACCTCTACCACCTGCGCACCTACGGGCACCCGTCGCGGTTCGGGTACAAGAATCTCGTCGCGTTGTGGAAGGCGGAGAAGTTCGACGCCGAAGGGTTGATGGACCGCTACGTGGCGGCAGGCGCGAAGTACTTCGTCGCCCAGGCCGTGCACCACGACAACTTCCTCAACTACAACTCGGCCCTGCACCGGTGGAACTCGGTCAAGGTTGGTCCGGGCCGTGACATCGTGGCGGCCTGGCGAGACGCCGCCGTCGCACGTGGCCTGCCGTTCGGGCTCAGCGAACACCTCGGAGCCTCCTTCAGCTGGTTCGCAACGAACAAGGGCGCGGACGAGAACGGGCCGTACAAGGGCGTCCCGTACGACGGATCCGACCCGAACTACGAGGACCTCTATCTTCCCAACCAGGAGCACCACAGCAAGAATCCGGAGCCCGTACAGAAGCCGTGGTACACGCCGAACACCTGGTGGCACCAACGCTGGCTGAACCTTGTCAGCGAGATGATCGACAAGTTCCAGCCCGCTCTGCTCTACAGCGACGGCCAGCTGCCATTCGAGGCAGACGGTCACGCGGCCGGAGCGCAGGCCGTCGCCCAGCTGTACAACACCAGCGCCGCCATTCATAGCGGGGTCAACCGAGCGGTGTACACGCAGAAGACGCGCGACCTGAAGCTGGCTCCGGTGGGTGTCTTCGACATCGAGCGCAGTCAGGAGCCCGACATCCGCCCCGAACCGTGGCAGACCGACACGTGTGTCGGGGGATGGTTCTACGACGTACGCGCACGCTACAAGGCACCCGGTCACGTGCTCGAAATCCTCGTCGACGTCGTATCCAAGAACGGCAACCTGCTGCTCAACATCCTGCAACAACCCGACGGCACGATCGATGACGAATGCGGCTACCTGCTCGACGAGATGGCCCGATGGACAGCGATCTGCGGGGAAGGCATCTTCGGCACCCGGCCCTACCGGGTCTTCGGCGAAGGGCCCAGCCAAGTCGTCATCGACGGTTTTCGCGAGGAGCAGGTGCGCTGGACTGCCCGGGACGTCCGGTTCACCCAACGCGACAAAACCGTCTACGCGTTCCTCATGCGCTGGCCCACCGACGGTTCGACCGTGATCGAGACTTTCACACCAGCCGACAGGGTGCGTTCGGTCCGCCTGCTCGGCGCGGGCGCACTCCGTTGGAAGCATGGTGCGGACGGGCTACGCGTGACCCTGCCTGACACGGGACCAGCCGGCGACCTCAACTGCCTGGCCATTCAACTCGCATGAATTGCTCTCAATTGTCAACCAAGACCCAACCCTCGTCGCTGTCTTGCCATCGGGCGTTCGATCCGGCACTTGCGTCCAATGTGTCCAGGCCACGGCAAGCGCTGCCGCTCAGCGCCGACGCCGTATGCCTACCGCTCTGGCGTCGGGACCAAGCACCGCCTCGATGCCCAGCCCGATAGACCATTCATCGGGTCCGATCACCTTGCCGGGTCCTCGATGCTCGACTGCGACGGCCTTGGCCGCCGTCCGACCCGGTCTCAAACGTGGTCTCACTCGCCTACGTTCGCGGCTGTCCAGGGGTGTCCTTTCGTGGTCCTGCCGAGCGTGGGCGGACGCCTGCGGACGTGCGCGGGGCCGTTGCGTCCAATGCGTCCGTGACCGGCTGGAGCCACTATTCCGAGCGGACAGGTTCGGCGGACAGCGTGCGCTGCCTTGCGGTCCAAGAGGCGTCCGAGGAATTCGTACGCGAGTTGTCGCTGCGGCAAAGGGAACTTGTGACCGCCCTGCACGATCTGAACCGTACGTGGTCTGCACCTCGGGTGCTGAGATGCGTTTGGATGTCCCTGGCTCCGCGGCTCCACTTGTCGTCCTCGGCCGCGATGATGAGCAGGTCGCACTGCCGCAGGATGGCGAGCTTGTCCTCGACGTCGTGGTCGGCGGCGGAGCCGGGGCGACGAACTCGGATTGGAATCCAGCATCGTGTGCGGATGACTCGCGGTAGGGGATGTCGACGGCACGTGAAAACTGAACAGGGCGCGGCAAGCCGTCAACTGATCGGTTTTCGAGTGCCGTTGACAGGGGATGCAGTCGCAGTTCGACACGGTGACGCGGATGCGGTCATCCCATGCCGGTGCCCACATCGCGGCGCGTCCGCCGGAGGAGTGACCGATGAAACCGACGACGTCCAGGTCCACCTCCGGAAGGCCGGTGACATAGTCGATCGCCAGCGAGATCCCCTGGCGACAGTCTGCCCACAGTGTGCGTCCGCGCACGAACCGAGACGACAACTCGAACCAGCCGACGTTCTGCCCGTCAGCCAGTTGCGGTCCTCGAACCTGATGACCCGACCGACGATTCCGCCGCACCGGGTCGAACTTCGCAGCAGGACCAGGCGCGATCGTTCACTTCCTCGCACTCAGGCAACCTTTCGACTGGGCTCAGACGTGACAGCTGCAGGCGGCTCGCTCCCCCCGAGGAAGGGGACAGAGATGAAGAAGCAGCCTTGGTCGTGCCCCGCCATCGCGGCGGCTGCCGTGCTCGCCGTTGGGACCGCGAGCTACGCGACCAGCGCGGAGTGGCCAAGTCCGACCGCCGCGCCCAGGCCTAGCCTGAACCCGCCTGCCGTCCTGATCGACAAGGTAGAAACGGACGGCAAGATCCCACCGCTGGAGAACGAGGTCCAGTGCCAGGGCGGGATGGTCGGCAGCGCGTCGCCCACATACGGCGTGGAACAGACCCCGGATGGCCCCCGACTCATGGGCGGCGGTGCGGCATCCTCGGAGGACGCGCTGAGCAGATTCCTCCGCCACTCCTACCCTGGGGCGGAACACGACCAGGCGGACCTGATCGAATACACCGCCGAGTCGAACGTCTGGGCATTCACGAACAGCCGCGTGTACGGCACCAAACTGATCATCCACGTGATTCGGATCGGCGACGGATGGACCATCGGGGGCTGGGAAGGCTGCAACAGCTACCTGATGGAGATCGGCCGGTGACCCGGCAGGCCATCGGAACCCGTACAGATCGCGAGCCAAGTGAGCGGCGGGTCGTGGACAGGCCCTGCGTGGCCAGGTAAGTCGGGATGCTCGCCGGTTGGATGCATGGCACGTCCCTCTTGAGCTGGCTACATGCCATCTTCTAACTGACGCCCGAAGATCATCTGAGGAACCGGCACTGCGCTCCCCCGAGACCTCTGACGCTCGCTCGTTTGATCCGGGGAGGTCGCCGTCAACGGCAGGGCTCCGAAATCGCTGCCAGAAGCGTTGCCCAGTTGGCTCCAGCTTCGTCGTGCTTCTGCAACTGCTGCCGGATGCCGTCGAGCATCGCTGAGGCGGCCGTCGGGCTCGACATGCATCACTGGATGCTGCTGGCCTGGCTCTCGGACAGGACCCGCAGTATCTCTTGTGCGACGAACAGGCGACGGCGGGTGCGTCGTGGGATCTCGGTGACGATGCCGGCGTCAATGAGCTTCTCGACGTTCAACGTTGCTGCGCGGTGTGTTACATCGAGGATGCGTCGAGCCCGCCCGATGGTCATGGCAGGTGACTCGAACAGACCGTCAACCAACAGTCCGAGCAGTCCCGATGATCGAGCCGTGGCGACTCTGGCCCGATAGTCGTCGCGCAGGACCTGGAGTGTCTGGGCACGGCGCGCAGCGTCTTCGGCCTGGCGAGCGATGGTCTCCAGAAAGAACGTGATCCAGCCTGTCCAGTCTCCCTCCCGCGACACCGCGAGCAGACGCGCGTAGTACTCGTCTCGCCGCGGTTCGAGATAGGCGGACAGATCCAAGAGCGCGCGCCGGCAACAATCCCCAGTCGATAAGCAGCAACACAACCAGGAGTCGCCCGACGCGACCATTGCCGTCAACGAACGGGTGGATGGTACGACCGCGGTAGCGATCGTCGAAGTCCTCGGTTTCAAGTTTCCGGTCCACGGCTACTACCGAGACGGTCATTGGCTCACGACGTTGACAAAGGAAAACCGGCAAGGTGCCCAGTACTGGATGAAGCACCAGAGGTGCATGCCTGAAACCAACACCTCGTAAGAGCAAATGCGCGGCGTTAGGTTTCTGACTGGTAGGGGTGTGCGTAGGCCCATTCGGTCATGGACAACCTTCACCGACGTGCACGGTCACCGCTCAGGTTCTTTGGCTCGCGAGCATGACCGCGTGTCCGAACCAACTCGTAATGAAATTGGTCGTCGGTTCGCAGCTTTGTATCTGCGTGCCAGCCCTGTGCGGCACGGCGTGATCTGATCTTCATTCTCTGAAACTAGTCGGACCCGGATTCGCGGATGACGACTGCGTTCCGCACGGCAGCCAGCTCGTCGTCGGTCGGCAGGTGGCCGCGCTCGATCGCGACGCCCAGCATGGTCTTCGACGTGCCGGTGCGAAGTACGGCGCGGATGGCCGGGCCCACGTAGTGGGGATCATGGACCAGCTCGCCGTACGCTGCTGTGGTGTGCCCGCGCCGAATGATCTCAAGCGGCGCGCCACCACGGAAGTTCGCGGCCCACGGCGCGTCGCTGAACACGACCTGTGCTCCCTCGTGGTCGTAGATGCCGACCGGTACGGCGTAGGCCGCCCCGGTGCGCCGGCCCCGGAACCGCAGCACCGCTACCCCCGGCAGCACTTGGCCAACGCGAGTCGGCAGCAAGCGGCGCATCAGCGGGTTCACGACGCGATGGACGAGCCACATCGGTGGTGGCTTGGAGCGCACTCGATTCACCACGGCCAACAGTCTAGAACCGAATCTCGCGGCACACCGGTTGCCCGGCACCGCGGCGTCGCAACCATGGTCGATGTATGTCGACGGCGAGAGCGGTCGTGTCCGCCACATGCGCGCTGAAAGGCTGACCGGCCCCTATAGATCGAGCGGGGAGCCACGCGGGCGCGACAGGCCGACCACGGCGTCTCGGGTCTACGGACTGGTTCTGCCGGACATGCAGCGGGACCTGAGTTGGTCGGCATTCGACGCCGGCACCCTCGCGGCCGCGAACGCGGTTGGCTATCTGGCCGGTGCCACGGTCAGCCACCGAGCATTCTCCCGATACGCGCCACGCCGGCTGGTCGTAGGCGGGCTCGTCGTCACGGCGTCGTCTACTGCGGCATGCGCGGTCGTCCAACACGTGACCGTCCTCGTCATGCTGCGGACGGCCGCCGGCGTCGGCTCCGCCGCTCGCGTTCATCGGAGGCGCAGTCGCAGCATCCAGGCTGCACCAGTCGGAAGGGCCGTGGGCTCGCGTGGTCGAGCCACGTCCGGTGCCGCGCTCGGCCTCGGGCTGTTCAGCACCGGCCCAGGGCTTGGAATCGCAGTCTCGGCCGATGGAGTGAGCCCAGTCGCCGCCAGCGGCGGATGGCGCCTTTCGTTGGTCATCCTTGGTGGGCTCGGGATGCCCCTGGTGCACTGACCTCGGCCGCGCTGTTCGGTGCGTTCCTCTCCGTCACGACCGCGGCGGTCCAGTGCGCCTCCGCCCGCCTCGCGCTCCGTGAGCGAGCGCCCGCGATCGCCGGCCTGACGGTGGCATTCGGTATCGGGCAGTGCCTCGGCCCATTATTGGGCGGCGCATCGTCTGACGTCGGTTGATATGCGACACACGTCCGTCACCTGACGTGCGACAGCGCCTAGTCGTCAAGCCGGACACGGCGACGAGGCACGGACGCTCTGATCTGTCCATGAGCGTGCGCGGCAGTCAGCTCGGCGGGTCCGTCGTGCTGCAGCCGGCCCGAGCCACAGTTCGTCGTGCGTCGCGCCATGCGATGAACGCGGTTCGGGCACGAGGGGACACGACCAGCTCGCCCCGTCGGCGGGCGCCAAGCTGTTGTCTCAGCCACGCTGGTGCGTGCGCTTGCTCGATGGCCTGGGTCTTGGTGAGAAGCTGTCCGGTCTCCAAGGCGTGGCGACCACGGGCCATCGACGTAAGCCCCAGGTCGGCGATCACTGGATCCAGCCACATCAGCGGCCGCCGCGAGGCCCACGCCCAATACCCGCAGAGCTCGGCACGCGCGGCATGGCGAACGTCATCGTCTGTCATGTGCGGCAGCACGGTGGCCGGAGGACGCCCCATGACTGCGAAGCCATGCCGTACCAGCTCTGCCCGCGTCACCCCGGAAAGGATTCGGTGCACGAGTGAGCCGTGAGTCCAGGTGGGATGGCGTGCGTCACCGTTGGGAATCTCGTTCACGTCGACGTACACACACCCCAGGTCGAACCCCGCCGCGACCCTGCGGTCCAGATCTTGGTGAGATTCAGCCAGGATCGTTTGACGCGGTTCGTCGACCGGGCCGTCGGTCAAGGCAACGAGGTCCAGGTCGCTGACACCCGGGATGTAGTCCCCGGTCGCCAATGACCCGGCTACGAAGAGGTCTAGCACCCATCCGAGTTCGGCAAGACGATCCGCGAGTTGGATCACAGCCGGTGGCACGAAGGTCACGCCGACAGCGTAGGACTCGCCGGCCCAGTCGTCCGCACATGCCGCGATGATTCGCCCGTTCGAGCGTCGCACGTCAGGTGGCGGACGGCTGTCGCGCCTCAACCGACGGAGCACAGGAGGTCAGTGCGTCGGTCGGTGCATCCGGCAGAAGCCTGCCGGCCGGTCTCACGCTTGGCCACCGCTCTGTAGCACCGGCCCCACGCCCAGCCACCTGATTGGATGGTGATCGGCAGGGAGGGTGGGCGGTTTCCAGCCGTGGCTCCCCGGCTGGCGTTCGACGCCGTTGAGGAGTACCGGCCGTCACGCTCGGGCGCGCACGCAGCGGCAGCCGACACACGTGTCGATGATTACCCAATTCCGCCAGGCCCGAATGTCGTCCCACGTGAACGTCGTCCATCGCGCCCGTGGTCGCCTAGGCAACGTGGTTGGGCATGAACGGTGACCACCGGCGGCGTACGGAAACCGCTCGGTCATTGAGAATCGTTGCGTACCACCTATGTGAGACGCCGCTGCTCAAGGGGCTGTTGCTTCCCGTGCAGCCATGGCACATGTACGCATGGGGTTCCCCCTGTGAATCGGATATCAGTTTCGGATGACGCCGACTCCGGGTTCGCGATCATGTGGAACTCACGTGACGGCTTGTTCGTCGAGGTGCCCGGCTAGCGAGGGCGTGGGCGTCGAGGTCGTGGTGGGGTAGGTGGGCGGTGTGGACCAGGGCCGCGATCACTCGGGGGATGTGTCGATGAGGTTGTGTTCGGCGTCGACGGCCATGCGGTGTGCGGCTACCACCGATAGGGCGGGGTCGACGACGATGTTGCATTCTGCGGGGAGGGCGGATTCCTGCTATCGTCCTGCGGATGCAGAAGAAGTGGAGTGCCGGTCGTCCGGCACCGCCCGGCCGGCCAGCACGCACTGACTGAGTTCCTTATCCAGTTCAGTCGCGTGCTGCGCCCAACCCTTGCGCGGATGGCGCAGCCCCCGAAGGGGTGCTTCTTCGCATGCAGGTTCCAGACCGCAATCTCAACGAGTTGCGTGAGCAGGGCTTCACGATCGTTCCCGGATTCCTTACCTCCGACGAGCTGAACGCGGCGCAGGAGGCGCTGTGGCTGCACTACCCCCGACCCGAAGAGTACTTCGCCGATCCGTCAGCCCACAAGGAGTACACGGACGGTCAGTTCGCCGGGGTTCGCACACCGCCGTGGCAGTCCTGGGATCTGAACCGGCTCGCGTTCCACCCGGACCTAGTGGACTTGGCAGAACGATTCCTCGGATCGCCTGACATTCATCTCTACGCCGCATCGCTGTGGGCGAAGTATTCGAGCGCGGTCGACTACGAACAGCCGCACCATCGCGACTTCGTCAACCATTCACTCGTGGTCCCGAAACGCAGCGATCCGGGACGCCAAATGGAGTCCTTCATCTTGCTGTCGGACGTCGACGAGCAAGACGGCCCTACCAAGGTCGTACCGCTCCAGGCCACGGCGACACGACCATACTGGCCCCAGGGACAATCTCCCGGCTTCGAGAATTTCGCCGCGGGGACCAGCATCGAGCCAGGCGTCTTCGCCGACATCGAGGTGAGTGTGACCGGACCGGCCGGCACCCTGTTCACCTACCGCACCGACGTTCTCCACCGCGGTTCGCAACTGACGGGTGAACGACGAGCTCGCTTTGCGCTGCTCGTGGACTACGAGGTCTGGGGCCCACGGTGGACCGGACGGACGGGTTGGGCCGACCAGTCGCTCAGTCCGCACTGGACGGAGATGATCGAACGAGCCACGCCCCGTGAGCGCGAACTGTTCGGATTTCCCTCGGTCGGCGACCCCTACTGGGACGACCAGACGCTCGCAGACGTGCAATGCCGGTACCCGAGCATGGACATGGCGCCGTACGCGGACCAGGTGTCCCAATGAACGTTGACGGATGTCCGGTCGCGGTCCCAGATGGGCAGTCCTGGCCGTTTCGACTGGCGAACCTCCATCGGTCACGAGATGGCCGCCACATGGTGTCGTGCCATCTCGGTCAGTTCGGTGCCTGTCAGTATCGTCGGCGGCCGTGCCGGTAGGGGGTGAAGTTGGCTGGTTCTTGGTTGCCGATCCAGTCGCCGTCGTCCAACCGGCGAAGGCTGGTTTCGAGGTCGAGGGTGAGCCAGCCGGAGAGTTGTGGGTGGGTGGGGTGTTGCCACAGTCCGTAGGGGCCGCGCAGCGTCTGCAGGTAGTCGACTAGGTCGTGAACTCGGCGATCTTGTGGGGAGAGGCCGCATCGGGAGGCGAGGTCGAGGAGGAAGACAAGGTTGAAGGTGGCGTAGAAGGTGACCTGTCCCATTGGTGGTTCGAATCCGACCAGTCGTGAGACTTCCCAACCGAGGGTCGCCGCGTCTCGGGTCTCGCGGGCGAGGAGGTGGTCGACGCCGACCCGTGCGACGTCGGACCGGCGTCGTTGCGGGTGCATCGCCAGACAGGCGACAGCGCCGGTGGTAGCCGATCGGCAGCCGAGGCCTCGGGTGAGACGACGGTATTCCCGTTCCAGTTGGGTCGGACGTCCATCTTTGCCGAGGTCGGCTTTGGGGCCTGCCGGCCAGGATCCATCGGGGAGGCGGAAGTTGAGGAGTCGTTCATAGGCATGTTCGGCACGGGGATCGGTGGCGAAGCCGGCGGCTGCGATGCCGCGGAGGGGTACGACGGTGTGCATGGTGATGAAGCGCGCGCCCTCGATCGGGCCGGGGCTGGTGGGCGGTGTTGACCAGGAGCCGTCGGGTTGTTGGCGGCTGAAGATCCTTTCGACCGCGGCTGCGGTGGCTGGCCCGCGGTAGCCGAGGTAGGCGAGTTGGCAGAGTAGGTAGCCGGCGAGATAGGGCCGGGTTTCGGCTGCAGCGAGCTGGGTGAGGAGTGCGCCGATCTCTGCGCTCTGATCGATCTCGGTGCGCCAGGAGCGGATGTCGGCGTCTTCGTCGTTGGCATCTTCGAGTTCGCGGGCGGCTCGCCAGCGCAGCGATGGGGAAGAGTCGCCGAGTAGCAGGGTGCTGATGTTCATGGCAGCGGCTCGGACAGGTAGGGCGCGGTTGGGGTATCGGCTTTGATCATTTGCTCGGGTGGGCCTTGGAAGATGATCTTGCCGCCATCGGGTCCGGCGCCTGGCCCGAGCTCGATGAGCCAGTCGCAGGCGGTCAGGAATGCCGGATCGTGTTCGACGACAAGCACGGTGTTGCCGGCGTCGACGAGTGTGTCGAGGGCATGGACGAGGACGTCGACGTCGGTTGCCTGGAGACCGACGGTGGGTTCGTCCAAGACGTAGAGGCTGGCTGCCTTGGTGGGTCGGGCGAGCTCCTTGGCCAGCTTGAGTCGTTGCGCTTCGCCACCAGAGAGGCTCCAGCCGGGCTGGCGGAGGTCGAGGTAGCCCACGCCGAGGTCGACGGCGGCACGTCCCACCCGACGTACGGCGTCGATGTCGCCCCATTCGTCGAGGACTTCGGCGATGGTGAGGGCTTCGATGTCGACGAGCGTGCGATTGCGGTGGAGCAGGGTGGCGGCCTCGCGGCGATATCCGGATCCTTGGCAGGCGTCGCAGGTTTGGGCCACTGTCGGCAGGAACGCCATGTCCTGTTGCCAGATGCCTTTGCCTTTGCAGGCGTCACAGCGATAGCTGAGGTCCTTGATCGTGATGTGTTGCTCGATGGCGGTCTCGGTGGCGGCGAACTCTTTCCGGATCGCGCCGATGAGTCCGAGGAACATGCCGGGTGAGGTGATCTCGGCACGGGACTGGTCGGCGACGACGGTCCGGTTGGGTGCGCCGGAAATGTCGTCGTGTTCTCCGGGTTGGACGCGGATCATGCCGCTGCCGGGGATGTTGGTTCTGGGTCGCACCAAGCCCAGGGCGATGGTGTCGACGATGAGTGAGGATTTCCCGGATCCGGATACGCCGCAGACGCCGACCTGGACGCCGAGCGGGATGCGCAGGTTGAGGTCGTGCAGGTTGTTCTCTCGTGCACCGGTGACGTGCATCCAGCCCTTCGGCATCCGGTGCGCGCGGCGGCGGACTGAGACTTGTCCGTCGAGCACCGGCTGGGTAACAGACTGGGGGTCGTCGAGTTCGACGATCCGGCCGCCGGCCTGTCCGGGGCCGGGGCCGATCTCGATGACGTCGTTGGCGGCGCGGATGAGTGCGGGGTCGTGGTCGACGGTGATCACGGTGTTGCCGGCGTCGCGCAGGTCGACCAACGTGCGGGTGAGCGCGTCGACTTCGGTGGGATGCAGGCCGCGGGTCGGTTCATCGAGGAGCAAGGTGGTGCCGACCAGGCCGCCGCCGAGTACGGATGCCAGCTTGATCCGTTGTGCTTCACCGGCGGACAACGTCCAGCTCAGCCGGTTCATGTTGAGGTAGCCAAGCCCGACGGAGCCTAGGAAGCCGAGCCGCTGTAGTGCCGCTGTGCGGGCATCGGCCGCTGACTGGTCCTCGGGCTCGTCCATCGACGCCAGTGTCGCTGCCAGCTCGGCGAACGACGCGGAGAACAAGTCGTTGCGGTCGTGACCTTGGAGCCGGATCGCTAGATAGGGAGCGCGCAGGAGACGGCCGCCGCACTCCGTGCAGGGGAACGCCGTGGTCTGTCCGCCGCCCAGGTCGTGCTGGGCCCAGTGGTTCAGCCCGATCCAGGACTCCACGGAGAACTCGCTGGTTGGCGATGGGTCGCCGAACATGATCGTCTGGCGGGCTTCTTCGGTCAGCTTCGACCAGGGCGTGGTCGCGAGGTCGAACCCGTAGCGATCCATCAACGCGCGCAGGGAGGCGTTGCCGCCGGTGCCTTCCTTGCAGAAGTAACCGAGCAATCCCATCGATGCCGAGGACATCGCAGACGGACCTGCGCTACTCGCGCGGAAGCAGCCGTCACAGATCGGCGCATCGGGGTCCACGATCCACTGGTCGAAGTTGAACTTCCTTGTCACGCCCATCCCCAGGCACTGCGGGCAGATGGCAACCGGCGATCCCATCAGGTGACGCGGCTCGATCGGTACGGCGGCGGCGGCACAGTCCTCGCACTTCCACGTCGCGTCGACCACTGGGGAGGTCCTGCGCACGTTGGTGCCGCCGCAGGTCAGGCAGGTGCGTACGCCGTCGCGTGCAAGGACGATGGAGATCAGCCGGTCGAGGTCACTGGCCTGCCCAACCGTGCCACGCGTCGCACCCCTGCCGTCCGAGGACCACGACGGTGCCTGGATGGCGGCGGCGTCGATGACCATCGTCGGGCCGAGCCCGGTCAGCGAGTCGACCGGGGCTTCCGGTCCTTCGCGTACCGACTGACGTTCATAGACCGACAGGCACTCCAGCAAGCGGCGGGTCGCCTCGGCCGCGACCACGTCGCGTACCAGTGACGACTTGCCCGACCCGGACACGCCCGTCACCACGCTGAATGCGCCCTTGGCGAAGTCGACGTCGACACCCTGCAGATTGTGGGCGCGGGCACCCCGCACCCGGATGGCGTTGCCGGATCGTCTTCGTTCGCTCGGCTCGGCGCGTGGCCGCACCGTTGGCAGGGTCTCGGCGACGGGAGGCCCGCAGTGCTGCAGCCGACCGCCATCCGGGCCACCGCCGGGGCCCAGGTCGATGCGCCAATCGGCAGCAGCGATGACGGCTGCCTGGTGCTCGATGACGACCACCGTGCAGCCCTTGTCGGTCAACCTGTCCAGTACGGAGAGCAATCGATCGAGGTCGCCAGGGTGCAATCCGGTGGTCGGCTCGTCGAGCAGGACCAGGTCACCGGCCCGGGCCTTGGCCAGCTCGCGCGTCAGTCGTACGCGCTGGGCCTCGCCACCCGAAAGGCTCGGCGACGGCTGTCCCAAGGTCAGGTAGCCCAGACCGACCTCCTGTAAGGAGTCGAGGACTCGGGTCACCGCCGGATGATCGGCGAACACCTCTGTAGCGTCGTCGACACTCAGTGCCAACACGTCGGCGATCGATCGACCGGTCCAGGTTGCCTCGAGGACCTCCGGCCGGTACCGACTGCCGGCGCAGGTTTCGCAGGGCAGCCAGATCGGTGCCAGATAGGCCATGCCGACCGGCACCGATCCCATGCCCTCGCAGTCTGGGCACGCACCTTCGGCCCGGTTGAAGGTGAAGTCCGATGCGGCCCGTCCGGTCTGGTCGGCGAACACCTCGCGGATCCGATCGAAGACCTTGGTGTAGGTCGCCGGGTTCGACCGGGGGTTGTTGCCCAGCGGCGACTGATCTACTGCCCGAGCCCGCATCACCGGCGCTTCGAAGGACCCGCACCCGACCGGGCCGTGCTCACGCAGCGATGCCAGCAACACCTCATGAGCCAGGGTGGTCTTGCCGGCACCGGACGGTCCGGTGATCACCGTCAGCGAACCGAGCGGGATCTCGCAATCGACCGAGCAGAGATTGCGCAGCCCTGCCCCGGTGATACGGATCCGGTCCCCCGATACCGGCCGGCGCGGCCGATGCTGTCCGTTGGTCGCCGAGAAGCTGATGCCCGAGGCCGTGTCGGCCTTCCACAGGTCTGCGGGTGGGCCCTGGAACACCACGCGCCCACCGTTCGCTCCGCCGCCCGGTCCGATCTCCACGACATCGTCGGCCATCGCCACTGCCACCGGGTCGTGCTCGACCATCAGCACCGGACCGGGCAGCGTCGCGATCGCATCCAGCAGCCGACTCAGGTCGCTGTGATGCAACCCGATCGTCGGCTCGTCCAGGACATGCAGCAGATCCTCCAGGCGTCCCGACAGCACGACCGCGAGCCGGGTACGTTGCGCCTCACCGCGCGAAAGCGTCGGCATCGACCGGTCGAGCGTGAGGTAGCCAAGACCCAACTGCTCCAGCGGCCCCAGCCGACGTAACAGCTCCTCCCGAATCCGGCGGGCACGCGGCCCGACCGGGAGCCGCTCCACGAAATCGAGAACCTCCAGCACCGATCGGCCCAGCAGCTGCTGGAGCGTGACGCCCGCGATCCGGTGCGAGGAGGTGTCGGTCTCGCCACGGAAGGCCGCCGGTGCCAGCGGTCGGACCCACGCGCCGCACTGTGGGCAGATCGGCGCCCGCAGCACCGGCGTGCCGCCGAGCAAGATCTCAGCTCTGCCCAGCCCGTCGGCCCGCTCCAACCCCGCCCGGACCTCGGCCGTCGACATGCCGGCCCGCAAGGTACCCACGCGAACCACGACGTCATGCGGTAATGCTGGGTCGAGGCGAGGGACACGACTCCTCGGCGTCGCCGCCCAGCGGCGGCCGTCGACCATCACTTGAGCGAACTGGCCACGGACACCCGCGAGTAGACGGTCGTGACTGCCTGACAGGTGGCGGACGATCGCGACCTCGACCTCGAGCTCATCCTGGCCGGCCAGCAGATCCAGTGCCGTGGTGAGCCGTTCCTCGCTGGAGAGTGCTCGGACCGGCACGTGACACCGGGGACATTCGACCTCGGCGAACCGTGAGTACAGAATCCGCAGGAACGGATGCAACCCGACCGAACTGGCAACCGTCGAGGCCGGGTTCCGGTTGAGCACATTCTGGGCAACTGCGACCGCCGGCCCGAGCCCATCGATCCTGCGGACCTGAGCAGCCGGCGCCCGAGTCCGGGTCCCACCCAGGGCCAACGCCTCGACAAACCGTCGGTGCGCCTCCGAATAGACCACATCGAACGCCAGCGATGACTTACCCGACCCCGACACACCCACCACGGCAGTCAGCCCGGGCCCGAAGCTGACGTCGATCTCGCGCAGGTTGTGCTCAGCGGCGCCCTGCACCCGAAGAATCCGATCCGGCTGGCGCCGCTTCGTTCCACGGGGGCTGCGTTGCGGGGCCACGGGGTTCAGTTCCGCACTGCGGCGATCGCCTGTGCCGCCACACGTTCGGCGTGCTCGTGGCTCTTCGGCTGCATCCATCCCTCGTCCATGGCCGGGACGCGACCGTCGTTGACGGTCATCCGGAAGCTGAGACATTCCAGCCAGAGCGCCCGCATGTTGAGGATCGCGGGGAGCCGGTGGCGTTCGTCATCGCTGAGTCGGACGTGCTTGGAGTAACCATGCATGACCGCAGCAATATTCTCAGCGGCGTTGTGTTCGGCCGCGGTGCGCAGAAGCCAGCCCAATGCCGGTAGTCGCGGGCCGCGCCCCGATCCCGCCCAGCCGACGATCGCCAGGGCGCCGGGTATGCCGACGGCGGTCCACAGGTGATAGTTGCCGTGGGTCAACGCCTCAGGCAGGCCCTCGGCATCGTCAGCGTTCTCGACCTGATCACGCAGCCACTCAAACTTCTCACGCGCCGCGGCGTTCACGTCGTCCTCAACGCTGACCAGAAAGCCCATCGCGGCAGCCAGGTCCTCCTTCGGCCGCCCCACATGAAACCCACCATCCGTCTCCTCGGCGCCCCCATCTCTGGCAACCGCACCGCCAGCTGAAGGGAGCTTGTGCAAACGACCCAGGAGATCACCAAGTTCATGCCACACGGCAGGTGATCCACTCGGGCGTCCGCCGTCGATGAACTTGGTGACGATGATTCCCTTGCCGTCAAGGACGGTTACGGGATCATCGCGGGCGATCCGTTCGGCCGGGAAGTCATGAGAGGCAAGGAACTGCAGGATCTCTGCGTCACCTTCTACGCGGCTGACCCGGTCAGCTGACGAGGAAAAGACCCGCGCGATCCACCGCTGACCGTCGACGTGCTTGACGACCAACGTCGAGGCATAGTGACCAGGCCAGGAACCGTCTGGACGCGTGGCCGGATCGTCATCGATCGGCAGGATCGAGTTGATCTCGATCCCGTACTGCTGTTCAAGATGGGCCTTCAGCGGCACCTCTTCGAACGGGCGGGAATGGATGAACTCTTGCCGATTCGCCAATTCCAGATCGGCCCGTGCCTGGGTGTACCGCTGCCCGGTTGCGCGGGCTCGCTCCCGTGCCGCGCGCTTGAAACTGCCCTGCTTGGTCATGACAAGCCTCCTCGACGTGTCCTCGTTCCCCAGCAACGTGACACTCGAACAGGCCTGAACTGGCAACGACCGTGAGGGCAGATTCCCCTTCGCCATCCCGAGGTCCCGGCTGGGGCAAGTCCTCGCAGGCTCGGCGTCAGGTCAACGCCACGGCAAATCCTGATAGAGACCACACCGCGGTGTCAACCATTACCCGCACGAACGCCGACCGGCGCACCTACCCCAATCGGTGCCCCGTCAGGCGACCCTGACGCGTGATCGCCGGGCACCAACCACCACTTGGAGGCGTCCGATTGTGGATCCTTAACGGAGGCCATGAGACGCAACCCAGTGTGAGACCACCAAGTCGAACGAGTCCGGAGCAACATCGCGCAGGACTGCGATCAGGTCGCGGGCCATCTCCTCGACCTCGCGAAGGTGACGGGCCTGGGTTGGCCGGCCGATCTCGGGAACACGGATCAGCCAGAACCGGCCGTCACGTTCGACGTTGGCGTGGTAGGTGTCCAGTACTGCCACCATCCCCTTGCCACATCTCCGAGGGCTCCATGGCCAAGCTCCATGACACTAGCGATGATGGAGACCTCGCCGCGATCGGGAGCGGCGAGTAGGCACCGAGGCAACCGCAAAACCCACCACCCTAAGGCCGCCGCCTCGCTTTGCTGCGACCACCATGGGGAAACGCGGAGGGATCACCGTGCGATACGACGACTGGGGCGTCCGGTCGCCGCAGTGGGCGGGGTTGCGCAGCGTGTCGACGAGCGTGTGCGGCGTGCCCGTGCACTGTGTCCGCGCGGATCCCGTTTCGGCTGCGGCTCACGACGCACCGGTTCACCTGCTCGTGCCGCCGATGACCGGCAGCGCGAGCATGTGGATCGACCTCGTTCCTCACCTGAGACAGCTCGGGCCGGTGATTTCCGTCGACCTTCCAGGGACGATTACGGGCCACACCGGTGCTCCGTATCGGCGCGGGCCACGCGCGGACCTCGACGCTGGCTTCGTGTCGGCCTTCGTCCGGCAGCTCCGCCTCGAAAGACAGGTGGTGCTGCACGGCTGGTCGATGGGTGGACTGGTGGCGGCGCTGGCCGCGGGGATGATGCCCGAGACGACTCAGGGAGTCGTCCTGGTGGCTCCGACGCTGCCGTGGCGGCGGGCATCATCAGCCGAGACGCTCGGGTGGCAGACGCTGGGACGCCTCGCCGTCGCAGCCGGCCCGCCCACGACACGCATCGCGCTGCGACTGGCTGGTCGGCGCATACTGGACGCCAAGCGAGCCGCGATCAAAGATTCGGGTGCCGTCTCACGTGGCCGCGCAGGCCTGGTCGGCGGAGACCCGGGCCGTGTCTCACGCGCGCAGGTGGACCTGTGGCTCGATGACCTCGAGGCGGCCCGCGAGCACCCGGAACGGCTGGCGGGCACGGCCACGGCGTTCGCGTCGGTCCTCAAAACCATGTTCATCACCCAGCGGCCGACTAACGAGGCGCTCGATTCCGTGCGGGCGCCGGTACTTGTGCTGTGGGGAAGGGACGATCCGCTGGTCGACACCACGTCGCTCATGCAGCACGCCCGGCGGCCGGGCTGGACACACAGACCCATCGACAAGGTTGGCCACCTGCTTCCCGTCGAGGCGCCCGACCTCTATGCGCAGGCGGTCGGCCAGTGGCTCGCCGACATCGGGGCGTGAGCGCCGACAGCCTTGATACTCACAGAATCGGCCGTCCTACATGGTTGGGCGTCTTCCCAACCCCAGCAGAGCATCCCCCAAACGTACGATGGTGGGGCGCTCGCAGCATCGAAGTCTGTGGCAGCCACACACGTCGTACGCGGCCCCGATCTCGTCCCGAAACTCCTTGTCCGCTCGCTTGATGAAAGTCTGGACTTCTGGTGCCGGCTTTGCGGGTTCGCAGTCGCCGCCGCTTAGCGTTGCCTATCGCTGGAGACTCTGGGCGGCCCACAAGCTCTATCGCTGTGCGTCTGCCAAGGGCCCGGGTTCAGTGGCCGAGGCGCTGGTACCTTCGGACGGCCAACGGCACGAAGATTGCGATGATCAGCGCCGGCCACAGGATCGCCGCGAGGAGGGCGTGGCTCTCGATCCAGTATCCGCTTGTGACCGACGGGGACTGGAAGATCTCGCGGATCGCGCCGGCCGTGGACGAGACCGGGTTCCACGCGGCTACCATGCCCAGCCAGCCCGGCATCAGGTCCGGCGGCGCGAAGACCGACGACACCATCCCGAACGGGAACGCCAGGGCGAACAGGTTCCCGGCTGACTCGGTGTTTTTCACCATGAGTCCCAGCTGGACGCCGACGAAGATGAGTGCGAACCGCAGCCAGAGCAGCAGTGCGAAGGCGCCCAGCGTCGGGATCAACCCGCCTCCGGAACGCCAGCCGAGTACCAGGGCGATCGCCACCAGGACGAGCAGGTCGATCGTGGCGTGGATGATGTCGGCCACAGCGCGGCCGGTCACCACGGCCGACGACGCCATCGGCATCGAACGGAACCGGTCGATGAAGCCCTTCTCCTTCATCATCGCCACCGGGAACGCGGTGTTCATGAACCCGAAGGCCATTGTCATCGTGAACATCCCGGGCATGGCGTACTCCATGTACCCCTCACCGGCGCCCTGGCCGGACACGTCCATCGCGCTGCCGAAGACGTACACGAACATCAGCACCATCACGATCGGGAACCCGAGCTGCCAGGCGAAGTTCGACGGCTGCCGTACCAGGTGGGTGAGCTCTTGGAGCACGATGCTCCAGCAGTCGATCACCGCCCACTTCGTCCGGGCGGCGAATCCGTCCTCGGATGCGACCTGCACCGTCATCATCGTCACGCCTCCTCTCGTACGGCCTGTGCGTGGGCCTGTACGGCCGGTGCGACTTGGTCGGCCGACGCTGCTGGATCGCCGGTGAGGTGGAGGAACGCCTCGTCCAGCGTCGGTCGCCGGAGCCCGAGGTCGGCCACCGCGATGTCCCTGCTCCGCAGCTCGGCGGCGATCTCGGTCAGCACGCGCACGCCGTCGTCGACTGCGATGCTCACGGTCAGGTCGGTCTCGTCCGAGGCCGCGGCGGCGGCGGTGCCTGGAGCCGCGCGCTCGGCGATCTGCCGGATGGCCGGGAGGTCTTCCGGCTCTGCGGCGACGACCTCGAGGCGTTCGTTCCCGATGCGGCGCTTAAGGCCGTCCGGCGTGTCCTCGACGACGTTCCTACCGTGATCGATCACGCCGATCCGGTCGCACAGCTTGTCGGCCTCGTCCAGGTAGTGCGTGGTGAGCAGCACCGTCGTGCCGCGCGCGGCCAGATCGCGGACCACCTGCCAAACCTCGCGGCGGCCCGCTGGGTCCAGACCGGTCGTCGGCTCGTCGAGGAAGAGCACCTCGGGTGCGAGGATCATGCTGGAGGCCAGGTCGAGCCGGCGCCGCATGCCACCGGAGAACTCCTTGGGCGGCGACGTGGCCGCGTCCGCGAGCCCGAACTGCTCGAGCAGCTCGTCTGCCCGTTGCCGGGCGTGGGCCCTGCCGATGTGGAAGAGCCGGCCGAACAGGACCAGGTTCTGCCGGGCGCTGATGTTGTCGTCCAACGCCGTCTGCTGGCCGGTAAGACCGATCCGTCGTCGGACCGCGCGGGCTGCACCCTTCACGTCGTGGCCCGCCACTCGCGCCGTGCCGCTGTCGAACCGGATCAGGGTGGTCAGGATCCGTACGGCGGTGGTCTTGCCCGCGCCGTTCGGGCCGAGCAGTCCATAGACCATGCCGTAGGGCACAGCGAGGTCGAACCCATCGAGCGCAAGGGTCCGCTTGTAAACCTTCCGCAAGCCGGACGCGTGGACCGCGTGCTCTGAGGATCGGCCTGGGCCGGTCGGTGGTGCCACCGGATCTCCTCCCGGACAGTGTTCGAGTACGCTGTACGCCAGGCTAGAGTACGGTGTACGCGAGTGCAATCCGATTTCAAAGGCAGAGTTTGGCGACGATGACCGGACGACGGAACCGGCGACCGGAAACCGGCGGCTTTCCGAGCCGCGCCCTGGAGTTGATGTGGGGCCTGGCCTCCGAGCCGCGCACTCGGGGGTCCGAGCTCTCCCTCGACCGGATCGTGTCGACCGCCATCGCGATCGCGGATGCCGAGGGCCTTGAGGCGCTGTCCATGCGGCGGGTCGCCCGCGAGCTCGGCGTCGGCACCATGTCGCTGTACCGGTACGTCCCCGGCAAGGCCGACCTGCTCGCACTCATGACGGACCGGATCAGCGATCCGTCGAAACAGCAGGCCAAGTCCACCGGGCTCGGCTGGCGCGACACGCTGGAGTACATCGCCCGGAGCATGTGCGAGCTCTACCTCGCCCACCCGTGGATGCTCGGGGTCAACGCTGCCCGGCCGGTATTCGGCCCGAACGCGATGGCGGGCACCGAGCTGATCTTCGTCGCGCTCGCCGGCCTGGGCCTCACCGACCGCGAGAAGGTCTCGGTCCTGGTGATGATCGACGCGTACGTGACCGGCAGCGCACGCTCGCACGCGCAGATCGCAACCGCACCGACCGAGACCGGTATCGGCGAGGAGGAGTTCTGGAACGCGCAGTTTCCCGTGCTCGAGCACGCGATGGCGACCGGAAACTATCCGGAGCTCGCCGGCCTCGACGAGGACGCCTTCACCGCCGAGGCCGACGACTTCGGCTTCGGGCTGCGGCTCATGCTCGACGGCCTCGAACGCTTCGTCGATTCCCGCCGCTAGATCCCCGCCACGGACGGTCTCTAGCACGGTGAAATCCATCCGCCAGTTCCGGTTCTGCTGGCGGCGTGGGTCTCGAAACACCCACCTCCGCAGTCTCCTCGGCGACGCCTCAGGCGTGGAGTGCACTCGGCGAAGATGTGCTGGATAGTCCCGGCGATCGGATTCGATCCCGGCACGGGCTGCCAGTGGAGGCTTAGGGCGCGCCGTGCAGCGCGCGCCGGGCGTCGCGGAGTCCTGTCTCGTTGAAGTCTTGTTTGGGCATGCCGGTGCGAACGTCATTCGCGCAACGCCAGGCGAAGTAGCCGGCCTGTACGCACCACCGTAGCCGCAGGAACAGCGCGAATCCGTCACACACTTCTTCGGTCATGCTTGGTCGAGCGGTGAGATAGGCCACGACTAGCGCCTCAGTACGGGACAGCTCAAGGCCGACATGCGCGCGATCGAGACAGTGGCGCAAAGACTCCGGACGGGCGTCACCGATCGAGCAACCGAGAAAGTAGGCCGCCGAGGCAAGGTCATACAGTGCCGGACCGTGCATGGTGGCACCCCAGTCGATCAGTGCCGTGTCCTCACCTCGCACCAGGAAGTCGCCCGGCCCCGGATCGCCGTGCAGGCCGGCCCAGGTCAGGCGGCTCGCGACAGCTGAGGTGTCAATGTCCCTCAGCGCCTCCTCGACCACGGGCCTGATCCACGGCTCCAGGTCCATGTAGTCATCCCACAGGGGGAGAACTCTTAGCCACGTCTCGAGGGCGCCCGCCTCCATGGCGCCCGCTTCGTGTACACGCGCCAACGTCGTGCCGATGACGTTTGCAGATCGTGGCTCGGCGGCCTTCAACGGTTCGCCGTCGACATACCGGAGCAGCGCAACAGAGCGGTTGTCGATGTGCTGAAACAGGTGACTGTCGATTGTCGGGACTGGAGCTCCGGTCGTGACGCCTTGGCGGTCCAGTGTCGCCGCCAGCTCCAGACCGCGGACAAAGCCGAGGTCGGTCTGGTCCACAGACTTCAGCACGAATCGGCCCGCGTCGGTCACCACGAGCCAGGTCTCGGAGTTCATGCCCCCAGTCAGCCGTTCGAAGTGCAGGACTGACTGTGCCCAAGAGGTCTCAATCACTCGCGCGACGTCCACACCATGCATCCTGGCAGGTGGGCACCAACTGGTGCGATTGGGATTCTCCCCGGCGATGCCCGCTCACCGATCCACCAACGGACGCCACGAGACGTCCGGTGGCGCGGCCGAGCGTGGACGGACGCGCGCCTGAACGCTCGCGGTCACACGTCCTTGGTACTGAAAGCGGAAAGTCGACGGTTCGATCCCGTCCATCGCACGCGGGTCGCACGGCTAGACCCCTGCCTTGCAAGGCATACTCGGTGTCCACGCTCGATTGAGGTCCTCGGCGGCAGCGCAGTGCTTGACCAGGCCGCCATGCAGGTTGGTGTGGGTTGGTGTCACTTGTCGTCGAGCGGTGGCCGCGAGTAGACGATCCGTCCTATAGGCGTTGTCCCCATCCTTGGCTCAGTGAGTTTCCGGGACCGTTGGCCGGGCATCGGCAGGTATAGCAGGGGGTTCTTTCGAAGACTGGGGCGATCCATGAGCAGAATCGCACGTCGAGTCCTGGCCATCAGCGCTGCTGCGGCAGTGTGCTTCGCCCTACCGGGTCTGGCAGCCTCGGCCGCCCGAACAGACGGGACGCCGCCCCACGGCAACAATCCAAACACTGTCATCGATGTGCCCTGTCAGACCGCGGCCCTCATCGACGCGATCAACCTGGCCAACGCCTCCCGCGACACGACTCTCCTGAACCTTGCATCTGGCTGCACCTACGTCCTCAACCAGCCTCAACCGGGCACCAACACCGGACTACCCCCGATCGCAACGCCCATAGCGTTCAACGGACTCAACCGTGACACCGTCACCATCTCGCGTTCCGCTGCCCCGGGCACCCCCCGATTCCGGGTCGTCGAGATCACCTCGAGGGGCAGCCTGGCTGATTTCGGAGTGACGATCAGCAACGGTCTCCTCAGCGACCAGTTGGCGGCCGACAATCTAAGCGGGGGCGGGATTCTGGTCCGTGATGCCGGCTCCCTGGCCCTTGTTCGGGCAAGGGTGACCGGCAACAGAGGATTCGCCGGTGGAATCCACAACTTCGGCAGAACCACCCTCGATGGCGTCACAGTCGACGGCAACACCGGACGGTGGGGCGGCGGCATCAACAACGAGGACGTGGGCACACTCAACGTCTTCGGCGGGTCGATCCTCAGCGGGAACCGCGTGCTTTCACAACCCGCGACACCATACATCGCCCAGGGGGGCGGGATCTACAACGCCGGCGAGGCCACCATCGGCCCGGCGACGATTGAAAACAACCAGGCACTGCGCCCTATCGCGACCGCGCCGATGGGGATCGGCGCTGGCATCTCCAACGACGGCATCAACCCAAGGGCGCACATATTCTTCCAGGGCGGGACCGTGGTCAGAGGCAACTCGTCGACCGAACGGCCGGGCGGAATCTACAACTCAGCGCTGATCTTCAACCTGGCCGAGCCGCCAATGATTCGGGACAACACGCCGACGAACTGTGTAGGAAGCCCGAACCCGGTTCCCGGCTGCGACGCCTGAATTGCGTCCAGCGCGTCGTTGGGTCGGCGGCCGCGCACCAGCGCCGCCATCAAGTCCACCGGCAATGACGTCGACCACGCTGCTCATCGCGCGGCCGGTCACACTCACAATTGCCGACTCCGGAACGTCGAACGACATCCGGCCACCATTCCACCGACCGGCCACCACCTCAACGGAGATCCTGACACAACTGACAAGCATCACCCGAGACAGGACAAGAACTGACACTCGTTGTCCTGTGACACCTGATCCTTGACACTCGTGTGCCAGGTGATGTGCGCCTACCTCCCGCGCGGTCGGCGCGAAGGCGGGCGAGGCCGCTCGCGCGGGGTCTGCCGAAGGGGCAGCGCGAGGCTGGCCGGGTCATCTCTAGCGCTCCGCCAGACGACACCCTGCGGGACCAACCCCTCACCATCGTCTCGCACTCGGCGATAAATGCGGTGAGATGGCGTGCCCGCCTCCGTAGGATCCGGCGCCAGAGGAATCGACCGTGCGCCGGCGTCAGCGGCGACCGGGTGTCCCTCCAGGCTGTGAGTGGGATGGGAGGTCGGGATGTTCGGACCAACGGGGATCGTGCGAGTCGATAACGCGTTCCCAAGCGACGTCGCTGACACCATCGCCGAGTTGATCTGGGTCGCTTTCGTCCACCGGTATGGTATCGAGAGAGAACGTCCAGAGACATGGCAGCGACGGTTCAGGAAGCGCGCACTCGACCAGGTCTCGACCGCGGCGATCTTCGACGAGATCCTCACCGACCGGATGGCATCTGCCGTCGACCGGATCCTCGGCGCGGGCTCGTGGGACCGGCCCACCACTTGGGGCGACTTCCTCATCACCTTCCCCAACGCCAGAACCTGGACATTGCCGACTGGCGGTTGGCATCAGGACTGGTCGTTCGCCACAGATTGCGATCCGCCACGATGGGTGAAGGCGTTCGTCTTCCTGAACGAGGTCAAGCCTGGTGGAGGGGGCACGCTCGTCGTCACCGGCTCGCATCGGTTGCACAGACGATACGGTGGTGGTCAGATCGTCGACGACAGCGGTCGCACTCTCAAGGCACATAGACGCCGCGTCTTCATGGAGTGCAGCTACCTCCGGGACTTGCGCAAGTCCGGCGACGACCAGACGAGACGGCATCGATTCATGGCGGCCGAGACCAACGTTGACGGGATCGCTCTGCAGGTGGTTGAGCTGACCGGCCAGCCTGGCGACGTCGTGTTCATCCATCCATGGCTGGTGCATACTGTCGCACCGAACGCCGCCGACGGACCGCGCTTCATGCGTGCGCCCGTGTTCGGCCACTACCCGAGTGAGCCCGGATGACCCCACCGCGGCGTGCTGGAGTGAATCGTAGAGCGAGAATGCCCTGGCGTGGCGGGAAACCATCCTGTCTGGATCAGTTCGCTACCACATGTGTGGTGGCGGTGTTGTTCCGTCGAGGGTGCACTCCGCGACCTCAAGGTCGTGATCGACTTTCGCGGCCCCGGAAGCCGTTGCTTATCGAGTAGTGGACACTGTGGGCACTCCCGTGCGCCCGGTAGATGCGCAGGAGGTCCGCATCGAAGAATGCGTTGAGGATCTCATCGAGCTGGTCGATTGCCGCTTGGCGCGCCCCGTGTACGAGCCACCCTCGTTGACAAGGTGGGCACGCATGCCGAGCAAGGCATAGCGCCGGTCGCCGCGACCGATCCCGAAGTTCCAGTCGATGATGCCAGAGATCTTGCCGCGTTCGTCGAACAGCACATTGCCGAGCGAGTAGTCAGTGTGGACAACGTCGTCACCGGTCATCTCGAACGGCTTGCCAGCATCGATTTCGAGGAGTCGCTGGAGCAGCCGCCGGCTTCGCTTGCTATGTCGACCGAGAGTCTGCTGCCAGGGATGTTCGTCGGCTGTGAGTGCCGGGAAGGTCGGCGGTGGAGGAACGTCGGGCCGATCGGCGAGTAGCCCGGCGAATCGTTCGTTCATCGCCACCATCTCCTCGACCACTCCGCCGTAAAGGCGGGTCACGTGCTGGCCTGGAAGTCGTTCCTGGACAACCGTGACCTTGCCGTCGGCAAGCTGCAACACCAGATCGTGCCGCGGAACCGGAAGCCCATGAGCACGCAGCATCATCAGAACCTCGGCCGTCTGACGCATCCGTTCAAGCGAGACAGTCGGTCGCGTGATCGCCCCGGCTCGGCCGTCGGGCCAACGCACAAACGCTGCACTGCTGACACCACCTACCTGGTCAGCCAGACCAACCAGTTCCAGTCCACTACCCGTGCTCTCGTTGATCTCACCGACAACTTCTGTCGGAGCCCACGGATTCTCCGACACAGTGAACTCCAAGCGATGCTCGCCCATCACATTTCCCACGAGCGTTCACGGATCTGCGCGCCAAGCATGGCGTGACACCCCACGTGACGCGGCCTTCCGCTGATGCATGGTCGTTGCTGCCTTGTGGCAGTTCATCGAGAACGACGGCACCGCGACGCTGCCGACTTTGATCAGCGACGGCCCGGCGGATGCCATTCGGATCGGCCTGAGTCTGCACACGGATGAGATACAAAGACAAGTCTTGTTTCGGCACCGCGTCGATGGTGAAACCGAAGGAGCAAGCGTCTGCCCGGCGTGTACGCCGACCAGGCGGTCGAGATTGCGTCCAGTAGCCAACTGCCAGGAAGATCTGTTCGTTGCTGGCTTCCTTGGGGTCAGCTGGTCAGCTCGAGAAGGCCATCCGTATTCAGGATCGGCAGGACCGTGCTACGCATGTCGCGGCTAGGCTCGGTGTGGTGCGAGCACGGCCTCGACCTGCTCGCGCATCCAGTCGGCGAGTGCGCGCTCGCGGTGGATCGCCCAGCCAACCATCGCGCCGTGGTACGTGGTCTCGACGAGCGTCGCTAGCATCGCCACGTCGGTGCCGGCGCGTAGCTCCCCCGCATCGAGCGCAGCTCTCAGGTCACGCTCGATGTGGCTGCGGACCGCTCGCGCTCCACGGAGCGTCTCGGCGTGGAAGTCGGGATCGGCGAGGTCAAGCTGAAGCAGCGCGACCGCATTGGCCATCAGCTCCGGCGTGGTGACGTCGTCGACGGCGAGCACTAGGCCCTCGACGACTCGCGCGAGCGGCGAGGCGGCCGTCGACCGGTCCAGGGCGGCAACCCAGAGATCGATGCCCCGCTTGTCGGCTGCGAGCAGGAGGTCGCGCTTCGTCCCGAAGCGCTGGACGAGCGTTGCCGCCGACAACCCCACCTCCGCGGCAGCCGCGGCGAACGTCAGGCGTGCCGGGCCGATGCGGAGGGCGAGGTTGCGGACGGCATCGAGGATCGCCTCGTCACTGACAGTCCGAGAGCGTGGCATCACACCGGGGCGGGCATGCCGTTGGTCAAGGTCACCTGACGGGCCTCGAGGTCGACGGCGCCCCAATCCGGTCGGGTGCCGTCGGTGTCTTCCAGGTCGTATTCGCGCATGAGGTCCCAAGAGCCCAGGCACTGGCCGGCGAACCGATCCCGATTTGGGTCAGCGGCCAGGGCGGCGATTCCGCGGGCCAGCAGATGTGGCGTCTCGGAGTGCTCGAAGTACGGGACGCTCCGGGCCCGCTCGCGCCAGGTGTCCTCCGTGACGCTGAAGTAGTCGAGCATCGACTCAGACCGCAGCCATCCGGGCGTGACGGTCACGGCCGTCACGCCGTGCGGCTTGAGCTCGTGCGCGAGGCCTTCGCCAATCCTGACGACCGCCGCCTTGACGATGTCGTAGGGCATGTTTCCGCGGTACGGCACATCGCCCTTGCCGTCGCCCACCTCGATCACCATGCCACCCGTCGCCTCCAGCATGAGCGGGATCGCGAAGTGGCTCGTGATCAGGTGCGTTTCGATGCCGTTGCGCAGGACATCGAGCGTCGCGTCCAGCGGGTGCTCCCACATCGGCTTGTCCCACTGCAGGAACGGGTCCCCGCCCCATATGTCGTTGACCAGGATGTCGAGGTGCCCGTGGCTGTTGCGGATGCGGTCCACGAGCGCGATGACATCGCTCGCGTCGGTGTGATCGCAGCGGACGGCGATGCCTTCGCCGCCGGCCGTCGTAACGAGCTCGGCCGTGTCCTCAATCGTCTCGGGCCGATTCATCGGAGACCGCGCAGACCGCGTGGAGCGACCGGTGCCGTAAACGGTGGCGCCGAGCACTCCGAGCTCGATGGCCGTGGCGCGGCCGCAGCCGCGTGTCGCGCCGGCGACGAGGGCGACCTTGCCGGCGAGAGGAGGTTTGTCGTTAGGCATGCGCCCACTATAACCAAACGTTCATTTATCTACGGTCAGGGCTCGTGCGGCACCTGAGGCCTTCACCCGCTCGACGGGCCGTCTGACGCCCAGGCGAGTGCGCCGTACGTGCGGTCTTCACCGCTGGCCGGTGGTCATGGGGCGGGGTGGCGAAGCGTGTCGATCACTCGGGAGAAGCCGTCCGTGCCGTGCCCAGCGGCGATCGCGGCTTGCACGAGTGCACGGGATGCGTCTGGGATCGTGGTGTCTACCCCGCGGGCCCGGCTGGTCGCCACGATGTGATCAAGGAATGCGGATTCCATGTGCAGGTTGTCCTGCGCACCGGCGTGGTTGCCGGAGTCGACGTCGCCGGCCAGTTCGCCGAAGGTCGGTCCGAGCAGGTCGAGAATGCGTCGGGCGTATGGCAGGAACGTAGCGGCGGTAATGCCGTCGGCTTCAACGAGCGCTGCGGCGTGCAGGTAAGCCGCCATCCCGGCGAAGAAGATGTTGAGCATGGCGAGGTCGTAGACCGCGGCCAGGCCAGGATCCTTGCCGAGTGGCTGTAGCTCGCCGCCGAGCGCGGCTCGGCGCGAAAGGGCGTCCGGTTCCAGACGGCCGTGGGGTGGCCGGCGGCCAGGAATGCGCGCGCAAGCGCACTGCCCACCCACATCATCGCTGCACGCAGCTAACTCAGCTCAGCGTCAGCCCGCGCCGGTTCGGTGCTCTGCGCTGGTTGCGCAGCGCCCGCGCCCAACCACGAACCTCGATTCCACGAACCCGCTGCTGCTGGATCGAGATCAGCTCGTCGACAACGAAGGCAACGCGCACCGAGCCACGTTCGACATTGCGGAACTTCTTACTGGCTCCCATGTTGTGGCCACCAATGTCGATCACGCCCAACCCGACATCGACGTGGAAGGAGACTGGATTGTTCTGAACCGTCCCGTCAGGCGCGACCGTCGCCAGCCGCGCAATAGATTGCTCATGGACGGTACGGCTCCCCTCCGGCGATGGACACCAGATTCCGGCGGCTACTGCTGGACGAAGAACTGCTCCGGCCGCGTCGGGCCAGGGTCTGGATACAGCCACGCCTCCGAGACGGACTTCGGAACGTTGTGGAGATTGTCCTGGACGACGTTGTATCCGACCGCTGGCTGCACCAGTCCGATGACATAGAACTGCTCCTGGGCGATCCGCAGAATCTGCATGAACAGGTCGCGCTGTTCCTGGTGATCGATGGTCGCCTTGACCTTGTCGTACAGCTTCATCTGCTCCCGTGCGGGCGCCGGCGGCGCGGCGCCGCTCCGCCCGCCCGAGGTGTACCAGGTCCCCCACTCCACTGCGAAGTAGGAGCCACCGCCGTACGGGAAATACCATGTCGGATCGAGCAGCGCGTCGCGAAGGCCCGCGTTGCCGTCGTACATCACGGCGTCATGCTGGTTCGCCTCGACGCGCTCGGCAAAGAGCGTGTCGGTTTCGTTCTTGATCCCCATGAAGATTCCGACGTTCTTCCAGTAGCCCTCGAGCAGCTCGGCGGCATCGGTCCACGCCGGCTTGAATCCGGTGGGAATCTCGAGGGTGAACGCAACCCGCGCGCCGTCGGCACGAAGCCGGAAGCCCTGCGCGTCACGCTGGTCGAGTCCGGCCCGGTCGAGGTGCTCGTTGGCTTTGTCGACATCATGCTCGGTGTACTGCATGGCCAGCTTCTCGTCGAAGTACTCAGACTCCCGGCGCGGCCCTACCTGCCAGGGCTTTCCCTGTCGCTGGTAGACACCACGGATCACTTCGGATCGGTCGATCGCATAGGACAGCCCGATCCGGAAGTCCTTGTTCTGGAAGAGGTCCCGCAGCGCTGGATCGCGGTGCGTGAGGTTCAAGGCCACGAGAGCGTCGTTCATCGTGGAGGTCACCCAGTCGACGAAGTGGAACTGTCCCTTCGACCGCGCTGCCGCCATCACTGGCTTGTCCTGCAGCGTGAGCAGATCGCTCGGAGGGAGACTGTAGCGACCCTCGGTCGTCTGCAGCGCCGCCACCTGTGGGTCCTTGACCACGTCGATGACCACCTGGTCGAGATACGGCAGCTGCCGCCCCTGCGGATCGGTCTTCCAGTAGTACGGATTGCGCTCCGCGACGAGATGGCCGTCGGCGTCCATCGGCTTGGCCACCTTCCAGGCCAGCAGAGTGGGAAGGTCCGGCGTCTGCCAGGGACCGAGCTCGAGAAGTCCGAGACCACCCCGTGCGGAGAAGAGCTCGGTCCAGCTCGAGAAGCCCTCCTCCTTGGCCAGTTGCTTGGCGTCCGGGTTGTACCGCGGATGGAGCCTGCGGAAGTAGGCCTTCGGCAGCGCCGTGAGGATGTTTCCGTCCGGGGTTGCGAGCCTGTCGAGCAGCAGCGCGTGTGGTTCGGCAAACCTGAACTTCACGGCATGGTCGTCCAACACCTCCAGGGTCCCTGGCCGATCGCCCACTGTCAGCCATTGCGGAAACACCGGGAAGAGGTCCTTGTTCTGCAGCACATCCGAGTAGGCGAAGGCGATGTCCTCGGCTGTGAAAGGACTTCCATCCGACCACTTCATCCGGGCACGAAGCGTGAATGTGTACGCCCGTCCGCCGTCGCTGATCTCCCAGGACTCCGCGATGTTGGGGATCACCTTCGTCCAACTTGGGTCCCACCGCACCAGTCCGTCGTAGCCGATCATTTCGTAGGTGTCGCCCGGCACCGACTGGGTGCAGGTGTGCCATCGCCCGCCATAGACACCTGGCCGCTCAGTCGGCTGGAGCACCAGCGGGCTGGCCGGAAGCCGCTCCTGCAGGGGAGGAAGCGTTCCGGCCTTCACCTTCGCGGCCAGCGCGGAGGCCTCCTTGCTTGCCGGGGCCACAGCGCCACCGCCGGCGGCCGGTTCCTTGCTGGCCGGATCGGTCGACAGGAGCTCACAGCCCGACCCAAAGGCCGCGACGAGCCCCACGCTCCCGGCACGCAAGCAGTCTCGTCTTGTCATGCGTCCACGCCGGAACTCCACGGATCTCACCCTCTGCCCCACGTCTATGGCCGGTGCCACATCCACCGTCGCCAAACAGCCTTATCCAGAAGAGAGAACAATCGTTTCAACGATCACCTCCGCCGTCGAGGCCGGGAGACGCCGAGGCCACTGCCAGTTCCGGCCAAGTGGTCGTACTCCGATCGGCTCCGAGGCCGAACGAGATGATCGCGGCGGCATTGATCACGCAGGTGGCGGACGCAGAGCACGACGAACCTGGCTCGAAGCGAGCCGGCGGCGTACCCAGTCATGCTCCGCACCCCGGAGCCGGTCTCCATGATGCGTTTGGCCGCACCACCGAGGCGATCCCAAAGTCCGTAAGCGACCGCGGCTGGGACCTGAAGGGCCCGGGACGGTGTGGAAGGCTGATCGACGTGCTGCGGAGAGTCCAGCTCGGGCGAACACCCGACGAACAGACCGAGGAAGACGCGTTTCTGGCCCTCTACCGGGCATGGGCACCCATGGAGCCGGCTGCGTTCGCGAAGGAAATGGCCGGATTCGATCGACCATGTGGGTGGTCGGTGGATGGGCGATCGAGGCGGCGACCGGCTACCGGCGGGAACACGAGGACACCGACGTCTCCATCCTCGCCAGCGACGTGCCCGCCTTCGTGGAGTTCATGAAGGGTCGCTGGCACGTTTGGAGGAACGTTGGCGGAGTCCTCCACCCGCTGGGCGATCGCTGGCCCACCGTGGACGACCCACGGAGTCAGTTGTGGCTACGGGCAGATGCCTCTTCGCCTTGGATGGTCGACGTCCCCTGACGCCCGACATCGATGGACTCTGGAGCAACAAGGTCCTGGCCAAGCACGTCGCACCAGTGGACGCGGTCACCTGGGTCGCAGAGAACGGTATCCGCTATCTGCTGCCTGAGATCGTCCTTGTCTACAAGGCTCGCCGCCGAGCGAGCGAAGGGTGAACCTGACTTCGAGGCAACGCTGCCCCTGCTGAACGATCAGGCAAGGGCATGGATGTGCGAAGCGCTGAAGTCCGTGTCTCCCGACCACCCTTGGCTAGGACGGCTCTGACGGCAACGACGATGCATCCGCCTAACCGCTCCTCGGGATGCGGCGGCGAGAGGCGCTCAGCCGCGGTGTACAGAGCACGTCGGACCAAAGCAAGGAACCCGGGCGCGACGTCGAAGGGAGCCGCCACCCGACGAACCGGCTAACTCCGGCTAACTGGCTAACTGGCTCACGGGCAGGGGCTCCAGATCCACATGATCCTCGACAACTACGGACCTACACCCACGACAACGTCGTGGCCTGGCTGGACAAGCCTGCATTCCATCCCGACGTCGAGCTCATGGCTGAACATGGTCGAACGCTGGTTCCGCGAGCTCACCGAGAAGGCCATCCGCCGCCGTGTCTCCAAGTCGGCGCCCGACCTGATCGCTGCGATCGAGGCATACCTCCAAGCCAACAACAACGATCCCAAGCCGTTCGTATGGACCGCCCCGGCAGCGACTTCGGGAATGCGAAGCACAGTCGGTTCGCACCCGCTCGACGACACGGTGTGAGGCTCACCCGTCCGACGAACTCGTCCCTCCAGGTGATCAGGTAGTCCACCTCACCCGCCTGCCCATCGCGAACCGTTCCAGATGGTGACGGCCATCCAGCAGCCGGGTCACTGCCTCTGGCGGGTTAGAAACCCCTATCGCCGCAGGCCCCTGACGAATAGGCTCGCGCTCATGACCGACGGCGACTGGAGGGATGGCGGGTTCAGGCAGCGTCGGCCCTCCGTGGAGACTCTCGCCTGGGTTGCGGCGTCGATGGGTCGGGGCAGTCGCGTCGTTGGCTATCGCCGATTGACCGGTGGCGTCTGCTCCGCCGTGAATCGGCTGACTGTCGAGCGACGTGGAGTGCGAACGTTCGTCGTGCTGCGGCAGTACCCGGGCGGGCTCGGCCTGCAGGGGAGCCTTGGAGAAGGAGATCGCCAACCTTGGTGTGGTGGCGGGAAGCGGGCTCCCGGTTCCGAGCATCCTGGCTACTGATGTTGCTGGTGCTTCGACGGGAGGCGCGCCATCGTTGCTGATGACACGGTTGCCGGGGCATGTTCACCTCGATCCGGCGGAACCTCGGTCGTGGATGACGAGGATCGCGGAGATTGCTGTATTGCTGCATTCCCTCGATCTCCCCGCGAAGATGTTCAGACCTTGGACGGATTCTTGGATCGCTCCGCTAGACGGGTTTCAGGTGCCGGTCGGCGCACAGAAGCCGGCTGTGTGGAAGGCGGCGTTCGGTGTCATGGCGGCGCCGCCGCCAAAGGACACTGCCGTCTTTCTGCACGGCGATTTCCTGCCTGTCAACATGCTGTGGTCCCGCGGGAGGATCACTGGACTGACCGACTGGAACTCGGCATCCATCGGGGGGCGCGCGCGATTGACGTCGGGCACTGTCGGCGATACTTGGCGGCGCTCTACTCGCCCGAGTGGTCGGAGCAGCTTCGGTCGCTCTATGAGTCGATCGCCGGGGTGACTCTCGATCCGTGGTGGGACCTGTATGCCCTGCTGCACTATGACGATAGCGCGCCGAAGTGGATCCGTGGTCAGGTCGCTGGGCGCCGTCCCGTCGATGTGCCCGGCATGACTTCCCGGGTCGAGGTCGCTATCGAGACAGCGCTACGGCGCCTCGGATAACTGCGGGTTCCCTGCTGGTCGCCCTTCCGGTTCTGGCATGCCGCACAGACCCCTGCACGAAGGCCGGTCGCACTCGCATCAATCACCGGCTAATAACGAGACACCACAGCAGCTTCCAGCACACCCAGGTCGCGGATCGCGAACCGGTAGTGCTCGATCTCCTCGTCCATCACCACGGAGATGCAGTCGCCCACGGTGCGATCCTCGTCCGGGTAACCGGGAGCAGGCGAGCGCTGGCACAGCCGTGCCAGGCTGTCGTCGGTCAGACCGGCCACGATGCCCCGCATCAGCGCCATCCGCTCGGCGCGGGCGGCCAGGATCTCGGCGTAGGCGGGCTGCGCGGCCGGGTCGATGCCGAGCGCGGCCGCGTCCACCACCGGGTACCAGCTCTGCGGCAGCCCGAGCGGGTGGTAGGGCATTTCCTCGTCCAGCAGCGTCCGGCTGGCCCAGGCATCGGTGACGAAAACCAGATGGCGCAGTGTCTGCGCGAATGACCACTCCTCATTGACCTGCTGATCCACCGCTGCCGTAGGAAGCCGCCCGGCTCGCTCGATTGCCTGCGCCCACAGCCGCTCGATGGTGTCCCACATCGCGCGGACGTCATCGGCCGTCTGGCTATCGCGGAACTGCACGCGCTCCGGGTGCCGCCGGTCCAGCTCGGCGTTGACGAAATCGGTTACGTCAACGTCGTTCACCGTGACATTGCTGAGGTAACCAGAGATGCTCACATTCACCAGCCAGCTGTCCCGGATCGTGACCCCGGTCATGTCACAGTCGGTGAGCCGGGTGCCGCGCAGGTCCGCTACGTCAAACCTGGCTCCCCTGAACTGCTCGCTACCTCCGCCCTCGCCGGCGTAGAACCGGTGCGGCCCGAACTGCGCCTCCATCGGTTCATCGGGGGAGGTGGACGCCGAGTCGGCCGGATCGTTGGCTGCTGTCATGGGCAGCAACGTACTCGTGGTGTCGTCGTACAGAGGAGTACAGGGCAGCCAGAGTTGCCCACTCGGGATGATCATCGTGAACGTGCCCACCACCCTTGTCAGGCCAGCCCCGATCAGGTACGCGTGAGCCAGTCCACTACGTCGCCGAGCGGGCCTACGACATCGAGTGTCCTCAGCGGAAAGGCGGCTAGTAGACCGTCCACACCGGACGCTTCCATGGATGCCCGAACGAAGTGATCGGTTCTCTGTTGATGGAGTGTGCCGTCGCCCCGCAGGAATTGCCCCCACAGCGCCATCCGCCCGACGTCGTTTCGTGGTTCGCTCTCGACCGCACGGCTCAGGAAGCTGGGCGGGAAGAGCGCTCTGTAGCCGGGGAGGTGGTACAGCCACGAACCGCCACGGAGTCGTTCAGCCTCTGGTGCGGCGCTCTGGGCATCGGCGAGGGTGGCGGCTAGTTCTGCTCGACGAACTGCGTGCCGGCCCTGGCTCAGGACCCCGGGTCCCTCTCGGTTGGCGAAGTGCAGCCGCAGCTGCCGGTCGTCCTCTTCGAACTCGTACCAGAAACAACCGGGCTGCGAGGATGCCCGACGTGCTCTGAGTGCTGCCAGCCACTCGCGGTGCGCGACCGCGGCAGCATTCCCGCTGATCACAGCATCGCTTACCATTCGCCACGCCTCCGGATCGGTCACCAGATTCGTCACCGCGGTCCAGTCCTGCCATGCTGCAAGCTCGTCAATGCCCGTAATCGCAACGACGCGCTCGACCCACTTCGCCTGCAGGTCGAACCAAGCCCTGCTGAACGTGGGCATTGCAGTCATGCCGAACTAGCGTCCCAGTGAGCCACGCGACTCACAACCGAGTTCTTGGCCCCAAAGCGGTGTCACGCCTACCGCTCCCGGACGGCATAGGTCAGGTGCGTCACTCTCGTTGAGGGCTCCGTGCGGACCGGCTTTAGCGCGACCGTGGACGCGTCCACGCCGTCGAACAGGCGGATTCCGGTGCCGCACAGCAGGGGCGAGAGCGTGATCGTGAACTCGTCGATCAGGCCGGCGTTCACGTACTCCAGGATCGTGGTGCCGCCGCCGGCGATGCGGACGTCGCGGTCGCCAGCGGCCTCGCGGGCTTGGTCGAGGGCGTGCTCGATGCCGTCGTTGACGAAGTGGAAGGTGGTCCCACCCGGTCGCTCCCAGGGGTCACGCTTCTCGTGGGTCACGACGAACACCGGGGTGTGGAACGGTGCCTCCTGCGGCCACATCTGCTCGCCGGCGTCGAACATGCGCTTGCCCATCACGCTCACGCCGGTGCGCTCGAACGTCGCCCGCGCGATGTCGTTGTCGAGCCCCTCCTCGCCGCCCTTGCCGAGCTTGAGGTTCTCCCGGAAGAACCGCAGCGGGAAAGCCCACGCCTGCAGTTCCATCCACTGCTGCCCCATCAAGTCCTCGAGGGACTCGGGCGCGATGAAGCCGTCGAGCGACATCGTCACGTGGAAGTACACCGTTCCGGCCATCAAGTCTCCGCTCCTTTGCCGTGGTCTCGATCGAGGTGGTCTCGATCGAGGTGGTCTCGTTCCGGGTGAGGTCGGTGACAAGCAGCCGGGGTGGGCAGGGTCTGCTGGCCGCCCTCGATCGCGTGCTACTTCTCCAGGAGGACGTTTTCAGCCGCCGTCGGCGAGCAGCTTCCCGATCGCGTCGAGCAGGCCGGCGGTGCCGGCCTCGCGACCGGCCGCGGCATCCGGTCCGGGACCGTGTACACCGTCGAGGTGGACGCCTTGCTCAGTGAGCGTGAGCTGGGTTCCCGGGCCGGCGCCGTCGTCGGTGGGTGCGAACACGATCGTGCTGATCGACGTCGAGGCGTGCACCCCGTCGAGCCACATGTCGTACGTGTAGACGATCCGCTCGTTGAGCGTGATGTCGGTGTACGTGGCGCGGTACTGGGACAGCGGGCCGCCGTCGCCGTGACGCGCGTCGTCGATCGCCACGCCGCCGACGCGGAAGTCGTCGCTGCGCTCGACATAGATGAACTCGTCGCTGCCGAACCACTTGCGCTTGAGCTCGGCGTCGGCGAAGGCGGCCCACACCCGGTCGACCGGAACCGGGTACTCGCGCTCGAGCACGAACGTGGCGTGGGTCTGGGTGCGGTTGGTCATGTCAGTCCTCCTGTGTCGGGTGATGGTTGGTGAGGTAGTCGCCCAGGCGGTCGAGCTGGCGCTCCTGCGGGCGGCGGTGGGCCACGATCCAGGCGTTGGCCGGGACCAGCGCGTCGGGCACGAGTTGGTACGTGCGCACCCGGCCGACCTTCTCGGACGACACGATCTGCGCCTCCTCGAGCACCCGGAGGTGCTGGACGACGGTGGGCAGCGCCATGCCGAACGGTTCGGCGAGCTGGCTCACCGACGCCGGCCCGTGGACCAGCCGGGCGACCATCGCCCGGCGGGTGCCGTCCGCCAGTGCGCGGAACATCCGGTCGAGCTCGGCGTTGCCGTCGGTCTCGGCCGAATACTTAGGCATGTGACTAAGTATTCGTGGTCAGACGAGGATGTCAAGAGGGCTCGCTGGGATCTGACATCAGCTGTCGGCACCGGGCAGGGGACGGCGCATCACGACGCGGGTCGGAGTCGGGCGGGTCGAGTCCGGAGCCGATCTTCAGACCCGGGTGACTTGACCGGCGACCTCGCACGTCGACTCGGGGGACTCTCGCTCTGTCACAGGTGGCCGGGCGAGCGTCCTAGGCGCGGATGGTGTCGACCGAGCGGCAGGCGGCGGCTCCACCCGCTGTCTGACGCGGCTTGGCCTTGACCGGTACCGTCGCGATCATGAACCAGGCAGGTCAAGAAGAGTCGCTCCCGCGCGGGCCGCTGGCGCGAAAGCACGAGTGCGCTAGCGCGGTGTTCTTCGACGTCGACGGACGCCTGCTCATGCTGAGGCATTCCTACGGATCCAATCGGTGGGGTTGGCCAGGCGGCGTAGCGGAGGCGGAGGAGCCACCGCGCGCCACGGCTCGACGCGAGGTCGAGGAGGAGATCGGTCTGGTGAGGGAACCCGGCCCGCTCCTGGTTGTCGACTGGGAACGGTCCTGGATGAAGAACCTGTCCGACAGCAAGCTTGCCGCGGGATGGTCCGAGCGCCGGCCGGACGGCATCGTCCTCATCTTTGACGGAGGCGTGCTGACAGCAGAAGACATTGAAGCGATCAAGATCGACCACGACGAGATCGTGGACTTCACCTTTCTTCCACTCGCTCAGGCTGTCGAGCGCATGGACGCCCTTCACGGCCGACGAGCACTCGCCGCCGTTCGAGCCCGCGACACAGGAACCGTCGCCTACCTTGAGGACGGTCATCCGCCTACCTGAGCCTCGACCAGCCTCCGCACGATGGCTATCGGCGGCCAACTGCCAGCCGAGCCGGACTCGGCTACGGGCCCCGACGTCCCGGATCAAGCCGGGCCACCGGCAAAGCGTCCGACCTTTCACGGCGGCTGTCAGGGGATCTTGACAGAGATATGCTGTCAGGGCATCCTGACCGCATGATGAAGACCAGTGAACGGATCGGTGCCGACGACGGTCCAGTGCGCGTCAGCAACACGCTGGACATCTCCGGCGACTGGCGAGCTGAGCCCATGAAGGTCATCTCAGGCGTCACAAGAAGCATGGAGGCGCTGGAGGGCATCATGGGCGAGGCCGTCGGCCTCGCTCGCAAGCAGGGCGTTACTTGGGAAGAGATCGGCAAGGCGCTCGGTGTGAGCCGCCAATCAGCATGGGAACGCTTCTCGACCGACTGACGATGAACACGCGACCGCCAGTCCATGTCTGGTCGACCGTGTTGCTGTACAGCCGTTTGGCCAAGTGCCCTGCCCGCTTTAGCGCAGCGAGCACTACCCCTTGACGGCGCGCCGGCGGGCGGCTCGGCGGCGTTCGGTCAGGCGCCGGACTTTTGCCTGGGTTGCGCACTCGCCACCGATCTCACACCAGCGCCTGGAGTGGTTTCGGCTGTGGTCGAGGAAGAGCCAGCCGCAGCCGCCTTCGCCTTCTGGGCAGGATCGAAGAGGGCTTAGATCGGTCTCGCAGATGAGCTCCACCGACGTGCCAACCACTCTGTCTGGTATCAGCGATCCAGGTGATGACCCGATCACGAGTCGGGTGGCAGTGACCGCAGGACTGCCTGTAACTCTGGCTGATGGACCGGGACCTGTGCTCGGATCCGCCGGGCCGCTTCGGGTTTGGAGTCGGAGCTCGGAACGACCCAGCGCAGCCGCGTAGCGCTGGGCAAGGAACTCAAGCTCGCCGTCCGGCGACTCAGAACGTCGGGTTTCGCCGACCAGGTGGAACCGGAGGACGGCATACAGAGCTTCACGAATCTCGATGACCTCATGCAGCGCGCGCACGGCGGCCCGGGGTGCCTTGGACCATGCCGTACGGATCGAACCAGCCGCGGGGTCGCTGACGAGCCGCACCCGCTGTGCCCACACCAGGAGGGCGTCAGGATCGACGAGGTGCTCGCGGCGGTCAGCGGTCTCGAATCGAGGCTCGACAGTGTTGACCAGGTTCCAGGCCCAGATGGCCTCCCACGAGAGGCAGATCGGCAATTCCTCGAGCAGCCACAAGGCCGATGCTACCAGCGAACCTAGCCGACGGTAGCAGCGTTCTGCTACCATCAAACCTAGCTACACTAGTAGCACGTCAAGGTCAACCTCCTAGCTACAAGGGTCCCTGCCAACGGGAGGTCCAGCCCAAACGGCAAACGGTGGTAGCAGAAGGCGATGGCGAAAGGGAGTGAGCGACGTGCTCGACGAGCGTGTGGCGCTGTTCGCGCTGTGGACGGCGAAGGCAGAGTCCAGTGGCGACGTCCCGCGAAGGCGTGAAGGCTCATGGTGCTGGCCGGCAGCGCGCCGGATCCTTTCCTGGGCAGGCCGACGCAGGGCTGGCACAGCCATTGTCCGCCGCCTTCAGCGGCGCGAGTTCGACAGGAGTCCGGCGTGACGTCGTTCGGGTGGCTCGGAGTCCCCTCCAGCGCTGCCGCGCACTGGCCGGGTCAGGAGAAGGCGCCGGCCGAGCTTCGCGCGGCGGGACTGATCACGCTTCTTCGAGGCGCCGGCCACCAGGTCGTGGACTATGGAGACCGGCCGGTCCATCGGTGGACGCCGCACCGGGACCAACGCCGGCCACATAACACCAGCACCGTCGTGGCCGTCCTCCGCGATGCCCAGGACCACATCGCCAGCATCCTGGCCGACGGCTACCGCCCGCTCGTTGTCGGCGGTGAGTGCACGCTCGCCATCGCCCTGGTGAGCGCCGCCATCGCCGCAGATCAGGAAGTTGGCGTCCTCTACGTCGACGGCGGGCAAGACCTGCTGAATCTCGTCGACCACCCTCTGGAGCCGATCCTGGATGGCATGGGGGTTGCGCACATGCTGGACCATCCCGGAACGGCCGAGGAGCTAGCCGGGTTCGGGCCGCGGCGGCCGTTGCTGACCCCGGATCACCTGTGCTTCTTTGGGCAAGGCGACGCCGACGAGGACCTGCACGCGCGCGTACCGAGTCCTCGTTTCCCGGCCACCACGGTGGCGACCGAGCCCGAAGCAGCCGCCCAGCAGGCCGTCGCCACACTCACAGCGGTGACTGAACGCTTCGTGGTCCACTTCGACGTCGATGTGATCAACTTCTTCGACCTGCCAGCCGCCGACGTACCGCAGTACACGACCGGACTGACGCTAGCCCAGGCGATGACCGCACTCAGGGTCATGGCCGCACACCCAGGTTTCGCCGGCATGACCCTCACCGAGTTCAATCCGGACCACGGCGCACCTGACGGATCCACCGGCCGCACCCTCGCGGCCGCCATCGCCACCGCGCTCGGATGACACCGACCTGCGTACTATCACCGTCTCCGACCACACAGGCGCGGCCACCGCGTTGCCACGCCGCCACCGAGGTCAGCAACGCCAGAAACCTTCTGCAGCAGCCGGATGCGGCCCGCCGACCACGGACGAGCTGGTTCAGTGAGCCCTGAATCTCGCAGTCCAGTCGTCGTTGACTTGGTTGGCCTGTCGACGATGCCCGATCACCAGTTGCTGGTCCGGCGGAACGTGAAGGCCGAGATAGTCGAGCACCTTGTGTGCAGTACGTAGCGGGTCTGCCGCCAACTCCTCATAGACAACCTCATAGGGCACGATGCTGTGGGCGGCGAACCAGCGGCTCCAGTCCGCCTCGAACTTCTCGATCGCAGCGACCAGCCGGCCGATCAGTTCCTCGTCATAGTGAGGATGTTGACCTCCGGGTTTGACGGCCTCGTCCGGATGCCAGAAGTGGGTTTGCAGTGCCTTCGCCCACGACACCGCCTGGGCCACGACATTACGTCGTCGCAGGTGAACGAATCTGAGCCGACCGAACTGGGCACTCAACAGCCCCAGATCGGTCACGGCTGATCCAGAATCGGCGGCGGCAAGGTCACCGATCAGTTCCGGCAGCGTCTCGGCCATGATCCTTCCGCCGAAGACACCATTGGACGTCTTGCCGGCGGCCAGCGCCGCTCGAACGTACGCTCCGTCGATCCGTCCGTCACGAGGTCGAGCTATCCGCCAGTCGTCGGCGTAGTCATGCAGACCCCGACGGTTGAAGAAGGAGGCGGGGCGGCCGGCGACTCCGGATGACTTCAGCAGTCCGCACAGCAGGGTACTTCCAGTGCGTGGCGTCGCGCAGATCAGGTACGAATCGAAGCCTGGATAGGTCACAGTGGGCAACGGTAAACCAAGCGCCAAGCTGCGCCACAACCGAATTTCCGCAGGACGATCCCCACCCCGTCAGGTGATCGCGTACTGAGGGAAAGGCTGCCTGGGGCGAACGACCGGCAGAATGCTCGGCATGCGCGGAGGATTTTCTGGTTGGCCCAGGGCGGCGTTCGACGTCCTGCTGCAGCTCGACGGTGACCCACCTGCGGACGTACGGGAAAAGTGTCGTCAACAGCGCGAGCAATTGGTACGGCAGCCGATGATCGCGCTGCTGCACGGTGTCGCCGATGCCGATCCAGCCTACGAGGACTTCTCCGTCGAAGGTTTCCGCTCGCCGGCGTACGGACGATGGCAGCACCAGTACGCGACGATCAGGATCCAACGAACCCTGGTGCTCGGCCTCGCGTTCGACCTCGACGGCCTGCATGTGCGAGGCGCCTGGCGACCCGCCGCTCCGGCCGAGCTCGAGTGCTACCGACAAGCGGTCGGTGACAAGGTCAGCGGCGACGAACTCGTGGAAGTGACGCGAACGCTACGAGAGAAAGGATTCGAGCTCGCCGGCAACGCCATGAAGCGGATGCCCCGTGGGTATCCAGCCGACCATCCGCGCGCGGAGTGGTTGCGCCGTCGCTCGCTGGTTGCCACGCGACCACTCGGATGTGAGGACTGGCTCCATACCCCTCACGCCATCGAACGGGTACTCACAGCGTTCGAAGTGCTAGGTCCGTTCATGGCCTGGTTCGCCGCGCGTGCCGCAGGCCCGCAGACCGACAATGGCCGCAATCTCATCAACGCAGCTGCCTGCCTTGCGTGGTGAACCGGTGGTTGGAGGCGGCCGCTTCGCCGGCGGACTCCGAACATCGACCGATCGCTAGTTGATCACCGTGGCCAGTACGTCGTTGAGTTCGGTGCGGGAGCGGACGCCGAGCTTCGGGTAGGCCTTGTAAAGGTGGTAGGCCACCGTGCGCGGGCTCAGGAAGAGTTGCGCCGCGATGTCACGGTTGGCCAGTCCGGCGGCGGCGAGTTCGGCGATCTGCAACTCCTGTGGCGTCAGCCCGCTGCCAACGGCCGAGGTCGTACGTTGCCGGCTCGATCCGTCGATCGCGGCAAGCTCACCGGCGGCCCGATCTGCCCACGGTCTCGCGTCGATCCCGTCGAACAACTGGCGAGCGGTGATCAGTTGGTGCCTGGCATCGGCCTTGCGACGGGCGCGGCGCAGCCATTCGCCGTACAGCAGGGTGGTCCGGGCGCGATCGAAGGGCCGTTCGTCGACCGGGTGAGTTGCCAGTGAGGTCACGTACAGGTCCTCCGCCGATTCATCGACCGCAAGCAAAGCCCGACACCGTAAGACCAAGGCGTCGGTCCACGGCTCATCCATCACCGCCGCCCAGGCCTCGCACCGCCGCATCGCCTCGGCAGCCTCATCGGCCCGCCCAATCCGGACCGCACATTCGACAAAGTCGGGCACACTGCGCTGGACCGCGGACAGGTGCCGGACCGGCCCCCGCTGCACTCCGGCCAGACGTTCGTACGCCTCAGCGATCCGGCCAAGCCCGAGATCGAGGAGGCCAAGGGCAGCGCGAGCCTGGGTGCCGGTCGCACGCTCAGCACCCGGCGGACCCACACCGATGCCTGCCAGCTCGAGGCAACGCGTCTCATCACCCTGGATCGCAGCCAGGTAAGCCAACGCGGAGCTTGCGTACGCGGCCCACAACTGTTGACCGGTGTCACGGCCCAGCGTGACCGCCTCGGTGCCGCTGATGAGCGCGTCCCGATAACGTCCGAGAAAGACCTGGCTCAAGCTGAGCTGGGCAAGCGCCGGCGGAAGCACCGCGACCGCGCTCCGCTTGCGGGCGCCTTGGATGAGCTCGGCCGCGATGTCCGACGCTGTCTTGTCCCGATTCACCATCACCGCGAAGCTCATCACCTCGGCCAGGGCCTCTGGTCCACGCTCCCTGGCGACGTCGGCTGCCCGCGAGATCAGGGGATCCAGTTCGGGGTGATCGCTCCGGTCGGTACCGAGGGCCGCCAACACAGCCCATTTCGCGAGCCAGGCAACGGCATCCAACGGCGAGCCCGTGGGCGCCAACGAAGCAAGGTGATCGACAGTCGCGACGAGCTTGTCTGGATCGGTGGGCATCGACCAGACGGTGTGCACAGCGGTCAGGCCCAGCCAGAACGCACGTTCCCGGTCACGTGCTGCCATCGCGTCGCTGGCTGCCAGGAGGTGGGCGTGGGCCTCGTGCAGGTTGCGGGCCACGAACTCGGCCCGACCGGCAACCTCGAGCAACCGTCCGCGCTGCCATTCCTCGCTTGTCTTCGGGATGGTCTGCAGCGCCGTCAGGTTGGCCCATTCGACCCTGCCTGCTGCGACCGCAGCCTCGGCTGCGTCAGTCATTCGACGTACGGACTCGTCCTTCCCGGTCGACAACTCCGCAGCCCTGGCCCAGGCCGACGACGCCGCACCATGGGCACCCCGGGCCGTCGCTCGCCGGCCCGCCCGCTCCAGCGCGTCGGCAATCTCGTCGTCGCGTCCGATTGCTGCCGCGGCCAGATGCCAGGCCCGCCGATCCTCGTTGCCGGTGGCCGCAGCCAGGACGCGATGAGACTCCAGCCGATCGGCCAGTGCCGCACCGTGATATGCGGCGGAACGCAACAGCGGGTGCCGGAAGATCAGCGCGCCTTGCATGACCCGAACCAGTCCGGCGGATTCTGCCGCGGTCAGATCGGCGATCGACGTACCGACCGCCGGAGCCGCCCGATGAATTGTTGCGAGATCACCCGTGTCGTCGGCGGCTGCGAGTGTCAGGAACCTGCGCGTACCACGCGGGAGAGCCTCGAGCTGACGACCGAACGCCTGCAGCAGGCGATCGGTCAACTGCACCGGCCCCTCGTACGACATCGGACCGGCGGCCGCCAGCTCGCGCATGGCCAATGGGTTGCCCTCGGTCGATGCGACCAGTTCGGTCCGGGCAACTCCTGCGACGCCAAGATCATCAAGCAACAGCGCGGCTTCGTCGGCTGGAAGGCCGGCGAGTTCGATCTCTGGGAGCCCAACCGCATCCGGAGCCCCGGGCTCGTTCCGGGCGGCGATCAGTACGCCGACGGCCTCCCGCTCCAACCTGCGAGCGGCGAATATCCACGCGTCCAACGAGGCCCGGTCGAGCCAGTGCGCGTCGTCGATCAGCACCAGCAGCGGCGACTGTTCGGCCGCTTCGGCCAGCAGGGACAACACTGCTGCGCCGATCATGAACCGGTCGAGGACGGCCTCGCCGAGACCGAATGCACCCGACAATGCCCGCCGCTGCGGCTCGGCCAACGCCGGAAGATGATCAAGGATCGGCCGAAGCGCCTGGTGCAGTCCGGCGAACGGCACCTGGCTCTCGGACTCGTAGCCCGTGCATCGCAGCACACGTACGTCCTCGCCGACGCCTTCCACGGCGTACTCCAACAGGGCGGTCTTGCCGATCCCGGGCTCCCCGCGCAACTGCAGGACGCCCCCTACCGCACGCCGGATCTGCTCCAGGAGGGCGTCGATGGCAGCACACTCGGCCTGCCGGCCACGAAGCATGACGGCGAGACTACTGCCGCTAGTGCTGATGGTCGTGCAAGTACTGATACCGATACAGATTCCCGCTGCGAGTGAACTCCCTAGCGTCAAGGCACCACCTGCTACCGGATGTACGCCTTGACGAGGCCACCCGTGAGCAGCGGCACCAACGCCCAGGTCCGGGGAGAGTCCATGTCCCAACCCGTTGTGCACTTCGAGATCGTCGGCGGCAACGCCGCGGCGCTGCACGCCTACTACGCCCAGTTGTTCTGCTGGAAGATCGAACCCGGCGGTCCTGGCGGCTACGGCCTGGTTCGGCCGAGCGGACCGGAGGGCATCACCGGCGGTATCGGCTCCGGTGACGGCGACAGCCGGCACGTCACCGTCTATGTCGAGGTGCCCGATGTCGGGGCAGCTCTGGACAGGGCCGAGGAGTTGGGCGGCCGCCGGCTGTTCGGCCCGGACACCGTGCCGGGCACCGACATCGAGTTGGCCCAGTTCACCGACCCCGAAGGTCATGTGATCGGCCTGACCAAGGCAATCCCACCACCCAGAAAGTGACCAGTCTGCGAGAAGGGTTTCACCATGACGAACCAGCCCACCCACCCCCGCGACGCCGCCAAGCCCCAAGTCGTCGACCGCGAAGCGTTCCAGGCCGAGCTGGACCGGCTCCAGGTCCGGGAGAAGGCCCACACCCGCGAGGGTGATGCGATCGCCGCGGCGCGGCGCCGGCTCCCGATGGTCGAGGTCGACGCCCACACGCCGTTGACCGGACCGGACGGCCCGGTGCCGTTGATCGACGTCTTCGAGGGCCGGTCCCAGCTGGTCGCGTACTACCACATGTGGCACCCCGGCAGGCCTGCGGCTGAGCAGTGTGAGGGCTGCACGTTCAACAGCTCCCACGTCACCGAGCTGAACTACCTGCGCTCGCGCGACGTCAGCTACGCGGTCCTCTGTGAGGGACCGTACGAGGAGGCGTCGCGGTACCGCGGGTTCATGGGCTACCCCGTTCCCTGGTACTCCGTGCCACCGGACTCCGTGGCCAAACTGGTCCCGCACTTCGGCATCCTCGCCAGCTACCTGCGCGACGGCGACCGCGTCTTCGAGACCTGGTGGACCACCGCGAGGGGCGACGAGGCGATGGCGCCGTCGTACGCCCTGCTGGACCGGACCGTCTACGGCCGGCAGGAGGGCTGGGAGGACTCACCCGAGGGCTGGCCGCAGGGGTGGGCTGCTGGCGGCGGCCAGTTCCGCGTCGACGGACGCGGACGCCCGATCGCCCAGGTGTCACGGATCGCGGCCGGCCGCGACGACGACCTCGGCCCCCTGCCAGACGGCTGGACCGCCTGCACCTGCGACCTGCACGCCGCACCACCGAAGTGACGGACCTTCCACACCCGATCAACCGCATCCGAGGAGGTCGCCGTGACCGCGACCTACACGTTCGACATCTTCTGCAGCCTCGACGGCTTCGGCTCGTACAACGAGGACGGCGACTGGGGTGGCTACTGGGGTAAGGCAGGCCCGGAGTTCCTCGACCGTCGCCTCGCGCAGTACAACGAGGAGCAGCGGCTGGTCTTCGGGGCCAACACGTTCCGGATGATGGCCGAGACCGATCCGGCGCTAGTGACTGACCCGGTGAACACGCAGATGAGGAACCTGCCGACGACGGTGGTGTCGACCACTCTGGAAGGGCCGATCGAGTGGCCGGACCTGACACTCGTGAACGGTGACGCGGTCGATGTCGTCGCTGAGCTGAAGAAGGAGTCCGGCGTACCGTTGCGGTCGCTCGGGAGTGTGGCGATGAACCGGTCCCTGATGGCCGCGGGCCTGGTTGACCGTGTCCAGGTGACGATCTTCCCGGTGATCACGGGTCAGACCGGGATCGACCCGATCTTCAGGGGTGCGGCCGACTTCGACCTCGAGCTGCTCGAGGCTCGGATGCTCGACGGTCACACCCAGGAGCTCGTCTACCGTCCCAGCCTGCATGTCTGAGTCGATCCATCACCTTTCGCACGGATCGGACAAGTCGAGCCAGCCATGGCACGAAAGAATGTGAGCACGATGTCGAATCCCGTCTGGTCCCGTTCGTCGGTGGGCAAAATCGCAGACGAACGCATGGAGGCGATCATGAACGACCAAGCACCCAGCCCGGCCCTCCCGCCTGTGGTGGACAGAAGGACCTGGCAGGAGGCGCGCGAAGCACTGTTCGCACGGGAGAAGGCGCACACCCGCGAAGGGGACGCGATCGCGGCGGCGCGGCGACGGCTGCCGATGGTGGAGGTCGACGCCACCATCGAGGTGATCGGTCCTGATGGACCGATCACGATCCTCGACGTCTTCGAAGGCCGCAAGCAGCTCATCGCGTACTTCCACGCCTGGTGGCCCGGCCAACCAGCCGCAGAGCAGTGCGAGGGCTGCACGTTCTTCAACTGCCAGGTCCGCGAGCTGTCCTACATCCACTCCCGCGACGCCACGTACGCCGTCCTCTGCAAGGGCCCGTACGAGGAGAGCATCCGCTACCGGAACTTCATGGGCTTGGACATGCCGTGGTACTCGGTCGAGAGGACGGCGGCGCAACTCCTGGAGGGCCGCGACTGGCAGGTCCACCACCTCGTCTGCTACGTCCGCGACGGCGAGCGGGTGTTCGAGACGTACTACACCGGCGGCCGCGGCGTCGAGATCATGGCCCCCACCCACGGGCTGCTGGACATGACGGTCTACGGACGCCAGGAGATGTGGGAGGACTCCCCAGACGGCTGGCCCCAGCCGTGGGGTGACGCCAAGAACCCCGAGGTCTGGCGTACGAACGGACGTCCCATCGCCCAGTGGTCCCGCATCGAAGCCGGCCGCTCCGACCAGCTGGCCTAAGGACTGCGGCCGCTACCGACTCACCAGGCAGGGTTCTCCGGGCCGTCCCCGAAGTCCGGGATCGGCAGCCGGGCAGCACCCTGGCGGGCCGACTCGAACGCGATCACCCCCGGCAGCGTGAACCGGGCCGCCTTCCAGGCGTTCACCGGCGGCTGCGTCTTGGTCGTAACCGCCCGGACGAAATCGTCGGCCAGGAAGTGGTGGGAGCCCTCATGCCCGTTGTGAGCTCCCTCGAACTCCTTGGGCAGCCGGCTGCGGTCCTGCACCTTGGCGGTGCGGGAGGCGAAGCTCTGCATCAGTGCCGGGTCGATGTCGCCGAAGCCCTCTGGCACCTGACCGCCGTGGGTGTAGAACAGGTCGCTGATGTCGAGGGTGTCGCCCTTGCGGTAGTCCTCGCCCTCGGTCTTGATGCTCCAGGTGGCGCCATGCCCGGTCTGCTCCATCACCGATTCGGTGCCGTAGAACCGGAACCGGGACTCATGTCCCCTCCAGTAGCCGACCCGGCGGAACTCGTTGGTGCGCATCACGCCGCCGTCGGCGAGATGGAAAAGTGCGCTCATATTGGAGAAGTCGTTGCCCCACAGCGACACGTCCTTGTCAAAGACACCATCGCCGCGATCATCGGGGATGCCGACGCAGCTGACGCTGGTGGCGTGCGTCGGCAGCGCGCCGAGGACACCGCCGACGGCGTGTGTCGGGTAGAGCATTGGCGGGTAGCTGGCGGTCTTCCTCCAGTCGTCGCCGCCGCTGTACTTGTAGGCGGCGTAGAAGCCGTTGTCCATATCGTGGACGTAGTCACCCTCGGCGTAGAACACCCGCCCGAACGCGCCTTCAGCGACCTTGTCACGGGCCCAGACGACGGCCGGGTTGTAGTAGCTGGTCTCGCCCATCATGTAGATCAGCCCGGTCTCGGAGACCTTGTCGATGATCGCCTTGATCTCCTCGACGGTGATCGCCATCGGCACCGCGGAGTAGACGTTCTTGCCCGCCTCCAGCGCCTGCAGCACCAGCGAGCCGTGCGTCCAGCGCTGCGTCATCACCGCCACCGAGTCCACCTCGGAGGCCAGCATCTCCTCGACATCGGTGAAGATGCCGGCCAGGCCGTACTTCTCCTGGTGCTCCTTGGCCCGCTCGGGAACGAGGTCACAGGCGTAGACAGCCTCGACGTCGGGGTGCATCTGCCACAACGAGATGAAGCTGCGGGCGAACTGTCCGGTACCGATGACGCCGATCTTCATATCGATCATCCTTACCGCGGTCTTGATCGTGAACGAGCGAGGATCGCCCTGTCCGGTTCGCACCCACGCCCTTGTGAGCCCTGACAATTGTGTCCAATGTGTCCAGGGCCCGCGCTCGCGACCCCCTCTCTGGCTCGGCACCGCACCGTGAGTGCCGGAGGTTCACGATCCAGCCGAGGGCTTGGCCGATGGGGATCATGGAGCAGGCTCGCCTGAACCCTCAGTGGCACGCTGGAGGCAGCGGAAGTGCAGCGTCGTGCGTCCGGGTCACTGCTGCATCCTTGGGTCGTGCGTAGGGTCGGCGTACATGGGCGCGCAGCCGTGATCGATGGCTTCCGGGCGCAGTTCGTAGTGCCAGGGCTCGCTGCTGTAGATCTGGCACAGCCCGTACGCGGCGCCGTGTTCGGACAGCCACGCAGTGGCATCGGTGTCCCCGACGTCGACCGCGTCCCCCGACACGTGGGCAGACGTGTCGGAGGTGGCTACCCATCGAGCGGCTTCGTTTTCCGAGCCGTACTTCGTAATCGCCTCACGGAGCAGTTGATCCTGGTACGCCGGGGAACGCCAGCCACTATTGACGAAGATCTCGACCCGGTCGGCTGCGGCATCTGTCGCAGCTTGGCGGAGGGCACCGAGGAGATCAGGGTCGAGGTTGGCCACGGCCGGAATTTCGTCATCGAAGACTGTCACGCCGTCAGGGACGGCGCCATCCGTCTCGCCAAGTGCACGATGGCGGCGGTCGACACGAGTGTCGCTGGGCGATGCCGCCGAGGAGGGCGATCCGGCCGGGGAGGACGGGGACGCCAGCAATTGATTGACGAGGGCTGCGGCGACCGCCGCGATGATGAGAAACAGGCCGGCGACAAGGATCCTGGGAGTCCGACTTGTCGTTGTTTGTGCTGGTTTGCTGTAGGCCATGCCTCCAGTCAAGGCAGCGTGGTGTTGCCAGCACGTATGTGGATTTCGATACGCCGACGATATGCTCCGGCTCGTAGCATCGGTGCATGCGTGTGTTGATCGTCGAGGACGAGCCCTACATGGCAGAGGCCATCCGCGATGGCCTACGCCTGGAAGCGATCGCGGCCGACATCGCCGGTGACGGTGACACCGCTCTGGAACTGCTGAGCATCAACGGCTACGACATCGCCGTCCTCGACCGCGACATCCCAGGTCCTTCCGGCGACGAGATCGCCAAACGCATCGTCGCCTCCGGCAGCGGCATGCCGATCCTCATCCTCACCGCGGCCGACCGGCTCGACGACAAGGCCTCGGGGTTCGAACTCGGCGCCGACGACTACCTCACGAAGCCCTTCGAACTCAAAGAGCTCGTGCTCAGGCTCAGAGCACTCGACCGCCGGCGCGCACACAACCGGCCTCCCGTGCGAGAGATCGCAGGCCTGCGGCTGGATCCGTTCCGCCGCGAGGTCTACCGTGACGGCCGGTACGTCGCTCTCACCCGGAAACAGTTCGCCGTGCTCGAAGTCCTCGTCGCTGCCGAAGGTGGTGTCGTCAGCGCCGAAGGACTGTTGGAACGGGCCTGGGATGAGAACGCAGACCCGTTCACCAACGCCGTGCGCATCACGGTCTCGGCACTTCGCAAACGCCTCGGAGAACCCGGGATCATCGCCACCGTGGCCGGCGTCGGCTACCGCATCGATGCAGCACCGGGCGCCGGACGAGAGGAAGGGGACCGTGGATAGACGGCCTGGTTTGAGCGTTCGCCTCAAGCTCACCCTCAGCTATGCCGGATTCCTCGTGCTCGCAGGTGCCTTGCTGCTCGTCCTGTGGTTGGTCGTCCAGCGATACTTCCCGCACGCCGTGCTCATCAGCGACGCGAGATCCGGCATCGGCGGGGCGTTCGCTCCAGGCCGCTCCAGCAGACAACGAGCCTTCGGCGAACTGGCAGCCGGTGTTCTCGCCTTCCTGCTGGTGTTCGGTCTGGTGGGAGGGTGGATCCTCTCCGGCCGCATGCTCGCCCCGCTGACTCGCATCGCAGACGCCACCCGCATGGCTGCGGACGGGTCCCTGTCCCACCGAATCCGGCTGGAGGGCCGCAACGACGAGTTCCGCGAGCTTGCCGACAGGTTCGACACCATGCTGGCACGGCTCGAATCACACGTCGCCGAACAGCAGAGATTCGCAGCCAACGCCTCCCACGAACTCCGCACCCCGCTGGCGATTACCCAGACACTCCTCGACGTCGCCCGCAACGATCGCAACCGCGACACCGGCGAACTCGTCGACCGTCTCCACTACGTCAACACCCGGGCGATCGACCTCACCGAAGCATTGCTGCTACTCAGCCGCGCCAACCAGCGGTCCTTCACCCGAGACCACGTCGACCTGTCCCTCACCGCGGAAGAGGCCGCTGAAACGCTCCTCCCCCTCGCCGAAGAACGCGGCCTCACCATCGAGACGTACGGCGACATGACCCCCACCATCGGCTCACCCGCGCTCCTGCTGCAGATGACGACAAACCTGGTGCACAACGCGATCGTCCACAATCTGCCTGAACAGGGCACGGTGTGGGTCACGACCCGCGTGCACCCCAAGGCTGTGGTGCTCACAGTCGAGAACACCGGCAAGAAGCTGTCCCCACAGCTGGTTGCCACGCTGGTCGAACCGTTTCAGCGCGGCACCGAACGAGTCCGTACCGGTCACGCCGGTGTCGGTCTCGGCCTGGCAATCGTCAAGAGCATCACCCAGGCGCACGACGGAGTCCTCACCCTCACTCCCCGGCCCGCTGGCGGGCTCCGCGTCACGGTGCAACTACCCGCCACGCCACCGCACGCTGAGGGTCTTCCAGGGGACGGTCAGGAGCGGGTGAAGGACTCGAACGCTGCGTCGTGGTGGTCGTACCACCACGACAGTAGGGCGGAGGCGGCGATGAAGAACCGGTCGCAGGAGGTGTCGCCGTGGTCGTAGTGCCAGTCCAAGGGCCAGATGTTGCAGAGGTAGTCCCACCAAAATCGGTGCACGGCGTCGATCAGGTGCGCGTCTGGTACTGATCTGGTCTCGCGGTAACCGGCGATGAACGCCGAGACCCGGTCCAGATCGACGGTGCCTCGCTCGCGGTCCATGAACAGGAAGATCGCGGCGCGTACGACCTCACCAACCGGCCAGGCGACGCATAGCCGGTGCCAGTCCAGGACGGCGCTGATGCGCCCGTGCTGCCAGAGCAGGTTGAACTGCTGGAAGTCGCCATGGATCCAGCCGTACGGGGCCAGCCAGGTGCTGCCGACTGGTCTTCGATGCGTTTGTGTGGTGATGTGCTCGCGGCGGGTCCGGAGCATCCGGTGTACTTGTTTGTCGAAGTCGTCAGGTGCCTGTCGTGCCTCGATCAGCTCGACGTAACGGCTGGTGGTGTCGACCCGCCGCGGTGCACTCGGGCAGCTCGAGGTCGACGCCCTCGCGGAATGCGCCTGGCATCCATGCGGCGATCGTGAAGCTGCCGCAGGCATGGTCGAGCACGGTGTCGCCATCAGGCAGCACGAGCGGGTTCGGCGCCGGGAACCCTCGTGCGGCGAGGGTACCGAGGACGGCGTGGGTGCGCCTGGCCTGGTCGGGGTTGTGGTCGAGGAGTTGCTTGACCGCGAAGGTGCCGGCCGGTGTCGTCACCCGCCAGTTGCGGTTCATGAAGCCGTTGGTCAGCGGCTCCAGACTCACCGGACTGCCCAGTCCGAACGCGTTCGTGACATCTGGAATCAGCTGTTCGTCGGGTAGACCCGGACTCCTCAGCTGCCTCACACGTTCGCGTTCCGTCACGACGTCCAACTATGCAACACCTCCTGCTCGATGTCGTCGCAGATTCCTACCCGCGTGGACGGGTCACGCCTGCTCGAGGTCGCCTGGACTCTTGGCTTGGAGTCAGCGGATGCGGGTGCTGGCGAGATCGAGGTAGCAGTCGACCTCGGATCGTGCGCCCTGGCGGATCGCCCAGTCGATGAGTGCCAGGCTCCAGTGCGCCCAGTAGAGGTCGTACGTCATGGGTTCGAGCAGTTGATCAAGGAGATCGTCGAGGCGACTGATCGCGGCTAGCGTCACGGTGGGGTGGCCGCGCGGCTGAGGGTCGACAGTGCACCGTTCAAGGTAGAAGCGCAGCTTCATCAGTCCAAAGTGGCGGTCACCGCGGGCGACGGTGAACCAGTCGACGACGCCCGTGACTGCCCCTGCCGGGTCGAACAGGACGTTGCCGGGCGTGAGGTCCCAGTGCACGAGGTCATGGCCACTCAGCTGGTCCGGGCCCGTGGCTCCGACATCCTGGATCCAGCCGAGCAGTCTTGCGCTGCGGTCGTCGTAGCGCTGCAGTGTCTCGTGGAGGCACCAGCCCTCACCGCTTTCACGTAGGTGCAGGTGCGGCGCTCCCACCTGTGGCCAGTCGGCCAGGAGCCCGGCGAACGACTCGTTGACGGCGACTATCGCTTCGATAGTCGCCGGCTCGATATGCCGCGGCGGTGAACCAGGCAGGCGTTCCTGGACGACGGCTGCGCCCTGGGAAAGCGGTGTGATCAGTTCATACTCTGGTACGGGGACGCCTCGGGCCGACACTGCGGCCAGGACATCAGCGATCAGGCGCAATGCGCCGATGTCGAGGATCGATCGCGTGAGTACTCCGGCGCGGCCATTCGGCCAGCACACGAAGGCGGCATCACTCACCGTGCCCTGGTCAGGCAGGCCGATCAGCCGAAGGTTACTGCCGGTCTGCGTGTTGACCTCTCGAACAAGGCCCTCCGCCGACGACCGTCGAGCCGAGATAGACGTCTGTTCGCCTGACATGACCGCCATCGTCCCAGGCGCGGCTCCTGCATCGGCAGACCGGACGGCCGAGGCAGGACGGGTCCTCTTCGAATCCGTAGGGGTCAGTGGAGCGTGGGCCGGTAGATGAGCTCTTGGATGTGGCCGTCGAGCGTCCGGTTCTCGACCAGCTCCAGGTCGAAGTCGGCCGCACCCTGGAAGATCGGGTCCACCCCGGTCTGACCGGTGATCACAGGGAAGAGTGTCACCTGCACGCGGTCGACCAGGCCGGCGGCCATCAGCGCCCGGTTCAACGACAGGCTGCCGTGCGAGCGCAACGGCACCTCGGACTCCTCCTTGAGCCGGGCGACGACGTCAACGGCGTCGCCGCTCACGAGGGTCGCGTCTGGCCAGTCGAGCGGTCCTTGCAGCGTGGTCGACACCACCGTTGCCGGCAGGTTCCTCATCCGGGTGACCCATGGGTCACGCACTTCGGAATCCTCGGTGCTCGAGGCCAGCATCTGCGCGAACGCCCGATAGGTGTTGGCCCCGAAGACCATTCGCTGCTCCTCGGCGTACAAGGCCAGGCGGTGGGCGAGCAGTTCGGGGCCTTGCTTACCCCAGTAGCCGGTCCAGTTGGTGCTGGCGGCGCCGTAGCCGTCGAGGCTGGAAAAGACGTCGAATGTGTAGGTAGTGGTCATGTCCTTCTCCTCGAGTGCGGTTGATCGGCGTAGGTAGAGACTGGGACCACTGCGAGAACTCATCGCTGGCGGACTGGCCACAGCGCTGCGCAGGCTGGCGTCGGCCGGCTCGACCGCTGGCGACGCTAGGTCAGGAACGTGCCGAGAAGCGCTCCGAGGACGAGCGCGATGCCGAGGAAGACGAACGGTACAGCGGCCCAGGCTGCCGCCCGTGCCACCGAGCGAGTGGCGCCGACGGACTCGAGGTCCGTCCGCTGAGTGCGAACTCCCGTGGCCTCGCTGGGCATCCCCACCATCAGCAGCGGCACGTAGACCAGGCAGGCGGGCACCACTCCGAACGCCGCCATGACCGTCCGGCCGGTCGCCTCTGCGACGACCATTCCGGCGAATGCCAACACCGCGAACACGGCCAGGCCGGCGAGTTGGACGCCGATGCTGAGGACGGCCGCTCGTCCGGCGCGGCGGCGTGCGCGCCGGACGATCCACGGCCACAGCCGACGTTCGAGCAGGATGCCGCCAGCGATCCCCCACCCGAGGAGGGCGAGGACTCCCAGCAGCATCCACCACATCGGCCGGCTCCTTCGCAGGCTCGGTCGGGCCGTCGTCGTACGACCCTATGACCGTCCCCGCGGCACTCGACCCGGCCGGCTGGGCAGTGTCACGTAGCTGTGCCGCAGATCATGTCCTGCAGGATCGACCCGAGATCAGCTGGATGTGGCTGCCCATTCGTAGATGCCGATCTCGCAGTAGTCGCGGAAGCCGAGGCGGCGATAGACGGAGTGGCCGGCCGGCGACGAGCCCAACACGCCGATCCGGTGGCCCCGCCCACGGGCGTCGCGCAGGCCCGCAAGAGTGACCGCGGCGCCGACTCCCCGCCGGCGTACCGACGGAATGGCCATCACAAAGTAGACGCCCGCGACGCCGGCACCGAAGTACACGGTCGACGTACCCACGGGTTCTCCGTCCAGGCGGGCGAGGAAGTGCCGGAACGGTGCGTCGTCGCCGAACCCGATGTGCGCGTACACCTCCGCGACCCAGGCGGCCTCGCGCTCACCTTGGCCGAACCCCTGCGCGAGGGTGTCCCTCCACGTCGTCAGGGTCGCCTGGTCTGTCACCCTGACGGTCTCCAAGCCATTCGGTGCGGGCAGGTCCTCGACCAGCGCATGCAGGTCGACGGCCATGCCGGGTTCGGAGCCGCCGGAGGCAAAGCCTGCCGCGAGCAGGCGTTCACCGATGTCGAGCGGACGCATGGACGGGCCGACGTGCCAACTCCCGGGCACGCCGCGGGCCCGCATCGCCTGAACCGACTCGGCGATCGCCACATCGGCCTCAGCCGGATCGAGATCGGCGTGGACGACGCAGTTGTGATAGTCGATCGGCGAGCCGCCGATCGACCACTTCAAGCCCTCGTCGACACGTTGGTGTCCCCCACTGACCTGGCCCATGTGCAGCAACAACTCGGCGGCGTTGTTTTCGATCGCGCGGATCACCGACGTCGGCGAGAGGTCCTGGATCATCTCCTCCATCACGCCATTATTCTGTCCGCGGTCCCATCGACCTAGGGCTTTGTGCCTGGGTTGGTCGGCAGCGAAAGCGAACCTCCATGTCGGGACGACCAGAGCCCGCGCTGCATCCAGGGGCTCGCTCGCTGTGTGCCAATGGTGGCCTAGGATGTGCCGGCATGAGCAAGACACCTGCGAATGTAAGTCTGCAGATGATTCGAGACGACGTTGCCAATTTCCCACTCTACGATTTGCCGGCGGGCTATCGATTCCGCATGTACAGGGAAGGTGACGATCTTGTCTGGACGAAGTTGCACTTTGCCGCCGAGCCCTATATCACGGTGACGCCCGAACTATTCACAAGCGAGTTTCAGGCCAATCACGATGCGCTGCCGGATCGCATGTTCTTCGTAGAAACCTCGGAGGGGGAACCTGCGGCGAGCATCTCGGCGTGGTGGGAACGGGATCGACACAATCCAATGGAACGGGGACGCATCCACTGGGTTGTCGTACATCCCGACCACCAACGGCGTGGCATCACCAAGCCGATGATGACGCGGGCTATGCAAAGGCTCGCTCTCAGCCACCCCAGCGCCATGTTGGGGACATCTGCGGGACGGACGTGGGCGCTCAAGGTCTACTTGGACTTTGGCTTCTACCCTGATGCTGTCGAGCTGGAGAACAAGCCCGACGTTGCGGCAGGATGGCGCAGCGTCCAGGAACGGCTGAACCATCCATTGCTGGCCGAGAGCCTCCGCTGACAGATGCGCCCGCACTCTCTCCAGTGAGCGGCGTGAGCGCGGGTCAGCAGGGCGCGGGTGCGAGGCGTTCGGCGAGGTAGCGCAGGCCTAGGGGGTAGCGGTAGTCGATCCCGCCATGCGTACCGTCGAACAGCTCGAAGAACACGTCGGTGACCCCGATCTTCTCGAGCTCGGAACGGAAGGCCGCCGCACCCAGGTCGAGAAAGAAGTCGTCTCGCCGGCCCGCGTCGATGTAGATGGCGCGCAGGCCACGGAGGGCGTCGGCATGGCGGGGCACCATCCGTACCGGGTCCCAGTCGAGCCAGCGCTGCCAGCGCTCGGGCATCAACTGCCCGGTGGCGAGGTCGAATGGTAGTTGCACTGTGCCGTCGTCGGCAGCCGAGAACGCGGCCGCGTAGCAGTAGAACTCCGCGAGGAGCGAGTCGGTGTCCTTGCTCATGGCTGGCCGGCTGCGAAAATCCGCCCAGAACGCGTCATAGGAGCCGGCGTAGCTGTCCCGCAGGGCACGGACGGCGGCGCCGATGAAGGGGACGTAGCAGACTTCGTAGAGCGCGTCGCCGGCGTGGGTGGCCAGGCCGCCGAACAGGTCGGGCCGCAGCATCGGCGTGATCATTGCGCCGAACCCACCGGAAGACTTGCCGCTCACCCCACGATGCGCGGCCGCCGGGAGCGTCCGGTAGCGCCCGTCGACGAACGACACGACCTCCTCGCAGAAGTAGGAGTGGTAAGGCCCGATGGCCGACGAGTCGACGAACTGGCTCCCGCCGTAGGCCGTCCACGCATCGACGTAGACGACGACACACGGCGGCGCTTCGCCGGCCGCGAAGACCGCATCGGCCTCCTCCGGGAAGGGTCGCCGGAACGCCGTCCGGTTGTGCCACATGGCGACATGACCCGTGTAACCCTGGAGTACGTAGATGGTGGGGTAGCGACGGTCGGGCTCGGCGTCGTAGCCAGGCGGGGTGTAGACCCACAACGGGCGCTGGTGCGGGTCGCCGAGCGGGTTGTCACGTAGGAGCATGCTGTCGATGACCAGCTCGTCGATCCGGCCGGCGATCTCCGTGGACCATGGCGAAGGCATGTGCCCATTAGTAGCGCATGGCACGAGAAGGACGGCGCGCTCACCGGGCTCGTGCCGCCGGACTGAGACGTCAACGGTTCGCGCCGGTGACGGCTCCGCGGATACAGACTGGGTCCGTGCATCAGATCCAGCAGACCATCAGACGCCTGGCCCAGGAGAAGCAGTTCACCGGGGTTGTGCGGATAGACCGGGCGGATGAAACGGCGTTCGCGGAGGCGTTCGGCCTCGCGGAGCGCGGCTTCGGTGTCCCGAACCGGGTGGAGACCCGTTTCGCCCTGGCCAGCGGCACCAAGAGCCTCACCGCGCTGACCGTGATGAGCCTGGTCAGCAGAGGGCTGCTGTCCCGCGACACTCTCGTACGCGAGATCCTTGGCGAGGACCTTCCCGAGATCGACAACCGGGTCACCGTGGGGCACCTGCTGGCGCACCGATCGGGCATCGGCGACTATATCGACGAAGATGCCGGCTGGGGGCCACCGACTACGTGATGCCGCGCCCGGTCCACGAGCTGGCGACTACGGAGTCCTATCTCCCGGTGCTTTCTGGATATCCACAGAAGTTCCCACCCGGGAAGCGGTTCGCCTACTGCAACAGCGGCTACGTCGTGCTCGCACTCGTCTCGGAGCGGGTCACCGGCGAGGCTTTCCACGACCTCGTCGACCGGCACGTGACCGGTCCGGCGGGCATGGCGGACACGGTGTTCTTGCGCTCCGACGAGCTGCCCGGCACCGCGGCCCGCGGCTACCTCGGACCGGACGGTCTGCGGACCAACGTGCTGCACCTGCCGGTCCGTGGCAGCGGCGACGGCGGCATCTACTCCACGGTCGCCGATGTGCACAGGTTGTGGCGGGCGCTTCGCGACGGCTCGATCGTGGGCAGCCAGATGGTCGAGGAGATGCTTCGGCCGCACAGCGATGTTCCGGAGCAGCGACGCCGCTACGGGCTCGGGTTCTGGCTCCACGGCACCCGCGACGCCGTCCAACTGGAGGGGCTCGACGCAGGCGTGTCCTTCCACAGTGCGCACGACCGCGCCGGCGACGTCACATTCACCGTGGTCTCGAACACGACCCACGGCGCCTGGCCGCTGGTCCACTGGCTGGGCGAGACGCTGCTCAGCTGAGCCGATCTGGCCGAATCTGTCGACAGAATCGAGTTACACCAGATTCGCCTGAGAACGGACTCGATAACGCATTAGCTACATATGTCGGCCCGCCGTTGACTCCGCAATTGGTAGCGCCCTTGTCGAACGGCAGGCCATCGCCGACCGCAAATTCCGATGCCTTCGGTTTGCTACTCCGAACGACCGCCGGCAGAAGTACGCATCGGAGCCAACGCAGTCGTACTTCGACGTCGATGGCAGGCGTACCGGCGCGGGCAGGGTTTTGCGGAGTGCCATTGACGCGGACTGATCAATGCGATAGACCGAGGTCGAGGCAATGCCTCGACCTGCATGCGCTCACCTATATCGGATGAGCGCAGCAGCGATTCCTGGGACACGCAATGACCGAAAGCATGAATTCCAGTCCCGCCTCCCTTGACCTCACTGCGCTGACGACCGCGCTGGAAGAGGCCGGCGAACCATGGGAGATGGCCTACACGTCGATTACAGCACTGGAGGAGGACGAGCGGCGCATCCGTCTGGGGGTACCAGCCCGACCTGAGCTGGAAGAGACCGCGGCAGCAGCGGCGGCAGCGGCACTGGGCGCCAGCGCCGAGTCAGTCGGGGCACCCGCCGCGTTCGACGTCCGGAACGTAGGTGGAGTCAGTTACGACACGCCGGTCAAGGATCAGGGCGGCTGCGGTTCCTGTGTGGCCTTCGGCGCGGCGGGCACGATGGAGATCGTCTTCCGCTTCGGCCGGCGCACACAGATGCCGGTCGACCTGTCCGAGGGGCACCTGTTCTACTGCCACGCTCGCGCCGAGGGTCGCAACTGCGGCAACGGATGGTGGCCCGATCGCGCCCTGCTCGCCGCCCGCGACCAGGGTGTCACCTTCGAGGACTACTACCCGTACACCGCAGGCGACCAGAACTGTTCCAACCTCAACGCCGACTGGCCCAACCGGGTCGCCAAGGTCGCCGCATTCGAGACGATCTCGGGGAACGCGCTGAAAATGAAGGAGTCCATCGCGGCGTACGGCGCGGTCACCGCATGCCTGAACGTCTACCAGGACTTCTTCAGCTACCGCAGCGGTGTGTATCGGCACGTGACCGGCGATCTGGCCGGCGGCCACTGCGTCGTACTCGTCGGATACGACGACGCGCAGGGCTGCTGGATCGCCCGCAACAGCTGGGGCCTCGGATGGGGCGATGGCGGGTACTTCCGCATCGGGTACGGCGAGTGCGGAATCGAAGATTTCCAAACATGTGCGGTCTACGGCGTCAACGTCCGGGCCTGGCTGCCTAACCAGACGGTCAGCGGACTGTGGAGCAACGAGTCCGACGCGAACGTGTGGGCATACGGCGCCGAGCGCGGATGGCTGAAGCTGGATGGAGCATCAACGGTCACCAGCCACACCATGCTGGCCGAACTGGCGGCCGCGAAGGCACTCGGACACCCGGTAGGGCTGTTCGAGGACAACGGCAGCCTCAAGCAGATCTACGCATGGTGAAAGGAACGGCCATGAAGGACAGCAACGCGCACGGTACGCCAACACTCGTCCCGCCGCAGTTCGAAGCCACCTCGGTCTCGGACACGGCCGTCGGCGCCAGCGCACCACACGCCGTCAGCGATGCGGAGATCGCAGCCCTCCTCAACGAGTCGACAACGCCTACGATGACACCCCCGAGCGCCGGGGAAACAGCGACCGCCGAGGCGGTCGCCGCCACCTGGCGCAGCAACGCCAAGATCGACGCGATGTGGACGATCGACGAGACACGCAACGCCTTCGTACGCGTAGCGGGCCTCGGCTGGCGCAAGCTCTACAACGGTCGCGATGGTGCTTTCATGGCACTCGTCACGTTGGCGTCACAGGCACAGCAGACCGGCCGGCCCGTGAACCTTCGTGAAGAGCCCGACGGGATGATCTACGAGATCTACCTCTGGTAGTTCGACGCGGTGCAGCGGCGTCTCATCGTCAGGTCACGCTGATGGTGAGGCGCCGCTCCTCCAGTGGCGCTGCCTCCCAAGACCGGGCGAGGCGCAGATGCACCGGCCAGACGCCGGGCCCAACTGCGCGCAGGCGAAACACCCGCTCACTTGAAGCGCCCGCGGGCGCCATCTCTGCGCCCGTGGGACGGGCAGCCTGCACATGGTCATCCACCAGCGCCAGCCCGTCCCCGAGCGACACCAGCGACCAGACGTATCCCGTGCTCGCGTTCTGGGGAAGCCGGACAAGCACATCCTCGCCCACCCGCGCGTCGTAACGACCTTGATCCGGATGCTCGACATCAGCCACAACAACACCCCATGTCCCCGACGGTGACAGCCGCGCGGGTCAGCCGTCGGTGACCCAGTTCATGTGTTCGATCCAGTGGTCCAGCAGTGCCCGATCGCCCTGCAGGTTCAGCGTAGAAGCCGCATCCAGCGGGCGACGCCTGCTGAGCACGAGCAGTAGTTCGGCGGCTGGGCCGCGTACCGCGACGTCCGCCTTGGTGTGCGTGCGTTCCAGGACGATCATGTCCGGTTCCCGGCGTACCAGCCACTCCCCGGGCGCGTCGGTGGCGTGGAAATGTAGGGTCTGGCCGCCGCCGCGCATCGCATCGGCGAAGTCCGGCCGGTTCTCCCAGTAGCCACGGGAAGTCATCGTGTCCAGCCAGTCCTCGACGGCCGCAACGCCAGGCTCCGGCGCCAACTCGTACTGCATGCCGAGCGCCACAGCCGCGTCCGCGCGATGCACGCAAGCCTCGCCGAGCAGCCGACGGGACCAGAACAGCACGCCTGCGTCGGCGCCAGACGGATCCCACACCGGCGTGTCATCGTCGACCGACTCGAACGCCTGCTTCGCCGCGGCTGCGGCGCCGGTCAGCCAGGCCCGCCACTGGGCCGAGTCGGTCGGGGCCGGAACCTGGCGGGCGAACGCCTCGCTCGGCTCGCTCATCCGCTCACCCACAAGCATTGCCACCATGTGCTGGGTCGCGCCGACATGGTCGACGAGATCGGCCAGCGTCCACTTCGGGCACGTCGGCACCGGGGACGTCGCATCCCTTCCGTGCACCCAATCGGCGAGTGTGCTCGTCTGTTCGACAACAGCGTTCACATACGCGGACGTGTCCATCGCTGCACCTCCAGGTGCTCCGTCGATACCTGCTCAGAATGCCTTATGCAGCCGGACCTTGGGCGGTCGACCGATACGACGGCGTACATGGTCGTCCTCCCCATGATCCTTTCCCCTCATGCTCCGGCAGGCCGGTAGCGCAGCCAGACGACACCGGATCGATAGGGCGTGGCCGCGACCAGCTGGAGGCGGATGGGGCCGACACCGTCGAGGATCCGCGGCCTGGCCGGCCACAGGTGCGGATTTACCCAGAACCAGAACTCGTTGACCAGCCCTTGCTGAGCCAGGGTGTGTGCCAGCTACCCGCATCCGGAGACTTCCGCATCTGTCGAACGACCTGTGCTGAGCCGCCGGACACCAAGAGCTCGGATGCCGAACATGCCCTCCGTCCCCGACGCGGCCGCCTTTCGCCGTACCTCAGGAAGTCAGCGGTTGATCCACTGTTGCATGTGCGGCGGGTAGCGGTCGGCGTGGACGTCGACCCGTGCGGAGGCCTCAGCAAGTTCTTTGAGGTCTTCAGGAGAGAGTTCGATGTCGACGGCGACGTTGTTCTCCTGCAGACGGTGGACCTTGGTGGTGCCTGGGATCGGCACGATCCACGGGTGCTGGGCGAGCAGCCAGGCCAGCGCCACCTGCGCGGCAGTACTTCCTGTACGCGCTGCGATCGCCAGCACCAGGTCGACAAGGGACTGGTCGGCGGAGCGGGCATGTTCGGTGAATCGCGGCAGGGCGTTGCGCACGTCGGAGCTGTCGAAGGATGTCGTGGTGGTGAGCGCACCGGTGAGGAAGCCCTTGCCGAGAGGGCTGAACGGCACAAACCCGATGCCGAGCTCAGCCAGGGTCGGCAGAATCTCGGCTTCGGGTTCGCGCCACCACAGGGAGTACTCGCTCTGCAGGGCGGTCACCGGCTGGACGGCGTGGGCGCGTCGAATAACGTCCACGCCGGCTTCGGAAAGGCCGAAGTGCTTGACCTTGCCGGCGGTGATGAGATCGTTCACGGCACCGGCGACATCCTCGATCGGTACGTCGGGGTCGACGCGGTGCTGGTAGAGGAGGTCGATGCTGTCCACGCCCAGTCGGTGGAGGGAGGCCTCGGCGGTCGCCTTGATGTGCTCGGGCCGGCTGTTCAGCCCGGTGCGCTTGTCGTCGTCGAAGGAGAAGCCGAACTTGGTGGCGATGACGACCTGCTCGCGGACGGGTCGCAGAGCCTTGCCGACGAGTTGTTCGTTCGTGAAGGGGCCGTACACCTGGGCGGTATCGAAGAAGGTGACGCCAAGGTCGACGGCGGCGCCGATGAGGGCGACGCCGTCGTGCTGGTCGACGGCGGGACCGTAGCCGTGGCTGAGTCCCATGCACCCGAGTCCGAGCGCAGAGACTTCGAGTCCGCTGGTGCCGAGGGTGCGTTTGATCATGCTTCTGCTCCTTGCGAGGTCGGGCACCTGCTCGACGTTAGGCCGCGGCCGTGCGCTGAAACAGGCACTGGCAGTACCTTCCTCGGCGTGGTGGGCGGCCCGTAGCGTCGAGGTATGGACCGCCAAGCCGTACACGACTTCCTGGTCAGCCGCCGGGCGCGGATTACGCCCGAGCAGGCCGGGATGCCGACCTTCGGTAAGAATCGGCGGGTCCCAGGGCTGCGGCGCGAGGAGGTCGCCTCGCTGGCCGGGGTGAGTTTCGACTATTACGCCCGGCTCGAGCGTGGCAACCTGTCGGGGGCCTCGGACTCGGTTCTGGACGCCGTGGCACGGGCTCTGCAGTTGGATGAGGCCGAGCGGCAGCACCTGTTCGACCTCGCCAGGTCGGCGTCGGCCTCAGCCTCCCGGACGCGTCCGACCAAGCCGGCGGCGAGCCGGGTCAGGCCGGCCCTGCTCAGCATTCTGAATGGGATGACCGGCACGCCGGCCTACCTGCGAAACGCGCGAATGGACCTCGTGGCCGCCAACGACCTGTGCCTTGCCCTCTACGACGGCGTCCTGACCCGGGACGAGCTGCCGTTCAACCTGGCCAGGTTCGTGTTCCTCGATCCGTACGCCAAGGCGTTCTTTCTCGACTGGGACACCGTCGCCCGGGACATGGTGGGTTCCCTTCGCGGCCAGGCTGGCCGAGACCCGTCCGACCGTGGGCTGAGTGACCTGATCGGTGAACTGACGACCCGAAGTGATGGTTTCGCCCAGCAGTGGGCCCGGCACGACGTACGGCTGCACCGCACTGCCCGCAAACGACTCGGCACACGCGTGGTCGGTGAGATCGAGCTGACCGGCGACGCCCTCGAGCTGCCCGGCGACGGGCTCACCATGATTGCCTACTCCGCCGCGCCCGGAAGTCAGGCCGAGGACCAGCTGCAACTGCTGGCCACCTGGAGCGCCACGGCGCACTCCTCCGAGACCAAGCCCGCGGGCCACCGGCCCGGTGCGACTCGACAAAGAAGGGACATGACGAATGGAGTACCGGCGACTGGGATCCTCGGGGCTGAAAGTCAGCCGGATCGCCCTCGGCTGCATGAGCTTTGGTGACGGCTCACGCATGCCGTGGGCACTGAACGACGAGCACGCTGAGCCGATCTTCCGGCAGGCCGTCGAGCTCGGCATCACGTTCTGGGACACCGCCAACATCTACGGCTACGGCAGCTCTGAGGAGATCGTCGGCCGAGCCATCAAGTCGTACACCCGCCGTGAGGACGTCGTTCTGGCGACCAAACTGTTCCAGAAGATGAGTGACGGCCCGGGCGGCTCAGGCCTGTCCCGCCGAGCCGTGATGGAACAGGTCGACGCCTCCCTGACCCGGCTGGGCACGGACTACATCGACCTGTACCAGATCCACCGCTTCGACCCCGACACGCCGGTCGAGGAGACGATGGAGGCGCTGCACGACGTGGTGAAGGCCGGGAAGGTCCGCTACCTCGGAGCGTCGTCGATGTGGGCCTGGCGGTTCGCCACCATGCAGCACGCCGCTGAGCGACACGCATGGACCCGATTCGTGTCGATGCAGGACCAGTACAACCTGCTGCACCGGGAGGAAGAGCGGGAGATGTTCGGGCTGCTCGCCCACCAAGGCGTGGGCAGCATTCCCTGGAGCCCGCTCGCCGCCGGCAGAGTGACCCGGCCATGGGGTGAGAAGGGAACGAGCCGGTCGTCGACCAACCCCGACGTGGACATGTACGGGCGACCGCTGTTCCTACCCAGCGACCAAGCCATCGTCGACGCAGTTCATCGCATCGCGCAGGCACGAGATGTGTCGATGGCGCAGATCGCGATGGCGTGGGTGTTGAAGAACCCCGTAGTCACAGCGCCGATCGTCGGACCCACCAAGGCCCACCACCTGTCCGACGCCGTCGCCGCGCTCGACATCGAACTCACCGCCGACGAAGTGGACGCCCTCGAACACCCCTACGTGCCACGCCAGCCCACCTACTTCTGACCCCGGGTCCACCGCGACATCCTGGTCTTCGGCAGACCCTCGTCGGGCGGGTTGTCATGGTTTGGTGTTGACCTGCAACACGACCCCGGATCGGAATGAGGTGCATTTGGTCAGTGTCAGCCCCTGAGGCTTCACGTCACTGGGCATGAGATTGCGACCGCGGCTGCTGAGCACCGGGTAGACGAACAGCCGGTACTCGTCCACAAGGTTGGCGAGTATGAGTGCGTGAACCACGCTGATGCTGCCGGTTATGCCCAGGTCACCGCGATCACCGTGAGCTTTGAGGTCTGCAACCTCGTCTACGAGTGGGCCAGAGAGCACAGTGCTGTTCGACCAGGCAGGATCAGTCATGGTCGAGGACACGACGTACTTGGGCACCCGGTTCAGGTGTGCCGTGCTGCCAGAGGCGTCGTCAGTCTGCAGAGGCCAGTATCCGCGGAAGTCTTCGAAGGTCTTCCGCCCCAACAGCAGGGCCTCCTCAGTCGCCATCTGATCGTGCATCACGGCAAAGAGGTCTTCGGCGTCGTCTTGATCGCCAGGGTCGAACCAGTCGTCGATGAACTCATCGCCGCCCGCCAAACTCATCGCCGGCAGTCGGCGGCGCGTTATGGTCGTGGCCGTGATGTGCAGGACGTTGCCGGCAGGGTGCGCCCATGGACTGCGATAGGGCCGACCTGCCGTACGGCTTCGACGACGACGAGCCGGTAGCCCGACTCTTGCGATCAACGCCGCCCCGGCAGGCACTGGCGTGGGCAGCGCAGGCTCTGGGCGGGGGCGGCACCGTGGAGTCGGCCGAGGCCCTACGAGGCGGACTGTCCTCAGCGATGCACCTGCTGAGAATCCGCCGCAGGACACAAACTCAGACGGCGGTACTTCGCCGCTACGTGCTGCCAGACCTTCGCGCCGAGCAAGCAGACCTGGCCGAACGAGAGGCGCGCACTCTGTCCTTCGTCGAGTCCCTCGCGGCGCCAACCCCACGTCTGCTAGCTGTCGACCCGACCGGAGCAGACGCGGGGTCACCGGCGCTGCTCATGACCGCTCTGCCGGGCCGGGTCGAGTGGGTGCCCGAGGACGTGCATTCGTGGCTGGAGCGTATGGCCGAGGTGCTGCCCACCATCCACACTGCCACCCTGCCCGCGACCGGGCAGTTCCCGGCGTACGTCCCCGACAGCCCGAGCAGCTACGAGCCACCGCTCTGGGCGCACCGGCCCCGCGTGTGGGAGCGAGCGGCCGATATCTTCCACCAGCCGGCGGCCGAGGACGCCAGCACGTTCGTCCACGGCGACTTCCACCCCGGCAACCTGCTCTGGCACCGGAGCCGAGTTACCGGCGTGATCGACTGGCAAGCTGGCTGTCTAGGGTCCCCGTCGCTCGATGTGGCGAACTGCCGCGGCAACCTCTTCCGCTACGGGCTGGACCTGGCCGACCGATTCACCAGCTACTGGGAACACCTCACCGGCGACCGGTTCAATCCCTTGGCCGATCTCGTCGGCACCATCGGCTACCTGGACGAGCTGCGCGAGGAACGGCCGACCGACTGGAGGGAGGTCGAAGAAGCCCTCGCCCGCGCGGTCGCCGAACTGTCGACATGAAGACCACAGCCAGGGTTGGGGCCAACGGTGCCAGCTGCTCTCGGAGCCCCCGATGCGTAGGCTCGGGGACAGCCACGACCGAGAAGGAGTGAGCCGCGATGCCCGAGCTGAGGTCCCGCACGGTCACCCACGGCCGAAACATGGCCGGCGCCCGCGCCCTGATGCGCGCATCCGGGGTAGCGAGTGAGGACATCGGTAAGCCGATCATCGCCGTCGCAAACTCCTTCACCGAGTTCGTCCCTGGACACACCCACCTCCAGCCAGTCGGCCGGATCGTGAGTGAGGCCGTCAAATCCGCTGGAGCCGTGCCGCGTGAGTTCAACACGATCGCCGTGGACGACGGCATCGCGATGGGCCACGGCGGCATGCTGTACTCCCTGCCGTCCCGCGACCTGATCGCGGACAGCGTCGAATACATGGTCCAGGCGCACTGTGCCGACGCACTGGTCTGCATCTCCAACTGCGACAAGATCACCCCGGGCATGCTGATGGCGGCCCTGCGGATCAACATCCCGACGATCTTTGTCTCCGGTGGGCCGATGGAGGCTGGAAAGACCACGCTGACCGATGGCACTGTCCGTACGCTCGACCTGATCAACGCGATCAGCGATTCGGTCAACGAGAGCGTCTCGGACGAGGACATCCTCCGTATCGAGGAGAACGCCTGCCCGACCTGCGGCAGTTGCTCCGGCATGTTCACCGCCAACTCGATGAACTGCCTGACCGAGGCGATTGGGCTTGCCCTCCCTGGCAACGGCTCAGTCCTGGCCACCCACACGGCCCGCAAGGCGCTGTATGAGAAGGCTGGCGCAACGATCGTCGAGCTGGCCGCGCGTTACTACGGACGGGGCGACGAGACGGTTCTGCCGCGCAACATCGCCACCAAGGATGCCTTCGACAACGCCATGGCGCTCGACATCGCCATGGGTGGCTCCACCAACACGATCCTGCACCTGCTCGCCGCCGCTCAGGAGGCCGAGTTGGACTACGGCCTGGACGATATGGACGCGGTTTCGCGCCGGGTTCCCTGTCTGGCCAAGGTCGCGCCCAATGTCGCTCCCGAGCGCACCTACTACATGGAGGACGTGCACAGAGCGGGCGGTATCCCCGCGATCCTCGGCGAGCTGCACCGCGGCGGGCTGCTCAACGAGGGCGTGCACACCGTCCACTCCTCGTCCCTGGCCGACTGGCTGAAGACCTGGGACGTGCGTGGCGGATCACCATCCACCGAGGCGGTCGAGCTGTGGCACGCGGCCCCCGGCTGCAGACGCTCCGCTACCGCCTTCTCCCAGTCCGAGCGCTGGGACAGCCTCGACACCGATTCCGCAGAGGGCTGCATTCGCGATTCAGCGCACGCGTACTCCAAGGACGGCGGCCTCGCGGTCCTCAAGGGCAACCTCGCCCTCGACGGCTGCGTCGTGAAGACCGCCGGAGTCGACGAGTCCATCTGGACCTTCGAAGGCCCTGCCGTCGTCTGCGAGTCGCAGGAAGAGGCCGTCGACAAGATCCTCGCCAAGCAGATCAAGGAAGGCGACGTCATCGTCATCCGCTACGAGGGTCCCAAGGGTGGCCCAGGGATGCAGGAAATGCTCTATCCAACCTCTTTCCTGAAGGGCCGCGGTCTCGGCAAGACCTGCGCGCTCGTCACCGACGGCCGTTTCTCTGGCGGCACCTCGGGCCTGTCCATCGGTCACGCCTCGCCAGAAGCGGCCGCAGGCGGCACGATCGCGCTCGTCGAGAACGGCGACCGCATTCGCATCGACATCCCGAACCGCAGTATCGAACTCCTCGTTGACGACACCACCCTCGCCGCCCGCCGCCAAGCCTTGGGCGGGGATTTCGCTCCCAAGAACCGCGACCGCAAGGTCTCCCAAGCACTCCGGGCGTACGCCGCCATGGTGACAAGCGCCGACAAGGGCGCCGTCCGCGACGTCACCAAGCTTGGCTGAACATGTGAGCGAGCCTGAGCCTGTCGGCATGGTCTGGCAGCCTGGCCGCATGGCTGACGGAGAGCTGATCGATGTTGGAGACGTGACGCTGTTCGTACGCCAGCTCGGTGAGCGTCGGCGAGACAAGCCGTCGTTGATGGTGGTGCACGGTGGACCAGATGTCGGCCACAGCTACCTGCTGCCCGGTTTCGAGCCCTTGGCCCGTGACCATCACGTGGTTCTGTTCGACTTTCGTGGTTGCGGACGGAGCAGCCGCAACCTGCCCGAGGAGGCTCTGCAGCCGGAGTACGTCGTCGAGGACGCCCACCGGCTGATCGACATTCTCGAGTTGGGGCAGGTGGACCTGCTCGGCTTCTCGTCCGGCGGGCGCGGCGCCGTCCAGTTCGTGGACAAGCATCCTGAGCAGGTACGCCGACTCATAATGGCGTCCACCTCTGTGTACAGCCTGGCCGACAACGAGCCTTACCTGGTGCACTGGGAGGAGTTCCAACGGCGGCGCCGCGCCGAGGAAGCCCAGGATGGGGCGCTGCGAAACTCCACGATCTTCGTCTGGAACCTAGCTCTGGCACCCGCATATCTCAGCCTGCTGGACGGCTTGGACGAGGGCGACTGGAGCTACGAGGCCTACCTCGCCGGGCGAATGCATCCATGGTTCTACGGTGACCCCGAGGGCATTCTGCGAGCCTGGCACAAGCCGATCCTCATCCTGCACGGAGAAAAGGACATGGGCTTCCCGGTGCAACTGGCCCAACGCCTGCACGCCGCGGTGCCCAACAGCGAGCTCGCGACCATCGAGAACGCCGCTCACATGTGCCACTTCGAGAAACCCGATATCTGGTCGCAGCACATCCGTGAATTCCTGGACGCCTGAGTCGCCTACGGGCGGGGGCGTCGGGATGTGCCCGGGACTTGGTGGGGCTGGCGGAAGTCGGTTGATCCTCGGCAGAGTGCGTGCGAGGCTCCGTTGCCATGTCTGAGGTTGCCAAGCTGCACGACGATGAGGTGGACATCGACGCGGCCCTGGTGGCGCGCCTGTTGGCCGAGCAGTTCCCGAGGTGGGCCGGGCTCCCGATCCGTGCGGTCGCATCATCGGGAACGGACAACGTGACGTTTCGGGTCGGGTCCGACCTGGCTGTCCGCCTGCCTCGTACCGCGTGGGCGCAGGGCCAGGTGGAGAAGGACCTGGCCTGGCTGCCACGCCTGGCCCCTCAGCTTCCACTCGCTGTTCCTGAGCCGCTGGCCCTCGGGGCGCCTGGCGCGGACTACCCGTTCACCTGGGGCGTGTATCGGTGGCTGGAGGGCGAGGCCTTTCAGCGAGATCAACTGGCCGACCCGGTGGCCGCGGCGAAGGAGCTTGCCGAGTTCGTCCGCTGCCTACAAACAGTCGACGCGACCGGAGCTCCGGTCCCACCGGACGACCCGTTCGCCCGTGGTACGCCGTTGGCACCGCGTGACCCGCTCTTCCGCGAGGCGCTGGAGGAGTTGCGGGATGAGTTCGACACCGGCCTTGTCCTTGCCGCCTGGGAGGCGTCGCTGGCTGCGGACACCTGGACCGGTCCCCCCAGGTGGATCCATGGCGATCTGATGCCAGGCAACGTGCTGGTGGCCGACGGCCGGCTTAGTGCGGTCATCGACTTCGCCACCGCGTGGGCCGCCGACCCCGCCGGCGATCTACTGGCCGCCTGGTACATGTTCGCCGGTGACTCACGGCGGGCCTTTCGCGATGCGCTGGGCGTCGACCAGGACACCTGGGCGCGCGGCCGCGGTTGGGTCCTGTCCCTGGAAATGATCGCTATCCCTTACTACCGGACCCGCAATCCGGCAGCGGTGCCCGACGACAACCCCACCATCCACGAGACCCTCGCCGACTTCGCCGCGGAGCACTAGCGCCCCTGCCTGTGCAGAGGCGTACTCGGTGTCCTGACTCGGCTGAGCGTCGATGAATCCGGTGCCGGGCATCCTTTGCGAAAGCGTCGCGAACAGTGGAGGCTTGGCCCATGGCTGACCTCATCGACCCCACTCTCGACACCTACCTGCTGTCCCACGTGACGCCTGCCGACGACCTCCTACGCGACCTGGCCGAGGAGACCCGTGCGGCGACCGGCGGTGCGGCTCGGATGCAGATCTCCCATGACGAGGGAGCGTTCCTGACGATACTGACCCAGCTGACCGGCGCGAAGCTCGCCGTCGAGGTCGGAACCTTCACCGGCTACTCGTCGATCTGCATCGCCCGCGGGCTGAGCGCCGGCGGCAAGCTCATCGCCTGCGACGTGAGCGAGGAGTGGACGTCGATAGCCCGCAAGTACTGGCAGCGGGCCGGTGTCGAGGACCGCATCGAGCTGCGCATCGCCCCTGCGGTCGAGACGCTGAAGGCGCTTCCGGCCGACACGGTGATCGACTTCGCCTTCATCGACGCGGACAAGCCCGGATACCCGCACTACTACGAGGAGATCCTTGCCAGGCTCCGGCCCGGTGGCGTGATCGCGCTGGACAACATGTTCCAGGGTGGCCGGGTGCTCGATCCGGCCGACGACAGCCCGAGCACCGTCGCCGTACGTGATCTCAACGAGTCGCTCCCCCACGATGACCGGGTCGACGCGGTGCTGCTGGCGATCCGCGATGGCGTCATGCTGGTACGCAAGCGGTAGCCAGGCGTGAAGACCCTGTACGTCATCACCCATCCAGAGACCACGCATCACGTGAACGGTCTCGTGGGCGGCTGGTTCGACTCCGAGCTGACGGACAACGGTCAGCGACAGGCCGCCGGGATCGCCGCCCGAATGCGCGAGCTCGTTCCGGTTGGCACGGAGGTCGAGCTGTTCACCTCGGACCTCAAACGGACCGCTCAGACGGCGCGGGCTATTGCGAGTGTGCTCGGCGTGGAGCCTGTGTCTCTGCACGACCTGCGAGAGAAGTCCTACGGGGTTGCCGGGGGCAAGCCACAAGGGTGGCTCGATGAGCGGTTCATACCGCCGCCGGCGACGGGCGAGCGGATGAACCATCATGAAGGCATCGAGGGTGCCGAGACCAAGGGCGAACTCGGAACGCGCATCTATCGAGCGATGGAGGCCATCACCTCACGCCCCTGCGCACACCAGGTAATCGTCACGCACGGAGGCGCCCTGACCTTCGTGATCAGCGCCTGGATCCGTACCCCGCTGAACGCCGCTGGCTACGCGGCCTTCCGGGCGACCAGCGGCGGGATCACCCGTCTGCACGAGGACGACTTCTACCACAACCGAGCAGTCGTCTCCTTGAACGACACCTCGCACCTCTAGACCGCCAACCGCAGCCCCGGAAGGGCCGGGCGGCACGAGGAGTACGCCGGCGGAGCAGATCAACCCGTGGGACGAGCACAAGGGTCCACACTCACCGAGTGTGGACCCTTGTCCGCCGTGGCGGTGCCAGTCTGGGTCAGGCGGGAACGATGTTCTCTGCCTGGGGACCCTTCTGGCCCTGCGTGATGTCGAAGGTCACCTTCTGACCTTCCTGAAGCTCACGGAAGCCCTGAGCTGCGATGTTGGAGTAGTGGGCGAACACGTCAGGCCCGCCACCCTCCTGCTCGATGAAGCCGAAGCCCTTGTCCGAGTTGAACCACTTAACGGTTCCAGTAGCCATGTAATCTCTCCTGAGGCACGTACCGGACCGCACTGTGCGAGTCCGCGTCGCGGCGATGATTGCCCCGCCCGGAAGAACACCGGCAACAAAGGGCCTTTGACCGAACCGAGTCGACGAGGACACCCGAAGCACAGGGAACCAAACTGCAACGGTCGTCGACCCTAGCACGGTATGGGCGGCAGCATCGCAGCTACCCTCGTAGGCACCCCCCGAACGGGAGTCAGCAGGGGGAGGCGAGACCTTCGCGACGAGCCCTGGGCAGCCTCGAACCAAGGAGCGGAGTGGGCCTCTGGTTGAGCTGTTTGGCCGGCTAGCGGACCGTGATCCGAAAGGTCGCCGTACCGGAATACTCCTTGCTTTCTTGGGTCTTCGGGGCACCGCCATGGCAGCGATAGCAGTTGAAGAGGGTGGCCGTGGTCGTACCGCGAGCATCGGCGTCGAAGACGTAATATCTGACTCCGCTCGAACCCGGCTCGTCGCCCTCGGCCTCGTAGATCTCTGTGACGAAAGACGTCACCTTCGAGTCGGGCCTGCCTCTGAGCGTCCACTTGTCGCCCACGCCCGGGCTGTCGGAGACGGCGAGTGAGAAGCGCTCGCCCTGGTCGACCCGAATGTCGGCGGTCTGTTCTACTCGCCCTCGAAACGCCGACCCGACGTCCGGTCCGCAGGCCGCTGCCGCAGCGAGCGCGAGCGTGGCGGCCATCGCACGCCGGGCCGTTGCGTTCCGGCTATCGCGGGGAATACGACGTTCCGGCATCGGCCACCTCCGGTTACTGCCAGCTGGCATGACACGAGAGGATACGCATCCGCCGAGGCGAGTCAGGTGGGGTTTGTCGACGCCTCCAGGCCGGACTCACTGGGTCTATCGACTCGTGTGAATCGATACAGGGATTCGATCGAGGCTGTACGCGCTGGAGATGGCACCTGGCGTGTTCTACTTGCCGCAACGTTGGCCCGTCCGGTACCAGCAGGTGAAGCCGCTGGCACATTTCGCAGCCCGTCGCCGTTGAGCCGGTGAATCCGGGCCAGAGCCGCGGCGATCTGGAATGCGATGGCCGGCGCCGGGAGGTTTGGCGCTGGGTGCCGACCCAGGACGCGGCTGGTGACGATGACGGCGAGGTTGGCTCGTCGGAGTAGGCGATGAGCCGTCGGGCTATTCGGTGCGGAACGGTTGGTCTGCTTCGCGGCGGTCTCGGTATCCGGCGACCATGACGCCGGGGCGCCCGAGGGACTGACCGTCGGTCTGGCGATTGTGCGGGTGGCGGTAGCCCATCCGGACCAGACGCCGCGGCTGCGACGAGCGATTGATGTCAGACCCGTGCACCGTGTTGATCGTCATCAGGACGACGTCACCGGCGTTGGCCGGCACCGCCACCGTGTCGGCCAATCGGTAGTCCTCCATCGGGAGATGCGGCGAACACGGCCCGTCTGCTGTCTCGGTGATGTGCTGCAGCGCTCCGCCTCGATGCGAACCCTCCAGGAACCGGATCTCGCCGTTCTCGCTGTTGGTGTCGTCCAGGTGCAGGAGCACGTCGACGAATCGGCCGTCGTCATGCTTGTAGAACGGATGGTCCTGGTGCATCGGGAACGGCATCCCTGTCTCGGGCACCTTCACATGCATCGTCGTGTGATGGAACTCCACATCCGGACCTAGCATTTTCACCAAGACCTGGACCAGCGCCGGATGGATGATCGCCCGCGCCCAGGTGGACGAGTAGTACTGCAGGTCGTGCATGCCCGCGAACTTGCCGGCGCGCTCCGTCTCCTCGTCCATGTACGCCTGCCGCCACGGTCCCGTCCATTCGGAGTCCCGATTGGCCCACTCGCCGATCAACCGGTCCAGTTCCTGCTTCAACTCGGCAGCCTCGTCCGGACTGAACACCTGAGCGACCCGCAGGTAGCCCCGCTCCCAGAAGAACTCGGCATCGGCATCTGTCAGCACCTGCCCGATGGTCGCGGTCATCACGACGCCTCCAGTTCTGTTCAGTCAACTTGCCTGTCGCGGACACGCGTAGTGGCGCGGCGGGGCCGATATTTCGCTCCCACCGTACTAGCGCGCGACTCACGGCAACCAAACCACGAGGCGCCGTTGTCGGTCACTCGTCGCTGCCATCACTCCCGAGGACCGACCCCGATCCTTGATGCACTCAGAGCATCAGAACTGATGATTCCTTGCATTGGACATCTGAAGATTCCGGAGCTTAACGTCCTCCGTGTCTGGTGTCCGCGCCATCGAGAAAGGGTTGACCATGGACTACCGCTACCTGGGCAGGACCGGTCTCAAGGTCAGTGAGCTGTGCCTGGGAACCATGACCTTCGGCGCTGCGACGGACGAGGCGACCGGCCACCAGATGCTCGATCGATTCGTTGACGTCGGCGGCACCTTCATCGACACGGCGGACGTCTACAGCGCGGGCAAGTCCGAAGAGATCCTCGGCAGCTGGTTGAAGTCGAAGGACCGCGACTCACTCGTCATCGCCACCAAGGCCTACGGCGACATGGGTCCCGGCCCGAATGACGGCGGTAACAGCCGCAAGCACGTCCTGGCCGCCGTGGAGGCGAGCCTGCGCCGGCTTGGCACCGACCACATCGACCTCTATCAGATGCACGTCTTCGACGACGGAACGCCGCTGGAGGAGACCCTCGCGACCCTCGACACCCTCGTCAGCAGCGGCAAGGTCCGCTACGTCGGCGCCAGCAACTACACCGGCTGGCAGCTGCAGAAGGCGGTCGACCTGTGCCGGCAACACGGCTTCGAGCCGTACACCTGTCTCCAGCCCCTCTACAACCTGCTCGACCGCGGCGCCGAACTCGAGCTGATCCCCGTCTGCCTGAACGAAGGCATCGGCCTGATCGCATGGAGCCCGCTGCGCGGCGGCTGGCTGACAGGCAAGTACCAGCGGGGAATGGGCGCCCCGCCGCAGGGCACCCGGGTGGGAGACGGCGGGAGCGAGTCGTGGGCGGCGAACGACAACGACCGCACGTGGCAGGCCATCGACGCACTCCTCGCCGTTGCTGGCGACACCGGCCACTCGCCCGCACAGGTCGCGCTCCGCTGGGTCCTGCAGCGGCCTGGCGTCACCGCGCCCATCATCGGCGCCCGTTCGATGGCCCAACTGGAGGACAACCTCGGCGCGACCGGCTGGGAGCTGACCGACAGCCAGCTGGACGACCTCACCACCGCTAGCCCGCAGCCAGCGGTGTACCCCTACGACCTGCTGACGAGGTTCCGACGTCGCCCGGCCTGAGATCGACCGCGGCTGACGGCCGGAGAGAAGACCCGCACAGATCAGCTGCCCCAGCCGAGTCGAGACGGGCCAGCTTGCCACCGGTGAGCTTGATGTCCACCGCGGGCAGGGCGGCGTCGAACTGCTCCAGCGTCCGCGGTCCGATCAAGGGGATCACGCTGTGGGACGCACGGTGCAGAAGCCAGGCGAGCACGCATTGGTTCGGCATCGCTCCCACCTCGGTGGCGACATCGGCGAGTACGCCGAGTCGGGCGTCGGCGTCCGGACCGCGGTAGGGATCCATGATCCAGTGCGCCCGTCGCTTCGCCGGATCGACGTACAGTTCATCTGTCCGATGCACGCAATAGCAAAATTCAATGCCCACCAGGCATGATGGCGGGATGGAACTCCGCCAGCTTCGCTACTTCCTCGCCGTCGCAGACGACCTGCACGTCGGACGCGCGGCAGCCAGGTTGCACATGGGCCAGCCCTCGCTGAGCCGACAGATCGCCGTTCTGGAAAAGGCGATCGACGTGCCGCTGTTCACCAGAGTCCGCCGCCGGTTTGCGCTGACACCCGCCGGCGTGATCTTCCGTGACGGTGCGCAGGAGATCATCCGTCGTTCGGACGAGCTCGTACGACAGGCGCAGCAGGCCCACAGGGGCGAGCTCGGCACACTGCGCATCGGCTTCGTTCAGTCCGCCACCTTCAAGGCGTTGCCCAGCCTGGTGGGCGCCTTCCGTGTCGCCAATCCCGACGTCCAACTGGACCCCAGGGCCATGACGACGCTCGAACAGATCGCCGCCCTCGGCGACGGCCGGATCGACGCCGGCCTGCTCCGGCCGCCTGTCAACGAGCCCAAGATCGGCACCCGGGTGATCTCCGCCGATCCCCTGGTCGCCGCGCTGCCCGCCGGACATCGCCTGGCCGGGAGGAAGTCGATCCCACTCGCCGCACTCGCCGAAGAGTCGTTCGTGCTCTACAAGCGCGTCGAAGGGCCAACCGTTCAAGATCGGATCATCGGCTACTGCATGTCCGCGGGCTTCACCCCGCGGATAGTGCAGGAAGCCATCGACGTCCAGACCATGGTCGCGCTCGTCGCGGCCGGGCTCGGCGTTTCCCTACTCATCGCGCCCACACCACCAACGGACGGCGCAGTCATCTACCGGCCATTGGCCGAGAAGCTGCCTCAGTGGGAGATGGCCCTCGCGTGGTCCTCGGACAACAAGTCCCCAGCCCTCGCCCGGTTCCTCCACATCGCCAAGGAGGTTGTCGCCACCTGACAACCCGACCTCACGGCACGATCACGGCTGAACGCGGCGGTCGGCTATCTGGGTGAGGACTTCGTGGAGGGCTGCGATGTCGCGCTGACCGTAGCCGAGCTTGTCGGCAATTGTCATCGTCTCGTCGGCGGCAGCAGCAGCGGGCAGCGGAACGCCGAGGGCGTGCGCGGTGTCGATGGCGAGGCGTACGTCCTTGTGCAGCATGTCGATGTCGAACCAGGCTTCGTCGGAAGGGTTGAGGACGAATGGTGCCCGGCCCTTCATGGCCGGCGAGCCGACAGTGCTCTTGGTCATGACGTCCGCCTGCTGTCGATCGAGGCCGGCGCGTTCCGTACGGAGGACACCTTCTGCGAAGGTCAGCATCTGCACGGCAAGGCAGAGATTGCTCCGTCGGGACCAGATGCCACCTGCTCCAGCGCCGGCGCCAGGCGGATCTTGCCGACGATTTGTGTCCACATGTGCAGGGTGTCCCGGGTCGCGCTCCAGTCGGCAACCCGCAGTCGTGGCCATGCTCCGGCCAGGCGTGTGTTGTGCATCGTCACTCCTCAAGACTCACCCGCGCCAGCCAACAGTGCCCTCAACCAGGGGTCCTGTAGTGGCCTGGTCGTGTTCCCCTGCGCCAGGCCGGCCCTCGTCAGACCTGGCCAAGTCCTCCATCGACGAAGAGCTCCGCGCCGGTGGTGGAACTGCTGGCATCGGATGCCGGCCGCGCTGCCGGCGTGCGGGGGTCGTACTTGCGGCTGGTGTGGCGGACAGACGATTCCCGGGTGAGCAGCATGGGCCGCCGCACTCTGGCACGCATCATGCACGACCCGCCCGCGACCTGACCACGGCGAACCACCGGGTTGTTGGAGGGCGCGCGGCCTCTAGGCAGCCCAACCTCCCACAAGTCCGTGCACTCCACATCTGGTCCTCGTGGCCGTCGGATGCCGACGCGGCCGAGCCTGGAAGTATGGCCGCATGCCTTCGCTGACCCGCACTGAGGCCGCCGAACGAGCCGGGCTCCTCGATGTCACCAGCTACACCGTCGAAGTCGACCTGTCCGCTGCCGCCATACCCGAGTCCACGTTCGGCTCGACCACGACGATTCGCTTCGCGTGCGCTGTCCCCGGCGCGTCGACGTTCGTCGAAGTCAAGCCTGCCGCGCTGCACAGCGTGACGTTGAACGGTGTGGCCCTCGATCCGAGCCTGCTCGATGAAAATCGGTTCCCGCTACACGACCTCGCGCCAGTGAACGAGCTCGTCGTCAAGGCCGACATGGCGTACTCCAACACCGGCGAAGGGTTGCACAGGTTCGTCGATCCGGCCGACAAGGAGACCTATCTCTACGCGATGACGTTCCTCGACGACGGGGAGCGCATGTTTGCCTGCTTCGACCAGCCAGATCTCAAGGCACCGTTCACGTTCCGGGTCACGGCGCCCGAGCATTGGACGGTGCTCAGCAACGCGTCCGGCGTCAACGTCGCGCCCGGCCGGTGGGAGTTCGCCGAAACCAAGCCGCTGGCGACGTACTTTGCCACGTTGGTGGCGGGTCCGTACCACTCCAGCTACCGGACGCATGACGGCATCCGGCTCGGCATTCACGCCCGGCGGTCGCTCGGCGAGCATCTGGACCGGCATGCCGAGGAGCTCTTCACGGTCACAGCACAGTCCTTCGACTATTTCCACCGCATCTTCGGCACGCGTTATCCGTTCGGGGACAAGTACGACCAGGCGTGGGTGCCGGAGTTCAACGCCGGCGCCATGGAGAACGCCGGCTGTGTCACCGCCAGGGACGAGTTGATCTTCCGCTCGGCTGTCACGGATACGGAGCGGCAGAACCGGGCTGTCACCATCGCCCACGAGATGGCGCACATGTGGTTCGGTGACTTGGTCACGATGCGCTGGTGGGACGACCTGTGGCTGAACGAGAGCTTCGCCGACTACATGGGCGAGCGAACGGTCGCGCACGCGACGCGCTTCACCGGCGCGGAGACGGCGTTCACCGTCGGCGGGAAGCCGTGGGCGTACATCGCCGACCAACGCCCGTCCACTCACCCGATCTCAGCCGACGTCCCTGACGCGGCCAACGCACTCACCAACTTCGACGGAATCTCCTACTCCAAAGGACAATCCGTCCTCCGCCAGCTGGTGGCCTGGCTTGGCGACGAGGTGTTCCTGAACGGGTTGCGCGACCACTTCAACCGGCACGCCTACGCCAACGCAGAGCTGTCGGACCTGCTGGACTCACTTGGCGCCGCAAGCGGGCGCGACCTCACCGAGTGGGCGCGGGTCTGGCTCCGCGAACCGCAGGTCAACACGCTGCGGCCTGAAACCGACGTCGACGCGGCCAACGAGTATCGCTCGGTCGTCGTAGCCCAGACCGCACCAGCCGACCATCCCGTCCTCCGACCGCACCGGATCGGCATCGGCCTGTACGACCGGACCGGGGAGAAGGTCGTACGCCGCGAACGAGTCGACATCGACGTCGAACCGAAGCCGATCACCCCGATCGCCGCATTGCAGGGGACAACCCGTCCGGACCTGCTCCTGCTCAACGACGGCGACCTCAGCTATGCCAAAGTGCGGTTCGATTCGGCCTCGCTGGCGGCTCTCCCCGACCTGCTGCCCGACGTGGAGGACGACACCGCACGCGCCTTGCTGTGGTTTACCACACTCGACATGGTGCGCGATGCCGAGTGGCCAGCCAGTGCGTACGTCTCGCTGGTCGCCTCCCATGTGGCCAAGGAGTCCGACGTCGTGGTGGTCAGTACTCTGCTTCGCCAAGCCGCCGGAGTTGCCGACCGGTTCGTCGCGCCCGAGCAGCGTTCCACCGCGCTTGGTCTTCTCAGTCGGTCCTGCCGCTCGATGCTCGCGCAGGCGGAGCCGGGCTCGGACCACCAACTCGCCGCCGCCAACGGCCTGATCTCCTCCACTGCCGCCGACGCCGCCGGCATGTTGCACAGTTGGTTGGACCGGATAGACGTCCCGGACGGTCTGGTCATGGACGCCGACCTTCGCTGGCGGATCCTGCTCCGGTTGGTGATCCTGGGAGCTGCCGGTCGTGACGAGATCGAGGTCGAGGCTCTGGCCGACGCGACAAGCGAAGGGGCGAAGAGCGCAGCTCGATGTCGGGCGGCACTCCCCGACCTGCAGGCCAAGGAAGCGGCGTGGGAGCTACTGATGGTGGATCGTTCGCCGTCCAACTACATGATCGAGGCGACGGCGCAAGGATTCTGGCAACCCGAGCACAGCGCCCTCACCGAGCCGTTCGTCGGGCGCTACTTCGACGAGATCGTGGCCGCAACCAGCTGGCGTACTCCGTGGATGGCACAGGAGGTCGGAAAGGGCGTCTATCCCTGGCAACCGATCACTCGGGGCACGCTCGACCTGGCTGCCGAGGTGCTCGCCCGCGACGACCTGCAGCCCATCGTCCACCGGGCGATAGTCGACGAAACCGACGACGTACGCCGGGCTTTGGCCGCCCGCCAGAGCGACACGCTGGGTCACACTGTTGACGGGTGAGCGGACGCCAGCAACTTGGCTGCGAACCGATGCATGTGTGGATCGAGCGTGTCAGGTGATTCACGCGCGAGCTGCTCTACGTGCACCCACCTGATGTCGTCGAACTCGTCATGGTCGAACGACTTGATGGAAGATCTGGCGAGTCCGACGACGTACCAAAGGCTGACATCGGTATGGGCGCCAGGGCCGCGGGTGCGGCTCACGGTAAGAAGGAACGGCCTGTCGCCAGCGATCTGTGAGGGCTCGGCTGTGATGTCGAGCTCTTCCCGGCACTCGCGGACCACGGTCTGCCATGGGTCCTCGTCGGGCTCGACGTGCCCGCCGGTCGGCAGCCACAGACCTGCCTTACGGTGGGCCACCAGCAACAGTTCGAGCCGACGCTCGTCCAGAACCACGAAGTAGCTCACGAGATGCACATCCGGGACGTCTGGCTTTACGGTGCGATAGATCGGGGCGCCACTGATCAGCCAGTCACTTACGACCTGCTGGTGAACACGCTCAAGCTCATCCCATGGGTCGATGCCCGCGACGAGCGCGACCAGTCGAGCGCGCGGCGAGAGGCTGGTACGGCTGGTGTGGTCGACTGCCATGCCCCGCATCCTTCCCGAAGCGATCGCCTGCCTCCTCTGCGGAGGTGGCAGGCGGCCCTGCGTCCGCAGAATTCGGTCGCGCTCGAATGCATGCCGGCGCTAATGTAGCGGCGACAACCTAGACCTGTTTCCGGGAAGCATCGATCGTCGACGCACCCGGAGCCAGGAGACACTGTGTCTCCTGGCTCCGGGTGCGTTTTGCTTTCCCGGCCGGAAGGAGTGAGCGATGTTGCTGTCTGCGAGCCAGCATGACGAGTTCGAACGTACTGGCCTCCTGCGTCTGCCAGGCGCGATACCGGAGGTGGACGCCGCCACGATGTGCGACCGAGTCTGGGACTACCTGGCCGAGGCGCATGGGATCTCTCGGACTGAGGACGCGTCGTGGCCTGACGAAGGCGGACCATTCGGTCTGCGCGCCGTCAGCAAACGTGATGAGTTCGACCGGATCGGCAGCTCGATCGTCCGTGCCGCGCTTGACGAGGTTCTCGGCAAGGGACGGTGGCTCGAGCCGCGGAGGTGGGGTCGGCTCCTGGTCACGTTCCCGAGCCGGGGGCACGTCGCTTGGGATGTGCCGGTGGGCGCGTGGCACAACGACTTTGTGCCGTTCCAGGCCGACGCCGGGCTTCGTGCGGTGCAGATGTTCGTGCTTCTGAACGAGGTGCGACCGCAAGGTGGCGGCACGCTCGTACTCTCCGGATCGCATCACCTGGTGGCGAGGTTCACCGACCCAGCCGACGATGGGCCGCATCCGCGCGAGCTGCGTCGCTCGATGGCCTCGGCCCATCCATGGCTGCGCGAGTTGTGGGTTGGTGGCGCCGACGAAACCGGCGATCGCAAGCAACGGTTCATGGCCGAAGGCACGGTAATAGACGGCGTACCAGTGCGGGTCGTCGAACTGAGCGGATCCCCCGGCGACGTGTTCGTGATGCACTGCGACACCCTCCACCGGGTGGCGCCGAACTGCCTGGACCAACCGCGGATGATGGCCACGAACATGATCGGCCGAGAACCTGCACCGGAAGGCCAGCCTTCGTCGTGATTCTTGCTCGATGCTGGGCAACCTGCGGGACCACTAGTCTCGCCCGCACAGGACTACTCGGCCGGGTCGTCCGCGAGACGGGGTTACGAGATGAGCGACAACGATTCAGTGGCGGTCGGACGGGCGTGGGCCGACGTCGTCAGGTTCATGTCCGGTCAGTCACTTCCCCCGCCGCGTACGTCGGGGACGGTGGGCATCATCTGCTGGCTCTTCGCGGTCGGCGGCTTCATCGCGCTCGCAGCGGCCGGGGACATCCGCGGGGACGCGATCAGCGATCCAGGGGTATGCGAGCTCTACGCCAACCTCTTGTGTGAAGACGACCGGCAGGCCCTCCACGATCGCGGTGTCAAGTTCCTCTACGTCGCAGGTGCCATCTGGGTCGTCGCCATCGTGCAGATCATCTGCCTGGCGATCGGTAGATGGCTGCTCGGGTTCACGATTCTGGCTGTCCCGATGCTGGGCATGGCCGTCTACCTGGCGATCGAGGGCGACGTCATGGTCGTACCAGCGATCGCGATCGGTGTCATGTATCTCTGGGCCTACTGGGAGCCGGTCGTCCGCCGCCGGCGCCGGCGCCGGACCGGCTGAGTCAGACGCCGGACGCCTCCGGACAGGATGAGCAGAGGTCGAGTACAGGACCTGCCCGCAGAGTGAGCCGACGTACCGAGTCCATCAGACACGCGTGGCTCTCCAGGTCGCGTATGGAGGCCGTCATGTCGGGCACCTCGACCGCCGAGACCATCGTGCGTCCCGCCGTGGTGGTGCGCGTCGCGGCTGGCGCGCTCGGGCTCGGGCTGGCGTTGTCCGGACTCGCTGGCTTCGGGGTGGGGTTGTTCGTCCTGCCGCCGAGCCTCGGGCTGCGCTCACTGCCGGCGTACGTGGGCGTGCTGTGGGGTGCGGCACTGGCGGCTTTGGCGGTCGCCTCCGCGCAGGCGGCCAGAGCGCGGCGTGCCTACACCGACATGGTCGAAGGACGTGGCCGGTCCGGCTTTGCGGCCGCGGGCTATCCGGCCAGCGTGGTACTGGAGGCGGTGGCCCGCTGGTGGTGGCTCCCTGGCCTGCTGGTGGGCGCGATGACCGTCGCTGCCGGACTCCAGCTGTCCGCCGACGTCAGGAGCCAGTTGCCGAATGCGCGGACCACGGTGTTGGCGGTGTCAGGGCTCGCTGCCACCGCGGGCTGGTGATCCTCGCGCTCGCGGTGCGGCGGGCGCGTCAGTCGGTCAGCTTGGCCGTCGGAGAGGAACGGCCGCTGGCCGCGCTCGGGCACCGCCAGGCCCTGGTGGCCGCGATGGCGGGAGCCGTGGTGATGGTGGCGGCGACCCTGGCAGCAACGCCGGTGCCCGCGATGTTCGTCGACGTGGACGCGACCACCACGGGCGTGGCGTTCCCGAAATCCCCGGCGTCAGCCGCTCCAGGCCCACCGCGTGTCCCCACCCGGGTGGCATGGACGCGGCCCATGAAGTGGAGCACGGAGCTTGGCGTCATGTCATCGGTCCGGCCGGTGCCCGGAGGACTACTGGCGCAGGCGAGCGATCGGCTCGTCATGCTGGACGACCGCAGCGGCGCCGAACACTGGCACTACCAGCATGGACGGGCGGAGATTACGGCCGTAGCGGCCGGTCGCAACCAGGCGAACGTCGTGGTGGCGATCGCTCCGGTCGGTTGGACCGACGACTCCGTGACAGGCGGGGCAGTCGCACCTGATCCCCGGCTGCTGGTGGGCCTGGATGCACGCACCGGTCGGCAGCGATGGGAACGACCGTTCGCGCGACACGTGGCGACGAGCACCGAACACATGCTGGTCTCCGCGACCCACCAGCGGCGGACGTTCAGGGGATACGACCACATCTCGCTGCACGCCCTCGTCGGCATCGACGCCGCGAGCGGGAACGACAGATGGCAGTGGAGCGTTCCGTCCGGATGCGTCGCCTCCATCATTCACGAAGGCCTGGCTGGCGAGGCTCTCGGCGGCAGCGTGGTCGCGGCCGGGAGCGGCGTGCTGGTGCCGATGGTGTGCGGCGACGGACGCCTCCATGTAGCCGCGGTGGACGAGCGGACCGGGCGTTCGCTGTGGAACCGGGCGTACCTCGAGGATGTTCCTCCTGACACCACCGTCGACGCGGCTGTGTTCGATGATCCTGACCGCATCGGGGTCAGGGTGGGTGCCGGGCTGGGACCTGAGTCTCTGGTGCTCGACACGGAGACCGGGGAGGCACTACCCGTCCCGGAAGACACCGGTCGACCCAACAAGCAGGTGTGGCCGGTCAGCCCCGGCTGGACCGTGGCTCTTGATCGGGACCGCCGCTATCTCTACCGCGTCGAGGGCGATGGCAACCGAGCGGTCGAGCTGCCGGGTGTTTGGCAGTCCTGCGCTGGCACCCGGCCGCAGGTGTTGGCCGATGGCATCATCCAGGGCTGTCTGGAGGGCCTGACGGGCGACGACAGGGCCGTCTCTGTCTATACCGCGGACGCGAATGGTCAGGACAGCCTCGAGTCGATTCAGCTTCCGGACCGGGCGACGGCCGTCGAACTCATGGTGACCGACGACGCTGTCATCGCGGTCACGAAGCGCAGGGATGGCGACGGCGTCGCCGGCACCATCTCTGGCCTACGCTGACCGGCGCCCCGGCTACGCATCGATCGAGCCGACCATCGTGGACGCCGGACGCCCTCATGACCATCCCGAGAGCGAACGCATCACCGGCATCGGCCAAAATCTTGCCCCGGCATTGATGCGTGGATACCTTTCGCACGGGCCTGATCGTGGAGGTGGCTGGCATGTCTCATGCGAAGCATGTGCGGATACTGATCGCGGCGTCAACGGCGATGGCAGTGTCCTGGGTTGCGGCGCAGCCAGCTCTGGCGCAGTTGCCGGCACCGATCGAGTCCTACCCCGAAGACCCCGGCCGGCTCGGCGATCCGGCGAGTTGGCGTACCCCTGAATTCCTCCGCGACAACGGCATGGTGTCGATCGGAGCGGAGTTCGCCTACGCCGCTGGCTATTCCGGGGCTGGGATGAACATCGGCATGGTCGACTCGGGTTTCTTCGACGGGCATGTTCGTGAGCAAGGCAGTCTCGACACCGACTACGCGGTCGGTGACCGCTTCTTCTCGGTAGTAGCCGAGGGTGGGGAGACCGGCCCGACGCCGGGTTTCTACGATCTCGCGTTCAACGACACCCACGGAACGCACGTCAGCGGGACCATAGCTGCGAGCCGTGAGGGCGTGGGCGAGACGCAGCCTGGCGGCACCGAGGCCAACATGCACGGCGTCGCCTTCAACGCCAACCTCTACGGCGGTAACACGCACAAGACGGATGGTGTGTACTACGGCCTGGTGCCGCCGGACGCGACCCCCGCGCAGACGCCGGACAACGCCTACCTCGCCAATGTCTACCGAGCCGTGAAGAAGGCGAAGACGGCAAACCACAAGCCGATCAGGCTCATCACCACCAGTTGGGGCAGCGCGCCGCCCACCGAGAACTACAACACCTATGATCCGCCTCCCGGCGGTCCGGCGACGTTCGGTTTGAACGCGGCGTGGCGGCACCTGTCGACGCCGGATGGTGTCGCGGACGCGAACGGCAACACCATCCACTGGCTCAATGGAGCCATCGAGGTCGCGCGTACCGGCACGATCCTCCAGTTCACCGCCGGCAACGCCGGCGCCGCGAACCCGACGCCGCGGGGTGCCTCGCCGTACTTCTTGCCTGATCTGGAGGGACGCTGGTACACGACGTCGGGAGTCAATCCCAACATCGGGCGTACGTTCAACACCGACGGTTCGGTTCTGGTCCCCGGAACGCAGGAGTTCAACCGGTGCGGACTCGCGAAGTGGTCCTGCATCACCGCGCCGAGTCGGCAAATCAACAGCACGATCGTGCAGGTCGTCGACGGCGTGCCGCAACCCCGGTACGCGGCCTTTTCGGGAACGTCGATGGCCGGGCCTCACTCGGCGGCTGCGCTTTCGCTGATCATGCAGCGTTTTCCGTACATGACCAACGAGCAGGCGCTCTACACGATGCTCACCACTGGTCGGCAGAATGCCACGATCAGCGATGCGGCGGACACCGCTGTTCCCAATCCCACCGCGGGTCAGATCGTGCAGGTTCCTGACCGCCGCAACGGCTGGCACACCGTCAGCCTGCGCGAGGCAATGCGGGGACCAGGACAGTTGCTCGGGCCAACCGACGTGAACACGAAGGGACATAGCGACGTCTGGGCGAACGACATTTCCGACGTCGCGATCCGCGCCCGTCAGCAGGAAGACGCCGACGAGGAGGCCACCTGGGAGGCGACCAAGGTCGCCAAGGGATGGACGAACGGCCTGCCGCCCGATGCGAGCGACATCGACAAGTCGGACTTCGCCATCGGCACCCGCCGTGAGCAGGCACGCAACGCGCGAGTGTACGAGGGCGGCCTGACGAAGAGTGGCTCTGGCACCTTGTTCCTCGCCGGCGCTAACACCTGGCACGGGACGACCAAAGTCCGCGGAGGCAAGCTATCGGTCATCGACTCCCACGCGAGCTCGATCGACGTACGGGGCGGCACGTTGGGCGGTGGCGGCAGTGTGGCCGGCAACGTCAACGTCACGGACGGCGTTTTGCAGCCCGGCATCGCCGCTGCGGAAGCGGCGAAGATCACCGCCGTGGCCGTCACTCCCGCCACTGTCCTGAACGTCGGCGGCGACGTGAACCTCGGCCGGAAGGGTCGCTTTGCCGTGACCATCTCCAGCGACCAGAGCTACACCGGCGTTCGGTCAACGGGCGACCTGGACCTGGACGGGCAGCTGTCCCTCGACGTGCAAGGTGACCTCACCCGGGGCGCCACGCTGACGATCATGAGTGGTGACTCCCTCGAGGGAACGTTCCGAGGGCTTGGCGAAGGGGCTGTCCTGAGCGCCGACGGTCACAAGTTCAAGGTGTCCTACGAGGACGACAGCGTGACGTTGACCGTCGTACGGGCACCGCGCCACTAGCGCTGCAAGGAGTTCCCTGGGCTATCTGCGCCACCGGACTCGCCTGCGCGCCGTTAGCGACCGCCCGTAGCGTGGGTGAGGTCGGTAACGAGCGCCTGCACGCGGTCGCGGATTTGGTCGCGGATGCTGCGGACTGCTTCGAGCGGTTGCCCGGCGGGATCGGCGAGGTTCCAATCTTCGTAGCGTTTGCCGGGGTAGATGGGGCAGGTGTCGCCGCAGCCCATGGTGATGACGGCGTCGGCGGCGCGTAGGTCGTCGGGGTCGAGGAGGCGTGGGGTGTTGATGGCGATGTCGATGCCGACCTCTGCCATCGCCTGCACAGCTGCGGGGTTGAGGGTGTCGGCGGGTTCGGAGCCGGCGGAACGGACGTCGATGGTGGCGCCGGCGAGGTGACGGAGCCATCCAGCGGCCATCTGGGAGCGGCCGGCGTTGTGGACGCAGACGAATAGCACGCTGGGCCTGGTGTTTGCCTTCGGGCTGTCGCTCATCGGTGGCCTCCTAGCGGGCTGGGTGCCGGTTCGTGGCCGGACGGGGCAACTAGCCGCGCGGGCGGGAAGAGGGCGGCGACCAGGCCGACACCGACCGCGGTCGCCAGCAGCTGGGCGAGCACGAAGGCTGGCACTGAGATGGGTGCGATGCCGGCGAAGGAGTCTGTGAAGGCGCGGCCGGCGGTGACTGCCGGGTTGGCGAAGGAGGTGGAAGAGGTGAACCAGTACGCGGCGCCGATCCACGCCGGCACCGCCAATGCCGCCAGCCCCGTCCTGCCGGTGCGTGTGAGGGCAAACACGACCATGACCAGCCCGGTGGTGGCGACAAGCTCGCCGAGCCACAGGTGCGGTTCGGTGCGGTGACTGGTCGACCAGGTGACAGCGGGTCGGGCGTACATCAGATTGGCCAGGACCGCACCGCCGATTGCGCCGGCGACCTGGGCGGTGGAGTAGGCGGCGACCTCCCGACTGGTCAGCCCGGTTCCGGTCCGGCGTCCGAGCCACCAGTCGGCAAGGCTGACGATGGGGTTGAGGTGGGCACCGGAGACCGGCCCGAGAACGAGGATCGCGACGCCGAGTATGAGCACGGTGGCGAGGGTGTTCTCCAGCAACTGCAGGCCGACATCGTCCGGCGAGAGCCGGGCCGCTGCGATGCCGGAGCCGACGACGGTGCCGGTGAGCAGGCCGGTGCCGAGCAGCTCGGCTAGGACCCGCCGCACAAACGGCGCACCGGTGGCGCTCACACACTCACCGCCGAGGCAGCCGAGTCGGGCACCTGCAACAGCGCCGACAATGCCGCGAGTCGGTCGGGCGTCACCTGGTAGTAGATCCAGGTGCCGCGGCGCTCCGAGGTGACCAAGCCGGTCTCGCGGAGCACGCGCAGATGGTGGGAGATCGTGGGACCGGTCAGGTCGAACGCCTCGGTCAGCTCGCAGACACACGCCTCGCCGCCTGGGAACGAAGCGATCAGCGAGAGCAACCGGAGCCGGACGGGATCGCCGAGGGCCTTGAACGCGTGGGCGAGGTCGACGGCCTGGTTTTCGCGCAGGGGCGCTGAGGCCAGCGGTGTGCAGCAGTAGACCGTGCCAGCCACCGGTTCTTTCTTCGACATGTGTCTATCTTGACGGATGTCTAGACAGCGGGCAAGCTTCTGCCTAGACCATCGTCTAAACAAGCCAGCGCGCAGGACGAACTCCTACGCCGTGAGGGGACTCGCGATCATGAGCGACACCGAACAGTTGCGCGAACAGGTACGCCAGCGCTACGCCGCTTCGGCACTGGCCGTCACCAGCCAGCCCGCACCCGTCTCGTCCGACGCCGGCTGTTGTGGCGCCGCCGCGCAGGGCGCCGGGTGCTGCGGGGACGTCGAGGTGGAGGAAGGCTTCGGTGCCGACCTCTACGACGCCACCGACCGCGACCAGCTACCCGCCGAGGCGGTCTTGGCCAGCCTCGGCTGTGGAAACCCGCTGGCCGTCGCCGAGCTCCGCGAGGGCGAGACCGTGCTCGACCTGGGATCCGGCGGCGGCATCGACGTGCTGCTCTCGGCCCGCCGCGTCGGCCCGACCGGCAAGGCGTACGGGCTGGACATGACCGACGAGATGCTCGCGCTCGCCGAGGCCAACAAGACCAAGGCCGGAGCCACCAACGTCGAGTTCCTCAAGGGACACATCGAGCGGATCCCACTCCCGGCCGGGACCGTCGACGTCATCATCTCCAACTGCGTCATCAACCTGTCCACCGACAAGGCCGCCGTATTCGCCGAAGCCCACCGCGTGCTCAAGCCCGGCGGCCGGCTCGGTGTCACCGACGTCGTGGCCGATGACCACCTCACGCCGGCCGACCGGGCCGAGCGCGGCGCATACGTGGGCTGCATCGCCGGCGCGCTCACGTTCAGCGAATACCACAATGGCCTACACGAAGTGGGGTTCACCGACATCACCGTCGAACCCACCCACCAAGTCGCTGACAGCATGCACTCCGCCATCATCAGAGCGACCAAGCTGGGCACGTAACGTCGGCGTGGCGGCGGGCCTGGTCAGCCGGAGGGCAGAACGGTGACGCCGTAGCGGGCAGCCGCGGCAGCGATCGCTGCCCGGTCGGGGGCAGCGGGCTCGGGTAGTTCGTCGCCGGGGGCGGGCTGGCCGACGGCGGCGAAGAACTGCTCGAACCCGGCCGGCGTGAGCAGCACCAGGACACGGACCTCAGCGGTCTGCGCGTGCAGGCTGTGCGGAACCCCCCGGGGCAGAAACACGAACTCGCCCCGCCCGGCGCTGACCCTGGTGTCGTCGCCGATCGCGGCCTCCAGCCTCCCTTCGAGGACATAGAACGCCTCGTCCTCGAAGGCGTGCACGTGGCGGGGTGGTTCACCGGCCGGAGTGAGACGCTGCTCCAGTACCGCGAGCCGGCCGCCGGTGTCCTCGGCTGTCGCGACATAACGCATCCAGGTGTTGTGCATCCAGATCATCTCGCCCTTGCGGGCGGTGACATCGTCCGTCACGGTGCTGCAGCCCCTCGCGTTCCTATACTGCCCTGTGCAGTAAGCAAGGCCATTTGATACTGCCAAGGGCACCATGTCAAAGGAGGCGGGCGTGCCAGGACTCACGACGACCTCGTACGCGGTCCTCGGGCTACTCGCGCTGCGCGACCACACCACCTACGAGCTGGCCAAGCAGATGCAGCGCACCGTCGGCTACATCTGGCCCAGAGCCGAGCGCAAGCTCTACGAGGAGCCCAAGCGCCTGGTCGCCGCGGGGTATGCCCAGGCAGCCACGGACCTGGTTGGGCGGCGGCAGCGCACCACCTACTCCATCACCTCCGCCGGGCGGCAAGCCCTCGCCAGTTGGCTCGGCACCGAGCCCGCGCCGCCGGTGCTGGAGTTTGAAGGCATGCTTCGGCTGCTGTTCGCCGACCAGGGCAGCATCGACCAACTCCGTCAGTCGATGCAGGCCATCGCGACCCAGGCAGCCGCCCGGCGCGCCCACTTCGCCGACATGGCCACCGGCATCCTCGACACCGGCGGCGAATACCCCGATCGCGTCCACGTCAATGCCCTTGGTATGCAATTCATGACCGCCTACTTCGACCAGATCGCCGCCTGGGCCAACTGGGCACTCGAGGAAACCGACGGGTGGGACGACACCACCACACCCGCCCAGACCTGGGCCACCCAGGCCCGCGACATCTTCACCCACGCAGCCGTCAGGTCGGGACGCGAAGGCGCCGCTGGAACTTCGGGAGCTGCTGGAGGGCGTACGGATAAGGAAGCGCCCGATCGCTAGCCTTCGCGAGGCGAAGGATGTGCTTACGCCCGGCTCCTTGCACGAGCTGGCCCGGACCATTCTGGCCGTACACCTTGGTCACGGTCGCGAGGCCAAAATTGGCTCGCGTCGCTTTCTTAGGGGTCTATAGCGTGTCGTTCCGCCGCGTTGTGCGCGGAGCTGGAAGGGGCGCTGACGTGACCGATGCCAAGCCGGGAGATGTAGACAGCCTTATCCCGGCGTCTCTCGCAGACAGGATCCGGTCGTATCACTCCGCTGGCGCGGCTTGGCTGCAGGAGCTGCCCGGCCTGATCGCGACCTGTGTCACCAGGTGGGACCTCACGTTGCTGCCCGCCTTCGCCTCAGGCGGTGATGCGAGCTGGACGGCACCGGTGAAGCGGGCCAATGATGAGATGGCGGTACTGCAGATCACCGTGCCGATGCCGGTAACCCATGATCACGTCACCGCCCTGCGGGCCTGGGCAGGGCGGGGCGCGGTGAGCCTGTTTGCGCACGACGCGACGATCCGGGCGACGCTGATGGAGTTGTGTGTACCGGGCTCCGACGCCGCAGTTCTGTCTCCGGACGACGCGGACGATATCGCGGTCGAGGTCCTGCCGCAGCTGTGGGCTGCTGGCCTTCCTACTTCGACTGGCCTGGAACCCTTGGCCAGGAACGCCGCCGGGCGTGCCGAACTCATGGAGGCGCGGGCCGACCAGTTCGGCGACATTGTGGATCCTGGTCCGTTTCGCGAAGCGGCCCAGCTGTTCAGGTCTCTGTCCACATCATCGGTGCGTGCTGTCCTGCTCCACGGCGACTTCCATCGGCGAAACGTTCTGTTGTCAGAACGTGGTTGGCTGGCCATCGATCCCTCCACAATGGCGGGCGATCCATCGTTTGACGCCGCAAGGTTCCTCATGGGCGAAATGAATGACGCTGCCACCACCCTGCGAGCTGATGCCCTGGCAGACCGGCTCGGACTCGAACGGCATCGGACGCGAGCCTGGCTGTTTGCCCTTGCAACCCAGGCGGGGTCCTGGCACCTGTCCATCGGAGACGAGGCGATGCACGGCGCCTACAGTCGTGCCGCATCCACACTGCTGTGACAACGATTCGGGCTCCTGCTGCGTGATAGAGAGTGTGAGGCGGGAGGAGACAGGCATGAATCCGGAGCCAGTCCGCCTCCCGATGGCGCAGGCTGACGAGATCGGGATGGATCGTGAGGCTGTCGCGTACGCCCCGTTCGACGTGGTAGGCGACCGCGACGAGCAGTTCGCCGCGTTCGTCGACGTCGCTGGCCCTTACCTGCTGCACACCGCCGAGTTGCTGTGCGGCGACCGGGCCCGTGCCCAGGATCTGGTTCAGGCGACCTTCGAGCGCACCTACCGCTCGTGGAGCAAGGCGCGCAACGGGGATCCCTGGGCATACGCACGCCAGATCCTGGTGAACCTACGCATCGACGGCTGGCGGCGTACCCGTCGTGAGCTCCTGGCGGCGCCCGATGATCTGCCTGACCCGACGACACCCGACCACGCGGCCGCCGTCACAGCTCGCAGGACGATAGTGCGCGCGCTCGCGCTACTGCCGGTCGCGCAACGGCGGGTCGTCGTCCTGCGGCACCTGCTCGACCTGACCGGACCCGAGGTCGCCAGCGAACTCGGGATCTCGATCGGAACGGTCAAATCCCACAACGCCCGCGCGCTGACCAGACTGCGCAAGATCCTCTCAGAGGGTGATCGGTCATGAGCCCCCGAACCGGCCCGCACCCGCCGGACGATGTTGTCGCCCGGTTGCGCGAGGGTGCCCATGCCGTTCCCGACGCGCGGTTCGACACTCCTGCCGTGGTCGCCACGGCGCGGAGGGCGCTGCACCGTCGCCGACGCCGGCAGACCCTCGTCGGGGTCGTCGCGGCCGGACTGCTCGCGTTGACCGTGGCCAGCCCGGTGCACATGCCGGGCGTCGGCACCCTGACCATGCCCGGCGGCCACCAGGTGCGCACGGTGCTCGGCGTCGAAGACCCAGACGCGCCTGCCCCGGCTCAGCCCGGCTTCGACCTGGACGAACTCCTCGGCCTGTTCAACTCCGAACCGCCCTCACCGGAGAAAATGGCCGAGGACGTCGCGAGCCTGCAGACCCACGTCCTGCCCGTACTCGAGGAGCTCCAGCCCACCTGGTACGAGGAATCGCCGTGCGACATCCTGGAATACCCGCGCGGCACGTTCAGCGACGACGGAGAGTGCGGTGGGCGTCCGGGCGAGCAGCCGTTCGACGATGTCGCGCGCGCCGACCTCGACCGGATCCTCGACGCCGTCCGGCGCAGTGGGGTCCCTACCCACGAGCTGATGAGCGCGACGTACGCCCCCGATGGCGCCCTCGAGTCTGCCGGGTTCCTACGCTCCGGCGGCGGGATCAGGTGGAACTTCGCCTACCTGTACTCCCCCCACGAGCGGCCACGCGAGTGGGAGAGCGACCTGGGGCCCGTCACCATCACCCCGATCGGGGATACCGGCTGGTGGTTCGAGAAGTCGCCAGACGACTGAACCGCGGCCAGAAGGCAGCCGGCGCGGGCGGGACGTGGCGGCAGGAAGGGTGCAATGCTGTCGTCAGCATCACGGTAGGAGGCGATGTCCATGCTCGTGGCCTTTGACGTCGACTGCGGGGAGTTCCTGGCTGGACACCGGTTCCTCGCCAGAGGGCTTCGCGCCGATGGCTACTCGGACGACATAGTTCACCGTGACTACAGCGAGCACGTTGCCGGGAAGCCGGTCCATCGAATGGTCTCGCTGACCTACGCTCTGGTGCCCGGCCTGACGGCGGACGAGCAGGGCAGCGGCCCGGGCGTGGACGCGGATGTGGTGCTGGAGCCGCCGGCCGATCCTCACTACTGGGGTGCAATCCTGACCGTAGGCGGGGAGCAGCAGCCGGCGAGTGCCGGCAGCGCCGAGACGGTAGGGGCCCTCGGTCCTTTCGTACTCCCTGAGGCAACCCGGCGCGTCACCATCGAGCTGGCGGAGGTAATGCCCGTCGACTCTGTCGACAATTCTCGGCGCGAAGACGAGAACACACGAATCGCCGGGCGCCTCGAGATAGACGTCTCTAGCGGGCGCGCATCCTGGACCCCGGCCTGATTTCGGTTGCCTCGCCCACCGCCTGCTGGACCACCTCGTTCGACCACGGTCGTGGTTGCGCGCAGTCAGGCCCGGGTCAGCGACAGCTCCGGTGGACACGCGAGGGTCTGGAAGACTACGCAGTACTGCTCGGTCGTCCTGATCAGCGCGTCAAGGTCCTCGGCTGACGCGTCGGACTCGAGGTCGAAGCGGAGTCGGATCGATTGGAAGCCGACCGGAGCCGTACGGTCGACACCCATCGTGCCGCGGAAGTCGAGATCACCCTCGGCCAGCACGGTGCCGGTCACGTCGATGCCGCGATTGGTCGCCACGGCTCTGAGCGTCACCCCCGCACATGCGACGAGTGCCTGCAGGAGCATGTCGCCTGAGCAGGCCGAGGCTCCGGTGCCACCGGTCGCCGGATGCAGACCGGCCTGCACGAGCGCGCGACCGGTCTGGACGGAACAGGTGACATCGCCGCGATCCAGGGCCCCGTCGGCGCGCAGCGTGACGAGAGCTGCGCCAGGGTCGGATCGGTACTGGTCCTTGAGTGGCCGCTGCCGCCCACGAAGCTCCTCGCGATCCATTCTTGGGCCTCCTGAACATGCGGTCCGAACTTCTTTCCGATCGGAAGCGAGCTTTGAAAGGACGTACGAATGTCAACGATAAAGCGGCTTGTGCCTGAAATCTGACCGGTTGGATGATTCAGGACCAAAGCCCCTCTCGAGAGCAATACAAGTGACCATCCGACTTGGCGTCGCGTCAATTATTTTACGGAGAATGGAATCCTTGACCTGCGATGGGATCAAAGCGCAGGATAAGCGCACCCAGCGGGGACTGACAATTTTGAGGTTGCCAGGTCCACGACCATCCGTGATATCGATCGTCGAATCGGCCCAGCGTATGTCCGCCAAAGGGCGACCGCCGGACTGGCATAACCACTACTGATCTGCCACTTCGTCGCAGATGTCTTATTCGCGACCACCTGGTCGCAAGTCAAGCAAGGGAACGGGAGGACCCATGGGCGCTCCGACCATGGAACAGCTGCGTGAACGGGTGCGCGGTGCCGTGATCGCCACCGGTGACGAGGGCTACGAACAGGCGCGGAAGGTACACAACGCCATGATCGATCGGCGGCCTCGGGTCGTCGTGCAGTGCGCGAACGCCGGCGACGTGATGGCCGCCGTCGATTTCGCCCGGGAGAACCAGCTCGACCTCGCCGTGCGGGGCGGCTCCCACAGCGTTCCCGGTTTCGGCACCTGTGATGACGGGGTGGTGGTCGACCTTTCGGCAATGCGAGGGGTTCGGGTGGACCCGGTGGCCCAGACCGCACGTGCGGAGGGTGGCGCCACGTGGGGAGATTTCAACGCCGCGACTTACCCGTTCGGGCTGGCCACCACGGGCGGCATCATCTCCACGACCGGCGTCGGCGGGCTCACACTGGGCGGCGGCATCGGCTATCTCGCGCGCGGTCTGGGCCTGTCCTGCGACAACCTGATCTCGGCAGACGTCGTGACCGCCGACAGCCGGCTCCTCGTCGCGAGCGAGAAGGAGAACGAGGACCTGTTCTGGGCGATTCGCGGCGGCGGGGGCAACTTCGGCGTCGTGACCTCCTTCGAGTTCCAGCTCAGCCCCGTCAAGGACATCTTCGGCGGACCGATCTTCTACGAAATGGACCGAGCCGGCGACGTGCTGCGCTTCTTCCGGGAGTTCATCGCCGACGCGCCCGAGCAACTGGGCGCCTTCCCGGCCTTCCAGATCGCACCGCCATTGCCATTCATCCCGGCAGACCGGCACGGTGAGCCGTTCATCGCGATCATTGCGTGCTGGGCCGGTGCGCTCGACCAGGGCGAGAAGGCGGTCCAGCCGTTCCGGGACGTCGCGCCGATCGTCGCCGCACACGTAGGGCCAATGCCCTACCCGGCACTCAACAGCGCATTCGACGCCCTCGTTCCGCCTGGGCTGCAGCACTACTGGAAGGCGAACTTCAACACCGAACTCACAGACGCTGCGATCGAGGCGCACCTGGTGCACGGCCCGAAACTCCCCGCGGTGAACTCCACCGTGCACATCTACCCCATCAACGGCGCCAGCCACCGGGTCGCCGCAGACGGCACCGCGTTCGCCTACCGCGACGCCAACTTCGCCACCGTAATCGCCGGCATGTGGCCCGATCCCGCCGAGAACGACGCGAACACCCAATGGGTACGCGACTACTACCAGGCAACCGCCCCGCACTCCGAATCCGGCGGCTACATCAACTTCATGGCCGACGACGACCAGGAACGCATCCGGGCAAACTACAAGGGCAACTATGACCGGCTAGTGGACGCCAAGAGGAAGTACGACCCCGACAACCTGTTCCACTACAACCAGAACATCAAGCCGTAGCCAGGCCTGCCCGCCCAGGCGGGTCGAGACTGCCCCGAGCGCTGAGCCTCGCGTCCGATCATCGAGCGGACCCGGGCTCTGCGCCGGGGCACTTCTCGTGAGGTCGGCCGGCCACCGATGAGTTCTTCGACCGGGCGGGGTCTCTACCTGGGAGCCACATGGCGTGGACACGACGATGATCATTTGGGGAGCTTCATGACCGCCAACGCACTACCGCAGATCGTCGACGCCGACACCTGGCAGCGTCAACTCGATGCACTGCGTACCCGGGAGAAGGCTGCGACCCGAGAGCTCGACGCGATCGCCGTGCAGCGCCGCCAGCTGCCGATGGTCGAGATGCCCGACTACGTCCTCGAGGGCGAGGAGGGGCCAGTCCGGCTGGCGGAGATCTTCGGCGGCAGGTCGCAGCTGATCGTCTACAACCACATGTGGTCCCCTGGTGAGCAGTGGCAGTGCGACGGCTGCACGGGGTTTACCTCGCAGTTCACTCGGCTCGAGTTCCTGGACAACTACGACGCCCGGTTCGTCGTCGTCACCCAGGGCCCAATCGACGAGGCACTCGCCTACAAGCGACGGGTGGGGAACAAGATGGCCTGGTACTCCACGGCCAACAGCCCATTCGGCACGGACGTCGGCGCGCCGCCCAACGCCGGATTCGCTGTCAACGTGTTCCTACGCGGCGGCGACACGGTCTATCGCACCTGGCACACCAGCGGCCGCGGCACCGAGCAGCTCAGCCACAGCTTCGCACTGATCGACCTACTGCCGTACGGGCGGCAGGAGGAGTGGCAGGACTCGCCCGAGGGCTGGCCGCAGTCACCGACGTACAGCCGGTGGGCCACCTCCCAAGCCATCGCCGAGCACTACGGCCCGACCGCCTGAGCCCACCACCCGGGCTCGATTCAGCGCGGGGTCATCCCGATTCAGCGCGGGGTCATCTCGTCGAGCAGGGTGAACAGATGCTCGATCCGTTGATTGAGCACGCTGCGTAGTTGGGTGGCGAGTCGTTCCCAGTCCTTCGGCGTTGGCACCTGCCCGGCGGGCAGGGCTTCGAGCGCGTGACGAATCTCGGCCAGAGTGAGGCCGACCTTCTGCGCGGCACCGATCATCGCGACCCGGCAGAGGACATCGCCGTAGAAGCGCCGCTGGTTCCCGGCGACGCGTTCGCAGGGAAGCAGACCCTGGTCGGCGTACCAACGCACCGCCGACCGGGCGATCTGCATGCGCTCGGCGACCTGGCCGACGCTGAGTCCGGGCTCGTGCCAGTCGTAGTCCATCAGTCGATAGTTCCCCGGTCGACGCTTGCGTTCAAGTCCACTTGACCCCCTAGCGTCCGTTCCGTTCGAGCCGTCGAGTCGACTGGAGGACATCGTGCACGTCGCTACTACCCGCCTGGCCGTCATCGTTGGCAGCACCCGACCGGCGAGGCGCGCGCGGTCGGTCGCCGAGTGGGTCAGTGCGGCCGCCACCCCGGAGTGCGAGCTGACGGTGGTCGACCTAGCCGATGTCGACCTCCCGATGTTGAGCGAACCGAGCCCCGCCGCGTTCGGTCCGTACACCCAGGACAGCACCCGCCGGTGGTCGGAGCTGGTCGCGAGTTTCGACGGCTACGTGCTGGTGTCGCCGGAGTACAACCACTCGACGTCGGCCGTGCTGAAGAACGCGCTCGATCACCTGTACCCGGAATGGCGGGACAAGCCGGTGGCCTTCGTCGGCTACGGCACCGATGGTGGCGTCCGTGCGGTGGAACACCTGCGGGCGATCACCGCGGAGCTCGGGATGGCCGGCGTCGGACCCCAGGTTGCGTTGAACCTGTTCGACGACTTCGACGATCACGGGTGCACACCGCGACCACATCGCGAAGTGGCTCGCGACCGCATGCTCACCGCCCTGGTGCGTTGGGCGGCGGCGCTGAAGCCGTTGCGTCCGGCATCGCCGGACGCCTCCAGCGGTGAGCGGCCCGCCGTGGGAGACCCGGCCGCACACGCAGGGGCAAGGGCCGCGGTCGAACGCCTCGTCGCCGAGTTGCAGGCCGGCGTGGAGGCGTACGACGCGGACCGGTACGACGGCATGTTTGCCGCCGACGTCGTGTGGGGCAGCCCGTACGGGGGCACCCTGTCCGGTTTCGCGAACCTCAACGCGGCGCACCGGTCGCTGATGACCCGACGGGTGGCTCCGCCGTCGCAGTACGAGATCGTTCAGGTGCTGGCACCCGCGCGGGGAGTCGCGGTCGCCCACGTCTGTCGCCAGGCACTCGCCCAGGACGGCGAGCCCGAGGGCTTTTCCGAGATGGCGATGTACGTCCTCGTCGAACGCGACGGGCGTTGGTGGCTCGCTGGGGGCCAGAACACCCCGATAGCGGAGCCGAGAGCATGAGCGGAGCGCCGGAGGCCCCGAGCAGGTGCTGCTCGGGGCCTGTGGCCGGGGTGGTCTATTGACCGTTACGGGTGAACGTCACGTGGGTGACTCCACTGGGCGAGGAGGTGGCCTCGACCGCGTAGTCCTTCTCGAGGCCCTCCAGTCCGTTCCAGAGGCGTACACCTCGGCCGAGCAGGATCGGGACCACCACGATGTGCATGTGGTCGATGAGCCCGGCGGCAAGGAACTCGCGGATTATGGTGGGGCCGCCGCCGATGCGTACGTCCTTGCCGTCGGCAGCCTTGCGGGCTGTCTCGAGCGCCTCGGCCGGTGAGGCGTCGAGGAAGTGGAAAGTCGTTCCGCCTTCCATCTCGATCGACGGGCGCGTGTGACGGGTGAGGATGAAGGTCGGCGTGTGGAACGGCGGATTGGGTCCCCAGGCGCCCTTCCAGTCCGGGTCCTCGTGCCATCCGGGGTGGCCCCACTTCCCGGCACCCATGATCTCGGCGCCGACTCCCGGACCGTACTGCTGGGCGAAAACGTCGTCGATGCCGCGGCTGCCGCTGGTCTGCTGCCACGACCGGGTGGCGAACATCCATCGGTGCAGCCGGTCGCCGGCGTGACCGAAATGTGCGTCGGCGCTCTGACCCTCACCGGTGCCGTAGCCGTCGAGTGAGATGGCGAAGTTGTGGACGCGGGCGAGTGACATGGCTGGTGCTCCTTCGGTAATCGGGGGTTCAGTTCTCGTAGGTAGCCGGCAACGTGGTTGGTGGGAGGTCAGTCGCTGTCGTGAGAAGTCGGAGCCGACTGCCCCGACTCGACATTGACTCTGGCCGCGGAGCCAAGGGCCGGCCACTCTGAGCACTCAGAGTTCGAGACGCCATGTCTGCTCCACGAGGTCGGTCCCGAAGCTCTGGTGTTCGGCCTCGTCTGTGAGCTCGAACCCGGCAGCCTCGTAGATGCGCCGCGCCGAGGCGAGGACGTCGTTCGTCCACAAGCTGATCCTGCCGTAGCCGGCACGGCGGGCAAAGTGCAGGCACTCCTGGACGAGGCGAGTGCCGACACCCAGGCCGCGAGCGGCGGGTGCGACGAGTAGAAGCCTGAGCTTGGCGGTCGTACCGTCGTCGCCGCGCACGCAGAAGACGCAGCCCATGCGGGTCCCGTCCAGCTCGGCGATCCACGCAGACTCCCGATCCGCGTCGCGATTGGCGGCATAGTCGGCGACGATCCTGGCAACCAGGGCTTCGAACTCGCAGTTCCAGCCGTACTCCTCGGCGTAGGTGACCCCGTGGGTCATGACCACCCAGCCGAGGTCGCCGGGCTTTCCCATCGACCGGATCACCGGTGTCCGTTCACGTTCCATGTCATCTCCCGCCAGCCGCCGCCTCACTGACACGACTGTTTCAGTGCGTCTACGCTAGCGCCATGGATCCGGACGGGCCAACCCCCTCCGTACGCCAGACCGAGCTGCTCGAAGCGGCGTACGGCTATGCGCTCGAGCACGGACTGGCCGACATCTCGCTACGGCCACTCGCTGCCGCGATCGGCTCGAGCCCGCGGGTGTTGATGTTCCTGTACGGCAACAAGGACGGCCTGATCCGCGCGTTACTGGCGCGCGCCCGGCTGGACGAGCTCGCCATGTTGGACCAACTCCGCGAGGCGGCCGGCGGTGCCCCGCGCGGCCTGCGAGACACCGGCCTGCAGATCTGGTCCTGGCTCACCCGCCCCGAACACCGCCCACTGCTGACCCTGTGGGTCGAGGGATATGCCCGGTCGCTCGTCGAGCCCGGCGGCGCCTGGGCCGGCTTCGCCAGGGCGACGGTCCATGACTGGCTCGAGGTCCTGGCCGCCGCCCAACCTGCCCGGGAGCGCAGGCGCTCCGATGGCGAGGAACGCCGGACCCTCGTGCTCGCCGTCCTTCGCGGTGCGTTGTTGGACCTACTCGCCACTGGCGACGTCGACCGCACCACAGCCGCCGTTCACCGGCAGCTCAGCGCAATGGAGGCACGTTCCCAGGTCGATTGACCATCGTCTGGCTGGTCCAGCCATTCCTGTCGTGCCTTGGTCGCGTCGGCGTTTGACGGACGGCCACGTCGGGCAGGACCCCGCTGAACCTGTCGCCAGCACGGGGGATTTCATGCCTAACCAGTTCGCCATCGACATGGCTCAGATCCGTGATCAGGCGCGGCAGCACATCGAGCAGGGCGCGGTCACCGCTTCCAACACCAAGGACGTCGAACGCGTCATCGCGGTGCTCAACCAGGTCGTTGCCACCGAAATGGTGTGCTACCTGCGGTATACGCAGAACGCGATCGTCGCGCAGGGTATCGACCGGGAGCAGGTCGCCGCGATGTTCCGCGAACACGCGGCCGAGGAGCTCGGGCACTTCCAGCGGGTATCGGACCGGGTTAACCAACTCGGCGGATTACCCGACCTGGACCCGGCGACTCTGACCGAGCGATCCCACACCGATTACTCCACACCCCCGAGCACAGATCTCCAGGGCATGATCAAGGAGAACCTCGTCGCCGAACGCATTGCCATCGGCACGTACGCAGAGATCATCCGCTGGCTTGGAGATGCGGACCCCACCACTCGTCGGCTGATGGAGGAAATCCTCAAGGAAGAAGAGGACCACGCCGACGAGCTCACCGACCTTTTCACCGGCTGAGCACTCGGACGGCCACAGGGTCTGTGGTTACGGTCGTGCAGAAAGCTTGTCATGACTCAGCCACAGAACGGACCAGACGATCAGGGCGGGTCGAGCCTTCGTACCGTCCTGACCGCCGTGGGAGCAAACGTCCTCGTGGCGGTGGCCAAGGGCGCGGCAGCGCTGGTCACCGGATCCGCCGCTCTGTGGGCGGAGACCCTGCATATCGGACCCAACGGCGTCCACCGTGTACCTGGAGGACTCCGCCGCGCTGGTCGGAATCGCTCTCGCGTTGGCGGCCCTGGTCCTGCACCTGCTCACCGGTTGGGCGGCCTGGGACGCCTTGGCCAGCATCTGCATCGGTGTCCTCCTGATCGTGGTGGCGGTCCTCCTCGCCCGTCGTTCGAAGGCGTTGCTCGTAGACGAAGCGGCGCCGCAGGACGTGATATTGCCGATCCGTGCAGCCGTGCTCCGGCCGCCCTGGGTCGCCGACATCCGGGCCCTCGACGTAATCTTTGTGGGTCCGGCGCAACTGCTGGTGATTGCCCGAGTGGTGCCGGTGCCGGAAGCGATCGACGGGTCCGCGAATCAGCTGATCAGGCGGGTTGACGGGCTACGCCAGGAGTTGCTGCGAATGCCAACCATCGCCGAGGTCGCCGTCACCGTCGAGACCGCGGGCCGATGAGCAGCCGGTAACGTGGGCCGAGTCATTGGTGCTCGTACGATGCCCCCCGAGTAGGGAGGCATGTCATGAAAATCGTCGTCATCGGCGGCACAGGCCTCATCGGTTCGAAGGTTGTCACCAAGCTTGGCGAGTCGGGGCATGAGGCAGTTGCGGCAGCGCCGAGCACAGGCGTCAATACCCTTACCGGTGAAGGGCTGGCGGAGGTGATGGTCGACGCCTCCGTGGTAATAGACCTGGCGAACTCCCCGTCGTTCGAAGCCGCCGCTGCCTTGAAGTTCTTCGAGACCTCCACCCGCAATCTGCTCGCCGCAGAGGCAGCGAACGACGTGGGCCACCATGTCGCGCTGTCCGTGGTGGGGACGGGGCGGCTTCCCGACAGCGGCTACTTTCGGGCCAAGCTCGTTCAGGAGAATCTGATCGCAGACTCTTCGATCCCGTACTCGATCGTGCGCGCGACGCAGTTCTTCGAGTTCGATCACCGCATGGCCGACGCCGCCACGGAGGGCGGGACCGTCCGAATGCCGCACGTTCTCTTCCAGCCCATCGCCGGCGACGATGTTGCCGAGAGAGTCGCCATGGTCGCGATGGGGACGCCGTTGAACGGCATGGTCGAGATCGCCGGGCCCGAGCAGGTCCGGATGGACGACTTCTTCCGGGATGCCCTTGCTGCTTGGGGCGATCCGCGCCAGGTGGTCACGGACCCGAGCGCGCTCTACTTCGACGCCAAGGTGGGCGAGCACTCCTTGGTGCCGCGCCAGCGCACCGCAGTCGGCGAAACCACATACGCCGAATGGCCGGGCCGGGCCGCGGCCGGCAGCTAACGCCAGTCCAACCACCCGCCACGGTCAAGGAGGTACTTCCATGCCAGGCACCGATCCGACAACCACCGAGCCGACTACCACCGAGCCGACTGCAGCCGTGCCGAAGCCCAGATCGACCGCATGGCAGACGGCATTCACCACAGTGCAGGAGGCCGAGCCGCCCTTCATCCCGACGGGAGCGCACGCGATGACTGTGGTCGTCGAGTTTCCACCCGGCGACCCTGGCACTCCGCCGCACCGGCACTTCGGTCCCGCGTTCGGCTACGTGCTGGAAGGGGAGATGCTGCTGGAGATAGAGGGCCATCCGGAACGAGTCGTACGCACCGGTGAGGCGTTCTGGGAGCCCGGCGGCGACGTCATCCACTACCAGGACGGGAACAACCGCGACGACATCCCGCTTCGTTTCGTCGTCACGATGCTCTGCGAGCCCGGCAAGCCGATGCTCACCTTGGTCGACGACGAGGAGCTTGCGCAGCGCAAGGACCGGCGCGCAACTCGCCCGTCCTGACAGGCAATACGGGGGAACTCGCGCCGAGTGTCCTCTCAGGTTCTGCGGGCGCGGGGTCTTCGGTGCGACCAAGCGCGAGGCAGCCTACTGCGCGGTGCCGGCCAGCAACCATCGTTGGACCTCGACCTGCAAGAGCACCCGCCGACCACCACGTTCGTACGGCGTGGTGATGTCCCAACCGTCGTACTTGGCTGCGAAGTCGTCGACCACGTTGGGAGGGAAGCTGTCGCGAAGGACCTGTGCGCGCCCCTCGGCCACGACCGGTGAGATCCCGTCCTCGAGCGCGATCGATACGCGGGCGTCGGCCTCGATGTTGCGCACCTTGACGTTTCGCTCGGAGCTGCCGATCCACCATTCCCCAGCTGTGTAGACAAACCAGACCGGGGTGAGGTGAGGTGAGCCGTCGGGGCGTACGGTGCAGAGCCAGGCATGACGCTCCCGCTCCAGGCGAGCCTGCAGGTCGGATCGAAGTGCTGTCATCTGGACCTCTGCTGCGCCGCCCTGAAACCCCTGATCTTCGTCGGCGTAACCACAATCGCCTCCGAGTAGTGAGCTGCGAAGCGCGTGGCGTTGCCGTAGCCGATGGCGACGATTCGCTCGGCATACTTCTCGACGTACGCCGGAAGCTCATCGAGGCTGGGATGATCCCTGACGACGCGGGCGTTTCCTTCGATACGGAGCACGTCGTACCCCTGCTTGGTGTCATCGAGAACGACCGACACCTTCGAATTGCTGATCAGGTTCCGCTGCTTCACCTGGTTTGGCTTGCTGTAGATGAGGATCTTGTCTCCCGTCCAGACAAACCAGACGGGGACGGTGTCCGGCTGGCCGCCTGGCCGCACTGTGGTCAGCCATGCGATGACATCGCCCGAGAGCCGGGACTCGATCTGCTGTTGCCGGTCGCTGGACACTCCCGCCATAAGCGATCCCACGTCGTCTCCTGTGCTGGCCGTCGTATTTCCGATCGCCTCAGCGTTGCGGTTCAAGCGCACTTCAAGTCAAGTCCGCGTGGGACGCGCCGGCACCTCCCTCAGCGTTGTGCGACGTAGGCGTAGTAGTTGCAGGCGGCGAAGAAGGTGCCCTCGGAGGCGGCGGATCGTTGGTCCGCGAGCCAGGCGTCGACCTGGGCGGCGGGAAGTTGGCCTGTCGAGGCGATCAGCCGACCATAGGTCTCGGCGAGATTCAGCATGAACGTGCTCGAGCCGGCCTCCGCATAGACGTTGGCCTGCATGGAGATCAGCCGCAGTCCGGCCTTCGGCAGCAGGCGCGAGAGCTCGCGCATGACCCGTGGCGAGCTCATGATCATCGCCTGGAGCGCGGGCTCCACAACCTCGCCGAGGTGCGGATCAGAGCCGCCGAAGGTGAGCGACGCGTAGTCGCCGTCGAAGACGGCCACGAATCCGCCGGGGCGGACGACGCGCGCGGCCTCCTCGAGCACCGCGACCGGGTCGCGGACGTGGCTGATGAGGGTGTGGGCGATGGCGGCGTCGAAGCTGGCGGCCGGGAAGTCGAGCTTGTGCGCATCGCCGACGGCGAACTGGACGCGGTCGCCGACGCCTTCGTTCGCCGCGAGAGTCTTGGCGACCGCGATGAAGTCTTCGCTCTGATCGACCCCCGTGACGGTGCCGGCAAACCCGTCACGCGAGGCGAGTGCACGGGCCACGACGCCGGTGCCGCAGCCGATGTCCAGGACCTCCGCCGCTCGTGGCAAGTCCATCACGTCGAGATAGGCCTCGCGGTAGGCAATGAACGTCGGGTCCGTGCCGCGGAGCTCGAGCCGTTCGATGAAGCGTCCGACTGTCGCGGCATCCTGCTCGTTGACGAGTTGCATCGCGTCCCAAACCTGCCGCTGTGTCGACATGGCCTCTCCTCGTCGGGACCTGGCCGTCGAAGTCGTCGACGGCATCGGGTCGGCTAGGTGCGCTCAGATCGCGTTTCGATACTGGCCGGAGGCAGGCGTCTGCACATCGGGACGTCCGCCTTATCTTCCGTCCGCCAAGTACCTATCCGCGGGGCATACTCGAACCAGCCATGGAGCCAAGGGAAGCGCCGCCGAGCCTCGTCGGGCGCACCGATGCCCTGCAGCGCCTCGAGGTGGCGCTCGCGGCGTCCGCCGATGCTCGCGGCTCCACGGTGCTGATCGAGGGCGAAGCCGGCATCGGCAAGACCCGACTCGTGTCCGAGCTCGGCGACCGGGCGCGGAGAGCGGGTGCCACCGTACTGAGCGGGCGATGCATCGATCTCGTGGGTAGCGGCGTTCCCTATCTCCCTCTTGTCGAGGCGCTGTGGCCGCTGCGCGGATCTCCGGCTGCGGCGGGCGCCCATCCGGAGCTGGCGCGTCTCGTTCCGGACCTGACGGAGTCATCGGAGCCAGCATCGGTCCGCCCGGGCGGCCCCGAATCGCGACTTCGCCTCTTCGAAGAGACGCTCGCCCTGCTCGAGCATCTGGGCGCCGCGGCTCCGATCGTCCTCATCCTCGAGGACCTGCATTGGGCCGACCGATCAACGCTGGGTCTCGTGTCGTTCATCGCCCACGCCGCCCGTCAACGGCGGCTGCTGCTGGTCGTGACCTACCGCAGTGAGGGCCTCGAGCGGGACAGCTCGCTGCGACGCCTGGTCGCGGAGCTGTTGCGCGCGCGGGCGGCACAGGCTCTCGCGCTGGAGCCGCTTGGGCGGGACGAGATCGCGCGACTGCTCGGCGGGATCGAGGAAGCGCCCGTCCCGGCGAAGCTGGCGAACGAGATCTACGAGCGGTCCCAGGGGAATCCGTTCTTCGCCGAGGAGCTCCTCGCGGCTGCCGGCCGAGGCGAGCGGACGCTTCCCCGAGCTCTCCGCGACGTGCTGCTGCGGCGAATCGCTGGCCTGGACGGCGAGACCCGCTCGCTCCTACGAGTTGCCGCCGCGGCGGGACGCGATGTCCCGTACCGGCTCCTCGCCGCGATCGGAGTATTGCCCGAGGCACGTCTCGTCGAGGCACTACGCGGGGCCGTCGAGCACGACGTGCTGGTCCCCAACCAGCCGGCGGGCTCGTTCAGGTTCCGGCACGCGCTCCTGGCCGAAGCCGTCTACACCACGATCCTGCCGGGCGAGCGCGAAGACCTTCATGAGCGTCTGGCCCGAGCCCTGAGCGAAGAGCCGGGTCTCGCCGCTGGCTCGACAGCGGCCGAGCTGGCGCACCACTGGACGTCAGCCGGAAGGCCCATCGAGGCGCTGCGGACGTCAGTCGAGGCGGCGCTGGACGCAGAGGCGGTCTCCGGGCCGGCGGAGGCGCTTCGGCACTTCGAGCGTGCGCTCGACCTCTGGTGGCAGGTCGCCGACCCGGAGGCAGCGGCTGGGCTCGGCCGCGGCGCGGTGCTCGCCCGGGCAGCCGAGGTCGCCTACTTCGCTGGTGCTGGCGAGCGTGCCCCCGAGCTGATGCGTCAGGTGATCTCGCTGGCCGATCACGACGACGCGACGCAGGTCGGCTTGCTCTACGAGAGGCTCGGCACCTTTCTCCTCCCGGTCGGCGATCAGGAGGGCGCCCGGACGGCGTACGAGCGGGCAGCCGAGCTGATACCGGACCAGCCGCCCTCCCCAGAGCGGGCCCGTGTCCTCGCTGCTCTCGGCAATTCACTGCTGCTCTCCTGGCAGATCGTCGAGTCGCGCGGCGCCTGCGAACAGGCGCTGGCGGTCGCCGATGCGATCGGGGACGATCGGCCGGCGCTGCGGGCGCTCGCCGTCCTCGGCCTCGACCTGCATCTCCTCGGGTTCGGCGCCGAGGGGATCGAGTGCCTCCTGGACGCCCGCCGGCGTGCGAGGGAGCACGGCATGGCGGTCGAGGAGCTGCGCACGTACATCTTGCTCTCCGACGTGTATCTGACGGGCGGCCGGCTGCGCGAGGCTGCTCTGGACGCGCTCGAGGGAGTCGCCAAGGCGCGCCAGCTCGGGTACGAGCGAAGCAGCGGCATCGTCATGGCAGCCAACGCGGCAGAAGCTCTCCTCGGCTTGGGCGATTGGGCTCGCGCCGAGGAGGTGCTCGACGCCGCGGCACCCCGGATCGGCGGCTTTCGGCCTGAGGGGGTGCACATCGTCCGCGCGGAACTGGAGCTCCAGCGTGGTGAGCTGGAGGACGCCCGACGGCACCTGGACGCGGCGAAGCAAGCGGCGCTCGAGCCGCAGTCGACGGCCGCCTACGCCTGCCTTGTCGCAGAGCTCGCCCTGTGGGAGCGGCGCCCGGAGGAGGCGGCGAGCGCGTTGGACGCCGCGCTGCGAGTCGACGCACCGGGTGACGTCCAGATCCGTACGCCCAGACTCTGCGCTCTCGCCTTACGAGCCGAGACGGAGCGGGCGCAGCTCGCAGCAGTCCGCCGCGACGCAGCGAGTGTCGACAGCGCGCGCGAGCGCGCGACTCAGTTGCTCGACCGGGCCAGGCGATCGGCCGTCGATGCGGCTGCGGTGACGGTGGACGCGGTCGGCTGGCTCGCGGTTGCCGAAGCCGAGTACAGCCGGGTCGAGGGCTGTTCCCGCCCCGCTCTGTGGGAGTCGGCGATCACCGTCTGGGATCGGCTGGAGCGCCCATATCCGGCCGCCTACTGCCGCTGGCGGCACGCGGAGGCACTCCTTTCCTCCGGCGCCTCGCGACTGGAGGCGGCGGTCCCCGCCCGCGAAGCGCACCTGGCCGCGAGCAAACTTGGCGCGCAGCTGCTCAGGACCGAGCTCGACCTGCTCGCCCAGCGGGCCCGCCTCGACCTCACCGATCCGAACACCGACGAGCCGACCGACCCGGACGACGTCCTCGGTCTCACCGCGCGCGAACGCGAGGTGCTCCGGCTCCTCGCGCGCGGTTACACCAACCGGGAGATCGCCGCGGAGCTCACCATCAGCGTCAAGACAACCAGCGTCCATGTCTCGCACATCCTGCGAAAGCTCGACGTCTCGAGCCGCCTTGAAGCGGCCAGGATCGCTCACCAGCTCGCCCAACCACCGCTTGCCACGCCCGAACTGGCGCCGCGGCGCCGCCGATAAGGTGCGCGGGTCGGGCTGCGAGAGGTGGGCACCGTGCAGGAGACTGGCGGCCAACCGATCGAGGAGATCCACCGCGTATGACCGATGACAGCAGCCGTCTCGCCGTCCTGATCGACGCCGACAACACCTCTCCGAAGCTGATCAAGGAGATGTTCGAGGAACTGGCGGGCTACGGAACCATCACCGTCAAGCGGGCCTACGGCGACTGGACCAACCCGCACCTCAACGGCTGGCGCGACATCCTGCTTGCCAACGCCATCTCCCCGCAGCACCAGTTCGCCTACACCTACGGCAAGAACGCCACCGACTCGGCGCTGATCATCGACGCCATGGACCTGCTGTACTCAGGCAATGTCGAGGGCTTCGCCATCGTCTCCAGCGACAGCGACTTCACCCCGCTGGCCACTCGACTGCGCGAGTCGGGCAAGCGGGTCATCGGCGTCGGGCAGCGCAAGACGCCGAAAGCCTTCGTGGAGGCGTGCGAGAAGTTCGTGTTCCTCGAGGTCCTCGCCGGCGACCAGGCTGCGACGGAGCCGGCGAAAGATGGCCTGCCGCGACCGATCCAGAGCGTACTGACCAAGGCGCTGAACAAGGTGGACACCGATGACGACGACTGGGCCTCGCTCGGTGCGCTCGGCAACCACCTGAACCGCACCGACCCGGCGTTCGACGCGCGCAACTACGGGTTCGGCAAACTCAGCGATCTGGTCAAGGCGCAACCGTTCGTCGAAACGAAGACCGTCACCGGGCAGGGCGGACGCGGTCGGCTGTGGGTGCGGCTCAAGGGTCGTCGACCCGTGGACCTGAGCCCGACTGCGAAAGCAGTGAAAAACACGACCAAGAAAGCAGCAGCGAAGAAATCCGCCAAGAAGACGGCGAAGAAGTCCACCCCTCGACCGGCGCGGAAGGCCGCGGCGAAGGCTCAGAACCCAGATCGCGGCAGGTAGCCGAGATCAGTTGACCTGACCGAGTCCGCGAGGCTGGAATTTATCCGACCACGCAATGTTGTAGTGACCTCGGAACTACTCGCGTGGGAGGTGACCACAGTTGATCAGGGATCTGACATTTCATTCTGCAGATCGTGGCAATGTTGACCATTATCGTGTCCTATAAAGAGATCTGGACGCGGATCGCACACGCGTACGCCCTGCTCTGGTCGCGTTCGCGCGGGTCGCACCAAGAACCGTGGACATACGCCGACACGGTGGACGCCTTCCTGTTGCGGCGGATCGCGGACGATGAGCGCAAGGCCAGGGCCGACTATCCGCAGACGGTCGCCAAGGCCGAGCGGGACCGCATCCTCCCCGTCTGTGAGATGCGGCGGGAACTGGTACGCCTGTACCGGCAGACCGTCGATCACAGCAGCGATATCCACCCCTTTCCGCCCGTCCCGCCGAACTCCTCATACCCACAACGGCGCGACACGCGGGCGACGGCTCAGGGGCCGGAAATGTAGGGTCGCCCGGGTGAGCGATCCGGGTCTGCACGTCGAAGCCGAGAGTGTCCTGGCACGTCACGGCTACGCGACGACGAATCTGGGCTTCATCGGAGCCGGCGCGCAGAGTGTGTGCTACGGCACCAGGGAGATCGCCATCCTGCTCAGCAGGGCCAACGTCGGTGAGAATGTCGCAGACCTGACCGGACACACGCTCCCCTGCGGCAACGACGTCACCTTGTGCAACAACTATTCCGCGCTCCAATGGATCACCAACGGGGCGGCTGGTGCGAACGTACGGACGCCGAGGATCCTGGCCACTGGCGAAGATCCACGTCCGTACGCGGTGATCCAGCCAGCGCACGGTACGCACGCAGCCGCGCATCGTCGGGTTTCAGAGAACGCGGCACACTGGTTCGGCCAGTTGGGTGTAGAGATCCGCAAGACACATCTCGTGGAGACCAAGGGTTTCGGCATGTTCGTACCCGATGGGGCTGGTGGATATCGGGGCCGCTTCGCCACCTGGGCCGACTACCTGAACTGCTGGCTTGGCGTTCACCTGTGTATCGGCCAATCCCGACCCGAGGACGAGAAGGTTCTGACCTTTCTCCTGGCTCAGAAAATCGTCACCGAATCCGATCTGGCGACGGTGGCGGCAAAGGTGCGCGAGGCACAGGAGTGGCCGGTGAGGTCGGTCCTCACGCACTACGACAACCGGCTCGACAACCTGGTCGTCGACGCAGACCGGATCACGGTCCTCGACTGGGGTCTGTCCCTTGCTGGCATCGGAATCCAGCAGGAGTTGATCAAGCTCTTCGAAACCGAACCGACGTCGATGCAGAGCCCGAGGGTGGCGGCGTTCCTCCACAGCTATGGCCTCTCGCACTCCGAATGCGTCGACGCCATCGAGGGCGGGAAGCTCATGCTCGTGCTCGACGGACTCGGCATGTCGTACGGATGGGCAGACCGGCCGGACCGACTCGAACGGCGTCAGGGGATGGCTGCAGACCGTGAAGGGGATCTGTGCCTCCTGGTAACGGTGCCGGTGCCAGGTGGCTCAGGACGCGGAGTGTCGAAGGAGGACGCCGATGACCACCGCTGGCAGGCACCGTGATGTCAGCCTGGCGATGTCGATGGCCCGCCGATGACGGACGGAGCCGGTCCGCGCAAGCAGGGCGACCTGGACGCCGCAGTCCGGCTGTTGCGTCGTGAGGGATTGATCAGCGCCGAGCCGGTCGAGAGTAGTTTCCTGCCTGGTGGCTCCGTAGCAGTCACGGTCTTGGTGACCGCTGGCGACGGTCGCCAATGGGTGGTGAAGCGGGTTCCCGGGTCCGATCCGTCCTTGCTGGCCGCCGAGGCGGAAGGATTGGCTGCGCTCGCGGCGAGCGGCACGGTGGCCCTACCGCGGGTGTACTACCAGGACGACGAGTCCTTGGTGATGCAAGCGTTGGGAGAACGCCCAGACGACAGCCCGACGTTCTGGCAGCGGCTAGGCGAGGACGTGGCGGCGTTGCAGGCTGCTACGCAGTCCGAGCGGCACGGCTGGCCGCACGACAACTGGCTCGGCGGGCTTCGGCAGCACAACGGGTGGGACGCCGACGGTCATCGGTTCTTCGCCGAGCGCCGAGTGCTGAGGTTCCTGGACGAGCCCCGTGTACGCCAGGAGCTGTCGGCGGCCGATCTGGCGGCGGTGGAGCGGTTCTGCCTGCGGCTACCCGACCTGGTGCCGGCGATGCCCGCAGTCCTGCTGCACGGGGACCTGTGGGCCGAGAATGTGCTCGCCGGGTCGGACGGTCGGCCGACCCTGATCGACCCGGGTGTCTGTTACGGCTGGGCAGAAGTCGACATCAGCGTGTTCCGGTTCCTCCCACGTCCGGCCGCCTCGGACCGGTTCTTCGACGCCTGGCAGGAGGCCGCTCAGCCCGAACCCGGTTGGGTCGACCGGGCATCGCTGCTACACGTCCGGGAGCTGCTCAGCGGCGTAGCCCAGTTCGGCAACCACTACGGCGCCGCAGACCTCCTGCGGGCCCTGCTCGCGCCATTCCGGAGACGAGGTCCGGCGAAGCCCGTCTGAGAGGCGTTCTACTGGCGTGCCAGTGCGGCAAAACAATGGCAAGCTTGTTGAGTTTGGGGGGCCTCCATGATTGACGTGATCATCGCCGGCGGCGGACCGGCCGGCATGATGCTGGCCAGCGAGTTACGGCTACACGACGTGCAGGCGCTGGTGCTGGAGAAGGAGGCAGAGCCGACCAAGTATGTCCGCTCGCTTGGCCTGCACGCGCGCAGCATCGAGGTGATGGACCAGCGCGGTCTGCTGGAGCGGTTCCTCGCGCTGGGCAAGCAGTATCCGGTCGGCGGTCACTTCGCCGGCATCACCAAGCCGCAGCCAGACCGGCTGGACACGGCACATCCGTCGGGCAGATCGGGTCGACCACGTCGTCGACGTCAGCGAGGAACTGGACGTGCCCGCGGTGCTGCTACGGCCGGACGGCCACGTGGCGTGGGTCGGTGAAAACCAGCCGGAGCTGCTCAGCCAGCTGCCCAGGTGGTTCGGCGTGCCGGTCACCTGAACGCGCAGCCAGGCGTCCAAAGGAAGCGGGCAACGTCGGCGCGCCCGGGGAGCGACTGAGGTGGTTGGAGGTCGCGCGGCTTCTAGGCAGCGCGACCTCCAACAAGTCGCTGTTCAGTTCGGGCTCGGAGCCATCAGGTCGTTCCCGCGACGCCGATCAGGGTGCCCTCGGGGTCTTCGAAGTGGCCGACGACCAGGCCGCTTGGCGAGGTGGCCGGGCCCATCACACGAGTACCGCCAAGGCTCTCGGCCTGCTGAAGTGCCGCTTCGACGTCGGGAACGAACACGTAGAAGATGGCGTGGCTGTCATAGCCTTGGCCGCCTCCGATGCCTCCTCGGATTCCCGTCCCGTCCTCGGCCGTCACAAGGTCGAGAAACCCGTAGCTGTCCCGTTCCGAAACCTCGGGTGCGACGGGCGAGGGAGTGTCAAATCTCCAGCCGAACAGGTCGCCGTAATACCGGCGTAGCCGATCCGGATCCTTACCGATCACTTCGAAGTGCACGACGGGGTTCGCCATGTTCAACGCCCTTTCTGCGCTATGGACACCTGGGTGGCTGTCCATTCGTGCAGCCGCTGCTTTCCTGCCCGTTGATATCCGGTGGACAGGGTAGCCCGGGCCTGATCGACTCGAGGCCATGGACGAAGCCGCGGTTGTCACCGAAAGCGAGATCGCAGCGGGCCTACGTCGGCTTGGACTGAACGAGTCATCCTCGGTTGTCGTTCATGCCTCGTTGCGGTCGTTCGGTCACGTTGATGGTGGCGCCGGTGCCGTGTGCCGGGCGCTTGTCGAGACGTGCGGGACGGTGATGATGCTCGCCGCCAGCTGGGATCACACCGGCGACCTGCCAGCACCGCCTGGCTTGATCCGACCGCACAATGCCTACTTCAACGCGGAGAGCTGGGAAAGCTTCGATGACGCCCTCGCCGGCGCCGTGCCATTCAGCCCGGACCTGCCCGTTGCCCGGTGGCTTTCACGTATCGCGGAGACCTTGCGCCAGAGTTTTCCGCACCAGCGGGGAGCTCACCCGTTGCTCTCGTTCCTGGCCGTCGGCACCCACGCACAACACCTGATCGCCGCTCAGCGGCTGGACTGGCCGCTCGGACCGATCCAAGCGCTTGCCGACCTGGACGGACATGTCCTGCTCCTCGGCGTGAGTCACACGTCGAACACCACGATCCATCTGGCCGAGCAACTCCTGGGGCGGGCGCTGTTCTATCGGTATGCCAAGGCAGGGCCAGGTGTGTGGATGGAGCTGCCGAACCTCTCAGGTCACAGCCACTCATTCGACGAGATCGAACCTGATCTGGCACCTGCCACCGCCGAGGTACGCATCGGCAGGTGCCGTGCCCGTGTGGTCGCCGTACGGGATGTTCTTGCATGCGCGACGCGGCTCATCCGAGCAAACCCGGCCGCCCTGCTGTGCGAGGACGAAGACTGCCGCTGTGGTGCCGCGCTCCAACAACGGTTGATCAGTCTCGAGCGGTGACCTGGCCCGCTGGATGCAAGCGTGGTGACTGGAACCGCCACCGGCTGAGGGGGATCGATGGGGGCGATTACCACCACCGACGGTACGCAGATCTACTACAAGGACTGGGGATCCGGTCGCCGCACGGACTTACAACCACGCACAAGGACCAGCTGAACGCCGATCTCCTGGAGTTCGCCGGCGTCCCGGTTCCGTCGCAACGCGCCACGAGATAGCCGGACAGAGGCCACGCTCCGACCTGTGCTTTCGCGTACCAACGGTGCAAAGATTGCCGTCCGTCGTGCGCGATCACAAAGGAGAGGCCATGCGAGTCGAGCAGCGGCTGGAGGAACTCGGTCTCGTACTGCCGAGGGAGGCTCAGCCGCCGCCCGGCGTCAAGATCCCGTTCCGATGGGTACGCGCGGCGACGTTGGCCATCCTGGCAAGCCTGCGAAGGGCTTTAGGCGATCTTGATCGAGTAACAGCGTGGCTGATGGTCAGCGGATTCGTGAATGCCGAGCCTGGCTACGCGGACACGACGCTCGTCATGAACCCCTTCTCCGACCTGATCCTCAACCTGTTCGGAACGACTATCGGCGACCATGCGCGAACCGCGATCGGAGTATCCGCCGTTCCACTCAACCTGCCGGTCGTGATTGCCGCCGAAGTCGAGATCGCTTCCTAGCCAGTCGTCCGTCCGGTTGGTCGCCGCCAGCATCCGCGTTCGAGTCTCTCAGCCCCCGCTCGTGAGGTCGTGGTCGATCCAGACGTTCGGTTCGACGTAGACGGCGTAGCCGTGCGCGAGATCGCACCGGACGGGCACGAGCGCCTCGGGCACCTCCACGTCACCATCACGGTCGAACGGCAGTCCCGTCCATCCGCGCCACTGGTCGAGTGAGCCGCCCATGAGCATCGATGCCGGTGCGACCTTGATGATGCGACCGCCGGCGCGCACGTGCACGCGGAGCCATGGATCGGTGGGGAGTCCGTCATCACGGACCTCGGTGACATAGGTACGCATGGGAACGCCTGGCCGGCCTTGCTTGCCGTTCGGGCGTACCGGCGCGACCAGTTTGTCGTAGCCCTCCTTGCGCGCAGCGTCCCGCAGTGCCAACAGCATGCGATGCGACAGGCCTTGCCCTTGGAACGCCTTGTCGATGGCGATCTCGAGCGCGCTCACGGCGGTCGCGGACCGACCGGCTCGTACGTCGGCAAATCCCCACGTAAGCACGGCGTCCCATCCGTCGTCGGGGTAGAGGTCCCGGTCCGATCCGTCGGCGCAGAAGGGGATGCTCAGTCCGCGTGCGACGACTGCACCGTCGTCCGTGGCGACGACGCAATGCGCCGGAAAGGTCGACCGGACCTGACCGAGCAGAGCTTTGGCAACCTTGTCCTGTTGCATGAACTCAGGCCACGGATTCTCGAGGTCATAGATGCGGTCGGCGTAGTCCGGGCGCTCGGTCAAGGTCGTGATCACCACGTTGGTCATGACGTCAGGCTCGCAGTACACCGCCGCTTGCCGCGACATGATTCCTGCCCACACGCCCAGTTGCCTCGTCCACGCGGACGCCTTGTCAGGGAATCTTGACAAGGCCGCCCTGTCAGGGCATCCTGACCGCATGGAAAAGACGACCGACCGGATCGACGATCTCGACGACGGCGCAGTGCACGTCACCAACACGCTCAGCATCACCGGAGACTGGCGGGCGGAGCCCTTGAAGGTCATCTCTGGCGTTACCGAAAGCATCAAGGCGCTGGACGGCAGGCTCGCCGAAGCCGTGCGCGTCGCTCGCAAGCAGGGCGTCACCTGGGAGGAAATCGGGAAGGCGCTCGGTGTCAGTCGCCAATCCGCATGGGAACGGTTCTCGACCGACTGACCCGCCATTTTGACCCAGGTTCAACTTTGAGGTCGGCGACGTCGACGCCTGGTGGGCACGGGTAGCGCCGGACGCCGATGTGCTCGAGCCCTTGTTCGACACGCCCTACGGCACTCGCAGGTTCACCATTCGCGACCCGACGGCAATGGAGCTGGGCTTCGTACCGGCCTAACTCCCCGCTGCCAGCCGGCCCGATCGCCGTCCTGGCAGGATGGCGGCATGGAACGCGTACTTGGAGTCGGTGGATACTTCATGCGCGCCGCCGACCCGGTGGCCCTGGGCGCGTGGTATCGCGACTGCCTGGGCCTGGACGCCGATGAGAATGGCCTGTGGCGTCAGGAAACCGGGCTGACGGTGTTCGCGACGTTCGAGTCCGAGACCGACTACTTCGGGTCCCGCGCCCAACAGACCATGCTCAACTTCCGGGTCCGCGACCTGGATGCGATGCTCGCGCAGTTGCGCGCCAAGGGAGCGGACGTGGCCAACGAGACGCAGGACATGGAGGGTGTCGGTCGATTCGGCTGGGTCACCGATCCTGAGGGCAATCGGGTCGAGCTGTGGCAGCCCGTCTGACCGCGCCCAGGCTGTCCACGCGAGTTGAGCCTGGGTGATACACATGTGCTGTGAACGTCCCGCCCGGCCCTTACACCTCCGCCGCCCGACCGGCCAGCTCCCCCTGGCGAACCTTCGCTAGCTGGCTCTGGGCATTCATTCCTCTGCTCAGCGTAGGAACTCTCGGCTGGGTGCCCGCCGTTCACGCGTGGGCACGGCTGCGTGAGCGGGCACAACTCCGTTGGATGGTTGGCCTGTCGACCATCACAGTTGTCGAGTTCGTCGCCATCTCGATGGACCCCACGGTGGACAGTGCGTCAGCGGCGCCGACCATCGCCACCGTGCTCACGGCCGCGCTCATACCCACGACGCTTGCTCTCGGTTCGTTCTATTCGTTCCGGATGCGCCGGAGAGTCTTCGGCCAGGTCACTCCGGGCATCCGCCAGGGCACGGCTGACCCCCGATCGATGGCCGCCATCGCGAGGGTGGAGTACGCGCGTTCCCGCCGCCTTGAAGCCAGGGCCCTCATCGACAAAGACCCGGCTATGGCCCGTGAGCTCGGCATCGGCCGCCCCGATGTGCCCGGACGTGACTACGACGACGGCGGGCTCGTCGACCTCAACCATGCCAGCGTGGACGCGATGGTCGGCCACCTCGACCTCACCCCACAGCAGGCCCAGGAGATCGCGACGATACGTACGCAGGTCCAGGGGTTCAGCAGCCTGGACGAGCTCGGCGCATGCAGCAGCCTTCCGGCTGGCGTCATCGATCTGCTGCGTGAGCGAGCTACGTTCGTTCGGTACTGATCTTCGCTGAGCGTCGGCACCCATCGGCGCGTGCACGTCGGGCAACCGGCGTCACGTTGGGCGGGCTGTACCGCGGATTGGCATGTCTTGCGGCTGGGGTTTGGTCCAGCAGACGGTCGTAACGTAGGGGAGAATGAGCCGAGGCTGAGTGTCGAGTCCGCGCCGCCGAAGCAATGCCCACGCCTCGTCACGGATGCCGTCGCGCTCGATGGTCGCGAGGTTGGCGACAGCGCTCGACGACAACAGTCGGTCGACCAGCTGGCCAGGAGTCGTGGTGTGCGGATTCGCGAAATGTGCTTCCTGTAGCGGCTCCCAACCCGCCAAGCCATCGAAGAACGTACGCCATGCCCCATCCCGCGCACTGGGTGAGTCCTCCCGCCGTCTGCGATATGAGAGGGCGGCGAACTCGGCTACCCAGCCGACCGATTCGTCATAGAGATTCCAGAGCAATCCAAGGCCACCACGGCCGGGCTTGAGTAGACGGCGTACTTCGACAATGGTCCGACGGGCGTCGAACCAGTGCCAAGCCGTGGCTGCGACCACGGCATCAGCACAAGCAGTCGGAAGTCCGGTGGACTCGGCGTCGCCTGAATGCGGCTGAGTCAGGTCGGACACGGCGATCCGCGCGCGCATCGAAGCCGATGGCTCGACAGCGGTGACGTAAAGACCCTCGGCGGCCAACTGATGGCTGAAGATCCCTGTTCCGGCGCCGAGGTCCACCACATGCCCACCTGGCGTCAAACCGAGGTGACCGATGAGGGACGCGACGGCCGTGTCCGGGTATGAGGGCCGGGAATGTGCGTACACGTTCGCTGCCCGGTCGAACGTCTTCTGCTCCGATCCATCGGCCATCTGCGCCACGCTAGTCGACCCGGACCGCCCGCGACGGTTCGGTAGGGTCGCGAGCCGTGGCGACTCTCGAGGTTCGGCGGCACAGTCTGCGGAAGAACACGGGCGGCTCACAGCTCTCCCAGGCTGGCGTCGACCTGGCCCGAAAGGTGGGCGAGTCCATGGGGCCCTTCGCGGTCGTGGCGGCCTCTGTGGTTCCGCGTGCTCGTGAGACGGCCCTCGCGATGGGCTTCGCCGTCGACCAGGAGATGGTCACGCTTGCCACCGACCCGGACGTCTATGCAGAGTCAGCTGCATCGAAGTGGTGGCTCGATGATCAACCCTTTGCAGCGTTGGCGTCCCTTGTCAACGCAGGCGGTGCCTATTACAGGCACGCACACTCCCTGGCCGCACTCTGGCGAGACCTGCTCACGCCACTTGCCGAGCACGACGCCGCGTTGGTCATCAGCCACTCCGGTGAACTGGAAACGGCCCTCGTCGCATGTCTTCCGCACGCCGATCATGCCCAGTGGGGCAGCCCGTTCGCATGCTGTGAGGGTGCGCGGCTGACCTTCGACGATCGCTTCTGTGCAGTCGAGTTCCTTCGGCTCTGGGATGTCGGTGGGCCTCCGTAGCCTCGCCGCATCGCTGCTCACAGCAAGGAGAGATCGGAGTGTACGACGAATTCGAGGTAGCCGACATCTTCCCGGGCCGGATCTTTCGATACCAGCGAGGTGACGAGGCAAGCCGCTCGAAAGCCCAAGCACACGGTCGAGAGTGTGGCATTCCCGAACCCCAGCTGGACTGGACGGACTAGGCGAAGGCTGGCCCGGTGGCACAGGCGGCGACGCGGTGACGGCTCAGTACGGAGACCGGCAGTCAGGTTGCGGCATGACGTGCCGGCTGGCTGGCTCGGATGGCGGCGGCGAGGGTGGCCATGCTCTGGGTCACTGCGTCTGGTGAGGCGGCCAGCAGTCCACTACGTCGAGAGGGCGACTTGATGTAGGCGATGCTCCGTGCACCTGTGGTGTGGGCAACCTCGATGTCTGTCAGCGAGTCGCCGACGAGAACGCAGTCCGAGGCGGGGACGTCGAGCATCGCAAGGGCCCGGTTCACCGGGTCGGGGTGTGGCTTCATCAGGTCGGGCCGCCCGGGTGCTCGGCCTACGACCGCGTGGACCAGGTGGCTGAGGTTGTGGAGGCGCAGGTATGCCTCGATGCCGGGGCCCGAATTGTTGCTGGCGATGACAAGAGGGCGGCCAGTTTCTTGGCAGGCCTGCATGGTGTCGCCAGCATCTGGCGTCGGTGTGGCATCGCTGGCGGCGTTGAGTTCGCCACGCTGGAGGGTTTCTTCGACATCCGTCATGACGTCCGGCCTTCCGAGTCCGTACGCGAACGACAGGATGCGCAGGGGCCCCCACGCCTTGTTGATCTCCGCGGCGATGTCATGGCGCTGGAGGGTGGTCCGCATCTCGTTCGCGATATCAGCGCTTCGACCACTGGCGAAGAAGGCGCAGACCGGGCCATCGAAGTCGAGGAGGACGGGACCCGTTATCGCGAGCACGTGCACGAGGGCCTGGGGGATGGTAGTCGTCATGGAGTCCACTCTCGGGCAACGCTGCTCCACCCGCTGTCGAATCAGCTACGTGCCTGATCGACATACTGGCCGGCAGCTGTCGCCTCGTCGTCGGTGATGGCGTCGTGCACTGAGGTAAAGATGGCGCCGACCTTTTGCGCCGGGAAGGCCCTCGCCTTTTGGTGGGGCGCGTGCAAGCGGACCGTTCGGGTCGTGACACGTGTGGCTGAGAGGACCTACTGTCCAGCAAAGGAGCCCGCCCGGACCGTGCGCGGACTCTGCTCGAACGCTAGGCCTGGTGCAGGTCCCTCAACGGTGCCAGGTCTGGTGGTCGGCTGAAGGCGGGGCGGCCCGACCGGCCAAAAGCCCAGTGGGGCGGCCCCGCTGCCGCACAGCACCCCGGAGCCCCTCCATCCGACGCCGCCAGCCGCCCATTCACCATAGGAAGTCCGTTACTGAACCGATACCCCTATATGGATGGGTTCTGCGTTTTATTGGCTGGGGCCAGCTCCGCCCGCAGGCCTGCGGATCGGGCCGTCGTTTCACGGTGCTATTCGCCATCGGTCGCGACGGTCCGAACGCATTTAGGCGCAGCTTCACAACTTCGGGGAACGCTGGTTTTCGGGTGTTCGTAAGCGTACAGTTCCAAATATCCGGAATCGACGACATCCCCGAGCTGAGGCTGCCTGCCGCCCGGCCATCGAGGGGATTTGCCATGAATATCATGCACCGCGATCATGATGGGCCCATCGATCCGAACGCGGCACCGACACCGGCGAGCCCGCTTCCCGCGGGTTACAGAGAGCCCAACGTCCAAAGGCCATCGGCCCCGCCTCGGCGGGTCGACTCGGCGTGGATCGTCAGCTGTGCTGTCGCCGCCGTGCTCTTCACAGCGTTGACCGTGTTCATACTGCAGAACACCGGTGCCACCGAGTTTTCGTTCCTCTGGATGCGCGGTTCGACCCCGATAGCGCTTGCGTTGGTGATCGCCGTCCTCGGCGGGCTCCTGCTTGCCCAGTTCGGCAGCGTCGCGCGCCGTCGGCGCGACTGACTACTCAGCAATTCCAGGCACTACGGCAACCCGAAGCGGGTCGTTGCCATGTCGAAGCCTGCTCAGGGCTAATGCGCAAAGGAACACAACCATGTCCACATCCAATATCGAGCTACCCTCCCAGCGAATCGGTCCACCTGCGATCGGCAGTTCCCGCGGTAGTGACTACGCGAGTCTCGCCCTGAGGATCCGTCAGGCTGGTCTGCTCGGTCGCCGGCCGGGGCACTATGTCGCCAGGTTTACGGTGACGCTCACGTTGTTCGCCGCAGCCGTGGCAGCGTTCTTCGCCCTGGGCGACTCCTGGCTACAGGTCCCGGTCGCCGCAGGGCTGGCTGTGGTCTATGCCCGGGTCGCGTTCCTTACCCACGACGTCGGGCACCAGCAGGTCTTCGCCTCCAAGCGCCACGCCAGGATCGCCGGTCTGCTCCTGGGCAACCTTGGCGTCGGGTTGAGCTACGGCTGGTGGATCGGAAAACACACCCGGCACCATGCCAACCCCAACCACGTCGACCATGATCCTGACATCAGCGTCGGCGGCATCGCCTGGACCAAGAGCCAGGCACGCACGCGACATGGCCTCGCCGCCCGGACCCTCGCGCGCTGGCAGGCGTCCTCTTCTTCCCGATGCTCCTGCTCGAAGGGCTCGATCTGTACGCATCCGGCGTACGTGCGTTGTGGCGTGGCGAGGTCAAACGCCGAGGCATCGAGGCACTCCTGCTGGCAGTGAACACGGCCTGTTGTTTGTCCGCGCTGTTCCTGGTGCTCTCCCCTGGCAAGGCCCTGGTCTTCGTCGCCGTTCATCAGGGCGTATTCGGGTTGTACATGGGATCTTCGTTCGCCCCGAACCACAAGGGCATGCCGCTGCTGGACGAGCGGATGGACTACCTGCGCAAGCAGGTGCTCACGTCACGCAATATCCGCGGCGGATGGTTCATCGACCGCGCCCTTGGCGGACTGAACTATCAGATCGAGCACCACCTGTTCCCCAGCATGCCGATGCCGAACCTCCGCCGTGCCAAGCCACTGGTCGAAGCGTTCTGCAAGGAACACGACATCGGCTACCACGACACCGGACTTCTCAGGTCCTACCGCGAGATCCTCAGCTACCTGCACGAGACCGGTGCCTGCGTACCTGTGCCGCAGCGCGCACAGTCGTGATCCGGCGCTCGGTCGCGGCGTCCGGTTCGACTCAGATGGTGGCGGCGGGCTTTCCACGCGTTGTCAGCCGAGGCGGGCGAGCTTTCGCTCCAGCACCGCCCGCTCACGCTCGTTGCCGCACAGTCGTACGGCGAGCTCCAGTTCGGTGCGCGCCTCGTCCGTACGTCCCAGGCGGGTGAGCAGCTCCCCGCGAACGCTCGGCAGCAGATGCGAGTTGGACAGCGGCTCGGCGGCTGCCAACTCGTCCACGATAGGCAGCGCTGCGGCCGGGCCCTGCGCCATGGACACCGCCACCGCCCGATTGAGGTCGACCACCGGCGACGGAGCGAGTTGTCCGAGCGCTTCGTAGATGAGCACGATGCGTTCCCAGTTCGTCGCGTCGACCGACGGAGCGACGGCATGACATTCGGCGATCGCCGCCTGTAAACCGTACGCGCCCAGACCCCGGCCCACTTTCTCCGCGCGGGCCAGGGCGACTCGGCCGCGGCGGATCGCGGCGCGGTCCCAGCGGCGGCGGTCCTGGTCGTCCAGCAGCACTGGCTCTCCGTCCGGCCCGGTGCGGGCAGGAAACCGCGCCGCGGTCAGCTCGAGGAGCGCCAGCAGTCCGTGGACCTCGGGTTCGTTGGGCATCAGCCGGGTCAGCACCCGCGCGAGGCGCTGCGCCTCGCTCGCGAGGTCGAGCCGGATCAGATCGTCACCGGAGCTGGCCGAGGATCCTTCGGTGAAGATCAGGTAGACGACGCTGAGCACCGAGCCGAGCCGCTTCGGCCGTTCCTCGGGCGGCGGCACCTCGAACGGCACCCGCGCCGCCCCGAGGGTCTTCTTCGCCCGAGTGATCCGGGCCTGCACGGTCGCGGTCGGAACGAGGAACGCCTTCGCGATCTCATCGCTCGTCAAACCGCCGACCACCCGCAGGGTGAGCGCCACCCGCGCCTCCCGCGAGAGCACCGGGTGGCAGGAGGTGAACATCAATGCGAGTACGTCGTCGTCGATCTGGTCCGGATCCCACAGCACGTCCTCGGCGTCCCGCGCTGGATCGGCCGCCGCGCTCCCCGAGACGACGCCGCCCTCGCCCAGGTCGCGGGCAAGGGCGGCGTACCTCTCGTCAAGGGCCGACCGCCGGCGGAACGCGTCGATCGCCCGGCGCCGGCCGACGGTGAGCAACCACCCGGCGGGGTTACGGGGTACGCCGTCGGCTGGCCAGCTCACGAGTGCCTCGGCCAGCGCCTCCTGGGCGAGGTCCTCCGCCAGCGCGAAGTCGCCGGTGTACCGCGCGAGCGCACCGACGACCCTCGCGGACTCGATCCGCCAGACGGCCGCGACGGCCTCACGGCCGGTGGGGTCAGCCATCGCTCAGAGCTGACCGGTGGACCCGCGCCACGCCCGCTCCTTCTGGATCCACTTGCTGTCCTGCGGGAACTCGTCGATCGTGGGGACCCTGCGGATCTCGGTCTTGCAGCCGGGGCCGGTCATGGGCATCCGCTTGGCCCACTCGACAGCCTCCTGCATGGACGTCACGTTCAGGAGGTAGAACCCGCTGAACAGCTCCTTGGTCTCGCCGTACGGGCCGTCGGTGACCACGGGCGTCTCGGAGGAGTAGTCGACGACCACGCCCTTGGCGGCCTCCTCGAGCCCCTCCGCGGCGATCAGCACCCCGGCTCGGACCATCTCGTCGTTGTACTTGCCCATGGTCTCGAGCATCTCGTTGAAGTCGACGTCGACCATCCCAGCCAAGGCCTCGTCGGTGGCGCGCATGATCAGCATGTACTTCATGATCTCTGTCTCCCTGGTCTGTCCGGGTCCCTCTCGGACCCTCTTCACCCCTAGGTCGAACGGGGAAAGTCGCGGATCGACAGGTCGCCGAACCTTCTTCCGAGAGACTTTCGGCAGCGTACGACGCGTCGGCCACGGATGGCCGGTTGGGTGGTTCTCCTAGCCAGCGATCGTGGTGAGGGCGTTCCGAAGTGCGGTGGCCGGTGCGGCTAGCTCGTGGATCTGGCCGCTGGTAACGAGCCAGCTGATCGCTCCGGTTGCCCGCGCGCACTCCGCAGCCCCCAGTCGATGAGACCAACCGCCAGTGACACACGTCCCTAGGTCCATCACAGCTCTCCCTGCGGGTCCTCGTTGACCTCGGCGAACGCCTTCGCAGCCGCGATGGCTGCCCGACGGAGCTCGGCCGGCTCGACGACCAGTGTGTCGCCGCCCAACTGGCGTACGACGGTGTGCGCGTTCTCCTCGTCGCCGAGGTCGAGGACGGCGTTCGCCCAGCCGTCGGCGTCGGGGTCGGAGATCGTCCGGGACCTGGCGTACACCCATCCCGCCCGCAGCAAAGCGTCACCGCGGAGCCGGAGCTTCACGACGTAGCGGGGGCGCGTCTCGTCGAAGCTGGTCCACGTAGCCCGCCAGTGTGCGGCGAGGTCGAAGTCCGCGGGCCGCTCGAACGAGTCCTCCGCCATGGTCACGTCGCAGATCCGATCGACGCGATAGGTACGGTCACCGGTGTCGCGGCGGCCGGCGACGTACCACGTCCCGCCCTGCCGAACCAGGCCGAGCGGGGCCACCATGACGGCTTCCGGCGACGTTCCGTACCGCATCGAGACGAGCCGGTCGTTCCAGATCGCCTGCTGGAGGATCACGAGACTCGGATCGGGCGGAGGTGGCGGCCCCCACGCACCCTGTGCGACGTAGATCCGCCGGCGGGCGTGCTCCACCTGCTCGCGCGCGGACGGTGCGATCGCGGCCAGCAGCTTCAGGATCGGCCCCTCGCCCGGATCGTCGAGGCCGAGGTCGGACAGGATGCCCCGCGACCGCCCGACGACGATGGAGAGTGCGTCGCTGGTGGTGAGGCCGGTGAGGCTGGTGCGGTAGCGATCGACCAGCGCCCAACCGCCGGCGCCGCCCCTCGTGGCGTACACCGGGATGCCGGCGCCACTGAGTGCCTCCATGTCGCGCTGGACGGTGCGCGGGGAGACCGCGAGCTCGCGCGCGAGCGTCGCCGCCGTGACCCGACCACGGGCCTGCAGCAGCAGGACGATCCGGAGCAGACGTTCGGCGCGCATGGTGATCGTTTCGAAGGTTATCGAACGAATATGACATCGGTTGTCGTGAACGCCTGCCAGGGTAGCCGCGCAAGAATCGGCCGACGGGAGGAGCAGCCATGGACAAGACCGAAGCACGCCAGCGGTACGAGCGGCTGTTGGTCCAGCCGAGCGTCGACGGCCATGTGGCCGAGCACCTCGGCCAGATCCGCGCGTCGCTCACCGCAGAGGCGGCCGCGCGCACGTGAGCCGAATGCAGGCAGCAAATCCAGTGCAGTCGAGCTCGCCCGAGGAGAGTCCCCGGGCCGTCACCGCGCGCCTACCGACCGGCCCGGGTGTCTACCGGTTCCGCGACGGGCGCGGCCGGGTGCTGTACATCGGCCGCGCGCGCAACCTCCGCCGCCGGGTCCAGTCGTACTGGGGTGACCTCCGTGATCGGCTCCACCTCGCACCCATGGTGCGGCGGATCACCCGCATCGACGCCACCGAGTGCCGGTCGGAACACGAGGCCGCGTGGTTCGAACGCAACCTGCTCGAACGCGCACTGCCGCCGTGGAACCGGGCCCTCGGCGGTGGCGAGGTGGCGCTCTACATCCGCCTCGACAAACGATCACGGTCGCCCGAGCTCACGGTCGTCGACGAGGTCCAGCCGGGCAACGCGGTACGCCACTTCGGTCCGTACCTCGGCGGCACGAGGATTCGGCAGGCTGTCTCAGCACTCCACCGGGTGCTGCCCCTGAGGTACACCGCCGACGGACTGGCAGGATCCAGTCACGAGCTGGCTCGCCAGCTCGGCGTCGACCCCGCGGCCCGTACGCAGCTCGTTCGTACCGCTGCGGCCGTTCTCGACCGCAAGCCCAACGCGGTGGCTGCGGTCAGGCTCGCCCTGACGCGACGGCGGGACACCCTCGTGCGAGGGCTCGCGTTCGAGCAGGCGGCCAGGCTGCACGCGGAGATTCGCGCCGTCGAGTGGGTGACGAGTGAGCAGCGAGCGACGGCGATCGAGGCGTACGACGTCGACTCGTATGGCTGGGCAGACGGAGTGCTCATCCGCTTCGAGGTCCGGGGCGGTCGACTCTGCGGCTGGCGGGTTCGCCGCTGCGCGCACGCCCGCGCGCAGGGGCGGATCGCGGCGACGCCCGCCGAGTGGGCGGAGTTCGCGCACCGAAACGCAGAGCTCGCCGCCCGCCTCAACGGCGTCTAGGTCCGACGCGCCGCGGTGGTGGTTTGCGGGCGAACGCCGTCCGCCGGCGTCCAAGGGCTATCGCATCTCCAGCCGGATCGGCGGAGTAGCGCTGCTCTTCATCGCCTTCGTGGCGCCCTTTCTAGGAGGCCCTGGTTCGCCCTAGCCGGCCATCACTCGCCGGCTTGGTAGACGGCCAACTCAGTCATGGTCGGCGTGAACTCCTCTGCGGCGATCTGCTCGGTGAGCGCCACTCTGAGCCTGGAGGTCGTGATGCTGCCGAAGCCGGTCACGGAGCGGTCGTGCCCGATGCCGTCGGCGTGGCTCGCGAAGGTCACCCATCCGCCGGTCCCGGCGTCCCACCGTTGCAGCGCGAATGACTGCACCCGCGGGTTGGTGCCCGAGTCGGTGTACTCGTCCAGGTACACCTCCTCGAACGTGGTGTCCGTGCCGAAGTCGATGTCGAGCGTGATCGGGTAGACCGCGTCATCGGCCGCCGCCCAGCGAGTCGCAAGGTCGCCGTCGGTCAACTTCTCCGCGCCGAGGGTCCCGCCTGCGCCGGGGTGGGTCGAACTCGCCGTGACAGGCTTGTCGAGCGCGAGGTTGGGCCGGTCAGGCCCCTCCTCCTCGATCGGGTCGTCATCGACGGGGTTGTCGACCCTCTCGCCGATCCGACTCTCCGCGATGCCTATGTCCGGCGCGCCGCCGTAGTAGATGTGCGTACCGAGGAAGTCGTCAGTGCCCAGGTGCGGGTTGTACCGACCGGCGTCGATCAGCGGGGAGTCGTCGCGCAGCCGGAAATGCTTCGCGGCCCTCCGGATCTGCTCAACCCCCGCCCCGGTGACGTACTTCGCCGGGTCGCCCACAAACCTCGGATCGACCCGCAGGCCGCGCGGGTCGGTGGGTTGCTGGCTGGAGTGGGTGCCGCTCGCCTCGTAGAAGTCGTTGTTCGAGAACACGGCCTGGCGCAGGGCACCGGTCCTGCGATACCACGGCGTCGTAGCCGTCGCTGAGCTGTTGTAGAAGATGTTGTTGAGGAAGTAGACCCTGCTCAGGAACGTCTCGTCGTGGAAGTAGTCGAGGTCTGCACCGTCATAGACGAAGGTGTTGTTCGTGAAGTAGGTGGGCGAGTAGTTGGTCGACAGCATGTTCTTCACGAGTACGCCGTTGTCATTGACGCTCAGGTTGTAGCGGGCAACGGAGTTGGAGCTGTTGCCCATGTACGACATCCAACCGGCGGCGTTGTCGTGTGAGTAGTTGAACTGGTAGGTGACGTTGAAGTTCGTGTATTCAAGGTCCCACGGCGTGCCGTCGAACTCGTTGTTCGGGCCACCGTAGACCTCGTTGAACTGCATGACCGAGTTGGCGCCGGCCCAGAGATAGAGCGCGACGGACACTGAGTCGTAGCGCTCCAGATAGCCGTTCACCTCGTTGAACTCGACCGTCATGTTCTTGGTGTTGGCGAGCTGGATCGCGCCCTGACCGATGCTTTCGGCGTAGTTGTGCCCGATGTAGACATCCCGGCTGTACAGGTCGCGGGTGCGCACCCACAGCTGTTCCCAGCCCTCGTGGAACTTCCCGTTCTCGTCGTACTGGCCCGAGTCTGCGCCGTCGGCGCCGAACCAGTTGAACGCGAACTGGATGGCGTGCAGCTCGACGTTCTCGAACGTGTTGTCCTCGATCCGCACGTCCTTGAAGTAGTAGCCGCCGGTGCCGTACTCCTTGTAGTTGCGGCTGCCGAAAACCTGGAAGTTGACGCCGCCGTAGTGCATCCGCTGCCAGACGCTCGGGCCGTCGGTGTTGTGGACGTACACGTCGGAGATGCGGAAGTGGTCCATGATGCTGTCGGCGCCGTCGGCCAGGTAGTCGGCATTGATCGACACCATGATTCCGTCGCGGACGTAGGACCCGGCGGTGATGTCGGTCGCGAAGTCGTCGTCGTTGGACAACTCGACGTTGTTGATCTCGAAGTACTGCTGGTTGCGCAGCACGATGGCGCCGGTCTGTCCGACGGTCTCGGGGTTCTTGGTGCCGTCCGCGTTGAAGGGGTTCGGCACGTTGCCGTTCGTCGCGATGTACGGCCGGCGTGCGTGCCGGTCGCCGTACGCCGAGATGGTGATCGGCCTGCCCTTGCTGCCCGAGCCCTTCGGCCACAGCTGCTCGTCGTGCCATTGCTCACCAGCCTTGAGCAGGATGCGGTCTCCGGGGCCGAACGTCTTCGCGCTTGCTGCGGCCAGGGTTTGCCAGGCCGTCTTCGGCGAGGTTCCGGGCGCGGTGTCGGAACCGTTCGTGGCGTCGATGAAGTAGTCGGTGCCGCCGGTCTTGTTCGCCAGGTTGCCCGGCCAGCTCGGCTTGGTGGCGGCGGCGTCCAGCCGGTCCGGGGCGGCGGCAGCAAGGGTGGCGGGCACAAGCGATCCGGTGAGGAGCGCGGCGAGCAGGACGGTGAGTCCCGTGCGCAGCGCCCGCGAGGTCCGCCGACGCGACCGCGCGGCGAGGGACGGAGTGATACCGACAGGATTCATTCCCGCACATCCTCTGCGTTGATGGCGTCCACCGCGTCGGCGTCCACCTCGATGTCGCTGCTGGCGATCGTGCGCTGGAGGTACTGGTCGAACCGCTCCTCGACGAGCGACTGGCGGATGCGCCGGGAATAGTCTGCGAACGCGGCACGCTCGTCGACGGTCTTGCGCTCGAGTTCGTAGTAGGTGATCTGACCGGTGCCCATGACCGGGGCGGAGAGCTCGCCCGGCGCGAGGTTCCCGAGCAGCGCCATGAGGTCCTGGCCGTGGGCGTTCGCACCTGCCGAGCCGCCGTCGTACGTGCCGGTCGTGGCCGTGGCGCCGGGCACCCGCGCTGCGACGTCGGCCAAGCGTCCGGCGGCGGCCACCCGCCGCTGCAGGCGGGCCACATAGTCCGGGGAGGCGCCGTCGGGCACCTGGACGACGAGCTTCGAGTAGCTGAAGGTGGTCGCGTTCGCGCTCCACGCCGCCCGGTCTGCGTCGAACGCGCGCTGGACGTCAGCATCGTTGACCCGGAGCGGGCCGTCCGGACCCGCGCTGAGCCGTTCCTTCAGGACGGTGGTGACCTCGGTGAGGCGGTGTGAGTAGTACTCCTCGGCCGAGAATTCCGTGACGCCGTAGACGGTCTCGCCCCTCGCCACGGCGTCGGCCCGGTGCTCGTTCTCGGCGGCGAGCTGCTCCAGAAAGGCCTCGTGGTCGATCGGGATGGAGAGCCCCCGCATCTCGGCAAGGATGAGCGTGGCCTTGTCCCGCCAGATCTGGTCGAGTGCCCGGGAGGCAAGCAGGTCGAGGGCGGTCCTGTCGCCGACCGGCGTGGTCCAGTCGATCGCGCCTTGGAGGCGGCGTCCGTTGCGCAGCTCGTTCTGTACCGTCGGCGCGACTCGCCGCATGTGGAAGAGCAGCTCGTCGCGGGTCACTGGGTGTCCGTCGATGGACGCGACCTCGCCGCCACGGTCGGCGAGCACGGTGCCGGTGACGGCCAGCGCGGCGACGACGACTGCGACACCCACGCCGGCGAACAGAGCGGCGAGGGACCGGCGCGACAGGTTCGGGCTCCTTCGGTGGACAGGTGCCACGTAGGCGCTCGGCACGATCGGGTCAAAGCATGGCATCGTCAACATACGGCACGCCTGGGAAGAGTTCATCCCTTCCTGGACTACTCGTTTGTCTACGTTCGGGCGGCGGTCGGGTTGGCCAGAACCCACTCGCTGATCCGAAGGAAGCGGTCGACGGCGGGATCCCGCAGTTTCTCGATCGGGTTGCGTGCGTAGCCGGCGATCGCTGGTTCGTACAACGGGATCGCCGCCAGGTAAGGCGGCAGCGCACGGCGCTCGAGATCGGTCAGCCTCGTGCGTGCCGCATCCTCGTACTCACGCAACAGCTCAGGCAGCCCGTCCGACCAAGGAAAGGTCTCGGCGCTGCCACTGTCGTCCGGCCGAAGCACCATCCAGGCCAGGGAGTGTGCAAGATCATGGATGCGCGGTCTGACTGCGGCGAACCCGAAGTCCAGGTAGGCCGGCTCACCCGTCGCGGTCCATCGGATGTTGCTCAGCTTCCCGTCGCCGTGGATGAGCTGGGTGGGTAGCGACGGCCCGGGGATCCACTGCGTTCTGAGTGGACCGAGCAGACGACGGGCACGCCGGACGACATCGCGTGCGGTGCTGTCCTGCTGCGCGGCTCGCTCCGCGACGGCCAGCCAGCGAGGCAGCGAGCCGGGTGGAGCGTAGGTGGACACGAGTGGCCTCGGAACGGAGACGTCGAGCGCGGCGAGCGAGTGGTGGAGCCGGCCGAGGCTGCGAAACATCCAGATGTAGGAGTCCCAGGTCGCCGCCCGATCTCGGTGCGGGACGTAGGTCTCCAGCTCCGCCCACCCGTTCCCACAGCGCCGGATCGGCGTTGTGCCGAAGGGGCGAGCCTCCGCGACGACCAGGCCATCCGCCGCAACGCATCGACGGACCTGTTGTAGGGCAAGGATCCGTCGGCGCGAGACGAACGGCTGATGTACGCGCAGCACAAGGTCCGCTGGCCGCAGTAACAGATTGAGGCTCAGACACCCGCCAAGATCGGTGACAGTCGCGTTGGGCGACACTGCCTCGACCAAGGCCCGCACGGCGGGCTCCCGGGGCGATGCCTTGTCGAAGTCTGCCCACCACGACCGCATCCGGGAGCCACGCATGGCGTCGACCATGCCCGACGGACCGGCCCGTGCACCATCGGGTTTACGGCAGGCCGGTTACACGACAGACGAGGACGGATCTTGCTCAGCAGGAGCATGATCCCCTGGTGTGCCGGCTCCCTTTGTTGCGCGGCTCCCCTGTCGCAGCGTGGCGGTAACGCCTGCACCCACACAAATGACGATGACGGCGAAGGTGGCTCCGGTGAGCACGTCAGGGTGCACGATCGACTGCCCGCGCAGCGCCTGCCAGGTCAGCAGGGCGAGGAGCGCGACGTATCCCCCCACCGCCAGCGCGACCAGCCGGACCTTGACCGTACGCCGGCTGAGCAGCGGCAGGCGTGGCGCCAGAAGCTCGAGACCGATCACCACGAGCGGAATCAGCTGCAGTGCGTGCATTCCGACAAAGTGCGGGATCCGTAGGTCACCACCCACCGTGCTCCACCCGAGCAGCGGCAGGCTGGGTCCGCCGTCGGACAAGCCGACCGTGTGAGCGCCGGAGATCGACTCCCCCGACGCGATCTGCGCCTCAGTGGGCATGACCATCAGGAAGCCGAGCGCCATGCCGATGACGGCAACGATCGCTCCCGCACGCACCGCGAGGTTCCGGGCCCGGTCCGGGCCGGGATTGACGAAGAGGATCACACACACGACCAGGGTCGCCACCCAGACCAGTGCTATCGAGGCGCCCATGGCGGTGAAGAGCATGGCGTTGAACGGCGTGGTCTGGTTGAAGTGACTGGTCGTACCGCGGAGCACCTGACCGACGATGATCACCATCTCGACGCCGAGGAACACCGCCGCCACCGCACCCATCCACCATGCGGTCCGGCGTACGCGGGTGAGCTGGCCGATCAGCCAGGCCCACGTCACGGAGTAGATGAGGATCGAGACCGCGAACTTCGTCGGCTTGGCCCAGATCGGAAGCCCGGTGAGAACCCTGTCGTCGAACAGCAGGCCTGCGATCCCGACGACCGCCAGCCCCGCCATGACAAGGGCCAAGGTCATCAGCGGTCGGTGCCATCGGAACGCGCGTACGAAATGGTCGCCGAGCCCGGCCTCAGCCCGCGTGACGGTCGTGACTGTCGTGCCTGTCGTGCCTGTCGGCTCTGTCGGCTCCGTCGTTGTCATGGTCTCCCCTTGGAACGTCGACCAGATCGTCCCGGTCGGTGCTGAAACTTCTTGGCAGACAGGTGCTCCTGTGCGAGCCGGCGCAGTGCGGCGACCAGGACGTCACCGAGCACGGTGCCAACGAGCGCGGTATCGGCCTGCGCGTCACGCCCTTCGACTTCGGCAACCGCCGCAATGTCGGCCTCGGCGATCAGTTCCGCCGCGTGCGCGTAGGCATCGAGGGCGGCGATGACCTCGTGCTGGCCAAGGCGGTCCAGCCGGGCGAGCACGTCCGCGGCGACAGCACGAGCCGGGTTCCTCCCGCCGACGCGCCAGTCGCGACCTTCGATCAGCTGGTCGATCGCCTCTGTCGCCTGCGCGTACTCCTTGCTCGTGTCATCGGCCGGACGTGGCGGCGTGAGGGAGTGCACCGTGGCACCGAGGGCATCGTGAAGGGACCGGCCCGGATCATCGATCACCGCCATGACGGCACCCACGTCGGCGATCGACAGTCCGCCCACCTCGAGCAGGGACCGGATCAGCGCAAGCCGACGGACGTGCGACTCGTCGTACCGTGCCTGGTTGGGCGGCGACAGCTCGCCGGCGGGCAGCAGCCCCTCGCGCAGGTAGTACTTGATCGTCGCAACCGCTACGCCGGTCTCGCTGCTCAGCTGCCCCATCCGCATATGGATAGCTTAGCTATCGGATAGTGGTGCTGTCTACTTCTGTCGTAGCGGACCGGTGATGTAGAGACCGTTGCCGTCCGGATCACTCACTGTGGCCTCGCGCACGCCCCACGGTGCATCAGCGGGCTCACTACCAATCGCGCCGCCGGTCGCGCGCACCTTGTCGACGACAGCGTCCACGTCGTCGGTCTCGAAGGAGCCGAGGTCGGTCGGCTCCGCCTTGTCGCTCGGGTGCAGGAGGAGGCTGATGGCTGCGCTCGCCGAGCCCGCGACGGGAGCCAGGAGGCTGACGTGGGCGTCGTCTGCCCACTCCCTCGTGAAGCCGAGGACCTCTTCGTAGAACCGTGCCGACGACTTGACGTCCGTGCAGAAGATGGTGTGCCCCTTGAACGCAACAGTGGTCATGGTCTCTGCCTCCCGTCACTTGCGAGTGGTTGCATGCCGCATGTGCAATGCGCATACTAAGCGCTATGAGGTACCCCTTTCCAGTGGTTGCCGAGGCAATCCCGACGCCGGAGCTCGCCGTGGCCCGGCCCAGCCTGGCCGTGGCGATGCCGACCGCGATGGTGCTGGTCGACTACGCGCTGGCCGGACTGGCGACACCGAGCCTGGAGCCGCAGACCGTGGCGCTGGAGCTTCCGGTCGATCTCGTGGAGGCAAGCCACCCGATCCGAGCGGCCCTGGCACACGGAACGATGCTTCGTGCGGTGCTGGTGGCACAGCTACCGCCGGACCACGCCGGTCACACCGACTGGCCGGCGCTGCGCCGCTGGCTCGCGGACCTGGACGACGACCGCATCCTTGGCCTGCTGGAAATGGGCGTCGGTGCGGTCCTCACCTATGACCGGCCCGCGGATCCGGAAACGGATCTGCCGCCGCATGCTGCCGCGGGTCTGCGCGGGACTCTCGATGAGCTGCGACGTGATGGTGCCCGTGTTCTGGAGGCCTGGCGGATCCCCAACGCAGCCGAGCGTGCCGCGGAGTTGCTCGACCCGGCGTCGATACGCGCCACTCTCCTGGCTCTCCTGGACGCGATCTGGGACCTGTGGCTCTCCGATGCGTGGCGGGGCCAGCTCCCAGGTCTCCTCAGTGCGGTCGATCGGGCGCCGTCTCCGCCGCCGGGCTGCGGCGGCGCGCAATGGATCAGCCTGGTCACCGGACTCCGACCGGATCCGCAGTACGCCGATGCCGCTGACAAGGCACAACGGCTCAGCCTCATGCCGTGCCCCGGCCTTGGTCGCAGCCTCGCCCTGTGCGTGGACGACGAGCGCACGATCGTCCTCTACACCCCGACGCCAGCATCCAAGGAAGTCCACGCCACCGAAGGCCGCGCCGCCGGAGCGCCGCGCGGCCGTTCGGGCATCGCCCTCACCAGACTTGCCCCGCTGGCCCCCACCATGCACGCGCTCGGCGACAGGACCCGGCTGGCGATCGTGCTGCATCTCCTCGAGCAAGGGCCGCTATCCATGCAGCAACTCATCGACGCGCTACAGGTCCACCAGAGCACCATCTCCCGCCAGGTCGCCGCTCTGCGAAGAGCCGGCTTGGTCGAACAGGTCGACGGCGACGACCAGCGGCGGATCAAGGTCAGGCGTGATCCGCTCCGCGAGGCATGTCGCACGCTGCAGGAGGCCCTCGACTGAGCCACGAGTTTGCCGGCGCGGGCCGCGGGAACCCATGACGGTGGGCGTACATGCCTGATTCCATGATCTGGGTCCGCCCGGGAGGCTAGTTGTGTCCGGCCCGGCTGGCAGTAGTGATCCAGACAGCGCCGCGAGTGCTGCGTACGCTCGCATGCGCGCCGCCCATCTCCACGTCGTGCAGGCGGCGCTCGAGGATCACATCGTGCGGCTGGACTGGCCACGGGATCGGATCGACCGCTACCGCGACCAGCGACTGCGGGCCCTCCTTGCCTACGCGCGCGAACGCTCGCCTTTCCATGCGCGACGCCTCCGCGACCTTGATCCTTCCACCGCCACGGTCGCCGACCTGGCCAGGCTGCCGGTGATGACCAAACAAGAGGCGCAGCAGGAGTGGGACGCCATCGTCACCGTCCCCGGCCTCAACCACGAACGAGCCGAAGGCATCCTGGTCGAGCAACCGTGGTTTTCGTACACCCGCCAAGGGCAACAGATCTTCTGCTCCGGCGGGTCGAGCGGCGTGCGCGGTGTGTACGTCTGGGACTGGGACCTGTTCGTGTCCGCCGCCTGCCTTGCCTGGCGGATGCAGGCACGGGCGGAGCGACAGGATCCGTCGCGGTCGCCGCAGCCTGCACGGCTTGCCGTACTCGAGGCCGGTGAACCACCGCACGCCAGCACGCCACTGTTCGACGTTGCGACCGTTGCAGGGATGGAAACGGTGGTGATCCCGGCGAGTGCGCCATTCGACGAGGTTGTCGCTGCGGTGGTGGCCGCTCGACCTACGCATCTTGTGGGGTACGCGACAGCGGTGGGGCGGCTGGCCCGCGCGACCATGGCAGGCGACCTGGACATCCGGCCTGTGCGTGTGAGCACGAACTCCGAACCCCTTCTCGACGAGGACCGGCAGGCGATCGCCGATGCCTGGAACGTACCCGTCCACAACTTGTGGGGATCGACGGAGATCGGCGTGCAAGCGGTCGGCTGCGGACGGGCGCCCGGCCTGCACGTGTGCGAGGACGAGGTGGTGCTCGAACGCGTCGATGCGGCGGGCGCACCGGTCGCCCCACATGAGCCCGCGGCGCACACTCTGGCCACCGGCTTGGCGAACCGGACGTTCCCCTTCATCCGCTACGACCTCGGAGACCAGGTGACCGTGCTACCCGGTCCGTGTGAATGCGGCAGCGAGTTCGTACGCCTGGCCGACATTGCAGGGCGACTGGACGACGACTTCCGCTACCTGGCATGCACCGTGCCGGCGAGCGTGTTCCGTCACGTCCTCGGCACCGACCCGCGCATCTCCGAATACCAGGTGCAGCAGACTCCAACCGGAGCGCACATCCTCACGGTGGGATCACCGGACGTGCCAGCGCTGACCCGCGCACTCGCAGCGGTTCTGCGTCAGCATGGGCTGCCTGATCCACAGGTCCAGGTCGAGTCCGTCGATCACCTCCAGCGCCATACCGGCACCGGGAAGCTGCGACGGTTCGTGGCCCTGAGCTAGCCGGAGCCACCCGGGCCAGGTCACGCGCGGGCCTGAATTCGCTTGCGGGGAAGGGCAGTGTCTGACACGGTGGCCGGTGTCTCTCGTCCAGGAAGTCGCTATTGAGGCCGCTCAGCGCCCCCTCGTGCGGGCCCAAGGGCTGGTCAAGGAGTTCCGGCGGGTCAAGCGGGTCGCCGGCAGGCTGGGCGGGCTACGCACCTTCCTCAGTCGCGAGGCCGACGTCATCCGAGCCGTCGACGACGTGTCGTTCGACATCCAGAGCGGTGAGCTGGTCGGCTATCTCGGGCCCAACGGCGCCGGGAAGTCCACGACGATCAAGATGCTCACCGGCATTCTCACGCCCACCGCCGGCACGGTGTCGGTCGCGGGCAATGATCCGTCCCGCGAACGCAGGGCAAACGCGCTCAGCATCGGGGTCGTGTTCGGTCAACGTAGCCAGCTGTGGTGGGACCTGCCGCTGCGCGAGTCGTTCCGGGCGGTGCGCGACCTCTATGGAGTACCAACGAGGGAAGGCGACCAGAGACTGCACGAGCTCGTCGAACTGCTCGAGATGGACGAGTTCCTCGACGCGCCGGTCAGACAACTCTCGCTGGGGCAGCGGATGCGTGGTGACCTTGCCGCGGCCATGCTCTACCAACCGCGACTTCTGTACCTCGACGAACCGACGGTCGGCCTGGACGTGGTCGCCAAGCGGCGCATCCGCGAGTTCGTCGCGCACGTGAACGCCGAGCGTGGCACCACGGTCGTCCTCACGACGCACGACCTGGAAGACGTGGAGCAGCTGTGCCGGCGGATCGTGCTCATCGACCACGGCCGAGTGCTCTACGACGGCGCACTCACCGATCTCATGACCCGCTACGCGCCCCACCGAGATCTCGTTGTCACCCTGGCCGAGCCGGAAGACGTCGCGATCGAGGGCGCAGAGCAGGTCGCACGGGAAGGGCCGGTCGTGACGCTGCGGTTCCGCTCCGACCGGGTGAAGGCGCCGCAGATCATCGCGGCGGTCACGGCGGCGCACGCGGTCGTCGACCTGTCCGTCGTGGAGCCGCGGCTGGAATCGGTCATCGACCACATCTATACCCAACGCGGTCTGCCGGAGAGTCCGGCATGAACCGGCTGCGGGCCGTGCTGAGCCAGGTGCGGATCGGCTTCCTCACGCCATGGGCCTATCGGGCGTCGATGTTGTTGTCGTTCCTGCTCCTCGCCGTCCAGATCGCGCTCTACAGCGTGGTGTGGCGCGCGATCTACTCCGGTCATGACGGCTCCGTCGCCGGGGCGGACGTGCAGACGGCAGTTGGGTACGCGGTGCTGGGGCTCACCGTCGCCGGCGTGCTCGACACCTCGCCGTACTGGTCGATCGAGTCCCGAGTGCGCGACGGCCTCATCGGGGTCGACATGACCCGCCCGGTCGGCCTGCTGACGCAGAACCTTGCGGTCCAGACGGGGAATGTCTTCGCCGCGCTGCCGAGTGCCGCCGTCGGCCTCTGTACCGGCCTGATCGTTGGCGGACTCGCACCCCCGGAGGACGCCGGCGCGGCAGCGTACTTCGCGCTGAGTCTGCTGCTCGCGTTCGGCGTTTCGCAGCTGGTCACGCTGCTGATGGCGCTGACCTCGTTCTGGACGATGGAGGTGGGCGGACTGGGCATGGCGTTCTTCGTCATCCGGACGTTCATGTCGGGTGCTGTGCTGCCGTTGTGGTTCATGCCGGGCTGGCTGCAGGTGGTTTCCGTGGCGCTGCCGTTCCAGGCCTCGACGTACACGCCGCTCGCGGTCTACTTCGGCCGACCGCCCGGCGGTCTCGTCGCGGCCCTTGGCCTGCAGGCCTTGTGGATCGTCGTGCTGGGCATGCTCTGCGCGTGGCTGTGGTCGCGGGCGCGGCATCGGGTGGTCGTCCAAGGTGGCTGACCCAACGGCTGACCAAATGGCTGACCCCGTTGCCGAGCCATTGGCTGACCCCGTTGCTGAGATGGCCAAGCCGCCCTCGGCCCTGCGGCAGTACGGCGTACTGCTGCGCATCGGTCTGGCCTCGGCGGTGCAATACCGCGCCGACTTCGTGATGACCGCGGTCGGGGCGATCTGCTACGAGGCGGTGTCACTGGCGTTCGTCGGCGTGATCGTGTACGCGTTCGGCAGCATCGGCGGCTGGAGTCTCGTCGAGGTCGCCTTCGTGTACGGGATCCGCTCCATGGGGCACGCCCTACACGGCGTGCTTTCCGGCCAGCTGTGGTCGACCGACGGCGTGGTACGACAAGGGGAGTTCGACCGATATCTGCTGCGGCCCGTCAATCCGCTGATTCAGCTGCTGACAAGACGATTCCAGGTCACAGCCGTGGGCGACATCGTGTTCGGCCTCGTCGTCCTCTCGATCACGGCGGTCGCCGCGCCGGTGGACTGGTCGGCGGGCTTGGTCGTCTACCTGATCGCAGCCGTGATAGGCAGCGCGTTTCTCGAGTCCGCGGTAATGCTCGCGATCGCTTCGACGACGTTCCGGCTGCTGGTCAGCGCTCCCATTCTGCAGATGGCCGACACGGTGTTCGTGACATTCGGGCCATATCCGCTGAGCGTGCTGCCGCGAGCGGTCGCGTACATGCTGACATTCGTGTTGCCACTGGCGTACGCGGCGTTCTTCCCGGCGGCGGTATTGCTGGAGCGGACGAGCGACCTCTTCGTGCCGACGTGGCTGGCGGTCGCGTCGCCGGCGATCGGCCTGTTGCTGTATGTCGCTGCCGTGGCGTTCTTTCATCGGCAGATGCGGCACTACACCAGCCCCGGCCATTGAGTGCGTGCCAGTCCGGGAGCTCCGGGTGATCATGAAGCTAAATCGGGCTATACGTACCAAACGGCTTTATGGTCGAGATCATGATCACGGGAGGTACACGTCAGGGCGGAACACGTCAGGATGGGGCGCGGAAGTCGACGTCCTTGGTCTCGACCGTCCCGGCTGTCCGACCCGGCGCCCTGTGGTTGCCCCAGTAGAGGTTCGTGTGCGCGATGACCAGGTCCGGCGACGGCGCGCCCCATTGAGACAGGTCCTCCGTCGTGTGCGCGTCACTGACCAGAGTTGCGTCGTACCCTCTGACCAACGCACCATGGAGCGTCGAGCGGATGCACTCATCGGTCTGCGCACCGACCACAACGAGGCGTCCGACCCTGAGGCCGGACAGTACGGTCTCGAGGGTGGTGTCCTCGAACGAGTCGGCGTAGTGCTTCTCCACGAGCGGGTCAGCGTCGCTGGGCGCCAGCTCGGGGACGATCTGCCACTCGTCGCTCCCGCTGGCGAGATGCGCGTCGGAGTGCTGGACCCAGACGATCGGGACCCGTTCCTGCCGCGCCTTCTCGACCAGGCTGCCAACGTTGGCGACGACGACATCGCGTTCGTGAGTCCCCTCGACAACGCCGTTCTGTACGTCGACGACGAGGAGGGCGGTGTTCGGCCGCCCCTCGAGTGTGGTCATGGTCTCCCCTTGATCACGCTGGGCACCCGTGCCCGGCCACGGTAGACGCACCCACCGACAGCCGGCGAGACGACGGCCTTCGTCTGCCGTGACCATGGTCGAAAACGGCCCACGATCCGCCACCGGTATGGGCCGTTTTCAACCACAGTTCGCCGAACCACGCAGGTTGGCGCGGGCGCGTCAGGTGGAGGAGCTCGCGCCAGGGTTTCGTGGCCATCCACCGGCTTGCGCGAGTGCGCGCTGAGCTACCTCGACCACATCGTGCTCATCGGCGTCGACACAGAAGTCGGCGACGTCGTTCCGCTCCAGCTTGCCGGCCAGGTAGATGGCGCGTTGGGAGAGCCGTTCCACCTCGTCTCCACGCTCCCGCCCACGACGGACGATCCGGGCCCTCAACTCGTCGTGCCCGGCCCGCAGTCGGCACACCGTCGACACGGCTCCGGGCACGGCACTCGCGTACAACCGAACAGTCGCGGCAGCCTCGACGACCCCGGTGGCGACAAGGCATCGCGCGCCCGCGGTGTGGAAGTTGTGCCGACTCGAACCGAGGTTGAGTGCCTTGAGCCGATCGTTGTACGGATCGTCATCGGGTACTGGCCAGCAGGCACCGAGGAGGTCCACATCCACCAGCGCCGGACGGTAGCCCTGTCGGATCAGCTGGTCGAACATCTCCCCGACGGTCGTCTTGCCGACGCCGGGAGGCCCGGAGAGGAACAGCACAGGCACCTGCGAGACGGCACACATGGCGGGAGAGCCTAGCGCCGGCCGACCGCGGTACGACCGACCCAACGTACGACCGGCACAACCGACGACCGGCACAACGTACGGCAGCTGCGACGCTGGACTCAGGCTTCGTCGACGGCTGCGAGGGCGCGCCGAGCATCGCCGAGCCACCCAGGCGCACCCCACCGATCGGCCACCTCGACCGCCTCCGCGAGAAGCTCCCTCGCCGTCCCGCGCCGGCCGAGGAGCAGGGCAAGGTCGGCGAGCGTATGAGCGACCGGCCGCATCGCCAACGAAGTGCTCGCGGCGCCGGCGAGTTGAGTGCGCAGCGGCAACAGCAAGGCCCAGAGCTCCTCCGCCCTGTCGCGCTGGCCGGACGCGACCACCGCACCGGCGCGGAGCGTGGCGAAGATGGAGAAGTAGAAGTCGGGGCGCAGCGGCGACGCGTCGGTCAGCAGCATGCCTGCCTTGGCGTACGAACCCGCCGCCGCGAAGGCAGCAGCGGCGACGTCGACGGCGGCGGCATGGAACTGGTCGATCAGCGCGTCCGCGACCGGTGCGAACTCGGCCAACCGTCCCTGGCTCGCACGTACCGTCACCAGCGCCAGGACGTCGAACCCCGCGGCGTGCGGCGACCCGGACCGGGCCAATCGCGAGGCGACCTCTGCATAGCGGAGTTCGGCCAAGTCGAACTGCCCGCCGATGTGCGCGAGCATCGCCTCCGCCGCCAGCCCGATCGCCATCGGCTCGGCCATCTGGAAGCGCCGTGCTGTCTCCAGTCCCCGGTCGATGCTCTGCCGCAGGCCGGCGACATCTCCGCGGGCGGCTGCTGCGGTCGCAGCGATGTAGTGAGCGCGCCAGCGGTAGGCCGTGAGGTGGTGTTCCGCGGCGATCTCCTCGATCTCGGCGGCGAGCCTGGCGCGCGCGTCGGGGTCGAGATCCCACCTCATCTCCCGCGCCTGTTCGTAGAGCGTCAGGGCCAGGAGTGCCGGGTCGCCGACGCCGCGCGCGAGGTCGACCGCCTCCGCAGCGGCCGCGGTTGCCCGCGGATCGCCTTCGCCGGACAGTTCGGTGACGAGCGTGGCGAGCAGTCTGCACCGCGTCGCCGGCTCGAGATCGGTACGACGAAGCAGGCTGCGCAGCCCGTCCACGGCGTCGCGATCCACCACGGCGTACGGTCGAGCGGTCCATGGGGTGGGCTCGGTCCACGCGGTGAACGCCGAGACCAACAGGCCCTCGCGGCCGGTCGACTCGGCGACGGCGACCGCGCGATCACGCGTTGACCTGGCGGCCACGATGGCACCGGCCCGCACCTGGGCGCGGACCAACCTGCCGAGCAGCTCGACGCGTTCCGCGGGGCGATCCCCCTGACCGGCCGGGCTCCGCTCATGACACGCGATCGCCTGCTGCAGCAGCTCGACAGCCATTTCGTACGCGTAGGCACGCTCGGCAAGTTCGGCGGCCCTCCTCGAATGGTCGACCGCCAGGCTGGCGGTCTCAGCCGAGGCCGCCCGGGCGTAGTGGTGAGCGAGGACGGAGTGATCGTCCGGGTACAACCGGGCGAGCGCACCCGCGACCCGCGCGTGGATGCGGATGAGGCGGACCTGGGCCAGATCGGTGTAGATCGTGTCGCGCACCAGCGCGTGCGTGAACGCGATCCTGCCGGGCGCGGGTTCGCCGAGCAGGCCGGCGATCAGGCCGGCTTCCAGGGCGTCGACGGTCCGCGCCTCATCGAGGTCGGCCGCCTCGACGATCACGTCGACGTCGAACTCGAGACCAACAACGGCCGCGATGCCCAACACCGCCAGCGTTTCCCCCGGTAGCCGGGCCAGCCGGCGGCGGATCACGTCGCGAACACCTTGGGGTACCTCCGACACCGCTACGAGGTCACCCTCGCTGGCCAGGAGCCGGATCGTCTCGCGTACGTAGAAGGGGTTGCCTCCGGTGCGCTCCGCGATGGATGTCACGGTTGCCGGCTCCACTGGCCCCTCGTACAGCGCAGTCACCAGCTGGTCCACGGCTGATCTGCCGAGGCCACCGAGGGAGATTCGGTGCGGCGAGCGGCTGGCGATGGTGGTGAGCGTGTCGCGCAGGGCCTCCCCGGTGTCGGTCGGGCGGAACGCGACCACGAGCAGGATCCGGGCGTTCGCGCAGTGCTCCACCACATGGGTGAGCAGCGCGAGCGTCTCGGCGTCGGCATGGTGCAAGTCGTCGAGCAGGACCGCCAGTGGCTGCCGGTCGGCGACCGCGCACACCCACGTTGCGATCTGGCGATGCAGCCGAAAGCGAGCGGCGGGCGCGTCGGCAGTCGCTGGATCACTCTGTCCCCGCAGGAACGCAGAAAGCGCCGGATCGGCGGGCACGTGCTCGGTGAGCGCACGCAGCATCTCGGCCCAGGGGAATGCCGCGGGCGTGCCCTCGTCGGTGGGACACCGGCCGCAGACGACCAGCCACCCCCGCGCTTCGAGCGTCTCGGCGGCGTGGGCAAGGAGGCTCGACTTGCCGATCCCCGCCTCTCCGGTGACCAGCACGAGCCGTGACCCGGCCGACGTCACCTCGGTCGAGACCGCCGCCAGCCGGGCCAGTTCGGCGTCCCGGCCGACGAACGCCTCCCCGCGAGCAGGTGGGTGCGGAGGGTGCGGCAGTGCGACAGCACGCGGCGGCTCGGCATGCGTGTCGCCGACGCCGAGGACCTCCCGCAGCGCGGCAGTTCGCTGCCCGAGGATGTCGCCTTCCAGCCCGGACAGCCCTGGTCCGAGGTCGATGCCCAACTCGGTGCCGAACACGTCGCGGGCACGGCGCAAGGCAGCCAGCGCCTCGGCCGTACGGTTGGCGGCCCACAGTGCAAGCACCAGGAGCCGCCAGCTCTCCTCCCGCAGCGGAGCTTCACGGCTGAGCACCTCGGCCAGCACCACCGCCTCGCCGGGCATCGCACACCGAAGGGTGACGGCGACCTGCGACTCGGCCGCACACCGCCGTAGCTCCTCGAGTCTTGCCACCTCGGTCGTCGCCCACGACTCGTCGGCGAACTCCGCGTACGCCGGTCCGCGCCACTGGCGCAAAGCGTCGTCGAGCAATGCGCGGGACTCGGCCGGTGTCGCCACGGCCTGTCCCCGTGCGCGGTCGACCAGGTGCTCGAACCGCCACGCGTCGACCGTGGCGTCGGGCTCGTCGGCGCGGAAGGCGTAGCCCGGGGGCACCGTGACGAGCAGCCGAGCTGGCGACCTCGGTGCGCGTCCGGGCTCGAGGGCACGTCGCAGATTGGAGACGTATGCCTGCAGGGACGCAAGGGCGCGCGCGGGCGGCTCGCCCCGCCACAGATCGTCGACGATGCGGTCGGTGGAGACGACCGACTCCCGGGCAACCACCAGTCGGGCGAGCACGGCACGCTGCTGGCGGCCACCGAGGTCAGCGGGCGAGCCGCCGACGTCGGCCGCGAGCTGGCCCAGCACTCGTACGGACACCATGATTGGCCCTGATCGTAGGCCGCGTGTCGATCCGCGCCAGGGCGAGGCGACAGGTACCGAGCTGCCGGAGCCCGGCCTTCCAAGTCGTTTCCAAGTGGCGCGCTCGATCCTGGCCGACGTGACAGTGGACTTCTCTCTCGACGGGCATGGACCGCCGGCCTACGAACGCCACCTCGTACCCGCGGTCTTCGCCGAATGCGCCGACCGGCTCCTCGACATGGTGCCGCCGCGACCGGGTGATCGCGTACTCGATGTCGCCTGCGGCACCGGGATCGTGGCGCGACGGGCGGCGACTCGTGCGGATCTTTCTCGCCTCGCTGGTGCCGACGCCAACCCGGGGATGCTCGACGTGGCTCGCTCGGTCCCGGTCCCGGCGGCTCCGAACGCCCAGGTCGACTGGTACGACGCCGATGCCACCGATCTACCGTTCTCCGACGCGAGCTTCGACGTCGTGTACTGCCAGCAGGGTCTGCAGTACATCACCGACCGGACGGCCGCGCTGCGTGAGATGGCCCGCGTCCTGGCCCCCGGCGGCCGGCTCGGTCTGGCCATCTGGAGGTCCATCGACCACAGTCCGGGCTTCGGGTTGCTGGTCGAGGAGCTGGAGCGCCAGGTCGGGCCGGAGGCGGCGGCGATCATGCGAACCCCGTTCGCCGGCCCGTCCCTCGACGAGGTCCGCGAGCTGCTGGCGCAGGCCGGGCTCGCGGACGCCGTCGGCGACACCGCGCCGGTGGGGGCCAGCTTCGCCTCACCCCGGGAGTTTCTCCGGATCCAGGTACTCGCTTCGCCGCGGGACGGGTTGGCCCGGCTCCTTCTGGGCGACGAACGGAACCCGAAAGGCGAGCATGGCGAACCAGTCGAACAGGGCGATCACGGCGGAGGCGAGGCGACTGGATGGCGTCTCGACCTCGGCAACCTCGACCGCACGCTCGCCCCGTACGTCGGCGCCAGGGGGCTGGTGCTCCCGATGCGGACGTGGCTGATCAGCGCCAGACGAGCGGCTGTCCCGACCGTGGGGCGGCGGCCGTGAGCCGGCGACGGGCGTTGCCCGGTCCGCGCGGGTCCCTGCTGCTGGGCCTGGCCGGGTCGCTACAACGCGACCAACTCGGGACGTACGAGCAGCTCATGGCTGAGTTCGGCGACGTGGTACGCCTCCCAGTGGGCCCACCGGGACTGCGCCGGGTTCTCTACCTCGTGACCCACCCCACGGGGGTCGAGCAGGTGCTCGCCGGGGATCCGGACGGCTACTCCAAGCGCACTCCCTTCTATGAGGAGATCGCGGCCTACCTCGGCAACGGCCTCCTCACCAGCGGCGGAGGTCAGTGGCGGCAACAACGGCGTACGGTCGCGCCGCTGTTCACCCATCGGCGCATCGCCGGCTATGTCGGGGTCATGGCTGAGGAAGCGGTACGCGTCGCCGCCCGATGGGATGACGCGGCCGAGCGGGGTGGGACCGTCGAGGTCGACGCCTCGATGGTGGACTACGCGCTGCGCACGGTGGGTCGGGTGCTGTTCGGCGCGGATGTCGACCACGCGGTACCGGTGATCCGGGAGACCTTTCCGACACTCAACGAGCACGTCCGCCGCCGCGGGTTGACCCCCCTGCGCCTGCCACGGGGCTGGCCGACACCCCTGCAGCGTCGGGCCGAACGTGCCCGGCACAGGTTGTACGACGTGGTCGACACGGTGATCGCGGCCCGCGCGGGTGCCGGTGCTGGTGCTTCGGCTGGTGCCGCGAGTGCCGACCGGCGCGACCTCATCTCGCTGTTGTTGTCCGCCCGGGATCCGCAGACAGGAGCACCGCTCAGCCAGCAGGAGGTTCGCGACCAGGTCCTGATCTTCCTGCTGGCCGGGCACGAAACGACGTCGACCGCCCTGACGTTCACGTTGTACCTGTTGGGCCGGCACCCCGACATCCAGGCCGACGTGCAACGCGAGATCGACAACGTGGTCGCCGACCGGGAACCGCGCCACGAGGACGTGGGCCGGCTCGCACTCACCGCCATGGTGGTGAAGGAGGCGATGCGGCTGTACCCACCGGCGTTCGCTCTGGGCCGGCTCGCCGAGACCGACACCCGGATCAGCGGACACCGAATCTCGGCGGGCTCCATCATGTTGCTCAGCCCGTGGGCGACGCACCGCCGCCCGGACCTGTGGCCGGACCCGGAGGGGTTCGACCCGAGGCGCTTCAAGCCGGAGGCAGAGGCGACGCGTCCCCGCTATGCGTACTTCCCCTTCGCCGGCGGGCTCCGCGGCTGCATCGGCGCGCACTTCGCGATGACCGAGGCGATCACCGCGCTCGCCGTGCTCCTGAGCCGGTACTCCGTTACCTCGGACCCAGCCGGCGTCTCGCTGAGCACAGACGTCACTCTGCGCCCAGCAACACCGGTGCTGTGCAAGGTGCGCCGCCGAAGTGCGGACACCGTACGGCCGGGCCCGGCGGCCGGCGCGACCCCGGGCGTAGGTGAGCAACCGCGATCCGGATGGACGACACTCCGATGACCATGCGGGACGCGAATCGCGACGCAGGTGCCACGACGATCTCGCAACACGACACGTCACAGGGAATCGTCCGGTATCGCCGCTGGCCGAGCGGTTGGGTCAGTGTCGAACTGCTCGACGGGTCGCCCGAGGTTCTCGCGTGGATTGTCGAACCGGACCGGCCCGGAAAAAGAGCGGAACAGGACGGGGCGAACTCCACGTAACCGAAATAGTTTGCAGCCCGCCCCCTTGGCCTTCTGGGCGGCGCAGACAATCCCCCATCGGTAGTGTCTCGAGGCCCGTCCGCCGCGGGCCGGAAGCATGCGTTGTACCGTGACGCTGTGGTCGCGACCGGCCGCCTTGCCGCCGAAGATACCGACCGCAAGGCGCATCGTTTGCTAGGAATCAAGATTCTCGGCGTTGCTGCGGCATATTACGCAGGAACGCACCTCAGCGTGCTGACCACACCATTCGGCCTTCCGGTCACGTCCTTGTGGGTTTCTGCTGGAATTGGGCTGGGCTGCCTTCTTTTGCTCGATATCCGGACATGGCCAGGATTACTTGTCGGTTCGTTCCTGTCGAATATGGTCGCAGTTCCTCCAGCCGAGGCTCTGCTGGTCGCTCTCGGCAATACGCTCGCACCGGTCTGTGCGTACGCGCTGCTCCAACGCGTCGGGTTCCGTACCGAGGTGGACCGCATCAAGGATGCCGTCGCGTTCGTGCTGCTCGGTGCGTTCGGGGCCATGACGGTCAGTGCCTCGATCGGGACCGCCGCGCTCATCTCCGCAGGTGCCTGGCCGACGACGAACTTCTTCCAGCTATGGGCAATGTGGTGGTCAAGCGACGTCCTGGGCGTGTTGGTCGTGACACCGGTGCTCCTCGTCCTGAGCAACTTCCGCCACGCACCACAGGTCAGGTGGTGGCGATGGCTCGAGTTGGTCGGACTCCTCGTGGTCACGCTGGCACTCACGGCGGTGGCCACCCGAAATTTCGGCGTGCTCTTCCTCGCCTTTCCGCTGGTGGTCCTGGCAGCATTGCGTTTCCAGCTGAACGGCGTCGCTCCGGTTGCACTCCTCGTCTCGGGCGTGGCGATCGACACGGCAGCCCACGGCTTCGGGCTGTTCGACAATCCCATGGCCAACGTCGCAATTCTGCAGCTCTTCAACGGGACATTCGTACTCACCGGCCTGTTACTTGCCGCCGTGATCACCGAATGGCGGCGGGCTCGGCTGGACATCGAGCGGACCTATTACAAGCTGGCCGAGACAGTAGAGCGCCTGCAACAAAGCATGCTGCCCGACGCCGGTTACGTCGAGAGCTTGCGAAAGCTGCCCCGGCCGCCGGATCGGCAGCGGGACGACCAGAGCGCCGCACACCGTCATGCCGGGGCGTAACTCGAATATGTGATTCCGCCGCGAAATGCCTTCGAGTCGATGAGCTGCAGCCGCGGCACTTCGAGTCCGTCGGGGAAGAGCCGCCGCCCCCGACCCTGCACGACGGGATAGACGAACAACCGGTATTCGTCGACGAGCCCCGCCGTGATCAGGGCGTGGCAGAGCTTGATGCTGCCAGTGACCACGATGTCCTTGCCTGGCGCCTCCTTCAGTGCGCGTACGTCGACAACTGGATCGCCGGACAGCACCTTGGTGTTCTGCCACTGCGGGTCGGTCAGCGTCGAGGAAACGACGTACTTCTGCACCCGGTTGAGGTAGTCGGCGATGCCGGTCGTGTCGTCAGTCAGCGTCGGCCAGTATCCGCGCAGGTCCTCGAACGTCTGGCGGCCCACAAGAAAGCCGTCGGCTCGACTGTCTTGGCGGTGCAGTTCGTCGAGCAGGTCCGAGGTGTCCACATCGCCCTGTCCCTGCGGCTCGAACCAGTCCCCCAGCATCTCGATCGAGCCGTCGACGGTGATGTTCTGCGTGATCGCGAGCTTTCGCACCGTTGGCCTCCTCCGCGTCGCATCCGGTCGGCGGACCCTACGGTCGCCTAGGTCTATTCGACGAGCCTAGGCCCCGTGATTTGGCCGGGCCGAGCGTCCGGAGAACGCGATCAACCGGTCCAACGCCGCCACTCCGGGAGCAGTCTCGACAGCGGCCGCGAAGGACCCGTTGGCTCGGCCCGGCGGTATCAGCCGTTCGGCCCGCTCGTGGACGTAGCTCACCACCTCGTCGGAAACCGTCACCCGCTGTCCGGTGGCCGCCGCGAAGTCCCACGCGTGAACGAGCAGCTCCACCGACAAGATGGAAGCCGCGAAGGCTGCGGGCATCTCGTCGTCACCGTGCTTGACCATGCCGTCCAGCCCGTGCCGGTGCCACGCTTCCATCGTCTGCTGCCCGGCGTCGGCGACGCGCGCCTCGACACTCGCGGCGTTGCCCGGGGTGATCTCGACCTCCACCCCGGCCATAGCGGCGAGGGCAGCCAAGGACCTGACGAGGTGATCCACCAGCCCGGCGACGTCGTAATCGGTACACGGAGTCGGCCGATCGAGATCCGCCTGCGTGACGCCCAGCAGGACCTGCTGGCATACCGCGAGGGTGGCGTCGCCGACCGTCAGTTCGTCCAGCACCGAGGGCTTCGCGGTCATCGGGCTCAGGCCGGCGTCGCCACCGGCGGCCACGCGTTCGAGGCGGGCGAAGAAGTGGTTCCACCCCTCCAGGTGGTTGGCGGCCTGCTCGTCGGTGAGGCCGTCGTGGACCAGGCGGACGAGGGTGCCGCCGTCGGTCGGCTCGAACGTGATGGTCACGGTGGACCCGTCGGGTTCGGGGTCAGCCGAACCCTCCCAGCCAAAGCCGAACACGATCCGGCGGCCGGGCTCGATCTCGCGAAACGTTCCGGCCACGACATGGCCAGGCACCACCGTCCAGCGGTACTCACCGCCGGCGCGCAGGTCGACGCGGGCGGAGACGGTCATCCATCGCCGTAGCCGGTCCGGTTCGGTGATGAGGGCGAAAGCTTCCTCCACGGAAACGGGAAGGAGGGCCGTCTTCTCGGCACTGGCGTTGTCGGCACTGGCGTTCTCGGTACTCATGGCTGTTCCTCGGTGGATCGTCCTCGCCGAGCGGCGAGAGTGGCGGCGTCCTCGACCAGTCGGTCGAGCTCGGTGGTCCAGAACTTGTCGATCTCCGCACGTAACTCCGCCATTCCTTGCGGCCGGACGGAGTAGAAGCGCTGCCTGCCTTCCTTGCGGTTCGTGACCAGGCCGACCTCGGCGAGCGCGCCAAGATGCTGGGAGATCGCCGAACGAGTGACCGGGAAGTGGGCTGCCAGATCGTTGACCGTGCGCGGACCGGACGCCAACAGCTGCAGCAGCCGCCGCCGAGTGGGCTCGGCCGCGACAGAGAAGGCGTCGGTCACGCCAATACGTTAGCGTTCGCTAACGTATTCCCGCAAGCACCACTTCGCCGTGATCATGGCGAAGATCAGGAAGGCAATAGGGGCTATGTGCCCCGAGCGGCTTCATGATCACGATCATGATCACGGGACCAAGCCGAGCGCCGACGCGAGACTCGGCCCGGGTCGGATCGGCCTCCGGGTCACGCACCGGATCACGCTCCGGGTCACGCACCGGGTCAGGTGAGTTTGGCGAGGACCTCGTCCGTCTCGGATTGCAGCGCCCTGACCAGGTCGCCCGCCGGCAGCCGACGTGCAAGCCGGCCACCCTGTCCTGCGAGCATCGGAGCCTCCGACAGGAAGAACCGCGGCAGCGGATAGTCAGGCGGCTCCAGGTCCGCGGCCTCGAGTTTGTCGACGACCGGCGTGCGTACGGCCCGTGCGAGGCGGCCGGTGAGTACGCGGGTCAGGGTGGTCTCCTCGCCCAGCGCCTGTCGATGCGCCGCGCTGGTCCCGGCCTCGACGCAGCCGAGGAACGCGGTACCGAGTTGGACAGCCTGGGCGCCCAGCGCCATCGCGGCGGCGACTCCCCGACCGTCCATGATCCCGCCCGAGGCGATGACGGGAATCGACACCGCGTCCACCACCTGAGGTACGAGGGCCAACGTGCCGACCAGCGACGTCTCCGGTGATTTCTGGAACGCGCCGCGGTGACCGCCGGCCTCGAAACCCTGTGCGACCACGGCATCGAACCCGGCCCGCTCGAGCTGTACGGCCTCCGCCACGGTCGTCGCCGTTCCCACCTTGACCGCGCCCGCGCCGCCTTCGCCGCCCACTCCGTCCACGCCGTCCACGCCGTCCACGCTGTCCACGGCGTCCAGGGACGGGCAGCCGAACGTGACGCTGACGATCGGCACCCGCTCCTCGACCACGACCGCGAGCTGGTCGTCGAACGAGGGCGCGGGCGGGACCCCAAACTCCGGCCCGGGCGCTCCGGTCAGTCGCGACCACGCCTCCACCCGGTCCGTCGCCGGCGGCGGGAGCGGTGCGAAGAGGTTGACGGCGAACGGGCGGCTGGTGAGTTGCCTGGTCTCCCGGATCGCGGCGCGCAGGTCGTCGGGCCCGAGCAGAGCCCCCGCCACCGACCCGAGGGCACCGGCATCGGACACAGCGGCGGCCAGGCGAGGAGTCGAAGGGCCACCGGCCATCGGTGCCTGGATGATCGGCACCCGGATACCGAGTCGCTGCGCGAGCAGAGTTTCGTACCACGCCATCGACAATCACCTCCAGTCGCCGCTGACCGGCGACCGTCCACGTTCGTTGGTCGAAGACGGCCCACCACGAGCGTCCCACGTGGGCCGTTTTTGCACACGGACAAGCGCCGGAAGGCGCACCCGAACCGCACCCGGTCCGCATGCCCGCAGCCGGACGACGCCGGCGGCCGACCTGTCTACGTGGCCGCCGGCGCCGGCTCGGACTCCCGCACGGCCGGACGTACGGCATCCGCAGGCAGCGTTCGTTCCAGCCAGAACATCGCAGCGGTGGCGACGGCTGCAAGTCCGGCGACGGCGATCCACGGCGCGGCCGGTCGGACGGCGAACAGCTGAGCGAACATCGCCGGCGCGATGACGTTGGCGATCGCGAACGAGAACTGGAACGCCGAAAGGTAGCGTCCCCGTTGTCCCGGCGGGCTGGCGGCGGCGGACAGCGAGCTCGAGGTCGGCGCGTGCAGCAGTTCGCCCACCGTGAACGCCAGCGTCACCACGAAGAGGAACGGCACCACCCACGCGCCAGGCAGATCGAGCGCGACGACCAGGAGCAACGCCCAGGCGAGGTACGCGACACCGGAAGCAACAAGGATCCGGGTCCGCCGCAGCCGACCGACCATACGTACGACCGTGGTCTGGGCGACGGCAAGGATCGCGGTGTTCAGGCCGAACAAGACGCCGACAATCCAGTCTGGCCCATGCAAAGCAGACGTCACGAAGATCGGAATCCCGACCGACATCAGCGTCGCGCACAGCGCCGGCACGGTGTTGACCGCGATCAGAGACAGGTAGGGGACATCCCGACTCAGCCGCCGACGCGACCGGGCGTCGGCGTCCGCATCGACAGCGCCGTCACCGCTCGACGCCTGGTCGTGGTGCTCGCCATCTGGAACGCGTACGACGAGGAGCAGCGTCGCGACGAGGAACGTGAGGCCGCTGGCGAGGACGACTATGCGGTATGCCGTCGTCCCGGTCGAGGCCAGCAGGCCCGCGGCCGCCAACCCGCCGAGCCCGACCCCGCCGGCCTGAGCGGCGCCGGCCAATCCGTACCAGCGGTCCCGTTCGTCCGCCGTCGACAGGTCGGCGACCAGCGTGAACAGCGACGACCAGAATGTACGTTGGCCCACCGCGACGACCAAGGCGGCGAAGAACAGCGCCGCGGCATCGTGGACAAGCAGGTAGCCGAGGAACCCGAACCCCTGCAGGGCAAGGCCGAACGCCACTACCCGGCGCGAACCGAAACGCTCCACGACGAGACCGACGAGCAGCGGCAGGGGCAGCGTGAGGAGGTTGGCGGCACTGAGGCACCAGCCGACTGTGCCCAGGGGGATCTGGCTCACCGTGGTGAAGTAGAGCAGCGAGACCGGGAGGAAGAGCCCGGTACCCAACGAGTCGATGATCAGTGCCGCCACGAAGGACGGCCGTCCGCGCAGGCCGCGGAGGGGTGGCAGGCCTAGGCGTTCAGTGAGCATGCGTCTCAACGGTCCTTCCAGCCCGACAGTTCCGTGCGACCCGATCCTCTGCGACGAGGGCGCTCGCCCGCGTCGGCTCCTGGGCGCAGCCGGTCCTGCGCCCTGGTACGTAGCCGTAGCCGTGCCGTGGCGGTCTCGGCGGCAGCCCGGCCGACGTGCCCACGTCAGGGACGGAGCAGACCTCCAACCGGTACCGGTTCGACATGGCCGGTCCGCGGGCGGGTCCCGTCCAGCCCCAGGCCCACGTCGACGAGGGTGGACCGTGCCAGCCCCTTGACGTCCACCTGGGATATCCAGGCGGCCTGATCGGTGGACCCGCCCGTCTCGTGACGCAGCTGTCCGCCGACGATCCGGACGCCGTAGAAGATGCCGAAGCCGTGCAGCTCGGCGCCACCCGGAGCACCTCCGTCGTCGACGTGCCAGACCCGCGAGTCCACTCCCAACAGGCACTCGACCTCGACCTGGTAGCCGGTCTCCTCGTCGACCTCGCGGACTACCGCGTCGTACGGATCCTCGGCGTGCTCGACCGACCCGCCCGGCAGAGTCCAGTGCCGCTGCGAACCGTCCGGCGACACGTACCGCGCCATCAGGATCCGGTCGCCGTCGCGGCACACCGCATAAGCGGCCACCTTCTTCAGTCGTCGCGTGCTCATCCGGGGATCCTCTCCCGATCGGCTCTGCATCTCCACTTCGGGATCACGGCGCTGGCGAGAAGTAGCCATTATTTATGATTTGATCTTGACAAGCCTCACACGCCGCATCGAGACTTCAGCGTCGAACCTGGACCACGCATCTCGACGAAGGGACAGTCCAGATGCGCACTGCGCGGCGCTTTCCGAAGACCATCACCGCTGCCGCGACGGCCGCCGCTCTGCTCGGGAGTCTCAGTACCCCGTTGACGGGCTCACTCGCCTCCGCCGCAGCTCCCGCCACAACCAGCGCCGCCGCTTCCAACGTGGCCAAAGCCAGTGCCGCCGAAGCCAGTGCCGCCGAACCCGCGTTCGTCATCGACGGCAACGACACCGGCCGGGTCTTCGACGGCGTCGGCGGCGTGAGCGCAGGTGGTTCTACCCGCCTGCTGTACGACTATCCCGAGCCCGAACGCAGCCAGATCCTCGACTACCTCTTCCGACCCACCGGCGGCGCCGCCCTCGACGTACTCAAGGTCGAGATCGGTGGCGACGTCGACGCGACCGTCGGCGCCGAAGCCAGCCACGAACGCGCACCCGGCCAGGTCGACTGCCACCGGGGCTATGAGTGGTGGCTGATGAAGGAGGCGCGCAAGCGAAACCCCGACGTCGCCTTCTACGGGCTCATGTGGGGAGCGCCGGGCTGGTTCGACGGCGGACGATGGTCGCAGGACCACATCGACTATCTGCTGTCCTGGCTGCGCTGCGCAGATCAGAACGGCTTCACGCTCGCCTACCTGGGTGGCGCCAACGAGAGCAACTGGGACCGCGACTTCTACGTCAGGTTCGCCGAAGCGCTGGACGCCCACGGCTACTCCGACATCAAGGTCGTGGCGACCGACAACCACAATGCGCCGGACTACTACGGCGCCGCCCGGGAGATGGCTACCGACCCGGAGTTCGCCAAGGCCGTCGACATCCTCGGCGAGCACGACGTGTGCGTGTGGCGGACCCTGCAGACGCACTGCCACGCGAACGACGACGCCCAGAGCTCGGGCAAGCCGCTGTGGGACAGCGAGAACAGTACGCAGGACTATGACATCGGTGCCGAACCGCTCGCCCGCGCGATGAACCGGCACTACATCGACGCACGCGTGACCGGCAACCTCAACTGGGCTTTGATCGCCGCGTGGTACGGAAGCTTCCCGATCGGCGGCACCGGCCTGATGGTGGCGGATCGGCCGTGGTCCGGGTGGTACGACGTCGGTCCGGAGATCTGGGTCGACGCGCAGACCACCCAGTTCACAGAGCCCGGCTGGCGTTACCTCGACGGCGGCACCGGCTACACCGCCGGTGGCGCGAGCTACGTGAGCCTGCGGTCGCCGGACACCGATGACTACACCGTCGTCGTCGAGACGATGGACCTGGCCGAGCCAGAGGAGTTGCGGTTCGCCACCACCGGCGGACTGTCGGAGCACGCGCTGACGGCCTGGTCGACCAACCTGCGCTCCTCGACCGGGCGGGACGACTTCGTCCGCGACGGGACGATCACACCGACGGACGGTGCGTTCGCGATCACCCTGCAGCCCGGCCGGATCTACACGCTCTCCACGACCCGGGGCCAGGCCAAGAGCACCGCAGCCTCCGCTGCGCTCGCGTCACAGCGGCTGCCGATGCCGTTCCAGCAGGACTTCGACAATCTCGCGGCGGGCAACCTCGCGCCCTACTTCTCCGACGTACACGGCGGGTTCGAGACTGCCCGGTGCGCGGCCGGACGCAGCGGCCGGTGTTACGAGCAGAGCGTCGGGCAGGAGCCGATCTCGTGGCACGGCGCCACCATGCCCCCCACGACGATCGTGGGTGACCCGTCCTGGTGGGGCGACTACCAGGTGAGTGCCGACGCGATGCTCGCCGAGCCCGGCTACGTCGAGCTGCTGGGACGTGTCGAAAGCCAGCAGCACAAGGTCGCCGGCTTCCACCTGCGCGTCGCCGACACCGGCGAGTGGAGCCTGCTCACCGAGGACGTGGCCGGGGTTTCGACCACCCTGGCCAGCGGATCGGTACCGGCGCCGGGCGTACGCACCTGGCACCGGCTGGCACTGCGCTTCCGCGCCGACCAGATCACCGCCCTGCTCGACGGCCAACCGCTCACCAGCATCTCCGACGACAGCCACACCAGCGGCCAGGTCGGCGTACGCGCAGGTGGTTGGCAGTCGGCGCAGTTCGACAACGTGACGGTGACGCCGACCGCCCCGGCACCTCGCGTCGTCCCGCACCAACAGATGCGGGTCGAGGCGACGAGTGAGCACACGGCCAACTACCAAGGGCATTCGTATCCGGCCCGGCACGCGATCGACGATCGGGTCGACAGCACGTGGCGGTCACAGTTCGAACCGGCAGCGCCGATGCCGCAGGCGATCACGCTCGACCTCGGGCGCCGGCAGACCGTTCGCGGGCTCCTCTACCGGCCGGCGGTGAGCGGCGTCCAGGGCGGTGCGATCACCGCGTACGACATCTCCGTCAGCACCGACGGGCAACACTGGAGCGACGTCGCCAGCGGCTACTGGGAGGCGACGGTCGCCACCAAGTCGGTCAGCATTCCCGCGGTCAAAGCGCGTTACGTACGCCTGACCGCCACCGACAGCGCCGGGTGCCCGAAGAGTGGCGTGGCGGCCGAGATCGACGTCGCGACCACCCCGGTCCCCGACCTCGGGAAGGGCACGCCGCCGGACGACGAAGACCCGGAGTTCGAACACGTCGTACCGCAGGAGCAGATCACCGCGACCGCGACGAGCCAGCAACCGAACTACGAGGCGGCCAGGGCCGTCGACGGCAACTGCGGGAGTCTGTGGCACACGTCGTGGACCCCGCCCGAGCCGCCACCGCATGCGATCACGCTCGACCTCGGCGACGACTACCAGACGACCGGGCTGCTCTACCAGCCACGCCAGGACGGCAACCTCAACGGCATGGCCACCAGGTACCAGATCCTCCTCAGCTCCGACGGTGCCAGCTTCACGCCAGTGGCCGAGGGCAGCTGGCCCGTGACCGGGGCGACGAAGGTCGCGACCTGGCCGGCGACCGCCGGCAGGTACGTCCGGTTGGTGGCCCTGGAAGGCTCGGGTGGCTTCGTGTCCGCCGCCGAGCTGAACGTCGGGTTCCAACCCTGACCGCGCGTCGCAGCCGGAGGGCAGGGAAAAGCATAGGTCGTATTACGATTGCGGGCGCTGAGACGAAACGGCTACAGTCCCGCCGTGAAGATCACAGTCGTACCGGCCGGCGACGCACCGGTGGAAGAGATCGCGGAGTTCGTCGCCGCCCGCAACGACGACGACGCGCAGCACATCGGATACATCGGCACCCAGGCGGCCGACATCGCCGCCACCCTGCGAGACCTCTATCCCGGCGCCGTCTTCGCGCTCGCCCGTGACGACGCGGGCGCGCTGGCTGGTGTCCTCGGCGCGGAGTGGGATCTCGAGATCAGGCGTGCATGGCTGTACGGACCGTGGGGTGACCAGGCCGACGCGATGTACGCGGCGGTGAAGCCGCACATTCCGTCCGGCGCGCCTGAACACGAGCTCTATCCCGCGATGACCAACACCGCGGTCGCGGAGTTTGCGGACAGGCACGGTTTCAAGGGCGGCAGCACCAGCCTGACCTACACGTTCAGCCGCGAACACCTGGCCTCGGTGCCGCCGATGTCTCTCCCGGAGGCCACGCCGGAGCATCACGCGTCGTTCGCCGAACTGCACGACCAGGTCTTTCCGAACACGGGCTCCAGCGCTGCCACTCTCCTCGGCCGGACGCCACCGCCGCTGGTCGTCGTGGAGGATGGACGGCTGCTCGGCTACGTGGTGCTGCGCCTCACTCCGGACTCCGGTGACGGCGAACTCGACTACCTCGCGGTGGACGAGTCGGCCCGTGGTCGCGGGCTGGGAAGGCAGCTGGTCCGGGCTGCGGTGCACCAGGCGTTCGCCGACGAGCGGATGACCAGTCTGGAGCTCAGTACCAACAGCGACAACGAGGTCGGCCACCGTCTGTACGAGAGCGTCGGATTCGTCCGCGGCCGCCCGATGCGCGGCTTTCGTACGAGCTCATAGTGGGCTCTCCGGCTCACTCCGCATAGGTGTCGACGGGTCCCTGCCGGGTATCGCGTACGTTCGAGGTTCGTGTGTGACCTGTCCTGCCGCAGGCCGCACCTGTCCAACCGGCACGGGGCGTTCGAGGACGGTGAGAACGAATGGCTCTCGACGACCGACCCCGCACCACCACCAGTCAGGACGAGCTCGTCCGCCAGCTCGAGTCTCTGCACTCTCTGTTGTTGACGGGACCGAGGCTGGAGGAGTTTCTCGGTGAGCTGGCTGTTCTCGCCGCCGACGTGGTCCAGCCGTCGGCGTCCTGTGGAATCACGACCCGCTACGACAACCGGCCACGGACGGTGGCTAGCAGCGATCCCCGGGCAGCCATCATCGACGAGGAACAGTACGGAGCCGGCGCGGGACCGTGCATCGAGTCGTTGGACACCGGCTCGGTCGTCGAGATCGATGACCAGGAAGCCGACAGACGGTGGCCCGCCTACCGGAAGCAGGCGCTGAACCTCGGTGTCCAGTGCTCGCTGAGCCTGCCGTTGGTGGTGAGCGACCAGACAGTGGGCGCGATGAACCTGTACGCCTACGAGCGTCCGGGCGCGTTCACCACGACCGAACGCCGCCGGGCGGAGAAGTTCGCCGCGCAGGCGTCCACCGCGTTGGCACTGGCCGTACGGCACGCCGAGCAGACCGAGTTGACCGAGCAGCTCGAACAGGCGCTCGCCTCGCGTACCTTCATCGACCAGGCGCTCGGGATCCTGATGGCACAGCAGCACTGTGACGCCGAAGCCGCGTTCGACCTGCTTCGCCGCCACTCGCAGAGCAACAACCGCAAGCTTCGCGACGTCGCCACCGACCTCATCACCCGAGTGAGCGGAAGGCCGCCTGCAGAGCCCCGGCCGTTCGAGACCTGACCGGCAGCGTCGACGCGATCGGGGCGAGCCAGGTCCTGGCGTACCGGCCGCTGCCGGTAGCGGACAACCGCGACCTTCCCGCCGGTGCTACCGTCTGTCCCGGTTGGGAGGTCAGCCAGCGGACACAGGTGCCGCCGTTGCCCGGATCCCCCGCAGAGGATGGCATGCCCAACCGTGATGATAGAACGCCGCCCTCGTTCACCGTCACTTCGACCTGCGACCCTGACGGCATCGCGATCGTCACCGTGGTGGGCGAAGTCGACCTGGCGACCTCCCCGGCCCTGCGCACCCGCCTACTCGAACTCCTGCTGAACAATCCCCGGGTGATCGTGGTGTGCCTCGACCAGGTGCCGCTGCTCGACTCCACCGGCCTGACCGCCCTCATGGCGGTGCATCGCCGCGCCAACCTGCTCGGCGTGGAACTCCGACTCGCCGGGCCCGCGCCCAGCCCGAGCAAGGTACTGAAGATCACCAAGCTCGACGAGACGTTGCCTATCTATCCGAGCCTCGCCGAAGCGCTCCTGGCCAGCTGCGGCATCGACGCCACCCCCGAAGCGTCAGCGCCCCCGGCCTGAGGCTTCTCGCGCAGTCCGACGAAGGAGGAGTCGCCGTGACGCAGAGCGGTGCAGCGCAACAGTCCCCCCAGATGGGCCGTTGATCGCAATACGGGCCTTCACTACGATTTGTGTGGCTTCCTCTACGGTGGGTTGAGTCGGGGTTGGAGGGGTTCCCCGACCCAACCCACTCTTCTGGTCAGGGCACCTAGCCAACTCACTCTCCTGGGTTGACCACTCTTCGTGGCCAACCCAGCCACCGACCCAGACCGGTCTGGGGTCGGGCTTGGCTAGGGTCGCCAGTGTGCTCCGGCCCTACCGCAACCTGCTGCGCCTGCCTGGCACGCTGAGGTTTTGCGGTTCCGGGCTGCTGGCCCGGCTCCCCATGGCGATGGTCGGTCTCGCACTTGTCGTCCTGGTGTCCGCGCGTACGGGCTCCTACGGTCTCGCCGGCTCCGTCTCCGCTGCATACGTCATCCTGCGGTCGGCGTGCGCACCGATGCAGGCCAGGCTGGTCGACCGTTACGGCCAGCGCGTCACCCTTCCGCCGCTCGCGTTCGCGCACACGCTGGGGCTCGGCGGCGTCCTCGTGGCGGTGGAGGTCGGGTTTCCCATCCCTCTCCCGCAGGTTCTTGCCGGACTCGCCGGTGCCGCCTCTCCGAGCATCGGGTCGTACGTCCGAGCCCGCTGGCGCCACCTGCTCGGAAGCAAGCCGGAGCTACAGACCGCGTTCGCGCTCGAAGCCGTCGTGGACGAGCTCCTCTTCATGGTCGGCCCACCGGCCGTCACGTTCCTCGCCGCCGCCATCAATCCGGCCGCGGGGATGTTCGTGGCGATTGCGAGCGGACTGGTCGGGACCCTCCTGCTCGCCTGGTCGCGCGACACCGAGCCGCCGCCTCACGGCCGGAGCGGGCGTACGTCGGTCCTGCCTCAGGTCGGCTGGCGGCCGTTGGTGCCCGTTGTGGTTGCCGGCCTGGGGATCGGGACGGTGTTCGGCTCGTTCGACATCTCGGTCATCGCACTGGCCACCGAACAGGGCGCGCGGATCTGGTCCGGCGTCCTGCTCGCGATCTGTGCGACTGGCTCGATGCTCGCGGCGGTGATCCTCGGGAGCCTGCGGGTCCGGAGGTCGCCCCTGGCGCGGTTCCGGATCGGCGCAGTGGCGTTGGCGGGTGCGATGGTCCCCCTTCCGTTCATCGACCATCTCGGCATCCTGGCGGTCGTCGTCTTCGCCATCGGGTTCGCGATCTCGCCGACGCTGGTCGCCAGCTCGGCCCGGGTCGCGGAGACCGTGCCCGCCGTACGTTTCAACGAGGGTCTGGTCTGGACGACCAGCGCCCTTGCCGGCGGGATCGCGGTCGGCGCCGCACTGGCCGGCCAGGTCATCGACCGGTCAGACGCGAGTACGGGCTTCTTCGTCTCCCTCGCAGCCGCCGTCCTCGCCGCGTTGGCCGCCCTCGCCGGCGGAGCTGGCACTCCGCGTCGAGATCACGAGGACGTCATCCGCGCATAACAGTTCAGCCGCACCCCGCCCGCGCGACCACCGACGCCCTGTCCTGGCACCCGCTGGCGCCCCTACGATCACGTTCTGGTAGTTATGCGCGCTTCGTGCTCCGAAGCTGGAGGAATCTGCCGAGCGCGCGGCAATCGATAGGAAGGGAGATCCTGCGTGCGGGGGATCACGTTGGCCATCCGAGCCCTCGGGTGGCGCAAGGGCTTCACCCTCGCACTGGTCGGTGTCGCGATGTTGGCCGTCGGCGCCACCGCGATGTCGACGAGCTATCTCGCCGGGGCGGCCGATCAGATCCTCGACCAGAGGCTTGCGGCCGCGGACAGGCCCGACACCGGTATCTCGATCGGCAACGCACGTGCCTCGTCACGCTGGCTCAGGCTGATGCCAGACAACGGCGAACCGGCCCGCGCGGCCATGGCGGCCAAGGAGTTCCTGAGTCAGCGCGACGAGCTCGCCGGCCACTTCGAACCCGCGGTCGCCCTTGTCAGCGGAGGCGTGGTCGAGACCTATCTGTCGGGTACGTCGGGCGTCGTCGCCTTGGAGGTCGTCTGGCGGGAGGGCCAGTGCGGCAAGCTCCGGTTCGTCGAGGGACGTTGCCCACAGGGGCGCGACGAGATAACCCTGAACGTCGACGACGCTAGAAAGGCCCGCGTGGACGTCGGCGCCAAGCTGGCGAACCTCGTGCCCCGCAGGACGCTTCGCGTCACCGGCCTCTACGAGGTTCCCGATCCTGCCAACGCGTACTGGTTCGGACGCTCGTACTTCCAGCGTCTCGCCGCCCGACCCACCGGAAACGGCGGTGTCAAGCCGCCGAGGATCTTCGCCGGCTTCGTCTCCCGACCGACGGCGGACCGGTTCGACAGCTACAACGCCGGCGCCGACCGTGCTCTCCGTCTGAGCACTGTCGACGTGTCCACCGAGGAGTCCGTCCTGGAGGCCGTGCAGGCGACGAGACGTGCGCTGGCCGAAGAGAAGTTGGCCGGAGTCGAGGCCGCGGGTTGGACGGTAGACACCCGCCTTCCGGACATCTTGCAAGTCGCCCGCGCAGAGCAGCACCGACTCGACCGCGGCGGGCTCATCATCGGCGTCCAGGTGATGGTCATCGCGTGGTACGTGGTCTACCTCCTGGTCGCCAGCAGCACCGAGCAGCGGCAGGGCGAGATCGCGCTGGCCAAGTTGCGGGGTCACGGCCTGCCGGTGACGCTGCTGTTCGCGGCCAGTCAGCCGGCACTCGTCCTCCTGCTGGCGACTCCGCTCGGCGTGGGGCTCGGGTTGGGCACAGCGTCGCTGGTCGGGCCCGCGCTGCTTCCGGCCGGCCTGCCGATCGAGCTCGACCTGCGTACGCTGCTCGCGGTCGCCGTCGTGGTCACCGGCGGGGTCATCGCGTCGGCGCTCGCGCTCCTTCATGTCGTACGCGACCCGGTGGCCGAGCAGTTGCGCCGGATGCCGCTGGTACGCCGCGGCAGGGCCAGCGTTGTCGTCGGTGCGGTCGTCTGCGCCCTCGCGCTGGCCGGGGCGTATGAACTGCGTGCCGTGGGTACGGCCGCCGCGGACAGGTCAGGTCTGGCACTTCTCGCCCCCGTCCTGGTCGCGCTTTCGATCGCCCTCGTGGGAGCGCAGCTGTTCCTGCTCGGCGCCCGCGGATGGACCCGCCTGACCCTTCGCCCGAAGCGGCTCGCCGGCTTCTTCGCGTCCCGCCAGATCGCGCGCCGGAACGGCAGCGCAAGGCTTGTCGTCCTCCTGGTCACCACGCTCGGCCTGGCGATCTTCGCGATCAACTCCTGGCAGCTAGGCAACGACCACCGACAGAGCATCGCCCGCTTCGAGGTGGCGGCTCCGGTGCGGTACGACGTGCAAGGCCTCTCCCTCCGCGAGTTGCTGCCGGCAGTTCGCGACGCCGACCCGTCCGGTCGCCACGCGATGGCGGCCGCGCTGATCGAGGCACGCCGTTCGGACAGCCTCGGGCGTCGCCTGGCGGTCGACTCCGACCGGCTCCCGGCCATTGCCGAGTGGGATCAGGCGTGGTCGGCCACCGATTTGGCGACGATCGCCGATCAGCTCCGCGTCGACACCCCGCCGCCGGTGACGTTCACCGGACGACGCCTCGACATCGCCGTACGCGCCGACCGGTTGGAGTTCGAGGCGCCGTTGCAACTGCAGGCACAGCTCGAGACGAGTGAGGGTCGGTTGGTCACCGCGTTCCTCGGGAGATACCAGCCCGGTCGGGCGGCCTACCGCGCGGACGTTCCCGAGTGCGCACGTGGCTGCCGGCTGGACCAGATCTACCTCGACCGGTGGGTGTCCCCGACCGACGTACGCGGGGAACTCACCATCGCCTCGGTCAGTTCCGACGGCAGGCGTATCGACGCCGGCCTCGGCAAGTCCGGTCACTGGCGGCCCGCGTTGACGATGGAGGGAAGCAGGGAGCAGGGACCGGCCGTGACTCTCACACCCCGTGGCGGCTCCGGCCTGCGAATCGCGATCGACACAGAGACGGCGACGCAACGGGTGGCGATCGCTCCGAGCGACGTGCCCGCCGTCGTCCCTGTGGTCAGCACCGGGACGCCGGATGTCGCCGATGCGGCTGCTGCCAAAGCGGCTCAGGCCTACGAGGACCGGCGGATCGACTCCAGGACGCTCTTCTTCGCCAACGGCTTCGACGGCCAGACTCGCCCGCTCGTCCAGGTCGGGGACCAGGAGCTCATCCCGCGGCTGGGCAAGTCGGGCATCCTCCTCGACCTCGACTACGCGGTCCGCGACGTCGTCCATCCGGTGGAGGACGTGCTCCTCGAGGTCTGGATGAGTGGCGACCAGGCTGCCACGGCCGGGGTGGTGAAGGCGCTTCAACAGCGTGGAGCGGTGCTGGACGAGCCGCGGACGGTCGCCGACCGCCGGGCCGAGCTCGACACCAGCGACGAGGCCCTCACCATGAACCTCTATCTCCTCACGTCCATAGCGGGCCTCGTCCTCGCCGCGGCAGGAGCGGCCGTTCTCGTCATCGGGCAGTCCCGCCGGCAGAGGTACGAGGTCGCCGCCGCGTTTGCCGTTGGCGTCGACCGCAAAGTCCTTCGTAGGGCGGCGGCCAGCGAAACGGTGGTCGGGCTGGTGCCGGCCGTCGCACTCGCGTTGGCGGCGGCGAGCCTCGCTGGGTGGCTGGTGCTACAGACGCTGCCGCTGACCCGGTCCGCCGACATCGGCCCGCCGACACTGGACTGGGCGTGGGGTGTGCTGGTCGTGGTGTGCGGCTCCGCCGCGGTGGCGCTGACCGCGATCGCCTGGCTGAGCGCCGCCATCATGGTGCGCACGGCCGATCCGGATCTGCTCAGAAGGGCACCGCAATGACCGTCGGGATCGGCGTCCACGTCACCGGGCTCGTCCACCTCTATCGCGCCAAGGACGGAGCGGACGTCGTCGCCCTGCGGGGGATCGACCTGGACATCGATCCCGGCGAGCGGGTAGCCATGCTCGGACCGTCCGGCTCGGGCAAGTCGACCCTGCTCGCGCTGATGGGTGGGCTGCTCCGGCCCAGTGCCGGACGGCTGCGAGTCGGGGGTGTCGACCTCGCCCGAACGCCCGACCGGGAGCTGGTCAAGCTGCGCGCGAGCCGAGTGGGCACCGTACTCCAGGGAGCCGTCCGCAACCTCCTTCCGTACGCCAGTCCACGGCAGAACATCGACTTCGCCCGCCGAGCGGTGGGTTGGCGGCAACGCCGCAAGCTCCGGCCGGCCAGCGAACTTCTGCGCGTACTCGGTCTCGACCACCTCGCTGACACGCCGACCCACCTACTGTCCGGGGGCGAGATGCAGCAGGTGGCCCTCGCCGTCGGGGTGGCGAACGCACCCGGCCTGCTGCTCGCCGACGAGCCGACCTCCCAACTCGACCGAGCTCAGCGCCAGCAGGTGCTCGACCTGATCGAGCGCGTCAACACGGAGTTTGGGACGACCGTCGTCGTCGTGAGCCACGATCAGGAGGTCAGCGACCTGCTCGGCCGGACCGTCACCATCCGGGACGGGCGGGTCGGCGCCGAGGGCCGTCGCGGGGAGGACTTCGCGGTCGTCGGGGTGGACGGTTCGGTGCACCTGCCCGACCGGTTCATTTCCGACTGGCCGGCCGGGACGCTGGTCAGGCTGGCCGAGGACGGTGACGGTGTACGCCTGACCCGGGCGGACACGGAGCCTCCCGGGGTCTCTGACGCGGCGGCCGAGAGGTCTGACGCGGCGAAGGAGTCTGACGCGGCGACCGAGAGGCCTGACACGGCGGTCGAGAGGTCTGACGCAGCGACCGAGGACGGGACCGTCGGGACGCGGATCGAGGAGGAACGGTGAGCGCAGCGACTGTCACCGCCGCCACGCACCTGGTAGCACGCGGGATCACCGTCCAGCGGGCCGGACGACCGATCCTGCAGGACGTGTCCTGCGAGGTGACAGCCGGTGCGATGCTCGGCGTCACCGGCCGATCCGGTGCCGGCAAGACGACGCTGCTCCATGTGCTCGCCGGCATAATTCGCGCGGACGCCGGCTCGCTTCGCTGGGGCGAGGAGACCGTACGCGCAGGTGAGCGGACACATCTGCTCCGGACCGGCATCGTTCCGCAGTTCTTCGCCCTGATTCCGGCCCTGACCGCCGAGGAGAACGTCCAGGTCGCCCTGCTGGCACGCGGTGTCGGCGGGCGGGCGGCCGAGGATCGGGCGCGGGCTGCCCTAGACGATGTCGGACTGGGAGGTGCGACGCAGCGCCTCGTCGAGCAGTTGTCCGGCGGTCAGCAACAACGCGTCGCCATCGCCCGCGCCATCGTCGGCAGGCCGGCGCTGTTGGTGGCGGACGAGCCGACGAGCGAGTTGGACCCCACGACGCGAGACCTCGTGGTGCAACTGCTCCGCAGCGCCGCCGGCGAAGGCGCGGCCGTCGTCCTCGCTACGCACGACTCCGACGTGGCGGACTCCTGCGACCGCACCCTGACCCTCGACGACGGCGTGGTGGTCGCGTAGCACGGGCCGTGGATCCAACGGCCCCGCGTGCCGCGACGTTGTCGGAGGGCGCCGCCATGTTGTTGGAGGGCGCCGCCATGTTGTTGGAGGCCACCGCGACCTGTTGGAGGATCTGCGGCCCCCAGACAACCCAACCTCCAACAACCCCCGACCCCGACCCGCGCGAGCCAGCCCTGGACGAGTCGAATTCGGGGCCCCGGCCGCGCCCCAGCCGCGCCCCAGGCTTTGGCGTCCGTTTGAGACTTTGTCCCCCTCGAACTCCGCTCCATGGTGCAATCGCCGACCGAAGTCTCGTACGCCGGTTCAATGAAACAATTGAACCCGCCCTACTTCGCTCGAATCGACGATGCGGCCTTCCCACCACCAGAAGGGTTCTCGATGGAGCACCAGCCGGCTATGTCCCCCGCGGTCCACCGCGAGCAGCAACCTTCCTCCCCGTCCGCCGCGCCGCCGCCGGCGCCGGCGCCGCGGCTGGCGGCCGACAGTCACGACGTGATCGAGGTACGCGGCGCCCGGGAGAACAACCTGGCCGACATCTCGCTCGACATCCCCAAAAGACGGCTGACCGTCTTCACCGGCGTCTCCGGATCCGGGAAGTCCTCGCTGGTCTTCGGCACCATTGCCGCCGAGTCGCAGCGCCTGATCAACGAGACCTACACCGCGTTCATCCAGTCGTTCATGCCCAATCTCGGGCGGCCAGACGTCGAGGTCCTGCGCAACCTCAGCGCGGCGATCATTGTCGACCAGGAGAGGATGGGCGCCAACTCCCGCTCCACCGTCGGCACGGCGACCGATGCGCACACCATGCTGCGGATCATCTTCAGCCGCCTCGGCCAGCCCTACGTCGGCACCTCCGGGGCGTTCAGCTTCAACCTGCCGCAGGGCATGTGCCCGGCGTGCGAGGGGCTCGGGCACGTGTCAGACGTCGACGTCAACGAACTGGTCGACGTCGATCGTACGTTGAACGAGGGCGCGATCACCGCACCCGGTTTCATGGTCGGCACGTGGTATTGGCAGACCATCGTCCAGTCTGGCTTCTTCGATCCCGACGTGAAGCTCAAGGACTACACCGAGCAGCAGTGGCAGGACTTCCTCTACAAGCCTCCCACCAAGATCAAGGCCGATACGCACAACGTCACCTACGAGGGCCTCGTGGTGAAGGTGCAGCGGCTCTACCTCGCCAAGGACCGCGCGAAGATGCAGAAGCACATCCGCGCGTTCGTCGACCGAGCCGCGGCGTTCGGGCCCTGCCGTGTGTGCAAGGGCGCAAGGCTCAACCCAGCCGCGTTGTCGTCGAAGATCGACGGTCGCAACATCGCGGAGTGCTCGGCCATGCAGATCAGCGACCTGGCCGAGTTCATCGGATCCATCAAGGACTCGTTCGCGGGCCCGATGCTGGCGGCACTACGCGCCACCCTCGACTCGATGGTCGGGATCGGGCTTGGCTACCTGAGCCTCAACCGCGAGTCGGGCACGCTGTCTGGCGGTGAGGCGCAGCGGGTCAAGATGGTGCGGCACCTCGGTTCGAGCCTGACCGATGTCACGTACGTCTTCGACGAACCGACCGTCGGGCTGCACCCCCACGACGTCCAGCGGATGAACGAGTTGCTGCTCCTCCTGCGGGACAAGGGAAACACGGTCCTGGTCGTCGAACACGAGCCCGAGGTGATCGAGATCGCCGACCACGTGGTCGACCTGGGTCCAGGCGCCGGCGCGTCGGGCGGGCGGGTCTGCTTCACCGGGGACGTGGCCACGCTCCGCAGGTCCGACACCCGCACCGGCCGCTATCTCGACCACCGTACGCCGCTGCGGGAAAAGGTACGCCAACCCCGCGGCCAGCTGTCGATCACCGGGGCCACTCTGCACAACCTGCGGAACGTGAACGTCGACATCCCGCTCGGCGTCCTCACCGTGGTGACCGGTGTCGCCGGCTCGGGGAAGAGCTCGCTGATCAACGGCTCGCTGGCGCGCCGCGAAGGTGTCAACATCGTCGACCAGTCGGCGATCCGCGGCTCCCGGCGGAGCAACCCCGCCACCTACACCGGTGTGCTCGACCCGATCCGTACGGCGTTCGCCAAGGCCAACGGCGTCAAGGCGGCGCTGTTCAGCGCAAACTCCGAGGGTGCCTGCGGCACCTGCAACGGCATCGGTCTGGTCTACACCGACCTGGCCATGATGGCCGCCGTGGCGTCGGTCTGTGAGCAGTGCGAGGGCAAGCGATTCACACCGGAGGTGCTCACGCACAAGCTGCGCGGCAAGGACATCAGCGAGGTGCTCGCCATGTCGGTGACCGAGGCGCGCGACTTCTTTCCCTCGGGTCCGGCGCACGTCATCCTCGACCGGCTGTCGGCCGTCGGCCTGGGATACATCGGCCTGGGCCAGCCGCTCACCACGCTCTCCGGTGGTGAACGCCAGCGGGTCAAGCTCGCGATCCACATGGCGGAGAAGGCGACGACGTACGTGTTGGACGAGCCGACCACCGGCCTCCACCTCGCCGACGTCGACCAACTTCTCGGACTGCTGGACCGGCTGGTCGACGACGGCAACACGGTCATCGTCATCGAGCACCATCAGGCGGTGATGGCGCACGCCGACTGGCTGATCGACCTCGGGCCCGGTGCGGGTCATGACGGGGGCCAGGTGGTGTTCACCGGTACGCCGGCGGATCTGGTCGAGAGCAGCGACTCTTTGACCGCACAGCACCTGCGCACCTACCTCAAGGGTGTCTGAAGATCCGCCGGCGGTTCAGCCTGTGCCTCCGCCGCCCGGCGGGGGACGGTTGCGTCTCCAATGCTTCGTCGCCGAGATCGCGCTCCAGCCAGGGGCCACGCCCGGTCGCCGAGGAGGGTGAGCGCGGCAGGAAGCAGGATGCCACGCACGATGGTCGCGTCGATCAGGATGGCGGTCGCCATCCCGACGCCGAGCATCTTGTACTCAATGGCGCTAAGTACGACGAAGACGCTGAACACTCCAGTCATGATGACCGCCGCGCTAGTAACGACTCCGGCGCTTCGACCGACGCCGTCGACGAGCGGCCGTCCGTATTAGCTGGCCATCGGCCCATCGTTCATGGATCCGCTGTCGATGGATTTGGTAGTCCATGCTCAGCCCGAACAGCAGCGTGAAGATGAACAGTGGCAGCCATCCGACAACACCGCCGTAAGACTGGAACCCCAAAAGCGTCTCAGGTTTCCGTCCTGGAAGATCCAGGTCAGGACGCCGTAGGCGGCACCAATCGACAACAGGTTGAGGATGATCGACACCAGCGCGATTGCCAACGATCGAAAGGCGACAGTCAGCAGAACGAAGGCCATCACCAGCACGAACGCGAAGACTGTCGGCATGCTGACGCGTACCCGGCTGGTGAAGTCGTAGGCAAACGCGGTCCTGCCCGACACGGCGTACCTGGCGTTCGGCACCCGCCCGAGCGTGGCCGGGAGCAGGCGGTGACGCAGGGCTTCCAGCGCACGATTGGATTGCCGGTCTGTTCCTTGCCCCGCCAGCGGCACCCGCACGATGCTTACCCGGTCGAGCCGCTGGACCAGGACGGTTCCGCCGAACAGCGACGCACGTGAGGTGACCTGCCCGCGCAACCGATCGATCGCACGTCTCACCGCGCCCGAGTCGGCATCGCCCCAGACGACCACCTTGGCGGGCGCGGCAGCACCTGGAAAGGTCTCCTGCATGTGGACAGCACCGTCCACCATGGCGACACTCGCAGTCTGTTGGTCGGTCCTGCGTCCTGCTGTGTGCTTCTTCGCCGCCCGCAGCGTCAGCGCGAGCAGGAGTAGTACGGAAGCCGTCGCCCACAACACGGGTCGTCTTGCCACCACGCGGGCCACGGCCGTCCAGACGCGGGACTGCTCGGCGGCTGTTCGGCGTCGGCCGAGCCACGGCACGCGCAGCTTCTCGACCCGGTCCTGGAGCAGGCCAAGCACTACCGGTAGTGCTTCACCGAGCCGACCACGCCAGAGCTACGACGATGGCGGTGCCGACGGTGAGGCCGCGGAAGTTGTCCAGGTCGGTGGACAGTAGCCCTGCGATGCAGAACATGACCGTCAGGCCGGCCATCGCCACGACCCGCCCGACGTGCGCGCGGCGATCTGAAGCGCCCGGCCATATCGCGGCCGGCAGCCGCGCCTCCGTACCCCCGGAGATAGAACAGCGAGTAGTCGATGCTCACCGCGATCCCCACCAGCAGGATCATCGAGGATGTGGCGCTGTTGATCGAGATGATCTTGCCGGCCGCGGCCATCAGCCCGAACGTCGCCGCGACATCGTTCCGGCGAGCAGCAGCGGGATGGACGCGGCGACCAGCGAGCCGAAGACCACCACCAGAATCAGGGCGCTCAGCGGCAACGAAAAGGTCTCCGCGCGACCGAAGTCGTCCTGGACGGCCTGGTCGACGGCCCTGTTGAGGCTGCGGTCCCCCGCCTGCACGATACGGACCTCCGGATGCCGCGCCGCAACCTGACCAACCGCCGCGACGACGACGTTGTAGTGCGGGGTCAGTTGGTCGTTGGGCCCGGCCACGAAGAAGCTCACCAGTCCTGAGCGGCCGTCCGTGGAGATCTGCGCTCATCCTCGAGCGGCGAGTGCAGGTTCTCGACAGCACCGTGGGTGTCGCGCACCGTGGCTACCAGGTCCTGGGCCGCCTCGCGCAACCGTGGGTCGCGGTCGAACCCTTCTCCACCGGGCTCGCGGGCTTGGAGCAGCACGTTCTCCAACGGCGACTCGTAACTCTTCTGGGCGCGCAGGACGTCCTGCGCTCGGCCTGACTCGCCAAGATCGCGGCCGAGGTGCGTCCTCGCCCGGCAGAAGGCCGCCGAAGGCGGCAGCGAGAATCACCAGCAGCAGCCAGCTGGTAAGCGCCAGCAGCCGGTGCCGGGTCGACCAGGCCACCATCCGTTCGGTCAGCTGCGGGCGAGACCGCTCGTGCCGTTCGTCCTGCACGAGTGACGTCGCCCCGGCCTCGGTACGAGGCATGACCGGACCCCCTCCGTGAATGAGTGATCAGTGCACTCGTCCCTGGGACGAGATGACCTTGCTTCCCTCCCGGTCCTCGAGCGACCACTCGAAGACCGGACCGCGACGACGGCTACTCGACGACCTTCAGAAGGGTCTCCAGGGAGTTGAGTCGGGTCTGTATCTCGCGCAGACGTTCGTTGGTCGTAGCCAGTTCGCGCATGGTGTTGTCCTGGACAGCGACAGCCTTCTCGGCGATCGCGCGGTACTCGCTCTCGCGGACCAGCACGACCTTGGCCCGCCGGGTCGAGGCAAGTTGCCAGATAGACACTGTGATCACCGCCGTCACCAGCACGAAGAGCCCGATGGCTCCGATGATCTCTTGCCAGTCATTGGAACTCATCTCGTGTATCCCTTCGCTGGTTCGGTGACGGTTCGTGCGGCCTCCGTGATCGACTGGGGCGTCAACTCGAACGAGAAGGGGACGACCCGGTAGAACTTCAACGCCTTACCGTCCGGTGAGACCTCGGAGGAGGACGAGACCAGCCCGGCCGCCTCGAGCTTGCGCAGATGCACCTGGAGCAGCGAGCGGCTGATGTCCAGCCGCCTGGCCAAGTCGCTCACGTAGTGGCGCTCGCCGGCCAGAGCCGCCAGAACCCGCAACCGGTGCGGGTTTGCCAACGTGGCCAACACCCTTACCAACTGGTCCCCCGATGACTCGGTCATCCCATACCGCCTCCGCGCCGCTCCCGGGCACCTGCCAACGAAAATTAGCATATGCAAGCTTCAAGTGGCACCACGGCATGTCAGCCGCAACACTGCGCCCTTGCTCGATGGCGCAGTCACAAGCCACGACAGCAACAGCGGCTACGTGGACGTGGTGACGGTCACCTCCGGGGCGGCGCCGTACTCTCCCGAACGATGAGCTGTGGCCGCACGATGTCTCGCCGCAGGATCCGCTCGCCGGCCTCGACCTGGTCGAGCAGGTGACGCAGGCAGCGCCGACCTACCTCGTCGAACGGCTGGCGGACGGTGGTGAGGGGCGGCCGGAGGTACGCGGCCTCCGGGATGTCGTCGAACCCGACCACGCTGACGTCTTCTGGCACCCGGCGCCCCTTCTCGTACAACGCCCGGAGCAGGCCCACCGCCATCTGGTCGTTCGCGACGAACACGGCCGTGACGTCGGGTTCGTCGGCAAGCGCGAGCCCTGCCTGGTATCCAGACCCCGGGCTCCAGTCGCCGGCCAGCACTGTCCTGGGCGGCATGACTCCGGCACCCTTCAGCGTTTCGCGCCAGCCGCGCACCCGCCCGTTGGCCTCCAGCCAGGTGCGTGGTCCGCGTACGTGCCAGATCTCCCGGTGCCCGAGGTCGACCAGGTGCTGCGTGGCCTCTCTCGCCCCGCGTACCTGGTCGACGGCCACCACCGGGAAGTCCAGGTGCGGGTCACCCTCGACCGCGACCAGCGGCGTCTGGGACGGCACGACCTGCAAGGCCTTGAACGTCGCCACTGTCGGCGCGACGACGGCGATCCCCGCCACCCGCTGGTCGCGCAGCCGCTCGACCGCGTTGAGAACTGCGAGCCGGTCGATCGACTTCAGGCTCGCCACGCTGACGGCATAGTGCTCGGCGCGCGCCGCTCGCTCGATGCCGGCCAGGGTGGACGCGGGACCGAACAGAGTGGTGTCGAAGCTCACCACGCCGAGGGTCCTGGAGCGTCCGGTGACAAGGCTCTTGGCGGCCGGGTTGGGCCGGTAGTCGAGGTCCCGCATCACGTCGAGGACCCGGGCACGCGTCTGCGGGCTGACGTTCGCGGACTCGTTGACGACGCGGGAGACGGTCTGGTGCGAGACGCCAGCCAGCCGCGCCACGTCGCCCATGCTGGCCGGGCGGGCGACTGCACCTGACTCGCCGGAGGATCCCGGTGGCGGTACAGCCTGCTTGCGTCCCATTCTTCGCGGAATTCTAGGTCAGCGGTGTCCGCCACGTTGCCTGGCCGGATCCCGCCACTCTCGGCGCGGCACTGAACCGCGTCCCCAGCGTGGCGCGTGATCACTTCAACGTCACGGGGGTGCGTGCGCCCCCGTGGAGCCGGGTCGCACGTGTCGAGGTTCGTTCCATCGAACCAAGGAGGGGTCGACATGGGTGCGAGATCTGGGCACGCAGTGGCCGGGCGGGCGTGGCGCTGCCTACCAGCATCGGCTCCAACCGGACGGGAACATCTACTTCGCCGGAGACCACCTGAGCTACTACACCGCCTGGCAGAACGGAGCGTTCCTGTCGGCCCGCAAGGTGGTGATGGACCTGCACCGGCGGGTCGTCTCGACCGGCTGAGCGCAACGAAGCGGCTTCGGGCCGGGGACTCAGCTCAGAGAACGCAGCCCAGAGAACGCAGCCCAGGCAACGCGGCCAAGGGAACTCAGCCAAGGGAACTCAGCCAAGCGGTGCCGTGGATCCCCGGATCACGACCCGGCAAGGCAGTTCTTCGATGCCGGAGCGAGGCGAGCCGTCCAGCGCGGCGAACAGTGCCCGTGCGGCGGCTCGCCCGACCTCCTCGAGGTTCATGTCGACGCTGGTGAGAGGCGGCCGGGCGTTCGTGGTGAGGATCTCCCAGTTGTCGAACCCCATCACCGCGACGTCGTCCGGCACCTCGCGGCCGCGTTCGCGCAAGGTGTCCATCACGCCGCGGGCCACCTGGTCGCTGCCGCAGAAGATCGCGTCGACGTCCGGGTCCTGGCTCAGCAGCATCGCCGCACCCGCACGTCCCCAGCCTTCCGACCAGGCTCCGTAGCGGACCTCGCCCACCAGCGGAAGTCCTGCGTCGGCCAGTGCGGCCAACGCACCTTCGGCCCGCTCCCGGGACGCGCCGTACCCGATGTCACCGGTGATGTGGGCGATCCGGCTCCGGCCGCATGCGACCAGGTGCTCGATGGCCAGCCGTCCCGCCGCGACGTTGTCGCAGACGATCGACAGGTCGGCCGGATCTTCCGACGGTGCGTACGTGTAGACGACGGGCACCGGCAGGTCGCGACCGAGGGACGGGCGAGGGTCCGTCCGGCTCCCTACCACGATGAGGCCGTCGACCCGACGGTTGAGCAGTGCCTGGACGTGGTGTTGCTCGCGGATCGTGTCGCCCCGGGCGTCGCAGAGAAACCCGGCGACCCTGCCGGCTCCGAACGCATCCTCGGCACCCATCAGGATCGGGATGCTGAACCGGCCTTCGAGGTCGCTGGTGAGCAGGCCGACCGTCCGCGTACGCCCGGCAAGCAGGCTCTGTGCGACGGAATTGGGTGAGAACGACAGCTGTTCGGCGGCGGCGACAACCCGCGCCCGCGTCTCGGCTCGCACGTGACTGCGGCCGTTGAGCGCCTTCGACGCGGTGGCGACAGAGACGCCGGCCAGCCGGGCGACGTCGGCGAGGGTGGGGGTGCGCGTCCGCGCGGAACCGGCCGAGGCGTGGTCGACCATCGCGGCGCCCCTCTCGCACAAGGCCTGCTGAGCCGGCTCGGCCGCGCCGACCCGTGCCGGCGCATCCCGACTGTACACCGGGACCGAAACCGTCTCGGCGAACCTTTCGAAGCGCTTTCGCGGCGGTCGACTCCCAGACTGGTCAAGGGGTTGGAACGGAAGTCTTGACGCGATCAACGGCATGGGCCTAGATTTCGGAAAACCTTTTCGGGGACCGCGGCCACCTCAGCCACTCGACGCACTCATTCGCTCGACGCACAGCCTTCGCTCGTCGCACTCATTCGCTCGACGCACCGCCTCACTCGACGCACCGGCTCTACTCGTCGCACAGCAATCGCTCGACGCGCACCGCAGCACCGGATCCACCTTTCCTGCTCGTACGAAGGACGCCGCGCATGTCGGCGCGCCTTCGGGTGTCCCCGCCCTCCGGAGGTTCGTCGTGGCATCCGATCGCCAGCCCAGTCCCCGGTCCAGTCGCCGGTCCATTCCCTTGTCCAGTTCGACGAGGCAACTGCGCCGCAGTGTGCGCAGGACGACGCTTGCCGCCGCGGCGGCGACCGGTCTGGTGCTCTCCCTGGCGGCCGCACCGGCGTTCTCGGCGTACGAGCCTGGCATCCCGCCCGAGGTCGACCCGGGTACGCCCACCTACGCCGGTGCCAGCGAGCCGGTCCCCGCCGAAGGCGTCTCCTACGACCCGCGCCGGAGCATGCTCGAGGAGATCTACGAGGAGGACCGCGACGACGGTGGCGACTCGTACTGGTTCGACCGCCTGCTGGAGCGCGGCGCCGGACTCTCCGGCGGAGACCACCTCTACACCCGCGGCCGAGCGCTCTACATGAACAACCACAACGAGGACGTGCTCGGCTTCGCCGGTGGCTACGCCTATCGGGAGCGGCCGACCGACAGCGACCAGGACCTCTACTCGGTCGCGATCTCAGACGCCACGCTCGCCGAGGTCGAGGCTGAACGCCGGCAGTATCCCAGCCACTGGTCGAGCGTGCACGAAGGCGGCGGCGTCCGCGTCAAGCAGCAGAAGTTCATCACCTTCAACAACGTCGCCGTCACCGTCCTGACGATCGCCAACACCGGCACCGAGCCGACGACCCGCACCCTCACGCTGGGGTCTCAGCGGGTCGACACCCCGGTCGGCGACACGGAGCTCACCGGAAACGTCAACGCCCGCTACGGCCTCACGACACTCACGCCACGACTGTCCGGCGACGGGTTCCGCGTCGGCGGACCGAACAGCCTGACCCGCAGCGTCACGGTCGCACCGCGCAAGTCCGTCACCGTGAAGGTCCAGATGGGGGTGACGGCGAAGGAACTGCCGGGCTCGACCTCCGACTACGTCCGTTACCGCGGCTACAGCCCGGAGACGGCGGTCAGGACCCAGCTCCGGGACTACAACAAGTGGTGGGCCGAGAATGTCCCCTACATCGACGTTCCCGACCAGAACGTCAAGAAGATGTCGTACTACCGGACGTTCCTCAACCGGTTCAACCACATCGACGCGAACATTCCCGGCAACGACTTCCAGTTTCCGGTCTCGATCGAGGGCGTACTCGGCTACAACAACGCCGTCCAGCTGACCCAGCCGATGCACATGCAGGACCTGAAGTACTTCCGGGATCCCCTGTATTCCTACGGCAACTGGGTCACCTCCGGCGAGACGTCCAAGTGCGACGCCTTCATCAGCAACCCCGGCTCGTTCAGCTGGGGCAACACCTACGAGCAGTACATCGGCCGGGAGGGTTGGAACGCATTCAAGGTGCACGGCGGCGACCACGGCATCATTCGCAACTTCGCCCGCTACGTCGAATGCGATGTCAAGGGTCAGTTGCGCAAGTACGACTCCGACGGCAACTACCTGGTCGAGTACACCGTCGGGTTCCTCACCGGCAACGACGCCGACGCGGTGCCGTTCCGGTGGGCCCCGGGTCGCCAGGATCGGGCGGAGACCGCCTTCTGGTACGCGGGTGCGAAGGCGTCGGCCGAGGCGTACGCACTCGTCGGCGACACCGCGAAGGCCGCCGAGCTGAACGAGCTCGCCGACCACATCAAGAACGCCATCATGAACGTGCTCTGGGACGACGGTCCGGCCGAGGTACCACCGCTGGAGCCGGCCGAAGGCACCAGGTCTGCCGGGCAGGCAGGGTTCGGCAACGCCATCACGCTCAACGGCACCGAGCCCAACCGGGACGTCTCCATGCCGGACGGCATCGTCAGCGGACTGTCCGACTTCACCATCGCCACCTGGGTCAACCCGGCCGCGGCGCAGAACTGGTCCCGCGTCTTCGACTTCGGTACCGGACCCGACGTCAACATGTTCCTGACCGCCCGAGCCGGCGTGACCGGCACACCGGTCAGGTTCGCGATCACCACCGACGGCGGCGGCGCCGAGCAGCAGATCAACGGCACCGGCCCGCTGCCGACCAACACCTGGACCCACGTGGCGGTCACGAAGGCGGGCCACACCGGCACGTTGTACGTGAACGGCCAGGCCGTGAACACCAACGCGAACATGACTCTCAGCCCGTCCGACCTCGGTGACACCACCAACAACTGGATCGGCCGCTCGCAGTACGGCGACCCGCTGCTCAACGCGAACGTGGACGACTTCCAGATCTACGACACCGCACTTGCGCCAGAACAGGTCCGGGCCCTGATGACCGCGCCCGGCGGCTCGACCGGCGGCGGCAACGTGGCGTGGTACCAGTTCGACGAAGACGGCGGCAACACGGTCACCGATTCCTCCGACAACGGGCAGGACGCGACGGTCACCACTCCCCTCGTCGGCGACCGGCCGGGCAAGACCTTCAAGCACCGTCACGTCGCGACGGACGCGCTGATCCCGTGGAAGGACCAGCAGGTCTTCATGCCGTTCGTCGAGGGCATCCCGCCGAACACCGACAACTACAAGCAGGCGTTGCGCTACTACGCCGACGCGAAGGAGTTCCCGATCATGCCGTTCTACACCGCCAACCAGGCCGACCAGGCCGAGGCGGGTTCGGGCGGCACGAACAACTTCTCCAACATCAACTCGACCCTGCAGGCGCAGGTCTTCGCCAAGTCACTGCGTGAGTACCCCACCGAGCACATCACCCCGGAGATGTACCGGAAGCTGCTGGAGTGGCTGACCTGGGTGCAGTACATCGACGGCGACAATCGGTATCCCGACAACAACGAGTTCTTCTTCGGCTGGGATCCGCAGACCAATACCTTCGGCCGGTCGGGCATCCACCACAACATCCTCGGCGCGTACAACTTCATGCTGATCGACGACATCGCCGGTGTCCGCCCACGGCTCGATGGGAACCTCGAACTCTGGCCGATCGACGTGGGGTGGGACTACTTCACGATCAACAACCTCAGCTACCACGGCAAGGACGTGACCCTCGTCTGGGACAAGCCCGGCGGCGAGCGCCGCTACCCGAAGGCACCCGAGGGCTACTCGGCCTACGTGGACGGCAAACGGGTGTTCACGGTGGACGACCTCGCGCACCTGGCATGGAACTCCCGCACCGGCAAGGTCAGCATCCTCGACGGCAGCGGGACGCGAGTGCGCTACGCAGACGACGAGCGGATCCGCAGCGCGCCCTCGGTCAGCCTGCGCGACAACGACCGGATCGTCGACATGTTCGCCAAGGCGGGGGTCGACCTGAAGCACCCGACCACCAACCTGGCCGAGGGCCGGGCGGTCACCACCTCGTTCACGACCACCGGTCCGGCCCTCCGCGCCACCGACCCGGCGTACGCGGTGGACGGCTTCACCATCAGCGGCCTGCCCGCCAACGGACCGGCCGGCCAGGCACAGCCCGGCTACCTGGCGCCCAACACCATCTGGGGGACGGAAGGCTCGCCGAACACGCAGGACTGGCTGGAGGTCGATCTGCAGGCACCCCGCCGAATCGACAGAGTGAACCTGCACTTCTACAGCGACAAGGACTTCGACACCCAGCAGAACTGCTCGCCGCGACCGTGCGGCGACACCTATCGGGAGCCTGCCTCCTACACGCTGCAATACCACAACGGGACGGCGTGGGTGGACATCCCGAAACAGGTCAGATCGCCGGAGGAGCCGTGGGCCAACTACAACGTGGTCGAGTTCCGCGACATCACCGTGCGAAAGGTCCGAGTGCTGATGACGCCGAAGGTCAAGAGTCCCACCGCCAACTACGGGATCGGGCTCAAGGAGATCCAGATCCTCAACAGGTAAGGAGCTACAGCGTGCGCACCACACTAGGGCGACGGACATGGCAGCGAAGTCGAGCTGCTCTTGCGGCCATCGGTGCCGTCGCGGTGTTGGCCGCCGCCTGCGGTGGCGGCGGTGAGGAGCCTGGCGCCCCCGGCGCTGGCAACGATGAGGGCAACGCGGGTGGCGGCGTCGAGGGCGTCGACGACGGCAGCGAGATCACCATGTGGACGCGCGCCGCGACCCAGGCCCAGAGCGAGGCACTGGTAGCGGCGTACAACAAGGCCCACAAGAACAAGGTGAAGCTCACGGTCATCCCGACCGATGACTATCAGGCCCGGGTCGGCGCGGCCGCCGGCTCGCAGGAGCTACCCGATCTGCTGTCGGTCGACGTCGTGTTTGCCCCCAACTTCACCTCGCAGGGGCTCTACCTCGACGTCACCGAACGCATCGACGCCCTGCCGTTCGCCAAGGACGTCGCGCCCTCACACATCAAGGTGGGCACGTACGAGGAGAAGAAGTACGTCGTGCCCCACACGATGGACCTCTCGGTCCTCTTCTACAACAAGAAGCTGTACAAGGACGCCGGCCTCGATCCGGAGAAGCCCCCGGCGACGCTGCAGGAGTTCGCCGATCACGCCCGCAAGATCGACGCCCTCGGCGGCAAGGTCAACGGGACGTTCTTCGGCGGCAACTGCGGCGGCTGCCTGGTCTTCACGTGGTGGCCGAGCGTCTGGGGCGACGGTGGTCAGGTGATGAACGAGGAAGGCACCGAGTCGCTGCTGGGCTCCGACGCCGCCAAGGAGGTCTACGCCGTCTACCGCGGCCTGGTCGAGGACGGGATCGTCGCGCCCGGTACCAAGGACGAGGCGGGTCCGACCTGGACCGGCGTCTTCCCCAAGGGCAACATCGGCATCATGCCGATGCCGTCAACGACCCTTGGCCTGATGCCGAAGAACCTCGACGTCGGCGTCGCCCCGATCCGCGGCCTGGAAGGCGGCGACTCCACATTCGTGGGCGGCGACAGCATCGGCATCTCCGCCAACAGCGAGAAGGCCGACCAGGCATGGGACTTCCTGGCCTGGTCGCTGTCGGACGAGGCACAGATCGAGGTCGTGGCCAAGAACAAGGACGTGGTCGCCCGGAGCGACCTGGCCTCGAACAAGTACTCCGACGAGGACCCTCGCCTCGTGGCGATCAACGAGGTCGCGGCCAAGGGCGTCACGCCGTTCGCGCTGAAGTTCGGGCAGACGTTCAACGACCCGCAGGGTCCCTGGCTTCCACTCGTGAGGGACGCCGTCTTCGGTGACGCCGGCAAGGTCGACGCCGACAACGAAGCGGTGACGGCATCGCTGGGAGGGTGATGTCGAGTCACGCGAAGCCGCAGCGCGCAACTGCCCAGCCTGACGACGCCGAAGGCTCCGAGGGCTCCGGCCGTTCGGCCAGCCCCGCGCGCCCGCCCTGGTGGCGGGCGCGCGGGGTCAAGGGTTTTGCGTACGCCCTGCCCGGACTGGTCTTCATCGTGGTGTTCTTCATCGTTCCGCTGCTTCTGGTCGGGCAGATGTCGGCGAGCGACTGGCCGCTGCTCGGCGGCAACCGGGGACTCAACCTGCCCGACAACTACACCTCGATCGCGGACAACCCGCTCTTTTGGCCAGCCGTCGGCTTCACCCTGAAGTACACGGGGATCGTGGTCGCGGCCCTGCTCGTGCTCGCCATGATCATGGCGCTGATCGTGCAGGAAGCCAGGCCGGGCGTGGGCTTCTTCCGTACGGTCTACTTCCTGCCGGCGACACTCGGCCTGGCCTCGGCCTCCCTGCTGTTCTGGGGGTTCTACAGCCCGGCCATCGGGCCGATCGACGCACTGCTGCGGTGGCTCGGCCTGATCGACGAGGCGATCTCCTGGGTCGGTTCGCCAACCATGGCGCTGCTGTCGACGGTGATCCTTGTCGTCTGGAAGTTCGCCGGGTTCTTCATGTTGGTCCTGCTGGTCGGCCTGCAGGGCATCTCGACCGACATCTACGAGGCCGCTCGGATGGACGGTGCCAACCGGTGGAGGACGTTCGCGTACGTCACACTCCCGTTGCTCCGTCCGTCCATCGCGCTGGTGTTGATCCTGACGGTGACGGGGTCGCTGCTGGCCTTCGACCAGTTCTTCATCCTCACCAAGGGCGGGCCGGACAATTCCACGGTGACCGTCGTCCAGCTGATCTATCGGGAGGCGTTCTTCCGGCAGTCGCTCGGCGCCGCGGCGGCGATCTCGGTGGTGGTGCTGGCGGCGCTGCTGGCATTGAACGTGATCCAGTTCAGGTTCCTGCGCCGTGGCCAGGATTCGTAGGAGGCACCGATGAGACTCCAGCACGCGGTCGGCCGGACGCCCTATTACGTGCTGGCGGGCGGGCTGGCTGTCCTCTTTCTCTTCCCGTTGCTGTGGACGGGATGGGCGTCGGTCGCCGCCAATCCGGCCACCGCGCAGAAGACCGGGTTCGGGCTCGGCAACTACCGGACACTGGTCGGCTACGACGCCGGACTCGCGCAGTATCTGTGGAACAGCACCGTCATCTCGGTGCTCACCGTGCTCTTCACGTTGGCGCTGTCCTTCCTTGGCGGGTATGCGTTCGCACGGTTCCGCTTCGTCGGGCGCGACGCGCTCTTCCTGCTGATCCTGGCGATCCTGATGGTCCCGTACGCCACCCTGCTGATCCCGTTGTACGTGTTGCTCGGTGACATCGGTCTCCGGAACACCCTCGCCGGAGTGGCGCTGGTGCTGACGTTGTACCAACTGCCGTTCGCGATGTTCATGATGCGCATCTCGTTCGAGGCGGTGCCGCGGGAGATCGAGGAGTCGGCGATGGTCGATGGCTGCGGCACCTTCGGCGTCCTGCGCCGGATCATGGTGTACGCGGTGTGGCCGGGGCTCATCACCGTTGGCCTGTTCGCGTTCCTGGCGGCGTGGAACGACTTCTTCGCGCCTCTGATTCTCGTCAGCGACAGCGAGAAAGCCCCGTTGCCGCTCGCGATCGCCAACCTGCGGCAGCAGACCATGGGCGCCATCGACTTCGGCGCCACCCAGGCCGGGGTCGTGGTGATGGCGTTGCCGTGCCTGGTCCTCTTCCTATTGCTGCAGCGCCACTACGTGCGCGGATTCATGTCGGGAGCGTTGAAAGGATGACGACCAACTCAACCAACCCAATCAACTCAGCCAACCACGCGCACGCCTTGGGCGGCCCAGGTCCAGGCGCTCCTGCCACTCAAGCCGGACGGCCGGTCGTACCCAGCCGGGGTCGCCTGCGTCCGCTGGGACTGCACGAGGTGAAGATCACCGGCGGCTTCTGGGCTACCAGCCAGGAGATCAACGGGTCGGCCAGCCTCGAACACTGCCGCGCCTGGATGGAACGCACCGGGTGGACGCCGAACTTCCGTGCCGCCGCGGACGGCACACTCTCTGCCGAGAACCGTGGCGGACGGGAGTTCTCCGACTCCGAGATCTACAAGTTGTCCGAGGGGATGGCCTGGGAGATCGGACGCACCGGCGACACCGACGTACGTGCGTCGCTGGACGACCTGGTCAAGGTCGTGGCCGCAGCGCAGGAACCGGACGGCTACCTCAACACCGCGTTCGGGCGAACCGGACAACCGGCGAAATACAGCGACCTGGAGTGGGGCCACGAGCTCTACTGCTACGGCTTCCTCCTCCAGGCGGCGATCGCGCGGGCCCGAGTCAGCGGCGACGACGAGTTCACGGCGGTCGCCCGCCGGGCCGCCGACCATGTGTGCGACACGTTCGGACCTGGCGGCATCGACGGGCTCTGCGGGCATCCCGAGATCGAGATGGCGTTGGTGGAGCTGGCGCGCCTCACCGGTGAGCAGCGCTACCTGGACCAGGCGGCCCTGTTCGTCGAGCGGCGGGGCCAACAGAAGCTGGCCGACATCGGGTTCGGACGTCCGTACTTCCAGGACGACGTTCCCGTGCGCGAGGCGAAGGTGCTGCGCGGGCACGCCGTGCGGGCGCTCTATCTCGCGGCAGGTGCCGTGGATGTCGCGGTCGAGACCGGCGACGACGATCTGCTTGCGGCGGTTGCCGCGCAGTGGGAGGCGACCGTCGCCCGGCGTACGTACATCACCGGCGGGATGGGCGCCCATCACGCGGACGAGGCGTTCGGCGACGACTTCGTGCTTCCCCCCGACCGGGCGTACTCCGAGACGTGTGCCAGTGTCGCCTCGGTGCTGCTGAGCTGGCGGCTGCTGCTGGCGACGGGTGACCCGCGCTATGCCGACCTGGCCGAGCGGACGCTGTTCAACGTCGTGGCGACGTCGCCTGCTGCCGACGGTCGGGCGTTCTTCTACGCCAACACGCTGCACCGACGGAGGCGAGGCATCGTTCCCGCGCCCGACGTGCCGAGCCCGCGGGCGCTGTCGAGCCTGCGCGCGCCGTGGTTCGCGGTGTCCTGCTGCCCCACCAACCTGGCCCGGACGTTCGCCAGCCTGGCCGCATACTTTGTCACCGCGGACGCTGGGGGTCTGCAGGTTCATCAGTACGCGGATGTCTCGGTTGCCACGGAGTTGGAGGGTGGGCGGTCGGTCGGTCTGGCTGTACGCACCGACTATCCGTCCACGGGATCTGTCACCTGCCGGATCACGCGAAGCGACGCCGGCGCGTGGAAGCTGTCGCTGCGGGTACCGTCCTGGGCCGGCGGCGCCGAGCTGGTCGAACCGGACGGGCGGCGCCGTCGGGTCGGACCGGGTTGTGCCGAGGTGACGCGGGCGTTCGTGGTGGGCGACGAGGTTCGGTTGGAGTTGCCGATGGCGGCACGCTGGGTGGCCGCGGACCCCCGAGTCGATGCCGTACGCGGAACCAGGGCGGTCGAGCGCGGTCCGGTCGTGATGTGTGTGGAGTCGGTCGACCTGCCTGACGACCTGGACGTGGACGCGGTGGTCGTGGATCCGACGATGCCGCCGGTCGAGCGGGAGGGAAAGGTCATCGTGGCGGGCAAACTCGTCCGCCACCCTGTCGATGCGGCGGGTGAGTCATGGCCCTATCGCGACGTCGATGCGAATGCTGACGGCGAAAAGGCAGGCGAGGAGGGGGACGGAGGCGGAGAAGTCGCGGGCGGCGGGGAAGTCGCGGGCGGAGAAGTCGCGGGCGGCGGGGAAGTCGCGGGCGGCGACGATGGCGCGGTCTCGGAGATTCCCCTTGTTCCGTACCACTCCTGGGCACGCCGAGGGCCGTCCACGATGCGGGTCTGGATGCCAACGCGGTGACTGGCGCCCGGCTTCGACCGCTGACAACCCGGCGTTGACAGCGGCAAGACCCCTTGTTCTGCGAGGGTTTTGGCCCGGCGGGGTTGTCGGTGGTCTCAGTTACGATCTTGGTGTGGATGTGACCACGACGGATCGAGCCCAGCATCGGTTGACGACGCTGGTGTCTCGGGTGCGTGCGCGGCTGGAGCAGGAGTCGCAGTCGTCGCTGTGGTCGCTGTCCGATGATGAGCTGATCGGTCTGTTCGGTGACCTGCAGGGGCTGGTCGCCCAGACTGAGGCCTTGTCGTTGGCGGCGGTACGGGAGGCCGATCGGCGGGATCTGGGCAAGACGGCCGGTGCGACCTCCACGAGCAACTGGCTGTCCGGAGCGTTGCGGATCCGTCCGGAGAGGGCGCGGCGTGCAGTCCGGCTGGCCCGAGACCTGGATACCGATCTGGTGTCGACCGCGGCCGCCCTGCGTTCTGGACAGATCAGCGCGGACCACGCCGGCATGATCGCTCAAGCCGTGCGCGACCTGCCGGCCGAGGCAGGGCCGCAGGTACGCCGCAAGGCCGAGCAGTTCCTGCTCGAGCGTGCACGCACGTTCCATCCCAAGGACCTGGCCAGGCTGGGTCGCACCATCTTGGACGTGGTCGACCCCGACCTGGCCGATCGAGTGCTCGCCAAGAAGCTGGCCGAACAAGAAGCCCGCGAGCGCCGTCGCCGCGAACTGACCTTGACCGACGACCCGCACGGGCTCGGCACCTGGATCCGCGGCCGACTCGACGCGACCACCGCCGACATGCTCCGCACCGCCCTGGAACCGTTGGCCAAGCCTCTCCCCACCACCACCGACGGACCCGACCCCAGAACCGCGGCCCAGCGACTCGGCGACGGGTTCGCCGAAATGCTGCGCCGCTACCTGAACTCCGGCGAGTCACCGACCCAGGGCGGGGAGAAGCCCCACCTGGTCATCTCCATCGGCTGGGACGACCTGACCAATCGCACCGGACACGGCTCGCTGCTGCGCACCGGCGCCCCCGTGTCGGCGCGTACCGCCGAAGAGTTCGCCTGCGACGCCTCCGTCAGCTGGCACACCAGCCCACCCGACGCCGGGCCCTCCCTCATCGACGGGCCTCGGCTGTTCGTCGGCAAGACCCGCCGCCTGTTAGAACTTCGGGACCGCGGCTGCGCCTTTCCCGGCTGCGATCGGCCCTCGTCGTGGTGCCACGGACATCACATCCAAGCCTGGATCGACGGCGGACCTACCACCGTCGCCAATGGCGTCCTCCTCTGCGGAACCCACCACCGCCTCATCCACCAAGGAGCATGGAAGGTACGAATAGCCGCAGACGGACTCCCCGAGTTCATCCCACCGGAGTGGATCGACCCCAAGCGCAACCCCCTCCGCAACCACCGACTCCGGCGGTGAACGCCGTCCAGACAGCGTGATTCGCAGACGCCCGGCGCGGACCTGCTGCGTATCCGGCGTGCCGTAAGGAGTGGCTAGGTGTTGTGGCCGTCGACCGCCATGTCGCGCAGCGCCTTGATGTAGCCCAGGCTGTAGGCCCAGCTGGTACGCGAGTCGCCGACCATCTGAGGCACGTGGTCGGCGATCAGGATGCCGTCGAACTCGAGGTCCACGAGGGTGCGCATCAGCGCGCGCATGTCCGCATATCCGTTGTCGACAAAGGTTTCGGTGAACGTCGGCAGCGGCGCACTCACGTTCCGGAAGTGGATCTTCCACAGTTTGCCCAAGCCCGCAAAGGCTCGCGCCGCGTCGCCCACCGACTTCCCCATCATGTCGCCGCCCTCGAGCCACGTCCCCATGCACAGACAGACTCCGACGTTCGGGCTGTCCGCGATCTCCAGTGCGCGTACATAGCCGCCGTACGTGCCAAGCACACAACGCGGCACGCCGCCGAGCTCGACGGCCGGCGGGTCGTCGGGATGCATGCCGATCCGGACGCCGACCTCTTCGGCGACCGGTGCCACCTGGCGGATGAAGTACGTGTAGTTGTCCCAGAGCTCGTCCTCGCAATAGCGCCGGCCATGGGTCAGGGGCGGAACGAACTCGTCGCCGACCCAGTAGCCGTGCGCCGTGCTCAGGTCGACGTGCCGGGCGGACGCGTCGCCCCGCGTCGTTGCGCGCGGCGAACTCCAGATGCCGTTGCCCATATGGGCGTACGTCGTGTAGTCGACGCCAAGCCTGCCGAGCGAGCGGAGGTACTCCTTGTACTGCGCAATCTTCTCGTCGCGCCCCGGCAGGTTGAGGGTCACCGCCGGCATGTTGTGCACATTGGTGTTGCCGATATTGGCGAGACTGAGACCGGCCCCTTCGATGCGCGCCTTGATCGTCGCGAACAGTTCGTACGTGCCGCCCGTCGTGCCGACGCTCACGTAGTCGACACCAAGCTGCCGGGCGAACGTCAGGTCCTCGTCAGTGAAATCTGGCCGTAGCTGCAGGGAGATCTTCATGCCGCTCCTCCGCCGGAATCGTCGTCACGCCAGCCTGGATCAGCTCGACGGTCGACACCTCGGACAACGTGTCAGACCCCCACGATACGGACGATGTTGAGGCCGAGGTCTGTCACCAGTGGCTCCGCCCCTGTGGGGTTCGGAGCGGGCCACGGCGTCCGGCATTCGATACAAGGCGTCCGAGATCCGGCGAAGTACGGCAAAGTAGGACTTCACCGTTACCGTCCCGAGACCTTGGACGAGCGGGTTGGCGTGGGGCCGTCATGGAGGCGGACGGCCCCGCGCTCTCGGGACCGTTGCGCGTTCTGGTCACCGCCGGAATCGCCGGATGACCCACATCACCAGCCAGACGACGAAGATGACCTGGCTGACCCTGATCGCCACGATCAACAGGACCGCCGCGACAGCCGCCGCGTCGCCCGGCAGGAACGCCACACCGAGAAGTGCCGCGCTGACGAGGACGAAGAAGACAGCGAAGAAGCGCCGGCCGCCGGTCAACCGGCGCGGCAGGCCCCGCAGGTGGTGCCGCGCCCCGGACGGAAGATGCCGAAGGGTCGCCCACGCAATCCACGCGTACAGGCCCAACAACACAACCGCCAGCGAGGCCCGCGGCCACCAGGTCGGCAGTTCGCCGGCGTCCTCCAAGAAGAACACGACGACCAGGCCCACTCCGCCGATCAACATCGCGGTCAGCAAGCGTGCCACCAGGCGTACGGCAATCGCATCCACGTTGTCGCGCAGGACCCCGTCCTGCGGGCTACGACGCAGCGCCGCCATCAGGGTGCGGGCACCCGAGCCCAGCCGGCCGCGGTTGATGTCCATGGCTGCCAGGTTGTTCAGTGCCGCCGCATTGTCCGGGTCAAGCTCGAGAGCTCGCTCGTACGCGGCGCGTTCCTCGCGCCGCCGTCCGCGCGCGTCGGCCGCGAGTCCGAGGGTCAGGTGCGCCTCGGCCGCGAAGGGGCCCAGCTCGACCGCGCGCCTCGCACTGTCGTACGCGGCGCGACGACGATGGGTCGCCAGTAACGCCGACGCATGCTGGCAATGGGTCTCCCACCGGTCCGGCGCGAGTCGAACGGCCTCCTCCGCGGCAGTCACTGCCGCCGCACCATTGCCGAGACGTTCCAGGGCGATGCTCGCGATGCGATGCGGCCATTCGTTGTCCGGAGCCACCCGCACGGCAGCGCCGGCCGCCTGGAGCGCGGCCCGATGATCGCCGCGGCGGAGGTGGCAGAGCGCCATCAGGCACAGGGCTTCCTCGTCGTCGGGAGACGTGGCGAGATGGACGGAGAGCTGTCGTAGGGCCTCGTCGTAGCGCGACACGTCGAGGAGATGGCGGGCGCGTACGACCGCGAGCTGCTCGCCCGGCAGCTCCGGATCGATGGTGTCGGGGCCAGTCACGTCAGAGCAGCCGACGCTTCTTGAGATAGGCGGCCAGCTCGTCGTACTGTCCGCCCTCGTTGGCGAAGAGCACGACGTTGCGGGCGCTGTCGAACCACGCGCCGACCGACGGGCGTACCTCGGCGAGGGCAGCCTCGAAGTCGCTCATGTCGATCATGCGGGGCCGGCCAGTGTGCACGGAGTCGAGCAGGGCGCGCTCGGCCGCGGTCTCGCACAGGTGTGCCAGGTCGGCACCGGAGAAACCGTCAGTCCGTTTGGCCAGCCCGCGGGTGTCGATGCCTGCGATCGGTCGTTCCCGCAGGTGATAGCGCACAATCGCATCCCGGGCCGGCTCGTCGGGCGGAAGGACCAGCAGCATCCGGTCGAGTCGGCCGGGTCGGCGAAATGCGGGATCGATGTCCCAGGGCTGGTTGGTCGCGGCCAGTACGAAGAGCCCGTCGTTGGCCGTATCCACTCCGTCGAGTTCCTGCAGGAGTTGGTTGACGGTGGAGCGGGTCGCGGAGACTCGTAGGTGAGTACGCCGCTGACCGAGCGCGTCGAGTTCGTCGAGGAACACGACGCAGGGTCGGTGCCGGCGGGCAAACTCGAACAGGTCATGCAGGTTGCGTTCACTGCGTCCGACCCACATGTCGAGAACGTCGACCAACGAGATGCTGACAAACTGTGCGCCCAGCTCGCCGGCGACCGCACGGGCCAGGAACGTCTTGCCGCAACCCGGCGGGCCGTACAGCAGCAGCCCGCCGCGCAGGCTCTTCGCAAACAACCGCTGCAGTTCGGGGTTGCGCATCGGTGCGAGGAACGCTGCCTCCAACCGGGCCTTCACGTTGGACATACCGCCCACGTCGGCAAGCCGTACGGTGGAGCGCTCCACGTCGAACACCGCTCGCGCCGCGTCGGGGCCGGGGTTGGAGTCGGCGTCGGCGTGGGCGTCGGGGTTGTGGGCGTCGAGATCCGGGTGGGCGGCGTCGGGGTTGGCGTTGGCGCGAGGGGCACCGTCGGAGTCGACGAACATCCGGGGTACGACACCATCGAGTTCGCTCTCCGCCTGGGCCCAGTCGAATTCCGGTCGAGTGTCCGGCCGGTCCTGCTCCGGCGGGTCCTGCTCCGGAGCCGTCTTCGGCGCTCGAACGTCAGCGTGGGCCGGCTCGGCGTCGGACGGCTGGGCGTCCGCTTTGGACGGCTGGGAGATCGCGCGCGCCATCACGGCTTGTGCCTCGGGAGAGTCCGGCTGGCGTTCGAGTGCTGCTGCGGCATGTCTGACTGCCTCGACAGAATTGCCGTCGGACAGCAGCAGGTCGGCCAGGTGACATCGCAGGAGTACGTCATCCGGCGCGGCGTCGACCGCCTTGCGGAGGCTTGCGATCAGGGCAGACCGGTCCACGGCAGCTCCCCCCAGGTATGTAGCTGGCGTATGTCTACAGCACGGACTGCCCGCGGTGAAGGCCTCGGCCGCGGTGGTGGTCCTGGGGCTGCTGCTGGTGCTGAGAAGAAGTCGAGATTAGCCTTGCCTGCTTGGGGTTTCGGCTGGTTCGGCTCGGTGGGGTTGTCGGTGGTCGGGTTTAGGATCTTGGTTGTGGATGTGATCACTCCGGACCGGATCCGGCATCCGTTGGCCGCGTTGGCTGACCGGATGCGGGATCGGCTCGCCATGGAGCCGCCGCCTTCGCTGTGGTCGTCTACCACGTCTTCGTCGGATGGTGATGATGCTGCGGGTGATGGGGCTACGGCTGCGGAGGCTGCCGATGAGGTCGCGGACCTGCTCGAGAGTCTGAACGGTCTTACTGCGCAGCTGGCAGAGCTGTCGTTGGGGGTGATCCGGGAGGCCGACCGCAACGACGTCGCCCGTCGAGTGGGCGCCACCTCGACGGCGAACTGGTTGGCCGGGAGGCTTCGGATGCGTCCGGAGGTAGCTGGACGTTCGGTGAAACTGGCCCGGGCATTGGAAGATTCACTCCCGATCACCCAGCAGGCGCTGCGGACAGGCGAGATCTCCGTCGACCACGCCGGGGTGATCGCCCGAGCGGTCACCGGACTGCCCAAGGAAGCCGGTCCCGACCTGCGGCGAGAGGCCGAGCAGGTGTTGGTCGACCAGGCCCGCACGTTCCACCCCAAGGATCTGGCTCGGTTGGGGCGCAAGGTGTTGGAGGTGGTCGATCCGGAGTTGGCGGATCGGGTGTTGGCCAGGCAGTTGGCGGATGAGGAGGCCAAGGCCGAACGGGAGCGGGAGGTGTGGCTGTATGAGGACCCGTACAGCGTGTCCACCTGGCTGCGCGGCAAGCTCGACCCTGTCACCACCGAGATGCTGCGGACGGCGTTGGAACCACTCGCGAAGCCGATGCCGACCACCGCGGACGGGCCCGACCCGAGGTCACGCTCGCAGCGGCTCGGCGACGGGTTCGCCGAGCTGCTCCGCCGATACCTGAACGTCGGCGCCTCACCCACCCAGGGCGGTGAGAAGCCCACATCGTGGTGATCACGATCGACCACGACCGGCTCGTGAACGGCACCGGCACGGGAACGTTCCTGCATACGGGCACCCCGGTCTCGGCGCGGACCGCGCAGGAGTACGCCTGCGACGCCACCGTCAGCTACTACGTCAACCGCAACGGCAACGGCGGGAACGGCGCCGGGGCGTGGCTGTCGGACCCAACCCGGCTCTACACCGGCAAGACCCGCCGACTCCTCGAACTCAGAGACCGCGGCTGCGCCTTCCCCGGCTGCGACCGCCCACCAGCCTGGACCCACGCCCACCACATCATCGCCTGGAGCCGCGGCGGACCCACCACCGTCGACAACGGCGTCCTGCTATGCGGCCACCACCACCGACTCATCCACCAAGGACACTGGACCGTCACCATCGCCCACGACGGCCAACCAGAATTCACCCCACCCCACTGGATCGACCCGCAGCGCAAGCCACTCCGCAACCACCCACTCCGCACCTGAACCAGCGCCAGGTCCGCACCTCACCCGACAGGCGAACACACGGCCGTCGACAACCAACACGACCGCGTCACGGACCGGGCCGCTCCCTTTGTCCGAACGGAATGGCACCGTCCGGTCATGACGTGGAGCGGTGCCTCGTCGCGCTCGTCCTGCCTGTCCCAGCTGGCACGCTTCCGGGTCCCGTGTGAGACCAGGTGCCGGTACAGTTCCTGCTGCCCCACATGATCATGGCCCGCCCGCTCCACGCTGTAGACCCGCTCCACGCTGTGGCACCCGTGGCACCCGGACCGTCTTCCCTGGATCCCGTCGGACGGAGTTCGTGTGATGTCTGCATCCAGTCATGCCAGCGGCTACACCTCGCTTGCCAAGAACCGTCTTGGCGTCCGCGCAGTCGTCTCGTTCATCGTCTCGGCGGTCGCGCCGTTGACCGTCGCGGCCGGGGTTGTCACGACGTTGTACGCGGTCACCGGGCTGTCGGCCATCGGTGCCGCGTTCATCATTGTGGCCGTCGTCCTGGCCATTTTCGCCACCGGTTACATCGCGATGGCGCAGCGCATCACCAACGCAGGCGCCTTCTACGCGTTCATCAGCCAGGGTCTCGGCAAGCCCGTCGGAGTCGGCGGGGCCGTGGTCGCCCTGGTCGCCTACAACGCGCTGCAGGTCGGTCTCTACGGCATGTTCGGGCCGACCTTCGCCGACTACATGAAGGCTAAGGTCGGCCTCGACGTTCCCTGGTGGGGTTGGGCCCTGGCGGCATGGCTGATCGTGGCGATGTTCGGCTGGATGCGGGTGGAGATCGCCGGTTGGGCACTGACCGTGCTGCTCGGACTCGAGATCGTCGTCCTTGCCGTCCTGACCGCGACCGGGCTCGCCGATCCCGCCGCCGGATATTCGCTGGCCAGCCTGTCGCCGGTGGAACTCGTCGGGGCCGCGGGTGTCGGCGCTCTGCTGGTCACGGCGCTGCTCGGCTTCGTCGGCTTCGAAGCCTCGACGGTGTTCTCCGAGGAGAGCCGCAACCCGCGCCGCACGGTCGCCGTCGCGACCTACCTGTCCCTCGCCCTCATCGTGGTGGTCTACGCCGCTGCTTCCTGGTCGATGAGCGTCCACTACGGCGACGACCAGGTGAGCACGGTCGCGGGCGAGCAGGGACCGGGCATGTTGTTCGGGATGGGCGGCCCGGCGCTGGGTGAGATCGCGTCGGTGCTGTTCCTGACCAGCCTGTTCGCGGCGATGCTCAGTTTTCACCAGGCGGTCGGACGGTACATGTACGCGCTCGGGCGTGAACTCGTCATCCCGCGTTCGATGGGCAGGACCTACCGGCGGACGGGTTCGCCCCGCAATGCCTCGGTCGTCCAGTCGATCATCGGGCTCGCAGTGATCGTTGCCTACGCGGTCGCCGGCTGGGACCCGACCGTGCAGCTGTTCTTCTGGCTCGGCACCACCGGCGGCTTCGGCGTACTCCTGCTCCTCGTCGCTACCTCCGTCGCGATCATCGTCTACTTCGCGCGCGAACGTCGGGGTGGCGAGAGCATCTGGCGTACCACGATCGCGCCGGGTGTCGCCTTGGTCGCGCTGATCTACATGGCCTACTCGGGCGTGGCCAACTACGCGACCTTGCTCGGCGTCGAACCTGGTTCGCCGGTGTCGTGGATTCTCCCCGGCGTGTACGCGGTAGCAGCCGCCGCAGGAGTCCTGTACGGGCTGTGGCTGCGTTCGGCCCAGCCGCGGATCTACCAGGGCATCGGACTCGGCGAAGACTCCCGGGCCGGCCAGGCAGGCAGTCGCGCCCGGGCCGACACGCCCAGCTGACCGACTGACACCCGCAGCTGACCGACTGACACACCGCAGCGACCCTGGGTCGAGCCGCCGCTGCAGCGGATCGTGCCCGCTGCCCCGTCCTCAGAGTGTGGAGCTGTTCGCCGCCGGAGGACCCGCACCGGTCCCCGCCTCGATCACCAACGTCCGTGGCCAGCGAGGCGGTCGAAGCGTCGGACGAAATGAGCTTTGTTCCCCAATCGACCTATCGGCTTGCCGACAATCCGCCCATGTGACGGCGCGTTCACAGAATGTGTGCAACACTCCAAAACGGGTCAACCGCGAGAAATCCGAGGGGCCGATGGCAGGTGACTTGATGGAGTGCGAACAGGCTCGTGTTCGCACTGGGTGGGAACTCGTCGAGCTCCTTGGCCCGCGCAGCGTGGACGAAGGCCAGCGCCTGCTGGCCGAGCGTTGGGCCGCCGAGCGGGCGCGGGCTGCCGAAAGCATCCTGCCGCTGAAGGCGCGACCGGGCAGCGAATGGGCGAGCCGGATCTATGAGAGCGCCTCCAACCGGACCCGCTTTCGACAGACCCTCGACTTTGTACGCCCCGGCGACCGGGTGTTCGAGGTCGGCCCCGGCGGCGGCTACCTGGCCGGGCTGCTGCTTCGGGACGGCCAGATCGCCGCGTACCACGGGATCGACCTGCAGGACGCTCCGGTCCGCCGCGCCCGGGAGTTCCTCGAGATCAACGGACTGGCCGACCGGGCCGAAGTGTCGAAGTGCAACCTCTACGACCTGACCCGCGCCGACGTGGAGAAGCTCGGCATCACGCTCCTCGTCTGCTGCGAGGTGCTGGAACACGTTCCCGACCCCGAACGCGCGATGAAGACGCTCGCTTACGTCCTCCCGGCGGGAGCCGACCTGCTGATCTCGGTGCCGTTGCTCGGGCGGCTCGAACAGGTCTGGGGGCACGTCGCGATCTTCGACACCAACCGGATCCGCCGGATGGTCGAAGAGAGCGGTCTGGTAGCCCACTCCGTCCAGGTCATCGACAACCAGTGGGTGCTGGTGCTGGCGTCTCACGGCCCGGGGCCAAGCTCGCGCGCCCCCAGCGCCGCCGCCGCAGCCGTCGACGTCCTCGCCGACCGGGCGCCGGACCCGAACGCACCGACGGCGTTCCACGCACTCGACCTCGGCGTCGAGAACGTCCAACCGAGCGTACGGAACGAGGGGCTCTCCGCCTACCAGCTCGAGGCCGTCCCACGGGCCGGCCTGGCCTGCGAGCTGACCGCCAAGCGGTCGTTGTTGCGGCGTCGGACGGGGTACGGCGGCGTCCGGCTGCCCGTGTCCTCACCCCGCGGCCTGCGCATCGAGGTCTCCCTCGACGCCTTCCGTGCGGTGAGGGAGTTCTACGTCGACGCGTACGCCGCAGACAAGCGGGTGGCGCGGTGGAGATGGGACACCCGCGCGCACCGGCCGAGGAAGGATCAGCAGACGTTCGTCCTGCGACCTGGCCGGGAGAACCGCCAGTTCAAGGAGGCGGTGATCGGCGACCTCGAGTCAGCCGACGCCTTCGACGTGTTCGTCGCCGTCCGGTCCGGGGCAAGCGCCCGCTTCCGTCTCACCCGTGCCGCCGTCGTCGTCTGAGGCCTTCCGCTGCATTCAGAACTGCCGGTCACTCTGCGGCAGTCACGCAGTGTCCGTCGCCAGCGGTCGTCGCCGTGCTTGGTACGTCCAGCGTCGGGTTGCGGTCGAAGAACCCGACCGGCTTGAGCACGAACCCGCACCGGTCCACCGGCATGACCGGCCAGTCCTCGGTTCGGGGAAAGTGGGTCATGCCGAACGTGTGCCACACGACGATGTTGGCGTCGTCGATGCTCCGGTCGGCCGCGACGTAGGCCGGCAGGCCTGCGCCGCCGGGGTGCTGGTTGGGCAGGTCGCCGGCCGCGTAGCGTTCGGCCGGGTCGTACGCCGTCACCCACAGGTGCCGGGTCGCGAACTCGGACCGCTTCGACACCGACGACTCAGGGTCTGCAGCCAGCACCGGCTGGCCCTGCGGATACAACGCGAAGCCCACCGGGTCGCCATAGCGGTTGGTCTTTTCGGGGTTGACGATGTGCCACGCCCGCCCGACCGACGGATCCGCCAGCCGCGCACCCTCGGACTCGCGGCGCAACCGCCGGACCGACCGGGTGAACGCGCCGCCATACGGGTTGTCCGGCCCGACCGGCAGCCGTTGCAGCTCGACCTCGTCCACGGCGTTGTCGTTCCCGTCGACACTCATGTCCAGGCGGGCGGAGAAGAGGTGCTGGTGGAACGCTGCGGCCAGGCCTGGTCCCACCTCGACCGCGTACCGACCACTGCCGTCGACGAACGCCGAGGTGAACAGGACGCCGGTCGCCTTGACCTCGAGCTCGATCGTTCCGTCGAGGTAGAAGTACCAGTAGAAGCCGTACGAGTAGTTTCCGACCGTCACGAAGGTCGAGACGACCAGCCGGCGTTGGCGGCGCGTTCCCTGCGCACCGGTGAAGACGTCGACGTGCTTCCACAGCACACCGAAGTCTTCTTCGTGCAGGCAGATCGCGTTGTCGACCACGCGAGGTTCGCCGCCCTCGGTGGACAGCACGGCATCGAGATAGTGAATCTCGCCGAGACAGTCGCATCCCAACGTCAGCGAGTTGACCTGCTGGCCGAGGAGGTACTCGCCCGCATCCATGAAGCTCTGCCAGTACCGCCATGGCGACGGGTCGGCGTACGGCACGACCATCTCGCAGATGCCCGCGCGATAGAGCACCGGCCGACCGCCCAGCGAGACCTCGTGCAGCGTCAGAGCTTCCCGGGCGTCGAACCCGATCCGCAGGCGCCACCCCTCCCACTCCACGACGTCGTCCTCGATCCGAAAGCTCGGCCCGTCGGGTTGGGTGATCTCGATCGGCCGCAACGTGGTGCGCGGCGGGCCGGTGTAGCCGGGATCGTCGAAGTTGGCTTCCTCATCAGGCACGGGTCGAAGCTCGTGGTCGTGCAGCTCGAGGACGCGGCGTTCGATCAGATCGACGTACGCCACGACGCCGTCGATCGGGTGCGCCCAGGGCGCGTCCTCCTTGCGGTGCTGGAGAAACGACAGCACCCGCACAATCCGCCGACCCTCCTCCCCCGCGAGTGCGAAGGACCCTGCCGCCAGCGGACACGGCCGCACCAGGTCGAGATCGGTGATGTCGCGCCGGGCCATGGCCGCCACCCACCCCGCGTCGGCCTTGACGATTTCGTCGACCGCGATCAGGTCCTCCAGCATGATGGACGGTTGGCCGTCGCGGACCGGGTCGAGGTCGACCTGCGACACGATCGTGCCGCTGGTCAGCGAGGCCACCACATCGGTCGCCGCGCCGGTCGCGACGTCGAGGAGCACCACACGCACCCGCCGGTCGATCGGGTCGCCTGGCTTGAACGCGAGCACCTCGGACTTAGCGGGTTCCTCCAGCCCCAGATAGGTGAATCTGGTCTGCTCACCGACGAGCCCGTTGTCGGCGAGCACGCCACGGGCTGCCCTGATCTCGGCCGCACTGAGCCGTTGCAGCGGATGCTCGGGGGCTGGTGCAGGCATGATTCTCCTCGGCCGGACGGGCGGGGACGAACGCCTATCCTTTGCGACCTCGACGCCGTTGTCCACCAGCCCAGCGCCCCACTAGTTCAGTGTTCCACCAGTCCAGTGCTCCACCAGTCCAGTGCTCCACCAGTCCAGTGCTCCACCAGTCCAGTGCTCCACCCGGTCGGTCGTTGCTCGCCCTGCGCGCGCTGACCCGGCGCCCACAGCGCGCGTTGATGCGTGTCACCCCGGATCCGGCCGACGCCTGGCGACGTGACGACGTCGACGCCGTCGCTGGACTGGCCGGCGTCGAGCTTCGCGCCCTCGGACTGCGCGCCAACTCCAACTGAAAGCCCCACCACTTCGCGCTTGCCTGAGCCGCTGAAACCGCAGGTCGTCGCTGCAGAGACAGACGCGCGGCAACGACGCCGAACGCAAAGTTATGCCCTGGAACGGGAAGCTCCCCCGCCGCGACTGTTGTTGCGCTAGGTCGACGGCTCCCGTTCCGACAAAGGGGAAACGACATCGATTGGCCGACACTGGTACGTCGATTCACCGGCCCGCTTCTGGCGACAACACTGGCCGCGATTCCGTTGTGTGCCGGCGTGGTGACCGCGGTGCGACACGCGTCGGAACCTGTGGCGCGGCACCCGACCGAGTCCACCAGGTGGTCGGCGCGTGCGGCGTACGATGCCCGCCCTGAGGCCGGCAGCACCTGGGCCGAGCGCGTGCACCAGCACACCCGGATCCCGGCTCGGGCGCTGCAGGCCTACGCCAGGGCCGAGGCAACGCTCGCGACAGAGAACCCGGCGTGCCGGCTCTCCTGGTCGACCCTCGCCGGGATCGGCGCGGTCGAGTCCGACCACGGCCGGTACAAGGGACGGTCCCTGGACCAGAACGGGAAACCGTCGGCACCCATCATCGGCGTCGCGCTGAACGGGCGACCCGGTATCGAGGCCATCCCTGACACCGACAACGGCCGGCTGGACCGCGACCGTCGCTGGGACCGCGCGATCGGTCCGCTGCAGTTCATCCCGAGCACCTGGGCGCTCGCCGGCGCCGATGGCGACGCCGACGGGCGGAAAGACCCGCAGGACATCGACGACGCCGCGGTCGCCGCCGCGCGGTACCTCTGCCGTACCGGCATCGACCTCGGCTCCGCCGGAGACAGGCGACGGGCGATCCTGTCGTACAACAACTCCGGCGACTATCTGCGCCTGGTGAACACGCGCGCGACCGAGTACGCCGATACCAGTCAGCGCGCTCGCTCCCCGATCGACCTGGACGGCTGACCCACCCCCTGCGGTCGGCCCGCTACCGTCGCTCCTCAGCTGTCGCGGCCTTGCCAGGTCGTGATGCACGCTTCGTTGCCCTCGACATCGGCCAGCACCCAGAACGCGGGTGCGTCGGCGTCGGAGACCAGCACGCCTCCCGCGGCAAGGGCGGCGTCGATCCGGTTCGCGGCTTGGTCATGCGGGACCGACACGTCGAGGTGGATCCGGTTGCGCTGCGGCCTCGGCTCGCTCATCTGCTGGAACCACACCGCCGGCCCCTGCCTCGCCGGGTCGACCAGCGGATCGGTCGGCCCTGACCTGTCGGCCTCGTCGACGTAGGCGAGCACGGCCTTCCAGAAGGGTCGAATGGCGGCGATGTCGACGGCGTTGATCGCGATCTCGAGTACCTGCACCGAGCGCCGATTGCCCGCGGCCTCTGTCGCCAGCCCTGCCTCGCGTACGCCGGCGGAGATCTGCGACGCCAGCTCCACGTCCCGCGGAGTTATCCCACCGGTTGCCAACGACTGCACCGCGACTGCCACCCGGTCGCTGTGCAGGTCGATCCGTACGTGCGCATTCGCATCGTCACCACAGGCCGCCACCACCTGGGCAGCCACCTCCGCTGCGTGGGCCAAGGACGTCACCGGTATCCAGGTGCGGAGCTCGCCCAGCACGAGGCGCCATCCCAGGTCGGTGACGGCCGCTGATGCTGCCGCACGACTCAGACCTGTCGTCATGTCGTACCTCCTGTGCGGGACTCGCCCCATCCGCACCTCACGCCGGGGCGACGGTTCGTCGGAGGCTACCGGTGACGACTCCGCGCAACGGCTCGGTCGCGACGCGACGCGACAGTGGTCCACAAACCGACATTCGGGGAGAACCTCGCGTGCCGGGATATAGCATCCCAAGGTGCGCACGGATATGGACCCGGCGTCGACCCACACCGAAACCGTCATCGACGAGCGGTATGCCCTGCGTGCCCTCCTCGGATCGGGCGGCAGCGCGGTCGTGCACGCCGCCGACGACCTCCGCCTCGGCCGGCGGGTCGCACTCAAGACTCTGCGTCGGGAGCTGGCCAGCGATCCCGCCGTCGTCACCGCGTTCCTGCGCGAGGCGAGGGTCGCCGCCGCCCTCAACCATCCAGGAATCGTCGCCGTACACGACGTGCACGAGCACCCACGGGCCGATCCGAAGGCGCCGCCGTGGATGGTCCTCGAGTACGTCGACGGCCGCACGCTCCGCGACATCCTGAGGTCAGAGGGCACCTTACGACCGGCCCGCGCACTCGGTGTCCTCGCCGAGGTTCTCGACGCGCTCGACCACAGCCACGCCCGGGGCGTCATCCATCGCGATGTCAGTCCGGGAAACGTCATGGTGGCGACGACCGGGCAGATCAAGGTCACCGACTTCGGCATCGCCGCGGCGATCGGCCCGTTCGCCACCAGGGAAGGACCGCGGGATCCACAGGCCGAGGGTGAGGTGGTGCGAGGCACCGCCGCCTATCTCTCCCCGGAACAGGCGCGTGCCACGGCGGTCGACGCGCGCAGCGACATCTACTCCGCCGGATGCCTGCTGTTCGCCCTGCTCACCGGACGGCCGCCGTTCGCCGCCGAGACCGTCGCCGACCTGGCCCGAAAGCACGTACGCGAGGACCCGCCGGCACCGTCAGCGGTCCGGCCGGGCCTGCCGTCGGTGCTCGACCGGGTCGTGCTGCGGGCGCTCGCCAAGGATCCGGCCGACCGTTACCCGGACGCGGCGGCGATGCGTACCGCGCTGCTGGAGGTACGCGACGACCTGCTCGGCAGCGATCCCGACGCCCCGACCGAAGCCATGATCTTTCGTAAGCCCATCCCGCCGCTGCTTGCGCCCGGGGACCCCGATGGCGGGCCTGACCAGACCGGCCAGACCGGCCTGCCAGACCTGCCGGAGCAGGTGGACCGGCGCGCGGAGGCCGTCCGTGGCGCGGTGGTCGCGGCGCTGATGATCGTGGCGAGTGCCGTGCTCAGTGGCGCCTTGTGGTGGACGTCGTTGGCCGGGGCCGGTGACCCGGAGGCCGTGGCCGCCACCGAGGTGCTGGTGCCGGCCCTCACCGGGATGAACGTCGAATCCGCACACGACTTGCTGGTCAACCGCCGGCTGCAGCCCGGAACGGTGCGGTCCGAGGTCAGCTCGACGATCCCGGCCGGCCGGGTGATCCGCACCAACCCCGCCGCCGGCGCCCGCGTCGCCGAGCGGCAGCAGGTGGACCTGGTCGTCTCGACTGGTAAGGCGGCCACCTGGGTGCCCAATCTCGTCGGACGTACGCTCGACGACGCTCGCACCGCCCTGGAGGCCCGCGGCCTCGAGGTCGGGACGCTGACCAGGCGGGACGCCGCACACCGGAGCGGCGTGGTGCTCGAGAGCATGCCTGCGCCGACGACGGCCGTACCACCTGGCTCATCCGTCGCGCTCGTGGTCGCCAGTGGCCGGTCTGTCGTACCCGACGTCAAGGGGCTCGACGTCGGCGCCGTCCGGCAGGCGCTCACCAGCGCCGGCTTCCGGGTGGGCGACACCAGGGTCGGCGAGCCGACGGAGTCACCGGCCGGAGCAGTGCCGGGCACCGTGCTGCGTACCTATCCCGTGGCCGGGACCCGCGCACGGGTGGGCGAGCAGATCGCTCTGGTGGTGGCCGGCGCGCCCGACCCGTCGCCTTCGCCCACGAGCCAGCCGTCACCGGATCCTCGACCCACCTCGCCCCAGCCATCACCGACCCCGACCCCGTTGCCGTCCGATACGCCGTCGCCGGATCCGACACCGACGCCAACTCCGTCCGTGTCGCCGACGACGACGCCGACGCCTCGGCAGGGCTGAGCGAGCGGCCAGGTCGGCAGTCAGGGTCGGTCGCCAGTCAGGGTCGGTCGCCAGTCAGTGTCGGTCGCCAGTCAGGGTCGGTCGGCAGTCAGGGTCGTCGCCAGTCTCGGTCGCCCGTGCGGCGTGGAGGTCAGGCCAGCGGCAGTGAGTACGCCAGCACCCGATCCTCGATGGCGGGATCGATGTGGAAGTCCCGCTCGGGGATGCGGCCGAACGCCATCCGGTCGTAGATCCGCGCGGCGGCCCGCATGGCAGGGATCGTGTGCAGCACCAGGTGGCTTGCTCCGTCAGACCGGGCGAGGCCGGTGACCCGTTCGACCAGCGCCTGGGCGATGCCATGGCCGCGGAACTGCTGGCTGGTGGCGAGATACCGGAACGCACCCCACGTCGTGGGGAACGCTGTCCGCGCCGCGACCTCGGGCCCGAGCATGTCCACGAGCTCGGTCTTCAACCGGTAGCCCTGCCCGGGCGGGTAGTAGTCGACAGAGCCGGCCAGGGCACCCTCCCGCTCGGCGACGAGGAGCAGCGACTTTCCCCAGCGGCCGCTGACATCGACGACATCGGTGACGTACGCGGGCCAGAGGTCGGGCCAGGGGAAGCTCCGCTCGAACTCGGCGTACGCACTGGCCAACAGGTCCGACACCGCTTCGATGTCATCGGGCCCGGCCGGCCGGATCGTGATCGTGCCGGCGCTCTCGCTCGCGTTCCTCATCGGGCCAGATTGCCATCTCCCCCGGTCACCTGACCCGAGTTGTCTGGGTCGTCTGCCCGTTGGTGCGCAGCCACCGAAGCCTCGGCCTCGGCAGCCAGGCCAGCGTTGTCAGAGGTATCTCGGTCTAGAGGCCGAGATACCTCTGACAACTGCCTGGGGGCGGGGCCCGTACCCCGACAGTGCCGGCGTACCCCCGTTCGGCCCGCCCCCTTGGCGTCCCCGGTTGGCGTCCCCCGTCATGACCGGGTGTACGCGGCACGGCGCCGCCGAGGTTCAACCAGAACGGAGCCGGCCCGTGTCCGCGTCCGGACGGCCGGCACAGGCCGGATGCCGGCCCAGGGCGGCGCTCCCCGTCGGGTACGCCGGAGGGCTGGTAGGCAGGAGGAACAGCCCTGACTCGATGGAGGCACGATGACAACCCCGACCCGCCCGACCCGAACGCTCGGCCGCAGCGGCCGCGCCGTCAGTCCGGTCGGCTTCGGCTGCTGGGCGATCGGCGGCCCCGCATTCCGGGACGGCAACCCGATCGGCTGGGGGAAGGTCGACGACGACGAGTCGGTCGCGGCGATCCACGCGGCACTCGATGCCGGCATCACGTTCTACGACACCGCGAACATCTACGGCGCGGGCCACAGCGAGCGGGTCGTCGGGCGCGCCCTGGCCGGTCGGTGGGACGAGGTGGTGATCGCGACGAAGTTCGGCAACCTGTTCGACGAGGGCGCCAAGCAGGCGATTGGCCGCAACGCCTCGCCCGACTCGATCCGCCAGCAGTGCGACGAGAGCCTCGCCCGGCTCGGCACCGACGCCATCGACCTCTATCAGTTCCACATCGGCGACTACGACCTCGCGCGCGCCGAGGAGGTCGTCGACACCCTCGACGAGCTGGTGGCGGCCGGCAAGATCCGGTCGTTCGGCTGGAGCACCGACGACCCCGAACGGGCGAAGGTGTTCGCGCGCAGCCCGAACTGTACGGCCGTGCAGCTGCACGCCAACGTCATCGACGACAACCCCGTGATGGTCGACCTGCTGGAGTCGGAGAACCTCGCCGGCGTCAACCGTGGACCGCTGGCGATGGGTGCCCTCACCGGCAAGTTCAGCCGGCAGACGACGTTCGCCGACGACGACGTACGCCGACGGTTCGACTTCGCTGGCAAGGAGGGCCGCACCCTCGAGGCGCTCGAGCAGATCCGCGGAGTGCTCACGTCCGGCGGACGGACGCTCGCCCAGGGCGCCCTGTGCTGGTTGCTCGCCCGGAGTCCTGCGTTCGTGCCGATCCCCGGCATCCGTACGGTCGCACAGGCCCAGGACAACGCCGGGGCGCTCGAGCACGGGGCCCTGAGCGACGCGGAGATGACCGAGATCGAGACCATCCTCAAGTCGCTCGACCTGCGCTGACGGGGACCAGGCGGACGACGAGTTGTCAGAGGTATCTCGGAGTACGCCGCCCGCAACTCCCCGCCCGACCGGCAAGGTTTCATGATCATGCGTCACGAGGTCGGGTTCCGAGCACGAAATGAGCCGGTTTCTCGCCTCTGATCATGGAAGCTGGTCGGTTGCTGCGGGCGCGGGCCGGTCGGACCAGCCGCCGGACGCTGGTGCCGAGCCGGCACCGGCACCCACGGACAGAGTTGTCAGAGGTATCCGCGCATCTATGCATGGATACCTCTGACAACTCTCGATCAGGCACGCTCACCGCGGCGGCGGGCCTTGGGGTGGCCGCTGCCCATGCGGGCCCTGGGGTGGCTGCCCGTACTGCGGCTGTCCCTGTTGCGGTGAGCCCTGTTGCGGCGGGCCCTGTTGCGGCTGTCCCTGGTACCCCTGGTACGGCTGCCCCTGCTGCTGCGAGCCGTACGGCTGCCCCGGATACGGCTGAGCTCCATACGAGGGCGGCATCGCCCCCACCCCTGCGTGCGCCATCGCCCGACCGCGCCGGCGACGGGCACGCCGCAGCATGAGGATCACCACGATCAGCGCGAGCAGGACGGCCACGCCCACGCCGGTGGCCACCGTCCCGAACGAGACCGACACGCTGCGGGTAAACCCGTCGGCCCCGGAGTTGTCCCCGGCCGGATCAGCCGAGTCCGGCCCGCTGCCGGCAATCGGGCCGCTTCGTCCACCGGCGATCTCGACGTACGCAGGTTGGCCCGTCGGCTCACCGGCCATCGCGACCGAGACCTCCAGCGGCACCTGCCAGTCAGGGCCGTCCTCCGCCTCCGACATCTGGACGGCGACGTAGTAGTCACCGGCGATGGAGACCGGCTTCACGTACCCCGATGTGGCCTCGCGGTTGCGGTAGCGCACGGCCGGCAGGTTGGCGGTGAGGGTGACCTCCTCGGCGCCCGAGTAGGTGCCGTAGCCGGAGGCGACCTCGATCCGGTCCGGACCGAACACGTCCAGCCGTGCGTGCGGGTAAGGTCCGGGTCGGTTCAGCAACTGCTCGAGCGTGGGGTCTGCCGGCAGCCGCACGCTCACCGCCGGCGTCTGCCCCCAGTCGGCGCGGACCTTGTAGAAGAGCACCTCGCCCGGCCGCAGCGTGTCGCCGGCCGTACCCGGGGTGATCTCAACCGCCTCGCTGAACGTGCCGCCGCCCTCGACGTCGCCGCGAGACTGCTGCGGCTGAACGGCGGCATCGGAGGCCTTGAAGCTGTCCTCGACCGGATCCGGCAGCTGGTCGAGGTTTGTGACCGTCGGTTCCTCCATGACGACGATCTCCAGCGGGAGCTCGCCCTTCGTCGGCTCGGAGTCGAAGCTGTCGATGCCGCGGGTCAGTTTCAGCACGAACGCGTCGGCGGTCATGCAGTCTCCGGCGGCAGCGGGCGGGTACATCACGACGGTGCCGGACATGACGCTGCTCTCGTCGTAGGAGTCGATGCGGCTGGCATCTGACCACCCGCAGTTCTCACCGTCGGGCGTCTGCAGCTCGAAGGCCACGGCGTCCTGCTGGATGTCGGACTGGTTCGTTCCGGAGACCTTGTCCGGCCGGCCGGTTACCGCGACGCGAAGGGTCGACCCCGGCGTGACCGGCACCTTGTAGTACTTCGTGCCGGTGTCTTCATCCGTACCACCAATGGTGTCGGTGTACTGACCCGTCGGCATGGCCGGAGCATCGGCCGGGGTGAGTGTGCCGCGGATCGGCGTACCGCTGACGCTGAACGGCCGGTATGCCCGGAGCGCGGAACGGTCGAGGGTGTCGGCCAGCTCACCTGCGTCCCGCGCGTCGTAGTAGGTGCCGTGGCCTGCCTCTGCGATGCAGCTCAGTTGGCTGCGCGCCTTCGGACCGACGTTCAGACCCACGACGTCGATCTTCAGGTCGATGCCCTGGCCGCCGATGGCGCGGGCGACCGCGCACGGATCGGGATCGCAGGTCTCCTCGCCGTCGGAGACGAGGACGATCGTCCGTTGCCCTTCGGAGCCGAGGTCTTTCGCCGCCTGCTTCAGGCTGTGCGCGATCGGCGTCTCGCCGTACGGCTTGTACCGGTCGATCGCCTGCTTCAGCGCCGGCTTGTCCGCCGGACCTATCGGCACCACCAGCTGGCTGTCGGTGCACGCGCCAGGGTCCTTCCGCTCGAACACCGTGGCGCCATAAACGCGGAGCCCGACCTGTGCGTCTGCGGGCATCTTGTCGACGACCGTGTTCAGGGCCTGCTTCGCAGCCGCGATCTTGGTCGTACCGGACGCGTCGGCCTCCTTCATGGACCCGGACGAGTCGAGGACGAGAAGCATCGTGCCGGCCGCCTCCGGCTCGGGATCAGCGTGCGCCATCGCCGGCAGCAGGACGGGTTGCACCGCAAGAACGACCATCGTGAGCGCGACCAGCGTCGTCAGTGCCGCCGCCAACCTCGTCGGTAGGGCCGCTGACCTCCGATCTCGCGTACGCCCGAAAGGACGCCTACGACGAGTTTCCGGTGGACGATGCCGCTGACCCTCGACAGCCATGCGAGACCCCTCTGTTCCGGTTTGGCCGGTACGTTCTCCCGGGCAATACCGGCGAACGGGGTCGATCGGTTCGCGACGAGACGATCTTTCTCCGCTGTCGGTCAGGAACTCCTCGGACGCAGGGCGCTACGTCTTGTCGAGCGCGGCGAACAGGTCGACCGTGTTGCCGTCGGGATCGTGGACCGTCGCGTAGCGCTGTCCCCAGAACGCGTCCCAGGGCGGCTTGTGCCCGGAGTAGCCCTTCGCCACCAGGTCGGCGTAGACCTCGTCGACTTCAGGTGCGGAGTCCAGGGCGAATGCCAGAGCTATCCGGTGACCGCCGGTCGGTGGCGCCCAGTCGGTGTCGAACGACCGGATGATCTCGACCGTGTCCCAGGCCAGCCGAAGCCCGCCAGGGAGCGTCACCTCGACGTGCCCTTCCTTGTCGGCCTCGAGTGGCACGTCGAGACCGAGCCGGCGGTAGAACGCAAGTGAACGAGCCATGTCGGCGACGACGAGCTCGATGGCATCAATGCGAGGAGGCATGGGCGCGAGCCTGCCAGACCGTACCGACAGCTCAGGGGGAGACTCCGGGGTCGCTCGAACTGCCGACGGCCTCGGCATGGCGAGCATGCAGCCGGGCCCGGATCTCCTGCGGTGTGTATGCCCGCCTACGCCGCTCGGCGCGGGCGATCACGACCCCGGACGCCGCGACCCCCACCACACCGGCAAGACCCAGCCATTTCCACCACCGCATGCCAGGCACTTCCCTTCCGGACCAGCTACATGGCCGCGACCAGCGCCCCTAGGCTACGACCATGCCGGGGACGAGCATCACCCTCGACCAGGCCCTTGACCTGACCCGTACCGGAGACGTCTGGCTGTTCCGCGGCAGCAGCATGGCCGACCGGGCGATCCGGATGACGACCAACAGCCCGGTCAACCACGTGGGCATGTCCGTCGTCCTGGAAGACCTGCCGCCGCTGATGTGGCACGCCGAGCTCGGCAGGTCCCTGCCGGACATGTGGTCGGGCAACCACCAACGTGGAGTGCAACTGCACGACCTGCGGTCGGCGGTGCTCGTCTGGGGGACGAAGTACGGGCAGCAGGCCTGGCTCCGCCAGCTCGACCAGCCGGTTACCCGTCCGATGGAAGACGCCCTCCTGCGGACGATCGCACGGCTGGACGGGACACCGTTCCCCTCCACGGTCGGCCTGGCGACCCGGTGGCTGCGAGGACGCATGCCGTCCCTGCGCGGGCGGCTCTCCTCGGTCCGGAATTTCGGCAGACTCAAGGAACTCGGGCAGCTCCGGCACCCCAGCCAGCTCCGGGACCCCGGCCACCCCAGCCAACTCGGCGGCCTGAGCCCGCGCCGCCCTCTTGGCCACCTCAGCCTCAGTCAGCTCAGCGGCCTCAGGCAGCGCCCCCGGAAGCGCCCGACCCCACAGACCGCAGCCGTACGCACGCCACCTCCGGCCGAGGTGCTCGAGACCGCATACTGCGCCGAGGTCATCGCCGTCACGTACGAGGCGATGGGTCTGCTGCCGGCGGGTCGGCGGCCGAGCTGGTACGACGCGGGTCGGTTCTGGAGCGGCGACGAGCTTCGCCTGTCCGGCGCGCACCTCGGCGGCGAGATCGCGGTCGAGATTCCGGTGGACATCCCCAGACGTTGATCAACGGTCGCCGGCACGCACAGCTCGCGGGGAGGCGCCGAGCTCTCGCCGGCACGCCTTGTTGAACGCCTGCAGGTCTCCGATCCCCACCGAGGCCGCCACCGTGGGGATCGACAGGGTTGACTCCCGCAACAGGTGCCGCGCCCGTTCCAGCCGGCGGCGCCGGATGTGTGCCACCACCGTGCCGCCGGTCTCGGCCCGGAACAGCCGGGTCAGGTGGTTGTGCGAGACGCCCGCGATCCGTGCGATGTCGGGTACGGCGAGCGGTCCGGCGAGGTTCGACTCGACGTACGCGATCGCCGTCGCCACGGCCGCGTGCGGGCGACCGGCCTCGTCCCGGGCCCCCAGCTGAACCACCCGCCACAGCGTCGACCACACCTCCGCGACCGCCCGGGCGGGTGTACGCGGCCAGGCCGCGATCGCCTGCTGCAGGAGGTCGGTCAGCTGCGGCGTCTCCGCACCACCGTCCTGCACGGTCGGTACGCGGATGCCGGTGGATGGCCGCCCCCGCCGCGCTTCGCCGACCCGCGGCAGTCGGACGTGGGCGTACAGGTGCTCCGAGCGGCCGCGGTAGTGGTACTCGACCACCACGCCCGGAGGCACCAGGCTCACGTATCCCGGCCCGATGGCGTGCCGGACTCCGTCGATCGTGAGGTCGGCGCGGTAGCTGTAGAGGTGGAGCTGCCACATGTCGGGCAGCCGGAAGACGTCCCGCCGACGGGTCACCCCGTGTACGCCGACACCGAGACTGACGACCTCCGGCGGGGTGTCGAGGCGTACGACGACACGTTGGCGAGGGTCACCATGATCTGGACCCATGGTGAAAAACTACCAGTATTGGTGAATGCAACCCACGCATTCGTTGGGCACCCCAACCTAGCGTGGTGGGTATGAGCCAGTATCTCGTGGAGAGGGGATCCGCAGACCCCCGCCACCCTGCCCGGAAGCACCTGCTGACATCGGTCCAGATGGCCCGCTTCGTCGCGCACGGGCTGGTCCGCATGGACGCGGTTGTCCCCGACGAGATGAACGCGCAGGCGATCGACGTCTTCGAGGCCGGCATCCCGGCCGCGCCCTACGGGACCCCCGTCGAGGAGACATATCCCGAGGGTTCCTTCGCCCGTCGCCTCGTCGAACTGCCCGACATCGCCGGCGCCCTGCACAGCCTGGTCGGTCCAGATCCGACCATCGACCACCACGCGGTCCACATCCGCCAGCCGCACCAGGGCCAGGCCCAGCACCTGCATGGCGACGCGATCATCGACGTACGCACGGACGCGTTCGACGTCCAGCTCATGTACTACCCGCAGGACGTGACCCTCGAGATGGGCGGCACCCTGAGCGTCCCGGGCAGCCACCTGCGGCGGATCAACGAGACCGACACGGGGCGCTACCAGAACCTCCGCGGCCAGAACCGTCTCGTGTGTCCCGCCGGCACCGTCGTGATCGTCCACCACGGCATCTGGCACGGCGGCCGGCGCAACGACAGCGACATCAAGCGCTACATGTTCAAGATCAGGTTCAACCCGACCGTGCGGCAGATCCGGCTGTGGAACACCGACGACCTGGCCGACCCGGCAGTGATCGACGAGCTGCGCACCCGCTTCCCGTGGTACGAGAACGCCACCGCGCGCCTGGAGTTCTACAACCGGATCATGATGTGGCGGGCTCTGACCGGTGACGACACCTTCGACCTCGACTACTGGGCCACCCGCGTGAGCAACCGTCCGCGGCGGGTCGTCACGGCCGCCACGCAGCGAAGGGTGACCCCATGAGCACCGACACGCAAAGCGCGCGAGCAACCGACGCCGGGACCGGTCTGGTCGTCCGCCAGCAGGTCCTCGTCCTCTACCTCAACACCTCCGCACTCGACGGCGGTGTCGTCGGCTGGTCGTCCTACGACGGGACCGCCCGGACCACTCCGACGACGGGCGACAGCGACGAGCCGCCGTACGAGACCGGGGTCGCGGCACTGCAGGACGGCTGGCGGCTGATCCAGTGCGCGCCGCTCATGCCGCCGTATCCGGGTCACGAGTACGACGTCTCCTTCCTCAAGCACGAGTTCGTGTTCGAAAAACTCGTCACGGTGCACCCAGGCTGACGGCAGCCGGCCGGTGCTCGCGTCTTTGCCCGCACCTGCAGTTGTCGAGGTAGTTTCCGCTGTATGACCGCAGCACCTGCCGATGGTTCCGACACGCTCGAACGTGGGCGGAACTCCTTCGACCGGCAGGCGTGGGGTGCCGCGTACACCCAGCTGGTGGCCGCGGACGAGGCGTCACCGCTGCCGGCTGCCGACGTCGAGCGGCTGGCGGTGACCGCCTACCTGGTCGGCAAGGACGCCGAGAGCTTCGACCTGTGGGCACGCGCCCATCACCTCTTCGTCGGCCTGGACCAGCCCGCGCGCGCGGCACGCTGCGGGTTCTGGTTGGCACTCCTGCTGCTGCTGCGCGGCGAGATGGCGCGCAGCGGCGGCTGGCTGGCCCGAGCGCGCCGGGTGCTGGACGAGTGCGGACGAGACTGCGTTGAACGCGGCTACCTGATAGTGCCCGAGGCGCTGGTGCGGCTCGACGAGAACGCCGACAGCAGCGACGCGCTGTTCGATGAGACGGTTGCCATCGGTACCCGGTTCGGCGACGCCGACCTGTTGGCGTTCGGCCGGCTAGGGCGCGGACAGGCGCTGATCGAGCGTGGCGACATCACCGGCGGACGCGAGCTCCTGGACGAGGTGATGGTGGCCGCCACGGCCGGCGACCTGTCCCCGATCGTGGTCGGAATCGTCTACTGCGCGGTGATTCGGGCCTGCCAGGAGACCTTCGACCTGAGCCGGGCGCGGGAGTGGACCGCGGCACTGAACAACTGGTGCCTCTCCCAGCCCGACCTGGTTCCCTACCGGGGTGCGTGCCTCGTACACCGTTCGGAGATCCTGCAGCTGCACGGCGAGTGGCACGGCGCGGTCGACGCCGCCCAACGCGCCTACACCTTGCTGTCCCACCCACCCGGTCAGCCGGCCGTCGCGGACGCGCTCTACCAGCAGGGCGAGCTGCACCGGTTGCGCGGAGACTTCGCCGCGGCCGAACACGACTACCGGCAGGCCAGCCAGTACGGACGACAGCCGCAACCGGGACTGGCGCTGCTGCGACTCGCGCAGGGCCAGCTCGAGGCGGCCGAGGCGGCGCTCCGGCGAGCGTTGGAGGAGGCCCCGGAAGGGGTCCTGCGCGCCAGGCTGCTGTCGGCGTACGTGGAGATCAGTCTGGCCAACGATGACGTACCGCAGGCCCGCGGCGCCGCCGACGGACTGGCCAGGATCGCAGCGGGGTTGGGCGCCCCGCCGGTCCAGGCGATGGCCGACCACGCCGCCGGCGCGGTGCTGCTCGCCGAAGGCGACGCCACGTCGGCGCTCGCACCGTTACGGCACGCCTGGAGGGTCTGGCACGGGCTGGACGCGCCGTACGAGGCGGCCAGGGCGAGGGTCCTGGTAGCCCTGGCGTGCCGCCAACTCCGCGACACCGACACCGCCGAGATGGAACTCGACGCCGCCCGGCTGGTCTTCGGTCAGCTCGAAGCAGGACCCGACCTCGCCCGCGTCGAGTCGCTGACCCAGCTCGGCCCGGACGCCGGTGCCAAGCGCGGGTTGACAGCGCGCGAGGTGCAGGTGATCCGCCTCGTTGCCGCCGGCAAGAGCAACCGCGCCATCGCCGCCGACCTGTTCCTCAGCGAGAAGACCGTGGCGCGACACATCAGCAACATCTTCACCAAACTCGGACTTTCCTCCCGCGCCGCCGCGACTGCCTACGCGTACGAGAACGGTCTGGTCTAACCCGCCCCGGCCGACTCGGGTGGTTCGCGCAAGCTACACAGAAATACCCATGCCGCCGCTGCCCGGCGATGTGCGTGTTTCTCCCGACGCGCCGAGGTCGACGTACTCCTTAGCGTCGCAGGTACCAACAGAACCACCAGGAGCACCCGATGATGAGTCCGATCGACACGTCGACACCTGAGGCCCCGCCAACAGTCGGAGCCCGCGACCAACTGCTGGCCGGCCTGCCGGTCACCCAGCGCCGTCTCCAGCTCGCGGGCGTCTCGACCGCCGTTCTGGAAGGCGGCGCCGGCGCACCGATGATCCTCCTGCACGGCCCGGGCGGAAACGCCACCCACTGGATGCGGGTGATCCCCGATCTGGTGACGACCCATCGAGTCGTCGTACCGGACCTGCCCGGCCAGGGTGAATCGCACCTCACCGAAGCGGACCTGACCGGCGACCGAGTCCTGACCTGGCTCGGCGAACTCGTCGAGCAGACCTGTGCCGCTCCACCCGTCCTGGTCGGCTTCGCCCTCGGCGGCGCGATCGCCGCCCGCTTCGCCAGCAGCGTTCCCGACGGCACGCTTGCCGGTGTGGTCCTGGTCGACTCGCTCGGCCTGGTGCCGTTCGATCCTGCGCCCCAGTTCGGTTTCGCGCTGCACGAGTTCCTCGGCCGGCCCAACGACGACACCCACGACCGGCTCTGGCAGCACTGCGCGTCCGACCTCGACCGGCTGCGCGGCGACATGGGTGCGCACTGGCCGGCGTTCCAGGCGTACAACGTCGAGCGGATCCAGACGCCGAGCGTCCAGGCGTCGCTCGAGGTCCTGATGGCCGAGATGGGTGGACCGCCGATACCGGCGGACGGGCTGGTCCGCATCACCACCCCGACCGCGCTCATCTGGGGCCGGCACGACCTCGCTACGCCGCTGACGATCGCCGAGGCCGCGAGCGCCCGGCATGCCTGGCCGTTGTACGTGATCGAGGACTGCGGCGACGACCCGCCCATGGAAGCGCCCGACGCGTTCGTCCGCACACTGCGGACTGCTCTCGACCGCACTGGTCAGGAAAGGACCGCACGATGAGCACAACTGAAGATGGCCGCGAGATCGTCGACACCCTGGTGATCGGTGGCGGACAGGCCGGACTGGCGACGAGCTACTGGCTCACCAAGGCAGGCGTCGACCACCTCGTCCTCGAACGCCGCAACCAACTCGGCGGCAGCTGGCAGGACCGGTGGGACAGCCTGACGCTGGTCGCACCCAACTTCCACCTCCGGCTGCCCGGCATGGAGTACGACGGACCCGATCCCGACGGGTTCATGGCCCGTGACGACGTGGTGAAGTACGTCCAGGAGTACGCCGGTTCCTTCGATGCCCCGGTGCGGCTCGGCACCAGCGTCCGCAGGCTGGCCTCGTCCGTCGGCCGGCTCGAGGCGCACACAGACCAGGGGCAGACCTACGTGGCGCGCAACGTCGTGCTCGCGACCGGCGCCTACCAGAAGCCGAAGATCCCGTCTCCGGCTGACCAGCTGCCCGACCACATCAACCAGCTGCACTCCAGCGACTACCGGCGACCGTCCCAACTCGTCGAGGGTGGCGTCCTCGTCGTCGGCACCGGCCAGTCCGGTGCGCAGATCGCCGAGGAGCTGTACCAGTCGGGGCGTGACGTGCACCTCGCGGTCGGGATGTGTCCGGCCGCGCCACGCCGCTACCGCGGAAAGGACCTCATCTACTGGCTGATGCAGACGGTCGTGCACGGTGCCGAGGTGGGCATCCACTTCCCGACGGTCGCCGACCTGCCGTCGCCGGCGGCGCGGTTCGGGTGCGACCCGCACGTGTCCGGCAAGGATGGTGGCCACGACCTCAGCCTGCGCCGGTTCGCCCGGGACGGCGTTCATCTGTACGGGAGGTTGGAGGCAGCAGACGGCGCCCGGGTGCAGTTCAGTGCCGATCTCGCCGAGCGGTTGGCGTTCGCTGAGTCAGGGTTCGACCAGGAGTTCAAGCCGCTGTTCGACGCGTACATCGAGGCCGCGGGCATCGACGCGCCACTGGACGATCGGCGGTACGACACGTTCACGCCGCCCACCGTCACCGATCTCGACCTCGACGCCGCCGGGATCCGCTCGGTCGTGTGGGCGACCGGCTACCAGCTCGACTTCGGTTGGGTCGACCTGCCGGTGTTCGACGAGTGGGGGTACCCGCGGCACGAGCGCGGCGTGACGATCCACCCCGGGCTCTACGCGATCGGGCTGCCCTGGCTGCACTCCGAACCGTCGTCGGTCTTCGCCGGCGTCGGCGATGATGCCGCCCACATCGTGGAGCACATCGCCAGCCGCGCGGCGGCCGCCTGAGGTTCTACGGACCAGGTCGGCCACGTCCCCGGCCGACCTGTCGGGGGTATCCCGGCGAAGCTGCCGGGATACCTCCACACATGTCACCTCGACAGGGGCAGCCGGGCCTCGATCCGGGTACCGCCGTCGGACTGGCTCACCACCTCGAACGCCCCGCCGAGGGCATGCACGTGGTCCCGGATGCTCCGCAGTCCACTGGCGATCGCTTCCCGGTCCATGTCCTCGCCGTTGTCCATGACCGTCAGCACCAACTCTTCAGCCGCGCGAACCGACACCTCTGTCGTGGACGCGTGCGAGTGTCGGGCGATGTTGGACAGGGCTTCCTCGACCACGGCGACCACGCGAAGGGCGACGTCGTCAGGGACCGCGGCGTCTACCGGACCGTCGAACCTCACGTCGGGAGCGAAGCCCAGACCGGGATGTGCCGCACTCGCGGCCTCCAGCAGCTGCGCCCGCAGGCTCGCCGACTTCTGCGGACGGCCGTGCAAGGCGAAGATGGTCGTCCGAAGCTCCTGGATCGTCAGGTCCAACTCGCCGACCACCGCCTCCACCTGCAGGACCGCCTCCGGACGGTTGAGCAGGCTGGCGATGCCCTCCAGTGCCATACCGGCCCGGAAGACGCGCTGGATCACCATGTCCTGCAGGTCCCGCGCAATGCGGTCCCGGTCCTCCGACACCTCGAAGTCGGCGCGAGCCGCGGCCAACTCCGCCTGCGTACGTAGGCGATTGGTGATGTCGCTGGCCACCACGGAGAAGCCGAGCAGCGCACCCGACGCGTCCCACATCGCCGCCACCCGGACCACCACGTCGGTCAGCGATCCGTCGCCACGCCGCCAGCGGGTGTCGTAGGACTCGGCGCGCTCACCGGCACGGATCCGTTCCAGTACCGAGTCGAACTGTGGCGGCGACTCACCCGCGACCAGAACCTCGATCGGGCGGCCGACGATCTGAGCCGCGGAGTACCCGAGCAGGCCTTCCGCTCCGGCGTTCCAGGTCTGGATGACCTTCTGCGGCGTCATCGAGAACATCGCGTCGTTCGACGACTGGACGATCGCCGCGAGGCGGGCCTCGGCCTGTCGGGCGTCGTCGAGTTCGGCGTGCAGCGCGATCAGGCCACGGTTGGTCTCCTCGAACTCGCGATGGAGTTCGGCGATCTGGCGGTCCTTGGCCTGGAGTTCCTGGTCCTTGCGCTGCCGTGTCGAGGCAGCCGCCGCGCGTCTTTCCGCCGCCGCCGTCTTGTCCGCACTCGCGGTCTTGTCCGCACCCGCGGTCTTGTCCGCGGGTGCCGGTCTGGCCGGGGCGGGTTTGTCGGCTGACCCGTCCTGTCGTTGTGGTCGTCGCCGCCCGCTCACCCGACGGCACCCCTCGTGTCGCGGACGACCAGCACGGACGAGTCGTCGGCGGGCTCACCGTGATCACGGTGGAGGACGGCGGCGAACACGACGGGATCGTGGTCCAGGAGTCCGGGGTACGTCGCCGGGTCCCACATCGAGTTGACCCCGTCGGAGGTGAGCACGAGCGTGGCTCCTGGGCCCCAGCGGCCGGTGCCCGCGTCGGGATGAGGTGGCGCGAGCTCGGTACCGAGGACCCCGTCCCGCCCGAGCAGGCGGTAGCGGCTGTCGCGCATGATCACCTTGCCGACGATGTTGCCGACCCCGACGTAGGACACCTCGTTCCGAGCCTGGTCGATGACGCACAGGCCGAGCACGCCGCCTCGGGTCGTCCGCATCGCCGCGTGGGCCCGCCGCACGAAGTCGACGGGATCCGATGCGGCCCGTTCGTCGAACTCCGAGAGCGCCGCGCGCGAGGCCGCCGCAGCCGCCGGCCCATGGCCCAACCCGTCGACGAGGACGGCCGCCGCACGGTGGTCGGCGGCGAGCGCGGATCCGTCACCGGACTCGCCATCGCCACCCCGCGGCACGTTCAGGGATCCGCTCCGCCACGACCCCGGCAGGTCCGGACGCGGTGTCCCAAGCCGCGCGAGGATCACCGTCCCGTCCTTCGTCGAGTAGCAGTCGAAGACCGAAGCGAGCCGCTCGATGGTGGCAAGACCGGCGCCCAGGCCCGGGGGTGTGGCCTTCGGCCGCGGCAGGTCCCCCGAACTCAGGCCGGGTCCGCGGTCGACCGAGATCAGCTCGACCGCGTTGCCGTCCCTGCGGTACAGGACGTAGCCGCCGGCGGTCGCGTGCCGGATGAGGTTGGTCGCCAACTCGGTCGCAGCAAGGTCGGCGTCGCCACGGCGGATCGTCGGTATGTCCTCGGCCAGCTGCCCGACGGCCCGGCGAAGTGCCCCGACGTCTTCCTCGGCCCGGATCGCGAGCAGCCTATGTGTCGCCTCCGTCATCGCCGCCACTTGACGATCACCACTGTCGTACTGGAGCCGCCCGCCGTCATGATCCGCATCTCGTCCACGAGACGCCTGGCACCGGGAAGCCCGATGCCCTGGCTCCCGGTCGTACTGAATCCGTCCGTCAGTGCCTGGTCCAGATCGGCGATGCCCGGTCCCTCGTCGGAGAATGTCGCCCTGACCCCGACCTTGCCGGCGGCCTGCACCCGCTCGACCACCAGCTCGCCGCGGGAGGCGGCAGAGTGCGTCAGGATGTTGCGGGCGAGCTCGCTTCCGGCGGTGATGAGCTTTGTCTCGTCGACCAGGCCGAGCCCGGCGCTCTGAGAGTTGGCGCGCAGAACCTGCCGCACCCTTATCAGGTCGGCCTCGGTTGAGATCGTCAGCTCGACCTGATCCATGTCGGTTGGCTCAAGTGTCTTCACGACGCAGCCGCCGAAGCAGCGCCACGCCCTGCTCGGCGTTGAGCGCGGTGTCGAGGTGTCCCATGGGCACGCCAAGTTCGACCAAGGTGATGGCTACCGCCGGTTGGATGCCGACCACTGCCGCCTGCGATCCGAGCAGCCGGACCATCCCGATGAACCGGGCGATCACGCGGGCGCTGAACGAGTCGATCACGGACAGCCCGCTGACGTCGATCAGAATCCCGGTGACGTGGGTGCGCACGACCTCCTTGGTCAGCTGGTCCTCGATCCGGATCACCGTGGTGTCGTCAAGGTCGCCTTGCAAGCTCACCAGCAGGGTGTCTTCGATGCGAAGGATCGGCGCGGCGGCTTCGCTCACAGGCCCTCCCCGGGCAGTGACGGTGATGCCACCGCGGGTCGCTCGCGGAGCAGTTGCAATGCGAGCTGTAGTGCGTCACGCAACGTGTTGCGCGAACGCAGCTGACCCAGATCGACGCCGAGGTTGACCATCGACTGGGCAACCTCCGCCCGAACCCCGCTCAAGATACTCACCGTCCCCATCAGTGCAGCCGCTTGTACGGTTTTGAGGAGGTGCTGACCTACTTGAGTATCAATGGTGGGAACGCCACTGACCTCGAGAATGATGATTTCTCCCTGGGACTCGGCGATCTTTTCCAGCAGGCTCTCGGTGAGTCGGGCCGCGCGCTGGGAGTCGAGGGTGCCGATGATCGGGAGTACGAGCACCTTGTCCCACACCTGGATGACGGGCGTGGACAGTTCCAGGATCTCGTCCCGCTGGCGCTGTAGGCGTACCTCCTGCTCGCGGCGTTCGGTCTCGTCGCGGGTGACCTTCACAAACCCGGACACCTCGCCACTCTCGTCCCGGATCGGTGCCAGGATCACGCTGGACCAGAACCGCTCACCGCCCCGTCTGACCCGCCACCCCTCGAACTCGACCCGGCCCGTGTCGCGCGCGGTCTGGAGCTCCCGCTGCGGTAATCCGGCCGCCTGATCCTCGTCGGTGTAGAACATCGCCACTGGCTGGCCGATGACCTCGTGGGCCGTGTAGCCCTGGACGGCCTCCGCGCCGGGGTTCCAGCTGGCGATGTGTCCGGTCACGTCCAGTTTGATGATCTGGTATTCGGTAATCGCGTTCAGCATCGCCTCGAGCTCGCGAAGGCGTTCCTCGGGATCTTGCGCATCGACCGGCACTGTAGGCATGGGCAGACCTCCTCCCGTGTCTTCTTCATACCCCGACGGCTAGCGCTTCCCCTAGCCCTCGGAGAACGTCGCCGGACTGTTTGTTACTCGTGTCAGACAGCCTGTAGCCGCATTCGTCCGTTGTACCCGCGGTCGTCCAATTGAACTGCAATGCAACCGCAATTCGCGACGAAATGATCGCCTGTCGGGCGCAGTCTTCGACGCTCCTTAGGGGGGCCCGTCGCCTTTTCTCACACCGCTGCGCCTGGTCACACAGCCGACAAACGGTCGGCGACGACGGATTGAGAGAGACATGACAGGTAGTTCGAGCAGGCAGAGCCAACGCATCAGCGGTGGCTCACCGCCTCGTCTCCGTGCGCGGCTGGGCCGCCTGCGCCGGCTGACGATGGCAATGACCATGGCGGCGGCGATGGCAGTGACGTGCCTGATGACCATCGCAACTCCGTCGGCGTCGGCGTACCCCGGCCCGACGACGCCGATCTTTGATCCCAACCACACGGACACGAGGTTTGTGTCACCGCGCGACAAGGCGGGCTTCGACGCCGAGTACAGCCGGCTGACCGGCGACGGCTACATGCTCCTCGACCTCGAGGTCCTCACCATGAACGCCACTCTGTACAGCGGGGTCTTCCAGAAGAAGCCCACTGGCCTCGGCTATATGGTCCAGCACGACATGACGCCCGACGAGTACGAGGCGTCGAACAACTTCGCCAAGGCGTTCGGGCTGCGCATCGCCGACTTCGAGGCGTACCAGGTCAGCGGTGTCGGCAAGCAGTACGCCGCCATCTGGGTGGAGGGCGTGGGCACCACCGACGCGGTCCTGGTCAAGGACAAGACCTCCGCGCAGATGCAGGGTGTCGCCAACTCGCAGCGCGACCAGGGCCGGATGCCCGTCGACGTCGAGGAGTACAGCGTCTCCGGCTGCAATCACTGCTACGCCACGATCTGGGTCAAGAACATCGACCACCTCGGCTGGCAGCTCTGGTGGGGGCTGCGGACCGACACGTTCGCGGACAAGTTCAACGAGCTCAAGGACAGTCACCGGATCGTGGCTGTGAACGCCGCCCTCTACAAGATCGACAACACCTGGCCGCAGATCGACGACGCGTACAACAAGTACTCCGGCGTCTGGCTCAGCGACCGGCGTGGCCGCGCGACCGTCGAGGTGCGTGACATGGACGCCGACGAGCTGCTGTGGAATCGCGCGCAGTACGGCGACCAGGCCGGCTACCGGCCGCTGGCCTTCGAGTCGTACCCCGTGAAGTCGTCGTGCACCATTGCCGGCGGCTGCATCTTCACGACCAACTACGCAATGATCTGGCGTCGCAACACTCCCTGACGCCACCCACGAGCCAAGCGGGTGCGGCAAACCCCCGCCGTCCCGCCGCCGCACCCGCTTGCTCCATCCCGACCCCGGCCGGCCCCGGGTCAGCGCGTGACAGTTCCGCGCAGGAAGAGCTCGGCCGTGGTCCTGAGGTAGTCCCGTAGCTCGGCGGGTTCGACGATCTCGAACTCGGCTTCGATGGCGGCGAGCAACAGCGCCAGCCACTCGAACGAGTCCACGTTCATCGACAACCGGCACGACTCGTCGTCGACGGTTTCGACCCGCCCCCAGTGCGAGACCACGCGTTGGACATGCGCGGCTGTGGCCCGCACGTCGATCACGACGTGGTACTGGGTCGGGATCGAGGCGAGTCGCTCACGAACGTAGGCCGCGGCGTCGGGGGCGGGCAGGTCGCGCTGCCGGAACCTGGCGCCTGTCGTGGCCGGGGAGCTCAACCGGTCGACCCGGAACGTTCGCCAGTCCTGCCGCTCCACGTCCCACGCGACGAGATACCAGCGGCGTCCCAACGACACCAGTCGGTGCGGCTCGACCAGCCGCGTCGCCTGCTCCCCCTCGCGGGTCGTGTACGTGAACTGCAGCCGCTCGTCGTCCCGGCACGCCTGGGCGATCACGGTCAGCGCGGTCGCGTCGACGGTCGGACCGCCGCGCCAGGAGGCCGGCACCGTGTAGGCCCGTAGCGCGTCGACCCGGCGGCGCAGTCGCGGTGGCATCACCTGGACGACCTTGGTGAGCGCGCGTACGGAAGTCTCCTCGATCCCGGCGACCGCACCACCGGCTGCCGTCCGCAGGCCGACCGCAATCGCCACCGCCTCCTCGTCGTCCAGCAGGAGCGGAGGCATCGCCGTGCCGGACCGCAACTGGTAGCCGCCGGCGACCCCGCGGTTGGCATCGACCGGGTAGCCGAGCTCACGCAGCCGGTCGACGTCGCGCCGCAGCGTGCGTTCGCTCACCTCCAGCCGCTCGGCCAGCTCGCCGCCGGGCCAGTAGCGGTGCGTCTGCAGTAGGGAGAGCAGCCGCAGCATCCGTCCACTCGTGTTCGCCATGAACCCAGGATGGCGGATATTCCGGTCAGAAAGTGGCCGGTAGGGGTCCTAGCGTCGAGGACATGGAGACAACGATGATCCGCACCCGCGGACTGACCAGGCACTTCACCGTCAAGAAGGAGCGGGTCGAGGCCGTCCGCGATCTCGACCTGAGCGTTCACGCAGGGGAGCTGGTCGCCCTGCTCGGGCCGAACGGCGCCGGCAAGTCGACCACCCTCCGGATGCTCACCACGCTGCTCCCGCCCACGTCGGGCACAGCTGAAGTCGCTGGGTACGACGTGGCGACCAACCCGCGCGCCGTCCGTGCCCGGATCGGGTACATCGGCCAGGGCAACGGCGCCGGCCACAGCCAGCGCGGCCGGGACGAACTGATCAGCCAGGGTCGTGCGTACGGGCTGAGCGTCCGGGCCGCCCGCGCCCGCGCCGCCGAGCTGGTCGACTCGCTCGACCTCAGCGGCGTCGCCGACCGGGTGGTGTCGTCGATGTCGGGTGGTCAGCGGCGGCGGCTCGACATCGCGCTGGGCCTGATCCACGCTCCGGACCTGCTGTTCCTCGACGAGCCGTCGACCGGGCTCGACCCGCAGAACCGGGCCAACCTGCACGCCCACCTGCGCCGGCTGCGCGCCGAGCACGGTACGACCATGGTCCTGACGACCCACTACCTCGACGAGGCCGACCAGCTGGCCGAACGAGTCATCGTGATCGACCACGGCCAGCTCATCGCCGACGACACACCGACGCGGCTGAAGGCCGACCATGCCGGTGACCGCGTCAGTCTCACGTTCGACCGGGAAGGCGACGCCGACCGAGCGGTTCCTCGGCTGCTGGGACTGGCCGCCGGTGCGCAGGTCGAGCGGGTGGGCGCCCACGTGGCTCTCGTGGTCGACGGTGGCGCTCAGCTCGCGCCGAAGTTGCTGCGAGGGCTGGACGACGAGGGCATCACCGTCGCGAGCGTCGAGGTCGCCCGGCCGACGCTCGACGACGTGTTCCTCAACCTCACCGGTCGCAGCCTGCGCGACGAAGGTACGGCCGCGCCAGACGACAGTCCGACGCCGACAGGTCCGAGGCCGACAAGTCCGACGCTTCGAGCAACGAGGAGAACGCCGCATGACCACCACTCTGCTAAGCGACACCGTGACTGTGTTCAGCCGCGAACTCCGCCCGGTGATCCGGGACCCGTTCTCGGTAATCTTCACGATGGTGCAGCCGCTGGTCTTCCTGGCGCTGTTCGCACCCTTGCTCCCGACCGTCGTGGGCGGTGACTCGGCACTGCAGTGGTTCGTCCCCGGGATCATCGTGATGTCGTGCCTGTTCGGTACGTCGACGACCGGTGCCAACCTGCTGTTCGAGATCCAGACCGGGTCACACGAACGGATGCTGGTGACCCCACTCCGGCGTCCAGCGCTGATCATCGGGCGGGCTCTCAAGGAGATCGTCCCGATGTTCGCCCAGGCGGCGATCCTGGTGGCCGCGACCCTGCCGTTCGGGTTTCGCCTCAACCTGGTGGGCGCCCTGCTCGGCGTAGTGATCCTGGCCGTGTTCTGCCTCGGGCTCGGTGCCTTGTCGTACACGCTGGCACTCGCCTCTGGCAACAAGGAGTGGATGTTCTGGGCGGTGCAGCAGACGCTGATCTTCCCGCTCCTGCTCCTCGCGGGGATGCTGCTCCCGATCGACGGTGGACCGGCCTGGCTGCGAACGCTGTCGGCGTTCAACCCGCTGACGTACGTCGTCGACGCCGAACGAGCCTTGTTCAACGGCGACTTCGCGGCGGGGACGCTGGTGGCCGGAACGCTGGCGGCGGCGGTGGTCGCCATCGGCGGCCTGTACGTCGGAACGCGGCGCATCCGCCGAGCCGTCGGGTGAGCGCCTGAGTTGTCAGAGGTGCCCGCACCTGTCAGACGTGCCCCGCGCCTGTCAGAGGTATCCGCGCATAGATGCGGGAATACCTCTGACAGGTGCGGCCCACCTCTGACAACTCAAGGCGGGCAGGCCGGGCCGGCGGAGCCTGCCGGGCAGGCGGGGCAGGCAACTCGCCGGGCAGGCGGGGCAGGCCGGGCAGACAGCTCGGGCCGGATACGGAACAGGCGGGGGGCGACTGCGAGGTGGCGGGTGCGCGTGCACGATGGCGGCTGGCCGCGGGACTGGCCGACGGGACTGGCAACGGGACTGGCAACGCGTCTGGCGGCGGGACTGGCTGCCACGCTCGCCGCGAGCCTGCTGGTCGGTTGCGGCGCGCTGGGCGACCTGGGCGAGGAGACCCACGGCAAGACGTGCCCCAGCGGCGCGAGCGGTCCCAACCTGTCCGGTCGTACGGTGACCGGGTCCGACCTCGCCCGCCGGCCCTGGCGGTGCGCCAACCTCGAACGCGCCACGCTGGACGACCAGCGCCTGGACGAGATCAAGCTCACCCGCGCCAACCTGCACCGGGCAAGTCTTCGCAACGCCACGCTCGCCAACGTCGATCTTGCCGATGCCGACCTGTCCGATGCCGTACTCGACGGCGCCATGCTGGACGGCGTGGACCTTTCCCGTGCCGACCTGCGACGCGCCTCGCTCGCCGACGGGACCACCCTCACCGACGCCGGATTTCGCCGCGCGAACCTCGAGGGCGCCAACCTGAGCTCGGCCGTGTTCAAGCGGTCCGACCTCTCCCGCGCCGACCTGCGGGGTGCCGACCTCACCGGCACCTGGTTCATCAACTCCACGCTGCGCGGCGCCCGGCTCGAACAGCGTCGACCTGTCCGAGGTGACGTGGGCTGATGTCGTGTGCCCGGACGGACGGAAGTCGGGGGGGTCGCCCGAGTCCTGCGCCGGTCACCTCACGCCCGCGACGAGCTGACCTGGTCGCCCCAAAGCCACGCGTACTCGTACCCAGAAAGTTTCTGTTCGGCCGTGTCGATCCTGCCGTGGCTCGGACGACGCGTGGGTAGAAGCTGAGGCTACGACCGTAGGGAGCAGACGTGCTCAGCTGACGCGGCGGCGGTTGCGGCGGCCGAGGTGTACGGCGATCAGGATGATGCCGGCGATCACGAGCAGACCAACACCTCCGGCGAGCGCGACCGGCATGAGCGGGATCTCGATGCCTTTCCGCTCCTCCGCGGCGACGGCGTCACCAGCCGGCTCAGCTGGCGCAGGCCCGGCACCCTCGCCGCTCTGCGCGTCCTTCCCGGCGCTCGGCCCCGGCGAGGGCAGCTCCTCGTAGTTCGGCTGGCCCGACGGTTCACCGCTGACCGCTACGGAGACGTCCATCGGCAGCTCGAACTTGCCGTCGGCGGTGTCCATGGTGATGGTGAAGTAGTAGTACCCGGCGAGTGCCATCCTCCGCCGCGCGGAACCGTCCGACAGGGCACCCTCCCGGTTGCGATAGCGCACCGGAAGCAGGGAACTCGTCAACGTCGTCGGCTGCGTTGCCACCACGGAGTGCAGGTCCGCGTTGTGCACCTGGGCCCGCGTAGGCCCGAAGGCGTCCAGCTTCGCGTTGACACCGCTGGCTCCCAGCACCTGTTCGGCCTGGGCGCTGGGATGCACCTTGAAGCTCACCGCCGGCGTCTGTCCCCACTCGGCACGCACCCGGTAGAAGAGGACCTCGCCCGGCTGGATGCTGTCGGTCCAGGTTCCCGGCTCCAGCGTGGCCGCCTGGGAGAACCCGCCACCGCCGGCCGTCTTCCCCCGCTGCTCGCCGGGTGCGACCACGGCGTCCTGCACCGGAACCGTATCGGTCCCGAGCGGCTCGGGCAGGCCATTGTCGTCGGCCAGCGGAGGCTCGGGGACTACCAGGAACTCGAACGCGATCATCCCGGTCTCCGGCGCCGGGTTGGCGATCGCATCCCCCGTACCCCGCTGGATCTCCAGCACCAGGTGCTCGGCCGAGGCGCACGGTGAGCCCTCGTCCACCTGTTGCGGGATGAACGCGAGGCTGCCGACGAGAATCGGCCGGGTGCCCGCCTGCATCTGCAGGCTGGTCGCAGAGACGCACTCCGTGCCATCAGGCGTACGCAAAGCCAGCTTGGCCGCATCCTTGTAACCCTGCGCGCCTTCGCGAGCCGGCGGGTACGCGGTGAACCCGACGTGCACACTCGCGCCGGGTGCCGGCTCGATCGTGTAGTAGCGGCGGCCGGTCTCCTCGGCGGTGCCACCGAGCTCGTCGGTGTACTGGCCAGGCTCGACCTGCAGCGCGGCCGCCGACTCGGTGGTCGCGCCTTGCACCGGCGTACCCGACAAGGTGAACGGCCGGAAGGCGCGAAGTGCAGTCTGGTCCAGGGTCGCCGTCAGGTCGGCCGCATCGTCGGCGTCGTAGTACTTTCCGCCGCCCGCCTTGGCGACACAGGTCAGCTGCTTCTTCGCCGCGGCGTCGACATGCAGGCCGACCACGTCGATCTTCAGGTCGATTCCCTTGTCGTGGATCGCTCTCGCGACCGCGCACGGATCGGCGTCGCAGGTCTCCTCGCCGTCGGAGACCAGCACGATGGTGCGTTGGCCCTTCGTACCAAGGTCCTTGGCCGCCTGCTGGAGGCTGTAGGCGATGGGCGTCTCACCGTACGGCTTGTAACGTCCGATCGCCTGCTTCAGCGCGGGCTTGTCGGCGGGTCCGATCGGCACGACGAGCTGGGAGTCGGTGCACGCGCCCGGGTCGGACTTCTCGAACACCGTCGCGCCGTAGACCCGCAGGCCCACCGGAGCGGCCTCCGGCAGCTTGTCCACGACGGTGGTGAGGGCCTGCTTGGCGGCGGCGATCTTGGTCGATCCCGACACGTCGGGCTCCTTCATCGAGCCGGACGAGTCCAGGACCATCAGCAGCGTGCCGCGCTCGGCTTCCTCGGCGTACACCGGCTGGGCGGGACCTACGTCGCCGACGAGGACGGCCAGCAGCCCGACGAGAGCGATCACCGCCGTCCGGGCAGTCAACCTGTTCATGGCCAGCATGCCCAAAGAGCTAAGTCCAGGTCGCTCTAGCCAATCTCAGCCGAACCTCAATTCCGGCTACGCTCGGTGCCCACGGCATCTGGGCGGAGGCCAGCGTCACCGCGTGGTCGATGGTGGCAACGGACGAGGAGGATCATGCGGGTTCGGGTCCTGGGGCCGTTGGAGCTTCACGGGCGCGACCAGTGGCGGCGGCTGTCAGCGGCAAAGCAGCGCACCCTGCTGGCGAACCTGGTGATCAACGCCAACCGGCCCGTGTCGGTCGAGCGGCTGGTCGAGGAGCTGTGGCCGGACGGTCCGGTCGGCAGCTCGGTGAACCAGATCCACGGGTACGTCTGGCGCCTGCGCGCGGCACTCGACGACAGCGAAGGCCAGCTGCTCCGCACCCAGTCACCGGGCTACGAGCTGGATCTCGGCGCGGGCGATCTCGACGCGCACCGGTTCGAGTCCCTTGCCCAGGAAGGCACCCAGGCCCTCCACACCGGCGACGCCGAGCGCGCCCACACCGTACTGGCGGAGGCGCTGGCGTTGTGGCGTGGTCCCGCGTACGCCGACGTCGCCCAGACCGCGGCGATCCGGTCCGAGGCAGACCGGTTGAACGAGCAGCGCCTGTCGGTGTTGGAGTCCCGCCTGGACGCCGACCTCGCCCTCGGCCAGCACGCCGAACTGGTGCCCGAACTGCAGGCCCTGATCGAGGCCGAGCCGTTCCGCGAACGCCTCTGGTCGCTGCTGATGCTCGCGCTCTACCGCTGCGGACGGCAGGCCGACGCACTCGCGGCCTACCGCGACCTGCGCGGCAAGCTCGACGAGGAGTTGGGAGTCGAACCCAGCCGGTTCGTCCAGGAACTGCACCAGCAGGTGCTCACCGGCAGTCCCGAGCTCGACCAACCGTTGGTCGAGGTGGCTTCGCCAGGGTCACGGCCTACCCTTCCCCGTCAGCTGCCCGCCGACATCGCCGACTTCACCGGCCGCGGGGCTTATCTCCGCCGGCTCGACGCGCTGGCGCCCGACCCCACGGCCGCTCCGGGTGCGGTCACGATCGTGACGGTCGCCGGGTCCGGCGGGGTCGGCAAGACCACCCTGGCCGTGCACTGGGCGCACCAGATCGCCGACCGGTTTCCCGACGGGCAGCTGTACGTCAACCTGCGCGGCCACGCACCCACGGCACCGCGACAACCTGCCGACGTCCTGCAGCAGTTCCTGCGTGCGCTGGGCATTGGACCCGACCGGATTCCGCCCGACGTCGAGGAAGCCGCCGCTCTCTACCGCTCCCAGCTGGCCGACAAGCGGGTCTTGATCATCCTCGACAACGCTGGGACGGCCGAGCCAGGTCCGCCCCCTGCTGCCCGGCAGTCCCGGTTGCCTCGTCCTGATCACCAGCCGCGACCAGCTCACCGGCCTGGTCGCTCTGGACGCGGCCCGACGGGTCGACCTCGACCGGCTGACACCGCAGGAGAGCGGTGGGCTACTCGCCCGGATCCTCAGCGCCGAGCGGATCGAGCCGCAGACCGAGGCCGCGGCCAGGCTGGCCGAGCTCTGTGGCCACCTCCCGCTGGCGCTGCGGATCGTCGCGGCCAACCTGGTGGCGGACCCGCACGCCACCATCGCGTCCCAGGTCGACGCACTCGTGGTCGGCGACCGGCTGCAGGCGATCCGGGTCGACGGCGACACCGAGAACAGCCTCGCCGCGACCCTCGACCTGTCCTACGACCGGCTCGACGGCACGACGCGCCGCCTCTTCCGGCTGGCGAGCCTGATACCCGGTGCCGACTTCACCGCCGACGCGGCTGCCGCGGTCGTCGGGGCGGCGCTCGAGGAGGCGGACCTGGGACTCCGACGCCTGGTGTCCTGTCACCTGCTCGAACGACGGGGCCGCGCGAGGTATGCGTTTCACGACCTGCTGCGGCTCTACGCCGGGCGGCGGGCCCAGGACGAGGACGACCCGGCCGATCGGGACGAGGCCGTCCGGCGGTTGCTGCACTGGTACCTCGCGACGATCGACCACGCCGTGACGCTGGCCTTCCCGCATGCGTACCGGCTGGCCACTCCCCTCGACCGGGATATCGCGGGTTCGACGTTCGCCGATCGCAGCAGCGCCGGTGCCTGGCTCGAAGCCGAACGGGCCAACCTGCTGCCAATGGTCGCCTGCGCTGCCGAGCGGGCGAAGGATCCGCCGGCGTGGATTTTTACCGACGCGCTGCGTGCCTTCTACTTCTTCTACCGTCCCGCCGACTGGGTGGCTGCCGCGACGCTCGGGCTGACGGCGGCCTCGTCGGCCGGTGACGCCACGGGCATGGCGGCGGGTGAGGTCGGCCTCGCCCAGGCCTTCCGGTGCACCAGCGACTACGACAGCGCGCACGAGCACGGTGCGCGGGCGCTCGACCTGTGCCGGCAGGTCGGCTGGCGTGAGGGCGAGTCGCTGGCACTCAACGAACTGGCCGGCGTCCGCTTCGAGCAAGGTGGCCTGCAGTCCGGAGTCGAACTGCTGGAGCGGGCGATCGCGATCGACCGCACCCTCGGCAACCGGGAGTCCCAGGCCGTCCACCAGATGAACGTCGGCATGGCCTACTGGCATCTCGGCATGCTGCCTCTCGCGGCCGAACGGCTGGAGGACACCCTCGCCCTCGCCCGCGAGACCGGCGCACCCCAGCGGACCGCCGTGGTGCTGTCGAACCTCGCCGAGATCTACCGCTGGCAGGGGCGGTTGCGCGAAGCGCAGGACCTCCTCGACCAGGCGCTCGCGCTCCACTGCGAGATCCGCTACCCGTCCGCACGGTTGGCCGCGTACGCCAATCTCGCCAACGTCTGCGGCGACCTCGGCCACCACGAGCAGGCGATATCGCACGCCACGCAGGTCGCGCAGCTTGCCGAAGAGCTCGGCAACCGCAGGCTGGAGGGCTACAGCCTGGTCCTGTTCGCCGAGGCCGAACTCCGGCTCGGACGCAACCAGGACGCCGTACGCCATGGGCGGCAGGCGGTTCAGATCTTCTCCGAAGGGCGCCACCAGCTGGAACTCATCGACGGCCTGCTCGCCCTGGGTACTGGGCAGCTGCGGCTCGGCGATCTCGACGGGTCACGCGACACCGCCCGCTCCGCACTGGCCACGGCGCAGGACCAGGGTGCGCGGGCGTACATCGGGGTCGCCACGACGCTGCTCGCACGAGTCCACCTGTACGGCGACGACCTGGACACCGCCGGCTCACTTGCCCGGGACGCTCTGGCCGTCCACCGGGAGACCGCCCACCGACCAGGCGAGGCGCGCACCCTGCACCTGCTCGGCCAGGTCGCCGAACGCGTCGGGGACGCCGGGGCGGCGACGGAGTACGAGCAGCAGGCGTCGGCGATCTGCGCGGAAACGGGACTGGTGCTGTCGGCCGCCTGACGGAAGCGGCTGGGACATCAGGTCAGGACGGCGACCACGACGGGTCGCGGCCGGCGAGGCCAAGGGCGCGGTGCAGCAACGGTGCGTCGGTCGGGACCTCGACTACCGGGCCGAACAATCCTTCGCGGGAGGCCTCCTGCCCGGGCGCGGCCGACATCGACGCGAACTCGAGGCTGGCCTGGGCGCTCGCCGGGTCGCACTCGAACTGTTGACCGGTGGCCATGGCGAGGTCCCAACCGTGCATCACCAACTCGTCGACGGCGACCAGACCGGCCACCTCGGCGGGCAGGCCGATGCCACCGGCCGCCGTCATGCCTTCCCACGCCGTCGGCTCCCGCCACGCCGCGGCCATCGCGTCGAGTTGGATCGGGAGCTGGCGGCGCCAGTCCGGATCGAGGTGGGCCGCGGATGGCGACCCAGGTCCGACGTCGTTTCCTGACTCGGCGGCCGTCTGGGAGGTCTTCTCGGCGGCGTCCCTGAACGCGACCGTCAGCCCCATCAGATGGTCGAGCAGGTCGCCGACCACGTAGGCCTCACAGGGTGTCCTGACGGTGAGCTGGTCATCGGTGATGCCGCGCACCAGGGATGCCACCTGACGAGCGGACGGGGCGAGGTCAACCGGCGTGGTCATCGCACCATCGTCCAGCATCCTTGGGACACTCCGGCGACCCGGGGCGCGTGGCGTCGCTCGGCGCGCCGCTGCGCAGCTACGCGGGCTTGCGCGCGACCCCGCAGTACATCCACCGGGAACCGTCGCTGTCAGCCGCCTCGGGGTCTTCCGCTCCCCACAGTCCCGCCCAGGTGAGCCCTGCTTCGGCGTCGGGGTAGGGCGGCACGAACTCCAGACCGGCGAACAGCCCCTCGACGAACTCCTTCGGTCGCAGCGTGAACGAACTGCCCCGGCCCAACACGCCGCTCATCCGCTCCGCCTTGTCCGGCGCCTGCCTGTCGGCGGTGGGGTGGGTGAGGGCGAGATAACTGCCCGGTGCCAGCGCGTCGATGTAGCGCCGAAGCAGTCCCGTTGGATCGGACTCGTCCGGCACCAACATGAGGAGTCCGGTCATGAACAGCGCGACCGGCTGGCTGAAGTCGATCAGAGACCGTACGTCTGCGTTGAGCAGGATGCCGTCGGGATCGCGTACGTCGCCGGTGATGACGGCGGTGTGCGGCGATCCGCGCAGCAGGTCGGCGGCAAGGGCCTTGACCATCGGGTCGATGTCGACGTAGACGACGTGGGCGTCGGGCGCGACCCGCTGGACGACTTCGTGGGTGTTGTTCTGCGTCGGCAGCCCGGAACCGATGTCGAGGAACTGCCGCATGCCCGCGCTTTCCGCGAGCCACTTCGCGGCCCGTTGATGGAACCCGCGGTTGGACCACGCGATGTCGGGAAGCTCGGGAACGCCTTGCTTGGTGTGCTCGACAGCCTGCCGATCGACCGCGTAGTTGATCTCTCCGCCGAGGATGTAGTCGTACACCCGGGCCGCCGCCGGTCGGGAGGTGTCGACTCCTTTCGGGACCGGCCTCGGCTTACGGCCGACGCCGCACATGACCCACCGTGACCCGTCACTGTCGGCCGCCTCGGGGTCTTCCGCTCCCCACAGACCGACGTAGGTGAGCTTCGCCGGTGCACCGTCGTAGGGCGGCACGAAGTCGAGGCCGTCGAAGAACTGGTTGATCTCCTCCTCGGTCCGGATGTGGAGCTGCTCGGTGGCATTGGCGTAGAGCGCCTTGGCTCGTTCGATCACGTCCGGGTTGGTGCGTGACGAGGTGCCATGGGACAGCGCGAGGTAGCTACCGGGCGCCAGAGCGTCGAGATACCGGTGCACGAGGCTGACCGGGTTGACATCGTTGGAGACGAAATGAAGGATCATGGTGAGCATCAGGCCGACCGGCCTGTCGAAGTCGATCATTGCCCGGAGCTCGGGGTCGTTGAGAACGCTCTCGGGGTCCCGGAAGTCGCCACTGATGTAGGCGGTGTTCGGTGTGCCCTCGAGCAGCGAGCGCGCGTGCGCCAGGATCATCGTGTCGTTGTCGACGTACACCGTCCGCGCGTCGGGATTGACCGACTGAACTGCCTCGTGCGTGTTGTTGCGGGTCGGTAGTCCGGCGCCGATATCGATGAACTGATCGACGCCTTCGAGTGCCATCCAGCGCGCGGACCGCTGGAGGAAGCCGCGGTTTGCCCAGACACCGTCCTCGGCCTCCGGTGCCAACTGCCGGAGGACCTCCGCGACCTTGAGGTCGACCTGGAGGTAGTCGGTACCACCGAGGAACAGGTCGTAGATGCGGCCGGCACTCGGCCTCGTGGGGTCGACACCAGGCGGAAGCGAGTCGGAGGAAAGAGAGCTGGGCGCGAAAGCGCTACCGGGGGGAAGGGAGTCGCCGACGGTCATTGAGGCCTCCAAGACGCTCGTGCAACCAGTCTGACACGGTCTGCCCCGTTTGGTTCCCCCAGACCGCAGGTGCTGTATTGCTCCGCGCCATGATCATCCGTGCTGCGACGATCGTACCGATCTGCACCTGTACGGCAAGGCCCGGTCGACGGGTTGAGAGCGTCCCAGTGATCGGGCGCAGCGCGCTAGGTCCAGTTCATGGCGGCCAGTGGTGGACGGATCCGGTCGAGGATCTGCTGGCACAACGTCTCGGGATCCCAGTCGGCACCGTGCCAGCTGGCCGCGCGGATCCAGTCGCCCACGTCCCACAGACCTCGGCACGCAGCGAGGACCGGGATGGCGTCCCGCTCGGACGAGGTGAGAGGTCGCACGCTCTCGTACCCGGCGAGCAGCGTGGTCCACTTCTGCTGCGTCTCGTCGCGCCGGTCCGGGCCTTCGTAGAAGTTGGTCAGGTCGTACACGCGCCAACCGAATCCGGAGTGGTCGAAGTCGATGAAGACGAACTCGCCGGTTGCCCCGACCAGGACGTTGCCCAGGTGGATGTCGGCGTGGATGAGACCGTACGCCGCCGGCTCCAGGTCCAGCGCCGACAGGTAGTCCCGCACCCGCAGAGTGAGCGCCTCGAGTTCGGCGTAGTCGCTCGGGTTCGTCTTGTCGACACCGAGGGCCTGCAAGCCGGACAGCGCCATCCCCACGAGGAGGTCGGCGTCCAGGTGGTAACGGCTGTGCTCGGACCGGAACTCGTCCATGGCGCCGTGCAGCCGGGCGATTTCCGCGCCGAGCGCGTGACGCATCTCTGGCGCGATCGGCTTCTGGTCGGCCGGTCTGCCTGGTGCGAACGAGAACAGGGCGTAGCTGCGTGCGCCCTCCGGCGCGGTCACCTGGCCGAGCAGCTCGCCGCCGCAGCGGCGTCGCGGCCGGGCCACCGCCCGACCGGTGTCCGCGAGGTGTTCGAGCAGTTCGAGCTCGCAGAGCAGGTCGGACTCGGACCGGATCCAGTACTTCTCGCGGAGGTAGACCCGCAGCGCCAACCGCTCGCCGGCGGCGTCGGTGACGACGTAGGTGTCGTTGAAGCCGAGGCGGAGGAGAGCGACGGTGACCGGCGTGGCGACCGCATACTCCTGCGCGACCCGTCTCGCCAGGTCGTCCGGATGGAGGAGCGATCGCACCGCACGCACCCGCCAGAACATACCGGCGGCCTCGAGCGTACGACGAGTGAGAAGTCGTGGCAGGGCCTAGACCGCCTCGCGCGACGCCACCGCCGGGACCAGGCCCGCGATCGATGCCGCCACCTCCGGCAGCTGCAGGTCGAGCGGCGTCAGTGCACCGAGTCCGTTGGCGACGGCCTCCCGCACGGCCAGCGGCGAGGCGGTGAACCGCCCCGTCACGGCGCGTACGTCGTAACCCAGCGTCCGCAACCGCTCCGTACCTGCATGAGCGCCGAGAGCGTCACCCGCCGCGAACAGCACCCCGTCCATCAACAGGCGGATGACGGGGGACGTCAACAGCGCCGCCGTCTCCGCCTGGAAGATCCCGTCGGCGATCTCGATCACGGCGACGTCGGCACCCCGCTGGGTCACCAGGTCGACCAGGCGTGCCGCGACCCGTTCCAGGTCACCCACCGGCACCTGGAAGGTCGTCGCGTACCCCGCGTCGGTGAAGTCGTACACCCAGTCGGCACCCGCGTCGTGGTAGCGCCACAGGTCACCGCCGGATCCGGTGCCGGTGACCTTCAGGGCGCCGACGCGCAGGCCCGCCCGCGACAGTCCGCGGACCAGTCCGGCGAGTGCGGTGGTCTTGCCCGCGTTCATCGAACTGCCCACGACGCCCACCGTGTGCAGGGGCCGGGTCGTCGGTTCGGCCGTATCCATCGAGCAGGCCGCGAAGTCGCTCAGGTTGAGTGGCTGACGACCCGTGGCGAGGAGGCCGACCGGCGCGAGTTGGGTCGGCCGGGAGACCTTGGGTGAGCAGGTGAGACACCGGCCGGCGATGCCGCCACCGGCGAGGAGGTCGCATGGCCCCAGGTCGTCGGATACGACACCCTCGAACGCGTCCGGTGCGTAGCGGGCGCCGTAGGCCACCACGATCTCGTCGTCGAGGTAGAGCGCCGCGCGGCGCCCGTCCGGACGCTCGAGCCAGGCGTGCTGGCCGATGCCGGTGACCCTGGCCAGTACGAGGTCGCCGGCACGGGGCGGTACGCCGTTGACGAGCGACCAGGTCCACTCCCGGGGCGAGACGAGCGGATGGACGGTACGCGTGGTGAAGGCGCGCTTGGCCCGGGACAGGCGTACGGCGTCGAGGGTCTGGACCTGGCAGGCAGAGGTCGGGGTCGGCACGATCGGCTCCATGGCAGGACAGGAGGGGCTGAGGGATGGGTGATGCCGGGACAACCACTTGCGAAGCTTGGGAACGTGGTGCCGTGGCCGGCTGGTGGAGGCGAGGCGATGCCGATGTCCCCGGGCCAGTCGTCGCGCGACAACTGCACGATTCGCCAGATAGTAAGGCGCAACCATGAGCTGCCGTTGGCCGACCGGCAAATCCGTTGGGACCAGTGGGTTCTCACCGTAAGTCCTGATGGAGAAGTTGCACCCGTGGCGCGCAACCGGTCGTATGGTCAGCCTGTGGTGCACGACAATTGGGCGGTCGGCGACGTCTATGAGGCGTACGTCGGCCGGTGGAGTCGCCGCGTCGCGCAAGCGTTCCTACCGTGGCTCCAGGTGCCCGCCGGCCGGCAGTGGCTCGACGTCGGCTGCGGTACAGGTGCGCTGACGGCGACCGTGCTGTCCGTTGCCGATCCGGCCCAGGTCATCGGCGTGGACACCTCGGAGGGGTTCCTGGCCACTGCTCGGGCCCAGATCACCGATCCGCGAGCGACCTTTCGCACCGGCGACGCGCAGGCGCTGCCGCTGCCCGACCGCGGCTTCGACGCGGTGGTCAGCGGGCTCGCACTCAACTTCGTACCCGACCCGGCGTGTGCAGCGTCCGAGCTCGCCCGGGTGGCGACACCGGGTGGAGTCGTCGCCGCGTACGTCTGGGACTACGTCGGGGGCATGGGCATGATGCGGTACTTCTGGGACGCCGCTACCGCTCTCGACCCGGCGGCGGAGCGGTTGGCCGAGGGCAGCCGCTTCGCGCTGTGCCAGCCGGAACCACTCTGTCAGCTGTGGGGTGCTGCCGGCCTGGATGACGTGGCGGTCCGGGCGATCGAGGTGTCGACGGTGTTCGGTGACTTCGACGACTACTGGGGACCGTTCCTCGGTGGGCAAGGGCCGGCACCGAGCTACGCGATGTCGCTGACCGAGGACCGTCGGGGCGAGCTGCGCGACCTGCTGCGTACCCGACTCCCGTCCGACCCGGACGGGTCCATTCCGCTCACCGCCAGGGCCTGGGCCATCCGCGGGAAGGTCGCCGGATAGAGCCCGTCGCGCCAGTCAGCGGCGTTCGCTCAGGTCACGATCGGCGCAGCGGCCGGCCCCAGGTGATGCTGGCGACGATCTTCAGCTCCAGGGTGTCGTCCGTCGCCCAGGGCTGGACGATGCGTTCGACCGCGCGATCGAAGTCGCTGCTCTCCTGCTCTGACATGTGCTCGCGGGCGAGGGTCGCGGTGGAGTGGAACTGCTCCACGTAGTTGGCGACGGTCTGCCGAAAGGGCATCGGAGAGCTGTCCGCGCTGCCGGTCTGCTCGAACAAGCCGCGTTCCGAGAGCGCATCGACCAGCGAGAAGCGAGGGTCGTACGCCGAGTTGCGGGTGTGGCGCTTGATGACGGTGATGAGCTCGTCCTGCCACGGCACGTCGCGCGGGCCGTGGTAGATGACGGCCAACTGCGCGCGGGGGGTCATCACCCGGGCCAGCCGGTCCAGCGTCTCCTCCCACCGCATCCAGTGCAGGCTCGCTCCGGCTGTCACGAGCGCGTACGGGCCGTCGAGATCGGCGGTCTCCACAGCGTCGACGATCCAGCGCAGGTTGGGCTGCGTACCACCGGGACGCTGCCGGCCCGCCTCGACCATCGCGGCGGAGATGTCCACGGCGTCGACCTGGTCGACCCGGGCCGCGAGCGGGCGGGCGATGGCCCCGTCGCCGGCGCCTATGTCCAGGACGGTGCGGGGCTCGTCGACGATGAGCCGTTCCAGGACGTCGAACACCTCGGCCGGGTATGGCGGCCGGTGTTCGTAGGCGGCCGCGACCCCGGGGTTGCCGAAGACCGCGCCGAGTGCTTCGTGCGTCAGCGCTGCGGGTTCCGTCATGACCGCATCCTCACACCTCGACCGGCCGCGGCTTGCTGCAGGCTTCGGGCTTGCGGGGTTGTTGGAGGTCCTGGCGCTTCTAGCCCGCCGTACCTCCAACAACTCCAGATTCGTACGTACGCCTCGGTCGAGCAGGATCGGCATCCTCGGAAAGGTAGGTCTGGGGCGGCTGCGGCCTCCGGTCAAGGGCGCCGACCCGGATCGGCACAGTCGATCGCAAGCTCGGTGAACTTACTGGTCATGCCAGGAGCTCCCAGTCAAATAGCCGGTCCGCCAAAGGCCACACGCTCATCGCAGTGTTCGGCGGCGAGGTCGGCTCGGCCTTCTCGAACTGTCGTCGGGGGGTTCTGAGCAGCCGCGTCAGAGGGTGGTCGAGGCCTGTTCGGTGGGCTGTTCTTGGCTGGCGGCCCAGGCGGCGAGCAGCTTGATGCTGTCAGCTGTTGGGGTGTTGGCGGCGGCGGTGTAGATGTTCAGCTGAAGGCCCGGCTCGGAGGGGAGTTCCATCGCTTCGAAGTCGAGATCGAGTTGGCCGACCACTGGATGGCGCAGCCGCTTGCGCCCGGAGCGGTGGAACCGAACGTCCTGGGACGCCCACCTTTGTCGGAACAGGTCACTTTTTGTAGATAGCTCACCGATCAACTCGATGAGCGCCTGGTCGTGCGGGTTGCGGCCCGCCTCGAGCCGCAACATCGCGGCGACGTCCTTGCCGATCTTGTCGTAGTCGACGAAGAACTCCTCGGCCGACTTAGGACTCAGGTAGACGAACCGGGCGGTGTTCGCCGGGCGTCGCGGGTCGGCGAGCACCGGGGAGTAGAGGGCGCGGGCGAGCTGGTTCATCGCCAACACGTCGTGGCGGCCGTTGCGGATCCAGGCCGGAGCGTCGGTGATCGCGTCGAGGACCTGCTGCAGCACCGGTCGGACGGTCGCGGTGGCGCTCCGCCTACGGCGACTGCTGCGTGGCCCGGACTCCCTTGCCAGCGCGAAGAGGTGGTCACGCTCGGCCTCGTCCAGCTGCAGCGCGGAGGCAACGGCGTCGAGCACGTTCTCGGATGCCCCGGCCATGCTGCCGCGCTCCATGCGGACGTAGTAGTCCACCGAGACGCCGGCGAGTATCGCGACCTCCTCCCGGCGCAGACCCTTGACGCGGCGGTTGCCGCCGTACGCCGGCAGGCCGGCCTGCTCCGGGCTGATGCGTGCGCGTCGGGTGCTGAGGAACTCGCGGATCTCAGCGCGCAGGTCCATCGACGCCATGCCTCGACGGTAATCCCGGGACAGGTCGAGTGGGAGGTACTGGCGGTACCTGTAACGCCCGTGACTCCCGTGACTCGCCGATCCGGCGTTTAGTGGATGGCAGGACCCCTCGAAGTCCAAGGAGGAACCGTGCATATACGCACTCTCGGCCAGGACCTGGAAGTCTCCGCCATCGGCCTCGGCTGCATGGGCATGTCGCAGAGCTATGGTCCAAACCCCGGTGACCGCGACGAGATGATCGGCGTGATCCGGTACGCCGTCGAGAACGCGGGAGTGACCTTCTTCGACACCGCTGAGGTCTACGGCCCGTACGTGAACGAGGAACTCGTTGGTGAGGCACTGGCCCCGCTGCGCGACCAGGTCGTGATCGCCACCAAGTTTGGCTGGAACATCCAGGACGGTCAGATGCGCGGGACCGATTCCCGACCCGAACAGATCCGGCGCGTCGCCGACCAGTCGCTCCAGCGGCTCGGGATCGAGGTGATCGACTTGTTCTACCAGCACCGGGTCGATCCCGATGTGCCAATCGAGGACGTCGCCGGAGCGGTCGGCGAACTCGTCCAGGCCGGGAAGGTTCGCCACTTCGGGTTGTCGGAGGCCGGTGCCGCCACGATCCGCCGCGCCCACGTGGTCCACCCCGTCACCGCGGTGCAAAGCGAGTATTCGCTGTGGACCCGCGACCCGGAGCCGGAAGTGCTGCCGGCGTGTGCCGAGCTTGGCATCGGGTTCGTGCCCTTCAGCCCGCTCGGCAAGGGCTTTCTCACCGGCACCGTCAACACCTCGACCGAATTCACCGCCGGCGACATCCGGACCCGGGTTCCGCGGTTCGAGGCCGACAACCTCCGTGCCAACCAGGCGCTCGTGAGTCACGTCCAGTCCCTCGCCGAGACGAAGGAGAGCACGCCGGGTCAGGTCGCGCTCGCCTGGCTACTCGCGCAGCAAGCGTGGATCGTGCCCATCCCCGGAACCCGCCGCCGCGCCAGGGTCGACGAGAACACCGGCGCCACACAGCTCGCCCTCTCGGCCGACGAGGTCGCCGACCTCGACCGACTCGCAGCCCGGGTCGGTGTCCATGGGGACCGCTACAACCCCGCCGGGATGGCGATGGTCGGCCTCTAGAGACACGATGCGCCCATGAGCACGGCAGTTTGGGCTCGGTCCCGAGTAGACCTGTCGCGGGTGTTTGATCGCCGAGGACTTGGTGGAGCCGGATGTGTTGTAGGTGTGTCGGAACAGGTCGGTTTCGACGGCGAGGGCCCTGCCGGAAAGGTGGCGCGCCCCGTTTGACAAGCTCGAACGTATGTTCGACGATGGACGGGTGGTAGGCAGCTCGCAGGCGCTCGCACCCGACTCGGTTCGGGCACCCGTCCAGCCGGCACCCGTCCAGCCCGCGCCTGGGCGGACCGTGCCTGGGCGGACTGCGGCCGATCGGGCTGCCGCGCTCGCAGAGCTTCGGGCCGAGCTCGCCTCCCGGCCGGCGACCGCAACGGCGACCGGGCGGGCGGTGCCCACCCTTCCCGCCCTGCCGGCCTTCGCCGAGTTGCTCCCCGAGAGTGGGCTGCGGCGCGGAGCGAGCTATGCGGTCCAGCGCTCGGCGACACTGACGATGGCGCTCCTGGCCGGGGCGTCCCGGTCGGGCTCGTGGTGCGGGATCGTCGGCATCCCCGGCTTCGGTGCCGAGGCCGCGGCCGGGCTGGGCATCGACCTCTCCCGGATCGTGCTGATACCCGAACCAGGACGTCACTGGCTCAACGTGGTCGCCACCCTGGTCGACGTTCTCGACCTGGTGGTGGTGCGGCCGTCCTCTCGCGCATACGACGCCGAAACCCGCCGGATGGCTGCCCGCGTACGCGAACGTGGCGCCGTCCTCATCGTCCAGAGTCGCGAATGGTCCGGATGCGAACTGAAGTTCGCGATCACCGCGAGCCGCTGGCACGGTCTGGGTGCCGGGCACGGTCACCTGACCTCCCGCGAAGTGACCATCGAGGCCACCGGCCGCGCAGCCGGCGGCCGGAGACGTTCGAGCAGGTTGTGGTTGCCCGACCGCGCCGGCGACATTCGCCGGGCCGACCCGGTGGACGAGTCGGCAGTCGTTCTCGGGTTCGCCCACCACAACGCCGCCAACCAGCACGGCTTCCTCGGCCATGACCTGCCGGCGAGGGCGGGATGAGCGCGGTCCGCACGATCGTGGTGTGGTGTCCCGACTGGCCGGTGACGGCGGCGGGGCGGGATGCCGGACATCCGCCGGACGCTCCGCTCGCAGTCATCGACCGGGGCCGTGTCTTCGCCTGCTCGCACGAGGCCCGGCGCAGCGGTGTACGCCGGGAGCTGCGGGTCCGGGAGGCACAGTCACGGTGCCCCGACCTCGTCGTGATGCCGTACGACCCGGCCGTCGACGCCCGCGAGTTCGAGCCGGTCGTGACCGCGGTCGAGGCGCTCGCACCTGGTGTCGAGGTCATCCGGCCCGGACGCTGTGCGCTCGCGGCCAAGGGACCGAGTCGTTACTACGGCGGCGAGCGGGACGCGGGTGCCGACGCGTTCGGGCAGCTCGTCCGCACCAGTCTCGACGAGGCGGGCTACACCAGTGTGATCGGCATCGCCGACGGCCCGTTCGCGGCCGAGCAGGCGGCCCGGCTGGCCGAACGGGCCGGCAGACGCGAGCTGGCCTTCCCGCCCGGTGAGTCCGCCAGCAGCCTTGCCCCGTTGCCGATCGACGCGCTCGACCGGGCCGAGCTGGTCGACCTGTTGCGCCGGCTCGGCATCCGTACGTTGGGGGCGTTCGCCGCGTTGCCGGCGCGCCAGATACTCAGCCGGTTCGGCCGGGACGGCCTGGTCGCCCACCAGCTCGCCGGTGGACACGACGGCCGCCGGCTGGCGACCCGGCGCCCCCCACCGGAGCTGGCCACCGACATCGCGTTCGAACCACCGGTCGAACGCGTCGACCAGGTGGCGTTCGCGATCCGGGGCACCGCCGAGCGGCTCGTCACCGGCCTCGCCGACCGCGACCTGGTCTGCACCTGTCTGCGGGTGGAGATCCACACCGAACGCGACGAACCGCGAAGCCGACAATGGCGGCATCCCCGGTGGTTCAACGCGACCGACGCCGTCGACCGAGTCCGCTGGCAGTTGCAGGGCACCAGGACGGCCGCCGGTAGTCCGGCGGAGGAGCTGACTTCGGGTGTCACCCGCGTACGCCTGATTCCCGACGACGTGGCCCGAACCGGTGCCTACCAGGACGGCCTGTGGGGCGACCAAGCACCGGACGAGCGGATCCACCGAGCTTTTACCCGCGTACAAAGCATGCTCGGGCACGAAGCAGTGGTCACTGTCGTTCTGTCAGGTGGGCGGGCACCGGACGAACGCATGACGTTGGTTCCGTGGGGCGATGAAATCACCCCCGCTCGCCCGACCAGTCAACCGTGGCCGGGGCATCTCCCGCCTCCTGTCCCGGCCACGGTCTTTCCCCAGCTCGAGCCCGTGGCGGTGCTCGATTCCGCCGGTCGGGTTGTCGAGGTCAGCGAGCGCGGTGTCGTGTCAGAGGAATGTCGGCTTCTATGCCGAGAAACCTCTGACAAGTCTGCGATCGTGGGGTGGGCCGGGCCCTGGCCGGCGGACGAACGCTGGTGGGACCCTCAGGCGGCAATCCGATGTGCGCGGTTCCAGGTCGCGTGCGCCGACGGGAGCGCGTTCGTACTCCGGTATGAGGTCGCGGACGAAGCCAGTCACTGGTGGATCGAGGCCAGCTATGACTGACCACCTCGACCAGCGCCACCTCGACCAGCGCCACCTCGACCAGCGCCACCTCAACCAGTGCCGTCCACCGACACCGCCCCAGCCGCTTCCACCCGGGAGGCGCTGATGGGTTGGGACAACCCGCCGGTTCCGTGGTCCGAGCTCGAACGCAAGCTCTCCGGTCGGCGCCGCCCCGGCGGCCCACCGGCCGAGGCCGACGGTGGGGACAGCCCGGCCTGGACCTCCGTCCGGCAGCCGTACGATCCGCCTCCCGAGCAGCGGCCGAAGCGCCCAGACGGTCCAGTCGTTCCGTATGCCGAACTCCACTGCCATTCCAACTTCAGCTTCCTCGACGGCGCCAGCCACCCCGAGGAACTCGTCGAGGAGGCCATCCGGCTGGGCCTGCACGCGCTCGCCCTCACCGACCATGACGGGCTCTACGGCATCGTCCGGATGGCCGAGACCGCCGAACACTCCGACTACGACCTCGCCACGGTCTTCGGCGCCGAACTCTCCCTGGACCTCGCCAAACCGCAGAACGGCGTCGCCGACCCCGAGGGCAGCCATCTCCTGGTGCTGGCGCACGGCGAGGAGGGATACCACCGGTTGGCCGGTGCGATCACCGAGGCACAGCTACGCGGTGGCGAGAAAGGCCGCCCCGTCTACGACCTCGACGACCTCGCCGCCCGCGCGGGCGGGGAGTGGGTCATCCTCACCGGGTGCCGCAAGGGCATGGTCCCCCAGGCACTCGAGCAAGGCGGTGTGGGCAGCACCGACGGACTGAGCGCCGCGAGCCGTGAGCTCGACCGGCTGGTCAGCTTGTTCGGGCGCGACCACGTGGTGGTGGAGCTCACCGACCACGGCTATCCGCTCGACACCGACCGCAACGACGCCTTGACGATGCTGGCCAAGGCCCGGCGGTTGCCGGTGATCGCCACCAACAACGTCCACTACGCCAATCCTGCCGGGCGGCCGCTGGCCACTGCCCTTGCCGCGGTCCGGGCCAGGCGCAGCCTCGACGAGATCGACGGCTGGCTGCCAGCGGCCGGCACCGCGTTCCTGCGGTCGGGCGCGGAGATGGCTGCCCGCTTCGGCCGTTATCCCGGTGCGGTGGCCCGGACCGTCGAATACGCCGACGCGCTGGCGTTCTCGCTCCGCAAGGCCAAGCCCCGGCTGCCCAAGCAGGACGTTCCCGAGGGCCACACCCCGATGAGCTACCTGCGCAAGCTCGTCATCGACGGCGCCAAGGACAAGTACGGCTCCTACGTCGGACAGGCTCGCGACCTCGCCTACGCCCGCCTGGAAAAGGAGCTCCAGGTCATCGAGGACAAGGACTTCCCCGGTTACTTCCTCATCGTCCACGACATCGTGACCTTCGCCAAGAAGCACGAAATCCTCTGCCAGGGACGGGGATCGGCCGCCAACTCCGCGGTGTGTTACGTCCTCGGCATCACCGCGGTCGACGCGATCTTCTACGACCTCCCGTTCGAACGCTTCCTCTCGGCCACCCGCGAGGAGGAGCCCGACATCGACGTCGACTTCGACTCCGACCGGCGCGAGGAGGTCATCCAGCACGTCTATGCGAAGTACGGTCGCCACAACGCCGCCCAGGTCGCCAACGTCATCACCTACCGTCCCAAGATGGCCGTACGCGATATGGCCAAGGCGTTGGGCCACAGCCCCGGACAGCAGGACGCCTGGTCCAAGCAGCTGGACTCCTGGGGCGGCACGGTCACGGTCGACACCGACGTCCCGCACACCGTGGTCGCGCTGGCCGAGCAGTTGTTGAAGTTTCCGCGCCACCTCGGCATCCACTCCGGCGGCATGGTGCTCACCGAACGCCCGGTGGGTGAGGTGTGCCCGATCGAGCACGGGCGGATGGAAAACCGCACGGTCCTGCAGTGGGACAAGGACGACTGCGCCTGGATGGGGCTGGTCAAGTTCGACCTGCTCGGGCTCGGCATGCTCGCCGTCCTGAAATACACGATGGACGACATCCGGCGCTACATCGGCGAAGACTGGGAGCTCTCGTCGATCCCCAAGGAGGAGCCGAGCGTCTACGACATGCTGTGTCGGGCCGACTCGGTCGGGGTGTTCCAGGTGGAGAGCCGGGCGCAGATGGCGACCCTGCCGCGGCTGCGACCGCGCTGCTTCTACGACCTCGTGATCGAGATCGCGCTCATCCGCCCGGGCCCGATCCAGGGCGGCGCCGTCCATCCGTACATCCGCCGCAAACTCGGCCACGAGCCGCCCACACCTCCGCACCCGACCCTGGCGCCGGCGCTGGAACGCACTCTCGGCGTGCCGTTGTTCCAGGAGCAGCTCATGCAGATCGCCATGGAGGTGGGCGGTTGCAGCGGCGACGACGCCGACCTGTTGCGGCGGGCGATGGGGTCCAAGCGGGGGTTGGAGAAGATCTCGTCGCTGAAGGAGAAGCTGTACGCCGGCATGCACGCGCGCGGCATCGTGGGCGAGACCGCCGACATGATCTACGAGAAGATCGAGGCGTTCGCCAACTTCGGGTTCGCCGAAAGCCATTCGATCAGCTTCGCGTTGCTCGTCTATGCCAGCTCGTGGTTCAAGCTGCACTATCCGGCGGTGTTCCTGGCCGCACTGATCCGGGCGCAGCCGATGGGGTTCTACTCTCCGCAGAGCCTCGTCTCCGATGCGCGTCGGCACGGGGTGGAGGTACGCCGCGCCGACCTGCACGCGTCCGATGCCCATCCCACCCTGGAGCGGCTCGAGGAGCCGAACGCGACCATAGGCACAGAGCGGCTTGACGGCTCCGTGCCACTCAACGGATCCGGGTCCGTGGCGACGGGGGAGCCGGCGTGTCTCTCCGACCACCATCCGGCCGTCGGTCCGTTCGATCCCGGTGCTCCGGCCGAGGATGCCCGACACCGGCGCGACGGGCGGTTCGCCGTCCGCCTCGGCCTGGCCGGAGTGAAGTCGATCGGCACCGAGCTCGCCGAACGCATCGTGGCCGAACGCGAGGCACATGGCCGCTACGCCGACCAGGCCGACCTCGTCCGCCGGGTCGGCTTCACCGCCGCCCAGATGGAGGCGCTCTCGACCGCCGGAGCCTTCGAGTGTTTCGGCCTGTCGCGACGCGAAGCGTTGTGGCTCGCCGGCAGCGCCGCCCAGGAACGTCCCGACCACCTGAACGCCGTCGCCGCATCCGCCGGGACCTCGTCCACACCGAAGGTTCCGGAGCAGGTCCCGCTCCTTCCGGACATGAGTGGCGCCGAGCAGGTGATGGCTGACCTGTGGGCCACCGGTATCTCCCCCGACGACTACCCGACCCGGCACGTTCGCGACCAGCTCGACCAGTGGGGGATCATCACGGCCGAACGCCTGCGCACCTACGAGAACGGCCGCCGGATCGTGGTCGGTGGCGTGGTCACGCACCGGCAGCGACCCGCGACGGCCGGCGGGGTGACGTTCCTCAACCTCGAGGACGAGACGGGGATGGTCAACGTCATCTGCCCGCAGCCGGTGTGGGACCGCTACCGCCGGATCGCCCGCGACTCCCCGGCCCTGCTGATCCGAGGACGCCTCGAACGCGCGGAGGGGGTGACCAATGTCCTGGCGGAGAAGTTCACCCGGCTCCCGCTCACCATCAAGACGATGTCCCGCGACTTCCACTGAGCGACCCGCCGCGCCCGTGTCTCGGCCCCCGAGTTGGTCATCCGGCGACGTCCGTGGCGGCCGCCGCTGGCACAATCCCCACTCATGCGCGCCACGCCGTTCGATGCCGTCCTGTGTGATGTCGACGGGGTCCTCCGCCTCTGGGACGACGAGATGGGCGACATCGACCGCACGTTCGGCCTCCCCGACGGCACCCTTGCCGCCGCGGCGTTCGCACCTCACCGCCTGAACCCCGCGATCACCGGCAACGTCACCGATGCCGAGTGGCGGGCCAGCGTCATGACCGACCTCATGCCAACATGCGGCTCGGCCATCCGCGCACAGTCCGTGGTGGACGCATGGTCAGCGCTCATCGGGCGGATCGACCCGGAGGTGATCGGCCTCCTGGTCACGGTCCGCCAGCGAGTACCCGTCGGCCTGCTCTCCAACGCAACCAGCCGACTCAGCGACGACCTCACCGCTCTCGGCGTCATCGGCTCGGTCGACGCCGTCCTGTCCAGTGCAGATGCCGGTGTGGCCAAGCCGGAGGTCGCGATCTACCACTGGGCCGCCAAACGGATCGGCGTCGATCCCAGTCGCTGCCTGTTTGTCGACGACAACCCCGGCCACGTCGAGGGAGCACGTACGGCCGGCATGCAGGCGGTCCAGTACGAAGGCGCCGATCAGCTCCGGGTCGTGTTGTCCACCTCGTCGACAACGCCGTAGGCGCCGGCCTCGTCAACAACGCCGTAGGCGCCGGCTTCATCGACAACGCCGTAGGCGACGGCGAGCTCGGCCGTCGTGAGGACCTGGCCGGACCTTTCCATCACTGCCGGATCCGCCGACAGTGCGGCCACCACCCGGCCGACGAACAGCGGCGACTCCGACTTCGTCAGGTCGAAGTGCTCCGAGGCCTTGAGCACCGACTCCGTACGCACCAGGCCCGGGTAGAGCGAGACCGCAGCTACTCCGTGCGGGCGAAGGTCGTGCGCCATCCCGGCCGCCATCCGGTCGGTCGCCGCCTTCGCCGCGGTGTACGCCACGCCTGCGTCGTCGAGCCGAGCGCTCTCGGCGGAGATGTTCACGATCAACCCGGACTGCCGCGCGACCATGGCTGGCGCGGCGAGCACACTGGCGACGTAGTGCGCCCGTACGCCTGCGCCGAACATCGCGTCCCACCGGTCCAGCGGAGCTGTCCAGAACCCACGCTCAGTCCAAAACTGCGTACCGTCCCAGAAGTACTCGTAGCCACCCCACACGTTGTTGACAAGCAGGTCGAGCCGACCGGAGCGGCGCTCGATCTCGGCGAACACCGAACGCACCTGCTCATCGTCACGGTGGTCGCACGGCAGCGCGATGCCGGTCCCACCCAGTGCGGTGACCTCGTCTGCGGTCCTGTGCACCGTCCCCGGCAGCGGGATCGCACCGGCGCCCTCGGCCGTCGTACGACCGGTGATGTAGACCGTCGCCCCCGCCTCGCCCAGACCGAGGGCTACCCCGCGCCCGACGCCGCGGCTCGCGCCGGTGACCAGGGCCACGGCTCCCTGCATGGACGACACTCCCTGCGTTGATCCCGGCATCGACGACATGGCAGCCTCCCATCCGGTGGGTACTGGCACGATCATCGCTGTGGGCGCCGACGGTCCTTCCCAGTCGGCACTGTGAGGTCGGCGAAGGTGGCCGCGCAGGTACGGGTGCCGGGCTCGACCTCGGTGTATCCCGCGTCGTGGACCATCGCGACCTCGCGGTCTCCTCTGGGCAGCCGCGCCCACTGCTCAGGCGTGGCGGCCACGATGCGAAGCGGGCAACCCGCGCCCAGCCAGGCCAGTACCTGAGTCTGGTTCAGCTGCAACAGCCCGAGCTGCGCCGCATGGCCGACCTGCGCACACGCCTTACCGGTGGACATCTCTACCCGCGGCGCCACCACGATCGACAACGTGGGCGCCGGCAGTGCCTCGTCGGGAAAGCCGGCCAGCTCCCGCACCGGATCGGAGTCCAGCTCGAGCCCCTGCACCTGAAGTCTGCCGACCGCGGGTGGCGCCGCCGAGACGAGATGCGGCAGCAGCGCACGCACCTGGGTGTCGACGACGACGGCCGTGACCCCTGGCAGGTCGGCGACCTCGGCCCACCGGCTGCCCCGGGCCCGGCGGACGACCTTGCGGATGCGCCCGTCCATCCAGCGTTCGAGCGGATCGTGCCACGGACCCTCGGGGAGACCTGCCGGATGCGCGAGCAGCCGGACGACGGCAAGTGCCGCGGCGTACATCGCGTGCTGTCCGTCGGCTACCGGCCCGGACTTCTCCGTGCGGACGACAATCGGCAGCGCCCACGGTTCCTCGTCGTCGCGGGCAGCACGCCGGGCCCAGCGCTGAGTCCGCCAGTGGCGTCGCCAGTAGCGGACGGCACCCTGGTCGACCTCACCCATCGCACACCCCTTTCACCGCGCGCCCAGTCACCGCACGCAGTCGCCGCACGCAGTCGCCGCACGCCGCTTCAGGGCATGCGCAGCCCATTCAATACGTTCGTCTGTAGGTGACCGCGCCGACCGGTCCCGTCGTCCACCACGAGAGGCAGTTCGATGAACCCGCAGCCTGGACCCGCCGAGCAGCTCCGGCCGATGCCCGACGACTGGCAGCGATGCCTCGCCATCGTCGCGCATCCCGACGACCTCGAGTACGGCGTAGCCGGCGCCATCGCGTCCTGGACCGCCGCCGGCCGTGACGTCGCCTACCTGCTGGTGACCCGCGGCGAGGCCGGGATCGCCGGGATGTCGCCTGAGGAGGCTGCCCCTTTGCGCGTACGCGAGGAACGCGCCAGTGCGGCGGTCGTGGGAGTGTCCACCGTCGAGTTCCTGGACCATCGCGACGGGATGATCGAGGAGGGCCTCGCGCTGCGGCGTGACCTCAGCCGCGCCATCCGGCGGCATCGCCCCGAACTTGTCATCACCCTCAACCACCACGACACGTGGGGCGGCACCGCCTGGAACACCCCCGACCATCGTGCGGTCGGTCGCGCCGTGCTCGATGCGAAGGGTGACGCCGGCAACGAGTGGATCTTCCCCGAACTCGTCGCCGAGGGTTTCGAGCGCTGGGACGGCGTGCGTTGGGTCGCGGTCGCGTCCTCTCCACACGCGACCCACGCCGTCGACGCGAGCGGGACGCTCGACCTCGCCGTGGCGTCGCTGGCCGAGCACCGCGCCTACATCAAGGCGCTGAGCGACGAGGACCCGACGGAGTATGCCCGCAAGCACCTCGCGGCCTACGCCGAGTCGGTGGCACCGCGCTTCGGTGGCCGGCCGGCATGGCGGTTCGAGGTCTTCGGCGACACCGGAGACTGACAGCGGACCTCGTCAGCGGCCGCCGCCGTCCGGTCCTGGCGTACGGCATCGACGGCAAAAGCGATCCGAGCGGTACGAGTGGGGCCGGGTCGAGCCTCGGCCACGAACCCGATCAGGTGCCGGCGCGACGCCGCCTCCAGGTCGGTGGGGTCGAGCCCGGCATCGAGCAGGCCGTCAAGGAGGTCCGCCGGCATGGCGGGACCGCGACCGGCGGGCGGCAGCACCAGCGTGCCCTCCCAGCGATCGGGGAGCTCCGGCTGATCAGGCAGCGGACAGATGAGCGTGACGTCGTTGAGGGTGAGGACGCGGACGCGCACGTCCGCAGCCGGGTCGGCGGGTGGGCGACCGAGGGATGGACGCCCACCCGCCGTGCGGCAGCCACCGGGCCGGTTGCCCGCTGAGGGCTCGTTGGGTCGACGAGCGGCGACCGGCGAGGTGGCGATGGGACGACCGGCGAGCCGAAGCCGCGCGGTCCGGTAGCTGTCGCGCCCGTTGAGTCGGGCGTCGAGGACGTAGGCACGTACGCCGCTGCGATCGTGGCGCCGCCCACGGACGGGGAGCTCGTCACCCACTTCGGCCCGCACGGTGGCGGTCGTCGACGGCCGGGTATCCATGGGCGCACTCATCGGCAGGGACTCGTGAGTCGATTGCCGGCGAACGTCGTGTACCAGAGCGGCCGATAGCACCGCCACCGTTCGGGCACGAGCTGGCGAGGAGCGCAGAGGTCCTCCAGTTCGCGCCGCGCCCGGAGGTAGTAGGGCAGCGCGTCGGCCTCGGGCGCCCGGAGCAGATCCATCAACGTCGTGTGGGCCTGGTAGACCTGCACGGACGGAAACACCGTGACCTGCGGAACGAGACGTCGCAGGAACTCCCGCATCTCGTCGAACGGATCCAGGCCGACGATGTAGGTGAACGAGGTGTCCACCCCGGCCGCCCGGGCTCGCGCCAGCAACGCGGGCATCTCCTCCGGGAGCAGGCTGGCCTTGCTGGCCTTGAGGAGTACGTCGCGTCGGGTGCTGCACTCTGCTGTGAGATACAGCAGGAATGGGCCTACGTCTGCGGCGATCTCCTCGAATGCCTCGGTGCTGCGCAACACCGAGCTGAGCAGCCCGATACGCGGCCGCATCCCGTGGTCGCTGAGCACGCGGCGAACCGTGCGCAGGTGTTCGAGCGCCGCCGCCTCGGTGTGGAAGCAGCCGGTCGAGATCGTCACGTCCTCGATGTCAGCCAGCGACCCACCTGCGGGAAGCTCGGCCGCGAGTCCGGCGAGCAACCCGGCGATCTCGTCGTCCAGTCGCAGCCGCGGGTCGACCGCCGCCTCCAGCGACGTGGGGCAGAACGCGCATCCCGTGCAGCGGCTGCGGGAGTTGGGGTTGAGTGTGGCGGCTCGCCACCGGGTGCCGTCCCAGCAGCGCAGGTAACCAGGGACGGCATCGTCGACGACACCCCGCCCGACATCGGCGACCCAGCGGCCCTGCACCAGCAGCTTGTCGCCGGCGAGCTCGAACGGTGAGTCGGCCCGGCCGGAAGGGACGACGAGCAGCCGCGACTCTGCCTCGTCCGGAAGCTGGAGGTCGAGGCGTACCCGTGCACCGACAGGCGTGCTGAGGCCGTGCACGTTGAGGGCGAGCAGCAACAGGTCGGTCCAGGCGACGTCATAGTCGGCGGCAAGACTCTCCCACCGGGTGAGCGGCGTCGCGTCCACTGTGGCAGTCATGGCGCGTAACCTCCGGCTCCGGACCGCGGTCTCGGGTCAGGCAAAGGGGCGCGGTGCTTCGACAGCATCCTGGTGTCTCGACCTCCAGCCTCCGCCCCCGGGAAGAGTTCCTGTCGTCGCCCAAACCTCTCGATAGACGCCGCCGCTCGATGATCCGTTCCATGACTGGTGAAAATCGCGACTTTCTCACGATGCGAAGTGGTGCCGTACGCGGCCGGCGGCACGGCGGGCGCGCGGAGTCAGGTGCCCGAGCGACGGTCGGCGTCGGTGTCCGTATCGGTGTCGGCGGCGTCGTCGTCGGGTCGGCCCGACCTACCCGGCCGCTGCTCGGCCGGCAGCGCGCACGCCGGCGTTCCACCGGGCAGCCGATACCGGTTTGCGGCGACGACCCGATAGACCACGTGCGCGATCCAGCGGATCGGCGGGACGCGTATGAGAGCGCCGAGGATGGCCCAGGCACCGCCGGCATCCTGCAGGAGGCGGGCAATGGCCTGCGCTCCGCCGTAGCTGCGGCCGTCGCCGGCGAACCACAGAACCTCGTCCTGTGCCTGCGTGGCAGTCGTACCTATCGCGGCGAGGTCGGCGAACTGCCACGGCTCGACGGCCGCCGTGGTGGGAATCCAGCGTTCGACCAGCCTGGCGCTTTGCGTACAGAAGCCGCAGTCGCCGTCATAGAGGAGGATCGGTCGCCGCTGCGCGGGGTCGCCGTTCGGCCGCATGAACCCATCATCCCCCGCGGGTGAGTCGCCCAGGGCCGACGCGGCTAGTGACCGAGCGGGCGACGGGTGCCGCTGAGCGGGAGTACGGCGTAGACGCTGGTCGACCGCGAGTCCCGGCGTACGCCCCACGTCCGGGACAGATCGTCGACGATAGCGAGTCCGCGACCACCGACCGCAGACGACGGCAGGTCCAGGGTGCGGGGATGTGTGGGTCCGCCGCCATCGGTGACGGTGAGCTCGAGGGTGGACCCGCCACGGATCCAGCTGACCTTCAGCGTCCCGCTGGCCAGCGGTCGGGCGTGCCGAAGCGCATTGCCGACCAACTCGCTCAGGACCAGCAGGGCATCGTGCACCCGCTCGGGCGAGACGCCTGCCTTGCGAAGATCGACACCGAGCCGGCGCCGGGCCTTGCGGGCACTGTCCACCTCGAACGGCAGCATCAGGGCAGTGGAGGTCGCCGAACTCTCGACCGGAGCCACAGTCACGCCTTCTCCTTCGACCTCCGCTCGGCACACCCTGCCCGCAAGTAGTTCTGCGCAGACCTGACGCTTTGCTTCCCGCCCATGCCCGGTGGGAAACCCCTCACCGGCGGCAGGTGGCCGGCTCCACTCTGACCCACATACCCGCTGGACGGACAGCTCTGCATGTCGTCCGGAAGTGGACGTCGTCCATCCGGCCGCTGGCACCGCGCCGGAACCCGGACCGGGCTGCCCGCCTCGGCAGCCATGGCCGGGTACTCTCGCCCACTGTGACCTGGGCGAGAAGGCATGGAGTTCGGGCGGCTGGAGTCCTGGTCGCGCTGGGCTTCGTCGTCGGCGCTTCCGCCTTCCCCGGTGCGGCCGCGGCGGCACCCATGCGTGCTGCCCCGAACGACCCGCCGACGCCGGTGACCGCACTCACCGGCAGCTGTGACCGGCAGTTCGCCCAAAATCCGTACGAGCAGACGCCCTGGCAGCAACAGCGACTGCAACTCGACCGGGTGGACGACTTCGCGACCGGCCGCGACGTCACCGTGGCAGTCGTCGACACCGGCGTCGACCTGCAGAACCCGCAGCTCAGCCCCGTCCTCGACCGCACCAAGACGCCGGCGAGCTTCGTGCCTCTCGACGTCGACAACCTGCCCGCGGTCCGTGACTGTGAAGGGCACGGCACATTCATCGCCGGTGTCGTGGCCGCCCGCCGAGCCGCTGGGGTGCAGTTTCGAGGTGTCGCACCCGACGCCCGGATCCTGCCCGTACGCGTGACGGAGGGGATCGAGGAGGGCTCCGCCGACGACCTCGCCGACGGCATCTATTACGCCGCGGACGAAGGCGTCGACATCATCAACGTGTCGATCGTCACCGACAACGACCTGCCGAAGCTACGAGACGCCATCAGCTACGCCCTCGACCGCAACATCGTCGTCGTGGCGGCGGCCGGCAACACCGGCAACACCGGCAACGGCAAGACATGGCCGGCCGAGTACGCACGGGAGAAGGCCTTCGAGGGACTGATCGTGGTCGGCGCGACGGACCGGGCAGGCGCGATCGCACCGTTCTCGACGAGTTCGGTCCCGGTCTCGGTCGTGGCTCCCGGGATGGACGTCGTCAGCACCTCTCCCGTCGGCGGGCACGAGGAGAGCAAGGATGGCGGCACGAGCTTCGCGGCACCGTTCGTCTCCGGCGTGGCCGCCCTTGTCCTGCAGGCGTACGACAAGGCCCTCAGTCCGGTGGAGGTGAAGCGCAGGATCCAGCTCACCGCCGACCGGCCAGGGCTGGACGTGCCCGATTCGGCGTACGGCTGGGGCGTCGTCAACCCCTACGAAGCGGTGACCGCGATCGTGCCCAGCAAGGCCACCGCGCCCCCGACCCCGGACGACCGGCCCGCCATCGCACCGATCGCGTCGCAGGAACCCGTGAACGCAGCAGCTCGCAACACGGCCCTGGGCGTTGCCGCCGGCGCGATCGCACTGGCCCTTGTCACGTTGGGCATCGTCGCGATCCTCCGGCGCGGTCGTGCCCGCGGCTGGCGTCCCGGCTAGTCAGCCAGGCGTTGGGGTATCGCTGGTCCTGGTCGACTCGCAGCACCAGGTCCGCGCTAGCTACCGTTCGGTTTGCCGGAGTAGGCGGTCTGGACCAGCTTGGTGCCGAGCCGGCGGCTGACCAGGGTGCCGCGTCCCGGCGGCAGCGGCGCACCGCGGACGCCGCCCCAGAGCTGGCCCTCCTCCTTGGTACCGGACATGATCAGCCCCGGGTTGCCCATGTCGCGGATCCGCTGGACGACCGGGTCGTACATCGCCCGGCCCGCGCCGCCGAAGCCGCGCGCGATGATCACGTGCAGGCCGATGTCGCGGGCCTGGCTCACCAGGTCGGTGATCGGTGCGAGCGGGTTGCCCGACGACGTGGCCACGAGCTCGTAGTCATCGACGACGAGGTAGAGGTCGGAGCCCTGCCACCAGGACCTGTTCCGGAGCTGGTCGGGTGTCACGTCGGGTCCAGGCATCCGCTTGCGCAGCGCGGCACCGACGTCCTTCAGCAACGAGGTCGCCGCGTCGGAGGACGCGGCATACCCGATCAGGTGGTCACCGCTCACCGAGTCGAGCAGCGAACGCCGGTAGTCGAGGATGATCATCCGTGCCTGCTGGGGGGTGTTTCGCGCGACGATCCCGCGGGCGATGACCTCGAGCAGGTTGGACTTGCCGCACTCGGTGGCGCCGAACACGACCAGGTGCGGCTCCTCCTCGAGGTTGAGGTAGACCGGTGCGAGCTCGTCCTCGTCGATGCCGATCGGGACGCCCGGACGTACGTCGGCCCCCGGCTGCGGCAACGTCTCGACCGGAAGCTCCTCCGGCAGCAGCCGCACAGCCGGCGCCGGCGCGCCCTTCCATGCGGCTGACACCGCCTCGGTCATCGCCTTCACGCCGTCGGCGAGGTCAACCGGATCGGGGTTGCCATCGATGCGGGGCAGCGCCGACAGGAAGTGCAGCTTCTCCGGTGACAACCCGCGCCCGGGACGGTTGGCCGGCACGTTGACCGCCGCTCTCCGGTCGACTTCGGAGTCGTACGGGTCACCGACCTTCAGCTCGAGCCTGGTCTGGATCAGGTCCTTGATCGCGGTACGGAACTCCGACCACTTGTTGGCGGTCGCCACGATGTGGATGCCGAATCCGAGGCCCCGCGCGGCGAGCTGCTGGGTGATCGCCGCCTCGACCGCCTCGTGGTCGGCGCGTACCGTGCCCCAGCCGTCGACGACCAGGAACACGTCGGAGGCGAACCGGTCGGGCTGGATCCGTCCCTGCCGCCGCATCCGCCGGTAGGTTGCTACGCCGTCGATGCCGGCGTCGGTGAACGCCCGCTCGCGCTGCTCCAGCAGGGCGGTCATCTCGCCGACCGTACGCCGGATCGCGTCGGGGTCGAGTCGGCTCGCCACCCCGCCCACATGCGGCAGGCCGAGTAGCGCGGGCAACGTACCGCCACCGAAGTCGAGGCAGTAGAACTGCACCTCGTCGGGCGTGTGGGTCAGCGAGTAAGACGAGATGAGGGCGCGCAGCAACGTGCTCTTGCCGCTCTGGGGTCCGCCGACGATGCCGACGTGACCGCCGGCGCCGGCCAGGTCGAGCCACATCGGGTCGCGGCGTTGGTAGTAGGGCTTATCGACAAGGGACACCGGCGACTGCAGGCTTCCGCGACCCTCCCAGGCGACGGTGAGACCGTGCTCCTCGGAGACCTCGAGCGGCCCCGGCATCAGCTGGTCGAGGGTCGGTGCCTCGTCCAGCGGCGGCAGCCAGACCTGGTGGGCGGCGCGACCCATCCGCTGCAGCTGCTCGACGACCAGGTCGATGAGCACCTTCGGTTCGCGGGCCTCCTGCGGCGCCGGCGTCAGCGCCTCTTCCGGCGCTGCCTCGACCGGTGTCTCGGCGACCGTGGGTTCGACGAAGTCTGTCGTGTACGCGGTGATCTGCGGCACCCACTGCTTCTCACCCGGCCGGACCGGCTTCTTGGCAGGAGCGTTGGCCAGGCTCGGCGGCTGGTAGACGCCACCGACGTAACACGCCTTGAAGCGGATCAGGCCTTCCGTACCGACCTTGAGGTAGCCGCCGCCAGGCTCGCGGGGCAGCTCGTACGCATCGGGAACGCCGAGCACCACCCGGCTCTCACCGGCGGAGAAGGTCCGCAGGCCGATGCGGTAGGACAGGTGCGTGTCGAGCCCGCGTAGCTTGCCCTCCTCCAACCGCTGCGAGGCCAGCAGGAGATGGACGCCCAGGCTTCGACCCAGCCGGCCGATCATCACGAACAGCTCGATGAACTCCGGCTTGGCGCTGAGCAGCTCGCTGAACTCGTCGACGACGATCCACAGCGACGGCAGCGGGTCGAGTGGCTTGCCCTTGGTCCGGTCGTCCTCGTAGTCGCGGAGCGATCCGTAGTTGCCGGCCTGGCGAAGCACCTCCTGGCGCCGGTTCATCTCGCCGGACAGGGCGTCCTGCATCCGGTCGACCAGGATCAGCTCGTCCTCGAGGTTGGTGATGACGGCCGACACGTGCGGCAGGCTGTCGAGCCCGAGGAACGTCGCACCACCCTTGAAGTCGACGAGCACGAGGTTGAGGGCGTCCGGTGAGTGCGTCGTGGCCAGCCCGAGGACGAAGGTGCGCAGCACCTCGCTCTTACCGGACCCGGTCGCGCCGATCACCAGACCATGCGGACCCATGCCGCCCTGCGCCGACTCCTTGATGTCGAGGTCGACGGGTTCGCCGTCGGGAGTGAGTCCGAACGGGATCCGCAGCCGGTCCTGGCGCTGCCGTGGCCTCCAGATCACCTCGGGGTCGAGCCGATAGGCGTCGGGGATGTTGAGCAGGCTCATCAGCTCGAGCTGGTGCTGCGGGCGCTCGGCGACCTCCTCTTCCTCGACCGCCCCCGACGCGACGGACTGAACGGACCGCAGGGGCGCGAGCTGGCGGGCCAGGCTTTCCGCCTGCGACACGGTGAGCTCGTCCGGCTTGCCGAGGAGGCTGTGCCGCTCGCCTTCGTCCCGGTCGGCAGTGACGTGGAAGACCTCGTCCGGAGTCACCCGCAGCCACATGACACCGTTGCCGAGCCGCCGGACCGCATTGCCGCTCAGGTCGATCACGGTGACGCCCTGCAGCGGCGCGCTCAGCAGCTTGGAGTCATGGCTGGCGTGGCCGCCGTCGATCAGCACGATGACGTGGGGCTGGTCGGTCAGCGGGTTGCCGCCGGCGGCGAAGAACGGGCGGTTGCCGAGCTGGTCCGCCAGCAGGCGTTCGAGCTCGGACAGCGACGCGCTCACGAACCTCACCTGGCCGGCCCCGTCGGTGTTGGCCGGGTGCAGGGCGTGCGGAAGCCACTTGATCCAGTCCCACTCGGCCCGTCGGTCGGGTGCCAGGCAGGTCGCGATCAGCATCTCGTGCGGAGCGTGCAGCGCGGCCAGGTGCGCCAGGGTCGCCCGCGCCAACGCTCGGACGGGCTCGGGGTCGCCGTTGATGCGCATGTGGGCGAACGCGCGGAGGTTGACCGCGATCGGCACCTCGGGCACGGTGCGGTAGGTCTGGATGAAGCGGCGCAGCGCCCCCGCGGCCACCGGCTCGAGGTCCTCGACCGGCTTGGTCTCGGGGCTTACCAGCTTGAGCACGAAGCGCTGGACGCCGCGGGCGATCCGTACGTGCGCGAAGTCGTTGTCGGTCGAGCGACGCTCCCACAGGCGACGGCTCAGCGGCAGGATCCACAGGCTGTCCGGATCCGGATAGCGCCACTCGAGGGTCTCCCGCTGCCGGTTGGCCGCTGAGCGAACCCGGCGGCGAAGCTGGCCGAGGTAGCGGAGGTAGTCGCGCCGGCTGCCGTTGATCTGGTGCTTGCGTTCGGCGCCCTTGCCGCCGACGCCGAGCTGGCTGACGTACATGCCGACCATGGAGACGGCCATCACGCCGCTCATCACGACCCGCATGCTGCTGTTGCCGCCGCTGGTCATCATGAACGCCATCACGGCGCCGCCGCCCAGCATCGGGAGGATGCCGAACATCCGCTGCATCGCCCCGCCGGGCGTGACCTCGGGCAGCTCGGGAGGCGCCTCGAAGAGGATCTCGCCCTTGGGCATCGTCGGCGGCGGCCGCCGGCCCGGACGGCGATGGAGGACCGTGCTCATCGGCGGACCCGCCTCGCACCGGACCGGCGCGAGCGCCTGTGGCGTCGCCCCATGAGCACCGTGACGAGCTCGCTCCGCTCGTTCATGCCCCCATGCCTCCCTTTACGCTGTGTGCCCGAGCAATGTTTGTGCCCGACGAATGGTAACGATGTGCCACCCTCGCCCGCTGGCGTGACCGTGGCGAGCGCGCTGGGATCGGCCAGGCTCACGAGTGCGGCCGGATGTGGGTAATCTCCGGGTTCGTCCCATCCAGCGTGCGTCAGTTCGATGAGGAGATCAACTGTGGAGGCGAACAGCGGTGTCGAGCTCTGCCGGGTGACCGTGGTCGCACCACGCACTCGGATGGATCTTGCGCTGCCCACCGACACGCCGCTGTCCGACCTGCTGCCGACGCTGTTGCGGTACGCGGGCGAGAACCCGGACGACCCCGCCTTCCTGCGGGGCGGCTGGGTGCTCCAGCGGCTGGGCGAGTCCGCGTTCGACCCGTCGCTGCGCCTGTCCGGACTCGGCATCCGCGACGGTGACGTCCTCCACCTGCGCCACCGAGAGATGTCGATTCCGGAGTTCGCGTTCGACGACGTGGCCGACGCGATCGCGGTCGCGACCCGGGACCGCCGGGCGGCCTGGCAACCGTCCGACGCCCGAAACACCGCGCTGGTCGTGACCGGAGCGTTCTTCCTGCTCGGTGCCGTGGTCGCGCTGCTGAGCGGACCGCCGTGGATACTGCCGGCGATCGTGACGCTGGTCGCCTCGATCTGTCTTCTCGGCGGCGGCATGGCGATGGCCCGGGCGTTCGGCCAGGCGCCGGTGGGCGCTCTGCTCGGCGCGGCGGCCGTGCTGTACGCGGCGGTGGGGGGCCTCCTGGCCATCGGCATCGACAATCCGCTCGGCTCCTTCGGGGCGGCTCAGCTGCTGATGGCGGCGGGGCTTGCGCTGTTGATGTCGACGCTGGGTGCCGTGGCGATCGTCGCGGGATGGGACGGGTTCTTCGGCGCCGCCGCGGTCGCGTTCGTCGGCGTCCTCACCAGTGCCGTGGTGCTGCTCTCCGGCGTCAGTGCCGCCGCGGCCGCCGGGGTCGCCGTGACGGTGGCGCTCGGCGCGGTGCCGTTCCTGCCGACCCTGTGCGCGCGGATCGCCCAACTGCCCATCCCGCAGCCGCCGACGAGTTCGGAGGACCTCCGCCGGCAGACCGACGTACTGCCCGGGCCGACGGTCCTGCAGCAGGCCATCACGGCCGACAAGCTGGTGGCGGCCCTGGTCGCCGCGTCGACGGTCGTGTGCGTACTCGGGGCCATCTACCTCACCCAGGCACCGGGCTGGTTCGGCGCGGGTCTGACGGCCGTCGCGGCGTTGGCGATGTTCCTGCGGTCGCGGCACTTCCGGGGGCGTACGCATCGGCGCTGGCTGGTGGCAGGCGGCGTCGCGTGCACGGTCCTCGTGGCGTATCGGCTGGCGACCCTCGACCAGGCCCTGTTGGTGCTGCTCGCCGTCGGGCTGCCGTGCCTGGTGGTCGCGGCCGGGCTCGGCACATGGGCGGTGAGCATGCCCGGCCGGCGACTCTCGCCTTACTGGGGCCGGGCGGCTGATCTGTTCGAAGTGTTCGTACTCCTCGGGATCGTCCCACTCGCCCTCGGCGCGGTGGGTGTGTACGAGGCGATCCTCAACCTCTTCTAGGAGCGGCCGGACGGCATCCGGCGCTGCGGCAAGCGGGGCGGTTCCGCGGCATCGGTAGGCGGCGAGCGGCCGGGTGGCGAGCAGCGAGCGGGGAGCGGTATCCGCGTTCATGCGTGAGTTTTCGCCCACGCTGGTCGAGGTTCGTGGACGATTCTTCACGCCTCGACGCCGAACCAGCTCAGATCTGCGAGCTTCTGGCCCAACCTTGCGTTGACGCGGGCCCTCGGGCGCCTCTGTGGGCAGCGGTCAGCCGGCTGCGAACAGCCGTTGCTCCATCCGGCTCAGACCCAGCTGGCCGAACGACAGCTGACCCGCGGCCGCGACGCCGACCACGCCGCTCGGCATCTCGATCAGCCACCGTGCGCGGTCCTTCGCCAGCCCGAAGCCCCGCCGGGCCACCTCCGCCGCGGGCGGCGCCAGCCGCTGGGCGATGAGCAGGTCGTACGAACGCAACCGCACCTCGTCGGACGTCTCCAGGTCGGACTGCACCGACACGAACGTCTGCCAGTCGCCCTGCTCCCACCGCGGCAGCGCCTGGTGGTCGCGGGTCGCGTCGACGACGAGCGAGGGCCGCGCGAGGCTGCCGGTGGCGGTCACCCTGGCGCCGGTGGGCAGCACCGTGAGCCAGGACGGACCGCGGGGTACGGCCGAGACCAGCCGGCTCCACGCCGCCACCGCGTCGGTCACCACAGTGACGTGTGCACCCACCGCCAGCGCACGGTAGGCGATCAGCTGAGCCAGCTGACCCAGGGACACCACGCAGATCCGGACGGGGTCGCTGCGAAACAGGCGTACGACCAGAGCGCCCTCCGGCCCCGAGCCGAGGACCAGACCGGCGGCGGGAAGCGTCAGGCTCAGATCGCCGAGCGCCTCGGCATGGGTCTCGTGCGCCTGCACGGTCGGCAGGTAGGTCACGGGGCTCCCCCTCCCAGCGGAATGGTGGCGAGAACTCCCGGGAACTGCTCGCCGTCGAGGCGGGCCAGGCCGATCCGGGAGCGGCCGGACACCTTCGCCAGCTGACGGAACGCGGCGCGGGCCGCCTTGGGATCACCCGCGCAGACGCGTACGAACGAGGAGGTGCGGACGGTGTCTTCGGGCGACCAGGTGAACGACAGGGACGCGGTGGCCGACAGCACCGGAAGACTCGACATGCCGGCGAGCACGTTCGCCAGACCGGGCATCCCCGCCTTCGGCCAACTCTTCAGCCAGCCGGCGACGTGCGCCACGCCGTCGCAGGTCCAACCCCGCCAGCTCTCGGCCGTACGACGTTCGCGCCGGGACGCCGGCATCCGCTGCGGATCGACGTCGAGCGTCAGCGTCAGGACCTCCCGCAGCTCGCTCTCCTCCAGCGGCCGGCACGGCAGCCCGGACGACGAGAGCACCTTCGTGGCCCAACCCACCGAGGCCCGGAGCGCGCGCCTGATCGCGTCGTGGTCGGTGCCGTCCAGCGTCACCGAGGTGCCGTCCCTGGACGGCTCGAGCCGCAAGGCCACCCACCACGTCATCACCGACGGGGTGGCCCCGGCACTGATCTCCGCGTAGGACCCACCGAGTTGAGCGCCGTACGGGCCAAGGGTCGGCGCGGGGGCCGGCAGCATCCGGATGACCAGCTGCGCCGACGCCAGCCGTACGCCCTCCGCCTCCCCCAGACTGGCCAGCGCACGCAGCGGGATGTTGATCGGATCGGCTGAGGCGATGAGGTCCTCCCGGTCCGGACCGAGCAGCACGACGTATCCGGACCCGTCGTGGGCGACCCCGACGGTCCGGCCCCCGCGGCGGCCGGCGACGGAGGCGAGCTCGAACTCCGGGAGCCACTCACGGATCGGGGCGAGAGCCGGATCATGCGGCGGAGCGACCCGCGCGATGGAGGCGCGGCTCCGGTAGGCGAACCACACGCGGAGCCATCGCCACAGCGGCCTGCCGTTGCGCGACAGCACGGTGAGGACGGCGATGACCAGCAACGGCACCGCGCCGACGATCCGCCACACGCCGCCGTACGCGACACCGGCGGCCAGCACGCCAACACCCGCCTGCCAGGCGACCAGGGTCGCGACCGGCACCCGGCCGAGGTGCAGACCGGGATAGGTCCGGGCCATCCTGGGCCCGGAGGTCGCCGGCTGGCGCTTGGCCGGGCGTTCCTGCGGTCCCGGCGTACCTCGCGTCACGGCTGCCGGGTGCTCTCGCACGGCGGACACAACGCCCTCCTCCCGTCGACCACGGCTCTGCCGGTGATCTGCTGACGTCGGCTGTCATCGGGCCCCGTTCGGGCGGCACCGGCGGCGGACTACGCTCTCCAGCCCAGCACCGGCTCGCCGGCATATCGTAGTGTCGCCGCGGGGTCCCTGCCGAGCGGTGCCTGCCGAGCGGTGCCCGTGAGCGGGCGATCCGCGCGGGCTGAGGTACGCATGGCGGACCCGGCCCACCTGACGTCCGGCATTCGAGATCGCGATCACGAGGGACGGCGATGCAGACCCGACGCGACCAGCTCCAGGCCTATCGGTACCTCCTGCGCCGCGTCCTCGCCGCCATGCTCGGCAGCGAGCCGGAGGCGATCGAACAGCCGATGCGCCGGGTCACGACGTCCACGTTCGCAGGGATCATGGTGGGCGTCCTGGCCTGCGCCGGGGTGGCGCTCTACGGCTGGATCGCCGACACCGCGGCCTCGAAGTGGAAGAGCGAGGCCAACGCCCTCATCATCGACAAGCAGACCAACGCCGCCTACCTCTACCTGCCCAAGACCGCGCTCGAGGGCGGCGGCCAGGACGCGGGCCAGGGGCAGGCGCCTGCGACCCAACCTCCGGTCGGCGACAACGGCGAGGTTGCCGACGCCGACATGATGCTGGTCCAGGTGCTCAACTACACCTCCGCCCGGCTCATTCTCGGCGCCGAGCCCAAGGTCGTCCGGGTGTCGTCGGGTTCCCTCGACGGCATCGCTCGGGGTCCGCGGATCGGAATCCCGCTGGCGCCCAGTGCCCTACCCAGCGAGAAGAACCTCGCCTCCCCGACGTGGACGATCTGCTCCACGTCCCGCACCGTCGATGCCACCACGAACGTCCGCGTCGATCTGCTGATCGGAGCCGAGGAACGGCAGCTCGGTGCCGAGCCGGTCGGCGAGCGCGCCGTCCTGGTGAGCGCCCAGGGTGACGACCAGACCTACCTCGTCTGGAACGGCAAACGCCTGGAGGCCGGCCCCGAGGCTCTGACCAGCCTCGAGCTCTCCTCGTCCGACGTCCTGCCGGTCGGCACCGCCTGGCTGGCCGCACTGGAGGCAGGACAACCGCTGAAGGCCCCAGTCGTTCCCAACCGCGGCAACGCCGGACCGGTCACGTCGGAAGGGCGGCAGACGACGATCGGCCAGGTCTTCCATACCGTCACCCCCGACTCCCACTACGTCATGCTCGCGGACGGATTCGCGCCGATCACCCAGGTCCAGGCCAACCTGCTGTTCGGCGAGAACGTGGCGATCGCCGACGGCGAGGTACAGGCCAGGCCGACCGACATCGGGATCGGCGAGGTCAACGGGACCGGTTCGGCACCGAGCCTGAAGGTGCCAGACCTGCCGGCCACGACACCCGAACTGTTCGACCTCGGCGGTGTGGAAGGGGCGCCGGTGTGTCTCTGGTACGACGACGAGGCCGGGCACCTGACGTCCGGTGGCACGATTCCCGCCGGTCCTGCCGGCGGATCCGACCAGGCCGCAGACGGCGGGACGACTCCCGGCACCCCGTCAACCGGGGCCGAGGCCGATCGGGTCATCCTGCCGCCGGGCAAGGCCGCCGTGGTCGGTGAGCGGCCGGGCCCCGGCATCAAGCCCGAGAGCTTCTTCATCGTCACCGATGAGGGCGTGAAGTACCCGGTCCCCAACCGCGGGGTCCTGGAGATGCTCGGCTTCGGCAAGGTCGAACCGGCCGAGATTCCCGGAGCCTTGCTGCGTCTCGTCCCGCAAGGCCCGGCGCTCACACCCGACGCGGCATACCGAGCGGCGACCTTCGACACCGCACCGGCCGGTCCGGCGCCCGCCAACTAGCGTCTGCTCGGCCGAGAGAAGCCCCCGCTGACCTGCGACGATCTTGGTACTGAGGCCCGCCACAGGTCCGCTACAGCCGGTCCAGGTACGAATGGGCGGGTGGTCTGGAGCGGCGGCGTGGCACACCGAAGTTGCCCGACGAAGTTATCCACAGCCTCGACATACCCCGTGACGCGAGCGCCCTCATTCGCGTTAGCGTGTTCCAGCGTTGGGTGCCAAACCCGAAGAAACGACCTCGAACCATCGTGTCGAGCACGGGGGGCTGGGTCGAGCGACACCCTGACGGCCAGGACGAGTGCTCCGGCGCTCGACGACGACAAGCCCGGCACCTGTCGGGCTCACCGGAGGAGGTAGGTGTGGGAGCTCAGCAAGACAGAGCCGCGATGGCAGAGGCCGCCCAGCGGGTGGGCGATGCGTTCGACGTCATCATCGGCATCAAGGGCAGGCTGCGCGAATACAAGACCGAGGCCATCAGCACGTGGGAGGGCAACGCAGCGAGGTCCTTCAGCAACGTGATGGACAACTTCGACGAGAAGTTCCAGACCGTCGGAGACGCGCTCAACGACCTGCGGGAAAAGATGGGCGCCGCCCGGATGAGCTACGAGGCGACGGAAGAGCAGCAGCAGGAGGGCGTCAACAAGATCGAGAACCTCCTCGGCGGCCTGACCTGATTCCTCGTCCACGACTTCAGACCACGTTCTTGTACGGGAGGTTCGACACCACATGAGTGACTTCACCAGATGGGATCCAGCGGCCCTCGACCAGCTGCAGGCAAACCTGCGGCTGGCCTACCGCGGCGTCGAGGACGAGACCAACGACCTCGAGAAGTCGCTGGAGGCGAAGCTGGCCGAGTGGGACGGCGAAGCCAAGCAGGCCTACTGGGACGCCAAGGCCCAGTGGGAGCGCGCGATCAGCGAACTCAACGACGTGCTCTCCCAGCTCGGCGTAGCAGTCGAGAACATCAAGACGAACTACACCGACACCGAGCGCTCGAACACCACCATCTTTTCCTGAGGCGAGCGTCTCGAGACTGCAACATCGGCGGGAGATCCCGGTTGCCGCGGCGGCCGGGATCTTTTGCTGCCGGGACCTGGCGGCGGCTCAGGTGGACTCTCCGGCGGGCGCAGCTACTGCAGGGAGTCGTACGGGCGCGGTGTTGCCGGCACCGCTGGTCTCGCCACGATCAGCGCGGCCTCCCGACCGGACTGTCGTACGCCGGTCACCGCCCAGAAAGCACCGAGGGCGAGCAGAAAGGCACCCACGCCCAGGATCACGTACCCCAGAGCGATCTGGCTGGCATCCGTGGTCATGTGGAGGAGCAGCGCGACGAGCACCAGGGCGAAGCCCGCACCAGTGACCACCCGCCAGACCAGACCCAGCCCGCTCGAGACACCCGCGGCCGAACGACGGGCGCGGACCAGCCACATCGTCAGAAGCACTCCCGCGGCCACCACACCAGCGCCGGCCGCGATGAAAAGGACCAGGTTGATTGTGTCGCTCACCGCGGCCGCATTGCGGGTGACGCTGGCCGGCATGGTGTCGAGTTCGGCGAAGATACCTCGCCGCGGCATCACCGCGAAAAGCCCATACAGAGCCGAGAGCACTCCGGCGACCGGCAAGGCGACGATCAGGATCCGCCACAGCGCCCACGGGTAGCTCGACTCCGGGCGGGGCGGTTCGACCCGAACGTCGGGAGGCGGCGTGGCAGGCATGTTCGTGGTCCAGTTGGCGGCGCCAGCGTGCTGGGGCGGTGTTTGCCATGGTGCGGCGTCCTGGGTGCCAGACCAGGGCGGCGCCTCGTTCGACACCGGTGGGCGGGCCCAGCTCGGCCCGACCGGCCCCGACCGGCCGCCGTCCGGTGGCTCCGTGGACCCGGACTGCGGCATCTCCCGCGTCTCCGGCGCCGGCGACTCACCGGCGCCCGGCTGCCCGGGTGCGCTCCCGCTCCCCGAAGGGGTCTGGGACGACGGTGCCGGAGCGGGACCCGCAGCCGACTGCGACGCCGGAGCCGGGGCCCACGCGCCCTGCTGCGGCTGGGGCGGGCCTTCGCCAAGGTCGGTCAATGCCATACCGCAACGCGCACACGTACGAGAGCTGTCCGGGCTGTCATAGCTGCAACGTGGACAGCGCATCTGCCAAGACCTCGAGTTCTCGCGAATGTCGGGACCGCCGCGAGCCTACCCGGCCGGCCTCGACGTCCGTCGCCGGATTGCCGAACCGTGAGCATGCTGTCAACTCCGGCGTGTGATCGGTGAAAGTGTCTTGCAGTCAACGCGCCGAAATGTACGACAGGTATGGGCTTTCGCTCATCCCCTTCCCTATCTACGCGTGCTGTGAACGCAGGAACGCGCCGAAGTGTGGAACGGTGAACGCGACCGTGCCACGTTCGGCGGCGTACACGAGTCCCTTCTTGATCAGGGAGTCCCGCGCCGGCGACAGGCTTTGCGGTCTGCGTCCGAGCATGGTCGCGACGTCCGAGGTGGGTACGGGCTCGTCGGCCTGCGCGGCTCCGAGTTCGGCCATCGCCCGCATGTATTCGCGTTCGGCCGGCGTCGCGCGTTCGTACCGCGAGCCGAAGAAGCCGACGGCCAACTCCGCCTCCGCCTCCGGTGCCGCGAGCTTGACGTCGTTGGCCCGGATCGGGCTCTTCGGCGCCGCGTCCCAGGTTGCCTTGCCGAAGGCCTGCACGAAGTACGGGTAGCCGTCGGTCATGTCGTGCAGAGCATCGAGTGCGGAGTCTTCGAACTCCACGTCCTCGCTCTGCGCCGGCACCTTGAGCGCCTGGTCGGCGGCATCGCGTTCCAGCCGGTCGACGGAGATGTAGCGGAAGAGGCGTTCGGCGTAGGACTTGCTGGCCGACAGGGCCGTTGGCAGATGCGGCAGGCCCGCTCCCACCACGATGAACGCCGCACTGCGCTGGCTGATCTCGTGGCACGCTCCGCACAGCGCGGCCAGCTCGTCCGGCACGATGTCCTGCATCTCGTCGATGAAGACCGCCGCACCGACACCGAGGTCGCGGGCCAGTTCGCCGGCGGCGGTGAAGAGTTCGGTGAGGTCGAGTTCGAGGTCGCCGGAGTCGGCCCGGCCGCGCGCCGCAGGCACGTCGTACGGCGGTCGCCACCGCACACCCTTGCGGTCTTTCGGAGTTGTCTCCAGTGCGAACGCCTTCAGGACGCCGAGGAACTCATCGACCCGCTCGGGATCGCGGTGCCGCGGAGCCAGCTCGCGGCTCGCGGCGTGAAGCGCCTGCGCCATCGGCAACCGGATCGAACGCTCCGGACGCGCCTCGACCTTGCCGGTCCCCCATGCCCGGGACAGAGCCAACGAACGCAGGGCGTTGAGCAGTACGGTCTTGCCGACGCCGCGCAATCCTGACAGGACCATGCTGCGCTCGGGCCGTCCGGCGGCCACGCGCTCGAGCACGACGGAAAACTGGCGCACCTCGCGGTCACGGCCGGCGAGCTCCGGCGGGCGCTGACCGGCACCGGGGGCGTAGGGGTTTCGCACTGGGTCCACGATCGGACTGTATGGGCTTTTCTAGGAAAAGCCCTAGATTTCGTTAGAAGGAGCTAGCGCGTGTCGCGCCGGGACCACCGCCGCCTGCGCGACGACGAGGGCGACGTCGTCGGCGGCGACTGGTCGAGCTCCGGCATCTCCGTGTGCGTCAGGGCACGCACCGATGGCACGGTCGTCGCACCAAAGGGCACGTCACTTCGCGTACCTTTGTCGGAACACAGAGACATCCACGACTACCACGGCCCGGTGCCCGCGGTACGGGCCGGCTCATCCGGGGAGCGAGACCGATAGACAACCGGACGGTCCGGATCGCTGCGGTGGTGGCAGCTGTCGCCGCCGTTCTCGCCGTCGCCATGTTGCTGGTCACCACCTACCGCAACGCCAGCAACGCCGAGACAACAGCAACCGAGGGTTCCTCGTCGTCATTCGACGGCACACCCGCACCCGCCGGCGGGGGTACGACGGGCGCGACACCGACACCATCGCGCCAGGCTCCGGCTCACGACGACGAAATCGACTACCTCCCCGACGCGAAGACCAAAGCTGCGATCGCCGACGTCACCGTACGTTTCCTCGAGGAGTGGAAGCGGCCCGGCACGCCTGAGGAGCGCACCCAGCGGATCCTTCCGTACGCCACCGAATGGCTCACCACGCGCCTTGCCGACGTCGATCCGGCCGAGCTCCCGAGCTCCAGCATCATCGGCCGACCACGCATCGTCGCCGCGACACCGTACGCCGCCGGCACCACGACCCGCTTCGATGACGGTCTCCAGGTGCGCTGCAATCTCGTCCTCGACACGGCCGGATGGCGCGTCGCGGAGGTGCTTCCGCTCACCGAGACACCCTCGCCCGAGCCGACCCCGAGCGGATCCGAGCAGGCCACGCCGGGCGCCTCGCCAGACACCGACGCCTCGCCGGGTTCGACCGGTACGCCGCCGCCGGACGGAGCTGGCTGATGCCGGCGCCGATCCTTGCCGCGGCCAAGGTCGCTGGTCAGCGTCTCGCTCGGGCGGCCGCTCGACGGGCCGGCCGGCGGGTGGCCGACACCGCGGTCCGTCGCGGCACCGGCGGCCGCATCGGATCGGTACCACCGCGACGCACGCTCTACCTCGCCGCCGGACTTGCCGTCGTCCTCGTCCCGATCGTGCTGCTGGGCCTGGTCATGTCGATGACGCTGGCGCTGTTCGCGCCGCTGGGATCGGAGGAATCGGCGTCCGACGAGATCTGCGGACCCACGACCGTGCTGGCCGGCGTCCGTACCGACACGGGTCAGCTCGACCCCGAGCAGACGAGGAACGCCCAGACAATCATCGACATCGGCCGCCGGGCCAACGTTCCGGAGTACGGCTGGATCGTCGCGTTGGCCACCGCCATGCAGGAGTCGACGCTGCACAACCTGCCGTACGGCGACCGCGACTCTGTCGGCCTCTTCCAGCAGCGTGGCGCGTGGGGTTCGTCGGACGAGCGCCTGGATCCGGAGACCTCGGCGGACATGTTCTACGCCGGCGGTCGGCAGGGCCAGCCCGGCCTGCTCGACACCTCCGGCTGGGAGAACATGACGGTCACCGACGCCGCCCAGGCGGTCCAGCGGTCGGCCTTTCCCAACGCCTACGCCGACGACGAGCCGCTCGCCCGCGCCATCGTGGCGGAGTACGCGGGCGGCGGGGCGGCCGTCGGGTCCTGCGGGTTCGCACCAGGCATGCAGTGCCCGGCCACTCCATGGCCCCAGGTCGAGAGCGGTCTGACCCCGGACGCGACAACTGTCCTGAGGTGCACGTACCAGCAGTTCCCGCAGTTCGAGACGTTCTTTGGCGTCGGCGACCGTCCCACCGGTGGCGACGGCGACCATGCGGCCGGGCGGGCGATCGACGCGATGCTGCCGTTCGCCGACTACCAGAGCGTCGGCGCCAAAGCGTACGGCTGGAAGGTGGCCGACTGGGTGCGGGCCAACCGGGCCGCGCTCGGCGTGAAGTACATCATCTTCGACGGGAAGATCTGGTCAGTTGCCAGGCAGCAGGAGGGATGGCGCGAATACAGCCACTACCTCGGATGTACGAGTGACACCTGCCTCCACCTCGACCACATCCACGTTTCGGTCTACGGCAACGCCGCCCAGCTTCCGGACACCGGCGACTGGGTGGTCCCGGTGCCGCCCGGCACCTATCAGCTGACGGCACGGTTCGGCGACTGTGGCCGCCGGTGGGAGGAGTGCCACACCGGGCTCGACTTCGCCGCCGATCGCGGTACACCTGTCCGCGCGGTCGCCGCCGGCACAGTCGTGTTCGCCGGCACCGCCGGACCGTACGGGAACCTGGTCAAGGTCGACCACGGCAACGGCGTGGTAACGCAGTACGCGCACCTCCGCGGCATCACACCGAGCGTCGTCAACGCCCGCGTGATCCCTGGCCAGATGATCGGAGAGGTGGGTACCACCGGGAACTCCACCGGCCCGCATCTGCACTTCGAGGTACGCGTGGCCGGCCGTCCGCAGGACCCCGAACTCTGGTTGTCGGGACACGGCGTTGCACCGTGACCGTCCGGCCGCGCGCCGACTGGCACCGTGCCGCTACCGTACGTGCGGCACTGGTTGCGCATCCTGGCCGACCAACTACTGTTCGCGATAGGGGGCGCCGGCACAATGGGGCGCACGGCGGTTCTCGTGGTGCGTACCATCGGCCGGCTGGTGTCCACGGCGCATCCGCGAGAAGAGGCGATGTCATGTGACCACCAACCCGGACTCCGGGTCTCGTGTCGTCGGCGTGCCGGCCGGTTCGGATCCTCGCGAGGCGACCACAGACCAAGCGCAGGAAGGCACGTCCGTCAGCGCGTCCGCAGATCTGCCGCTGGAGGACGCGACGGCATACGGCATCGAGGGCTTCGATCCCGACGATCCGTGGAACGCGGTCTTGTGCGTCGAGAGCGAACGCGCGGTGACGGTGCTCCCGTTGACCCCCAAGAGTCTCGGTCAGCTCGTCGACACCCTCGTCGAGGTCGACGCCGCGCAACGGCGGGCGCTCGGTGTCGACCCGGAGGACTCGCCGTCCGGATTCGGCGAACGTCCCCGGGCATTCAGCCAGGTCAGCCAGGCTGCGCGCCTCGCGACCGGCAGCGCACCGGTCGCGCGCCTGTGGCAGACGTCGACGCGCGGGCGCATCATCATCATTGGGGGCGCCGTGCTGTTCGTTGTGTTCGGGATCGTTGCGTCCGTGCTCACCGGATAGCGTCCAGCAACCCACCGCCAGGGAGATAGTCGTGAGTGACCAGCAGCCCCACAGCGCCGACGACCACGAGGTCGGTGCGTCCGGGGGCGGCGAGCGCCGGGCGGCGTCTTACCCCGGGGCTCCGGCCGCGACCGGGACGGACAACGGCGATCGCTCGCCCGAGGTGCACATCGGCGTGGGGCGCCCATACCCGCACCCACGACCGGGTACGTCGCCCCGACCCGACGCGGTGCCTGGCTACCGCCCGCCGACGTCGGTCCCCTATCCGCCGCCCACCGAGACACCAAGTGAGACGGCTACCCAGGGCAGTGAGCCGACCGCGACCGGACCGGCCGGGGGCGACTGGGATGCCGGAGGCCGTTGGACTACCGGCGAGACTGCGGATGCCGGACGTGAGGCAGCTGCCGTTGGCACGGGCGTAGGTGCGGAACACGCACGCGATGCGGACGCCGCGAGCATCGAGTCCGAGAGCTCTGGGGTCGAGGGCTCTGAGGCCGACGGCTCTGGGGTCGACGGCTCTGGGGTCGACGGCTCTGGGGTCGACGGCTCTGGGGTCGAGGGCTCTGGGGTCGAGGGCGCAGCGGACTCCGCGGTTGGTGCCGCTCGGCCCGCAGACTCCCTGACTCCCGCCCCGCACAGCACGCCCACCGGACCCGACCGGCCAGCAGAGCCGGCGGTGGACGCGCCGGCTGGAACGACAGCCGACGATGCATCGGCACCGCCGGCGCAATCGGGCACGACTCCCATGGCGTCGCGCGGATCAACCCCGTCCCCCGGGGGAACCGCGTCGGCGCGACCTGCGGCCCAGGCAGCGCCGGGTTCGGGCGCGGCACCGGGTTCCGGGCTGCGCGGTCCCACCCTCCGCCAGCCGCCGCAGGCACCGCACACCACCCAAGCTCCGCAGGGAGCGCCCGGCCCCGCCCAACCGCCGCGCACCAGCCAGCGCCCGCACACCACTGCGCCCCAGGGCGCCACCCAACCCCAGCACCAACCCCCGCAGTCGGGCCAGGCGTACCGCTCCAACCGGCCGTCAACCGGCGGACCACCGCCTGCGGGTCACACGCCGCGGGGCGAGCGCCAGCCGTTGGCGGCGCCATGGGGTACGCCGGGACCGCAGCGACGCGAGGGCGCCCCCCGTACCCGCGACGTCGACGAGGATGCGTTCACCGATGACCTCACGACGTACAAGCGGAAGCCAGCGCCGCGACACGGCTGGCAAGGTGCCCTGTACCGACTCAGCCGGATCAACCTCGGGCCGAGCAAGCGCGACCGCAACGAGTTCGAGATTCGCGAACGCCTGAACCGGCAGCTCCGGCGTACCCGCGGCTACTGCGGTTACATCGGCATCGGCTCGGAGAAGGGTGGCGTCGGCAAGACCACGCTCGCGGCCCTGCTCGCCGCGGAGCTGGCGGAGGGTCGGCGGGAGTCGGTCGGTGTCGCCGACCTCAACCCTGACCTGGGTACGCTGCCCGACCGGCTCGGCGTCCGGCCGCACCACTCGATCCGCGATCTGCTCGCGCACGTCGAGGAGATCCCGTGGCGCTACCACGTACACGACTTCATGGAGAAAGTGCCCGAGATGAACGTCCGGGTGCTCGCGGCGTCTACAGACCGCAAGATCCGGCACCAGCTCAACGTCTCCGACGTCGAACTCCTAGCCGAACTCTTCGCGCCGTTCTTCTCGTTCGCCATCCTCGACAACGGCACGCACATCACCCATGAAGCGATGCTGGGTACGCTGCGCGTCGCACACGGCATGGTCCTCGTCACCGACAACACCAAGGACGGCGCCAACCTGGCCCGCAAGACGCTGCAGTTCCTTACCGACAACGGTTTCCCGGAGATGCGGCGTCGCATCGTGCTGGCGGTCGTCGCCAAGGAGACGGCCAGCCCGGTGAAGGTACGCGCGATCGAGCGGGCCTTCATGGACCACGTACGCGAGCTGGTCGTCGTGCCGTACGATCCCTCGCTCGACGGCGGTGGCAAGATCCCGTTCCGCGACCCCAACGCTGTCAACAAGCTCTTGCGTCCACAGACCCGCGCCGCCGTACGCCGACTCGCCGCCATCGTGATCGACGACCT
>CAVRFE010000001.1:0-54479 GCA_963720325.1 uncultured Actinomycetota bacterium | reverse complement strand
GCGGGAAGGACCACACGTTGACGCTGCGCGGCTGCGTCCTGACCCGGGTCGACGGCAACGGCCGAGCGGTGCGGGACGTGACGACGGAGGCGGACTGGCACTCCCTGATCGTCGAGGAGTTCGGCGTGCGACTCGACGACGTGTCAGCCGAGGAGTGGCACGCGTTGTGGTCGCGGGTGTGTGCCGGGCACGAGGCGTGGGATCGGGCCGGCCGCCCCTGACGCTCCCTGACAACGCGGCAGGAACGTCAGGACGTACGGGCGGTGAGGGCAGCCCGGTCCAGCTTGCCGGACGAGAGGACCGGCAGCGTGTCGACCACCACGACCTCTCGCGGAGCCCAGGCCCGAGGACAGGTCCGCGCCACGTGGTCCCGTACGTCGGCGAGTCGGGGCGGGTCCGCACCGGGGCGCATGACCACGTACGCGATGACCCGGGTGCCCCACTCCTGATCGGGTACGCCGGCCGCCGCCGCCTCGGCGATCCCGGGATAGTCGGCCACGGCCTGCTCGACCGCCGGGAGCGGCACGTTGACACCTCCCGACACCACCACGTCGTCGACGCGGCCGACGACCGCCAGGTGCCCGGCCGAGTCGAGCCGGCCCAGGTCGTCCGTACGGTGCCACCCGTCGACCAGCGCAGCCGAGGTGAGATCGGGTCGCAACCGGTATCCCGCGAAGAGCACCGGCCCGCCGATCCGGACCCGTCCCGCCGTCGACGCGTGTCCGGGCTGCTCGACGAAGACCCGCACGCCGTCCAACGGGATGCCGTCGTACACGCAGCCACCACACGTCTCCGTCATCCCGTACGTCCTCACCACCCGCACGCCGGCCGACCTGGCCCGCCCCAGCAGAGCCGGGGCGCTCGCTCCGCCTCCGAGCAGCACGGCGTCGTAGGAGGCGAGGGCGGCCACGACCTGTGGCCCGGCGTCGAGCAGCCGTACCAACTGGGTGGGGACAAGTGCCGTGTAACGGCGTTCGGCCCGCAGTCGACCCGTCGCCTCGCAGAACGTTGCCGGCGTGAACGAGTGCCCGACCGGCACCGGCACGGTCCCGCCGAGCAGGCACCGGACCAGCACCTGCAGGCCGGCCACCCGGTGGACAGGGAGGGCGAGGACCCAGCCCCCCGGGCCGCCAAGCCGGTCCAGCGTCGCGTGTGCCGAGTGCAGCAACGCCTTGGCCGGGAGCAGCGCGGCCTTCGGCTCGCCGGTCGACCCGGAGGTGGGCAGGACGGCCGCGATGCCGTCGCGTTCGAGCGGAACGTCGACCTGGAGGACCCCGAGCAGCCGGTCACCCTCGGGACCGGGCGGCGTCGGTGCCACTGCCGGACCGGTGCCGTCGAGCGCCGCCGCCAGTGCCGCGAGGGTCACGGCGCCGGTGTCGGCGTCGAGGGGGACCAGCCGCCGATCGGTGGGCGTACGCACGGGACTAGGCTACGAGCCGGTGCCGTGACACTCTGTCACCCTGTCTGGGTTGGCAGGCCTGGTCGGGACAGAGTCACGAGACACTCCCGCAGGCGCAACTCGGAGGGCACGCTACATGATCATCCGCGGGGACGGTTCCACCCACGTCTTCGCAGTTGCCCTGCATGCCCGCTTCCGCGGCGTCGACGTCCGCGAAGGCATCCTGGTGCAAGGTCCCGCCGGTTGGGCGGAGTTCAGCCCGTTCTGGGACTACGACCTGCCGACCTGCGTTCCCTGGCTGCGCGCCGCACGTGAGGCCGCGTACGACATCTGGCCCGCACCGAGGCGGAGCGACATCCCTGTCAACTGCACCGTGCCGGCGGTCGGGCCGGCCAAGGCACACGAGATCGTCACCGCCGGACACGGCTGCCGGACGGCCAAGGTGAAGGTCGCCGAGCCCGGCCAGTCCGAGAGCGACGACCTCGCCCGCGTCGAGGCCGTCCGGGACGCGCTCGGTCCGGGCGGGCGCATCCGCGTCGACGCCAACGGCGCGTGGGACTTCGACACCGCGGTCGCGATGATCGGCCGACTGGACCACGAGGCGGGCGGGCTGGAGTACGTCGAGCAGCCCTGCGCCACCGTCGAAGAGCTGGCCAAGGTACGCCGCAAGGTCGGAGTGCCGATCGCCGCCGACGAGTCCATCCGGCGCGCGGCCGACCCTTACCGCGTTGCCCGGATGGAAGCCGCCGACATCGCGGTGTTGAAGGTTCAGCCGCTCGGTGGCGTTCGCGCGGCGTTGCGGATCGCCGAGCAGATCGAGCTGCCCGTGGTCGTCTCCAGTGCGCTCGAGACCTCGGTCGGCCTGGCACCGGGGCTGGCGCTGGCGGCCGCCCTGCCCGAGCTGCCGTACGCCTGCGGACTCGCGACCGGACAACTGCTCCGCGCCGACGTCGTCGCCACGCCGCTGAGGCCCGTCGGCGGGGTCCTGCCGGTCGTTCGCCCGGAACCCGATCCCGGTCAGCTCGCGGCGGTCGCCGCCGACGCCGCCACCCACACCCGCTGGCTCGAGCGGCTCGCCGGTGTGGAGGCGCTGGTATGAACCCCGCCACCGCACTCGCCCGCGTGCTCGTCGACGAGATGTGGCGCAGCGGGGTCCGCGAGGCGGTGCTGGCGCCGGGGTCGCGCAACGCTCCGCTCGCGTTCGCCCTCCATCGTTCCGATGGCCGCGGCCACATCCGCCTGCACGTACGCATCGACGAACGGGCGGCCGGTTTCCTCGCCCTCGGGCTGGCCAAGGCGAGCCGCCGGCCGGTCCCGGTCGTGTGTACGTCGGGTACTGCCGCCGCCAACCTGCACCCGGCCGTCCTCGAGGCCCACCATGCCGGCGTGCCGCTCGTCGTGCTCACCGCCGACCGGCCGCCGGAACTGCGCGGTGTCGGCGCCAACCAGACCACCGACCAGGTGAAGCTGTACGGCGACGCGGTTCGGATGTTCCACGAGGTCGGCGTACCGGAACGCCGTACCGGCCAGAACGCGTATTGGCGCTCGCTCGTCGGCCGGGCGTTGGCCGTCGCGCGCGGGTTCCGGGACCGGCACCCGGGCCCGGTCCACCTCAACCTCGCGTTCCGCGAGCCGCTGGTCCCCGACCCCGACGACCCGGACGAGGCACCTGCCCAGGTGCACGTCGCCGGGTCCGGGCTCGATGCCACCCACCACGACGTCAGCACCGGCAACGGCACCGCCACGGACTGGCCGGAGTCGCTGGCCGGTCGGCCGAACGGGCTGCGCTGGACCCGGATCGAGCGCATCGCGACCGAGCACATCTCGTGGTTGGAGCCCGGGCCACGAACCGTCGTGGTCGCCGGGGACGGTGCCGACGCCCAGGCCCGCTGGCTGGCCGAGACCGCCGGGTGGCCCCTGCTCGCCGAACCGACCAGCGGAGCCCGGTCCGGGCCCAATGCCCTTGGTCCCTACCGCCTGCTGCTCGAGGCCGACCTCGAGCTGACCCGGCGGATCGACCGGGTGGTGGTCTATGGCTGGCCGACACTGTCCCGTGCGGTGACACGCCTGATCAGCCGCGACGACATCGAAGTCGTGGTGGCCGGGCGGCGGCCGACCTGGCCGGATCCGGGGCACCAGGCGTTCCGGGTGAGCACCACGGTCGCGCGGGACGGCACGGTCGACGGTGCCGGGCCGCGCGAGCCGGACGAGTGGCTGAGCGCATGGTTGTCGGCGGACCAGTGTGCCCGGGTGGCGGTCGAGGAGGTACTCGCCCGCGAACCAGAGTTCACCGGTCTGCACGTGGCCCGAGACGTCGCGGCCGCGGTCCCGGGCGGGGGTTTGCTGATCGCCGGATCGTCCAGTCCGGTCCGTGACCTCGACCTGGCCGGGGCGCCGTGGAACAACCCGCTCCTGGACGACGGCGGCAGGGTCAATCCGGCCGACCACCGTAAGGTCCTCGGCAACCGCGGACTTGCCGGGATCGACGGCACGGTGTCCATGGCGGTCGGGGCGGCGCTGGTCCACCGCTCCGGTCCGGCATACGCCCTGGTGGGCGACCTGAGCTTCCTGCACGACGCGAACGCCCTGGTGCGTGGCTCGTACGAAGCCAGACCGGACCTGACCGTCGTGGTGGTCAACGATGACGGCGGCGGGATCTTCACCACCCTCGAGCAGGGCGAGCCCGCGTACGCGGAGTCGTTCGAGCGGATCTTCGGTACGCCGCACGGCGTGTCCCTCGAAGCCCTCGCCGCCGCGACGCACACGCCGTACACCCTGGTCAGGACGCGCCGCGAACTACGGTCGGCGCTGTCGCGGGCGCGCGGCCTCCGGGTCATCGAGGTGCAGGTCGACCGGTCCCGTATCCGGGGCCTGCACGAGCGCCTGGCCAAGGCGGTGGACGCCTCGGTCGCCGGCATCCGCTGACGCACCCGCGGAGGGAAAGGTGGTTGAACGGATCCGTCGTACCGGGCCATGCTCGGGCCCATGCATTGCGAGACCACAGCCGACCCGGGCGCGTTTCTCGCCGCCGCCGGTGACTTCCTGCACGCCGACCCGATCCTCAACAGCGTGATCATCACGAACGTACGCAGTCGCCGGGACGGCAAGGTAAGTGACCCGGCACCGGCGACCTACCTGCTGGTCCGGGACGCAACGGGGACCGTGGTCGGGGCCGCCATGCGCACGCCGCCGCGCGGCATCGTGCTGTCGCCCCTGCCGGTCAAGGCGCTGGAGCCGGTGGTCGAGACCTTGCTGGCCGCCTGCCCGGACGCCATCGGGGTGACCGGGGCGGTGGCGGACGCCGAGGCGTTCGCGGTGTCCTGGACCGGGCGGACCAACCAGGCGTACGACGTCGGCGTCCGGATGCGGATCCATCGGCTGGACGAGGTGTGCCCGCCGGAACCGGCGCCGTCGCACGGTACGGCGCGGTTGGCTACTGCGGGCGACGTCGAGCTGATCGTCGAGTGGAGCGAGGCGTTCGTGGTCGACGCACATGCCGGGCTGCCTCGCACCGGCGACCGCCCGACGGCAGAGCAAGAAGGGGAAGGCCGCACGGCGGTCGAGACGCGGGTGGCCGAGGGGCGTGCGTGGCTGTGGGACGACGGCGGTCCGGTGTCGTACGTGGGACACAACGTGCGGACCGCCGATGTGGTCCGCGTCGGGCCGGTCTACACACCCCCGGAACGCCGTGGCCGGGGATATGCGAGCGCGCTCGTGGCCGCGGTCAGCCAGCACCTGCTCGACGACGGTGCCGTGGCCTGCTCGCTCTACACGGACCTCGCCAACCACACGTCCAACAAGATCTATGCCGCTGTTGGGTACCGCCCGGTGCAGGACGTCACGGACTTCCGCTTCGTCGACCGCTGAGACTCGAGCTGGCGGGGGTAGGGTGGACGGCTCCGGTCGCATGACAATCAGGAGGCACCTGCCGATGGCTGGCTGAGGTTCGCGAGTGGACCCCGCCCCAGTGCGTGCCCTCGGGTGCGCTGGCAGGAGTCCCTACGCCTGGCCCTCTCGTCAGCCTGGCCGGTTTCGTTCCGGCCGCCTCTGCCTCCGGAGCAGTCATGTCCTCCCTCGCAGCCCGTGACCTCCAGCTTCACCTCGGCCCGCAGCTCGTCCTCGACGGGATCACCGCGACCGTCGCGCCCGGCAGCCGCCTCGCCGTCGTCGGCCCCAACGGTGTCGGCAAGACCACCCTGCTGCGGATCCTGGCCGGCGAGCTGGCGCCAGACCACGGTTCGGTCGTACGCCAGCCGGCGGTCGCGACGGTCGGCCTGCTCCCACAAGAACGCGACGCCCGGCCGGACGAGACGGTCGACGGCTACCTCGCCCGGCGGACCGGTGTGGCGGCGGCCGAGGCCGAGCTGACCGCTGCCACGACCGCGCTCGCCGAGGGGGAGCGCGGTGCGGACGACTGGTACGCCACCGCCCTCGAGTCCTACCTCGCTCTGGGTGCCGCCGACCTCGACACCCGGGCTCCGGCGGTGCTGTCGGAGCTTGGCCTCGAGCCGGAGCGCCTGCCTGACCGGGCGCGGGACCTGTCCGGCGGGCAGTTGGCGCGGCTCGCCCTGGCGTCGGTCCTGCTGGCCCGCTTCGACGTACTCCTCCTCGACGAACCCACCAACGACCTGGATCTGGCCGGGCTGGACCAGCTGGAGCGGTTCCTGCTCGGTCGCTCCGGTGGCCTGGTCGTCGTCTCGCACGACCGCGCGTTTCTCGAACGCGTGGTCACCGACGTCCTGGAGATCGACGAGTTCACCCGCGAAGGCCGCCTGTACGGCGGTGGCTTCATCTCGTACCTCGAGGAACGCGAGCGGGCCCGCGCCCTGGCGCAGGAGGCGTACGAGAAGTACACGGCCCAGCGCGACGCTCTGGTCGCCCAAGCCCGGCGGCAGCAGGAATGGGCCCGCTCCGGTGCCTCCCGCGAGCGCCGCCGTCCACCTGACAACGACAAGTTCGCCCGCGACTACCAGGTCAACCGCACCGAGCGAAGCGCGTCAGGTGCAGCGCGAGCCTTGCGCGCGGCTGAGCGGCTGGACGTCGTGGAGGAGCCGCGCACGCCGTGGGAACTCCGGTTGACGCTCGACCAGCGGTCCCGCAGCGGCGACCAGGTGGTGGAGATGGCGGGAGTCGTGGTCGAGCGCGGTGGGTTCCGGCTCGGCCCGGTCGACCTCGATCTTCGGTACGGGGACCGGCTCGCCCTGGTCGGGCCGAACGGCGGCGGCAAGTCGACCCTGATCGCCGTCCTGCTCGGAACCCTCCCACCCACCGCCGGCCACCGCCGCCTCGGACATGGCGTCGTTCCCGGCGAGATCGACCAGGTCCGACGCGGAGTGGCGCCGGATGTCGCGCTGCTCGAGGCGTTCCGCCAGGTGTCCGGTCAGGACGAGACCGAGGCGCGGGCCCTGCTGGCGAAGTTCGGGCTCGGCGCGGACGACGTGGTGCGGACCACCGGCTCGTTGTCGCCGGGCGAGCGGACCCGCGCCGACCTGGCGCTCCTGGTCGCCCGGCAGGCCAACCTGCTGGTCCTCGACGAGCCCACCAACCACCTCGACCTGCCGGCGGTCGAACAGCTCGAGCAGGCGTTGTCGGCCTACGACGGCACACTTGTGCTGGCGACCCACGACCGGCGGCTGCTGGAGAAGGTACGCCCGACCCAGTTAGCTCAGGTCCGGGATGGGAAGGTAGTGCTGGAACGGGTGTGAGGGGACGTTCGTTCCGACCCGTAGTGCGTCTTTCGACCTGAACGTGCGTGGCGACCACGTGGGAGGACCTTCATGCACGTACCCGACGTCAGCGGAGCGGTCCACGACGTCGCTCAGACGGTCAAGCCGCGGCTGCGCGGGTGGCTGCATGCCGGCACCTTCCCACTCGCGGTGGTGTCGGGCATCGTCATCGTCCTGCTCGCCCCCTCGGCGGAGGCGAAGATCGCCTCGGCCATCTTCGCTGTGACGGCCGCCCTGCTGTTCGGGGTCAGCGCGCTCTACCACCGCGGTCAGTGGTCGCCCCGCACCTTTGCCATCCTGCGCCGGCTCGACCACGCGAACATCTTCCTGATCATCGCCGGCACCTACACGCCGTTCACCATGCTGTTGCTCGACCGGCCGAGCGCCCGGCTGCTGCTGACGCTGGTCTGGGCCGGCGCGCTGATCGGCGTGGCGTTCCGGGTGCTCTGGCTGGGCGCGCCGCGCTGGCTGTACGTCCCGGTGTACGTCGCGCTGGGTTGGGCGGCCGCGTTCTGGCTGCCGGACTTCTTCAACCGGGGAACGCCGGCGATCGCCGCGATGATCATCGCCGGCGGGCTCCTGTACTCCGCCGGTGCGATCATCTACGCGACGAAGAAGCCGAACCCGTCACCGCGGTGGTTCGGGTTCCACGAGGTGTTCCACGCCTGCACGATCGCCGCGTTCATCGTCCACTACGTCGGTATTTCGCTCACGGTGTACACGTCGGCCGCCTGAGGGCGGGCGAGGTCTTGTGGGGCCCGAGCTGACCGGCATATCTGACGAGCGACTGGTCGCCGAGGTCGGAAGCGCGTTCGGGTTGGGGGCTCCCGCCGAGATCGAGCCGATGACCACCGGCTTCATGAACCGCAACTGGCGACTGACCACGCCACAAGGTGCCTTCGCGGTCAAGCACCTGCTGGATTCCACGCCCGACCATGCGCGCCGACAGCACGCGGTGACCATGGCGCTCGGCGAACGGGGGTTTCCCGTACCCCGGCAGGTCCACCTTCCGGACGGCGACACCGTGCTCGACCACGCGTGCGGCAGTTTCGTCATGTCGCACTGGGTGGGCGGCGTCCTCCGCGACGGCGCCGACCTCGACCTGGCCACCTGCCGGGCGGTCGGCCGACTCCTGGGTGAGCTCCACGAGCACCTGGTCGCCATCCTGCCGGTCGTTCCGCCGCTGCCCGCCGACGCGCATGCAGTGCCCGATCCAGCTGCGGCCCGCGACGCGATCGACCGATACCTCGCGCTCATCGACACCCGGGCAGCCAGGCGCGACGCCTTCGACGAGCGGGCCCGCGAGCTGCTCCGGACGCGGCGGGAGCTCGTCACCGCGGAGGCAGGACGTCGGCCGATCACGCCCTGTCCGCTCGGGCCGACCGGCTGGAAGCATGGCGACTTCCAGTCGTTCAATCTGGTCTGGGACGGCGATATCGTCGCGGCGGTGCTGGACTGGGACCGGCTCCGGGTCGGCTCGCTCCTCGGTGAGGTCGTCCGGGCTGCGATCTTCATCTTCCTGGACAACGAGAGCGGGCATGTCGACCTGGAACGCCTGGCGGCATTCGTCGCGGGATACCGCACCGTCCGACCGGCGGATCCCTCGCACCTGGCCGACGCGGTGCTCCGCTGGTGGTGGAACCACCTGTGTGGGCTCTGGCCGCTGGACCGCCACTACGACAAGGACGACCCGACCTGCGACCGGTTCTTCCTGGCCAACTCGGCCCTGCTGGCATGGTGGCAAGGCCGCCACGACGAGATCGTCGACGCGTTCGTCGGGTAGCGGCTACCCGCCCGTCCTGGTCGGGGCGGTGACGCGGAACCACTCGCGGTCCATGCCGCCGACCTCGGCGATCGTCCGCAGGAGTACGCCGTCGCCCACCGCCGCCGTTGCGGCCACGAGTGCATCGAGCGGCTGGGTACCCAGACCGTAGTGGTAGACGTCGAGCGCAGCCCGCTTCGCCATGACTGCCGCTGGCGAAAGCCTCACGACGACTGTCTCGACGCCGGTCATCTTCTCGGCGGACACGTCGTTGCCGGTCGTCTCGTCGGCGACGCCACGAATGCCGCCACCCCCGATCGGACGGGCAGGCGTCAGCCGACCCAGGAGTGCCGTCGCCGCCCGGACGTCGCTCAGGCGTACGTACGACGCAAGCGTCACCGGGACCGCGCCCGCGGCGAACGGAACCGCGTCGAGGGCGCCGTCGACCGCCTCCCTGACCCGGATGTGGTCCGGATGCCCGGTCACTCCGTCGTGGGACACCGTGACCAGGACGTCCGGACGTGTTTGCGTCAGCACGTCGCGGACGGCACGAACGACGTCGCCGAACGGGGCAGCCGCGACCGTGCCGGCCTGGGCCTCCGTACCGAGGTCCCGCCAGCGACCGGGCTGGGCAGGCCCGAAGTCCGTCACACCGAGCGCCTTGCAGGCCGCGGCATAACGGACCAGGCCAGCCCTCGACGCCGCTTCGATCCGGTCCGGATCGGGGTCATCGGCGGCGGCCCGCGCAGCCGAGTACCCGACTGCGCCGGCCTCTCCCGCCGTCAGAGTCACCAACCGCACCGGGCATCCGCGCTCCCGGTAGGTCGCCAGCGTTCCGCCCGCGAAGAAGGTCTCGTCGTCCGGATGCGCGAACAGGCCGAGGACCCGGGTCTGGCGTCCGCGCGGAAGCGGAGGCGTGGTCACCCGTCGAGGGCGTCGCGGATCGGGACGAGCTTCGCCTGCGCCTCGGCCAGCTCCGCCTCCGGGACCGAGTCGGCCACGATGCCGCACCCGGCGAACAGCCGGAGCCGTGACGGGTCGTCTTCGTCCACCTGTGCACACCGCAGCGCGATGCCCCATTCGCCGTTGCCGGCCGTGTCCATCCAGCCGACCGGGCCGGCATAGCGTCCGCGGTCCATCTGCTCCAGCTCGGGGATGACCCGCAGGGCCACCGGCGTCGGCGTACCGCACACCGCGGCCGAGGGATGCAGCGCGGCCGCCAGTTCCAGGGACGTCGAGGAGTCGGTGAGGACGCCGGCGAGGTCGGTCGCGAGATGCATGACGTTGGGCAGGTGGAGGACGAAGGGCGACTCCGGCACGTTCACGCTCGAACAGTGCGGAGCGAGCGCGTCGGCCACCGAGCGGACGGCGTACTCGTGCTCCTCCAGGTCTTTGCTGGATCGCGCCAGCGAAGCGGCCAGAGCCAGGTCGTGTGCGTCGTCGTCGCTACGGCGAATAGTCCCGGCCAACACCCGCGAGGTGACCAGTCCGTTCTCGAGCCTGACCAGCATCTCCGGCGTGGCGCCGATCAGCCCTCGGACCGCGTAGGTCCAGCAGGCCGGATAACGCGCGGCCAGCCGACGAAGCGGCCAGCGGATGTCGAGCGGCTCTGCCGCCACCGCCAACAGGTCCCGCGCCAACACCACCTTGCCGAGCTCGCCGGCCCCGATCCGCCGGACCGCCTCGCTGACGGCGGCCACCCATTCGGTACCGGTGATCGCCCCGTCGGCGTAGACCACGCCTTCTGGACGGGACACCGGCGGCGCACCGGTCCGGAGGGAGGCCAGCGAAGGGACGCCCGGAAGCGACGGCTCGACGGTGACCGTGGTGAGCCAGCTGCGACCGCCGCGGCGGCCCACAACGATGCGGGGAACCACGAGGGTGGAATCGCCCGGCTCGGCTGCGAACGCGAACGAACCGAAAGCCACCAGTCCGGTGCCAGGTTCGGCAACCTCGTTGCGGACTGCCGCCGCGTCCGCGACCGCGGACCACCACCGCACCGCCGTACCGAACCGGTCGGGTCCGGACACATCGAGCCGGATCGCCTCGCCGTGGCCGACGAATCCCTCGCCCCGGCGTACCCACGCGGTGGCATCCAGGCTGGGGAGCAGCTGGAGCAGGTTGGTGTCGTCACGGACCTCGGTGGTGCGGACGACGAGCCTGGGTACGGGAAATGAGCTCGGATCTTCACGCGCAGCCGGCGATTGGGTCACGGCATCACAGCGTAGGAGGTCTCGCCGGACGGCCGTGCGGCACTGCCGCCCGTCGGCGTGAGAGGTTGGACACGTGGCCCGCGCATCCCTCGCGAAGTCCCCGCGCGACGTGGCGGCGATGTTCGACGACGTAGCCGAGCGGTACGACGTGACCAACGACATCCTGTCCTTCGGGCAGGACCGGCTCTGGCGGCGAGCGGTCGTACGGGCCCTGCAGCCTCAGCCGGGCGAGTGGGTGCTCGACCTCGCGGCCGGTACCGGCACCTCCAGCGAACCGGTCGCGCGAGCAGGAGCGCATGTCGTGCCCTGCGACTTCTCGTTGGGGATGACGACGGTCGGCAAGCGGGCACGGCCGAGCCTGCGGTTCGTCGCGGGAAACGCCCTGCAGCTGCCGTTCGCCGACAGGAGCTTCGACGCGGTCACGATGTCGTTCGGGCTGCGCAACGTGGTCGATCCCGCCGCCGGTTTACGCGAGATGCTGCGGGTGACCCGGCCCGGTGGACGGCTGGTCGTGTGCGAGTTCAGCCAGCCGGTGTGGGGGCCGTTCCGTACGGTCTACCTCGAATACCTCATGCGGGCGCTGCCGGCCGTCGCACGGCGAGTGTCGTCCCAGCCCGATGCGTACGTCTACCTCGCCGAGTCGATCCGGGCCTGGCCAACCCAGGCCGAGCTGGCTGCCGTGTTCGCTGCCGCGGGGTGGGAGGCGCTGGAGTGGCGCAACCTCTCCGGCGGGATCGTCGCGCTCCACCGCGCCCGCCGCCCGACCTGATCCGCGCCGGACCTGATCCGCGCTCCAGTCCCGGATGCCTTGGAGCATCTCCAGCGTCAGGGCACCAGAAAGGCTCCAATGCTCTGCCACCCTGCGCAAACGCGATCATTTCGGCTCACCGTGGACGGCCGCCGCCGAGAAGCACTATCGGCCCAAGCCGGACCTTTTTGGCAACGCCGACGTGGCGTAAATCCCCAGGTCAGCAAGGGCAGGGGCGCCATGGCCGGCCTTCGCGTACCCCGTAGACTGTCCCCAACGCGGACTCGTGAAGGCATTCACAAGTTCGCAGAGGCATCACTCACCCGAGTCCGGACCTCCACCCAGGCTGCTGAGGACTGATGAGCCGCACGAGCACCGATTACGACGCGGACGTCATCGTCGTCGGAGCAGGTCCCGCCGGTGCCACGACCGCCTACCACCTCGCCCGAACCGGCCTCGACGTCCTGCTGTTGGAGAAGACCGCGTTCCCGCGCGAGAAGGTGTGCGGCGACGGGCTCACCCCACGCGCGGTCAAGCAGCTGGTCAAGATGGGCATCGACACCTCGCCCGAGGCCGGATGGCTGCAGAACAAGGGCCTGCGCATCTACGGCGGCGGCATGCGACTCGAGCTGCCCTGGCCGGACCTGGCCGAGTTCCCCTCCTACGGGCTGGTCCGCAAGCGCACCGACTTCGACGAGCTCCTCGCCCGGCAGGCGCAGAAGGCCGGCGCGCGACTGTACGAACGGACCGCGGTGACGGGTCCCGTGGTCGACCAGCGCACGGGCGCGATCGTCGGCGTCACCGCCAAGCCGACCCGCGACGCCCACCAAGGCAGGACGAACGCCACTGAGCCGGACGGCGGAGACTCCGCCGAGCCCAACGGAGGCGACACAGCCGAGCCGAACGGCGCCAACGGGTCCGAGCTCACGTTCCGGGCGCCCCTCGTCGTCGCGGCCGACGGCAACTCCTCGCGTCTCTCGATCGCAGTCGGGCTCCGACGTCGCGAGGACCGGCCGATGGGCGTGGCCGTCCGCACATACTTCGAGAGCCCACGGCACGACGACGACTGGCTCGAGTCGTGGCTGGAGCTGTGGGACGGCAAGCCCGGACACAGCAACCTGCTGCCCGGGTACGGCTGGGTGTTCGGCATGGGTGACGGCACCAGCAACGTCGGGCTCGGCCTGCTCAACACCAGCGCGGGTTTCAAGCGTGCCGACTACCGCGGACTGCTCAGCGCGTGGCTGTCGGGGATGCCCCCGGAGTGGGGCTTCGTCGACGACCGGCAGGTCGGACCGGTTCGCGGGGCGGCGCTCCCCATGGGTTTCAACCGGCAGCCGCACTACGCTGCCGGTCTGCTGCTCGCAGGCGACTCGGGCGGCATGGTCAACCCCTTCAACGGCGAAGGGATCGCCTACGCGATGGAGTCGGGTGAGCTGGCCGCCGAGGTCATCGCCCAGGCCCTGGCCCGACCGGCAGGTCCGGCCCGGGAACGCGTGCTCACCAGCTACCCGAGGACGCTGAAGGACCGGTACGGCGGCTACTACACGCTCGGCCGAATCTTCGTGAAGGCGATCGGCAACCCACACGTCATGAAGCTCACCACCCGGCACGGCCTCCCGCGCCCGGTGCTGATGCGCTTCACGATCAAGCTGCTCGCCAACCTGACCGATCCGCGCGGCGGCGACGCCCACGACCGGATCATCAACGCGCTGTGCAAGGCGACGCCGAGGGCTTAGGGGGTGAACGGACGTGACGACCGGGGGGCCTAGGATGACGTGCTTGCCCGGGCCGGACGTCGGATCGCCCGTGCGTGGTGCCATCCGGCCCGGATGGCCGGCCGCATCGCGTGCGCCCGAAGCCGTGGTGGAGCAGGACGCCCGAGCCGGACACCTCAGAGCCGGAAAGCCGAACACCAGAGCCAGAAACACCAGAGCCGGAAAGCCGAACACCAGAGCCGGAAAGGGGAGCGAGTCGGCGTGAACCTCTACGTGCCGATTCTCGTGCTGCTTCTACTCGGCGGCGGATTCGCGGTCGTCTCGGGACTCGCGGGATCCGTCATGGGTCCGAAACGCTGGAACCGCGCGAAGGTCGACTCCTACGAGTGTGGGATCGAGCCCACACCACAGCCGGCCGGCGGCGGCCGGTTCCCGGTGAAGTACTACATCACCGCGATGCTGTTCATCATCTTCGACATCGAGATCATCTTCCTGTTCCCGTGGGCGGTGGCCTTCGACCAGATGGCGCTGTTCGGGCTCGTCGAGATGGTGTTGTTCATCGTGACGGTGTTCGTGGCCTACGCGTACGTCTGGCGGCGAGGGGGCCTCGAATGGGACTGACGGGCGGCGTTGTTCGTCTGCTGTCGATCTGTACGGAAGAGAGCTGCTGATCACCATGGGCATCGAAGAGAAGCTGCCCGCCGGCGTCCTCCTCACCACGGTCGAAGGCATCGTGGGCTACTTCCGCAAGGCGTCCCTGTGGCCCGCGACGTTCGGCCTGGCGTGCTGCGCGATGGAGATGATGACGACCGGCGGCCCGGTCTACGACACGGCCCGGTTCGGCATGGAGGTGTTCCGCGCCTCCCCCCGGCAGGCCGACCTGATGATCGTCGCCGGCCGGGTCAGCCAGAAGATGGCACCGGTCCTGCGCCAGATCTACGACCAGATGGGCGAGCCCAAGTGGGTGCTGTCGATGGGCGTGTGCGCGTCCAGCGGCGGGATGTTCAACAACTACGCGATCGTGCAGGGCGTCGACCACGTGGTGCCGGTCGACATCTACCTGCCGGGCTGTCCGCCGCGTCCGGAGATGCTGCTCGATGCGATCCTCAAGCTGCACAAGAAGATCCAGAACGAGAAGCTGGGCGTCAACAAGCAGCGCCTGCTCGACGAGCAGGAGCACCTCGCCCTGGAAAACATGGCCACCTCGGAGATGAAGGGCCTCCTGCGATGAGCGACGGTGGTGAGGCTGCGATGGGCACGTTGTCAGCAGACGTCGACGCTCGCCGAACCGGCGGAGCGAACGAGGTAGCACAGTGACCGACGACAAGACACCCGAGCAGGGCGACGAGCGGCTGCCGCAGCGACGCGAACCCGCCAGCCCGGAAGTGGTCGCCTTTCGCCGCGGCGCCTTCGGCGTACTTGGCTCCGGCGACACCTCCGGCTACGGCCGACTCGTTCGCCGGGTCGCACTGCCGGGCGGCACCCCACCGCCCTACGGCGGATGGTTCGACGAGGTCGCGGAGCGACTCGAAACCGTTCTGGGCGAGGACGACGGCCCAGCGTTCGAGGAGGCGATCGAGAAGGTCGTCGTCGACCGCGACGAGATCACGTTCTACGTCCGCCGCCAGCACCTCGTGGCAGTGGTTCGCCGGCTCCGCGACGACGCGGACCTGCGCTACGAGTTCTGCAGCGGAGTCTCCGGCGTGCACTACCCCGAAGACGTCGACCGGGAACTGCACGCCGTCTACCACCTGCTGTCCATGACCCACAACCGCAGGATCCGGCTCGAGGTCGCCTGCCCCGACGCAGATCCGCACATCCCCTCGGTGGTGGAGGTCTACCCCACCGCCGACTGGCACGAACGCGAGGCGTACGACTTCTTCGGCATCGTCTTCGACGGACACCCGGGCCTGACCCGAATCCAGATGCCGGATGACTGGCCCGGCCACCCGCAGCGCAAGGACTACCCGCTCGGCGGCATCCCGGTCGAGTACAAGGGCGCGACCATCCCGCCTCCGGACGAACGGAGGGCCTACAACTGATGAGCACCACACACGACCAGGACACAGCCACGCAGGGACCCGACGACGCCGGACAGCGCAACCAGCAGGATCCCTATGCCACCGGCGATCCCGCGGAGGGCCAGGTCTTCACCGTCACCGGCCAGGACTGGGACTCGGTGGTGGAGGGGGTCTCGGAGTCAGCCGAGGAACGGGTCGTCGTCAACATGGGTCCGCAGCACCCGTCGACGCACGGCGTCCTCCGGTTGATCCTCGAGCTCGACGGTGAGACCGTCACCGACGCCCGAGCCGGGATCGGCTACCTCCACACCGGCATCGAGAAGAACATGGAGTACCGGAACTGGACCCAGGGGGTCACGTTCTGCACTCGCATGGACTATCTCTCGCCGTTCTTCAACGAGGCGGCCTACGTCGGTGCGGTCGAGAAGCTGCTCGGCATCGCCGACGACGTTCCCGAGCGGGCGCAGACCATCCGGGTGCTCATGATGGAGCTCAACCGGATCTCCTCCCACCTGGTGGCGATCGCGACCGGTGGTATGGAGATCGGCGCGCTCACCGTGATGACGATCGGGTTCCGCGAGCGCGAGAAGGTGCTCGACGTCTTCGAGCTCATCACCGGCCTGCGGATGAACCACGGCTACATCCGGATCGGCGGGGTCTCGCAGGACCTGCCGGACAACGCGATCGAGAAGCTGCGTGAGCTGATCGCGTGGTTCCAGAAGTACCTCAAGGAGTACGCCGAACTCTGCAACGAGAACCCCATCTTCAAGGGCCGGCTCTGCGACATCGGCCACCTCGACCTCACCGGCTGTCTGGCTCTCGGTGCGAGCGGTCCGGTGCTGCGCGCGACCGGCTACCCCTGGGACCTGCGTAAGACCCAGCCCTACTGGGGTTACGAGACGTACGACTTCGACGTCGTGACCTGGGACACCTCCGACTCCTACGGCAGGTTCCGGATCCGGCTGGATGAGATGGCGGAGAGCCTGAAGATCATCGAGCAGGCCACGGACCGGCTCGAGCGAAACCCCGGCCCGGTGATGGTGGCCGACAAGAAGATCGCGTGGCCGAGTCAGCTGTCGCTCGGGTCCGACGGTCTCGGTAACTCCCTCGACCACATCCGGCACATCATGGGCGAGTCGATGGAGGCGCTCATCCACCACTTCAAGCTGGTGACCGAAGGCTTCCGGGTGCCGGCAGGGCAGGCCTACTTCGCGGTCGAGAGCCCGCGCGGCGAGCTCGCCTGTCACCTGGTCTCCGACGGCGGCACCAGGCCGTTCCGGGCGCACTTCCGTGATCCTTCGTTCGTCAACCTGCAGGCCACGGCCGCGATGTGTGAGGGCGGCCAGATCGCCGACGTCATCGTCGCGGTCGCGAGCATCGACCCGGTGATGGGTGGTGTCGACCGTTGAGCCCCGACAAGGTGCGTCCCGACAAAGTGAGCCCCGACAAGGTGAGCCCTGACGAGGTGAGCCCTGACGAGGTGAGCCCTGACGAGGTGAGCACTGCCACATCCGGGATCACCGAGCAGACGCGCGCGGAGATGCGCGAGCTCATGGCGCGCTATCCGCAGCCGCGGTCTGCGCTGCTGCCGATGCTGCACCTGGTCCAGAGCGAGGAGGGCTACGTCAGCACGGCCGGCATCGAGACGTGCGCCGAACTGCTCGACATCACCGCCGCGGAGGTGGCGGCTGTCGCCACCTTCTACACGATGTACAAGCGGCGCCCGGTCGGCGACTACCACGTCGGCGTCTGCACCAACACGCTCTGCGCGGTGATGGGCGGCGATGCGATCTTCGCCGACCTCAAGGGTCATCTCGGCATCGGCAACGACGAGACCACCGACGACGGCAAGATCACGCTGGAGCACATCGAGTGCAACGCCGCATGCGACTACGCGCCGGTCGTGATGGTCAACTGGGAGTTCTTCGACAACATGACTCCCGCCAAGACCCGTCAGCTCGTCGACAACCTGCGCGCCGGTGCCGAGGTCGAGGCCGACCGCGGCGCCCGGCTGTGCACGTGGCGGCAGGCCGAACGCGTACTGGCCGGCTTTCCCGATGGTCGCGCCGACGAGGGACCGTCCGCGGGCGAGCCCTCGCTGGCCGGCCTGCGTCTCGCGGCCCGCGAAGGCTGGGCGGCACCCGACGGCGCCGACGATGACGGCGGGCCGCCGGAGATGACCACACGGCCCAGTACGCCGGCCGAGGCCACCAGGACTGCCGCGGAGTCAGACACCAAGCGGGCGCATGCGGAGTCCCTGCATGCCGAGGTCACGCATGACCACGGTCCCGGCAACGGCGAAGCTGCCAAGCCCAACGGTGAAGCAGGGAAGGGGAGCCGTGACCGAACGGAGTGACGTCGGGAATGGACGCAGCACTGATCCGTTGACTCCGGTGCTGACCGCCAACTGGGCACAGACCGGTGCGTGGACCCTGAAGGCGTACGTCGACCAGGGCGGCTACAACGCGCTCAAGACTGCCGTCGAGCTCGACCCGGACGAGATCGTGACGATGGTCAAGGACTCCGGGCTGCGTGGCCGCGGCGGCGCCGGGTTCCCGACCGGCATGAAGTGGGGCTTTCTCCCGCCGCTCGCCGACAAGCCGCGCTACCTCGTGGTCAACGCCGACGAGTCCGAGCCCGGTGCGTGCAAGGACATCCCGTTGATGCTGGCCAGCCCGCACACGCTGGTCGAGGGCGTCATCATCTCCAGTTACGCGATTCGCGCGCGCACCGCGTTCATCTACGTACGCGGCGAGGTGCTCCACGTCGTCCGCCGGCTCCAGCAGGCGGTTGCGCAGGCGTACGAAGCCGGCTACATCGGGACCGACCTCCTCGGTACCGGGTACGACCTCGATGTCATCGTGCACGCCGGCGCGGGCGCCTACATCTGCGGTGAGGAGACCGCCCTGCTCGACTCGCTGGAAGGTCGCCGCGGCCAGCCCAGGCTGCGGCCGCCGTTCCCGGCCATCGCGGGCCTGTACGCCTCGCCCACCGTGGTCAACAACGTCTGCACGATCGCGAGCGTGCCCGGGATCCTCGTCAAGGGTGCCGAATGGTTCCGGGGCCTGGGCACGGAGAAGGCGCCTGGCACGGCGATCTACTCCCTGTCCGGACACGTGCGGAACCCTGGCCAGTACGAAGCACCGCTCGGCACGACGATGCGGGAGCTGTTGAAGCTGGCCGGTGGCGTCCGGCCGGGTCACCGGCTGAAGTTCTGGACGCCGGGCGGATCGTCCACCCCGATGTTCACCCCTGAGCAGCTCGATATCCCGCTGGACTACGACGCGGTGGTTGCGGCAGGGTCGCAGTTCGGTACGGCGTCGCCGATGGTGTTCGACGAGACAGTCTGCGTCGTACGGGCGGTGCTGCGGTGGATGGAGTTCTACAAGCACGAGTCGTGTGGCAAGTGCACGCCGTGTCGTGAGGGCACCTGGTGGATGGTGCAGGTGCTCGGGCGGCTCGAGCGCGGCGAGGGCAGCTCGGAGGACCTCGACACACTGCTCGACCTGTGCGACAACATCGCCGGCCGGTCGTTCTGCGCCCTCGGCGACTTCGCGACGGGACCGGTCATCTCCTCGATCCAGCACTTCCGCGAGGAGTATCTCCGCCATCTCGAGCACGGCGGGTGTCCGTTCGACCCCGCCGACTCGATGCTGTTCGAGCCCGACCACGCAAGCGCGGGAGCAGGAGTGATGGCATGACAGTGGAGCGACTCGACGGGCCCTCCACCGACGTCGAGAACCTCGTCACGCTCACCATCGACGACATCCAGCTGAGCGTGCCGAAGGGCACCCTGCTGATCCGGGCGGCCGAGCTTCTCGGCATCTCGATCCCGAGGTTCTGCGACCACCCGCTGCTGGACCCGGTCGGCGCCTGCCGGCAGTGCCTGGTCGACATCCCCGACGCGGGCAACGGTCGCGGGTTCCCCAAGCCGCAGGCTTCCTGCACGATCGAGGTCGCCGAGGGCATGGTCGTCAAGACGCAGTTGACGTCGGAGGTCGCCGACAAGGCGCAGCAGGGCATCATGGAGTTCCTGCTGATCAACCACCCGCTCGACTGTCCGGTCTGCGACAAGGGCGGCGAGTGCCCGCTGCAGAACCAGGCGATGTCCAACGGTCGGGGCGAGACTCGGTTCGTCGACATCAAGCGCACGTTCCCCAAGCCGATCAACATCTCCAGCCAGGTGCTGCTCGACCGGGAGCGTTGCGTGCTCTGTGCGCGGTGCACGCGGTTCTCCCAGCAGATCGCCGGTGACCCTTTCATCGAGATGCTCGACCGTGGCGCGCTGCAGCAGGTCGGCATCTACGAGAAGGAGCCGTTCTCCAGCTACTTCTCCGGCAACACCATCCAGATCTGCCCGGTCGGTGCTCTGACCAGCGCGCAGTACCGCTTCCGGTCCCGCCCGTTCGACCTGGTGTCGAGCCCGGGCACCTGTGAGCACTGCGCCGGCGGGTGTGCGATCCGTACCGACCACCGCCGCGGCACCGTCATGCGCCGGCTCGCCGGGGACGACCCGGATGTCAACGAGGAGTGGGTGTGCGACAAGGGACGCTTCGCGTTCCGGTACGCCTCGATGCCCGACCGCCTCACCCATCCGCTGGTCCGTGACCCCGATACCGGTGAGCTTGCGCCGGCGTCGTGGTCGGAGGCGTTCCGGGTCGCGGCCGAGGGGCTCGCGGCGGCTCGGGGTCGAGTCGGCGTGCTGCCCGGCGGGCGGGTCACGATGGAGGACGCGTACTCCTACGCGAAGTTCGCCCGGGTCGTGCTCGGCACCAACGACATCGACTTCCGGGCGCGCCCGCACTCCTCGGAGGAGGCCGACTTCCTGGCCTCGACCGTCGCCGGCACGGGGCTCGGTGTCACCTACCGCGACCTGGAGCGCGCGAAGTCGGTGCTACTGGTGGGCCTCGACCCCGAGGAAGAGGCGGCAATCGTCTTCCTCCGGCTCCGCAAGGCAGCCCTGAAGAACAACACCGCCATCTGGTCGGTCGCGCCGTACACCACGCGTGGTCTGACGAAGATGCACGGCACCCTGCTGCGCGCGGCTCCTGGCACCGAGGCCGAGGTCCTCGACGCCCTCGCCGCGGGTGGTGCTGGGCTCGACGCCGCCGGCTTCGGCTGCGCCCAGGCCATGCAGGACGAACGCGCGATCGTGTTGGTCGGGTCCCGCCTGGCCACCGTGCCCGGTGCCCTGTCGGCCGTCCTCCGGCTGGTCGACGGCAGCGGCGCCCGGCTGGCGTGGATACCACGGCGGGCCGGCGAACGCGGCGCCGTCGACACCGGCTGCCTACCGGCGCTGCTGCCCGGCGGACGTCCGATCACCGACGCCGCCGCTCGGGTCGACCTGAGTGCGGCCTGGGGGACCGGCGACCTGCCGATCGAGCCGGGTCGCGACACCTCGACGATCCTCACCGCGGCCGGGCTCGGCGAGCTCGGCGCCCTGCTGGTCGGTGGCGTCGAGGTCGCGGACCTGCCCGACCCGGCGGCCGCGCGGGTCGCACTGGAGAAGGCACCGTTCGTCATCAGTCTCGAGCAGCGACCGAGCGAGGTCACCGAGCACGCCGACGTGGTGTTCCCGGTCGCGGCCGTGGCGGAGAAGTCCGGCACGTTCGTCGACTGGGAGGGCCGCCAGCGCCCGTTCGAGAAGGCGCTCGCGACGGCCGACTGGCAGTCCGACCTCTGGGTGCTCGCCGGGTTGGCCGACGAGCTGGACCGCCCGCTGGGATTCTCGACCGTCGAGGGCGCCCGGATGGAGCTGGTCGAGCTGGGGGCGTGGGACGACGTACGCGCGGCACCGCCCCGCCGCTACGCCCAGGAACCGGCGGTCCCCCGCGAGGGAGAGGCCGTGCTCGCCACCTGGCACCAGATGCTCGACCAGGGCCGGCTCCAGGACGCCGAGCCCTACCTCGCCGGCACCGCACGTCCGGCCAGGGCGCGGCTGTCGGCCACGACCGCCGGCGACCTCGGCATCGCCGAGGGCGAGGAGCTGGCGGTCTCCGACGGGCGCGGCACGATCCGGCTGCCGCTGGAACTCGCCGACCTACCCGACCGGGTCGTCTGGCTGCCCAGCAACGCACCCGGCTCGGCGGTCCGGGACCAGCTCGGCGTGGATGCCGGGGCCGTCGTCAAGCTCCAGCGTGCCAGCGAAGGAGGGTCTGCATGACCGGCCCAGTCGCCGGGACCGTGGTCACCGGGAGCGTGGTCGACACGGCCGCGTCGCCGCTCGCCGCACCGGAGCTCACCGGCTTCGGCCACGACCCGTGGTGGATCATCCTGATCAAGGCCGCGGCGATCACGGTCTTCCTGCTGCTGATCACGATCTTCAACATCTGGTTCGAGCGCCGCGTCGTCGCGCGGATGCAGCACCGTGTCGGCCCCAACGTGCACGGGCCGTTCGGCCTGCTGCAGAGCCTGGCCGACGGCATCAAGCTCTCACTCAAGGAGACGATCACGCCCAAGGGCGTCGACACGGTGGTCTACGTGCTCGCGCCGATCATCGCGGCGGCGATGGCGTTCACCGCGTTCTCGGTGATCCCGTTCGGCCCCGAGGTGACGATGTTCGGGCACCGCACGGCACTCCAGCTCACCGACCTGCCGGTGGGTGTCCTGCTGGTGCTCGCGGTCGCCTCGCTCGGCATCTACGGCATCGTGCTGGGCGGCTGGGCTTCCGGTTCGACCTACCCGCTGCTCGGCGGCCTGCGTTCGTCGGCGCAGATGATCTCGTACGAGGTGGCGATGGGTCTCGCGCTCGTCGCCGTCTTCCTCTACGCCGGCTCGATGTCGACCTCGCAGATCGTCGCCGCCCAGGCCAGCGGGGGTCAGGCGAACATCTTCGGCGTGACGATCGACCTGCCCAGCTGGTATGTCGTGGTCCTGCTGCCGTCGTTCCTCATCTATCTGATCGCGATGATCGGCGAGACCAACCGCGCGCCGTTCGACCTGCCCGAGGCCGAAGGCGAGCTGGTCGCGGGGTTCATGACCGAGTACTCCTCGATGAAGTACCTGCTCTTCTTCCTCGCGGAGTACGTCAACATGGTGACGGTCTCGGCCCTCGCCACCACGATGTTCTTCGGCGGTTGGCGGGCACCGTGGCCGATCTCGCTGTGGGACGACGCCAACACCGGTTGGTGGCCGATCCTGTGGTTCCTCGGCAAGGTGCTGGCGTTCATCTTCCTCTACATCTGGCTGCGCGGCACGCTGCCCCGGATGCGCTACGACCAGTTCATGAAGCTCGGCTGGAAGGTGCTCATCCCGATCGCGCTGCTCTGGACGGTGTTCGTCGCGACCGCACGGGCCACACTGAGCGCCGGCTACCAGCGACAGTTCTTCTACGGCATCGGGGGCATCGTCGTGATCGTGCTGTTGGGCTCGTTCGTCTACGACTGGGTGGTCGCCCGGCGCGATGGCGCAGAGCAGGCGGACGAGGGCGAGGCCGACCAGGTGGAGTGGGACCCGTTCGCGGGCGGCTACCCTGTCCCGCCGATGCCCGGACAGCAGTTGCCGGGCAGGCAGCCGGCGGTCCCGGCCATGAGCACCGTGTCGGCGGCCGGTGATACGACATCTGCCGCAGGTGCGGACGACGGTGCCCGTGACAGCAGCTCCGGAGACACAGACGCGGGGAAGGAGGATGGTCGTGCCTAGCTTCATGCAGCAGCTTCTGGACCCGATCGCCGGGTTCGGCGTGACGTTCCGGACGATGTTCAAGAAGTCCGTCACCGAGCAGTACCCGTTCGAGAAGCGACCGACGGCGCCCCGGTTTCACGGACGGCACCAGCTCAACCGTCACCCCGACGGGTTGGAGAAGTGCATCGGTTGCGAGCTGTGCGCCTGGGCCTGTCCCGCCGACGCGATCTACGTCGAGGGTGCCGACAACACCGATGGCGGCCGCTTCTCGCCCGGCGAGCGCTATGGCCGCGTCTACCAGATCAACTACCTGCGTTGCATCTTCTGTGGCCTCTGCATCGAGGCGTGCCCGACCCGCGCGCTCACGATGACCAACGAGTACGAGCTCGCCGACGACAGTCGGGAGAGCCTGATCTATGAGAAGAAGGACCTCCTCGCCCCGCTGCTTCCGGGCATGGAGGAGCCTCCGCACGACATGCGTCTCGGCGACACCGACCGCGACTACTACCTTGGTGCCGGCCTGCCCGGCTGGTCGGACGGGGAAGCCGACAAGGCCGGTGCGGCAGGAGCCGACGGCCCGGAGAGCGAGGCGGCGGCCCGATGACCGTGACGTTCTGGGTGCTCGCGCCGATCGCGGTGCTGGCGGCCCTGGGCATGGTGCTCGCGCGCAAGGCGGTGCACAGCGCGCTGCTGCTCGCGGCCGTGATGATGTGTCTGGCCATCCTGTACGCCAGCCTGGACGCACCGTTCCTGTTCGCGGTCCAGGTGATCGTGTACACCGGTGCGATCCTGATGCTGTTCCTGTTCGTGTTGATGCTGGTCGGTGTCGATGCCTCCGACTCCCTGGTCGAGACTCTGCGCGGACAGCGCTGGCTCGCGATAATCGGCGCGATCGTGTTCGGCGCGCTGCTCCTCACCGCCGTCGGCGGCATCACGCTCGGGCAGCCGGTCGGGTTGGCCGACGCGACCCCCGACGGCAACGTGCCGGCGATCGCCGGGCTGCTGTTCTCCAAGTACGTCTTCGCATTCGAGGTCACCAGCGCCCTGCTGATCACCGCCGCGATGGGCGCGATGATCCTCGCCCACCGGGAGCGGATCGGCGAACGACCCACCCAGAAGCTGCTGGCCGAGCGGAGATTCAAGGAGTACGCCGACAAGGGCCGCCACCCCGGCCAGGGTCCGGCGCCTGGCACCTTCGCCCGACACAACGCCGTCGACACGCCTGCCCTGCTGCCCGACGGGCGGCCGGCCACGTCCTCGGTCTCGCGGATCCTGATCGCACGGGGCACCGTGCAGGAGCCGTCGCGCTACACCCACCAGGTGCCCGGTTTGGAGCAGTGGACCGGCACACCGCGGCCGCGGGACACCAGAGGCGACGGAGCCGCGGACGCGACGGACTCCGGGCGGCGTGACGACGGCGATGCCGGGTCGGGCAGCCACGGCAACGGCACGAAACCTGGGTCGGCCAGGGACGACGCGGGCGAAGGGGGCGAGAGGGGACCAGCATGAGCGCTACGTCGTACATCGTCTTGTCGGCGCTGCTCTTCACGATCGGAGCGGTGGGGGTCCTGGTCCGGCGCAACGCGATCGTCGTCTTCATGTGCATCGAGCTGATGCTCAACGCGGCCAACCTGGCGTTCGTGTCGTTCGCCCGGCAGGCCGGCAACCTCGAGGGCCAGGTCGTGGCCTTCTTCGTGATGGTCGTCGCGGCCGCCGAGGTGGTCGTCGGACTCGCGATCATCATGACCATCTTCCGTACCCGTCGGTCGGCGTCAGTCGACGACGCGAGCCTGCTGAAGTTCTGATGCGGCTCGGTAGTTCTTCGATGGGAGAGGCGAGACCCTCGTGACCATGAGCACCGTCCTTCTCGCGCAGGAGCAGGCGGCGAACGCCACCGGTGTCTTCAGCCTGCTGTGGCTGGTGGTGGCCCTGCCTGCGCTGTCGGCGGCCGTGCTGCTGCTGTCGGGACGCGCCGCCGACGCCTGGGGTCACCTGCTCGGCTGCGCGGCGCCCGTCGCGTCGTTCGTGTTCAGCGCGGCGATGTTCTTCGCCATGGTGGGCCGGGGGGCCGAGGACCGGGCCGTCGCCCAACAGCTCTACACGTTCATCCCGCTGCCTGGCTACCACGTCGAGGCGAGCCTGCTGCTCGACCAGCTGTCGATGTGCTTCGTGCTGCTCATCACCGGCGTCGGCAGCATCATCCACATCTACTCCGTCGGCTACATGGCCGACGACCCGCGGCGGCGCAGGTTCTTCGGCTACCTCAACCTGTTCGTGGCTGCGATGCTGCTGTTGGTGCTGGCCGACGACTTCCTGGTGCTCTTCATCGGCTGGGAGGGCGTGGGCCTCGCCTCGTACCTCCTGATCGGTTTCTGGCAGCACAAGCACTCGGCGGCGACCGCGGCGAAGAAGGCGTTCATCGTCAACCGGGTCGGCGACCTGGGCCTGTCCATCGCGGTCATGCTGATGCTCGCGACGTTCGGCACCTCCTCGTTCGAGGGGGTCTTCGGCAGCGTCGGCGAGGCGGGCACGGGCATCGCCACCGCGCTGGGTCTGCTCCTGCTGCTCGGGGCCTGCGGCAAGTCGGCGCAGTTCCCGTTGCAGAGTTGGCTGCTCGACGCGATGGAAGGTCCGACGCCGGTGTCCGCGCTGATCCACGCGGCGACCATGGTGACCGCCGGCGTCTACCTCGTGACGAGGTCCAACGCCATCTTCGACCAGGCGCCGATCGCTCAGACCGCCGTCGTCGCGGTGGGCACGATCACCCTGCTGATGGGCGCGATCATCGGGTGCGCGAAGGACGACATCAAGAAGGCGCTGGCCGGGTCGACCATGAGCCAGATCGGCTACATGATGCTGGCGGCGGGGCTCGGACCGGTTGGCTACGCGTTCGCGATCTTCCACTTGCTGACGCATGGGTTCTTCAAGGCCGACCTGTTCCTCGGCGCCGGCTCGGTGATGCACGGCATGAACGACGAGGTAGACATGCGCCGCTACGGCGGACTGCGCAAGTATCTCCCGGTCACCTTCGTCACCTTCGCGGTCGGCTACCTCGCGATCATCGGCATCCCGCCGTTCGCCGGGTTCTTCAGCAAGGACAAGATCATCGAGGTCGCGTTCGGTCACAGCATCTGGGTGGGGCTGTGTGCCCTGCTGGGTGCGGGGATCACCGCGTTCTACATGTCCAGGCTGATGATCATGACGTTCCTCGGCCGCAAGCGCTGGAGCGAGGACGCCCACCCGCACGAGTCGCCGCCAGTCATGACCGTGCCGCTGGTGCTGCTCTCGTTGCTCAGCCTGGTGGGCGGGTTCGGCCTGCTGTACGTCGGCGGCGGAATCGTCCACTGGCTCGAACCCGTCGTGGGCGAGGAGCACCCCGAGCTTCCGCTGTCGGTGGCGGCTCTGACCGTCATCACCCTCGCCGTCGTGCTGGTGGGTGTGGCGGCCGCGTGGGCGTTCGTGGCCAGGCGGGACATCCCGGTAGTGGCGCCGGCGCGCGTCTCACCGGTGACGATCGCCGCCCGCCGAGACCTCTACGGCGACGCCTTCAACGAGGTCGTGCTGATGCGGCCGGGTGAGGAGGTCACCCGAGGACTCGTCGCGTTCGACGACCGCGGCATCGACGGTGTGGTCAATGGCCTCGCCGCCTTCGTCGGTGGTCTGTCCGGCCGGGCCCGACGGTTCCAGACCGGGTTCGTCCGTTCGTACGCCCTGGTGATGTTCGGCGGCGCCGCGCTCGTCGTCGTGAGCATGGTGCTGGTGAGGCTGTCATGACCAACTTTCCGTGGTTGACCGTCATCGCCGCGCTGCCTGCGCTCGGTGCGGTCGTTCTCGCCCTGCTGCCGCGCGAGCGGGACGTGCTCGCCAAGCAGACGGCGCTGCTGTTCTCCGGCGTGACGCTCGCGCTGACGGTGGTGCTGGCGCTGCAGTACAACCCCGCGGGTGGTGGCGAGGGTGGTTTCCAGTTCGTCGAGGAGTACCGGTGGATCCCGGCGTTCGGGGTCCACTACGCGCTCGGCCTGGACGGGATCGGCCTGGTGCTCTTTGCCCTGACCGCTCTGCTCACGCCGGTCGTCGTGCTGGCGTCCTGGAACGACGCCGAACGCACCGAAGGCGGCACCGCGGTCCGTGGCGGTCCCGCGCCGAAGCGTGGCGTCCGGACGTTCTTCGCCCTCGTGCTGGTGCTGGAGACGCTGGCCCTCGGCGTGTTCGCGGCCACCGACGTCTTCATGTTCTACCTGCTGTTCGAGGCCACGCTGATCCCGATCTACTTCCTGATCGGCAGCTACGGCGGTCCGCGCCGGTCGTACGCTGCGGTGAAGTTCCTCATCTACAGCCTGGTCGGCGGCCTGCTGATGCTCGCCGCCGTGGTCGGGCTGTACGCGGTCTCGGCCGTGCAGACCGACGGCGAACCGTCGTTCCTGCTGAGCGCGCTGACCCAGCTCGAGATCGACCCGACGACGCAGAAGTGGTTGTTCGCCGGGTTCTTCGTGGCGTTCGCGATCAAGGCGCCGATGTGGCCGGTGCACACCTGGCTGCCTGACGCGGCGCGGGAGTCGACGCCGGGCACGGCGGTCCTGCTGGTGGCGGTGCTCGACAAGATCGGCACGTTCGGGATGATCCGGTTCTGCCTGCAGCTGTTCCCCGAGGCCTCGCAGTGGGCCACCCCGGCCGTGATCGTGCTCGCCGTCATCAGCGTGATCTACGGCGCGATCCTTGCCATCGGCCAACGCGACATCAAGCGCCTGATCGCCTACACGTCGGTCTCGCACTTCGGCGTCATCGTGCTCGGCATCTTCGCGATGACCAGCATCGCCCAAAGCGGTGCGACCCTCTACATGCTCAACCACGGGCTGTCGACGGCCGCATTGTTCCTGATCGCCGGTTACTTCATCTCCCGGCGCGGCTCGGCCCAGATCGGCGACTTCGGTGGCGTCGACAAGGTGGCACCGGTGCTGTCGGGCACGTTCCTGTTCGCCTGCCTGTCCGGACTGGCCCTGCCCGGCCTCGCTCCGTTCGTGAGCGAGTTCCTGGCCCTGGCTGGCACGTTCAGTCGGTACGAGGTGGCGGCGGTGATCGCGACCGGGTCGATCGTCCTGGCTGCGCTCTACATGCTGATCGTCTACCAACGCACCATGACCGGGCCGACGGCGCCCGCGGTGGCGAAGATGCCCGACCTGCGCCCGCGGGAGGTGGTCGCGATCGCGCCTCTGGTCGTGTTGATCCTCGCCCTCGGGCTCTTCCCCAAGCCGGCCCTCGACGTGATCTCCCCGGCGGTCGACTCCACGATGGAGCGGGTGGGAGTCACCGACCCGGAGCCTCGCGTACCCGTCACGGCACCGTCGGAAGGTGAGAAGTGACCGCGATCAGCCAAGTCCTCGACCTGAGTGCCGTCGCGTCGACGGCTCACGGGTTGGCTTCCCAGCCGTTGGCGGCACCTGCGTTCACGGCGCCAAAGCTCGAGTACGACAAGCTCGCCCCGCTGCTGGTCGTGTTCGGGGTGGCGGTGATCAGCGTCCTCGTCGAGGCGTTCCTGCCCCGCCGGTTCCGCTACGCGGCCCAGCTGGGCCTGTCCCTGGTGACCCTCGTCGTCGCGCTGGTACTCACGATCGGCCTAGCCGGCAGCAAGGTCCTGGCCGCCGAAGGTGCGATCGCGGTCGACGGCTTCACGCTCTTCTTGTGGGGGACGATTCTCGTTCTGTCGATCGTGTCCGTCCTGCTGCTGGCCGAGCGGTCCGTCGACGGCGGTGTCACCGCGTTCGCCGGCCAGGCGGCCGCCCTGCCGGGCACCGAAGCCGAGCGGGAGGCGTTGGCCCGACGGCTGGAGCAGACCGAGGTCTTCCCGCTGTTCCTGTTCGCGGTCGGCGGCATGATGCTCTTCCCGGCCGCGGGCGACCTGCTGATGATGTTCGTCGCGCTCGAGGTCCTGTCGCTGCCGCTCTACCTGCTCTGCGGGCTGGCGCGCCGCCGCCGCCTGCTGTCGCAGGAAGCCGCGATGAAGTACTTCCTGCTGGGTGCCTTCGCCTCGGCGTTCTTCCTGTACGGGATGGCGCTGCTGTACGGGTTTGCCGGCACCGTCAGCTTCTCGGGCATCTCGACCGCAATCAGCGGCAAGCTCGGCGTCGACGGGCTGCTCCTGGCCGGCACCGCGCTCGTCGCGGTCGGGCTGCTGTTCAAGATCGGGGCGGCGCCGTTCCACATGTGGACGCCCGACGTCTACCAGGGCGCTCCGACGGCGATCACCGGCTTCATGGCGGCCTGCACCAAGATCGCCGCGTTCGGGGCGCTGGTCCGGCTCTTCTATGTCGCGCTCGGCGGCGCCCGCTGGGACTGGCAGCCGATGATCTGGGTGGTGGCGATCCTCACGATGGCTGTCGGAGCCGTCCTTGCTCTCACCCAGACCGACATCAAGCGCATGCTGGCGTACTCCTCGATCGCGCATGCCGGATTCCTGCTGGTCGGCTTCGTCGGCGTCCGCAACTCGATCGGACTCAGCACCTCGGCGATCCTCTTCTACCTCGCGGCGTACGGCTTCGCGACGATTGGTGCGTTCGCTGTCGTCACGCTCGTCCGCGACGCCAGCGGCGAGGCAACGCACCTGTCTCGGTGGGTCGGGCTCGGCAAGCGCGCTCCGCTGCTGGCCGGTGTCATGGCCCTGTTCCTGCTCGCGTTCGCAGGCATCCCGCTGACCAGTGGGTTCATGGGCAAGTGGGCGGTGTTCAGCGCGGCCTGGCAGGGTGGCGCATGGCAGTTGGTTGTGGTGGGCGTCATCGCCAGCGTGGTCGCGGCGTTCTTCTACGTACGAGTGATCGTCTTGATGTTCTTCTCCGAACCGGCGGCCGAAGGGCCGACGGTCGCGGTGCCCAGCGTCCTCACCTCAGTCGCCGTCGCCATCGGAGTCGCGGCTACCGTGGTGCTTGGTCTGATGCCGCAGCCACTGTTCGAGCTCGCGGAGCGAGCAGCGCAGCTGGCGGGCTGAGGCCGGACGGACCGGTGGGCGTAGGCCCGGACGGGTTGGCGGGCTGAGGTCCGACGGACCGGCGGGCTGAGCCGGGAGGTGGTGACGATGAGCGTGTCCGGGCTCGTGGTGCCGTTCGTCGACCAGGACCTCGACGTACGCGTTCGCACCCGCCTGGACGAGGTCGAGCGCGAACTGTCCACGGTCGTGGCAAGCAACTTCGGCTTCGTCACCGAGACGGCGCAGCACCTGATCAACGCGGGCGGCAAGCGGTTCCGGCCACTGCTGGTCGTGCTCGCCTCGGAGTTCGGCGATCCGGACGCTCCGGGCGTCGTGCCCGACATCGTGTCCGTCGCCGTCGCGATCGAGCTCACGCACCTGGCGACGCTGCACCACGACGACGTGATGGACGAGGCGTCACTACGCCGCGGCGCACCGAGCGCCAACGCGCGCTGGAGCAACACGATCGCGATCCTGACCGGTGACTACCTGTTCGCGAAGGCGTCAGACCGGATGGTCGACCTCGGGCTGGAGGCGGTCCGGATCCAGTCCCGCACCTTCGCCCGGCTGGTCGAGGGCCAGATCAGGGAGACGCTCGGGCCGTCCGACGGCGAGGACCGGCTCGACTACTACCTGTCGGTGCTGTCCGACAAGACCGGCTCCCTGATCGCCACGTCGGCGCGCTTGGGTGCGAAGCTCGCCGGCGCACCGGTCGAGGTCGAGACGGTGGTGCGGGAGTTCGGCGAGAAGATCGGCGTGGCGTTCCAGCTGTCCGACGACGTCATCGACATCGCCAGCGACTCCGCCCAGTCGGGCAAGACACCCGGGACCGACCTTCGCGAGGGCGTGCCCACGCTGCCGGTCCTCCTCGCCCAACGCTCGCAGGATCCCGCGGACGAACGTCTACTGAAACTGCTCGCTGGGCCTCTGGTCGACGACGATCAGCACGCCGAGGCCCTCGCGCTGCTACGGGCGCATCCGGCGATGGAGGAGTCCCGTTCGATCGTCCAGCAGTGGGCCGACGACGCTCGCGCCACCCTGGCCGCGCTGCCGGACATCCCTGCCCGTGACGCGCTGGCTGGCCTCTGTGACCTGGTGGTCTCGCGCACCGGCTGACGCGGGCTGTCAGGGAGCGGCTCAGACCGGATAGCTCAATCGGGGTCCCGGCCGCGCAGTCGCTGCAGGTCCGCGATCGTGTCGATGTCGTCCGCGGACGCCACGTCCTCGCACGGCACGGGCGTCACCAGCTCGGGGTGCGCGCGGAGAAAGGCCCGGGCGCCCATGTCACCGGTCGCCAACTCGGCGACCTCGGACCAGAGGCTGCGGTCCAGCAGCACCGGGTTGCGCGGCTGGCCCGCGTAGGTGGCCACCGCCGCGGCCGCACCGGCACCACTGGCGTAGGCCCCGCGGAGCCGATCGATCGCGGCCGGTGTCACCAACGGCTGGTCGACGAGCGCCACGACGACAGCCGGAACGTTGTCGGGCAGTGACGCCAGGCCGGCTCTTAGAGACGAACCCATCCCGCTCGACCAGTCGTGATTGTGGACGATCGAGGCCCCGGACAGATCGGCATCGGCGACCACCTCGTCGTAGGCAGCGCCGAGGACCAGGTGTACGGGTGCACAACCGCCACCGGCCAACACCGAGATGCCCCGCTCCACGAGGCGCCTCCCCTCGAACTCCACCAGGGCTTTCGGCCGACCCATCCGCTGACCGGCGCCAGCGGCGAGCAGCAGCCCGGCGACCACAGCCGGTCCGGCGGTACCGCTGGCGGGGGAGGTGTCCATGTCATGCACGGTAGTCGCCCAACGTCGCCGTTCAGCGTCCCGGCGACGCGTTCCAGCGCGGGCGGTCGGCTCAGTCCTTCCAGACGCACGCGACCGCGGGCCGGGGCTGGTCACCGTACGGCCAGTGTGATCCCGGGTTCTCCGGCGTCGCGCCGTCCAGCTCACCGGGGTGCTGTACGGCGACGAACACCGTCCGCTGGTCCTTGCTGACCAGCGGCCCGCACGTCTCCGCGCCGATCGGCACCGTGAGGAACTGCTTCACGTGGCCGCGCTCGGGTCCGCGTACCGCCGTCGCGAACAGCCCGTCGTTGGATCCCAGCGCGTTGCCGTCGGTGGAGATCCACAGGTTCCCCGCCCCGTCGAACGCCACGTTGTCCGGGCAGGAGATCGCGCTCACCTTGGACTTGTCGTACCCGCCGAAGTAGGTCGACGGATCGTTCGGGTCACCGCAGACCAGGAACAGTCGCCAGCGGAACTGGTTCGCCCCCGCGTCCTGGCGGTCCTCGTCGATCTCCACGATGTGGCCGTGCTTGTTCGCTGGCCGCGGGTTGGCCTCGTCGACCTGCTCGGCGGTGCGGTTGGTGTTGTTGGTGCACGCCATGTAGATCGAGCCGGTGACGGGGTTGCGCTCCACGTCCTCGGGCCGGTCCATCTTGGTCGGCCCCATCTTGTCCGCTGCCAACCTGGTGTTGACGAGGACCTCGGCGACCGACATGCCGGGCACGAACGACTTCTTGTCGGTGGTGAGGGCGATCCACTCGCCGAGTCCGTCGTACTCACCGTCAGCGGATCCGTCGCCCACGAATCGTGCGGCATACAGCGTGCCGCGGTCGAGCAGGTCCATGTTGTACCGGTGGGTGGCGGCCGACGAGCCGCGGCGGTAGCGGTCCTTGGAAACGAACTTGTAGAGGTAGTCGAACCGCTCGTCGTCGCCCAGGTAGACCACGACCCGTCCGTCGGCGGCGATGGTGGTGGTCGCGCCCTCGTGCTTCGTACGACCGAGCATGGTGCGCTTGCGTGGCATCGCGTCGGGATCGTACGGGTCCAGCTCGACGACCCAGCCGAATCGGTTGGCCTCGTTGGGGTTCTTGGTCAGGTCGAACCGCTCGTCGACCCGCGCCCAGGACTTGCCCGCGGCCTTGGCCACGGGCAGGCCGTAGCGCGTGAACGCCTGCACGTACGCCGGGTTGATCGCCCCCGACGCTTCGAAGTACTGGTTGAAGTTCTCCTCACCGTGCAGGGTCGTGCCCCACGGTGTCATGCCGCCGGCGCAGTTGTTGAGCGTGCCGAGGACGCGTCGCCCGGTCGGGTCGGCCGCGGTCCGCAACAGCGCGTGCCCCGCCGCCGGACCGGTCACCACGAACGGCGTCGTGGCTGTCACCCGCCGGTTGTACGTTCGCCGACCGGAGGTCACGAGCTTCCAGCGCCCCGTGCGGCCGGCCCGCTCGATCTCGACGACGGCGAGGCCATGCGCGGCGAGAGCGATCTCGAGTTGTTCGACCGGAGCCGCCGCGCCGTCGGTCCACCCTCGGAACATCAGGATCTCGTCGGTGTACTCGTGGTTGACGACGAGCAGCGCCCTGTCCTGACCGCGGTGCCCGTGCCCGAGGGGAAGGATGGTCGTGTAGTCGCAGTTGTAGCCGAACTGCTTGGCCTGCGACTGCGGTGTCTGGTGCTCGAAGTCGAACTCCGGTGCGTCCGGCAGCACCGGATCACCCCACGCGACGACCACGGCCTGCTGGAATCCCTTCGGCACGACCAGCGCGTCCTGCTTGTTGGGTGCGACCGGCTCGAAGTCGAGGCGGCTGACCTTCGAACCGCCCGCGCCGAACGCCGGCCACGTCGAGGTCGCCCCGGCCGGACCTGCAACCGGCCCCAGAGCGAGAGCGGGCCCGGCGCCGAGGACCAGCGCACCGGCGGCGCCGCCCTTGAGGACCGACCGCCGGGACAGCGCCGAGGCCACGATGTCGCCGAAGTAGGGGTTGTCGCTCCGGTTGGGGACCGGGTGGTCGCAGGCGTTGCCACAACGGAACTCGCAGGTCATCCGGCTCCGCGAGCCGTGACGTGGGAGCAGGGGGAGGTGCTTCATTCAGAACACTCCAGGGTCCGCACGGATTGACGTGAGCCTGCAGCTTTCGCGCCCTCGCGCCCACCGCTGGCCCCGGCGGCGACACTAGGCGAGCCCGACGAGCGAGGTGAGACGCCAACCTGAACGGGCGGTTACGACAGGGCGGCCGCCCGGCGACGCCGACGCGCTACCGGAAGCGGACGACCGGCCCCACATGCCGCCCCCCGGATGCGCGCGAGCCCGCAGACCGACAGGATGTAGGCGTGGATTCTGCCCTCGAAACCGCGACCCGAGTCACGGCCGCCTATCGGCAGCTTCCCGGTGTCGCGTTCGCCTATGGCCAGGGGCCGGTCGTGGCGGGGTTCACCAACGACTCCGACCTCGATCTGATCGTGGTCTGGGACGGCGAGCCACCCAAGAGCCGCGCCCACGCACTGACCGACCTCCACAACGGGCCGGGCAAGCCGATGCAGTACGACTATCCCGGCTTCACCCTCGACCGGTTCTGGGTCAACGGCGAACAGATCGAGGTCTTCCACAAGACGCACGAGACCTTCGCCGGTTGGATCCGCGACATCCGGTCGGGCTGGGGGTGGGAGGACACCGACCTGTCGATGCCGCTGTACTCCGTGGCCGGCTTCGCCTACGGCCGGGTGTTCAGCGACGACGGTCGGGCGGCTGCCGCGCGGACCGACCTCACGTCGTTCCCGCCGCTGCTGATCGAGCGGTCCCGGGCGGTGCTGGCCGCCGAACTTCCTTCGTACGATCGCGATCTCGCCGGGGCGGCCCGACGCAATGACGGCCTGCTCTTCCACGAACTGCTGACCAAGGTCCTGCGCCATGGTCTGGTCGCGTGGTTTTCCGCCGAACACCGCTACTGCCCGCATCCCAAGTGGCTGCAGCACTGGGTGACACGGTTTGGCATGGACACCCGCATCGCCGGGTTCGAACGCTCGCTCTGGTTGCCGGTGACGCTGGAACGCCGCCGCGAGACGTTCCTCACCATGGCCGAACGGATTCTAGAGCTCGGCTAGCGTCCTGCGGCGGACTTACACCGGGTGCAGCGGCCGGTGCGGTTCCGGAGGCAGCTCTGCCACCACCAGATCCCCGGGGCGCACGGCGCCTCCCGTGACCACGACGCCCATGATGCCGGCCTTGCGGACCACGGTGCCCGCCTCGTCACGGTCGAGCACCGCGGCCAGCAGTCCGTGCTGGAGGTCGTCCAGCTGCCGACAGGGGTTGCGCAACCCGGTGACCTCCACCACGGCATGGTCGCCCAGCCTGAGCAGGGTGCCGGTCGGCAGGCCGAGCAGGTCGATCCCTCGGGTGGTGATGTTCTCGCCCATCTGCCCGGCACCGACACTGAAGCCGCGCCCGCGGAGCTCGTCGTGCAGCTCGGCGTGGATCAGGTGGACCTGGCGGAGGTTGGGCTGAGTTGGATCACGGGCCACCCGGGACCGGTGTTTGACGGTCACGCCGCTGTGGGCGTCGCCGTCGACGCCGAGCCCTTCCACCAGGCGGATTCCCGCCTCGGCGTTCTTGCTGAACGTGTGGGAACCGCTGCGGCTGACCGCGGTCACCACCGCCTGGTGGGCGTCATCCATCGGCAGAACCGTCCTCACACGAGCGGGCCGCTCACCGCGGAGCGCACCGGGCCTTCGGGCGCAGCGGTCGCCCACGCCAGAATACGGATGTGGACACCGCGCTTCGGATCGCCCGCCAGGTCGTTCCCGCCTACCGTGCGCTGGGCGGTCTCGCGTTCGCGTACGGTCAGGGCTCGGTGTTCGCTGGCTTCTCGGCCGATGCCGGCCTGGGTCCCCGCGCCACCGAGATCGACATCGTGCTGGTCTGGGACCGCGACGCACCGCCGGCTCCGTCAGCCAGACCGGTCGAGGCCCTCAGCACCGGTCCCGGCACACCCACGACGCTTCACCAACCGGGCTTCGTCTCCGACCACTTCTGTGTCGACGGTGCCCGGGTCGGCGTTGCGCACCGTACCCGGTCGGTGTTCGAGGGCTGGCTGCGCGACGTCCGAGCCGGCCGGGGCTGGGAGGGCGCGGCGTACCCGTTGCCGCTCTACGCCGTGTCCGGGTTCGCCTACGGTGCGCTGCTCGACGACGGAGGTGGCGCCGGGTCCGACATCCGCTCAGAGCTCTCCGCGTTCCCGCCCGAGCTGGTCGCACGCTCACGCTCGGTGCTGACCGACGAGCTCGCGTCGTACGACCGCGATCTGGCCATGTGCGCCCGAAGCGGGGACGGTTGGCTGTTCCACGAGCTGCTCACCAAGGTGATGCGCCACGCGCTGGTGGCGTGGTTCGCCGCCGAGCACCGCTACTGCCCCCATCCGCAGTGGTTGCACCACTGGGTGGCGAGGTTCGGACTGGATCCGGGGATCGCCGGACTCGAACGCGGACTGTGGGCGCCGCCGGTCAGCCTCGCCCGGAGGCGCGAGCTGTTTGCTGTGATGGCGGCGCGGATCCTGGCGCTGCCGGGCCGGCGAAGCTCCGCCGGGTTCGCCGCAGGCCGTCCCAGGTAAAGATCGCCAGCGCCAACCAGACGATCCCGAACCCGGCCAGCCGCTTCGGCGGCATGTCCTCGTGGAACACGAGCACGCCGATCAGGAACTGCAGCGTAGGCGCGACGTACTGCAGGATCCCCAACGTCGTGAGCGAGATCCTGGTGGCAGCCGCCGCGAACAGCAGCAGCGGGATCCCGCTGACGATGCCGGCGCCGGCGATCAGGAGCGCCTTGCCCCACCCGGAATGGCCGAACGCCGCCTGGTCAGTGAGCTCCAGGTATCCGACGTAGCCGAGGGCGAGGGGAAGGGCGATGCTGGTCTCGACCACCAGCCCTTCGATCGCGCGTACGCCTGCCTTCTTCTTGCAGAACGCGTACGCGGTGAAGGTGAGGGCGAGCGTGAACGCCACCCAGGGCAGCCGTCCGTAGTCGACGGTCAGCATGACGACGGCGACAGTGGCGATGCCGACGGCCGTCCATTGCGCGCGGTTGAGGCGCTCGCGGAGGACCAGAACGCCGACCATCACGGTGACCAGTGGATTGATGTAGTAGCCGAGAGCGGTCTGCACGACCTGGCCGTTGTTGACCGCCCAGATGTAGGTGCCCCAGTTGCCGGTGATGATCAGCCCGGCGACGGCGAGGTAGCCGATGCTGCTCGGGCGGGCACGCAGCCGGGACCACCAGCCCCGGCGCGGCCGGATCGTGAGCAGCAGGGACACGAACACCAGCGTCCAGATGATCCGGTGCGCCAGCACCTCCACCGAACCCGCCGGCTCGAGCAGGGTCCAGTAGAGGGGGAACATGCCCCACGCGACGTAGGCGGACAGGCCGAACGCCAGGCCACGAGTGTGCCCAGGTGCCGTTGGTCCGGTCGGCGATGGTTGGATCTCGCCCGACGGTTGGGTCACCGCGATCAGGCGCCGGCGCCGACCGTCCAGGTGTCGGCACCCCGCAGCAGCTCGGTCAGGTCGCCGGGTCCGCGCGACTCGCGAGCGTCGGTGATCTGGTCCCGGGCGAGGTCGTCGTAGGTGGCCCGTTCGACCTGGCGGAAGATCCCGATCGGCGACCGGTACAGCGTTTGCGCGTCCGCCAGCCGCGACAGCCCGAACGCCGTGGTGGGGTCGTCGGCATGGGCGTCGTGGACGACGACGGCATCCAGCCCCGTCTCGGCCACCGGCGCCACCCGGAGCCCGCCGGACGCCGGGTCGCGGACAACACCAAGCTCGCCGTCGCGCCCGAACCGAACCGGCTGGCCGTGCTCGAGCCGGATCAGGGCGTCGGCTGCGCTGTCCTTGCCCTTCAGGGCGTCGAACGCGCCGTCGTTGTAGATGTTGCAGTTCTGGTAGATCTCGACCAGCGACGCGCCACGGTGGGCGACCGCCGCACGCAGGACCGAGGTGAGGTGAGCGCGGTCGGTGTCGAGTGTCCGGCCGACGAACGTGGCCTCGGCGCCCAGGGCCAGCGACACCGGGTTGAACGGGGCGTCGACCGAACCGAGGGGGGTGGACTTGGTGACCTTGCCGACCTCGGAGGTGGGCGAGTACTGGCCCTTGGTCAGCCCGTAGATGCGGTTGTTGAAGAGCAGGATCTTGAGGTTGACGTTGCGACGGAGGGCGTGGATGAGGTGGTTGCCGCCGATCGAGAGGCCGTCGCCGTCGCCGGTGACCACCCAGACCGACAGGTCTGGCCGGGTGGTGGCGAGGCCGGTCGCGATCGTCGGTGCCCGGCCGTGGATGCCATGCAGGCCGTAGGTGTCGAGGTAGTACGGAAAGCGACTCGAGCAGCCGATGCCTGACACGAAGACGACGTTCTCGCGCTTGACCCCGAGCTCAGGCAGGAAACCCTGGACCGCCGCCAGGATCGCGTAGTCGCCGCAGCCCGGGCACCAGCGCACCTCCTGGTCGGAGGTGAAGTCCTTGCGGTTCTGCGGTTCGCTCGCGGTCGGGACTCCCCGCAGCCCGGGCAGCGGAAGGTCAGTCGTCGTCACTGAAGATTCCTTTGCTCTCTTGTCTTCCCGTGCTCGGATGGCTTCCTCCATGTGGGTAGCCATTGCGTGCCCGGTCGGTGGCGGCGGCCAGCGGGTTGTCCGCGCCGTTCCGGCCGTTCGAGCCGTTGCCATGCTTGCCGTTGGCGGACGTGCCATTGCCGGCCCTACCGGTGCCGTTGTCGCTCGCGCCGGCCTGGTCGGTCCCGTCGTCGAGGGATCCGGCGATCTCGGTGATCGCGGCCACCAGCTCACCAGCGGTGAACGGCAGCCCGCGGACGCGGTTGTAACTCACGACATCGACGAGGTATCGGGCGCGGAGCAGCATCGCCAGCTGGCCGAGGTTCATCTCGGGTACGAGCACGCGTTCGTACCGGTGCAGGATCTCGCCGAGGTCGTCGGGGAACGGGTTCATGTGCCGCAGGTGTGCCTGCGCGACCGGGATGCCGTGCTCGCGTGCGGTGCGGCAGGCGGCGCCGATCGGTCCGTACGTAGATCCCCAGCCGAGCACCAGCACCCGGGCGTCGCCACTGGGGTCCTCGACCTCCAGGGGCGGGAGGCTGCGGGCGATGCCGTCGATCTTCGCCTGGCGGGTGCGGACCATCAGGTCGTGGTTGGTCGGGTCGTAGGAGATGTTGCCGTGTCCGTCGGCCTTCTCCAGCCCACCGATCCGGTGCTCGAGACCCGGCGTACCAGGCAGGGCCCACGGCCGGGCGAGCGTCTCGGGGTCACGCTTGTATGGCCAGAAGACGTGGTTGCCGGACTCGGTCTCGTGGTTGGGCTCGGTGGCGAAGTCGACCTTGATCTGCGGCAGGTCTGCCACCTCGGGGATCCGCCAGGGCTCGGAGCCGTTGGCGAGGTAGCCGTCGGACAGCAGAATCACCGGCGTGCGGTAGGTGACGGCGATCCGGACCGCCTCGATCGCGGTGTCGAAGCAGTCGGACGGCGAGCTCGGAGCGACGATCGGCACCGGTGCCTCGCCGTTGCGGCCGAACATCGCCTGCAGCAGATCGGCCTGTTCGGTCTTGGTCGGCATGCCGGTCGAGGGCCCGGCGCGCTGGATGTCGCAGATCACCAGCGGCAGTTCGAGGGTGACACCGAGACCGATCGTCTCCGCCTTCAGCGCGACACCTGGACCGGACGTGGTGGTGACGCCGAGCGCACCACCGAAGGCGGCGCCCAGAGCCGCGCCGACACCGGCGATCTCGTCCTCGGCCTGGAAGCTCGTCACCCCGAACCGCTTGTGCTTGCTGAGTTCGTGTAGGACGTCGCTGGCCGGCGTGATGGGGTAGGCGCCGAGGAACATCGGCAGCCCAGCGCGCTGCGTCGCCGTGATCAACCCGTACGCGAGTGCGAGGTTGCCGGAGATGTTGCGGTAGAGCCCGGCCTTCATCTCGGCGGGGCGCACCTCGTAGGAGATCGCGAACGCCTCGGCAGTCTCGCCGAAGTTCCACCCAGCCTTGAACGCCGCGACGTTTGCGTCCCGGATGGCAGGATTTCGGCCGAACTTCGCGTTGATGAACGAAACGGTGGACTCGGTGGGGCGGTTGTAGAGCCAGGACACCAGGCCGAGGGCGTACATGTTCTTGGCCCGGCTCGCCTCCTTACGGGAGAGCCCGCCCTGGTCCGGCCCGAGCGCGGCCTTGATCGCCTCGGTGGTCATGCTGGTGAGCTTGAACGCGTGCGTCTGATATCCATCCAGCGATCCGTCTTCGAGGGGATTGACCGCATATCCCACTCTCGACAGGTTTCGCTTGGTGAACTCGTCGGCGTCGACGATCAACGTCGCGCCACGCGGGAGTTCGGGGAGATTTGCCTTCAGCGCGGCCGGGTTCATCGCGACCAGGACGTCCGGTGCATCGCCGGGCGTCAGGATGTCGTGGTCGGCGAAGTGGATCTGGAACGACGAAACACCGGGAAGTGTGCCGGCCGGAGCGCGAATCTCGGCCGGGAAGTTTGGCAATGTCGAGAGGTCGTTTCCGAAGGATGCGGTTTCCTGAGTGAACCGGTCACCGGTCAGTTGCATGCCGTCACCGGAGTCTCCGGCAAAGCGGATGATGACGCGGTTGACCTGCAGGACCTGTTTGGTCACTGGGTGAACGACCTCCTTGGGCGCCGCTTCGAGGGCATCCGGGACAAGGGCTCCGGGATAGGTCGGCGGCGCTTTCCTATGTCGGCCTTCTATGCTACGTCCGGGTTGTCGTGTTGGTGCGTGGGGCACCGCACTTTGCCGTGATCGCCATTGCATTCTGCAAGTCGAGCGTAACCCTCGGTGTTCTCCTCGACAGGCATAACCGGCGCGGCAATGGGCCGGTCGAAGTCCGTGCTGCCGAGAGTGCCGAAGACCCCGCGATGATGCAAACCGCCAGACACCCACCGGACATTCCGAGCCATTGGTCGAGAGGCGCGCCAGAGTGCCCGCCACGGTGATCTCGGTCCATGATCAACAGGCGCAAAGTGCCCCATTGCGGTCCGAAGACGGGCATCTTCGACCCGTTGATCATGGGCGGCCCAACCGGCGCGGTCGATGCCGGCGGGTCGCCGGCCAGTCCCGATGCGGGCAGTCCGTCTGGATGTGTGGCCCGGCTGGATGTTGTGGCTCCTGGCGATGTTGTGGCACGTCGCGAAGCGGTGGCCGTGTTCCGTAGCGGGCCATGTCGGGCAGGGCCCAGCCCTAGACTCGCGGAACGGGCGGGAATGGGCCGGAGCGGGCCGGGATGGCACCGGAGCGGAAGCGGAGTGGAAGGCAGGCGGGCGTGGAGGGCATGGCGCAGGCCGACACTTCGACCTACTACGCGCAGCTGACCGCAATCCTGTCGGTCGTACTCGTCGGGATCGCGTTTGCCACCGCGGCCCTCGGCGCCAGCCGGCTGCTCAGACCCGAGCGGCCGAGTCGGGAGAAGTACCTCAGCTACGAGTCCGGCGTCGATCCGGTCGGACATGGGTGGGCGCAGAGCCACGTGCGCTACTACGTGTTCGCCTACCTGTACGTCGTGTTCGCAGTCGACGCGATCTATCTGTTTCCGTGGGCGACCGTCTTCGCCGCACCGGGATTCGGGTGGCCGACTCTCGTGGAGATGTTCGTGTTCCTCGGGATCATCGCGGTCGGCCTCCTGTACGCATGGCGCAAGGGAGTGTTGACATGGACCTGAGTCCACGCGGGACTGGCCGCGAGGGCGGCGGGGCGGTCGACCTGCCGATGCCCGCGACGCGGCAGGAGGCGCCGGCGGAACCATCGGCGGCGGCGGCAAGCCTGGGGGCCGTGTCGCGACTCGCACCCGCACCGCTGAGGTTCGTCCTCAACTGGGGCCGGCGGTGGTCGTTGTGGGTGTTCAACTTCGGGCTCGCCTGCTGTGCGATCGAGTTCATCGCCGCGTCCATGGCACGGCACGACTTCATCCGGCTCGGTGTGATCCCGTTCGCTCCCGGTCCGCGTCAGGCCGACCTGATGGTGGTGTCGGGCACGGTCACGGACAAGATGGCCCCGGCGATCCGCCGCCTGTACGAGCAGATGCCCGAGCCGAAGTACGTCATCTCGTTCGGCTCCTGCTCCAACTCCGGCGGCCCCTACTGGGACTCGTACTGCGTGACGAAAGGCGTGGACCAGATCGTGCCGGTCGACGTGTATGTGCCAGGATGTCCGCCTCGACCGGAGGCCCTGCTGCAGGGAATCGTCCGGCTGCAGGACAAGATCCGGTCGGAGTCGCTCGCGCGTAGATACGCGGGGGCACCAGAGCGAGCGTCGCGAACTCCGTCGCCGACGTCGCTGCTGCGTCGCCCACTCCGCAGGGACGACCCGTCGTGACCGCGGGTCCACCCCGCCGCGCGCCGATCGACCGGACCGCGTCGACACCCTCGCTCGACCTCGCGGTGGAGGCGCGCGCACGCCTGTCCGAGGATCTGGACGTGGAGGTCGGACTCGAGGAGGGTTTCGGTCCGCCGACGATCGACGTGCCCGCGGAACGGTGGGAAGACACACTCCGCCTACTCCGGGATCAGCTCGGCTGCACCTACTTCGACTGGCTGTCGGCCGTCGATGAACTCGAGCAGGGCTTCGCCGTGCTGTGCCACCTCGTGAAGCTTCTCGACCCGGCCGTGGTGCCTGGCTCCGGTGAGTTGCCAGAGGTATCTCGGGCTCTAGACCGAGATACCTCTGACAACTCGGGTGTACCTGACAGCTCCGCTGCAACCGGAAGCTCTGCTGCAGCCGGAAGCTCTGCTGCAGCCGGAAGCTCTGCTGCAACCGGAAGCTCCGAGGACTTCGGTAGCGCGGATGGGGGCGGTGGGGTGGCGCATCTGCTGGTACGGACTCGGATCCCGCGCGAGGCACCGGCCCTGGCGACGGTAACCGGCATCTACGCGGGCGCGGCGTGGCACGAGCGGGAGACCCGGGAGATGTTCGGCATCGAGTTCACGGGCCATCCCGGCCTGACACCGCTGCTGCTGCCGGAGGAGTTCGAGGGGCACCCGCTACGCAAGGAGTTCGTGCTGGCGTCCCGGGTGGCGAAGGCCTGGCCGGGTGCGAAGGAACCGGGGGAGTCCGACGCAAGCCCCGAGGACGAGCCCACACCCAATCGAGCTCCAGGTGGAGCCACGGGTCGAGCACCGGGTCGGGCGGCAGGTCGCGCACCCAGCCGGCGCCGGATGGCACCGCCTGGCGTTCCCGCGGTGGAGGCGTGGGGGCCGAGGCCACCGGGTTCGCCGGCACCGGATCCGCTGGCGGTGACCGCCCCGCCGGCACGCCCGGGACGAAGAGGTGGCCGCGCTGGCGCAAGCGCCCGGCCCGACCGGCCCACTTCCCGACCAGACCCCGCCGGCAGCGACACCTCGGCCGATGGCGACGCTCCTGCCAGCGGCGACACCCCCACCGGCGGCGACGCTCCTGCCAGCGGCGGCGCCCCCGCCGACGGCGACACCCCCACCGGCGGCGACCGTGAGTGAGCTGCTCGACCTGCTGGTACGGGTCGGCGGAACCCTTGCCGCGTTCCTCGTACTCCCGCTCCTCGTCGGCCAGGCCGAGCACAAGGTGATGGCCCACATGCAGGCGCGGGTCGGACCGATGTACGCGGGCGGTTTCCACGGCTGGGCCCAGCTCGTCGCCGACGGCCTCAAGTTCGCGCAGAAGGAGGATGTCGTACCCGCGACCGCCGACCGCCGGCTCTTCCAGCTCGCCCCGGTCCTGGCCCTCGTGCCCTACCTCGTCGTCCTCGTGGCTCTCCCGCTCGCTCCGGGTCTGGTCGGCGTCGACCTCGAGACCGGCCTGTTCTTCGTGCTCGCGGTCATGGCGGTCGGCGTGCTCGGTTCGCTGGTTGCCGGCTGGGCGAGCGGCAACAAGTACAGCCTGCTGGGAGGCTTCCGCTCGGCCGCCCAGCTACTCGCGTACGAGCTGCCGTTCGTCCTGGCCGCGGCGAGCGTGGCAATGGCGGCGGGCACCCTCTCCCTCAGCGGCATCGTGGAGGCGTGGCGCCCGTGGTGGCTGCTGTGGCAGCTCCCCGGGCTCTTCGTGTTCTTCGTGGCCGGGCTGGCCGAGCTGCACCGTCCGCCGTTCGACATGCCCGTGGCCGACGCGGAGATCATCTTCGGTCCGTACACCGAGTACACCGGGCTGCGGTTCGCGCTGTTCCTGCTGGCCGAGTACGCCGGAATCGTCGTCCTCGCGGGCCTGACCACGGTGCTCTTCCTCGGCGGCTGGCAGGGCATTGCCGCGGACCAGCTCGGCTGGCTGTGGACGTTGCTCAAGACGGGGGCGGTCGCGTTCGTCGTGATCTGGGTACGGGTGGCCTGTCCGCGCCTGCGAGCCGACCAGCTCCAGCGGCTGGGCTGGCAGCTCCTCGTGCCGTTGGCGTTGTTCCAGCTCGCGCTCACCGGCGTCGTCGCGGTGGTACGACCATAAGGACGGTACGACCATGAAGGACCTGCCAGGCAAGGGACTGGCCCACGGGCTGAAGGTGACCCTCGGCAACCTCACCAGGCGTTCGGTCACCCAGCACTATCCCGACGTCAAGCCAGACCTGCCGCCGCGGTCGCGCGGTGTCATCGCGCTCTTCGAGGAAAACTGCACGGTCTGCATGCTCTGCGCACGCGAGTGCCCGTGTTGGTGCATCTACATCGACTCGCACAAGGAGGCGGTCCCGGCCGCCGAGCCGACCGAGCAGGTCGACGCCCGTGAGCGCAGCCACAACGTGCTCGACCGGTTCGCGATCGACTACTCCCTCTGCATGTACTGCGGGATCTGCATCGACGTCTGTCCCTTCGACGCGCTGTTCTGGTCGCCGGAGTTCGAGTACGCCACCACCGACATCGGTGACCTCACCCACGAGAAGGACGTCCTCCGCGAGTGGATGTGGACCGTACCCGCGCCGCCGGCCACGGACCCCGGGGCGGAGCCGGCCAAGGAGATCGCGGCCGCCGACCGCGCCGTGCGCGCGACCGACCGGCTGCCCGGACCGCACGAGCGTCCAGGCGAGGACGACGCATGATCGTGGTCAACGTCCTGTTCGTCCTGCTCGGAGCGACCGCGGTCGGCTCCGCGCTGCTCGTCGTCACCACCGCGCGGGTCGTACACGCCGCCCTGTGGCTGGCGGTGACGCTGGCCGCGCTCGCCGGGTGTTACCTGCTGCTGGCCGCGGAGTTCGTCGCGTGGGTCCAGGTACTGATCTACGTAGGTGCCGTCGTCGTCCTGTTGATGTTCGCGCTGATGCTGACCCGGGCTCCCACCGGTCCGGTACGCGAGCTGTCCAAGGCGAACGCGTGGTTCGCGGGCGTGGTCGCGGCCAGCGTTGCTGGTGTCCTCGGTACGGCGATGCTGGCTGGGTTCGCCGGTGAGGTCATCGACCTCGGCCAGGTGGAGGTCGGTGGTGCGCGGGCTACCGGTGAGGCACTCTTCTCGACCTGGGTCCTGCCGTTCGAGGTGCTGTCGCTGCTCCTGCTCGCGGCCCTGGTGGGGGCGATCGTGCTGTCCAGTCGGGCCCAGTCCGGTGGTGCCCAGTCCGGTGGTGCCCAGTCCGGCCGAGGGCGGGACGGTAGCTGATGCCGCTCGCGTTTCCGCTGCTGGTCGCTGCCCTGTTGTTCGGGATCGGGGTCTACGGCGTGCTCGCCCGCCGCAACGCAGTCCTGGTCCTCATAGGCGTCGAGCTGATGTTGAACGCGGTCAACCTCAACCTGCTGGCGTTCGACGCGTGGCATCGCGACGACCTGCACACCGGCCAGGCCCTGACGTTGTTCGTCATCACGATCGCTGCCGCGGAGATCGGGTTGGGACTCGCGATCGTCCTGCTCGTCTTCCGTACCAACGCGAAGGTCGACGTCGAGGCACTCCGCGATCTCGCCGACCGCGACGGGGAGGAACCCGCCGCGGTCGAGGCCGCGACGACCCCCTCGGACGACACGCAACCACCGGCCACGGCCGGATCGGCGCAGGTGTCCCGGAGCGTGCTCGCCGGCAGCCCGGACCACCCCGGAACGGCCGCCGAGGTCGACCGATGAGATTTCTAGGGACTGTCCTGCCGATCAGTGGGGTGGTGCCGGTCTTCGGAGTGGTGGTGTCGTTCGTTGCCGCGGTCCTCGCCCTGGGCCTGGGCCGGCGGACGCCGCGCGCGGTCGCCCCGATCGGCGTTGTCGGTGCCGCGATCGGGTTCCTCGCGTCGGGTGTCGTGGTCACCGCAGATGTGCTCGCGCGGTTGGAGCCGGCGACGCTGGTGCTCGCGTACGTGCCGACCGGTGCGCTCGGGTTCGACGTCGCGTTCCGGATCGACGGGCTCTCGGCCCTGGTCAGCCTGCTGGTGACCAGCGTGGCGCTGGCCGTCCAGGTCTACTCCGTCGGCTACCTGCGCGGTGATCCTCGCTATCCGTCGTACGTCTGCCTGATCTCGTTGTTCACCGCCGCCATGCTGCTGGTGGTCACCGCGGATGACCTGCTGGTGCTGTTGGTCGGCTGGGAGGTGATGGGCATCTGCTCGTACTTCCTGATCGGCCACCACTGGGAACTGGCCGAGGCCCGTGACGGTGCGCTGAAGGCGTTCCTGGTCACGCGCCTTGGCGACGTCGGGTTCCTGTTCGGGATCTTCGTCCTCGCCGTGGCGGCCGGGACATTCCGGATCAGCGCGATCCAGGGCATCGCCGCCGACCACGGACTGGCCCCGGGTACAGCGACGCTGGCGACCCTGCTGCTGCTCTGCGGTGTGGTCGGCAAGTCGGCCCAGTTCCCGTTGCACATCTGGCTTCCGGACGCGATGGCCGGTCCGACGCCGGTCAGTGCGCTGATCCACGCGGCAACGATGGTGGCGGCCGGGGTGTTCTGTGTGGCCCGGCTGCTACCGGTGTTCGAGCTTGCACCGGTCACGCTGGCGGTGCTCGCGGTCGTCGCCACGGTCGGCATGGTCGGAGCGGCGCTCGCCGCGCTGGCCGACGACGACCTCAAGCGCGTGTTGGCCTGGTCGACGGTGAGCCAGCTCGCCATGATGCTCGCCGGCCTGGCCGTGGGTGGCTATGCCGCGGGTCTGCTGCTGTTGGTGGTGCACGGGGCGTTCAAGGCGCTGCTGTTCCTGTGCGCCGGCGTGCTGATCCAGGCGGTGGGCAGCAACCTCCTGTCGGCGATGGGTGGGCTGCGCCGAGCCCGACCGGTGACCTTCGTGACGATGACGATCGGGCTCGGCGCCCTGGCCGCATTGCCACCGTTGTCGGGCTTCTTTGCCAAGGACGCCGTGCTCGGTGCGATCCGGGAGGCCACGGTGACTGGCGGGCCGCTCGCCGGGTGGGCGGCCTGGACCCTTCTCGTCGCGGGGTTCGTCACCGTTGGCCTGACGGCCGCGTACTGCACCCGGCTCTGGGTCCGTGTCTTCTTCGGTCCGGCGACGACACCTGTGGCGGCCGGCGCGACGCCGCGTTCGATGCGCTGGCCGCTGGTGGTGCTCGCCGTACCCAGCGTTCTGCTCGGGCTGGTGGTGCTGGTCCCGGGTGACTGGGCGGCATGGCTCGACGGCGGCGAAGGTGGTCCGGCCGGTGCGGCGACGGAGCTGAGCCTGCTCCACGTACGGATGGCCGCAGTCTCCGTGCTGGTCACGGTCGCGGCCGCGGCCTGCGTGGTGTTGGCCTGGGTACTGCTCGGCAGCCGCGATCCGGCGGTGCTGCTCGGTCGGGCCCGCCCGGTCCTGGCACAGGGCTTTCGGTTCGACGCACTCGTCACGGCTGTGATCGTCCGCCCTGTCTGGGCCCTGGCCCGGACGGTCGTGGCGACCGACCGCGACGTGGTGGACTTCTACGTCCTGGGCTCCGGCCGGACCGCGCGCTGGCTCGGTGGCGCACTGCGCCGGCTGCAGAGCGGCAACGTCTCCACGTATCTGAGCCTGCTCGTCGCCGGAGTCGTCGTGCTCGCCGTCGCCGCCGGGATCCGCTCGTGAACGTTCTGGTCTGGTTGCTGCTCGTGGTGCCCCTGGCAGGTGCCGGGCTGGTGCTGGTCGCACCGCGCACCATGTCGGACCGGGCGGTGGCGACGGCGGGTGCCGTGATCGGCGCGGTGACGCTGCTGGTGGCGGTCGCCGTGGCGGCCACGTTCGACTACGGCGACACCAGCCGCATGCAGTTCGAGACCGACGTGAGCTGGATCCCGGCGCTCGGTGTCCGGTGGCACCTGGGCGTCGACGGGATCTCGCTGCCGATGGTGCTGCTGACCGCGCTGCTGGCGTTCTGCTGCCTGCTCGCCACCACGCGGGTCATGCCAGCCGCCGGACGGCTCCGCGCCCTGGTCGCGCTGGTGCTCCTGCTCGAGGTCGGCATGCTCGGAACGTTCGTGGCGCTCGACCTGATCGTCTTCTTCGTGTGCTTCGAGGTCGTCCTGATCCCGATGTGGTTCGTGATCGCGGTGTGGGGCGACCCGCACGATCCGGCCGGACGTCGCCGGGCTGCCACCACGTTCCTCCTCTACACGCTGCTCGGCAGCGGCCTGATGGTGCTGGGCTTCCTCTTCGTCCACGCGAACACCGGGACGTTCGACCTCACCGAACTGGCAGTGCGCGGCGGTCGGGGGATCGGGCACGACGCGCAGGTGATCGCGGCGCTCGCGATCGGTCTCGGCCTTGCCGTGAAGAGTCCCCTGTGGCCACTGCACACCTGGTTGCCCGACGCGCACGCGAAGGCGCCCACGATCGGGTCCGTGCTGCTGGCCGGCGTGCTGCTCAAGATGGGCTCGTACGGGTTCATCCGGGTCTGGCTGCCGGTCGTGCCCGACGGAGTCCGGGTGCTCGCTCCCTACCTCGCGGGCCTGGCCACAGTCGGGATCGTGTACGCCGCACTTGCCTGCTTCCTGCAGCGCGACCTGAAACGGCTCGTCGCGTACTCCTCCGTCGGACACATGGGATTCGTCCTGCTCGGCATCGCGACGCTCACCCCGGTCGGCGTCAACGGCGCGTTGTTCGCGGGAGTCGCACACGGGCTGATCACCGGGCTGCTCTTCTTCCTCGCCGGCGCCATCACCGACCGGCACGGCACCGGTGACCTTGCTGGTCTCGGCAGCGGGCTGTACGTCCGGACGCCGAGGCTGGGCGGCGTGTTCGTGTTCGCCGCGGTGGCGAGTCTCGGCCTGCCGGGCCTGGCTGGGTTCTGGGGGGAGATGCTCGCCCTGTTCGGCGCGTACGGCCCGGGCGCGGCGCTGGAGCGCACCACGTACCTCGTCCTGATGGTGGTCGCAGGCGTCGGCGCGGTGCTCACCGCGGGCTATCTGCTGCTGCTCGTACGCCGGATCTGCCAGGGCACGGACACGATCGGACCCCGCCTCGTTGCCACGGGACACGGCTCGGCGCTGCGCGACGTCACGACGGTCGAGGTCTGGTCCTGGGCGCCGCTGGTCGCGCTGATCCTGGTGCTCGGACTCTGGCCGGGGACGCTGCTGGTCGTCACCGAGCCGGCCGTCGCCGTCCTGGTCGGACGGTGATGGCGGATGTCCTACCTGGTCCAGCCGGTCGACTGGCTCGCGATCGCGCCGCCGGTCATGGTGGCCTTCACGGCGATGGCGGTCCTGGTGGCAGACGTCGTGGTGCCGACCCGGGTACGCCGCAGCGTCGTGTCGTGGATGGCGTTCGGCGGTTTGGCGGTGGCCCTGCTGCTACTTCTGCCCTTACGCGGGCCGGCTCGTGCGGTCTTCTGCGTACTGGCTCAGCAAGGCAGTGGATCGGCTGGCGGACCGCAGAGCTGTTCGTACGTGGTCGACGACACCACGCTCGTGTTCCAGCTGCTGGTAGCCGGCGGCGCTGGCGTCGTCGTGCTGCTGTCCGCTCGCGGGACGCTGGGCGACCGGCTGCCGTTCGGTGAATACCACTTCCTGCTGCTCGCCTCCACCTGCGGTGCCATGGCGCTTGCCGCCGCCCGCGACCTGGTGACCCTGGTCGTGGCGCTCGAGCTCGTCTCGCTGCCGGCGTTCGCGCTCGTGGGTCTGAGCGGCGGGGATCGGCGCGCACCCGAGGCGGCGCTGAAGTTCTTCCTGGTGTCGGTGGTTTCCGTCGCAGTGATGCTGTTCGGCATCTCGCTCGTGTACGGGGTGACGGGGACCGTGTACCTCGACCGGATCGCGTTCACGCTGGGTTCGGAGCAAGGGCCGGCGACCCGGGTCGTGGGGCTCGGGATCGTGCTCACGTTGGTCGGGCTGGCCTTCAAGGTGGGTGCGGTGCCGTTCCACTTCTGGGTGCCGGACACCTACGTCGGCGCACCGGTGCCGGTCGCCGCCTACCTCTCCGTCGTGTCGAAGGCGGCAGGCCTCGTCGGACTGTTGCTGGTGGTGGGGATTGCCTTCCCCTCGTACGTCTCGGTGTGGGCGCCGATCATCGCGGTCCTCGCGGCGTTGACGATGACGCTCGGAAATCTGGTCGCGCTCCGTCAGCGCAACGCGGTTCGGCTGCTCGCGTGGTCGAGTGTCGCGCAGGCCGGTTATCTGCTGGTGCCGCTGGGTGCGGTGCCACCGGGTGGTCTCGCCCGTGGCGCGGTGACCAGCGTCATGGCCGCGACCGTCGCCTACCTGCTGATCTACGCGGTGGTCAACCTCGGCGCGTTCGGGATCGTGGCGGTGGTAGCGGGGACCGGAGGCGGCGGTCGGCGGCTCGCGGACTACCGCGCCCTGTTCTGGACCGACCCGGTGCGGGCGCTGGCGCTCGCGTTCTGCCTGCTCGCGCTGGCGGGCCTGCCGCCGGGTCTGGTCGGACTGTTCGGGAAGGTCGTGGTGTTCCAGGCGGCGGTCGACGGGGGTGCCGGCTGGCTCGCGGTCGTGATGGCGGTCAATGTCGTGATCGGACTGGCGTACTACCTGTACTGGACCGCGCTGCTGTTCGCGCCGGCCGGTGAGGAGAACTCGTCCTCCGTCGAGGCCGACGCGTCGGGACCGGCGAGCCTGACGCCGTGGCCGGCGGCGATCGCGGTGGGAGTGACGGTGGCGCTCGGCGTAGCGCTCTCGGTCTCGCCCGGTCTCGTCCTCGACGTGCTTCGCGACCTCCCGTCGCCGCTGTGATCGGTCGGCTGATCATGGCGTTTTCCGGCTGGGCCCGGCCGGCGTCGGACCCGGCGGGGAGCCTTGACTAGCCTCGCCGCGTGAGCGCGAACCGGCGAGGGGGCGTACGGGATCCCGACGCCTGCGAGGTCCTCGTCGTGGGTGCGGGTCCGACCGGCCTCACTCTGAGTCTTGACCTGGCCAGGCGCGGGGTCGACGTCCGTCTCGTGGATCGTTCGGCTGAGCCGCGGCGAGGCCCGGCGGTGAGGGAGATCCTGCACCCGCGGACCCTGGAGATCCTGGCCGATCTCGGGGTGGACCCGCGCCTGCTCGCGGACGAGGGTGCCGCCGCCCGGGTGCGGTTCTACGCGCCGCCCGGCCGTGGCGACCGTGGCCGGCTGCTCGCGGATCTGTCCTGGTTCGATCCGCCACGTCGGCGCCAGCCCGGGCGCCCCTATTCCGCCAGCCTGCTGGTCCCGCAGCCGACGCTCGAGCGGGTTCTCGGCGAGCGCCTGGCGACCTATGACGTGCGGGTGGAGTCGGGATGCGAGGTCTATCGGCTTCGCCAGGATCGCGGCTGGGTCCGGGTGTGGCTGCACGGTCCCGACGGAGACGAACGGGAGATCCGGGCCAGCTACGTGGTCGGTGCCGACGGGGCCGACAGCATGGTGCGTGGGCAGGTCGGGATCTCGTCCACGGCTGGTGCTGGTGCTGCTGCAGGTGCCGATGCAGCCGTGACGGTGGAGCGTCGGACGTACGCCGGTGAGTTCGCTCTTGCCGGCATGGACGCGACGACCGGGAGTGTGGACGAGGCCGGGAGTGTGGACGCGGCTGGAAGCGCCGGGGCTGGGGCTCATGTCTGGCGTACCGACGACGGCGATGTCACGATCCTGGCGGCTGGTCCCGACGCGTCCGCCTGGACGCTGCAGGTCATGGTCTCGGCCGACGAGGTGTCCGCACGCCCGGACGTTCCGCTCACCCTTCGGACCTGGGAAGACCTGTTCCACCGGCGTACCGGATGGCAACACGTGCGGTTCGTGGATTCCGGACCGGTCTCCTCGTACCCCGTCCGGCCGCATGTTGCCGACGCGCTCCGCGCCGACCGGGTGTTCCTCGCCGGCGACGCAGCCCACGGTGGGCCGCGAGGCGGTACGGGGCTGGATGCCGGACTCCAGGACGCGTACAACCTGGGCTGGAAACTCGACGCCGTGGTGCGCGGTGCCGGCGATGACCTGGTCGACAGCTACGAGGCCGAACGCCTACCGGTCGCGCGGAGCCTGCTCGGCCAGCCGGCGGACCTGTTCCTGGCCCTTCTCGAGGAGGCCGGATCCAGGCCGCGGCGCCTGCGCGTCCGCCGGCCACGCCTGTTCACGCCCGCCCGCTCCGCTCGTCGGCGTGGGAGCGCGGGTGCCGGAAGTCCGTCGGATCCGCACTACCGCGACTCGCGTCTGTCGCAGGAGCTCGGCGGCCGCGAGATCGTGGTGCACTCGGGCGACCGGATGCCGGACGTACGCCTGTGGAGTCCCGTACACGGGTCCGACGTCGCATTGTTCGACATCCTGCGCGGCACCCACTGGACGGTGATCGGTCTCGGCAGCCTGTCGGCCGAGGTCGTCTTCTCGCTCCGGGCAACGTTCGGGTCGGCGGTACGCGGCGAGGTCATCGGCGGCGGGATGAGCACCGTGCCCGGAGTCACCCTGCTGGACCGCTACGGCGAGGCGCGCCAGCTGCTCGGACGGCGAGGGGGTTCGGTCCTCCTCGTCCGCCCCGACGGCTATCTGGGCCTGCGCTGCGGAGTGAAGGCCGACATCATCAGCGCCTACCTGGAGGATCTGGTCGGGACCGGCGCAGACATCGTCTAGTGCGCGGAACCGGCGGCTCTCACCTGATGTAACGCTGTAACCACGTCCGGACGGGAACGCCGGCCACGAGGGTCGACGTTTTCCGGTCGGAGGTCCATCGACGGGATGTACGACCGCACTCACTGCCATCGCAACCGGCTCAAGACGATGGCGCTGCTGGCTGCCCTGACGGCCTTGTTGCTGTTGGGCGGCCGGTTGGTGGGCGGCGTGGCGGGCCTGCTGGTCGCCGCGGCGGTCGCGGCGGCGTTCTGTTCGTACGCATACTTCGGAAGCGACCGGCTCGCGCTCCACGCGATGCGGGCATACCCGGTCAGTGAGGCCGACCATCCCGAACTGTGCCGACAGGTCCGCGACCTGGCGACCGTCATGCGGCTACCGATCCCGGCGGTGTATCTCTCACCGACGGTCACGCCGACCGCGTTCGCCACCGGACGCAACCCGCGCCGCTCGTCGATCTGTGTCACCGAGGGGCTCCTGCATCTGCTCGATCCGCGGGAGCTACGCGGCATCCTCGGACACGAACTCGGCCACATCGCGAGCCGCGACATCCTGCTGTCCTCGGTGGCAGCCACGGTGGCAGGCATGATCCTGTCCGTCGCCCAGTACGCCTGGGCGCCTCGGCGTGGCGGCCACGGACGCCGAGCACGTCCGCTGGGCGTACTTCTGCTGCTTGTCGTCGGCCCGGTCGCCGCGTCCGTGGTGCAGCTCGCAATCGTCCGGTCCCGGGAGTACGAGGCGGACGCCACCTCCGCGCGGATCACCGGAGACCCGAGTGCCCTCGCCAACGCGCTCCGCAAGCTGGAGTTGACGACCCGCCGGCATCCGTTGCCCGCCGAACCCGGCCTCCGCAGCACGGCGGCGCTCATGGTCGCCAACCCGTTCCGGCAGCGAGGTCTCGTACGCCTGTTCTCCACCCATCCACCCACCCGCGACCGGGTGGCGCGGCTCGACGCGCTCGCTGGGCACAGCGGTAGTGGGGTGCAGCGATAGCTGGGCTTCAGCGATAGTTGACGAACTGCAGGGAGAAGTCGAGGTCCTTGTCCTTGAGCAGCGAGATGACCTGCTGGAGGTCGTCCTTCTTCTTGCTGGCGACCCGTACCTCGTCGCCCTGGACCTGGACCTTGACGCCCTTGGGTCCCTCGTCGCGGACGATCTTGGCGACCTTCTTGGCGTTCTCCTGGGAGATCCCCTGCTCGAACGTGCCCTCGATGCGATAGTCCTTGCCGGACTGCTTCGGATCGCCGGCCTCGAGGTTCTTCAGCGACACGCCCCGCTTGACCAGCTTCTCCTTGAAAACGTCGAGGACGGCCTTCGCCCGCTCCTCCGAATTGGCCGCGATCTCCACACCGAGCTCGCCCGACCAGCGGATCTGAGCGCCCGTACCCTTGAAGTCGTAGCGCTGGGCGATCTCCCGCGCGGCCTGGTTGAGTGCGTTGTCGGCTTCCTGCCGATCGACCTTGCTCACGATGTCGAACGATGAGTCGGCGGCCATGCGGGCTCCCTCCGTACGCAGTGGCTGGCGACGCCCGGCCGGGTGGTCTGTGGCGGTTGCGTCTGCGCTATCCTCTCAAGTCGCTGTCGCGCGACAGCACCCGGCAGGTTGCCCGAGTGGCCAAAGGGAGCGGTC